>NZ_LBGV01000001.1 GCF_001274635.1 Persicobacter sp. CCB-QB2 | reverse complement strand
CCACCAATCCATGGAAGGAATCCTCAAATACCAGGCATTCATCCGGATGGACACCTAATTCCTTAGCGGTACTAATAAATACGGAAGGGTGCGGCTTTCCGTACTCCTCCTGCATGCCCGAACGTAATATTTGGAGATGCGCTCCTATGCCCATCTTTTTAACGAAAGAGGTAATCAATTGCATAGGAGAAGAAGAAGCCAGGGCCATAGGCAGCTTTTTTTCTTTGAAAAAAGCGATGGTCTGATGAACCCCGGGCAGGGTTTCACCCTTTTCCCAGGCCAAACGGTCCACTTCCTGCAGGATTTCTTCTTTTATTTCTTCCTGACTTTTGCCTTCCCAGGGGTATTTGCGGTACCAATAGGCGATCACTTCATCAGTTCTCAAGCCCATGGTTTGCTGAGCACTCTCCCAGGTCATGGGCACGCCCACCTTATTAAAAATCTCAATCATGGCTTCCCGCCACAGTGGCTCTGAATCTATCAGCAAGCCATCCATATCGAATATTACTGCTTTTATCACGGCTTTTGAATTATGAAAAAAGGGAGAAAAAATCTCCCCTGCATTAAGATACTTTATTTTTAAAGGCTTCCATTACCTGCTCATAATAAGCTTCATATTTCGGCAGAATATTGGAAATATCAAATTCCTTTGCTCTGGCCAGGGCATTGGCTTTGAAGGTAGGTAAATTCTCATCTTTCAGGATGGTTAAAGCATTTTTCACCATATCCTCCACATCCCCTACATCTGACAAGAATCCGGAATACCCATGTTTATTCAACTCCGGAATTCCTCCGGCATTGGAGGTGATCACCGGCACCTCACAGGCCATCGCTTCCAATGCCGCCAGTCCGAAAGATTCTTTCTCGGAAGGCATGATGAACAAGTCTGCCACGGACAGCACTTCTTCCACCACATCCAGCTTTCCCAGGAAGCGGATATCCGCACAAGCGCCTAACTCCCGACAAAGCGCCTCCGCCTCCGGACGATCCGGCCCATCTCCCACCATCAAAAGCTTGCAGGGGATTTCTGCTCGCACCTTATCAAATACCCGGATGACATCATTCACCCTTTTCACCGCTCTGAAGTTGGAGGTATGCACCAATAGCTTCTCCCCATGCGGACAGATAGCGGTTTTGAAATGCTCCTTGGGTTGCTTTTTGAAGCGGGCCAAATCTATAAAATTCGGAATCACCTCTATTTCTTTCTTGATATTGAAATGTGAAAAGGTGTCTTTTCTCAGATCATCAGAAACAGAGGTAATTCCATCGGAAGCATTGATACTGAAAGTCACTACCGGAGCGTAGGTGGCATCTTTTCCCACCAAGGTGATATCAGTCCCGTGCAGGGTAGTTACCACAGGAATAAAGATGCCCTCTTCTGCCAAAATTTGCTTGGCCATAAAAGCGGCCGAAGCGTGGGGAATGGCGTAATGTACATGCAAAATATCCAGCTGCTCATACTTGACGACATCCACCAGCTTGGAGGCCAGGGCCAACTCATAGGGTGGGTATTTAAACAAAGGATAAGAGCGGATACCGACCTCGTGGTAAAATAAATTCTCATTGAAAAAGTCTAATCTACGAGGCTGGGAGTAGGTAATAAAATGCACTTCGTGTCCTTCAATCGAAAGGGCTTTTCCCAGTTCTGTGGCCACTACTCCACTACCTCCATAGGTCGGATAACATACTATTCCTATTTTCATGGTGTCTGTTCCTTTAAGTATTGGTCTGTTACGGTTCGATCGTTTATCGATTCATAGACCAGATCATGTATGGCTGGTCGAATGTTATATTTCAATAATTTATTATTTCTGGATGTTGGGTAAGTCCTGTTGGACAGAAAAATATAAACTAATTCATATTCCGGATCTGCCCAAACTAAAGTACCGGTAAATCCGGAGTGACCATAAGAATCACGGCTGGCATACTTACTTGCTGAACTCTTGCGGGCTCTCTCCAAATGGGGTTTATCCCAGCCCAGCCCTCTTCGGTTCTGCCGATATTGTTGCTTCGTAAACTCCTCCACTACCTGAGGAGAAAAATAGCGGATGCCTCCATAATAGCCGCCCTGCAAATTCATCTGCATCACCTTGGCTAAGTCAAGCGCATCTCCGAACAGCCCGGCATGCCCCCAGGCACCTCCATGCATGGCCGCATGGGGGTCATTCACATCTCCGGCCAGGAGGGTGTTTCGAAAATAAGTATCTTTCTCCGAAGGAATTATCCGGGAAGCCGGCACCCTGTTTTTGGGACGAAAACCTAAAGAAGTAGCCCCAAGACTGGCATAAAGCTGATTTTCCACAAACTCCTCCATGGGCTGATTCAAAATATCGCAGCTCAACTCATACATCATGTACATGCCAATATCCGAATATCGGTAATTGAAGGGTTTGTTGAAGCGATTATCCGGTTTTTGGCGCAGGGGGCTTTGCACAGCCCAGGCCCAAAGGGAATCAGGCAAGTGATTAAGGGCATATAGCCCTGATGACACCGGCACCCGGTAGTTGGTTTTTTGCACCTTTGAATAAAACTGGGGATTAGGCTTTTTATCCACCATGGTGGAATCCCAAAAAGGATAATAAGCGAATAAGCCTGCCTGGTGGGCCAAGATATCCCGGAGGATCATATTTTCTTTATTCGTTCCTTTTAGCTCCGGCAGATAGGCGGAGGCTTTTTTATCAATATCCACCAGGCCCTGTCCGTACAGGTACATCATCACCTGATTCGTGGCGGCTACTTTTGTTACGGAGGCCAAGTCATACAAATCGGTGGTTCTGACCTTTTTCTTTTTATTATAAGTATGATAGCCATAGGCCTTATCAAAAATAATTCTTCCGTTACGAGCCACCAACACCTGCATGCCCGGAGTCGCTTTCAATGCCATGGCACGCTGAGCGATAGAGTCAATTTTATCCAGTACCTGATGGTTCATGCCTTCCATCTCAGGTGTCCCTGAACGCAACCTTCGCAAATATTGAGTTCCCAGGCCTGTACCGGCAGGAAATAAAACCCCTGCGGAAACGGGTAATTTACCTTTGGCTGGAATCGCGCCAAAGATTAAAGCCGCGGCCGCCTGATAGGCTTCTTCCACCTCATCATAGGCGCAAATCAGATGATGCATGGGCGTTAGGTACTCCAAAGCATATGGATTTCCGAAAGCTACGGTAATCACCTGATGTCCTTTCTGCTGCAGGCGCTCTATCAGCAGCTGCTGCTCCCGGTGGATACCATACCTGCTTTTGGAGGAATTGTTCATCCCATGAATCCCCACCACAATCACTTCATATTTCGACAACTTCTCCTCCACCTTTCGGATATGTTCCAAACTACTCTTGGGAGCCAGGGCCATACTTTCCACATCGGCGTATCGGTTCAGGTATTCGTCCAGTTTCACTTTAGGAGATTTACTATTCAAGGCCAAATAAGCAAATTGGGTCGTATCCAGGACCTGAATGGGCAAATAATCGTCCCGGTTTGTCGCTAATGTGACGGCCTCCTCATACATTTTAAATCTTAAAGCCTTCACCGCAGGGGTGTTTAAGGCCTCCGCCAGACCAACAGTGGACAAAGGCTGAAAATTATTCAATCCATAATCGGCCTTGGCCCTTAAAATTTTATTTACACTCGTCTCCAGCTGGATGGAATCCAAAACCCCTTCCTTTAGCGCATCCTGAATGGCGGCAATGGCTTTCGGCACATTAGAAGGAAAAAGCAAGACATCATTGCCGGCCACCAGTGCCTGCACCTCGGCTTGTCCTACCTCAAAGTTTTTGGCCACAGCTCCCATATTCAGCGCATCGGTGAAGACCAGCCCATCGAATCGTAAATCCTGACGAAGGATGCCTTTAATCACTTTATCCGATAATGATGCCGGCCTATTGGGACGATCGTCGATCAGCGGCAACTGCAAATGCCCCACCATTACCGACTGTACACCTCCCTGAATCAGGCTGCGGAAGGGTTGAAGCTCCACCTCATTCAGTCGGGTGCGTCCAAAAGGAATAACGGGCAAGGCATAGTGAGAGTCTTTTCCGGTATCTCCATGACCGGGGAAATGCTTGGCATTGGCCATCACTCCATTGCGCTGCATCCCATTGACGTAAGCCTGTGATTTTTGGGTCACATTGGAGCTTTTCTCCCCAAAAGACCGGGTGCCAATGACCGGATTTGCCGGATTCACATTGATGTCCGCCACCGGCGCAAAGTTCACCTGCATGCCCAGTCGCTTAAACTGTTCCGCCACCAAGGCTCCCATTTCCTCCACTAATTGACCATTGGGTAATGCCCCCAAAGTCATTTGCCTTGGAAAAGACGGCACACTGTCCAGTCGCATGGATACGCCCCATTCGGCATCCATCCCTACCCACAAGGGGGTTTGGGCCATTTGCTGATAATGATTCAGTAAATTCACCTGCCGCACCGGGCCACCCTGAAAAAATATCAGGCCACCCACATGATAGTCACGAATAAGACGTTCTATCATCTTTTTTTCTTCACTCCCTTTATTAGAGTAAGCCGCCACCATGAACAGCTGACCTATGCGCTGCTCGGGCGTCATGGCCTGATAAACACTATCGGCCCAATGTTGGGAAATATTGGATTGCCCCTGCGCAATAAATTTTAATAAAAAAATGGCACTAAGGAGGAAGACACTAACTTTTTTTCTCATCGAGGGGTTCAGACTTTGACCAAAAATGAATAATCCGCTAATTTTACGTCAGAAGCGAAAATGCGATGATTACGGTTTAAATCAAAATCATTAAATTTGCATTACGCTCATCAAACAAAAAAAATTATGAGACTTCCATCACTCTTCAAAACTCCGAAACATCAACAATTCCATATTAAGCCTCGCTACTATGATCCGGTTAAGGAATATGTAGAGGAAAGGAGAAGAGTTGTAGCATCTCAAATGAAGGAGGAAGCGGATGGTGACAAAGACCGCTATTCCGCTAATATTCGAGCGGGCTTTGACCGCAGCCGGGGCAAGGCCACCAGCCCCAAAGCCGGAATGGCACAGGGACTGATGGTAGTGGGCTTAACCGTTACCATGGCGATTTACTGGTTCTACGGAGATTGGGCCTTATATTTTTTCGGAATCTTTATTGCTGCTTATATTTACATGAAAGTAAAAGGCATTTTATAATTTCCCATTCTATTCCCTACCTCAAAGGTTTAAATTTGCATGTCAGATATTATTAAATTACTTCCCGATGCACTGGCCAATCAGATCGCTGCCGGGGAAGTAGTACAGCGTCCGGCCTCCGTGGTGAAGGAGTTGATGGAAAATGCCATTGACGCCGGTGCTAATGAAATTCAGGTGATCATCAAAAATGCCGGAAAATCACTTATTCAGGTAATCGATAATGGCAAAGGCATGAGCCCCTCCGATGCCCGCATGAGTTTTGAGCGACATGCCACTTCCAAGATCAGTACTTCTGAGGACTTGTTTTCCATCCAAACCATGGGGTTTCGTGGTGAGGCCATAGCCTCCATAGCCGCGGTAGCGCAGGTAGAGCTGAAAACCAAACAGGAGATTGATGAGGTAGGCACGATGATTCTCAATGAAGGATCGGAATTCAAAGAGCAAAATCCTGTGGCAGCCCCTCAGGGAACATCTTTTGCCGTAAAGAATTTATTTTACAATGTGCCGGCCAGAAGAAAGTTCCTGAAAAGTAATCAGGTAGAGCAAAAGCACATTATTGATGATTTCCAACGATTAGCCCTGGCGCATCCGGAAATAGGCTTTTCCCTGAACCTGAATGATCGGGAGGTGTTCAAATTACCCAAAAGCAAGCTTTCCCAGAGGATCGTCAATATTTTTGGTAAAAACCACCGCCGTCAGTTGGTGCCTCTGGAGGAGGAGGTTCCCAATCTGAAAATCACCGGCTATGTGGGCAAGCCGGAAGGCGCTAAGAAAACCCGGGGAGAACAATTCATCTTTGTCAACAACCGCTTTATAAAAAGCAGCTACCTCAACCATGCCATCACCAATGCCTACGAAGGGCTGCTGAATAAGGACAGCTTTCCTTTTTATGTCATTTTTCTGGAGATGGATCCGGGGCAGATTGACATCAACGTTCACCCCACCAAAACAGAGATTAAGTTTGATGATGAAAAAACGGTCTATGCCATTTTACAGGCTACCGTTCGTCAGGCCATTGGCTCGCATCATCTGGCACCGGCCCTGGATTTTGACAGCAATGTCAACTTTACGCCTTTGCTGAATATAGATGCCAGCCCGGAAGAGTTGGATCAGGAAATGATTTCTACCAAAGGCAAGGATGACACTCCGATCCAAGCTCGTGACCAGGAGGCTGCCTCCTTTATACAATCCCTGGGACAGCAAAGTGAGCCTAAGCCTGCGGTTAAGGAAAACAATATCTTCCGCTCACAAGCCAATAGCAGCAGCTGGGAAAAATCTTTCGAAGCAGAGGGCAAGCGGGATGATTATGCCCCTATGCCGGAGGTGGTTCAAAAAAGCGCGGAACGACCTGTCTCTTATTCTCGCCCAGCTTCTAGTACTAGCAGCCCGCAAAGCATCACCTTTGAAAGTGCCGCCAACCAAATGCGGAAGCGTGACCGCCTGAGTTCGGAATTTCTGGATACCGAAGAGATCCAACATCCTTTTCAGGTATTAAATCGCTATATCGGGGTATCGTCCAACACCGGTCTGATGCTGATTGATCAGCAGGCGGCCCATGAGCGGGTATTGTACGAAAAATATGCGGCCACCCTGGTGACCAAAACCGGTTCCTCCCAGCAATTTTTGTTTCCACAAAGCATTCCGCTCAATGTGGCGGACTACAATCTGGTGCTGGACCTGGAGGAAGAAATCCGCCATCTGGGATTTGACTTTGACCTGAAAGAGGGCAATGTCATCAGCCTGAATGGCATTCCTGCTGACTGCAACACCCAGGGCTCTGGAGAGCAGGCGCTTTTCGAAGGGCTACTGGAACAGTACAAACAAAATCAGCAGGATCTTTCCCTGAACCGTCAGGACAATATTGCCCGGGCCATTGCCAAAAGATCTTCCATCAAAAGTGGGACCCGCCTAACAGAGGAGGAAATGCGTAATCTGCTTGAGCAGCTTTTTGCCTGCGCTAACCCCAATTACGCCCCCAATGGGCAGAAAACTTTTTCCGTACTGGACGGCGATAAAATTGGCGATTTATTTCAATAATTCGTACAAGAATGCTTAAGCGTCTGGTATCGACATTATTTTATAAATATTATTATTTACATTTGACCTGTGCTTGTTCGCTTTAGTACAGGTCATTTTTCATTCTTTAAATAACCCTATATGTTCGGAAGAATCACTCCCATGGTGAAAAACCTGCTGATCATTAATGCAGCGGTGTACTTTTTGGCAGAATATATCCTTCCCGGCGTCACCAATTATGGCGCCTTAAGATACATCAATAGCACCTATTTCCTTCCTTTCCAGATTGTTACCTATATGTTTTTACATGGAGGTTTCTGGCACCTTTTCTCAAATATGTTTGGCTTGTTTATCTTTGGGCCGCTATTAGAGCAAGTGTGGGGGTCTAAAAGGTTTTTGGTTTACTATATGGCCTGCGGCATTGGAGCAGGAGTGCTGTATGCGGGCTCCGGTGGATTAGAAACCCTATATGTTAAAAACAGCCTGCAGCATTACCAGAAAATTGAACACCCCACTACCGCTGATTTTACGGATGTGATCAATGTATTGGAACGCCATGCGGACCAATACCTGAGAATCGGGGCCCTGCGCGACTTCAAATATGAGTATGCAGAACAGGGTGGCGGCAGCCAGTTTGAAGCGCAGAGTAAACAATTGGTTTATCAAATCTCTGAAGCTTATAGCAATGCCCGAGATCAGTTTTTACTCGTTGGTGCTTCCGGTGCTATATTTGGAATTATTCTGGCTTTCGGCCTATTATTCCCAGATATGCAACTGATGTTACTCTTTCCGCCAATCCCGATAAAGGCTAAATACCTGGTGATGTTCTATGGCGCCTACGAGTTTCTGTCAGGGGTTTCTCAACGCCCCGGAGACAATGTAGCGCATTTTGCCCACATTGCCGGCATGTTGGTAGGCTACCTCATCCTTCGCCAGTGGAAAAAGCAACATGGCAATTTTTATTAAAGCTTGGCCGGTAGTACAAACCGACCCCTTAATTTTTCGTTAATTCTTTAGTAAGACTGAGCACAAGAATGAACGGTATATTCAACGATTTTAAAAGCACCTGGAACCGGCCAAACAACGGTCTAATCCAATTAATTTTGATTAATGTCACTGTATTTTTCGCAGTGCTATTAACAAAAGTCATTATGACTTTTGCGGGATTTCGAGAGATTTATCTGGAGATGATGTCCTATCTGATGATCCCTGCGGACATCCACCAGTTTTTGTATAAACCCTGGACACTCTTCACTTATTTTTTCCTTCATGAAGCCCCTTTTCACCTGCTTTTCAATATGTTATTCCTGTATTGGTTCGGGAATATCATCATGGAGTTTAAGGGACCCGGAAAAGTGATTACCTTATACATCTTAGGGGGAGTGGCCGGTGGACTTTTCTACCTATTACTTTACAACACGCTTCCCTATTTTGCGGGAGATGTTGCTGGTAGTAAAATGTTGGGGGCCTCCGCTGGGGTATACGCTATAGTGGTAGGGGCTGCAGCCCTGGTCCCGAATTACAGAGTTAACCTGCTATTCTTTGGTTCTGTGGCCATCAAATACATTGCTGCGGTATATGTAGTGTTTTCTCTGGCCAACTCCACAGGTGGTAATGCGGGTGGTAATATTGCTCATTTGGCAGGAGCTGCTATTGGCTTTCTTTACATGAGTAATATCAACCGGCATAATATCGATTTCGGAAACTGGTTTTCCGGTATTGGCAGAAAGTTCAGCAATTTGTTTAAGCGTCCTTCCAAAATAAAGGTCACGCACAAAGCGGAATACAAAACCAATTATCGATACAATGCCAAGGCCAGTGGCAATATTGAAGTGGATCAGGCAGTAATTGATTCCATACTTGATAAAATCTCCGAAAGTGGCTATGAAAGCCTCACCAAGGAAGAAAAAGAAAAACTCTTCAATGCCAGCAAGAAATAAAAAAATCCCCTTCGACATATTCTCGAAGGGGATTTTTTTTGAGGCATCCTGTCTGTTACAGATTCTGAATGCGCAAAACATTCGGGCTTTCGACGGTCACCCGATATTCCAGTAAGGGATATAATGCAGGACCGGAAATATAACTGCCATCCCTCCCAAATCGGGATCCACATTCTGTACAAGGATCCACTAGTTGAGTATAATTCGTATCCCCATCAACACTGACCTGTACACAGCCATCATCTTCTAAAACCAAAGAACAGTGACGATCAAAGGCTCGGTAAGTCCCACCGCCAAAGTTAATCACCACGATACCTTTTAAACCACCGGACACGTATTTATAACCATTGGGCTGGTTAAGCGTAGGATCTGTTTGCAAACCCGTCACAGTGACATCCACATGTTTATAAGGTAATCTCGGCCCTTCATAGGAATCCGAACAAGCCATGAGCAGCACTAAAGTGCAAAGAGTTAAAAATTGTCGCATTGCTTCTTTTTGTTGGGTAAATAAAAAAGCAGGTTAATGAGGGAAGAAAAAAGGCATCAAAAATACTCTTGATGCCTTCCAGATATAAGCCAAAAGCTTATTTTATATTTTTAAACTGCTTCAGGAAGCGAACATCGTTTTCCGTAAACAGCCTCAAATCATTGATTTGGTAAAGCAGCATCGTAATACGCTCAATACCCATACCGAAAGCAAAACCGGAATATTTCTCCGGATCAATATTGGATGCTTTCAATACATTTGGATCTACCATACCAGCGCCACCAATTTCTACCCATCCAGTGTACTTACAGATGTTACATCCTTTACCCTTACAAATATTACAAGAGATGTCCACCTCCACAGAAGGCTCTGTAAATGGGAAGAATGACGGACGGAAACGGATCTTTGTATCCTTACCGAAAAGCTCTTTCACGAAGTGATAAAGCGTCTGCTTCAAATCCTTGAAAGAAACGTTCTCATCAATGTATAAGCCCTCCACCTGATGGAACACACAGTGCGCACGAGCAGAAATTGCCTCATTACGGTACACGCGGCCCGGAGATAAAGTACGAATCGGAGGCTTCTCATTTTCCATCACGCGTACCTGCACCGAAGAAGTATGCGTACGCAAAGCAATATCCGGATCACGCTCAATAAAGAAAGTATCCTGCATCTCACGCGCCGGGTGATTCTCCGGGAAGTTCAATGCCGAGAAGTTATGCCAATCATCCTCGATTTCCGGCCCTTCGGAAAGGTTAAAACCAATTCGCTCGAAAATCTCAATAATGCGGGCCTTGGTCGCCAAAATCGGGTGTTGAGCACCCAGCTGATCTGCCGCTGAAGGCAAAGTCAAATCCGGCACACTCTCCAATTTCTGATCCGTCGCCTTATTGTCCAAATCACTGACAAACTCCTTAAACTTGTCCTGTGCAAGGTTTTTCAATTCATTCAGGGTACGGCCCATTTCACGCTTGATTTCTGCATCCGCAGACTTCAAATCATTAAAAAGGTCACCCACTACCGACTTACGGCTGATGAATTTCATTCTATACTGCTCCAATTCCTCGGCAGTACCTACAATATAGCCTTCGATCTCCTTTTTGAGTTCTTCAACTTTCTCTTTCATAGATCATCTATCATTGACGGCCCAAATGGCCGGTACATATTCCAATTTAAGGTCACAAAATTAATCAAACCCCTTGGAAATAAAAATTAAAAGGCTCACAAGCTTAAACCTTGGGGCTCCAAAATATTTCACTTTCCAACTCAGAAAGTCCTCATTTCAGATATCCACCAATCATGATCTTGTATTTTTTTGAGGGGCCGTGCTTCGGTGCCCTCCGCACCGGGCTACAGGCAGTCGCTCTTTTTGTAGTTTTGGCTCCAAAGGACAAAAAGGAGCTCCAACAATGCCGGTATCCCTCGGCCGGGCGGGGCACTGCCCGCCGCATGGCTGAGCTACTTCCCGCTCCTAGCCACCTTACCCTCTCATGATTTAGCACAAATGACGCAGGCTTTGAATGATCCGCCACTGGTCTTTGCGTCCTCGCTAAGACTCAAAATCGAATGAGCGTCCGCTCATGAATCCGCTATACTTTGTTCCCTCCTCCCTTATCTTTTGAAAATCAATTCTAAAGTCCATTGGGTGAAATATAAGGCCAAAAACAGGCTGCTAATATTCATGCATGCATTACTCCTTTTTTTCATTTTTTCTTGATAAAAAACGAAACAAAAAAATCAAGGCTGTGATCAATTCTGGCGAGCCATGGAGACTGCTTCCGGAACCCCTCAAGGCGTTATTTGTACCATATCAAGAATAGAATATTATGTAGTGGAAATAACGCTATGAGGTATTCTTCTTCGGAAGCAGCACCCATGTCTTTCCGCCAATTGATCAAGGCCGGTAGGTTGTTGTGGAAGGTGCTGTAGTGGTGTGACAAGCATCTTATGGAAAGTAATCCCGCTGATATTAGAACAGAATCATTCGTGAAAATTAGCGGCATTCGTGGCAAAAAATCTCACAACCATTTCCCATCAGAGCAACACCTTGCCGCCACTGATTTCTACCACTGGTCTTTGAGTCCTCGCTAAGACCCAAAATCGAATGAGCGTCCGCTCTTAAATCCCCTATAATTTGTTCGCAACTTCCTTATCTTTTGAAAGTCAATTCTAAAGCTCATTGGGTGAAATATGAGGCCAAAAACAGGCTGCTAATATTCATGCATGCATTACTCCTTTTTTTCATTTTTTCTTGATAAAAAACGAAACAAAAAAATCAAGGCGGTGATCAATTCTGGCGAGCCATGGATACTGCTTCCGGAACCCCTCAAGGCGTTATTTTTACCATATCAGGAATAGAATATTATGTAGTGGAAATAACGCTATGAGGTCTTCTCCTTCGAAAGCAGCACCCATGCCTTTCCGCCAATTGATCAAGGCCGAAAGGTTGTAATGGAAGGTGCTGTATTGGGGTGACAAGCATCTAATGGAAAGCGTCCCACTGATATTAGAATAGAATCGTTCGTGAAAATTCGTGGCAAAAAATCTCACAACCACTTCCCATCAGAGCGACACTTTGCCACCACTGGTTTTTGCGTCCTCGCTAAGACCCAAAATCGAAGGAGCGTCCGCTCTTAAATCCCCTATAATTTGTTCGCAACTTCCTTATCTTTTAAAAGTCACTGTTAAAGCTCATTGGAAGAAATTTGAAGCCAAAAACAAACTTCATTTATCAATAAATGTAACAAGCTCTTTTTTCATTTTTTCTTGATAAAAAACGAAACAAAAAAATCAAGGCTGTGATCAATTCTGGCGAGCCATGGATACTGCTTCCGGAACCCCTCAAGGCGTTATTTGTACCATATCAAGAATAGAATATTATGTAGTGGAAATAACGCTATAAGGTCTTCTCCTTCGGAAGCAGCACCCATGCCTTTCCGCCAATTGATCAAGGCCGGTAAATTGTTGTGGAAAGTGCTGTAGTGGTATGTCAAGTGTCTAATAGGAAGCAATCCCACTGATATTAGAATGGAGTCATTCGTGGCAAAAAATACCCACCATTCTTTATGCGGACTGTCCCAAACCATGCCTTATAAAAAATACCACTTCAAATCAATTTGACTTAATAAAACCTATCCATGCCTACCAAGGAAGCTTTTCAAACTCCTCCCTCATTGCCCGCCTGGTTTTATATTGTTTCACCAAAGCCTCCCTTAGCGCTCTCGCTTCCTCTATCCCCCTTTTATGGTAGCCAGATTATCCAGATAAGCCGCTAAGGTTTCATAGGCCGGCCGCCCCATTTGCTTGGCCATTTGTTTTATCGCTTTTCGATAAATGATCTTCAACTCCTCTCCAAACGGAGTTTTCAATGGCGGGGTATATTTCATCACGATTGCCATATCCATTGAAGATTTCACTAATTCAAACAGTTCCCGAAACATTTGCTCTTCAGCAAAAACATTGGCCAAAGGATAATGAAAGGAATGTTCACCTTTGCATTCCACCTCCCACCTTTTGTCATTCATGATAGAAAACATCAATTCATTGCGAAGCAAAGGCCAGCTTTCTTCCCCAGCCAGCTTCTTCAACTTTCGGTAATAAACCAATGATACCGGATCCGCCAAATACATGAACTTTAACAATTGGATGGATTTATTCATGTCCCCAATCTGTGAAAACAAATCCAGCAAGGCCAATTGCCATTTTCTCACCCATTCGTCATCCTCCTTTTCCTGTGCTAAAGCAATGCCTTCTTTTAACAATACCTCTGCCTCCTCAAAAAGACTGTCCTCCATCAACTTCCCTATCCGAATTTGACGAAATTCATCAAACTGCAAATGATCTACAATCAGCTGATCCGCTTCTGCCGTTCTACCCTCCTTTTGAAATACATCGTATTGCTTTTGCAGAAGTTGATAGAGCACTTTTGAATTTTGAGATTGGGGATTTCCCTTCAGCTGCCCAATTTTGTAATCCAGATATTGCTTTTCAATCTCATCCTCCCCAAACTCCGCAACCACTTGTTGATACAACTCATACATTTGATCATCAAAGCAACCATAATTTCCATAGGCAGAATCCTGAAGCTGGTCATAAAGCCAAAGGCCTACTTTTTTCCTTAAATTTTTCGATTTGGTTTTTTCCAGTACTTTGCCAATATCCTCCAGCGCCATTTCTATCCCCATGCCACAATTACCCGAAGAATCATCGATTCCCCCCATCGCAGTGATTCCTTCCATAACGATAGCCGCTGAAATACAAAAAACCTCATTCCAATGTCCTGATCCCAAAAAATCATAAGCCAACTTTTCATATTGGTTAAGTTCCTCACTCACCCGAAAGCTCGCCTGATAATCGATATAGCCTTTATATTTATGCCGATCATAAATTTCCCCTATCTGTTGGCGATAATAGGGAATTTGATCAGAAATGATTTCCTCCCCCGCCCCTTGTAATTTTAGCTTCGCAAAGTTCCGAAAATCGGCTTGTCGTCTTCCAAAATCCAATACCAGCGCCTCCAGCTTCTTCCGGTCGGCATTTTTTATCAGCGCTTCCCAGCCCTTTTCCCGGGAACTCAACCTATAATCCAGGGAGTTTTCCTGGAGTACATTCGCCAGCAGCGCGATATGCTTACAAACATGCTGTTGGTCCGGACAGTCACATCGTAAATTACTGATAAACCCTTCGGGGCTTATTTTGAAACCTACCTGATACTCCTGACTACCTTCTGCAACCTCCCCACAATACCAATCCTCCTCCGTCTTCGTCAGGCTGACCAACTGACCATTTTGCAACATATCGTCGGCTGTCTCCAAAAGCTCTGGAGAAATATCATTAAAAAATTTTTCTAAGGATACATGCATAACCTAATGATCTAAAAAATGAAAAAGCCCGAAATCCTAAAATCCCGGGCTTTTGAAATATTATTTAGGAAGGAATTAAAGTACCATTCCTGCCGCTACAGTCACGTTGGTCGCTTCATCAATCAGGATGAAAGAACCGGTGTGACGGTTAGTCTCATATTTATCCACAAACAATGGCTTCGTCACGCGCAATTTCACCTTGGCGATATCGTTCATGGCAATTTGCTTGTCATCTTCCAATCGGTGAAGGGTATTGATGTCCATTTTGTACTGCACCTCTTTTATCATGCATCGAGCATCGCTAGAAGTGTGACGAATGGCATATTTACCACCAGGAGTCATCCCTTTCTCGTTCATCCAACAGATCATCGCCTCTACATCCTGAGTAGACTCCGGCTGGTTGTTCACGCGAACGATCATATCACCACGGCTGATGTCGATTTCATCTTCCAAAGTCATGGTCACCGCCATTCCTGCGAAAGCTTCCTCGAACTGCTCACCATTCAACTCTAAGGTCTTCACTTTAGAAGTAAAGCCCGATGGCAATACCGCCACCTCATCGCCTACTTTGAACACACCACCGGCAACTTCTCCTGCATAACCGCGGAAGTCATGGAATTCATTCGACTGAGGACGGATCACATACTGAACCGGGAAACGACAATCGATCAAGTTCTCATCAGAAGCGATGTGGATATTTTCCAATAAATACAATAAGGTGGGACCTTCATACCAAGGCGTTTTCTCCGAACGATTCACCACATTATCACCTTCCAATGCGGAGATTGGCAAGAAGTGGAAATCTTTCACCTTCAATTTGGCTGCAAAAGCCTCTGCTTCGGCCTTAATTTCCTGAAAACGCTCCTCTGAGTAATCCACCAAGTCCATTTTGTTCACACAGAACACAATGTGAGGAATCCCCAACAAAGAAGCGATAAATGTATGACGGCAAGTTTGCTCGATAACCCCTTTACGGGCATCAATCAAAATGATCGCCAAGTTCGCTGTAGAAGCACCCGTCACCATATTACGGGTATACTGAATATGACCCGGCGTATCCGCAATGATAAACTTACGCTTTGGCGTAGCGAAATAACGGTAGGCTACATCAATGGTGATCCCCTGCTCACGCTCTGCGCGAAGACCGTCTGTCAATAAGGCCAGGTTCACATTCTCATCACCACGACGGCGGGAAGACTCCTCTACCGCATCCATTTGATCCTGGAAGATGGACTTTGAATCGTATAGCAAACGACCGATCAAAGTAGATTTACCATCATCCACAGAACCTGCAGTTGTAAACCGCAGCAATTCCATATTTAAATAAGCAGAATTATTATGCTTTTCCATTTTTCGTAAAATAAGGGGCTGTTTGCCCGGGGATAAAAGGTTTAAAAATTGATCAGAGAATAAGGCCTAGAAATAACCTTGCTTCTTACGATCCTCCATCGCTGCTTCCGAACGTTTGTCATCCGCACGAGTACCGCGCTCTGTTGTACGAGCTGCTGCTACCTCATTGATGATATCCTCCAAAGTGGAAGCACTGGACTCTACCGCTCCGGTACAGCTCATATCACCAATGGTACGGAAACGTACCACGCGCTTCTCTACCTTCTCGGTATCCCTTTTATTCATAAAGTCGGAATCAGCATAAATCACCCCATCGCGCTCAAATACCTCACGCTCATGAGAGAAATAAATCGATGGGATCTCAATGTTCTCCATCAAAATATACTGCCAGATATCCATTTCCGTCCAGTTGGAAATTGGGAACACGCGGAAGTGCTCTCCCATGTGCTTGCGGCCATTGTACAGGCTCCACAATTCCGGACGCTGGTTTTTAGGATCCCACTGACCGAAATCATCACGGTGAGAGAAGAAACGCTCTTTTGCACGCGCCTTTTCCTCATCACGACGACCTCCACCCAATGCGGCATCAAACTTATTGGACTCAATCGTATCCAACAAAGTCACCGTCTGCAAAGCATTACGGGAAGCGTTAAACCCTTTTTCTTCTACTACTTTTCCTTCATCGATCGACTGCTGAACAGACCCTACGATCAAAGTAGCATTAATATCTTTCACGAATTTATCACGAAACTCAATCGTCTCCGGGAAGTTATGCCCTGTATCCACGTGCACCAATGGAAAAGGAACGCGCCCTGGGTAAAAGGCTTTCTTTGCCAAATAGGCCATCACGATTGAATCCTTACCGCCGGAGAACAATAAGGCTGGATTTTCAAATTGCGCCGCTACCTCTCGAAGGCAGTAAATAGCTTCGGCCTCTAGGGCTTTCAGGTGTGTTAAATTATATGAATTCATATCAAATGATTATTTCTTTTTGGATTAGGAAGTCTTGATTTTAGCCTCAACAAAATTCACCAACAAGTCCAGACTTTCATTTAACTCATGCTCAGCAGTATTCACCACAATATCGGCATTTTCCGGTGCTTCAAAAGGAGAGCTGATGCCGGTAAAATCCTTAATTTCGCCTGCTCGTGCCTTGGCATAAAGTCCTTTTACATCACGCTGCTCACATACCTCCAACGGACATTCAATAAATACCTCCTCGTACCAATCCTCCCCAATAATATTTTTCGCCATTTGACGAATTTCGGCCGTCGGGCTAATCAATGAACAGATGGTCACTAAACCACTGCTGGCAAAAAGTTTGGAGACTTCCGCCGCCCTGCGGATATTTTCAGTACGGTCTTCCTGTGAAAACCCTAAATTATTGTTAATACCGGTACGCAAATTGTCACCGTCCAATAACATGGTCTTATATCCTTTTTCATGCAATGCATTCTCCAAAGCTCTGGCCAAAGTGCTCTTGCCGGATCCCGACAGCCCCACCATCCAGAAAACCTTGGCCTTTTGACCCAAAAGTTTTTCCTTATCAGCCGGCTGAAGAATGGTATCAAAAATAGGATATATATGATTGTCGCTCATAAAATTAGATGAAGTGCAAATGAATATGCAAAACTACAATATTTATTCGTTAAAGAAAGCCCTAAAACTTCATGCGATTATTACATGACAATTTACTTTCTTTAGCCAAATTTTATAACGTGGACAAATTGACAACGTTTTTAAATTATTCCCAATTATTATATGCAATTTGCCCTTAATAATAATATTTGAGCAGAAAAATATTAAATATGGACATACTACAACTCTTACCTATCGCCAAGGCTGCCGGAGCGGCTATCCTAAAAATCTATCACGACCCGAATCAGGCCAATGTGGTGGATTATAAAGCAGACGATTCTCCATTGACTTTAGCGGATCAGGCGGCCAATGAGGTGATCGTTGCAGCGCTTAGAAAAAATTATCCTGAAACGCACATCATCTCCGAAGAAGGAAAAGATATCCCTTATGAAGTACGCTCCAAATGGGAGACCTTCTTTTTGGTCGATCCATTGGATGGTACCAAGGAATTCATCAAACGCAACGGCCAATTCACCGTCAATATCGCCCTAATTGAAAATGGCAAGCCGGTTATGGGCGTGGTTTATACCCCGGTAACCGATACCATGTATTATGGACAAGCCGGAAAAGGAGCCTTCAAACAAGTAGGAGATGCGCCAGCTGAAGCATTAAAAGTAAACCAAAAAGCGGAAAACCGTATTGCGGTACGCTCTGCTTCTCATGCCTCCCCTGAGGAAGAGGAAGTGTTGAACAAATATGGCGTTACAGACGAAATGTCGGTGGGGAGCTCTTTAAAATTCTGCATGGTGGCCGAAGGAAAGGCAGATCTATATTACCGCCACGGCCCGACCATGGAATGGGATACCGCTGCCGGACAGGCTGTTGTTTTAGCCGCAGGTGCCAGAATGTATATCGGCAATACGGAAGAAACGGAATTTACTTATAATAAGGAGAACTTGTTGAACCCGGGATTCCTTGTACTTGGATTCTAACACCCCTTCTTTTCTGCACTAAATTACGTACAAAAAATGCAAGTCATGAATCTTTTTGTTGAAATTGCAACAGAAAAGATTCATGGCTTTCTTTTGGGGCTTCCCTCCTGACGTCGGTCGGGCTTTCGGCACTCGCTTTTTTTGCGAGCCGCTACGCATTTAGGCTGCAAAAAAGAGCTCAAACAAACGGCTGCGCCGCTGCCTCTATCCCTAAGCCGGACGCTCTTTTATTCACCCCCTGTTAAAATCCAGCCTCCCGCTTATTGTATATTTCCTTGCCATATTGGTCAATGTGTTCTTTCAGCGCAGGGTTATTAAGCTTTTGATAGTTCACCACATCAAAAAAATAAGGCAAGGGCAATTCTTCCTCCAACTGAAATTTAAAATTCGCCACCACATCAAGATCTACCGCAGACCCGAATATTGCCAAATCCACATCGGACCATTTTCGATGGGTTCCCAGCGCTCTGGATCCAAATAGCAAAATGCGCTCAATTTCCGGAAATCCCGTTGCTGCCTTGAAAATACAAGCTAAATCCGTATCTCTTAAACCTGAAGATTTCATTTATTTTCTAAATAAGATTGTAATGCCAACATCAATGGGTAATACTCATTTCTGATCAAATCTTCCGCCTCAACCGCCGAAGCCTGATCATAGGTATGTGCCATTAAGTTTCGCTTTTGCAAAGCATCCAGCCATAAGTGCCCCTCCTCAATCATGCCATATTGTAAGGACTGCTTGATGGTTTCCCGCGGACTTTTGACTTCAAAGCCTTCCTCATTCAGCAAATCTTTCATCGTTTTCCATGCCAACTCTAAAGTCATTTCAAAAAATTGTATTATCCCGGCTCTGGTCACCTCATCGACATCTTCTTTATCTAAAGCCAATTCCAGATACGACAAAGCCTTTTGATAATTTTCAAATCTTTGTTTCCATCTTAATTCTTCCATAACATCGAACTATTGTAAAATAAAAAAAGCTTCCTTGATCTGTTCCTGAAATTGTCCTGGAATTTCTCCCCAGACAAATAAATCTACCCGAACACTTATATCACTCTCCGCCAAAGCTTCCCGCATTTCATAAAAAGCTGGGGAAGCACAAGGTACCAAAACCACGACATCCAAATCAGAGCCAGGTCTCGCTTTCCCGGTCACCCTGCTGCCATAGGCCCAAGCCTGTGCATCAGGAAAATATTGATTCAAGATAGATTGAAGTATTCCCAAATCTTTCGCCGATAGATCCAAATCCCTTACTTCCATTTTTCTCCTGTCATCTTCTCGAATAATTGCTTTGCATCGTCAATATAGAATTCAATCAGTTTTAAAGCATCTTCTGCTTTTGCCCCACTATAATCATGGGAAGTGTAAGTCCTGGCATTGGCATACTTCATCCACCGCTCCATATCCCCCTCCAACAAGCCATTTTCGTTCGCCAAGCGCAAAATTGGTTTGGGGCTATTGGGCACTTCGGCTACGCCCAATTCATTAATCATATATTTCTTCAATACCTTCCAGAGACAGTCGTAACAAACCTCAAAACGTTGAATCACCGATTCGCGAATCGCCTCTTGGGTTATTACAGGCAAAGTATTATCTATTTTCTGGAAATTCACCCACTGCGCATCCAGGCGAGCAAAAGACAGGCGGAATCTATCAAAGTTCAACTCCATATTACAGCTTGGGAAAGAATATTAACCTAATTTTATTTACTAAGTTAAACTAATCATAGAATTTAAAAAAAACAGAAAACTGCGGATATAAAAAAACCTCCTGAGAACTACTCAGGAGGTTTTTTATAGGTGATAGGAAATTATTATTTCGCTACCTCTCGACCAATCGATACATAATAAAATCCTTGCTGACGCATATCATTTACATCATACAAGTTTCTACCATCAAAGATCGCCGGATTATTCAGGCTTGTTCTGATCTTCTCAAAGTTAGGAGTACGGAACAATTGCCACTCCGTCATGATCATCAGAGCGTCAGCGCCTTCCAATGCAGCATAAGCATCTTTAGCGAAAGTGATTTTGTCTCCCAATACCCCTGAACATTCTCCATTGCTTCGGGATCATAAGCCACCACTTCTGCACCTGCATCCAATAAGGCTTCGATATTGTACAAGGCTGGCGCCTCACGAATATCATCCGTCTCGGGTTTGAATGCCAATCCCCAAAGGGCAATCTTCTTTCCTTTCAAATCACCATCAAAGTACTGCGAAACTTTAGAGATCAACTTCGTCTTCTGACCATGGTTCACATCCATCACCGCCTTTAGAATACGGAAATCGTAATCCACTTCACCTGCAGACATTGCCAAAGCGGAAACATCCTTCGGGAAACAAGATCCACCGTAACCAATACCGGCAAACAAGAAACGCTTACCAATACGGCTGTCTGTACCAATACCCTTACGCACCAAATCCACATCTGCACCCAAAAGCTCACACATGTTTGCAATCTCATTCATAAAAGTGATTTTGGTCGCTAAGAAAGAATTGGCCGCATATTTGGTCAATTCCGCAGAACGCAAGTCCATATGGATAATTGGGTTACCCGAACGCACCAATGGATGATACAAGCGATCCATGATCTTGGCCGCTTTCTCTGAAGTAGAACCGATCACCACGCGATCCGGCTTCATGAAATCATCTACCGCAACTCCTTCGCGTAGAAATTCCGGATTGGAAACTACATCGAAATCCACTTTTGCATTTGCAGCAATAGCGGCCTGCACCTTCTCTCCGGTTCCTACTGGTACCGTAGACTTATCTACAATCACCGCATAATGATCCAAAATATGTCCCAGCTGATCGGCTACCTGCAATACATACTTCAAATCCGCAGCACCATCCGCACCCGGAGGCGTTGGCAATGCTAAAAAGATCACCTCTGCATCCTTAATCCCCTCTTCCAAGGAAGTGGTAAAGTGCAAACGACCTTGCTCAATATTTCTATGGAAAAGCAACTCGAGCCCAGGCTCATAAATGGGCACTACCCCATTTTTCATCTTTTCCACTTTGTTTTCATCTATATCTACGCAGGTAACATCCACCCCTGTCTCAGCAAAACAAGTTCCGGATACCAAACCTACATAACCTGTACCAACTACGGCTATTTTCATGGTGGTTGATTTGTTTAAAAATCTAATTTGGCGAAAATTACCAAATCGCTAAAAAAAACTAATGACAAATATCATTAATAGGCTTTTTCTTCTCCGCCAGCCATAGAAATGACCGTCATCAAAATAATCTTCAGATCAAACCAGAAAGACCAATTCTCTACATAAAAACGATCCATCTTCACACGGTCCGCCATCATTTGCACCGTCTCCGTCTCTCCTCTTAAACCTTTCGCTTGCGCTAAACCTGTAATCCCAGGCTTCACTTTATGTCTCTGGTTGAATTTTTCAATTAATGGGCGATACTCCGCATTATGCTGCACAGCATGTGGTCTCGGCCCCACAACAGACATATTCCCCATTAAAACATTAATGAATTGCGGAAGCTCATCAATACTGGTTTTACGAATAAAAGCGCCGATTTTCGTAATTCTTGAATCACCTTTGGTGGCTTGCTTGACTTTTTGATCATCATGAAGTTTCATAGATCGAAACTTTAATACTTCAAAAGGTCGATTTCCTTCTCCTCCCCTTTTCTGTTTAAAAAATACAGGGCCTCGAGATTCCAGTTTGATTAACAAACCAATCAAGGGAAATAACCAAATCCCGATAGTTAACAAAAAAGCGAGGGAAAAAGTGACATCAAAAATCCTTTTTAAAAGCTGGTTTATGGGATCATCAAAGGGATGTGGACTTAATTTAATCACAGGCACATGATCATATAACTGTACTTCCATCCCCTTGAATTCAAAACCTCTGAAATCCGGGATTACTTTCACGGTGATTAAGTTATCATCCGCAAAGTCAATGATTTGCTCTAAAATCCTTTCCTCCAGTGCTCCTGAATTACAAAAAATCTCCTGAACCTCTTCTCTAATCAAGTATTCCAGCCAACTTTCAGAAAACTGACTTTCAATTTCCTTAGCGCTAAATACGTTCAATACTCGAAAACCTAGCTCCGGTCGTAGTTTAAAGGTAGATTTTAAATCTTCCGCAACTTCACCATTACCAATCACTATAACGTTCTTGTAGTTATAGCCTAAAATTCGATAATACTTCAGGAAAACGATAAAGCCCATATGGAAAAGGCTGATTCCGGATGAAGTAAACAGATAAGTTACAAATATATAGTTCGGGGGCAGGCTTACCACATTCAAACCATAAACGCCGAAAACCACTAAAAGATATACAATTAAGGCATTCAGCAATCTGGAAAAAACCCGCTCAATCCCTATACTCCTTGCTGTATCATGAATCTTTAAAAAGATGGAGGCAAATAACCAGGAGAAGTTATACACCAATAACAAAAAGCCATAGGAATGCTCCTCAACCCCTACATCCCCATATTGATACTGGAAAAACATATTTCCCAGTAAGTAAAAGAGGTTCAAGAACAATAAATCCCCGAATAACTTAACCTCTTTTAGAAATTTTCCGAATCTCATTTACGCTACCTTAATCCTACTGAATATTTCAAAGACAATATAGCTCCAAAGTTATGATACATTTCACCAAAATCATAGGCCATTCCTGCTCCTATGTTAAGCTTTGGATTCAAATCGTAATTGAATTCAATAAGTGTATAATTTTGAGACAACCCATCTTCGAAAAAATACTCATAGTCAGAATCGGGATTCATGCTTTCCCAACTAAACCTTCCCTGGTTTAAGCCCGCGTAACTTCCATAATTCTGAGAATTTGTAAACTTAGCTCGATAATATAGTTTAGGACTCAACCACCCCTCAACAGCGAAGTGGGTCGAAAATATCCGGTTATTCGCAAAATAAAAGTCCCAGGAATCATCAAAGTCAGGAATAAACATCTTCACCTGATCAACGGTGGTAAATAATGCGGGCCCCATTGCTCTTCCGTGATAAGTCCACCCCATATAGTAGTCCTGATTATTAAGGTAATTCGCCCGTCCTCCAAACTCATGACCATAATTCACCTCATCCTCAAGAAATGCTATTACCTCACTCGTCGTTATTCCCGGCGCGACAATACCAAAATTATCGTACATATACTTTTCCGGATCAGGGGCAATTTGTGAAGGAATGTGAACATATTTCCCGTCAACTACAGGATCCGGCGTACCAGCTCCACTCTGATAAGTGGTTTTCATCACCTCAATATTCACTCCCGACACCAGGGTTTTCTTATTTGTGAGATAAGTAACCCCTGTAAAGAAATCCTGATTTCGTCCAAAAATATCTAATGTCGGCTTATCCTTTAATGGCTTTTGAAAAAAGAAATTTAATGTGGCTCCACTATCAAAGTCGAAATCAAAACCAAAATCTACTATACCACTATGCGCACCTGCAACATTATTACGATCAGCATTACTACCATTGGGGTCTGGTCTTCTTAAAGCTACAGCCCAATAATTTGAAGTCATCGGTTGTCCGTTAGGATTTGTCCCATTCATCAATGCACTATGAACCAAGCCAAAATAGGGTTTAAACCTAAATTTACTTAGACGCATATATGCAAATTTTTCATGAATCTGAGGAGCATCAGTGCCTCTTTCACCACGATCATCATCCAAAAAAGCATGCATTACGCCACCTTTAACTTCCAGCCAGTCTTCGACAAAAGGGACACCCGTATAATCGAATATCCCCAATCCTATTCTCGGGACTGGTGCGGCATTATTACTGTATATGAGGGAGCCACTGCTCAATCTCTCATTGGCCATACCTAGGGTAAAATGCTGCTTTCCTCCCATTAGGGTAATTGCTCCCATATTGAGGTTAACATATCCCTGCTGAACTCTGGCGCTGCCCGATGGAAGGGTACCTAATAATTCAAGCCCCGCCTCGACACTAAACTTACCTCCCAAACTAAGGTCATAGTGTCCTCCTAACAGTGCTGTTCCCCCGTAAGCTTCAGAATAATCAAAAATTCCATTTCGGTTAGAGGCAATCCAAAAGGGTAAAAAGTCCGAGTTTCCAGTTGCAAAAAAAGATTGACCATAAACAGCTAAGCTATCGCTTTTTCCAATTGCTAAACCTGTCTGCAGCAACCCTAAAATCAAAATACCGAAATATTTAAACCACTTCATTTGGAATATCTAACAAAATTTTCTCTTTCCACCACCTGTTAAACAACAGGTCATACATAAAAACAAAAACAAACTTAGGGTAATCCAGAAAATACCTCCAGAAAAGCTTCGGCTCATCGTAAATCCTGTAAACCCACCTCAGGTTCCATTGATCCACCCATTTAGGGTAGTAATTGATTCCCTTGGCTGTTTGATGGAAGAAACCACCACAAGTGAATCCCGTCCCTTTCCAACCAAACTTCCCTAAACCGACCAAAAACTGTTCCTGAAATGGTGTTCCCATTCCTGCAATTACAATATCAGGACTGACACGACAGATCTCAGCGTAAACTTCCTTTTCAATCCCTTTGACATAGCCGTCCCGAAACCCCACTATTTTTACCCTTGGAAATGCCTGTCTAAATTCTTGAACAGCCCCAGCAATCTCATCATTTTTACTACCAATCAGGTAAATTGACAAATGTCGTTCTTCGGCCTCCTTAAAAACAACAGGCGCTAAAGAGGTCATATCAAAGCTCACCCGCTGAGGTTTAGTCGCAGTAAACACACGAAAAAACTTGCAAAGCCATTCCCCATCAATAAAAAAATCAAATTGTTTAGCTATCCATTCTTGTTTTCTAACTAACAAGTAAGAATATGGATTTAGAAATGTATAAAAAATTTGATTAGTATTTTTCACCCCACCTACTTTTACTTGTTAAACTGCCTAGCCACAATAAACACAACCCAAAGCCATAAGCTGAATAAGCTTCTTCTTGAAAAATTCCATTAACAAATATTAAAATAACTGAGCACCAAAAATAATACCCCCTATCCATCAACCAGTTGGAAATACTTTTTAAAAACAAAAAGAATTTAGCAATATAATATACTCCAAAAACACCTAAGCTGGCAAACAAAACACCTATAGCGCTTTCTTTCCCAGTTTTAAAAGTATCTAAATAGTTTATATCACCATTTGTACTTGACACCACAAAATTACCTACATTACCTAACCCCTTTCCTATCGGAGTATCAATAACTGATCCTACACCACCCAGAAAGCCAATAATATGCTCATTCATTGAGATAAAGCCATACCAAATCTGAATAGCCACAATAGGAAGTATAATTAATAATATTTGACCTAATGAAAGCCTTCTCTTCAAAAGCAAAGATATAAATACTATAATAAGAAACTGAAGTGCTAATACCACTCCCCCTTTGAGGAGGGAAATAAAATGAGTATTGGCAATACAGTTAACGACAGCAAATATTGTCTTTTTTCCCAAAAAAACACCATATAGAAAAAAAACAAATAAGACAAACTTACTGGGTGAAAAAAAGGAAATTCACTTCTAATAGTATATACTCCTAACTCTCTAAATAAAGGTAAATTCAAAAATCCTCTTAAACGAACTATTTCATCTATACGGGTGTTTTCTGAAAGATTATATTTTAATATTTTAAAAGTATCTGCATTAATCAGAATATTGAACCAATAAGGAAATACCTTTTCAACCAATAAGAGCATCAATAATACAAAAAAAGAAACAACTACTACTCGATTTACTTTATTAAAATTGACCGAACCCTTAAAATAATAACCAATATAATAATATACAATACCTAAAGTAAACATTCTAAAATACAATATACTCGCAACGAGATCCTTTGATTTAAATAGACCATAAAAAAAGTAAACAATTATCAAAAATATAATATGCAATAAATGATTTTCCTTAACCAACCTTAAGTTTAATTTAAATGAAAAATCAATTTTGCTTAATTGATAGATTAAGAGTATATATAATGGATAAAAATAATTTAAACTAAGGGCCAACTTCAACAAAACTGATGATTGATAAATTGGTGATAATAGTGCTAAAATTAAATTCTGAAGTAATACGACTGAAAATATTGAAACAACTATAACTGTATTTAACCTCACATACTTAAATAAAGTATAAAAACCGAGCACAAAACACACGAATCCAATAAACAAAGACAGAGTATTGGAAAAAAGCAATTGAATGAAAATTAATAAATATACTGAAAGCACAAAAGACAATCCAGCACTATAATCTGTTTTGATTTGCATATATACTAAATAAGTATCTGTAAAGATGACTACAAAGCCCAATAATTCTTTAGGAAAATGAATTTAAAAACTCATCCTCATCAAGATATCACACCCAAAACATCACTTAATCCACCTTCAGTATTAATAAAATAACACATCTCTTCAACCCCTTGCTCTCCATTAAGTAATATATCTAAAACATCCTCATCACTAAATGTCTTAACGATAGCTGAACTAGAAATAAAGCTTTTTTGATATTTCTCATAATCAAAATGATTCATCATTGAAATAACATTTACACCATACGTAGTTCCTTCTAATATGCAAGTAGAAATATTACTAAATAATTTATTTGATTCATGAAAAAACATCACCGGTGCTGTTTGACTATCAAGTCTCACATTTTCATTCTTCAAAAGGTGCATATAGTCATCTAAACTTTCCCTAGGATGGACTTTTATGATAATAGCTTTCCTTAATGACTCATCGAGGTTATTATTAATTGTAATTAGCAATTCAATATCTTTAACCTGAAGTTCATGCAGCTCTTTTTTCGCATGCCATTTAAATGCAGATGTAAAAAACACAATAGAATTTTTCACACATTGGGACTCTTTTACTACTTTTTTCACAAACCTAGGCAACCCAAATCCAAACACATTGGTTTTTTTACAACATCTTCTCTCAATCACTCTCTTTGAGTATTCCCCTATCACAAATATGTTATCAACACAACTCCAACCTACTTCGGAAGGTAAATAGGTATTTAATGCTGTTCGGGAAAAAAGCTTAAACAAACCTTTCTTTAAACGCATCTTAAAAAATCTAAACAACATTTTGGCCTTATCACTTTCCATCTTAAATATTTCTCTCAATGTATAAGAGGAATCAGTAATAATTCCATCCAACATCATTGATGTTTTCTTATTATGTTTCCGAAAAACATCAATTACACTTCGTTGAAGCGCCCCATCATTTCCAATTATTAAGTGGTCAAACTGGTCATGAATATTACGTATTGCTAACTTAAACTTAAACACTATAATAACTTGGTAGAGAGAATTTACTAGATAGAAGCTTCTATTGCTTTTCACACTATTTACACTAATAAGATTGTGAGTCTCTCCAAACTTTAACTTTTGCCAAAATATTTCTTCAGATGTCAAAAAAGTCACTTCATGCCCCTGCTCTTTCAGCCTTAATGCTAAAGGCTCCATATTTAAGACATGCTCTTGATTCTGAGGATAAAATAGATATTTAATCATTTACAAAACAGCTTCATTCACACAAGAATGATTAATTAAAATTCCACAAAATGTTATTAAATTTACGTAAGAGCAAGTCGCCTCCGCAGCACTAAATTTCGTTTCAATAATAGCAGCACAAAGAATCCAACAAATTTTGACAAGGCTATTCCATACACTCCATAAAGTTGAATTCCAACAAAATTAAAGCACAAAATCACCCCTGCAGTAAACAAAGAGATATTCATCAGATCACGATCCCTTTTATGGCCTGTTATGATAAAATGGTAGATATACGACAAATTAAAAAACACATTAGCTATAATCAAAATAAAATAAATTGAGGAATATAATTGATACTCACCACCTAGAAGCTTCAAAATATATGGTAATATCAAAAAACCAGCTACAATAGCCAACAGACTCCAAGCCAGAACTTCAATAAACATTTTACGCTTTATAGCACTAAATGACTTAGCATCCTTATCATAAATTGATTTCAAGAGATCTGGATACAACATTGTAATCACAAGTGTATAAATAAAAATATTTAAGACATTACTAGTCTGACTATACATAGAATAAACACCTAACATCTTTTTAGTGGAAAACTCTTGTATAAAATAACGATCGGAAAACTCAATAACTTTATATGCGACGGTTGCAATAAAAAAACGCCATGCTACCTTATAATAGCTAAAAAAGAAAGATTTATCCAACGATACTT
Source organism: Persicobacter sp. CCB-QB2 (assembly GCF_001274635.1). Taxonomy (GTDB): domain Bacteria; phylum Bacteroidota; class Bacteroidia; order Cytophagales; family Cyclobacteriaceae; genus Persicobacter; species Persicobacter diffluens. The sequence continues at coordinate 3,814,978 of NZ_LBGV01000001.1, read as the reverse complement.
GTTTAAAGTTAAACCTACTTATAAAAAAGGTAGCACCCAATACAAATGCTATACCTGTGCAAATTATCCACACATAATATATATCCTCAAATTGCAGGTCATTCATACCGCCAAAGAAAAACAGGTATAAACTTAAAAAAATTGCCCACAAGCCATTTCTAATAAAAAAAAGGATGTTTGCAAAAACAACCTTTTTTAATGGAATTAGAATTCTGTAAAACTCTGAACCTATATGCTCAAACACCAATACGAGATAGAAAAGATGAGCATATTCCCAAGCTACATAATCACGTAAAAAAACGACTATCAACAGTGGTAATATCACTAGGTATAAGGGCAAATAAGCCACAAACTGATGGAGAATAATCTTTGACTTTAATTCATCACTCGCGGCAATAATTTCACGTGTCGCATGAACATATAAATCAAAACCTAAAATAATTACTGCCAAAGTAATAGAGGTCACAAACAGGCTGTACTCCCCTAAAAACTCAGCTCCAGCATATTTTCCAATCAGAAAAATAAAAACAAATCGACTTCCTAATGCAAGGAGCCTTAAAATCAAATTTAAAGCTTTCTCTATCATTCAATAATATCACCAAAAGTAACAGGCATTCCTCTTTCGATGTCTTTATTTACTCTTTTACCAACAATGTCCAACATATATTTCGGATGTAACCCTGCTCCAGGTCTAACAGAACGCACATTATTCTCTGTAATTACTTCTCCAGCTTTAATATCTTCAGCAACAAATAATGACCGTCCTCTTGTTCTACTATCTAATGCTTTATCTGTTAATTGATAGGTGACCTTTCCTAGTGCTCGCTCCAAGTCCCTTACAGAATCAATCATCTGCTTAAACTCTGCTGGCTCCATGGAGAATGAAGCATCTACTCCTCCTTTTGATCTATCCAACACAAAATGTTTCTCTATAATTTTAGCACCTAAGGCTACAGCACCTAAAGGTACCGTGCTCCCCATTGTGTGATCTGACAATCCTACGATTGGCACTTCAAATGTCTCTTTTAAATTAGGAATCACCTTTAAATTCACTTCTTCCATAGGTGTTGGGTACGCCGAAGTGCATTTCAATAAGGCAATTTGATCGTTTCCTTGTGCTCTACACGTATTCACAGCCAAATCAATATCTTCCAAAGTCGCAATCCCTGTTGATATGATCATTGGCTTTCCTTTTGAAGCAACATATTTTATCAATGGGATATCCTGAATTTCAAATGAGGCTATCTTATAAGCTGGAGTATCTAATTCCTCTAAAAAATCGACCGCTTTTTTATCAAATGGGGAAGAAAAACAGTCCATTCCTAAGGAATTAGCTAACTCAATCAACTTCGGTTGCCAATCCCATGGCATTGCTCCCTCGGAAAAAACATCATAAGGTCTCTTTCCCTTCCATATCCCACTAGTTCGAGGAGCGAAATATTTTGTATCAGCATTTAATGTCAACGAATCTGCAGTATATGTTTGTAACTTTACACAATCAGCACCTGCTTCTTTCATTGCATAAATTGTATCAACAGTATATTCCCAATCATTATTATGATTTCCTGAGATTTCTGCGATTATATACACCTGCTCACCTAAAATCGAATTATTTATTCTCATCAATCCTTTGCCTTTAAAAACTCATCATTCATTTCTTTAATTACTACTGCTGGAACTCCGCCAATAACTAATGAATCACCAAATGATTTTGTAACTACACTACCCGCAGCGACTAAACTCCCTTCCCCTATTTCAACTCCAGCAGTAATTGATGAATGAGCGGCTATCCAAGTGCCCTTACCTATATTTATTTTTTTTGGTTCAAATCCACCAAACCTAAAAGAATTTCCTTTTCGAAGATGGTTACTTGCAGTAATTGACACAAAATTCCCTATTAAAACTTCATCTGCAAGATGAACCTCTCCTTGCCCTAAGTAACTATTAAAGCCGATGTAAACATGATCCCCAACAGATAGACCATTTGGATTATATATAAACGCATTCGAGCCAACTTTAAAATTTTTCCCATAAGATTGTAAAAAGGGCTCATATACCTTACCTCGTGCTCTATCTCCAAACGCACCATCCGGTATAAATAAAAATCTAAATTTGATATATAATCTCCAAAAGTTATTAACTACCCTCATTAACCCTATCCAATATTATATCAGTTATCATTTTAATCCCATTTAAATGAAATACATTTTTCATTTTAGCAGAAGTTCGTTCTAACAAATTAACATCTTTTAAAACTGACTCATAATATCCAAAAATATCAGACTCGTCTAACTTATCATATACCCCTAAGTTACCAAGTCCAATAACATCTGTTAACTTCTTAGTTATTGAATATTGCTTCTCATGAATTGAAATTGCAATAAACGGAGTACCTACTACACATAATTCATATCTAGTCACCCCTCCGTTTATAAATGCAATATCAGCATGATGCATGTAATCCTCGATATTTTTGACCTGATCTAAAACCGTGATTTTATTTTTAGAATTTGCTGAAAATCTCAATATTTCATTGCGAAATACCGAAACAGCCCCAATTATTACAATAATTTCGATCGGGAGTTCAGAAAGTTCCAGCGACTTAAGTACTTTGAGCGATAAATTATATGGGTCCGCCCCTCCCATTGTTATTAAAACTTGTGGTGCTTCTACATTAATCCTTTTACTTGGAAACCTCTTCTCGAACTCCCCCCTAAACATAAAGAAAGATTTACCACTAAAAAGTTTCATTGCCCCATAATGGTGATTAACCTCTACAACTTTATCTTCTTCAAAATCGGGAAAAAATGAAATATGCTCATATCGCTTTTCATTATTTATAAGAAAAGAAGTTATTGAAACAATTATCACAGTATTATTTTGTCGAAGGCCTTCAAATTTCACGAATGACTCCTCTAGTAAGTCCAATACAACTACATCCGTATTACTTTTGCATAAATGCCTATTTAAATCAGCAACAATACCACTGTTTACTTGAGTAAAAGTATCAATAAAAAAATTATATGTAGTAATTCCTTTTTCTCTAAGAATAAATTCTACCTTAGGAATATTAGGGATGTATACACAGACATTATGCCCTTCGGACAGTAACCTCTCAACTAAGTTAATACATCTAAAAACATGGCCTAATCCAATTGCGGAATTACCTTCAACTATTACAGCAAAATTCAACCTATACTATATTAAATGTTATTCGCTTCCTTAATTGATAGACTAACTCTTCTGCGAGGGTAGCCGACTCTTCTTTAACGACTATTTTACCAATGCGGTCTGTTCCTTTCCTCAAAACACTAACATCATCACCTTCCTTTGCAGAAACTTCGACCTCCAAACAGTTCGGGTTAGTTTTCACCTCCTCAGGAATGTTAAATGACATTAATTTCCCATCTTTTGGTGCTTCTAAAATCAATGCCGCACAAGGATGCGTACCGGATTTATTAAGATTTACACTTTCACCCAGTGCATTTAATATCGTCTCTTTAACCCAATCAATACCTGAATAATATGATACTAATTCGGGTAGACAAGTGGCTCCTATTCTAGCACCCACTTCAATTATTTTCACCTCCCCTGAGTGAGATATAATAATATCAATATTTGAAGGCCCATCATTTATCTCTAAAGCTTCTACACAGGCTTTAATTACTCTTTCTGCTTCCTTAATATGGGACTCTGGCAAATGGGAGGGAAAAGAGTGCCCAGTTGGAACAAGGTACTTACCATCAGCCAAAGTATCATTATGAAGAAAAACAGCCTCACATTTTCCTTTTACTGAAAATGCCTGAGCACCAAGCTCAACCCCATCAATAAACTCTTCAACAAGTATCTCTGGCTGACGATTATATTTTTTAGCTTCATAAAAAGCCTGTTTAATTTGGGTACTTGATGTTACTTTTGTAACGCCCCTGCTACCAGAACTGTCAACTGCTTTAACAATCGCCGGCAAACCAATTTCATTAACAGCTTTTATTGTAGCTTCCAAAGAGGCTACAACTTCAAAGTTTGGCTGTGACACTCCTTTGCTTTGCAGTTTTTTTCTAGTCAATATTTTATTGCTACAATTCTTTGCTGCTGAATAAGTCACACCAACAAGACCTAATTTGTCATTTATATAACCCAAAGTTGGAATAGGCAAATCAGTCTGCATTGTCATAGCTCCATCAATACCAAACTCCTTGGAAACTTTCAAAATAGAATCTCCATCTAGGATATCAATTGGATAGGCCTTATCTGCGTACTGAAAGCCTTCGGCATTAGGATTTTTATCAACCGTTATAACTTCTATATTCAGTTCCTTAGCCTTTTTAATAGCAGGAACCTGACCAAATCCGGCTCCAATTACGAGTAATCTTTTTTTTCTCATGATCTAATATCTTTGAGTACTCTACACTTTACTTCTGCATTAAACCAATCTTCCTCCGTATCAATATCTTGGACAAATATCTCTTGCAACTCAAACCCCTTTGTTTTTCCACAAGTAAGTTTCAAGTCTCTTTTCATCAAACTTACATCTGACCAATAGAATTGCCCCACATCATGAAAACAAGGCTCCAAATCTTGACTTCTAGCCAATTTATATTCAGGAAAAAGGAAATCAACATTACCTGAAGCGTCTACTTTTAAAGCTCTTTGGATTGGATAAGAATACCGACATATGGAGACAACAGAATCACATTCAGTCAGTATTTCTGCTGACCTCTTTAGCCATTCAGCCGAAATAAATGGTGCTGTTGCCAAAATACAACAAACTATATCATAATCCCCCTCCACTGTATTGAGACATTCAATTATAGCAGCACTTAAGGGAGCAAAATCATCAGCATTTTTCTTTGATCTCAAAAAAGGCACAGATGCACCATATTTTCTTGCGACATCAGCAATCTCTTCATCATCCGTTGAAACTAACACCTCATCAAATAGCTCAGATTCCAATGCTGCTTCAATAGAGTAGGCAATTATAGGCTTACCTAAAAATTCTCTGATATTTTTGCGAGGAATGCGTTTGCTCCCTCCTCTTGCCGGTATAATTGCTATGCGTTTCATTTTGTGAATTCTAAAACTTTCTCAATGACAAATGACTGCTCTTCATCAGACAATGTAGGGTACATTGGTAAGCTTAAACATTTACTGTAATACTCCTCAGCTACTGGTAAATCTCCAATTTTCCACCCTTGTTTTTTATAATAAGGCATCAAATGGACAGGGATATAATGTACTTGAGCAAAAATATTATGCGTTCTTAAGTAATCATATAAACCTTTACGATCTTCAACTTGAATTACATACAGGTGATGCGCATGCCAAACCGTATCAGATACATATGGGACTTGTACATTTGAACCTTCAAATGCTTTTGTATAGTTCTCAGCAATTTGATTTCTTAGAATCACCCCTTGTTCCGCTCTCGACAACTGGCTATTGCCCAAAGCTGCTTGGAAATCGGTAATTCGGTAGTTAAATCCTAACGCTTGCATTTCATAATACCAGCCCCCGTGATTTTCTTCTAATAAATCCGGGGTTTTAGTGATGCCATGCGTTCTCAAAAGAAGTAGCTGCTGGTATACTTCCTCATTATTGGTGGTAATCATACCTCCTTCGCCAGCTGCAATATGTTTGACCGGGTGAAAAGAGAAGACAGAGGCATCAGCATAATTACCATTACCACAAACTTGCTTTTCACCATTTGAGTCGACAAAATATCCTCCTGGAGAGTGACAAGCGTCTTCTAATAAAAACAAATCATATTCATCACAAAGCTCCCTATAAGCCTCCAAGGCTACTGGATAACCAGCAAAGCTAACAGGTATTACCCCTTTGTAAGTCCCCTTAGGGGCTGCCTCTAATAATGCTCTTACCTTGTCTATATCTAATAAATAGGTTTTAGGGTCAATATCAGCGAATAACACTTCTGCGCCAACATAACGGGCACAATTGGCCGAAGCGGCAAAGGTGATCGGTGAAGTAATAATTTTATCCCCTTCGTTTAATCCCAAGGCCATCACCGCTAAATGCAGCGCTGCTGTTCCATTAGAAACAGCGACAGCATATTTTGCATCTGCATAAGTGGCGAAAGCTTCTTCAAAAGCCAAAACTTCAGGGCCTTGTGTCAAGAAATCTGAAGTCAAAGCTTTGACAACAGCATCAATATCATGTTGATTGATATCCTGTCTACCGTAGGGTATACTCTTGCTCATCTCTCTTATGCTTGAAAGTTAGGATCTACGTAGGTACGGATATTTTCGCGCATGCTTTCAACCGTTTCCCACTCTGTATTCTCTCCTGAGTTATACTTAAAGCCAAACGGCACCTCTTTTGCGCTGTGGTGCTTAATAAACTCCTCTTTTTTATGTGCAAAAGAGACCGAAGGTAAAATGGCATAATACTTATCCATTTCGATTGTATTCAAAGAGTCTGACTCTGTAATCATCTCCTCATGCAATTTCTCACCAGGTCTCACCCCAACCACTTCATATTTTGCTTCAGGTGCAATGGCTTTTGCTACATCCAAAATCTTATATGACGGAATCTTTGGAACAAAAATTTCTCCCCCTAAAGCATTTTCAATCGCAAAGAAAACCAATCGGACACCGTCCTCTAAAGAAATATTGAAACGAGTCATCTCTTCATGAGTAATCGGCAATACCCCTTCCTGTTTTTTACCCATGAAGAAAGGAATAACTGAGCCTCTTGATCCCATTACGTTACCATAACGCACTACAGAAAAACGGATATCACGGCTTCCTTTTATATTATTAGCTGCAGTGAAAAGCTTATCTGAAGCTAATTTAGTCGCTCCATATAAGTTAATTGGTGCACATGCTTTATCTGTACTCAAAGCCACTACATCCTTTACACCACATGTCAAAGCTGCGTCAATTACATTCTCTGCCCCTTGTACATTTGTTCGAATGCACTCCGTTGGGTTATATTCTGCGGTATCCACTTGCTTAATTGCCGCTGCATGAATAATTACATCTATTCCTTCGCATGCACGTATCAAACGCTCCTTATCTCGCACATCACCTATAAAGAACCTTATTTGAGGGTACCTTTCAGCAGGATATTGTTGTTTCATCTCAAACTGCTTCAACTCATCTCTTGAAAATACCACAATTCGCTTTACATCTGGATACTGGGTGGTAATCATCTCAATGAATTTTTTACCAAATGAGCCTGTACCTCCGGTGATTAATATTTTTTTATTATTTAACATGACTATTCTAGAAAGAGCGACCTTTCTTTAATTAATTACAAAATTTTCTTTTAGATGATAAAAAAACACCATCCCTAAACCAACAATCACTCCCAAAAAAGCACTAATCACCAAAATCAACCCTCTTTTAGGAGCTGACTTCTCAATGGGCACACTAACCGGTTCTAAGATTGTAAAATTCGGCATTTTATCTTTCAAGGCAATTTTTGCTTGCTCCAATTGCCCAGCCAATTCTTGGTAAATACTGTTTGCAAGGTTATACTTATCCGAAATAGCTTTTTCCTCTGTCCTTGCCATGGCAGTCGATACAAATTGGTTTTTATCCTGAAAATTCGCCAATTCTTTTTGAACAGCAAGAAACTCTGCCTCTTTTTCATTAAAGCTATCCTGGATGAAAATTAAATTTTGACGCGCTTTCTCCGTTTTGTAGTCAGTAATATAAGCTTGCAAATACTCCAAGGCTACTTCGCCCATTTGTGCTGCTGCCAAAGCCTCCGGCATTTCAACTTCTAGAGAAATCACTCCACTTTTAGCATCCACATCAACTACCACTAAATCTTCAAGCGTTTTTCTTACTATGGCCTGCTCTTTACTAATTACAATTGGGCCTCCTTTAGTAGCTACCATCTTTACAGGCTCCCCACTAATCGCTTTCTTAATAGTCCCTGGCAGTCCAATGGTATATTTCTTAATCTTCGCTCCCAGCTGCTCTTTTTTCCACTCGGCATAATATTCATAGACTGTGATGGGACGCCCCACCTCAGCCAGGGTAATCTCCGTCTCCATCAACTGCTTCTGAAATGGCCAGGACTTAACAACTTCCGGATACAACTCCGGAGGAATCGTCGACTGATCGCCCATCATCCCACCAATATTAATCCCCGCCATACCGGCCAGACCAGCCAGGCCTCCCAAATTCCCCATTTGAGCTTCGCCTGCTTCCGGAATCAAAGTGGCTTTGGCGGTATATTTTACCGGGCTAAAGATGGCCACCAATAGACCAATCACGGTACAAATCGCCACAGACTTATAAATGATGTGACGATTCTCGATAATATGTTTGGCAACTGCGACTAAATCAATCTCATCTTCCTCATAATAATTAGGAGATGGGTGCTGGTGTTGAAGTTCCATTTTCTCTTTCATCCCTAATTATTTGACGTTGTTAATGATGGAAGTAACGGTAAGCGCTAATGCGGCCGCTGAGGAAGCCAAAGCCATCCAGGAGGTAGCGGTCATTGGCGGACGTGCCGGTTTTTGAGGAACGATGATCTCTGCTCCCGGCGTTACTTTGGGGTAACTTCTAAAAATAAAGCTTTTAGTTACGTCAGAGGTTCCATTGGGATACCGAACATAGGTCTTTCGTCTTTTGGCCCTTAATCCAAAACCACCCCCTTGACGGATATAAAATTTAGCACTTTTTCCCGGCTCAAAAGTTGTGGAGACCGGATTAAGTACCTCTCCGGAAATCCTGACCGTTTGGGCACGTTGGGGCACTAAAATTTCATCTCCTGCTTCCAGATAGATATCCAGTTTGCCTCCGGGGTTTTTCATAATTTTATCTAACTGAATGCCGACCACTTCAAACTCCAGATTAGTTAATTCTATGGATTGATCTCTTCGCAGCATCTCTTCCTGAATGGCCAATTCTTTTTCGGATTTAGTGATTCTACGGGTTAACATCGCACCCTCCAAGAAGGCATTGGAGTTAAATCCTCCTGCACGTTTCATGACATCCGAGATTCTTTCCCGCTCCGAGCTCAGCGAATAATTGCCAGGGTAAACCACCTCTCCGGCAATGGTAATCGTGCGCTGCACTTTTGATCCGGGTGCTTTTCTTACAAATACCTTATCGAATGGCTTTAATTCAAATTCCCCATCCGCTTCTGAAACAGTCAGGTTTTTGCTAATGTCCATCACAAAGATTTCAGCGATTTTATCCGAGGCTTTCTCCGCATCCTCTCCTCTTAGGCGTCGGGCCACTTCCACCCGTGCGCCTGAGGCTTCAATTTTAAAACCACCAGCAACAACGATCAAATCTTTCAATTTCATGCCCTCGCCGTAAGTATATTCTCCCGGCTTCATCACAGGTCCTCCAATATCAATGGTTAACTCTTCTCTCATCTCCAAAAGAGAAGAAATCACTACATAGTCTTCACGTTGCAGAACGATATCTTCTTTTCCTAAAACCACATCTACCACAGAGAAAGAAATCACTTCATCAGAAAGATCTTCTCCTTTTCTATAAATATATCCACGCTCCAGGAAAGCATCTTCTTTCAGGCCTTCGGCCTTTTGAATTAAGGTAGAAAGCTGAAGTCCATCTTCCACTTCATAAGTGCCCGGACGAAAAACGGCTCCTGTAATTTGAACGCGATTGGCATAGCGTTCTAAAACAGGCTTCACCAAAATAGAATCCCCGTTTTGAATAACCGTAGTAGTGAGTTGATCAAAAGTCACATCCCTCACGGTTTGCTCTCTTCCGTTTTTTCTAAAAATTTCTAATCGGTGCGTATAGGCATTTTCCGTGAATCCACCGGCATAGTCTACCATATCCATCACCGATTCTCCGTGTTTCCCCTCAAAAATCCCTGTACGTTTAAATTCTCCAGCCATCACCACACGATTTTGGTAAGGTGGTACTTTTATAACATCATCATTCTCTAATTGGATATTGGCGTTCCCTTTACCTTTCACCAAATAATCATACACATCAATTTCCTGAGCAATTTTCCCACCACGAATTACCTGTACCTTACGGAAGGAACCGATATCATTGGGGCCTCCGGATAAATACAAGGCATTAAATAAAGAGGCTGTGGATGGTAGTGTGTACGTACCCGGCAAAATCACCTCTCCAATCACATTTACATTGATCCCCTGTAACATGCCCATGCTTACCTGCCCAAAGGTATTCGGCTGACTGCCTTTCATCCCACTGTAAATGGCTGACAGTCGGTTTAGAATTTTATTTTGCGCATCTTTTAAATGCATACCCGATACCCGGATAGGGCCGATATTCGGAATATTAATAGAACCGGTCTTATCGACCAGTAATTTATAGTTCTGTTGTGAAGCACCCCAAATATCTATCCGGACTTCATCCCCAACGCCTAAGCGGTAATCACTGGAAGGATTCAAGGCTATGGAAGGCTCAAATGTAAGGTTCTTCGCATTAAACAACTTGGAACCAAAAACACTCATTGGGATGGATTCCTGTGGAATCTCTTCCTTTTCGGAATATTCGGTAGTCACCTCTGGCAATTGGGAGTTCATAAAATCACCCTCTAAACCAGAAGCCGAACTGGCGCCCATCGTGCTCACTTCTGCCAGTCTGGATTTAAGTTTATTCACTTCCAATTGAGGAATGCCTTTTGCCTGAGCAAACATTTCTATCTCGGCCATTCCCAAACCACGCTTGGTCATTTCCTGCTGGATTTGCATGATTTGCGCATCGGACAAATCATCTACTGATTTACCGGTGAAGTCAATGTTATCCAATCCTTCCAATGACTGGGCATGGATTTGAAACATGAAGAAAAAAAGGCCTACCAATGAAAACAGCAACCTCATTGAAGGCATGTAATTTTTTATTCGCACGGGAAACAAAAATATTTGGTTAACGTAATTATTGCTTTAGATACAGCTTCGCCCCTTCAGTCCCATAGGGCACTTAGCGGAGATCCTTCCATTGCACTTTCCACAAAAGACACTTTCGGGAAAATATTTCCGCAAAGGTATTGCTTAATGTACAGGAAACAAAGAATGTTCAAAGATTAAGCCGTTCCGGGAAACCATCATTAGAAAATCATTAAACAGCACTTATTAAGCCGGATTACCATAATTACTCCAGTTATTACCTGCTCTAGTGCAATAAAAAGGCATGGTTTTAAAAAAATCCTCCCTATCCTATTGAGGCTTACCACTTCCCAAAAAAAGGATTCGCTCGGCATTGAACTCATCAAAATGTAATGTTTTTGCTTGATGATGAGTTTTTCAAACGTATTTTTGAGTCCAAATCAATGATCAAATGTCAGGACTCAATCAAATACTTACCCTCATCGAAAGAGAAGTGAAAATGGAATGGCGACAGAAATATGCCATCAATGGATTGCTTTTATATGTGGGAGCCACCGTTTTTATTTGCTATTTAAGTTTTCACTTACAATCCGGAGCCATCAACATTCCCACCTGGAATGCACTTTTTTGGATCATCCTGCTCTTCGCAGGCATTAATGCTGTAGCGAAGAGCTTTTTACAGGAAAGCGAGGGGCGTAATCTTTATTGGTATCAGCTCACTTCACCAGAATACATCATAATAGCGAAAGGGATTTACAATACATTCTTATTATTGCTATTAGGCATCGTGTGCCTCGGCTTTTATAGTATGGTTATTGGAAATCCTATTGAGCATTATGGTGTCTTCCTGACTACCCTCTTTCTAGGACTTTGTGGCTTTAGCTTCACTCTGACCATGGTCTCAGGCATTGCCGCCAAGGCCAATAATTCCGGCACCCTCATGGCTATTTTATCATTCCCTGTGATAATCCCTGTACTATTAATGGCGCTGAAATTATCCAAAGGGGCATTATTAGGGGTAGGTTGGGAGGCCAGTGCACCCCATTTGCTTACGCTACTGGCCATTAATGTGATTGTGGGCGCGATGTCTGTTATACTTTTCCCCTATCTGTGGAGAAGTTAAGCCGAATGAAGCACCGCTGGGTTTAGTAATTCACCATGAGCACCTTATTGTCCGTGTTTTTTTGATGACTTTACCCTGTTTTTTTAGCTCAAACTCGAGTGAGCTTGTCTTCTCCTCATTGATCTGCTTCCAGGAAAAAAAGAAATAGGAAAAATTCCTTCATTTTTCACGCCTTTCAGCTAAACGAGAATATAGAAATGAAAATTCCGGCCTCAGGGTTTATTGACCTTTGAGAACAATCATCAAAAGAAATCTTCGCTAAATTCAAATCTAAAGTAACTATCAATATTTCCGATAGTATTATTGAGGGAACTGTTAAGCTGAAGCGTGCTTTTTAGGTTTATTCCGCCTATTTTTAAGGACTTTTTAAATGAACTCAACAAACATGAAACGCAATTGGTGGAAAATTTTGGGAGTCTTATTAGTGGCTTACTCCATAGTGGGCGGCTTCTTATTTAATGCTCCCCGACTCGATATTTTAAATGAAACCATCCGGAATCTGCATTTCCACGTGCCAATGTGGTTTGGCATGATTGTAATGCTCATGATCTCGGTGATCTATTCCATTCGATACCTCGCCAAAGGAGCGGATTATCTGGATGCCTATGCAGATCAATTCGCGCAGGTGGGCGTGTTTATGGGGGTTTTGGGGATTTTGACCGGAATGATCTGGGCGAACTTCACCTGGGGAGAACCCTGGAGCAATGACCCCAAGCAGAATGGGGCGGCCATTGGTCTGCTGATATATTTCGCCTATTTTGTATTAAGGGGCTCACTGGAAGACCCTCAGCAAAAAGGGCGAATCAGTGGGATTTACAATATTTTTGCTTTTTCCCTATTGATTCCATTACTCTTTATATTGCCCAGATTAACAGATTCCCTGCATCCCGGCAATGGCGGAAACCCGGGCTTTAATGCTTATGACCTGGACAGCCAGCTGAGAATTGTTTTTTACCCTGCGGTTATCGGTTGGATACTGGTGGGGGCATGGATGGGTAACCTCAGAGCGAGAATGGCGATCATCCAACAACATTATTTAAACCGTGCAATTGAGGCTTCCGCCTTTTCTTCCAAAAACTAATCCCATGAAAAAGATATTATTAACATTGTTCGCAGCCGGTTCTTTTAGTCTGGCGATGGCGCAGGAAAAAACAGCCATTACTGATCAGGATTACGCCAACCAAAAAGTAGAGATGGCGGACAACTTCAGAGGAGAAGGCAAGATATACGTGGTGGTCGCTGTAGCATTAACCGTTTTGGGTGGCTTTGCAGGATATGCCTGGAAGACGGATCAAAAGTTGAAGAAATTGGAAACAGAGATCGGGCAGCAAGCCTAATCTGGTATTAAAAATCACCTCCACCGAAGCAAATTCGAAGTAAGAGCAGCGATTTTTGGATATTATTCGACTATAGCCATGCTATTCTCTTATTATGATCGGATATCGCGTTTCACTATCTAATTTTCGTTTCGAATACTGGATCTTTAATACCCTCTCCGTACATTATTTTAGATATCAGCAAATTAGGCTACCTTTGCACAATAACCCCTTAGAAATCAAACAATAATGAAAAAGGCACATATTTTTGGAATCGTAATTATTGCTATTGCCATTATGGTGATCGTCAGTACTATTGGTGATTCCAGTACTTATACCACCTTTACTGTTGCGCAAAATATGGCGCAGGACGGAAATAAAGAAGCCATCCATGTGGTGGGACAATTAACAAAAGACCCTCAGGGGAAAGTGGTGGGCATACAGTCCGGCAGAGATATGGTTTCTTTCTCCTTTACCATGATCGATAATGATGGCAAGACGGAAACCGTTTTTTACAATGAACCCATGCCACAGGATTTTGCCCGTTCAGAGCAGGTGGTGGTCATTGGTTCCTATAAAAATCAAGAACAATTCATTGCCGACAAAATTTTACTCAAATGCCCTTCTAAATATAAAGAAGAGCAAACCATTTAACAGCTGTCATTTTTTGGTTTTACAAACCGTTTTCCTACTACAGAAGTATTTTAATCAATGATCAATACATTTATTGGAAACCTCGGGCACTTTCTGACGGTTTTTGCATTCATCACTTCACTGGTGGCCACCTTTGCTTATTTCAAAGCGACCAATGCCAATGAACTCAAAAAGAACGAATGGCTTAAAAATGGCCGTTGGGCATTTAGCCTGCACACCTTATCCATTGTAGGGGTTTTTGCGACGCTGTTTGCCATCGTAAGTGGCAATTATTTTGAATACCACTATGCCTGGAGCCATTCTTCCATTCATTTGCCCTGGTATTATATGCTTTCCGCTATGTGGGAAGGTCAGGAAGGTAGTTTTCTGATCTGGATGGTGTGGAATGCTCTACTGGGAATGGTGCTGATCTTCACCAATAAATCCTGGGAAGGGCCATTGATGGCCGTTTTCGCACTCGTGCAGGCCTATTTGGCTTCCATGATATTGGGAACAGTCATCGGCAATATGCAAATTGGCATGTCGCCTTTCGCCCTGATGCGCGATGCGATGGATGCGCCCATTTTCCAATCCAATCCTGACTTTATTCCAGAGGATGGCTCCGGCCTGAACCCATTATTACAAAGCTACTGGATGGTGATTCACCCTCCAATTCTGTTCCTGGGATTTGCCACTACCCTGATTCCATTTGCCTACGCCGTAGCGGCACTTTGGACCAAAAGATACCGCGATTGGGTACGTCCTGCATTACCATGGACCTTGTTCTCGGCTGCCATTTTAGGCCTAGGAATTCTTTTGGGCGCCTATTGGGCTTATGAAACTTTGAACTTTGGTGGCTATTGGAACTGGGATCCGGTAGAAAATGCTTCTTATGTGCCCTGGTTGGTATTGGTAGCAGCCATCCACACCATGATCGTTTTCAAGAAAAACCATACGGCATTAAAAAGCTCATTGGGACTTTGTATTGCAGGCTTTGTATTAATAGTTTACTCCACCTTCCTTACCCGAAGCGGAATTTTAGGAAATGCCTCTGTGCACAGTTTCACGGATCTGGGCTTAAGCGGACAGCTATTAATTTACCTTGCCGCTTTTACCCTGGGAGGTTTTGGTATTTTCCTTTATCGTTGGAAAGATTTACCTGTAGAGCAGGATGAGCCTTCGGTTTACAGCAGAGAGTTCTGGATTTTCATAGGGGCGACGACGCTGTGTCTGATGGGCTTCCAGG
This sequence comes from Persicobacter sp. CCB-QB2, assembly GCF_001274635.1. Taxonomy (GTDB): domain Bacteria; phylum Bacteroidota; class Bacteroidia; order Cytophagales; family Cyclobacteriaceae; genus Persicobacter; species Persicobacter diffluens. The sequence continues at coordinate 3,799,847 of NZ_LBGV01000001.1, read as the reverse complement.
TGATTATTCCTACGTCCATTCCGGTGTGGAATGCCATTGTAGAAGCATTTGGTGGGATTTCTAATGTAGCCTTACCCACTGATCAGGTTGCTTTCTACTCCAAATTTCAATTATGGTTTGCCGTAGCCATCGCATTGCTTTCAGGAACAGGCCAGTTCTTCTACTGGAAGAAAATGGATTCTAAAAAACTGTGGGATGCGCTGACGGTGCCATTCCTGATTACCTTAGTTTCCTCCGGCGCCATCATTTTGCTTTATCCGGTTGCGCAATTATCCTATATCGCCCTGCTTACCGCTGCCGTCTATTGCCTATCAGCCAATGGCACCATCCTTTTCAATCTGATTCGAAAAAGTCCCAAGCTTTCGGGAGGTGCCGTAACGCACATTGGTATGGCTTTAATGCTGATTGGGATTTTATTTTCCGCAGGATATTCCAATGTAGTTTCCCTGAATCAAAGCGGCATGCCTATTTTTAAGGATGCGGCAGATGAAAAATTTGATCAGGAGAACATTGTACTTTGGATCAATCGGAATCGCCCCATGGAAAATTACCAGCTGAATTATAAGGGCAGAAGACTAGAAGTGATGGGCATGCCAAATTATGTGGACCATAATTTATTAAGCACTACCGGCAATGAACGTAAAAGAGTTGCCAAGACGGAATTAGCTTATGACGGCAAAACCTATTTCAATCAAGGGGACACCGTAGAAGTACATCCGGAAAACATCTATTTTGAGGTAGATTATACGGATCAGAAAGGAGAAAAATTCACCCTTTATCCACGAGCACAGGTAAATCCTAATATGGGTATGGTGATCTCTCCGGATATCAAGCGCGGATTTAATCGTGATTTATATACTCACGTAACCGCTTTCATCACACCAGACCAGGAAGCAGAATGGAGTGCCGCAAAATCCTTTGAAGCCAAAATGGGAGCGCAATTCATCGTTAATGATTTCGTTTGCCGCTTTGACTCCCTGATCACTTTACCTTCCGTAGGTGGCATGAGCCTTGGGCCGAACGATGTTGCGGTACAAGCCAAAATTCAGATTTTCGATAGCGAACGTTCCTACTTTGCGGAGCCTATTTTCCTGATTAAAGGAAATCAGGTGGGTAAAATCCCGGAAGTAATTGAAGACCTCGGCATTAAGCTCAGTCTTGCTAACATCAAGCCTGAAGAAGGTATTTTTGTCTTTGAGGCACAGACTACCCAAAAGGATTATATCGTCTTAAAAGCGCTTGAAAAACCTTTCATTAATGTATTATGGATCGGTACTCTTTTGGTGATGATTGGCTTTGGAATTGCCACCAACAGAAGGTACCGGGAATTTAAAAACCTGCGGGATCGCAATGCTATCAATGACTCTAAAAAGGTCACCGCAAAAACGGAAATTTAAGGACGTTTCACTAAACATTCATAACCTTTTATTGTTAAGTTATTAGATTGTATTACGATCTGCCCCAAGGTGGTATTTGATCCGTCAATGCCTCCTAATACTTGAATTACCGACACAATGTCGGCAGGTTTCTCTACGAATGAGTAAAACCTAATCAGAGGACAGTAGCTAAAAGTTACTGTCCTTTTTTATGTTTGACTAAGCCGCATTATCCAAAACTATGCGCTGTCATATTAATGCATCTCCACCAAAGTGCATAAATTCATTTCATCTCAATTGTGTTCCTCCTGCATTTGCATTAGCTCAAAATTGACTGAGATTGCTCTCCCCTCATTCATCTGCTTCGTTGGAAAAAAACTCGAAATAGGAAACTATTCCTTCATTTTTTCCGCCTTACAGCTAAATGGGGATTTAAGAATGAATAATCCGGGTTAATTTTTCCCGCCTTGCGGCTAAACCAGAGTTTAAGCATGCATATTCGGGGTAATAGTCAAAATTTGGAAAAGCTTGCGTGCTGCTTTCTGGAAAAAACTTTAATTAAGGGACTTCCCTTTCCTCTTCTTCCTACTACTCCCGCCTTATAGCAAAATAAAAAATTAAGCCTGCACCATTCAGATTCCCAATATTTTACGAGACAAAAGACTGAAAAATTCGGAAAAAACCTTAAATTAAGGTGTACAAAAACTTTACTCATCGATTTGAAAAATTTAGTTAAAGCAGTCGAATAAATGTTCTGACAGATGATTTTTTATACACAGGATATTTTTTTGACTCATGGTTTTATTTTAACCCCTGTGCATATGAATGTTATCACGCATGAATCCCTACATCAGAAATTTAAGCAGTGGCTTTCCAATATAGATTTTTGGCAATCGGAAATTAATTTTTTCAAAAAACAACAGGAGCGAAATATCTACCACCTGCCTGCAGAAGAGCAAAAAAAGATCGTCAATCAATTGGCGCATCATGAACGTTTATTGAATAAGCTCCGTCAAATTATTTCTGCTCACTCCTTGTTCTATGCTGACTTCGCCGAAAAAGCGCCAGAGCTACCGGAGCAAGCCTTGTGCGAAGAAGAATTCCAGCAGAGTGAGATCCATTTGAAAAAGTTTAAATCCAGCTTTGGAAAGCTCAAGAAAGCTTTGAAATCACGTTTGAATAAAAATGCCGAAACGGTCTAATCTTTATTTTCAATCAGAGTATGATAATGCAATAGTTTCCTACTTTCCAAAATTATGGTAATCAGTAACTATAGTAGGTGGTGGAAGTGTGTTTAAAAACCAGCATTCTTAATGAAATTTCGAATAATGGCAGAAGTGATACAGGTAAATTCCAACAGGATAACCTCACAATTGTTAATCATCAGCTAAAATCGCTTCCAATCATTAGAATTTGCAGTCGGGTGTTGTGGTCATAAACATTGCTCTAAAGCTAATTGGCATTGCTACCCTTGACCTGGCCCTGAAGTTTTGGACTGGACTCCAAAGTGTTACCATACTCCTAAACATCTAACTCAATGGCTGCAAAAAACATTCTGCTGCTTACCGGTGACTATGCCGAGGATTACGAAACTATGGTTCCTTTTCAAATGCTGGAAATGGTGGGACATACCGTCCATGCGGTTTGCCCAGACAAAAAATCAGGTGACACCATCCAAACCGCTGTTCATGATTTTTTGGGAGATCAAACCTATGTGGAACTCAAGGGACATCGCTTTCAGCTGAACTTTGATTTTAATGAGGTAGCTCCTGAAAATTATGACGCCATCGTAATTGCCGGTGGACGGGCGCCGGAATACCTCAGATTAAATGAACGCGTGCTGGAAATTGTCCAACATTTTCATAAAAATGACAAGGTAATCGCAGCGGTATGCCATGGCATACAGATTCTGACCGCCGCTGAGGTGGTAAAAGGGAAAAAACTAACAGCCTATCCGGCAGTTGCACCTGAAGTAAAGCTGGCAGGAGGAGAATATGTAAATGTTCCTGTAACTGATGTAGTGGTAGATGGAAACTTAATCACCTCCCCAGCATGGCCAGGACATGCCAAATGGATCGCCGCCTTTCTGAAAGCGATCGGAACAGAGATCAAATTATAGACAAAAAAAGCCATCCTCAGTATGAAGATGGCTTTTTCCATTTATGCTTATCACTATAATAAATCCTGAATCAGTTTTTCGATGGTCAGGCCTTCGGCTTCTGCCTTAAAGTTCCGGAAAACACGGTGCCTCAGGATCGGCTCCGCTACTGCTTGTACATCCTCAATGTCCGGAGAATATTTTCCATGCAATAGGGCATGGCATTTTGCGGCAATTACCAGCCATTGAGAAGCTCTTGGGCCTGCCCCCCATTCTAAATATTTCCGAGCGAAGTCCGGCGCCATAGGGCTGCTCGGTCGTGTTTTATTCACCAACTTCACCGCATATTCTACCACATTATCAGCAATTGGCACCCGGCGAACTAAATCCTGATAAGCTAATATTTTTTCCTTACCCATGATTTGATTCACCTGAGGGGTTTCTCCTGCGGTAGTGGCTTTTACAATACTCACTTCCTGTTCGTAGGTAGGATAATCTAAATAAATATTGAACATGAATCGGTCTAACTGCGCCTCAGGCAAAGGGTAAGTTCCTTCCTGCTCGATGGGGTTTTGGGTAGCCAAAACGAAAAAAGGCTGATCCAGCTTAAAATGCTTTCCAGCGATCGTTACCGAATATTCCTGCATGGATTCCAATAGTGCCGCCTGGGTTTTGGGTGGGGTACGGTTAATCTCATCGGCCAGCACAATATTCGAAAAAATAGGGCCTTTGATAAACTTGAAATTTCTTTCTTTATCCAGCGTTTCAGCCCCCAGGATATCCGAAGGCATTAAATCCGGGGTAAACTGAATTCGGTTGAAGGAGAGGTCCAAAACTTCGGAAATGGTTTTGATTAAAAGCGTTTTGGCCAATCCGGGAACCCCGACCAACAAACTATGGCTTTTACAAAATAAAGAGGTCAAAACCTGTTCCACCACTTTATCCTGACCAAGGACCACCTTGCCAATTTCTGCTTTTAATTTACCAAAATCTTCGGCCAGTTGATCTGCCGCAGTTACGTCCGAATCAAATATACTCATAGGGTTAGAAGGGCTTAAATTAGATAGCTTTCCTTATACTTTTTTTTACAAACGTAGAAGAAAAGTATAGCGTCCGTCCAATTTGGAAAAATCTCTCCGAATCGTCCAATTTTTTTGCATAAAAAAAGGCAAAAGGTTGGTCCTCTTGCCTCTCTTTAGACTCATTTATGAATTAATCATCCAAAATACCGCAATCTCTGTACTCTTCATCTACGGAGATGAAAACATCATCTTTAGCAGTGGAAAACCATTTGCTGACTTTCTCTCCTTGCTTTTGATTCAGAGCGGCTTGTTGAATTTTCAGATAATCATCCACCAGGTTGGCAACGTGTGGAGATACTTTCTTCTTATAATAAAGAATTCTCACGGCATTGGTTCCATCTTGCTGACGGAATTCGACCGGTTTACTGATATTGCCCACTTTCATGGTATCAATCGTAAAGAAAATGGTAGGATCCAAAGTCTCTACGGAAACCACATTACCTCCGGTAGCATCGGTAAAATACCCACCGGCATTAGCCGTCATTTGATCATCGGAATGGTCCTTGGCCGTTCTTTCAAATTCAATGGAATCGGCTAAAATCAAAGTTCTAAGGCTGTCCAGATAATCTCTGGCAATGTCCAGGTCTGAACTTCCAATTTTTGGTTTTATCAAAATATGACGTGAGTTAAATTCATTACCACGACGATCCAACAACTGAATCAGGTGATAACCAAAATCTGACTTCACCGGATCAGAAATCTCGTTTACTTTCATGGTCATGGCAGACTCCTCAAATTCCGGCACCAATTGTCCACGGGACATCCAGCCCAAATTACCACCAAATGCGCCTGAACCCGGATCCTGAGAATACTGCTTGGCAAATTCCTCAAAATCACCACCGGCCAATACCTTCTGCTTAATATCCAAAAGTGTCTGACGAGCAATTTCATCTTCCTGCTCACTTGGTTCCGGCTCCTTCACAATTTGCCCTAATTGCACCTCTGTGGAATAGTAAGGCAAGCTGTCCTTTGGAATTTTTTTGAAGAATTTCTTTACTTCATTCGGGGTTACACTCACACCGGAAGTAATTTCCTGATGCATGGTTTGCTTGGTAATATCCTCCTTTACGCGATCGAAAATTTCTTCTTTGAATTCCTCCACCGACTTATCGTAATATTCCTGAATTTTATCTTCGCCCCCCACTTGCTGTGCAAAGTAGGCCATGCGTCGATCCAGCTCACCATTGACCATATCTTCGGATACCTCCACGGAATCAATTTCCGCTTTGGCCACCATCAGTTTATCTACAATCAGGGACTCCAACATTTTGCATTTGTCCATGTCGGCATCCATTTTCCCCTGAGAAAGAAACTCCAGATAAGCACGCTCCAATTCAGACTTCAGCACAATATAATTATCCACCTTGGCCACAATCTTATCTGCCACCACTGGTTTTGGCCCACCTTGCGCCAACGCTTCTAAGCTCGTGACCACCAAAAGCAGTACAAATAAATTAGCGATTAGGCTGGGCAATGATCTCAATTTCATGATTTCTCTCCGCTCTGTTATAAATATCTTTTTCTAAATTCTTCAGCATCTCCACCTTCCTTTTGTTCAGGACAATATCGGTGACCTGATCTTTAATAAAATCCAAAGGTGGAGTGGACCCGATCAGTTTATATTCCTTAATTTTTAGGAAGTAAATCATCTCGTTTTCGGTCCGTTCTGCAAAGTTATTCTTTTTAAGGAAATTGCCCTTACTTTCTAATGATCCAAAAGGGGTATTTTTCACTATCCCGTCAAAGGGCATCCAAATGGTCTCATCAATATGATAATTTTGAGCATATTGAAAGCAATAGGCCTTCATTTTATCCAAATCATTTTCCTTCGAAGACCGGAACCATTTCCTGAAATCTTTCAACCGAGGTGAATTTGCCGGAAGCTGGACAAAAAATCCCTTCACAATATTCTGCTTCAGCTCAAAATTTTTCTTATTCGTCTCATAATAAGTGAGAATCTCTTCATCCTTCACTGAAGCTTCCATATTCCGGCTGATGTAGCGCTTTTTAAATTCATAAACCAATAATGAATTCAAATAGGCATCTACCCGCTGGTTGATTTCTGCCAAATCGATCCCTTCCTCTTTTGCCTTGGAAATTAATAACTGCTGCTTCACCCAACTATGCACCAAACGCTGATAGTGAGCAGCGCTGTCTTTTCCATAGTCCTTATCTCCGGTAAATTCCGAGAGCTCACTTAAATAGAGCGCCTGCTCTCCTACACGAGCCAATAGCGGGTCCACCTCCGTACCTAACTCGCCTTCTTTAGGGCTGAAATATTGGCAGGATGATCCACCCACTATCATGAATAGCAATAAAAACTTAAAGGACTTCTTGATATACTTTTTGTAATTCACCTTTATTTACTTTTGCAGGATACTCTTTTTTCAAGGATTTCAACCACGCTTTTTCCAAAGCTTCCTGATAATCATTCAACACTTTTAATCGACAACTATCCAATGGCTGCTCCTTGGCCGGTATTACTTCCGTTACTTTGACCCACCAATACCAACCATCACCTTCTAGTTCATATTCTCCCACACCCAATTTTTTTACAGAAGAAAGGGCAGCAAAATCTGTTTTTGAATAGGCGCCTTCTTTTACCTGCAAATTCAGTTCAGCGCCTTCGTTAAAAGATTTTTCGAGCGCATTTCCTGTTTTCCCCTGCAAAAAGTCCGCTTTGGCCAAGGCAAGCTTTGCCGTATCGCGTGCTCCCAGGGCTACTAATTGATATTTTTCGGAGGTCTTATAGTCAGCTTTATGCGCGACATAATAGCCCTGTAATCCTAAGGAATCTTTGGAGGCCTTCCCCCAGACTTTATCCTCCATCACTTCAAACAGCACCATGCCATCATGATACTCCTGCGCCAAAAACTTATACTCCGGAAATTCTTCTCCCAATTGTGCTTTTTCAATCACTTTTAGCGTATCCGACAACCAGTTTTTGTAAACCCCTTCTTTATTCGAAGCCTTTTGAAGCTTAGCGGATAAAATGCTGGAATACACTGCTTGCTCATTAATTGTAACAAATGCCCGGTTAAAATCTTTCAGTTGATTCAGGGAATCCAATGCCCCTGTGGGTTCTACATTATACTTTGCAGTAAGTTTTTTAATCAACAGCTCCTTTCTTTCCCCGTCCGCTAACACCCGACGCATTTTACGTTCAATCTCCGGCTTCACTTCCTCAAAAGGGGCCACGCCCTTTCGGTCGATTAACTTTATCAGATGCCACCCGTAAGCAGTTCGGACCGGATCAGAAATCTCTCCCTCTTCTTTCAATTCAAAAGCAGCCTGCTCAAATTCAGGAACCATGCGTCCTCGACCAAACCAGGGAAGTTCTCCATCTGAACCTTTTGAGCCCGGATCTTCAGAAAATTCTTTCACTAATGGTGCCCAATCTTCTCCATTGTCCAGCATTTTCTTTAAGCTGTTGATTTTCTGAAATGCCGCTTCGGCACCAGTGCTGTCACCTCTTTCAACGCGTAACATCAAATGCGCCGCTTTTACCTTACCCTGTGCCGCACGTTTATCGCGCACATAAATTAGGTGATAACCGAACTGACTTTTCACCGGATCACTCACCTCCCCTACCGGCGTATTGAAGGCCGCCAATTCAAAAGGGTAAACCATTTGAAATGCCGAAAAGTAACCCAAATCGCCCGCATTTACTTTTGCAGAGGGGTCCTCGGAATTGTTTCTGGCTAAATACTCAAAGGACTTCCCTTCATCAAATTCCTTTTTAATTGCCAACAAGCGGTTATACACTTTTAAAGTATCAGCAGGGCTGGCCTTTGAAGGATCAATTCGCAACAGGATATGAGACGCTCTGACCTCCTGTTGCATTCTCTGGTAAGCATCCGTCAGCAAGGTATCTTCCAGCCTGCTGGCCATCAAATAGGGCTTGGCCAATTGGTCTAAATACTGTTGGTATTCTTTCTGAAAGGCTTTGGTGGTGTCAATCCCCTCCGCCTGACCAGCCAGTACTTTTCTTTGAAAATCGATATAGGAGTCCAGATACTCATTTACTTGTTGCTTATCCGGATCCTGCTCCGTTATTCTATTACTTTTTTCAAAAGCATAAACGAATGCCGGGGTGCTCACCCGCTTCTCTCCCACTACCAGCATGTCCCCTTGTTCCGGGCTGGTTTTGCCTCCCTGAAAGGTTTGGCATGCAGATAAAATGACGGAGGTGAATAATGTTAATCTTAGGCTTTTCATAATCAAAAAATAAACCTTTGAAGGTAAAAAAAGCCTATCCGGCATGCAAATCTAAAGGACTGCAAAGCCAATATTTAACAATTTTTATATAAAAAAAGGGGCTCATGGCCCCTTTTCAGACTGATTTAAACAATCTGTAAATATTTCTACTGGGGAGGGATTCATATTCCACTCCATCCATAATTTCCTTGACCAGCTTTAACCCCAACCCTCCTTTTCTTCCGGTATTGATAATCTGTTTTACCGAGGGGGCATCATAGCCGGCAATATCAAAGCCTTCAGCATTAAAATCCTCAATTTCAAATACCACCGCATCTCCTTTTTTAGAAATTGATAACACGATGAAATCATTTTCCTGACAGCCGTGTGAATGTATCATTACATTAGCACACACCTCATCGACGGCCAGCATCAAAAAATGCGCTGTTTCCTCGGGTATCTGAAGTGAGTTAAGTGTTTGCAGCACAAACCTACGGACCTCTTCGAGCCTGCTTGTACTACAACTTACTTTATGCCGAAATTCCATCCAAAAATGCTTTTGCCTGATCCTGATTATCCACAATAGTTACTAACTGATCCAGCCCTAAAATAGAGAAAGTCCCTTTCACCTTCGGGTCCGGACCAAAAAGCACGAAACCAATGTTTTTGGTTTTAATTTCCTGCAGGTAGGACATAAAAACACCCAAACCGGCAGAGCTTATATAGGTTAACCTCGTTAAATCCACCATAATCTTCTCTCGCCCTTCGGAAAATGCTTCTTCAATTGCAGTATCCAAGTGGATGGAAGAACTGGCATCAACTTCCCCAATGACTTCAATAATATATTTTTCGTCTTCGAGTGACTTACGGATTTCTACCATAATCAGATATACGGAAAAAAGTACTGTTAGTTATTTTTATTTAAACTTGACTACCATGGTGGTGAAATCATCATTTGGTGGATGATCATCGCAAAATGCGTATAAACCTTCAATCACCACTTCCTGAATTTTCATCACATCAAATTGGGCATAAGATTGCACCAACATCTTCAGGCGGTCATAGCCAAATTCCTGTTTGGCCATATTGTGAGCCTCTACAATCCCATCGGTATAGAGAAACATAACATCTCCTTCTTCATAACTGAAGGTGGAGTTAGAAATATAATTTTTAAAAAGATTTTTATCGCGAATAATGCCCAAACCTATCCCTTGATCCTCTAAAAATTCGATTTTCTTATCCTTGGTTTGGTAAAGCAAAGTAGGACAGTGTCCTGCTCGGGAATATTCTACTTTTCTTCTTTTGGTATCTATTAAAAAGTAGGAAGCTGTGATGAAAGTAGATTTATCCAGACATCTACTTAAGGCATCATTGGCCAAATCGAAGAAATCTACCGGGGTCACTCCAATGTTGACCAATGAATGAAAAATCCCCTTCATCTGTGCCATATAAAAGGCCGCAGAAGTTCCTTTTCCGGAGACATCGGCCACAATCAAAGCGAAGCGATGCTCATCCACCTGATGAAAATCGTAATAATCTCCCCCCACCTGGTCGGCCGCCTTTGAGAAAGAGGCCAAGTCGAAATATTCCTTACCCAGCTCATATTGGGGCAACAAACTACGCTGAACCCTTCTGGCAATTTTAATCTCCTCGCGGTAACGCTCATTATCCAGGGCATCAGACATCAGACGGAAATTCTCCAAAGAAACTGTTGCCTGATTAATAAAGGTCACCACAATATCCTCCATCTCCTTATTGAAACCATCGGTTACGTCTTTCAAAAGGAACAGGCTGGCCACTACCCGGTCTTTGATGATAATCGGACAGACCATTAAGGAGCGGTAATCATAATGATTGAGCTTAATGGTATTTTTGATAGGAATCAGTGATTTGGACACATGCCGGTTCAAAATCAACTCCACTTTCTGTCCATCAATGAAGTTATTCTTGAGCTCTTCAATTTCTTCCTCTGAAATGCCATGCTTTAACAGATAGGGCTCCGGATCATCTTCAATTTTTATTTCCAGCCAGGCCGCATTAGCCGCTACCGTGGAAGCAGAGGATTCTAACAGAATTTCGTACACCTGCTCCGGAGTAGAACCTGAAATCCTTTCCGCCAGGCGACTAAAATTAATGGCTTCTTTTAATTTTTGCTCAAAAACAGAAGAAGTCGGAAGATTGAATAATGTTACTAAAAGGGAAAAGACTAAATAGAGAGAAACGAAAAATGCCGCCGCCAAAACGGGCGGAAATTCCGCTAAGTCCAGACTTAATGTACTGGAAACATGATTAAAATAATTGGCCCGGATGAAGTAAAAAAGATAAGCCAGCGTTAATAAAATTAACAAAATACTTTTCCACTTTTGACCGGAATCCAGATAAGCCACCCATTTCATATTCACCGACAAGAGAATCGCCAGCACCATTAAATAAGCTGCAAAAATCAACTGGAAGCCCGACATCCGGAAGGGAGAAAAAATACTGATAATCATCCCCACGAATAAACTGTATTCGAATAATCGCCAAATGAAAAGCAGTGTTCTCGATTTCTGATAAAGCACCAGCCTTTTTGATACAGAAAAAGCGGATATTAAAAACAAAACGGAAAGCCCAATCATGACATGATTGATGAATGTTTTGAAAATAGCATTGCCGTTTAGTTTAAGTCCGAGCTCCGTTTCCAGAAAAAAGAACAGGACCAAAGCGATAATCGTTGCGGCAAGCCCCGTGACAAACATCCTCCAAAGCAGTTCCTGAATTTGTATTCGTTCCCTGGAAGAAGTTTGATATCGAAAAAATACGTAGGAAAAAAAACAAAAGAGCACAAAAAACACTTCCGGAAGCTGGTGATCCAACCCTCTGGAATATTGAAGCTCATTGCCATGTCCGATAAGCACATCAGATACTGACATCGCCAGCCATGCCAGCGTTGCTACAAAAAAACTAAATCTTACTATATATTTATCCGAAGGCATAAAAATAGAATACGCTCTAAAGATCACATGAAGTGAAGATACCAATAATAATTCATTATGTCCTATATATAAAAAAAAAGCTACCTGATTTCAGGCAGCTTTTATTATAATCTGAGTTTCTTTTTATTATCTAGAATAGTTAGGCGCCTCTCTAGTAATCGTAACATCATGAGGATGAGACTCATGCACACCAGCGGAAGTAATTTTTACAAATTTCGCCTTTTTCAAATCCTCTACACTTGCTGCACCGCAGTATCCCATACCGGCCTTTAATCCACCGACCATCTGATACAATACCTCTGCAACACGACCTTTATAAGGCACACGACCTGAAATACCCTCTGGCACCAATTTCTTGATATCATCCTCCGCATCCTGGAAGTAACGGTCTTTAGAACCGTGCTCCATGGCCTCCAATGAGCCCATACCGCGGTAAGACTTAAATTTACGTCCTTCGTAAATAATCATTTCACCCGGAGCCTCTTCGGTTCCTGCTAACAGAGAACCGATCATTACGGTATCTGCTCCACCAACGATGGCTTTCACCAAATCACCTGAAAAACGAATACCACCATCTGCAATTACCGGAACCCCTGAACCTTTGGCTGCTTTCGCACACTCATAAACAGCAGACAACTGAGGCACACCCACACCAGCAATCACACGAGTAGTACAAATAGAACCAGGGCCAACACCTACCTTTAGTGCATCTGCTCCCGCTTCAATCAAAGCAGTAGCGGCTTCACTAGTGGCAATATTACCCACGATAACATCCAAATCGGAATAAACTTCTTTTACTTTCTTCAAAGCTTCAATCACCCCTTTGGAATGCCCGTGTGCGGTATCAATGGAAATCAAATCTACTCCGGCACCCACCAAAGCTTCTACGCGCTCCATTAAATCACCAGTCACACCAACCGCTGCACCTACACGCAAACGACCGAACTCATCTTTACAAGCATTTGGACGGTCCTTATTTTTCAAAATATCCTTGTAGGTGATCAAGCCCTTCAACACATTGGTATCATCTACGATGGGTAATTTTTCAATTTTACGTTGTTGTAAAATTTCTTCCGCTTCCGTTAGTGTAACCCCTGCTGAAGCTGTCACTAAGTTTTCCTTAGTCATCACCTCTACTACAGGAGATTTCATATTTTTATGAAAACGTAAATCACGGTTGGTTACAATTCCCACCAAATGGTTTTGCGAATCTACCACAGGAATACCGCCAACTTTGAACTCACGCATCAAACGGATGGCGTCACCTGCTGTAGAGTCAATATTCAAAGTGATTGGATCCAGGATCATACCCGACTGAGAACGCTTCACACGACGCACTTGCTTCGCCTGTTCTTTAATCGGCATGTTTTTGTGGATAATAGCGATTCCACCTTCCAAAGCCATTGCAATGGCCAAATCCGCTTCCGAAACGGTATCCATAGCTGCAGAAACCAATGGAATGTTCAATTTTATGTTTCGGGTGATTAAGGAAGTGGTGTTTGTGTCACGAGGCAAAACTTCTGAGTAGGCTGGACGTAACAAAACGTCATCATAAGTTAATGCTTCGTAAGTAAATTTTTCTTGATCGAGAGACATGGCAAATAACTTTAGGTAGTTTATTTGCGGGACAAAAGTAATGGTATTTTTCAACAGATGGAATCACTTTGTATATTTTTTTTAACAAGCCCTTAGCCGTATTACTTTATTACTATTAATACTCAAATGAATACCTCATAAAAATCTAGATTGCGATGCTTACTGGAATAATGTAGCTTTGCGCTAAAACTCGAATATATGTTTACTTACGAAACACAAATCAGGGTTCGCTATGCCGATACGGACCAAATGGGCTATATGTACTACGGGAATTATGCGACCTACTACGAGGTATGCCGGACGGAGGCTCTTAGAAGCCTGGGGCTGAATTACCGCGAAATGGAAAAACAAGGCGTCATGCTTCCGGTCCTGGAGCTTCACAACAAATTTATCCGACCTGCCCACTATGATGATCTGCTTACGGTCAAAACCATGATAAAAACTTTACCGGATGGCATGCGAATTACTTTCTTTTACGAAGTCATTAATGAAGCCGGTACCTTAATCAATCATGGCAAAACCACCCTGGTCTTTGTAGATATGAAAACCGGCAAACCTACCATTGCGCCGAAGGAAATTGTAGAGGTCCTTCAACCCTTTTTTACGGAAGAAAATATCTCGGAAGATTCCTGATTGAATTCCAACGGTTTATATGCCCAATTGGAAAAAAGTTTGATTTTTTACCCATGAGGGCTTGCAGCTAAAGATTTTTTACCTACCTTTGCAATCCGTTAAGCAATCACAGAGGGTTGTCAGAGTGGTCGAATGAGGCAGTCTTGAAAACTGTTGTACCGCGAGGTACCGGGGGTTCGAATCCCTCACCCTCTGCCAGGACAAAAGGTCCGCGGCATTAAAGAAATACAGAGAGTTGTCAGAGTGGTCGAATGAGGCAGTCTTGAAAACTGTTGTACCGCGAGGTACCGGGGGTTCGAATCCCTCACTCTCTGCTTATTTTCTTTTAAAAATTTATTGTGATCCGGATAGTTGATTATCCAGAGAGTTGTCAGAGTGGTCGAATGAGGCGGTCTTGAAAACCGTTGTACCGCGAGGTACCGGGGGTTCGAATCCCTCACTCTCTGCCAGTCTTCCGGATCCAAAACTTTAGAGAGTTGTCAGAGTGGTCGAATGAGGCGGTCTTGAAAACCGTTGTACTGCGAGGTACCGGGGGTTCGAATCCCTCACTCTCTGCAAAGCCCTGGTAGATTTATCAGGGCTTTTTTTATGCCTGCAACTTACTTAAGGAAATTTTTCAAAACACCCCTCAAATTAAATTATTAAGCAATCCAGCTATCTTTTTCTAAGAAGTCAACCCTATTTCCATTCACGAAAGAAGCTGTTTGATTGAAAAAGCCCACAAATCTAACATGTGTAATTTTCACTCTTGGCAATGTCATTAACCTTAAGGAAGGCAAGACGTTATGATTGAAAAAAAACACAGTAAGAATGATTCAACCCCACTCCACCATTACCGCCCCCATTCAACCGAATCATTTCAATATACACCTTAAGCTAGATCAGTTCTGCGAGGAGGATCTTTCCCTCAAAAAAGAACTTACCCACTTATACAGAAAATCCTTTATTGATTTTCAAATGAGTTTCGGAAACTTCCTGGCGAACAAAGATTATGAGGCCTTTCGATTTTTAAACCATAAACTCTATTCCTCTTTTGAATTGCTAGAGTTACATGAACTTAAGAAGACCATGTCTGAAGCGATGGAGTGGTTTAAAGATGGAAATTTCGACCCTGCTGTTCAAAAAGAATTGTGTCAAAGAGTGGAAAAAATGTGCCGGCAAATCATTTTTGAACTAGACCATATTGCTCAATAAAAAAAGGACTACCGATCAGTAGTCCTTTTTTTTGTGCACATCCATTCCGCTATAACATGGTAGAAGCCAAGTTCGCCAACTCTGAACGCTCCCCTTTCTCCAAAGAAATCTGCGCGAAGAGTTCATGGCTTTTGATCTTCGACATTAAAGTAGACAAACCATTGGACTGGGTATCCAGATAAGGAGTGTCAATCTGATGAATATCTCCAGTGAAGATAATTTTCGTATTCTCGCCTGCCCTTGTAATAATCGTTTTTATTTCATGTGGCGTGAGATTTTGCGCCTCATCCACTATAAAAATGATATTTGATAAGCTCCTCCCCCGAATATAAGCTAGTGGTGTCACCAATAACTTTTCATCTTCTACCATCTTGCTAAGCTGCACATATTCCTTATCATGTTCATTGAACTGATGTTTAATAAACTTCAGGTTATCCCATAGTGGCTCCATATAAGGGTTCAGCTTGGATTTGATATCGCCTGGCAAATAACCCACATCTTTATTACTTAGCGGCACAATAGGCCTCGCCAAATAAATTTGTTTAAAATCTCTTCTTTGCGCTAATGCACCTGCTAAAGCTAAAAGGGTTTTTCCGGAGCCCGGCACTCCACCAATGGTCACCAATTTAATATCCGGATTTAAAATTGCATGCAGTGCGAAGGCCTGCTCCGCATTTCTGGGTTTTACCCCGTAGGCCGTGTATTTCTCTACCCGCTCCAGGCGCTGCATGGCTGCAGAATAAAAAGCCATTACGGATTGCTCACTATTCTTTAGAATATAGTAACCATTCAACGACATGCGCTCCTGAATCGCCTCCGGAACGTCGGAAAAGCCAATATCATAAAGGCGCTCAATACACTCCTTATCTACGCCATCAATAGTTTTAGTGGACTTATCAAGGTCAGCCACATCAGTCACCTTACCAGTGCGATAATCCTCCGCTTTCAAGGAAAGTGCTTTCGCTTTGAGACGAAGATTAACATCTTTGGTCACCATCACTACCGTCTTTTCCTTCTCCTCACTCTTGATGGTCAATGCAGCATTCAGAATCTTATGATCCATTTTATGGGACTCAAATACCACTTCTGCATCGATCTCCCCCTTTCCGTTTAAGATCACCTTCAAGCGCCCTCTTTTCTCTCCGGGAAGCGGAATCCAGTCCCGGATGGTATGGCCTTCTGACAAATCATCCAACATGCGGATAAACTGCCGTGCTTCGTAATTTATGGAGTCATTTCCCTTTTTAAAATTATCCAGCTCTTCCAAAACAGTAATCGGAATCGCGACATCATGTTCCCCAAAATTGAGAAAGGAACGGTGATCAAATAGGATAACGGAGGTATCAAGAACGAAAATCTTTGATTCAGCTGCTGGGCTATTATCCATACGGTTAGTGTTGAAAAGGTGAAAAGATGCATGGCCAGCAGCTATCTGCCTTTTTAGAACGGGAACCATTTTTATTCCCTGATTTCGCCGAAGCCTGACAAGGAATCGATCTTCTCTGCCAGGAAGTGTACTATAAAGTATCTAATCCTTCTTTAATAATTTACGGAATAGAACTAAAAAAACACGGATTAATGCATAAAAAAAAGGCCGACGTTAACTCGCCGACCTTTTAATTGATTTGTTTACAGTGATTTGTAAACGATATTTTTTTAGGCAGTCACAGACTTACCTGCTTTTTTTGCTTTACGCTTTTCCTCACTGTAGGTGAAGTCCAACACGATTGGAGTCGCTACGAAGATAGAAGAATAGGTACCCACCAATACCCCTACCAACATCGCAAAAGAGAAGGAACGCAATACTTCACCACCGAACAAGAACAACACCAATACTACAATCAAAGTAGTAGCAGAAGTCATCAATGTACGAGACATGGTATTGTTAATCGCCTTATTAAATACAGTTTCCATATCCTTACCCTGGTTCAGCGCCATATCCTCACGGATACGGTCAAATACTACCACGGTATCGTTAATAGAATAACCGATGATGGTCAAAATCGCCGCTACGAATACCTGATCGATTTCGTAATTCACACCGAACAATGCCACGATGGCAAAAGCAGCAAATACGAAACAAGTATCGTGCACCAATGCGGCAATAGCACCTGCAGAGAATCCCATTTTACGGAAACGAATCAAGATATATAGGAACAATACGATCAAGGCAAAGAAACCTGCCTCCAAAGAAGATGATTTGATATCATCTGCAATCGTCGCACCTACTTTTGATGAAGAAACCACTGCAAAATCAGCCTCAGTAACATTATTTGCATCACTGATATTTTTCAATCCGGTGGACTGCTCTAAACCTGAAATAATGGCCTGACGAACCTGAACATCTGCCTCGTCAGAATCATCTTCCACCAAATAAGAAGTGGTTACTTTTAATACATCAGACGCACCATAAGTTTTTACTTCAATACCTGCTTTTTGGAAAGCTTCCACTTTACTCAAACCAGTCTTCACATCAGAAGCCACCATTGACTTACCGAAATCTACCACATAGGAACGTCCCCCTTTAAAGTCTACGCCCAGGTTCAATCCACCTTCCGCTACGATCAATACCGCACCCAAAAGAATGAAAGAAATGGAACCGATATAAACTTTCTTACGGATACCCATGAAATCGAAGTTCACGTTCTGCATGAAGCCTTTCGATAGGCCAGTCTCGAAAGAAAGTTTGGACTGCTCCCCTTTCTTGGTCAACCAAGATACGATTACACGCGTAATGAATACCGCTGAGAAGAAAGAAGAAGCGATACCAATCATCAAAGTAATAGCGAAACCTTTCACTGGCCCCTGACCCAATACGTAAAGAATTACACCAATCAAGAAGGTGGTCACGTTGGCATCAAAGATCGAGCTGAAAGCTTTTTCATATCCACGATTAATCGCATTCAAAATAGAAGAACCCAAACGCATCTCCTCACGAATACGCTCAAAGATCAGTACGTTTGCATCAATGGACATACCGATCGTCAATACGATACCCGCAATACCTGGAAGTGTTAGCGCCGCAGAAAGGTTAGCCAAAATACCCAAGATGAAGAAGATGTTGAACAACAATGCTGCGTTCGCAATCAAACCACCTTTAGCATAGAATGCCACCATAAACAACACGACCAAACCAAGACCCAACAATACTGAATAGATCCCTTGGTTCTGTGCTTCTTTACCCAAAGTAGGTCCTACTACTGCTTCTTCCACAATACGAGTAGGCGCTGGTAAAGAACCTGCTTTCAAAATGTTCGCTAAATCTTTCGCTTCTTCAATGGAGAAGTTACCGGAAATAGAAGAAGAACCGTTAGGAATCTCACCGTTTACCACCGGTGCAGAGTAAGCATAACCATCCAATACGATAGCCACCTGACGACCAATATTCTCAGAAGTTAATTTCTTCCATTTTTTCGCACCCACAGAGTTCATTTGCATTGAAACTGCCGCACGACCAGTCTGATCGAAATCCTGACGAGCATCTGTAATTACTTCACCAGTCAAAGGAGCCTGACCACGACGTGTTTTCAATGCATTCAAAGTCAACATTTGAACACCTTCGTTATCCGTAGCTTTTACATCCCAGGCAAATTTCAAATCTCTTGGCAACAATGATTTGATATCAGCACGCTCGATAATACGGTTGATTTTTACAGTATCCTTAACATTGTATACCAAACCGTAAGGGCTCATATTCAATGCAAGCAAAGGAGAAACATTGGCATTCATTACCGCCTCAAGGCTATCTGCAGCTGCTTGTGCTTCAGAAGCAGAATCCGTAGGAACTGCAGCATCATCACCTGTTAAAGATGCTAAATCATCTTCATCAGAAGACTGAACAACTGCATCCGCATCCGTTTTCAATTCACCGGCTGCTAATGGGTTTACCTTTTGCTCTGCAACCAATTTCTGGTTGATCGCCATCAAAGACTGCTGATATTCCTGAATGTTATAAACTTCGAAGAACTCCAATTTCGCAACTCCTTGTAAAAGTTTACGAACACGCTCTGGATTATCAACCCCTGGAAGCTCCACCTGAATACGACCAGTTCCCTGCAAACGCTGAATATTTGGCTGTGAAGTACCGAAACGGTCTACACGAGTTCTCAAAATGTTGAAAGAACGATCAATCGCACCCTCAACCTCAGTGTTCAACACTTTAAGAATAGCATCATTAGAAGAATCCAATGAGATACGACCTTTATTTGCTGCATTAGCAAATACTTCGCTCATCTTACGATCTGTCTGAGACTTCCATGCTGAAGCAAACAAACCTACAAAATCACCACCAGTCTGACGGAAAGCGGCATTTGCTGCGTTCAAAGCAGCTGTAAAGTCTTCATCTTTAGAGTTACCAGCAATTCCACGAACGATCTCTACCGGAGAAACCTCCAATGTTACCGCCATACCACCCTGAAGGTCAAGACCAAGACCAAGCTCGGTTTCTTTCACTTCTTTGAAAGTAAATGGCTTCCCTAAAAAGTTGTATACCGGCTCATTCCAAAGAGAATCCAGGTATTTTTGTTTTTTGTTAAAGTCAATTCTAGGCTGACCATCCTCACCCAAAACCGTGGCATAGGCGGTAGCATCCTTTTGAATGTTTGACGAAACTAACGTGAACGAAAGGTAGTACAGGCACAAAGCTGTAACAATCAACGTTAGCGTCACAATGAAACCCTTGTTTCGCATTGTTGTAGAAATTATAAAATAAAAAAGTATTTAATTAATTGAATATAAGCATGTAACACACCAAAACCACTGGCTAAAGTTACACATTATGCTGAAGGAAATTAGGGGGCATTTGGGGCCAATTGGCACTCCAATAACCTCAGTAAGAAAGAGGCATTATAAATTGATAGGCGATGAAAAATAGCTGAACGCACCAACTGCATGTCTGTCTGAGGTGCAATAATCGCATCAATGGCAAAAAAATGAAGGGAGAAACTGCTAATGGCCTGAAAGGGCTTCAGTACTAAATCAGCAGCCGGAACGGGCTGTCCTTCGGACTCTTCCGAGTCACCGACTACCACTTCCTGCACTTCTGCTAAATCCGAAGACATATACGACTGCACGACAGGCCCCGCTACCACCAATAATGTGGAAAGCAAAAGCACCATTAAATGCGCCATCGATATGTTCGTCTTCTGATTCATTGACTGCAAAACTAAATAAAAAAGGGGCAAGCACAAAACTCCCCCTTTTTTAATTGTTGGTAATCAATCTATAAAATCAACAACAATACTCTAAACAAAATTTTTTATCGATAAAATACCATATATTCCACTGAAATGTAGCACTTTATTAAGTCCAAATCCCTGGTCACATTCCTATATTCCCTTCATCACTTTATTAGCTGTTCACTTCAATAAAACGATTGACATCCCCTTTTTTTCCCATGATAACGATTTTATCTGAACCTTTAATTACGGAATCCGCTTTGGGAACACCAGTAATATGCTCCTCTTGTTTTGTCTTTCCCGTTACCGGATCCAAAGTCTCAAAACAAGATTTAATAGTGATCAAATTTAAGTTGTACCGCTCCCGCAAGCCCATATCCTTCAGCATCATATTGGCCACTCGTTTAGGCGTATCAATCTCCACGATTTCATACTCATCCGGCAAGGGAAAAAACTTTTTGATGGAAGGGTGTATCAATCTATGTGCCAGCAATTTCCCCTCATTGGCCTCTGGATTCAATATTTCATGCACCCCCATTTTCTCCAGGATCAACTGCTGATGTTTATTGGTTGCCCGAGATATGATATGCTTTACACCTATCTCCTGTAAAATTACGGTGGTTAAAACTACATTTTCGAAGTTCTCTCCTATGGTGACTACAGCCGTATCTACCTCTTCAATATTTTGAGATAGCAAAGCATTCTGATCAGTAGAATCCATATTGACCACATAGGCTATCTTATCTTTCGCCCCCTCGACTACCGTCAGGTTGTGATCAATGCCAATCACTTCTGCTCCATATTCGGATAGTTGTACCGCCAGGGCCATTCCCATCTGCCCTAAACCAATCACCGCAATTTTACTGTTTCTCATGCTTGTACATGTTTTTTCAGATGAGAGATTAGAATCTCTAAACCCACATCAAAGGTTGTATTGTTTGGAATAATTAAATGTGCAGAGCTTTTAAATGGTGCGATATACTTATCATAAGTCGGTTGAACATGCTTTTCATATCGATACAACACTTCCTCCAGCCCCTCATTCCTTTCCTCGCTATCTCTGATGATTCTCCGCTTCAATTTAATATGCTCCTGAGCATCGATAAACACCCGAATATCTATCAGGTCAGATAAATTCTGATCATAAAAAACGAACAAACCTTCCACAATAATGATCGGTGCTGATTCAAAATTCAGCAAGCGGGGAGTAATGTTCGGATTATTGAAAGTATACTCTTTCAGTTGAACCGTACTTCCGCCCTTTAACTTTTCTATATCTTTAGCATAGGCCTGAAGATTGACCGACTCCGGTAAATCAAAATTTTGAACCCCTTCATCATCTACCGGCTGCTCCTCCTTAGGCAAATAATAATTATCCTGAGAAATCAAGCAGACTTCTTCAGCACTGAAAGCACTCATCAAATTATTCAGAAAAGTGGTTTTTCCTGAAGCACTCCCTCCCGTAATTCCAATCACCAACGGTTTTTTCATTGCACCTTGGTTTTTAAAAACTGTACCACCACCTCTAGTCCCATATCAAAGGTATCATTATTCGGCACCACTAAATCTGATGTGGATTTAAAGGGCGCAATATATTGCTTATAAGTTGGCATCACGTGCTGCTCATAACGATACAACACCTCTTCCAGATCATATCCACGCTCGGCATTATCTCTGATAATTCTTCGCTTTAACTTAACATGCTCCTCTGCATCAATGAAAACCTTCAAATCCAGATGCTCGGAAATCAGGGGTTCATAAAAGACAAATAACCCCTCAACCACTATAATAGGTGCAGGGTGAAAAGTCAAAATATTGGGCTCACCTCCCTCATTATTAAAGGTGTATTCCTTTCTTTGGATCGTTTTACCACTTTTCAAAGCAAGAATATCTGCTGCAAAAGCAGGGGTATCAATGGACTTGGGCAAATCAAAATTAATTACCCCATTCTCATCCACCGGCTGCACCTCCCGATCTCGATAATAATTATCCTGAGAAAGTAAACACACTTCTTCCGGAGTAAATTTATCCAAAAGAGATTTTAAAAATGTGGTTTTGCCGGAGGCGCTACCTCCTGTAATCCCCACCACAAAGGGTTTTATTGTATTTTTATCCATAAGGACTTCATCCGAAAATTACGCCACAGGCTCTCCTGCAAAAATAAGACCTTATTGTGGGCATAATAAATCAATCAACGAAAATTAATAATGTTCTTTGATGTACTCAATCAATTTCTGAACTGCGCGCCCTCGATGGCTAATTTTATTTTTCTGATGCTTGTCCATTTCAGCGAAAGTCACCTGATGATTTTCAGGTTTAAATATGGGATCATAGCCAAAGCCTTGTTCTCCACTTAGTTCCTGAATAATTTCGCCTTTGGCGATTCCCTCAAACTGCTGCTGACCGTCCTCATTCAAAAGCGTAATCACCGTCCTGAATTGAGCGGAACGATCCTCTTTTCCATTAAGCTCAACCAACAATTTCTCCATATTATCGTGACTATCCCGCTGAGGCCCTGCATAACGCGCTGAATAAACGCCTGGCTCACCACCAAGTGCATGCACTTCTAAACCGGTATCATCTGCAAAGCAAGCCACCTGAAAATGATCGAATACATATTGAGCCTTCTGCAAAGAATTACCTTCCAGGGTATCTTGCGTTTCCGGTAATTCTACCTCACAACCAATGTCTTTTAAGCTAATTATTTTTATATGCTCCGGCATCATTGCCTGGATTTCGGCAATTTTATTAGGGTTATTCGTTGCAAAACAAATTTCTTTCATTTTCTATATATAAAAGCGCTATAAATCAAATCACAAAACCCTGAATCACAATATGTAACAAAAACACATTCTCTCAAAATTTCTTAATTTTTATAACTGCAAGTTACGGATTTGCTATTAAAAATGCGGATAAGTTAGATTTTTGTCGGCACCTGCGCATTTATTCACGTAGTTTATAGTATATTCGGCAAATTTTTTTTGATTTTGAATGGAAAATTCCAGCATTGCAATACTTGACCTCGGCACCAACACTTTCCACCTGTTGGTAGTAGACCCCGCCAAAGACACCTTTGAGGTGATCTATCGGGAGAAAATTGCCGTAGGTTTAGGCAGGGGCGGAATTAATGAGGGATATATTACCGCAGAAGCTCAAAAACGGGCGCTCAATGCCATGATCCGTTTCCGCCGAATTATAAAAAAACTCAAGGTGGAGCACATTCATGCTACCGGAACCTCTGCCTTACGATGCGCCAAAAACAGCCTGGAATTCATTGAATTGGTAAAGGAAAAAACCGGAATTGAAATTCAAATTATTGATGGAGATCAAGAGGCAGAATATATTTATCACGGCGTAAAAACTGCCGTAAAAATGAAATTTTTCCCTTCCCTAATTATTGATATTGGAGGCGGGTCAGTTGAATTTATTATAGCAGATAAAGAGGGCATCCACTGGAAACAAAGCTTTGAAATTGGAGGCCAAAGACTATTAGATCGCTTTCATCAGATTGATCCGATTCCGGAAGAAAAAATCGAAGAACTTAATGATTATTTAGATCATACTCTGATTGATTTAAAATTAGCCTGCGAAAAATTCAAACCCGTAGAAATAATCGGTTGCTCGGGCACCTTTGATTCCCTGGTGGAAATTTATCATGAGACTGATGAGTATGAGCACGCCATTACGGGATTCCGAACCGAAAGAACGCTTCCTTTAATGTCTTACCTGGCCATTCACAAACTTCTGGTGGGCCGAAATCGGGATGAGCGACTATTGGTACCGGGCATGGTTCCTTTGAGAGCGGATATGATTGTGGTTTCCTCGCTTTTAGTCAAATACATTTTACAAGAATACCATATTAAAAATATACGGGTGAGTTCTTACGCCCTTAAAGAAGGGCTATTGACCCAAATATTGGAGCGCTTCAACAAAGCCATATCCTAATCCTGATTTAATTTTGTCAACAGCCCGCATTTATCAGCATCATTATTAGTGAAAAAGGCTTAAATTGAGCGCTGAAAAATGCTAAATATGATCTTTTCTGTAGATAAACTTCAAAAATTCACCCAAGAGGTTTTCCTGAAAATGGGCTGTTCTCCCGAGCATGCTCAGCAGGCCACTCAAGTACTGTTGAGTGCGGACCTCAGAGGCATAGATTCTCACGGTGTGGCCAGACTGATTGGTTATGTTCGTTTGTGGGAAGCTGAGCGAGTAAATGCGCAACCAGACATCAAAATTGTGCATGAAACCCCAAGTACCGCTACCATCGACGGGGATCGTGGCTTAGGTTTGGTAATCGCTCCTTACGCCATGAAAATCGCGATTGAAAAAGCAAAAGTGGCAGGCACCGGCTGGGTAGCTATCAAAAATTCCAATCATTATGGAATTGCGGGCTTCCATTCCATGATGGCGCTGGAACACGATATGATGGGAATATCCATGACCAACGCCTCTGCGCTTGTAGCACCAACTTTTTCACAAGAACGCATGCTCGGCACCAACCCTATTGCCGTGGCCTGCCCCACCAATGAAGAGCCGCCCTTTGTAGCCGATTTCAGCACGACAACCG
This sequence comes from Persicobacter sp. CCB-QB2, assembly GCF_001274635.1. GTDB lineage: Bacteria > Bacteroidota > Bacteroidia > Cytophagales > Cyclobacteriaceae > Persicobacter > Persicobacter diffluens. The sequence continues at coordinate 3,774,949 of NZ_LBGV01000001.1, read as the reverse complement.
CTGCCAATGGAAAGCTGGAAATCTTACAGCGAAAGGAAGAGGAAGCGCCTATCGGCTGGGTACAAACCAAAGAAGGTCAGCCAACGGAAGATGCCGGAATATTGAAAAAAGGAGGGGCACTTTTACCTCTTGGAAGTGACCGCGTGCATTCCAGCCACAAAGGCTATTGCCTGGGTTCCATCGTGGATATTTTCTCCGCAGTATTGTCGGGAGCCAATTATGGCCCTTGGGTTCCCCCATTTCCAAGCTACGTTCCCCTGCCTGAAAACCCGGTCGGAGAAGGCGTAGGACATTTTGTAGGTGCTATGCGGGTAGATGCTTTCCGTCCGGCGGAGGATTATAAAAATCATATGGACAACTGGATCAGGAGATTTCGAAATTCCACTCCTGTTGAGGGGCAGAAAAAAGTTTTGATTCCCGGAGATCCGGAAAGGGAGTCAGAGGAATTAAGAAGGAAAGAAGGTATTCCGCTTTTGGAACCTGTGGTGAAAGACTTACAGAGTTTGGCAGATAAATTCAACTTAGAATTTTAAATAAAACAGGCGACCCTTTTGGAGTCGCCTGTTTTTTTATATGGCAAAGCCTACGCGAATTACGTAAGGGTCGCTATAAGGGCTTTTGAATTCGTCATAAGTGAAATTATACAAGACGGAAACCGAAACCCCACCTCTTTTCCCAAAAGGCTGAAAGTAACCTGCTCCTAAAAAAACGCCAGGAACCCATTCTCTTTTGGTTTCCCGAACATTATAAACCTCCAAATTCAGGCCCTCGACCTCCCCTCGTAAAAAGAAGTTTTTATAAATATTATACCGGCCAAACCAACGGAAGCCATAGGTACTACTGGTTAATTTGGGATCAAAACGTTTATCCTCATAATATTGATAAACTACCCCTAGCCCTGTGGAAAATTTTGGGGTTACCATTACTCCTACAGTTGGTGAAACTTCTATATAAGTAAAAGTACCAAAGGAAAGGCCAAAATTACCGCCAAAAAACAAACGGTCCTTCAATGGGGGTTTATCTTCTTTCACGTAATCAATTTGCGCATTGGCAAAAGATAAAGATGCCAAAAACAGCAATAGGCTCAAAAGGGCTTTTTTCATAGGAGTATTATTGAAGGTTTGCGGTTTTATTGATCAGCATGTTCGATGACATAAACATCTTCATGCCTCTTTTTCATCAAATATTTTTCTCTTGCAAATTTCTCCAAAAGGGCCTTATTGGTCATTAACTCCTCTCTTTCCTCTTGCACGACTTCAATCTCCTTTTGGTAAAAAGCTTTTTCTTCTTCCAGCTCCACCATTTTATGATGTAATTTATACTGATTGACCCAATCATTAGAATCAAAAAACACCATCCAAACAATGAATAAGGCTACTAAATAGAAATATACGGAGCGAAAAATAGCCGGGATTCGCTCAATGTCTTCTTGCATGAATAAATTTTGAAAGTTCTCTGACTGCAAAATAAAAAAAAGCCCCAACTTTCGTCAGGGCTTTAATAATATTTACAAAAATTACTTCTTAGAAGTTGAATTCTTGCTTGAAAGCTTTCATGCCTAGGTAAACTGCAGTTTTACCTAATTCTTCCTCGATTCTCAACAATTGGTTGTATTTCGCCATACGGTCAGAACGAGAAGCAGAACCAGTTTTGATTTGACCACAGTTCAATGCTACTGCCAAGTCAGCAATAGTGTTATCTTCAGTTTCACCTGAACGGTGAGACATTACTGAAGTATAACCTGCACGGTGAGCCATTTCAACAGCTGCAATAGTCTCAGTCAAAGAACCAATTTGGTTAACTTTAATCAAGATAGAGTTAGCAATACCTTCGTTGATACCACGCTCCAATTTCTCTACGTTAGTTACGAATAAATCGTCACCTACCAACTGGCACTTATCTCCTACCAAGTCAGTCAACGCTTTGAAACCAGCCCAGTCGTTCTCATCCATACCATCTTCGATAGAAGTGATTGGGTATTTAGCAACTAGTTCAGCCAAATATTCAGCTTGCTCTTGAGAAGTTTTAACACCACCTTTCATGTCGTTAAATTTCTCGTAGTTGTACTTACCGTCTACGAAGAACTCAGAAGCAGCACAATCCAAAGCGATAGTGATGTCTTTACCCCAAACGTAACCAGCGTTTTCAACAGCCAATTTAACTGAATCCAAAGCATCTTCAGTAGATTCGAAAGCTGGAGCGAAACCACCTTCGTCACCTACAGCAGTAGAAAGACCACGATCGTGGATAACAGATTTCAACGCGTGGAATACTTCACAACCCATACGGATAGCAGTAGTGAAATCAGGCGCAGAAACTGGCTGGATCATGAATTCCTGGAATGCGATAGGTGCATCAGAGTGAGAACCACCGTTGATGATGTTCATCATTGGTACAGGCATTGTTTTCGCAGAAACACCACCTACATATTTGTAAAGAGGCAAACCTGCTTCCTCAGCAGCAGCTTTAGCTACAGCCAAAGATACACCCAAGATAGCGTTAGCTCCCAACTTTGCTTTGTTTGGAGTGCCATCAAGGTCGATCATCAATTGGTCAATCGCCGCTTGCTCAGACACGTCCATTCCTACTAATTCCTTAGCAATGATGTCGTTTACGTTTGAAACAGCCTTAAGAACACCTTTACCCAAGTAAACGCTCTTATCGCCATCACGCAACTCAACTGCCTCGTACTCACCAGTAGAAGCGCCAGATGGAACGGCAGCTCTACCTAAACAACCATTTGCGGTAATTACATCAACCTCAACAGTTGGGTTACCACGAGAATCAAGAATTTGACGTGCTTTGATTTCCTCAATAAAGCTCATTGTAATTGTATTTAGTTATCCATTAATGATAAAAAGTCCTCGAAAAGGTAATGCGAGTCATGTGGTCCTGGAGAAGACTCCGGGTGATACTGTACAGAAAAAGCTTTCTTATCCTTTACACGGATACCTTCTACTGTATTATCATTTAAGTTGATGTGGGTCACTTCCACATTACCTGATTTTTCCACTTCTTCTGCAGAAACTGCAAAACCGTGATTTTGGGATGTTACTTCGCAACGTCCCGTTAGCAAGTTCTTCACCGGATGGTTCAATCCACGGTGACCACTATGCATTTTATAAGTTGAGATGCCAGTAGCGCGAGCCAAAATCTGGTGTCCCATACAAATTCCAAATAATGGCTGATCATCAGCAATAATTTGTTTAACCGTATCTACAGCGTAATCCATTGCTGCAGGGTCACCAGGGCCATTAGAAATAAAGTATCCGTCCGCACCCCATGCTTTCAATTCCTCGTAAGGGGTAGTGGATGGGAAAAGCTTACACTCCATACCTCTAGACTCCATATGTCTAAGAATGCTTTCCTTAATTCCCAAGTCTAAAACAGCTACGCGTTTCTTAGTCTCTACATTTTCCGCTTTACGGATTACCGGCTCCTTAACACAAACCTGAGAAGATAGCTCCAGTCCTTTCATAGAAGGAACCTCTTTCAACTGTGCACGAAGTACCTCATAATCGTGAATCTCTGAGGAGATAATGGCGTTCATCGCACCTTTGGAACGAATATGTCGAACCAATTTACGAGTGTCAATATCGGCTATACCTACGATACCGTGAAGCTCCAAATAGTCCTGTAGACTGGACTCGGCCTCTTTGCGGCTGTAAATATCGCTAAAAGTATTGATCACTACACCAAAAATCGAAGGATTTAATCCCTCAGATTCATTTTCATGAACCCCATAATTACCAATATGGGAGTTAGTCGTAACGATGATTTGTCCGAAGTACGAAGGATCTGTGTAAACCTCCTGATAACCAGTCATTCCAGTATTAAAACAGATTTCCCCGCCTTTGGTACCAATTTTTCCAATAGCGCGACCGTGGAACACAGTTCCATCTTCCAACATTAAAACAGCTTCAGACTTATACGTGTACTTCATGGGTGTTTGATATTACAATATAAAATTAAAGAATTCAGGAAACATAAATTGTGATCTGCATCAAGTTGACAGAAAAAATCAACTTGACATAAAAAAAGGGATTAGCAAAACTAATCCCTTTAATATTTTAACTAACGAATCATTCAGCTGAATCTTCGTTAGAAGCCTCAGCAGCCGCATCAGTAGTAGCTTTAGCGCCACCACCACGACGACTACGACGCGTCTTTTTCTTTTCAGTAGCTTCGCCACCGATCAACAATTCATTGTAGTCTACCAACTCAATGAACGCCATCTCAGCGTTATCACCCAAACGAGTACCCGTCTTAATAATACGAGTATATCCACCTGGACGACCAGCGATTTTTGTCGCTACCTCATCAAACAAAATCTTAACTGCCTCTTTGTCCTGAAGGAAAGAGAATACCACACGACGAGAGTGAGTAGTATCTTGTTTCGCCTTCGTTAACAAGGGCTCAACAACTTTACGCAATGCTTTAGCCTTTGCTACAGTTGTTTGAATACGCTTATGCAAAATCAAGGAAGTAGCCATGTTCGATAACATAGCGTTACGGTGAGCCGTCTTTCTTCCAAGATGGTTAAATTTCTTACCGTGTCTCATTTTTTAATTAATCCTCATCAAGTTTGTACTTGGAAATATCCATCCCGAAGGTCAAACCTTTATCGGCAACCAATGCTTCCAATTCAGAAAGCGATTTTTTACCGAAGTTACGGAACTTCATCATATCGGAGATCTCTAAAGTCACCAAATCACCTAGTGTCTTCACGTCCGCTGCTTTCAAACAGTTGTAAGCACGAACAGAAAGGTCTAGGTCATTCAAAGGAGTCTTCAACATTTTTCTCATGTGAAGCATTTCCTCATCGATTGGCTCTTGTTCACCACCTCCGCTTTGCTCCAAGATCATTGAATCTTTGGTAAATAGGGCAAAGTGACGAATCAAAATGTTCGCCGCTCCTTGCAGGGCGTCTTCCGGGTGAATAGATCCATCCGTTTCGATGTCTAACGTCAATTGCTCATAATCGGTACGCTGTTCAACACGCGTATTCTCGATATGATATTTAACATTTTTAATCGGAGTAAAGATGGCATCAACCGGAATAAATCCGAATACCTGCTCTGCTGGTTTATTTTCCTCTGCTGGCAAATAACCACGTCCTTTTTCTAAAGTGAATTCAATTTCGAATTCTTTAGATTCGTCCAGGTTACAAATTACCAAATCAGGGTTCAAAATCTCAAATGAAGAAGTGAACTTGGAAATATCACCGGCGGTAAAGGTTCTTTGTCCCTTTATGCTCACATTTAACTTATTCTCAACTATGTCCGAGATCTTCTTAAAACGAATTTGCTTGATGTTAAGAATAATCTCCGCTACATCTTCGACCACACCTTCGATGGTTGAGAATTCGTGCAAAACACCCGCTATTTTGATACCGGTTACGGCATATCCTTCTAATGAGGACAACAAAATACGACGCAATGCATTTCCAATGGTAACTCCATACCCTTTTTCAAGCGGTTTGAATGTAAATAGTCCGTGGAAATCATCCGCCTTCTCCATGACCACTTTCTCGGGCATTTGAAACGCTAAAATCGACATAGTTTTTCCGTTGGTTACAGAATAAGTTAAGAAATAAGTTAATAAGAATAAATGATTATTTAGAGTAGAGCTCGACGATCAACTGCTCGTTGATGTTCTCTGGAATATCTTCACGTGCTGGTACATTTGTCATTTTACCTGCCATTTGTGAGTTATCCCACTCCATCCAACCATAACGATTAGCGCGAACTGCTAATGAGTTAGTGATAGCCTCCAAAGACTTGGATTTTTCACGAACTGCGATAACAGATCCAGCTTTAACAGTGAATGATGGAATGTTTACCACCACACCGTCAACAGTGATATGCTTGTGCAAAACCAACTGACGCGCTGCACGACGAGTAGGAGCAATACCTAAACGGAAAACAACGTTATCCAAACGAGACTCCAACAATTGAAGAAGAACCTCACCTGTAATACCTGATTTGCGAGAAGCTTTATCAAACAAGTTACGGAACTGACGTTCCAAAACTCCATATGTATATTTAGCTTTTTGCTTTTCGATCAACTGAATTGCATATTCAGATTGCTTGCGACGACGACCACGACCGTGCTGTCCAGGACCGTAAGGTTTCTTAGAAACAGCTTTTGAAGGTCCGAAAATAGGGTCATTAAAACGTCTGGCGATTTTCGCCTTAGGGCCTCTATATCTTGCCATATTTTTTCAACAAATAATTAGGATACCTAATAATTATACTCTTCTGCGTTTTGGAGGACGACAACCGTTGTGAGGAAGTGGAGTCACATCCTTGATTGCAGTCACTTCAATACCAACAGATTGGATAGTACGGATCGCAGACTCACGACCTGAACCAGGACCTTTTACAAATACTTCTACTTTACGAAGACCCAAGTCATATGCTACCTGGCCACAGTTTTGAGCTGCTACCTGTGCTGCATATGGAGTGTTTTTCTTAGATCCACGGAAGCCCATTTTACCCGCAGATGCCCATGAGATCACTTGACCTTGAGCATTTGTTAGAGAGATAATAATGTTGTTGAAAGAGGCTCTAATGTGCGCCTGACCTACTGCCTCTACGTGAACAACTCTCTTCTTGGCTTTATCTTTTCTCTTTTGTGCCATAACCTAAATTAGTTTACTTTACTGCCTTTTTCTTGTTAGCAACAGTTTTACGCTTACCTTTTCGAGTTCTCGAGTTGTTCTTAGTGCGCTGACCACGTAGTGGTAGGCCTTTTCTGTGTCTCAAACCACGGTAACAACCGATGTCCATCAAACGCTTGATGTTCATCTGAACTTCAGATTTCAAAACACCTTCGGTTTTGAACTCTTCAGCGATAATGTTACGAACAGCTTGAGCTTCCTCGTCTGTCCAATCTTTTACCCGCTTATCCTCGGAGATCTCAGCTTTTGCCAAGATTTGGGCAGCGGATGAATTACCTATACCGAAGATATAGGTCAATGCAACTACACCCCGCTTATTTGACGGGATATCAACGCCTGAAATACGTGCCATAAATTAACCTTGTCTTTGCTTGAACTTAGGGTTCTTTTTGTTAATAATGTAAATTTTTCCTTTGCGACGCACTACTTTACAGTCTGCGCTACGCTTTTTAATAGAAGCTGTAACTTTCATTGTTCTATTTATTGTTTGTAACGATATACAATTCGTCCTTTGGTCAAATCGTATGGTGACATTTCCAGCTTCACGCGGTCTCCAGGAAGAATCTTAATGTAGTTCATTCTCATCTTACCGGAAATGTGAGCGATCACCTGGTGTCCGTTTTGCAACTCCACACGAAACATTGCGTTGGACAAAGCCTCTACAATGGTACCGTCTTGCTCAATGGATGACTGTTTGGCCATATTATATTTTGATATGTTCTTCTATGTATTTGTGCGTAGTAAGAATCTCGGTGCGGTCAGCCAAAATTGCTACGGTATGTTCAAAGTGAGCGGAAGGTTTGTAATCAGTAGTACGGATGGTCCAGCCATCAGCTTCCTGTACAATATCCTTAGTACCCAAATTGACCATAGGCTCAATAGCAATAACCATACCAGCCTTCAATTTCTTACCTTTTCCTCGGCGTCCGTAATTCGGAACTTCTGGATCTTCGTGAAGATTTCTTCCCAAACCATGTCCCACCAATTCACGAACTACACCATAACCAAACTGCTCAACATGCTGCTGAACAGCGAAACCAATATCTCCGGTAAATTTACCTGCCGTAGCAGCTTCAATTCCCAGATATAAAGATTCTTTGGTGCGACGAAGCAAATCCATTGTGGCTGCACTCACTTCTCCTACCGGATAAGTATAAGCACAGTCGGAGTGAAACCCCTTGTAGAACACACCACAATCTACGGACACAATATCGCCCTCCTGAAGTTCATACTTGGAGGGCATACCATGAACAACTTGTTCGTTTACAGAAATACAAAGGGTAGATGGAAAACCATTATACCCTTTGAACGATGGCGAACCACCATTATCTTTAATAAAATCAAATGCCAGACGATCAAGCTCTAAAGTAGAAATCCCCGGTTTGATATGCTGTGCAACCAAACCGTGGGCTCTACCGAGAATATCGGCACTTTCTTTTATAAGATTAATCTCTTCTTCAGTCTTAAGATAAATCATTAGGCTACTGCCACTTTATTTGATCTTCCTTTAATCTTACCTGACTTCATAAGACCTTCGTAGTGGCGCATCAACAAGTAAGACTCTACCTGCTGAAGAGTATCCAATACTACCCCTACCATGATCAACAAAGAAGTACCACCAAAGAATTGAGAGAAGTTCCCGTCAACACCGGCGATTCTTGCGAAGGCAGGCATAATAGCGACCAAACCTAGGAAAATTGAACCAGGCAATGTGATTTTAGTCAACACGCTGTCAATGTATTCTGCAGTTTGTGGCCCAGGCTTAACACCAGGGATAAATCCACCATTACGCTTAAGATCGTCAGAAATCTGATTTGGATTAATCGTAATTGCTGTATAGAAGAAGGTGAAAAGGATAATCAATACTGCGAACAACGCATTGTATTGCCATGAAGTAATATCTGCGAATGTAGTAGCGATAGACGCGGCCCAATCATATTTGTCAGCAAAAGCACTAGCACCTAAAGAGGGCAAGAACATTAAGGACTGAGCAAAGATAATTGGCATTACACCTGCAGCATTCACTTTCAATGGTAGATACTGACGCTGACCGCCATAAGTACGACCACCTACAACCTGCTTAGCATATTGAATCGGAATTTTTCGAGTAGCCTGAGTAAGCATAACCACTGCCATAATGATGAAAAACAAAGCCACCAATTCAGCAACGAAGAACAACATTTGTGCTCCTCCTCTGGTCATTGCTTCAGCTACCAAGGCACCAGGCAAACGAGAGATGATACCGATCATGATCAACATAGAGATACCGTTACCAATACCTTTATCTGTAATCTTCTCTCCCAACCACATACAAAACATCGTTCCTGCAACCAAGATCAATAAAGCAGAAGCTTTAAAGAACCAAGGATCAATTAAGATCGCGTTTTCAGGAATGGTAGCGGTCACATAACCGATACCCTGTGCTAATGTGATGATGATGGTTAATACCCGGGTAATCTGATTAATTTTATTTCTACCAGATTCACCTTCTTTTTGCATTTTCTGGAAATAAGGCACAGCTACCGTTAACAACTGCAGCACAATGGAAGCAGAAATATAAGGCATGATACCTAAACCAAAAATCGAAGCATTGGAGAATGCTCCACCCAAAAAGGTGTTTAGGAGTCCAAAGATACCACCTTCGTGGCTAGTAAGTTGCGCAGGATCAACACCTGGCAATACTACAAAGGAACCTAATCGAAAAATGATCAATAAACCCAAGGTGTTGAGGATTCTAGTCCTCAACTCCTCTATGGAAAAAATATTTTGAATAGTAGAAATAAACTTTTTCATGATATATTATCAGATAACAGTTGCCGTCCCACCTGCTTTCTCAATCAACTCAACTGCTGATGCTGAGAATTTATTAGCAGTAACATCTACTTTGGCAGTCAAAGCACCATTTGCAAGTACTTTTACCAAATCCGATTTCCCTACGATACCATTCTCACGCATCAATTCTACGTTGATAGCAGTAACACCAAGCTTGTCAGCCAAGGCCTGGATAGCATCAAGATTAACCGGTTTGTAAATTACTCTATTTGGATTGGTAAATCCAAATTTAGGAACTCTTCTTTGCAAAGGCATTTGTCCACCCTCAAAACCAATTTTCTGAGAGTAACCAGATCTAGACTTCGCACCTTTGTGACCACGTGTAGAAGTACCACCACGAGTGGACCCCTGACCACGACCGATACGCTTACCTGCTTTAACAGAACGCTCGGCTGGTTTTAATGTATGTAATTTCATAATTATACCTCAGCTACAGTAATCAAATGTTTTACTTTAGCGATCATACCCGCAATTTGAGGAGTATTCTCATGTTCAACGGTTCTATTGATTTTACCAAGACCCAAAGCCTTGATAGTGTCAACCTGACGTTTCGGACGGTTGATTGTAGAACGAACCTGTGTGATACGTACTTTAGCCATCTTATTAACCGTTAAATACTTTAGAAACACTAATTCCACGTTGCTCAGCAACTTGTTGTGGAGTTCTCATTTTAGCCAACGCATCGAAAGTAGCTTTCACTGCGTTGTGAGGGTTGGATGATCCTTTGGATTTACCCAATACGTTGTGAACACCTGCTGCCTCAAGTACAGCACGCATTGCACCACCGGCGATAACTCCTGTACCTTCAGATGCTGGTTTCATTAACACGTAACCACCACCGAATTTACCAGTAGCCTCGTGAGGAATAGTACCTTTGAATAAAGGAACTTTTACCAAGTTTTTCTTAGCATCCTCGATACCTTTAGTGATCGCATCAGTAACCTCATTTGCTTTACCAAGGCCATGACCTACAACACCGTTTCCATCTCCCACTACCACAATAGCGGAAAAACTAAAACGACGTCCACCTTTCACTACCTTCGCTACACGGTTGATAGCTACAACTTTTTCTTTAAGGTCAAGCTCGCTTGCCTTAACGCTTTTTACAGTTTTATTGGACATTTGCTTAGAATTTTAATCCGCCATTTCTGGCACCTTCAGCTAACGCTTTAACTTTACCATGGTACTGGTAACCACTACGATCGAATACTACCTCAGCAATAGAGTTAGCAGTCGCTTTTTCTGCCAATTTCGCACCTACTTTCTCAGCAAGCTCGATATTACAGTTTTTACGGGCACCAAACTCTGCAGAAGAAGCTGCAGCTAGGGTTACGCCGTTAATATCGTCAATCAATTGCGCTGTGATGGCTGTGTTACTTTTGTACACTGAAAGACGCGGACGTTGAGCTGTTCCTGAGATCTTTCTGCGGATTCCGCGACGGATTCTCAGTCTTCTCGCGATTTTTTCGTTCTTAATTGCCATAACTATTATTTTTTAGCTGCCGTTTTACCCGCTTTTCTTCTGATGTACTGACCTTCCTCACGGATACCTTTACCTTTGTAAGGCTCAACCGGACGAAGCGACTTGATTTTAGCGGTAACTTGACCCAACAATTGTTTATCAGCAGATTCCAAAGTTACGATAGGGTTTTTACCCTTCGCAGTTTCTGCTTTTACTTCTACTTCAGCAGGAACGCCAAAGAAAATGCTGTGTGAGTATCCCAAGTTCAACTCTAGAGTTTTACCTTGTGATGTCGCTTTGTAACCAACACCAACAAGTTCCAAGGTTTTCTTAAAACCTTCAGCAACTCCAACAACCATGTTATTAACAAGTGAACGGTAAAGACCGTGCAACGCTTTGTGTCTTTTTTGGTCGGTAGGGCGTGACAAAGTCACAATATTATCGTTGATCTCTACAGTAATGTCACGATCGATCTCTTGCGAAAGAGTTCCTTTTGGACCCTTTACTGTAACAACGTTTTCAGCATTTACTTCTACGCTTACACCCGCAGGAATAGTAATCGGCTTCTTTCCTATTCTCGACATTGTAATATTAAATTAGTAAACGTAACATAAAACCTCGCCACCAACATTCAGTTCGCGAGCTTCTTTGTTACTAATAATTCCTTTGTTAGTGGACAAAATGGCAATACCTAAGCCATTCAATACGCGAGGCATATCTCCATTCTTCGTATATTTACGTAGACCCGGTTTCGAAATGCGCTCCAACTTCTCGATGGCTGGCTTTTTCGTCACAGGGTGATACTTCAAGGCGATTTTAATAGTGCCCTGAGGTCCGTCCTCTACGAATTTATACGACTGAATGTAGCCTTTGTCAAATAGCACCTTCGTCATGTTTTTCTTGACGTTAGATGCAGGGATTTCCACGATTCTGTGCGTCGCTTTCTGCGCGTTACGAATACGCGTTAAGAAATCTGCTATTGGATCAGTCATGATAAATATTAATTGAAATTATATGCAATGCCCTGCCAAAAGTAGCAGGGCGTGCAAAGGTAATAATTATATCTTATTTCTCAAAGGGTTATCTTACCACGATGCTTTGGTCACTCCAGGAATCAAACCTGCAGAAGCCATTTCACGGAAAGTAACACGGTTGATGCCGAACTTACGCATATAACCTTTTGGACGACCAGTCAATTTACAACGGTTGTGCAAACGAACTGGAGAGGCGTTGCGAGGCAACTTATCCAAACCGATATAATCGCCAGCTTCTTTCAAAGCTTTACGTTTTTCAGCGTATTTCGCTACCATTTTCTCGCGCTTGCGCCCACGAGCTTTTACTGCTTCTCTAGCCATTTTATCTTATTATTTTTTGTTAGCAAAAGGCATACCGAAAGCTTTCAATAACTCGTAGCTTTCTTCGTCAGTGTTAGCTGAAGTAACAAAAGTGATATCCATACCAGAGATTTTGTTTACCTTCTCGATAGAAATCTCTGGGAAGATGATCTGCTCTTTTACACCCAAAGTGTAGTTACCACGGCCATCAAACCCTTTGGCAGAAACCCCACGGAAGTCACGAACTGCAGGTAACGCGATGGTTAACAAACGGTCCAAGAATTCGTACATTTGGTCTCCACGCAAAGTAACGCGTGCACCGATCGGCATTTCTTCTCTCAACTTAAAGTTGGAGATAGAATTTTTTGCCTTAGTAGGAACAGCTTTCTGACCAGCAATAGTCGTCAACTCTTCCACACCTTGATCGATCAATTTCTTATCGGAAACAGCTTCTCCGATACCCTTATTGATACAGATTTTCTCTACTGCAGGAATTTGCATTACTGATTTGTAACCAAATTTCTCCTTTAGTGCAGCAGCAATCTCGTTCTGATATTTTTCTTTAAGTCTTGGAGTAGCCATTACTTAATTTCCTCCCCTGATTTTTTGGCGTAACGCACGATTTTACCATCAACTACTTTACGTCCAACGCGGCTAGCTTCACCTGAAGTAGGATCTACAAACGCTACGTTAGAGATATTAATAGGAGCCTCGACTTTCTCGATACCGCCATTAGGGTTAGTTGCAGAAGGCTTCACGTGTTTAGTTACAACGTTGATACCTTCAACAATTACGCGGTTAGTTGCGGTGATTATCTCCTGTACGATTCCAGTTTTACCTTTATCGTTACCGGCGATCACCTTTACTGTATCTCCTTTACGGATTTTGATTTTTACTTTAGACATGATCTTTTACTTTAATTAATTAAAGTACCTCCGGTGCCAAGGAAACAATCTTCATGAACTGCTTTTCACGCAATTCACGGGCAACAGGTCCAAAAATACGTGTACCTCTTGGCTCATCATTAGCACCCAACAATACTGCAGCGTTATCTTCGAAACGGATATAAGAACCATCTTTACGACGGATTTCTTTTTTCGTACGAACCACTACAGCTTTGGATACTGTACCTTTTTTCAAGTTGCTGGATGAAAGGGCAGACTTCACAGTAACAACAATTTTGTCACCGATAGAAGCGTAACGTTTACCAGTTCCACCCAAAACACGGATACAAAGAACTTCTTTAGCTCCTGAGTTATCCGCTACGTTTAGACGACTTTCTTGTTGGATCATAATTACTTCGCTCTTTCAATGATTTCTACCAATCTCCAGCGCTTGTTGCGAGACAACGGACGTGTCTCTGCAATGCGTACGGTATCACCAATACCACAATCATTGTTCTCATCGTGAGCCATGAATTTAGTGGATTTAGTTACGAATTTACCGTATATAGGGTGCTTTACACGACGGGTTACCTGAACAGTGATGGACTTATCCATTTTGTTGCTAGTGATAACGCCGATACGTTCTTTTCTTAAGTTTCTTTCCATGATCTTACTTAGCTTCAAGTTGACGTAATGCGGTTTCCAACCTTGCGATCATTCGACGACTGCTACGGATCTTCATCGGATTCTCAATCGGAGAGATCGCGTGCGCAAACTGCAATTTTTGCAAAGCTTCCTTTTCAGCAGTGATCTTTTGGATCAACTCTTCCTTGCTTAGTTGTGCGATTTCAGAATTTTTCATAACTCTTATGCTTCAACGTAATCTCTACGTACAACGAATTTAGTTCTTACAGGCAATTTCTGTGCCGCTAAACGCATTGACTCTTGCGCTAGTGCTAAAGGTACACCTGTTGATTCAAATAAAATGGTACCTGGCTTGATACAAGCCACCCAGTATTCCGGAGCACCTTTACCCTTACCCATACGAACCTCTGCAGGCTTCTTAGTAATAGGTTTGTCAGGGAAGATACGGATCCAAACTTTACCTTCACGTTTCATTGCACGAGTAACCGCAATACGAGCTGCCTCAATCTGACGGCTGGTAATCCAACCTGCCTCAAGAGACTTGATACCGAAGCTACCAAAGGCAATCTCATGGCCTCTTCCAGCAAGACCTCTAACGCGGCCTTTCTGAACTTTTCTATGTTTTACTCTTCTCGGTTGTAACATTTCTAAGCTGTTTTACTTTCTTATGCGATTACTTTCTTCTGCGACGGCCGCCTTGTTGGTTGTTGTTACCACCATCTTTGCGACGACGTCCACGACGATCGTTATCACCAGCTGGAGTCAAGTCACGCTTACCGTAAACTTCACCTTTGAAGATCCAAACTTTGATACCGATTTTACCGTAGATCGTATCTGACTCACAGATTGCGTAGTCGATGTCGGCACGCAATGTGTGCAAAGGAATACGTCCTTCTTTGTACATTTCGGTACGTGCCATCTCAGCACCACCCAAACGACCGCTCAATTTAACTTTGATACCTTGAGCACCTACACGCATTGCAGAAGCAATCGCTTGCTTCATAGCACGACGGTATGAAATACGAGCACGTAGTTGTTGCGCGATAGAATCACCGATCAATTTCGCTTCCAATTCAGGACGCTTGATCTCGAAGATGTTGATTTGAACATCTTTAGATGTCAACTTCTTCAACTCTTCTTTAATTCTATCCACTTCTGCACCACCTTTACCAATTACAACACCCGGACGGGCAGTGTGGATGGTCAAAGTAATACGCTTCAACGTACGCTCGATCACGATACGGCTGATTCCACCTTTAGGAATACGCGCCAATACATATTTTCTGATTTTTTGATCTTCGATCAATTTGTCAGAAAAATCGCGAGAGTTCGCGTACCAGTTAGAGTCCCAGCCTCTTACGATACCTAAACGCAGGCCAATTGGATTAACTTTCTGTCCCATAATTGATTAGTTTTCTTCAGTTTTGGTTGACAATGAATCCACAACAAGCGTCACGTGATTCGAACGCTTACGAATACGGTGAGCTCGGCCTTGCGGTGCTGGACGCAAACGCTTTAACATACGGGCGCTATCTACGAAGATTTCGCTAACTACCAGGTTTGCAGTTTCCAAGGACTCACCCTCGTTTGCATTTTCCCAGTTAGCAATCGCAGAAAGCAACAGCTTTTCCAGACGATTCGAAGAATGTCTTGGATCGAATTTCAAAATATTTAATGCTGTGTCCACGCGCTGACCGCGGATCATATCTGCTACCAAGCGCATTTTACGCGGCGAGGTCGGACAGTTTCTTAGTCTTGCAACAGCTTTCATAATTATCTCTTGCCCTTGTCTTTTTTATTAATATGACCCTTATAGGTACGAGTAGGAGCAAATTCTCCAAACTTGTGACCTACCATGTTTTCAGTTACATAAACTGGAATAAATTTATTTCCATTATGAACTGCGAATGTGTGACCTACGAATTCAGGAGAAATCATAGAACGACGAGACCAAGTTTTGATCACGGTCTTCTTGCCACCCTCGTTCATGGCATCTACCTTATTAGAAAGGCGGAAGTCAATATAAGGTCCTTTTTTAAGTGATCTTGCCATTATTTCTTACGCTTTGAAATGATCAATTTATCAGAGTACTTGTTGGCTTTACGGCTCTTACCACCTTTAGCGTATACACCGTTACGAGAACGTGGGTGACCACCAGAAGAACGGCCTTCACCACCACCCATTGGGTGATCAACCGGGTTCATAGCAACACCACGAACACGTGGACGACGACCTAACCAACGGTTACGACCCGCTTTACCCAAACGAACGTTCATGTGGTCTCCGTTAGAAACCTCACCGATCGTAGCGTAACAAGTAGCCAATACTAAACGCATTTCACCAGAAGGAAGCTTGATGGTAACATATTTACCCTCTTTCGCTACCAACTGTGCATAAGCACCAGCTGAACGTACCAACAAACCACCTTTACCAGGAGTAAGCTCAATGTTGTGGATAATAGTACCCAATGGAATGTTGGCCATTAGTACGTGGTTACCCACTTCAGGAGCTGCATCAGCACCAGAAACAATCTGAGTACCTACCTGCAATCCTTCCGGTGCAAGAATATAGGCTTTCTCACCATCTGCATAAAAAAGCAATGCAAGATAAGCTGTACGATTTGGATCATATTCGATCGCTTTTACGGTAGCTGGAACGCCAAATTTCTGACGTTTGAAGTCTACAGAACGCAATTTACGCTTGTGACCACCACCTAAATAACGCATCGTCATACGACCACTGTTGTTCCGACCACCAGACTTACGTGAACCTACAGTAAGAGATTTTTCTGGAGTGGATTTAGTGATTTCCTCGAATGAAGGCGCTACTCTGAATCTTTGTCCTGGAGTTGTAGGACGCAATTTCTTTACTGCCATTGTCTAACTTCTTTAGATTCCGCTGTAAAAATCAATAACTTCACCTTCTGCAACTTGTACAAACGCCTTTTTATAGCTGTTGCTACGACCAGTAATGATCGAAGACTTAGCATAACGTGTGCGTTTTTTGCCCAAGTAGCGTGCTGTACGTACAGCTACAACGTTTACGCCGTACATACGCTCAACCTCTTTTCTAATTTCCAATTTGTTGGCGTTAAGGTCTACGATGAAACCATAAACACCACTCTCATTTTGGAAAGAGGCTTTTTCGGTAACCAAAGGTTTCTTAAGTACACTCATGATTAAGCGAATAATTTTTCAATTTTCTCAATAGAACTTTCGAAAAGCACTAGGCTATCTGCGTTCAACACATCATAAGTGTTAATTGAAGCTGCATCAGCAACTTTAGCTTTGCGAATGTTACGCGCAGCCAAGTTTACGTTTGCGTTCAAATCACCAGTGACAGCCAATACTTTCTTACCTGACAAAGACAATCCGTTCAAAATGTTCACGAACTCCTTAGTCTTAGGCGCATCCATAGTCACATCCTCGATAACGATGATGTCCTGGCCTTTCGCCTTGTAAGAAAGCGCAGACATACGAGCCAAAGCTTTTACTTTTTTGTTCAGCTTAAAGCCGTAGTTACGTGGTTTTGGACCGAAAACTCTACCACCACCAACGAAAACAGGAGACTTCAAAGATCCTGCACGTGCAGTACCTGTACCCTTCTGTTTCTTGATTTTTTTAGTAGAACCTGCGATCTCAGCACGTTCTTTAGACTTGTGCGTACCTTGTCTTTGGTTAGCCAAGTACTGTTTCACGTCCAAGTAGATTGCGTGATCGTTGGGCTCAACAGCGAAGATCGAGTCTTGCAACTCAACTTTTTTGCCGCTTTCGCTACCGTCAACTTTTAATACCGAAATCTCCATTGAATTACTTTTCTAGAATTACAAATGAATTTTTAGCGCCTGGGATAGAACCGCTCACTACGATTAGGTTCTTGTCGCCATACACTTTCATAACACGCAAGTTCTGAATCTTTACGCGATCGCCACCCATGCGTCCAGCCATACGAAGACCTTTGAATACACGAGATGGGAACGAAGCCGCACCGATAGAACCTGGCGCACGAAGACGGTTATGCTGACCGTGGGTAGCTTGTCCAACCCCACCAAAACCGTGACGTTTCACAACACCTTGGAAACCTTTACCTTTGGAGGTTCCTACAGCGTCTAGGAAATCACCTTCTGCAAATACTTCCTCTACTCGAATCTCGTTGCCCAATGCAGCTTCACCTTCGAAGTTGCGGAACTCAACAAGCTTTCTCTTTGGAGTAGTGTTTGCCTTAGCGAAATGCCCTTGCATCGCTTTTGAAGTGTTCTTAGCTTTCTTATCGCCGAAGCCAAGCTGAACAGCATCATAGCCGTCTGTCTCGACGGTCTTTACTTGTGTTACTACACAAGGACCAACCTCTACTAATGTGCATGCGACATTCTGTCCATCGGCACTGTAGATGCTAGTCATTCCGATTTTTTTACCGATAATACCAGACATACTAACGTTTTAGTATAAAATAAATTAAAATTAACGAACGAACACTCGCTCGCCATTCTAAAGGACTGCAAAGTTAGGAAATTAATATCAGAAACAAAACATTTTCCGATTTATCACACTGCATCTAACTTAAAAAAAGCCACTTACAACAATATTAATCTTCCAGACCTTTTCAACCCCCTTGCCATTTAGTCAAAAAGCATGCTGAAAACACGGTTTAAAGATAAATTTTAAGGATTTTTTCAGAAGACCACCAAATTGCATTTTTCAAATAAAGCGCAACCTTTTTCTCAAGCCTCTTTGCGCAAATGGCACAAAAAAAGGCCTGAAACCGAAGTTCCAGACCTTTTCAATACTTATCGCTCAGGCGATGGGACCATTAAACTTTGATCTCTACATCAACACCTGAAGGCAATTCCAATTTCATCAAAGCATCTACAGTCTTTGCAGAGTTTGAGTAGATATCTACCAAACGCTTGTAAGTGCAGATTTGGAACTGCTCACGAGATTTCTTGTTTACGTGAGGTGAACGCAATACAGTGAAACGTTCTTTCTCAGTTGGCAATGGAATTGGGCCGCTTACCACAGCTCCAGTCGCCTTTACCGCCTTTACGATCTTCTCAGAAGACTTGTCTACCAAGTTGTGATCGTAAGACTTCAATTTTATTCTAATTTTTTGATTCATATCTATCTAACGCTCTTATTCTCCTTTCGCTTCTGCGATAATGTCTTTAGCTAGGTTGTTTGGAACCGGATCATAGTGAGAGAAGGTCAATGATGCAGACGCACGACCAGAAGAAATGGTACGTAGGTCAGTTACATAACCGAACAACTCAGACAAAGGTACATCAGCCTTGATAACGGAAGCGTTACCTTTAGTATCCATACCTTTCATGATACCACGACGACGGTTCAAGTCACCTGTTACAGGACCAGTGTAATCATCTGGAGTAACAACTTCTACCGCCATGATTGGCTCCAAAATTTGAGGCTTAGCCAATTTGGCTGCCTCACGGAATCCCATACGTGCTGCCAATTCGAAAGACAAAGAGTCAGAATCGACATCGTGGAAGGAACCGTGGAATAAACGAACTTTGATCGCCTCTACAGGGAAACCAGCCAAAGGACCATTCACCATAGAAGACTCAAATCCTTTTTGTACAGCAGGGATGAATTCACGAGGAATAGCACCACCCACAATTTCGTTCACAAATTCCAAGCCAACTTTATCATCTTCGCGAGGCATCAATTCGAATACGATGTCTGCGAACTTACCTCGACCACCAGACTGCTTTTTGTAAACCTCACGGTGTTCAACAGCAGTAGTGATTTGCTCACGGTAAGCTACTTGAGGAGCACCCTCAGAAACCTCTACCTTGAATTCACGCTTCAAACGATCCAAGATAATCTCCAAGTGCAACTCACCCATACCACGCAATACAGTCTGACCAGTTTCCTCATCAGTTTGTACACGCAAGGTTGGATCCTCTTCGATCAATTTACCCAAAGCCATACCTAGTTTATCAACATCAGCTTGCTTCTTAGGCTCGATAGCGATACCGATTACAGGCTCAGGGAAAGTCATTTCCTCCAAGATGATCGGGTTCTTCTCGTCTACCAAAGAGTCTCCAGTTTTGATATCCTTGAAACCAACACCTGCACAGATGTCACCAGCTTCTACGATATCAATTGGGTTTTGCTTGTTAGAGTGCATCTGCATCAAACGAGAGATACGTTCTTTCTTACCTGTACGCGTATTCAATACATAAGAACCTGCGTTCAATGACCCAGAATACACACGGAAGAAACACAAACGACCTACGAATGGGTCAGTAGCAATTTTAAATGCCAATGCTGCAAATGGATCCTCTACTGTTGGCTTACGCACAACTTCTTCGTCAGTATCAGGATTAACACCTTCGATAGCAGGAAGATCTAATGGAGATGGCAAGAATGAACATACAGCATCCAATACTGCTTGTACACCTTTATTCTTAAATGCTGAACCACACATTACAGGCTGCATTGACATGTCAATTACAGCTGCACGGATAGCGGCCATCATTTCTTCTTCAGTAATAGAATCAGCGTCTTCGAAGAATTTCTCCAACAACTCCTCATCATACTCGGCTACAGCCTCTACCAACTTCTGTCTCCACTCAGCAACTTCATCAAGCATATCCTCAGGAACTTCTTGCTCCACATAGGTCATACCCATGTCTTCTTCGTTCCAGATGATTGCTTTGTTTTTGATCAAGTCAACTACTCCAGTGAAAGTATCTTCAGCTCCGATAGGCAACTGCAATGGAACAGGGTTACCACCTAATTTGTCGATGATTTCCTGAACAGTTCCCAAGAAGTTAGCACCAGCACGGTCCATTTTGTTCACAAAACAGATACGTGGCACACGGTACTTATCAGCCTGACGCCATACAGTCTCAGACTGAGGCTCAACACCTGAAGAAGCACAGAACAATGCAACAGCACCATCCAATACACGCAATGAACGCTCTACCTCTACAGTAAAGTCAACGTGACCTGGAGTATCAATGATGTTAACAGTGTAAGGCTTAGTCAAACCTTTTACGTGTGTACCCTTATCAGTTGGGTAGTGCCACTGCGTTTGAGTTGCAGCAGAAGTAATGGTGATACCACGCTCTTGCTCTTGCTCCATCCAGTCCATGGTAGCAGCTCCATCGTGTACTTCACCAATTTTGTGAGACAATCCAGTATAATAAAGGATACGCTCAGTGGTAGTGGTCTTACCGGCATCGACGTGAGCCATGATACCGATGTTACGCAGGAAAGTTAAATCCTTAGCCATTTGTATTAGAATCTAAAGTGAGAGAATGCTTTGTTAGCTTCCGCCATGCGGTGTGTATCATCCTTCTTCTTCACCGCTGCGCCTTCGCCTTTGGAAGCAGCAATGATCTCCCCAGCCAAACGTTCTTTCATGGTTTTCTCACCACGGGAACGTGAATAACGAATCAACCATTTGATTCCCAAATATGATTTACGGCTAGGTCGAACTTCCATAGGCACTTGGAATGTAGCACCACCCACACGACGAGATTTAACCTCGACAGCTGGCATTACATTATTCAAAGCCTTTTTCCAAACCTCAAGACCGTTCTCACCTACGCGCTCCTCAACTAAGTCGATGGCGTCATAGAAAATATTATAGGCAATACTCTTCTTCCCGTCTAACATTAAATAGTTAACGAATTTCGTTACCAAAGTATCTTGGAACTTTGGATCAGGAAGAATATACCGCTTTTTTGGTTTAGCCTTTCTCATTGCTTTTTACTACAATAATGTACTTTAATTTTTTAATTATTTTTTGTCCTTAGGACGTTTAGCACCGTACTTAGAACGTCCCTGAAGACGACCGCTAACACCGGCTGTATCTAAAGCACCGCGAACTACGTGGTAACGCACACCAGGAAGATCCTTTACACGACCACCACGGATCAACACGATCGAGTGCTCTTGCAAGTTGTGACCTTCACCACCAATGTAGGCGTTCACCTCTTTACCGTTAGTCAAACGCACACGAGCTACTTTACGCATCGCTGAGTTTGGTTTCTTTGGAGTAGTCGTGTAAACACGAGTACATACTCCACGACGTTGTGGACATGAGTCCAAGGCAGGAGATTTTGATTTATCAATCAAGCTTTTTCTGCCCTTGCGTACTAATTGCTGAATAGTAGGCATTTAATGAAATCGTTTAAAGTATGAAATTACTATTTTAAAATAGGTTTGCAAAGGTATTGATAATCACAGACTAATCAAACCCTTTAAACCTTATTTGTCTGAAAGCTTGAAAAAATAATTTGGAAGCACATTTTTCAAGCGATCAAATATTGCTTTTTAGGCAAATTCTAACACAAAAACCTGCAGCTTAAGCTTCACCTACCGGCCCGCCAAAATTATAAGGCCCACCATCTTGCTGACCATTTCGACCGATTGGACCGTGCATGGATTCGTACTTGGCTACATTGTCCTGCAATGCTTGCAATAACCGTACCGCATGTTCGGGGGTCAATACCACACGAGATTTTACTTTCGCCTTTGGAACCCCGGGCATGATACGGATAAAATCCAAAACAAATTCACTGTTGGAGTGGGCGATCATGGCCAAATTGGCATATACACCTTCCGCCATATCCTCCGGAAGTTCGATATCGATTTTCCCGGCATTTTTTGGGTTTTGATCTTGCTCTTGCATAAAAGTTAAATTTGATGTGGGTATAAAAAAGAATAGACTACCCCCATTTGGAGATAGTCTATAACTCTTAAATCAATATATTTTGAGTGTTGTACATCACAATGGATTAAACACGCTCGCTTTCTGCTCTACGCTCACGAATTTCACGCAATTCCTGCTCCTCATCTTCATGAGTTACAATCAACTTACGGAAATCACGAACACCTGTACCTGCCGGAATCAGGTGACCTACGATCACGTTTTCTTTCAATCCAAGTAACTCATCTCGCTTTCCGCGGATAGATGCTTCAGACAACACCTTAGTAGTCTCCTGGAAGGAAGCCGCTGAGATGAAGGAATCAGTACCCAAAGAAGACTGCGTGATACCCTGAAGGGTTGGCTTAGAAACGGCTGCTTGCGCATCACGTACCTGTACCAATTTCAAATCACGACGACGTAAGTTAGAGTTCTCATCACGTAGACGACGCGCAGTGATGATCTGACCTGGCTCCAAATTGGTAGAATCGCCGGCATCAGTTACGACCTTCATATCCAAAATCTTGTCGTTCTCTTCACGAAAAGTGAATTTATCAACAATTTGGTTAGTCAGGAAGATCGTGTCACCTGAATCTACAACAGTAACTTTCTGCATCATCTGGCGAACAATCACCTCAATGTGCTTATCGTTAATCTTCACACCCTGTAGACGGTATACTGCCTGGATCTCATTCACCAAGTACTCCTGAACAGAAGTTGGTCCTTCTACATTCAAGATATCATTTGGTGTCTTGGCTCCATCAGACAATGGCATACCCGCTTTAACGAAGTCATTCTCCTGAACCAAGATGTGCTTAGCAAGTGATACTAAGTAACGCTTCTTCACGCCATCTTTAGATTCAATGAATACCTCACGGTTACCACGCTTAATACCACCATAAGTTACCACACCATCAATCTCAGAAATTACAGCTGGGTTAGATGGGTTACGTGCCTCGAAAAGCTCAGTAACTCGAGGAAGACCCCCGGTAATATCGGCAGACTTACCAGCAGCACGAGGAATCTTAGCGATGATCGTACCTGGCTTAATCTGATCTCCGTTATCCACGTTGATGTAAGCACCTACAGGCAAGTTGTAAGATTTGATAATACCTTCACTGCCTTCAATCGTAATCGCAGGGTTCTTGGTCTTATCCTTAGAATCCATTACGACTTTCGATTGGTGACCTGTGGTATCATCCATCTCCACCTTGAAAGTATATCCTTGCTCTAAAGCATCAAAGCCGATTTTACCACCGAACTCAGAAAGAATAACCGCGTTAAACGGATCCCACTGACAGATTTTATCGCCTTTTTCTACTTTAGCGCCATCCTTCAATTTCAAATAAGAACCGTAAGGTACGTTATTCGTCATCAAAGTTTTACCCGTTTTCTCATCTACGATACGAACCTCACCAGTACGGCCCATTACTACATCTGCTGGCTCATCATCCAAATCAGCATCTACAGGAATAGAACGGATCTCATCGTATTTCACAATACCAGGGAATTTCGCAATTACAGAAGCATCAGCTGCAATAGCAGATGCAGTACCCCCTACGTGGAACGTACGAAGGGTCAACTGTGTACCCGGCTCACCAATAGATTGTGCTGCCACAACCCCTACTGAATCCCCGACTTGCGCCATTCTCAAAGTAGACAGGTTACGTCCGTAACACTTCGAACAAACTCCCTTACGGGTTTCACAAGTCAATACTGAACGAACTTCTACCATTTCTACAGCGGATTCTTCAATACGCTGTACCAGTACTTCACTGATCTCCTGACCAGCCTCAACGATGATATCTCCAGTTAAAGGGTCCTCAACATCATGAACAGAAACACGACCCAGGATACGCTCACCTAATGGCTCCACGATCTCCTCATTATCTTTAAGTGCTTCCATCTCGATACCTCTCAAAGTACCACAGTCTGCTTCGTTAATCACCACATCCTGCGCTACGTCTACCAAACGACGCGTCAAATAACCCGCATCGGCAGTTTTCAATGCGGTATCGGCCAAACCTTTACGCGCACCGTGAGTAGAGATAAAGTACTCCAATACATCCAAACCTTCTTTAAAGTTCGAAAGAATCGGGTTTTCGATAATTGCTCCAACAGATGAAGCTACGTTTTTCTGAGGCTTAGCCATCAGACCACGCATACCACCCAACTGACGAATCTGCTCACGAGAACCACGGGCTCCGGAATCCATCATCATATAAATCGCGTTGAAACCGTTTTGATCTTCTGCTAATTGCTTCATCAATACGGTAGTCAACTGGCTGTTGATACGCGTCCAAATATCAATGATCTGGTTGTAACGCTCCGTATCCGTGATAAGACCCATCTGGTAGTTCATCATCACTTCGTCACGCTCTTCCTGTGCCTGAGACACCAATGGTGCTTTTTGGTCAGGGATCATGATATCATTAAGACCCATGGACAAACCACCTGCGTATGCAGTCTGGAATCCTAGGTGTTTAATATCATCCAAGAATTTAGCAGTTTTCGCCATACCTGTGATTTTATACACATAGGCGATAATTTGCTGCAATTTCTTCTTGGTCAACAATTCGTTAACAAAACCTACTTCCGTTGGAACGAATTGGTTCACTAAAACTCGACCTGCAACAGTATCGATCACTTTAGTTTCCAACTCACCGGTTTCGTCATTACGAACCTGAGTTCTTACTTTAATATTGGCATTTTTATCACAAGCGCCTTCGTTAATCGCAATGATTACCTCTTCTGCACCATAGAAAACCATGCCTTCTCCTTTAATCGGATAAGCTTCCGTATTCGGACGGCCTTTAGACATATAGTAAAGACCCAATACCATATCCTGAGAAGGTACCGCAATTGGAGCTCCGTTGGCAGGGTTCAGAATATTGTGCGAAGACAACATCAATACCTGTGCTTCCAACACGGCTTCGTGACCTAGAGGAACGTGAACCGCCATCTGGTCACCATCAAAATCGGCGTTAAATGCAGTACACACTAATGGGTGCAACTGGATCGCTTTACCTTCAATCAACTTTGGCTGGAATGCCTGGATACCCAAACGGTGAAGCGTAGGAGCACGGTTCAACAATACAGGGTGTCCTTTCAGTACATTCTCCAAAATATCCCAAACAACAGGATCCTTGCGGTCAACAATTTTCTTCGCTGATTTCACGGTTTTTACAATACCACGCTCAATCAACTTACGAATTACGAATGGCTTAAATAGCTCGGCTGCCATATTCTTAGGCAAACCACATTCGTGCATTCTTAATTCAGGACCTACAACAATTACCGAACGACCAGAGTAATCAACACGCTTACCCAATAGGTTTTGACGGAATCGACCCTGCTTACCTTTCAACATATCAGAAAGGGATTTCAACGCACGGTTACCATCAGAACGAACCGCATTTACTTTACGAGAGTTGTCGAATAAAGAATCGACAGCCTCTTGCAACATACGCTTCTCGTTTCTCAAGATCACCTCAGGTGCTTTGATATCGATCAGACGCTTCAAACGGTTGTTACGGATAATTACACGACGGTAAAGATCGTTCAAATCAGAGGTTGCGAAACGACCACCATCCAATGGCACCAATGGACGCAATTCCGGTGGAATAACCGGTACCATACGGATCACCATCCACTCTGGGCGGTTATCAATACGTGTACGGGAATCACGGAATGCTTCTACCACCTTCAAACGCTTCAAAGCTTCTGCCTTACGCTGCTGAGAGGTATCGGTCGCGGCCTGGTGACGCAATGAATAAGATAATGAATCCAGATCAGTACGTGCCAACAACATTTCCATTGCTTCCGCACCCATCTTCGCAATAAACTTGCTTGGATCATCATCATCAAGCATTTGGTTCTCACGAGGCAATTTGTCCATGATTTCCAAATACTCATCCTCAGTCAAGAAATCCATTTTCTGGATCTCATCTTCCTCCTTGATACCTGGCTGAATTACTACATAACGCTCGTAGTAAATAATCTGATCCAACTTCTTGGTAGGAAGACCTAACAAATAACCAATCTTGTTAGGCAAAGAACGGAAGTACCAAATGTGTGCTACCGGAACCACCAATTCGATGTGTCCCATACGCTCACGACGTACTTTTTTCTCCGTTACTTCAACACCACAACGGTCACAAACGATACCCTTGTAGCGAATTCTTTTATATTTTCCACAATGACACTCCCAGTCCTTTACAGGACCGAAGATTCTTTCACAGAAAAGACCACCCATCTCCGGCTTGTAAGTACGGTAGTTGATGGTTTCTGGCTGAGTTACCTCTCCATATGAACTCTCCAGAATAGATTCTGGAGAGGCCAATGAGATGGTTACTCTTGAGAAGTCATTATTGATTTTTTTATTCTTTCTGAAACTCATATTTCTTAAGGAGAATATTTTAAATCGAGTAGATGGATTAGTCTAAAGTAACTTCAAGTGCAAGACCACGAAGCTCGTGTACCAATACGTTAAAGGACTCAGGAATATTTGGTTTACCCATATTGTCTCCTTTAACGATAGACTCATAAGCTTTCGCACGACCGATAACATCATCGGACTTAATGGTCAAAATCTCCTGAAGGATATGCGCCGCACCGAATGCCTCCAGTGCCCAAACCTCCATCTCTCCAAAACGCTGACCACCAAACTGAGCTTTACCACCCAATGGTTGCTGCGTAATCAAAGAGTAAGGTCCGATAGAACGCGCGTGCATCTTATCATCCACCAAGTGACCCAATTTCAGCATATATGCAATACCAACAGTAACCGGCTGGTCAAAACGCTCACCTGTACGTCCGTCAAACAAGAATGAACGTCCATAATCTGGCAATCCAGCTGCTCTCAATTCTCCTTGAACTTCGTCCATTGTACCACCGTCAAAGATAGGAGTAGCATATTTTTTACCTAGTTTACGTCCTGCCCATCCCAATACGGTCTCGAAAATCTGACCGATGTTCATACGGGAAGGTACACCCAATGGGTTCAAACAGATATCCAATGGAGTTCCGTCTTCCAAGAATGGCATGTCCGCAATAGGTACGATCTTCGCAACCACACCTTTGTTACCGTGACGACCCGCCATTTTATCACCCACTTTAAGCTTACGCTTCTTGGCTACATATACTTTCGCCAACTGAACAATACCTGCTGGCAATTCATCTCCCACTTCCAAAGTAAATCGGTCGCGTTTGAAGAAACCAGTAATTTTGTTACGCTTGTTGATGTAGTTTTTCACCAAGATCACGATCAACTCGTTGATGCGCTCATCATCTGTCCAGTTGTCCAGATTCAAGTCCGCAACCAAGTTTGCTTCAGCTGATACTGCATAAGAGCTCTCATCGCGATAGATGTTTTCTTCCGGGAACAAGTTATTGGTGATGTTAGCCGCAGAGAAAGTAACGCCTGCGCTCATGATCTCATCGCCAAACTTATGCTTGATACCCTGACAAGTTTTGCCTTCAAGCAAACGAACCATTTTCTCAATCATGGTTGTTTTTACCTTATTCAAATCACTTGAATAACGCTGCTTCAAAGCTTCAACATCTTTCTTCGCTTTCGCTCTTAGATCCTTATCCTTCTTAGGACGAGAGAATAATTTAGTGTCAATTACTACACCATTTAATGATGGAGAAGCTTTCAATGATGCATCTTTCACATCACCGGCTTTATCACCGAAGATCGCTCTCAACAATTTCTCTTCAGGAGTAGGATCAGTCTCTCCTTTAGGGGTAATCTTACCTACCAAAATATCCCCTTCTTTGATTTCAGCACCCACTCGGATAACGCCATGCTCATCCAGGTTTTTCACTGAATCCTCAGAAACGTTAGGAATCTCAGTAGTTAATTCTTCCTCACCACGACGAGTATCACGAACTTCAAGCTCATACTCATCAATGTGAATAGAGGTGTAAACATCATCCTGAACGATACGCTCAGAGATAACAATCGCATCCTCAAAGTTGTATCCCTGCCATGGCATATACCCTACCAATAGGTTACGGCCTAAAGCCAACTCCCCTTTTTCAGTAGCATAGCCATCTACCAATACCTGACCTTTAAACACGCGATCGTCTTTCAATACGATTGGGCGAAGGTTAACACAGGTATCCTGGTTAGTACGACGGAATTTCACCAATTCGTAAGTCACCAATTCATTATCGAAGCCGGACAATTTTTCATCGTCGGTCAAATCGTAACGGATGGTAATCTTCTCTGAATCTACATAAGCAACGCTACCGTCACCTTCGGCTCTCAACAATACGCGAGAATCCTCAGCAACACGTTTCTCCAATCCAGTACCTACGATTGGAGCCTCAGGGCGTAATAATGGCACTGCCTGACGCTGCATGTTCGATCCCATCAATGCACGGTTGGCATCATCATGCTCCAAGAAAGGAATCATTGATGCTGCAACGGATACAATCTGGTTAGGCGCAACGTCCATATAGGCGATATTTTCAGGACCTTCCAATGGGAAGTCACCCTGATAACGCACCTTAATCTGACGCTCTTCGAAGTTACCTTCCGCATCATGTGGAGCATTGGCCTGTGCAATGTTTTTATAATCTTCCTCTTCGGCAGTCAAATAAGTAACCTCATTAGAGATTACACCATCATTGATCTTACGGTATGGGGTTTCGATGAATCCCATATCGTTCACTTTTGCGTGAACACAAAGAGAAGAAATCAATCCAATGTTTGGACCCTCCGGTGTCTCAATAGTACAAAGACGACCGTAGTGTGTGTAGTGAACATCACGAACCTCGAAACCGGCACGCTCACGAGAAAGACCTCCAGGACCCAAAGCTGACATACGACGCTTGTGCGTGATCTCTGCCAATGGGTTAGTTTGGTCCATGAACTGTGACAACTGGTTTGTTCCGAAGAAAGAGTTGATCACAGAAGACAAGGTACGCGCGTTGATCAAATCAACCGGCTTGAAGTCTTCATTATCACGAACGTTCATACGCTCTTTAATGGTACGTGCCATACGCGCCAAACCTACACCAAACTGGCTGTAAAGCTGCTCACCTACGGTACGTACACGACGGTTGGACAAGTGGTCAATATCATCCACTACCGCCTTAGAGTTAATCAGGTGAATCAAATACTTCACGATCAACTCAATATCTTTAATCGTCAAAACGCGCATATCCAAAGACTCTTCAATCTTCAGCTTGCGGTTGATACGATAACGTCCTACCTCTCCCAAGTCATAACGCTTGTCGGAGAAGAACAAATTATGAATAATCTCACGAGCAGTTGCTTCATCCGGTGCATCGGAATTACGCAATTGACGATAGATTTGCTCTACCGCTTCTTTCTCGGAGTTAGATGGGTCTTTTTGTAGCGTATTGTGGATAATCTGGAATTCCGCAATATTCACGTCATCACGGTGCAAAACGATTGCATCCTGACCTGAATCTACGATTTCCTCGATATCCTCTTCGCCAATCACGTGATCACGCTCAAAGATTACTTCGTTACGATCGATAGAGATAACCTCACCGGTATCTTCATCCACGAAGTCCTCTGTCCAGGAACGTAAAACACGAGCGGCCAACTTACGTCCTACTACTTTTTTCAAAGCAGCATCAGTCGCTTCCACCTCTTCGGAAAGACCAAAGAGATCCAAAATCTCCTTATCCGATCCGTAGCCAATAGCTCGTAACAATGTTGTTACGGGAAATTTCTTTTTACGGTCGATGTAAGCAAACATCACGTTGTTCACGTCTGTAGCAAACTCGATCCATGATCCTTTGAAAGGAATAATCCGTGCCGAATATAACGTAGTACCGTTGGTGTGCTTGGATTGTGCAAAGAACACACCAGGAGAACGGTGAAGTTGGGATACGATTACACGCTCAGCGCCGTTGATCACGAAGGATCCCTTCTCTGTCATGTAAGGGATGTTCCCCAAGAATACTTCTTGCTCAAGGGTTTCGAAATCTTCATTGTCCTCATCGTTGCAGGAAAGGCGCAACTTTGCTTTTAGTGGTACAGAGTAAGTTAAGCCTCTGTCTATGCTTTCATCCACCGTATATTTCGGAGGATCAATCATGTAGTCCACAAACTCCAGGACGAAGTTCTCACGGCTGTCGCTAATCGGGAAGTTTTCTTGAAAAACCTTAAAAAGGCCTTCATTCTCGCGTTTTTCGGCAGGCGTATCGATTTGGAAAAAGTCCCTGAACGACTTAAGTTGAACATCCAGAAAGTCAGGATAGTCAATTACGTGTTTAATCGACGCGAAACTTTTTCTTTCAGTTTGAATAGCCAAGGCAGTAAGATTTAAATGATAAACTGGAAAAGGAGAGAATCCGGGAAAATAAACCGTTTATAACAATTTAGTGAAAATGTGCATAAACGGCAAAAGACCGGACTATGATAAGCCCGGTCGAAATCAAATTTCGAATTGCCCGCTTAAGCTAGACATTTCAAAATTCGGAGTATATTATTTCAACTCTACTTCAGCACCTACAGCTTCCAATTCTTTCTTAAGTGCTTCAGCTTCGTCTTTAGCGATTCCTTCTTTGATAGTAGAAGGTGCACCATCAACTACTTCTTTAGCTTCTTTCAAGCCAAGACCAGCCAATTCTTTAACCGCTTTAACAACTTTCAATTTAGCTGAACCAGCTGCTTTCAATACTACATCGAACTCAGTTTTTTCAGCAGCAGCTTCACCTTCACCACCACCAGCAACCATTACAGGTGCAGCAGCAGCAGCAGGTTCGATACCATACTCCTCTTTTAGGATTGTAGCTAATTCGTTAACGTCTTTAACGGATAGGTTTACTAGCTGTTCTGCGAATTCTTTAAGATCTGCCATCTTTTTGTAAAATTAAAATTGTTTTCTTTTAAAATCTAATATTAACGCTCAGAAAGGGTTTTGATAATACCTGCCAAGTTGTCTCCACCTGAAGAAAGTGCAGAGATAACGTTTTTCGCAGGAGACTGAAGCAATCCAATAACCTCGCCAATAAGTTCGGCTTTAGATTTAAGCTTGCTCAGCGTATCTACTTTATCATCACCAACGAACAGATCGAAATCGATGGAAGCACCTTTAAGGATCGGTTTCTCATTCGTTTTTCTAAATTCTTTAATCACTTTTGCCGGGATGGAAGCAGTTTCCTCCGTCGCGAACATGATTCCCGACTGTCCAGCAAATACCTTGCCACCTTCGAAATCAGATACATCAGCACCTAAATTCTCCAATGCTTTTTGAATCAAAGTATTTTTGTACAATTTGTACTCAACACCTTTGTTGAAACACGCGCGACGTAAATCGTTTACATCGGCTACGCTTAGCCCAGCTGCATCTGTAATGTAGAAGACATTGTTTTCTTTCAACTTAGCAGTCAGGTCATTAATGATCTGAAGTTTTTCTTCTCTATTCATAATTACAATCCAGCTATGCTACTTTTATCAACTTTAATACCTGGGCTCATAGTAGAAGAGATGCTGATAGACTTGAAGTAAGTCCCTTTCGCTGAAGCAGGCTTCAATTTAGAAAGTGTGTTCAACAACTCTGTCGCGTTCTCTTGAATTTGCTCAGGAGTGAAATTGGATTTACCAATAGAAGTGTGAATAATACCAGTTTTATCAACTTTGAAGTCGATTTTACCAGCTTTCACTTCTTTTACTGCTTTAGCAACATCCATCGTTACAGTACCTGCTTTTGGGTTAGGCATCAAACCACGAGGACCTAACACACGACCCAAACGACCGATCTTCGCCATTACTGTTGGCATAGTGATGATTACATCGATATCAGTCCAACCACCTTCGATCTTCTTGATAAACTCATCCATACCTACGTAATCCGCTCCGGCAGCTTTTGCTTCCTCTTCTTTCTCAGGAGTTACCAAGGCCAAAACGCGAACGTTTTTACCAGTACCATGAGGAAGGGCAACAACACCACGTACCATTTGGTCTGCTTTACGAGGATCTACACCCAAACGCACGTCGATATCTACAGAAGCATCGAACTTAGTGAATGTAATCTCCTTTACTAGAGCTGAAGCTTCAGACAAAGAATAATCCTTTTCTCTGTCGAATTTAGCTAAGGCATCTTTTCTTTTCTTAGTTAATCTCGCCATTGTTCCTGTTTTTTACGCTTCCCAAGGAGCGGTTCCTTCTACTTTAAGACCCATACTACGAGCAGTACCTGCAACCATGCGCATTGCCGCTTCAACAGTAAATGCATTCAAATCAGGCATTTTAGTTTCAGCGATTTCTTTTACTTGATCCCAAGATACAGAACCAACTTTCACACGGTTAGGCTCGGAAGAACCTTTCTTCAACTTGGCAGCGTTCATCAATAGAACAGCAGCTGGAGGAGTTTTTACAACAAACTCAAATGACTTGTCAGCGTAGTAAGTCACCAATACAGGCAATACTTGACCTGCTTTGTCCTGCGTACGAGCATTGAACTGCTTACAGAACTCCATAATATTGATACCCTTACTACCAAGCGCAGGTCCAACCGGTGGCGATGGATTCGCAGCACCTCCCTTAATTTGCAGTTTTAAATAACCGGCAATTTCTTTAGCCATTTTTTAAACTAGTCTTGTTTTTCAACTTGTATATAATTCAGCTCAACAGGTGTGTTACGACCGAAGATCTTCACCATCACCTTAAGCTTCTTTCTCTCTTCGTATACCTCTTCCACAGCACCGGTAAAACCACTGAAAGGCCCGTCCATAACAGTCACAGACTCTCCCACAGTAAATACCATATCCGTAGTGGCTTCTTCCATTTCTGGCTCTTCTTCCTGACCAACACCCAGAATCCGATTAATCTCGGCCTCTCTTAATGGCACTGGCTTGGCATTTGCACCAGAGGTATCTCCTAAAAACCCAATTACACCTGGGGTACTGTTTACGATATGCAGCGCTTCACCATGAGAAAGATCTGCAGACACGATCACATAACCCGGAAAATGGTTACGCTCACGAACGCGCTTCTTGCCGTTACGCATTTCATAAACTTTCTCACTTGGGATAAGAACTTCCGCTACATAATCCTCAAGATTATGGCGCTGAACCTCTGTTTCCAGATATGATTTTGCTTTTTTCTCTTGCCCGCTCACTACGCGAACAACATACCATTTCAACTCGCTACTCATCAGTTACCTTTAAGCGTAAATTAGAACTGTCCGTAGAAAAATTTCATCAGGCTGTCAAATGACAGGTCCATTAATCCAATCATGGCGGTGAACACCAAGCACCCTACAATCACAAGGATAGTAGAATTCTGCAACTCACCGTACGGAGGCCAAGTCACTTTGTCGCGCATTTCTACGTACGACTCGCTGATAAACGTTTTCAATTTCAACATAACCTGAAAAATTAAAAAATTTTAGCACGGGTGGAAGGACTCGAACCCTCAGCCAATGGTTTTGGAGACCACTACTCTACCAATTGAGCTACACCCGTAAAAAGCGTCCCACAAAATAGCGGGACGCAAATTTAAAGATTTATTATCAGTAGTGCAAACGCTGTACCAAAGAAGATACAACAAACACTAATTGATAGCTTTATCTTAGTCCAAGATCTCAGTTACCTGACCTGAACCTACAGTACGACCACCTTCACGGATCGCGAAACGCAAGTTCTTCTCAAGAGCGATCTTGTTGATCAATTCTACCTCGATAGTTACGTTATCACCAGGCATTACCATCTCAACTCCTTCAGCCAACTTGATGTTACCAGTAACATCTGTTGTACGGAAGTAGAACTGAGGACGGTAGTTGTTAAAGAATGGAGTGTGACGACCACCTTCTTCTTTAGACAATACGTAAATCTCAGCTTTGAAATGAGCGTGTGGAGTTACGGAACCAGGCTTAACGATTACCATACCACGCTTGATGTCAGCTTTATCAACACCACGAAGCAACAAACCAACGTTGTCACCAGCCAAACCTTGATCCAAGATCTTACGGAACATCTCCACACCAGTTACGGTAGAAGTCATGTCCTCAGCACCCATACCCAAGATTTCAACAGGATCACCAGAGTTGATAGTACCACGCTCGATACGACCAGTTGCAACAGTACCACGACCAGTGATAGAGAATACATCCTCTACCGGCATCAAGAAGTCACGGTCAGTCAAACGCTCAGGCTCTGGAATGTAAGAATCAACAGCATCCATCAATTCTTCTACAGTCTTAACCCACTCAGGCTCGCCATTCAACGCACCCAAAGCAGAACCCTGGATTACAGGAATATCATCACCTGGGAAATCGTACTCAGACAACAACTCACGAACCTCCATGTCAACCAACTCAAGAAGCTCTTCGTCGTCTACCATGTCGCATTTGTTCAAGAACACAACCAATGCAGGTACACCTACCTGACGAGACAACAAGATGTGCTCACGAGTTTGTGGCATTGGACCGTCAGTAGCAGCAACTACGATGATCGCACCGTCCATCTGAGCAGCACCAGTTACCATGTTCTTCACGTAATCGGCGTGACCAGGACAGTCAACGTGTGCATAGTGACGGTTCTCAGTTTGGTACTCGATGTGAGAAGTGTTAATGGTGATACCACGCTCAGCTTCTTCAGGAGCGTTATCGATAGAACCAAAATCTCTCTGCTCAGCAAGTCCTTTACCAGCCAATACGCTAGAAATTGCCGCTGTCAAAGTGGTTTTACCGTGGTCAACGTGACCGATAGTACCGATGTTAACGTGCGGCTTCGAACGGTCAAAGGTTTCTTTAGCCATGTTTCTAAATCCTCAGTTTTGTTATTAATAGTAAAGAGTAATTCTCGTTTAAGCGTTTTCTTCATTTAATCAGCGAGCAACAGGGCAAAACCCTAAACTGAAAGCTGTCGGTAATTTATGAGATAAACCACTGAAAATCAGCCTCAGCCCCGCGAATAAGCGAATAACGCCCCAACAAACGGATTGCAAAGGTATACGCTTTTTTTCATTTATCAAATAATTCCGATAAATTTTAAAAAGCTTAAACCTTTGATTTTTAGCCTACTGAAAGGCCCCATTTGTTTTGGGTGCAAATATATGCTTATTCTTCATTCCAACCATCATAAAGGCGTAATAATTTTTGGTTGTTCTCGGAGGCAGCCACTTCTTGCATCAACTCCTGCAAACCATTAAATTCCAAAAAGTTCATGGACTGGAAAGCAACCATTCTGGTAAACTCATCATCAGCATTTATCGCCAGATTCTTCAACCTTTCAGCCCCTTCTCTTTGGGCTGATTCCGGGGCATTCATTAGCAGCTCCCCATAGTATTGCAACAGGTACCATAACTCCTGAGATTGGGCGGCATCGATTTTTTCTTCAAACCAGGGTAATTTTTCTACTTTCCCGTTCTCGGCATAATAACTTGCTACGGCCACAATCAGATTCAGGTCGGCGGCATCCGCGTATTCCTCCACCGTCTCATCCGCATCTTCCGGGCGGGAACGCACATAGCCCATTAAAGCGGTACCTCTCACCTGATAAGAAGGATAAGTCAGGTTTCTTTTAAACAACATGCGGTAATCCGCAGGGGCTTCTTCTCCTAACACCCACATCGCAGAACTTCTCACCTCATTATTCGAATCAAATTCGGCTAGCTTAGCCACCTTTTTCAAATATTGTGCTTTATCCGGAGTGCCTTCAATTGGGATATGATTCAGGGCCCAGTCCCTAATGTAGCTAACAGAATCCTCCAGCGCCTCATGATACACTTTGAGTTCTGAATCCAGGGTATCGGGCACAAATTCATCTATATTCATTAAAGCACTCAAGCGCGCCACCGGATTTTCCGCATGGCGATACTGGTATTCCCAGGTAGTTTGTGGCTTTTCATGCTCTACCACCCCCACTAATAACTGTTCGGGATCTAGTAATACCAATTCAGGGGCAGCAGATAAGCTAAACTCAAAATCCTGCCTTTCATCCTCCAACCAGATCTGATGGGATTGCTTTTGTCCATTGCTCCAAATATCTACCCTGAGAGGAAGCTGATATAAAGGAGTGGTATTGAAATTTTGTTTTTGCTCTATGGTAAGGGTTAATTTCCCCGGCAGGTAATTTTCCGTCACACCTAAGTCAGGATGTCCGGAAGCCAAAAACCATTGGTTAAAAAACCAATTCAAATCCTGACCGGTGATTTTTTCAAAAGCCAATCTCAAATTCGCCAATTCCACTGTCTGGAAAGCATTGTCTTTCAAATACAAGTTTAGCGAAGCCCAAAACGCCTCCTCCCCAATATAATTTTTCAACATCCGAAGAATCAACCCACCCTTGGAATAAGAGTGCGCATCGAACATATCTTCTTTGTCTGCATAGCGATAACGAATCAAGTCCACCTGTTTGCTACTGGCTTCATTTAAATAAGTCTGCAATTCACTGTAATTATGGTAGGCCGCCTCTGCCGCTCCGTATTTGTAGCCAAGCCATTCTGCTTCACAAAAGTTTGCGAAGGCTTCATTCAGGCTTAAGTTTGACCAGGATTCACATGTCACCAAATCCCCGAACCAGTGATGGAATAATTCATGCGCAATGATAAAATCCCAATTATAGTCATTTAAGGCAATGGTATCCATATTCAGCGCATCCATATATAAGGAGGCGGTGGTATTCTCCATCGCTCCTGATACATATTCACGCACCACTACCTGATCATATTTTGGCCAGGGAAAAGGATAGTCCAGCTTATCCGAGAAAAAAGTCATCATCTCCGGCGTGTTTCCAAAAATGTGCTTCGCATAGGGCGCATATTCTTTTTCCATCAAATAGCGTAAAGAAATATCCCCCCACTGATCCTCGGTCACTTCAAATTCACCAATAGCCACCATAAATAAGTAAGGTGAGTGGGGAAGGTCCATTTTCCAATAATCTGTCCGCGTACCGTTTTCGTTTTCCCTTGTGTACACTAACAACCCATTAGACAAAGTGGTATAGCGATTATCCACCGTCAGGAACATCTCCTGGGTAGATTTTTGATTGGGACTATCAATGGTCGGAAACCATTTACTGTTCGCCTGGGTTTCTCCCTGAGACCATATTTGCTTCGGCACCCCAGGCTGAGAACCGTCGGCGTTGATAAAATACAACCCCTTATCATCGGTAATCGCATCGCTTCCTTCTGAGGGCACTTCATAAGGACGAGCAATATAATTCACCCGCACTTTCAAAATTTCTTCTTTGGCATATTCTCGCCCCAAATCAATGGTTAATTGAAGGCTGTCATTTTCAAAACTCACATCCTGCCACTCCTCCCCTTCAACAGCTTCACCCAATTGACTTCAAAGCCCACCGCATCCAAAACCAATTCCTTTTGTGGATAAAAATGAGCTTTCAAATCCAAAGCAGCCTCGCCGATCACCGCCTTTTGCTCCCAATCAAAAGATAAATCCAATCGGGTGTGCAACAAATCATGCAACATCTCCCGACTACCATGATATACAGGCTGCCGTTTGCCCTCCACTTCTACCTCCGTGGGAATCGTCATGATCGGGCGCATCGGCGGATCTGCCTGTGGCGGACTTTCTACCGGAATTTGAGATGAAGGCTTACAAGCCATGAAAAAAATCCCGATCAACATGCAGTATCGGGTGAACGAATGCGGAAAATTTATTTGCATGGGCAAATAGTAATATTTTTATGTACAAGGACTGCAATTTACAGGCTCTTTACTAAAAATCTTATCATCAGCCCTTTTTTATGAGAAAGGTCGTTTAGGATTCTCGGGGAGGTCTCGTATATTTGTCTGATTTATTTGACAAGTGCCAGACCTATGAAATATAAAAGAATTCTCTTAAAGCTGAGTGGTGAAGCTTTAGCGGGTGCCGACAAGCACGGCATCTCTCCTGATCAATTGGTTCAATATACACAAGAAATCAAAAACGCATTGGATCAGGGTGTGGAAATTGCAATCGTAATTGGCGGTGGTAACATTTTCCGTGGTATACAGGCCGAAAAATCAGGCGTTGACCGTGTTCAGGGTGATTATATGGGCATGTTAGCAACACTGATTAATGCAATGGCCCTACAAAGTGCGTTGGAAAATCAGGGTATTCAAACCCGATTAATGTCTGGCCTGCAGATCAACCAGGTTTGTGAACCGTTCATTCGCCGAAAAGCAGTGCGTCATTTGGAAAAAGGCCGTGTGGTTATTTTCGGAGCTGGTATTGGTAACCCCTATTTCACCACAGATTCTACCGCCTCTTTAAGAGCCGTGGAGATTGAAGCAGATGTTGTGTTGAAAGGCACTCGTGTTGATGGTGTTTATACTGCTGACCCGGAGAAGGATCCTTCTGCAGAAAAATTCACTAATATTTCTTTTGGTGAAGTATACAAGCGTGGCTTGAACGTGATGGATATGACTGCCTTCACCCTTTGTAAAGAAAATAATCTTCCAATTATCGTTTTTGATATGAACAAAGAAGGTAACTTGACCAAGTTGGTTAAAGGGGAAGACATCGGAACATTAATTTCAGAATAAAAAAATAACATACTCATGGAAGAGATCGAATTTTATTTGGAGGAAGCCAAGGAGGGAATGGAAAAAGCTGTAGCCGCGGTATCGCATGAAATGATGCGTATCCGTGCCGGAAAAGCCAGTGCCTCTATGCTTGATGGTATCACAGTGGAATACTACGGTGCCGTTACTCCATTGAGCCAGGTATCTTCAGTTACTACACCTGACGCTCGTACGATTTCCATTAAACCATTTGAGAAGTCCTTGATCAATGAGATCGAGCGTTCCATCATTAACTCAGATTTGGGTCTGGCTCCTATGAATAATGGTGAGATGATCATTTTGACCATCCCGCCAGTAACAGAGGAACGTCGTAAGGAATTGGTTAAGCAGGCGAAATCGGAGGCTGAAAACGGTAAAATCCGGGTTCGTCGCGTACGTCAGGAAACCAATGATGCTTTGAAAAAACTGAAGGGAGACGGCGCTTCTGAGGACATGATCAAAGATGCGGAAGATTCCGTTCAAAAATTAACGAATACCTACTACGGTAAGATTGAAGAAGTTTTCGCTAAGAAAGAAAACGATATCATGACCGTTTAAGTAAGGGAATTGTTCCAAAGAAAGCCGGGCCTTTGAGGTTCGGCTTTTTTATTTTCGGAGACAACCTGCCCACACTTTGCTACTTTTTGGCGCTTTTTTTAACTTGTGCTTTTATATTTTTTACACTAACACCTATTTTTTATGAAGCTCATCGTAAAATGCACCACTTGTAGAGCCGAAAATGACAGCCCGATTACAGGCGCCACCAGAATCAAGATAGTCCAGAAACATGGAGAGACCTTTGATTTAACCTGTAATTCCTGTGGCAAAACTCACACTTACGGGGTAGATGACATTAAAGCAGAAGATTATACGATCACGGAATTAATCAAAAATAGGGCGATAATCTTTGGAGTAGTTTTCCTCACCTCTTTTGGTTTAGGTTTCCTTTTCACCGGAATAACCGGTGCTGCAATGGTCTCTATCATATCAACCATTTTATCTCTAGCTCTTATCAAAAAGAATCATTCGGGTAAAAACCTCACCTTTAATCGACATAAAGTAAAGAATCGGATGACCAATATCGGTTCCTAATGCTCCTGGGTGTTTCTCAAAAAAGCTGGTGTTCTTTTTAAAATGACTGGCTTTTCGCAAAAGCTCACTACATAATAGAAATTGACTTCATCGTCCATACGAAGGGAATCCACTTTAAATGAAGTCAATACTCAAAAGATTTTCCACAAAAAAACCAGCACGAAAAAGTGCTGGTCTTTATAATGTATTTTTGAACTGACTGCTTACAGGTGAATCACCTCATCATAAGCTGCTGCTGTTGCTTCCATCACCGCCTCAGACATTGTTGGGTGAGGGTGAACTGCTTTCAGAATCTCATGACCTGTAGCCTCCAATTTACGAGCCGCTACTACCTCAGCAATCATCTCCGTTACGTTAGCACCAATCATGTGCGCCCCTAACCACTCGCCGTATTTCGCATCGTAAATCACTTTTACAAAACCTTCACTAGCGCCTGCTGCTTTGGCCTTTCCGGAAGCAGAGAATGGGAATTTACCCACTTTCACTTCATAACCCGCATCAATCGCTGCCTGCTCAGTATAACCAACAGAAGCTACCTCAGGAGTACAGTAAGTACAGCCCGGGATATTTTTATAGTCCATTGGCTCCGGGGATTCACCAGCGATTTTCTCCACACAGATAATTCCTTCTGCAGATGCAACGTGTGCCAAAGCAGGACCATGAACGATATCACCGATAGCATAAACGCCAGGAATATTGGTTTTATAGTAATCATCCACGATCACCTTACCTCTGTCATGCATTACACCTACATCTTCCAGTCCAAGGTTCTCCAGGTTAGTAGTTACTCCCACCGCTGAAAGGACGATATCTGCCTCAATCTTCTCTTCACCTTTTTTGGTTTTCACTGTAACCACACATCCTTCACCCGAAGTATCTACATGTGTTACCTCTGAAGAAGTCTTGATCTTAATACCTTTCTTCTTGTATTCACGCTCCAATTGCTTGGAAACGTCCGCATCCTCTACAGGAACGATACGGTCCATGAATTCTACCACCGTAACCTCTGTACCGATAGAGTGATAGAAATAAGCAAACTCAACACCAATCGCACCGGAACCTACTACGACCATTTTCTTTGGCTGGGTTTCCAAAGACATCGCTTTACGGTATCCGATAATTTTTTTATTGTCAATTGGCAAAGAAGGTAATTCACGTGAACGACCACCAGTTGCCAAAATAATATGTTCTGCGGAATATTCAGTTACGGTACCATCTTCAGCGGTAACCTCTACTTTTTTACCCGGCTTAATTTTTCCGGATCCCATGATCACATCAATCTTGTTCTTCTTCATCAAGAATTGAACTCCTTTACTCATGCTCTCGGCAACGCCTCGAGAACGGTTGATCATACCGTCAAAGTCAGCAGAAGCTTCACCTACAGTGATTCCATAATCAGAAGCGTGCTGAATATACTCATATACCTGAGCAGATTTCAAAAGTGCTTTCGTTGGGATACAGCCCCAGTTCAAGCAAATTCCACCCAAATTTTCACGCTCAACGATTCCAACTTTTAATCCCAATTGGGATGCACGGATAGCGGCAACATAACCTCCAGGGCCACTACCGATGATAATTACATCATGTTTTGCTGACATTATAATATGGTATTATTTCTAATGGATTTGATTGCTGCGAATTTATGGCTTAATAAGAAGTACGCCAACAAAAAAAACGATTAATGTCAGTATTTATCGAATTCTTTTACAATTCAGTATCAATTAATTGCAAATTAAACAAAAACAGAATCGCTGGTCATAATGCTAACTTTATGAAAATGAAATAAGAAGCAAATTGAAAATAAATCGACCCCTACCAATAATTCTACATTTTGGATTGAAGGAAAAAAATTAACCTTATATTTGGAGCGCTTTTTACACTGAGTATTCATCAGAACACTTAAGTCACTAATATTCAAATCATAAATAGAAACCATGAAACTTTTAGAAGGTAAAACTGCCTTAATTACAGGTGCCTCCAAAGGAATCGGTCGTGCCATTGCAGAAACATTTGCGGCACATGGTGCCAATATTGCATTTACATTTCTTTCCAGCATTGAAAAAGGTCAGGCGTTAGAGGAAGAATTGAAAGCCAAAGGGGTTCAGGCCAAAGGTTTTCGTTCAGATGCTTCCGACTTTGCAGCTGCAGAGCAATTAATCAATGATGTTATTGCAGAATTTGGCAGCCTGGATGTATTGGTTAACAATGCGGGAATTACCAAGGACGGTTTGTTGATGCGAATGAATGAGGAACAATTTGACCAGGTCATTCAGGTGAACCTTAAATCCGTTTTCAATACGGTGAAAGCTGCTACGCGCCAATTAATGAAGCAACGTAGTGGTTCCATCATCAATATGTCCTCTGTGGTTGGCGTGAAAGGAAATGCCGGCCAGGCCAACTATGCTGCTTCTAAGGCCGGTATCATTGGCTTCACAAAATCGGTGGCTTTGGAACTTGGATCCAGAGGAATTCGTGCGAATGTAGTAGCGCCGGGCTTCATTGAAACAGAGATGACGGCTGTTTTGGACGAAAAACAAGTACAAAGCTGGAGAGATGCTATTCCATTAAAGCGCGGTGGCGACCCTGTGGATGTGGCAAATACCTGCGTATTTTTAGCATCTGATATGTCAGCCTATACTACCGGTCAAGTATTCCAGGTAGATGGTGGAATGCTCACCTGATAAAACCGCAACACATTTTATAGCCGATTTCTTTAATAAGGAATCGGCTTTTTTGTGTTTAGGGAAATAAGCCGCCATGGATCATTCCAAATCACTATTTTTTTTGCATTTTTAACAGAAAGTTTTTCCACTTTATCGTAAAAAAGGATATTAGCTTTATTAGCCCATTTTCAACCCTCTTTCCTCAAATATGGAGTCTATTCAGATTCAGTTACCCGTTTCGGCCTGGTGGATTATTCCCGCATTAATTTTAGGTTTCACCTATGCATTTTTACAATACCAGCAACCGCAACGTTTCTCTAAACCCATTCGAAATGCCCTCGCACTTCTGCGCTTTATCGTCGTGACTGTATTGGCCTTCCTTTTGATGAATCCTCTGATTAAAACAGTGGCCAATAAAACGGAGGCCCCTACCATGGTGTTTTTAATGGATAACTCTGCTTCTATCCTGGATTACTCCGATTCTACCAGTCTTTTTAACGGACTGCTAAAATTAGAGCAGTGGAAAGAAGAATTGGATGAGCTTGGATTTCGCGTAGATGTGCAGGATTTAGAAGGAAACCATTTAAGGAAAATGGACCAACTTTCCTTTAATGCCACATCAACCAATCTTTCCGGTGCCATTCAAAGCATCAAAACCAGTTATGAAGGAAGGAATCTTGCAGGAATAGTACTATTAAGCGATGGTTTGTACAATCAGGGCATTAACCCCACTTTCCAATCCATCAATGAACCGGTTTATGTCATTGGTGCCGGGGACACTATTCCCAAACGGGATCTTAACCTCAAAAAATTAAGATTTAATAAAGTAGTTTATCAGGGAAATCAATTCCCGATCGAGGCACAGGTAGAAGCTTTTGGTCTTGCCGGAAAGCAAGCCGAAATTCAAATAAAGCATCAGGGAAAATTATTAGAAAAAAAGACCATTCAAATTGAAAAAGACCGGGACCTCATAGAGGTAGATTTTAAATTGGATGCTGAGGAAAAAGGCATGCAAAGGTATGCGCTCACGCTTGTGGCTTTGGAGGAAGAATTCACCTCCAAAAACAACAGTAAGCAAGCCTATATTGAAATTATTGAAGGGAAACAAAAAATTGTATGCCTCGCACTGGCTCC
Source organism: Persicobacter sp. CCB-QB2 (assembly GCF_001274635.1). Classification (GTDB taxonomy): domain Bacteria; phylum Bacteroidota; class Bacteroidia; order Cytophagales; family Cyclobacteriaceae; genus Persicobacter; species Persicobacter diffluens. Next base: position 3,731,050 of record NZ_LBGV01000001.1, on the reverse strand, counting down.
ACATCCGGATTTAAAATTTTTAAGATCCATTATCGAAGAAAATAAGAATTACGAATTCAGCCTTTTGTATACTACCGAAGCGCAAGCACTGCCCAAAGATCCTTTCGACCTCATGATTTTCCATCAGATTCCTAATAAAAAGGGACTGGGCAAAAAAATGATTGCAGAATGCGAAAGACGTGGTATCCCCACCTTATTCATGGTAGGACGAAACAGCCAGCTGAATGAGTTGAATAAAATCAATGAAACCATCAGCCTGATCGGACATAGAGGAGAACAGGATCAGGTATTTGCCAAATTCAATAGCAGTTTTGATGGCTTCAACCTGCTTCCTGAACATCAAAGTCAGCTCTCACAGCTTCCGCCTTTGGACGTTCCCTATGGCGACACTCAATTGAAAGGAGCGGGCCAGGCCTTGCTATTTCAACAAGTAGGAAGTGTGAGTACCGACAAACCCCTGCTGGCCATCAACACTTCCAAAGAAACCCGATCTGCAACTCTTTTGGGAAGTGGATTCTTCCGCTGGAGATTAAAAGAATATGCCCAAACGGGAGAAACCATCACCTCCACCACTTTCTTTAAAAAGGTATTACAGTTACTGACCAAAAAAACCGACAAAAGACAATTTAAGGTTTACCCCCAAAAAAATGAATATTGGGAAAATGAACAGGTCATCTTCCAGGCTCAGGTTTATAATGAACTTTTTGAGCCCATTTACGACCTCCCCATCAAGTTGAGTCTAGAAAATGAGGAAGGAGAGCAGCACGATTATGATTTTGTTCCTGGGGAAAATAACGCTCGCTTCAGAGTTAAAAACCTGACAGAAGGTCTATACGCTTATGTCGCAACCTCCACCATTAATGGTAAAGTATTCAAAAACCAGGGAGAGCTACTCATCAAGAAACAGGAACTGGAAGCTCTACAGATTACGGCTGACTTTAACCTTTTAAAAAATTTAGCCGGAAATCAGGGTGGATTTCAATCAATCGATCAACTTGATCCGCAATTATGGTCACCAAATGAAGCTAAAGGTGTAATATATTCAGAAGAATCGTTCAGGCCAATCATTGATCTGCGCTGGATCTTGATGCTCTTTACCCTTCTTTTGGGATTAGAGTGGTTCTTCCGGAAAATAAATGGTAGTTATTAAGCTTCATGCTGCATATTCAAGCAAAATTATGCCTGCTTAAATCCGCCTTTAGCTGCGAGGCGGGAGAAATGAAAAAGAAGAAATAGTTCTCTATTTTCGAGTTTCTTTCAACAAAGCAGAGGAATGAGGATATAAGCAAGCTTGCCCAAATTTGAGCTATAAAAAATCAGCAAACACAATCTTATCGGATTGAAAAGACACTTAATCTATCGGCGCAGCAATCGGTTAAGTCGCATATAATGCCCCTTAGATCCGACATCCTCCCAAAAAACAGGCGTACACCCTATTCGCAGCTTTTCATTTTCAAAAAATATTATCCAAAACAAAGGCCGAGACTAATGCCCCGGCCTTTGGTAATTTTATGGATATTGATAATTTACTCCTCTTCAGATGATTTCACCGCTTTCTTAATCTCCAGTGTCAAGCCTTTTGCTTTTGCCTTATGATCGGCCATGATCACATCACCCTCAGAAAGGCTACCTTTAAGGATTTCTTCTGCCACCGCATCTTCCAGGTATTTCTGAATGGCGCGATTCAGTGGTCTTGCTCCATATTGTGGATCATAACCTTTTTCAGATAAGAAATCTTTTGCTTTCTCGGTAAGCTCAATCTTAAATCCAAGATCTTCAATACGCTTGAATAACTTATGAAGTGAGATGTCAATGATCTTGTGAATATCTTCACGTTTAAGATTATTGAAGACAATCACATCATCTAATCTATTTAAGAACTCGGGACTGAAAGTCTTTTTCAGGGCATTTTGAATAGTAGACTTCATATGATCATCTACGCCCTCTCTCTTAGCCTGGGTTGCAAAACCCACTCCAGTACCGAAATCTTTCAATTCACGGATACCGATATTAGAGGTCATAATGATAATCGTATTTCTGAAATCTACCCGACGGCCCAAACCATCAGTAAGAATACCATCATCCAATACTTGTAAAAGCAGATTGAAGATATCCGGGTGAGCTTTTTCGATTTCATCCAATAGCACCACCGAATAAGGCTTACGTCTGACTTTCTCCGTCAATTGACCACCTTCCTCATAACCGACATAACCCGGAGGCGCTCCTACTAATCTACTAACGGAGAATTTCTCCATATACTCCGACATATCCATTCGAATTAAAGAATCTTCTTTATCGAACAAATAAGTAGAAAGCACTTTGGCCAATTCTGTTTTACCAACACCGGTAGGTCCCAGGAAGACAAACGAACCAATCGGTTTCTTGGGATCTTTCAATCCTACTCGTGTCCGCTGAATGGCTTTCGTCAATTTCTTGATCGCCTCATCCTGACCAATCACCTTCCCTTTCAACTCATCACCCATACCCACCAATTTCAGGCTTTCATTCTGAGCAACACGTTTAGTAGGCACACCCGTCATCATGGCAATCACCTCGGCTACATTATCTTCATTTACCGTGTAGCGCTTGGTCTTGGTCTCTTCTTCCCATGAAGATTTAGCTTTATCCAACTGTTCGATCAGCTTCTTCTCGCGATCTCTCAATTGCGCCGCCTCTTCATACTTCTGAGATTTTACCACACGATTCTTCTCAGATTTGATATTCTCTATCGCTTCTTCAAGCTTGATAATATCATCCGGTACATGAATATTGTTAATATGAACACGGGCACCTGCCTCATCCAGTACATCAATGGCCTTATCCGGAAGGAATCGGTCACTGATATAACGATCCGATAACTTCACACATGCCTGAATCGCTTCCTCTGTATAATTTACATGGTGGTGCTCTTCATATTTGGACTTAATATTATTCAGGATCTCGATGGTTTCTTCCGGCGTTGCCGCATCCACCATTACCTGCTGGAATCGACGAGCCAAAGCGCCATCCTTTTCAATATATTGGCGGTACTCATCTAAAGTCGTCGCTCCGATACATTGTATTTCTCCCCTGGCCAATGCCGGTTTGAACATATTAGACGCATCCAGTGAGCCCGATGCTCCTCCAGCTCCCACGATCGTGTGTAACTCATCAATGAACAGAATAACATCCGGAGATTTTTCCAATTCATTCATGACCGCCTTCATTCGCTCCTCAAACTGACCACGGTATTTTGTACCAGCCACCAAGGAAGCCAAATCAAGCGTTAATACACGCTTGTCAAATAAAACACGAGACACCTTTCTTTGGATGATTCTCAATGCCAAACCTTCAGCGATGGCTGTTTTACCAACACCCGGTTCTCCAATAAGAATAGGATTATTCTTCTTACGGCGAGAAAGAATTTGGGCTACGCGCTCAATCTCCTTGTCACGACCAACGATAGGATCCAATTTTCCATCTTCCGCCATCTTGGTCAAATCTCGTCCGAAATTATCCAATACAGGTGTGCGGGATTTTTCGTTTCCTTTAGAGTACTCCTTGCTACTTCCACCGCCAACACCACCACTGGAAGTACCTGCGGAACCGAAAATTTGAGGCGTTTCTGGCGATTTATTCTCGTCAGTTTCCCCAGAATTTCTGTTTTCCATATGATACTCTAGTAATTCTTTGACGACGTCATAATTAACGTCAAATTTTTCCAAAATCTGGGTCGCAATATTATCCTCATCTCTTAGGATGGATAGCAATAAATGCTCTGTCCCAATCAATTGTGACTTGAATATTTTGGCTTCCAGATAGGTTATTTTTAATACTTTTTCAGACTGACGAGTAAGAGGAATGTTCGTCAGGTTTTTTACGTTACTCAGGGCAGTACCTTTAGTAGATTGCTCCACCGCTTGGCGAAGTTCTTCTAAAGTAACCCCTAATTTTTTGAGTAAATGTACCGCTACTCCTTCGCCCTCGCGAATAATACCCAGCAACAGGTGCTCCGTCCCGATGTAATCGTGACCGAGTCGAAGCGCCTCCTCCCGGCTAAGGGAAATAACCTCTTTTACTCTATTTGAAAATTTTGCTTCCATACCTTAGGGCTTTGGCGGCTTAGCTTAAGCGATTGTCAATTAAACTTCTTCTAGATTATATTCTATTTAAAACGGAATAAAAACCCATTAGTTGCTCTCACTTTACCGATTGTTGAATCACATATTTTGCATTGGGCCCTTCACAAAAAAGAAGATCCAATACACTGAGGTTTGCTACAAATTCATTACCAAACAGTTGGGGATAGGCCAAAGGCTCCAAAATGTCATTTTCTGTATAGGACTTTTTAGGGTTTAGCCTGCCACGCATGTCAATAATTTTTTCAGAATCGGAAACTTTGACATAATCAGTGGTGAATTCCAGCTTTTTGGATATCCCCATTAACTTTAATATAAGTTTTAAAAGTTGATAATTGAACTGTAACAGGCTGCTTTCTTCAGAAAAAAAGACATCCTCCAAGTAATCAATATAATGTTCATAGAAAGGGGCTTTACCATAGGCTGTTTTTATGGACCTCCAGTGAATCATTCTCCAATTTTGACTATCATCAACCTGGATTTTTTCCATGGGCTGCTTCTTATTACCCGCAACGATGGGAATGGTCAGATCTCTGGCTCCCTGAGAAGTAAGCAACCGGCAGCGATTCCGATAGGTTTGCTTCACAAAGTTTTCCTTGACCTCCAACAGCACCTTGTCCGCCTGAAGAATGCAGGCCAGATATTCCACTGAAGGAAAATAATGCAATTCGATTAATAAATCCTTATTCTGAAAAGCTTGATTCATTGAACAATTAAAATTATAAAATACTGATATCTCCCAATCCTTCCCGTACCACTTCAATGCTTCCGGAACTAGTATCCAAAATGGTAGAGGCGACATTATTACCATAACCGCCATCAATAATGATGTCTACTAAGTTCCCAAACTTCTCATAAATCAGTTCCGGATCGGTGGTATATTCAATCACCTCATCCTCATCGCGAATGGAGGTGGTTACAATTGGATTCCCCAATTCCCGGACAATATCCCTTGGAATATTATTATCAGGAATACGAATACCGACCATTTTCTTTTTAGCGGAAATAATTTTAGGAACCTGGGTGGAAGCCGGAAACAAAAAAGTATAAGGACCCGGAAGGGCCTTTTTCAGGACTTTAAATACCGGAGTAGGGATGGAACGGGTGTATTGGGCAATATCACTGATATCATAACATATGAAAGACAATTGCGCTTTATTCGTTTTGACGCCTTTAATCCGGCAGACCCTATCCACCGCTTTAGCATTCATGATGTCGCAACCAATACCATAGACCGTATCGGTAGGATAAATGATCACGGCGCCATCACGCAAAGCCTCGGCGATTTGAATAATCTTTCGCGGTTCAGGGTTTTCAGGATATAATCGTATAAGTTCTGCAGCCATATTGAAGCATTAGGTTTGAAATTTTCCTTATTATTGCAAAAGTATGGAAACGAGAAAAATCATTGCAATTGCACTTTTAATCGGATCAGTCCTGAGTGCAACTTTTTTATTTTACGGTTACCAACTTTTGAAGTCGCCCAACATTTTGGTGGGAAAGAGTGAACCGGCCTATATTTATATTTCAAATGGAGACAGCTTCAAAGATCTTCAAAACCAATTGTACGACCGTGACATTGTCAATGACGCGGTGGCTTTTAGTTTTGTCGCTAAGCTCATGAAACTCCCTGCCAGCCTAAAACCGGGTAAATATAAACTGGAACCCAATATGAATAACCGGCAGGCCATTGCGATTTTTCGCTCAGGCAATCAGACGGCAGTCAATATTACATTTAACAATTTAAGATTCCTAAAGGATCTTCCTGCGAAAATCACGGATAAATTGGAAATGGACAGCAGTCAGCTGGCTCAAGCCTTGTCCGACACTGTTTTAATGCAAAAATTTGGCTTTGACCAGGCCAATTATAAATCCATGTTTATTCCCAATACCTATTCCGTTTATTGGGATTTAAGCCCTGAAGAACTGATAGAAAGGATGAACTATGAGTACCGCCAATTCTGGACGGATCAACGCAAAGCCAAAGCTGATAGCCTGGGCTTAAGCCTGCAGGAAGTCTCCACTCTGGCCTCTATTGTTTACGCCGAATCCAAGAAATCGGATGAATACCCCAGGATTGCCGGCGTTTATTACAACCGTCTACAAAAAAGAATGCACCTGGACGCCGATCCTACTTTAGTCTACGCGCATGGGGATTTCGGCATTAAAAGGGTATTGAATAAGCATAAAGAAATTGACAGCCCTTACAACACCTACCGAAACTATGGCTTACCGCCGGGGCCTATTAATATGCCTTCCATTACTGCTATTGACGGCGTATTGAACCTGGAACAACACAAATACCTGTACTTTTGTGCCAGTGAAGATTTCTCCGGTTACCATAAATTTGCCACCAACCTGACGGATCATTTGAACAATGCCCGAAGATTCCAAAACGCCCTTAATCGGGCCCGGATTTATAAATAAGACAAAAAAAATCCCTGCCGAAAAAGCAGGGATTTTTTTTATATCTCCAGATCCGATTAAGCGATCTCTACCAATTCGATTTCGAATACCAAATCCTTACCTGCCAACTCGTGGTTACCGTCGATAGTTACCTCAGTTTCTGTTAACTCAATTACCGTAACAGGGAAAGGCTGACCGTTTGGCGCTTGCGCATAAAGCTTTTGTCCAACAGCAACTTCCATATCTTCTGGTAATGCAGTACGAGGCATTTTCTGGATCATCTCCGGACGAGCTTCACCATAAGCCTCAGCAGCTGGAATAGTAACGGTTTTCTTATCCCCAATGGCCATACCGTGAACGGCTGCATCAAAACCAGGGATCATCTGACCAGCACCCAATTCAAAAGCCAACGGCTCACGTCCTGCTGAGGAGTCAAATTGCGTACCGCCCTGCTCTTCAGTTAAACGACCGGTATAATGTACTTTTACTTGGTTACCTTTTTCAGCTACACTCATAATTCTATATTTATATATTTAATAGTCTGTTTCAAATTTATTACGCCTCATTATTTGCAATAAGCGTTCCAATAAAATTCACGCCAGATTGGCAGGAATCGCTAATCATTGCAAAACAGAGGGTATTTATGGAAAAGAATTAATCGATCTGCTCCATTAGGGAGCGGAAGGCCAATGCCTTTTCTCCGAATTTATCCGCGGCTTTTTGCTGCAGTACTGGAGCCGCTTTTGTGATGTATTGGTTCAATATTCCTTTGGATTCGGCAAAATACTGCACCACATAGGTAAGGCCCTCACCTTCCTTCAAATGAGATATTAAACGGAACATTTTATTTTCCTTAAAATATCCGGTGGCCATTACTTCAGGAATATGTTCCTCTTTCATCCACTTGACCCATTGATCCTCAATATTCTCCTCAATGGTGACGGTTACATTATAAACAATCATTATCTTAAGACTTTAAGATTCTCTATTTCACTATACGAAGAACGTCAAATTATTCCTGAAAACCATGTCGAGCCACCATATCATTCTGGACAATCAAGAACCCGCCCTTTTAGTGCTGGACTTCCATGCATGTTCTTCTGAGCAATTAGGACAAATACTGGAATGGTCGCCCACCGTCATTATTCCGGAGCATTTATTTCCAGAAGCTCAAATGAAGGGGATAAAAATTGATATTTTGTTAGGTGAAGAACATCAGGAAGAATCGACCATGCAAATGGAATTTTGGGCTTTGGAAAAGGAAAAGCCGTTATTAGACACACTTCTCCCAAAACTCATCGAAAAGGCCTATAATGGACTCTGGATTGTCGGGGCCTTTCAATATTGCACGTTTTTTGATACAATAATTAAACAATCCTTCCAAATTTACCGGGTTTCAGATGGATTTGTGTGGAAATTGAGCCAGGGAAAGGTTAAAAAATGGTTCAATGCCGGACAGGAAATCAAAAGTCCTCAGGCGACAATATATTTTGAAAATGAGATCCCCCCTAATGCTACCCCCCATTTCACGCTCCCAAAGGCCGGAGTGCTAGTCCTTGATTCGGAGCAACTCTTTTGGTGGGCAGAAAAATTATAATCATTCAGCAGGATCTTAAAAAACACTCTACTCCGGACAATAAACCAATATTGACACATAAATTAAGGCTAAAGGAAAAAATCTTTAAAAACCCTGATTTCTTGCCTGGGGTAGAAAAGCACCGCAACGACATCAAAACGAATGGGTCCTTTCCAGCGCTTCACCTGTAAATAATGTTCTGCTACTGCCTGTATTTGCCGGAACTGCTTTCTCCCCAAAGCCTGTTCGGGATAACCATAGGCGGCATTATAGCGGGTTTTCACTTCCACAAAAACCATAAAAGTGCCATCCTGACAGATTAAATCGACTTCTCCTCTTCTATAACGAAAATTGGCATCCAGAATCTTATAGCCCAGTTTTTGCAGATGCTCTTTGGCTATGGCTTCGCCCAATTGACCAAATTGTTTATTTTTGCTATTGAAATTTGTTGCCATGCGCTTCAAACCTAAAATGATACCATGAACCCGAATATTAATAAAGAAGTAGAATTCCGCCAGCTTGGTTTGGTGGACTATCAGGAGGCCTGGGATTATCAGGAAAGAATCTTCAAAGAAATTGTCGATTTAAAGATTGAGAATCGAAAAATTGAAGAATCCGCTCAGAAAATCACGCCAAATTATCTTTTGTTTTGCCAGCACCCCCATGTTTACACCCTGGGAAAAAGTGGCAAGCCGGAGAACCTGCTACTCGATGAGCAAGGCTTAAAAGAAAAAGAAGCGACCTATTATAAAATAAACAGGGGCGGAGATATTACTTATCATGGGCCGGGGCAGATCGTCGCTTATCCGATTCTGGATCTGGAGAATTTCTTTACAGACATCCATAAATATATGCGCCTGATGGAAGAAGCGGTTATCAGGACCTGTGCCGATTATGGTTTAAATGCCGGAAGAGTAGAAGGCCTTACCGGGGTTTGGTTGGACTATGAAGACATGAAAAACCCGCGAAAAATCTGTGCCCTGGGGGTAAAGTCCAGCCGATGGGTAACCATGCATGGTTTAGCCTTTAATATCAATACACAGATGGAGTATTTCAAAAATATTATTCCTTGTGGCATTGATGATAAGGCCGTGACTTCTCTGGAAATGGAATTGGGCCGGGAGGTTAATTTTGCGGAGGCCGAAGCACGCCTGAAGCAACATCTGGCTGAAGTATTTGAAATGGAATTAAAATAATCGAAATGAAGAAAGATATCAATGTACCTGCGGTAGAGGGTGTCAGTATGGCAGTGGCTAAAAGCTTGATTGAAGGAGAGGAAGTATACCATGCTTATCTGATCAATCATAATGCTTATGATCTGGACACGGTAATCATCAATTCGCAGGGTTTCGGGAAAGACCATTCCGGCAAAAGTCAGAAAACTTCTCAGTTAAGACATATCATTCAAAATTTGAAAGCAGGTACTGCGGCTAAAATAGAGATGATCAGTCCGGAAGTGTTTCACCTGAATAACCAATACTGGATCAGCTTTTTTTATGAAGGGCAAATGCTGGATAAGAAATTCATCTTTGAGGCTAACAATATAAAAGAAAGAAATTTCCGCCCCATCAAAACATTGGGTCTGGATGGCATAGAGATCAAATAAAACAGGGGCTTACGCCCCTTCTTTTTTGCCCTAAGTTTTCCGCTTGACAGCATCATAAATAGTCCGCCCCCGCTTATCCCACTCCTTCTCCATAAAAGGAATGAATTTTTTATCATAGGGGTTTTTGGGATAAACAATTACTCGTTTTCTTCGATTTCCCACTGAATAATATTCCGTCCACTTTCCTATTTTTCGCCCCTCGGAATAATCTCCCCTCACGGCAAGGTTCCCATTTTCAAAGAAGCGATAGTACGTCCCTTCCACTTTACCATAGCTTACCGGAATCACCTCTTTCACCTTTGTTCTGGCACTATCATAGTAGGCCACTTTGGACTCTTTCAGCCAGCCATGAAAGTATTTCTTTTTATCCTGCAGAATATCTTTACTGTCCAGCTTCACCCAGCGTCCCTGCTTCACCCCATAGTAGAAAATACCCTGTTCCAGTACTTGATCTCCCTTCACTAATTTATAGGGACCATGAAGCAAACGCCCATACTCCCAGTTGATATTACGGGAATTTTTCACCTTTCCCGTACGAAAGTCAATCCAGAATAAATCCGGAATATACTGACTCACCTTTTCCGGCATCGGTTCTTTAATATAATGGAATTGCTCGATCACGGCGTCATTACCAAAGCCTTTGCGGGTAAAGCCCTTTTTGGTTTTAATCCCATAGAAGACATTTTTCTTCTTCTTTTTCTTCACCTTGGTTTCCTCAACCTCCGGCACTTCCTCCCTGTTCAGCGTCAGGGTGACCGGCTGATAATTGGCCAGATTAAAATCCTCAGACTGCGCCAAAGACTGCTCCGGCTTCAGGCTCAGAAGCGTCAACATCACAAATAAAGAGGTCGCAAAGGGTTTAAGCATCATGAAGGTGTGGTGGTGATAATATGCTGCCAGTTTTTCTTAAAAAGATCCAATCTAATTCATTCTTCGAAATTATTAAAATTTAGGGCAAAAGAAAAGCCGACGAATCGCCGGCCTTTCATTATTGCAATGTTTTTAATATTTAGTCTTCCAAAACAATGTTCACAGAGCGCTTGATGAAATTACTCAAATCAGCACCAGTCAACATATTCTGAGAAAGCTTAGCCAAATCAATCGCTTGTTTCGCCAATTTGGACTGCTCTTCTTCGTTTTCAGATTTCAAAATTTTCTGAATGATGCCGTGGTTAGCATTTACGGAAAGGTTGAACATATCCGGCATACCGCCCATCATCATCATGCCACCGCCACCATTGGCCTGCATATCTTTCATTCTACGCATGAATTCCGGACGGGTGATGATTACCGGCATGTCATCCGTAGCCATAGAATCCACTGTTACGGTGTAGTTCTTATCGGCGATTACTCTTTCATAAAGCTCCTTCACCTTGGTCGATTCGTCTTCAGTAAGTACGCTTTCCTTCTTCTCGTCCTTATCGATCAACTTATCCACTACATCAGCATCCACACGCTTAAAGGTCACCTTCTCGAATTTCTGCTCCACACCATTCACAAAGTGGTTATCGATAAGTGTATCCATTTTCACTACATCGTAACCTTTTTGCTTGGCGGCATCAACGAATCCGTATTGGGCATCCAGATCAGTGGCATACAATACCACCAAATTACCGTCTTTATCGGTTTGGTTCGCACCAAATGCTTCTTTATACTCGTCAACTGTATAGAATTTACCCTCCGTTGACTCTACCAAAGCAAATTTCTTCGCCTTGTCATAGAATTTTTCGTCTGAGATCATTCCGTATTTCACAAACAAACCAATAGAATCCCACTTCTTCTCGTAGTTTTCACGGTCGTTTCTGAATTGCTCATTTAATTTATCTGCTACCTTCTTGGTAATGTAATTACTGATTTTCTTCACATTACTATCCGACTGCAGGAATGAACGGGAAACGTTCAATGGAATATCCGGAGAATCGATGATTCCGTGCAACAATTGCAAAAATTCAGGAACAATATCCTTCACCTCATCAGTAATGAATACCTGACGTGAGTACAAGTGAATTTTGTTCTTGTTCACATCAAAGTCATTCTTCACTTTAGGGAAATACAATACCCCGGTCAAATTGAATGGATAATCCACATTCAGGTGAATCCAGAACAAAGGATCCTCCGACATCGGATACATCTTCTTATAGAAATCCAGATAATCCTGATCGGTCAGATCTGATGGAGATTTTACCCAAATCGGTGCATCCGCATTGATGATATGGTCTGTCTCGATCTTTTTATCCTCGCCTTTATCATCCTTTACATTATTGCCTTCCTCATCTTTCACAAACTCGGTATCCTTACCAAATTTAATGGCGATAGGCAGGAACTTGCAATATTTATCCAGGATCTGGCGAATGCGGAACTCTTCCAAAAATTCTTCAGAATCATCCGCAATATGAAGGACTACCTCCGTACCACGATCTTCCTTCTCCACTTCCGAGATTTCATAAGAAGTAGAACCGTCGCAAGTCCACTTAGTTCCTGCGCCTCCGGTATGGGATTTGGTAATGATGTCCACTTCCTTAGCTACCATAAAGGCAGAGTAGAAGCCTAATCCGAACATCCCAATCAGCTGACCTTCTTCACCGGTTTCTTTATACTTTTCTACAAACTCAGTAGCTCCTGAAAAAGCAATTTGGTTAATATATTTTTTAACCTCTTCGGCTGTCATACCAATACCGCGATCCTTGATGGTAATGGTCTTCGCCTCTTTGTCTACCTCCACCGCTACAGTCAAATCGCCCAGCTCACCAGTGAACTCTCCGATAGAACTCAATTTTTGAATTTTCTGGCTAGCATCTACTGCATTGGACACCAATTCTCTTAAGAAAATCTCATGATCTGAGTATAAGAATTTCTTAATGATGGGAAAAATATTCTCGGTATGAATAGAAATAGAGCCTTTCTCTTGCATGACCTGTGTTATTTATAGTTATCGTCTAATTTTTTACAAGACTCATTTCCCAAATTCCATTCCAAGCTAAGTTTTGAGAAAAAATGACACGCTTTCGGTCATTTTGACTGAAAAATCAAAAATGCTGTCTTGTTCATAAATCCCCCTTTTTTATGTCATTTTGACTCAACCCTCCCATTTTTCGTCGGATCATTACTTGCCAAAAAGCGTAAACACCTGAAGACGAAGGAAGTAAAATTAAATAAAAATGATTTTTTTTGGACAAAAAGCAACATTTCATGATGACAGGAGTTGTATAATTGATGTTTACTGTTAAAAAGTTTACTTATTCCAATAAAAATTATTGTAACTATACGAAAAACATTACACTCGGCATTTTTTTCATTAAATCAACAATAACTATATTAATCCTCAATTGATCCATATTTGGCTCCCCCAAATAAAAATAGTATCGGATTATGGCGAAACTGAAGAATATAATTAGGCAACTTTCGGAAAAAGATTTTAATGCGGTTTATAACTCCCTTATAGACAGTAATGCTGAGAAGTCTGCCTACCTTTTAAAATCGATGCGAGAAAAGTCTCTTCCTGACAGCAAAATCATGGAAGAGCTTGAAGTGAATACGAATGCTTATTATACCCTTCGCTCTCGCTTGAATCAAAAAATTGAAGAGTATTTGTTACAGCAAATGGAAAATCCGAGAACGGATATTCTTAAAAAAGTAGCGAATATTAATGAAATCATTTTTACGAAAAAGCGGGCGATTGCCATTGCAACGCTAAAGAAGCTGGAAAAAGAATTATTAGACTATGATCTTTCTAATGAATTAACGATCGTCTATAAATCTTTAAAAAAATTGCAGGTTCACAGCCCTGATTATTTCAATTATTCCCAATTATACAACCGTCATGTGGCTTATATGCTTGCGGTGGATAAAGCGGAAGATTTGGTGGCTGACTACTTTAAAAAATATGGTCATTACACATTGACTCAGGGACCTACGGATTTACTAGAGCTTTCCCTGATCAATAAAGAAGTGAATTCGACCTGTTCACTCTATGATTCTCACCGCCTTTATGTATACAAGAGCTGCATTAACATTTGGCACCGACTATTTGTGGAGCCGGATGAAAATGTCAGTGAAGAGGAGCTGGAGCCGGTAGAAGACATGCTGTTGAAGGTGGATAAAATTCTGGATGAATACCATCTGGATTCCATTTACTATCACCTGCGTGTGGTCTTTGAATACTTGAAGCTGGAGTATTACAACCACTACCATGTATTCCGTAAGGCGGAGAAATACTTTGAGGAGGTGAATGAAAATATTCCTACCCTGATGAGCAACTACAGCTTGTTTACTTTCCCGTCGCACTTTTTGAACACCAAACTGGAACGCGCTTTACGATTAGGTAATGAGCAGGAATTATATGAGGAGAATGATGCGATTTTCGCCATCTACGAACCGGACATGCAGGATATTCCTAAGCTTTTAAACTACATTGCCTACCGTGCCTTAAGTTGCTATTATGCCGGGAAGTATTCGGAAGCAGCCCGATGGATCAACAACCTGCTGAATGAAGTAAGCCTTAAAAAGTATCCAATGGCACAGTTAGAGATCAAAGTGCTTTTGGCATTACAATATTGTTTGATGAATGACTTCGACCTTTTCAATCAGTTGATTAATAGTATTCAAAGACAAATCAGAATTTTGGGTAAAGATAATGTAGAGCCAATTTTGAGCTTTACAAAAGCACTCAAAATTGCAATTAGTGAAACTAAAAGGCAGAAGGAGCAAAAGATTCGGGCAGTTCTGGACAAATACAGATTATTTGAGAAGCCGGACAATATTTTCTCTCCAACGATGCAGATCAGAATTGACGATGAATTTATTATTAAACTTAGCCATTAACCCGAATTACTCACCGCTAGATTTAGCGAACCATTATAAGTGTTTCGTTACCAGGATTTTGCAGCTAACCCTATCGAATTATCAATAGCTCAAATTTGGGTATGCTTGCTTTCTCCTCATTCATCTGCCTCGTTGGGAAAAACTCGAAATAGGAAACTATTCCTTCATTTTTCCCGCCTAGCAGCTAAACGAGGATTAAGCATGAATAATCCGGCTTAAGAGATTCAAAAAATTTTACAATAGATAAGAGAAGCGAACCACATTGGTTCGCTTTTTTATTGAAAAACGCTTTTTTTCTTACATGCTTTTTATATTCAGCTATATCCACCTCTCCCCTCTTCAACTCCTACGTTAATCTATTTAAGCACAATAGATGAAAAATTTTCTTTAAATGAATCAAAAAGTAGCATTAGTCTTAGGTAGTGGTGGTGCCAGGGGATTGGCCCACATTGGCGTGATTGAAGCCCTAATGGCTAATGGTTTTGAAATCAGCTCACTGGCAGGAAGCTCCATAGGAGCGGTGGTGGGAGGCTGTTATGCCAGAGGAAAACTTGATGCTGCCAAAAACTGGTTTGGGGCTTTGGATAAATTCGGACTTTTTGGTCTTTTAGATTTTACCCTCTCCCGGCAGGGTTTAGTGAAAGGGGATAAACTCTTTGATAACCTGAAGACCATTATCGGCGACCGCCTTATTGATGATCTCTATCTGCCCTATGTAGCCATCGCTACTGACATTAATCAGAGTAAAGAAATCATCTTCCGGCATGGCAGTCTTTTTACCGCCATGCGCGCCTCTGTGGCTATTCCTTCTTTTATTACCCCTTTTTTTTATCATGGTAAAGAACTGGTAGATGGGGGGATTTGCAATCCATTGCCCATTAACAGGGTGCATCGGCACCGGGGAGATATTTGCATTGCAGTGGACATCAATGCCAACATTCCCTATGAAGCTCCACCGATGAAACAAAATATGCCGAGTGAATTAAATATTCAGGGAGAGCAGGGAACCTATGAAAAAAACATCAAAACTTTCATCTCCTTTTTCACCCAGAATCAAACCGTTTCTGCCCAAAAGCAACAAATCACTTCCAACGAATTAGGATTTTTTGAATTAATTAACCGCTCCTTTGACATTATGCAGGATCATATGGCCGAGCAAATGTTACAAAACCATCCCCCGATGTATTGATTAAAATTTCGAGAAAAGCCTGCGGAACTTTAGATTTTTATAAGATTGATGAAATGATAGAGGCTGGAAAAAAAGCGACCATTTCAGCGCTTAGAGAAAAGGGGTATTTACCCCGTAAGAAAAAGCGATTTTTTCTTTTCAGGCAGTAGCCAATGCTATGCCTGTTTTCTTACTCCACTTTATTTTGAAAAAAGAGAGTACGGTAGATTTGAGGGTGCTTAATGCCGCGGCATTCTTTCCTTTATTCAAAATACAATAATCGAGAATGATGCGGGTAAAACTGGTTTTAAGATTCAGGTCGAAAAGCATTTTATGAAAAGCCTCTTTCCAGTCATCCTGTAATTTTTCTTCCAAAGAACGGCCATCGAAAATAAACTCCAACTGATTATCCGTATTCTGAAATCGGTAAATAGCCGCCATTAATTGATAGATTTCCGATAAACCCTCCACATGATACTGCTGACAATCCTGCAGAGAAGCAATGGTATCATCCACCAGCCCCAGCGGATTACTCTGCTGGTAATAAAATGCACGCGTAAACCTCACCAATTCCAAGATCAGGGATTCCTGACATTGCTGCTGCATATTCCATAGCGGGAAATTGAAATCAGAAGGAAAGTACTTTTGCATAGGGATTTATAGATACCAAAGACACAAATATATCAAAAAATGGATAGCTTGAAGCCTTTATGAGCCACAGATTCCCTATAGCTGCTTATGCTGAACCGTAGCTTGCTGTTTTCCAATAAATTGCCCGGACAAATAATCAAATGATAATTCCTGATATATCATGGGAATCAGGTCTATACCCGAAGTATTACTCACTCCGAATTTTCCCTTCCGGCGGATGATTAAAAAATCCTCATTGACCTGCTTGATCTCATCAAACTTCACTGACAATCGCAACTGCCCGGCTTTATTGACAAATCCCTGTTTTCCGTTTAAACTCACGAGGAAGCCTCCTGCAGGCAGCGGTTGAATTTGGTCATATTTCGTAGGAATCACCTCTTTTCCCTGATGGTTGACCAACCCCCAAAGCGCCCCTCTTTTCACTGCTACATAACCATGATGGAAATCCCCCACTTCATCATAGATGGGCTGCACCACAATTTGCTCTCTTTCGTTCATAAAGCCCCAATGTCCGCGCATTTTTACCGGCGCCCGGTTTTCATAAAAGCGTCCAACCCCATCATAGCGATTGGCCAGACGCAGTAGGCCTGTCATGTCCAAAAAGCCATACTGATGATCAAGTTTTGCGCCAATGTACGTTTCTCCAAAAGCTCCATATTGCTTCACTCCCCGGGAAAATGGAATCTTCACGTCACCACTATCATCTAACAGGGCCGCTCGCCCCTCCTGATAAATGGCAAAGTAACCATTACCTACTGGGCTCAGGCTGTCATATTCCGTGAAAAAATTCAGCTTTCCCTCTTGATCCAGCAGGCCTATTTTATGGCGATGATCAGTTATTAAAAAACCTAATGGATGGACTTCCATTGGATCGAAGGAAAAATACACTTCCTTGCCCTCCGTATTGATGAGCTTATAACCAAACTGGTCTTTTGAAAACCAAAGACCGTGATGCCACTGTACTTCGGCAGGTCGTGGCGCTACAATCCAGCGCTGTTCTGCATTGACCACCGCATTTTTACCTAAATATTTCACCAAAAACTGTCCCTGATGCTCTTCCAGTATATCATCGTAGCGAGCATAGAGCACGCGTTTATTTTCTGTATCCGTTACTCCCCAGTATTTCCCTTGCTGGAAGGCCCAATAGCGTTCATTAATGATTTTCAAACCCTTATGAGGGGCGCTTAATCTTTTCCCTTCTTTATTAAAAACGGTCATGAACTGTCGATTCCTGCTCATAATGATAAAGCCATGCTGTACATGGCCGGAATCATATTCAAAGGGCGCTAATACTTCTCCTGTGGTACTGACCAGGCCCATGCGGCTCCCCTGCTTCGTCAGCAGTACATTTTCATTTAAAGGGCGTAAAAAAGGATAAATTACTTCAGAAGAATCGCTCTGTTCAGCATTCACCAACATACACATCTCCCCTCGATGCAACACCCAACTAGTATTGGATACCGGCACCAGGCTATCTCCTCTGTAAATATTTTGTTTTTTGTTCTCCAGTGACAGCTGAATTAAAGAAGCATAAGGTGACAAGGTCAGCTGTTGGCCCGATAATTCAATGGATTTAAATGCCGCATCCTCCAGGGGATTTCCCTTAAAATCAATAATGCCGGCCATTCCGTCTTCATATACTTTCAATGCCTGATCTCCCAAGCCTTCCAGACTATCGAAACGAAATGCGGTGAGCAGTTCTCCATCAGCTTTTGAAAGGGCATATTTTCCTTCCTTATTTTGAACCGCCAGCAACTGCTGTTTTAATGGCTGAATTTTTGGATACTGAAAATTTAATAGTGGTTTTCCTTTTTTGTCGATTACGCCAAAATACACCTGATTGCCTATCTTTTTACGCGCTAAAAAGCTTTCACTGCCTTCCACCGGCCACAAATTCACAAAGCTGAAAGGCAATACCACCTTCCCCTTAGCATCTAAAAGCCCGTACAAAGTGTGTTGAGAAAACCGATCCAGATAGCCCGCCAAAAAATAACTACCCACCGGATACATGGTATTGTATTTGGCTTTGGTTACACGAATATTTTCTAAATTCAATATCCCCCACAAGCCCGACTCCTGATAGCCAATCACTTTTTTGGGATCAACCTCTTTAATGCCATTCGTCCAGCCCAGATCATCATAAACCATCGGCAATATTGTATTGCCACCCTCATCTACCAAACCCTTCTTCGCGGACTTTTCTACCACCTTGTAAGTGTCTGCCCAACCTAAGCCTGAATAGCAAAAAATAATTAATAGAAAATAAATAAACCTCATTAAAGATTCTGAAAAGCAATTGTTTGACCAAAAAAAAAGGAAATACAAAAGTACTTCCTCCTTTCGGCTTTTACTAAATAATCGGGGCGCAAATCTAATAATTCTTTCAGGCAAACTGTGAGGGCGTAGCCTCCAGTCTGGCTTTCAACAAGGAAAGGTCAATAGAAATACCATACTTCATCCTCAGGTACCGGTGAATGACGGCGACACTCTTGCGCCGACCCCGGCTTTTGGCGATCACTTGTTTGATTAAATCTTCCATCTACTTTATCGGCTTATACATTTCTGACCCGGAAGCGCATTTTACTCTCCCTCAATTGATTTGATAAATCTTTTCCAGGTACCATTGTTCAGCAATGGAATTGAAAAGCCCTGATATTGGTCGAAATGTCGGTTTAATGATTGTTGATAGTTCGTCATTGGAGTGGCGCCATAGTTTTGTTGCCCCTGCCATACCTGCGCCTGTTGCTGATTTACATTCCCCATGACTACTCTTTGTTGTTCATCAGGAAAACGCATTTGGGCAATCGCATCCTTAGCATCTTCCTCGGTGGCATATGGCAAAACATCCATATTCGGCAGCATCAGCACATCCGGTTCCAAATGCAAAGCTACACTAATATTGGTATTGCGGTCCTTAGGAATAATAATCGCCCGATTGACATAGTTAATAGAACTGACAATAATGCTATCTCCCGGCAAAACAGGCATGGTGAAATATCCATAGGCATTCGTAGTGGTTCCTCGCCCGGTGCTGGGCACAAAAACGTGCACGCCCTGAACCCCACGCTCTGAGCCTGTTTCTAAAATCACCCCGGAAAACTGAATGATAGCCCGCTCCTTTCGATCCTTCCCTTCCTGTGCTAAAACCTCCTGAACAGAAAATAAAAAACCGAATAAGAGGATTATTGAAAAAATATATTGCATAAATTTTTGCATCTGCCTTGATTCCTTTTCCCAAAAATATACTTATTTACCTAACTATACGCAAAATCAGCTCCATTTCTAAATGAAGTGGACATAATTTTAATCACTTTTAACTGCCATTCACAATGCGCATTAAAAAAGTCAACCTCCCTACCGGCTGTCATCTGTTCAAAGCATTAAGCGAGGACGCCCGTCTCCGTATCCTGCATTTAATTTATAGAAATGAGGAAATGTGCATCAGTGATTTGGAAATCATTCTGGACTTCACTCAGACCAAAACCTCCCGTCACCTGAACTACCTGAAAAATGCCGGCTTACTGAACAGCCGTAAGCAGGATCACTGGGTTTTTTACAGCATCAAGGAAGCTATGCAGGACATTGTAACCAGCCTGCTGACCATCGTAGATACCGATCCCAGATTGGTGAAAGATCAGGAGGTTTTTGAGATCATGTATACTAACCGGGAACTGGCCCTTTATAAAAGTCAGAAAAATCATTGGCGTAACCGACATCAATTTGATTTTTAAGCTTTTTCAGAGAAATAGCTGAATGGGGCCATTCTGGTGACCCACAGCGCCCAATTTTCAGTCAGCAGACTTAATGTCTTTCCAATGAAATCATCTTAATTCCATAGCAAAGTCCACCAACCAAAAGGGGAACGAAATTTGTACCTTGTGAAGTCAAAATTGCCGGTAACAGGAAAAAATGAAAAAAACACTCCTTCTTTGGGCGGCTATGGGAATAGTATCCCCTGCCCTGAGTCAAAATAATCCAGAAAAGCCCCTTGCTTACGAAGTTATTGTTCGGGAGCGACCGTCCATTAAAGCAGATCACCAATTTGATGATCAGGCATTTGAATTTTATTTTAAGGCCGAAGATCCTAAAATCGTCATGCAAATGCTGGATGCCGGTGTGAACTTGTGGATTGATACAAAGGGAGGCAAAAAGCGGGAGGTCGGCTTATTGTGCCGGGCGACGATGCTTTCCACCGAAGAAGAGCTTTTAGAGCAGGCCCTGGCTATGGCGGGAGATCAAAAAATGAACCGCAAACAACTGGCCGGGAAACTGGCCGAAGTGGTAGCCGAAAGCTTTAACCAGAATAAGAAAGTTACCCTGAGAGGCTTCAAAGCAGAAGATTTTACCCGCACTAAAAACCCCAATATGATTGACGCCCATTTTGAAGCAGTGGAAACAGGAATGACCGTGCGATTTCGGGTACCGAAGGTGCTTTTTGCTCAAACTAAAAAAAATCTGGGGGTAACGCTTGAGATTCCTTATTTCAAAAAGAATGAGGGTAAAATGGGTGATGACTTGGATCAGGTGTACAATCGTGAATTCGGAGGTAAAAGATCTTATACCCAGGCTCAGATGATGCAGGGAAGGTGGCAGGACCCAAATTCCCCGGGGGCTATTGACATGGGCGGAACCGGATTAAGAGGGGGAATGCCTACTGGACCTGAACCTCAGGAAAAGAAAAATAACCAATGGTATTATCAAAAATTACCTTTGTGAAAGCATTAACAATCTTTGGAGAGCATCATTCGGTGCTCTTTTTTTTGCCCTCTGAAAAGGTTCAAAAACAAAACGTGGTAAAACTAAAACCCTTCCCCTGTTGAAGGAGAGCTTTTGCTTTATAGGTGACAGACTTCAACCGAATTATTCACTTCCAGATTAAGTAGATCATAAAAGGAGTTTATTTTCAACCCTATTAGATTGGATTGGATTGGTTTTGCTTATTTATTAATAACCTAAGTTTGAGCAAACTTGCTTTCTCATCATTCATCTACTTTATTCAAAAAAACTTAAAATAGGGAACTATTCCTCCATTTTCCCGCCTTACCCAAAAAGAGGATTTAAACATGAATAGTCCTGTTTCATAGGCAATAAAAAAGGCTGTCCGGAACAGACAGCCTTTTTAAGGATATGTTTCCTGCTAATTAGTTAGCAGGAAGAATTTCAAATAATGCCGGAGAACTGATCGTGATTTCATCATTGTTTCCGTAAGTAGCAAATTCCACTCTGTAGATATCTCCTACTTTCATTTGATTGAAAAGGTTCGCTTTTAGTGCGGTACCAATTTTTTCTGTTAAAGACTCATTTGTATTGTAACGCAAATCAAAGTTAGGATAAGCCTCACCTACAAAGTAGTAATCTTCATTCTTCAAAGTGTATGAAGCTGTTGGCGCTCCTTCTGTAACATGCTTCAGGATATAAGGATCCGAAATCCACTCGGTATTCGAATAATCCTTTGCATCTTCCATGAAAATAAAATTGCTTGAATTCTCCAGCTGCGTGCTGTTCCAGCTCACTGCAGCGTAATCCCAATCATGACCGTTAGCAGTAAAACGCTCCCAGTTCGTGCCGTCGTAAGCATAAGTCAGGATATTCTCAAAGTTACCGAAGTAAGCATATTTCAACGTCACTTCATTTTTATCATTGAACGCTTTCTCAAGGAAAGCAGGCAACCATTTTGCAGGACGCACAGAGTCGGAGAAGTTATTGTTATCAGCTGGAGTTCTTTCATCCTCATCTTCCGAAGTCATTGTCTGATAATCAGCGATGGTCAATTCGTACGCACCTGATGTATCAAACTCTTCCTCCGTTGCCGGAACAGCTTCCGCACCTACCTGTGCCCACTGGCCATCAACTTTCGCCCATTTCGCGAAACGATTTCCTGTTCCATAAGCAATATATTGAACGGTCTGACGAGTACCCGGCATCTGGTTACTCAGTTTCTCCTTTAAAAAGAAATTCATAGACTCATCCTCACGCCCTAAGGTAATAGAACCGTAAGTATTACCCGTATTTGCGTAATCATCAGCCTCAAACTCCAAATCATTTTCGATCAATTCGGTATTACTCTCGTGAATCTCATTGTAGATTACCGAAAGGAACTGAACGTGCTCACCAAAATACTTTTTAGTCAAAATTTCCGGCATAAACTCCGTAGCAGGATATTCTTCAGAGAAAGTTCCGTCGCGGCGGATGAACTCATTTGATGACAGGGAGTAATCGCCTTCCTCCAATACAATCTGATCTTCCTCCATACGCTCACGGCTTCTTTGGAACATCTGCTTTTCTTTCAACCAATCCGTTCCGTGCTCTAAATCCTCACGAACATCAGAAAGTGGATCACAGGCTATCAAGCTTCCAAAAAGCATGAAAGCGAAGAATTTATTGATATTTTTCATTTGTATTTCCTCTTTTAACAGATAGGGGGAGCCGGTAATTCACCGGCTTAAAAATTAGAATTCGATTCGGAAACCAATAGTGTAAGTTCTACCCATTCCCATATAACCGTACATAGACATCAGGTCAGCGCCATCGTTAGCATCTGCGATGTACTCTGTATCAAACAGGTTATTCACGTTACCTGAAAGAACAGCATCCAATTTACCCATTTTGAAGCGGTAGTTTGCTCTCAGGTCCATCAAACCGAAACCAGGCAATTTCAATACCTGCTCGCCTTCTAATTCAGGATTCGTTCTTCTGGTAGGATCAAAATTAGAGTAGTTGTTACCATTGTAAACATAGTCCGCACCAATCTTGAAGTTAGTGAACATCTCGTAGTCAGCACCGATAGAAGCAGCCAATTGAGCAGCATTTCCAACTTTCATATCCTTGATGTAAAGGATTTCAGTATCACCAATCTGGTTTTGGTTCTGATCGAAGAAAGTTGCATCTACATTGTTATCCCATCTCCAGTCACCAACAGAGGCCATACCAGTAACCGTTAAACGGTGAGTTGGCTTCCAGGTGAAATCCGCCTCAATACCCATATGAATTGCGTTCATGCCCATGATATTGGCATAAATATCTTCTGGTAATGGCTCACCACCCGGACCAGGAGTACCTGCACGCTGCGTTCTTACCATTGACTTATCCATCCACTTGGTATAGTAAGCGTTCAGATTTGCGGCGAAAGTAGAAGAACGGTAACCATAACCTAATTCAAAAGACATAATACCTTCATTGTTGGCTCCGTCATTGATACGGTTGGTGTGGTTCATAAACACGGCGTTCATCATTGGAGGACGCTGGAAGAATCCAGCATTAGCAAACACATTGTGGTGTGCATCCAGATTGTAGTTCGCTCCACCTTTGATACTAACCGTTTGGTTATTTACGAAATCAGAGATATGCTCACCCTCAGCGTAGTTTCCATAATCGTATCTTCTGTAAGAAACATTCGCCAAAGCCGCATTAGCAAATGCAGAAATATCATTTTTGTCATATTCCAACTGACCGAAAAGAGATCCCCAAATCACTTCACCGTCGTTATCATAACCCATTTTCTCTCCTTCTCTGGCAACGTGTTCGGTGCGCTCTCCGAAAATATTTCTGTTAACTACGATATAATCACCACCAATGGCATCATCCAGCATTTGGTAATGCTCACCATAGTAATAACGTACATCAGCTCCACCTACAAAGTTCAATTCATCATTGATTTCCCAGCTCAAAGTAGAAATACCACCATACCAGTTGTGGTTGTTCATACCGGATATTCTGTACAATGAAGACTCTCCTGCCTGACCGTTCTCCTCATAGTGACGAGTGAAATCAATCGGGTTATTCGGGTTGTCACCAATGTAGTACAACTTACTGTTATCTGTCTCATTCAGACTTCTTCCTCCACCGCGACCAAAAGAAGCATAAAGGGAAGTAGACAAGTTCATTTTCTCGTTTATCGTCCAGTAGTGATTCAAAGAAAGCTGAGGCTTGCTGTAAAAGTTCTCACGTGCATGGTACTGGCTCCCGTTTAAAATACCCCAGTCTCCGTTGTAACGACGACCATTGTTCTCATAAGTCTGCAACTGCTGCATCGTTCGGTTCTGGCCGTGCCACTGATTTGCACCAAAAGCACTAAAAGCTAATGTATGGTTCTCGTTAATAATTTTCGATATGTTCGCAAAGTAAGAATAACCTTCAAATGCTGTCCCGTCGATATATCCTTCACCTTCAGTCTTTGAACCGGACACAGTAATCGCCCAGCCATTATCCATCAAACCGGTAGAAGTAGTGAATGATAACTTCTGATAACCATTGTTACCCATTGTTACTCCAACATTACCACCTGCTTCGGCATCAGTCGTTTTTGTCAAAATGTTGATGGTACCACCCGCAGTTGGTACTGCTAATTTGGAAGCACCCATACCACGCTGTACCTGCATGGTACGCGTTACATCAGACAAACCTGCCCAGTTGGACCAGTATACCGCACTGTTTTCCATATCGTTAACTGGGATACCATTGATCATTACCGCGATGTTGTCATTACCGAAACCACGCAAAGTAATACGGGAATCACCAAATCCACCACCTTGGTTTGTGGTATAAACACCCGGAGTGGTTTTCAATACGGATGGAAATTCTGCATTACTTAATTTTGCTTCCAACTCTTTTGGTGTTACATTAGACACCGCAACAGGCGTTTTACGGTCCTGCGCTACGGAAGCAATAATCTGTACCTCTGCTAAACCGACAGCATCAGACTTTAATACAATTTGCCCTAAATCTACGGTAGATCCAGACAACTCCACCTGAATTTCTTCCGTAACCATACCTACGAAAGATACCAGGATGGTTTGCTTGCCGCTTTTGCTAGTGGAAAGCTCAAAGTTACCATCAATATCCGTGATGGTACCTTGTGAAGATTTTGAAATGATTACGTTTGCACCGATAATGGGCTCATCGGTTCCGTCTTCTAAAATTTGCCCTTTTAGGACGGACTGTGCCTGAGCGAAGGTCGCTGTGAAGACCATCAACATCAGTCCTACAAGAAAGTAGAATTGTCTTTGCATTTAAAATGAATTGAAGAGTTCAATGAATTTTCACTGCAAAGATGTTCGGCTAAAAAAAGTCCTCTGATTACAAGGCGAAAGAACGGTAAAACCAAAGCGATCAAAAAACGCCATTTTAATCTAGCTTAAGCGCTCTGTATCGGTCTATTACCCTCCTTTTTTGGTAAGATTTTAATACTCAAATGAGAGCGTTACTATTTATTTACCACCCCCTTACTATTATTCTACTCAAACCTTTTTAAGGGATATAAAAGCTCAAAATCAGCGATTGGGATTATGAATAAATTTCCAAAAACTAAAATAAAACGCAAAAAGAGATTAGAATTTGGTTAATCGGTCGAATTGTTGAAATTTCTTAATTTTAAACAAAATCCCACTGAATTTCACTAAAAAAAACCTCCGGGAAACCGAATCTGGACAAAATACACGGAATAAGGATAATCCTAATCCTTCTTATTTCCCTCACCATCAGCTAATCACTAACTACCAGTAAATTATCCCCATTAAATTTCCGCCTCATTCGAACTCTAAAAAGAGGCTGTTCACTCAAACTTTTGGATCAAAAAAAGAGAGACCTGTAAGCAAGCCTCTTTTTTTAGACAATTTTGAAAAAAATTGATCCCCCTTAAAAGTGATTGATATTTAGAATTATTGTTTGAGCCACAAATTGAGCAAACAAACACTGATAGCTCCACCCTATTTCAACAATTAAAGTCCCCTTACACCATACAGCAATCCAACAAACCCCAATGTTATAAACGCATACCTTAATCATCTAAAAAAAGCCACCCTTTGGGCAGCCTTTTTTTAAACACAGGAATCAAATTATCATCCTGATCAAAATTTATCGAGTATTAATAAATAACAAAGCCTTCCCCTTTCATTTGTTAGAAAGTATATCTAGCTCCAATTTGCATTCTCCAACGAGATGAAATCCCCAAACTATTGATATAGTTTTCGCCAGGAGCTAAATTGGCATCATAAGTATAACCTACTGGACCATATTTTGGATTTCCATTATAGCTAACCAACTGAACCTGACCATGGCTAATATGATTCGTAGGAATTTGCTCTATTCCCCAATTGCTACTCAACATATTCCCAACATTGAAAACATCAAAAGTAAATTGCAGATTATGCTTTTTACTATTTTGACCTGTATAAATGTAAAAATCCTGCGTTAAGCGAAAATCAAAGTGGAAGTTCCATGGTGATCGGCCGCCATTTCGCTCAGAAAATGACCCTTTATTTTCTGATAAATAGGGATGTTCATTAATGTAATTTTCCAAAGAAGTCCATTGTTCTTGTGCAGTTACCACTTGACCATCCTTTTCAAAATCCACAAGATTCGCTTGCTCAAAAGTAGCGGGTATAAACCAAAGATTATTGTTCTGATAGTCTCCTGAAACATCGCGGGATGTACTAAAATGATATCTCATTCCAGACGAAAAGTCACCAAAAAGACTCACCGTAGTTGAAGCATACTTAGAGTAATTAGCGGTATAACCTACGTTCATCACAATCCTATGATCTTTCAAGAAGGACGTTCTCGCCAAGTCAGGGTTATTGGGATCTTTCGAGATAAAATTATATCGCCAAAGAGAAGATGATTGAGAGGAATTCAAATCATTTACAGCTCGTGTATCTGACCAGGTATAAGCACCCATCAAATAAAGACCACTTTGAAATTCGTGTTCTAACTTAGCGGTCAAATTAATCGAATACCCCTTATTAGTATTACCCAAAACATATGCACCATTTATAGTATACCCATCTTCTTGCACTCTATTGTGCGAGTATAAATTCCGACCAAACTCATCGACACCTGATGGTTCACTTAAGGCTACATTTCTAATTGAAACCCCATTAATATCTTTGGAATAAATAGCCTCAACTGTAGCTAAAGTACCCCAAGGGAACCTATGATCTACGGCTAAATTTGTCCTCCATGTCTGAGGAAATTTAAAGTTTGGATCACTCACATTTATATCCATTGATCGAGCAGCCTCCCCCCCTTCTGGTTTGTAGTAATTCACATCTGGATTAAATTCGTAACCTGCAAGGTCTGAAGCATCACGAACATCTAATTCACCCATATTTAATCCATTATTACTAGCTTGATTTGCTATCCAAACAAATGGTACCCTACCTGTAAATACGCCACTACCACCCCTAATTTGTGTTTTATCATTTCCTCCAACATTCCAGTTAAAACCTATACGTGGCGACCACATAACACGAGTTTTAGGAGCAACAGAGGTATTAATATACTCTCCATTTTGCCACAAACCTCTTTCAGAAAAATCTGTAATTACGGGGTTTTCCGCCAAATCAGAGGTAATAATAGGCACATCGATTCGTAAGCCTGCCAACAATTTAAAATTCTTGGTTACCTTATATTCATCCTGGGCATAAAAACCCAATTGAGCTGCAGACAGCTCTGCGAAAGGATCTTGCCCATCAGGTCGGGCTGAATAAGACACTCTATATTGCGTTGGTGCTCCCCCATTTGAGAAATCCTCTATAGAATCAAACCAGTACTCTCCATAATAATTTCGCATAAACCCATTACTGAATTTATAAAATTCATTATATGTTCCCAATGTGACCGTATGTTGACCAAAAAATGCAGTCAAATTGTCGGAAATCTGGAAAATATCGGTATCCAGTTTGTTATTAGCAGAATAGGTTTCAGAACCAAAGTTATACATTGGAACACGGAAAGAGGTCCCTGGACCGTCTCCAATTTTTACATTTGGAAAAATTTGATTCCCCAAACTTTCTCGAAAATCACGTTGACGATTATACCCTACCTGAAACTTATTGGAATACTTTTGCGAAATTCTTGAGTTTAACTCTGCAATTACCGAAGTCATATTATTATTCATTCGATACATATTACCAGAAGCAAAATTAGCAGTGGTCCAATTTAATCCAGACCCATTATCAGATGATGCTCGCAAAGTATTCATCTTAATATTAAAATCATGAGACTCATTAATATGCCAATCCAAACGTGCTGTAAATTTGTAATTTTTTGACACTTTATCGAAATTCTCAACAGATCCAGGATCAAAACTATATTTATCATTCAAAACACCTCTAAGGCGACTAATCTCAGAAGTATAAATCTGAGAAACTTGTGTAGACTGATCATCACTTTCACCCGCTGCTCTGGAACGCCAAGTAGTAGCTGGGGAAATATCATTTTCATACTCACCATTGACAAAGAAGAACAATTTATCTTTCACCAAAGCCCCTCCAAGGCGAAAACCAAATTGTTGCCTTAAAAACTCGCCATTGTTTACTTCTACATCTGACACTTTAGTGCCTTGCAAATTACCACTTCGGATAAAAGTATAGGCTGACCCCTCAAAAGTATTGGAACCTGAGCGCGTAACAGCATTAATTCCTGCACCTGTAAATGACCCTTGCGTAACATCAAAAGGAGCTATGGATACCTGAATCTGATCAATAGCATCCAGAGAAATCGGTTCTGCCCCTGATTGCCCTCCAATAGAATTCGAAAGACCAAAGGCATTATTAAATATCGCACCATCAACGGTAATATTATTAAACTTATTGGAACGTCCACCAAAGCCGCCCCCTTGCATTTGAGGAGTCAAGCGAGTAATATCATCCATCGAGCGACTTAGTGTTGGTAGCTTATTAAAATCTTCACTTCCAATAGATGTTGTCGCACCCGTTTTATCAGCATCCATAAAATGGTCAGCTGAAATAACTACCGTAGCTAACTCTGTTGCTTCGTCCTCCAGATAAGCATTCAAGGGAAATTGCTGTCCTAATTTTAGATGTATATTAGTAAATTCTACCGTTCTATATCCAACAAATGAAATATTTACACGATACGGCCCACCAACTCTAATGTTGTTTATAAAAAAGTTCCCTGAGATATCAGTCACCACCCCATACTTCGCTCCGGTGGGTTCATGAAGTACAGAAACGTTAGCGCCTGGCAAAGCCGCTCCATTAGTATCAACCACTGACCCAGCAATTGATGAGGTAGTCACCCCTTGAGCAAAAACTTTTGCACTTACTAGCATCATAAAGACACCCAAGACAAAAAGACGTAATTTTTGTTGCATTTTCGATTAAGTTTTAAAGTAGTTTATACCACAAATATATTATGGATAAAATCAACTTATCTAAACACAAGTAATTATTTATATTTTGGGGTGTTCGTAATTTATAAGACTTAAAAATAAAATATGCTTAAAAATTAAAATTTGGCCATTTTCAACTCCCTTTATTTATTGCTCAGCCCTCATTTTCAACATTTTTGGATCGATAATAACTTGTTTTCACCATAAATGTTAACGCATAAATAACATAAAGCACCCTTTTGAGTTTACTTTTTCACTCATAATGTAATTGTAATCACCAACCATCAGTCCTACTGGCAATTAGATTAATCGAAAGCGAAAAACTAACTTCGTTTCAATATTATTTCAACACATCGACTTTCTTTTTTAGAATTGAAAATAATTCAAATGCGAGAGACCTTTCTTTTTTAAAACACGAAGGTGACTAGGAGATACTTTTCATAAAAAAAAGGACCCGAAGAGCCGGATCCTTTTAAAAGTTCATGGATTAATCATCAAAACGTATACCTCACCCCTAACTGCGCCTGCCATCTGGCGCCGTTCACACCCGAATCATCAATATTCCAGATATCCCCTGAAGGCGTATTAAAAATAAACTCAGGACGATCGGTTCCTTCTCCGCCAACATTTCGGATCAGAGGAAATTGATCAAAACTCATGAAATACTTTCTACCCCAATCTTTATTCAGGAAATTGGTGAAGTTGAAAATATCAAACGAAACCGTCAGTTTATGTCTTCTGCCATTATTGGTATTGATGAAGAATTCCTGCGCCAATTTTAAGTCCATTGTAAAGGTAAAAGGCAAGCGGTCCCCATTTCTTTCCACATAATCTCCTCTTCTTTCAGAAAGGTAATCATCACCACGAATATAGGCATCCAATTGCTCCCACTGCTCTTCAGCGGTGATCGTACGTCCATCCTGAACATAGTCAATCAAATTAATTTCGTCTGCAGATCGGGGAACATAAATCAAATCAGAGGTTGTGGTGGAAGACCCTGGATCATCAAAAGCAATTTGACCTGTGCCTCTTTTGGTGGTGCCATCAGTCCCCTGCACGGTGGACCCGCCATAAACATAAGAAAATCGTTTTCCGGATTCAGCATTTCCAAATAAGGAAATGGTGGTCGCCATGCTTTTCAGGTATTCTTTCCGGTAAGAAACAAAACCCACAATTCGGTGGCCCGGATCAAAATCAGAAAATGATAAATCCAGATTATTTTTACCATTAACGTTTTCTGTAAATCTCCACTGGGAAGAGTTTTGGGAGGAAGTACCGTCAGTCAATACTTTACTTTGCCCATAGGTATAAGAGAGACTCCAATCCAAACCAAAAGCGGTACTTTGTTTTATGGTGGCAGAAATATTATAGGAATGCCCTTTACTCGTGTTTTCTCCCAAAATAATATCCGTATAATCAGCGTCTATTCTATTGGCACGATCATAAAACGGGCGCTGATCTCCCGGACCTTCCAAATTACCTGAAGGATTAGGACTCACATTTAAATTTTTATAGACCACATCATTCAGTGTTTTGGTATACATAAACTCTACCGTAGCCACTAAACCAGCAGGTAATTTTTGATCCACCGCAAGGTTGGATCTCCATATCTGGGGCAATTTAAAATCATCCCGGAATAAATCCATCTGTCCGGAAGGTTCCGGATTATCGGGAAACGGACCAAATGGCGGCTGTTTACTGATATCGGGATCAAAAAAACGATCATCCGCCGTATATGTACCCACTGACAAACCGGTATTGGTGTATGCTCCTCCTAACCAAACCAAAGGAATTCTACTGTTAAAAATTCCGGTACCACCACGCAGCTGAGTGGTTTGATTGCCAAATACATCAAAATTGAAACCTACCCTGGGTGCAAACAAGGGTCGCACTTTAAATAGCTGGCCGGATTTTACGCCATTCACATCCCAACCCGCTGCTGCAATCTGAGGAAGCGTCTCCTGATTAAATTTAGTATTTTCTATAGGATCATCAGTATAAATGGGAATATCGACCCGTAATCCGGCGGTCACCTTCAACTTATCATTGACTTCAATTTCATCCTGAACATAAAAGCCCAACTGCATCGCATTAAAGTCCGCTGCCGAAGTGGTATTTTCATTGCCTAAAGCCGGTGGGTTTAAAATGGAGTACCCTCTTCTATACTGTACCACCGCGGTAGAATCGGTGTCTCCGGTTAAAAAATCTGCCACTGAGTTATAACTATATTCCCCAAAATTCTGGCGAACGAAAAGATTGAATACCTTATAAAACTCATTATGCGTTCCGATGGTGATGGTATGCCGCCCCTTATAGATACTAAAGTTATCGGTGATCGTAAAAATATCCTGCTCCAATTTATTGGCGGTGGAAAATGGCTCAGAACCAAAAGTAATTCTACCGGCTCCGTCTGTAATTTGTACAGAAGGAAAGGCTCCCCCCAGCCAGGTTCGGTCATCCAATACATGGGTATAACCTAAAATGAGATTATTGGAAAATTTAGAACCGAAGTTACTGTTCAGCTCAATAGCGGTAGAATTTGTAACGGAAGGGAAAGTACGTCCTGCATTGAAATAACTGATACTGGTGTTACTCGAACGGTCAGGCTGCAGCGCCTCCCCTTTGGTGTAAGAATGGCGGGCGGTCAGCTTATGATTGCGATTGATATTATAATCAAATCTCAATAAAAATTTCTCTCCCCGCAGTTCCTGTGTATTGTTTCTGAAATCTCCCGGATCATAGTCGTAACGAGAAATTAAAGCTTGTCGCAAGTCATCCAGGCCAGCGGCATCGGTGTCACCCAGATAGCCAACAGGATTATATGGCTGAGGCGTTTCATCTCTTTGTATCTCTACATTAGCGAAGAAAAACAGCTTATTCTTTATTATCGGGCCGCCCAGCCTGGCGCCATAGGTTTGAGCAGAAAAGTCAGAAAGCTTCTCCCGCTCCACATTAGGGTCATCCGTCGGCGTTTTTCCTGCTATGTTCTGATTCCTGAACAACCAATAAGCCGAACCTTCAAATTGATTTGAACCGGAACGGGTCACCGCATTAATCCCTCCACCGGCGAATCCACCCTGACGCACATCATAAGGTGCGATCACCACTTGGAATTGTTCAATGGCATCAATACTAACCGGTGAAATACCGGTCTGCCCACCATTGGTCCCCTGGGAGGAGAGTCCAAAAACGTCATTATTTACTGCTCCGTCAATAAAAATAGCATTATAACGGTTATTAATCCCTGCAATAGATAAGCCGCCATTGTTATCGACTTTCGCTTGTGGGGTCAGGCGGGTAAAATCATTCAGGTCCCTGGCCACTGTCGGTAAGGCTTCAATCTTATCTGAACCAACCACTGTCTGCGCTCCCGTTCGGTTGCCATCAAAATCGTCCTCAGCGGAAGCGGTTACTTCCACCCCCTCCAGCGCCATAACCGATTCGCCCATGGCCACATCCACCTTGAAAGTCTGCCCTAAGGTCAAAAATAAATCAACTTTTAAATAAGCGTCATAACCGACAAAAGAGACCTCCAGTTTATATGGTCCCCCTACGCTCATCCCATTGATACGATAAAATCCATTAAAATCAGTAATACTTCCGTATTCTGCTCCGGTCCTGGTGTCCGTCGCAACAACCGTGGCGCCCGGCAGCGCATCTCCATTTTCATCTGTTACCCGACCATTCATACTCGAGGTAGTCGATCCCTGTCCAAAAGAAAGCGTGACAGCAAAAACGAAGATCAGCAGCACTATAAAATTTTTATAGTATTGGTGATTCATAACTTGTTGGTTTAGTTCGTATGCTAAACAAGTTAAATTGCATTTCGTTGGGATCTAACTCGATTAATTTGCCTCGATAACAAAAACTTTTTATTGAAATAAAGCAAAGAGGTTGAAAAAGTATTCTTTTTCCTATTTTTTTCACTATTACCAGCGATCCGCTAAAAAATCCTAAAAACAGTCAAGTAGCAGATCAGTTTGATTTGCTAATCTATTTCCCAATATTTACGACTATAAAAATGATGCAATGAAAGTAATAGAAACAAGTATAGCCGGATTGGTGGAAATCCAACCGGACGTTTTTGGAGATGCCCGGGGGTATTTTTTAGAATCTTATTCAGAAGAAAAGTACATGAATGCCGGAATTAAGGAAAAATTTGTTCAGGACAATCAGTCTTTTTCTACCAAAGGAGTACTCCGGGGATTACACTTTCAGCGCGATCCTCATGCCCAGGGAAAACTGGTGCGTGTAGTCATGGGAAAAGTACTGGATATTGCGGTAGACCTCAGACCGGACTCTTCTACTTTTGGTCAATGGGACTCCTGCATTTTAGATGCCCAAAAACATAATCAGTTCTATGTTCCACCCGGCTTTGCACACGGCTTTCTGGCTTTGGAAGACAGTATTTTTAGCTATAAATGCACCAATGGCTATAATAAAGAGGCGGAAGGCGGCATTATTTACAATGACCCGGAATTAAACATTGATTGGGGCAGTGATTTGATCCAACAGCCCAATATCTCCGATAAAGATAAAATCCTACCAACTTTTGCAGCATACAAAGCCGCGGAAGGGCTATAAAGCCAAAAAGGATATTCACCAGGCCTGAATATCCTTTTTTTTTCATGATATTTACGGGATATTTTTCTGACGCATCCTTCCCCTTTCCTTATCGGGATAGGCCCTGCGGGTAATTAAAACGATACAACAACTCCGGATTTTATGGTATTTGTCACCGGCGCTACAGGATTCATCGGCAGCTATATTTGTCGGTCATTATTGCTACACGGACATCAGCTTCGCTGTCTGAAAAGAGCTCAAAGTAATATGAAGCTTTTGGAAGATGTAGCGCATCTGATAGAGTGGGTGGAAGGTGACCTGATGGACCTCCTGTGGCTGGAACGACAGCTGGAAGGAGTTGACAAAATTGTCCATGCCGCGGCCATGGTATCCTTCGGGGATGAAGACCCTTCCGAAATGTACCACACTAATATTCAGGGTACGCACCAACTGGTCAATCTGGCGCTGGAAAAACAAATCAAACAATTTGTTCACATCAGCTCTATAGCCGCCATTGGGAATGCCCCGGAAGGGGAAATTACCGATGAAAGCCACCATTGGGAAGAAAAGTCTGATGGATCATCTGCCTATGCCTTAAGTAAGCAGCGAGCGGAAATGGAGGTATGGAGAGGTGTTTATGAAGGCCTGAATGCTGTCATCGTAAACCCCTCGGTGGTTTTGGGCCCCTGCCCGGCAAATCAAAGTTCCGGTAAATTACTGGCCTATCTCAAAGAAGGCAACCGTTTCTATACCGAGGGAACGATTTCTCTGGTGGATGTCCGGGATGTGGCAGAGGTGGTCCGTTTACTAATGGAAAAGGAAATTTTGGGTGAACGTTTCATTCTTTCTGCTGCCTCTAAGGGCTATCAGGAATTTTTCAAGGAAGTGCGCCAACGCTGGGGCCTGACCATGTCTTTGAAAAAAATTGGCAAAAAAAGACTTACCTCCCTCCGTGCTATAGAAAAGCTTATTGGACTAATTTCCGGTCGACAGGCCAAAATCAGCAAAGACATGATTAGACAGGTGGGCGAGAGTAATTATTACTCCAGTGACAAAGTCATGGACTTTCTGGACTTTCAGTTCCGTCCCTTAGCGGAAACCCTGGATTGGACTTGCCAATCTTTCGACACCTAATTACCTTGCATCGAAGCGGTTTTATACGCTTCTCCCCTTAATTCCTTTGATTAGAAATCAATTTTGAGGACATTTGACGAAATCCATTAAATATTTTTCATATAATGGGTTTGGTTATCACCAATTTTCCAATTATTTAGGACCATTGGTGAAATAGTGCACTGAAGGAAAGATATGAAAGAGCCGAATCACAAAAAGAAAGAAAAGCAAGAACTGGCCAATGCCTTTTTGGAAGAAATTTCCGAAGGCAGCATGCCTATGCTTAGTCTTGAGCAATGTGAATTATTGCTGGAGATCTTTGTGGAGAACGCTCATGAGGAAGGATTGAATCATTTGGAAGAAGTATTAATGGAGCAGTTTCCTTTTTCGGAAGAAGCCCAACTAATGCTGGTAGAAATCAAATCCTTCATGCTTCAATACGATGATGCCCTCTCCATTTTAGATCAACGATTAATGATGAGCCCTACCAATGCGGACTTACTGACCGCCAAAGGGGAGATTCTGATCATTACTGAAAAATATGAGCAGGCAGAAGATGCTTTACAACAAGCCTTGCTCTATCACCACGAACCTGCCGAAATCCATTATAATTTGGGTTTGGTTGCGCAGGCCACTCAAAAACCCGAAATCGCCATTGAAAACTTTAACAAGGCGCTGGAAATTGACCCTAATCTGGAAAATGTCTGGCTAGACCTGGGCTATAACCTCGAAATGGTCGACCGGCCGGAGGAGGCCATGAGGTGCTATGAGCACTATCTGGATTTAGATCCGTTTTCCGCTACCGCCTGGTTTAATCTTGGCGTGGTGTGTTGTAAGCTTGACCATTTGGATAAAGCAGTAAATGCTTACGATTTTGCCATTACTTTGGAAGACGATTTTGCCTCTGCCCACTTCAACCTGGGCAATGTTTACATGAATTTGGAAAAATTCGACAAGGCGATCCGTTGTTATGAAAAAGTTTTGGAGCTGGAAGGGAGTTCCGGTGAAACTTATTGCTATCTTGGCGCGGCGTATGAGCATCAGGGGCTTACCCGGGAGGCTTCCCGCCATTATAAAAAGTCAGTTAGTTTTGATAAAAATTACGATGACGGCTGGTTTGGCCTGGCTTCCTGTTGTATCAAAACCGACCGTCCTTCGGAGGCAAAACACTTTATTGAAAAAGCCATTGCGCTAACGGAAGACAAGCCCGTTTATTGGATGATTGCGGCGGAAGCCGAACGCATGCTCAATAATTGGGAAAAGGCGGAGCTTTGTTTTGAAAGAGCCCGTTCCATTGGAGGCATTAATGAGGAATTGTATGTGCACTGGTCCATGATGTATTACCAGCGCAATGATTTTTCCAAAGCCTTTGAGAAAGTGTCTGAGGGTATGCAAATACTCGAGAAAAATGCGCGACTGCACTATATTGCAGCCGCTTATTTATTACTCGGACACCAATACGACGAAGCCATCGATTACCTGAAAACCGCTCTTTCGCTGGATCAGGAAAAATTCGATGCCCTTTTGGATTTTTTTCCTTCCAGGAAAACGCAAAAGGCCTTGTTTGAATTTATTAATCAGTATAGAAAAGATCAGATAGAATGAACTACTTTTTGAAGGATCTTCCAGAGAGAACCCAAAAGCCAAGACAGTCTGGTTTTACCATGGTCATGGATAAGGGTCTTTCTTTAAGAGAAGTGGAAGACTTCTTAAGCGTTGCAGGAGCTTACACGGATATCGTTAAGTTGGGGTTTGGAACTTCTGCGGTGACTCCTAATCTTCAGGAAAAAATCAACCTTTATAAGGAAGCAGGAATCCCTACCTATTTTGGTGGAACATTATTTGAAGCCTTTTTGGTTCGCGGACAGTTTGATGACTATATCCGCACCATGCAGAAATTCGGGGTGGAATATGTGGAAGTTTCTGACGGATCCATCGAATTGCCACACGATGTAAAGTGTGAATACATTTCGAGACTGGCACAGGATTTCACTGTGCTTTCTGAAGTAGGGTCCAAAGATGCTGAAAAAATCATTCCTCCTTATAAGTGGATTGAGTTTATGCAGGCGGAATTGGATGCCGGTGCCTGGAAGGTTATTGGAGAAGCGCGTGAAGGTGGCAATGTGGGCTTGTTCCGTTCCTCCGGTGAAGTACGCTCGGGTTTGGTGGAAGAAATTTTGACCAAAATCCCTTCAGAAAAAATTATTTGGGAAGCCCCTAAGAAAGGGCAGCAGGTTTGGTTTATCAAGCTTTGCGGGCCAAATGTTAACCTAGGGAACCTCGCCCCTAATGAGGTAATTCCTTTGGAGACCATTCGCTTAGGATTGAGAGGAGACACCTTCATGGATTTCCTTTCCAACAAAAACATTGAGGAAGCTATCCAGTAATTTATAGCGCCTCCTTACCAAAAGCGAAGATTCTCCGGGGTCTTCGCTTTTTTATTTTTTGATCGACGGCATTTGGGTATATTTAGCCCGAATTAGGCCTGCTTAAATCCTCGTTGAGCTGCAAGGCGGGAAAAATGAAGGAATTTTTCCGATTTCGAGTTTTCGCCAAAGAAGCAGAGGAATAAAGAGAAAGCAAGCCTGCCCGAATTTGGGCTATTAAAAATCAAAGAAAAACACCAATAACGAACTGAAGATAAGTCCTTTGGCTTGATCTGATGAATTTAGCGGTGAATAATTCGGCTTAGGCTGCAAAAAATGGCTTGATCCAAGCAAAGACGATTATTAATCATGAAATCCTATTTCACTTTATTTTTGAAGGGCATGGGCATGGGCGCAGCCGATGTCGTACCGGGTGTTTCCGGCGGAACCATTGCTTTTATTACCGGCATTTACGAAACGCTGATTAATTCCATTAAATCCGTGGATGCAACAGCCATCCGGCTTTTATTTAAATTGGATATAAAAGGCTTCTGGAATCATATCAATGGAACCTTCCTTCTGATACTTTTTGCCGGGATTGCCACTAGTGTCATTTCTCTGGCGAAAGTCATCACCTATCTTTTAGGGAATCACCCAATTCCCATCTGGTCTTTTTTCTTCGGACTGATCATCATCTCCGCCATTCTGGTCAGTAAACAAATCCGGAACTGGAATTGGAAAGTGCTGTTAAGTGGAATTTTGGGCATTTTAATCGCCTACTTTGTAACGGTAGCCACCCCCACCGAAACGCCGGAAGGATATGGGTACATTTTCTTATCCGGAGCCATTGCCATCTGCGCCATGATTTTGCCCGGAATTTCGGGAAGCTTTCTTTTACTGATTTTGGGGAAATATGAATTTATCCTCAACGCTATAAAAGACTTTAAACTGGATGTAATCGCCGTATTCGGTATGGGGTGTATCCTGGGTTTGGGTTTATTCAGCCGATTTATCTCCTGGCTACTGGCCAAATACCATGACCTTGCCGTAGCACTTTTGGCAGGTTTCATGATCGGTTCGCTGAACAAAGTATGGCCATGGAAAGAAGTATTATCCTTCCGCACCAATTCTCATGGAGAACAAGTACCCCTAATAACCAAAAATATTTTACCTTCCACTTATGAGGGCGAACCGCAAACCATCATCGCCATTGCCTGCATATTCGGAGCCATAGCCTTCGTATATGGCCTGGATTATGTCGCTGCTCGTGGAAAAGCTAAATTGAAATAAACCGACCGCATTTTTTATGAAACAATTTGGAT
Source organism: Persicobacter sp. CCB-QB2 (assembly GCF_001274635.1). Lineage (GTDB taxonomy): Bacteria > Bacteroidota > Bacteroidia > Cytophagales > Cyclobacteriaceae > Persicobacter > Persicobacter diffluens. The sequence continues at coordinate 3,692,208 of NZ_LBGV01000001.1, read as the reverse complement.
TAATCGGCAAAAAACTGACCCATTCTTTCTCTAAAAAGTATTTCACTGAGAAATTCAAAAAAGAGGACATTGAGGATTGCCAATATGACCTTTTTGAAATTCCGGAAATAGCTGCTTTACCAAAACTCATTCAGGAGACTGCCGGACTGCAGGGCATCAACGTCACCATTCCATATAAAAATGAGGTACTCCCTTTTATGGATCGGCTGGATCAAAGTGCGAAGAAAATTGGAGCGGTAAATGTGGTGAAGATTATGGAGAACGGTCAGTTGGAAGGGTATAACTCGGACTATTATGGCTTTAAAAATTCTCTTGAAAAATGGCTGGGAGCCCAACAATCGGAAATCCAAACCGCATTGGTATTGGGGACTGGTGGAGCTTCCAAAGCCGTAAGGGTTGCACTGGAAGACCTGGGCATCACGGTCAAGATGGTCTCTCGTTCCGCCGAAAATGCCGATCTTACTTATACAGAAATTGCTGAAAATCCTCAGATTTTAAAGCAGTGTAAATTGGTGGTCAACACCACTCCGCTAGGCACTTTCCCCAATGAAGCAGAAAAGCCGGATCTGCCCTATGAAGAAATTACCGATCAACATTTTCTTTATGATTTGGTGTATAATCCGGAAATCACCGCCTTTATGCAGGAAGGCCTGAGAAAAGGTGCAAAAGCGAAAAACGGCTATGAAATGCTGGTGCTTCAGGCGGAGAAAAGCTGGGAAATCTGGCAGGCGGAAAAAACCGGGGAAGAAGCGTAATGGCTGGCTATTTCGGCAAAAAACCGCGATATTATTGAGTACCCTCCAATCAAAATCAACATCCATATGGACTTCAAACTGACTTCGGAATACAAACCCATGGGAGACCAACCCCAAGCCATTGCGCAATTGGTGGAAGGAATCGAGGGGCAGGAAAAATTTCAAACCCTTCTGGGCGCCACGGGAACAGGTAAAACCTTTACCATGGCCAATGTGATTGCGGAGTCAGGACGTCCGACGCTGGTATTGGCACACAACAAAACACTTGCAGCCCAGCTTTATGGAGAATTCAAGCAATTTTTCCCGGAAAATGCGGTGGAGTATTTCATTTCATATTACGATTACTACCAGCCGGAAGCTTACATCGCCGCCACCAATACCTTCATCGAAAAAGACCTGATGATCAATGAAGAAATTGAAAAGTTGCGTTTAAAAGCCACTTCTCAATTACTCACCGGCCGCCGGGATATCATTGTAGTGGCCTCCGTGTCTTGTATTTATGGTATCGGAAATCCGGAGGAATTCGGCAAAAATGTGCTTTCCTTTAAAGTGGGAGACAGCGTTCCCCGAAATCAATTCCTTTTTGCTTTGGTGGATATTTTGTACAGCAGGACAGAATCTGACTTTAAAAGAGGAACCTTCCGTGTAAAGGGCGATACGGTGGATTTGTACCTGGCCTATGCCGATTTCGCCTACCGCTTCTATTTTTGGGGAGATGAAATTGAAGCCATACAAACCATTGACCCGGAAACAGGAAGAAAGCTTTCCGACGAGCAGACTACCACCATTTTCCCAGCCAATTTATTCGTAACCGGTAAAGACACCATCCAAACGGCCATTAAGGAAATTCAGGATGATATGGTCAAACAAATCCGTTTCTTTGATGAGGAGGGACGGGTGGAAGAGTCCAAAAGAATTCAGGAGCGTACGGAATTTGATCTGGAAATGATCCGCGAACTGGGCTATTGCTCCGGCGTGGAGAACTATTCCCGTTACTTTGATCGAAGAAAGCCTGGACAGCGCCCCTTCTGTCTGCTGGATTATTTCCCGGAGGATTACCTGATCATGATTGATGAGAGCCATGTGACCATCCCACAGGTAAGGGCCATGTATGGGGGAGACCGCGCCAGAAAAGTAAATTTGGTAGATTATGGCTTCCGCCTGCCGGCAGCCATGGACAACCGACCACTGAAGTTTGAAGAATTTGAGGGAATGATCAACCAAATGGTTTTCGTTTCCGCCACACCGGCAGATTACGAGCTTCGTAATTCTGAGGGCATCATCGTGGAGCAGATTATCCGCCCGACCGGCCTGCTGGACCCCAAAATTGAGGTACGCCCTTCCATTAATCAGATTGATGATTTGATGGAAGAAATTGACAACCGCATTCAGAAGGATGAAAGGGTTTTGGTAACGACTTTGACCAAAAGAATGGCCGAGGAGTTGACCAAGTTCCTGGAAAGAGCCAATGTGAAATGTGCCTATATCCACTCGGAAGTAAAAACCCTGGATCGGGTAGAAATCCTTCGGGATCTTCGTCTGGGAACCTATGATGTATTGGTGGGGGTAAACCTGCTGCGGGAAGGACTGGATTTGCCGGAAGTATCCCTGGTCGCCATTCTGGATGCAGACAAAGAAGGCTTCCTGCGTTCTACCAAATCCCTGATTCAGACCATCGGTCGCGCCGCCCGTAATGCAGACGGTACTGTAATCATGTATGCCGATCGTATCACGGACTCTATGAATACAGCCATGGAAGAAACCAACCGACGTCGCAGTATTCAGGCCGCTTACAATGAGGAGCACGGGATCACGCCCAGAACAGTACGAAAATCCAAAGAAGAAATTCTGGGGCAGACCAAAGTGGCAGACAGCAAAGCAGAGCCTAAAGAATACTATGTGGAAGATCCGGAGCCAACCCTGGCAGCCGATCCTGTGCTGCAGTATGCAAAGAAGGAGGACATCGAAAAGATGATCGCCAAAACCCAAAAGGAAATGGAAAAGGCGGCCAAAGACCTCGATTTTATTACCGCAGCCAAATTGCGTGATGAGCTGTTTGCCCTGAAAAAGCAAATGGAATCATGAAATTTGAAATCAAAGCCGAGGCCATAGAGCACCTGCAAAGCATTCCGGAGATGAATTTATTAATGGAATTAGTCCCGGAGATTCCGGAACGTGAAATCGTTCCAGATCCTTTTCTGGGCCTGGTTTTTAATATCATCTACCAACAGGTTTCTTTTGCCGCGGGCAATACCATTTACCGCCGCTTTTTACAATTATTTGAGCAGACACCTGATCCAAAGGCCCTTTTAGCGCTGGAATTTGAAGTACTCAGAAGCTGTGGATTATCCAATGCCAAAGCCAAATACTGTCGGGAAATTGCAAAGGCTTTTATCGAAAAACCGGAGCAATTCACTCCGGAATTTTTGCAGCAACTTTCGGATAAAGAAATTCATCATCTTCTCCTGCCCATCAAAGGTGTAGGGCCCTGGACCATCCAAATGTTCCTGATATTTACCCTACAGCGTCAGGACGTTCATTCCTACGGAGACCTGGCCTTAAGGAAAGGCATGCAATGGCTCTTTCAAAAGGAGGAAATGAATCCGGAAATTTTTGAAAAGCTGGCCGCAAAATTCTCTCCTTACAATACAGTATCGAGCTTCTATTTGTGGGAAATTACCCTCCGCCAGTACTTTCGTTTTGACAGCCCCGAGGCTTTATTAAAAGCGCAACCTTAACCAAATCCAATTTATTTTAGTAAATATTGATTTTTAACTAAAATAATAACTCTCCCACCCTAATATCTTACAAAAGCCGCTACTAATATTTACACAAAAGCTTATATTGGGATCATAAATAACAGCTTTTCCTATGTGGTTAATTGGCCTTTTAATTTTTATCGGCATTTTGCTGATCATTGTCGAAATCATCTTTATTCCGGGCACTACCTTCGTGGGAATTATGGGAGTGCTGTCCGTGATTGGGGGTGTTTTCATGACCTATAGCGAATTCGGAAGTGATACCGGCCACTGGGTATTATTGGGTACTGGCGTAGCGGGCGGACTATTATCCATCTATGCTTTTCAGTCCAAACCATGGTTAAAAATGGCCAATACCGATGCCATCAAAAGCAAAGTCAATACCCGGGATAACCTTGGCCTTTCTGTAGGAGAGCAAGGCGAAGCTGTTTCAGATTTGAAACCGGTAGGTAAAGCACTTTTCGGCGATATGGAAGTGGAAGTCACCACCAAAGGATTATTCCTGGAAGCTGGCCAATCCATTGAAATTATTTCCATTGAAAGCAATAAAATAATCGTACAACCTTTAAGTTAAATTTATGGGCTCATTCGGTCTGGTAGTTCCTATTATTTTAGGAATATTTTTATTATTTCTCTTTCTATACTTTGTTCCTGTTAACCTATGGATCACCGCCCTTTTCTCGGGTGTTCGGATTTCATTGGGAGAATTGGTCGCTATGAGAATTAGAAAGGTACCACCAAGTACCATCGTTAATCCATTGATTACCGCTACTAAAGCGGGATTGAAAATCTCCACCAATGATTTGGAAACCCACTATTTGGCGGGGGAGATGTTTACAATATTGTCAGAGCATTGATCTCAGCAGACAAGGCCAATATTGGACTGGACTTTCAAAAAGCTACCGCCATCGATTTGGCAGGTCGTGATGTGTTCGAAGCCGTTCAGATTTCTGTAAATCCAAAAGTGATCACTACCCCTAAAGTGGCGGCTGTAGCTGCCGATGGTATTCAGTTGATTGCCACTGCCCGTGTGACGGTACGTGCCAACATCCAGCAATATGTAGGTGGTGCAGGTGAAGATACTATCCTTGCCCGTGTAGGGGAAGGTATTGTAACCTCCATCGGTTCGGCCCAATCCCACAAAGAGGTATTGGAAAATCCGGATAAAATCTCCAAGCTGGTATTGCAGCGCGGATTAGATGCCGGAACAGCCTTTGAAATCCTGTCGATTGATATCGCCGATGTGGATGTAGGGAAAAACATTGGAGCAACCCTTCAGACAGATCAAGCCCAGGCTGACTTGAAAGTAGCGGAAGCAAAAGCCGAGGAAAGAAGAGCAATGGCGGTGGCTGCTGAGCAGGAAATGAAAGCGAAAACGCAGGAAGCGCGTGCAAAAGTAATTGAAGCGGAAACCACCATTCCATTAGCGATGGCCGAAGCTTTCAGAAGCGGAAACATGGGCATTATGGATTACTACAAATTCCAAAATATCCAGGCGGATACGGATATGCGTAAATCCATTTCTGATGATGATGATACTCCTGCAGAATAAATAAGGAGATTCCTAAAAAAATAATAAAGCAGTCTTCTCCGGAAGGCTGCTTTTTTTTATCCCGGAATTTCAGCCCATAAAAAAACCGCAGGCTAAATGCCCGCGGTTCATTTTATATTTTCTAAAAGGACTACATTCCTTTCTTATTTCTGGTAATCGCCAAATTGTGTGCCTTATCGTAATGGTGAATCAGGTTATGCCAATCAAAGAAAGTGGAGTTGTGTTCCGTCTTATTTCGCTGAGAAATACGCTGACGGCGATCCATCTTAATGAATTTGTGTAATTTATAAGCTAACTGATCCGCACCTGCATCAAAGTTCGCATTCTTACGGTCAATGACATAAATCCCTTTTTCTTCATGATCCTGCAGGTTATTCACCACATAGTCACCAAAACCTGCCAAATCAGAAGTAACCGAAGGCACTCCGGAAGCCATCGCCTCCAGTGGTGTATAGCCCCATGGCTCATAGTAAGATGGGAATACTCCCAAATGACAACCACGAACGAACTGCCCATATTCCATTCCGAACAAAGGACTGGAAGGAGAAATGAAATCTGGGTGATAAACCACTTTCACACGATCATCCTCATGGTTCAACAAATTAGAAGAACGCAGGAAGTTCAGGATCTCATCATTATGATCATCGTACAAATTGTGGGTCACTACCGATGGCAATCCACCACTTTTCCAGGACTGTAAAGTACGACGGAAACGTAATTTCCAATACTCATCCACAAACTCATTCAGCTCCGGAAGTTTGTGATCATCCGAAGATGCCGCTGCATAAAACAGGCGCTCTCCAATCTGATTCTGAATCATCTTAGTGGTATGACGTAATTCCTCCATCACCGCACGCGAATGCAATACGTCCGGATTCACCGACTGGTATGGGCGTTTAGTCACGAAAAACATCACCACGTTCACATCACTTTGCTCTTGCTTCAGGCGATAGTTTAATTTCGCCAAAGCTTCCAAAGTGGTATCAAAGCCTTTATTCTTATACTCGAATCTACCCGAAGTAAAGAAATAAAGCGTATTATCTAAATCAAAAGTATAGCTTGGGAAGAAATGAGCCATCACAAACTGATGGATTTTCTCCTTATACTCTTTATGTAAATTCTGAAATTCATGCAGGGCAGTAAAACGCTCAATATTCAAGCCGTTCGGGGTAATCTCGTCCGGCTTTCTACCCAACAAATGGATACATTCCTGCCCCGTCACCTCTGATACTGTCGTCAATACATGTGCACCGTGTGCCGCCGCGCGCTCAATCCGAACCTGTGGTTCAATATTGAAATTGATCGCTTCTTTCTCCCAATCAAAGAATGGCAGGTGATGATAAAACTCCTGATCATTGGCCGCCAAATAACGCCCCAACATGGTGGCATGAGTGGTGAAGATCGTTGAGATATTCACGCCTTCATAGCGCAATTCAGGAATTGCAGTGGAAGACATCCACTCATGGAAATGACCGATAATATTTTTGGAGGTCTCTTCCTCTGCTAAAATACTGAAGAAGATTCTGCTCAACTCTCCAAATGCCGCTGACTTATCTAACCAGTCATCCTGTGAAGGCAACGGTATCCCATGATGATCCCAAAGATTGTATTTAATTTCACCCAGACGATCATATACAGAATTGGGATTTACCAAAACCACCTTTGGTTTTCCGGTAACCAACCACTCGCCATAATGTACGTCCAATCCGGACTCTTGCATCCTTTTTACTGCCCGACACACCGCATTGGACTCCTCCAAGGGTAAGGGCTCAAATGCCGCCTGCGCTTGATCATGTACATATGGACCCAACAGGGTATAATTCTCTTCCCACTTTTTAACCATCGTAGGAGCCTTGGAACGGATCACCGTATAAATTCCCCCACCTGATTACATACCTCCCAAGAAACCTCCACAAGAAGCGTTTTGGAAATGCTACTTTTTGAAATTCTCCTATTGGTTACTTTGTTGGTCCTGTTAAATTTTGACATACAAAAGGTGAAATAATAAGCTGAACTGTTGAAATTTGCTGCAGAAAATTTTTAACGCTTAATTAAACTAAAAAAGTGTTAATTATCGGTAATAATACATGAAAATTCTTCTAACTGCAAACCTTTGCAATATTAGATAATCGCTACTTTTCTTTTCAAACATACAATGCAATAAATCATGAAAAATAAAGAAACTGACCGATTTTTTATCGCCATCGTGCCTGAGGAACCAGTATTTCATGACCTCCATCAGTTTAAGCTGGAGGCGGCAACGCATTTTTCAACAAGTGGAGCCCTAAAGTCACCTCCACACCTCACTTTACACATGCCTTTTTTATGGAAAAAGAAAAAATTAAATCATTTAAAAACGACAATTTCCAATTTTGTAAGCCAAGAAACTGGCTTTGAAATTGAATTAAATAATTTCAACCAATTCCCCCCTCGTGTAATTTTTGTAGATGTAAAGCAAAGTATGGAATTGTCCAATTTACAAACTAAGCTAAAAAAAATGATGAAGCGAGAACTCAACCTGTTCAATGCCGATTATAAAGAACGCCCTTTCCACCCCCATTTCACCATTGCATTTCGGGATTTAAAAAAGGCTATTTTTCCAGAGGCCTGGAATTTTTTCAAAGAAAAACAATACACACAAACCATTCAGGTTAAATACATTACACTACTCAAACATGATGGAAATGTGTGGGAAGTTTACGAAAAATTCCATTTTGATGGTTAAACCTTACGTAGCGGAAAAGCCACTAATTTTCTCCCGCTATGCAATCGTTCTGACCTCAAACCCACTTCATCCTGAAAATGCACTAGGTTTTGCTGATCATCAAATTCTGAAAAAAGTATGGTATTCTGTACTTCTAAAACTCCCCTGGGCTTAACCTTTTCCACATAGCAATACACCCACAAGGCATCATCCTCAATTTCCATCCCTACAAACCGAATTTCCCGCGCATCCCCTTCCCATTGAATTTTAACATGCTCCAAAAAATAAGCTTCTACCGCTTCCTCCGGAATTCCCATTTCCCAATCCACCTGCAATTGCTGTTCTTTGAAAATAGCGTCGCCCAAATCATCCAGAAAAACTTTGCCCTCCATTTCAATTCTTTTCTCCTCCACATCATATTTCATGTCCAACAAACTAATATGATAGGGATGAGCAAATACAGGATTACTTAAAGTAACCAATGATAACAAAAAGACGCCGACAATATAAAATTTTCTCATTTTCGGGGATTTGGGTAAAATTTGAACAGCAAAAAGGGTATTTTTTGTAAATTAACAAATTATTGGCTGAGCTAAAGCCACGCTTTTCACTCGCCATACAGACTATATTTTCCTTTTTTTAAGACTTCTTTTTTACAAATGAGCACATTTTCTACCTTTTTTGAAATGGGCTGGTTGCACATTTTGGACCTGGATGGATACGACCATTTACTTTTCGTCGTTGCCCTCTGTCTTTCGTTCACAATCAGACAATGGCAAAAAATTCTGGGATTACTAACTGCTTTTACTGTGGGGCACAGTATTTCCCTGGCCCTGGCTACATTTCGCATTGTGAAAGTAAACGGTGACTATGTAGAATTTTTAATTCCACTCACTATTTTCATTACGGGCGTCACCCACTTATTTCAGTTAAAAAGTGGTACTACCAAAAAATCCGGTTACGGATGGGCCTATGCCGTGATTTTGGCTTTCGGCTTAATCCACGGACTAGGATTTTCCTCCTACCTGCAATCTCTATTGGGGCGTTCACAGGATATTTTCACCCCGCTACTTGCCTTTAATCTAGGCTTAGAAGCCGGTCAGGTGGTGATTGTTATTGCTTATTTCTTACTATTTCAGCTATTTACTTTAATCAATAAAAAATTTTACCACTATTGGAAGCCTACCTGGACGATTGCTATCCTGACCGTCTCGGTGATTTTGATGTATCAGGCCAAATTTTGGTAACCCTTTCTTAACCTTACCTATCTTGCTTTTTTTATGAACAAACGAATTTTGCTTGCGATTGCGTGCTTGTGGCCGATGATCACTTTTGCGCAAGAGGCTTACAGCCCCTACAAAGGCCGTAAGTTCGAGCAGCTGGGCAATGACCTGGCCACGCCAAACCTCTACCGAACAGGATCCGGAGCTCCCGGCCACCAGTATTGGCAACAACGCGCTGACTACAAAATAGCAGTGCACTTGGATGATGAACGACAGCGCATTGATGCACAGGAAACCATCACTTACCACAACCAGTCCCCGGATGCCCTGCAATACCTTTGGTTGCAGCTGGATCAGAACATGAGAAACAAAGACTCGGATTCTTTTAAAATTGCGCCAAGTGAGATTAATGAAAAAATGTCTTCCGGCCAGATCAACCGCTTTATGGGACATGATCAGGATCTGGGCTTTCATATTGAAGAAGTGAAAAATGCTGCGGGCAATTCGCTACCCTACACCATCAACAAAACCATGATGCGTATAGATTTACCTGAGCCTTTGGCTGCTGGTGCTTCTGTTACTTTTGATGTGAAATGGTGGTACAATATCCATGACCGGATGCAATTGGGCGGACGTTCCGGCTATGAGTATTTTCCTAAAGATGAAAATTACCTTTATACCATTTGTCAGTGGTTTCCCAGAATGTGTGTATATGATGATGTGAATGGCTGGCAAAATAAACAATTCCTGGGTTCCGGGGAGTTTGCGCTGACCTTCGGGATTACGAAGTCGCCATTACCGTTCCGGAAGACCATATCGTTTGTGCGACAGGCGAACTTCAGAATGTGGAAGAAATCCTGAATCCAATACAGTTGAAACGATGGGAAAAAGCCCAAACTGCTGATCGGCCGGTATTGATTGTGACCAAAGATGAGGCCCAAAAAGCAGAAAAGAAACAACTTAAAGGAGAAAAAACCTGGGTTTATAAGGCCGAAAATGTGCGCGACTTTGCTTTTGGTAGTTCCAGAAAATACGTGTGGGATGCCATGGGGGTACAGTTGAACAATAAGAAGGTAATGGCCATGTCATATTACCCTAAGGAAGCCTATGAGTTATATTATAAATACTCCACAGAAGTAGTGGCTCATACCCTTCGCACCTATTCCAAATATACCATTGACTACCCCTATCCGGTAGCGATTTCCGTCGAAGCAGCTAATGGAATGGAATACCCGATGATTTGCTTCAATTACGGACGTGTAGCCGAGGATGGCACCTATTCAGAAAGAACGAAGTACGGGATGATCTCCGTAATTATCCACGAAGTAGGACATAATTATTTCCCAATGATCATCAATTCCGATGAACGTCAATGGACCTGGATGGATGAGGGATTGAATACTTTCCTTCAATTCTTAACAGAGCAGGAATGGGAGCATGATTATCCTTCCAGAAGAGGCGCTCCGTCCAAAATTGTTCCGTATATGAAAGGCAATCCGGATAATATCGTTCCGGTCATGACCAACTCAGAACAATTGAAGCAATTTGGCTCCAACGCTTACGCCAAAGTCGCTACAGCGCTCAATATCTTAAGAGAAACGGTAATGGGTCGGGAGCTTTTTGATTACGCTTTCAAAACCTATGCGGAAAGATGGGCTTTCAAACACCCCACGCCGGAGGATTTCTTCAGAACGATGGAGGATGCCTCAGCCGTGGATTTGGACTGGTTCTGGAAAGGCTGGTTCTATTCGACTGATCATGTGGATATCTCTTTGGAAAATGTGCAGTGGTATAAGTTAAATACAAAAAATCCGGATGTAGAAAACCCAATTGCAAAAGCGAAGGCAGAAAAAAGAGAGAAAAGTATCAGCAAAGAGCGTAATAAGCAATTGACTACCCGGGTGGATGATGAGCGTCCGGATCTTCGTGATTTCTATAACTCCTACGATCCCTACAAAACGACCGACGAACAGCGAAAAGCTTATAAAACCTTTATTACCAAACTTTCTGAAAAGGACAAAGCATTATTAAATAGCGACTTGAATTTCTATCAATTGGATTTTAAAAATGTGGGAGGATTGGTAATGCCCATCATTTTACAATTTGACTTTGAGGATGGTAGTCATGAAACTGCTTTTATTCCCGCTGAAATTTGGAGAAAGAACGAAGAGGAGGTAAGCAAAGTGTTTGCCTTTGAAAAAGAAGTCACCAATATTATTCTGGACCCCATGCTGGAAACTGCAGATACCGACCTGAATAATAACTACTTCCCTCGACAAAGTATCCCTTCGAGGTTCGAACTATTCGAAAGAAGTAAAGCCGCAAGGGGCGCTTCCTACGGCAGTAACCCTATGCAGAAAGCAAAGAAGGCGAAAGCCTCTAAATAACCCGGATTAGTCATGCTTAAATCCTCGTTTAGCTGCAAGGCGGAAAAAATGAAGGAATTTTTCCTATTTCATTTTTTTCCAACGAAGCAGGTGAATGAGGAAAAAGCAAGCTTGCCCCAATTTGGGCTATAATAAATCAAAGAAAATAAATTATAACGACCTGGAATTTTAATCACTTACATCTAGTTGATAAATTTGGCGATGAATAATTCGGGATAACAATACCGTTTGAAAGCAAAACGCCGATCAGAAATCCTGATCGGCGTTTTTTTTGTGCTATTTTTTAGAAATCGTATCCAATGGAGATGGACAACCTCGGACGTTTACGTTCGTAATCCTCGGTGGCCCAGGCCAGATCCAGTCGGGTAAAGAAACCCAGCAGCGGCGCTCTCATGCCCACACCGTAACTGTAAAGCCAGGGGTTTTTAAAGTTATTAATTCTGGCCACAAAAGGCCCGCCCTCTATTACATCAGTATTGATATTATTTTCGCGGGCAAAAGCGGAGGGACCGGTCCAGGCAGAACCAATATCAAAGAAGCCAACAAACTGGAGATTTCTCAAGAAATTGGAAGATATCGGTTCGCGGGACAAATAACGAATCAAGGGCACCCTTAATTCAATATTTCCCAATAAGGCATTTGTTCCACTAAACGTATTGTAATTAAATCCGCGCAAATCGGTTACATACTCCGCAAAAAGAATATCAGAATTATTAAAATCATTTTCAAAGTACAGTGGATCTCCCGGCTCAGCGCTCTGCCCATCATTTTCCGTTTGATTAAACAGCCAATTGTTTACGCCACCTAATAAGAACTGCTTAGCGCCATCCCCGAAAAACCGGCCATAATACAATCTGGTCGCCACCACAATTTCTTTGTGAATAGGCAAATAATGTCGGATATCCATGGACAACTTCCCGAAACTCTCCAAATCACCCATGGTAGCGAATTGATATTCTATTCCGGCATTGGCTCGAAAGCCCGTCCTCAAATTCAAGCCCTGACTGGTGGTATTATCAAAAACATACTGCCCTTTGATACCAGAATACAATCCTTCGGGATTTCCTACAGGATTAATAGGTGGATTTACCAAATTATCAATATTCTTATCCACCCAGACGGTATGCGTCAGCATAGGGGTTAAAGAAACTCTGGAACTAATACTCACCGGCAGGGAAACGGAAGCTTCCAACTTATTCATTTTATATTGCTGCTCCTCAAACTGCTGCGTGGTCATGTTTAACACCCTACGGTCATAACGAATCCGGTAATCCAAAAAGCCTTTAAGGTATTCATATTCTCCAAAGAAAGTTCCGGAACGGAAATCAGTCGCCATTACAAATCCCCCATAAAAGCGATGATCCTCCAATAAGTCGGTCATTTCGGCTTCCATCTGAATACCAAAGCCCATCAAGGGGTCAATTACAAATGAGGTCACCAAATTATTCATCCTAAAGTAGGTCTCATAATCATCCGGCCCCATGACCTGGGAGTCTCGGCGCATGAGTCTGTAGCGTGTAAGGAAAGATTCTCTTTTCTTATTTGCCGGCGTTTTCGTAGAAGAAAACTGATAATTATCCGTGTTTACCAAATTAGGATCATCAGAAATCAGACTTTCCGTAGCCAGCCCTTCCGGGTCTAAATCCTTTAATGGAGGCTGATCAAAATCTTTTCCAATGGTATTGGCTATGGAATCCAAAAATAAAGAACCCGGAGAACGAAGGGTTTCATTAAATTTACGCAACTCATTTTCCACCCTTTCCAGGGAATCCTGCAAAGCCTGCTTTTTTCTTTTCTCCATTCGGTCTTTGACCGCCTTCGCATTTAGAAGTTGTCTTCTGCCAGTGGCAAGTGTAAAAATACTTCTGTTCAATGGCGCATTAGGCTCATAATAGATAAAATCCTTATCCGACTTACGGGCCGTATACACCATAGCGTTATCCGGGCCAATATCATAATCCCGAATACTTACTGCGTAATTACTTACCTGCTGATACAAGCGGTTTTCAAGATCATACCGATAAAGATTATATATACCCTGCTGATTACTCAAATAATAGAAGTACTGTTCATCAACAGGCACTGGTTTAATATTATAGCCAATATTATTGGTAACCCGTGTTAGGACCGTTCTGGTCGTATCCAGATTATAAAGGAAAATATTATAGGTTTCTGGTAAATCCTTAAGTTTATTATCCTTCACACCAAGAGTGTCTGATATACGGTTAGATGCAAAAACTACCGTATTGGTATTAGGAATAAAGCGAGGCTCAATGTCATCAAAAATATCCTTAGTCAATAACCTGGTAGTAAAACGTTTCAGGGAAACTAAGAATAAACCATTTCTACCTTTTCGATCTGCAGCAATGATCCCGACATTACTATCTCTTTTAATATCAAAAGAAGTAATATTATTCACCCGACCCAAGGGGCGTTCTAAAAAGGATTTGGAAGAAAATTCATACATCTGCAAATAACTTTGCTCCTTTTTCCGGTAAATGATTCCCAGCGTATTATCATCCTTCCAGCTGATCAGTGGTAAATATTCTCCCGGCCTGTGGTTGACTTCTTTATAACCTGCCTTAATAATTGTTTTTACCTTTCCACTGGCAATCTCTTCTACCTCCACACTGAACTTACCGGAGTTATCCACCGCATAAGCAATACGGGTACCGTCCGGACTAATGCGCATTTTACCATAGGCACGTCCCTTTTTATTTTTATCAAACAGCAGAAACTGATCCTGTGGCATTTGGTAAGAGTTGCCTATATTGGCTGACATGTCCTTGTAAAAACGTTGCCACTCTGAAATAAATTCCGGATAAGAAATCCCGAGGGTGCTCACAATGGAACGTTCCTCATTATGAATGATGCGCGTTAAGTTCAGAATATTGGATAAATTGGCTCTTCCGTATCGCTGCACAATAAAATTCCAGATGGATTGCCCCAGAAGCTGCGCTTCCTCCCCGGAATAGCTGTTTACCCTTCTAAAATCTTCAGAAATGATTAACTCCCGAACGAAATCATCCATTTCCACCGACCAACCCTCGGCAATATAAGCTGATGCACCGGTGACAAACCAGGTGGGTAAATTCAACAAATAGGTACTCTGAAACATATCCGCCAAAGATCCGCCGAACATCATGTCCTCCACTAAAAGCTTGGCGACATGAAATAAAAGCGTTTCGCGATACAGGGACATGGTGCCCGGGTAGGCTAATTCCACATGAGATTTAGTGAAATTGGTTTGCCCTCCAATCGAGTAGTAATTTCCACTAAGCCCTACATTGCTTTGCCCTAATTCCTCCTCTGAATTGTAGAGAAAAATTTTAACCTTGGAATAAGGGGAATAACCGATAAGGTCGGTCATGCGGTCAAACTCTTCCTCGAGGTATTCAATGCCTAACTTGGCAAATTGCTGTCCGCCTTCATAATAATAAATATCGAAATTATCTGTGCTGTAGTATTTCCAGTCTTTCACCTGATACTGAATTCGGTTTTGACCAAATTCATCACGTAAAGCCTGTGCAGAAACCCGGAAAAAAGGGGTGAGGCAAAATAGAAATAGTATACCTAATAGTAATAAGCGTTGGAGCATAGGTGTTCAGTAGGTTATTAGCAAAAGTGGAGATAGTCCTCCCCAACCGGCAATAATATTTAGAGATTTATTAGGGGCAATCCACTGCCCATGCCCATCGACTCCTTTAGCACCTAAGTTTCCCTAATACATAATTTTTTCTACGAATGTTTCCGCTATACGTTCCAAGGTATTTGCTTGACAATCAATAAAAATGAAAAAAAGAAAATTTCCCCCTGAAGAAAACCCAGTCAGCAGGGGAAATTTCGACTTTAATATCTTAAAAAAACCGATAGATATCCACTTCCGGCTCTATTTTAGTCCCTTTTAGTAATAGATTCTTCAGCTGTTCTCCAAAAAAAGGCGCTAGGGAAACCCCTTTGGTGCCAAGCCCGCCAAAGAGAAAAATTTGTGGATAATCAGGGTGCTGCCCTATAAATGGTCTTCGGTCCTTGGTGGCTGGGCGAATTCCCGCCCGCTGATCCACCACCTTGGGACTCAGCTTCACCAAACCTTCCAGCTTTTCCAAAAGGGTTTTTCTGGCCTGCTCGGTAACCTCGTAATTCAAATTATGATTATCATAAGTTGCCCCTACTCGATATCGATGATTACCCAATGGCAGGGCAAACACCCCCCGATTGTAAATTCGCTCAAAGTCACGATCCAGTTCAATGGTCAACACTTCTCCCTTCACTGGTCTGAAAGGGAGTCCCTCCCAGTACTTACTTTCCCCCACCGCATATCCTTGGGCGTAAATAATTCCCTTGGCTTTTACACCTTCATATTCGACTCCCTCGGCTGTCAGCATTAAATCCTCCTCCCGAAAAGCCGCTTCGCGGTAGTGGACTCCTAATGCATCACGGTAAGTATCCAACAGTAAGTTAAGATCCAGCCAGCCCGCCTGATTAAGGGCCAATCCATCATAGGGAGCATGAATTCCCTCCTCTGCCGGTGCATGCACCGAATTCACAAAAGGCTTAAAATTATCTTCAGCGCTTTTGCCCATCCAGTCATTTTGTTCTACCACCTCAAGGAAGGGGCGGTATATTTCCTGCAGGTGTAAGGCTTTAATGCCTAATTGCTTTTCCAGTTGACTGTAGAAATCCCACAAATAGGGAAATAGATCGTGTGCCCGCCAGGTCAATGACATTTTACGCCCCGTAATCGGGTTAATAATGCCTGCCGCCACTCTGGAGGAAGCATTGGCATTGGTTTGATTGATGACCAGAACCGTCTTCCCTGCTTCTCGCAATTGATGACTGATGACGGTACCGGCGATACCCTGACCTATAATAATATAATCGTAGGCTTGCATAGTAAATGGTTTAGGATTATGGTTTTTGCAGATTAATCGAGAAATTTAGGGCTAAAATATTAAGAATATGCAAATAAAAGTTTTTCCCTTTAACGCTTTTTCTGAAAACACCTATGTGCTTCATGACGAAACCAAGGAAGCCGTGATTATTGACCCAGGTTGCTATACCCATGAAGAACGTCAGGAGCTACAGGCTTATATTGATGGCGAACAACTGAAAGTGGTGGCCCTTTTGAACACCCACGCCCATGTGGACCATGTATTGGGCAATGCTTTTGTCAAAAATACCTTTAAGGTAAAACTGCACCTACACCCTGCTGATAACCCCACGCTGGCTGCAGTAGAAAATTACGCCTCCATGTGGGGATTTCCGGCTTATGAGCCTACTACCGCTGATGAGGAATTAAAAGAGGGAGCAACTTTCACTTTTGGAAATACGGCCTTGAAAGTACTTTTTGTTCCGGGCCATGCTCCCGGGCATGTGGCTTTTTATCATGCTGAAAGTGGCAATATTATTGCCGGTGATGTACTTTTCAGACGAAGTATTGGTAGAACAGATTTACCGGGAGGAGATTTCGATATCCTGGCAAAGTCCATCAAAGAAGTGATGTATGCCTTACCAGAGGAAACGGTAATCCATCCTGGACACGGCCCTGCCACTTCTGTAGGAGAAGAAAAAAGAGAAAATCCATATGTCAGATAATGCTAGCAAATTGAAAATTTTCAATATTCCAAATACGCTTACCTGCCTGAATTTACTTTCAGGCTGTGTCGGCATTGTGCTGGCCTTTCAGGGAAATTTGCTTTGGGCGGCCGGCATGATATGGTCAGGAGCTATTTTCGACTTTTTTGATGGTTTTACGGCCCGACTTCTTAAACAATTTTCACCTATTGGGGGAGAATTGGACTCTCTGGCCGATATGGTCACTTTTGGCGTTCTGCCGGCTGTGCTTTATTTCCAGCTTTTAGGGCAATGCGAGCTACCGGAATATGTACCCTATTTTGCCTTTATCATGGCGGCATTCTCCGCATTGCGACTAGCCAAGTTCAATGTAGACGATCGCCAGACGACCTCCTTTATCGGTTTACCCACTCCGGCAAATGCCATTTTCGCGAGTGCTCTGCCTTTTATGCTGGCTCATAATATTTTAGGAGCGGAAAACTGGTTATTGAATCCTTATTTACTTTTGGGATTGAATTTCGCCTTTTCCCTATTGCTCACCTCGGAAATCCCGATGTTCGCCTTAAAGTTCAAAACTTATGGATGGAAAGGGAATGAGTTAATTTACTCCTTTATTATCCTGGCGGCAGCCTCCATTTTTATACTGAATGTCGCCTCGATCCCTTTTATTATTTTGTTGTATATCCTAATTTCCTTTGTAAGAGCTTATCGTTCCTAATCGCCACCTTTGCTGTTTTTTATGTCGAATTCCCACCGTTCATATTCCTATTTTTTCTTAGGGCTCATGGCCCTATTGCTAGTGTGCAAATCCGCTTTTGCAGCAGCTTCAAATCCGGACTTGAGTCAGGGCACCTGGGTGAAACTGAAAGTCAATCAGGCCGGAGTATTTAAAATCACTGCCAGCAGCCTGCAGGAAATGGGCTTAAATCCTGCTGATATTGATCCCAGAAAAATCGCTATTTACGGACGTGAAGGCGGTATGCTTCCCCAGAAAAATGCCCTGAATGAAGTTCACCAATTGCCGGAACTGGCCATTTGGGTAGATGGGGAGGCTGACGGTAAGTTTGACACCAATGATGCTGTTTACTTCTATGCTGAAGGGCCGGATCGTTATTTCTTCAATGAAGAGGCCGGTTTTATTGATTTTGAAAAAAACTTGTACAGCCGGGAGGCTTTTGTCTTTTTCCATATAAAAACCGAAGGCCTGGGAAAAAGAATCACCACAGCGCCAGCCATCAATACCGGCACACTCTATACCACCTTCACCGAGGTGATGGCTTTCGAAGAAGAGATTTACAATATATTAGGGCAGTCAGGTAGATTCTGGTATGGGGAACGTTTTGAGAATGGGGGCAGCCAGAGGGTAAATTTTGAAATTAGTGATCTGTCCACCGATGGAAGCTTAAAGGTTAATCTTCGCGCCCTGAACTCCTCCTATGGGACAGCCGAAGTGGCTGTTTCGCTCAATAACACTAAATTAGGGAGCATGAGCATCTCAGGGGTTTCCAATGCAGACTATGCTGAAAGAGGTAAATGGGCCTCTGAAATATTTGAAAACCCCTCTGTACTGGTCATTGACCCTGCTGCCACCAGCCTCAATTTTGACATCCGATTCAGTACTAATGCAGAACCATTTCGTCATTATGGAAATTTAGATGCTGTCGTGGTTAATGCAGAAAGAAGCCTAAAACTTTTTAATGGACAAACGGTGTTTCGGCAGACAAGGGCTGCAGGACAGGACGAAAAACGATTTCAAATCTCCGGCACCAATGCCAACACCAAGGTATGGGAGGTAACGGATTTTGCTAACGCCAGCCTTCAGTCGAGTCAGTTTGCCAACGGGAACACCACCTTTGGTTCTCAAACTGCGGGAGCGGGAAGATATATTGCTTTTAATCCTGATAATGGACTAACTCCAGAAATCATCGGATCCTTTAATGCAGCCAATATAAGATCAAATCCGGCTGTGGATATGGTCATTGTTAGCCATCCTAATTTCATGACTCAGGCGCAGGAATTGGCTACTTACCGAAATCAAAGCCAGGGTCTCCATGTAAAGGTGGTCAATATTGAGGATGTATTCTCCCAATTTTCCATGGCTAGTCAGGACATCTCTGCCGTCAGAAACTATATGCGTTTTCTTTATGAGGCCGGCAATCAACAATTAAAATATCTTTTACTTTTTGGCGACTGTTCATTTGATTATCTGGATCGGGTCACGAATAACACCAATTTTGTCCCGGTTTATGAAAGCCGGAATTCCACTCATCCCATTTACTCTCACTCCTCGGATGACTACTTTGGGTTTTTAGAGGAGAACGAAGGTTTTTGGGAAGAAAGCCGGGCAGGAGATCATAGCCTGGAAATTGGTATCGGTCGTTTACCCGTACAAACTGCCGAAGAAGCTCAGGTAGTGGTGGATAAGCTTATTCGGTATGAAAGCCTGCCGCCTCAGGACTGGCAGTCCAGGATGGTTTATGTGGCAGATGATGGTGATGGCAACATACACCAAAAACAAACCGATGAGATCGCCCAAATCATCCACAAAGATCATCCGGCATTCAGACCTGAAAAAATATACCTAGATGCCGCCCCCAGAGATCCGGGAAATATTGGAAAATCTCAGGTAACGGAAGCGGCCATCATCGGTGCTTTTGAAGAGGGAGCCTTAACCATTAGTTACCAGGGGCATGGAAGTTTTGAACAATGGGCGGATGAAAACATCCTGACCCGGGCCATGGTGAATAATCTTCAAAATTATGAAAAGCTTCCCCTGGTGATTACCGCCACCTGTGACTATGGGGTGTATGATCATCCACAACTGGAAAGTGGGGCGGAATTATTACTAAAAAATCCAAATGGAGGAGCTATTGGTTTGGTAACAACTACCCGTAAGGTTTTTGCCTCTACCAATCAGGAATTAAACAGGGCTTTTCATAATGCGCTTTTCCTAAGAGAAGAAGGAGGGCAATTCAGAAGACTAGGAGATATTTTCAAAGACACCAAAAACAATGCGCTGGCAGGTGCTGTCAATCGAAATTTTGCCCTTTTGGGAGATCCTTCTATGCGGCTGATTTGCGGAAGCCCACAGGTGGAAATCCTGAGTATTAATGGTAAAGCACCTTCGGAGCAGCCCAACCTGGCGGCAATGGACTTCATTCAAATGGACGGACAAGTCAATCTCGCTTCCGGAAATATGGATCCTTCTTTTAATGGGATTGTGGAAGTGAAGGTTTATGACAAGCCTTTACAGAATCAAACCTTAGGTTTTCGGGATGATGTAATGAGCTACGACGTCTATGAAAACCTACTATTCAATGGGCAGGCCACTGTAGAAAATGGAGCGTTTTCCATTGAATTTGTCGTACCCAAAAACATCGATTACCAAAAAGGCCGAGCCATAATCCAGACTTTTGCTTACTCCAATGAGGAAGGTAAGCCGGCCCTGGGCGGAGAAGACCGTATAACAATTGGAGGAACATCTGACAATCCGGTAGAGTCAGAACTGGGACCACAGATAGAACTATTCATCAATGACACGCTGTTTGTGGAAGGAAGTTTAACGCCCTCCGCTTTTGATCTTTTGGGAAAGTTAACCGCAGAAACCGGCATTTCCATTTCTCCAAACAATATCGGGCAAAACCCTTTTACCCAACTGGATAATGGTGCGCAAATCCCACTAAACAAGTATTACCAATCCGCAGTAGATGACTACCAAACCGGCTGGATCAACTATCCTTTTTCCGGACTAACAGATGGAGAACATCAAATTCGTGTAAAAGCCTGGGATAATTTTAACAATGCATCGGAAAAAGTAATTACATTTTTAGTAACAGAGCAGGATAAACTTACATTAAGAAATGTATTCAATTTCCCTAACCCAGTTAGAGAAAGTACCGTTTTCAGGTTTGAGCATAACACTCCGGGAGATCCTTTGGTGGCAAAAGTTCAAATTTATAACACCCAGGGGCAATTGATTTACACCATTTCAGAAAGCTTTGATCGCGCATCTTCAGTAGTAGAAATGGAAAGCTGGAAACCTGCTGAAAGTGCCGGACAGCTCGCCTCAGGTATGTATTTGTTTAAACTTTCTGTGGAAAATCTAAATGAAAAAGGTAAATCTGAAAGTTTGAACAGATTGATATATATACCATAAAAATCATTACCTTGTATTCACTGCAAATTTGTTCAACTGTACCCACTGTTTAAAACCTATTTTGAACCAATGAAGAAACTCAATTATATTTTTAGCTTTTTAATCGCACTGGCTTTTTCTCCAACAACCGTGTTTGCCCAAAATATTGGTCCTGGAGGGCCAAATGCCTCCGGGCAACAAGGTGGTGGTGTTATTCAAACAGCCGTTCCCTTCATGTTAATTTCCCCGGATGCTCGTTCGGCAGGTTTAGGTGACATGGGAGCTGCTACTTCCGCAGATTTAGCTTCAGCATACTGGAACCCGGGAAAATATGCTTTTATCGAAAATGATTTTGCTGCCTCCCTTTCCTATACACCCTGGCTGGGTAAGATCACCAATGACATGTCCATTTCTTATTTGAGTGGTTATTACAAATTAACTCGAGAACAGCTTATCTCGGTTTCATTGACCTATTTTAATATGGGAACCATCGAATTTGTAGATGAGAATGGTCAAACCAACTTACCCCAGGGCCGCCCCAGAGATTATAACATTCAGGTGGGGTATTCCAGAATGCTGTCCGAGTCCTCGGGTATTGGGGTGAACCTGAAATATATCCGCTCCAACCTGGGCGCCTCAGCCGTGAATGGAGATATTCAGCCAGCCCAATCAGTAGCCGCAGATATTGGTTACTATTACAATAAAAAATTCAAAAGAAGCCTGAAGAAAAGCGAATTGTCTTTTGGAGCAGTAATCTCCAACATCGGTGCAAAAATGACCTATCTGGGGGAAGCCGAACAACAATTTCTTCCAGCTAACCTAAGACTTGGTTCTGTTTATTCCTTTAATTTAGACCCATACAACAAACTGTGCTTTGGCTTAGAGTTTAATAAGTTAATGGTACCTACTCCTACATATGATGAGGATGGCAATAAAATTAACAATCAGGACAAATCAGTAATCAATGGAATGTTCTCCTCCTTTGGAGATGCTCCAAATGGTTTTGGGGAAGAGATTCAGGAAGTCAAACTTCAAGCCAGTATGGAATATTGGTATAAAGAGCTTTTTGCTGCCCGCCTGGGTTACCAATACGAAGATCCTGAAAAGGGAGATCGTACCTATATGACTTTAGGTTTAGGCTTTTATTACAATGTATTCGGACTGGATGTCGCTTATTTGGTTCCATTTACCAGAGAGAATCCATTGGCTGAGACCATCCGATTTACTTTAAGTTTCCAATTTGGAGAGGAAAGTACCACTTCAGTAAGAGATTAATAAAAAAAAGATTCTATGATACAGGACGATGGAAGCAATTTCATCGTCCTTTCTTTATATGCTAACTATGCTTGACAGATCCATCCCGCCCAAATTCCAACGGATTGATACCTTTAACATCGGAAAAGTAAAAACCTCCACCCTGGACAATGGGAGAAAAATGCACTACATCATCTCTGATGCCCAACCGGTGGTTAAAATAGAATTGCTATTTCGATCTGGACAGGTGAATGAAGAGGTGAAGGGCGTAAGTTCTTTTGCTTATAAAATGCTGGCCGAGGGAACTTCTTCCAAAAGTGCCAAAGAAATATCAAGCACTATTGAGCATTATGGCGCTCAACTGGACATCACCGGGGGGACAGATAACAGCGCAGTCAGTTTATTTTGCCTGAAAAAGCATATTCCTTTACTACTTCCCATATTAAAGGAAATCATGGGAGAGGCCAGTTTTCCTGAAAAAGAATTGGAGAATTTAAAAAGCCAGCGAATTCAGAACCTTAAAGTAAATTTAGAGAAGAATGCTTTTTTGGCTGCACGCTCCTTTAGAAATGCCCTTTTTGGCGAAAGTCACCCTTATGGTAAGGTGCTCCAAATCGAGGATATTGCAAAAATCAACCGGGAAGAATGTCATGCCTTTTATAAAAAACATATAGAGAATCAGTTTGAAATACTGCTTTGTGGTGATGTTGATGATGCTATTTTTTCACTATTGAATCAATATTTCGGACAAGATGCGGTTGAAACCAATATGCTTGTTAAGCCAGATCTTCTCCAAATTCAACCCCAATATGCTCCCCAACATATTCATAAAGAAGGAAGCCTGCAATCGGCGATTCGAATAGGCCGCCCGATTTTCACCAAAAAACATGAAGATCACCCTAAGCTTAGTATTATAAACGAAATTCTGGGAGGGTATTTTGGTTCCCGACTAATGAAAAATATCCGGGAGGAAAAAGGCTATACCTATGGTATTCACTCTGTCCTTTACTCTTTCCAACAGCATGGATATTGGGCCATTGGAGCGGAAGTGAAAGGGGAAAACACCATGGATGCCTTAAGAGAGATCAAAAAAGAAATTCAAAAACTTATTGAGGAACCGGTACCACAGGATGAGTTGGAAATCGTTCAAAACTACATCATGGGGCAATTTTTGTCCTCCCTGAATACGCCATTTGCACTATTAGAGAAATTTAAAAGTATTTACCTTTTCCAACAGGATTATAACTATTACGACCATTATCTGAATACCCTCAATCATTGTACTCCTGAGGAACTACAAGCGATTGCCGCCAAATATTGGCAGGCGGATGACTTATTGGAAATCGTGGTAGGACAAGTTTAATGGGTGCGTGAAATCGAATTATGCACCGCTACATTCGATAAACCACGATAAAGGATAATCAGTTCTTTGTGTTTTATTTTATTGATTTTTAACCCGAACAAGTGGGGTGAGCTTGTATCATTCGGGTCAAAAAAAAGCCTTCCCTGAATTAACAGAGAAGGCTTTTTTTATTTTAAAGGAAATATTTCAAATGAATGAGTTCTTTTTCTGATAGGTAGCGCCATTTTCCTCTTGGCAGGTCTTTTTTATCCAAACCGGCATAAACTACACGGTCCAGCTTCACCACCTCATAGCCCAAATGCTCAAAAGTTCTGCGGACAATTCTATTTCGCCCAAGGTGAATTTCAATACCCAGGCTTTTAGCATCTGATGACAAAATTACCAAATCATCCACCGGCACCGGCCCATCTTCCAACTCAATGGTATTTTGAATTTTCGCAAAATCCTCCTCCGTAATGGGTTTGTCCAGCTCTACCTGGTAAATCTTTCTGACATTATTAGAAGGGTGCGCTAATTTCTCTGCCAGCTCGCCATCATTGGTCAAAAGTAACAGACCGGTAGTCATGCGGTCCAAACGCCCAACAGGATAGATACGCTCTCCTGCGGCCTTCTTCACCAATTCCATCACCGTTTTTCTGTTTTTCGGATCATCCGTGGTGGTCAGGAAATCTTTTGGCTTGTTCAATAGTACATAAACCGATTTCTCACGACTCAAAAGTTTTCCTTGCCAGCTCACCTTGTCTTTTGGCTCCACCTTATAGCCCATCTCACGAACCACCTTACCATTTACGGAAATCTCCCCTTCGGAAATCAGACGGTCTGCCTCTCGACGACTACAAACTCCGGCATTGGCAATAAATTTATTCAAACGAACCGCATAAGACTGGGGAGCACCTTCTTCCCCTCCGGATTTGGCCGCTTTCTTTTTCGCCAATTCTTTCATCTTACGAAAGTTATAATTTGGCGTATTGGTCGACTCACTGGCAGCCTGACGGTCTTTATAAATCTCCTTTAATGAGCGCTGTTTCTTTGCAATTTTTTCATCCGATTCCGGCTTATGCTCTGCAGATCGAGAACGATCAAATTTTTTCTTATGGGAAGTTTTCCCAGCTCCGGGACGTCCTGAACCAGATTTCCCCCCACCTGAATATCGCCTTCCTGAATTACTTCGTCTTGCTTTTGTCATAACAGCTACCCTTAATCAGAGCTCTTAAATTTTAAATAAGTCGCGAATTTACTGAATTTCTCCTAATCCTCCCCCATTTCTCCAATGATATTATCCTCCTTTCGGAAGTCTGTAGGGGTGGGCAGTTCCTTCAGGTGATTAATCCCGAAATATTCCATAAACTGCTCGGTGGTTCCATATAGCAAAGGTCGACCCAAACTCTCCGATTTTCCTTTTATTTCTATCAATCCTTTCTCCAATAATTTCTGTACGGCATAATCGCAGCTCACTCCACGTATTTGCTCCATTTGCATTTTAGTGATGGGCTGCTTATAGGCAATAATGGATAAGGTTTCCATGGCCGAAGTAGATAATTTTTTCTTGGCCTTTTGTTGTAATAAAAGGGTAACCAGTGATTGATAAACTGGTTTGGTCAAAAACTGATAACCTCCTGAAGATTTATTAATAAAAAAAGCGAAATCCCCCTTGTCGTATTTTTCTTCAAGGGCGGATATCGCTTTAATAATGTCTTCTTCAGGTATTTCTGCACCAAATTTATCAGACAGGCACCTGCCTAATACTTTGACGGTAACAGGTTCTTCGGCACAGAAAATTAATGCTTCAACGTAAGTTGCTAATAATTCCAATTTAGGCTCTTTTCAATTTCGCTTCAATGGTCTGCGTCGTATGAGGCACTGCACGTAGACGATCTTTTGGGATGAGCTTCCCTGTATCTACACATACCCCGTACGTACCATTTTTGATACGAATTAAAGCCTTTTGAAGATTATTTAAAAATTTCTGTTGACGTACGGCCAATTCCTGGAGGTTTTCTTTCTCCTGAACATCCGCACTATCTTCCAAAGGTTTAATATTACCTATGGAGTTTTCGGTACCACTGTGGTTTGATTTCCCAAGAGTCTCTTTAATAAAATTCAACTCGTTGGTGGCGCGGCCGATCTTTTTCAGGATCAAAGCTTCAAACTCTGCCAAATCCTCTTTAGAGTACCTTAATTGCGACTGGTTTTGCTGTTCTGCCATAACGGGTAAATATTCTGTGGAAATATTCATTGAGTTTAAAAAGTAAGACAAAAATAAAAATTACATCTTCATTTCCGTCCACAAATGATAAAATTTTACTTAATAGTTTAATTTTATTAATTGAATAAGGTGAATGCTTAACATCCACCATAAAATTTAGTCTGCACCATTATAGACGAAAAATTCTTCATTTTTGATCCCCAAATGTGCTTAAATTTCATCATTCTTCATTAATTCAACATTATCTTGAAATTAAATTTGGGCAAATAAAATTAAATGAAATAATATTTCAAAATATACCAGCTTTGAAATATTTATCAGAAGTAAAATTCCTTACAGCAGAACTACTGGTGGTAGCGATTAATTTTTTGAAAATAATGTAAATTTCAGCCCTAAATCATTCATATACAATGGCTACCGTCAATTTGGTAACAGAACTTTTTTGCTCTGCAGCCGTAACTTCCACCCAAATTAAATAGTGACCAGCAGGCAAAAAATTTCCGTTTTCCTGCTGCCCATACCAAACAAACTCATTATCCGGCGCCAAAACGTAGTTCGAAGCCAAATCAATCACCTTACGGCCATAAAAATCAAATACTGCAATGTCTGCTTTGGAAGGCAGTTGGGCAGATTTCAGTCGAATTCGCATTTCATTCCGCCCCCATTGGCTACCCACCTCCAACAATTCCGGAACGGCCTCCACCTCCACGGAGGTTCCCGTTTTTTCCCAGCCACCATGATCCAAACCGGGGGAAGCAAATCCAACTTGCTCAGAACAGGAAACCCAAGCGCTTTTATTCAATCCATCCCGGCCCACTCTTAATAAAGAAACTCCTTCCACCTCATTTAAAATTGGATGATGACTACCCGCATCAATAATACATTCATCAAGTAGCACTCCTGCATTATTTTCTAAGCGAAAACTTGCGCCATCATTGGGCAAAGAAGGAAGTGCATTCACGACAAAAACGTTCTCCTTTTCCATAGACGGGTAGACCGAATGTAAAGCAGAACTATCCTCCGTAAGGGCAAGTACTTCTCCTGCCTCCAAAATCAATGGATCCTCAGAAAGGAGAGCGGAACTTTCGTTTCGCCAATAACAATCATGCAACACCAAAGGACAGTTTCGGAAATTTTTCAGCTCGATAAAATCCTCCATCTCTGGATAGGGGTCAAATAACACTTCATTCACCTGAATATCTCCCGCTTCCGGCGGCTTGGCCAACTGTACATAAAGCTCCCGAGGATTGCTGTCCTCAAAATCACATGCCGAAAGATAGCGTTGTATCAAAAGCAATTTTTGCCCCGGCGCCAATTCTTCTTCAAAATCAAATCGCCAAAAATGAGGTCCTTTAAAGGTGGATGCTAGCATCATGTTCTTAGGCCATTCAATGCTTACTGAATCAATTTCCTGATTAAAAAACACCTGAATAAAGCGCTCCCAAGCCCAAATCTTCACGATTTTCGGCAGTACGGAACCCTCTACCAGTTTTCCCTTTTGACTATTCTCCTCTCCGGGACTTCCTCCTTCTGCGTCGGAATTTTTCCAATTCCCCACCACCTTACACGCCATATCCTGATCCACCAATTCCAGAGAGTGGCCTTTTTCCAAGCCAAACAGCGCCTCCTCATACCACATCTTGTGGATATCAATACCGTTGGAAGATAAACTCAACCGGTCCTCCGTATTATTTAAACTGATTCCCATTAAATCATCCAGTAAATAATAATGATGAGGAGCCAAAAAACCGTAGGGAAGGTTCATCCGGCCGCGATCATCTTCCAAGCTCATAAAATGTAAGGGAACCTCCTGGTCTGAGGCATTATACAATTCAACAAACTCCGGCCCATCCAGCGGATCAGCCATCACTTCATTGATGAGTACGGCATGTTTTGCTATCCTTATCGGAGCGGGAATCACCATCTCCCCTATCGTTAAGAGATTACCATTCAAATCTGAAAATGGAGGTAAGATTAGGGTTAAAGAATCCTGAATGACTTCTTCCTTTATATGGATGGTCAAGGTATTTTCTTGCCATTCCCAACCAGTTGCGGGCTGGTCCGCAATCACAAATGACTCCATCAAGTCTGTAGGATCTTCAATAGATTCCGTAAAAGCAATGGTGAAGGAGTTGCTGTTTTGCCAATATAGGGAGTCTACCTCCGGAGGAGTCTGATCCATGTACAGCGTCCTTTCAAAGCTGGGCAGAAGAAAGCCCGAAACCGTTTTTTCATTCTCAAATCTAAAATAAAGGCTATCTTTAAGCCAAAATTCATCCTCCAGCAAAAGAGATAAAGCATCTTGCTCCAAATTGAATAGCAATTTTTTCACAAGCATACCATTGGCATAGTACTCGCCCTTAGCCTGAACCGCTTTATCAAACACTAATTCAACCAGTCCTAAATCTTTCCGCACCACTTCCTTTACTCCTTCTTCGAAAATATGTACAAATTCAAGATCTGCTCCGTAAAAAATATGAATCGAGTCACCGGAAGTAAAGGGTGTATTAAAATCCAAAACAAGCTCACCTTCATCTTTTCGAATGGACTGAAACGGAGGAATGGTTTGAATATTTACCTCAGAAGTATCCTCGAAAATGGGAACTATCCCCCTAGAGGATGATAGAAAATGAAAAGCCCCGTAAACTGATGGTTGCAAATCTATTGTCTGAACCCTTTGGTTTCCTTTTCCATCTACTGCCAAATAACTAATCCTGCTATCTGGGCCCACCTCCATCCCAACCATAGAAGGGTATTCCGGAAAAATCAGAGATTTGCCCTCGACCTTAAACTCCGTAACGGCCTCATGAAATACCAAATGGACAGAATCTTGTTGAATCCAATTCAACTGAATCAAATTGGGCGGCAAAAAATCAAATACAAAGTCCACTTTCTTGGTTCCATAAAGCGTATTACCCGCCAGATCCCGAATATTTCTGATCTCCAATACTTGAGGATCTTCCGAGGGGAAAGCATTCTGAAATTTCACCAGAAGCTGATCACTACGCTCTTTCTCTATATGCAGTACAGTATTTTCCTTCAGGGCAAAGGCGGAAAAATGAGCCGGCAACTGTATGGGCTCAGAAAACTTGACAAGCAATAGATGCTCATCCAAACATACTACCTCTCTAACGAGTGGCCTTTTCTCATCCCGAATAATTGAAAAATCTGGTAAGGATAGCGTATCTCCGTGTTTTACAAAAGCCAAATCAAACACCCTTTCTTCCGATTTGGCTAATGCTTCCCGAAAATAGAAATCGGTATGCCTTCCAAAATGCTGAAGAATAAGTCTTGAATCATTAGAAAATACATTTTCCCACTCCTGAAGCCAAAAATACCGAAACCGATTCCCGTCCAATACTTCATAATGATTCCTTAAGAACAAAAATTCCATTTCATGATGCGCCCCAAACGGCCCTCCAAGTGCATCATGAATCCCTCTCCATTCAATTACTGCGGATGTATCCAATTCCAGATCAAAGTATAATTGTCTTGAATTAATGAGCCGGCCAGAGACCAATTCTCCCTTATACCAAATTTCAGGATTTTCAAAAATCATCGCCTGGGGAAATATCACCCAACTTCTTCCCTTCCATACATAAACTTTGGTCACATCAATATCCCCGGACTCCGAAGTAATATTTATTCCTAATGTTGAAGTATTACCCCCAAAATCAGCACTTCTTCCACCAAATAGTACTTCATTGGACCACCCACCATTAATCGTCTCCGCGCACGCTTTCCAAGTTTTCTCCAAATGGCCACCCGGAGGTGAAAAAGCCAATCCTATTTTTATACCATCGGCATAAAAACCGCTTTCAACCTCTAATTGTGCCCCAAAAAGCCATAAAGGGATAAAAAATATAACAAGGG
The DNA here is from genome assembly GCF_001274635.1 of Persicobacter sp. CCB-QB2. GTDB lineage: Bacteria > Bacteroidota > Bacteroidia > Cytophagales > Cyclobacteriaceae > Persicobacter > Persicobacter diffluens. The sequence continues at coordinate 3,662,423 of NZ_LBGV01000001.1, read as the reverse complement.
TTGTTATTATTGTTGTAGGCGCCTTACAGGCTGGAAATAGGTAAAATTTGGGCATTGAACTCTGAATTTTTGTTTTAGCTTTGTATCCGAAATCATTGAAGGATTCGGCAAGTATTTGTATGTAAACCAAATAGGCCACCCTTTGAAGCTGTAATTTTTAATCAAACCTTATTCAGGAAATGAAATTAGCGATTGTTGGCGCCACCGGTTTGGTAGGCGGGCAAATGTTGAAAGTGGTCGAAGATTTAAACTTTCACTTCGACGAATTATTGTTGGTAGCTTCAGCGAGATCTGCAGGTAAACAGATGGAGTTCATGGGCAAGAGCCACACGATCGTGACCCTGGAGCAGGCGGTGGAAGCTCGTCCTGATATTGCCATTTTCTCGGCAGGAGGTAGCACTTCATTGGAGTGGGCACCAAAATTTGCAGCGGTCGGTTGCCGCGTAGTGGATAATTCATCGGCATGGAGAATGGACCCCAGCAAAAAATTGGTGGTTCCGGAAATCAACGGAGATGAATTAACAGCGGAAGATTACATCATCGCCAACCCAAATTGCTCCACCATCCAAATGGTATTGGCACTTTGTGACTTGCGCAAGCGCTATGGTATCAAGCGTATCGTCGTTTCTACTTACCAGTCCGTTACCGGTTCAGGTAAAAAAGCAGTAGATCAGATGATGGCTGAGCGCGCCGGAGAAACACCGGATATGGCCTATCCACACAAAATTGATTTGAACGTGTTGCCTCATATCGATGTATTCCAGGAAAACGGATACACCAAAGAGGAAATGAAGATGATTTTGGAAACCAAGAAAATCTTCAATGATGAAAATATTGCAGTAACTGCTACTACTGTTCGTATTCCGACCATGGGCGGACACTCCGAGTCCATCAATGTGGAATTCAACGAAGACTTTACTCTGGAAGAAGTTCGTGAAATTGTCGCTAATACAGCAGGCGTTATTTTAGAGGACGACCCACAGAACAACGTTTACCCAATGCCACTAAATGCGCATAACAAAAATGAAGTATTCGTTGGACGTCTGCGTCGAGATGAATCTCAGCCAAATACCTTGAATATGTGGTGTGTGGCTGATAACTTGCGCAAAGGTGCTGCTACCAATGCCGTTCAGATCGCGCAAAAACTGGTAGACAGCGGTATCGTTAGCTAAGATTCCAAATATGAATTGGGAAACTCTCAAGGATAAAAAAATACAACAATTCATAAAGGATCATGCTGAGCATGATCCTTTTTCATTAGGGCTAAAGGCAAAGCAATTTCCTGATTTCCCTATGCGGCTCATTACTGAGCAAATTCAGGCACGCCAAAAAGCGAAAAGCAAGCTCCCTTCCTGGTACCAAACCGAGGGGATTATTTTCCCGCCCTTGCTTTCCATGGAACAATGTTCCTCTGAAGCAACGGCCCGATACAAAGCAAGTGTCATCAAAGGAGACCGACTTTTGGACCTCACCGGGGGCTCTGCGGTAGACACCTATTATATAGGACAAAATTTCCAATCCGTTGTCTACACCGAAATTTGGGAAGAACTCTTCCAGAGAAGTCAACACAACCTTCAAACTTTAGGGGCGGACCATATACAATGTCATTTTGGTGATGGCGTTGATTACCTGAAAACTCAGGCCGAATTTGATGTCATTTTTCTGGATCCTTACCGTCGGGATGAGCAAAAAAATAAAGTCTTCTTATTATCCGACTGCCTGCCCAATGTTATTGAGTTGGAAGCTCTATTACTGGAAAAGGGCAAAGACGTATGGATAAAAGCGTCCCCTATGCTGGACATCAAGGGCGCCTTGCAGCAGCTCCCTCAAATTCAGGAAGTGCATGTCATTGCGGTGCAGAATGATTGCAAGGAAGTCTTATTTCGCATGAATAAGGAAAGCCGGAAGAACATCCAATTCTTCACCACCAACCTGCTTCCGAATGGAAAAAGTCAGGACCTTTCTTACAGCCAAATAGAAGAAACTGCTGCGGAAGCCCCGCTTTCTGAACCCTTGCAATATTTGTACGAACCCAATGTGGCCATCATGAAAGCCGGTGGATTTAAAATTGTGGCAGAGCAATATCAATTACAAAAGCTACACCCGCATTCTCATCTATACACCTCCGAAAAGTTGATTCCCGGCTTTCCCGGACGATCATTTCTAATCGAAGGAGTAGAAGCCGTCAACAAAAAAATCATCAAAAAGTACTGCAAAGACGGCAAAGCCAATCTGGCCATTCGTAATTTTCCCTCTACCGTTGCAGACCTCAGAAAAAAGCTGAAGCTTAAGGAGGGCGGTGAAAACTACCTTTTTGCCACCACGCTAAAAGACGATAAGAAAGTACTGATTTTCACCAAAAAGGCACTTTAACGTGTGCTTTAAGCCCCGTTTAGCTTCCAAAGCAGGAAAATGAGGGAGTAGTTCTCTATTTCGATTTTTTCCCAAGAAGGAGGAGAAAGTAAGCCTGTCCAAATTTGGGTTATTATAAATCAAAGAAAACAAATTGCAATGAACTGAATTTAAACTACTTGCGCTCATCTAATAAATATAGCGGTGAATAATTCGGGATAGGTTATCCCTAGAAGACAAAAAAAGCGGCTCTGTCATTGAACCGCTTTTTTTTGCTTAATTCCCCCTCCAAAAGAAAGGAGTAAATAATAAAAGTACCGTAAATAACTCCAGCCTTCCCAGCAACATCAACACACTGCATATCCACTTGGCTGCAGGAGGCAACCAGGCAAAATTATCCACTGGCCCAACTTTCCCTATTCCTGGGCCTACATTTCCTAAAGAGGTTGCACTGGCTCCCATGGCGGTGAGTAAATCCAGACCGGTCATGGCTAAAAGCATTGCTCCCACCACGAAAATGAATAGGAAAATAATCACAAAGGCCAGAACCGTATAGGAAATTTCACCGGAAACAGCCTTGCCATTTAACCTTACCGGAATAACGGCCGCCGGGTGTAACTGTCGTTTCAAATCCAACCAGCCATTTTTCGCCAAAATCAAATGCCTTACCGTTTTTATTCCACCAGCGGTGGATCCGGCAGATCCCCCGACAAAGAGTAATATAAAACACATAATAGTAAGGGAAGGTGCCCAGCTGGTATAATCTGCAGAGACGAAACCAGTGGTGGTAATCAAAGAAACCAATTGGAAAGTCACGTCCCGCATCCCCAACTCAAGGTCATCATACACATTGATGCCCACATACAATCCTGAGATAATAGATAAAATCACAATACTTAAAAAATAAGCACGGAATTCATCATTGGCCCACACCTTCTTCAACTTCCCCTGAAAACCAAAGTACATCATGGAGAAATTGGTTCCGGCAAAAAACATAAATAGCACAATGGTATATTGAATCCATGGGCTCGGATAATGCGCTATGGACGCATTCTTGGTGGAAAATCCTCCTGTGGCCATGGTGGTCAAGCTGTGATTCAGCGCGTCATACCAAGTCATTCCAAAAACGCGCAAAAGCACCATTTCAGTCGCGGTCAGCCCGATGTAAATCAACCACAATCGTTTAGCTGTATCCGTAATCCTGGGGCGTAATTTATCTGCTGAAATTCCCGGTGCCTCGGCTACAAAAAGCTGCATGCCGCCCACACCAATCAATGGCAAAATGGCCACTGTTAACACGATAATCCCCATTCCTCCTAACCACTGAGTAAGGCTTCGCCAATATAAAATGGAGGGAGGAACCGCCTCAATATCACTTAAAATGGACGCTCCGGTCGTGGTATAGCCCGATACGCATTCAAAAAAAGCGTCGGTTAGCGAATGAATACTGCCACTCAATAAATAAGGTAAAGTGGCAGACAGCGCCATTAAAACCCAACCAAAAGTCACAATAATATAGACGTCACGCTTCTTTACAATTCGCTCTCTCCCCAAAGTGAGAAAGAAAGCTAATCCCCCGGAACAAGCCGTAATCAATACCGCCATTAAAATCGCCCAGTGCTGATCATCTTCAAAATAGAAGGAGAAGGGTAAAGCGGTGAGCATAAAGATACTGTTGATCACCAACAGCAAACCCATAATATGAATGATGGATCTAAAATGAAATCTCTTCATTAAATCAATTACTTAAAAAATCGCTCTACACTACGAATAACATTGGACTTACACAACACCACCACATGGTCTTTCGGGTGAAATTCAAAGTTACCCATGGTCGTAAACCCCTGGTTGTTTCGAATTACCCCACCGATGATAGCACCCTCCGGGAAATCCAAATCTCTTAACTTCTGGAAACAGATGGCAGAGTTTTCCTCTACCTCAAATTCCAATACCTCAGCATCCACTCCATGAATACTGGCAATACTCAAAACATTGCCTCTTCTTAGGTAACGACAGATAAAATTAGCCGCGATCAACTTCTTGTTGATCATCGTATCTACTCCAATGGTCTGAGACAATAAAATATAATCGATATTCTCTACCAGAGCGATCGTCTTGGCCACATGGTGGTTCTTCGCCAACAGGCATGAGATAATATTGGTCTCTGAGTTGCCTGTTACGGCAATGAAGGCATCCATTTCTTCTAGCCCCTCCTCAATTAGTAAATTTACATCATTGGCATCGCCATTTATGATTAAAGCTTCAGGTAATTCATCCGCCAGCTTAAAACATTTTTCCCGGTCTCGTTCTACTACTTTTACCCGGTACTTATTGGTCTTCTGAGATAATTTTTTGGCCGCATGTAGTCCGGTACGGCTACCACCCAAGATCATGATATTTCGAATTTTTTTCTTGGTACCACCCTTCAATTCGAATACCCGATCCACTCCTGTGGGTTCCGCTACAAAATAAACATTATCGTTTAACTCCAAACGAGTATCTCCATCCGGAATAATCGTCCTACCATTTCGTAAAATCGCTACAATTACAAAATCCCGATCCTTATTCAGAGAACTGGTTTCCTTCAACATTAAACCGGTAAAAGGATCCCCTTCTTCAATTCTGATTCCGATCAGGGAAAGCATTCCTCGGTCAAATTCGAAAGTATCTGTAAGGGCTGCTTCCCGCAACAAGCGCTTGATCTCACGTGCGGCCAGAGATTCCGGAGAAATCAATTCATCAATCCCCAGCGTTCTTAAGTCTTCCCGCTGGCGATGGCTCAAAAAATCTACATTATTTATCCTGGCCACCGTCCGCTGAGCCCCTAGCTTTTTACCGATCATACAGGTCGCCAGGTTCGTCTCTTCCGCCGGGGTAACGGCAATCAACAGATCCGCCTTAGCGATTTCTGCTTCTCTCAGGACATCATAATAAATAGAATTCCCCTCAATAACAGCCACATCCAACTGATTGGAGACATAATTTAATCGCTCCTTGTCAGTATCGACAATTACAATATCTTTCTGTTCATGAGCCAGTTGCTTGGCCAAATGAAAACCAACCTCACCCGCCCCGGCAATAACAATATGCATTTTGAAAAGATTATTTTTAACGCCCAAATATAGGGAATTTTAATGTGATTAACGCCCATAAATGGTACCAAACAGGCCATTAACTGTCTGTCAAATCGGGTTTATCCCTAAAAATTTAAAAATGTCAATAAATCTAACCGGCTATAATCCCACGGCCCACAAAACCACTTAACACGCTGAACTACTGATAAATATGAAACAATATTAAAAAGTGGGCGTAACCATAGGTAAGTAAGGGCTACGACAATTTATCCGGATATAACGGCCCAACAATTTCATCATTTAATTGTAACCACAAACTTAATTTCAAACCAAAATCAAAGCACCTTATTCGAAAATCATTACCCCCAAAACTTTTACAAACTAAACTTACCAAATCACAATGACAGCGTTAGAATTTAGCTACCATCTCGACAAGTTATCGACTTCGTTGAGACCGTTCGCTATGAGATTGACCAAGGATTCAGAGGCGGCAAATGACCTGTTGCAAGAAACCGTGCTAAAAGCCTACACGAATAGAGATAAATTTACTGAAGGCACCAACCTCAAGGCATGGTTGTACACTATAATGAAGAATACCTTCATTACCAATTACCAAAGGATGGTAAGAAGAAACACCTTCATTGACTCTACCGATAATTTACATTATATCAATTCTTCCGGCAACATTACCGAGAACATGGCGTATTCAAGTTTTGCCATGAGGGACATCAAGGAAGCAATTGGGAAATTAGACGAAAACTACCGACTTCCCTTCTTAATGCATTTTCGGGGTTTCAAATATTACGAAATCGCGGAAAAACTGGACATTCCAATTGGAACTGTAAAAAATAGAATTCATATTGCTCGAAAGGATCTAAAGTCTATGTTAAAAAATTACGGAGGTAAACTTTAGGTCTGTCAAGCCTAAAATCAACCTTTACATGACTCACAAACATCGAAATGCAATAGTAATCGGTGCCGGCTTTGCCGGGATAGCTGTTGCTACTTCGTTAGCACAAAAAGGATATGACGTCACCGTCATTGAAAAAAATACTCAAATAGGAGGAAGAGCCCGGCAGTTTCACTGTCAGGGCTTTACCTTTGATATGGGCCCTAGTTGGTATTGGATGCCCGACATTTTCGAAAATTATTTCCGGACTTTTGGAAAAAAGCCTTCTGATTATTACCAATTAAAAAGACTTGATCCCTCCTATTCAGTGGTTTTTGGAGCGGATGACCGCTGGCGAATTCCTGCCAACCTCCAGGAATTAGGCGTTTTATTGGAACAATATGAAGCTGGTGCTGCTGAACAACTCGAAAAATTCATGGCGCAAGCCAAATATAAATATGAGGTGGGCATTAACGATTTCGTTAATAAACCTTCCCGCTCCATTACAGAATTTTTAGATATCCGCCTGCTCAAAGGCGCCCTGAACCTGGACCTGTTAACCTCACTTTCTAAACACGTCCGAAAGTTTTTTAAACATCCCCAGATTATAAAGCTGCTGGAATTCCCCGTTCTATTTTTGGGAGCCACCCCGGAAAACACCCCTGCGCTATACAGTCTAATGAATTATGCTGATCTCAAGCTCGGGACCTGGTATCCGATGGGGGGAATGTTCGAAATTATCCGAGGAATGGAAACGCTGGCGCGGGAAATGGGAGTGAAATTTCATACTGGCGAAACCGTCAGTCAGATAGAAGTAAAAAACGGCATCGCCACCGGTGTGAATACGGACAAAGACTACTATCCAGCAGATATTGTGGTTGGTGGAGCAGACTACCATCATGTAGAACAACATCTATTACCCACCCAATATCGAAGCTATTCCCCACAATATTGGCAAAAACGGACGATGGCACCCTCTGCCTTACTTTTTTACATTGGATTGGATAAAAAGCTGGAAGGTATTGATCATCACATGCTATTTTTTGATGAAGATTTCAAACTGCACGCCAGTGAAATCTACACTAACCCTCAGTGGCCGTCAAAACCTCTTTTTTATATGAGCGCTGCCTCCGTCACCGATCCGGCAATTGCTCCTGAAGGAAAAGAGAACCTGGTATTACTCGTACCGCTTGCTCCGGGCTTGGAGGACTCAGAGGAAAAAAGATCACATTATTACGAAATAATCATGAACAGACTGGAAAAACTCATTGGACAGTCCGTTAAGGATCATGTGATTGTGAAAAAATCGTACGCGATAAAAGATTTTGAACAGGATTACAATGCCTTTAAAGGCAATGCCTATGGACTGGCCAATACGCTAAAGCAAACTGCCATCCTCAAGCCTAGTTGTAAATCCAAAAAAGTTGCTAACTTATACTATGTGGGGCAATTAACCATTCCCGGACCAGGCGTTCCCCCATCATTAATCTCCGGCTTAGTTGTCGGAAATGAAATCGAAAAAGATTTTGCCGAATTGTAAAAGTGAAAAAGATGATTGAACTTTTTAATAAAACCACCTTCGATTGTGCACGGTTGGTCACGCAATCCTACAGCACTTCCTTTACTTTAGGCATTAAGACACTGGACAAAGAGTTGCACGAACCAATTTATGCCATTTATGGGTTTGTCCGCTATGCGGATGAAATCGTCGATACTTTTCATGATTGGAATCGGGAAACTTTACTGGATAAATTTGAGCACGATACTTATGAAGCGATTAAGCAAAAAATTAGCCTGAATCCAATCCTCCATGCCTTTCAGCTAGTAGTTAATCAATATCAAATCGACCTGGAATTTATTGATGCCTTTCTGAATAGCATGAGAATGGACCTGGACAAAACCACTTACTGTGACAAAAGCTATAAAACTTATATTTATGGCAGCGCAGAGGTAGTTGGTCTAATGTGCCTGAAAGTCTTTTGCTTTCATGGAGAAGGGGATTTTGATACGCTTAAACCGGCAGCTTGCAGCCTTGGAAGTGCTTTTCAAAAGGTGAACTTCCTGAGAGATATGAAAAGTGATCACGAAGATCGTGGGCGGGTATATTTTCCGGATATAAATTTCGATAATTTCAATCAAAAGGATAAGGACCTTATCGAAATGGATATCCAAAAGGATTTTGACGATGCCTATCAGGGAATTATCAGATTACCGGAAAATGCCAAGATGGGCGTTTATCTGGCGTATATCTATTACCTGAAACTCTTTGACAAAATCAAAGATGCTTCCACAGATACGGTTAAGAATCAAAGGATCAGAATTCCAAATCCAAGAAAATTAGCCTTACTGGCCAAAACATATTTACAGTTTCACTTAAGGGTAGTTTAATATGAATGTAAGTACACGCCCTTCAAAAAACTATAAAGGCAATAATACAATGAAAAACCTCACCGTGGATATTGACCAAAATTCCGGCTTCTGCTTCGGAGTGGTTTATGCCATTGAAATGGCAGAAGAAATTCTGCTGGAGGAAGGAAAATTGTATTGCCTGGGAGATATTGTTCACAATGATGAAGAGGTCCATCGGTTGGAAAAAATGGGACTACAAATCATTAACCATGAAACGCTTAAGGAATTAAAAAATGCGAAAGTCCTGATTCGGGCACATGGAGAGCCACCTTCTACCTACAAAATAGCGCTGGAAAATCAATTAGACCTCATTGATGCCAGTTGTCCGGTCGTATTAAAATTACAGAACCGGATCAAGAATGCTTATGACAAAGCGGAAAAAATATACATTTATGGAAAGCACGGGCATGCCGAAGTCATGGGATTGATTGGCCAGACCAATAAAGAAGCCGTTGTATTTCAATCACTGGAAGAATTAGACCTTAATAGTCTTCCGTCTTACATTAGCCTATACAGTCAGACCACAAAATCCACTGATAATTTTTATAAAATTATCGATAAGCTTAAAGAAAAAGGCATTGAGGTCAATGCCAATGATACCATTTGCAGGCAGGTCAGTAATCGGGACAAGGAGCTTAAGAAATTTGCCAGTCAATACGAAAAAATCATTTTCGTTTCCGGCACAAAATCCTCCAATGGGAAGGTGTTATATAATATCTGCAAACAGCAGAACGAAAACACCTATTTTGTCTCCAACAAAGAACAGGTACAAGAAGAATGGTTTGATCCAAAAGACCGTGTTGGTGTTTGCGGTGCTACCTCCACCCCAATGTGGCTCATGGAAGAAGTACAAAAAAGAATATTGACTTTCTAATTTTTTGATATGGCAATCTTGATGAACATCCTATTGGTGATAGGATCCTTTCTTTTTATGGAAGGTGTTGCATGGTTCACCCACAAATACATCATGCATGGTATTTTATGGAGCTGGCATAAGGACCATCATACCGTTCACAATAAAACCCTTGAAAAAAATGACCTGTTTGCTGTCGTCTTTTCCATTCCGGCCATTGTGATGATCGTGCTCGGCTCCGAAATTCCTGAATGGCGCTTTCTGCTTTACATTGGTTTAGGAGTTACGCTTTACGGTATATTTTACAGTGTCTTTCACGATATCATCGTACATCGCAGAATTAAGTACAAGTACAAATTCAAATCCGCCTATATGAAACGGATTATGAAAGCACATTATATCCACCACGCGGTGCATACCAAAGAAGGAGCACAAGCTTTTGGCTTTTTGTGGGCACCAAAAAAATATGAAAAGCAGTCCATCACCGCTAAAGAAGAAAAAGAAGCATCCAGAACTGAGGCACATTCGCATTAACCCGAATTATGTGACCCAAGCCCTGCAAAACAGGCTTAACCCTGGCTTGTTTTCTTGTTGTTCCAAATATTTTGATGGCACAAATTTGAATAAACTTGCTTTTCCTCTTTCCTCTGGATTATTGGAAATAACTGGAAATGGGAAACTAATCCTGCATTTTTCCCGCCTTACAGCTAATCGATAATTTAAGCTTGGATTATCCGGGTTCAAGCATAAATAATTCGGGTGAAGAATTTTCACGGCATAAAAAAAAAAAAAACCTTTAGTCATCACAACTAAAGGTTTTTTTATATCTAATGATGTTTTGTTTATCCTTCTACGGCTTCTGCCAATACAATAATCTTATTATCAAGTACCTCAACAACGCCACCATCAACAACAATGATGGTTTCTTTGTCATTGATCACATATTTCAAATCACCTTTAGACAAGGTGGAGATCAAAGGGGCGTGGTTCTTCAGCACTTGAAAGGCACCGTTGGTTCCGGGAAAAGTAGCTGCGCTAACTTCTCCTTCAAATACCTTTTGGTCCGGTGTAACAATTTCCAAGTACATAATTGCCCAATTTAAAGGGGAGTAAACTCCCCATCGGTTTAAGATTATTCAGCGGCTTCTGCCAACATTTTTTCACCTTTCTCAATAGCTTCCTCGATTGGGCCTACAAAAGTAAAGGCCGCCTCAGGTAAGTGATCCACTTCCCCATTCATAATCATTTGGAAACCACGGATAGTGTCCTTGATATCTACCAACTGACCCGGGATACCAGAGAATTGCTCTGCAACGTGGAATGGCTGAGATAGGAAACGCTGTACACGACGTGCACGGTGTACCACCTGCTTATCCTCGTCAGAAAGCTCATCCATACCCAAAATGGCGATGATATCCTGAAGTTCGTTATAACGCTGAAGGATGTTAATTACATCCTGCGCTACCTGATAGTGCTCCGCTCCAACTACCTCTTCAGACAAAATTCTGGAAGTAGAATCCAATGGATCTACCGCTGGGTAAATACCCATAGAAGCAATCTTACGCGACAATACCGTTTTCGCATCCAAGTGGGCGAAAGTGGTCGCCGGTGCAGGGTCAGTCAAGTCATCGGCAGGTACATAAACCGCCTGAACAGAAGTAATGGAACCATTCTTAGTAGAAGAAATACGCTCCTGCATTGCTCCCATTTCAGTTGCCAATGTTGGCTGGTAACCTACCGCAGAAGGCATACGACCTAAAAGTGCCGACACCTCAGAACCTGCCTGGGTAAAACGGAAAATATTATCTACGAAGAAAAGGATATCACGACCTTTTCCGGAACCATCTCCATCACGGAAATATTCGGCAATGGTCAAACCTGACAAGGCTACACGTGCACGTGCCCCTGGTGGTTCGTTCATCTGGCCATATACCAAGGTGGCCTGAGAGGTTTTCAATTCCTCTTTATCTACCTTCGACAAATCCCAGTCACCTGTCTCCATAGACTCCTCGAATTCCTTACCGTATTTGATTACGCCGGATTCAATCATCTCACGAAGCAGGTCATTACCTTCACGCGTACGCTCACCTACACCTGCAAATACAGATAAACCTGAGTATGCTTTCGCAATGTTATTGATCAACTCCATGATCAATACGGTTTTACCTACTCCAGCTCCACCGAAAAGACCAATCTTACCACCCTTTGCGTATGGCTCAATCAGGTCAATAACTTTAATACCAGTGAAAAGTACTTCGGTTGAAGTAGAAAGGTCTTCATAAGAAGGTGCTGGACGGTGAATCGGTAAACCCTGAGTAGTATTGGTCTCTCCAATACCATCAATGGTTTCTCCCACTACGTTGAACATACGACCTCGGATGTCCTCACCTACAGGCATCTGAATAGGTGAACCATTATCCACTACTTCCAACCCACGAAGAAGACCCTCGGTACCGTCCATGGCAATGGTACGAACACGATTCTCTCCTAGATGTTGCTGAACTTCAAGCACTACTCGAGCTCCATCAGATGGTTTGATTACCTCAAGACCATTCATGATGGCAGGTAGGCTTGCGCCTTCAGCGTCAAAAGCGACGTCTACCACAGGCCCGATAACCTGTGTGATTTTGCCAATGTTTGCCATGCTAAAATTTTATATTCTATTGATCGATGGTCAATAATTATTATCCCGTTTTAACTTGATTTTCGGAGATTAACACGGGGAAAAATTATTGGAATGCAAAAAAAATACCCTGACCCAAGGGGTCTAAGGACGGTTAAATTTACACAAAATTTTAAATTATCTATTCTGAAGGCAAAATTATTCAATGGAAATTGAAAATTTTAAGCAGAGGCTGTTTTACCCGAAATCAACAGATCCGCTTCCTCAGCATCAAGCAAATAATCTTTTCCAGGTAATAAAATTCTAAAAACCGTTCCCTCAGTGGGGTTAGAGGATTTTACAAAAATTTTCCCGTTGTGGTAATTCTCCACTATCCTTTTGGTCAGGGTCAGGCCTAAGCCCCAGCCTCTTTTCTTGGTCGAATATCCCGGAATGAAAATTTTCTTCAGCTTATCTTTTGGAATCCCCCCCCGGTATCCCGGATATCAATCACTACTCCTCCTTCTGGTCCTTCAACAAGATTAATATCAATATTACCGGTACCTTTCATGGCATCTACAGCATTCTTACAAAGATTTTCAATCACCCAATCGAACAAAGCGCGGTTAATCGGAGCGATCACCACCTGGGAATTTGTAGCGATAGAGATTTTCACTTTAGTAGAAATCCGTTTCGACAAATAATCTACATTGGAACGAATCACCTCATAGAGGTTTTCATCCTCCAATGTCGGGATTGAACCTATAGAGGAAAAACGATTGGTAATGGTCTCCAGCCGATGGGTATCTTTTTCCAACTCCTCCAGTACCTCCGGATAATTAAAATCCTCATCCATCTTTAAGTACTCAATCCAGGCCACCAAAGAGGATAGTGGCGTACCCAGCTGGTGAGCCGTTTCTTTTGCCAAGCCAATCCAAACCCTGTTTTGCTCCACCGCTTTGCTATTACTATAAGCATAGAAGGCCAAAAAGATAAAAAACGCAATAACCGAAAGCTGGACGATGGGGTAATAGGTCAGCTGATCCAGCAAAAAGGAGTTTTTATAGTAGACATAATTATAGTCATACACCCCTCCGTTTTCATCAGTAAAAATGATTTCTATCGGTTCGTGCTGAAGCTTCATTTCTTCCACCAAAGCACGCAACTTTTTCTGTCGTTGCTTGGGAGAAATTTTTGGATCAATATCAATATTCCGAAAATCGAGTGGTTTATCCACTCCATCGGTCAGGATCACCGGAATGGAATTATTCGGCACAATGATGTTCTGAGTCAAAAACAATACCTCGTCCCTATTCCCGACATTGACCGCATATTCAATTGATTTTGCGTACAATTCTACCAATTGAGCCTCACGCTCCTTCAGTTTTTTGACGATCTGATTGGTATAGAAAATGGAAGCAATGGTAATGACCATGGCCACTGCCAGCACTCCCCACTTCATTTGAGATCTATTTTGATATAAATCCCACTTCTTAGGCTGCTTCTCCGAGGAAGACCTTCCCATATATTCTACTTTTTATGTAAAAACTAACAGTTAATGTATCTGTGAAAAAGTAAAATCTAATGCATAGGCAAAAATATCGATCTGATTTTAAAAAATGTATTGGCAAATTTAGCACCAAAAAGTCAGCCGGTAAAATATTTTGTGGCGCATCTATTCAACATCTTCCTCGTCCGATAACATTTCAATATCCTGAATCAAAACCCGTTTGGCAATCGCCTGCCCGGTTATAGTAGCAGCCATTCCCCCTAGAGCCGTCTCCTTATACCTGCTCTCCATCGATTGACCGACTTCATGCATGGCATCAATGCATTCATCCACCGGAATTACAGCGTCCATACCTGAAAGTGCAATTTGTGCGGAGGAAAAAGCAATAGAAGCCGCAGAGGCATTACGCACCACACAGGGCACCTCTACCAAGCCCGCTACCGGATCACAAACCAAGCCCAGCATACACTGAATGGTTACCGCCACAGCATTAAATACCTGATCATTATCTCCTCCTAATGCATAAACAATCCCTGCTGAGGCCATAGCCGCTGCGGAGCCCGTCTCGGCCTGACAACCACCCACCGCTCCAGCTAAGGACGCTTTTTGCTCAATAATCAAAGCTACGCCGGCTGCAATCAGCATGGCTTCGGCAATTTTTTCATCCGGTAGCTCATGGGTTTCCTGCAAGGTATAAAATACGCCCGGCAAAATTCCGGAAGCACCGGCGGTTGGGGCGGCCACCACTCTGCCCATACAGGAATTTACTTCTTTGGCGGCCAAAGCACGCGCAATCATTTTTTGAAAATCAGGAGAGAGTACTGCTACCGAATGATTAAAAACCTTTTTTGCTCCATTGTTAATCATTTTGGAAACGGAAGTCATATCCTCCGTTAAACCGGTATGAATAGCCTGCCGCATCACTTCATAGGCCGCAACCATCCCTTCCAGAATCTCCTTCCGACCGGCTCCCCTTTGATTTTGCTCGTATTGAATTACCGCTTCGTACAAAGGCAATTTTTCTTCCTCACAATATGCTTTCCAGCTTTTAAAATCTTTAAACAATAAGCTCATGGGTCTATGCTCTTTTAACTGTTTTGGGACACAAATCGCCCTTACAGTCCTACATCCTAATATTTCTTCTCAGTTCTTTATGTTAAGGTATCAATTTTTTAAGAATAGCAGCGCAACTAATCAAGAATAAATTTCTCTTCACGCCTCCCTCATTTGATATTTAAAGATGAAATTGACTATTTTTCAGTGAGTTTTCAAAAGATAGACCTACTGAAAAATGATCGACTATTTAAGCCACCCCTTATTTATTGCCGGACTGGGGGCTTTTTTATTAATGGGAAGTGAATTAGCCCTTGGCAAATATGCGGTCAATTTTGGTTTGCTAATGCGTCAACCCTTCACTCCAATAATTTACGCACTTTACTATGCCCTGCTTGCCATCGGCATCACCCAATTGCTGTTGAGGGGTAATTTAAGTATCCATGAGTTTTCTGCTCAGGAGCACCCATTGGTCATCGGCCTGATCACGGGGCTAAGCATTCGGGCTTTGGCCAGAATGAACCTGTATCAATTCAAAATCGAAGGTAAAACGATTAATATCGGGCCTAAAACCATCAATGATTTCATGGAGGGTTTCTTTCTTAAAAAGATATCGGACAATGTAGACGGTTTATTGATAGGAGAAATCAACGCCATGATAGGCAAACTGCCTCCTCTTACTCTGGAAGAAATTGACCTGCTGCTTCGCGATGGACTTCCCTCTCATTTCTCACAGGAAAAGCGAAAATATTATGTAGATAAAATAAAAGCCTGTCCCAGGCCTTTTGACAAATACCGTTATTTCGCTTTTCATTTCGGACTCCAGCGCCTGCACCAGCTCCCATTATTGGCTCAAAACTTTATTCACAATCCGGAAGCTTCTTAATTTTAATAAGATTTTTTTGACGCTAAACTTTATTCTTCTAATTTTAATTTAAAACCATAAAACCCTTATCACTATGTTAGATGCACCAATAGCGAGCGGCGCAAATATGTTCATCTGGGGATTCGCCATTGTTTTAGGCGTAGTACATGCCCTTATCGCCCTTGACGTTATCTCCATGAAAGAGAAGGACGAAGAAAAAGCGTAAGTATTTGTCCAATAAAAAATTAAAAAAATAAGGCCGGTGATTCTATCATCGGCCTTTTCTGTGTGGTCAACCCATTTTCGCATGAAATCTTAACGATTTTTTTGTACCTTAACCATTCAAAAGCGGAACATTGCATGCTTTTGCACTATTGTTAATACAGGAAGGTGTTAAAACAAACTCCTGAGATTACTTTCCGTTTAGGTAATGAGGCTTTAGCTTTTAATGCTCGAATCATGATGAAAAATATTATACTCTTGGCCACCGCTTTGGTAATTTCTACCATCGCACATGCACAAACCAGTGTTTCCATGGGATTGAGCTCTATTGTTCCCATGAATAGTGAAGCACCCTCCGGCTACGGATACAATGTTGGAGTGAGTCACTGGGCTGATGCACCCTGGTCAAAAAATAAAAAAAGCGAAGAGGTAAGCTATGTGGACGAAGAGCTCCCCTACGCTCCCCTTCCTCAGGAACAACGATCATACAGACCTGGCGCTAAAATTGGTTTTCAGGCCTTTTACCAATCCCAGAATGTAGGCCCATACCATTCTTCTTTGGTGATGGCAGGTCCACAGATTGCTATGCCTTTAAATGATAAATGGTTCTTTCAGGGGGAATTTTTAGTAGGTAATGTTAATCATTCCGGTGCTCCAATGGCCGTAAGACCTGACATCAGCAATGGACATGTGAACTATGGCAATCAAAACAACAACCTGGCATATTCGGTGAACACCGCCTTCACCTATAAGCCCAACGAAAAAACATCTATTACCTTCGGCATAAGCGCCTCTAAAAACGTAATGCCGGCTTATGGTTACGGTGGAATGGGAGGTTTTGGAATGAATCCTTACTACGGTGGGATGAGACCAGGTTTTGGTTACAACCCTTTCTATGGCCCGAGATTTTAATTAAACCAACATATTATAAAAAGCCGATCGCTACGATCGGCTTTTTTTTGCTCAATACTTACATCAGATTGATATCTAGTTAATTAAGGGCGATATTTTAATAGTGATAATATGCTATCCATTATTTAAATACCTCAACCCTCAATTAATTTCCTGAACATGCTCAACATTGACGACAAAATGTCTTCCTGGTATGATACTGCAGTGGAACTTACCATGTCCTATGGCCCCAAGCTTATCCTTGCCATCCTCGTTCTTTTCATTGGCTTGAGAATAATCAATAGCTTTACCAAGACCGTTAGCCAAAGGATGAAACAGCGTAATTATGACGCTACCTTACGTCCCTTCATTATCAGCCTGATCAACTGGGGGCTAAAAGCCATGCTGATCATCTCAGTAGCCTCCATGGTGGGAGTCGAAACCACCAGCTTTGTTGCAGTACTCGGTGCAGCTGGTTTGGCAGTCGGCCTTGCGCTACAAGGAGCCCTGGCCAATTTTGCTGGTGGAGTTTTAATTCTCGTTTTCCGACCCTACAAAGTTGGGGAATTGATTAAATCGCAAGACCAACTCGGAGTAGTTAAAGAAATACAGATTTTCAACACCATCCTGACTGACCCGCAAAATAAAAGAGTGATTATGCCCAATGGAGCTATTTTGGCAAACAACATCATTAACTTTACCGCTGAAGGCAAAATCAGAGTAGACCTTACCATGGGCATCTCTTATGATTCGGATATCAAAAAGGCGAAAGAAGTTTTGCTGGAGGTCATGAGCAAACACGATAAAGTACTGAAAGATCCTGCACCATTTGTGGGCGTTTCAGAACTTGCAGACAGCTCTGTGAATCTGGCAGTCAGACCACACTGTAGTCCCACCCATTACTGGGACGTTTACTTTGATATTTATGAGCAGGGTAAATTAGCCCTTGATACCAATGGCATTACCATTCCTTTCCCACAGCTGGATGTGCATATGGACAAGTAAAAATGGTAATCTTTGTTTATTTTTAACAAAAAAGACAGTCATTTGGGTGACTGTCTTTTTTTTTAGGCATAAAAAAAGCATCTGATTATATAACCAGATGCTATAAAGTAGTCCGTAGGGGAATCGAACCCCTGTTACCAGGATGAAAACCTGGCGTCCTAACCCCTAGACGAACGGACCAACATTAAATCTATGAAACCAACGTTCTGATTTCTCTGTAGCGGGGGCAGGACTCGAACCTACGACCTTCGGGTTATGAGCCCGACGAGCTACCAACTGCTCCACCCCGCGATGTATCTTTGCCTTGCGGCTTGTAGTCCGTAGGGGAATCGAACCCCTGTTACCAGGATGAAAACCTGGCGTCCTAACCCCTAGACGAACGGACCAACATTAAATCTATGAAACCAACGTTTTGATTTCTCTGTAGCGGGAGCAGGACTCGAACCTACGACCTTCGGGTTATGAGCCCGACGAGCTACCAACTGCTCCATCCCGCGATGTATCTTTGCCTTAAGGCTTGTAGTCCGTAGGGGAATCGAACCCCTGTTACCAGGATGAAAACCTGGCGTCCTAACCCCTAGACGAACGGACCAACATTAAATCTATGAAACCAGCGTTTTGATTTCTGTGTAGCGGGGGCAGGACTCGAACCTACGACCTTCGGGTTATGAGCCCGACGAGCTACCAACTGCTCCACCCCGCGATGTATCTTTGCCTCTCGGCTTGTAGTCCGTAGGGGAATCGAACCCCTGTTACCAGGATGAAAACCTGGCGTCCTAACCCCTAGACGAACGGACCAACAATTTGTTGCGAAACCAACGTTTTGATTTCCTTGTAGCGGGAGCAGGACTCGAACCTACGACCTTCGGGTTATGAGCCCGACGAGCTACCAACTGCTCCATCCCGCGATGTATCTTTGCCTTACGGCTTGTAGTCCGTAGGGGAATCGAACCCCTGTTACCAGGATGAAAACCTGGCGTCCTAACCCCTAGACGAACGGACCAACACTAAATCTATGAAACCAGCGTTCTGATTTCTGTGTAGCGGGGCAGGACTCGAACCTACGACCTTCGGGTTATGAGCCCGACGAGCTACCAACTGCTCCACCCCGCGATGTATCTTTGCCTTGCGGCTTGTAGTCCGTAGGGGAATCGAACCCCTGTTACCAGGATGAAAACCTGGCGTCCTAACCCCTAGACGAACGGACCGGAAATTTTTAAAGTGTGTTTCAACACTGCGTAGTCCGTAGGGGAATCGAACCCCTGTTACCAGGATGAAAACCTGGCGTCCTAACCCCTAGACGAACGGACCGGAAATTTTTAAAGTGTGTTTCAACACTGTGTAGTCCGTAGGGGAATCGAACCCCTGTTACCAGGATGAAAACCTGGCGTCCTAACCCCTAGACGAACGGACCAACATTAAATTCCTGAAATCAACGTTTTGATTTCTTTGTAGCGGGAGCAGGACTCGAACCTACGACCTTCGGGTTATGAGCCCGACGAGCTACCAACTGCTCCATCCCGCGATGTATCTTTACCTTGCGGCTTGTAGTCCGTAGGGGAATCGAACCCCTGTTACCAGGATGAAAACCTGGCGTCCTAACCCTAGACGAACGGACCAACATTAAATTTCTGAAACCAACGTTTTGATTTCTGTGTAGCGGGGGCAGGACTCGAACCTACGACCTTCGGGTTATGAGCCCGACGAGCTACCAACTGCTCCACCCCGCGATGTATCTTTGCCTTGCGGCTTGTAGTCCGTAGGGGAATCGAACCCCTGTTACCAGGATGAAAACCTGGCGTCCTAACCCCTAGACGAACGGACCGGATTATTTTTTGCGGCTGCAAAGTAAGTTAATTTACAACCAAAATGTCAAGCAAGTATTCTAAAATATTTTCAAAA
Source organism: Persicobacter sp. CCB-QB2 (assembly GCF_001274635.1). GTDB lineage: Bacteria > Bacteroidota > Bacteroidia > Cytophagales > Cyclobacteriaceae > Persicobacter > Persicobacter diffluens. The sequence goes on along the minus strand of NZ_LBGV01000001.1, from coordinate 3,642,796 downwards.
TCTAAAGGATATTGTTGACATCAACCGTTAAAAAAGGGTAAAAACACTAATTAGCGCTACTTTTGCCCCCTTCTCTGAAACGGAGTACAAAGGTAAGTGGAAAAACCGTTTAATCAAGCTATATTTGTAAAAAAATATTGAATGGCAGAACAGAAACAACATAAAGCCGGCTTTGTCAGCATCATTGGAAAGCCGAATGTAGGCAAGTCCACGCTGATGAATGCCCTTGTGGGAGAGCGATTATCGATCATCACCTCCAAGGCACAAACGACCCGACACAGAATCTTCGGGATAATTAGTGGTGATGACTTTCAGGTGGTGTATTCGGACACTCCCGGAATCCTGAAACCACAGTACGAATTGCACAAGTCCATGATGGATTATGTAAACTCTTCTTTGGAAGATGCAGACTTAGTGCTATTTGTAACGGACCTTTATGAAAAAATAGAGCCGGAGGATCCAGCACTGGAGCGATTGAGGAAATCGAATGTTCCGGTGATCTTCGTGATGAATAAGATCGATTTGAATAAGGGATCGCAGGCAGACGACAAAATTTCTTACTGGCTGGAGCACATCAATCCGGACAAGGTGATTAAAGTGTCGGCCCTGGAGAAAGAGAATTTAGAGGAATTATTCGGAAGCATTCTGGAATATCTTCCGGAACACCCGGCTTATTTCCCAAAAGAACAATTAACGGATCGTCCGGAACGCTTTTTTGGTGCAGAAATTATTCGGGAGAAAATTTTTCTGAACTACAAAAAGGAAGTACCATACAGCTGCGAAGTAGCGGTCACCGATTTCGAGGAGGATGATAAAATTATCCGCATGCGGGCGGAAATTTATGTAGAACGAAAAAGTCAGCGGGCAATTTTGATCGGACACAAGGGCGCCGCAATCAAAAAAGTGGGCATAGAGGCCCGAAAAGAGCTGGAAGCCTTCTTCATGAAGCAGGTTTATTTGGAGACTTATGTGAAAGTATCAGACGATTGGCGTAAAAAAGAGCGATCTCTGAAAAACTTTGGCTATGATCGTTAAAGCTTTTTTCTCAATTTTGTAGAAAATTCAGGTATTAAGGAAATTTTTGACCGTATTGGTCTTTTTCTTGCTTGAGTAGAGTTTAATTATTTCGGGCATGAACGTATGCTCCTGACTAAACGCCCAAGCGGGGCGATGATTTAGCAAAAAAGAAAACATGGCAAATATAGTAGCGATTGTTGGACGACCTAACGTAGGGAAATCCACCCTTTTTAACCGTCTGATTGAAAGAAAGCAGGCGATTATGGATGATGAGGCCGGGGTAACCCGTGATCGTCATTATGGATTATCAGAGTGGACAGGCAAACACTTCACCGTGGTAGATACCGGTGGATATGTAGTGGGATCGGAGGATATTTTCGAGGGTGCCATTCGGGATCAGGTAAAAATTGCTTTGGATGAAGCCTCTGTCATTCTATTTATGGTGGATACCAAAACAGGTATGACTGATCTTGATAAAGATTTCGCGCGTATTTTGCGTAGTACGAATAAGCCGGTACTGGTAGTAGCCAACAAAACCGACAATTCGGAACTGCAGATGATGTACCACGAATTCTATGGATTAGGTATTGAAGATGTATTCCCTGTTTCAGCGAACAATGGTTCCGGAACGGGTGAATTATTAGATAAAGTGGTAGAGTTACTACCACAAAGTGATGAGGAGAATCCTTATGAGGGCATTCCAAGAATTGCCGTTTTGGGTAGACCGAATGCGGGTAAGTCTTCTTTTGTAAACTTGCTTTTGGGTGAGGAAAGAAACATCGTTACGGACCTAGCGGGTACTACGCGGGACAGTATCAACTCACACTACAATGCTTTCGGGCAGGAATTTATCCTGACAGATACTGCCGGTATCAGAAAGCGTACGAAGGTAAAGGAGAAGATTGAGTTCTATTCCGTAATGCGTTCGATTCAGGCTTTACAGGACTCTGACGTTTGTATTTTGATGATTGACGCCAGCCGTGGCTTCGAGTCTCAGGACATGAACATCGTTTCTTTGGCCGCCCGCTATAAAAAAGGTTTGATCATCATGGTGAACAAGTGGGATTTGGTCACCAAAGACCACAAAACGGCAGAACGTTTTACTAAAAACATTCAGGAGAAACTTGGTCCGTTGAGCTATGTACCGATTGTTTATACTTCCGTATTGAACAAGCAGCGCGTACATAAAGCCATCGAAACAGCGGTAGGTGTTTACAACAACATGACGCACCGGATTCCGACTTCTCAATTGAATGATATCATGTTGGATGAAATTGGGGCTTTCCCTCCTCCAGCAACTAAAGGTAAATACATCCGCATCAAGTACATCACGCAGTTACCGACCAAGACGCCTTCCTTTGCGTTCTTCTGTAACCTGCCACAGTACATCAAGGATCCATACCGTCGATTCATTGAGAATAAATTGAGAGCGCACTTCGGATTTGAGGGTGTGCCGATTCAGGTTTATTTCCGTAAGAAGTAATTTTGAGCTTTGTATTAAGCTAAAAGATATAATAAAAGCCTGTTGTGGAGATCGCGGCAGGCTTTTTTATGCCCATTTTTTTGAAAGATGCTGTTTCAAACACGAACTCCTCCACTCCCTACAAAAGATGATCGAAGAAGGGATGGCGGAGGGATGAAGGCAATTGTGAAGCTCATTTTGGCCAGCCCAAGCCTGGGAAGTTTTTATGGAATTTCCCGCCAAAATAGCGACTGCCGCCAGCCCGCCATGAGCCTGGGCGAGTGGCCGCCCCTAACGATAAAAAAAAATTTAGGTGATAGTCACTGAAAACAAATCAAAGCTGGAAATTGATGAATGAATGGAAGTGAACAATTGCCGGAAATGAGCTTTGGCTTTTGAAAATTATTCCTCCACTAAGTGAACCGGAAGGAATGTAAAAAAAATGGGCGGGAGTAAAGCGCTTTGTGGTGAGTCAAACCACTGAAATGGTGAGAAGGAAAGGTGGACTGGTCTTATTTTTCCAAAACGGGAATGCTTTCCTGGAATACTGGAACTGGGAAGATAAATGTGGAAGGCGTGATTTATGAAAGTATATACATTGCATAAAATAAGCCTTTAATGCTAAATCATTTCATAGAGTGAAAGCCCGACCCTGTCAATATGCTCTTTTAGAGCAGGTTCATTGATCCTATCATAAATGATCACATCAAAAAGATAGGGCAGATCAGAGTCATCTAGATCCACCATGGCAGATAAAACATCATTCAGCGTCAAATTATCTCCTTTAAGTGCTACATCCACATCGGAGCCGGGCCTATAACTACCCTTGGCTCTTGACCCAAATATCACCACATCCTGAATTCTCACGTTTTTTTCAAAAATTTCCCGAATTGCGTGAATGGACTTCTGACTCAAACCTGATTTTTCTGTCAAATCAACCATTTTCTTCTTCTTTTTCCAACCTTTGTTTTAAGGTAGCAAATAAGTCGTAATAGTCTGCCCTAATCTTCCCTAAAACTTCTTTGGCTGTTTCCTCTTGATAGGCATGACTGGTTAGGTTTCTGCTTTTTTGCATCTCAAGCCATGCTGCACCATCTTCCACAAGCCCCACCTGAAAAGCCATTCTAATCACAGGTCGGGGCCCGATAGCATCTTCAAGCCCCTTTGCCTTTAACAAGTCTTGCATCGTCTTCCAGCTTAACTCAAATGTGTACTCAAAGGCCTGAATACAACCTTGTTCCTCTATCTCATTTAATTGAGGAAGGCTCAAAATTTTTTCCAACTGGCCAAAAGCTTTCTTAAAGTTTGAAAATCGTTGCAACCAACGAACGTCCATTTGATCCATCATAAAAAATATTTAATCAACAATTACCTAAGCCATCTCCTCCCCTTGTAGCTGTTTCAGGTAAAGCTCCTTATAAGCCCCACCTTTTTCCAACAACTCCTCATGGGTACCTTGTTGCTCAATCTGTCCATCATTCAACACCAAAATCTTATCGGCAAGCTTAGCCGAAGAAATACGATGAGAGATGATAATGGAAGTTTTATTAGCCATCACCTCTTTCAGGGCGTTCAAAATGGCATTTTCGGTTTTGGTATCCACTGCCGAAAGGGAGTCATCGAGAATCAGCACCTTTGGATTGCGGACGATAGCTCTGGCGATAGAAACGCGCTGCTTCTGTCCGCCGGAGAGAGTAATTCCCCGCTCTCCCAATACCGTTTCATAACCATTTTCAAAACGGGAAATATTTTCATGCAAATCTGCCTGACGACTGGCGGCAAGCATCTCCTCCTCTGTGACATCATTACTCCCAAAGGCAATATTATTCCGAATGGAATCCGAAAAAAGGAAGACATCCTGCGGCACATAGCCAATTTGCCCACGCAGATAGTCAATTTTGAAGTCGCGGACATCGTGACCATCCACCTGAATGGCCCCTTCGGTAACATCGAACAGGCGACAGATCAAATTCGCCAGCGTACTCTTTCCGCAACCCGTCCCACCGATAATGGCGACAGACTCTCCCGCCGCAATTTCGAAGTCCACATTTTGCAGGGCCTGAATACCGGAATCTTCATAAGTGAAAGAAACGTTATCAAACTTGATACTACCAGTGACCTCCGGCGTAATTTCTTTTTCCGAAGTGATATTATTCTTCGTAAACAGGAATTCATTGATTCTTTTCTGGGAAGCAGCTGCCCGCTGGATAATAGAGGTGATCCAACCCAAAGAAGTCACAGGCCAGGTCAGCAATTGCACATACAATACGAATTCTGCGATATTCCCAAAGCTCAATTGACCTTTCAGTACCTCAGAGCCCCCTACAAAAATGGTCAGGATGGTACTCAGCCCTATCAAACTCAAAATCAAGGGAAAAAACAGGGACTGCACGCGCGTCAGACCAAGAGAACGATCCCGGTAAATTTTACTTTGCTCACGCAAATTCTTACTGGAATCCTCTTCCCGGGAAAAAGATTTGATCACCCGAATTCCGGAAAAGGCTTCCTGTACAAAGGTAGACAAGTCTGAAAGGCTCCGCTGAATTTCTTCGGAACGCCGGTTGATAATATTGTTGACAAAATAAATACTCAGAGAAAGTACCGGCAGGGGCAATAAAGCGTAAAGCGTCAGCTTTGCATTAATGCTGAACATATAAGGGATCAACATCAGGAATAGCACCACCATATTCAGCCCGTACATAATCGCGGGCCCGAGATACATTCTTACCTTGCTCACATCCTCGGAAATACGGGCCATCAGGTCACCGGTATTGTTCCGACGGTAAAAAGAAGTAGGCAATGATTGATAGTGCGCATAAATTTCATTCTTCAGATCAAACTCAATATGCCGTGACATGGCGATTATGGTTTGCCGTACCATAAAAAGGAAAAATCCACGCAACAAGGCCATGACCAAAATGCTCACGCCGTAGACAATCACAGAAGAATTAATCACATCTCCGAAATCTTCCGCCATCTCCGGCAGGCCTTCCATCATGCGGTACAGGGAGATGTTATCCATCACCAGATCGAGCGCATTTCTGACCAGTTGACCAGGGATGATTACAAAAAAGTTAGAAATAGCGATAAATAATAAACCCAGAATCAGGTAATATTTATACTTAAGGAGGTATCGATTAAGGTATTGAAGGTCTTTCACGAAGGTTTTTTAGCGTTTTTAGCTTATTGCCAATATTCTTTGAAATAAACGTAAATTAAAATTAAGTTTACGTTATGGGCATTGAAAAATACGCAATTGGACAATCACCCATCATACAAAGATAACTAAACTACAATCATTTGTCATATGGCTGATGTAAACGAAATGAAAGCTGTGACGGAAAATTCAATTTTTACGCAAGTGCAGCGCATGGGCCACGAGCAGGTCGTTTTTTGCCACGATGAGGCTACCGGACTAAAAGCCATCATTGGAATTCATAATACCGTTTTGGGACCCGCTTTGGGCGGAACCCGTATGTGGGATTATGCCTCTGATGAGGATGCATTGGAAGACGTCCTTCGCCTGTCCCGTGGAATGACTTACAAAAACGCATTGGCCGGTTTGAATATCGGTGGCGGTAAGGCCGTGATCATTGGTGATCCGAAAAAGGTAAAGAATGAGGCATTGCTTCGTCGCTTTGGAAAGTTTGTAAATAGCCTGGGCGGTAAATATGTAACTGCAGAGGATGTAAACATGGGGGATCGTGATATGGAATACATTTCCTACGAAACCAATCATGTTTGCGGACTGGCACCGACCATGGGCGGAGCAGGTAACCCTTCTCCTGTAACTGCCTACGGAACTTATGTGGGAATGAAAGCTGCAGCCAAGCATACCTTTGGTTCTGATACTTTGGCGGGCAAGCGCATTGCCGTGCAGGGAGCCGGAAGCGTGGGTTCTACCCTGGTAGAGTATCTGACCAAAGAAGGGGCTACGGTGTATATCTGTGATCTTTTCGAAGACCGCGCTGCACAGGTAGCGGCTGAAAATGGCGCACATGTAGTTGGCATGGAAGAGATTTATGATCTGGATGTAGACATTTACTCTCCATGTGCATTAGGGGCTACCATTAATGATGATACCATCGATCGCCTGAAGTGCAAAATCATTGCCGGAGCGGCCAACAACCAGCTGAAGGATGAAATCAAGCACGGGAAAATTTTGGTAGAAAAGGGCATTGTTTATGCGCCGGACTTCCTGATTAATGCCGGTGGGGTAATTCACGTATGCCTGGATCATTTTACCGATTACAACCGAGACCGCGCTATGGCCATGACCGAGCGCATCTACGATACCTGCCTGGAAATTCTGGAGGAAGCACAAAAGCAAGGCATCACTCCGCAGGAAGCAGCCATGGCAGCAGCTCAAAAGCGTATTGATCAGGTGGCCAAGATCAAGAGCACATTATAATCAGACAATAAATTCCCTTTTTGAGATACGTTTGGAACAAAAAATATAAAATAAATTCGGGCATCGTCCCGAATTTTTTTTTGGAACTGTTTTTGTTTTGTAGTTTTGCAATTCGGTGAAACCACCGATCAATGCAAAGGCATGTTGAATTAGAAAACGTTCTTTATAGTAGATGCTTAATAGAAGATCTCTCCGTATAAAAACATTGCAGGCGCTTTACGGCTTGCATCAGTCTAAAAGAGCCAACTTTGGTTTAGCTCAATCTTTAATAGACGAGACATTTGCCCCGGACCTGAACTCCATGGAGCCACAGGATCCTACAGAATTGAGGGGCAAAGCGCGAATTGCTAAGAAAATTTTCAGAACGCAGTACAATGCTCCGGTGATTAACGCCAAGGAGGATGTGACGCCTGAAATTATCGAAGCGGTAAAAGAGGCTATTAAGCTTTATAATGTAGAAAACCAGGCCGACCTGAAGCATTACCGTCAGGGGATGCTGGATGAGGCTGAAAATGTTTCCCGTACTTACATTCGTTTGTTGGAGCTGATTGTAGCTTTCGGCGATTTAGTGAAGGAAGAAGTGGAAGAAATGAACATCAACCGCAGCAGAGTGGGGGAAGTCACTTCTAAAGCGGCCATGAACTTCTACCACAACCCGATTGTGACCATGATCCGCGAAAATGAAGACATTAACTTCAGATCGCAACGTTTGGGAGCCGGCATTGATGATGCCATGGAGGTACAAGCCCGTGACTGGTACAGAAAGCTGATCAAAAAAGATCCCGAATACCGTGAATATACCCGCAAGGAAAATCCTACCTTCGAGGAGCATAAAGAGTGGTTGATGTATTTTGTGAAAAATATGTTGTTCAAGCATCCGGTAATGGTTTCTTACTTCGAGGAGCAGGATTTGCAGTTCAGTGAAAACCGTTCGGTATTGCGTTCCATGGTATTGAAGACCATCAAGTCTGTGAATGACATCACCGATAAGCTGATCATCTCTGAACTATCCATGAACTGGGAAGAAGATAAGCGTTTCTTCAATGACTTATTTCTGAAAGTGGTAGAGAATGAGAATGATTATGTCGACCTGATCTCTAATCGTGCACAAAACTGGGATAAGGATCGTATCAACGTCATGGATATGTTGATCCTGAAAATGGCTTTAGCTGAAATGATCAACTTCCCTTCCATTCCGGTAAAAGTTACGATCAATGAAGCGGTAGAACTAGCCAAGAACTATTCTACACTAAAATCAAAGAAATTCGTGAACGGTATTTTGGATGTATTAGCCATTTCCCTTGGACATGATGGTACAATCCGTAAATCCGGTCGTGGTTTGATTGACAACAAATAAAAACGGATAGGGCAATCAACGAATTTGCCTAACAACCGTACTGAAAATAGAGTCCGCGGGCTCCAATGAGATGTGCATAATCGGAATTCATTGTAAAATTCCATTTGATTATGCACATTTTTTCTTTTTTTAGCAATTAAATCTAAATTGGGTCAAACAGATAATCGTTTTCAGATATGAGCAAAAGCACCAATAGTCTATTAGCATTCCTTGCAGGAGCTGCAGCGGGTACCATCTTGGGAGTTCTTTACGCACCTGACAAAGGGGAAAGCACGCGTGATAAATTGTCCTTCCAACTGGAGAAATACAAAGAGAAGTTGCAGGACCTGATCAATGAATATATCAAAGAAGTAGAAGCAATTCCAGACTCTGAGGCCAAGGCCGAAGGAAAGAAAGTCATTGATGACGCCAAAGAAAAGGCCGAAAAGCTTTTGGGAGACGTGGACGACTTGATCAGCCAAATCAAAAGCGGCCAAAACTAAACCTAGCTATATTTTAACCATGAAAAAGTTATTTTTGAACGCACTGGCGCTGGCTACCTTTACCGTAGCAGTAGTAGCTTGTGACGAGAAAAAAGAAAGTGCGGAAAGCACCGTAACCGCTGCTGCAGAAACTGCAGTGGATGCCGCAAAAACCTCTTCTGAAGCAGCACCTACTGCTTTCGCTAAAATGGAATTCACCGAAACCGAATTCGATTTTGGTACCATTAACGAAGGAGATGTAGTGGAGCACACCTTTGAGTTCAAAAACGTAGGCGAAACACCGCTTGTGATCAGCAAAGCAAAAGGTAGTTGTGGATGTACTGTACCTGAATGGCCACATGAACCAGTTGGCGTTGGTGAAACAGCACAAATTCACGTAAAATTCAACAGTAAAGGCAAGCCTAACAAGCAGAGTAAGCGTGTAAGCATTTATGGAAACACCAATCCTGAGCTTACCGTGATCACGATTAAAGCTAATGTTACGCCTAAGAAACTGGAAACAGCAGGACCGGTTAAGCAGTAATTTTTATTTAGCAATATATTAGAGATGTTGGATTTATTATTTTTCCAGGCGGGAAATATGGAGCAAATGCTTCCTCAGATTTTAATGTTCGCCGCTATTGGTTTCGTATTTTATTTCTTCATGATCCGTCCGCAGCAAAAGAAGCAGAAGGATCAGCAGAAATTTATGGACGACATCAAAAAAGGAGACGAAGTGGTGACCATCGGTGGCATGCACGGTAAAGTATCGGAGATTTCCGGTAATACTGTCGTATTGGATGTAGACCGTGGAACCAAAATTAAGTTTGAGAAATCTGCCATTTCCCTGGAAAACTCGAAAAAGGAACCTGTTAAGAAGTAAGCCTATTTCTTAACGCACAAAAGCCTCTTTCTTAACTGAGAGAGGCTTTTTTTTTGGGGGCAAGTATTTTTTGACAACTCCTTAAGCGGGATTGTTCCTGGTTTATCCTCCTTTGGCTGTAAGCCGGGAAAAATGAAGGAATTTTTCCAATTCTGAGTTTTTTTCCAACGAAACAGATGAATGAGGAGAAAGCAAGCTTGCCCAATTTTGGGCTATTTTAAGCCTAAGGCAATGACTCGTTTTTACCTAATTATGAACTACTTATGCTTATTCAATGAATTTAACTGTGAATAATCCAGGTAAATTCATCCAAAGTTTACATAAAGCGTACATCGTATACAATTTCTTTAGGGAATCGTTCCCAAAGAATCTCCAGTACACGCTGCTTGGCGATAGCCAACTCTTGCCTCATGGCGGAGGAGTTCAGCTTCACATACAAAACGCCCTCATTCAGGAAAATTTTATCGGTTCGGCTATTGATGGCCTGCCCCATTAACTCCGGCCAGGAGCTCACCACCTGCGTGGCCTGATATTTATCTTTCAGTCGGAACTCCTTCAAATATTCTGCAAAGCTTTCGTTTACCGAGCTGGTATCCTTCTTTCTTCTCAAACCTGGCTCGTAGGGCTTTTTATATCTCATGATGTACTGCCTTCTTTTTTCTCTTTTTCTACTTCTTCCAACTCCTTCTTGATGATCTTCTCCACCTGCTTAATCTCTTCCCTCAGGTTATTTTCAGTAGAGAGATAAGCATTCAGCCTTCTTCTGATTTCCTGTACCGAAAGGTTGTGAGAAATTTCTCCATTCCTCACCAGAGAAATCTGCCCGGTTTCTTCCGACACCACCACTACCAGTACGTCGGAACTTTCGGTCATCCCGATGGCCGCGCGGTGACGTAAACCAAACTGGGCGGGCAAATCCGAATTTTCCGACACCGGCAAAATACACCTTGCCGCCACCACCCGGTCGTCGTGAATAATCACTGCACCATCATGCAATGGCGAGTTTTTATAAAAGATGGACATCAAAATTCGCTTAGACACCATGGCATCCAGTAAATCACCGGAACTGGCAATCATCCGCAACTCAGAGTTTTTGGATAATACAATAAGCGCACCAGTATTGGAGAAACTCATTTCTCGGGCAGCCTCCACCACCGCATTCAGGCTTGGGGAGGTTCCACTTTTTCCATTGGCCTGGTTTTTATAAAAACTACGGAAGATGGGGTTAGAGTTCCGATGCCAGAAGTCAGACATGGATTTGGCGACCATCAGCAGGAATTTCCGGATTTCATTCTGGAAAAGGATGATCAGCGCCAAAATACCACCACTCATTACATAGGAGAGGATGTTGGAAAGCAACTCCATTTGCAGGGATTTTACCAAAAAATAAAATCCGTAAAAGAAAACGAAGCCCAAAAACACGCGCATGGCCATACTTCCCTTCATCAGTTTATACACCTGATAAAGCAGTACCGCCACCAGTGAAATATCCACGATATCCCACAGCCTGATTTCCAAAAATCCGATCTTAAATCCTAAAAGATATAACAATGAAGTGCTAGTTGTAATGATTTATAAAAATACATAAAAGATTGATCATGGCTGAAGCATCTTTGCAAAAAGTTCAGCACATTCTTTGGCCTCCTTCACATCATGAACCCGCAAAATATTCGCCCCTTTGGTTAAAGCCAGGGTATTCAAAACCGTGGTACCATTCAGCGCCTCCGCCGGACTCCCTCCAAGTAATTTATAAATCATGGATTTGCGGGAAACCCCCACCAAAATAGGTAGTTGGAGCAACGCCAGTTTGTCCATTTCATTCAGGAGTTGATAATTTTGTTCCAGGGTCTTGGCAAAACCAAATCCCGGATCAATCAGCACATCATTTACACCCAAATCTCTAAGCTTTTTCAGTCGAGATTCAAAGTAATGTACCATCTCCAAAGTCAGGTTCTCATAATCGGTCATGCTTTGCATCGTTCCCGGAGTCCCTCGCATATGCATCATGATATAAGGTACCTGCAAGTCCGCTACGGTAAGAAACATCTGATCATCCAGCTGGCCCGCAGAAATATCATTAATGATATGTGCACCCGCTTCCACGCCTTTTCTCGCAACCGCTGCCCGGAAGGTATCCACAGAAATGATGGCTTCCGGCCATAAGGCCTTCACTGCAGCAACTCCTTTTAGTACCCGCTCGGTCTCTTCCTCCACACTTACCTCGGCAGCCCCCGGTCGGGAGGAATAGCCGCCGATATCTACCAGATCTGCCCCCTCGGCTTTCATTTTCTTTACCTGCGCCAGCAAATCAGCCTCGGCTTCATGTTTTCCTCCATCAAAAAAGGAATCCGGCGTGACGTTCAGGATACCCATTACCATCGGGCGATCAAATGATCGTAATTGTCCTCCTACTGTAAGTGTGTTTTTTCTGTAAAAAAAAGTATCTTTCCCCACTGAAGCGATATTTGAAGAATTTAAATTTTATTCCCTTGAATAATACAACAACTAACGAATATAAAGAAGTTATAAGCAGTTGCAAAGCCATTTTCGGCAAGAAAACACAAGATTATGGAACCGCCTGGAGGATTTTGAGACTTAGCTCCATCACGGACCAGATCTTTATTAAAGCCAAGCGCATTCGATCCATTCAGGAAAAGGGAACCCAAAAGGTGGATGATGATATTCGCGGGGAGTTTATCGGTATTATCAATTATTGTGTGATGGCCCTGATCCAGATGGACCTGAGAGATGACGATCGCCTGGAAATTCCATATACCGAGCTGGAACCTATTTACGATAAAAAAGTAGAAGAAACCATGGCCCTTTTGGCCAATAAGAATCATGATTACGATGAAGCTTGGAGAGATATGCGCGTAAGCTCCATGACGGACATCGTGCTGATGAAACTTTACCGCGTGAAGCAAATTGAAGACAATGAGGGCAAAACCCTGATCTCAGAGGGAATCGATGCGAACTATCAGGACATTATCAACTACTGTGTGTTCTGCATGATTCTCATGAAGGCGGAAGCCTAAGCCAAAAATAAACCCAATTTTTAATCTTAATCGATAGAGGTGATGAAAGCGATTAATCGACTCATCCAATATTTTACCGCCGTAATATTTATTATTTCAGGGGCCGTTAAACTCAACGATCCCTACGGCACGGCCATCAAGTTACATGAATATTTCGAAGTGTTTTCTTCTGACTTCACCCCGCTTTTCGAATATTTGGTACCTTTTAGTCTTTTCTTCTCCGTATTCCTGAGCACTTTTGAAATTGTGCTGGGCATTGCCTTATTAATTGGCTGGAGACAGAAACTGACCTTAAAGCTATTAGCAGCCATGGTGGTCTTTTTTGGCTTCCTGACTTTCTATTCGGCATATTTTAACAAGGTAACCGATTGCGGATGCTTTGGAGATGCTATCAAGTTTACGCCCTGGCAAAGCTTTGGTAAAGATATGCTGCTGGCAGTCTTCATTTTCTATTTGATTTTCGTCAAAGATATTGGCAAAATCCTCTCCGTCCCTGCCAGAGGCGCTATTGTAGCCTTATCCACGGTAGCTTGTCTTTTCATGGCCTATTATGCGATCGAGCATTTACCATTTGTGGACTTCCGCCCCTATAAAGTAGGCGCCAACATCCCAACGGATATGCAGCCTTCGGAGCCTTTCCGTTATGCTTACACCATGGAAAAAAATGGAAAGAAGGAAGTCTTTGAAAACTACCCAACGGATACAACTTATAAGTTTGTTTCCATGGATCTGCTTAACCCGGAAGCCCAACCCAAAATTTTGGACTACAGCATCTGGAATGATGATGGAGATTTTACCGCTTATACTTTTGATGGCGCCAAATTATTGGTCATCATCAACCGGGTGGAAGAAAGTGACCTGCACGCCCTGCCGCAGATAAAGGCTTTAGTCGATGAGGTAAGAGAAGAAGCAGAACCCTTACTGCTCACTTCCAGCACCACTGAACAATTGGATCCGGTTCGCCATGAGTATCAGCTGGACTTTCCCTTTTTCTTTGGAGATGATACTGTCCTGAAAACCATCATCCGATCCAACCCCGGAATCGTACTGATGAAAGACGGAACTATCCTGGGCAAGTGGCACTATAATGATACGCCCGAAAAAGAGGATATCCTCGAACTCATCAACAATAGCTGATATGCTCAAATACCTTTTCCACCGATTGCTTTACAGCCTCTCCATTATTTTGGGAGTAATCTGCATCGTCTTTCTCCTCTTTCATGCCTTGCCGGGAGATCCGGCAGCCATGCTCAGCGGTCAACGATCAGATGTAGCAACGGTGGAAATGGTTCAGGAAGAACTCGGCCTGAATAAAAGTCTGCCGGAACAATTCTTCCAATACCTGAATGATCTTAGTCCGGTCGGCATTCACCCCGGCACCCCTGAGGCTCAGGCTAAATATGACTATCAGGCCCTGTTCCATACAGGAGAAAAAAACGTTTTAGCCCTGAAAGTCCCTTACCTGAGGAGGTCATTCCAAAACAACCGTCCGGTGGGAGAAATTATCACTACAAGTATTAGTCCTACCCTGATTTTGGCTTTTGCCGCCATGCTCATTGCGGCTTTCATGGGTATTCTATTAGGCATACTCGCCGGTTTACACCCGAAAAAAATCGGAGATCGAATACTCAACCTCTTCTCCGTTTTTAGTCTATCCATACCCACCTATGTACTGGCTATTCTGGTCGCCATGTTCTTTGGTTATTATCTCGCGCCCTACACCGGACTCAATATTACCGGCCAGCTTTGGGAGAGGGATCCCATTTCGGGAGAAGAAATCCTGGTTTTGAAAAATTTAATCCTGCCTGCCATTACTTTATCGCTGCGACCATTAGCAATAATCGGTCAAATGACGAAATCTGCTATACTAGAAGTCGTGAAGCAAGACTATATCAAGACTGCCAGGGCGAAAGGATTACGTTACTACCGCCAAATCCTGATCCGGCATATTCTTCCCAATGCCCTGAATCCTATCATTACGGCCATGTCCGGATGGCTAGCCAACCTGATGGCCGGCGCTTTTTTTATTGAATACATTTTTGACTGGAAAGGTATTGGCTTTGCCACTTTGAATGCAGTTCAACAACTAGACTTCCCTGTGGTGATGGGCGTTACCATCTTCATTGCCAGCTGCTTTGTGTTGATCAACATCATCACCGACCTACTATATGCTTTACTCGACCCTCGGGTAGCACAATAATCGGCGAAGCCTTCTCTTTTCCCATTTTGTACTTTATATTGGGGTCGTTTTGATTAAGCCGGATGATACATGCTAAAATCCTCGCTTTGCTGCAAGTCGGGAAAAATGAAGGAATTTTCCTATTTCAAATTTTCCTGAGGAAACAGTGAATGAGGAGAAAGCAAGCTCGCCCCAATTTGGGCTATCAACAAATCCACAAATACAGTTTTATTGACATGAAATAAATCACTTAGTGCGATCCACTAAATTTAACGGTGAATAATTCGGGTCAAAAATCAGTGATTTCTATATTATAACCAGCCACATCCCCTATGCATAAGAAAATATTTCTGGTCGGCATGCCCGGTTCCGGAAAAACTACCCTCGGAAAACCCATTGCAGCAAAACTAGGCCTTCCCTTTTTTGACCTTGACCAGATCATAGAAGACAAAGAACAAATGGAGATCAAGGAGATCTTCAGCCAAAAAGGAGAAGCTTATTTCCGGGAAGCAGAAGCTAATTTACTCCGGGACTTCAGCCTGAAAAACGAGACTTTCCTGCTCTCCACAGGAGGAGGCACGGCATGTTTTCACAAGGGCATGCAGTTCATGAATGAGACCGGATTAACCATTTTTATAAATGTTCCCTATGAGGAGCTTTTCCGAAGGTTGCATGGCAACGGAACAGATGACCGACCGCTATTGAAGGGAAAAAGTCAGGAAGAACTGGAGCGGGAGCTGGAAGGAAAAGTGATGGAACGCCTGCCCTATTACAATAAAGCACAAATCAGCATCAAGGGCGGTAACTTAAGTCCGGAAGAAATACTCAATTTATTATAAACAAAAAAGACGAGCCTGATGACTCGTCTTTTTTTTATTCCTTAAAAGTAGAAACCAACATTTAACTGACCTCTCCACTTCGATTGATCCACCAAAGCATAAGGCGTTACTAAAGCTGGATTATCCTCATCAGGCGTCAAAGTATAAGGAGAATACAACTGCTGTGTCGTCTGGTGCAATAACACGAAATCAATAAAGAAATCACTGCTACGATAACCCAAACCACCTGTAAGGGAGAGTCTGGAATAATCAGCTAAATTATCTCCATTCTCATTTTTATAAGGATCACCCTGATAATTTGCCCCAACACGAACCATAAAGGAGGAGGCTATTCTGAACTCCGCCCCTGCTCTGAAATTCCAGGCTTGTGTCAACTTGTTATTAATAAAATCATCCTCTTCTCCCGTTGCAAAATCATTGGAAGAAAGATTCATGGCAGTATAATCTACATATTCGGCATCTGCGGAAATGAATCCTCGCTTACCCAAAAAGACAGATGCGCCAAGTGAAGTTCGCCATGGAGAAGTAATATTAAAATTAGACTGGGTCCCAATATCTCCTAAAGGAGGCGTCTCCGTCCCTAAAATCACCGAACCCCCATTTTCCCCACAGTCAGGACAATATTCATAATTATCGTATCGAGCGGTAAGTCCCGTAACACTACGATCCCTTATCCAATTATAAGTCGGAGTAGTAATGGAAGCTCCGATATTCAATATTGGGATTGGCTTGAAGATTAATCCAAAATTGGCATTCAATCCAGTAGATGACCATTCGTATATTTCTCTCAATTCCTGAGATAAAAGGAAAGACTCAACATAGTCCTCTGTGTAGAAGCGCTCCTGACGATAATTTCCGGAAATTACTCCAACACCCAATCCAAAAAACAATATATCATCATAATTGCCACCATAAGCAAAATTCCAGGTGTTTTGGTTACCACTGGTAATGATGGTTTCTCGTTGTGCTACTGGATAATCCAAGGACGGGACATCATTCGGAAACAAGCGATCAATGTAAGGATCTCCAAACTCATTCACATATCCATCTAATAAATAAACATCCGCAGCCATTCCAATAATAGAAGGCTGATCAAATAAATCATTGATATCCGTAATCTCGTACCTGTCAACCAATTGCAAATAGTAATCATTGATATCATTGGAGGTATTGTTCCCCCCATAGCTCACGGTCCCGGCGAAGTTGTTCAGCCGGTTAAAGGTGATTCCAAAAGAACCGCCCCGCCATTTTCCCGGAACTAAATCATCTTTCTTTTTAGAAATAATGATGCCCAGATTGGACAGCTGGAAATGTGAATTATTGGCACTGGAATTCGTCGTGCTGAAATTATCGTTTTCAAAGGAGTAGGTGGTATAAGCCGCATCATTATTGATCACATTCAGTGCAAAGCCTCCACTAAATTCTGATTTTCTAAAAAAACCCAGTCCTGCCGGATTATAATAGGCAGCACTCATATCTCCTCCCAGGGAGGTCGCTGCCCCACCTAAAGCCTGAATCCTGGCAGAACCCACTACTTCCGTCTGTGACATCATTACGCCACGATTAGCGTAACTTTGGGCAAAAATTTCCAATGGAAAAAACGTCACCAAGCATAAAAATGCAAAACAATACCTGGTCATGATAAAGGTCAATTTAAGTTGAATGGATAGGGGTATCACCCAATTTACTGTAGAAAAAAATAGGGGCTAAAACCAGCCCCCATTTGGAATTAAAATCTTGTTGAACGGCCTCCGCCTCCGGTAGAACGACTTCCTCCGCCACCGCTACTGCGTGAAGGAGAACTAAAACTACTTCTGGATGGAGAACTGAATGAACTTCTTTGCGTGTTATTGAAATTGCTTCTATTCGTATTAGAATTGGAGCGATTGAAGGAGTTATTCGTATTCGTTCTATTATTATTGGTGTAAGACCTTGAATTAGTGCTGCGGGTAGACTGATTTCTTACCCGGCTTCTCTCTGGCGCCACATAATTGGTATTCGAAGGACGAACACGGGAGTTATTAATGGTAGAAGTGGACCTGTTCACTGAACTTCTGTTTCTCTCGTAAGCGGCTACTCTATTATTAGAAGAAGCGGCTGCCGCACGCGAGGTTCTTCCTCTTGAATCAACACCGGTCATCGCGCGATTGGAACGATATCTTTCCGAAGCCGAAGCCGCACGATTATTTGCCCCCGTACTTCTCATATTAGAGGAACGATTAGTAGTAGCGGCTCTATTGGAAACAGCGCTGTTGTCTCTGGTCGCACGTCCCGGACGGATAGATGAAGAGGAAGTTCCTCCTGACACACTTCTGGCATTAGCTGCCCCACGCGTATAACGAACATTGCTTCTGGCGTGCTCACCACCTGGATAATAAGGCGGACAATAGCCCGGACGTCCCCATCCGTAACCTGGGTAACCCCAACCGGGACGTCCCCAATAGCCGGGATAACCCCAGCCTCCTCCGGCCCAGCCATAGCCCGGATATCCCCAGCCCGGTCCGTAAAACGGATCGTACCATGGATCATACCAACCTCCATAACGCATACTCATTGACCAGCCCATACCTGGATAACCCCAACCCGGCCCATACATATTTCCGTAGCCAAAGCCCATACCCATGCCCATATAAGGCATTCCCCAGGCTGAACCTCCATAAACATTGATGGTACTTCCCTGTGGAACGGCATTCAATCCATTATTGCTATAAGCATAATTCCCCTGATCCTGTACTACGGCAGGTTGACTGGATTGATAGTCTGCTGGAAAATACGATTCGGATGAATAAGTGGGATTACCATTGTATTCAACCGTATCGGCATAAGCCGTTGGGTTTTTGTATTTTTCGATCAATGCAGGATCAACCGTCTTCGCTGAATAATTGGATTCATCATAAGTATAACCCGCTCCGGAATAGGACGGATTATTATTCACCGCAGCGGCACTCGAGGAAACGTAATTATCTCCAGAAGATTTACCGGCAGTGTAAGTTGGCTGTACACGATCACGCTTTGTGAAGTACATATCATCCACTTCTTGGGCGGAGGCAGTTTGAGGCAGAACCCCCAGACTTCCTAAAGCCAGGCCCATTGTCAGTATGGCTGCTAGTTTTTTCATGGTCGTCAATTTATGGATTACAGTAATGGCAAGCTAGTTTTGGAACAACAAACGCTAAGACCGTGCATTTTATAAATAATATAACGCCGAATCCGGTGGCCCGACTGTAATAATATTTATTATATTTGCCCTGCTATAACGCTTTTACGCATAAAATATAGCAATTTTTATACCAAAATTCAATATAATTCAAAAAGATGAGTAAGGGATTACCAAAAAGAAGCGAAGATTATTCGCTGTGGTACAACGAATTGGTCAAGAAAGCCGACCTGGCTGAAAATTCTGCTGTTCGTGGCTGCATGGTGATAAAACCCTATGGTTTTGCCATCTGGGAAAAAATGCAAGCTGAATTGGACAAAATGTTCAAAGACACCGGACACAGCAACGCCTACTTCCCCTTGCTTATCCCCAAGTCTTATTTGAGTAAGGAGGCAGATCACGTAGAAGGTTTTGCCAAAGAATGTGCAGTTGTTACGCATTACCGACTGAAAAATGCCGAGGATGGCAGCGGCGTAGTGGTTGACCCTGCAGCCAAGCTGGAGGAAGAGTTAATTGTTCGCCCTACTTCAGAAACAGTAATCTGGTCCACCTATAAAAACTGGATTCAGTCCTACCGCGACCTGCCTATTTTGGTGAATCAGTGGGCCAACGTAATGCGTTGGGAAATGAGAACCCGTCTTTTCCTGAGAACTTCTGAATTCTTATGGCAAGAGGGGCACACTGCTCACGCGACCAAAAGAGAGGCCATCGCAGAGGCAGAACAAATGCACGAAGTTTACGCTCGCTTTGCGGAAGACTTTATGGCGGTTCCAGTGGTGAAAGGAGTAAAATCCGAAAGCGAAAGATTTGCCGGCGCTTTGGAAACTTATACCATTGAGGCCTTAATGCAAGATGGAAAAGCACTTCAGGCAGGTACTTCTCACTTCCTTGGACAGAATTTCGCCAAAGCTTTTGACGTGAAGTTCCAAAGTAAAGAAGGCCAACTGGAGCATGTATGGGGAACTTCCTGGGGTGTTTCTACCCGTTTGATGGGCGCCTTGATCATGGCCCACTCTGATGACGAAGGCTTAGTGCTTCCTCCAAAATTGGCTCCGATCCAGGTGGTGATCGTTCCTATTTACAGAAAGGAAGAGGAATTAGAAGCCATTGCCGACAAGGTGAAAGAAATCAGAGCTGCTTTATTGAAAAAGGGTATTTCCGTGAAGTTTGATGATCGTGATACCTTCAAGCCAGGCTTTAAATTTGCGGAATGGGAATTGAAAGGAGTTCCGGTTCGTCTGGCCATGGGTCCTCGTGATTTAGCCAATGGTACTGTTGAGGTTGCTCGTCGCGATACGAAAGAAAAACAGACTTATGAATTAGCGGGTATCGAAGATACTGTAGAAAACCTATTGAACGAAATTCAGGAAAACATCTTCCAAAAAGCGCTTTCTTTCAGAGATGAAAGAATTACGGAAGTAAGTTCGTATGACGAGTTCAAACAAGTGCTGGAAGAAAAAGGAGGCTTTGTCGCTTGTTACTTTGATGGCACCAAAGAAACCGAGGATAAAATTCAGGACGAAACAAAAGCCTCTTCCCGTTGCTTCCCGGTGGACTGGAAAGATTCCGAAGAAGGACCATGTATTATAACAGGCAAGCCTGGCAAGAAATTTCTATTTGCCAAAGCTTACTAAAATATTATTAACCGATGCCGGTCAGGCATCGGTTTTTTTATATTCAAATTTTGAAAGAGCGGCAATCAATAAGTGGAATCTTTAGTTGGATGAGTAGATATCAAAATCCGGCCTGCCATTGGCTTTTTGAAATTCATTAAATTTTGTATGATGAAGTATCTGTTCTAGCCTAAATAAAGACCCATCATCCGCTACTCCCGGCTACATTAAACAAATTCCTGATTAAATGATAGCCTCATAATTTTCAAATGTAGTCTGAACACCCTACATTTGTGCCAATTTGGACATGCTTAAAATCCTAAGAAAAAAATAATTCCTGTCAAGAATGCCAAAAGACACCAGTATCAAATCCGTACTTATTATCGGTAGTGGGCCGATTATTATTGGACAAGCCTGTGAGTTTGATTACTCCGGATCGCAAGCCTCTCGCTCTTTAAGAGAAGAAGGCATTGAAGTGACCCTGATCAACTCCAACCCGGCGACCATTATGACGGATTCCGTCACCGCTGATAATGTCTACCTCAAGCCGCTCAACAAAAAATCAATTGTTGAGATCCTTGAAAAACACGAAATTGACGCCGTATTGCCTACCATGGGTGGTCAGACCGCATTGAACCTTGCGATTGATTGTCAGACTGCCGGAATTTGGGAGAAGTACGGCGTTCGTATTATCGGGGTGGACATTGACGCCATCGAGACTACTGAGGACCGTGAAAAGTTCCGCCTGTTGATGCACGAACTTGATGTAAACGTGTGTAAGGGCGAAACCGCAACTTCTTTCCTTCACGGAAAAGAAATTGCTCAAGAAATAGGTTTTCCTTTGGTAATCCGTCCTTCCTTTACCCTTGGAGGTACAGGAGGAGGTTTTGTAAACAAGCCTGAAGATTTTGACAAAGCGCTTACCCGCGGTTTGCATGCCTCTCCGGTACATGAAGTATTGGTAGAGCAGTCTATCTTAGGATGGAAAGAGTATGAGCTTGAGTTATTGCGTGACAATAACGGTAACGTGATCATCATCTGTTCTATTGAGAACTTTGACCCAATGGGGGTTCACACAGGAGACTCTATCACTGTAGCGCCAGCCATGACCCTTCCTGACACCGTTTATCAGGAAATGCGTGACTTGGCCATCAAAATGATGAATGGTATCGGACAGTTTGCAGGTGGATGTAACGTACAGTTCTCTGTAAATCCGGCAAATGATGAAATCATCGCTATTGAGATTAACCCTCGTGTATCTCGTTCCTCTGCATTGGCATCCAAAGCGACAGGATATCCGATTGCCAAAATTGCAGCGAAATTGGCGATTGGCTACAACCTGGATGAGTTGAAAAACCAGATCACCAAAACTACCTCTGCTTTCTTCGAGCCTTCTTTGGACTATGTGATCGTGAAAATCCCTCGTTGGAACTTTGATAAATTCCACGGAGCAGATAAATCACTGGGCTTGCAGATGAAAGCAGTTGGGGAGGTAATGGGTATTGGCCAGAACTTCCAGGAAGCACTTCAGAAAGCCTGCCAGTCGCTTGAGATCAAGAGAAATGGTTTAGGAGCTGATGGCAAAGAAAACACCAATCAGGAAGAATTGCTTTATAGCCTGGAGCACCCAAGCTGGGATCGTTTATTCCACATTTACGATGCTTACAAACTGGGTATTCCATTTAAAACTATCCGCTCCCTAACCAAGATTGATCCTTGGTTCCTTCGTCAGATTGAAGAATTGATTGCCATCGAAAAGGAAATGGCCAAATTCGATTTGAGCAATATGCCGAAAAAGCTATTGTTGGAAGCCAAGAAAATGGGTTATGCGGATCGTCAGATCGCTCATTTGATCGGATGTAAGGAATCTGAAGTACATAACCACCGTCGTGAATTGGGCATCAACCGCGTTTACAAAGTGGTAGATACCTGTGCTGCGGAATTTGAAGCGCAAACCCCTTATTACTACTCTACTTTTGGCGAAGAAAACGAATCAATCGTTTCTGACAAGAAAAAAGTGGTCGTGTTGGGTGCCGGACCGAACCGTATCGGTCAGGGTATTGAGTTTGATTACTGCTGTGTGCATGGGGTATTGGCCGCAAAAGAAGCCGGTTATGAAACCATCATGATCAACTGTAACCCGGAGACTGTTTCTACTGACTTTGACGTTGCGGATAAATTATACTTCGAGCCGGTATTCTGGGAACACATCTATGACATCATCCTTCACGAAAAACCAGAAGGCGTAATTGTTCAGCTTGGTGGACAAACAGCACTTAAATTGGCTGAGAAATTAACCAGCTACGGCATCAAAATCATCGGTACTTCCTTCGAAGCCCTTGACTTAGCCGAGGATCGCGGTCGCTTCTCTACCTTATTGAAAGATTTGGATATTCCTTACCCTCGTTTCGGTACAGCAGAAACTGCGGACGAAGCGATGGAAGTAGCTCAGGATATCGGATTCCCATCTTTGGTTCGCCCATCCTATGTATTAGGGGGCCAGGGAATGAAAATCGTAATCAATGAGGAGGAGTTGATGCAACACGTAGTGAAAGTATTGCGTGACATTCCTGGAAATAAAGTCCTGTTGGATCACTTCCTTGATGGCGCGGTAGAGTGTGAAGCAGATGCGATTTGTGATGGTGAAAATGTTCACATCATTGGTATTATGCAACACATTGAGCCTGCCGGTATTCACTCCGGGGACTCCAATGCGGTACTACCTCCTTACAACTTAGGAGACTTGGCCATCCAGACCATTGAAAACTACACCAAGAAACTGGCGATCGCCTTGAAAACTCAGGGATTGATCAATATTCAGTTTGCTGTAAAAAATGATGTAGTTTATGTCATCGAAGCCAACCCTCGTGCATCCCGTACCGTACCATTTATCTGTAAAGCTTATCAGGAACCTTACGTGAATTACGCAACGAAAGTGATGCTAGGCGCGAAAGTAACTGATTTTGAATTCAATCCGGTAAAAGAAGGAT
Source organism: Persicobacter sp. CCB-QB2 (assembly GCF_001274635.1). Classification (GTDB taxonomy): domain Bacteria; phylum Bacteroidota; class Bacteroidia; order Cytophagales; family Cyclobacteriaceae; genus Persicobacter; species Persicobacter diffluens. Next base: position 3,619,392 of record NZ_LBGV01000001.1, on the reverse strand, counting down.
ACGCTATTAAAGAGCCGGTATTCTCTTTTAACAAATTCCCGAATGTAAATAAGGAGTTAGGACCTGAGATGAAATCAACTGGTGAGGCCATTTACTTTATTGACGATTTATTAGATGATTACTTCTTGAAACTTCACTCGGAACGAAATTTGTACCTGAGTAAGTAATAAGAAGCAAGATTTGGATTTGAGAAGTAATGCTTCTCAAGTCCATAAAAATATTTAAAGCCATGTTTAAAATACTGCTGATATTATTTATGATTTTCTATGTTGCTTACAAAATGAGCAACAAAATTTTGGGAATGGTATTAAGAAGAGCTACCCAACAACAAAGGGGCTGGCACCAGGCTTACAACCACCAGAATAATGAATCAAATCAGCAATTTCGAAAGAAACCATCCGGGCAAATCAAGGTGGATTATGTCCCCAAGAAGAACCAACAGGATAAAGACCTTGAAAATTTTAAAGGAGGCGAGTATATCGATTTCAAAGAAATTGATTAAAAATACCACTAAGGTGATCAGTAGATCACCTTTTTTTTGCAATTTTTTTTGGCCTGCCCAATAAATGTAATTTTCAAAAACAGGCGATTTTATTCCATTATTAATGTTTTTTTCATTGTTATCTCTCCACTAACTTTAAATTTTTTCAATAAGATCCAATAAAATCAGGTTCATCCCTCTCATTCGGTCGATCAAATCGATTAAACTGCAACCAAATTTTAATCTCTTTATCTTCATAATCTGAAAAAAAATTTTTTTCTTCATATTTCGCACAAAACTAACATTGTGTAAATTATTGATTTAGCAGTAATACCTTACTCTTAACCTTTATTGTCCCCAACCAAACCCAACAGAATAGTTTTATGAAATTACGTTTTCGAATACGCCATAAATTGGTGTTTTTCACAGCGGTTTTTCTAGGCTCAATGGTGATTACCGCCTGGTATTTTTTCACCAACAACCTAAATGAAAAATCTATTGAAGACGCCAAAGTAGTTGCTCAAACTTCAGCAAGAGAATATGCCAACCAAATTGAATCTCGCCTGAATCATAACCAAGGAATGATGCGAGCCCTGGCAAATGGAGTTCAGGACTTTGTAGACTTTCAGGGTGACTATTCCAATGAAGCGATTCTGGACACCCTACTGAGCTCTTTTTACAAAAGAAATGAAGACCTGCTGGCGGTATATTACATTTTGGAATTAGCGGCTATAGACCCCGATTGGCATAAAGACCATGGGAGATACATAAGCTTGGCTCAAAAAGAAGGCAATGACATCACTTATTTCAAAGCCACACTTGATACCGCGAGCATATCCAACCCTACTAGTTACTATTACCAAACGAAAAGAAAGCCAGCAGAAGTATTAGCAGAACCTTACCAGGATCTTTTAAATGAAAACCTTAAAGGGCTTCTAATGAGCTCTCAGGCCGCACCGCTTTTCCTCCCGTCCGGAAAGTTCGCCGGTATTGTTGCCTGCGATTTGAGCCTGGGGGATTTGCCGATTTAGTGAAAGACATTCACCCCTACCCGGGATCGGAAGCCTATCTGGTCTCTTATGAAGGAACCGTTGTGGGCCATCCTGACCAAAGCATGATTGGAAATAAACTAATGGATTTGGCAGAACACCTTCCTTCTGATGAGCACATGCTGGACAAAATTATGGCAGGGGAAAACTTTAGCTACACCGTTGAGGAAGGAGAAATCCCTTACTTCATTACTTTCGTCCCGGTAGTCTCTCAGGGAACAGAAAAACCATGGACCTTAGCCATCAAAATTCCGCTATCCATTTTCATGGAACAAGCCAAAGAATTAACCAAAGGAGCCTCCATTGGTCTGATCATTGGACTTTTGGTATTGTTAGCGATCATTTGGGGCTTGGCTTATAGTATTACTTCGCCCATCATTAAAACCACGGGCATGTTAAAACGCATTGCTCAGGGAGAGGTCTCCAAAAATAATCACTTATCAATTAAATCCAGGGATGAAATTCAGGACATGGCCGAAAGCCTGAACCAGGTAATGGACAGCCTGAGTGAAATCACCAATTTCGCACATGAAATTGGACGAGGGAATTTGAATGTAGAGCTTCAGTCGAAAAGTGAAAATGATCATTTAGGTAAGGCCTTACTGGAAATGAAAGACAGTCTTCAGACCGCTAGCGCACAAGAAAAAACCAGAAAGAAGGAGGAAGACCAAAGAAACTGGGCAAATACCGGGCTGGCAAAATTCAGCGAAATCACGCGCAATGCTGACGCCAATATTGAGGAGCTATCCTATAAAATCATCTCTGAACTGGTGAAATACACCAATGCCAATCAGGGCGGAATCTTTCTTTTAGAAACCGATAACCGGGAACATCCGGTACTGGAGCAAAAAGCCTGTTTTGCTTATGATCGTCAGAAATTCCTACAAAAAGAAATATTGGTAGGAGAGGGCATAGCCGGAAGATGTTTCCAGGAGAAGGAAACTATTTTCATGACCGACATCCCATCCTCTTATATCAATATTACCTCCGGCCTAGGTGATGCAAGCCCTTCCTGCTTGTTAGTCATTCCATTAAAAATAAATGAGGAAGTTTACGGAGTACTCGAAATTGCGGCCTTCACCAAATTTGAGCCTTACCAAATTGAATTCATTGAGCGTTTGGGAGAAAGTATTGCTTCAGAAATCAGTGCAATGCGCGTAAATATCCGAACCCAAAAATTACTTCAGGAAGCTCAATTACAAGGAGAGCAATTGCGTGCACAGGAAGAGGAAATGCGTCAGAACATGGAAGAGTTGGAAGCTACGCAAGAAGATGCTGCAAGACGCGAAAATGATCTGGACCAAAAACTCAAGGAAGCTACTGATCGTGCTACTGTAGCCGAAAACAAACTAGAGGTGGCCCTGCTGGAAATAAAGAACTTAAAATCTGACCAACTGAAATAAACAAGTCTGTTTTTCAGTTTAATATTAATTTTGGCGATCTATTGAAAAATGGATCGCCAAAATATTATCAATCAAGCCCTTAAATAAAGTAACAAAAGGAGCATGATCTTATAGGACAAGAATTTCCCTTGAATAAACAAAATATTGAAATATATTTGTGCGACTGTTGAACCTTAGTTTCCTTCCCAACGCAAGCTTAAGGTTCTGATTTTTTGTCAATTTGTTACGAGTTAAAAGCATACTAAACTATATAAAAATATGTCTTGGTTTCAAAGAACGGATAAAGGGATAAAGACCTCGACCAAAGATAAAATGGACGCCCCTGAAGGGTTATGGTACAAAACCCCGTCCGGCTCCATTATCCACATGAGGGAATTAAAAGCCAATGCATACGTATGTCCGGAAGACGGATACCATGTACGCATCGGCTCCAAAGAATACTTTGAGATCCTATTTGACAACAACGAATTCAAGGAATTGGATGCCTCATTGAGCTCCGGCGACCCTTTGAATTTCGTGGATAGCAAGCCTTACCCAAAACGCCTGAAAAAAGTTCAAGAGAAAACCAAATTGGTGGATGCCTGTCGTACAGCCGTCGGTAAAATGAACCAATTGGAAGTAGTGGTAGCCTGTATGGACTTCAGCTTTATTGGTGGATCCATGGGCTCTGTTGTCGGAGAAAAGATCAGCCGTGCTATTGATCATGCATTGAAGCACAAGATTCCTTTCATCATGATTTCCAAATCAGGTGGTGCGCGTATGATGGAAGCAGGTTATTCGCTGATGCAAATGGCCAAAACCTCCGCCAAACTGCACTTACTTTCAGAGGCAAAAGTACCTTACGTCAGTTATTTGACAGACCCAACCACTGGTGGTGTTACCGCTTCCTATGCAATGTTGGGAGACTTCAACATTTCTGAGCCAGGTGCCCTGATCGGATTTGCCGGTCCGCGTGTGATTCGCGAGACCATCGGCCGTGATCTTCCCGAAGGATTCCAAAGCGCTGAATTCGTGCTGGAACATGGCTTCCTGGATTTCATCGTTGATCGCCGCCATGTGAAGTCTAAGCTTTCTTCCTTATTGAAAATGCTGAAATAATCGACATTTATTTCTGACATTAATCCAAAAAAGATGAATCCGACGCAAATCCTGCGGAAAGGTTCATCTTTTTTTTGTGCTTATCGGAATTTCCCTTCAATATATTGTTAGGATTTTGAAGCACAGCCTTATATTTGTGCAGCCTGCGAAGGCAGGTTTATTTATCATTTACAAATCATTAAAGAACAATGACAGGTATTGTATTATCCGGTGTTGTTGCCTTTACTGCATTGATCCTGATGTTGGTTTTCGTATTGCTTTTTGCGCAATCGAAGCTTGTACAGTCAGGACCGGTGAAGATCACGATCAATGGCGAAAGAGAAGTGACTACCGCTGCTGGTAGCACCTTGCTTTCTACCATGGGTAACGAGAAGATCTTCTTACCATCTGCATGTGGTGGAGGAGGTACTTGCGCAATGTGTAAGTGCCGAGTTACATCAGGAGGCGGTGACGTATTGCCTACAGAGGAAGGTCACCTTTCAAGAGCTGAAAAAGCAGATAACGTTCGTTTGGCTTGCCAGGTGAAAGTTAAAAACGATATGGACATAGAAATTCCGGCTGAAATCTTCGGTATTAAGAAGTGGGATTGCGAGGTAATTTCTAACTACAACGTTTCTACTTTCATTAAAGAGTTCAAAGTACGTCTTCCAAAAGGCGAACACATGGATTTCGAAGCTGGTGGTTATATCCAGATTGACGTTCCTGCCATTACGGTAGACTTCAAGGATATGGACATCACTCCTCATCCTGAGTTGGGTCACCCTGCTGACGTTTATAAGTCTGACTGGGACAACTTCGGATTGTGGGATCTTCAGATGGTGAACGATGAGCCGATCTACCGCGCTTATTCTATGGCCAACCACCCTGCAGAAGGTGATATCGTAATGCTTAACATCCGTATCGCTACTCCTCCTTGGGATCGTGCGAACAACACTTGGATGAAAGTTAACCCAGGTATCTGTTCTTCTTATGTATTCTCTCGTAAGCCAGGCGACTTCGTAACAGTTTCCGGTCCTTACGGTGAATTCGAGATCAACCCTACTCAGCGCGAGATGGTTTACATCGGTGGTGGTGCTGGTATGGCGCCATTGAGAGCACAGATCTTCCACTTGTTCCACACCGAGAAAACTAATCGTAAAGTTTCTTACTGGTACGGTGGTCGTTCGAAGAAAGAGTTGTTCTACTTGAACCACTTCGATAAAATCGAGGAGGACTTCCCTAACTTTAAGATGAACATTGCCCTTTCTGAGCCGCTTCCTGAGGACAACTGGAAAGTGAAAAAGGACATGGAAGATGAAGGTGACGGTTTCACAGGATTTATCCACCAGGCATTGTTGGATAACTACTTGAGCAAACACGATGAGCCGGAAGATATCGAGTACTACCTATGCGGACCTCCAATGATGAACGCAGCAGTATTGAAGATGTTGGAAGACTTGGGTGTGCCGGACGAAAACATCCGATTTGACGACTTCGGAGGATAATCATTATCCCCAAAAAGAATAAATTAAAGGAGTGAGCTTTTGGGCTCACTCCTTTTTTTATGTAAGTTTTTCCAAAAACTTTTCAATTTTTAAATCATTTGTTAATTTCCAAGGTCTGATTTTACCTAATTGCAAGCATGTTAAATTTCGAGCTTTTCTTATCCCCCATCCCGGAACCATTTTTTGGGGAAGACATCTCCTTTGCCAAAAACACCATAGGCGAACAGATCCAAATCTTCAGGCATCAGTTCCCCTCATTGGAAGAAGTAGATATCGCCTTCATTGGCATTGAAGAAAACGGAGGTGATGAGTCCAATATGGGGGTGAGCCAGGCTCCTATGGAAATCCGAAAAAAGCTTTATCGACTAAAAAAAGGAGCAAATCCTTATCGAATTGCCGACTTAGGCAACATTCGAAATGGCCTTGACCCGGAAGAAACCTGTGGGAGGCTTCGGGAGGTTTGTGCCATGCTCCTTCATCATAACATTTTACCTTTAATCTTTGGAGGAACCCATGATTTCACTGTTGGACAATACCAGGCCTATCTTTCAGAGGAAAAAAAGGTATCCTTATTAAATATTGATGCCTTCCTCGATCTTACCAATGACGCTGAAGTACCTTTTAACAGGAACTTCCTGCAAAAAATCATCCTGCAGACCCCCAATATCCTGGACAACTTCGCCCATTTGGCCTATCAAACTTACCTCTGCGACCCTGAGGAGCTTGAAAAGCTCCAAAGCCTAAGCTTTGATACTATCCGACTAGGAGATGCCCGGGCAGATATTAAGGCCATGGAGCCCATTATCCGCTCCACGCAACTGTTGTCTTTTGATGTTGCCGCTATTCGTTCCTCTGATGCTCCCGGAAGCTCCAATGCACAACCTTTTGGACTGACAGGGGAAGAAGCTTGTCAGATCTGCTGGTATGCCGGCATAAACAATGACATGTCTTCCATTGGCTTTTATGAATACAACCCCTTTGAGGATGATGACCAAATGAAGACCGCTTCGGTAATCGCCACCATGATCTGGTACTTTATCGAAGGCTTTTACAATAGAAAAAACGAGGCCGAATTTGAAAGCCAGGACTTCATGCAATATTTGGTCAAGATTGACATCCATGACGAACCCATAAAATTCTACAAAAGCCTCATCTCCGGAAAATGGTGGGTAGAAGTTCCGAACCCGAATCCTGGAAAGCCACGTTTTTGGCGCGTTCCTTGTGGATACTCCGATTATCAGCAAGCCGTTCATGGTGAACTGCCTGATCGTTGGTTCGTTACCCTGAGTAGAAACGCTTAAAAAGCCATAATTTTAATGCAAAGCCCATGGATTTTAAGGAAACCTTCGTATATTTGCGCCCCGTAAACCACTGTTAAGTGGTTTTTTTACGCGATAAACTCGGGCTAAGGAACTTATTTTCAGCCCCCTAATTGTTTATCGATATTTTAATTGTATATTTGCAGCCTTAAAAAATAGATAGTAATGAAAAGAACTTTCCAACCTTCGCAGAGAAAACGTAAAAACAAGCACGGTTTCAAAGCTCGTATGGCTTCCGTAAGCGGTCGTGCAGTATTGGCTCGTCGTCGTGCTAAAGGAAGAAAAAGATTAACTGTTTCTGATCAAAAGACTCACAAATAATCATTAAGGTTATTTGCCATTCTATGGGAAACACTACTAGACGTCCCGGATCCTTCACGCTATGTAAAGCCGAGCGTTTATGTAGTAAAAAATCTATACAGGAACTTTTTTATAAAGGTTCCTCTTTTTTTTTGCATCCGATGAAAGTGGTATTCCTGCCTGCTTCGCAGCCGGAAACCGACTTTCATCAGGTGCTTTTTAGCGTTCCGAAGAAAAAACATAAACATGCCGTTGACCGGAATGCGGTAAAACGTCGACTTCGGGAAGCTTACCGTCTTCATAAAACAGAATTATTAAGCCCGGAGAGTCATCCGGCTTTGCGTATTGGTTTTATTTATACCTCCCGAAGATGCTGCCGTATCATGAGATTGAAAAACAAATGCGCAGGATCCTCAAAAAGATTCATCATCTGGTAAACGAAGCGGCGGAATCCGAAACACCGGACTGATCCAAAATCCTTCCCTGAAATCGACTTTAAAGAAAAGCTTCCAACAGAAAATCATCCAAAATATAAGCTTTTCCAATAAGCACATTTATACCTTCCTGAAAAAAGTGTATCCCCCATCTTCTTTCTCGCCTGTTCATCTCCTATGGTGAGTCGATGCTATCTAGCTTTTTGCAAATATTTTTGTTATCAATGCAGGCATTCCTTCATAATCCTGAAGCAATGCGGCTATTTCCAAGGAAATAATTGTTATTTATTGTTAATCCCTATTATTTTTAGCAATTGGAGTGCTACTTTTTCTTTTCCTTATCGTTATCTAAGGATAAATACAGCTATTGCTTTTAATAAATCATACCAATGAAAATAACTTTCAAGAAAATTTTCTTGCCAATGGTTTTGGGCGTCAGTCTTTTAGGACTTTTCTCCTTTACCAGAACAGATCAGGCGGATCGCTATTTCCAGATTGCCAAGAATTTGGACATTTTCGCCACCCTATTTAAAGAAATCAACACTTATTATGTAGATGAGGTCAACCCAAACGACTTAATTAAGACCGGGATTGACGCTATGTTGGAGTCTCTGGATCCCTACACCAATTATATCCCGGAGGACGAGATAGAAGACTACCGCACCATGACTACTGGTCAGTATGGGGGGATTGGGGCCATCATCGGCCGTCAGCATGAAAAAAATGTCATTATCATGCCCTATTTAGGCTTCCCCGCGCAAAAGAGCGGATTGAAGGTAGCCGATGAGATTCTGGAAATTGATGGTATTGATGTTTCCGATAAGAACGTCTCTGACATCTCTAAACTGCTGAAAGGTCAGGCCAACACTGGTTTGGTGGTAAAAGTTAAGCGCCAGAACGCCGAAGAGCCTCTGGACATCAATATTACCCGTGAGAAAATCACGCTGAAAAATGTACCCTGGAACGGAATGATTGCCGATGGTATCGGTTATATTAAACTTTCAGACTTCACTACCGAAGCAGGTAAAGAGGTAAAAGACGCCTTAAAAAAATTAAAAGCAGAGGGCGCCTCCAAAATTGTTTTAGACTTGAGAGACAACCCGGGTGGTTTGCTAAACGAAGCAGTGAACGTATCCAACGTTTTTGTACCAAGAGGATCCGAAGTGGTAAGCACCAAGGGTAAAATGTCTGACTGGAATAAAGAATACAACACTTTAAACAGTGCAGTAGACACCGAGATTCCATTAGTAGTCCTTACTTCCAGCCGTTCGGCTTCCGCAGCGGAAATTGTTTCCGGTGTAATGCAGGATTACGATCGAGGAGTATTGGTTGGCGAGCGTACATTCGGTAAAGGTTTGGTACAGGCCACGCGTCCATTAGCTTACAACTCTCAATTGAAAGTAACCACCGCCAAATACTACATTCCTTCCGGAAGATGTATTCAGGCCATAGATTATTCCCACAGAAACGACGACGGATCAGTTGGTAAATTGCCAGATTCTTTAAAAGTAGCTTTCAATACCGCCAATGGCCGTCCGGTATATGACGGCGGAGGGATTGATCCGGACATCGAAATTGAGCGTAAGTACATTGCTCCAATCACCGCCAGTCTTTTGGCCCGCGGATGGATCTTTGACTATGCGACTAACTACTACTACGATCACGAATCCATCGTTTCTCCAGCTGAGTTTGAAATCACCGATGAGGATTTCAATAACTTTGTGACATGGTTAGGCGACAAGGAATACGATTATACCACCAAGGTGGAAAAATCACTGGAAGAGCTTAAAGAGTTTGCTGAGAAAGAGAAATTTTTCGACGACGTGCAGGCGCAAATCGAGGAATTGGAAAAAAGCGTAAAGCACGATAAGAAAAAGGATTTGGAGAAATTCAAAGACGAAATCAAAACCGTTATTTCAGAGGAAATCGTTTCCCGCTACTACTATCGTGAAGGCTTGATCGAAGCTTCCTTCAAAACAGATGAGACGGTTCAGAAAGCCATCGAGGTATTAAACAATACAGAAGAGTACAACAAAATCCTAAAAGGAGAATAATTGTAAGAAATCAATAAAAGAAAAGCGCTTGGGGCAGACCTAAGCGCTTTTTTTGTTTTATAAGATAACAGACCTCCCGAACCTTGAGGATGATCTTTTAATAAATCTGTCTGGCGCGTTTAAAGGGAGGTACAGCCCCTCAAATCCCTCTCCATTCCACTGAATATTAATTCTACCCCTCCATGTTAAATTACGGCAGGTCAGTTACTGATTAAAGTCCCATAAAGCCAAACAGCACCAGCCCTATCACCCCACTAATGCCGATCATCATGATCGAGTTCACTTTAAAGCGATACAGCACCAGGAAACAAAGACCAGTCAATACGAACTTCACCCAATCCACACTCAGCCAGTCGGCAGGATTTAGGAGAATCGTATTCTGCGCCACCATCACCCCGGCATAGAAAATCAGGCCAATGGTCACCGGTTTGATCCCAAAGAAGAAAGCCTTCTTCATCGGGTGTTCCTTTATACGCGCCAGCAGCTGCGTCAGTAGTAGAATCACAATCACCGAGGGCATGGCCAAGCCCGTAGTGGCGATAATTCCTCCCGGCACTCCGCCTACCTTCAGCCCGATGAAAGTCGCGCAGTTCACCGCAATAGCACCAGGCGTCATTTGGGAAATCGCCACAATATTCATGAACTCCGCATGCGTCATCCAGCCATGGCTCAGCATCTCATGCTCAATCAATGGCAACATCGCCAGTCCTCCACCGAAAGAGAACAAGCCAATTTTAAAGTAGGTTATAAACAGTTCTAAGTAAATCATACATTAGCGGCCATCAGGCCAGTTTTTTAGAAAACCATTTGGGAATAATCAACTGCGTCAGCATGGCAATCGCAGCACCGGCCACAATCAGGCCAATCGGGTTCAGTCCGGAAAAGACCATTAGCAACACGCTGATCAAAAAGGCCAGCCTGCCCCAGTTTTCCTTCACCGAATCCTTATACATGCGTACCACAGCCACCATAATCAGCGCCACCACGCAACAACGGATCCCCGTAAAGGCCGCCTGCACCAAAGGGTTCGACAGCTCAGCCCCGAAAAGCAACACAATCACCGTCACAATGATCACCGAGGGCATCACCAATCCAATGCTGGCCGCTATCGCCCCACCTACCCCTTTATATTTAAAGCCCACAAAGGTGGCCGCATTAATCGCGATAGTACCGGGGGTCATCTGAGCGATGGCGATAATATCCAATAACTCCTCCTTCTCCAACCATTGCTTCTGCGTACAGATAATGTCCTCCAGTATGGCAATCATGGCATAACCTCCACCGAAGGTCACCGCCCCCAGCTTAAAAAAGGTCCAAAATAAATCGAAAAGAAATTTCATTCAATCAACAAGTAAAATGCTCGCCAGGAATTTGGCCAGCAACTCCAAAAATACACAGAAACCAAGCCCATCAGGACTTTTTCCCATTAAAAAGGCGTGAAAGTAAGCGCAACTACCTACAAAATAGTAAGGATTTAATAATTTTGCAGCGCCCGGGAGAATCAATACTCCCATTAAGCGTTTATTCCACAAGATATTATGGCAATAATTTTAAATATAGAGACCGCTACCCCGGTTTGTTCGGTAGCATTATTTAAGGATGGCGAGCTTCAGGCCCTCCAGGAGTTGTTCATCGAGAAGAGTCACTCCAACCTGCTTACCGTTGTGATTGAGCAATTGATGAAAAACGTCGGCTTGGAGATGAATCAACTGGATGCCGTAGCCGTGAGCGCCGGCCCCGGATCTTATACCGGCCTGCGCATTGGACTTTCCACCGCCAAAGGCCTTTGCCATGCCCTAGACATTCCACTGATTGCCATCGACACCCTGTCGGCCATGGTGCGCACCGTTGCCCATACCGCAGATCGTCCCAATGCCCTGTACTGCCCTATGCTCGATGCCCGACGCATGGAAGTATATTGCCAACTTTCCGAAGCCAATGGCGAACTGCTGGAAAAAACCCAACCCAAGGTACTGGAGGACGAAATCAATCCCTTCACGGAGCAACTGGCCAACCGCCAAATCGTCTTCTTCGGCAATGGAATGCCCAAGTGCAAAGACATCCTGCAGCATGAAAATGCCGTATTCCTTGAAAACATCACCCCATCTGCCAAAGGCGTAGGCTTATTGGCCGAGGAAAAATATCAAAATCAACAATTCGAAAGCCTGGCTTACTTTGAGCCTTACTACTTAAAGGCCTTCCAAGGCACCAAACCCAAGAAAAGAGTATGAGTTTGCAAGACCAACCCATCGTTAATAAAGTCGCCAACAGTGGACTCGAGCAAATAGACCTCGAAACCCTCCGTCCGAAAGGCGAACGCGTATTGCTGGACATCAAAGACCAGCTGTTTCAGGGCATGATCCTGCGCGAAAAAGACTTCCGTGACTTTGTAAAAGCTACCGACTGGACACAGTATCAGGATAAGCATGTGGCCATCACCTGTTCCGAGGACGCCATCGTCCCGACCTGGGCCTTCATGTTGCTGACCACCCGCCTGAACCCCTTCGCGCGCACCATCGTCTTCGGGGATTTGGAGGAACTGGAAACGGTCATCTTCCGCAAAGCCCTGGCGCATTTCGATTATAAGCAATTCGAGGATAAAATGGTCGTGATCAAGGGCTGTTCCGACAAAGCCGTGCCTACTTCCGCCTATGTGGAACTATCGCACCGCCTGGTGCCCTACGCCAAAGGCATCATGTATGGCGAACCTTGCTCCACCGTACCCATCTACAAGAAACCAAGAAAGAAATAATTTTTAGGGGGGCACCGCACAAGCGCGGTCGGGCTCGCACCACTCGCTCTTTCGGGCGGTGGCAATCCATGGTTATCCAATTGCCACCACCGCCCGAAAGGAGCTCAAACAATGGTTTGATCCCTGCCCCAGGCGCCTATCGGCCCCAATGCCTTCCCTCACTCCCCACTCTTAGGCGATTTACCGCTTCTCAGCCTTTCTGCTTTTCCCATATCGGGACTACCTCCTACCTCATCTTCCCTGCGATTTCCCGAACCCCGCTCCTTTACCTTCCACCTGGTATCAAAAAAGGTACAACCGTCCTCTTTACCCGCTAAAATGGACACTCCAAGAGATCAACGTGTTTCCGTTCAAGCCAAATTGTCTCTATTTTCCCCAAAATGGGACCGTTTTTCAACCTATTGGTCAATTGAGTCAAAACATAGGTGAAAAGTGTGCATAAAAGTAGAAATAGTTGTCGCGAAATGGTGACCAAAGCTCGACCCTCACCTCCCCAAACACCCACAAGCCACTCAATATCTGCACATTAACAACAACCCACAATAATCTTCTCCACCACCAACGTCTGCACCTAATTTGATGCAAAACTGTTAAACCTCTACTTTTATGCTGGGTGCCGCGGCCGACAGGCCAAGGCTGAGCCTTAGCGATGCGCCCTTTGAAACACCATATTCCCCGAAATTCTTCCTTCCTGACAGGGAAAATGGGCGGTAGTGGGGATTCCCCGAATTTTATCGGATCAATTCCCCATTGGCCCGCAGGCGGGAAGGGGACGAGTCGCTTTCGGCGAGGACTGAAGGCCATTATGGCGATGGGAAGCAAGATGGGGCAGCTTGACAGAAGTGTTTTGAGGAAATTTGTCGCTTTTTAGATGCAAAGCCGGGGAATAGGGCGAGAAGGTTCGCGCCGCGGCCGACAGGCCAAGGCTGAGCCTTAGCGATGCACCCTTTGAAACACCATAATCCCGGAGTTCTTCCTTCCCGACAGGGAAAATGGGCGGTAGTGGGGATTCCCCGGATATTACCGGATCAATTCCCCCATTGGCCCGCAGGCGGGAAGGAGACAAGTCGCTTGCGACGAGGGCTAAAGAATATTCTGGCGATGGGAGGCAGGATTTAGGGGCTTGACGGTAGTGTTTTGAGGGAATTTGTCGCTTTTTGGATACAAAGCCGGGGAATAGCGAAAAAGGCAAAGCGCCGCGGCCGAAAGGCCAAGGTGGGAGCCAAAGGCGATTTGGCTTAGGGATACCGGCAGAGGCAGCGCCGGTTGTGGAGCTCCTGAACATCAGGGCGGGCAGACGATTCAAAACCTCAGTCCGCCTGTCCGCCCCGATGTTCAGAGCGACTGACGGTAGCCCGACCGCGTTTATCGCGGGAAGCCCCTTTCCCTGAGTCTGGTAAATGCTTTTGAGGATTGTTTCGACCGGATGATGGCCTGCCTGTCTCCTTTTTGATGCAAATGAGACCAAAAGTGTGGACAAATAAAAAGGTCGCAAATTGGAAGCTTGCGACCTTTTATCTTTGTAACAGATGTTGACTTTTTACAGTCAAAATCGTGGTGCCTAGTGGACTCGAACCACCGACTCACGGATTTTCAGTCCGATGCTCTACCAACTGAGCTAAGGCACCGAAATGCTTTGCTTTTTGTGTTCCACCATCTCCTAAAAAAGAAATGGTGGTGCCTAGTGGACTCGAACCACCGACTCACGGATTTTCAGTCCGATGCTCTACCAACTGAGCTAAGGCACCAACAAATTGCATTGCCTCGAAAACTCCTCAAGGGAGTCAAAATAAAGTGGTGCCTAGTGGACTCGAACCACCGACTCACGGATTTTCAGTCCGATGCTCTACCAACTGAGCTAAGGCACCAAATTATTATTCAAATTCTCTCACCTTTATCCCTTGGGACAAGGGTGGTGCTTAGTGGACTCGAACCACCGACTCACGGATTTTCAGTCCGATGCTCTACCAACTGAGCTAAAGCACCATAATTTCATAGTGTCCCAGGAAAAAAAGAGTGGTGCCTAGTGGACTCGAACCACCGACTCACGGATTTTCAGTCCGATGCTCTACCAACTGAGCTAAGGCACCTTCTTAAACAAAGATGATTGCCATTTCAGGACGCCCCAAAATGACGTAAACAAAAAAGAGTGGTGCCTAGTGGACTCGAACCACCGACTCACGGATTTTCAGTCCGATGCTCTACCAACTGAGCTAAGGCACCTTCTTGTTTGCCTGCCGAAACTTCCTCAAAAGGCCTTTCTTAGGCTTTCTGAGTACGAAAATGGTGGTGCCTAGTGGACTCGAACCACCGACTCACGGATTTTCAGTCCGATGCTCTACCAACTGAGCTAAGGCACCTTGTCGTTTCGGATTGCAAACATACGGCATTTTGTTTTAAACACAAGCGCTATCACCAAAAAAATCTACAATTCTACGCCACCTTACTCCCTTTTTTCTCTGATTAAGCCCGGTTTTTCTCCTGATCATGTAAAAATTACTCTGCATGCAGAATATTTTATGGTATTAATCGACATTTATTTATAAACATTGGTTATATTAAATAAGAGGATGTGCCTGATTATTAACAAAAAGGCCATTTGAACCAAACCAAACGCTAATAACACCCGAACAGAAGCCGTAAATTCCGGGGATAGAGCCCCCTTTTTCAACTGTTGAAAAGGGAAAGGAGAGATCCCTGAGATTTAAGACAGAATACCGGCTTTTACGATTTGGTTTTTATGCGTTAACCTGAATAAGACCCAAAACAAAACACGAATCAACATGACCCTTATCTCTCAGCTCGTCTTTTTGGCTGTGCTGGCTGTTTCCGGCTATTTTATTGGGCGGCGTATCCTGCAAATCCGAAAAAACATTCTACTAGGTAAAGAGGAAGACCGCACCGACCAACCTATGGAGCGACTAAAAACCATGCTGCTGGTTGCCTTTGGCCAAAAGAAGATGTTCAAGCGCCCCATTCCCGCTTTCCTCCACTTATTAATATATGTGGGCTTTCTGTTAATCAATCTGGAAGTTCTGGAAATCGTTCTGGATGGGATATTAGGCACGCATCGCCTCTTTGCCCCCGTGCTGGGCTCCTTCTATCCGGTACTGATTAACTTTTTTGAATTCCTGGCTATTGGCGTTATCTTTTCCTGCGTGGTTTTCTTTATTCGTCGCCACGTATTAAAGCTCAGCCGCTTTACTAAAATCGAGATGAAGGGCTGGCCCACTCTGGATGCCACCTTAATATTGGTCATCGAAACCGTTTTGATGTTTGCTATTCTCGCCATGAATGGTGCTGATCAGGTGTTGCAAAGCAGAGGCGTCGCCCATTACCCCCTTACCGGGGAGTTCTTTTTCAGTGGTTTCTTTGTCCCCCTTTTCTCAGGATTGAGTGATAATACGCTCATCATTATTGAACGCGCCAGCTGGTGGGGACATATCGTCGGCATTCTTGCCTTCGCTTTCTACATCACTTATTCCAAGCACCTGCACATATTCCTGGCCTTTCCCAACACTTACTTCTCAAACCTGAAGCCTAAAGGGGAAATCAAAAATATGGACAATGTCACCAATGAAGTGAAATCCATGCTCGGCATGCCGGCGGATCCTCCTCCGGCAGAAATTCCACGCTTTGGCGCCAAAGACATCAATGACCTGAGCTGGAAAAACCTGATGGACGCCTACGCCTGTACCGAATGTGGCCGATGCACCGATAACTGCCCCGCCAATATGACTGGCAAGGCACTTTCGCCAAGGGCGATTATGATGAAAACCCGTGATCGTGCCGAAGAAGTCGGCATGAGCATCAGCAAAGGCGGAAAAGGACTGGAAGATGGGAAAAGCCTCTACGGAGATTATATCAACAAGGAGGAATTGTTGGCCTGCACCACCTGTAACGCCTGCGTAGAAGCCTGTCCGATCACCATAGATCCGCTGTCCATCATCCTGGAAATGCGCCGCTATATGGCCATGGAGGAATCCTCTACCCCACAATCATGGAATGCCATGTTCCAAAACGTAGAAACCAGCTTCGCCCCATGGAAATTCCCTCCAACCGACCGATTCTCCTGGGCGAATGACCTGAAAACCGAAGCAGAAAACAAATAAAACCCACTAACCGAGATTCCCATGTCTGACAATATCATTCATATACCTACCATGGCCGAATTGGCCGCTAAAGGCGAAAAACCGGATATTCTATTCTGGGTTGGTTGCGCCGGATCCTTCGATGACCGATACAAGAAAGTGACAAAGGCTTTTGTGAAAATTCTCAACAAGGTGGGCATAAAGTTCGCCGTATTAGGAGAGGAAGAGACCTGTACCGGTGACCCAGCCCGCAGAGCAGGAAACGAATTTTTGTTCCAAATGCAGGCCATGTCTAACATTCAGGTGTTGAACGGCTATGAAATCACCAAAATCGTGACCGCCTGCCCTCATTGTTTCAATACCCTGAAGAATGAATACCCTGCTCTTGGGGGAAAATACGAGGTCATGCATCATTCTGCCATATTACAACAGCTCATCGATGAAGGCAAGGTAAAAGCGGAAGGCGGTGCTTTCAAAGGAAAGAAAATCACCTTCCATGATTCCTGTTACCTCGGCCGTGCCAATAATGTCTATGAAGCACCAAGAAAAGTACTGGAAGCGCTGGATGCGGAACTGGTGGAAATGAAAAGGTGTAAAACCAAAGGACTCTGCTGTGGAGCCGGTGGTGCTCAAATGTTTAAAGAACCTGAGCAAGGCAACAAAGACATCAATATTGAGCGAACGGAAGAGGCACTAGATACTGGCGCCAAGATTATTGCTTCCGGTTGTCCCTTCTGCATGACCATGATGAGCGATGGGGTAAAGAATAAAGAAAAAGAAGGGGAAGTAGAAGTACGTGATTTGGCCGAATTAATTGCTGAAGCCGAAGACATCCTTTAAAAAAAATAACCTTTGCATCTTTTTAGATACAAGCCCAAAATATTCGGTGCCGCTGAACTACAGCATATGCACCGGATGCTTATTCCTAATAACCATTTTACTTCAGGGCTACAGCCCTCGAAATCCCCTGACCAAAGCAAGTACTTTTGGACGGGGGATTTCAAAAAAATACTTCTTAGTAAAAATGCCGGTAAGCCTAAAACCGGCATTTTTGTTTCTTTTCACTTCCCTTTTTTGTTAAAAAATATTCAAAGACTTATTTTTTTTGAGTGAATCAGACAATTATATCCTCCTTTTTTTCGTAAATAGATTGAAAGCCGAGATTTTTGTGAAAGATTGAGGGTCAACACGCTGTTGGTCAAAAAGCTTTTTATAAAATTATGTACGTACCATTTAATGAACTTCCCGCTTCTGCCAGATTATGGATCTATAGTCTGGACCGTGTCCTGTCGGAAGAGGAACAAACGAACCTGCAACAAGAAGCCGTCACCTTTTTGAATCAATGGCAAGCCCATGGTAAAGATCTGCATGCCTCCATGCGGTTGGAAGAAGGTCGCTTTTTGATAATCGCCGTGGATGAGAGTAGCGCCGGAGCCACCGGTTGTTCTATCGATTCCTCCGTTGGCTTTGTTCGTCAGGTGGCGGAAAATTATAAGACCGACCCATTCAACAGAACAACCGTCTACTTTCAGGGAATTACGGAAGGATTTCCAATGAACGCCCTCAAAAGTAAAATTGCTTCAGGAGAGATTCATGCGGAAAGTCCTATGTTCAATACCGTGGTGCAATCCAAAGAAGACTTTGAGAACAACTGGATTCTTCCGGCCAAAGATTCCTGGCTTTCCCGATTTTTCAATTAAGCTTAGCCTAACGCCCGATTCAACACTATGAATAAATTTTCCTTAAGCCTCTTTTTGGCACTTTCCATTAGCCTGAGCGGATGCTTCCTGCAAGATCTTGCCTTGAAAAAAGGCTATAAGAAACATGATGCAGGGGAATATGAACTGGCACTTAAGCAATTCAAGAAGCAGGCTGCCTCCGGCAAAGCTGTCCCGGAGGCCAACTATATGATTGCGGAATCTTACCGGCTCTCCAACCGCCTGAAAGAAGCCCTGCCCTATTATGAAGAAGCTTTACGTGCCGGAGCCCCGGAGGAAATGGCCAATTACTATTATGCCAAAGCGCTAGTGGCCAATGAAAGGTACAAGGAGGCCAAGGATCATTTGGATTATTTCTTACAAGGTGCCTCAAATGTCGAGGTGATTGACCTATGCAACAATTATGTGGACAACCTGGAGCTATTATTAGCCGAGGAAGATAAAGAACCTACCTATCGGGTGAAAAACCTGGAAGCCATCAATTCCCGAGTGCGGAATACGCACCTGTGTACACGAAGGGGAAATTATACTTTACCTCCAACCGCGAAGGAAACGACATTTATCGTGCTACAGGCACCCCTTTCACTCACATTTGGGAAGTGAAGACCAAAGGGGCACGCGTGGAGATCGAAACGGCTGAACAAATCAAAGAATTATACTCCAACGGAGCCAATGAAGGCACCATCACCTTCTCTCCGGATGGAAAAACCATGATCTTTGCCCGCGGAAATACCGGTCGACGCAAAGGCACACAGGATGTGAATTTGTATGAATCCAAATATCGAAAAGGCGAATGGTCAGAACCCAAGATGATTGCTGCCAGTGATCCTGAAGCCTGGGACTCTGCTCCGGCCTTCAGCCCGGATGGCAAGCAACTCTATTTTGCCAGTAATCGCAATGGTGGTTTCGGAGGAACCGACATCTACGTAGCCAAAAAAGATGCTCGTGGCCGTTGGGGAAATGTCAGAAACCTTGGAAATAAAATTAATACGGCGGATAATGAATCCTTTCCTTACCTTTCCGATGACGGGAAGCTCTATTTTGCCTCAGAAGGACATCCCGGATATGGTGGCTTAGACCTTTTTGTAGCTGAACGTAAGGATGGAAAACTTCAGGTACGCAATTTGGGAAAACCCATAAACTCTCCTGCGGATGATTTTGGCCTTTTCTTATTTTCCCTGAATAAAGGTTTTTTCTCTTCCAACCGAGAAGGCGGCGCTGGTGATGATGACATCTATACCTTCGTCAATAATGATCCGGAGCTAAAGGTAGTGAACTACTATCTTACTGGTATTGCCGTTACGATCGGGGATGATGGAACAGAGGACATACTGGAAGACACACAGGTGCAGTTGATGGACGCCAATGAAGAAATCCTGGGGGAAGCCACCACCAATGAGGATGGTAAATTCCGCTTCCGCGTATATCCGGCAGAGAATTATGTACTATTTGGTTCCAAAGTGGATTACCTGACCTCCCGTACCGACTTCTCCACCGTGGGAAAAACCGTTCCGCAAGAGCGACTAGTCAAAAACATCACCAATGTGGTTTTCGAAACCAAGATTGTACTAGATAAAATCGTATTGGATAAGCCGATCGTCCTCGAAAATATTTACTATGACTTTGACAAAGACAATATCCGGGACGATGCAGCGGTAGAACTGGATAAACTGGTGAATTTGCTGGTGGATAACCCGAAAATCCGCATTGAACTCGGCTCCCATACCGATAGTCGGGGTGAGGCCCTTTACAATCAGGATCTTTCACAGCGTCGCGCCAATTCTGCGGTAGCCTATTTAATTGAAAATGGCATCGCTGCAGATCGCCTGAAAGCAAAAGGATACGGAGAAAGCACCCCATTGCCGCCAATACCAATCCGGATGGCTCCGACAATCCGGAAGGTCGACAAAAAAACCGACGTACAGAGTTTAAAATCATCGGTCTGGATGCCCGTAAAGTTTCCGCGGAAAAAGTGGAATACCAGTCCAAAGACCTGGAAGAACGATTCTTTGGTGGGGGAGAAGACGAGGAAGAACAATAAACCCACTTTGGGACAAAAGAAAAGCATTCGGATTCCGGATGCTTTTTTTTTACCCTACATTTTCAAGAAACAACCTTTTTTCACCTGAAAACAAATAAAAATTTGCCCCTGGCCTTAGGCTACCACCTCCATTTCAGGCTAAAATTGACTGATTCTTCCTTTTACCACGCATTTCAGGAAGATTTATAGAAAGCATGCTTTAGTTTTCTAATCAATACTTTTACCTTTGCCACAAATTTTAACATTCCCACCGATGAACGAAAGATACATGCAAAGGGGTGTATCGGCTTCCAAGGAAGACGTACACAATGCGATTAAAAATGTGGACAAAGGGCTTTACCCTCAGGCGTTTTGTAAAATTGTAGAAGATTACCTGGGCGGAGACCCCGCTTACTGTAACATTATGCATGCTGATGGCGCAGGAACGAAGTCCTCACTAGCCTATATGTATTGGAAAGAAACCGGTGACCTTTCGGTATGGAAAGGAATTGCACAGGATGCGGTTATCATGAACATTGATGACCTGATCTGTGTCGGCGCTACAGATAATATTCTGCTTTCCTCCACCATCGGAAGAAACAAAAACCTGATCCCGGGTGAAGTGATCGCCGCTTTGATCAATGGTACCGAGGAAGTATTGCAAATGCTACGCGACAATGGCATCAACATTATCTCTACAGGTGGCGAAACTGCTGATGTGGGAGACTTGGTAAGAACGGTTATCGTTGATTCAACTGTCACTGCTCGTATGAAGCGTGCTGATGTAATTTCTAACCATAATATTAAGCCTGGCAATGTCATTGTGGGATTGGCATCCTATGGCCAGGCCAACTATGAAGATCAGTATAACGGTGGAATGGGCTCAAATGGTCTTACTTCCGCACGTCACGATGTCTTCAACAAGATCTATATGGAGAAATATCCGGAAGCTTTTGATGGAGCTGTTCCCGCTGACCTGATCTTCTCAGGATCTTGTAAATTAACGGATGCCGTTGAAGGCAGTCCATTAGATGCTGGCAAATTGGTATTGTCTGCTACGCGTACTTATGCACCAATAGCCCAGGAAATCTTTAAAAATCACCGTCAGCATATTGATGGAATGGTACACTGTTCAGGCGGAGCCCAAACAAAAGTGGGCCATTTCATTGGTGACAACATCCATGTAATCAAAGATAACTTCTTTGATATTCCTCCATTGTTCAAATTGATCCATCAGGAAAGTGGAACCGACTGGAAAGAGATGTACAAGGTTTTCAATATGGGTCACCGATTAGAAGTATACCTGGAGGAGCAATATGCACAGGAGATTATCGACATCTCCAAGTCTTTTGGCGTAGAAGCACAAATCATTGGCCGAGTTGAAGCTGCGGATAGCAAAAAGGTAACGCTGAAAACACAGAACGGTACGTTCGAATATTAATGCTGCAATCAATATTATGCTTTCCATTAGCGGAAGGCCTAATAAAAGGAAAAGCAATCTTTGTCGGATTTCAATTAATTGGCCGCCTCAGATTGCTTTTTTTATTCAAATCAAAAACTTTGTATCCAAAGCCGACTTATGACAATAAAATTACACCAATGAGCTCATCTGCCCATAAAGTGCTGGTAAACTTAAGCTCATTGCATTATTTTTAGGTGTCATTAACGTTACTCAAATGAAAGGCAATCTTTATTTCTCCAACCTCTTGCTAATTATCATGACAGGACTGCTGATTAGTTGCGGCCCCGCTGTCCCCAAGTTCGACAGTTACCTGGATTACCCGGAATATCACGGGGATCTTTGGCCTGAATTCAGCCCAGAAAAGTCCACATTTAAAGTATGGTCACCCACTGCAACAGCGGTAGACCTTCATTTTTATGAGAAGGGAGAGGGGGGAAGTCCTGTAGAGACCATTTCCATGTTGAAATCCAATGAAAAAGATGGCCTATGGAAGCTAGTGGTCAATGGGAATCAGGAAGGGAGATTTTATACCTATCAGGTCCACATTGGCAAAGAGATGCTGGAGGAGACCCCGGGCATTTATGCCCAAGCCGTTGGTGTAAATGGGAAACGTGCTCAGGTAATTGATTTAACCAAGACCGATCCGGAAGGTTGGGAGGCAGATAAACGGCCATTACTTGCCCGCCCAAACGATATTATCTTATATGAGCTTCATGTGAGGGATGTTACCATCTCTGAAACCAGTGGCAGTCAATATCCGGGCAAATTTTTAGGCTTAGTAGAAAAAGGCACCAAATCGCCGGAAGGACTCGCAACTGGTATTGACCATATTAAGGAAATGGGAGTGACGCATGTACACCTTTTACCTGCCTTTGATTACCGCTCCGTGGATGAGAGTAAACTGGACGAACCACAATTTAACTGGGGATATGATCCTCAAAATTATAATGTCCCCGAAGGTTCTTACGCTACCGATCCTTATGAGCCCGCAGTGAGAATCCGGGAGTTTAAAGAAATGGTCAAAGGATTTCATGAACAAGGCATTCGGGTGGTGTTAGATGTGGTGTACAACCATACCGGTTTTACCGAGGATGCTAACTTCAACCTGGAATCTCCGGGCTATTACTACCGTCATAATGAGGATGGAACCTTTTCTGACGCCTCTGCCTGTGGTAACGAAACCGCCTCTGAACATCCGATGATGCGGAAATACATCATTGAATCCTGTAAATACTGGGCCAAAGAATACCATCTGGATGGTTTCCGTTTTGATCTTATGGCCATTCATGATATTGAAACCATGAACCAGTTGTCAGCAGCATTAAAAGAGATTGATCCTTCTATTTACGTTTATGGCGAAGGCTGGAATGCGGCAGCCTCTCCGCTTCCGGCAGATGAACAGGCCTTAAAAATAAATACAACCCAATTAACTGATGTTGCCGCTTTTTCAGATGATATGCGAGATGCAGTAAAAGGATCTGTTTTTTATGATGAAGAAAGTGGTTATATCGGAGGTCAGTTTGACCTGAAAGAAAGCATAAAGTTCGGTATCGTCGGCGCTATCCAGCACGATCAGATCAATTACAATAAAATCAATTATAGTAAAGCTCCCTGGGCCAACAAACCTTCACAGTGCGTCAACTACGTATCCTGTCATGACAACCAGACGCTTTATGATAAGCTAAAGATTGCCAATCCCAAAGCCAGTGAAGCAACTATTCAAAAGTTGGATCGCCTGGCCGCCACCATGATCCTGACCTCTCAGGGCGTTCCTTTCCTCCATGCCGGATCAGAAATGCTGAGAACCAAAGGAGGGGAACATAACTCCTACAATAAGCCCGATGCCATCAACCAAATCGACTGGAACTGGAAGAGTCAGCATCAGGATATAGTCAGTTATTACAAAGGCTTGATCCAGTTGCGTAAAAATCATCCGGCCTTTAGAATGCTTACCGCTGAAATGATTCAGAATAATTTGGAGTTCATGGATACCCCCGAAGCCGTCGTCGCTTACAAAATAAGTAATTATGCGAATCTGGATGAATGGCAGGAAATCATCGTGATTTTTAATGCTGATGCTGGCCAGCAAACCATCAAATTGCCCCGTGGCTATTGGTCTTTAGTGGGAGATGGAAAGCAAATCAAAGAAAGGGGAATAAAAAGAGAAGTCAGGGAAGTAAAAGTTCCCGCTCACACCGCATATATCCTGCGCGCAGAATAAATTCAAAAAATTGATGGAATTTAAATGGTCGGTTCATAAATTGGATCGACCATTTTTTTAAAACAAGCCTGCTTGTTTTCAGTTAACAAACACCTACCTATGAAAGACCTAAAAAAAGGCCTCTTTGCCCTTTGTCTGGCTCTTTTAGCCTTTGGATGTTCAGCACCACAAGATGAAGAAGAACCGGAGTTGATATACCCTTCCTACCTGGCCTATGGCAAATGGAAAGTCATTGAGAGTCAATATTCCTATGGGACTCCACAGCCGGATGTAGAGTTTAGTAAAACTTTTTACAATATTTCCCCTGAAGGTGCCTTTAGTTTGCAGGGAATACCTGGCAAACATGATGATGGGGGATTCTTTTATAATGTTCTATCCATTAATATGGAACATCCTTATTTACCTTCTCCATATGTGTATCTGGAAATAACAGATTATCGAAGAGATACCCTGACCATCAAGCAATATCATTCCAACACCAAACTACATCTTAATGAGGGAGAAGCTTCAAGTTCCTCACAATCCCCGGGCTATGCCCTTTTATTCTTCACACGTAAGCTAGTGAAGGTGGAAGAGGACAATACTTCCTCAGCGGAGCCAGAAGTACAATAAATAAAACAAAACCGAAAGCGGAACATACAATTTAATCACGCCCCAGCGATGGGCTTGATCCCAAAACCACAATACACGCCAGGGGCGTACCAAACCCACGATTAGGGAAAGTAAGGAAAGGATAAAAAATCCGGCGAATACGTAAGCAAAAGCTTCTTGCATCTTTTTGGCTACAAAGATAAAAAAAGGAGAGGTAAACCTCTCCTAAAAAATCAATTACAAAGCCTCGTTGCGTTACTTTATATATTTTTTAAGCTTTAATGTCTGAAAGAGTAGTTCTACAATTTCATCTTCGGTGAAGGAAGAAGCATCAATGCTTAAGTCGTATCTCAGTGCTTTGCCTTTGGCATAAAAATCACGGAAGGCTTTCCGCTTCTTATCGTTCTTGTCTATATATTCCAAAGCCTCTTTCTTATCTATTCCCCAACGCCTGATCAGGTTCTGTGCCCGCCATTCCAAAGGTGCGTGAATGGTAGTCTGCAACACCCGATCCAGATCGGCGGTCAGGCATTCGCCGGCGCGTCCTACAATAATCATATTTCCTTGATGGGCGAAATCACGAACCACGTTCACAATGGTCTTCTTCACCTTGGTATCATTGAAATTATAATAATTGGTTCCTAAGCTGAAGAACAGATCCTCTACTACTTCGCGGTGTCCCTGATTATAGTTTCGCTCTACCTCATCCACCCGCATTTTTAACTTATCGGCCGCCTTCTCCATCACCTCCTTATTTATATAGCGCCACTGCGGCATAGCATTCGGATAAAGCGCATTCATTTTGGCGGAAAGCTTTTTTGCAATATGCTCCGCCCCACATCCCGCCTCACGGGAAATGGTGATCACTGGCGGATTGAGCTTAGCTTTGGCCCGATCTGGCATTTTATCCATCCGATCAGTCAGGTATTGATTGAATAAGTCTGTATTGGTCATGGCATAAAAAATTGGTGGCTTTCTATCATTATCAACGGCAATATTTCCATTATCGTTTTTATTGTCCGCCATTTTCGATGAACAATTTGAGGCTGCTTATTAAGCCGAATTAGGCATGCTTATTTCCTCCTTTAGCTATAAGGCCGAAAAAATGAAGAAAATCTTCCAATTTCATTTTTTTTCAATGAGGCAGATGAATGAGGAGTAAGCAAGCTTGCCCAAATTTGGACTATAAAAATCAAATAACACACCTGTAATAACCTAAAGGAAAGCCCCTTGAGGTGATTCGATGAATTGAACGGTGAATAATTCGGGTTTAAATATTTCCCACAAATACTTCCCAATATTTTATAAAAAGAAGCAAAGCGAGCTCTAAAAAAGATCCAAAAAACCTGTAAATTCCCGATTGGTAAAAAGCCGGCCTGAAATCGGCGATATTCAGCATTCCCGCTAATATTTTTTTACCTTTGCACGGAAATTTACTTATCAAAATATGTACAGATCACATACCTGCGGAGAACTCCGCATTGAGGATGTCAATAAAGAAGTTACCCTGTCCGGATGGGTTCAGCGTGTTCGCGATAAAGGCGGCATGGCTTGGGTTGACCTTCGTGACCGTTACGGCATCACCCAATTGATTTTTGAAGAGGGCGTTACTGCTCCTGAAGTTTTGGAAAAGACCCGCCAGTTAGGACGTGAGTTCGTGATCCAGGCGACCGGGACAGTAGTAGAACGTTACTCTAAGAATGATAAAATCCCAACAGGAGCAATTGAGATCAAAGTTTCGGCCATTGAAATTCTTAATGCGGCGAAACTTCCTCCATTCATGATTGAGGATGATACCGATGGTGGTGATGACCTGCGCATGAAATACCGTTACCTGGATCTTCGTCGTAATCCGGTACGTGAGAAGTTGGCATTGCGCCACCGCATTGCACAGGAAGTACGTCGTTACTTGGATGAGCAAAACTTTTTAGAGATCGAAACACCTGTTTTGATCAAATCTACTCCGGAAGGCGCACGTGACTTCATCGTGCCTTCTCGTATGAACCCGGGAGAGTTTTACGCTTTGCCTCAATCCCCACAAACTTTCAAGCAGTTGTTGATGGTATCGGGCTTTGACCGTTACTTCCAAATTGTAAAATGTTTCCGTGATGAAGATTTGCGTGCCGATCGCCAGCCGGAGTTCACCCAAATAGACTGCGAACTTGCTTTCATTGAGCAGCAGGACATTCTGGATATCTTCGAAGGGATGGTGCGCCACTTATTCCGTATGGTATTGAACCAGGAAATTGGTGATTTCCCGCATATGGAGTATGCAGATGCGATGCGTCTTTATGGTTCTGACAAACCGGATATCCGTTTCGGCATGGAGTTCGTGGAACTGAACGAGGTGGCTCAAAACAAAGGCTTCAAGGTATTTGATGATGCTGAATTAGTAGTCGGAATTAAAGCAGAGGGTTGCGCAAGCTATACGCGTAAGCAATTGGATGCCCTGACAAACTTTGTAAAGTCTCAGCAAGTAGGCGCAAAAGGATTGGTTTATGTGAAGTGTAATGAGGATGGTTCCTTTAAATCTTCCGTAGACAAGTTCTTTGATCAGGAAGCATTAGCTGCCTGGGCACAAACGATGGAAGCAAAAGCAGGCGACTTATTGCTGGTACTTTCGGGTGCTAAAGATGAGGTGCGCAAGCAGATGAACGAGCTTCGTTTACATATGGGTAATGAATTGGGCTTGCGCAAAGAAGGAGAATTCAAACCTTTGTGGGTCGTGAACTTCCCATTGCTAGAGTGGGATGAAGAAACCAAACGTTTCCATGCGATGCACCACCCATTCACTTCTCCAAAGCCGGAAGACATGGCGCTATTGGACACTGATCCGGGAGCGGTTCGTGCGAATGCTTATGATATGGTGATCAATGGTGTGGAGATCGGTGGTGGTTCTATTCGTATCCACGATCGTGAGCAGCAGCAATTGATGTTCAAACACCTTGGTTTTACGGATGAGGAAGCTAAGGAGCAGTTTGGATTCCTGATGGAAGCTTTTGAATACGGTGCACCTCCGCATGGTGGAATCGCCCTTGGCTTTGACCGCTTGTGCGCGATGTTCGGTGGTTCTGAGTCCATCCGTGACTATATCGCTTTCCCGAAAAACAACTCGGGCCGTGATGTGATGATTGACTCTCCTGCATTAGTGGATGGAACGCAATTGGATGAACTGCAAATCGCACTAAACCTGAAAAAAGAAGACTAATCGCCAGAGTATTTTGGCAGAAAAATAATTTAAATCCCTGTTGGTATTCACCGGCAGGGATTTTTTTATGGACTCCCTAATGTCCCCTGCCCTTAACCCGGGTTATTCATGCTAAAACCCTCGTTTAGCTGCAAAGCGGGAAAAATGAAAGAATAGTTCCCTATTTCAAGTTTATTCCAAAAAAGCAGATGAATGAAGAGAAAACAAGCTTGCCCCAATTTGGGCTATTAACAAATCAACAAACAACACATTATTGACCTGAAAATAATCCGCTTAAGACGAGCCACTAAATTTATGGTGAATCATTCGGCTTAGATTTTCGCCTACCAGGAAGACCAACAAAGCCATTCCCTACCTTCCAATATTGCCCCTCATTCCAGATCCTCATCTCCTCGCGTCCAACCGGACCAGGGATAGAGCGGGCCTGTTTGAACCACAGCGGCCCAAAAGGCCGATGGGGTGAGCCGCGAAAGCCCGGTGCTGGCGTATTAGCGGCAGCAGGGCCCATAAAAAAAAGCATCCCACAATTGCAGGATGCTCATAGTTTATTTGGGGTTGTGCTTTCGCACGAAATAAATTCAATTATGCATTTTCAGCCAGGCTGTGCTTATGACCAATCAAAGCATAGAAAAGGATGTAAGCCTCACAAGCGATAACCAAAATCCAAGTCCACTGCCAGCCGCCCATAACGTCAGCTGCGATACCCTGGAACCAAGGAATGATCGCTCCACCAGCTACACCAATCATCAAAGCGCCAGAAGCCGCTGTGGTATACTTACCTAATTTATCCAAAGCCAAAGCGAAGATTGCTCCCCACATAATAGAGTGGAACACCCCTGCACCCACTAGGAACCATGGTTGGTTCAACAACATACCTGCTGTTACTAATACCAAAGCACCGGTAGCGGCTACAGCCAATTGCGTTTGTGCAGCAACTCTTGAAAGTGTAGAGCCCAACAAACGCCCTGCTAACATACCACCCCAGTACAAGGCAGCCATCAAAGTATAAATATCCGTTGGTAATCCTAAGTCTTCTGCATAAAGGTTAATATTAGAACCGATACAGATCTCCACACCAACATAAACGAAGATACCCACAACACCCAAGAATAGGTGAGTAAAGGACCAAACGCTTTTCTCTAATTTAACATCTCCACCTGAAGTAGTTCCCTGAATTTCCGGTAGCTCCAGCTTACTCATTATGAAAGCAACCAATGCTACTGCTGCCATCAATCCGAAAAATGGAATACCCATTTGCTCCACTGCTGGATTCTCCACTCCTTTGAATACCAAGAATGCCACGAAATATGGCGCGATAGTAGTACCAATTGAGTTGGAAGATCCACCAATACTCATACGAGTCACTGAAGTAGTGCCCGGAACGTTACAACTTACCAAATAGGGGTTAATTACTACCTGCAATACTGCCAGAGAGCAACCCATAAAGAAAGAACCTGCCAAGAAAATAAAGAATGCATAAGGAACGGTTGCCTCTGCTGTTAATGCAACTGAACCCAAAGTGGCATCAGCAAAAACAGAAAGACGGAACACGCCCAAAGCAGCCACCAACATCACTAATCCACGGATCAGCGTATTTCTATAACCCAACTTATCAATCCATCTTGAAGAAACTCCTCCCATGGCCGGATAGCCCATAAAGAAAGCGAAGGTGATGAGGGTCACCAAGGTATTCTTTAGGTTACCTGCGTTTGCCAGGAAGGCGGTTTTTAATGGTGCCTGAAATTGTCCATTTGCCGTTGTTAAAAACCCAACGACAAAAAAGAGCGCCACCAAAATAATGAAGGGCTTGGTATAGTTCGTTTCCTGCCCTTGGTTTGTCTTTTTTTCCATTACTTCTGCCATGATTACTAAAAGCTTTAGGCCCTATGTGTGGGACCACAAGATACCGTTTAAAAAAGGTTTTCTAGATTCAAAAATATGCTAAATTTCTCAGCTAATATACGGCTGTATTTATAATATTTAAAAAATAAAGGGGGTGTTGTTTTCAAAAATAAAAACTTAATTCTCAAAAAATGAGCTCGATCATAAATTCGGAAAACAAAATTAAGCTAAAATTAAAAAATTATGATAAGAATTGGGTAAAATTCAAACGATTGCAGGAAAGATTCAATTTGAAATTAGGCGCAACTTTCTCAAGCGATAAAAGAAAAAAACTTAGTGGAGCTGCGTCAATGAATTTTTGGTCATTTTGTGCTACATTTACTCAAAGCATTACATTTTTTTTTAGCGTACAATACCAATGACTACCAAACACCTTGAAGAAAAGTTTGAAGCCCTTTACGGCGGAAAACCCACGATCGCGAGAGCACCAGGAAGAATTAATCTAATTGGAGAACATACAGACTATAATGAGGGCTTTGTAATGCCCGCAGCCATTGATAAGGAGATCGTATGCCTTCTTGAGCCGAACAAGAGTAAAACGGTCAAAGCTTATGCTATTGATTTGGAAGAAGAAGCCGAATTCGGCCTGGAGGAGATAAAAGCCACGGAAGGCTGGATCAACTACGTTAAAGGCGTAGTGGCAGAGCTAATGGCAAAAGGGGTAAAGGTGGAGGGCTTTAATTTGGTCATGGGCGGGGATGTTCCTTTAGGTGCCGGATTGAGTTCATCAGCGGCCTTAGAATGTGCTTTAGCGACGGGCTTAAATGAGATTTTTAAGGGAGGTTTGGATAAAAAATCCCTGGCATTGGTAGGGCAAGCAGCTGAGCACCATTATGCCGGTGTAAAATGCGGTATTATGGACCAATTTGCTTCTACTTTTGGAGAAAAGGATAAGGTGATCAAATTGGATTGTCGATCGCAGGAAATAGCACTTTTCCCTTTGAATACAGGTGGTTTTAAGTGGGTACTTTGTGATACAGGAGTATCGCACTCATTGGCCTCTTCCGAATACAATACGCGCAGGGAACAATGTGAGGCAGGAGTTGCCATCCTGAAAAAATATGACAAAAGCATCAATAGCCTGCGTGATGTTTCCCTTGATTTATTAAAAGCTCACCGATCGGAATTTGATCCCGTGATTTACAAACGTTGTGAGTTTGTGATCAATGAAAATAACCGAGTAGAAGCTGCGGCAAAGGCCCTTTCTAAAAATGAGCTTTTCGAATTGGGCAAACTGATATATGCCTCTCATGATGGACTTCAAAATGATTATGAAGTTAGTTGTAAAGAGCTGGATTTTTTGGTGGACATTACCAGAGAATATGAAAATGTCTTTGGAGCCCGAATGATGGGCGGTGGATTTGGCGGTTGTACCATCAACCTGGTCAAAGCTGCAGCGGTTGATCAGTTCATCGCAGCGATTTCTGAAGCTTATAAACAAGAAATGGGAATTGCTTTAAAGACTTATACCGTGGTGACGGGTGAAGGCGCCAGAGTAGAATAGTTTTACGGAAAAACATAAATAATAAGGCGTCTTAGGACGCTTTTTTTTATGCCCAAAAGACCGCTCCTAATAGAAATAGCAGGATTGACCCATCCATTAGAATATTATAGTAAAATGATGATCGGAGAGGGTTGGCCAAGCCCACCAGTACTAAACTCAGAAGAAAAGTAAGGCCTAGCCACCAGGAGGAGATCCCAAGCTCCAGCGCCATGTAACAAAAAAGTGACAAGCTTACCATCGCCAGAATCTTTGTTTTTGGTATTCCGATAGCACCGGCAATTGTCCAAAGCTGTTGGCGCTGGTCGGTATAATAATCCCGAATATCAAAGGGGAGTGTCATGCCGAAAACATAAAAAAAGAGACAGGCAAACTGTTGGAACAAACCCTCACTTTGAAGGGGAATCTCCAAAAATGTGGCGGGATAATAACTGCCTAACATCGCCCAGACATAGGCAATCAAAAATACCTTTAAAAACGGGACAGATCGCCAGGGTTTAAAATTGACCGGAAGCGTACTTGGAAAATTGTAGAGCAAAGAGATAACGCCCAAATGAAAAAGCATCCACCATTCCTTTCTTCCCAGGAAGAAGCTTAAAAGCAAAACCAGGATCAAAAGTGGATAAAAAATTCGGGATTCCAGTCCTTTTCCACTTATCCACATGCTTAAGCCCTTACCCACACCAAATTTGTGGATAACCCATTCAATCCGATAAATAAGAACACAAGCGGTAAAAACGAAAACAAATCTTGTCCAACCTACCTCTTTAACGCTAATATTCAATAAATTAAGCCCAAACATCAAGATCGCACAACCCACTAAACCCACAATTACTTGAGATTTAAGGATGATTTTTAAAAGTGTATTGGTATTTATCAACATGACTTACTCACAGGACTATCCACACCTTGTGGAAAACATAAAGGTTTCAGTAAAAATGGCATCCAAATAACGGATTACGTAGGAAAGAGAGTGGAAAACCACCCTATTGAATTGATTTTGAGGCAAAAAAAAACTGAACTCAAAACTTTCAAAATTATTTATCCACAATTAAAAAGTTATCCACATCCTTTTCTTAAAATAGGCTTTATTTCAATTTAAACTATTTTTTTATTGATATTGTCAAATTTTTAAAATGTGGATAAACGAATCAATTTCAAGGATTTACCTCCTTTTCTCACTAAATAACAGCCGATCTACACGGCTTAATTGGCCTTAAAAAAAAGATGTAAGATTTTTTCAAAAAAAAATCCATCCGTAAAAGGATGGATTTCTGGTATTTTGACAATACAGTATTCGCTAGCCATTCGACAAGGCTTCCGCACCTGCAGTGATCTCCAGGATCTCTGTGGTAATGGCTGCCTGACGCGTTCTGTTGTATTGTAAATTCAATTCTTTCAATAATTCTGCGGCATTTTCTGTTGCTTTATCCATGGCCGTCATACGTGCTCCATGCTCGGAAGCATTGGATTCCAGCACTGCACGGAAAAAGCGCACTTTCAAACCGTAAGGAATAAGTTCATCCAACAATTGACTTGGATCCTGATCGAATATATAATCAATTGCTGCCTCATGGCCTTCTTCTTTTTCAGAAGATACCGTTGGAAGGAAGGTTTCCTCACGAAGAATTTGAGTCGCTACGTTTTTGAACTCATTATATACGATGTCAATTTGATCGTATATACCTTCAATAAACGATTGCATCAAATATTCCGCGACCATTCGGGCACTGGCAAAGGAAAGGTCGGTCAGCAACTCGTAATATTTGTCCACGACATTAAAGCCATTTTTCAAATAATACTCATATGCTTTCTTTCCAATAGGTAGAATGGTCAACTTACCTGCTGCTTTTTGGGAAGCATATAAGTTTTCAATTCTTTGATTGGCCTGTTTGATTGCGTTTGTATTAAAACCACCGCACAATCCTCTGTCAGAAGTAATCACCACCACCAAAACTGATTCGATTTCTTCACGCACTTGGCCGAAATCTCTTTTCAATTTAACGTCAGCAGATACTTCATTTACGTGATCAAGAATCTCATCAAATTTTTGAGCGTAAGGACGCATCTGCACAATTCTATCCTGCGCACGGCGCAATTTAGAAGCAGCTACCAATTTCATTGCCTTGGTAATCTGCTGGGTAGAATTTACAGACTTTATCCGAGCCTTGATTTCTTTGAGGTTTGCCATAATTTATAAAAAATATTAAGGATGAGCCTGATCACTCAGGCTCCCCATCAATTATGCATATCTTTTCGCAAGGTCTGTCGCTACTGCTTTCAAACCGTTGGTCACTTCGTCGGTCAATTTACCGGCTTTAAGACCTTCCAAAATTTGCGCATGTTGTTCGCGTAAAACGCCCAAAAACTCTGCCTCAAATTCCTTGATCTTTTCTACTGGTACCTTATCCAGGAAGCCTTTAGTAGAAGCATAGATAATCGCTACCTGGTCTTCCACGCGCATTGGCTGATACTGCCCTTGCTTCAAAATTTCCTGGTTACGACGACCACGCTCAATCACCAATTTCGTTGCGGCATCCAAATCAGAACCGAATTTAGCAAAAGCCTCCAATTCACGGAACTGCGCCAAATCCAGTTTCAAAGTACCTGCAATCTTCTTCATGGACTTGATCTGTGCATTACCCCCTACACGAGATACCGAAATACCTACGTTCATTGCAGGACGCAAACCAGAGTTAAACAAGTTAGTCTCCAAGAAGATCTGACCATCGGTAATCGAAATTACGTTGGTTGGGATATAAGCAGAAACGTCACCGGCCTGAGTTTCAATAATCGGAAGGGCAGTCAAAGAACCACCACCTTTTACCTGACCTTTCAAGCCCTCTGGCAAATCGTTCATTTTCTCTGCTACCGAAGTGTTGGAGTTCAACTTTGCCGCACGTTCTAGTAGACGGGAGTGCAAGTAGAATACATCACCAGGATAAGCCTCACGCCCTGGAGGACGACGAAGCAACAAAGAAACCTCACGGTATGCTACTGCCTGCTTGGACAAATCATCATATACCACCAAAGCCGGACGACCAGTATCACGGAAGTACTCCCCGATAGCTGCTCCCGTAAATGGCGCATAAAACTGCATAGGAGCCGGATCAGAAGCGGAAGCCGAAACAACCACAGTATAATCCAATGCGCCATGCTTTTCCAAAGACTGTACAATGTTGGCTACGGTAGAAGCTTTCTGACCAATCGCTACATAAATACAGAACACAGGCTCTCCTGCATCATAAAATTCTCTCTGATTGATAATGGTATCAATCGCTACAGCAGTTTTTCCCGTCTGGCGGTCACCAATGATCAACTCACGCTGACCACGACCAACCGGCGTCATGGAATCCACTGCCTTCAAGCCTGTCTGAAGAGGCTCGGTTACAGGCTCACGGTAGATTACCCCTGGTGCTTTACGCTCCAATGGCATTGCTACGGTAGTACCTGCGATAGGTCCTTTACCATCAATAGGCAGACCCAACATATTTACTACACGACCTACCATGCCTTCCCCTACAGGGATAGAACCGATACGTCCTGTACGACGAACATTATCTCCTTCTTTTACTCCGGAAGAATCTCCGAACAATACTGCTCCGACATTATCTTCTTCCAGGTTCAATACCAATGCTTCGGTGCCGTTTTCAAATTCGATCAACTCACCAGCCTGTGCCTTGGTCAAACCATATATACGAGCAACACCATCACCGATTTGAAGGACGGTACCTACTTCTTCTAATTCTGCTTCAGATTTGAAGTTAGATAGTTGATCTCGAAGTATCGCCGAAACCTCATCTGGTCTTACTTCAGCCATTATTACTCTTGATTAATTCTGTAAAAAATTTATATGTTTAGACTTTAGCCAACAGGCTCTGTCTGAGTTTTGCCAATCGGGATTTTACGCTGTTATCAATCAATTGATCACCGATGCGTAAAATATATCCTCCTATCAGGGCGTCATCAACCGCGGTCTCCAGCTGTACTGATTTGGCCTTACTTTCCTTCAAAGCAAAAGCTTCAAATTGGGTAAGCTGTGAAGCTTCCAATGCTACAGTGGTGGTCAGCTGTGCTTTCACCACACCATTGGCCTCATTGTATTGCTCCTCAAATGCTGCTGAGATCGACTGAATATGTTCTTCTCTGTTTTTAGAGGTGACCACATTCAGAAAAGTCATGGCTAATTCTGAAATTTTCCCTTCGAATATAGACTTAATGATTCCCCATTTTTTGTCTATACCAATGATCGGGTTTTCCAGCATCACCACAAAGTCGCGGTTTTGGCTACACACCTGCTGAATTAATTTAAAGTCAGCGGCTGTTGCCTCCAATACGCCTTTTTCGGAAGCCAATTCAAAGATGGACTTCGCATATCTAGATGCGACTTGGATATCTGACATAATTAATTCGTTTTCAAGTCAGCCATGTAGCTGTCGACTAATTCCTTTTGCGCTTGTGGGGAAGATAATTCCTTGCGCAAAACCATTTCCGCAATTTCTACGGAGAATTCGGCCACCTGATTTTTCACTTCTGCCAGGGCGGCACGCTTTTCAGCCTCTATAGAAGCCTGAGCGTCGGCGATCATTTTGTCTGTGATCAGCTGTGCCTCGGCTTTTGCATCCTCTTTAACTTTGTTAGCCGCGCTCTGAGCTGCAGAAACAATCTTCTCTCTTTCTTTGCGAGCTTCCTCGATCAATTTGGCATTGTCCGCTTGCAGGTTTTTCATATCCTCACGCGCTTTATCTGCTGCATGAAGGGCATCTTCAATCGCCGCTTCACGAGATTTTACCGCATTAAGGATAGGCTTCCATGCATACTTCGTCAGGATGAACATCAAAGCGATGAACACCAACAATTGCCAAATTATCAGCCCAAATCCAGGGGTTATTAGTTCCATTTCGCTAAAAATTTATTTGCTGTAAAAAAGCCACCTGAGGCCTACCGCCCCAAGTGACTTTTAGAAAGTGAAATTATCCTCCTACGCCCAAAGCGATCAAAAGAGATACAATTACACCAAACAATGATACACCTTCTACCAAGGCTGCTGAGATAATCATAGTCGTTTGGATTTGACCTGCTGCCTCAGGCTGGCGAGCGATGGCTTCAATAGCTGAACCACCAATCTGACCAATACCGATACCTGCACCAACTGCAGCAATACCAGCACCTAGGGCTGCACCCAACAAACCGATAGCTTCGGCGAAAAATAAAGAGCTGAACATAACTAAGCGTTATTTAAAGTTAAACAAAAGGATTTCTGTAAATTAAGGTCTATAAAAATCTTCCTTAGGGAAGGACCAATTTCTTAATGATGAGCTTCTTCCATTGCCTGTCCGATAAAGATCGAACTCAACAGTGTAAAGACGTAAGCCTGAATAAATGCCACCAATAACTCTAGGAAATTCATGGCAGTGGCTACTACTGCAGACAAAGCTCCTACTGCTACACTCTTAAAGATAAAAGCAAAAGATAACAGTACCAAAATCATGATGTGTCCTGCAGTAATATTTGCAAAAAGACGTACCGTCAGGGAAAATGGTTTGGTAAAAATACCCACCACTTCAATCGGGATCATCATCGGCTTCAAGGCCATTGGCACAGGAGGATTGAAAATGTGACTCCAGTAAGGCTTTTTGGCATACACATGGGTAATAATCAAGGTGATTATCGCCAGGGTTACCGTTACCGCAATATTACCCGTTACGTTGGCCGCACCTGGTAATAAACCCAAGAGGTTATTGAACCAAATGAAGAAGAAAAGGGTAAGATGATAAGGCATAAACTTATCCGCGTCTTTTTTGCCAATATTCGGAACCACAATATCATCTCTGATAAAGAGGATCAGGGGCTCGAAAAATGCGGCGATGCCTTTTGGTGGTGAATTGCCGCGCTTCTTATAGCTGCGGGCACTGGAAAGAAACACAAAGAGCAACAATGCAAAAGAGATAAACATGGCGGCTACGTTTTTCGTGATCGAAAAATCATAAACATGTCCATACTGCTCGTGCGTAATGTGTCCATGATCATAAATGTATCCCTGATAAGGAACGACTTCATGATGATCATTGTAAAAATTGGAAGAGGAGAAAACCTCTAGGCCTCCTTCCTGTGAATAAACAATCACCGGAAGATAAAGTGTCCCATAGGGACCGTCGAAAAAATGCCATTCGTGAGTATCCAGGATATGATGGAAGATCAAATCCTTCGCGGAGAACTCTTCCTCGGACCCACCACCGCTTGCCAAAGCAGGCGATGCCGCTGTAAACATAGTGAAAAACACTAGCATACACGCAGTTACCCAGCGTAAGCTAAAAAACTTTGTAGCGTTCATTAATTAGGATTTTTTGAAATGCGACGAAATGTAGTTAATAAACTGTAAATTTCAAACCACAGATAGGACAAATAAAGAATACCGAAACTGAGCATAAAGCTTTTCGCATTTTCCCGGTCCACATAAACGAAGTAAGTAACGGCCGCCAGACAACCAAAAACACGCATCACCATAGAGGAAAAAAAACCTGCTATAAAGTCCTCTTCCGGCAAACGATAAATCACCCTAATATTCACATAATTAAGGGAAAACATTACGGCAACTATCCACAAGGAGCGGTGGTAAAAGTAGGGAACCTCCAGATACTTGATCAGTAAAAAAATGAGGGCGACTATCGACGAAAAAATGCTTAACCTTTTCAGAGAAGCCTGTTCAGTTTCTCTATTCATTTGTTCATTTTATTTACCCGAACCATAACATATGCCATAGAGCCTACCACACCAAAGAGAATTCCAATGATAATTCCCCATGGAGTGGCATTCTCCAGCCACTGGTCTATCTTATGACCCAAATAATAGCCAAAAAATATAAAGCCGAGCATTTGCATGCCCAGGCTTGAAAATTGAATAAACTTATTAAGCGGTCTTAACAGCTTCTTCTTTTTTGGATTTTGAGAATAATCCTCCGGATTTTGCTTGTCCACCAATACCTTCATTACTATTAGACATTTTACAAGAGCCATTAAATACTGCTCCGGACTCTACTACCATTTTATTGGTAATAATGTCTCCGTCAATAACTGCTGTTGGTTTTAAAACCAAAACGTCAGAGACCTCTACTTTTCCGGTCACATGTCCTTCTACCTCGGCAATTTGGGCCATTAAATTACCATCCACCTTAGAAGAAGCCCCCATGACTACCTTAGATTTACAATCAATATTTCCTTCCAGGGTACCCTCAATACGAATATTACCCGAAGTTTCTACATCTCCGCGAATAATAGTTCCTTTACCGATGTGATTACTTGAATTACTAGCTGCTTCCACTGATGCTACTTTTTCCTGATTCTTGTTATTACCAAACATAATGCTTCAAATTTGCGACTTCTTCTTTATTGAAAAAACCAGCTTAAAAAGTTAATAGTCTATCTCCCTTTAGGTTCTAAAAAACACACCAAAGATGAAGAGCTCTAAAAACTTAGTGATGTACTTTTCATTTAGAATGCAATAAAATCCGATGGATTCACTGCATGTCCATTAAACCAAATTTCAAAATGTAGATGAGGTCCTGTTGACAACTCACCACTATTCCCCATAATCGCGATAATCTCTCCTGAGCGAACCATTCTCCCCTCAGAGACCAACAATTCCGAGTTATGTTTATAGACTGAAATTAAATTATTCGGGTGTTGAATCACTAACACATTCCCCGTTTCCTGCGTCCAGGTAGACATTAAAACGGTTCCGTTAGCGATGGCTTTAATGGGTTCGTCTTTCCCGGCCACAATATCCACTCCCCAATGATCCGATAAAGGATCAAATGCCGAAGAAAGAATCCCGTCCGCTGGCTTAAAAAAAGAAATATCCGCCAAAGGACCTTCATTGTATTTCCCTCCGAGCTCATCAAGCGACATATTTTCAAACTCTGCCCTGAATATGGAATCCAGATCAGAACCATCGGAAATATCTTTTTCAACCGCTTTTGTGTTCTGGCGCTCCGTTTCCTCCTTCACTTCCTGTCCATCACGCCCTTGTAAGATATCCTCAATATTTTTAAGGAAAATATCCTTTTGCTCCACCGACAACATCAGTGAGTCCACCGATGCCCGCAGCTCTATCAGCTCTCGGGCCTGTTGCCGGTTTTCAAATTCCGGATCCAGCCATTGCTTTAAAATGGTTTTCACTAATACCAGGCTCAGGAAAAACACCACGGTAAAAAACACAAACAGCATTCGAATCAATTTCAAATAAGTGAAATTGAGGGACGTTTTTTCCTCCAAATTCACCTCTGATCTGATGATCAAAGAATACTTTGTTGTTAACCAATTACTGATCTCTTTCTTTTTTTCCACCGGACTGATATTGTTACTCTACAAAAATAGAAGGAAAAAACCATTTCCTGTTAAAATTCATCTTTAAAATTACATCAAAAATAATCCTTCTTTTAATTCAATGGAGAGAAAATGGAGGCATTCTACTAAAGTGGCAAAATCCAACCGCCAGTGGTTTATTAATAAAAAAACTAACTGGAATGATAAAATAAATTCAGTTCTCTCTCATTTTATCTGAATCAATAATCGAATAATTAAAAAAATATTCAGAATTTTAGGAACTTCATCAGCTACCATCTTTTGCAGATTTATACCGCATGCCCAACTCCAAAATAATATATTTTTTCTTCGTTCTGACACTTTTATCCTGTTCAGCCGAAAAGTCAAAAAAAGGCTCCACTCCTTACCACAATACGGCAGCTCGATTTAATGGCTATTTTTATGCCAAGGAGGAGATAAAAGAGATTGAAAAAAACATCTTGGATTCTAATCCTGATAATTTCAATGACTTTCTGTATGTTTTCCCTACGGTGGACAGTACCATTGCCAATGCTAATCAGGAGCAATTAGACGAAGTCATTAAAATGGCTTCTCTGGCCATTCAAAGGCACCCGGGAAGTTCATGGGAAGATGATAGCTATTACCTGGTAGGAAAAGCCCGCGCTTATGCAGAGGATTATCCCAACGCATTTGACACCTTCAAATTTGTTAATACCAGAAGTAAAAATGATGAGGTCCGCCATAAGGCATTGATTGCCCTGATGCGCGCCTATACGGATCATCAGGAATTCAACAATGCCGTTGCAGTAAATGACTTTTTAGGAAAGGAAGCTTTATCTAAAAATAACCAAAAGGCTTGGTTTCTTACACAGGCGCATCTTTATCAAAAAATGCAGGATAAAGATAAGGTGATTAAAAATTTGGAGCTAGCCATTCCCTTAATGAAAAGGAAAGAGGGGAAAGCCAGAATGTTTTTTTTACTCGGGCAAATTTATCAGGACTTAGAGTTTGATGCACTGGCTTACCAAAACTATCGCAACGTATTAAGCACCAATCCATCCTACGAGCTTTCTTTCTACGCCAAACTGAACCTAGCTCAGGTTACCGAATTAAATAAAGCCAATGACATTAAGCGGGTGCGTAAATATTTTAAAAAATTATTGAAGGATCAAAAAAACGTAGACTTCAAGGATAAAATCTATTACGAGCTTGGTGCATTTGAAGAGAAACAAGAAAACCTGGATGCAGCCATAACCGCCTACAAGACCTCTGTCCAGCAAAAATCAACCGATCCTCGACAAAAAGGATACACCTATTGGGCGCTGGGTAAGGTGTACTATGATAAAATAAAAGACTATCATTTGGCTAAGGCTTACTATGACAGTACACTTACTGCCATGCCACAAACCGACCCTAACTATGAACTGATTGCGAATCGACAGGAAATATTAGGTCGATTTGTACGGTTTCATGATATGGTCCATGTGTCGGATTCCTTAATTTCCCTTTCAGAAAAAGACACCCTTGGCATCGCCATGGTGCTCAATGGTATACTGGATAAGGAAGACAGCATTGCGGCAGCGCAGGCAAAACTGGAAAAGAAACAACAAAGAAAAGAAGCGGCACAGGCCGGAGGCGGTGGATTTTTCGGTGGTGCTGGAGATCCTTTTGGAGATGCCGGTTTTGGACCTCCATCCCTGGAAGGTGGCAAATGGTATTTTTATGATCAAAGCCAAATGTCGCGCGGAAAAAGTGTCTTCCTAAGCAATTGGGGACAGAGACCTTTGGTGGATAACTGGCGTTTGGCCTCCAAAATGCAAAAAGCAGCTGCTCCCCAAGATGGGGAGGAGGAAGATGAGGAGGAATTAGATGAAGACGCTCCGCTAACTTTAGGAGAAGCCACCGGAGAGGGCAATGCTCCTAGTGGTAAAGGAGGTGGCGCTGAGGCGGCAGAAGAAAATATGGAAAGTCGGGAGTCCCGCTATGCTGCGCTATGGGGGCAAATTCCTTTTGCCCAAAGTGACAAAGACCTCTTGTTGGAGCAGGTAGACGAAGGACTCTTTGGTTTAGGAAATATTTACCATTTTGAACTTTTTGAAGAGGATAATGCCATTACCTCCTTTGAAGATGAAATTGATCGTTTTAAAAGCTCTGAATATCGTCCGGAAGCACTGTATACCCTATATCTGATTTATCAGAAATTAGGGGATCCAAGAATGCAGGTAATGGCGGACGATTTGACGACCAACTTCCCTAAAACCCTCTACGCCAAATTAATCCTCAACCCTAATTATCGGGAAGAAAGTAATTTAGCTACAGAGCAATTGAAGATGGTTTATCATGAGGCTTACAATTGGTATTTGCAAGATAGCTTAAAGCAAGTGCACATTTTGGTGGATCCTGCCATTCGAAAACATCCGGACCTCCCTTTTACAGATTACCTTCGCTTGTTAAGAGTATTAGTAGATGGTAAAGAATACGGAGCGGAAAAATATGAAGTGGAATTGCAGAAATTTATTGATAACTATCCCAATAGTGAACTAAATGGACACGCCGTCAACCTTTTAGAGGCGGCCAGAAATTTCCAAAGCAAGGAAGAGAAGAAAAAAGCGGTGTCTTTCGTCCCATATTTTGAGGAAGAACATCTTTTTGTTCTGCTCTACCCCAATGAAAAAGAATTCATTGATGAGCTTCCTGCCAGACTCAAAACCTTTATTGATGAAGAGTTTAGGTACAATAACCTGAATACCGGAAACCTAGAATTCAATAAGGAATTTGCCATGGTAATCGTTTCCAAATTTGATAACAAGGAGGATGCACTACAGTTTTACACCACTTTTAACGGGGAAAAATCTCCTTTAAAAGAAGTTGCAGGCGCGAAAATTTATAATTTTGTCATTACGAACGATAATTTCCAGATTTTCTATAAAAACAAGGCGCTGGAGTTATACGAATCATTTTTTATTGAAAATTACCAATAGCATTCCTTTGGGGGAATCAATTTTAAACCTATATACATGGAAGAAATAGAGAAAGAAGAAAAAACCACTCAGTCAGCTAAAAAAGGGGGGAAGTGGGTAAAACGGCTTGTTTGGGCCAGCTGGATTCTTTTCCTGGGTGGTTTCCTATCCATTTATTTCATTGTTTATGCAGTCAGCACTGACCTGGGCGGACTGTTTGGCGGCCTTCCGGGTTATAAATCTTTAGAAAACCCCAAGAATGATCTGTCCTCGGAGATTTATACAGCGGATGGTACCCTAATGGGAAAGTATTATCGAACGAACCGTACCAATGTTAGCTATGAAGAATTAAGCCCGAACATCAAAAAAGCCCTTTTGGATACGGAAGATGACAGCTTCTTTGAACACTCTGGTATTTCCTTTAAAGATTTAATTCGTGTGGGGATCAAATCGGTGATTTTGCGTCAGGGTGCAGGAGGGGGAAGTACGCTATCCCAGCAGCTGGCCAAAAACCTGTATTCTACCCGTGGAGATGAATTTGAGGGTTCTCTGGTGCAATCCCTAGGTAATAATAAAATGCGAAGAGGCGTTGACCTGGTCATCGTAAAAATAAAAGAGTGGATTATTGCCGTTCAGTTGGAGAGAAGATTTACCAAAGAGGAAATCTTTGCCATGTACCTTAATACGGTTCCCTACGGAAGTAATGCATTTGGAATTCAGGTTGCCGCTAAAACTTTCTTTAATAAGGATCAAAAAGATTTAAATGTACAAGAGGCGGCCACGCTGGTAGGTGTTATTAATGCCCCGACTCGTTACAGCCCAAGGAGACACCCGGAACGCTCTAAGAACAAAAGAAATATGGTCTTAGGG
Organism: Persicobacter sp. CCB-QB2; assembly: GCF_001274635.1. Classification (GTDB taxonomy): domain Bacteria; phylum Bacteroidota; class Bacteroidia; order Cytophagales; family Cyclobacteriaceae; genus Persicobacter; species Persicobacter diffluens. The sequence continues at coordinate 3,576,150 of NZ_LBGV01000001.1, read as the reverse complement.
CAAATGTATGTCTATGGAGACCTTAGTAAAGCGGAATTTGATTCTCTGAAACAACTCCCCATCGAACTACAATTCAAAGTAGATTCACATAACGAGGGGCTGGCGACTTATTTCCGATCGGCCATTCGCCCCTGGTTAATGCGTTGGGCAAAAGATAATGATATTGACCTGTGGGAAGATGGGATTAAGATCTACACCACGATTGATGGTCGAATGCAGGAATATGCTGAAGCGGCTTTAGAGGAACATATGCAAAAGCTTCAGGCCAAATTCGACAAACATTGGGAAGGTAGAAACCCCTGGATTGATGAAAAAGGAAAAGAAATCCCGAATTTCATAGAGAAGCAAACAGAACGTTTGCCTTACTACCGTTCCTTGGTCAAAAAATATGGCAAAGGCGCTGATTCGGTGAACTACTACATCAATCTTAAAAAACCAATGGAAGTATTCAGCTGGGAAGGTGAGATTGATACCCTCATGAGTACAGTTGACTCCCTGAAATACTATAAACAATTCCTACAAGCTGGTTTTATGGCCATGAACCCGCACAATGGTCAAATCAAGGCCTGGGTTGGAGGAATCAATTATGAGCATTTCAAGTACGACCACGTGATGCAGGGTAAGCGACAGCCCGGCTCTACTTTTAAGCCATTGGTTTATGGTACAGCCATTGAAAATGGTTATTCTCCCTGTTATGAAGTACGTGACATCCCATATACCTTCCAGCTTCCAAAAGGATCTACCAAACCCACCTGGACCCCACAAAATGCGGATGGCAAGTTCACCGGAGAGAATATGTCACTTCGCCAGGCAATGGCTAAATCAGTGAATTCAATCACCGCATTCGTCATGGACAAGGTAGGGCCTCGACAGGTAGTAGATTTTGCCAACCGATTGGGAGTTGCCATACCGGAATCACAGGCTGTGCCTTCCCTTGCTTTGGGGATTGCCGATGTTTCGGTATTTGAGATGACGGGTGCATATGGAACCTTTGTCAATAAAGGGGTGTATACTACTCCTAATTTTGTAACAAGAATTGAAGATAAATTCGGTAATACGATTCAGGAGTTCCCTGCACAAACCAAAGAAGCCATAAGTGAAGAAACCGCCTATTTAATGGTATATATGCTTAGAGGAGCCTCAGAAGAGGCAGGTGGTACCGCAGTTGGCCTAAGTTGGGAATTGAAAGAGAATAATGAAATTGGTGGTAAAACAGGAACCACGCAAAATGCTTCGGACGGTTGGTTCATGGGAGTGACCAAAGATTTGGTTTGTGGCACCTGGGTAGGGGGAGACTCTCGCTCCATCCACTTTAGAAACTGGTATGACGGACAAGGTGCCCGAACAGCGAGACCAATTTTTGATAAGTTTATGAGAGACGTCTATAATGATGAGTCTTTAGGCTATACCAAAGGCGCTTTTGAACGACCGTCCAAACCCATATCCATGGAACTGGATTGCGATGTGCTTAAAAGCAGGGTGTACAAAGTAAAAGAAGAAATAGTAGAAGACGGGGACACCACGGTTATTGAAAAAACTGTAAAACCGGAATTGGAAGACCTAGATTCTGACGATATTTTCTAATCTTGGAAAAAATGAATTTTTAAACGGATATTGGACTTCCAATATCCGTTTTTTTGTTTCTATCATTATGGAAAGTAAGATTTACACGCCGGAACAAATCAATCAACTCCCTGATAAGCCCGGAATTTACCGTTATTTTAATGAGGAAAACACCCTCATTTACGTGGGAAAGGCTAAAAGCCTCAAAAAAAGAGTACAAAGCTATTTTTTCAATAAAAACCGGCACGACCGTAAAACACTAAAGCTGGTATCTGAAATTCATCATTTAGAAATCACCATCGTTGATTCGGAACTGGATGCCCTATTATTGGAAAATAACCATATTAAGGCCTATCAACCTAAATACAATATTCTGTTGAAGGATGATAAATCCTACCCCTACATCGTGGTAACCAATGAACCCTTTCCCAAAGTTTTCTCCACACGACAGTATAAAAAAGGCTATGGGAAATATTATGGCCCGTTTTCCAATCTACGCAGTATGAATACGGTCTTGGAGCTCATTCGGGAATTGTTTCATATTAGAACCTGTAGTTTAAATCTTACAGATAGAAATATTCAGGCCGGCAAGTTTGAGGTATGCCTGGAATACCATATTAAAAAATGCTATGGCCCCTGTGTAGGCAATCAATCTGCAGAAGATTACCAAAAAGACATCAGTCAAATCACTAATATCCTGAAGGGTAAACTTGGGTTAGCTAAATCATGGTTCAAAGAACAAATGAATATGGCAGCTCAGGAATTAGCCTTTGAAAGAGCTCAGGAATTCAAACATAAACTAGAGTACCTGGAAAAATTTCAAACCAAAACCGTCATCACTAATCCCAAATTTGAAGACTTAGATGTGATTAGCATTGTTAGTGATGATAGTTCCGCTTTTGTTCATTATATGAAAATCATCAATGGCGCAATAAGTCAAACCAAAACCATTGAAATCAAGAAAAAACTGCAGGAAACAGAAGCCGAAATACTTGCACTCTGCCTTATTGATTTTCGCAAAACTTTCCGAAGTGAGTCCGAAGAAGTGCTTACCAATATTCCAATAGAAAGCTGGCATAACGTACAAATCACTGTCCCAAAAATTGGAGACAAAAAGAAGCTAATTGAACTGGCCATTAAGAACGCCCTGTTCTTCAAGAAGGAAAAAATCAAAAACAATACGGCCTCAAAACAGGAAGAAAGTCGACTACTAAAAACCATGGCGCAGGATTTAAGGATGAAAGTACTCCCTCGTCATATCGAATGTTTTGACAACTCCAATATTCAAGGAAGCAATCCGGTAGCCTCCATGGTGTGTTTTAAAAATGGAAAGCCATCCAAAAAGGATTATCGTAAATTTCACATCAAAACAGTAGTAGGACCGGATGACTTTGCCTCTATGAAGGAAGTGGTAGGGCGTCGATATCAAAGGCTTCTTAATGAAGATGCGCCTTTACCTGAACTAATCGTCATCGATGGAGGAAAGGGGCAGTTAAATGCCGCTGTGGAAGCTTTGAAGGAAATTGGAGTATATTCGAAACTGACAGTAGTGGGCATTGCCAAACGGCTGGAAGAACTCTACTATCCGGAAGATCAATACCCCCTCCACCTGGATAAAAAATCAGAAACCCTTCGTGTATTGCAACATATCAGAAATGAAGCCCACCGATTTGCCATTACTTTCCACCGAGACACCAGAAGTAAAAATTCCTTTCATACTATTTTGGATGAGATCCCCGGCATTGGCCCAAAATCAATTGAAAAACTATTGAGTAAATACAAATCAGTTGAAAAAATAAAGCAAATCCCAAAAAAAGAGCTTATCGAGCTCTTAGGTAAAAAAGGAGAAGTGGTTCACGATTTCCTTTTAAACAAAAAAGCCGGTGCATAGTGCATCGGCCTTTTATGAGGTGTTATGATGGGATTAATACTCCCACAAGTTATGTTCGTACTCCATAAGTTTGTATTCCTCCTGCTGAGAGGCGTATAGCGCTCTCTTTGGATTTCCTCCATAGATAGAATACAAATCTTCATCCTGAGGATTATTCACCTTCCAGATACGTGCACTAAACAATCTTAGTAGAAAAGCATCTGCAAAGTTCACACTCTTAGATTGGTTGTACATATTGTACCATTGTGCTTTATCTGGCATGGCACGGAAAAGCTCCTCCAAATCTTTGTATCGGAAAGAAGCTAAAGTACCTTCTAATCCATTTACAGTTAAATCAGCAGGAATCTTAACAGTGATCGCCTGAAGATCGAAGTACATTCTAGATCTCTGATTATCGAAAATGGCATCCTCAACAATCTCCAGTAAATTTAATTCATCAGGTCGGATATAAGTTTTGGATGGACCTGCAGAGGCTGTCGCTCCACCTTCACCCCAATCTCCGCCATCATCACCCCAGCCTCCGAAGTCACCTCCACCGGCATCGGTCTTAATTTCCAATCGGGACATAAACTCCTCTTTAGAAATCCGACGATCATCTGTTACAGAGTCAGTGTCGTAGGGAATTAACTCTCCATTTTGAACTGCCTCAATAATGAACTTAGTGATTTGATTATTTACTGCAAAAAACGGTTGATTTTGCTTTTCATTTAAATCCATTCTTCTCCAAACACGTTTTTTGAAAAGTTGCTTGGAATTATGAATGGGATGAACAGAATTTTCATTGTAGCCTACCTCTTCCTCCTGTGCCAATAGCGTAAAAGGAGTCAATAGCAATACGCAGAAAACTAAAACAAAATTTTTCATAACACCTGTTTAATTATTTTAATTGCTAATTGCAATATTCGTTACTACGTCAGCACCCATATCCACTACCTCAATTTCATTTCGGAAGTTTTTACGAACTACTTTCTTCACTTCAACTACCAAACGCATTCCTGCCTTCGCTTTACCCATTATTGCACCAAGGTCAGCTTGACCATTGGTTACTTTAATTGGTTTTGCTACCGGGCGAGAACCCTGCGCCAAGGTAATTTCTGCTTCCTGAATTCTATATTTAGAATCATTCGGCAAAAACTCAGCGAATGATTTATCTGGAGTAGCCTGTAATCTCACCTTACGCATGTTAGCGGAAGACTCTCCATTTTTCAAATTCACTTTTTTACCTTTCATATTGAAAATCTCGATGGTAGGTAATGGAATCTGACGCACTTTGAAATTCTCTGTTCCAATCACGTTACCTCCGGAAGATACCGTCAAAGCCACTGCCTTTGAGTTCGGCACTACTGTAACAATACCTTTTTTACTACCAGCAAATGTTTTACCACCTTTAGCTCTGAATGATGGCTGATAAGCAGAACCCAATGCGGGTACCTGAACATTCAATTCATTTCCACAATTCAGGTATAATGCCTGAACAGAAGCAGATTGAATTTGAATTACAGGCTTAGCCACAAAATACTCGATCTCCTGCTCAAACTTTTCCGCTTCACCACCCGCCTTAGGGATAGAGATGGTCGCTTTAAAAGTTTTACGCGCTAAACCGTCTTTGTCATATTTACCAGGAGTTGCCGTAAATTCAACCTCTCCTTTTCCATCAGCATTCACCTTAATTTGCTTATTATTCAAAGCCATTGTTGGTTTTATACCAGAAGAAGATGCGGCAATAAACATTTGTGCCTTATACTTGGCTCCTGCTGCTACAACTTGCGATTCTGGTAAAACCATTGGAACGATTTCATCAAACTGAATGGTTCCCGCGCCAATCTTATCGCCCAAAGCTTTTAGCGTTTGTGCTTCTCTGGCCAAAATCTCTGATTCGAACTGTGATAAAGACGCTAAAACCGAAATCATCGGCGTATGCTCAAAGTTAAACGATTTAAAATCCTTTTTCCTAACTTCCTTGTTGTTAGCATATTCAGGCATATCCCCTGGTTCTAGGGCGATATCTTTTAAATCAACATTAACGTCAACACTTCCCGCAACCTCTCTGATGCCAGCAACATACGCGTTCAATTGTTCTTTAACCTCGTCTCCTTTTTTCTGCTGAATAAACCAATTCGCCACCTTGTCCTCATCGGTCATGCCTTTTGGCAAACCAGTAGCTTCATCTATTCCACCTGTTTTTTCAGTAAGCTCATCTTTTAGACCATCAACATAATTTAATGCTTTAGATGTCAGTTCACGAACTTCCCTTGCTTTCTGCAAAACTAATTTATCCTGCTCACGACCACTTTCGTCAACTTTGGCTTTCATTGCTTTATCAACAAGAATTCCATTACTGACATTCGTCTCGTTATTAGAACGGATTAAGGACTGATTGATGATATGGAATTTCTCCATTACCGACCCAGACACCTGCATTGCAATCAGAGCCAGGAATACGATATACATCAGCCCAATCAGCTGTTGTCTTGGGGTTTCTTTTCCTCCTGCCATTTTTTAAGTATTTTTTATTGGAGAAAAAATTATCCTTTCATTGCAGTCAACATACTGCCGTAAACTTTATTCAAAGAGTTCAAGTTGTTGGTCAACTTGTTAATTTCACCTTTAAATTGCTCACTTTCTTTGGCTGCATCCGCCATATTAGACATGGCGTTAGAGATATTACCATAGAACTTATTCATGGCTGCAATATGATCTTTAGAATCTTTCAATTCCATTTCATATACAGCATTCAAAGCAGACAAATTCTTGGTTACTACCTGAACCTGTCCATGATATTCTTTTGTATTATTCGCTACAGAAGTCATAGAATCTGAAGCTGCTTTAGAAGCGGAAATCATTTGATGTACTGTTTGAGCAGTATTTGATGCCGCATCATTCATTGCTTTGATCGTATTTCCGTAAGCCTTATTTACTTCAACCATTTGAGAGGAAGCCTGCTTTACAGAAGTTGAATAATTGTTAGTGGCATCAACCACATCTCCTAAAGAAGACAACTTGGTTACTGAAGTGGAAAGGTCTTTCATTCCTTTTCCAAGGCTGTTTACTAACTCAGGGCCAATTTTGGCAGAAGATAACATGCCATCCAACTTTTGTGCTACAGCGTCACCACCATTAGCAGTTGGTCTTTTTGCTGGCGCATTAGATCCAACATAATCATCTGCCAATTCCGGATACACTCTGGACCATTCTGGATCTTTGTGCTGCGGAGCAAAAGCAAACATTAAGAACAAGACTGCTTCTACACCCATTCCAATCGGAAGGATAATTCCAGCGCCAGGGTAGTGCATGATTTTAAACAATGCACCAACAATTACAACTGCGGCTCCGACACCTGTTGCAATAGGAGCAATTTTCTCATAAAAATACTCCTTGAATCCACCTTTTTTCTTACTCATTTTCGCTTGATGTTTAGGTTATATATGGGATATATTATTTTTTAAATTACTAAAATTCTGTTCCGGAAGAACGACCCAAATAGGTCATTGCGCAACGGAAGCCAATATAGGAACGAGTTGAATCCTGATACTCAAAATCTCTAGTACCCAATTCCAGGTAATAAGCGATATCTTTCCAAGAACCTCCTCTAACCACTTTTCGTGGTTCATTTGCGTCATTATAAGTAGGGTTCATATCCCATACTAAAGCTGTAGCAGCCGGATTATAAGCATCCTGACACCACTCTGAAACATTTCCTGACATCTCGTAAAGTCCATAATCATTAGAAAAGAAAGAATAGACAGGAGAGGTGTAAGCATAACCATCATCGTAATAGTTACCTCGACCCGGTTTAAAGTTGGCTAACATACAACCTTTTGCATTTCTAAGGTAAGGACCACCCCAAGGGTATTTGGCCATATCACGTCCACCTCTGGCGGCGTATTCCCACTCGGCCTCCGAGGGCAATCTGAACTTTGGCATTGAAAATAAACCTTGGTCATTTCTCCAGGCATTCAGGTAATTTGTTCTCCAATCACAGAAATACTGAGCAGCCACCCAACTCACTCCCACAACTGGGAATTCATCATAAGCCGGATGCTGATAATAACTTTCTAGCAATGGATCTCCGTAATGGTGGGTGAAATCTTTCATCCACACAGTAGTATCCGGGTAATACTTGGACATAATTTCCTCTTCCCCTAAAATACTTACGGAATCTTCTAAAAGATGGAAGACAAACTGGCGGTACTCATTATTGGTAATTTCGGAATCATCCATATAGAATGATCCAATGGTCACCTGTTTGTTCATGTTAATCTGGGAGCGGGCGACGTCTTCGTCAGCTTGTCCCATGTGGAAGGTACCTGCAGGAATTGGAATCATCCCGAATGGAATGTCCGGCGTCCAGCTTTCACGATCAAGGACACCTACCAGTTCCCCTTGGTCATCATAACCACCGCCGCCACCGAAAAGTCCGCAACTCTGCAGCGCGATTGTAATCAGTCCCATTGTAAAAATGGACCTGAAATTCTGCACAATATTCATAACACCTATTTTGAGAATTTGAATTCTTCTAATATAACTTGGTTGCATTCGAATTCAAAGATTTACCAATATAATGGTATCCTAAAGCCTAAACAACCAAAAGTAAAAATTACACAAAAATTTAACCTTAATGTCTAAATCTTGGAGTTCTAATAATCTTTTTATTAATGTCTCCAGAGATTGGTAAAGCATAAGAAATCATAAATTCATGAGAAGTTGCTGCTTTAGCTCCTTGCCCAATCACCACAAAATCAAATGCATAACCTAATTTTAAAGAATTATCTTTAAGTAGCGAATATCCTAATAACAAACCAACAGACTCTGACCACCGAAAGTTCATCCCTCCCCACATTTTATCTTTGTATGTACCTCGAACTGCAAGTTCAGCAGTATAAATAGCAAAGTCCGTGTGAAAAAATAAAGAAGGAGTAATGATCAAATCATAATTGAATTCGTAATCATAGCCCATAAACACATTAAGGGCCGTCGGAATTTTATCGCGTAATTGGCTAGTAAACCCAAAATCAAAGGAAGCATCCAACAAATGATTGTAGGCCAATCCTCCATAAAACTTTTGGGATTGAAAAAATATTCCCACCCCCATATCAGGTAAAACCTGCGAAACCTGACCAGAGGTCATCCAATCCTCATTTTCATTAGGGCGCCATTGGTAATTATCAAAGGCCCTGGAATACATCCCCACATTAACTCCAAAACTAAGTTTGGCCTCTTTAATTCTTAAATGGTAGGCATAATTAGCTCTTATTGAAAGATCATTAACTGCGGGTAAGGAAGAGTTCTCGATTACTAAGCCCACACCGCTGCGAATACGGTATACGGGCGCATCCAGCATGAGGAGCTGGGTATTTAATCCGGCATTACCATCAAAGGAAGAGGTATTTCCCAACCATTGCGATCTATGCAAAAGCGTCGCACGGGTATACCCCTCCACACCTGAATAGGCGGGATTAAAGGATAGGGGAACAAAAGGGGCGCTGGAATACATCGGAGCTTGCTGCGCAAAAGATGTATTTAGCCCTAAAACTCCTATCAAAAGAAGGGACAAAAAGGTGATGTTAAAACGCATAGGTTAGGTTGGGTACATTAAAAATTAAATACAGCGTTATTATCAACGCTATATTTAATTAAAATGTGATAAATATGCAAAGATTTTGATGTAGGTTTTTTACAATCCGTTCGCTTTTTTTACATAAAGCTCCAAAGCACCGGTCATAGATGGCGCATTTGGCAGCGGTGCTTCAATATCTAGATGCAAATTCGCATCCTTTACGGCCTTAGCCGTAGTTGGCCCAAAAGCGGCAATCCGTGTATTATTTTGCTTAAATTCGGGGAAATTCACGAACAAGCTATTGATCCCGGATGGACTAAAGAAGGCAATCAAATCGTAATTGACGTCAGACAAATCAGAAAGGTCAGAAGCAACAGTTCTATAAATAATGGCCTCACTCCATTCCACCCCATTCTTCTCAAAGAAATTTGGTATATCATCCTTTCTAATATCAGAGCATGGAAAAACGTATTTTTCGTTTTTATGCTTTTTCAGGATTTCAATCAGATCCAAAGCGGTTCTCTGCCCAACAAATACTTTGCGCTTTCTAACCTGAATATACTTTTGCAAATAATTTGAAGTCTGCTCCGAGATACAAAAATATTTCATGTCGGAGGGCACCTCAATTTTCAAATCTTTACACAACTTGAAAAAGTGGTCGACCGCATTTCTACTCGTAAAGATCACTGCGGTATGTGCCAAAATATCTACCTTTTGCTTTCTAAACTCCTTATAGCCTACTGGCTCAATTTGAATAAAAGGCCTGAAATCAATCTGAACGCCGTACTTCTTTGCTAAAGAAAAATACGGGGATTTATCGTTTGCCGGTTTTGGTTGGGAAACCAATATTTTTTTTACTGGTTTAATACTTTCTTTATCAGTAGAAGTAGACATAATTTAGATTGAAAAAATTCCGAATATCATCACCAATTCAACGCAATTTTAACGCCCACGAAAAGCGGTAAAATTTCTGAGGCACAAAGGTACGAAAATAAATTCAGATAACTAAACGAACCACTGACAGCTAGCCTAATAAGCAACCAGGCAGTTCTAAACAAACCAAGAAATATTACAATCCCTACTAAAAATTGGGAGGTAAGCCAAAACTGTTGGCCTGATAAAACTAAATATAACATAAAAATTAAGCCTGAATTAACATACCAAAAAGAAAGCTTTAAATACTCTAAAAAGTGGAGTGGGGGAATGTCATTCTTTTCCAGAATAGAACCTAGATAGACCAAAAGGATATACTTCAAAAAGAAGAATAATACAATTAATAATGCCGATAACAAAAAATAAAAAATAATTGATTCATCATTTAAACCTTGGATCATTTCAGGCCTAAGCACCGATAGTGACGTAAAGAAAAGGGTTGCAATGGCCACCGAATGGAAAACAATCAAAAGGGCATTCTCTTTTGAAAAAGGATTACTTTTCAAAAGATTTAAATCCTTGTTAGCAGGGCTACCAAATGGAGAAAGGTAACCCATAAAGGTTAATGGAAAAGCATTTAAATATAAAGCATAAAGGGCTAACAAAGCCAAAATGGCGATCACCAAAAAGTCATCCAGCTTTAAATCATACCTTTCAGATAAGCTTAATTGGTGAGGCTCTGGGGGCTCCGCTTCCAAAGCTACCTCCAAGCCGGACAAGCCAGAGGGTTTAAAAAAACCGATTCTGACCAAACCCACATAATCCTGCACCTTAAAGTTTTCAAATCCATAATGGATAACGGTATCCTTTACAAAAAAATACGCGGGCTCATCATTCACAAAAATAGCCGTATTGGATGGCAAAGAAATCACCACCGGATGAAATTCTATTGATTTGAAGTGAAACTCTTTAAAATTGCCATAGTCTTTTTGAGGCTTTAAAGACTGACCAAATAAGGAAGCGCTCATAAAAAGAAGCGCTGAGATAAGGAAAAATAACCGATTAAATCTGCTTCGCATACTAAAATTTAATATCCCCAAAATTAACCAGCTCAAATTAAATTCCCACCTAATCCGAAATAATCATCGGCCATTATCCTCAATATCCCGCTCTATTTGTTTTCTTTGCATTAATGGCTGGTATTTATATTCATATTCCCTTTTGCAAGCAAGCTTGTTATTACTGCGATTTTCATTTCAGCACTAGCGGAAAGCTGAGAGAAGAAATGGTCGCCTCTATTATTTCAGAACTTTCCCTTAGACGGGAATACTTAGAGACTGAAACGGTAGAAACCATTTACTTTGGAGGTGGAACCCCTTCCCTCTTAAGCCCTGAAGAGCTGAGCCAGATCATTGAGGCTATTTACAAAAATTTCACCCTTATTCCCCAACCGGAAATTACCCTCGAGGCGAATCCCGATGACTTAAGTTTCACTTATTTAAAGGGTCTGCATCAAATCGGCATTAACCGATTAAGCATCGGCATTCAGAGCTTTTTCGAAAAAGACCTGAAGCTTTTGCACCGTGCACATGACCGTGAGCAGGCATTCAATGCGGTGGAAAATGCCCGAAAAGCAGGATTTAATAACCTCAATCTGGATCTGATTTATGCCATGCCACAAAGTTCCAATGAAGAATGGGAAGAAAATCTGGCGCTCATGATGAAGTTAAGACCAGCGCACCTTTCCGCATATGCACTGACCATTGAAGAAAAGACCGTCTTTGGGAATTGGTACCGGAAGGGAAAAATCCGACCCGTGGATGAAGACAAGGCCGCGGATCAACTCGAAATCCTTATAAATACAACCGCTAATCATGGATATGAACATTATGAGGTTTCTAACTTTTGTCTGCCCGGCCTTGAATCTAAGCACAATAGCAGCTATTGGCTTCAAAAAAAATATTTGGGCATTGGTCCAGGTGCCCACAGCTACAATCATCAGGAAAGGCATTTCAATATTGCCAATAATGCTAAATATGTAAAGGCGATCAAAGAGGGCCAATTACCGCTTGATGGTGAAGTTCTTAGCCGAGAAGATCTGATTAATGAATATATCATGACCCGGCTTCGAACAAAATGGGGTTGCGACCTGGGACACCTTCAAAATCATCTGAATTTTGATTTATCCAGAGAACATGGCGCTTATCTGCAAAAACTGGAAAAAGATCATTTTCTGGAAAAACAGGGTGATGTACTTTTTTTGACCTCAAAAGGCAAAATGATAGCAGATCAAATTACAGAACACCTGTTTTTAATGTAAGAAAAATGACTTTTAGAAACATTTCCTCCTCAAAATAAGGTTGTATAACTGATAACTGGGCCACCTGAAGCGGTCTTTTCTTTGAAAACAACCTCATGGAAATGATTAAAGATGAAAAAAGAGCTTTTTTCCTTTTAATGTGCCTAATGCTGCATTACCACGGATTAGATGAGCATGAACAAAATATCATCAATCACGAGGCTTCCCAGCATGCAGAGGGAGAAAACCTGAAAGAATGGGCCCTTGAATTTATCAAAAGTGACTACCTCAATATTTTTGAACGGGCCAAAAAAGAGCTGAATCACATTCCACTGCAACCTTCCACTCGCTTAAATCACCTGCTCAAAGTCTGGGATTTACTCCATATTAAAGGATATATCACTGAAATGGAAGCAACAGCCATGATCCGGATAGCAGCTGAATGGGAATTACAAGAAAAACTGATTCAGCAAGTGAGGCCTTAGAGGGTGATTAAAGCAAACCATCCGGCTGCAAACTCAAACTATTGGAAGCGATTTTGGATAATTTTTCACAATAGCGATGCTATTCCTCAAAATAACCCTTCATCACCTCAGCAATACTTCTAATTTTCCCTGCTAATTTTTTGGCTTTTAAAGGCTCATCATATCCTTGAATTTTGTAGCCTGCCTTCTGCTGACCTCCACTTTCTCTCCCCCCTTAAGCTCAAGCATTAGCCCCCCATTAAACCAAGGCTCAATTTTTTCAATCCACGCAAGATTAACAATATGCTTTCTTGAAACCCGGAAAAAATGGCGATCGTCCAAACGTTCATCCAAGGCATTGAGCGATTTATGAATCATCGGTTTAAATTGCTCAAAGTGCACCTTGATGTAGTTACCATCAGACTCAAAAAGCCTCACTTCCGATAATCGCACAAACCAACATCGGTCCCCATCCTTCACAAAAACCTGATCATTCACCCCAAGCACATCCCTTTTGGAACCCGCTTTTGCACCAGACTCAATAGGATCCTGAGCTAGACTCATCTCACTACTATTCCCAGCAACAATCTTTCTAATGGTATCTGCCAGTCGATCCGGTTGAATAGGCTTGAGTAGATAATCCAGGGCGTTCACCTCAAAAGCCTGAATGGCATATTCATCATAAGCCGTAGCAAAAACCACCTGTGGGCTTTTATCCAGCATGGTTAAAAGGTCAAAACCGGATTTCCCCGGCATTTGAATATCCAGAAATATTAGGTCCGGCTGCAGTTTATTAATTTGCTCATATGCATCATCCACATTAACCGCCTCTCCAATTACTTCCACCTCAGGATGTGCCTTTAGTAAAGAAGCCAATTCTTTTCTGGCTAACCTTTCGTCATCTATTATTAATGCTCTCATAGTTTTCAGTTTTTTGCGGAATGCTTAATAAGGTTAAAACCTGATCACCATCCGGCCGGATTTCAAAAAGGGCACTATCGCCGAAAAGTAATTTAAGGCGCTGTCGCGTATTAGCTATACCATAACCCTTTGCATTTTTCAATTTTTCCTGATTCAATTTACCACTGTTAACAATACTAAGCAAAACTGAATCCTCTTCTTCCAGCCACTGGCTTTTTATCAAAAGTTCTCCTCCATGTGTCAAATTGGCTATTCCATGTTTAATTCCATTCTCGACCAGCGTTTGAACCATTAACGGAGGAACAAGGCGGTTCAGGGTTTCCGGGGCAATTTCAAACTCATATTCCAGCCTTTCCTCGAAGCGGATTTTCTCTAAAGCCAAATAATCCGAAACTGTTCGTAACTCATCCCGCAAAGGAATTAACTTTTTCCTGTCCATGGCGAGGGAATTCCTTAGGAGACCTGAAAGCTGGGTAATCGCCACTTTCGCATCCTCCGGCTGCTCAGAAACCAGCGCACGAATAGAATTCAATGCATTGAAAATAAAATGGGGGTTCATTTGAGACTTCAGGCGATTCAACTCAAACTCTCTGGAAGCTGCCAAATATTTTAAAGTCTGATTGCGCTGATCCAGATAATGGTACAGTACATACAATACTGCCCAAAGAAAATAAAAAAGCATGGAAGAGGAAACGGACACCACAATAAACAGGGAATCAAAATCATGCATAGGATCCAATGCCCCGGTAAGGAAATAGGCGATAATCTGGAAACAATAATTGGAAACCGCTAAGAGGAAAGAAGACAGAATAACGAGTCCTCCAAGTCGATTCAAATTAAATTTCATCCATTGATTCAGGCGGATATATTCTCGAAAAAGGTGAGTAGAAACTAAATAATAACCCGCCAGTGCAAAAATCTCGAATGCTTTCTCCGGCGCAAAATTATTGGAAATAATTAAAAGCACGATGTGCAAGCAGGCATAGGTGGACCATCCCATCACCTGAATTAACCAATATGCTCTTAATTTTTTCATCATCTTTTTGCTCAATTTACTCAGCCTGCACAAAGAAGAAAGCTATTTTTTGATCAAAGGTCGATTCATCCCCTTAGAGGAAAAATATTTCCATTAACCCAATTTTTGCATGCGGAAATCCTCGTTTATTGCAATGTGGGAAAAAGACCGGGATCTTTCCTATTTATCGTTTATTCCAACGAGCTTATGATTGGGGAGAAAGCAAGCTTACCCCAATTTGCGCTATATAAAAATCAGCGACCTCCAATACAATAAACTGACAGCAAACCTTTTATCTAGACCTACTAAATTTATTGGCAAAAAATTCAGGTTTACCCACTGGTCTCTCGGCCCTCCATCAACTTTAAAATCATTATTCTCAATTCGGTGGAAAAGCAACATTTTATTACCCGGGCTCAAAATCATCTACAAAAACCAAAGTATGACAATTGTCAGAAACGCAAAAATCCGCCCTCAACATTCGACTAAGTTTAAACCATTTGCGATCCACAACCAGCGAATAAGCGCCATTCCCTCACCTCTATTTTTATTAAAAAAATTAATTTTTGTGAAAAATATTACATAAAACTTACCTAACCCGAAAACACTTTATTCCGTTCTATTTTATATATTTACAAATATAAAGATCAAATAAGTGGCCATTTTTAAATTTCAAGGCTATGAAAGGTTTAAAAATTACATTATTCGCAATTTTCAACATCTTCCTTTTAAATTCCGCAACAGCTTTTGCAGAAAATGAAAATTACGCAAAAGCACCCGGTAATGAACCGGAATGGATGGAAGAAAATGTTGAATTGGAACTTTTTGCCGATCACCACAAATTCATTTTGATCAATGCATTCGGGGATATCATCAGAAGTGAGGAGACGGAGGATTTGAAAGCATTGGAAGATCACCCTGCCATGCGACCATTATTAAAACATGCATTTTTTATTACCCAAATTGATGGGGACGCTTATTATATGCTCATGTAAGCTTTTTTCTGATAATTTTGAATGACAATAGCCCTGCCCTTTTAGTAAAAGGCAGGGCGTTTTTTATTTAAGCCGAATGAACCATGCTTAAATCCTCGTTTAGCTGTAAGGCAGAAAAAATGAAGGAATTTTTCCTATTTCGAGTTTTTTCCAACGAAACAGATGAAGGAGGAGAAAGCAAGCTTACCCAAATATGCGCTATTAAAAATCCAGCAAAACTACTCATAAAGAACTTATAACAAATCCTTTATGAGCAGCCAGGGACTACGGGTGAATAATTCGGCTAAAGCTCTGCTTTTAGGAATCGGCCTGTATGAGATTTCCGCTTCCGTGCAATCTCCTGTGGTGTTCCGGTAGCGATAATGGTTCCACCTTCAGCCCCGCCTTCAGGCCCGAGATCAATCACATGGTCCGCTACTTTCACCATATCCAGGTTGTGCTCAATCACTAAGACTGTATTTCCTTTATCCACCAGTTTATTCAAAACATCCAACAGGTGCTGGATATCCTGAAAATGCAGCCCGGTAGTTGGCTCATCCAGAATATAGAACGTCTTCCCTGTATCTCTTTTGGAAAGTTCTGTGGCCAGCTTCACTCGCTGGGCTTCTCCCCGGAAAGGGTGGTCGCATGCTGACCCAGGGAAATATAACCAAGTCCCACTTCCTCCAGCGTTTTGATTTTCCTTAAAATCTTAGGTTGATTTTCAAAAAACTCCACGGCCTGGGATACCGTCATGTCCAGAACATCCGAAATGGACTTCCCTTTAAATCGTACCTCCAGTGTTTCTCTGTTATATCTTTTTCCTTTACAGGTTTCACAATGAACATGTACATTCGGCAGGAAATCCATCTCAATGAGCTTCATACCGGCGCCTTCGCAGGTCTCGCATCTTCCGCCTTTCACATTAAAAGAAAAACGCCCCGGCTTATAGCCCCGAATTTTCGCTTCCGGTAATGCAGAGAACAATGCCCGGATATCGGTAAAAACCCCGGTGTAAGTAGCCGGGTTAGATCTCGGCGTCCTTCCGATTGGAGACTGATCCACCTCAATGACCTTATCGATTTCTTTCAATCCATCAATGGAATCATAAGGCATCGGCTCTTTATGAGAGCGATAAAAATGATTACTCAAAATAGGGTAGAGGGTTTCATGAATCAGGGTAGACTTACCAGATCCTGAAACTCCGGTAACCAGAATCATTTTCCCCAATGGGAAATCAACGGACACATTCTTCAGATTATTCCCTTTTGCTCCTTTAAGCGACAGGAAAGTCCCTTTCCCTTCTCTCACTTTTTCAGGAATGGCAATTTCATTTTTCCCGCTGAGGTAATCCGAAGTATTGGATCTTTGTTTCAATAATTCCTCGGGGGCGCCTTCGGCTACAATCTGTCCACCGTGTCGACCTGCACCCGGACCAATATCCAGCACATAATCCGAGGCGAGCATCATGTCCTTATCATGCTCTACCACCACGACGGTATTCCCCACGTCGCGTAAGGATTTCAATGAGTTGATCAGTTTTTCATTGTCCCGTTGATGCAGCCCAATACTCGGCTCATCCAATATATACATCACCCCCACCAGCTGGGTACCAATTTGGGTGGCCAACCGAATACGCTGTGCTTCCCCTCCGGACAAAGTCTTCAGGGGGCGATTCAATGTCAGATAATACAAGCCGACATCTAATAAAAAGCCTAATCGCTTACGAATTTCCTTAAGAACTTCAGTGGCAATAACTTTTTGACGATCATTCAGGCGATCTTCCAGACCTACCAGCCATTCGCCCAATTGTTTCAGGCTCATTTCGGCCAGCTGAGAAATATTCTTCCCGTCAATCAGAAAATGTCGGGATTCAATTCTTAAGCGACTCCCTTCACATTCCGGGCAGGTTTTCCTTGCGACAAAATCCTTGACCTGGGCCTGCATTTTCTCAGTTCCCTGATCCATAATTTGCGAAAGCAATTTATATACGCCTTCAAATTTGGTGTTCCACTCCGTGCCCGGATATTTTTTGGAAGCTACCGGAACCGGTTCATCATCCCCGTTCAAAATTTTATCCATCACCTCTTTGGGGATGTCTTTGATCGGCGTACTAACCTTACAGTCGTTGCGCTTGAGGATGGCCTCGATTTTTTTAAAGAACCAGGTATCCCGATATTCTCCTAAAGGAGCAATACCTCCACGACTAATACTCAGGCTTTCATCAGGAATAATGGAGTCTTTGGTAAACTTCTCAATCACGCCTAGTCCGTTACATTTCGGACAGGCACCGTAAGGGGAGTTAAAGGAAAAGGAATTTGGTGCGGGCTCATCATAAGCCAGGCCGGAAGCCGGATCCATAAGCATTTTGGAGAAATAATGAATATCTCCCTCCTCATCCTGCAGGAAAATCAATCCTTTACCATGCTGCATGGCCACTTTTACCGACTGAGCCAGGCGAAAACGGTCTTTTTCGGCCACCTTCAGGCGATCCACCACGATTTCAATATCATGAGTTTTGTACCGATCTACCTGCATTTTAGGCTCCAGATCCATAATCTCGCCATCAATACGGGCTTTGGTGAAGCCTAATTTCCGGATCTGCACAAACAATTCCCGATAATGCCCTTTACGGCCTTTCACCACCGGAGCCAACAAGATGGCTTTCTTTCCCTCATAAGCCCTGATGATCTGATCAATGATCTGATCCTCGGACTGCTTGCTCATCTTATTACCGGTGAGATAAGAAAAAGCCTCAGAAGCACGGGCATACAACAATCGAAGGAAATCATATACCTCCGTGGTGGTTCCTACGGTGGACCTTGGGTTACGCGCCGTTGTTTTTTGCTCTATCGAAATCACCGGACTCAGGCCCTCGATTTTATCCACATCCGGACGCTCCATACCGCCCATAAAGGAGCGGGCATAAGCCGAAAAGCTCTCCATATACCTGCGCTGCCCCTCTGCATAGATGGTATCAAAGGCAAGAGAAGACTTTCCACTTCCACTCACACCGGTAATGACCACCATTTTATTGCGAGGAAATTTTACGTCTATATTTTTCAGGTTATGTTCGCGGGCTCCGTAAACCGCCACATGGCTGTGACCGGTTTGATCGAAGCCATTTGATTCAACAGCTTTCTTCTTAGGCATATTTCTTATTGTCAGCACCAATCAACAAAGATAACAAATGGCTTCAAGAATGAAACCATTCCCCCCAATATCGGGTAGATGGCTGGTGAAAGAAAATTTCACTTTCACCAGTGCACCTCCCACACCACCCTGCATACGGATCCGTACAGGGCGGTTCCTTAATTCAGTGTACAGAGAGATAGTATGTCTTTAGAGAGACGTAGCCTTGTTCTCGGAGCACTTCATCGGTCAGGGTTTTGTGTAATACTGGGCTCTTTGCGATCCGCCAATGTCCTTTTCTTGTGTTGGCGTGTTCCCAGGCTTTCGATGTATCGGCACCCAGTCGCTTTAGTTCTTTGAACCGTGTTCTTACTCGCTTCCAATTCTTCCAAGTGAATGCCCGAATTCGGCGGCGTAACCACTCGTCGAGTCGTTGCATGATGGTTTTCATCTCGGCAAATTTGTAGTAATTGATCCACCCTTTTATCGTTTGGGATAGTAGGGTTTTCCGCCTTTGATAGCCCAGACCATTACTTTTATTGGTGATCGCACGCATTTTATCCTTTAGCCGATTGATACTTTTGGCTTGAACTCGAAAACGCACTTTTCCCTTCCACTTATAGAAAGAATATCCCAAAAATTTGATTTGCCACATTGGTACTACTTGCGTTTTCTCCTTGTTTACTCTCAAGTACAGTCTGTCCTCAATAAATCGGGTAACTGTTCTTTTGAGCCGTTCCGCTCCTTTTCGTCCTTTACTGAAAATAATCATATCATCGGCATAGCGTACAAAACGATGTCCACGCTTGGTCAGTTCTTGATCCAAAACATTAAGCATTACATTGCTCAATAGTGGGCTCAATGGACCACCCTGTGGTACGCCGTCGGTGCTTGCCTCAAATTTGTGACCTATGACAACACCTGCATTCAAATATTTGTGAATGAGCGAAATCACAGATCCTTCCTTGAGTTGTTCTGACAATAAAGTAATCAGGTAGCTGTGATTTACCGTATCAAAGAACTTCTCCATATCCAAATCCACCGCATAACGATAGCCTTCTGATAAGATCTCTTGGCTCTGAAGTAGTGCCTGGTGCTGACTGCGACCAGGACGAAACCCATAGCTGTGAGGCGAGAATTCCTTTTCGTAAATCGGAACTAAAACTTGGCTGATCGCCTGTTGTACCCAACGATCCACTACCGTTGGTATCCCCAGAGGGCGTGTCTTCCCATTGTCCTTCGGTATTTCTACACGTCGGACTGGGTTCGGGCGGTAGTTCCCTTGACGTATGGATTGGACAATTTCCCTTCCATGAATTTGCAGGTATGACGCCAAAGCGCCGACCTTCATCCCATCAATTCCATGGCTCCCCTTGTTCTTGACCACTCGCTGATATGCTCGGTTCAGATTGTAAGGGCACAAGATTTGGTCTAACAATCCTTCCTTTCTCTGTGTAACTGTGAAATCATCCGCTTCAGTTATCCAAACAAAAGTCGGCACTCGTTCGGCTTTCCCCTGTTCCGCAGGTGCTTTTCCGAACAAGCTACTATTTCTTCGTACTTTCTGCTTTCTACCTTTCATTCAGTAACTTTCTGTAATGATTTCTAATTAAAGTTCAGTCCTTCGCCGTCGGTCTCGACTACTTTGACTTCGGCTGACTTCTCGCAGTAAACCTTTTTCGAACGTGTCCTTTACTATTGTGGACACCCCTGCGAGATCTCCCGCGGTAAGACGATTAACTTTCTCTCCATCTACCTGCACCATATACAGCATTGCCTTCCGAGTAGTTTCGGACTTCGTTTTGTTTGGCAAACTTATCCAGACAACACTGCCTCATGATGTTCGTGTCCCTCAGGCCAGAGATTTGCATACGGCTTCCTTCAGATTATACCTCACGGTAAACACCCTTGCCTTCTGCTATGTGGTTGGCACTACTAACCCCCACTACGGACTTGCACCGATTAGTTAATCGCCATGCACGGCGCACCAAAAAAAGGAACCAGCTGTAGCCCAGAGGTTCCTTACTTTTTCAAAATCTTTTTAACTCGAATTACCCCTGCTTCAATACTCAATTAGCTGCAAGGCGGGAAAAATGAAGGAATTTTGCCTATTTCAAGCTCTTCCCAAGGAAGCTGATGAATGAGGAGCAAGCACGATTACCCACATTTGGGTGATGAATAAATCAGTGAAATCACCCAAAACAACCCCTTAATAAACCCTTTAGCGCTACTTTCTGAAATTAGCGGAGATTAATCATGCTTAAGTTTATTGCCCTAAGCGAATGCTGAGTCCAAGAGAGAAATCCCCCTGAACCATGATGGCCGTGCTTCCAACACTCACACCTGCGCTGGGTCCGCCAGTGCCTATCCCTCCATAAATTCCTCCACCGGCAAAATATAACGGCATCATCATCCGCGCCTGAAACTTCAGGGCCAATTGATCACTGAACCAATATTTCAGGCCTCCGCCAAACATGACCGAAAACCGCCATTCATCATCAATATCATTCACTTTAGGAGAGGCCCAGCCTGCACCGGCATTCAACAACACAAAGGGTTCTACCGGCCCCTGTCCAAAAGACCGAACCGCTCCCAACTGAATATACTGAACTGCCAGATCAAAAGAGCGGTCTTCAAATCCACCCCGATAAGCCCGGAATTCTGCATCGGTATCCATACGGGTATAAGACAACTCCACCGCCATACCTTCCCGTATCGGATAAGCCAGCTGAAGTCCATAATTTACCTGATCATTAATTTTGAATTTCCCCTCCCAGAAATCAATACTTCCTCCTAACTGGTAACCGACCATGGGAGATATTTCTACTTGGGCTAAAGAAAAAAGAGGAAGCAGACAAAAAAATCCGAAAAACAGTAATCTATTCATCATTTGAGTTTAGTTGAGATAAAGAATTAAGAAGCCATTGGAAACAAGTCGATTATTGCACCCATTATAGATTCACTAACAATTTTCATATATATACGGGATTTTTTCTACTACAAGCCGCAATTGTACTTAAAAAAAATTCACCCCGCTTCTAGTTCAATAATCAACCAATCAAGAGTTCCCTTTTATCACTTTTTAAATACGGAGCCTCCATATTACCGAAAAAACAGTCCACAACCCACTGACTAACAACCCTTTAATTCACCTCCCTAATAATTATCAGTTCATAAAGTGATTTTACCTTGTCTTTTGCCGGCGCAGATTATTGAAATTCAAACTGCCTACTTAATTCTTCCTACCCAAAAAAACGATTATTCATGAATGTCATCAAACGAAGCGGGGCCGTGGAACCCTTTGAAATGAACAGAATTTCCATCGCAGTCGGAAAAGCCGGCGCAAGCTCATCCTTTGCACAAAACATCGCCAATGAGGTGCAAAGTCAGATTTCCTCTTCCAATTACCAATACCTTTCGGTCTATGATATTGAGCGATTGGTGGAAGACCGTTTGATGTTCCATAATGAATATGAAATAGCAAGAAGTTATATCGAATACAGAAAAATAAGAGCAGTATCCCGCCAAACCGATAGCATGATTCTCAAATTTGCAGATGAGGCCATTAACCTCTCCAATATTGAGAATGAAAATGCCAATATGCCAGAGCACGTCTTCACGGCCAAATTGACGCGCATGTCTTCAGAGGTATCCAAGGAATATGCGAAAAACTTCCTGATTCCAAAGAAACACATCAAGATGCATGAAGAGGGCTGGATCTACTTCCATGACTTTAACTCCTATGCTGTGGGCATGCAGAACTGCATGTTCGTGGATCTGGGAGACTTAATGAGCCGCCCCATTTACACCAGCAATGGTTCCATGCGTCCGCCTCGTTCCATCCGTTCCGCCATGCAGTTGGTGGCCGTAATCTTCCAGTGCCAGTCCAACTGCCAGTTTGGAGGAATTGCGTCCAACAAATTTGATTACGATATGGCACCCTTCATCGGGCTATCGTTTAAAAAACATTTTGCCAATGCGGCGGAGCTTCTGGGCATATTTGCCGAAGAAACACTGGAAATTCGCATGGAAAATGAGGAACTGGAAAAAGCGTATCCCAATGCTTACGCCTATGCGCTGAACAAAACCCGCGAAGAGGCTTTTCAGGCGGCGGAGGCGCTAATCCACAATTTGAATCATCTGGAATCCCGGGCAGGAAACCAATTGCCCTTCGTTTCCATCAACTACGGAACCGATACCTCACCGGAAGGCCGCTTGGTCATTGAATCTATGCTACGCTCCACTCTTAAAGGAATAGGGAAAGAATTTTCCACACCCATTTTCCCGATCCAAATCTGGAAATACAAGAAAGGCGTTTCTGATGAAAAAGGACGCAATGCAGATTTATTAAATTTAGCCATCGAGTGTACTACCAAGCGGGTTTATCCAAACTATGTGAATGTAGATGCGGAAGTATACGAAGCTAAAAATCCGGATGAAGAAGCGGCTACCATGGGTTGCCGCACCCGAAACGGGGTCAACCGCCATGGATCTAATGGAAAATCCGGTCGGGGAAATCTGAGCCCGATTACCATTAACCTCCCTAAGCTGGCCATTGAGGTAAGCAAAATGGAAGAAGGAGAGCTTTGGGAGAATTTCTTCGGAAAACTTTCCGAAATGGTAGATACCGGCGTGGACATGTTGACGGAGAGACTGAAATGGCAGAAAAAACAGCTGGCCAAATCTGCTCCCTTTATGTATCGCAACGACACCTGGAAGGGGGGCGCCAAGCTGGCAGATAATGACCGCATCGGGGATACTTTAAACAGTGGTACGCTGGCGGTAGGCTTTATAGGCCTGGCGGAAACCCTGATTGTGTTGATGGGCAAACACCATGGAGAAGATGCCCAGGCCTATGAAAAAGGCCAGCAAATCATTCAGTTCCTGTATGAGAAAGTCAGCGGACATGCCGAAAGAACCAATCTGAATCTCTCGCTATATGCCACCCCGGCCGAATCGCTCTGTCATAAATTCGCGAAGCTATTGAAAAAGCAATATGGGGAAATCAAAAATGTGAGTGATAAGGACTATATCACCAACTCTTTTCATATTCCGGTATGGCATTCGCTGGATGCCATTGAGAAGGTGGAAAAAGAAGCCTTTTTTCACAATTACTGCACCGGAGGATCGATCACCTATGTGGAATTAAACTCTGATATCAGCGAAAATGCGGAGATACTCCTGCCGGTAATCAAACACGCTATGGAGGCCGGCGTATACTATTTCGCCATGAATATTCCATATGATGAATGCCTGGAATGCGGAGATAAGGGCCTGTTTAAAGACACCTGTCCCTCCTGCGGATCCGATAAACTAATGAAATTAAGAAGAGTAACCGGCTATATCACCGGCAACTACCGTGATCGCTTCAATAATGGTAAGCAGGAAGAAGTGCATCACCGTGTAAAACATGACCTCAAACAATAACCTACCGCATGGCGGTGAACCTAATCCATAATTGGATACTTTGAAGGGCGGATTTTTCCGCCCTTTTTTTGACTCTGATTACTCAAGCGCACCTCCTCCTTTAGCTGCAAGGCGGGAAGAATCGAGACTTCGTCTCCCTGTTTCGTTTTTTCCATGGAAACAGAGGAATAAATAAGAAAACAAGCTTGCCACAATTTGGGCTATTAAAAAATCAGCAAACCCAATAGTAATGTATTAATCATAAAACTTTTGAGTGATCTCCCTGAGTCTAACGGTGCCAATTTGTGCTTATTTTAGCCTTTCATCAGTTCCAGGGCAGTCTGTGCCAGCCATGCCGTTCCGAGTGGAAGCATGTCCTCATTCAAATTCATCCTGGGGTGGTGAAGGGAATAAGAGACCTCAGGCATAATCTGAGTACCCAACAATCCAAAAACTGAAGGCACTACCTGTGCCATGAAAGAAAAATCTTCCGCCCCCATATTCGGCCCTAAAGCAATAATGGCCTGCTCTCCCAGTAACTCCTTAGCCACTGCCCGGCCCACTTTAGTCGGGGTCGGGTGATTTTCAGTTACGTCATAATGTTGCGTAATTTCATAAGAAGCCTTCGCTCCATGCATACCGGCTGTTTGCTGAATAATCGTCTGAATGCGCTCCCGGATATACGCCATAGATTCCTGACTTAAAGCACGGCATGTACCCCTTAACACCACTTTATCAGCAATCACATTAGGTGCAAATCCACCCTCAATGGTTCCGATAGACACCACCCCGCTTTCCGTTGGGGAAATATTTCTTGCCACAATGGCCTGAAGGTTATTAATAATTTGTGCAGCGATAAATACCGCGTCCACGCCCATTTCTGGAGATAGTCCTCCATGGGAAGCCCTTCCTTCCACTACTATGGTAAACACATCTGCCGCCGCCATTACCGGGCCGTCCGTCAGGCTCATCATGCCCGAAGGCATCATCGGCACCTGATGCAAGGCCACTGCATAATCCACGCCCTCCATCACATTTTCCTTCACCATGCGCTCTCCTCCCGAAAAACGATCAGGATCATCATAATTATTTTCTTCTGCCGGCTGGAAAATCAATCGGATTCCACCTTCAAATTCTTCTTCTTTCAATATTTTTGCAGCGCCCAGCAACATGGCAGTATGCGCATCATGGCCACAAGCATGAGAAACATTCGGTATTTGAGAAGCGAAAGGTAGTCCGGTGGCTTCCTGAATGGGCAGAGCATCCATATCTGCCCGAAGCGCAATCAATGGCCCGGCCCCTTTCCTAAACTCAGCGACCACTCCGGTTTTGGCCACCTCCATTTGAGGTTCCAAACCCAGTTTTCGCAATTCACCTGCCACCAGATTTGCCGTTTCATATTCCTGATACCCCAGTTCTGGATTAGCATGAATTTTCCGTCGGATATCAATGATGTAATCTTTCAGGGCAAGTGCTTTGGTTTTCATTTTAGTTGGGCTTTTATGAAAAATAGATTTAACTCTAAGAAAACAGACGTCACGAATTAAAGACAAGTTATAGTCGATTATAAAAATATTTCAATCTAAGAGGAATTCTGTTTTTCCAATTAATGGATTAGGAATTACTTAAAAATCGGTCGATTTCTTTCTAATTTCTCATTTATTCCGCTCAATTTATTGTACATTGATCGCTATAATCCCGACAAACCAATTATTTCCCTTTCAAAATGAAAAAGTTTCTTATTGGTCTGGGCACCCTATTTGTGCTACTGATTCTGGCCTTGGCCATTGCCCCATTCTTACTAAAAGGAAAAATTGAATCCGCTGTTAATACCGCTTTAGATGAAAATTTAAATGCGGATGTATATTACGATTCCGAACAATTCTCTCTTTCCTTCTTCAAAGATTTCCCCAACCTGACGGTAAGCATGGGAGATTTTGGAGTGGTGGGACACGCTCCTTTTGAGCAGGACACCCTCGCCCAAATCGGAGAGTTCAGCCTGTCTGTTAATGTAGGCAGCGTGCTGAGTGGTTCCATTGCCTTAAATGAAATTATTCTGGATCGCCCCGATATCCGTGTGAAAGTATTAAAAGACGGCAGCACCAATTATGACATTGCCAAAAGTGATGAAACCGCTGTTGAAGAACGCCCTGAAGAATCCAGCGGGGGAAGTGGCGCCTCTTTTTCCATTGATCACTGGGAGATTATCGATGGAAAATTGAGTTATGATGATTTTGGCAGTCAGATGCATCTGGTGATTGATGGCTTGCAGCATCAGGGAGAAGGTGATTTTGATCAGGACATTTTCGACTTGTCTTCTCATACCCAAATCGGAGAAATGAGCTTTGCCATGGAAGGCACCGAGTATTTGCACAAAAGAGCTTTGGAAGCCGATGCTACCATCAACATTGACCTTCCGCATATGAAATTTACTTTTAAGGAGAATACCCTTCGGCTGAATGAGCTCGCTTTGGGCTTTGATGGTTATGTGGCCATGCCGGCAGAGGATATTGAGATGGACCTGACTTTCGCCTCAAAAGACAATTCTTTAAAAGCCGTTTTATCCCTTATTCCGGAAGAATTCATGAAGGATCTGGAAGGATTTAAGTCCGATGGTGAATTTGACATTCACGGTCACGCCAAAGGCATTTTTAATGACAATCAAATGCCTGCTTTTGGCTTAAGCGTGAATGTGGAAGACGGAAAAATACAATATCCGGATTTACCTACTGCCATCCGCAATCTGAATATGGCTATGGAAATTGAAAATAAGGATGGCATCATTGAAAATACCAGTGTGAATATCCCCAAATTCCATATGGACCTGGGTAAAAATCCGATAGACGCCAAATTGTTGGTAAAGGATTTAAAAAAATACAACATTGAAGGTAATCTGAAAGGCACCATTGACCTGGCCGATTTGAGTGATCTGGCCCATCAGGAAGGCCTGACCATGAAAGGAATTTACAAAGTCGACATCTCTGCAGACGGGTATTACGACAGTCTGACCAATACCATTCCGAAGCTGGATGGAAGCATGAGTTTAGCCAATGGCTATTTCCAGACGGCTGATTTCCCGATTCCGGTAAAGAATGTCGGCTTCAATGCTTCATTGAAAAGTCCGGAAGGTAAAATGAGCACCGCTTACCTGAAGGTGAATGACTTTAAAATGACCATGGAGAAAGAAGTATTTGATGCCTCCATGCTCATTCAAAACTTCAACAATCCGAGCTGGGATGTGAAAGCAAAAGGAAATATTGATTTAGGAACAATGGCCAAAGCTTTCCAGCTGGACAGCATGGAACTGAGTGGAAAGATTTATGCCGACATTGTGACCAAAGGAAAGATGTCTGATCTGGAAGCGGAAGCCTATGATAAATTACCCACCAGTGGAAAAGTTACGCTTTCGAATTTATACTATGCTGATGCCGACCTGCCACAGGGCTTACGGATTGCCAATGCAGAGGCCAATTTTACTCCTAAAACTATCACCCTTTCTGGTCTGACCGGCAAAGTGGGCAATAGTGATATTGCGGTAAATGGTAAGCTGAAAAACTATCTGGCCTATGCCCTGAAAGATGAAACCCTGACCGGCGACATCAACTTCAACAGCAAACGCTTTAACCTGAACCAGTTTATGGTAGAAGAAACCGAGGCGGAAAAGGGAAAGGCTGAGACCAAAGATCCGGAAACAGCTGAGGGAGTGGTGGAAATCCCGAAAAACATCAATATGGTGCTGAATGCCAACATCAAAGAAACCATTTATGATGAAATGACGCTTACGGACCTGAAAGGAAAGATCATTTTGAAAAATGGCATTGCTTCCATGGAAGGGCTCACCTTTAACACCATGGGCGGTCAAATAGCTTTAAAAGGCGCCTACAACAGCTCCAACCCGAAAGACCCGACTTTCGATTTCGATTTTGATATGAGCAATATTGATATCCCACAGGCCTACAAATCTCTGAATACCGTAAGGGCAGCAGCGCCGGTGGCTAAAAACATGAATGGTAAATTCAACACCAAATTTGCCATGAAGGGCAGCCTCCTGCAGGACATGACACCGAATTTTGATGCGTTGAATGGTGGGGGAGATATTAAAATCAAGCAAGCATCTGTGAATAATTCCGGTTTGGTGCAGGGCATTTCGTCCATTTCCGGATTCAGCTCTTCAAATAAAACCATCGACCTGAAAGATGTGATCATGTCCACCAAAATTGAGAATGGCCGTGTAAAAGTACAGCCTTTCGATGTTCAGATTGGAGAGTACACCGCTACTATTCAGGGAAGTAATGGATTTGATAAGTCTTTAGATTATAAAATGAACGTAGTCGTTCCGACAGGTGGACTGGGCGATGAGGCCAACAAGGTCATCTCCGGTTTATTAGGCGGCAACACCAAGGCCGTTCCGGATGCAATGCGCTTTAAATTTGACATTGGCGGTAACTATGATAAGCCGACTTATAAACTGGCCGGCACCGAATCCATTACCACCAAGACCTCCTCTGAAAAAAGACAGGAGGATAGAGAACAGAAGAAAGATGTAAAAGATGAAGCGAAGAAGATTCTGGATAATCTTTTCTAAACTTTGTCTATTAATAAAACTTAAAGGAGGTCAGGTAATGCCTGACCTCCTTTTTTTGTCCGGAAGCAAATCACAAAGACGCTTTTTAGTCGGCCCAATTTTTCAGGCAACAGCGTCCGCAGCATTCGAATTTTTTTAAGATTACCAGTGTAGCGGCCTTACCGGAAGTTGGCCACTAGGGGCGTTTAAAATGAATTTACACCCTTATATTTTACCGAAGGTTTACTTTTTTTCATTTTTTACCGATAAAAAATCAAGCCTCTAATCAATTCGGACGAGCCATTGAAGATGCTCCAGAAAGCTATTGAGGCTATTTTTGGGACCAATAACATAATGAGAGTGATTTATGGGATTACAGCGTATTACACCCTGATAGGGGGGCAAAGATAATGCGCTTTAACCCGGATTATTCATGCTTTTATCCTCGTTTAGCTGCAAGGCGGGAAAAATGAAGGAATTTTTCCTATTTCGAGTTTTTTCCAACGAAGCAGATGAATGAGGAGAGAGCAAGCTTGCCCAAATTTGGGCTATAAAAAAATCAGTCGACACGAATGTACCATATTGATAATTAACTGATTAAAGCAAACCCCTGAATCTGGCGGTGAATAATTCGGGTTTTATCAAACACATAAGGGGATTTGTAGTGTATATACCTTTATTATCCATTGGCATTGATACCCCTAAGTGAGGATTGTTTCCAGTCAAAAAAAAAGCACGAATCAAAAAGACCCGTGCTCCCCAAAATTAAGTATAAATTGATTGTAATATTATCCAGCAACTGCTTTAGCGCTCAAATCGATATCCAAAGTGAACTCATCATAGATGGTTTTGTCCCCTAAATTATCGAAGAAGCTACCGGAACCGTAACGAATGTCAAACTCAGTACGGTCAACTTTAACCGTTGCTTTCGCAGTCAGCACGTTTTTATCTGCATCAATAGTCGCTGGGAATTTGATCTCTTTGGTAATGCCTTTGATCGTCAGCTTACCCACTACTTTATATTCATTTTTCTCTTTACCCTGACGGTAAGCCTTGGTAATTTCAAATTTCGCAGTCGGGAATTTCTCTACACCAAAGAAGTCTGCAGACTTCAGATGGCCTTCCAGTTTACCCTTGTATTCTCCTTCCAAATCCTTCACATCTATGGAGGTCATGTCCAAAACAAATGTGCCAGACAACTGATCACCATCCATAGCCAATGTACCTTCTTTCACCTTTACGGCTCCCCAGTGACTACCAGTCACTTTTTCACCAGTCCACTTTACATTGGTTTTGGCCACATCTACCGCATATTGCTTTTCAGCTCCTTTAAAAGCAAATGTCACTAATGCGATCGCCAAAACTGCCGCTACATTCAACAGAGATTTGTTAATTGATTTCATGGTTAAATTTTGTTTGTATTAATTATTGTTGTTTATACATCAATTGTATTAGCAAAGTTACAAGAAATGAGTGAAAAAAGAAGAAAGAGGAAAAAAAATCCACAAACCCCTCACTCAAAGCCGATAAGCTTATTTAAAAGTTAAGAAATTAATTGTACCTACACGAATCAGGAGGCAAAAAAAGCTCCGACTTGGAGCTTTATGTTTTCAGGCAGACACTTTTGCGCTTAGTTCCACCTCCAGAATAAATTCATCATAAATGGTTTTATTCCCTAAATCATCAAAAAAACTACCGGAACCATAGCGCACATTGAATTCGGTTCTGTCTACAGTAATCGTCGCTTTGGCTTTCAGACTCTCTTTATCCACCTCCACGACCGCCGGGAATTTCAATTCTTTCGTGATGCCCTTAATGGTCAAATTACCCACCACCTTATATTCATTTTTTTCTTTTCCCTGCCGATAAACTTTAGTGATCACAAATTTGGCAGTGGGGTGCGCTTCTACTCCAAAAAAATCTTCTGACTTTAAATGCTTCTCCAGCTTTTTCTTCATCATCCCACCCAGGTCTTCCACCACAATGGAGGTCATGTCCAAAGAAAATGTCCCTCCTGTTATTACACCCTCCTCCACGGATAAGAAACCCGCTGTTATATTTACCGATCCATAGTGCTCTCCGGTCACCTTTTGCCCGATCCATTTCACCTTGGTTTGGGAAGGATCCACTTTATATTGAAGGGCTTTTGGTGCCGCAAATACGAACAGGAGCATCGTCAGCAGACTAAGCATCAGGACTTTGAGATTTTTCATTTTCATGCTGTTTTAATTGATCATAAGGATTACGAACAATGATAAAAACGAAAATACCCACAATAAAATCATATTCATGCTAAATATTTCATTATTAAAAGCCCTGAATATCAACATCTAAATAAACCACTTATAGGCTTTCCAGAATAATCCTAAAAAAGAGTGAATGAAAGGATTTGGTCCTATCGTAAAACCTTCCTCCATCTTTTGTAGCAATCTGGGGTAATGTCCACCCAAAACCTTTTGTTCCAGAGGCCATTGAAACTGCCGCATTATGGCCAGGCCCAGCTGACTAATTCCCATCCCCAACAAAATAGTCAGGGCCAAATCCTTATTAGACAGATACCACCTGTCCAAAATTTGATTGGTGAAATAATAAGCGGGAATCAGATAGGCCGCAAGTTCCCAAAACAAAAGAGGGCTGAAGATATAATAGGCTTTTGGGCGAATCCGGGCGATTAACTGCACCACTAATGCCAAAAAACCTACCGGAAGAACGGCAAAGGTAAGGTTCCAGAACCAACTGCCGTAATCCCCATAATACCAAAGTACCGGTACGCCAATCCATTTCAACAGGCTGACCATCAAATGAACCATTTCCGTTCTTTTGCATCGAGGCAGTTGTACCATTGCCTTATCAAACACAAACTTAAAGGAGGAGAACAGAAGAGCCGTATCTTCCTTAAACAAATTCACCTTAACCGGAGATCCGTTTGCTCTGCGCTCTCCGGAGCGATCAAAAAAACACCACTGCGCCTTGGTAGCCATCTAAAATTACAATTCGTAAAATTTCACAAAAATTTAAAGGATTTGCATAAAACCTATCCTGTACAGGCAAGTTAACCACAAGAATACACATCTGTATTATTTCCAACCTAATAAAACCTACATGAATTTCAAGAGACTCATTTACCTGCCCATCTTATCCGTGCTATTCCTCATTTCTTCCTGCTCCTCTGTCGGGGATTGACGGGATCTGCCGGTAGTTTACTTGCCCTTGCTCAGGGAAATCCAAAGCTTTCCAAATTTATGACTTTGGCACAGGCAGCGGGCATCAGTGGTTTGCTTTCAGGAGCAGATCCCCTTACTATTCTCGCTCCGAGTAATAATGCCTTTGCCGCTTTGGGAAATACCAAATTTCAGGAATTACTCGACCCGGACAATAAGGAAATGTTGACTGAAATACTGAAAAACCATGTCCTTTCAGGCAGCGTGGATGCCAAAGACATGGCCAGGGCCGGTAGTGTAACCAACTTATTGGGCAACACCCTGGATGTTAGTGGCTCCGGCAATAATATCACAGTAGGAGGTGCCAACATATTAGAAAAGGACATGAAAGCTGACAATGGCATTATCCAAATGGTAGATCAGCTTATTCTACCCTAAACAAAATTATCTATTACGGTCTTAGGGCAGGAAAAAAAAGGGAATGGTTCCCTTTTTGGAGTGTTAATCAAGACAACAAAATGATGGTGGTGCGCTCAGGCTCCACCAAACAGATTTACTGAATCGCAGCAGAAATAATCCGGGCTAAGCATTATTCCTGTCAACAAAAAAGGCGACCAAGCGGCCGCCTTTTTTTTATCTTCTGAAGGATTCAAATCCCTTACCATAAACCCCCATTACTTTCCCCACGGAGATAAATGCTTCCGGGTCGGCCTTAGTAATTAAACTCAATAAAGTATTGGCCTCATGCTTACGGGCCATAATCATCAAAATCTGTCGATCCTTTTTGGTAAAATGGCCTTTTCCATGAATAATGGTCAGACCACGATTAAATTTCCTGCTGATTTCCTCGGCTATTAATTCCTCCCGCTCTGAGAAAACCATCACCTGTACAGATTGCTTTTCTCCGGTCAACACCAAATCCACCACATAGGAAATCACAAACATAATCACTCCGGCATAAACAATGGCTTCCACTTTTTGAAGCACCAGATAGGAGGCGAAAATGATTAAGATATCACAATATAAAAGAATACGTCCCGGAGACACATTGTGGTATTTATTGATAATCATGGCGATAATGTCCGTTCCGCCCATACTACCGCCCTGTGATAACACCAAACCAATACCCGTTCCCGAAATGGCCGAACCCACCACGACTGCCGAGAAAATATCATCTACCAGGGGCTCCTGAAAAACATATTCCGGAAATATATAAAACAACAGGGAAGACAATACCACCCCATATAATGTCCTCGATCCAAAGCGCGGGCCCAGCACTTTCACCCCTAAACCAATCAGGGCAATATTGATCAAAAAATAAGAAAAGGCCACCGGAATTTCAGTAGCGTAAAAAATTACGGTAGACACCCCTGTCAATCCACCACTGGATATTTTAAAAGGGATAATAAAAGCTGACCAACCCAAGCAGTGCAAAAATGCGCCTAAAGACATGATTGCATAGACTCTCAAGTTTTTTAGAGATTTCATTAATACGTTTTAATGCTGTTAAAAATTTGCGCAAAACTATTCGAAATGGTTTGATTTACAAGGGGTAAAACCATCATTTTTTAGCCTGAAATGATATTCATCTTTATCACAGAATTCCATTTCCTGAATCCTTTCTTACACCTCTCAAAATTTGGTATATTGCCATAATTATAAAATCGAAATTTTAAACACCCCTACAGGAGCATGCCTTCAAAAAAACTATTCCTGCTGGACGCTATGGCCTTGATTTACAGGGCTCATTTCGCTTTCAGTAAAAACCCCAGAATAAACTCTAAAGGATTTAACACCGGAGCGGTCCTTGGATTCACCAATACACTACTGGATATTCTTCGTAACCAAAAACCGACACACATCGGAGTCGCTTTCGATCCACCGGGCCCTACCTTCCGTCATGAAGAATATGCGGAGTACAAGGCCCAGCGACAGGAAACCCCTGAAGACATCAAACTTTCCATTCCGATCGTCAAGGATTTGGTAAAAGCCTTTAACATTCCCGTGTTGGAAGTGCAGGGGTTTGAGGCCGATGATGTGATCGGCACCATGGCCAAAAGAGCGGCAAAAGAAGATTTTGAGGTGTTTATGATGACGCCGGATAAGGATTATGCTCAATTGGTGGAAGAACATGTCTTTCTGTATAAACCCGCCTATATGGGCAATGGGGTGGATATTTTGGGCATTCCGGAGGTATTGAAAAAATTTGATATCGCCAATGTAGACCAGGTCATTGATTTGCTGGGACTTATGGGAGATGCCTCTGATAATATTCCGGGTATTCCGGGAGTGGGACCCAAAACAGCCGTGAAGTATTTGCAGAAATACGGATCGGTAGAAGGCTTGCTTGAAAATACACATGAGCTGAAAGGCAAAGCCAAAGAAAAGGTGGAAGCCAATAAAGAACTGGCCCTTTTATCAAAAAAACTGGCCACCATCTGTACTACCGTTCCAATTGAATTCAATGAAAAGGAACTGGAGCACAATGAACCTAATAAGGAAAAAGTAGGGGAGATTTTTGATGAGATGGAGTTCCGTACCCTGAAAAAAAGGGTATTTGGCGAAGAGGCTTCAACTCCTAAAACTTCTACTGCATCCAATGTCAATGCCCAGGGGCAAATGGACTTGTTTGGTGGGGAAGTGCAGCCAGCAGCTCGAAAAAAGTAGCGAAAAAGGCGGTACAACCTTCACTTTTCGATGCTCCCGCGGCCGAGGAAGCTACTGTTCCACAGGAGAAGAGCCGTTTTGAACTGGAAAAGAAAAATTACCATATGATTGCCTCCAAAGCGGAAAGGGAATCCTTATGCCAATATTTATTAAAGCAAAAAGAAGTTTGTTTCGATACAGAGACCACCTCCTTAAACCCTTTCCAGGCGCAACTTTGCGGAATCTCTTTTGCCTATAATGCCAATGAGGCTTACTATGTCCACATTCCGGATGATGCGCCCGAATTAGCGCAGGAAGTAGTGGACGATTTCCGTGCCGTTTTTGAAGCGGAGGAAATTGTAAAGATTGCCCAGAACATCAAATACGATATGCTGGTATTGCGCAAATATAATCTGGAGTTGAAAGGGCCGCTTTTCGATACCATGATTGCGCATTATTTACTTTCTCCGGAGGGCAAACACGGCATGGATGCCATGTCAGAAGATTATCTGAATTACACACCCATTTCTTTTAAATCGTTGACCGGAAAAGAAAAGGACAAAGCCAAGGACAATCTTTTCCTTCAGGTACCGGTAGAAAAAAGGGTAGATTATGCGGCAGAAGATGCTGACATTACCCTGCAATTGAAACAGTTTTTTACACCTCAGCTCCAGGAGGGCGGTGTTCAGCCCCTGATGGACGAGTTGGAAATGCCATTGGTCAGGGTACTGGCGGATATGGAGGCAAATGGTGTGAAAGTGAATACCGAAACCCTTGGAGAACTGTCAGACATTCTGGGCAATGAGAGCCAGCAAATTGAAAAACGCATTTATGAACTGGCAGGTAAGGAATTTAATATTGCTTCCCCAAAGCAGTTAGGCGTTATTCTTTTTGAGGAAATGAAATTGGTCGAAAAACCGAAAAAGACCAAGACCGGCCAATATGCGACAGGGGAGGAAATTCTTTCCAAACTGGCCCGGGAGCATGAAATATGCGCCCTGATTCTGGAGTTCCGCGAGCTGAACAAGCTAAAATCTACCTATGTCGATGCCCTACCGGAATTGATTGATGCCGAAGGACTGATTCACACCTCCTATCGTCAGGCCGTTGCGGCTACGGGCCGCTTGAGCTCTACCAATCCGAACTTACAAAACATTCCGATCCGTACGTCCAGAGGAAAGGAGATTCGAAAAGCATTTGTTCCACGACAGGAGGACCATGTAATACTGGCAGTGGATTACTCCCAAATTGAATTGCGCATTATGGCTGGCTTTGCCAAGGATGCTCATATGATTGAGGCTTTTAAAAATGGGGAAGATATTCACCGTGCCACCGCCGCCAAAGTATTTAAGGTATCCCCGGAAGAAGTGGACAGCGATATGAGAAGAAAAGCGAAAACCGCCAACTTCGGAATTATTTATGGAATCTCGGCCTTTGGTTTGGCAGAACGCCTGAACATTCCAAGAGGAGAAGCTTCTTCCATTATTAAGGCATACTTTGAGGAGTTTCCGGCTGTGAAAACCTATATGGATAAGGTGGTGAATGATGCCCGGGAGTCCGGCTATGTGGAAACCATCATGAACCGCAGACGCTACTTAAGGGATATCAACTCCAGAAATGCAACCGTTCGTGGTTTTGCCGAGCGAAATGCCATCAATGCCCCGATTCAGGGATCAGCGGCAGACATCATTAAAAAAGCCATGATCAATATTCATGACTGGATGAGCCAACAAGACCTGAAATCAAAAATGATCATGCAGGTACATGATGAATTGGTATTTGATGTGCATAAGGAAGAACTGGAACTGGTCAAAACGCAGGTGATCCGAATGATGCAGGAAGCAGTACCTTTCGAAGTTCCGCTGGAAGTAGAAGCGGGAGTTGGGCAGAACTGGTTAGAAGCTCACTAATTTATTAATAATAAAATCCGGAGTTCATCGCTCCGGATTTTTTTTACCATTTATTATGTTGGCCTGTCAATTTCCTTCCTAGTGCACGCCAGGCAACAGCCAAATGCGCCCTCCAGGTTGACCAACTCCCGAATTCCTTCTGCATAATAGCATATCGCTCCTTCAGACTTTCCCGGACGTGATTAGCCGAATGCCCGCCAATAAGATAATGGGCAATGGGAGCTTCAACTTTATAATTCAGGCGGGATTTTTTCAAAATCTTCAAACACCAGTCAAAATCGGCACTATGGCGATAATTCAGGTCATAGAGTGTACAAAGACTTCTTCTGGGGATAAAGGCCTGATGAGATACCACCATACCTTTCAAAAATGAGGAAGGGGTGAGGTCTTCCGGCAATTGCCGGCTGGTTAATGCCGAGCGCGTGCCCTGTACTTCACGTGCATCATTCACCATTAAGGTTTCCCCATAGATCACATCTGCAGCATCAGGAGCACTATCGAAAATTTCCTGAAGAGTGGTATTGGACGCAAAGGTATCTCCGGCATTGAGAAAGAGCACAAATTCTCCCTTGGCCATATCCAAACCTTTATTCATGGCATCATAAATGCCCTGGTCAGGCTCAGAGACCCATTGGTCAATATGAGACATTTGTGGCAGGCGATCGGCTAATCCATCCTTGGAATGACCATCGACCACCACATATTCAAAATCTGAAAAAGTCTGGGATTTTACACTCTGCCAGCTCAGCTCAAAAAGGTCAGCGGCATTGTAAACCACCGTAATAATGGAGATTTTCAAAATGTTCGTCTTAGATAGAACGACAAAGCTATAAATTTTAAGCCGTATTTTTCATGCTTAAACCCTTGTTTAGCAGCATGGCGGGAGAAATGAAGAAAAAGGTGCCTATTTCGAGTTTTTTCCAATGAAGCAGATGAATGAGGACAAAGCCAGCTTAGCCAAATTTAGACTATTAAAAATCTACAAAAAAATACCTGAATTGAATTAATGGTAAGCACTTTGGGGCAACGCTATAGATTAGCCATGCATAATTAGTGGCTGTAAGAAAATGAAACACAATATTTTAAAATATAACAGAAACAATATTGTTGTGCACTATTGGTATGGCTTGATTATTGGATATTTATCCTTTGATTGCTAAAATCTATCATTTTTGACAGAAGAAGACATTGAAGGTTATTTTACGACAATTATTTGAAAATTAAGACATACAGAATTTAGCCTTTAGTAAATCTAGAGGCTTTATTCCATTCTAAAAGGCAGCTTCTTTAAGCGGCAGATATAATTTTTTTATATCGTGTTTTTTCCTTTTTAATTTTTATTTCATTTAATCGTTTTCCTATTTTATGCAAATTATATGCTGTAATTCCCAGGGCTACATAATTTCGAAATTGCTCAGGAGATCTATTTGGACACCTATCTAACCCTCTATTCTCCAATTCATTGATGTTAGATTCTATAGCAGAGTGCGCATTTTTTAATAATTTAAAGGGTTTACTCTTTTCTTCAGCCTCTTCCGTTTTATTTCGTTTACCTAGTTTAGGCATTATCAACTGCAAATCAGGGAAAACTTCCTGAATTAACGCTTTATTTTCTTTTGAAGAAAATCCTTTATCTGTACTCCAAGATGATACTAATTGATATTTTTCTAGTACTCGATCAATAATATCCATAATCGAATCTCTGTCTGATAAATTATCCCCAAGACAATGATCAACAATAAGCCCAAATTGATCTGTTGTGACAAATAACTTTTTCCCTATTTCAATTGGGGGCGTTTCTTTCCCTTTTTTATCCATTCTGTGAAAGGAAGATAGAGGGAATAGACTTTTTCTGATGCTGGGATTTTCTCTTGGCCAATTATTCTTCGCTCCAACAAGTTTATATGTTTTTCAAACATCAACTTAAACCACTCAACTTTAATAAGAACCAACAGTGTCTTTTGGTCAATAAGCAATGCCGGCATATCTTTTTCCCAAAAATCAGCAACCTTTTTGTATAGTGATTTTGCTTTATTCAAATATGCCTGGCAAGCTTCAATTTCATTTTTAGCTTTATTTTTCCCACCTGCTGAGGTAGCTCTCCCAAAAGATCTACAGAGTGATTTTAATTTACTTGATTCGCTTTTTACTTCTCTCCAACCTTTTACTTTATGCTGTTTTGCTATTTCACCGATCATATTTAGGCATTTGCGACCAGCTTCAAAAAGTAATACATAATCCGATGGAAAAGTCGTATTTGTTTCAACAACAAAACTATCTGTTTTTAAGGATAATGGATCCGAGTCTTTTTTTTTAAATATACCATGTCCAAATTCAACAATAACAGCATTAATTTTTTTTAGTGTTTCATCATCAACCAAGCTAACATTATCATAAATATTTTGAAAGGTATATTCATCCACTGATTCACCAGCAAGACCAAGATTAATTTGTTTTCCCAGCATCCTTCGAACCAAAACGTTATAATTTGCCAAATTTAGAAGATCATCGTATGATAAATTCTGACACAATCGTAATTGAGCCAAAACAAAAACTTCCCATAATCCCATCCCTTTCCTTCCTGAAGTCTGACTAGTCCCAATGGCCTCTTGCAAAAGTTTTTCTATGCGAACACTAATTTCCTTATTCATGTAGATCGCTTGAAGAGCCCGTAATAAATTAACAATATGATCTCGTGTGTTGCTAGGAAATTGAACCTCACTTATAGGTATTGTGTTAATTTTGAGTTGTTGGGTGAATCCGCTGCGCATAGTTAAAAAAAGTATGAGTTTTGAGCCTTAAATGAGTGTTATCCGTGTATTACGATTAAATAAAAGCATTTTCTTTGACTTTTTCGAAAAAACTCATTTTCAATTATCACTAAAAATCGATGATATTAGGCCTATATAAACGATTTTAGAGTTTTCGGACAAGCACTAATTAGAGGATAAAACCAGCAACATTGTAAAAAGCCTTTGGAATAGATTCACAGAAACTGACAGTGCTTAATTCGGGGCACGAATTTTTCAAAAAACTACAATGGGGCAAATAATTGGAAAGATCCGGAGACCAATGTGGAGCTATTTGATTTGAGTGCTTGTCGTTAATCAGGCTACTACCTTTTACAGCATTGACTTTTTAATGCAAAATCTTCCACATCACCTTACCTGCTTTTAATTTTTTGTATCGTTTTATCGAGAACAAAGAAATGATTGAGGATAAGGGTTGGAAAGGCCAATCCAGCTTTATTTAAAAAGTCCTGATAATATGGATTAAGAGACTTCCGCCCGATAAATGTCAGTCTTCCCGATCAAATCATGATAACGGGTTTCATCATAATCCAAATAGCTTACAAATTTGTCCGGTAACACCACTGTAAATCGAGAGCCCTCACCCAGCTTAGAATCCACCTTAATCTGCCCGCCCAGTGAATCCACTCTTCTTTTCACTAAGTTTAAGCCAAGCCCTGTGCTCATCATGCTATAATCTGCGCGATAGAACATCTTAAAGACGTGATCCAGCGATTCCTGAGGAATACCCACGCCATTATCTTCTACTTTAATCACGATTCGTCCGGCTTCTAGTCGCATTTCCACGCTAACAAATGGATTTTGCTTCTGAGGATCATGAAACCTGAACGCATTCTGCACCAAATTATAAATGATGATTTCAATGTCCAGTATGGGCAGTTTGATACTGTCCGGCATTTCCAGTTTAAAATTGAAATCAATTTTATCTTTCATGGCGATGTTTTTCAACTTGCCCTGCTCATGCACCTCCCGGATTAATTGCTGGAAAGAGATATAGCCCACACGACTATTACTGATTTTTTGCGCCATATGGTAGGCGTTCACTTCTTTAATGAAATTATCCACCCGTTGAACCAATATCTCAGACTCATGATGGTATTTCTTGATTGCCTTAAGTTCCTCTTCATATTTTGCTAATTGAAGCAGACCTGTCAAAGAAGCAATCGGCCCTCTTAAACTATGAGACATATGGTAAACCAGCTCATTCAAATTAGTGTTCACCTGACTCAACTCCTCTTTCTGCTCAATGAGGTTTTCCTCCGCCTCCACTTTCTTTTCCAGCATGGCCTCCAGCTCCTCTGTTCGTTCCCTATCCTGATCCACTTTGATGTAAACCAACATCGCCGTTACTAACATAGCCAGACACTGGTTTATCCAAAGTGCCGTTAACTCAATACCACTATGCTCCATGGCACTGAAGACCGAAAGCATACTGGAAGTATAGGAACAATAGAGCAATGAAATAATCGGGATCAATAGCTTTACCACAAAGGGCAATACATTTTCTTCCCGGGGCGTAAGGCAAACCATCACCACTATAGGAAAAAAGAAATAGACCAAGCCGGTGGACTTGGACATTAACTGACAGCCCAAAAAGATATAGGTATTTTGAATGAGGAAAAGTATATCATGGGCCAGATCATCTTCCTTCCGCTGATAAAAATAGAAAGGGATTGACAACAGCACCAAAAAAGCCAGATGATATACGATAAAGGATTCCCCACCCCAGAAGATGTCGATGAATAATTGCATAATCACCATAAGGTTAGTCGCAATCACCAGCTTGGGCAGTAAGAAGTACTTCCCATTAGATGGTGTGATCCCCTTTTCCTCTCTAAAACTTTGGAGGAAAGAAATTACCTTATGCAGTCCGATACCTTTACGCATGGAAATAGTAGATTTGCAATAATTATTATAAAAATACTGAATTATCGCTTATTTAATCAAATAAAGACCTAGAAATAAAAAGATTCAGTACAGTGGTTAAATTCTCTTCAATTTCTTAGATAAGGTACATTATCTACACATCCCCAAAAAATACCTCATCCAGTAATAAATCTGCCCTAATTTAGTCAGACTACTACCAGCAACACAAAATAAAGATAATATTTTTGCAAAATTATTTAATAACTTACTTCAAAAAAATTTCACAAATGGGGAAAAACCGCTCACCTCAGCCTTATTAAACTTACCCTCCCCAATCAAAAAAACAGCCCTGAGCGGCATATTTTAACCATTTTTGAAATAATTGATGATTTTATCACGGGAATTTAGCCTGAGCAGCACCGTAGATAAAATGGAATTTTGATCATTACCTAACATGAAGGCATTGGATGGCCTTTCATCGCCTATCCACCCTATTCCCAAGGACGGAACCCTTTCATTCCGTAGACAAAAACTAATGTCCCATAATCAAAAAGCACTTATTTCACAGGAAAATGAAAGCGAATGATGCAGGCTTGAATACCCGCTTGGCTGCAAGGCGGGAAAAATGAAGGAATACTTTCCCATTTCGAGCTTTTTACAAGGCGGCAGAGGAATGAGAAGCAAGCAAACTTGCCCCAATTGGGGCGTTTAAAAAATTAGTTAACATAAACTAATTGAGCCGAAAAATAAGCCACTTAAGCAGAGTCACTAAAGCTGGTGGTGATTAATTCGGCTTAAAAGAGCAAGCACATCTTTAACCCCATTTCAACCAAACCCCTTGCGCGGTAATAAGGATAAACGGTCCTTCTCCCAATACATCTGCAGGCATTAAAAATGCTCGAAAATAGAGGAAAGTCCTTTTAAATATCGACCGCCTTTTCAGCCTTTTTTGTGGATAATTCCCACATCTTCTCCTGTCAAAGCATGAGCAAGAGACAAAAAAAAGACCGTTTTAAAAACGGTCTTTTTTTTATTCTACTACGGTATAATACATCCTGATGATCACCTCATCTCCGAAGAACTTTAAGCCTTCGAGCTGGTCATGAAATGGAAAGGGAACCAACATCAACTTATTTTTCTCTTCCATTCGTTCCGTAATCAATGCCTGCATATAACGGGTTAATGGGGTCTTATAATAAGTCTTATTTTCATTGGGCGACATCCGTACAACATTATCTCCGGCGTTTTCCAAAGTAGGATCAAAGCTATCCAGAGGAAGTAAGTTTGGAGTATAGGACCTATAATCCTCATCTACCTTATAAATCAGGATAGGATTTGGAACCCTTTGCTCATCGGTCACCTCGGTATCATCATAAGGAATTAATAACTCCGCTGAATTCACCAAAATCGCATTACCATCGTCTAGCGTATCCAAATAGTTTTGCATCAGCGAATCCATTTTCAATACCGCATAAACGCCTGCACCTGCTTTCAGATAACCGTCACCGGAATCTCCCTCTCCATTAATCCGAATAAAACGCATGGTATCCTGAAGTGCCGGATAAGCGGACTGGCTGTAATCCTGAACCATGCCGGTGAAGTTGGCAAAGAAACTGGTATCAGCGGTATTAAAGTAAGAGAAGGAATAGCTCGCAAAGGCGGTATCAGTAGCCGTGTGGTAATGTACCAACAAACCGGAGTTGTCCAAATTAAAGCCCAACATTCCATTAGTGGTTCCGGCCTCATCTACCAGGGCGTAGCCTGGAAAATCTTTACTGAATTCCGTTTGCTGCAAGGCTTCCAGTTCTTCCAGCTCCACTTGTGCATAAGAAAATAAAGAAAAACCTAAACCATCCGGCATTCTCAAAGAATAGGTCGTATCCACCGCATTGGTATTATCTTCCTGATCAATGACCAAATTCCGACTAATGATCGCGTTTGCCTCATAAGGCACCGCATCAAAAGTATAAAAATTACGGTCAGGTCGTTCCGTAGAATCCGGCGTTTGGGTCAGCTCATGCAGTCCCAAGCGAATGGGATTATCAAAAACTTCACCATATCCATAGATGGTACTCAGATTCAGGGTCAGGGAATCATAAGAAGCATCCTCAGGAATTATTCTGGAAGATCTTCTCATCATCGAATAAACCGTGGCCTTTTGGCTACCAAATTCATCATCCTTAATGGAACCCACCAATGCCCGTCCCTGATTCACCGAAGTACGGACAGAATCATAACGAAACAAATCAATGGGAATGGTGATCTCAATATACTTGGTTTTGGTCGGGTCGAAACCTGGATTAAAACCCGCGGAGGGGTTCATGGAATCTTGACAAGACGTAAAAAAAAGGACTAATGCACCGATTAGCCCTAATATTGGTTGGAAGGTTTTGTTACCCAACAAGCTCATTATAAATATTATAGTATTTATCTAAATAATCATCCTCAACGACGGAGTCAATTTGCTTGTGAGCCAATGAATCAAAAAGTCCTTTTAATGAATCATTGTATTGCTCTTCTTCAGCTTTCACAACTGCATCAGCATACTCAACACCCATCTTGATGAATCCTTCGAAGTCGGTTGACATTGGCGTCAACATCTCGTCCTCGATGTCAATCATCTTAATTTTCTCGAAGATATCCTCCGAAAACTTCTGAGGCAAGTGATTATTGTAAATTGTGAAAACCGATTTCGCATTTTTGAAAATCGGATCGTTCTTGTAGGAAGTTTTCAAATACATTGGAATCAAACCGGTCATCCAGTCGTTGCAGTGAACAACGTCCGGCTCCCAGCCTAATTTCTTCACGGTTT
This sequence comes from Persicobacter sp. CCB-QB2, assembly GCF_001274635.1. Lineage (GTDB taxonomy): Bacteria > Bacteroidota > Bacteroidia > Cytophagales > Cyclobacteriaceae > Persicobacter > Persicobacter diffluens. The sequence goes on along the minus strand of NZ_LBGV01000001.1, from coordinate 3,532,286 downwards.
CGATTACTCCTTTACAGAAGAAGATCGCACGCTCATCGTTATCGGCGTGCAAATTATTTTCCTTATCAACAAATACAGATTTACGCTGGAAATAATCCTCGTTATCGATGAAATATACCTGAAGGCGCGCATTCGGAATAGAAGCCACCTTGATGACTAAAGGCTTTTCCTCCTCGCCAACGGCAATATTAATTCCTGATAGACGAACTACCTCATGTAGTCGATTCTTGCGTTCGTTGATCAATCCGAAACGCGGCACCATAATCCGAATCTCCATTCCACGCTCCTGCATTTCCTGTGGGAGCTTGCGAACAAAGTCCGCTACTTGCGAAGTTTGGAGAAATGGGTTAATTTCCGTAGCTACGTATAGAATTCGAAGTTTTGACATAACTGTTATTGAATAAGATTAATCAAACAAAGGGGAATACAAAATTACGAAATTTTCCTCGATTCTCAATTTATTTAGGTTAAAATCATAGATTTAGGGTTTGAATCGAAGGATCATATCAGGATACATGCAAGTAATTAATACCATTTCTGACATCAGAAAAAGCCTGCAAACTGTTCGCCTTGAGGGTCAATCCATTGGATTTGTCCCCACAATGGGCGCCTTACATGAAGGGCATATTTCTTTAATTGAACAGTCCGTTAAGGACAATGACGTTACGGTTTGCAGCATATTTGTCAACCCAACACAATTTAATAATGCCGAGGACCTGGAAAAATATCCCCGTACACTAGAGGGGGATATCGCTTTATTGGAAGCGGCCAAATGTGACTATATTTTTGCGCCGGATGCCAAAACGATGTACCCGGGAGAAAATCCCCTGGGCTTTAATTTCCATCCGCTGGACAGTGTGATGGAGGGTAAATTCCGCCCGGGACACTTCAGTGGGGTAGGCCTGGTGGTGAATAAATTATTCAATATTGTGCAACCCACCCGCGCTTATTTTGGGGAAAAAGATTTCCAACAACTGGCCATCATTAAAAAAATGGTGACCGACTTAAACATTCCCATTGAAATAGTGGGTTGCCCGATCAGTCGGGAAGCCAATGGGCTGGCCAGAAGCTCCCGTAACCGCCGATTATCAGAGCACGCCAAAAATGAAATTGCTCCGGCCATCAATCAGGCGCTGATGAGCACAGCTCAAACGCTTCGTCGGCAGGGTTCTTTGGAAAAAGCACGCATGGCTTTTGAGAATGTAATGGCAAAGCATCCCGAAATGGAAGTAGAGTATATGGAAATGGTGGATGCCCACACCTTGGAAAAAGTGGAAAAACTTAAATTAGGACAGCGCATAACCGTTTGTGTGGCAGCATTTTTGGAGGGAGTAAGATTGATCGATAATCGATCTTTTAATATTTAAGATAGCAGGATAATTGCAATTTTGAGAGAGCGGAAAACGGTTTTTCCGGAGTGCTATCCACCTAAGGAAAGTTAATTTTTATTAGGGATAGTTACATAAAATCACAAACTTGCGATTGAGTTGGTTATCACTCAAATTTGAAGATTGATAACCCCCAAAATCACATTCATCTTATAAGGAGATGCTTCTTTTGGAAAGAAAATGAATATTGAGGTAGTAAAATCGAAAATCCATCGCGTAAAAGTTACGCAGGCTGAATTACATTATGTAGGAAGTATCACCATCGATGCTGATCTTTTGGATGGAGCCAACATCCTGGAAGGGGAGAAAGTTCAAATCGTTAATGTTAATAATGGCGAACGAATTGAGACTTATACCATCGCTGGTGAAAGAGGTAGCGGAATGGTGTGTTTGAACGGACCTGCCGCCCGTCGTGTTCAAGTAGGAGATATCATCATCATTATTTCTTATGGCTCAATGGATTTTGAAGAAGCCAAAAAAGGATTCAAGCCATCGATTGTTTTCCCTGACGGTGACAATCGTATCGCTTAAAAATTTTTAGCAAGCCCGTTATGGGTTCCACAGTTTTTATTAAAAAGTTCAGCTTTGTGGCCATTGTGCTGAAGAGCTGAACTTTTTTCTTTTCCCCCGACCATGAAGCAATTAAAACAAATCGCCCAATACATCCTCTCCCTCAGCCTCGCTTTAGGGCTTTTGTATTATGTCTTTCGGGACATGGACTTTAGCGACTTTCAGGCAAGGGCTGAAGACCTGACCTACGGATGGATATACGTATCTTTTGCGATGGCGCTGATAAGCCACTGGGCAAGGGCTTACCGCTGGAACTTACTGCTGAAGCCCCTGGGGTATCAGCACCTGAGCGTCTGGAGAACCTTTCTGGCGGTAATGGTGGGCTATTTTGCTAATCTGATTATTCCCAGAGCCGGAGAAGTAGCGCGCTGTGCCATACTGGCCAAATCCGATAAGGTTCCCTTATCCACCGGAGTTGGGAGTGTGGTCGCTGAACGCCTTTTTGATTTCATTATATTATTGGTGAGCGTGGCTTTAGTGCTCTTTCTGGAGTTTGAAGTACTCTTTCAATTCCTGTCGGATCTGATCTCTGAAAAATTTGGTCAAAGCCTGTCCCTATTACCTTTGGTTTCCGTGATGCTTGCGCTGGGATTATTGGGAATGACCGGAATGGTTTACCTATGGAGGTTTAAAAGGGCCTGGCTACGCAAAAACGCTTTTTTCGTGAAGATAGAGTCCTTTTTAGAGCAATTGACTAAAGGGCTTTTGAGTTTTCGTTCCATAGAGAACAAATGGGGTTTTGTGCTTTCCACCATTGTGATCTGGGCCATGTACTTTACCATGTCCTTTGTTATCTTTTTCGCCTGGCCGGAGACTGCACATTTTGGCCCCAGAATTGGCCTGACCCTTTTTGTAATGGGAGGACTGGGAATGGCCGCCCCTGTACAGGGGGGCATTGGCGCCTATCACTGGATTGTTTCCCGAACATTGGCGCTTTACGGCCTTCCGTTAACCGATGGGGTTTTCTTCGCTACGGTATTACACACCTCTCAAACAGTTATGCTGTTGATAGTGGGGGGAATTTCCCTGGCCATCTCTCTCATCCTTTTCGGCAAGGACCAAAAAGTCGATCAACAAAAAGCACCTTTAGTAAAACCACAATAGGTAATCATTAATTTCAAGATGAAAACTACTGCAGATAAAATCATTTCCTGGTCAGACATTGATCAAACCATGGACGCCTACCGTCAGAAAGGCGAAAAAATTGTCTTTTCTAACGGCTGTTTTGATATCCTTCATTTGGGCCATATCGATTATCTGGAAAAATCCCGCCAAAAGGGAGATCGATTAGTGATTGGACTCAACACTGATGCCTCCGTCCAAAAATTGAAAGGCCCCGAACGTCCGATCAATAATGAATATTCCCGCGCCCGCATGTTGGCGGCTTTGGCTTTTGTGGACAATGTCATTCTTTTCGGAGAGCAAACCCCTCTGAAATTAATCGAAACGGTGAAGCCGGACATCCTGGTGAAAGGAAACGATTATTCGGTGGAAAATATTGTAGGCGCCCCTTTCGTTTTGGAAAACGGCGGAAGTGTAGAAACCGTAGACCTTGTGGATGGCTTCTCTACCACCAATATCATCGATAAAATCAAAAAATTCGGATAATCCATGAAGTGGCATTTCTCTCTCTTATTTTTCGCTTATTTTTTCATTTCTCTGGCAAATGCCCAGAAAATAACAGAACAACGAACTATAGGAGAGATGGATGCGCAATACATGCAGGCCCGTGAATATGGTATGTTCAAGCCATCTGCCCTTAAAATCTTATCCAAAGTGGATACCACTTTAAAGGACATGAAAGCATTTGAGGACATTCAAAAAATGGCCCTGCATTTCCCCCAAACCGTCTCCCTGCAAGAAATTCACTACACCAGCAATTACCAGGGCAAAGCAATCCTCCTCTCCGGATTATTATTGCAACCTGCCGGAGAAAGCAAAGGCGTCATCCTGCATCACCATGGCACCATCTATCCGGCGGCCCAAAAACTCGCCCCATCAGCAAGCGAAATATCCAATAGTCAAAAAGATCATTTCACACAGGAATTATCCATTGGAGCCACGCTGGCGTCCAACGGCTTCACCGTCCTGATGCCGGATTACGTGGGCTACAATACCAGCAAGCACACCGAACACCCATATACCCTGAATAAAATTAACGCCCAAAATTCGGTGGACATGTTATTGGCTTATTCGGAAGCAAATGCCAAAGCCCCCAAAAAAGTATATTTGAGCGGAATATCTGAAGGAGCCGCCATTGGATTAGCGAGTCAGCAGATATTAGAGACCCGATATCCCAAGCAATACCAAATACAGGGCGGATATTTTTATGCTGGCCCTCATGATTTTACCGGAACCGTACAATGGTTTTGTCAACAGGAAAAAGCACAAACACCGGTAGCCGCCATTTATATGTGGAGTGCCTGGGCTGTAGCGGAGGGATACGATTACCCCATCAGGGAAATTTACGCTCAAAAGGCGAAATCTTACCGTAAGTACTTCCGCCCCTGGTTTTTCCTTTCCGGCCAGAAAAAAACTGAAAAGCTGTTGAAAAAGGATTTTTTAGTGGCTATACATGCAGCCCCTGAAACGCATCCATTCTTTAAGATTTCAAAAGACAACAGCCCTATTTACTGGCAGCCAGCGGCCCCTGTTTACCTTTTCCATGGAACCCATGACGGTTTAGTTCCCACCCTCAACAGTGAAAATGCTTTTCGGGAAATGCAGCAATCCGGTGGAAACGTCCGGTACATTCCATTAGCGGGAAAAGGGCACCTTTCCGGCGTTATGGACTATTTTTTTCAGTATCTGGATGCTCTGGACACCCAGTCTTACAAACCTACTCCTTAGTTTTTTTCTTCCAGGTATAGGCAATCCGGATTTGTGTGAAAAAATCATGTCGGTCAAATTCACCATCGGTGGCCTGTCTGGTTTTCTGATAATTGAACAGCAGGGTATAGGACCATTTGCTTTTGGAGACCATACCAACACCCGCACCAAAACGATTCCGGTTCCTGAAAACTTCATCTGCTTCTCCCCCCATATTGAAGAATAGCTCCCCATAAGCCATCAGGAAATAAAGATTTTCCTTAGAAATCCGCCAAAGCGGAATACGGGTATCCACCTTATAGCGTCCACGCGTCACCAGCTCAGTCGCCGCCTCCTCTGAATACCGGCTGATACGTTCTTCCACCCTTGCATAATGGTTTACATCCATCCATTCAATAATGGGCCATTTTAATCCGACTCCTAAGTAGGGGCGAATTTCCAGATGGTTTTGTTCTGTCTGATAGGTATTATAAATGGTATTCAGACCCGCCCGTATATTCCATCGTTTATTCAAATTGTAGCGCATCATAGGGTGAATATAATACCGATGCCACTCCTGCGAACCATAAAATTGCCGGTATCCAACTGCAAATTGCCCCACCCACTTATCATTCCACATATAGCCCGGACGAAACTCGCCCCAGAACTGGCCATCCTGAGCAGAAGCGCTTTGACTGACAAAAAAGGACATAAAGATCCCCAACGCAAATAGATGCATCTGTTTAGCCCCAATCCACTGACTAAAACCGAGTCTTTTTATCTCCCTTAAAATCAATCCTTTTCCCTTTAAAATTACTTCAAAACAAGAAAAAATGGTGCAAAGCTTTAAATTCAGCCTTGTCAATTTCAGTCGTTCTGATGTTCAAAATTGATCGAATTACGGCATTCTTCCCGACATGTGGTATGAAAAAAATCATATTCTCGAAATGGTATGGATATTGATATTAATCGTATATTTACGATAAACGATTAATCCATGAATAAAGATAAAACGAATCACTTCAATTCAAAGCAGCAAAGGCTGGCCGAACTGGCTAAGGCATTGGCCCATCCGGCCAGGGTGGCCATTTTACAAACTTTAGCAGCAGCAGATGAATGCATCTGTGGTGATTTTGTGGACCAACTTCCACTTTCACAGTCGACGGTCAGCCAGCACTTAAAAGAACTGAAGAATGCAGGCTTGATATGCGCCAGTGCACACCCGCCCAAAATGTTTTATTGCCTGAATAAGGAAGTATGGAAGGAATGGGAAGAACTTCAGCAACTGGTATTTCCCAAGGGGGGAAAAACTGCAGAAGTGCTCTAAAGGGAGCAGCTTGTTGTGATCATACATTTTACCCAAATTCATCGTCAATTAACGATAGATAATGCAGTCATTAAATAATAACCCTTGGTGGGGCCTTTCAAAAGAAAGTAGACAATTAATCCTGCTGGCACTTCCAATAATCGGAGGTAACCTATTGCAAATGGCCTATAACCTGACCGATATGTTGTGGTTGGGAAGAGTAGGGAGTGATGCAGTGGCTGCCGTTGGAACCGCTGGCTTTTTCCTCAACCTTGGCGCCGCCCTCTTTTCCATTGTATTGACGGGGGTCAGCGTAAAAGTTGCCCAATTTGCTGGTGCTGGCAAGCGCGACATCATCAGTCAGTTTATCACCTCCGCTACCTGGTTCTCCTTAGTCCTTGGTTTCCTTTACACCATTTTCCTGTGGGCTGGAAGAAAGCCGCTCATTGCTTTTTTTGATTTAAATGATCCGGAAGTAGAATCCATGGCAGCACATTACCTCTTCATTATCGGAGGGAGTGTGGTGCTACAATTTCTGAACTTTCTCTTTACAGCCATATTTAATGCCCATGGGAAAACGGCGGTTTCCTTCAGGGCTGGTGCGCTGGGAATGGTGGTGAATATTATGCTTGACCCCTTGTTCATTTGGGGCTTGGGTTTGGGCGTTGAAGGAGCTGCTTTTGCTACGCTTTTAGCCCGGTTGATCGTCTTTCTGCGTTTTCTGATCCTTTTCAGGCAACAAAAAGATATTCAGTTTGCCAAAAGTGCCCCGGATTTCGGACACTTAACCGATATTTTGAAATTGGGTAGTCCGGTGGGTTTTCAGCGGATTATCTTCGTGGGCATTCAAATTATCATGGCAAAGATTCTGGCCGAATGGGGCGCTACTGCCATCGCCGTTCAGAAAATAGGCCTGGAACTGGAAGCCCTGAGTTATATGACCATGGCCGGAATGTCACAGGCCATGACCATTCAGATTGGTCACCATTTTGGCGCAAAAAGGATAAGTCAAATTCCTAACACTTATAAACAAGGGCTGAAAATTGCCCTGCTGGTAGGCATCAGCATTACCAGCTTGTTCTGGCTATTTCCGGAACAAATGATCCGCCTATTTGTCCATGAACCGGAAAGCATTGCCCTGGGAACAGATTACCTCTTTATTCTCGGTGCCAGTCAACTTTTTATGTGCATCGAAATGCTCACCATGGGCTCCTATAATGGCATCGGGAAAACCCATGTCCCGCCGATGGTAAGCATTTGCTTTACCGGATTGCGCATCCCCTTGGCGCTTTTCATGGCCCACCAATTGGCCATGGGGGCACAAGGCGTTTGGTGGGCCGTTAGCATCAGCAGTATCGCCAAAGGATTACTGCTACCCGCACTTTTTTGTATCACCCTTTATAAAATGAAAAAAAAGGACCAACTGCTGGCCCCTCTAAATATTTAGCCCTATGAAAAAGACCAATAATATCGATCGGCAAGAGGCACAGGTTTTTCTACTGGAAGGAAAATTCGGTCTGGAAAAAGAAAATCTGAGGGTGACGAAGGAAGGGAAAATTGCTTGTTCGCCTCATCCGGAAGATTTTGGTGATAAGCTCAAGCACCCTTATGTGACGGTAGATTTTTCCGAAAGTCAGCTGGAAATGATCACCCCACCGCTACCCTCCATTGCAGAAGCTGCAGGATTTATGAAAACCATTCATGAGGTGGTCAATGAAAACATTGGAGAAGAAATCCTATGGCCATCTTCCATGCCACCTGCCCTGCCCACAGAAGATGGCGAGGTTCCCATGGCCAACTTTGGGGAATTAGGTAAAGACCATGAGGACTACCGTTCGCATCTGGCCCATACCTATGGGAGGAAAAAGCAGCTGATTTCAGGCATTCATTTCAATGTGAGCCCAGATCCGCTGCTAATTCAACATTTGCATCAAAAAAGCGGCGAGCTAAATTCAGCAGATTTTGAGCAAGAGCTTTATCTGAAGGCTTTACGCATCATGATGAAAAACCGCTGGATGCCCTTAATGCTGACGGGGAACAGCCCAGTAGTGCATACTTCTTTCGATATGTCCAATTGGGAATTACCGGAAATTGGCCAGGATACTCGCACGCACCGCTTCACACATTCGATCCGTGCCAGCATTAGTGGATATCGCAATAAGGAAGAATTCTACCTGGACTACAGCAATTGGGACAACTTTAATTCATCAGTAGAAAAGCTGGTGGAAGAAAAGAAAATCCTGCAGGAAAAGGAGCTTTATCTGCCCTTCCGTATCAAAAAAGATACAAGCGGAAAGATTACGCATATGGAAATCCGCATGCTGGATTTAGATCCCCTGAGCCCGCAGGGCATTAATGAAGCTGCTCTTTATTTGTACCATTTGTATTTCCTTTGGGCCCTGCTTTCGGAGGAAAAGGATTCAGCCTTTAATCGTCAGGATCAAAGAGTGGCCTATTATAATCAGTACAAAGTGGCTTGCTGTGGTGCCCATGCCGACATTTGGGAAGACCGCAAACCCGAAGAAGGCTTTAGCAAAAAAGAAAAAGTGCTGAATTGGCTGGAAGAATTGGCCACTTTAATCCCTGCTCATGAAAGCTATGAGGTTTATCGAAAGGCGCTGCAATACTTTAAAAGTTTGGCCAATAATCCCGAAAAAGGCCCAACAGAAGTCGTGAGAAAAGGGGTGCACGAAAAAGGGTACATCGCTTATCATATGGAGTTGGCAGAAAAATTCAAGGCGGAAGGCTTAGCCAAGGGCTATCGATTTTCCGGTTTGGAAGATATGGAGCTGTCGACGCAACTGATGCTTCGGGAGGCGATTAAGCGAGGGGTAAAATTCGAGATTCTGGATCGTGCCGCTAATTTCGTACAATTCTCTAAAGGAGATAAAACGGAGTTTGTGCAACAGGCCACCAAAACTTCTCTGGATACCTACAGCGGCGTTTTGATGATGGAAAATAAGATTGTCACCAAGCATGTTTTGCATCAGGCGGGGATTCAGGTGCCGATGGGGGCAGATTTTGACAATCCCGATAAGGCCAAGGCGAGCTTTATGCAATTTGAAGGTAAGGCCATCGTGATCAAGCCGAAGACCACTAATTTCGGTTTGGGCATCAGTATTCTGAAAGAAAATACCAGCGAAAAGCTTTTCCAAGAAGCAGTGGAAATGGCTTTTCGTGAGGATAACAGTATTCTGATCGAACCTTTTATTGCCGGTCGGGAATTCCGGATCTTCATCATTGGGGAAGAAGTGGTGGGTATTTTGCATCGCGTTCCGGCCAATGTAAAAGGAGACGGCAGTTCAACTATTCGGGAATTGGTGGAAAAGAAAAATCAGGATCCACTCAGAGGGGTCGGCTATCGAACACCTTTGGAGAAAATCAAGCTGGAAGCTCCGGAACGCATGTTTTTGGAAACACAAGGACTGGATTTCGACAGCATTCCGGCTGATGGGGAAACGGTTTATTTGAGGGAAAATTCCAATATTTCCACCGGTGGAGACAGTCTGGACTTCACGGATGATATTCATCCTTCCTATAAAAAAATAGCGATTGAAGCTGCCAAAGCCATGGGGGTAAAAATCACCGGGCTGGACATGATGATACAGGAAATCGATCAGCCGGCATCGGCAGACAATTATTCTATTATTGAGATGAACTTCAATCCGGCGATTCATATTCATTGTCATCCGTTCCGTGGAAAGAACAGAAGGTTGAATGCGAAGATGATGGATATTTTGGGGTTTTAAGCCAAATTATGCATGCTTAAATCCTCGTTTAGCTGCAAGGCGGGAAAATGAAGGAATAGTACCCTATTTCATTTTTTTCAACGAAGCAGATGAATGAGGAGAAAGCAAGCTTAGCCCCATTTGGGCTATTAAAAATCAACGAGAACACCCCTTACTGCTTAATAGAAAGACATTGGGATTACATCAATATATTCAGCGGTGAATAATTTGGCTTAAATTGAAACACCATCCCCCGGCAAAGGGATAGAGGCATTGTTGGAGCTCTTTTTTGCAGCCTGAAAGCGTAGCGGCTCGCAAAAAAAGCGACTGCCGAAAGCCCGACAGCGAGCCTGGGCGAGCTGATGCCCCAAAGTCAAAAGCATAAAAAAATCCCCTGCATCAAAAAAGATACAGGGGATTTTCATTTTATATTATTCGCGATTAACCATTCATCGACAACAAGAATTCCTCATTGTCTTTGGTACCACGCATTTTCTCTAACATCCACTCCATTGCTTCCTGAGAGTTCATATCAGACAGGCCGTGCTTACGCAACAACCAGATTTTCTGTAGGGTCTCACGATCGTTCAACAGATCTTCACGGCGCGTACCGGAAGCCAAGATATCGATAGCAGGGTAAATACGGCGGTTCGCCAATTTGCGATCCAACTGTAATTCCATATTACCAGTACCTTTGAATTCTTCAAAGATTACCTCATCCATCTTAGAACCGGTTTCGGTCAATGCTGTAGCGATAATGGTCAAAGAACCACCATTTTCTACATTACGAGCCGCTCCGAAGAAACGCTTAGGCTTGTGCAATGCATTCGCATCCACACCACCGGAAAGGATTTTACCAGAAGAAGGTACTACGGTGTTGTGTGCACGTGCCAGACGAGTGATAGAATCCAAAAGAATTACTACATCGTGACCACACTCTACCATACGCTTGGATTTCTCCAATACCATATTGGAAACCTTTACGTGACGTTCTGCCTGCTCATCAAAAGTAGAAGAAACTACTTCTGCACGAACGGAACGTGCCATATCGGTTACCTCCTCAGGACGCTCATCAATCAACAAGATAATCAGATAAACCTCAGGGTGGTTTTTAGCGATGGAGTTCGCAACATCTTTCAACAATACCGTTTTACCGGTTTTTGGCTGTGCCACGATCATACCACGCTGACCTTTACCGATAGGGGCAAACAGGTCTAAAACACGGGTAGAATATTTATTGGAAGCATCAGTCAAATTCAATTTCTCCTGAGGGAAAAGTGGCGTTAAATGCTCGAAAGGCACACGGTCACGAATTTCTTCGGTAGTTTTTCCGTTAACTGTTTCGACACGTAACAAGGCGAAATACTTTTCTCCTTCTTTCGGAGGACGGATAGATCCGCATACGGTATCTCCGGTTTTCAAACCAAAAAGCTTGATTTGAGATGGAGAAACGTAGATATCATCCGGAGAAGCCAAATAGTTGTAATCAGAAGAACGCAAGAAACCATAACCGTCCTGCATAATTTCTAATACACCTTCGCTCTCTACGATGCCTTCAAATTCCTTAATGGTGCTCTGGATCTGACGGCGGTTCATGCGGTCGTCACGACGATCATCGCGGCGATCTTCACGCTCACGACGCTCAGGACGCTGCTGTTCCTGGTCTTCCGACGAGGCCTCAGGGGCAGCTTCTCTGTTTCTTGGAGGAATGGCTACAGGCTCATCCTTAGTAGCAGCCTCCACTGGAGCAGCAGCTTCTGCAGCTACTTTCTCCTCTTTATTTTCTTCTGTCACAGCAGGTTTTTCTTCAGTACTTGATGGTTGAGCAGGCTCAGGAATTTTACCCGATGTTACCGCCTCAGTGAACAATTCCAGCAAATCTTCATTGCTGTCCTGCTCTTTTTGCTGACGCGGCTTACGCTCTCTTTCTTTTCTTTCCGGACGCTCAGAACGTTCCTGGCGCTCTGGACGCTCCTGACGTTCCGCTTTTTCAGGACGGTCCTGACGCTGCTCATTGCGTTCTGTACGCTCTTTGCGCTGACGTTTCGGACGCTCTTCCTTACGCTCCTTTTCCTCTGTTTGCTCAACAGGGGCAACCGCCTTTACGCTTTCGCGTTTAGGGAGTTTGGTTTCACGTTCAGGCTTTGGTTTAGCAGCCGCTTCTTTCTTATCAGCTTTAGGTGCTTTTTCTTTATTAGTTTCACGGGCTTTTCTTGGAGCGCGCTCCTTCTTTTCCGTTTTAGGTTTTGCTTCTGCTTCAGGAGCAGGCGCTGCAACTTCAGCAGCCTTTTTACTGGCTACCAACTTCTGCAATTGATCTTCAGGAAGTACCGCTTGTTGATCGAGGATTTTGTAGATCAACTCTTTTTTAGGAAGGCTTTTATATTTGGTTACTCCCAACTCTTCGGCAATCTCCTTTAATTCAGACAGGAGCTTGACACTCAGTTCTTCAATATTGTACATAGAATAGTAATATATAATGCACTATCGTGCGAGGGCTTTCTCTTTTAGTGTAAATAAGAGGATAAAATGAAAAAGTAATGATTTCAATGAAATAGAATATTCCAATTGAGACTTAGGAGAGGTTCCTAATTGATGTTTAGATACGCAAGTATAAATTAAACCATTAGAAATGTCAAGTCTCACTTGAATAAACCGATGCAATTTGTGAAGGTTTCATTCAGAAAAGTATTTATATTCAATCGTTTTTTTATTGGCTGAAAAGCTTCCCAACTTAAAGGGAATCAAATTGGTTTTTTTTAACTTAGCAGCCAACATTTCCCTAAAGGGGAATTAATGACAAAAACGGGCGAAATAAAGCCCCCACAGGTGAATTCACCTGTTAGCAGTGCATAACATTAACAAATATATTTTCCTGCAACATGTTACAAATCAATGAATTTAAGGAAAACAAGGAGGCGTTAATTGCTGGCCTGAAGGTCAAAAATTTTCCCAATCCTGAGGAAGTAGTAGAAAAAGTACTGACGCTAGATGCGGAGCGTCGTGCCACCCAGCAGGCAAATGATGATGTTTCGGCAGAATCCAATTCCATTTCCAAGCAAATCGGTATGTTGATGCGCGAGGGAAAAAAGGAAGAGGCGGAACAGGTCAAAGCCAAAACTGCGGTATTGAAGGAGGAATCGAAGAAGTTGCAGGAAAAACTGTCATCCGTTGAGGAGGAATTACAGCAGTTATTGTACACCATTCCCAACATTCCGCACCCATCTGTACCGGAAGGAAAGAGTGATGAGGACAATGAGGTAATCCGCGAATTTGGGGAAAAGCCAGTCCTGAGTGATGACAAAAAGCCACACTGGGATCTGATCAAGGAATACGATATCATCGATTTCGAATTGGGTAATAAGCTGACCGGTGCCGGATTCCCTGTTTACAAAGGAAAAGGTGCCCGCCTGCAACGCGGATTGATCAACTTCTTTTTAGATGAAGCAGAGAAGGCGGGTTATTCTGAAGTATTACCTCCGATTGTGGTAAACGAGGCTTCCGGAATTGCGACTGGACAGTTGCCGGATAAAGAAGGGCAGATGTACCAACTGACGGGTCATGATTACTATTTGATTCCAACCGCTGAGGTGCCGATCACCAATATGTACCGTGACACGATCATTAATGAGAAGGATCTTCCGATCAAAAATGCAGGTTTTACGCCATGTTTTCGTCGTGAGGCGGGCTCCTGGGGGGCACATGTTCGTGGCCTGAACCGCCTGCATCAGTTTGACAAGGTGGAGATTGTTCAAATTGCTAAGCCGGAAGATTCCATGGCTGCATTGGATGGCATGGTAGAACATGTGGAGCGCCTTTTGAAAAAATTAGGATTGCCGGTACGTGTGCTAAGACTTTGCGGTGGTGATTTAAGCTTCACTTCTCACATCACCTATGATATGGAAGTTTATTCTGCCGGCCAGGATCAGTGGTTGGAGGTTTCTTCTGTTTCCAACTTCCTGACTTATCAGGCGAATCGCCTGAAGTTGCGTTACCGTCCGGAAGGAGAGAAAAAGACCCAATTATTGCATACTTTGAATGGTTCTGCGCTTGCTTTGCCACGAATTGTAGCGACTATTTTAGAAAACAACCAAACTGCTGACGGCATCAATATTCCTGAGGTATTGGTTCCTTATGTTGGTTTTGATAAGATTACGAAATAAATATTTTCGTTTTAATATGCCAAAAGCCCGCCCTCGTAATGAGGTCGGGCTTTTTTATTAAACCGATTATTAATTTTTGCACTAAAGAAGATACAACGCCAGGCTCCCCACCACAACCCAAAGGATCAGCCCCATCGCGAATGCCCGCAGGCCCACTTTCTTTAGGGTAGAAAAGTGCAAGCCAGTACCCACCCAGAACAAGGCCAAAGTCATCATTCTTTTGGAAATACTGGTGAGGTGAATGCCCCACTGCTCCACCCCCGGCAAATAAGGGTGAATGAGAATCACGGCGATGAAGGCAATCAAGAAAGTAGGAATGGGCAATTTCTGACCACTTTTTTTCCACCAACCCAAAGCTGCACAAAGTGGCACAATCCACAAGGCTCTGGCCAATTTCACGGTGGTGGCAATTTCTAATGCTTTTCCACCATAAGTCCCGGCTGCGCCAACCACTGAAGAGGTGTCATGAATGGCCATGGCGGCCCACCAACCGAACGCTTCTGACGGCATCTGCAATAAATGCCCGATAAAAGGAAACACCACCAATGCGAGCGCATTGAATAAAAATACCGTTCCCAGGGCTACAGACATATTTTCCTCTTTGGCATTTAGGGTAGCTCCCGCAGCTGCAATGGCACTTCCTCCACAAATGGCAGTGCCAAAGGAGATCAAAAGTCCCGTTTCTTTATCGATTTTGAGCCATTTGGTCAGTAAAGCGCCCAACCCTAAAACTACCGCAATGGTCAATGCAGTAATGCCAAAACCTTCTGAGCCTACGGCCCAGGCTTCTTGAAAAGACATGCCGAATCCCATGCCCACTATGGCAAAGTTCAGCAATATTTTGGTCCACTTATGGGCTTGTTGCTGATAATCAGTGAAAAGAAAATTGGATAAAATCACTCCAATGATCAGGGCGATAAAAGGAGAACAAAAGGGCATCAGGCAGAAAATTCCGGCGCCCCACCAAATCATCTTTTTGAAATCGGGTTGTTGAGGTATTGCGATTCCTTGCATCTTTATTCTGTTTTTGAAGTTCTACAGCACAAAGATGCCACTGATTAATGATGTGAAGTTATTCTAATCAGTGATGATTAATAACCCAAAGTTATGACTTTAGGCTTTTCAAAAATCGCTTCCCTAAGCCCGAAATATCCTTTTGATCATGACTGATGATATAAAATGGCCGCTGAATTAACCATTCCTGCTCATCAATCAGTTCCAGGCTTTCTTCCAACTCCCGCTGAATACTAAATTTGGGTAAAAAGGCACACACGTCTGACTGCGCAAGATAGGTTTTGATAGATTCTGTACTCCCCAATTGCATTTGGATATTCAAAGCCGAAAGCTTGTACCCTTTTTGATGCAGACAATGCTCCAGCACCTCCAGCGTACCGGATCCTGATTCCCGCAGCACCAGTGGCATCTCTTTCAAAACCTCCAGCCCATCTGCTTCCCAGCGTTTCTTCCACTGGCTCTTTTTCCGGCAAACCAAGACCAATTCGTCCTTTTTCCATGGCTCATATTTCACCCCATAATGAAAACTATCTCCTTCCGTAAAACCAAGGTCCACCTCTCCGGATCGCACCCACTGCTCTACCTCCTGAGTATTGCCACTTTCTAATGAAATCTGAACTCCCTGATGGCGGGCTTTAAATTGGGATAAATATGCCGGTAAAACATATTGCGCCAGCGTGGTACTGGCGCCTATCCTTAGGCGGCCGGAAAAGTCACCCTTTAGTGCCTGCATCTCAAATTCCAGTTGCTGATGTTTGTCTAAAAGCTCCAAAACATGTTGTAGCAGCAAGCTTCCGGCTTCTGTTAATTTCACCTTATTCCCCTGCCGTTCAAAAAGGGTGGTAGCCCAATGGTCTTCCAAAGCTTTGATGTGCTTAGAAACTGCTGGCTGACTGATAAAAAGGGCCTGAGCGGCAGCCGTAAAACTTTCCAGACGCGCCACGCGCTCAAAAACTCTCAAACGAAAATCAAACATAGTACTGAATTATTCCCGTCAAGATAAAAAAAAAGCCCTACCGCTGGTATGACTTTTTTGACTATAATTATTTTTCAGATTAAAATATCTGGAAGGTCATGCCTAAAGAGAAGGCGTTTAATTCCGGTGCGTGATCCGTTTGGAAGATCGGATTCAGATCATAATTCGCATAGAATTGTACTTCCTCCCATCCTAGCTGAAAGCGGACACCATATCGGAAATTATTCAAATAGAAATCAGAATGATTTTTAGGCTTATGAGTAGAACCATCAATCTTTTGTTTCACTTTGGTATAACCGCCTATTCTATAACCCGCATAAGCTCCGGCTCCGATGGTCATCCCTCTGTGTTTTGGACCGATCTTAAAGGTCGGCACCAATTTTACATTCACATAGGGAACGGTAAGTTTAGATTTGATGGAATTTATAGAAGGATCCGCCGTGTCAAATATTAAACGATCTTCCCCCTTCACCAAGCGGACATCATCATCCTGGAATTTGAAATTGTACCAGCTGATGTCACCGCCCATATCAAACCCAAAGTGGTTGGAAAGCATTAATAAATACCCTCCACCTAAAGAGACATACCAGGAACCCCACGGGCGAACATTATAAGGGGCATTTCCGGAGGGAGAACGGCCGTTTTCTAACCAATTATTCACCCCCAAATCCATTCCAAAATAACCGGAAGATCTTCTTCTGCTCTTTTTAAAGCTGGACTTGTATTTATTTCCCCAATACACCTCCATGCCTTCATCGGAGTCATATTTCATTCCATACTGTTTATCTCCTTCTGTATCCTCATCACTCAAATATTCCCCGGAGGAGTTGTATTTTCTTGCACGCTGACGAAAGGCATTGTCGGAGTGGTCCTCCAGGGGAGTATCAAAAGAAATCTCTCGCTCTTCTTCTCTGATGTAGGTATCATCTGATTTTTTGATCACAATTTTGGAATTCCCCACCGAGTCGGTTACCATCTCCATGTCTTCCAGAATTTTATTAATATCCAGCGCTTTTAGTTCCATCAAAGCCTCTTTGTCGGTGGCTTCAATCATAATATTCGCCCCAACATTGGTTTGTATCCGAAGGGTATCTCTTCCGTCGTCGTTAATAGGGGCGGCAGCCCAAAGCAGTGAAGGCAAAAGTATGGCCATCCACGTGCAAATCGCGTGTAGCATCTGATTCATGACTGTATAGGTTTCAATTATTTTGTTCTTATTCTGGAAAATTGTCTTGCTAAAAGTTTAGGTTCCTCCACCATTTTTTCCGTACCGGATTCAATAAAACCCTTTACCTTTTCCATGGTGGTTTGCTCATTAGGGACATAGGTGATGGTCACCTCTATCTTTCTTTTGGGGCGCACCGGCTTTTCCACCACCGCCTCCGCTAACAAAGGAGCGGCTTCCTCTGGAATTTCAAAAAATACCGGTATTTCCACCTTTTCAATATTTATCTGAGGTAAAGCTTTGGGTTCCGAAGTAAATGATTTCCCTTTGGAAGAAAGCATTTGCACCGGGCTAGAGCTTCTTTGAACCACCGTCACAGGTTCAATATCTGCCACCGGCAACTGATCCGCCACTTCCTCTTTTACTTGCTCCACTGGTTGATGTTCCTCCACCGCAAGCGGTGATTTCGGAACAGGAGAAAGCAAATCTCCATAAAAATATCCGGTGGCAAAAAAACCGAACAACAACAGCACTGCTGCCGCTACCTGCCAGTAGGCAAAAGCCCGTTTTTGCTGCTGGGGCAGCTGGCCGGCTATTTGCTCCCATGCATCCGGCGAGGGAACACTTTTATGCTGGGATAGTTTCTCCCTGAATTGACGGTCAAAAGCTTCCATTTTCCCTTATTTGATGGTGATCTGTTGATTTACACTTTTTTTGCAACATGGCTCTGGCTCTGCTGAGCTGTGATTTCGAGGTATTGACACTGATATTCAACTGCTCAGCAATTTCCTGATGGGAATACCCTTCAATCGCATAAAGGTTAAACACCGTCCGGTAGCCACTGGGCAGCTCCTGAATCATTTGGAGTAATGCCTCCGCATGCAGATTGGCGTCCGCCCCTTCCACCCATTCGTATTGATGAACTTCTTCCACCTCCACGAATAATTGCAAATGCTTATTTTTCCGCAAATACATCAATGATTCGTTCACCATGATTTTCCGTATCCACGCTTCGAGATCTCCCTCTCCCTTGAAGGAGTCTATTTTTTGAAACACTTTTAAAAATGCCTGCACCATGACGGATTCCGCCTCCATTTCATCGGCAATATATCGCCGACATACTGACAGCATTTTCGGCGCCGACTGTTCATAGAGCTTACGCTGCTGCAGCTGATCACCTTTACGGCAACCGTCGAGCATCCGCTCTTGATCAGATTTTGGTGATAGGCGAAAAAACATCAGTAAATTTCAGTCATATTTAAAAGGTGGTTCACTAGCTTGATGCAGCATTTCGGAAAGAGGTTGCATGGCCACAAAAAATTTAATGGAATTTTTTGTGGCAAGAAAAAAAGTGACTGACTAACAAGCCCTTAAGTTTGCTTTTTTTCCTATTTTCATTTTCACTCCTGCTCCTATCCATAAAATAATCAGAATATCATAAAAGCTACTTATATCCGCATTAGGAAAGAGTATCCGTAGCACCTTTAATTTTACAGCCTTTTTGGCAATATTTGGACTGTCAAAAATGACATCGCTTTCTGTCTAAGGTTGCGAATATTTTCTTTACAAAGTATTGAAATAGAACAATATGACATATCGACCGACTGTCTGCTATGGAACAGTTTGTGTAATAGAAGGTAGGAAAGCATTATAATCAGCAACTAAAATTGATATATTTGTGTACAATTTTAGGAATTGATTTCAAGATAAGGAATTTAAGTTCTAACCTAATTAATCATAAAACTATGGGTAAAGCATTAGAAATTACCGACGCAAACTTTCAGGAAATCATCAGTGGTGATCAGCCAGTATTGGTAGATTTTTGGGCAGAGTGGTGTGGACCATGTAAAATGATTGGTCCTGTTGTAGAAGAGTTAGCTGGTGAGTACGAAGGAAAAGCAGTGATCGCAAAAATGGATGTAGATGCTAACCAAGTAACTCCTGCGCAGTTCGGTATTCGTTCTATCCCAACTTTGTTGGTATTCAAGAATGGTGAAGTAGTAGACAAGCAAGTGGGTGTAGCCGCAAAAACTGCTTTGGCAGCGAAATTGGACGCTCAACTGTAATTCAGACTTCGACAAAAATTTAAAAGGAGCCACCTCAATTTGGGGTGGTTTTTTTGTGTCTGGGCAATGCCGAATTATTCACCTCCAGATTCAGAAAAACACCCCAACAAGCTCATTAGCAACATCAGGGCTTTTTCATAAAAAGCCTGATCGACCATTCAATCCATTATATTTAATAATCAATCGTTTCTTTTTCATTTTTTCTTGATAAAAAACGAAACAAAAAAATCGAGGCTTGTGATCAATGTCGGCGGGACAAAGAACCTGCTGACGGAATCCATCAAGGCGACATTTGGAGAAGGCCGGAAACTAGTGAAATATTGCTAAAATGTCGCTGTGATGCCTTCTTGTCGCCAGCAGAACCTTTGTCTATCCGCCCATTGATCAAGGCCGGACTGTTGATGTGGAAGATTTTTTACCATAAAGTCAACACTGTAGAAGATAGTAAGCTAACTCATAAACAAGCGCTCAAATCAAATAGACCCTCATTGGGAGCTAGATAATTCCTATTATTTGCCCATTTGTAGTTTTATGAAAAAGCCGTGTTAGCAACACACAGCAATTGACTTTTCTAATTTTCAAATAGTCCCAATTGGGCTATACTTGCTTTCTCCTCATTCATCTGCTTCGTTGGAAAAAACCTGAATTAGGAAAAACCCCTTCATTTTACCCCCCTAGCAGCTAAACAAGGGTTTATCCATGAATAATCCGGTTGAATTCATTACTTTTATACTTCAACATTTTAACTTTTTAATCTAATTTTTATCTAGACAATTCCATTCTATGTTGGTCACCATATTTATTATTCTTCTAATTATTTTTGCTGTTTATTGGGCATATCATCCCAATTTGAGGGAATTAAGAACAGAGGTCAAGGGTCGGTTGGGGAGCGCCCCCAAACTATCGGATGCTCAATTTCAGATACTAAAGCAGGAAGTGCCTTACTACCGGTGCCTTCGGGAAGGGCAGAAAGTGCATTTTAAAGAACGGGTAGAGCAATTTATTTACCTCAAGACCTTCATCCCCAGAGGGCTGGAACTTACCGATGAGATGGTGATCAAAATTTCCGCATCGGCCATTCAGCTCACCTTCGGATTCCCCAATATTTACTTTTCCCATTTTGAGAAAATTCTGATTTATCCCACGGCCTATTATTCCCGCATTACCCGACAGTACCATGCCGGAGAGGTGAGCCCTTTCGGGCATATTATTTTGTCATGGGAACACTTTGAGCGTGGAAATGCGGACCTGGGGGATGGCCGAAACACCGGCCTTCATGAAATGGCACATGCCTTTTGTCTGGAGAACAGCATTGCCAATGATGAATACCATTATTTAGGATGGAGAGTCTATGGTAAATATCAGGACATGGCTTTTGCCCAGATTGATAAAATTCGGAAGGGAAGGGATCAATTCTTTCGCCCCTATGCCGGCACCAATGATGATGAGTTTTTTGCCTGTGCGATTGAAGAGTTTTTTGAGCGTCCACATCAGTTTTATGCACACACCCCGGAGCTTTACGATATGATGTGCAAATTATTAAAACAGGATCCCAGAGAGGTGAATGCCTGTATGCTAGAGCAATCGTAAGCCGAATTATTCACCGCCATATTTATCGGATCATCACAAAGGATGTACCATCAATGCATTAAGGTTATTTTTGCTGATTTTCTAATCAACCCAAATTTGGACAATCTTGCTTTCTCCTCATTTAACTGCGGGGTTAGAAAAAACTCGAAACAGGAATAATTCCTTCATTTTTCCCACCTTGCAGCCAAACGAGAATTTAAACAGGAAGAATCAGGCTAAAATCTGATGACTAAAGCCATGATGTTTAGCTTCTATAAAATAAAACCCATAAAAAAGCCGTCCCGAAAAATCAGGACGGCTTTTTTTATATCAAAATTTGGCAAATATTAAGCTTCTACACTCAAAAGACCATTGGTTTTAGAAACACCCTCTGCAGAAGTATTCAATTTCGCTTTTTCAGCTTCTGAAAGCTCAATTTCCACTACTTTTTCAATACCGTTCTTACCAATCAATACTGGTACACCGATACAGATGTCATTCAAACCGTACTCGCCTTCCAAATAGGCAGAACATGGGAACATTTTCTTAGAATCCAATGCAATGGCACGAACCAATTCAGAAACTGCCGCACCCGGCGCATACCAGGCAGAAGTACCCAACAATTTCGTCAATGTTGCACCACCTACTTTCGTAGCTTCCACTACTTCAGCTGCTTTTTCCTCTGTTAAGAATTCAGCAACAGGTACACTGTTACGAGTAGCTTTCTCGATCAATGGAACCATTCCAACATCAGAGTGGCCACCAATTACCATCGCAGAAATATCAGACTGTGGACAGTCAATAGCTTCTGCCAAACGATACTTGAAACGAGCGCTATCCAAAGCACCACCCATACCGATCACACGATTCTTTGGCAAGCCAGTCGCTTTAGCGGCCAAATAAGTCATGGTATCCATTGGGTTGGAAACCACAATAAGGATCACATTTGGAGAGTACTTGATCAAGTTCTCAGAAACAGTCTTAACGATACCCGCGTTAATGCCGATCAACTCTTCACGAGTCATACCTGGCTTACGAGGAATACCAGAGGTAATTACTGCTACGTCGCTATTTGCAGTTTTGGAGTAATCGCCGGTAGTTCCGGTGATGGTAGAATCGAAACCGTTCAAAGAAGCAGTTTGCATCAAATCCATCGCTTTACCTTCAGCAAAACCTTCTTTGATGTCTACCAATACGATTTCATCAGCGAAATCTTTAATTGCGATATACTCTGCACAAGAAGCACCTACTGCTCCTGCACCAACAACTGTTACTTTCATGGATTTTTTATTTTAAGCTAAAAAATAAGTCCTTTCGTTTATAACAAATGTATCAAACGAGGGCCATTTATAAAAAATTGATGGGGTGATCTTCATCATCATTTCACCCTAAATAATCTCATTATTTCTACCTTTTTTGTTATCAATAATAAGAAAAAGATAATAATAACCCTAGTTTTTTGTTTGATCAGTATCTTGCTCCTCTGCCTGGGATGCTGGTTGCTTTTCTTCCGATTTCCTTTCCTCAAAAAGGATACGCACTCCGGGAGAGACGGTGTCTTCATATTGCCCGGATTTCACCGACCAGAAAAAGGCGGCAAGGAAAATGATCGCCACCAGAATACTGATGGAAATTAGAATAAAGATGACTGACATAAAAGAAAAGCTGACTGTTCACCATCGGACAGTACGAACAACCGTACGCTGAACGGCTTAATGTTTGTTTCCCTGAATTTAAAATAAAAAATGCCCTGTGTCAATCCCGAGGCCGATTTTATCATTTGTTCTCGCTTTGGCACAGGCTTTGGATTTATAGAAGAAAGATTTTACCATATAATTTTTCGACTATGCTATCTACGCTGTCCTACTTAACCTTTTGCCTGTTAGTCGCCATTTACGCTCAAAATAAAGGCAGATCTTCTTTGAAAGCTTTTTTAGTGTCCTTAATTTTTACTCCATTAGTGGGTTTTATCGTAGTTTTGCTCCTGGAGGAAAGCCTTTCGGTAAAAATTAACCGTTACCATTATGAACATGGCTGTAAAAGGCCATCGCTTACGGATAAAATCCGAAACCTGCAATTTCTAAAACAGGAAGGTGTTTTATCAGAACAAGAGTACCAACACCAAATTTCGAAGCTGAGAAAAAATTATTTTCACGCCAGCTACTAAAAAATATCAACCCTAACCTAATCTATGGAATTTAGTACCGCATTTTATTTAATAGCATGTTTTCTGGTGGCGTATTTCGCTACCACCAAAGGCCGCTCAGGGGTGAAAGCATTTTTACTTGCTCTTATTACCACACCGCTCATCGGTTTGCTTGTAGTGGCATTGCTGCGGGAGTCAAAACTGCGCAAAATGGAGATGCAGTTTGAAAGAGAAAGAGCTGCTCAGGACCCCTTACAAAATATGTCGGCCCGGGTTTCGGAATTGAAGGGCCTTAAGGATGACGGCATTATTTCAGAGGAAGAATATGATAACCGTATTCATCAGCTGAAGGAAAAATATGAGCAAAGCAAGGTAAGAGGACCTCTACCGGACAGCCTGCAGGAAAAGTATAAAAATGACATCCTTCGGGGCCGGATTGCAGCGGGCATCGTTTTACTGGGCATGTTGATCTATTTTGTGGCCACCAAACCCTGGGATAATATCAATTATAACTTCACCTCCATCTCCAGCCATAATGGCAACACGGTCACCAAAACCTATTCCAATAAAAAGGTGGCTGAAAATCCATACGGCGTGGCCGATACTTTCCAATTGTTACAGTGGAACCCACTGGGTTCCGGAAAGGTGGAAGCCCGCATTATGGTGGATCAAAACATTGGCTATGACACCCTGAAAGCCACTTTATTTGATGCTTTGATAAAGACCCAGGAAAAAGCCTATCAGGAGCAAAGAGGGCTGAATAAGGTGATTATTTTAGCTTATGCTGATGAGCGGGATGCCAATGGGCCCTTTACTTACGGACAGCTGGAGTGGACGCCGGATGAAGAAAAGCCTGCCCTGGAAGTCAAAGAAAAAGTAGGACGCCTGACCCCTGACAATGTACCTTCAGAGCAAGCCAAAAAAGTGTATTATGCTTTTGAAAAGCTCTACTGGGACTCCCATTATACAGAGGATAAAATTCCGACAAAACTGGCCAATGAATTCGGGCTCACGGAGGATGAAGTCCTCGATTATCACGATGAAGTCTTAGCATTTAAAAATTGGTAAAATCAACCCTCAAAAAAGGCCTCTTGCAAATCGCAGTAGGCCTTTTTTGTGCTAGGGCAGTAATTCCTTTACCCGAATTATTTCCCGCTAGATTTAGCAGATCACCTTAACCCGAATTATTCAACGGCGAGTTCATTAACTAACCACAAGTAGTTTATTTACAATTTATTTTCTTTGATTTATAATAGCCCAAATTTGGGCAGGCTTGCTTTCTCCTCATTCATCTGCTTCCTTGGAAAAAAATGAAATAGTAAAAATTCCTTCATTTTTCCCGCCTTGCAGCTAAACGAGGATTGAAGCATGAATATTCCGGGTTTACCGCCAACACTTCGAGTGAGGGATGGCGCGGGCCTGTTTGAGCTCCTCCCGGCGGGCACTGACTTTTTGTTGGTGATACCCCAGTGCCCGCCGGGAGAGCGAGCCGCAACAGCCCGACCGACGTCAGGAGGGCACTCCCAAAAAATTTTAAAAGCCCTTTCGCCAGGCCAACACCTTTACCGACAAGGTAGCAAATGCCACCACTGAAATACTGCTCAATGGCATCAGAATGG
The DNA here is from genome assembly GCF_001274635.1 of Persicobacter sp. CCB-QB2. GTDB lineage: Bacteria > Bacteroidota > Bacteroidia > Cytophagales > Cyclobacteriaceae > Persicobacter > Persicobacter diffluens. Next base: position 3,507,768 of record NZ_LBGV01000001.1, on the reverse strand, counting down.
CTGCTATAACCGGGGTTAAAAGGCCGGAAACGGCAAAACTAATCCCCACAATATTGTAACAAAAGGAAATGGCAAAGGCACTGATGATGATTTTGCGGGCCGTTTGAGAAAAGGCGAAAAACTCATCGAGGCGATGTAATTGGCTTGAATCCAGGATGGCATCACAAGCCGGTGTGAAAGCGGAAATATCATCCGTCACGGCAATGCCAAAGTCAGCTGCCTGAAGAGCTACGGCATCATTCAGGCCATCACCCAGCATAGCGACTTTCTCACCCTCTTCCTGTCGTAGCATCACGTATGTTCTCTTCTTATCTGGATTTTGGTTAAACACCAGCGGCGTATTTTCGGGAAAATAAGCCTGAAGATTTTGCGCCTCAGCATTATTATCTCCCGACACCAGCGCCAATTTAAAGGTGGATTTCAGGCGATTGATCAGTGACTTCAACCCATCACGATATTGATTTTGAATCACAAAACATCCGCGATAAAACCCATCAATGGACAAATGAACGCTGGAAAACTGTACGCCCCGGGAGCCGGCATTTTCGGCTGAAACCAAAGCGGCACTCCCCATCCTGATTTCCCGACCTTCCACCTGAGCGATCAGCCCTTTGCCGGGCACTTCCTCAAATTGCGCTAAAAGGGGAAGTTTTACATCCGTTTCTAAATAATCGGCTACTTTTCGGCTTAGTGGATGGGTGGAGTTTTTGACTATGGCATTTACCCAAAGCTTTTCGGCCGGATTCAAAGGAGCGCCTTCAAAGCTTATTTTCCCCTTACCGGCATAAGTGATGGTGCCCGTTTTATCAAAAATAAGCTGGCTGATGCCTGCCATCAGTTCCACCCCAGCCGTATTTTTCAAATAGAAATGGTGCTTTCCAAACACCCCCAAAACTGCTGAAAGCGTAAAGGGTGTAGCGAGCGTCAGTGCGCAGGGACAAGCCACAATCAATACGGCAGTAAATGCATTCAGCACCCGGCTGCTATCCTCCCAGGCCCAATAAGCCGCCGCTATGGCAGAGATGGCCAACACCAAAATGGTAAAGTATTTACTGATTTGGTTGATCATGGAATGCTGATCCTGCTCGGTAGCCACCTTTCCGCCATCCTGATTCCAAAGTTGGGTCAGGTAACTTTGAGAAACCTTTTTCTTCACTATCAAATCAATGGAAGGCCCCACCTGTCGCCCTCCGGCATAGATTTTATCACCGGCCTTTTTCAACACCGGAACGGCCTCTCCGGTTACGAAGCTGTAATCAATATTGGCTTCGCCTGATACCAATATGCTATCAGCCGGAATAATTTCCTGATTCCGGACCATGATTTCATCCCCAATCTGAAGGTTGGCTACGGGCACTGGCTTCATCTCTCCTTCTTCTTTTCGATGGATGGCCAGTGGGAAATAGGATTTATAGTCGCGATCAAAAGACAGGGATTCATAGGATTTCGCCTGAAACCATTTTCCCGTCAGCAGGAAAAAAAGCAATCCGCCCAGAGAGTCGAAATAACCCGGGCCAAAATCAAAGACCACCTCCACCAGCGACCGAACAAATAAGGTCACGATCCCAATCGCAATGGGGACATCAATATTAATGTAACGGTGCTTAATGCCCTTGTAAGCGGAAAGGAAATAATCCGTACTGCAATAAAATACAATGGGCAGGGAAAGGAATACATTCAGCCAGGAAAAAAAACGACGGTACTCATCATCCCAGCCGCCATCAAAACCAAAATATTCCGGAAAGCTCAACAGCATGATATTGCCGAAGCAAAAAGCGGCCACCCCGATCTTCAGGAAAAGCGTCCTGTTGGGCGATGGCTTTTTTTTCTGGTCATTTTCTTCCAATGAAATATGAGGCTCATAGCCCAGCGAAGCCAAAGTCTCCACTACCTCACGTAAGGATATCGATTCGTTGAGAAACTCAATTAAGACCTGCTTTTTGCTAAAATTCACCCGCGACTGCCGGATCCCATCTTTGAGCTTGTAGAGATTTTCCAGCAACCAAATGCAGGAAGAACAATGGATGGCGGGCAAAAATAAACGCACGCGGCTCATCCGGCCATCCGTAAAATCCAACAACTTTTCCTGGATCTCAGCATTGTCCAAATAACTGAAACGATCTGCAAAATCCCGGTTATTTAGATTAATACCCGGGCTTTGCTCCAATTCATAATAATCACAAAGATCATTTTCCTTGAGAATATCATAAACCATCTGGCAGCCCTTACAACAGAAGTCCTTATCGTCATACTGTAAGCGCTCTTCCTCGCAAGGATTGCCACAATGGTAGCACTGCTGTTCTGCTATGGTATTTGAAGATTGATTGCTCATAAAATGCCACCCTTCACAGGTCAAAAAATGGGTATCTCTCCCTTAGGTTATTTTTTAAATGAGCTCCTTTCATTCGAAAAGAATGAAAAAAGGGCCCGCCGGCAGGTCAATACTGGGAAGGCAAATTACAAAAAAAAGGAGCAAGACCCTTCAAAGTCATGCTCCTGCCTGCGATAAATCTTCATTTATTGCCTATTTCAATATTATTGTGCCCACCGACGACTAAATACTTTACCGTATCGGATCGCATTCATGACCGCCCGGGATAAGGTTTTCGAGCTCAGCATATTTTTGAGTACATATTCATGAATCCCCTTGGCGACTACCGTCCATCTGTTGGTGTTTTTCACCAGCGTAATGGGTACATGTTTCAGGTACTGATCTTCCTGCATCAAATCGGATAGGTTTCGAATCCGATCTGATTCCAGGTTATCGTCCACCACGATGCAATCCGGTTTGAATGCATTGGCTTTTCGAATCGCATCCTGCTCATCAAAGCTTACTTCCAGCTGATAGTGGTGGTCCTTGCTTGCCTTTAACAGATCATAAAGCTGTCCCAGCTCTATGGGATTATTCCCCAACATCAATACCCGCAGGGGGCTACTATCGGGGGAAAAATTAAAGGACTTGGGTAAAGTCGAGGATATTGCCATGGGAAATGGGTTAGGATTGTTGATAGTAATAATTTAACGAAAAAATGACAGTCTCAACTGAAAAAATCCGGCTCATTTTATCAAAATTCCGCCGCTTTCCAACGTTAATACTCTACATAAAGTATGCTTAACCATATTACTTACTGAATCAGGGCACCGATCACCTTCCTCCTTAATTATGAAAATATTACTTACCGGCGCAAACGGCTACATTGGACGACGACTTTTACCCGTTTTAGTACATGAAGGACATCATGTTTTTTGCATCGTTAGGGATAAAAGCAGAATTCAATTGGAAGAGGACTGGCACGGAAAAGTCGAATTAATCGAAATGGACCTTTTGAAAGTCAGCCAACGGCAACACTTACCCCGGGAGCTCGATGCCGCCTTCTATCTGGTGCATTCCATGGGCCAAAGCTATTCGGATTTCAAAACCCTGGAGCAACAAGCTGCGGAGCATTTTTTGGAATTACTGAACACCACCAATTGTCAGCAAATCATTTACCTCAGTGGCATCGCCAACGATAAGCGATTATCCAAACACCTGAGTTCGCGGGCTGCGGTGGAGTCCTGTTTTCTTGGCAGCCGCATACCGACTACCGTCCTTCGGGCACCGATCATCATTGGCTCCGGCAGTGCTTCCTTTGAAATTATCCGGGATTTGGTGGAAAAATTACCGGTGATGGTAACACCCAAGTGGTTAAAAACCAAATGTCAGCCCATCGCCATTCGAAATGTGATCCAGTATTTAAGCGGGGTACTTCTTAAAGAAGAAACTTATCAAAAAATTTATGATATCGGAGGACCGGAAGTATTAACCTATAAGGAAATGCTATTGCAATATGCCAAAATTCGTGGACTGAAAAGGTGGATCATTACACTGCCGGTGTTAACTCCCCGCTTATCTTCCTGGTGGCTCTATTTTGTAACTTCTACCTCTTTTTCTTTGGCACGAAGCCTGGTGGATTCCATGAAAAACGAAGTAATTGTTCACCTTAAAGGAATAGAACAGGTGGTTCCTCAGGAATTATTCTCTTATCAAAAAGCCTTGGAGTTAGCCTTTGTAAAGATTGAACAGAATGAGGTGGTCAGCAGCTGGAAAGATGCTTATTCGGAATCCAATTTCAAAGCCTATCAGCATGCCTATATCAAGATCCCACAACACGGTTGTTTTACCGATGTGCGAAAAATTCCCTTTGATCGGGAGCGGGAAGAAGTTTTGGAAAATATCTGGAGTATCGGAGGGGAAAGAGGATGGTACAAATGGGATTTCCTTTGGCAAATTCGCGGCATTATGGATAAAATGGTCGGTGGGGTAGGCCTCCGTAGAGGCAGGCGAAGTCCGAATCAACTGATTCCCGGTGATGCCCTTGATTTTTGGAGGGTATTAGTCGCTGACCGGGAACAGGGCCGCCTCTTGCTTTATGCGGAAATGAAACTTCCGGGAGAAGCCTGGCTGGAATTTAAAGTAACGCCCAACCCAGACAAAGAAATATCGGAATGGCTGTTAGTACAAAATGCGACCTTTCGACCCATTGGCTTAAAGGGAAGGGCTTATTGGTGGTCCGTATTTCCTTTTCATGCCTTTATTTTCCAGGGCATGGCTGAAAACCTTACCATAGCCCCGAATATCCGGCTTGCAGAACAAGCGAAGGCGTTTCACGATGTTTCACATAAAGGGAAGTGAAAATAAGCTTTTTGTTTTAAGCGAATTACAATTGTTCCACGACGTTCCATGGAAAACTGAAATTTCCCCCCAAATTCCTGCTGATGTTTTTTTCTCCCTAGGGCGAAAGGGTGTTTTTAACCCGAATTATACCTGCTTAAATACTCGTTTAGCTATAAGGCGGAGAACATGAAGGAATTTTTCCTATTTCGAGTTTTTTCCAAGGAAGCAGATGAAGAAGGAGCAAGCAAGCTTACCCAAATCTCGGCTATTGAGAACTAAAGAAAATTAATTGAAATTTTTTTGACAATGAGATCAGCGGTGAATCATTCGGGTTAAGCCGGAATTCATTAACGAAAATCAGAAGTATGGCAGAGGTGATACCGGATTATCCCGGATTAGGGAGAGAAAAGGCTTCCTGTTATTGAAAATTGATCGAAAACCCTTCCAAGGGTTCTTAGGCTGGAATGAGTGGGCAATAATCATGCTTAGTTTGGTCGGCATTTTTTGCGGATTCAAAACTGGCCGTAACACTCCGAGATCCTTTCCTTATTTTCTGTAGGTAGAGGAGTGTTTCACATTGTTCCACAGACTAAACCAAGAAATTAACCTTCTGAATAACAGCAGCCCCAATTGTTTCACAGCTGTTTCACGAACAATTTTATGGTAGTTCCCTTTTGGTGCTGTTCAAATAAATCAGGATCCAAAGATTAGGATTTCCCCAAATATTCCACAGCGTTTCACAAAAAAACACCTGTGAATCGCGCTCTGAATATCAATTCTTTATAGCGTTTCACAGGTGTTTCACAAACAGTTAAGCCGTCTTTTACAATTTATAAGCTTTCTTAAGATTATTAATGTGGTTGATCAGGGCCTCCTGCCATGTTTCATCCGCATCCCATTGCTCCCCCAGATAAATGGCATCATTCACCGTAGATCGCATATACCACTTATACACTGGCGCATTCACCGGGATCGTTCTGAATACTGCCCCTCCATCTTTAGGCTTCACGGTAATCAATTCCGTTTCACTCAAATCTACTTCATAGTTCAATAATCGCTGAACGCTGTGCCCAGAGGAATAAATGGGCTCCAGAATCATCAAAACGCCCTGCTTTCTCAGGTCTTTAAACTTGGCCGGATCATAATCGATCAACTCATATTTAAAAGGGTACTGTTTCATCAGACGCCCAAGCTCATCATTGGCTTTATCAATCTGTGCATTAATTTCCTTGGCCTGCTTTACCAAATTCTTATTGATCATACCACCAGGAGGAGAGGCCGGAACCGGAATTTTACGAAATTTCACCACTCCAATTTTATCGCTTTTCAGATTAATGGAATAGCTGGTGTAACGCTTTGCTTTGAACAGTTCCACATCCTCAAAAAATTCAGGCTGATCATTAATCAGGTTATTTTCCTTAGGCTGATCCGCTCTGGCTGCTGCCTTGCCCAATTTTTTCATGATGGCCGCCAAATCTTTATTTTGATCCATCCAGGCAAGCTGCCCGTCTTTTGTCAGGGACAGTTTTCCATTAAAGGAGGTGACCACTACCACATTCCTTAAAGAAGGCTTCTTCTTAATTTTTAACTCGACCTTGGAAAGAAACACAATATTGGAAATTCTTCTGCTTCTCCACTCCTGCACAAAAGCGGCTGTCACATCTTCATTGGCCATCACATCATCATAATAGAAATAGCCTACCGCATCAATTCCGGCTTTCTTTAACCCTTTATGCGCTTCTTTTGCTAAGCTCTTCCAGTCCCCACGCTCAGAGCTACCATTCCCCACCGGAGGCACAGAAACCAAAACCACGGAACGGGAGGAAAGGGCATCATCCGGTAGCTGATTACCAAAATTTAAAAAACGAATGCCGGTGGCGGCATTTAGGTTGTCAATGTCATCATCCTGCGCTAAGGCTGGGGTGGCTAAAAAAGCCAACATCACCAATAAGAATGGGATCAATTTTTTCATGCTGGGTATTTTCATTTATTCGTTTACATAATTTGCATCTTCCGTCTTGGTGCTATCGCTCAAATCCACGAACATATTTTCATCCATGATCAGCCGCATATGGCCTCCTCCCTTGATGTCCATATTGAAATCAACATAGCGCCCCTGAAGATCGGGGTATATTTTATTGGACATCTTCCCGGACACATTCCGATCCTGATTGTCCTTACCGGTAAAAAACATATTGTCCTTGTCCTTTCCGATTACCTGTTTTCGATCAAAAATGAAGATGATCGGCTTACTGCCATCAAACTTTAGGGTAAAAATGGCGCCTTTCAGCGTTGCCTCTCCACCCATCGAGGTCATCGGTTTATCATTTAAACTGATTTGGCGAACCAAAAAACTTCTGTCTTCCCACTGGCGATGGCGCTCCTCTTGTGCCTGCGCCTCTACACCTCCAATCACCAATAAACATAACAAGCAACACCATTGAAATAGGGGATTTCGCTTCATAAACATTAGAATTTTCTAAATATCAACCGGGTCTCAAGGTAGGAAAGATCATTCCAATATAAAATTTTCAAGGCTTTCAATTTAATTCGCTATAAAGGGCGAAAAAGTACCACATAGATCATAAGTTTGACTTCCTAAAGTTTCTATCTTTGCTATCCGATTTTGAATCAAACTTTAATACAATATATCTACGATCATGAGAAATAAAATCGTTGCTGGTAACTGGAAGATGAACAAAACCCTGGAAGAGGGTAAAATCTTAGCATCTGAAGTAGTAAATATGGCTGCTGATGAGGCACCATCAGATGTAACTGTTATCATGGGTACACCTGCAATCCACATGGATGCTGTAGGTAAATTGGTAAAAGATGCTGCAAATGTAGCGATCGCTGCTCAGGATTGTAGCGCACACGAAGCAGGAGCTTACACTGGTGAGATCTCTGTTTCTCAAATCAAATCTGTAGGTGCTGAGTACGTGATCTTGGGTCACTCTGAGCGTCGTGAGTACCACAATGAGTCTAATGAGTTGTTGGCGGCTAAAGTGGACACTGCATTGGCGGCTGATTTGAAGCCAATCTTCTGTTGTGGTGAGGCTTTGGAAACTCGTGAGCAAGGTGATGATGTCGCTTACAAATTCGTTTGCGATCAGTTGACTGCTTCTTTATTCCACTTGTCTGCTGAAGTAATGACTAACTTTATCATCGCTTACGAACCAATCTGGGCGATCGGTACTGGTAAAACTGCTTCTGCTGAGCAAGCACAATTAATGCACGCTGAGATCCGTAAGCACATCGCGGCTAAATACGGTCAGGAAGTTGCTGATTCTGTATCTATCCTTTACGGTGGATCTTGTAAGCCATCTAACGCGAACGAAATCTTCGCTGGCGCGGACGTTGATGGTGGTTTGATCGGTGGTGCTTCTTTGGCATCTCGTGACTTCATCGATATCGTAAAGTCTTTCTAATCTGAAAGATTCAACATATTGCAAGGCACGGCCAATTCTGGTCGTGCTTTTTTTTGCCCTTATTTTCCGTCCAAAAATACATTTTACCCAAAAGATACCTGTTTAAACCCCTGTTTAGCTGCAAGGCGGAAAAATGAAGGAATAGTCTTCCATTTGGCGTTTTTTCCAAGGAAGCAAATGAATGATGAGGAGGCAAGCGTAGCCCAATTAGGGCTATAAAAATTCAAAGCAAAATACCTGAGTGGAATGGTTGGTGAGAGATTTAAGCTGGTTCACTAAATTCAGAGGTGAATCATTCGGGTTAGGTCTTCATTTGTATTATTTCTATCTTTACCGACTAATCGTTCGCTTTATCATCTTATCTCATGAATTCATTTAAAGCCTTTTTTCTCAGCCTCGGAGTGCTGCTTATTTTTAGTGCGACAGAATCCGTGGCTCAATATGTAAATCCCTGTCAGCTGATGGGCAAAGTTTTTGAGGTGGAAGACGAACGATTTGCCCAATACTTAGTCTATGAAGAAGAATATGAGAGCTCGGCAGATTTAGTCGTTTTTGAAGAAGACAACTGGCTATATTGTACAAAACCGGGCATGTGGTGTTTTGTGGACGAACAAAAGGGCGCACATTTTAATGTCGCTTTTGTAGAGGAAAGAAGCAGAGCCCACTTCACCGTTTTCTTCACGGACGCGGAAAGCTTTGCCGGCTGTAATCGATAATCAATTATTATTGACTGTATCAAAATGAGTACAATGCTTGTAAAAGTAGTACCCCATGAAGACCATTGGGCATCAGATTTTGAAGAAATATCGGGCTTGCTGCACGAAAAAATAGGCGAGGGTATTGTAAATATTCATCATATCGGCAGTACTTCCATCCCCGGACTAGCCGCCAAGCCTGTGATTGACATCATGTTAGAGGTTTCCTCTCTGGAAGTAATAGATCAACAAAATGCTGCTTTTGAAGCTTTAGGCTTTGTGACCAAAGGAGAAAATGGGATCTCCCGCCGGCGATATTTTGAAAAAGGTGGCTATCACCGCAGCCATCAGATTCATGCTTTCCCTGCAGGTGATGAGCACGTGGAGCGACATTTGGCTTTTCGGGATTATTTAAGAACCTTTCCCGAAGTACGGGATGCTTACGGCGCACTGAAAATAAAAGTGGCCAAATCCTGCCAAAATGATATAGAGAAATACTGCGATGGCAAAGATGCTTTCATTCAGCATCATGAAGCCCTGGCATTGGAATGGAATAAAAAGCATAATATAGATTAATGGAATTTGTAGAAATTAAAGTCAACTGTACGCCGGAATTCGGAGATATTCTTCAGGCGGAATTGGCAGAAGCCGGATTCAGTTCTTTTTTGGACAATGAAAAAGGATTTGATGGCTGGGCAGAAGTAGATGCTTACGAGGCGGAAGCGACTAAGGAAGTAATGGCGCGATATGCCGCTATGACGGAGCTTTCTTATGAAGTGGTAGAAGTAGAAAAGCAAAACTGGAATGAGGAGTGGGAGAAAAACTACGAGCCGATTTTCATTGGAGACCAAGTAGCCATTCATGCAGATTTCCATCAGCTGGAGAAAGATTTTCCTTATAAGATTGCCATCAACCCGAAGATGTCTTTCGGAACGGGGCACCACCAGACTACCCGCTTAATGATTCAGAATATGCTGAACATTGACCACCAACAGAAACGGGTTTTGGATGCTGGAACCGGAACAGGAATTCTGGCCATTATGGCGCAATTATTAGGCGCAGCCGAAGTAGAATCCTATGATATTGACGAATGGTGTGTAGAAAACTCCAAAGAAAACTACGCATTGAATAATATGGAGATTCCGGTTCATCAGGGTACTATAGCGGAGATGAATTTCGAAAAGCCTTTCGATATTCTTATCGCCAATATCAACCGAAATGTATTGGTACATGAAATGAAAGACTATGTGGCCAATATGGTAGCCGGAGGGCACCTGTTGTTGAGCGGCTTTTATGAGGAAGATATAGCCATTATTGAAGAAGTAACCGCTCCACTCGGTTTGGAAAAACAATCCTTTATTAAAGAGGGAGACTGGGTTTCGGTACATTTTATTCTGAAATAAAAATCCGTTTCGGAGCATAACATACTAAAGGGAGGCTTGAGAAGCCTCTTTTTTTTACCCCTACTTTTCTTTCCCTATTTTAAAGCCTTTACCTAAAAAACTCCTTCAACCCCATTATATTCCAAACACTTAGGAAATCATGGTGCAATATTTGTTAATTTTCGTTAAAGTTGGCGTTTTCAAGCATTTGATTGAAAATACCTTTAAATTTACCGACTTGTAATTTGAGAAAAATCAAAGCTACATTCAAAAATAGACTAATCGCGCAGAACACCCGGGGAATGAAAATTAAAGCAATCGGCATCATATTACTTTTGGGAATGATAGGGGCAGGCTTCACCCTTTTCTATCGTCACTACGAATATCAGACAGACTTTCATACGAACAGCAAAGAATTAACAGATTCAATTAGTCTGACGATCGATACCATCGCGTATGAACAAAAATTATATGAGCTTCCTGTAGAAGATAAAATTGTCATAACGGACAAAATCAAACCCAATCAGCGACTGTCGGAAATCCTACTCCCCCACAATATTGAATACAAATACATCCACGAATTAGCTGAAAAAAGCAAGACCGTATTTGATGTTAGAAAATTAGCTTTCAACCATCAATATACCCTGATCTGTAAAGAAGATTCACTGCAAACTGTGGAGCAAATGATTTACGAAATAGATCCGGTAGACTATGTGGTCTTCAACCTCAAAGATTCGGTGAGTGTATACCGGGGTGCTAAACCAGTGGAAATCGTCGAAAAGCATTTAACCGGCACCATTGATTATTCCCTGTACCAAACCATGATGGATGAAGGAGCCTCTCCGCTGCTTTCACATGAATTATCGGAGATTTTTGCCTGGCAGGTGGACTTTTTCCACATTCAAAAAGGTGATCGTTTCAAAATTATCTATCAGGAAAAGCAGGTGGATGGTCATCCGGTAGGCATCGCCAATATTGACGGAGCTTATTTCCAGCATGCCGGCAATGATTATTGGGCTGTTTTCTATCAGCAGGGGGAAAAAGATTCCTATTTTGATGAAGAAGGGAATTCCCTCAGAAAGGCATTCTTAAAAGCGCCCTTAAAATACAGCCGTATCAGTTCCAGCTTTAGCCGACGCAGGTTCCACCCGGTACAAAAAAGATGGAAATCCCATCTGGGTACGGATTATGCCGCCCCAACCGGAACGCCGATTATGTCCGTGGGGGATGGTGTCATTCAAGAGGCACAATACAAGCGATACAACGGAAATTATGTTAAGGTTCGTCATAATGGCACTTTTACCACCCAATATCTGCACATGTCAAAAATTGCCAAAGGCATCCGGCCCGGCGTAAGAGTAAAACAAGGGCAGGTAATTGGTTATGTAGGAAGTACCGGCCTGGCTACGGGCCCGCATTGTTGTTTCAGATTCTGGAAAAACGGACAACAGGTAGACCCCAGAAGACAAAAAATTCCTTCCGCCAAGCCCATTGATGAAAGCGAAAAAGAAAACTATTTCGCCGCAAGAGATGCGATGATGGCCCGCCTGAATGCGCTAAGCTTTCAGCATCATTTGCCGAAAAATCTGTTTGAAGAAGTAGAAGGGATTTGTATCGAAGAACTTCCCTATAACCTGTAATATTTCAAAGCCCCATTTCGATAATACTATCAAGCTGGGGCTTTTTTGTGTGAATTTCTCTCACAACCAATGTAATAAATATATATTTTTCAATATATTTTATAGATTTGCAATGACCTAACATTAACCTTAACCTTTACACTATTGCGATTCTTAAAGCTCATCTTCCTTGTCTTCAGCCTGCTTTTCATAGGCGACTACTGCTATGGGCAAAGTTTTCATCGTAAAAGTATACGACACAAACAAAAACGTTATTCCTCCAAAAAGCAGTGTAAGAAAGGACGTAAGAAAAAGCCAGAAAAGTTAGAGGCCAAAAAAAGTCGATCAGGTAAGAAATTAGCCCATCCTTCCGAAAAAGCCGATTATCAGGTCACTGTGGTATCTACGCCAGTGAGCCCTCCCAAAAGTAATGTTATCACGACTCCTCCACCGCTTAAACCCGAGCCATTAGAAAATAAGCCGGCTTTGGCAGAGGTGAAAGAACGTATTTTACCCAAACCGATCAATGAAGAGCACGCTCGTGTCCGGAAGATGATTGATGAGCGGGAAAAGAATGGGAAAACACCTGAAGAAATGGTGGAGTCTCTCTATTTTATCACCGGACAGGATGAATTTGCCTATGTCAATTTTGACCCTTTCCTAATCGCGGTAGAGTATGCGCTCCGGGGAGGAATTGTACTGGTAGAGGGACATACTGACAGTATTGGGAAAGAAGAGGACAACCTGCAACTGTCCATGAAAAGGGTGCGGCAAATAGAGCGCCTGATGAAAGACATTGGGGTAAATGAAGACCAAATTTCTGTGATTGGTTATGGAGAAAGTATGCCTCAATATGACAACAATACCGAAGAGGGCAGACAAAAAAACAGAAGGGTGGACTTTAAAATCTTTATGCCAGAAAATAAATAAAAAAATGGAGGCCCCGTCATGGCCTCCCTAAAATATCAAATCCAATATTTCCACATATTTGGCATTTGAGATAGCTATATCTTTTAAACTTCAATTGATTTTCGTAATCCACTCAATTCAAAATGAGTCAGCTTCCGAATGTCCATCCATTGTCGATAACCAAAAAACAATCCTCCAGCCACCACTACGGACGAAAGCAGGTATATTCCCAGGGATAACATGAAAGACTGCTCTTGCCCCCAAAGCATTTCCCCGCTAAAAAAAATGATCGCTATTAAAGCAAAATACGCGGGAATGAAAGATTTTGAGGCATTCCATATTTTTGAAGTCAGCGGAACTTCTGCCTGCTGTGCCATATTTTTTTCAAATTGGGTTCTGATCATGCTGATCACTTCCAAAGCGGCCTCTGCAGAAGGGGCATGAAACCCTTGCTCCTCACCCCCTGAATTTAAACTAAAAAAGCGCGAACCTTCCACCCACTCAATGATTAACTGGCTTTTCAGTTCAAACTTATCTTTAATTCCTTCAAGGGAAATTTTGCTTTCCCCCTCATCAGTTAGCTTATTTTTTGAAAAACAAAAATAGTGAGGCGTTAAATAAAAATAATACGCCCGTCCCCCTTGCGTAAAGGCAAGTTGGTGAAGTATAGTTTCCATGTTTGATTGTTGATCTGTAGAGAAAAAACTTAGCTACGTCAAAAGGATTCTCAAATTCAAAAAATAACTCCCTAAAAGCAGACTGCATTTTCCTCTTTATTAAAAAATTACCCTATAAATTAGCTAATTTTAATTTTTCCTGCAAAAATTCTTCCCACAGATCTTTCAAAATTTTAGCCGCTGGTGCCACTTCCTTTATCATGGCGACCACTTGCCCAATTTCCAACTCACCTTCCGAAAGCGCCCCTTCGAACATCCCTTTTTTAGCCCTTCCTTTGCCCAGATGCCCCCTGAGTTCTTCCGCACTTGCTCCGGCAATTTCCATTTCCTTTATCTGCTGATAGAAATCATTCTTCAATAAACGCACCGGTGTGGCTTTCTTTAACACCAACTCTGTTGCGCCTTCTCCGGCCTCTACCAATAAAGATTTGAAATGGTCGTGGGCCGAAGATTCTGCCGCTGCAGCAAATAAAGAGCCCACCTGAACCGCATCAGCCCCCAAAGCCATGGCTGCCAAAACAGCACGGCCCGAACCAATGCCTCCAGCCGCAATCACAGGGATTTGTACGGCATCCGCCACCATCGGAATCAGGCAAAGTGTCGTCGTCTCTTCCCGCCCATTATGACCGCCGGCTTCAAAACCCTCCGCGACAATAGCATCCACTCCGGCAGCCTCTGCCTTTAAAGCGAACTTCACACTGGAAACCACATGAACCACTTTTATGCCCGCTTCTTTTAATTTCGGCGTCCAGCTTTTAGGATTACCAGCCGAAGTGAAAACAATGGGCACCTCCTGCTGGATAATAACATCCATCAGCCGGTCAATCTCCGGGTATAATAAAGGTACATTGACCGCAAATGGTTTATCAGTGTCGGCTTTTAAGGATTGGATATGGTGCATCAGCACCTCAGGATGCATCGATCCTGCTCCGATAATTCCCAATCCACCGGCCTTACTTACGGCTGCGGCTAGTCGCCAGCCACTGCACCATACCATCCCTGCCTGAATGATGGGAATTTCAATATCAAACAATTGACACACGCTGTTTTTCATATCTGAATTTCTAAATGGATTAAAAAAAATTTCATTAGCTTCCCTTTTTATGAAAGCAAAATTGAATCAAACTTAAATTAGCGAAAAAAAATCCTTAACTAGGACACAATAAATCGTCTAAAAACTTGATGATAAGCCTTTTTTTTACGACAATCGCCTCCCCAAAAGCTCGGATTAGCTATATTTATCTTGCTATAGGCAAAAAAAATATAATTCCGGAAAATGAAATTTTAAATTGTAATAATCGGTCTTTCAATTAGTATGAAAAAGTTGTTGAGATTGTTTTTATTTTGGCGCGTAAAGCACATTAATAATAAAAACTTCACAATTATTCTTAGTGGTATCGTCGGAATCCTGGCAGGTTTAAGTGCCATATTATTGAAAGAAACTGTTCATACCGTTCAGCATTTTTTACAGGGAGACCACAGCGAATTATCGGATACGCCTTACTACATTCTCTTCCCTATTATCGGGATCATGATTACGGTTTTTATCTCTAGATACATCATGAAAGAGCGGGTTGGGCATGGCATCTCGGATGTTTTGTTTAATATTTCCCAAAAATCCGCTATTATGGCGCGGGGGAAAATGTGGTCCCGGATGTTGCTCTCGGCCATTACGGTTGGCTTCGGTGGTTCTGTTGGACTGGAGGCCCCAATTGTGGTAACGGGATCCGCCATCGGATCCAATATGGCGACCATGATGCATTTAGATTATAATCGTCGAAGCATGTTGATTGGCTGTGGTTCTGCAGCGGCCATTGCCGCCATCTTTAACTCGCCTATTGCCGGGGTGATTTTCGCCATCGAAGTCATTCTTTCTGATATTTCAGTATCTGCCTTTATCCCTTTACTGATCGCCTCATCGGCCGGTGCTTTGACCAGCCTTGCCTTTGGCAGTAATGAATTACTGTTCTCCTTTAAGCAAATTGATGAATTCCATGCCACTGATGCTTTTTGGTTTGTGGGTTTAGGAATTTTCTGCGCCTTTGTTTCCTTATATTTTACACGGATCTCTTATATCGTGGAACCCAAAATTAAGGAAATTAAAAATTACCTGCTCAGGGGGCTGGTCGGCGGTTTAATATTGGCCGTCATTATCGTCATCTTCCCATCCATCTATGGGGAAGGCTATGAGACCATCAAAGCGCTATTGAATGGCCGGGGACATGAAGTATTTAATTTTGCGGGTATTTTCTTCGAACGTTCCGAAACTAATGTATACTTATTAGTATCCATGCTGGCCGGTATTATTCTCCTAAAGCCGGTGGCGACCTCTCTTACCATTGGCTCCGGAGGTTGCGGTGGTATATTTGCCCCTTCTTTATTCCTGGGAGGAATTTCCGGTTTTCTATTTGCTACCGTGATTAACCTGATCATCGGGGATCGCATTTGCAGCCCTATCAATTTTGCCTTGGTAGGCATGGCCGGTGTAATGAGTGGGGTACTTCACGCTCCTTTAATGGGAATATTCCTGATTGCTGAGATTACGGGTGGCTACACCCTAATGGTGCCCCTAATGTTGGTCTCCGCTATTAGTTATTTCGTTATCATGGCTTTTGAGCCCCATTCCATTTACACTAAAAAACTGATCGAAAGAGGGCAGATCTTCCAGGATGACCGCGACGGACAGGTGCTGAACTCCATCAATATGAATAAGCTCATAGAAACCGACCTGCTCAAAGTCCTGCCCACGGCCACTATTGAAGACATGATTCCATTGGTAAAAGCCTCAAAAAGGAATATTTTCCCGGTGGTGAATGAGCAGGGAGAGTTAAAAGGCATCGTGACGCTGGATGATATTCGGGAGCTGATGTTTGATGACAACAAGCGGACGGAAATTGTAGTGAAAACCATTATGCACAAGCCCCATGCGGAGGTTTACCCGGATGAACATATGCGTAATGTGATGACGAAATTCCAGCGGACGGGTGACTGGAACCTACCGGTGATTGACAAAGAAAATGGAAATCAATACCTGGGTTTTGTTTCCAAAGCCAGAATTTTCAATGCTTATCGTTCCAATCTTCAACGACAGCAACATAAAGTATAAGGCAGAAAAAAGGCTATCCCGATTGGATAGCCTTTTTTTAATCAATTCATTTACGTAGCACTTATGCAAACGCCCTTAGTCCTTCAGGGTTTCAATTTCTGTCAATTTATCTGAAGCCTCTTTAATTTCTTTTAATTTAAGCGCATTATGAATACTCAGACAGGGCACATAAACTTCGCTGGCAGTGAGCAATGCCGCCTGCGCCAATTTCTCCCGCATAACTTCCAGAGGACGCAGTGCTTCTTCAATCCGCTCTATTAACTCTACTTTCTGCTCAAGATCCCGAATACTTATCCGCCCTGGAATAGCCTCAGGCTGTAATTTGGCCTTTATCAGAGCTTCTTTCACAAAATCTACCGTTCCTTCCCCATGGCGGGTAAATTGGCTCTTTGATGCCGGTGTAATAGCTCTGAAAGCATGGATAAGTTTTCCTGTATAGGCTCTAAAACAGATGAAAAGCGATCTTGGGGAATAACGGAGGTGGGGATCAAATTTTCCATGAGGCAAACAAATAATAGAGTAGTAAAATGCTGTATTTAAGACATTTACAAAGTAAACAAAAGCATTTTAAAAGCCTAACCGATTCATTTGTTCCACCAAAGGCAAAGCGTAATAAAAAAGCTGAAATTCAATGAATTACAACTTTTCATTGGTGATCGCCACCCCCAATACGATGGTCATCATGCCCATATAGTGCCCAATTAAAATTTGCTCGCCATCCCACACGCCCCAAAGAAGGGCGAAAATGGGGATCAGATAGGTCACCAAACTAGCAAAGACGGGCCCGGCTTGTTGCACCAGTCGATTGAAGGCAATCTGCGCCAGAGAAGTTCCTAAAAAACCTAAAATCAACAAATACCCCAGGGAAACATAGGCCTTTTCCTCTAATAAAATCCGGTCGGAAAAATCGGAAAAACCGAAAAGATAAATCGCTGCGATCGGCACCATCATGCCCAATGCCACACTGGTAATTTCCAAGGGCTTCAAATCAGACAAAAAAGCCTTCACCACATTGGCATTGAACCCATAGCAAATAGTGGCAATTAGCACAAAAATGGCGAAGAAGTTAATCTCGAGAATATCTCCTCCGGCATCCGCCAATAATAAAATCACCGTACCACCAAAAGCCACCATCAGGCCAAAACCAATGCGTTTGGTGAATATGGCCAGACGAAAAACCAGCGTACCGATGATCAAAACAAAGAGGGGGGTCAGGGCATTGAGGATGCCGGTAATCGCACTGCTGAGCTGTGTCTCCGCCTTGGCGAATAAATAGGCCGGCACCAAAGAACCTATAAAACCTGAAAAGAAGAGGGGAAATAGGTGACGTCGCTTCACATTGCTCAAAGCTCTTACTCCTAATGGAAATAAGAACATGCCCGCTGACAGCATCCGAATGGCGCCTACCTGCGGAGCAGTGAATACATCCAGTCCCCTTTTTATTAAGATAAATGAACTGCCCCAGACAAAAGACAGGATAAAAAGCATTAGCCAGTTAGAGGTAACACTTTGCCTGAGGTAGGTGTAAATTCTTTCCATGACGGAATATAGGATAATGTAGGTCAATAAAAAAGGAAGCCATATTGCTCGGCTTCCTTGGGCTTATCTTAAACAGGCTCCGGCAGGATTAAGTTTGTCTGAACCTCATCCAATACACCGAACAATTCCTTCGGATCCAGGCTTTCTACCAGTTTCATTCGGTAAGGCTTAAAGTTGGCTACTCCACGGAAATAATTGGTGTAATGGCGACGCATTTCCAAAATTCCCTGACGCTCACCTTTCCACTCCAACGAAAACTCCAAATGACGTTTAGCGATAGAAACTCTTTCCTCTAAAGTCGGCGGAGCAAGCTTTTCTCCTGTGGCCATGAAGTGTTTAATTTCTTTGAAGATCCAGGGGTATCCGATGGCCGCACGACCGATCATGGCGCCATCCAATCCAAATTTTTCTTTATACTCCAGGGCTTTCTCCGGTGAATCAATATCACCATTTCCGAAAATGGGAATATGAATATCCGGGTGGTTTTTCACTTCTGCAATCGGATTCCAGTCCGCCTCGCCTTTATACATTTGCTGGCGCGTACGGCCGTGGATCGTCAGTGCAGCAATACCCACATCCTGCAGGCGCTTGGCTACTTCCAGGATCTGAATCGTATTGCTGTCCCAGCCCAGGCGGGTTTTTACCGTTACCGGTTTTTTCACCTGCTTGACAATTTCCTCCGTCATGCGCTGCATCTTCGGAATATCCTTCAGAATGCCGGCGCCAGCCCCTTTACAGGCTACTTTTTTTACCGGACAACCGTAATTAATATCAATCAATTCAGGATCAGCCTCCTCAGCAATGGCGGCTGCCTCCCGCATAGATTCTATCTTATCTCCAAAAATTTGAATACCTATCGGGCGTTCCTCATTATAAATATCCAGTTTTTGACGGCTTTTGGCAGCATCTCGAATCAGACCTTCAGCAGAAATAAACTCTGTATACATCATATCTGCACCATTTTCCTTGCACACGGCACGGAATGGCGGGTCACTCACATCCTCCATAGGGGCAAGCAACAAGGGATAATCGCCTAATTCTACTTCTCCAATTTTTACCATAGGGCTTTTCCTAATTTTTAAGTCCACCTATTGCAGACTGTTCCAAATACTATTTGAACCAAGTATTCACTCAATTCCTTTACCTTCAAACAAATAACCTGCCTATTTTCAGACCATTTGCATAAAGCAGATACAAATTTAATGGTTTGTATTTGATCAAAAAAGTCTGCCCCTTGATAAATCCATGGTTAAAAGAGGGAATAATTTCCAAATTTCAGGAAAAACAGTAAGACAAAAAGGTAAACTGAAAGTTGATGCTGCAAATCCATTTTGTTATTTTCTGCTTTCAATTTTCCCTGTTCATGCGATTACAAAAATCAACCGTCCTTTCCCTTAACGAATTCATCGCTGCGGAAGCCCACAGCCGTTCTGCTCATCTCTTTTTTCAAAACTGGTGCGAGACCAATGGCTTCACCGGTATGAAAACCTATTGCAGGCAAGCCGCTGAACAGCACTGGAACTTTCAGAACCAGATGATGAATTACTTGCAGGAATGTGGGCAGGTGGCTGAAAACCCTGAAGTCCATCCGCCACATCCCGCCATTGATAGCTACGAAGACCTAATCAACCTATTGCTGGACAGGAGCGAACAGCACCTCCAACAGTTAAACGGCATTGCCAAAGCATGCTGGAATGCCCAGGATTACGATCCACTTAACTTTCTTAAAACCAGAATGGAAAGGGAGGTAAAAATAAGAAAAGGCTTATGGGATTGGAAAAATCAAATTCAATATCTCCCTGCGCAGAGTGAAGGCTTATTGTTCTTCGATCAGAACATTCCGGCGAATATGATATAAATTAAGCAATTAATATTACCTTTGGTTCCGATTACAAAGCCCTTTTGAGGATTATGGAAAATTGGCAAACTGCCTATAAGACGAAGAATTTGCAGCGCGCAACCATCGTCAGGGATGTATTGGAACAAAATAATATTCCCGCCTTTTTAATGGATAAAAAGGACCGGGCCTATGCCATTTTCGGTAACTATGAGATCAAAGTGCAACGCGATGATCTGCTCAGGGCCAAACAGCTTATTGAAAATGACATCAAGTTTGAATAAATTCAGCAACCTCACCCAGCGCATCATCACCGGATTAATCGGTATGGCCGTAATGATTTCCGCCATATTTTTTAATGCCTATTCCTACTTCATCCTTTTCTTTGTTATCTCTATTTTGGCCCAGCTGGAATTTTACCGCCTGATAAAAGCAGACGGACATCAGCCCTACGCCATTTTAGGAACCATTATCGGGGCGGGAATGAACCTGATCACTTTCTTTCACTTTCAGGAAGGCTGGTCCATTTCGTTGATGATGTTGCTCGGCCCTATTTTAGGAATCATTTATTTTTCCAAATTATACCAAAGACCGGAAGAAAAACCCTTCAACTCTATTGCTCATACGGTGTTGGGGATTATCTATGTCGGCCTACCCTTTACCTTATTGCACTACTGCGCTTTCTCTCAGGGAAGCTATCAAAGCCATATCGTGCTGGGTATGCTATTACTGCTTTGGGCAAGTGATACCGGCGCTTACTTTGCTGGGGTGAATTTTGGCAAAAACAAGCTGTTTGAGCGAATTTCGCCGAAAAAAACCTGGGAAGGATTCGCCGGAGGAGCCATTTTATCGTTAACAGTGGCGGTAGTCTTACATTATTTTTGGGGGACGCTGCCTTTGGAGCAATGGATCGGCTTATCGGTGATCATCATCATTGCCGGAAGTTATGGCGATTTGGTAGAATCTCTGTTTAAGAGAAGCATCGAAATAAAAGATTCCGCCTCTACACTTCCCGGACATGGAGGATTTTTGGATCGATTTGATGGCCTCTTATTATCCATACCATTCATCGCGGCCTTCTTTGAAATTTTAAGACTTTTTTAAAATCAGAAGTTTTTTCAATGCTGATATTGGAAATTTAGCAATTTTCCTAAATTAGCATTCGTATTACAAAACGAACAACATTCTATTTACAGGATATGGCTTACATCGAACCCGCACCAATAAAGGATCATGAAAATCCTTTTGAATCCATGATGTCTCGCTTCATCATTGCAGCAGAGAAGTTAGGATTAGAAGATGAAGTTTACAATGTCTTAAAATCCCCCGATAAGCAGGTGCTTGTAAGCCTGCCCATCACCATGGACAATGGCTCCATTCAGGTATTTGAAGGCTATCGCGTCATTCACTCCAACATCTTAGGACCTTCGAAAGGGGGCGTTCGTTACGATATGGACGTAAATCTGGACGAGGTTAAGGCACTTGCAGCCTGGATGACCTGGAAATGTGCCGTGGTGGATATTCCTTATGGTGGCGCAAAAGGGGGCATTAAATGTGACCCGCGCAAAATGTCTGCCGGGGAAATTGAGCGCCTTACCCGCGCCTACACCACTGCGATGGCAGAAGTTTTCGGTCCGGATAGGGATATTCCGGCGCCAGACATGGGAACAGGCCCAAGGGAAATGGCCTGGATGATGGATGAATACTCCCGCAATCACGGTATGACGGTGAATGCGGTAGTGACCGGAAAACCAATAACCTTAGGAGGCTCCTTAGGACGCGCCGAGGCCACTGGCCGTGGAGTAATGATCAGCTGTTTGTCTGCCATGGAAAAACTTCAGATTAACCCCTACAATTCAATTATTGCTGTACAGGGCTTTGGAAATGTAGGTTCCTTTGCAGCTTTGCTTTTACAGGAAAGAGGCGCAAAAGTGGTGGCCATCTCTGATATTTCAGGCTCCTATTATAATGAAAATGGTATTAATATTCAGGAGGCTATTGATTACCGCGACAATAATGAGCGTACTTTGGAAGGCTTCGACGGTGCTACCAAAATGGAAGATGCAGAGGAGCTTTTATTCCTGGACGTCGACGTATTGATTCCCGCCGCTAAGGAAGATGTGATCACCCCTAAGAATGCAGACCGCATTCAGGCCAGGTTAATTGTAGAAGGAGCTAACGGTCCGACCATGGCTGCAGCGGATGAGATCATCAACAAAAAGGGCATCATGGTGGTACCGGACATTTTGGCCAATGCAGGTGGTGTTACCGTCTCTTATTTTGAGTGGGTTCAGAACCGATTGGGTTATAAATGGACGCGTGAACGAGTAAACAGACGTGCAGACCGGACCATTCGTGCTGCATTTGAAAATGTTTATAATAAGCACAACCGCTATAATGTTCCTATGCGAATCGCTGCTTATATCGTGGCAATCAGCAAGATTAACAAAGCTTATAAATACAGAGGAGGATACTAGAAAATTGAAATATTCCGCTTTTTTAAAAGTGACCAAGGCAGGCAATAGAATATTGTCTGCTTTTTATTTATCTTTGTTTTTTTGTATGGCCTCAGGTCTGACAAGCAACATAATCCAAGAGCAATAAAATATCATGACTATACATAGAGAAGGTAGAACGTATTTAACGGTTTTACTATTGATTTTGGCGGGCATTAATGCAGCATTGATCTATTCCTTTCCGGATAAGGTAATTATGCACAGGGTAAGTCAGATTGTAAGTGTCATTTTCTTTTTATTAAATCTTCAGTTTTTCCGCATGCCCAAGCGCAAGCTGGAAATTTCTGAGGGTCAGGTCATCGCTCCGGCGGACGGGAAGGTAGTCGTGATTGAAGACGTAATGGAGAATGAATATTTCAATGGAATGCGCAAGCAGATATCCATTTTCATGTCGCCACTGAATGTGCATAACAACCGGGCGCCTGTGAATGGAATCGTGTCTTTCTGCAAATATCACGCAGGAAAATATTTGGTGGCATGGCACCCGAAAGCAAGCTCCGAAAATGAGCGTACCACTATGGTGCTTAAAATGGAAAACGGGGTAGAGGTATTGGTCAGACAAATTGCCGGTGCCATGGCCCGAAGAATCAAGATTTACGCCAATGAGGGGGATGAGTACAAAGCCGGACAAGAATACGGTTTCATCAAGTTCGGTAGCCGCGTAGATGTTTTTCTTCCATTGGACACCAAAGTAAAAGTAGACCTGAATCAGAAAACCAAAGGTGGCAAAACAGTTATCGCAGAACTGGTGACTGAGGATTGATCTGCCTCATAAAGCTATGAGTAAAACTCTTTTTTGCTATTTTTACGCAGGAAAGAGTTTTTTTATGCCCTTTCCTCAGGCGGCCCAAACCAACCAACGCTATAAACCATCACTGAAACTCCCCAATTGGAGAAGAGAACAGTGTAAACAAACCATTTTACGAAGAAAATTCCAATGAATACACCCAAAGTCAAAAAAGGCATTTTACTGGTCAATCTGGGAACTCCGGATAGTCCTGCGACCCCTGATGTGCGAAAATACCTGCGTGAGTTCCTGATGGACAAGCGTGTGATTGATATTCCTTTTATCAGCCGATGGATGCTGGTAAATTTGATTATCGCACCTTTCCGAGCTCCTAAGTCGGCCAAAACTTATCAGGAGCTATGGGAAGACCGTGGCTCTCCCCTGATGTTTTATGGAGCAGATGTGCAGGCTGCCTTACAGCAATCGCTGGGAGAGGATTATGTGGTAGCGCTGGGCATGCGCTATCAGAACCCCAGCATACAGGTGGCTTTGGAAGAATTACGAAAAAATGATGTGGGGGAGATATTGGTCATTCCTTTATTCCCACAATATGCATCAGCAACTACAGGTTCTGTGGCAGACAAGGTGATGGAAATCGTGAAAGACTGGCAGGTGATTCCAACCATTAAATTCGTAGAGCAGTTTTTAGAGGAAGAGCTTTTCATCGCGACGATTAAAGAGCGCGCTTTGCCCCTAATGGAGCAAACGGATTATGACCATTTCCTTTTCAGCTATCACGGCGTGCCGGAACGCCAGATTCATAAGGCCTCCAATGGCGGCTACTGTAAGCTGAATGATAAGTGCTGCGCCACTTACAACAAAAAGAACAAATACTGCTACCGAGCACAATGTTACCAAACCTCCAGACTAATTGCTGCAGCATTGGGCATTCCGGAAGAAAAATATACTGTAGCCTTCCAATCCAGACTGGGGAAAGATCCATGGATTCAGCCTTATGCAGATGAGCTCCTGAAACAACTCCCTGCAATGGGCCATAAAAAGGTGCTGGCTTTTTCACCCAGCTTTATTGCCGACTGCCTGGAGACCACTATTGAGGTGGGGGATGAGTTCAAGGAGGAGTTCATGGAAGCTGGCGGAGAACAATGGGACCTGGTTGAAAGTCTGAATAACCATCCGCTTTGGGTAGAGTGCTTAAAGCAAATCGTATTGAAAAACCAATCGGATTTGGTGAATGCCTGATCTGGTTTAGAAAATAAAAAAAGGCTGTCCGGAAGAAGACAGCCTTTTTTTTTGGCCGAAGGCCTTGGAAAAGGGATGGAGTGGGCCTGTCTGAGCTCTTTTTGCCTGCCTTGGTTTTGGAGTAAAATCAGGCAAAAAAGCGAGCCACGACAGCCCGACCCGAGCTTGCGAGGGATTTCCCCTTAAGCCGAATATTCACCACTAGATTTAGTGAATCATTATAAATACCTACACCTCAGTATTATCCGGTTAGTTTTCTCGAATTATCAATAGCTCAAATTGGGTATGCTTGCTTTCTCCTCATTCATCTGCTTCGTTGGAAATAACGAAATCGGAAAAACTCCTTCATTTTTCTCACCTTTCAGCTCAATGAGGATTTAGGTCTGAATAATTCCCCTTATAAATTATAGAATCGCCAGCAGTTGTTCTACCACATAATCTACTTCCTCTTTGGTATTATAGCGACCAAAAGAAAAACGCACGCTTGGGCGATTTTCGTCGGCCTTAATACCGGTCAAAACATGAGAACCCGTCAGGGCACCGGAGGAACATGCACTCCCACCAGAAGCAGAAATCCCCTTCAGGTCAAGGCTGAAAAGCAGCATACCGGCATCTTTGGAAGAAGGTAGGCTCACATTCAGTACGCCATACAGGCTGGCCTCCAAGTCTCCAGAGCGTCCATTGAACTGAACTCCGGCCAATTTGGCCTCCAAACTTTCTTTTAAATAGGATTTGATAGACTTTCCATGGGAAATATCAGCCTCCATGCGATCATGGGCTATTTCCAGGGCCTTCGCCATCCCTACGATGCTGGCCACATTCTCCGTACCACCACGCATACCGCGCTCCTGTCCACCACCATGAATAAAGGGACCGATTTTATTTTCTTTGGCGACATAAAGAATACCAATTCCTTTTGGGCCATTAAATTTATGGGCAGAGGCAGCCAGAAAATCCACTTTTGTTTCGGAAAGATTAAAAGGATAATGCCCCACCGTTTGCACGGCATCGGTATGAAAGCGGGCTCCGTATTGGTGGGCCAGCTCCCCGACAGCTTCCAGATCCAGTAAATTCCCGATCTCATTATTGCCATGCATCAAAGTCACCAGGCTTTCGGCGCCATGCGCTTTCAATAATTCCTCTAAATGGGTAAAATCAATATTTCCCTGCTGATCAACTTTCAGCAAATGTAAGGTCATCAAACCCTCTTTTGCTAAATGCTCTACGGTATGCAAAACGGCATGATGCTCCAGCGGGGAAGTAATGATATGCTTTAAACCAAAAGCCTTTACTGCTCCCAGAATGGCTGTATTGTCAGACTCTGTACCGCCGGAAGTAAAAAATATTTCATTGGTTTGGGCGCCCAGTTTCTGCGCCACCAACTTGCGGGCTTTTTCAATGGCCGAACGGTTTTCTCGCCCGTGGGAATGCTGTGAATTAGGATTACCAAAATGATCCCTCAAAAAAGGAATCATCTCCTCAAATACCTCGGGAGCCACCGGAGAGGTAGCTGCATTATCAAAATATACCTTCATATCTCCTGTTTACCACGGCTTACCATGGTCCTAAAAATCTTAGTCCTGACTGCTAATTTGTTTTTCAAAGGCTATAATAAGCACCTTTTGGATGAAAAAAAACCGTACAGCTACTGCCATACGGTTTTTTTTCAGATTTTTACTTATATCAATAGATTATTCGGCCTCGCTTTTGGATTCCATAATAATCTCCCGAATGTCTGAAATAATTTTGTTGGCCAGGTGCTCTGCGGTTGCCAAGGAAGGAGACTCTGCATAAATGCGGATAATCGGCTCCGTATTCGACTTACGCAGGTGTACCCACTCGTCCTCAAAATCAATTTTCACACCATCAATGGTGTTAACCGGATGCTTAGCATATTTCGCAGCAATTTTTTCTAAAATCAAATCCACATCCACATCCGGAGTCAATTCAATTTTGTTTTTGCTAATGAAATAATTGGGATAGGTTGATCTCAGGAAGGAAATCGACTTACCGAATTTTGCCAGCTGAGTCAGGAATAAAGCAATTCCTACCAGCGCATCACGTCCGTAATGCAATTCCGGATAAATCACACCTCCGTTACCTTCTCCACCGATCACCGCATCGGTAGCTTTCATTTGCGTCACCACATTGACTTCACCCACTGCGGCAGCCGTGTAAGTACCACCTGCTTTCTCGGTTACATCGCGCAGCGCACGTGTGGAAGACAAATTAGATACCGTGCTTCCGCCACCATTGGCTTTCAAAACGTAATCTGATATGGCCACCAAAGTGTATTCTTCGCCGAAAGACTCCCCATCTTCCTTCATGAATACCAGGCGATCCACATCAGGATCCACAACGATTCCTAAATCGAAATCACCACTTTGCAACTCCTGAGAGAACTGACGCAGGTTTTCCGGTAATGGTTCCGGATTGTGCGGGAAGTGACCGTTTGGCTCACAGTAAAACTCTGTTACTTCTTCCACACCCAAGGCTTTCAATAAGGGAGGAAGGGAAATTCCTCCGGTTGAGTTCACACAATCAATGGCTACTCTGAAATTGGCGGCCTTAATGGCTTCAACATCCACTAATGGAAGTGCCAAAATCATTTCAATGTGCTTATCAATATAGTGATCTGCCTTGCTTACTTTACCTAAAGCTTTCACTTCCGCAAAATTGAATGCTTCTGCCTCGGCAATTTCCAAAACTTCGGCACCATCCTGAGCAGAAATAAACTCACCTTTGGCATTTAGTAATTTAAGGGCATTCCATTGGATAGGGTTATGGCTGGCAGTAAGGATAATTCCTCCTCCGGCCTCCTCAAGCGGCACCGCAATTTCCACAGTCGGTGTGGTGGAAAGACCTAAGTCTACCACATCAATTCCCAATCCCTGAAGCGTAGCCACCACAAGGTTGGACACCATCTCTCCGGAAATACGTGCATCACGTCCAATTACGATCTTTGGGATGTTCGTTTGCTTTACCACCCAACTACCAAAAGCTGCGGCGAATTTAACCACATCCACAGGAGTCAGGGCCTCTCCAGCTTGTCCTCCAATCGTACCTCGGATACCCGAAATTGATTTAATCAGTGTCATCTATAATTCTAATGATTCTCGGCAAAAATAATAAAAAAAAACTTAGACCTGTCTCTTAAAATGACAATAAATAAACAGATTAAGATAC
The DNA here is from genome assembly GCF_001274635.1 of Persicobacter sp. CCB-QB2. GTDB lineage: Bacteria > Bacteroidota > Bacteroidia > Cytophagales > Cyclobacteriaceae > Persicobacter > Persicobacter diffluens. Next base: position 3,480,233 of record NZ_LBGV01000001.1, on the reverse strand, counting down.
AAAAAAGTACACTACTGCTTGCCCGCTAAAAGGTCGTCAACAGTGGGAGCGTTGCTGACGTTTTTGCGATTTTTACATTGTTCCGGTGTTTTTCCACAAAAGCCACAGGGTTCCCCGATTTGTTTAGAAAAGGACTTTGAGAAGCACAAGTACCTCTGAACTCCCCATCTTTTTTCAAAATCAGACGAACAGACATCATCACAAAAAAAGCTGCGAAGAATCCGATAACAATTAGAAAGGTTGCCATAGCAAATACTCTTTTTTTTATTTGACGCCAAAGGTAATCAAAAGGATCCATTAAATTCGGTGGAAATAACCTTTATTATGCCCTATTGTCATTTATATAACAGGATTCAAAAACCATCAACCCTTAAATACTAATTAGTATTAAAAAAGGACAATGATTCAGTTTTGTTTTGCCCTAACTTCATTATGCTCAGGATACTCAATATCTTTTTAATCATCACTAGCCTGCTGATATATGGCAGTATTTTTATTCCGCCAACACTATTCTGGCCCGCGGGAATCCTTTCCTACGGCATACCGGTTTTGATGCTTTGTCTGTTAATGAATATTGCTTTTCAGCTCATCCTTCGTCACCGGATTCCCTTCTTAAGCTTAGGCTTGTTACTCTTTGGGGTATTTGTAATGCCGGAAATTTTTCAGTGGAACTCCGTAGTAACTGATCAAAAGAGAAAATCTTTTGAAGTGCTGAGCTACAATAGCCGGTTGATGCGAGAATATAAGGCGGAGGAAGCCAAAGGCTGGGTGTACTCCCAGGAAATGATCAATTTCATAGTCGAAGATACTTCCGCTATTAAATGCCTGCAGGAATATTACAGCGACGGCCGATGGAAAGCCTTGAATGTGAGTCAAAAATTAAAGCAAAAAGGCTATGAGCCTTACGTATTGAATTATCATCAATTTGCTGAAAATGACGAATTTGCCAGGGGGATGGCGATTTTCAGTAAGTTTCCGATTTTAAAGGGAGGAAAGATAGATATCGGAGAGTCCAGCATCAATCAGGCCATATTTGCAGATGTTTTATTATCCCCAAAAGACACCATACGTGTCTATAATTTACATCTACATTCTATGGGAATCAATCCGGAATTGGAATGGCAAAAAGCCAGTGAAGCATACCCCATACTCCTCTCAAAACTTAAAAGTGGCATTCAGAAAAGGGTAATCCAGACCCATCCGATACTAGCGCATATTGCCCAGTCTCCGTATCCGGTATTGGTTTGTGGTGATTTTAATGACCCTCCGTTTACCTATAATTATCAACAATTTCGAAAAAACCTTCACAATGCCTTTGAGCAAAAGGGGAGGGGTTTTGGTTTCAGCATGAACAGCCCGATGTTTTTCCTCAGAATAGACAATCAGTTTTATTCAGATGCTTTTGAATTGAATAATTTTAAAACACTTCGTGAAGTCCCCTACTCCGACCACTTTCCAATAAAATCTACTTTCAGGCTCTCCGCTCCATAAGGGTTTCATTCAGGAAAAATCAAGATAACAAATGGGACTTTTTGTTTAACAATATTTAACAAGGAAATAACCTTATACTGTTGATAATCAAATTCATGATCGGTATCTTAATAGAAATTTTTATACCTGAATTATGAAGCATTCTCCTACAAATCATTTGGGCTTTGAATTTGTCAGAATTTCAGAATTACCTATTCATCAGGCGGGTGAACTCTTGCAGTGGATTCCCCGAAATTTAATCCAGTCAATAAAAATTGATAGTCAGGAGTGGAAGGACTGTGTTCCTTATGCGGATTATGATTTTTGGTTTGACTTTCATTTTGAATATCAGCAAAATAAGGCCGAAGATTTAGAATTTGAAATCTAATTAGCCATACCGGATCTACCCCCTTATAAATTTTGGCCATTACCAAAAAAATCAGGCATTCATTTGGATTTCAAAAATCCGCCCCTCATCTTTGAGGCATCAAGTCAAGGCTCAATCTGAGCATTGATTTATATAGAAGAGTGGAGAGACAGGCTCGAAGAAGCTCTAGCAACCTGACCCTCGTTAAGGTGCTAATTCCTGAACCATAGTTAATTGGTGAATATAAATTGTTAGACAATGAGATTAATTCAGCTTCACAAAGCGATTCAGATCGCACCTTCTGATATTATTTCCTCAGCTACTGCAAACCGTAGCCTGATGTGTTTTCATGCATTTCAACGAATGCGCCCTTAGTGGCATTATAATTCATCTACTTCCGACCACGGAGCGTTTTCACGCATCGTAACATTGGCATCACCCAAAGGTGATCAGCATTGTTGAATTAGCATATCAATCGTTGAAATAAAAAAATCAGAAATAATGTCTCAGTCTTTAAATTTCGAAACCCTTCAATTACATGCCGGTCACACTTTGGATAGCGATACGCGTTCGCGAGCAGTGCCATTATTCCAGACCAGCTCCTATGTATTCAAGGATTCCGACCATGGCGCTAATTTATTCGCCCTGAAGGAATTTGGCAATATCTACACCCGTATCATGAATCCGACTACGGATGTTTTCGAGCAGCGCATTGCCGCATTGGAAGGCGGGGTAGCTGCTTTGGCTGTGGGTTCGGGACAAGCTGCACAGTTTATTGCCCTGAATAATATTGTGAATGCCGGAGACAATATTGTGAGTAGCCCGAATTTGTACGGAGGAACTTACAATCAGTTCAAAGTAGCATTTAAGCGCCTGGGAATTGAGGTTAAGTTCACCGAGGACAATGAAGCGGAGCATTTTGACCAGCTCATTGATGAAAACACCAAGGCGATTTACCTGGAGACCATTGGCAACCCTTCTTTTAATGTGCCGGATTTTGAAAAAATCGCTGCTGTCGCCCAAAAGCATGACGTGCCTTTGGTGGTGGATAACACCTTCGGTGCTGGCGGCTATTTATTCCGTCCATTAGAACACGGTGCTAATATCGTGACCGCTTCTGCCACTAAATGGATTGGCGGACACGGCACCAGTATTGGAGGAGTAATTATTGATGGTGGAAATTACAATTGGGGTAATGGAAAATACCCACAATTCACAGAACCGTCAGAAGGCTACCACGGCCTGAACTTCTGGGAAACCTTCGGTAGTGACTCTCCTTTCGGAAACATTGCCTACATCATCCGCGCCAGAGTGGAAGGCCTGAGAGATTTTGGCCCTGCACTGAGCCCATTTAACTCTTTCCAGCTCATTCAGGGATTGGAAACTTTGTCCCTTCGGGTGGAAAGAACCGTGGAAAATGCTCAGTCTGTAGCAGAATGGCTGGAAGCGCATGAATTGGTGGAGTCCGTTAGTTATCCCGGACTTCCTTCGCACCCGGGCCATGAAACTGCAAAAAAATATTTAAAGAGAGGATTTGGCGGTGTGCTATCTTTCTCTGTAAAAGGAGATTTGGAAACCACTAAAAAATTTGTGGACAGCCTGAAATTGGTGAGTCATTTGGCCAATGTAGGAGATGCTAAAACACTCATTATTCACCCGGCTTCCACGACCCACCAGCAACTAAGTGAGGAAGAGAGAGTAGCTGCGGGCGTTACGCCTAATGCGCTTCGACTTTCTGTTGGTTTCGAACATATTGATGATATCAAAGGAGACCTGACGCAAGCATTCGAAACTGCATTTGCATCAGCGATCGCCCAATAAATAAGCATTTTTTATTTCAGGCACGGCATCTTTTTTGACCGTGCCTTTTGCCTGTAACATAAAACCCCAAGCATGGTCTCGCAACACGAATTTCATTATACCCAACCCTATACTACCGAAGAGGGCAAAACACTGCCGGAATTTACGCTGGCTTATGCCACTATTGGTCAGCTTAATGAAGCGAAGGATAACGTCATCTGGGTTTGTCATGCCTTTTCCGGCAATGACAATGTATTGGATTGGTGGCCGGGACTTTTTGGTGAAGGGAAACTTTTTGACCCGGAAAAACACTTCATTGTTTGCGCCAATATGCTGGGCAGTTGCTATGGCTCTACCGGGCCATTAAGTATTAATCCGGCAACCAAGACACCCTATTATCACGACTTTCCTTTGCTGACCAACAGAGACATCATTGGTGCCTTTGATATTTTAAGACAGCATTTAAATATTGAAAAGGTAAGCCAATTAATCGGCTGTTCTCTGGGGGACAACAGGCTTTAGAGTGGATCATCAGTCAGCCGGAAGTATTTCAAAGTCTGATCTGCATTGGAGCCAGTGCCAAGCATTCTCCCTGGGGTATTGCTTTTAACCAGACACAACGCATGGCCATTGAGCAGGATCCTAGCTGGCAGGAAAAATCAGACAAAGCCGGATTGGAAGGAATGAAAACTGCCAGGGCGGTCGCCATGCTTTCTTATCGTAATTATCAGACTTATCTGGCGACTCAGCAGGATCCGGATGACAGCAAACTGGATAATTTCCGTGCCTGCACCTACCAAAGCTATCAGGGGGAAAAAATGGCTAAAAGATTCAATGCTTTCAGTTATTGGTACCTGTCCAAAGCGATGGACTCCCAAAATATCGGAAGAGGCAGGGGTGAAATTGAGGCTATTTTGGGCGAAATTCAGATTCCATGCTTATACATCGGGCTGAGTTCCGATATTCTATTTCCAATAGAAGAGCAAAAGTTTTTAGCGAAGCACACGCCTAATGCACATTATTCAGAAATAGACAGCCTTTACGGTCACGATGGCTTTTTAATTGAATCCACCCAACTGACAGAGGTTGTGAATCAATACTTTGAGCAAATCGCAACAATTTAAGCCGAATTAGGCAGGCTTAACGCGTATTATTTATGCTTAATCCTCGTTTAGCTATAAGGCGGGAAAAATGAGGGAATAGTTTCCTATTTTAAGTTTTTACCAACGAAACGGATGAATGAGGAGAAAACAAGCTTACAACCTGAGTTCGATTTTAAAAAATAGCCATTTGTCCAGTGTTTTCAGTCTCAAATTTAATTGAAGGTTTCTTTTCAAAAAAGGAATAAGCTACCAAGCCTGCTACTAAATTTGAAATGAAGTTTCCAAATGATCTATGTCTGGAATGTTCTACTTGGCAAATGTTCTTTAGCTGATCATTTATTGTCTCAATAACGGAACGTTTACGAAGCAAAATTTTATCATTAAAACTCATCAGACAGTTCTTCATATTGCGTCTAATTCCTGTAAAAAGGTGAATCCCATTGCCGAAAAGCAACTCACTTAGGGTCTTTGAAATATATCCTTTATCAGCAAATAGCTTACCTTGAAGAGAGTTTATAAATGACTCATTTTTAAGAGGTTCTCTATCATCCACATTTCCTGGAGTGATCATAAAGGAGAGTAGTTCCCCTCTGTCATTTACAACCAGGTGCAATTTAAAGCCATAAAACCAACCCATCGTTGATTTTCCCTTAGCTGCTATTCCGTCGAAAGTTTTGTGATTAAAAATGCGTTTATTTTTACAAACTCGAATGGGAGTGGAATCGATAAAAGCAATGCCAGTTCCTTCTCCCATACAACAGTGCTTCAAGAAAAGGACAAGAGGTAAGCACGCTTTCTGCATTAGCTCTGTAAAACGGTTATAGCTTACAGTTTCCGGAAATTCGGATTTCATATGCACAAGGACATAGCTATTGTAGAAGGTCTTCATATCACGAAACCCCTTAAGATGAAACAGAACCATTATCGTCATAATTTCACTATGTGACATTTTTGGCTTTCGTTTGGGAGGATTTCCAATAGAAGATGCCTCTATGAGTTGATCTAATTGTTGACAAAACTCATCAATGTTAAAAAATATTTCGGTAATTTTATCTTGTGAAATAGCCATTGTATTGAGTTAAATATTTGAATTTTAGGTACTTAAATATACTCAATTTCAATGGCTTTTCCTTTATAAATTGTACTTTTTTTATAAATTATATAAATCGAACTCAGGTTTACACCAATTTGGACTTTAAAAATCAAAAAAAAAGATGCAATGATTTGAGGGTAGGCGATTTGCACTGACCCAACAAATTCCGCGGTGGATAATTTAGCTTAAAACCAGATATCTGCTTCAAAAATACAGGAAGCTTCGCTTCTGAATCCTTGAATTGAGAGAGAGAGAGAGAAAGAAAAGGTCGGTGATGTATTCGCTGACCTTTTTGCATAAAAAAAAGCGAAACTTCAGCGCTTCGCTTTTTAGAAATATCTTATGCCGGTAATTTAATTTGATAAGTTTTGCCAGACTTAATCGTCAGGGTATTTTTTCTCAACCAGCTGTTGTATCTTTTTAGGGTTTTGTAATTTACCCCATGTTCCAAAGCCCAGGACGTCAGGTCTGGAATAGAGCTTTTCACCTCCACCACTTTCAATTGCTCGGGCTGATATTTTTCACTTTCCGGAATCTGAAAACCAAATTTTTCCGGATCGTTTAAAATTTCCTTTACGGCCAATATTCTGAAGACATAACGGCTTGTTTCCTGATTTAAAAGCAAATCATAATAAGAATCCACACGCTGCTTGGCTAAAGCTTTACTAAATCCGTTTCTTCCCATATTATAGGAGGCCGCCACATTGGTCCAATTCCCATACTTCTCATAAGAAGCCAGCATATACTTACAAGCCGCCTCGGTGGATTTTATCGGATCATATCGCTCATCTACTTCCTCATTGACCTCCAGCCCTAATTCCCGGGCCGTACCTTTCATCAATTGCCAGTAACCTGCAGCTCCGGCAGGAGACACCACATTCGCCAGCCCACTTTCGATAGCCGCCAAATACATCATATCCTCCGGAATTCCTGCTTCTTTTAAGATAGGCTCCATTTGCGGAAACCATCGGGTACTACGCTTAATCAAAAAAATTGTACTGGAATGGAAATAAGTATTCACATACAATTCCTTATCCATGCGCTCATAAACCTCTGGGTCATCCAATGGCACAGATTCCCCCGCCAGATTTAAATCCTTCGGCATTTTGACCACTTTGGCATTAACAAATACCGGAGTATTCGTTCCAGGCGCTGTCATTGTTGCACTTAGCACCTCGGCTTGAGATGCCGCCTTGGCCATTATTGTTTCTTCTTCAGCCTTTACATACCACAGACCGGCCATCACTCCAGCAACGCCCAAGCCCAAAATCATTTTCTTCACCAAAAGTTTCTGTTATTTAGTCGGTTAATGCTCCCACAAAAATCAATCTCTTTTGCTTCATCCGACATTAAAAATTCGGACTTAGCAGGTATTTAGAATAAAAATCATCTATGACGGCCACTGCCTCTTCCGGCGTATCGACTACCGAAAACAGGTCGAAATCACCTTCACCAATGTTTTTCTCCTTTTCACAAACGACTTTTCTGAGCCAATCCACCAATCCACTCCAATATTCCCGCCCCACTAACACGATTGGAAAGCGACCGATTTTCTCTGTTTGAATAAGCGTTAGGGCTTCAAAAAGTTCGTCTAATGTTCCCATTCCCCCCGGCATTACCACGAAGCCCTGAGAATAACGGATGAACATTACCTTTCTCACAAAAAAGTAATCAAAGGTAATCAACTTATCGGGATCGATATAAATATTGGAGAATTGTTCAAAAGGCAACTCAATATTTAAACCCACGGATTTGCCGCCAGCCTTATGTGCTCCGCGATTACCGGCTTCCATTATCCCGGGCCCACCACCTGTAATTACCCCATAACCATGCTGCACCAGCATTTCACCAATTTTGGAGGCTGTCTGGTAGTATTCGTTCTTTTCGTCAGTACGGGCAGAACCAAAGATAGAGACACAGGGACCTATTCTTGCCAGCTTATCAAAGCCTTCCACAAATTCCGCCATTACCCGGAAAATAGTCCAGGAGTCTGAGCTTTTTATTTCGGACCAGTCTTTTGTTTTAAATGCTTCTCTGATCTTCTTTTCCCCTTCGGAAGCATTAATTTTTTCCAACTCACTCATAATAGAAAAATTTCAATCTACTTATCCAGTAAATGCTGCAAGGCAGTTTTCAATTCCGGATATTTAAATACAAAACCGGCATTCATTATTTTTTCGGAAGACACCTGTGCTCCTCCTAACAATATTTCAGACATTTCCCCCAATGCCATTTTCAACACTGGCGCGGGCACTGCCGGCAACCATAATGGTCTGCCTTTCACTGCGGCCAGCTGTCGGGTAAACTCCTCATTGGAGACCGGGCCAGGCGCCACGGCATTGTACACGCCATTCATATCCTCATGATTGATGGCAAAAGCAAACATGGAGACCAAATCCTTTACATGAATCCAGCTCATCATTTGCTTACCGCTACCCAAAGGACTTCCTAATCCAAATTTCACAGGGAGCAGCATTTTTTCCAAAGCACCACCATTTTCACTAAGCACAATGCCAATACGAAGCTTTACTAATCGTATTACCAATTGATTTTCTTGTATTTTATCCACCTCGTCTTCCCATTGCTTGACCACATCGGCCAGAAAATCATTTGCGTATGGACCTTTCTCCGTCACGATGCCTTCCGGGACATTTCCATAAATACCAATGGCAGAAGCGCTCACCAAGGCCTTCACCTGATGTTTTTGTTTCTGCAAGGCTAATCTCAGTAATCGGCTAGACTTCAACCTGCTTGTCAAAATCAACTGTTTCTGCGCCTGTGTCCATCGTTGATCAGCCACTCCCGCACCTGCCAGATGAATAATATAATCCACGCCATCCAATGCCCTTGGGTCTAAATAATCCGATTCCAAATCCCAAAGAAAGGAATGAATGCCATTTACCAAACCCTCCACTCTTCTACTGAGATGATGTACTTTCCATCCTTTTTTAAGAAAATATTGGGAGAGGGAAGAACCGACTAATCCTGTCCCACCTGTAATAAGCACTGAATGTGTCAATTTTATAGATATTAATGTATTTTTTCAACGGATTGAGAATTATCCTAGTTGATGATTTAAAGAAAAAATACTGCTCAGATCCGTATCAGTCCGCCTTTCCTGTAGCTTGAAGGTCTTCCCCTCATTTACCTTGCAGGATAATTCACCCCTAACCATTTGGTTTTCAACCCCCAACAGATGAGGTGATTTAATACTGGTAAAACTCGGGTAACACTAAGAAAATATTTTATTGATATGGATAATGGTGCTAAGCCAAATTTCTTGTCGTACTTTTGAGGTAGATAATAACAGGAAAATGAAAAAATTACTTTCTCTTATTCTTTTCAGTCTTATTTCGTTGACGGTCTTTGCTGGTGGTGAAAACAATAATGCCAAAAGCACTACAGTATTAGCGGGAAAAGTAGTAGATCACCGAACAGGTGAGGCTTTGGTTGGGGCAGAAGTAGTCATTGCAGGTACTACGATTAAGGCCATGACAGATTTTGATGGTAATTTCAAATTTTCCAATGTGAAGCCAGGAACCTATCAGGTCAATGTGAATTTCATTTCGTATGAGTCTGAATCAGAAAAAATCATGGTTTCAACTGGGCAGGCACCGACATCCAGCGTTTTCAAAATGATGGAAATTGAATAGACGTTCATTCCTTTAAAATATATAATCCTCTCGATCACCGGGAGGATATTTTTTTGCCTATTTGCTGAAAGGAGAAGGTGCATGATGTTCTATTAAGCCTCCCTCCATATTTTAAAACCAGCGCGCCTCTATATTATGTTAACGTTAAGTCACCTAACAAACAACCCCTCAATACTCTGACTTAAAGTAAATTAACCCTCTGCTTTTATTTAAATTCAATCTAAAAGAAACGATAAGTTAATTTTGTTAACAATTTAATAACATTGGAAAGATTTTTCCGTATATTTGATCAACGAACAAGATCAAAGACTTTTTAAATATATCCGTCATGAGAAATTTAGTTTTAATTTTTGCCGCTGTTTTGATGTCTGTTAGTGCGTTTGCTGGTGTGGATAACCTGATCGAGCGCAATGGTAAGTATTACGGAGAGGACGGTCTCTTATTTTCAGGCCGCTTCGAGAACACCTATGATAATGGCGCTACTAAAGCGATTTTTACCCTGGTAAGAGGGAATAAGCATGGATTAGCCAACACGTATTACGTTTCCGGCGAGCAGAAAGAAATGGGAGGATATGCTAACGGTTTAAAGGATGGCAAGTGGGTGAAATGGAACAAAGAAGGGGTAAAAGTAAGTGAGGCTTACTACAAAAATGGTCAAAAAACCGGTAACTGGACTATCTGGGATGATAATGGTACAGTAAGATATGAATTAGAATATGCTAATGGTCAGAAAACCGGAGAATGGAAGGTTTATGATGAAAATGGTAAACTGACCCAAGAGATTAATTATTAAGATCTGTTTAGTCGTCATTCAATTTCGATCTTCATAATAACAAAAAAAAGCGATCCTCAACGGGTCGCTTTTTTTATGGAAATCGGGTAATTTTCTATTAACATTTAGATAACTCCACTGAATACCGTATATTCGTACTCGTGTCCATAAGGACGCATAAAGGAGAAATAAAATATCATTTGAATAAATTAGAAAAGGGCAGCCAATTATTGGTCGCCCTTTATTTTTACAGTGAAATTGAGTTTTCTTATTTTAGCTTAAAAAGCAGGTTTTCATTCAGCTGTTGATCAATGGATTTTCGCTGCTCCAATAAATCAGCAATACGATGTTCAAATGAATCGCGAACTGGCTGAGATTTACTTCTATTTCCTCCCGGACGAAAATCCAAACGATAAGAACCTTCCGCAATAATTTGCTGTAAATGCTTCCAATCTGCCTTAGCCTCTTGCTCGTTGGCAAAGTACTTAAAGAAACGCATGGGATATTCCTTACCGAAGGCCACCGTGTCCAGCCCCACCATGGTGTGGACAAAGAAACGGTCATCCATATAAAACCGGATTTCCAGCAAATCATAAAATTGCCAAATAGAATCCTGCTCAAAAGTACAGGTATAAGGAATTCTGGAATACTTTCTATCTTGATAGGGTTCCCCTAATTCAAAATGAGACAGCTCCTTAAAACGCTGCTTTTTGGCAATTTCAAAAGCGATGGTGGCAGAATCTACTTTTCGGTTAATCTCATTCCGCTCAGCTTTTAAAATTGTCAATCCGGGTTGCGCCTCACTGTATTGGGAGTAGGTCAACTTGGAGAGTGCGCGCTTTAAGGTATCATTTTCAACATTTCGTAAGGTCGCCAATGCCGTTTGATTTAAATCTTCCTCCAAGGCTAAAGCACCCAAATCCTCTTCTAAGGTTTTAAAATCAATGTTTCTGTCCTTCACCTCACATGCGACAAAAAACAAGAGTATCCAACACCAGTGTTTCATAAAAAAGGTACAAAAAAAGTCACCCTTACCACAGGGTGACTTTGTATTTATAATTCCCCAAATTAATTCTCAGGAAGGTTATCAGCAATAGCAACTGACTTACCCCAAGTTACCAAAGCCTCTGGAGCACCAGTAGCAGCAGCATCCACTGCGTCAGAGAAGAAAGTTTCGATAACCGCTACTTCGTTCTCTGAAGCGTCTTTAACTTTCAAGGTATAGTCACCCTGACCAGCAACCGGCATAAATTTCCAACTTGCAATGGAAGCATCCCCATTGATGATATGTCCAACAGTCTCTTCTGTCTCCACTTCGATGATACTCTTACCACTTCCGCCAAAACCTTCAATTACCAGGTTTTCAAAGTTGAAAGAAGTACCCGCACGTAATTTCAAACCGGAAGTACCTACTTGATCAGCATCCTTTAGTGTAATATTCTCCACTGTTGGGTTAGAGAAAGGAGTAGCAGCGAAGTTAGAAGAGTTCGTATCGGCCTCGATACCACGATCGTTCTCACCGTTATTAATCGCAGCATTGTGCTCACCATAAACATTAGTAGCAGTACCTACCCAACCATAAGTCCAGTCATAAATATCATCCTGAGTACCATAAGCATACAAGTTTGAAGCGTTTACAGTACCACCGAACCACTCGTAAGCATCATCAGCTGCATTATAAACTGCAATGTGATCTACTGAGGTACCATTACCAACACCATTGAAGGTTAGGCCATTGTGCTCTTTTTCAGAATTAATCTGGTGTCCACCATATTTGAATACCGCATACGAAAGTTTTCCAGAGTTATCAGAAGCGTTATCGCCACCGTAAGCCACGTCACCAACCTCCGCAATTGCAGATCCACCGGAAACGTTGATCGGAGCTTTACCATTGATGATCAAACCACCCCATGCACCTGGCTCAGGAGTTTGCGTGTTTACGGTGAAAACTACTTCTTCACCTGCTTCCCCATTGATGAAAATCTGAGAACCAGTCTCTACCAAAAGATAAGCGCTTTCACCATTTCTTACGGTAACTCCTTTTTCGATGGTCAATTTAGCATCACCCGTTACGTGAATACCTTTGTTGATGAAGTATGTCTCACCTGCCATCAAAGTTACATCTTCATTGATGTCTTTAACGATTTCGTTTTGATCGTTAATGATTCCACCTGAAGGATCAGTGGTATTAGAATCATCATCAGAACATGAAGTCAACGCGATACCGAAAGCTACGGCTGCGTATAGTGGAAATTTGAAAAGGTTTTTCATTTGAATAAATTAGTAATATAGTTTCTGTTCTTAATTCAAAAGCAAATATAGATTCGATTCATTAATTTAAATCAAAGGCTATATTTACTTTACATTAACAAATATTAAATAACTTTATATTTACTTAATTATATAACTAACCCCTACACTAAAGGATACTCCTTCATGGAAAGAATCTACGGTTTGATCTTGAATAGATCTATCACCAAACTCTTGCTGATATCTTTGAATCTCCGGGTTTAGGATATTCTTAACCTTCATATCAATAGACCATTTCTCGGAAAAAGTATTTCTCCAAACGAAATCGAATTTAGGCACGGCTTTCTCGTAAATATCACCAGCTCCTTGCTGACCCGCCGAGTAAACACGGTCACCGAACATATTAAAAACCCCGGAGAAAGTTGTATTCCACTTACCGACCTCCTTATTGTAGGCTAAGTTTGCATTAATCAAATAAGGAGAGGCGCCTTGTAACTGACGTGTTTTGTTGGTTAGGATTTCGGATTTAGGGTCACCTTCCTTCAAAACAATCTCTGAATACAAATAGGTAGCATTCAAGCCTACGCTTAAGCCCTGGAAGGCATCTCCAAAAACATTTTCAAGATTTTTATTGAATTCAATTTCCGCCCCTGCCACATTGGCTTCCTCTGTATTGGTGTAGGTGAATAAGTTTCCGCCCCCCTGGGCCAATTGCGTCAACTCAATAGCGTCGTAGATTTTCTTTCCAAAAAGAGACACCGAGAATAATTCGCCGGAGTTAGGAAAAATTTCCCATTTCATGTCCAAATTGTAGTTGGTGGAATTCTCCAATTCTCTGTTACCCTCGAACAGGTTCCCGTCAACATCCTGATACTGAAAAGGAATAATCTCTCTCATTCCGGGTCTTGTCAGTGTTTTACTGAAAGCAAATCTAAAATTAGACTTGTCAGTATAGGCATACTTTAATGAAAGGGATGGCAAAATATCATTGGTCTTATACTGAGAAATCTGATATGGATCATCATAGGAGTTTCTCAGGTTACGGAATCTTACTTCCTGCAAACCATTTTCGTAACGTACCCCCACCAAGGCCTTAAAACGATCATTAATATTGTAATCATAGGAACCATAGATTCCATGCACATTCATATCTGCTTCAAACTCATGCTGCGCTACATCAATACCGTTACTATAAGAATAATTTCCTTTTAAATAGTTTTCATCATTAAAGAATTCATCAGGATTATTTGGACTAATAATTTGGTTCAAACCATCACCAGCTGCCCTCATGTTGTATTGATAATTTTGCATCTGGCGACCTTTGTATTTCCCCTGATAACCAAAAGAGGCTGTTCCCTTTGCTTCTCCTTCAGTAGTTTCCCCATGCTTCCATACCAAGCCGGTTTTAGCCGCAATTTCATCCTCATCCATATCAGACCAAAATCTATGGTTTTGAGAAGCATTTAATTGTAACAATTTCTCTGAATTCACCCGGAAACTGTTTTGACGACGATCCGGCTCTATACGATTGGTGGTGGAATAAGATACTCCCCAATCCAAGGCTAAAGTCTCGCTATCATTCAATAAGTGCTCTCCTAATAATTGGTTGGTCAAAAGCTGAGACTGTACGTAAGTGTTACGACGGATCAGGATATCATTCGCTGCAACGTCCTGTACATAACCGAATAATTCGGAAGTGGTATTATCCGAAGTGTTGGCGAATAATAGGTTATAAGTGAAATCGTGTTTTGGGTTAAGCTGGTAATTTACTCCCAATAAGGCGGTCGTTAAAGTAGAGTAAGTATACTCATCACGCTGGAAGTTATTCAATTCCACTGCTTGTGCGTTCAGGTTTCTTCTAGAGCCTCCTTTATAATCGAAGTCATTTTCATGGGCTACTGAAGCAATAAAACCAATTTGCCCTTCTGAACCAACGTCAAATTTATTACCACCACGAATGTTGAAATCAAAACCAACCGGCGCCTGGGTAGTGGTTGGGGTAAAACCTGTCTTGAACGGATCACCAGCCGTCTCACTTGCAGGAGGTACATTTCTATCATTTACTGTATTTTCTCTACCGTTACCAGAAAAACCTAATCTTTCAAACTGACCATCCTGGAATGTTTTGAAGTCTTTTCCTGTGATGATGCTGTTACCACTGGCCCCAACACCTACAGACAAGAAGGGGTCTTCCGGATAAGTTTTGGTGGCAATATCAATAGTGGCGCCACCAAAATCACCATACTGAGTGGCATTAAAGGTTTTGCTTACCGAAATGGCCTCAACCACATCTGTTGGAAAGATAGACAGGGGGATCATCTTCATGTCAGGATTAGTAGCCGGAACAGGTAACCCGTTCAAAGTGGCACTATTATATCGGTCTCCTAATCCACGAACGTAAACCCCTTTGGATCCAACTTTCGCAATACCGGACATCTTTGTCAAACCATCCTCCACATTGGAAACACCCTTTACGGCCATTTCTTTCACCCCAATATTCTCTACCATGGTGGCTGCTTTCTTTTGTTCTAAAAGCAAAACTTCTGAGCCTGATCTTTCTGCTTTGGATTTGATCACTACTCCTTCCAGCTCGACCAAATCAGGGTCAAGGTTAACGTTCAGGGTTGAAGTCCCACCAGCAGTGACCGTCACGGTCCCCGTCCAGTCCTTATAACCGATATAGGATACTGTTACAGATTGGGCACCTGCCGCAGCTTTAAATTCAAAATTACCAAATACATCAGTGGCTGCACCGGAAGTGGTGCCGGTGATCAAAACGTTGGCCCCAATAATCTCTTCGCCTGTCGTTTTGTCCTTCACTGCGCCTTTAATAGTACCACTCTGCGCAAAAGCGGCTACGGATGCAAAGGCTGTCAACCAAAAGGTTAGTAAAATGTTTTTCATGGATCTTTTATGTAACTCAATTTTCGACAGCAAAAGTAGGGCGCCACTATTACTAAACGAGTTCTTAAAAATTAATTTAG
Source organism: Persicobacter sp. CCB-QB2 (assembly GCF_001274635.1). Lineage (GTDB taxonomy): Bacteria > Bacteroidota > Bacteroidia > Cytophagales > Cyclobacteriaceae > Persicobacter > Persicobacter diffluens. The sequence continues at coordinate 3,464,741 of NZ_LBGV01000001.1, read as the reverse complement.
CTTTATGGATTATCTAATATTCTTTAACCCAATATTAAGAAGATCAATTCAGGATGACCTGCTAAATCACTCCACGGAAGTCCATGAAAAACCCCAACCAGGTTTTTTTATTATTAATCAGTGTTTTCAGCCCTCACAACAGCAATTTCGCCCTTCAACCAGGAGGTAATACTGAAGTAACATTTACCCCTGACATCATTATAAAACAATAATAAAATTAAAGTCTTTTTAAACCCGCTTCTCCCTAATAAGGGGTTTTTGATTAAAAACACTTATATACTTACCTACTAAAACACAAAAAGCCTTCCCTGTTTAAGAGAAGGCTCCTTGATTTCCGTTTAATTTTATTATTGAATCGGCACCTTTTTAAGAATGGCCTCAATCACATCCCGACTACTTACCCCATCAGCTTCAGCTTCATAATTCAGCAAAATGCGATGACTTAGCACGTCCGGTGCAATTTCCTTAATATCCTCTGGTAACACATAGTTTCGGTTATCAAAATATGCAGTAGCTTTTGCGGCCAGGTTCAAGGCTATAGAAGCACGCGGCGACACCCCAAACTGAATATAATGCTCATAGTCATTCAAGCCATACTCTTTAGGGTTACGAGTGGCAAACACCAACTCGATCAAGTATTTCTCTAAAGACTCCGAAATCGTTACGGCATTAATATCATCTCTAATGGCAAATACATCCTCCTTGGTAAGAATAGTTTCCACCTTAGAGTTAAACTGCATATTGGCCATTCTACGCATCACCTCCAGCTCGTCTTCTTTAGAAAGGTAGTCCACGTATACTTTCATCATAAAACGGTCTACCTGCGCCTCAGGCAACGGATAAGTACCTTCCTGATCCACGGGGTTCTGGGTCGCCAATACCAAGAATGGGCGATCCAATGGATAGGTGGTCTCCCCAATAGTCACCTGCTTTTCCTGCATGGACTCCAAAAGTGCTGCCTGTACTTTAGCAGGAGAACGGTTCACCTCATCGGCCAAAATAATATTGGCAAATACAGGACCTTTCTTCACCTCAAACTCTCCGGAACGCTGGTTGTAAATCATGGTACCGATCAAATCTGCTGGCAAAAGATCCGGTGTAAACTGAATTCGCTGGAAATCCAGCTTTAAAACTTCAGCCAGGGTATTAACCGTTAAGGTTTTTGCCAAGCCCGGAACTCCTTCCAAAAGAATATGCCCCTGGGTAAAAAGCCCTATCAATAGGCGGTTTACCATGTACTCCTGTCCGACGACTACTTTACCAACCTCTGAAAAAACCTGCTGAATTTTTTGCTGACGTGCTTCTCGCAATTCGTTATTTACGGTATCCATTATAAAAATCAGGTATGATTATTTTTATACTCTCCAAAAACCGCCCTCATACTTAAAATATTAAGGGAGAGGATTAGCTCCTTTGCGGCGGGCTGCCAAAATAATAACAAAGAATGGAAAACAAAAGAGGGAAGGGGGGCTCCTTAAAAAAAGCATAAAAAAACCTTCCCTGAAATTCAGAGAAGGTGATGAGCGAAAGACGAGATTCGAACTCGCGACCCCAACCTTGGCAAGGTTGTGCTCTACCAGCTGAGCTACTTTCGCAATAATATAGTACCAGGAGCGGGGGTCGAACCCGCACGTCCTAACGGACACAAGATTTTAAGTCTTGCGTGTCTACCAATTCCACCATCCCGGCCCGACCACCAGTAAACTGATGCGGCTCTTTAAAAAGATCCTGTTGATCTTTTCTTGAGCGAAAGACGAGATTCGAACTCGCGACCCCAACCTTGGCAAGGTTGTGCTCTACCAGCTGAGCTACTTTCGCGTATTTGAGCTTGCAAGATTAATCACCTTTGAAAAATTTTGCAAATACTATTTCAATAATTTTTTTGAGCGAAAGACGAGATTCGAACTCGCGACCCCAACCTTGGCAAGGTTGTGCTCTACCAGCTGAGCTACTTTCGCAATAATATAGTACCAGGAGCGGGGGTCGAACCCGCACGTCCTAACGGACACAAGATTTTAAGTCTTGCGTGTCTACCAATTCCACCATCCCGGCCCGACCATCAGCGAACTGATGCGGCATAAAAAAAGATCCTGTCGATCTTTTTTTGAGCGAAAGACGAGATTCGAACTCGCGACCCCAACCTTGGCAAGGTTGTGCTCTACCAGCTGAGCTACTTTCGCAGAATAAAATATTTTCCAACTTATCTCTAAGTGGAGCGAAAGACGAGATTCGAACTCGCGACCCCAACCTTGGCAAGGTTGTGCTCTACCAGCTGAGCTACTTTCGCTTAATGAAAATATTTTATCAACTTATTTCTAAGTGGAGCGAAAGACGAGATTCGAACTCGCGACCCCAACCTTGGCAAGGTTGTGCTCTACCAGCTGAGCTACTTTCGCTTATTTTTCATTCCCTTGATTGCTTAAGGGACTGCAAAGGTAATAAAGGAAATTTGATTTGCAATCCCCTGCAGTAAAAAAAGTGAAAAAATAGAGCTTTAAGGGTTCTCCACTAGGTTTTAGGCAATACCATAAAGCTCAAATACAAAAATGCCGTAAAATGAGGGATCATTTTAAATATCGTGACTTTTCCCCAAATTGGGTCGATTTAAATTATTAAGAAAATCCAGCCCAATAACGATGGTAGCTTTCCAAATCAAAAATGACTGGTCCTCCGTTCTTCAGGAAGAATTCCAAAAGGCCTATTTCAATGATCTGAAAGCCTTTGTACAGGAGGAATACAGCAAAGAAATCATTTTCCCACATCCGGATTATATCTTCAATGCATTCAACAGGTGTGCATTCAAAGACACCAAAGTGGTGATTCTGGGTCAGGACCCCTATCACGGCCCGGGACAAGCGCATGGGTTAAGCTTTTCTGTTTTAGATGGCGTGGCCTTTCCGCCTTCTCTCCGAAACATTTTTAAAGAACTCAAAAGAGATCTGGACATTGATCCCCCTTTTTCAGGTAATTTAGAACGCTGGACTGATCAGGGGGTATTACTTCTAAATGCAACCCTTACCGTACGGCAGGGGAAGGCGGGTTCTCATCAAAAAAAGGGTTGGGAGACTTTTACAGATGCTGTGATTCAAAAGATTGCAGAAGAGAAAGAAGGAGTCGTGTTTATGCTTTGGGGAGCCTTTGCGCAGAAAAAAAGCAGTATGATTGATGAGAATAAGCACTATATTCTTTCCTCCGTTCACCCTTCTCCTTTGTCTGCTCACCGGGGGTTTATTGGCAATGAACATTTCAGCCTGGCGAATAAGTACCTAGATAATAGAGGTGAGTCAGTTATTCAGTGGTAGCTGGATGCGGCAATTACCAGGGAAGGATTTCTTCAGCGTAAAATTTACCTGCGATAAACAATCAAAGGTAAATTTTACAGTTTTTTACCTTTCAATTTCTTTCAAGAGTTAATTTAAGGAGAGTGCTCTCTCGGAATTACCAGTTTTCAAGGCGGAAACGATCAAGGGTCGGGTATTCTGTAAAATCCCCTTCAAACTCTGAAAGCCGACGCACATAGTCAATTTATGGCGTATAAAATAACCCTTTTTACCCTTGAAGATAAAGCAATGATCCTTTCTACCTTCGAAACATTTTCAAAGGTAAATTTTATCATTTATTACCTTCAAGATGATCATGATGTGGCTCTAAAATGGATGATCAAATGGCGGTTCAGCCCGCACCCATTTATTGCGCTTAAAGATGAATATGGGAGGGTTCTACCTTAGTTTCTTTCAAGAGGACATCTACCTTCTTTCCACTTTGAAAAGTAAAAAATCTTGAATTCCAATTTTAAATGCAAGTTTTATTGATGGTGATCAAATTTTTTCTTTCACCATGAATATATTCGATAGGCGTCCAAAAATTCAATTTCTTTCTTGGGCGATTATTGAGGGTTTCTTCTACTTGGAGTACTGAATTCATTTTGATATTGTCCATTGATTTCCCTTTAGGAAAGTACTGTCTTATTAGGCCATTTGTGTTTTCATTGGTACCCCTTTGCCAACTGGCGTAAGGGTCTGCAAAGTAGGCCTCACAACCAACAGAGGCTTCTAATTCTTTATGGCATGCAAATTCCTTCCCATTATCACAAGTCACCGTCTTCCATGGTATTAAGGATCTTGAAGCCATATCTTCTAAGGCTTTCAAAACATCTTTATCTGATTTGCTTAATGCTATTCCGATCAATGTATATCTAGACCTTCTACAAACAGCCGTAACCAAGACATTTGACTTTTCCTTGGTCCCTACCACAACATCAAGTTCAATATGCCCAAACTCCGATCTATTATCAGCCTCCGTGGGTCGAATATGAATAGGTTTCCGGTCTGGAATTTTTGATCCATTTTTTGAATTAGATTTCCGTTTTTTCCTTTTCCCCTTGCTGATCCTAAGGTGATTAGCCAATTCAGGGACACTATAAATGAATTGATAAATTCCTTCAACTGAGATCATAGAAGTCCCTTCCTCTTTGCATCTTCCAGCTATTTGTTCTGGGCTGAAATCATTTTCAATAAGACACTCACGTATTACTTGTTCCATTTCGGGAGTCCGTTTATACGGTTCCCGATTATTTTTACGATTGGCCAGGTACTTACTATGCGCCGTATCAGCGTCGTAATACCCTTTACGACAACGCTTTATTTCTCTCCCGATAGTCGATACATGAAATCCTACTTTATCAGCAATAGCTGTTTTATTGAACCCTATTTTAACTAACGCTTCAATTTCATATCTTTGTGTCAGGGTAATCTGGGCCATTGTTATTTCTTATTTAAGTGCAATTAGATTTAAATTTCAAAGGTACCGGATACCTTTTTTTTATGCCAAAAAAACTTGCACTTAAAATTAGAATCCAGGAATCTCTATTTTTACTCTTCAAATTATTATTGGAACCCTTTTTACCTTCGAAACACCCTCAAAGGTAAATTCTATCATTTATTACCTTCCAGTTAAGCATGATGTAGCTTTAAAATGGTCGACCCAAAGAACGCTTCAGCCTGGTCTCTCCCTCAATTCCGCGATAGGGTGAATATGGGAGGGGCTTCCTTCGTTTTTTCCAGAAGGATATCTACCTTTTTTCCGCTTGGAAGTGTAAAGACTCTCTATTTTTACTGTCCATATTAACATTGGAGCCATTTTTACCTTCGAAACATTTTCAAAGGTAAATTTCATCATTTATTACCTTCGACTGATCATGATGTAGCTTTAAAATGGTCGATCCAAAGAGCGCTTAAGGGTGAATATTGGAGGGATTTACCTTAGTTTCTTCCAAAAGGACTACTACCTTCTCACCTTTTGGGAGGGTAAAATCTTATTCCTTTTACTCTCCCTTTTAGTGTTGGTACCCGAATTACCTTCGAAACATCCTCAAAGGTAAATTTTAACATTTATTACCTTCCAGTTAATCATTTTGTAGCTTTTAAATGGGTAATCAAAAAGAGTTGCGGCCTGCCCCCTTTTATTGCGCTTAAGGGTGAATATTGGAGGGATTTACCTTAGTTTCTTCCAAAAGGACTACTACCTTCTCACCTTTGGGTGGGGTGAAATCCTTTTCCTTTTACTCTCCCTTTTAGTGTTGGCACCCGAATTACCTTCGAAACACCCTCAAAGGTGATTATTGTAATAAATTACCTTTGAAATGGTTATAAAATAGATGTAAGAACATGTAATCTTGAGCTGCACTTTGGAATAGTTCTTTGGCAACTCAAAAACAGCCCGCATTCCTACAAAAAATAGGCCGCCCTAAAAATCAGAACCTTAACAGGAATTCATTTACCTTCATCAAAAAATGCAAAGTAAAATATTCTAGTTTTTACCTTTGAAGCGAAGTTTAGGCATAATACTACACTCGAAAAAAGCTAAAAGGTAATTTTCATTAATAATTACCCTCATTTTGAGGGAGCAGCTATACTTTTAAAGAGTAAAAAACTGAAAAAATTACATTTAAAGGAGAAACTAAAATGATGTTTACCCTCGTTATTATTTGCAGAGTAAAAAGTGAAAAAAATTACCCTTGTTTAAATCGCCATGACTTATCATAAAGATCTTCCTTATAATGCACTCCCGCCATTACCCCCTAAAATTGATCTTTATTCCAAGGATATCATGGTGAAGTTAGTCACTACCAGCAGGGCCTTAGCGCAATTGAACGGGGCGCTCACCAAACTGCCAAACCCCAACCTTTTCCTGGATACTCTTTATTTACAAGAAGCCAAGGCCAGCTCGGAAATTGAAAATATTGTTACCACCAATGATGACCTTTTTAAGGCTCTATTGGTGGAGAAGCGCTTCGCTAATCCGGCCAATAAGGAAATCTTCCATTACAAAAAGGCACTATGGTTAGGCATGACAGAATTTGAGCAAAGGCCATTTATCACCGTTAACCTTTGCATAAAAATTGTGCAGTGCATTAAGCAAAACATGGCTGGCATCCGGGATTTTCCGGGTACCAGATTAGCCAATTCCAGAGGCGAGGTGGTTTATACGCCTCCAGAAGGAGAGGAGACCATACTGGAAAAACTAAAAGCATGGGAACGGTACATTAATGATCCAGAGGATGACCTGGACCCTTTGATCAAAATGAGCCTGATGCACTACCAATTTGAAGCCATACATCCCTTCAGCGACGGAAACGGTAGAACCGGAAGAATTCTTTTCCTATTATATTTAAAGCAAAATAAACTGTTGGATATCCCCGCCCTTTTTCTGAGTGAATATATTTTAAAAGAAAGGGAGTCCTATTACAAAAAGCTTAGAGCAGTAACAGAAAAAGAGGCCTGGGAAGATTTCATCCTGTATATGCTCGATATGGTGGAGATTACCGCCAAACAGGCCTTATTCCGGATGGAATCGGTGATTGAGTTAATGGAGAAAACATCGGAGGCCATTAAGGCAGAGTTCCCTAAATTCCATAGCTATACCCTGATGGAGGTATTATTTAAACTCCCCTATTCTAAAAGACAGACATTGGTAGAGGCAGAGCTTGGCACGGCTAAAACAGTGGGGAACTATTTGATCAAACTGGAGAAAGCCGGCTATTTAAAATCCGTGCGGGTAGGAAAGGAGAAGCTTTATTTAAACCACCGCCTGATGTCCATCCTGGAAGGAGAAAACATATTACAATAAAGCCGCTCCCTTTTCCGGAAGCGGCTTTTATTTCATTACTGTTGCTGATCAGATACAGATCTTATTTACACGGTTCTGATGGCGACCGCCTTCAAACTCCATGGAGAAAAACTCATCCACCATTTCGATCACCTGCTGCTTAGCCGTGAAACGCGCCGGAAGCACCAAAATATTGGCATCATTATGCTGACGGATCAAGGTCACAATCTCTTTCGTCCAGCATAAACCCGCACGCACATTTGGGTATTTGTTGGCCGTCATGGCCACGCCATTGCCAGAACCACAGATTAGAATACCACGCTCAAATTCGCCATCATTCACGCCCTTGGCTACCGGATGCGCGAAATCAGGATAATCCACTGAATCCAAAGAATTGGTTCCATAATTTTTCACCTCGAAGCCTTTTGCTTCCAAATGCTCAATGATGGCTGCTTTGTATTCCGGAGAAGCGTGATCACCACCAATTGCTACTTTCTTAGACATCTTTATGCTGTTTTATGTGAAATAAATGCTCTTCAATAATATTAATCCGGCATCTGATCCAAAGGCCCGTCATAGGTTGTCGGCTCCTTTTTAGATACCACCAATTCCTCGCTTTGCTCCCGCTTTTGGATCCGCTTGGCAATCACAATACTGATCTCATATAGCACTACCAAAGGAATGGAAAGCAAAATCTGACTGACCACATCCGGAGGAGTAATAATGGCTGAAACCACTAAAAAAGCTACAAATGCATGCTTTCGGTAAGCCTCCAGTATGGCCGGCGTCACAATACCTGCCTTGGTAAGGAAATAGATCACCACCGGAAGCTGGAACATCAGCGCACAGGCCAATACGACCATGGTCACGGTACCAATATAACTGATAATGTCAAATTCATTCTGAATAGTTGGATCCAGTTGATAATTGGACAAAAAATTCAGCGAAATTGGCAACACCATGAAGTAGCCAAACATCACGCCAAGGGCGAATAAAAGACTTACAAAAAACACAGCACCACGTGCCGCATTTCTTTCTTCATCATATAATCCCGGGGCCACAAAGCGCCATATTTCCCAAAAAGCATAAGGAAAAGCGAAAATCAAGCCTACCACAAAAGAAGACTGCACGTGCATCATAAACTGCCCCGTCACCTGACGAGATTGTAGAATAAAAGGCAACTCCTCTATACAGAAAGCATCTGAGCCTGTCAGATACTGCCCCAATTCACAAAACATGCGGTAAGTCCAAAAATCAGATCTGGAAGGTGCCAGAATGATATGATGGAACAGAATATTCTTGGAAAGAAAAGCAATGATGGAAAAAACAAAAATAGAGGCAAAAGCGCGGATCAAATGCCAGCGTAACTCCTCCAAATGGTCCAGAAAGGACATATCCTGTTCTTGCTTGATTGACATACGAGTAATTTTCGGAAAACCGAATTATAGTTGATTGAAACCATAGCGGCTGCTATAGAAATAATTCGCAGCCCAAATGCGAAAATAAAAAAAGGACGGGGCATATAAACACCCGAAAAGCATTTATTCGCCCCGCCCTGAATATTATTCAAATTCTGTAAGAATTAATACAATGGGAAGTTTTTCATCCAGGCGTTGATCTCGCCTTTTACCTTCGCAAGATTTGCTTCATTTTCCGGATCAGTCAATACCGCATCAATAAATGCGACAATCTGCTCCATATCGGCTTCTTTCATACCTCGGGAAGTTACTGCTGCTGTACCCACACGCATACCGGAAGTGACAAATGGAGATTTATCATCAAACGGCACCATATTTTTATTAATGGTGATGTCCGCTTTTACCAATGTATTTTCCGCTAATTTACCAGTCAAACCTTTAGAACGCAGGTCAATCAACATACAGTGGTTATCCGTACCACCGGAAATGATATCGTAACCACGCTCCACAAATGCTTTCGCCATGGCGGTTGCATTTTTCTTCACCTGGTAAACGTAATCCATATACTCATCACTCAAAGCTTCTTGGAAAGCCACTGCTTTGGCTGCAATCACGTGCTCCAAAGGACCACCCTGCGTACCCGGGAATACGGCCATATCCAGTTGCGCATTCAGGCTACGAACCTCTCCTTTTGGAGTAGTATCCCCTTTAGGGTTCGGCATCTCCTCACGCGTCAAGATCAAACCTCCACGTGGACCACGCAAAGTTTTGTGAGTAGTGGTCGTTACAATATGACAATGATCTAGTGGGTCATTCAACAAGCCACGTGCGATCAAACCTGCCGGATGAGAAATATCCGCCAAAAGGGTAGCCCCTACCTCATCTGCGATTTCACGGAAACGCGCATAATCCCAGTCACGGCTGTATGCAGAAGCACCACAAATGATCAGTTTCGGCATTACCTCTTTAGCAGTAGCCTCCACCTTGTCCATATCGATGATACCGGTCTCTTTCTCTACGCCATAAAAATGGGGCTTGTAAGTTTTACCAGAAAAATTCACCGGAGAGCCATGAGTTAAGTGACCACCATGAGAAAGGTCAAAACCCAAAATGCTATCACCAGGATTCAAAATTGCCAACATGACTGCCGCATTCGCCTGCGCCCCGGAGTGAGGCTGAACGTTTGCCCAGTTCGCGGCAAACAATTCCTTCGCACGATCAATCGCTAATTGCTCAATTTCATCCACTACCTGGCAACCGCCGTAGTAACGTTTCTTAGGCAATCCTTCCGCGTATTTATTCGTCAACACACTTCCCATCGCCTCCATCACCTGGAGAGAAGTGAAGTTTTCCGAGGCAATCAACTCAATGCCCTCTTCCTGTCTTTGTTGCTCTTTGGCAATCAGATCAAAAATTACGTTGTCTCTTGTCATGACCGTGAGTGGTATGGTTATATTTTAGATCCCGCAAAAATAGCAGATCTGCCTTTGACAAACAATACAACTGATAATTATCATTAAAATTGCCCGTTTTACGGGTTTATGCCAATATTTCAATTGATTCCTCCTATCCCAAAACATGACAAACTTCAGTTTAAAGGCATTCCCGATAGCTAAAAAAAACGCCATTGTTAAAAATTTCTGATCAAGTCCGGAAAGATGCGCAGAATGAGACAAATGAAGCTTTTTCTGACCCAATCAAAACAATGAATTAAAGACCATTATATTGACCATAATTAATTAAAAAGTGTAAACTAAAATTATCATTATGGAGTCAATACCGAATTCTATAAAAATCGATACCAATCCCTAATTAGCTACTCTAAAGGTGATTGAATAAGTTGCCAATAAAGACTATGGAATGCCAAAGTTTAATTCGCAAAAAAAATCACCGATATCCCTAATATACAAAACTCAACAGTCTGATATTTTTCACTCCTAAACCGCTACAGAAGCGATTCATAATTAGTTTAGAAAAAGAAGCATCAATTGTGAAAATTACAACTTACAATTATCTCAAAATATGCTAAATTGGATCGCAGTATTTTTACTCATTATAAAGGTATCCTTTGCAATTTTTTAAATTATCAGACATGAGTACACTTCTTCTCCCGGTGCAAACGGGCCTCATTTCTCGCTTTATTGATCAACAAATTGATTGGAAGCACCCTTTAATTGGTATCATTGGAGGGCAGGCTTCAGGCAAAACCTCCTTCCTGCAACTCAAAAAGGATGATTTTGGAGATAAAGCCCTTTATTTGAATGCCGGAGATTTTAAATTCACCCATGAGCAAATATTAGATCATCTCACGCTCTTTGAGGCCAGAGGAGGGAACAGCGCCTTTATTGATGATTTCCACCGACAGCCAGACTGGATCAGTCAGCTCATCAGCATCCGGAAAGCCTTGCCCAAATTCCAGATTATATTCAGTATTCCGCCCATCCATCAGCATCACCGGAAATTTACTGCCATTCAGAGCGATGGAAAAATCTATCAGCTTCCCTCTTTTTCATTCCGGGAATATCTTGCGGTCAAACACCAAATTACGGCACCTCCACTCACTTTAGAGGAAATCCTGTCCCATCAATATTTGGACTGGCTGGAAAAATCCAAAATCCGACCGCTGGCGCTATTTGAAGATTATCTGCATCATTTTAATCAAGGGGATGCCTTGGAAGACTTGGGACTGAGTCTGGAAAGGGAGCTGGTACAATTCGCACAATTAAAAGCCAGCACGGGATTTAAACTGAAGCACCTGTGTTACCTTTTAGCCAATCAGGCTCCCGATAAGCCCAACACCTCACAGTTGGCTCTAGCCATTGACATGAGCCGGCCATCTCTTAATGAACTATTACAATTATTGGAACAGGCCGAAATCATTCATTTTCTAAAAAAGGCCACCAAAGGCATCAAGGCCATCCGGCCTGTAGATAAATTATTTTTCGGAAACCTGAGCACGTATCGGGAAATCATCAAAAACCAATCCCCACAAAACCTGTATGAGGCCTTCGCTTTTACACATTTAAAGGTGAAACATGAATTGGCTAGTCCCGAATCCGGAGATTTTTTGGTAGATGAAAAGCTGGTGCTGGCCGTGGGGGAAAAAGCCAGAAGTAAGAAAGAATTGAAAGCCCTTACCGAAGCCATAAAAGTCAATCCTTTGATAGAGAAAGGGGAGGAGCGGAATATTCCCCTTTGGGCATTGGGGTTGTTGTATTAGCAAAAAATACCTTCAACCAAAAGTGTGAACAGAGGCTCGAAGACGCATCTGTTCGCACTTATATTTCAAAGAAAAATTTTATTCAAATTCACCCACCCAAACCACTCCTCTTCTGAAAGAATAAAGTTCAACTTCTTCTCCATCAGGGGCAATAATCTTGGATATTCGATGAGGCTTCCGCTTGATTTTCTCCAGCCATTTTCGCTCCCAATCATATTCCTCCTCAGAATCATAAATCCCTTCGGTTTGCTGGCCATTATCCCAGTGATCTTCATCCCAATGATAACTCCACCTAAAATCAGAAGCTGGTTCATTTAATAAAATTCCTGTTGGTCGCTTTTCCTCACTACCTTTTGGCTTATAAAAAATGCTTTCATAGTAATTTATAGACTCTCCTATCGCAGCCACCACCTGAGATTGCGAAACCCGGGGTTCATACCACCAAATTTTCAAATAATAAGGCACTCCCATTGCTTCCAAATCCCTTTTCCAATCATCGTAAATCTCCATCAAGCCTTCCAGCATTTTGATCCGGGTCTTTTTACGGACTTCGGCAAATTCACTCTCCGTAATGGAAATTCCATTCCAAGGACGAACACCGATTTTCGTATATGCCCGCTGATATTGCCGGAGATAGCCCAAATCAAGGTGTCTATCATACTCAACCCAATGGTCAATTGCCCGCCACCTTCTTCTATGTCCTCTAACTTTCTTCGTCTTCATTAATTAATTTTTTTTTCAGGGGCTTCCCTTCGCTGGCTCAGGGCGGGCTGTCGGTAGTCGCTATTTTGGCGGAAAAACCTCTAAAATCAGCAATACTCCGCACTTGCCAAAATGAGCTTCAACAATACCTCCATCCCTAAGCCGGATAATCATTCTTAATTCCACGTTTAGCTACAAGGCAATAAAATGAAGGTAGGCGTACCTTGTTCGGTTTTTCCAAGGAAACAGGTAAATGACGAAATACAAGCCCTCCCAGATTCGGGCTGCGAAAACCAACCCATAAACCATTATTAATAAATTAGTTAATCACACCACCTCACTTAGCGGCTTTTAATTCAGGTTATGCCACAGCATGGTGACCTACAAATACCGGATGACTAGCTAAAGCAATTGCAACTTGCTCATGAATTTATCAAAGCGGGCTTCCATACATACACTCAAATCAGTGGTGAGGAATTTTCCTTGATAAAAAAGACTAAAGATCGTGGCAGGGGAGGGGCAATTTTGCGCCTGCATTTTGGATTCCAACCGGATCAATTTTAAAGGGATTCCTTTGCTTTCTGCGGTGGCCTGTAAGGAGTGCTGCACATGATATTCCGCAAAAGGACAACGATGAGAATAATAGGCCACCAGTCCTTCATTTTCCTCACATTCGCCACTCCGGCAACTTGCATTGAATACAGGATCCGGGGCATTCGTTTTGATTTTCTTTACCAAAAGACTAAAACCACTGTCCAGCCTTTCCACTTCCACGAATCCCTGACGTTGCAACCATTTCCCGTCGGTCATAAAATGGAACTTTTTGGTGCCCACCACCGCTACCAGGCCATTTTTGCCCGATTGATCCGCCTCCTCGACTGCTTTTTGGATTAAGGCCTTTCCATAACCTTTGCCCTTGTATTTTCCTGAAACCCAAAAGCAGTTCAACATCAGATACTCCGGCGCGGTAACCGGAATCCAGGCATTTTCTGCCGGCACATATTCCAGAAACACCTTGGCCCTTTCATCCAGCCGAATGAAGGTAAAGCCATTTTCAAATTCCTGTTTGAGCCATTCCTTCTTTAGCGCGTAACTCTCCTGGCATTTCTTGTCTGAGAATGCGCAACAAATATGTTCCTGATCAATATTTTCTGAGGTGAGTTGAATGAAATCTTCCATGGGCGCAGGGGATTTAAGTTAAAAAATCAATCACAGGCCTCTATCTGCTCCCCTGCCGAGACTCTAATCTCCGGGCTCAGATAGGGAATTCCGAGATTTAACCCCCGGAGGATAAACATCACCGCAATCACAAAGGTGAAAACGGGTACCGCTTTATAGAATTTATGGCGCCATTGACTGGACGCCCACCAGTTACCTGCCAGATTTACGGACACCATCATCGGCCAGGTGCCTAGTCCAAAAATGCCCATGTACAGGGCAGATTGTTGCCAGTCGCCGATGGCCAAAGCGCCTGCAAGCGCCATATAGACGAGTCCACAAGGCAAAAACCCATTTAGGAATCCAACTCCGGCAAAGGCCAGCGTGGTTCTTTTTTTGAAAAAATAGCCGAAACCTTTCTTAATCTTTCCTGCCACTGGATTCCCGGCGGCCTGCTCCAATCGAAGGCGGTATTTTTGGGGTAATAAAATCACTACCAACATCAATGCGCCCATGACGATGGAGAGGACTTGTTGCGTTCCGGCCAAACTGAATCCAAAGCCAATGATACCGAGCAGGGCACCCAGCAACATATAGCTGAAGCTCCTTGCCAGATTGTACATCAGCGTAACCTTCAGTACCGTTCCCAACTTCCGGTCCGGCATCGGCAAAGCCATACTGATCGGGCCACACATGCCAATGCAGTGCATACTGCCCATCAGGCCGATTAAAAAAGCGATTGACCACAACACCATCTCTCTTCTTTTAAAGCATGATCACCTTTTCGTCATAATATTCCTTCTGCCCATCAGACCAACTGGTGCGCACACGCCATTTGCCCTTTTTCATTTCTGACAGGTCACATACCCAACGCGCGATTTCATTGTCTTCCATCGGTACGGACACATCCTGAGTGGCATCATCCTGACGGAACCAGTAAATTTCGCCCTCTTTCAGGGAGCCAATCACTTCCTGGGGTAAACTCACAATGGCGGTCTGTTTGTCTTCCGACAACTCCACCCGCACTTCCTCACTCAATGCCTGCACGTTCCTGATGCGCTCAATCTGCTCCTGATAGGCCAATTCTTGCTTATAATAATCCTTGGATACCAAATGCTGATCCGAACGTACCATCATCACTACCAGTGAAACAATGAAGATCATAAAGGCCGCAGTGGCTAAAATAATTCCTTTTCCCCAACTCATGATATTATCCTTTTCACTTGCTATTTTTTCAATACTATCGGCCCGAGAAAGTTAATATCCTCGGTCACCATTAACTCCCCGTCCTGATAAACCCCGACTTCTAATTTAGTCTTGGTGGCTGTTATTTGACTTTTGGGAATTCGAATAAAGAAGGTGGCATCGGTCAGAGCATTGGCCCCCACTTGAATGGCTTCTCCACCAACCCGCTCAATGACGCCATCCGGGAAGTTTTCCAGTTTCACTTCCAGGTTGACCTCCTCGAAGGTTTTATTGACAAATTTCACATTATAGAGGTTCTGAATTTCTCCCTCATCCGTTTCCTGATACAACATGCCCGGCACACGAAGCATCGTTACCTCCACATCAGTACGGGTAGCCAATAAAATGGTCAATAATCCCAAAATCAGACACAATACTACTGAATAGGCAATGGAACGTGCATTGAAAATCTTATTGTGTCCGTGCTGAATTTGTTCTTCTGAAGTGTAGCGAATCAGGCCACGAGGCTTGTCCACCTTGTCCATTACCTCATCACAAACATCGATACAAGCCGTGCAATTCACGCACTCCAATTGCGTCCCATTGCGAATGTCAATACCCGTTGGGCAAACATGCACGCAAAGTTTACAATCGATACAATCTCCCTGATCTGGTGCCGGAGCCTGATTTTTCTTCAGCTTTCCACGCTTCTCCCCGCGCATCCAATCATAGGCTACTACGATGGATTTCTTGTCCAAAAATACGCCCTGAAATCTTCCGTAAGGACAAACCGTCGTACAGGCCTGCTCACGGAATTTGGCAAATACACCATAGAATATCGCGGTAAAGGCAATCAAGCCGATGAACCCACTCAGGTTCTCCATTGGCGACTTGCTTACAATTTCCTTCACCTCCTCAATCCCGATCAGATAGGCCATAGCCGTATGGGCAATCAGCAGAGAAATTACGATGAAAATTAAATGCTTGGAACCCTTTTTAAGGATCTTTTCCTGTGTCCAGGGGGCTTTGTCCAGCTTACGCTGCTGTGGTGCATCTCCTTCAATCCAATACTCAATCTTGCGAAAGACCATCTCCATAAACACCGTTTGTGGACATGCCCAACCGCACCAAAACCGCCCAAAGACGACCGTAAAGAGCACGATAAAGACGACGAAAGCAATAAAGGCTAATGCAAAGAGGATGAAATCCTGTGGCCAGAAAGCCACGCCGAAAATGATGAATTTTCGCTCGAATACATTAAAAAGAAAGAAAGGGTGGCCATCGATCTGAATGAATGGCGTCACAAAAAACAATGCCAATAAAAAGATGGCGACATAAACTCTGGCTTTATGGAATCGGCCCGAAGGTTTCTTGGGGTAAATCCATATGCGTTTTCCCTGTTCATCCACCGTAGAGATGGTATCCCGGAACTGGGAATCATATTCGTAAAAATTGGTTTCCTCCGCCATGACTTTGATATTTTCGGCTAAAAACCGAGGGGGTTTGACCGGGTGATTCAAACATCATTCACTGTTCAGCCACAAGGTGTAAAATAAGAGGGAATAGGAAAACTATTTCGAATGATTTATCACAAGGCATCCAAGCAGTGAAAATGTCTAATTGCTCAAATTTGATGAGCTATTTATTTTAATGTTCCTTTTTTAACTCCCTTATTCAGCACAATGGGATGTTTAACTGCTCACCACGATGAATAATTGGGTTAAAACCAAAAAGCGGGAGAACTCCAGTCCTCCCGATTTTTCCGGTAAAGTTGATTAGTTCTATTGTCTTACGTATTTTTCTCCTTCTGCTGGTTTCGGCTTTTGAGGGCTCGTCCCCTGAAGGGTCAAAATAAAGGAAGCAACACTCTGGATCTCTTTAGGTGATAGTTGCTTTTTCCAAGGAATCATCCCTTTCCCTGGACGTCCACCGTCTTTGATTACTTTGAAAATATCCTTAATATCCCCACCGTGAATCCAATATTCGTCGGTTAAGTTCGGACCAAGGCCTCCTCCTCCATCGGCAGCATGGCAAGTCACACATTTTTTTGCAAAAAGTGCTTCTCCGTACTCAATAGCTACCCCGTCTGTTAATAAAGTTACATTGGTTTCATCAAGCTCTGGTGCATTTAATGCTGCTTGTGCCATCTCAACTTCATAAGCTTTGGCAGACAATGGTGCCCACTCAAACTTAAAAACATGATATACGCCCACGTAAATGACCCCAAAAACCACCGTGGCCGCAAAAAGAGCTTTCCACCAGGGTGGCAAATGGTTATCCAGTTCCTGAATGCCATCATAATTATGGTCCAGTAGAATTTCTTCTTCCTGTTCGATTGGAACCGCTTCGTTCGCAATTCCCCACCACCAGGACTGACGTACCAACTCTTTTCCTTCCGCCTCTGCCTTTTTCTCCGCTTCCTGCTGCATCACGGTATTCACCACCTTCAGGGTGAAAATCGCCACCAACAAAACCCCCAGAGAAATCGCCGTCGTCAACCCAAGCATGATTTTGAGGGCTGTGGCTTCATCAAGCCCCCCTCCGGACTGCGCAAAGGCCAGCTCGGGCATCATGCCCATCAGCAAAGCCATTGCCGCCACCGCTTTATATTTGAATGCTTTAGTATTCATAAGATTTAGGGTTATCCTTTCTAATTATCCTCCAAATCATCGTTCGGGTCCTCCTCCAGTGGCATATTGCTCATCTTGTCAACATGTGATTTTGACATTTTCCAAACATACCACAGCAAGCCCACAAAAAATGTAAAGAAGATGATCAGCGAAATAATCGGCCAAACCTCTACATTGTATACCCGCTCGAAATAATGTTTAAACATAATTGGATTCGTTTTACAAAAACCTCCCCGATTGCACCAGAGAGGATTTTGGTGAATTATTTAGCTGCTGCTACCTGCTCAGGCTTCACTTTAATGTCGGTGCCCAATCGCTGCAAATAAGAAATCAAAGCCACAATTTCCGCTTCCGGTTGAACGTCCACATTAATCTCTGCTTTCAGGTTTGCGGCAATTTGCTTCGCCTGCTGCTGTACATCCATCACGACCTGATCCTCGTAGCCCTCTTCATATGGAACTCCCAAAGTGCGCATGGCAGTCACTTTAGCCGGAATATCATTGGCATCATAAGTCTGTTCAAACAACCATGGATAAGGTGGCATAATTGAACCGTCAGATGTACTGGTAGGGTCCATCATGTGGTTGTAATGCCAGGAGTCTTGGTATCGACCACCTAAGCGCGCCAAATCCGGACCCGTACGCTTGGATCCCCAAAGGAATGGGTGATCGTAAACGAATTCTCCGGCTTTGGAGTATTCCTCGAAACGCGCAGTTTCAAAACGGAAAGGACGAACCATCTGAGAGTGACAGCCCACACAACCCTCTCTGATATACAGGTCGCGACCGTGCAATTCCAGTGGTGTATATGGTTTTACATTTTCAATCGTTGGAATATTGGAATCTACCAGGAAGGTAGGGACCATCTCCACTGCTCCACCAATTGCGATCGCTACTAAAGAAAGCGCCGAGAAAACAATGGATTTACGCTCTAGTTTAGAGTGCCAGTGGCCTCCGATAATTTTCTTCTTCTCCAAAGCAGGTGCTTCTGCTTCTTCCTCTTCTTGGAATACGCCCTGAGCGGCAGTTTGGTAAAGGTTGTAGGCCATGATAAAGGCACCACCCAAATACAAGAATCCACCAAATGCACGCAACACATAGAATGGGATAATCTGCGTAACGGTATCCAGGAAGTTACCATACTGCAATACGCCTTCAATGGTGAACTGACGCCACATCAAACCTTGTGTTACGCCGGAAACGTACATTGGGATGGCATAGAAAACAATTCCTAAAGTACCCACCCAAAAGTGAACATTGGCCAATTTTGCAGAGTACAATTTGGTGTTCCACATTTTAGGTACCAAATAATACAACATACCGAAGGTCAGGAATCCGTTCCATCCCAAAGCACCAACGTGAACGTGGGCAATGATCCAGTCAGTAAAGTGAACGAAACCATTCACATTTTTCAAAGAAAGCATTGGTCCTTCAAAAGTCGCCATACCGTAACAAGTCACGGCTACCACCATGAACTTCAATACTGCATCTTCACGAACACGATCCCATGCCCCACGAAGGGTCAATAAACCATTCAGCATACCCCCCCAGGATGGAGCGATCAACATCACTGAGAATACGGTTCCCAAGGTCTGTGCCCAATCAGGTAATGAGGTGTACAACAGGTGGTGAGGACCCGCCCAGATGTAAATGAAAATCAATGCCCAATAGTGAATAATGGACAGTTTATAAGAATATACCGGTCTGTTCGCTGCTTTAGGCAGGAAGTAGTACATCAGACCCAAATAAGGTGTCGTCAGGAAAAATGCTACCGCATTGTGCCCGTACCACCACTGTACCAGGGCATCCTGAACCCCGGCATACATGGAATAAGATTTCCAGAAAGTAACCGGCAATTCAAAAGAGTTGACCACGTGCAATACCGCCACCGTCACAAAAGTGGCGATGTAGAACCAAACGGCCACGTACATATGACGCTCTCTTCTCTTGATGATGGTACCCAACATGTTGATACCAAAAACGACCCAAATTAAGGTAATGGCAATGTCAATCGGCCATTCCAATTCAGCATACTCCTTTGAGGTGGTGATTCCCAAAGGTAGTGTAATTGCTGCCGCAACAATAATCAATTGCCAGCCCCAAAAATGGATCCATGAAAGGGCATCATTAAACATCCGTGCTTTCAGTAAGCGCTGTAATGAATAATAAACCCCCGCAAAAATACCATTGCCCACAAAGGCAAAAATCACCGCATTGGTGTGCAATGGACGGATACGGCCAAAAGTTAAAAACGCCGTGTCAAGATTGAGTGCAGGAATGAAAAGTTGCAACGCAATGATTAAACCCACCAACATACCGACGATACCCCAGATGACGGTGGCGATAGCAAAATACTTCACTATCTTGTTGTCATAACGAAACTTCTCTAAATGCATAGCTTAAAAGTACAATAGTTCATCTTAACGAAGTTAAAGAGATGAATTACCTCAAAACATGACATTTGTCAGTTGAGATCATAACTTTTGTCGGCTGTGTAATAAACCAAAAATCAATTTTTGTACTTTACTTATTAAATGCATCCATAAGTTGCATTAACATATGATTAAATTAATATTTTAATAAATTACCCAAATCGAGGCCTGCCCAAAAAAATATTCTTTTTTTCAATAATTTCCCTCCTTCGGGCTTATTACAGATGGCGGTTTTCTAAAATTATCATCCTGAATTTCAGAATATGATCAGGCGCATTTTTTAGGCCGTTATTTATCCCTTTTTTTATTTAAATTGGACAATATCAACTTAATTCCATAACTAGTAGAAAGAACTTTACCTTTTTTCACTTTTCGGAATTTCATTCCCCTAACCCTCAATTTATATGTCAAAAACTACTGCCAACAAACCAAAACTGGTTCAGGATGATCCGTGGCTGGAACCCTATACCGAAGAAATCAACGGTAGAATCAGCCGCTTTCAGTCAGCACTAAAAGAAATTGAAAGTGCCAGTGGAAGCCTTGTGGACTTCGCCGGTGCCTATAAAGAAATGGGCTTGCATCTGGACAAAAGAAAAAAGCGGTGGGTCTATAAAGAGTGGGCGCCAGAGGCACATTCTCTGCATTTGGTTGGAGAATTTAACCATTGGAACCGGGAAAGTCACCCGCTAAGCAGAGGGGAAGGCGGCATATGGGAAATTTCGCTTCCTGAAGAAGAACTGACCGAAAACTCTTTGTTTAAGGTGCAGGTAGTAGGCAATAATGGCACCTGGGATAGACTCCCGGCTTATGCACGTTTGGTAGAACAGGATCCGGAAACACATCTTTTCTCCGCAGTAGCCTTAAATGAAAAAGCTTTCCGCTGGGGGGACAAATCTTTTTCTTCCAAAAAACAAAAAAAGCAACCCATCATCTATGAAGGACATGTGGGCATGGGAAGTGAGGAAGCCAAAGTAGGAAGTTACCGGGAGTTTGCAGATGACATTTTACCAAGAATAAAATCGCTTGGATACAATACCGTACAATTAATGGCCATTGCGGAACATCCTTATTATGGCTCTTTCGGTTATCATGTCTCCAACTTTTTCGCACCCTCCAGCAGATTTGGCAATCCGAATGATTTCAAATATTTGGTCAATAAGGCACACAAACTAGACCTGGCCATCGTCATAGATCTGGTACATTCTCATGCGGTAAAAAATCTGGCAGAAGGCATTAATGAATTTGATGGCTCCGACCACCAGTACTTTCATGCCGGCGGAAGAGGAAACCACGATGCCTGGGACTCCAAATTGTTCAATTATGGAAAATGGGAGGTGAAGCAATTTTTATTGTCCAATGTGCGCTATTGGATGGAGGAGTACCATGTAGATGGCTTCCGGTTTGATGGCATTACTTCCTTGATGTACCTGCACCACGGGGACCATGTGAGCTTCGATCACTATGACAAATATTTTGTGGATCAGGTGGATTGGGATGCCTTGAGCTATTTACAATTAGCCAATACGCTTGCACATGAGATTAATCCGGAAGCAATCACTATTGCAGAGGATATGAGTGGAATGCCCGGGCTCTGCCGGCCGGTAAAAGAAGGGGGATTGGGCTTTGATTTCCGTTTGCAGATGGGCATTCCGGATTTCTGGATAAAATACCTGAAACATAAAAATGATGAGGACTGGAACGTACAGGAGTTATGGAGTGTGATGACCAACCGCCGATACCAGGAGCGTTCTATTGCCTATGCAGAATCTCATGACCAGGCCATTGTCGGAGATAAAACTGTTGCCTTTTGGCTCATGGACAAGGAGATGTACTGGCACATGAACAAGGAGGGAGAAAACCTGATCATTGACCGCGGCATTGCCCTGCACAAGATGATCCGCCTCTTCACCATGTCTTTGGGCGGGGAAGGCTATCTGAACTTTATGGGGAATGAATTCGGGCATCCCGAATGGATAGATTTTCCAAGGGAAGGTAATAACTGGAGTTATCAGCATGCCCGCCGCCAGTGGAGCCTAGCGGATGCAGAATATCTGAAATACCATTACCTGAAAGATTTTGATGCTGCCATGATCGATGTGATCAGTCAGCACAAAACCCTGACGGTGAATCCGGCCGAACAGTTAAACCTGGACGAGGTCAACAATACCATTATTGTCAAAAGAGGTGATTTGATTTTCGTCTTTAACTTCCATCCGGAAAATGCCATTCCGGCCTATCAATTCTGGGTACCGGAGGAAGGAGATTATAAAATCATACTTTCCTCGGATGATCCGGAATACGGAGGTTTTAACCGGGTGAACACCAAAATGGTCTACACGACCAATGAGGAACAAAAGCTCAGCATTTACCTCACTAACCGTACCGCACTGGTTTTCCAAAAAGTAAAAAAGAAGAAAAAGAAATAACAAAAAAGCCCGAATCCATTTCCGATTCGGGCTTTTTTTATGATCGACGGTAAACCCTCCGATCATTCCGTATATTCCTTTTCAATATGGGCTCCCGACCCAGGTGGAGCACATAATCAATATCAGCGCCTTGCTCTGAAAAACCCCAAATTCCACCCCTTCGGCCATGATCGGATTTGAGTTCCATGACATAATCCACCTTTCTCCAGCCTCTTCCCGGACTCAAAACCTCATAATATACTTCATAAGCACCGGAATTTAATTCGTAAGGCACGCCCATCTTAACAGTGGAATCTTTAGGCAGCGCAATATTGGTGGAAAAGTTACGTATTGGCAAATAATGATCACCTGGGAGGAATGTTGCACTCACTTTACCCTCCAGATTCATTTCACTATTAAACCTCCAACTTATAAAAAAAAGCCCTAGAACGACTAAAATCCACTTTTTCATCCCCAATATCGCATGCATAAAAACTAACATTGGAGCAGCGTCAAATAATATGCCATCTGACTTTTATTACATCACAGATATAAAAAAGATAAAAAAAGATCACAAAACTCATCATAAAACACTCATTTTCATACTTTTATGACCAATAATACATTTGACTCTTAGGTAAAAAAGAACTTTTTATTCCGATTTGGCTTATGCATTTAGAACAAGTGAAGATGAAAATGCGGTATTCCACTCCATTGACTTCTGTCGATCATCAGGTTTACAGAGAAGGATTTGCGAAAGCAACTTTTTATTATAACAATTGGCAGGAAACACTCCGGTCATTTGTCACCAATCGACATGAAGACTCCGGAAAACTTGATATGCTATTAGGAGATCAGGATTATGACTTATGGCTCGAAAAACAATTTATCCCGGCCTTTCCCACTTACCCCATGTTAAAAAGCCTGATTGTCCATCAAAAAAAACTAAGCTCCTCCGTAAAAAATTTAATATTTAGTAAGCGAAATGGGGCTTCTCAGACTGAAATCATTAAAAACTATCAGGATTGTGTAGATGATCTGAATTTTTGCTTAGACACCGTAGCGCTCATTCGAAAAGACATTTCCACTCCCGGCTCCTCCCAATACCTCTCAACCAATTAAAAGCACGATAATTTTTAAAGTATGGCTTAAAAAAAGGCGGTCATCAAAATGACCGCCTTTTTTGTATTCTTGCCAATAATTTACCTCTTATTTTTGAGGGTGTGTGTAACCCTATTATGCAGCTACAGCCCCTTATTACCGTAACACTATCATCAATTTTACAGGGTGCTATACACGTTTTTCCTGATTTTTTTAAACCTCAAATTTGAGTAAGCTTACTTTCGCCACATTTACTGCTTCTCTTTCAAAAGTTCCTTACGGCAAATTATGCTTTCTTTTTCCCACTTTGCAGCAAAAAGAAAACTTAAGAAAACAACCTCTTTTTAAAATGAAATACCAGACCGAAATCAGGTGTTTTTAAAGAATCAATATTTAAACAAGATTCCTTACGATTAATTCACTGCTATCCCCATACTAGATGGTAGGGAAAGCGTCAACACTTCCATTTCTTCCAATGCGGTTTGAAGGGCCTGCATCTCTTCAGGAAAGTAGGTAATGGCCTTTCTCATATCTTTTAAATTCACTTGGGCGAACAGTGCATCCACTTCCGCCATTTTTTCAACCAGTTGTTGATGTTGTTCCCCCTCTCCTAAGATTTCTCCCAATCCACTAAACACCATCTCGTAATCTTTGACATTAATTTCCCCTTTCCACAAACCCTTCCAAAATGCCCATTGTAATCGCAAAGCACTCATCGACTCCCCCGAGTAAGTACCTTCAATCAATTCAAAGTCAACCTCACCTCCGTCAATGCCCATCGGCCTGCCTAACTTTTTCCCATTCATTAAAGAAATCGTCTTAATGGCTGCGCTCACCAGCTGGGAAACTGATTGATCCTCTTCCACTCCGGTTTGATTTGCGAAATTACTTTGATAAGATTGCCACTTTAGTTGATATTGGGTACTTAGTTCATTCATTTCAGCTACTTTCCGCAGTAAGGCCTGACGAAAGGTCTCTGAATTTCGAACTTCCTGCAAAGTTTCTTCTGTGGTGGCCGAAAAAATCATATATTCTACCGCCATCAGACCCTTTTCTTCTGCCAGCAGCCTATTATTTTCATCAGGAACTACCGCTGAAGGATCTACCGGGAATTTACCCACCAGGTCGGCTAGCATTAATTCTTCTGCTGGCCCAAAATCTAACAGGCTAATCATTTGCCAGGTAAAGTAAGTCTCCACCCAGGCCAATTTCACGGTATTCAGGGCATCTTCATTCCTAAGAGATATCAGTTTATCCACCGCTACGTTCAATGCGCGCATGTCCTTCAAAAAGACAACAGAAGAAGGCATAACGTACGCCTCAGTAACATCAGTTACTACTTTTTCAAAAAGGGCAACGTCATGTTGAGCTTGTTCCTCCAAGCTTTTCTGATTGGTGCATGCAAAGGCAAGGAACCAACTTATGAAAAAAAGTACAGACCTGAGGAAGCCAATATTTTTATTTCTAATCATCATCGAAAGAGGATTTATAAGATTAGTTCCATTCAATCCTTGAACGTCACGAGATGTAGGCGATAATCTTTCAAAAATATATTCAAATTTCAAAAATGTTAAAAAAAGACCAAAACATTACGCGCAAGAATAACATTTTTCCAAGTAAATGACGCTATAAATATTTACAAAATTAAATCAATTCAGCTTTTTTTTATAATAAATGCTCTTCATTTATTTTCCAAAGACAAAAAAAAAGAGCATCCTTACAGATACTCTTTTTTCTAATCTAGTTTTCTTTTCCCTAGAATGTCAGCTTTACTCCCGCCATTACCACGGACGGCATATTAGGTCGAACACCAGCTGGTCTTCTGGAAACCACATAAGTGGCATTGGTAATGTTATTCCAGTTCGCATAAAACTCTACATTATTCCCCCAGAAATAATGGGCACTCAAGTCCATCGTCAGAATCTCGTCTGTGCTTTGGGAAGGCTCCAAGTCTCCCTGACCGGCAATGGTTCGCATTGCAGACTGATATTTTGTAGCCATATTAATAGAGAACTTTCGGTGCTCAAGGCCAAGACTCAATGCGAATTGATGCGGAGCCACATAAGGTAAATAATCACCCGCAGTAACGGTTCCCCATGGCTCAAAATCACTTTCAAAATCGTTTTGGAAACGTGCGGAAGTATAGGAATAAGTAAAGAATACCGGCAATTTGAAATGAGTGGAAACCTGATGCAACAAATTACCTACGGCCTCCAGCTCCAGGCCTTGGGAATGTACCTGTCCGCCATTAAATAACTCGCCTGAGCCAGTTCCTCCATTCCCTGAAAGATCTGCCCCCAACAAATTCTGATAATCATTATAGAAATAAACTACAGACAGATTCCAGGCCGAAGAATTTGCCCGAATACCTAATTCATAGTTGACGCTTTCCTCCGGGTTGGTATCTTCTTTAGAGCCCGGAGGGGAAAACCCTTTATGAACACCGGCAAATGTTGACAGTAAACCGGAGATTTTATATTCAGCACCAATCCCGGGGAGTACCACTGAAACCGCATTGGAACTTTTCTTTAAATCAGCCCCACTACGTTCTACATCATTTTTACCATAATCATTTTTAGTTTGGTAAATATTTTCATAGCGAATACCTGGAATCAGGGACAAATTTCCCAATGTTAATCCATATTGGAAATAGCCTGAAAAAGCATAGGCATCTTCCAATCGGTTACTATCCGTACCCGGCTGTCCTTTGGTGGTCATCATCAGTTCTCCGCCAGTCATTTTATAATCATCCACCCATTGGAATCTATCCAGACCATCTTCATGGTATCGAATCCCTATTTCCGGTGCATGCTTTATATTTCCGGTTTCAAAATAAGCATTCAGTCTGGACTGAATGCCCTGAGCATAATAAGTTCTGTTATTGGCTTTGACTTCAAAAATGTCGTCCGGTGAGTCCTGCTGGCCGGTCAACCATAGATACTCCTGCTGGAAATCTGCCGGATTTTCCATAATTCCGGAGATACCATTGCCATTCACCTTATTCAGTTTGTACCAGTTTCTGGCAAATTCAGTGCGGTAAAGGGTAGTGGTGACCGATAAGAAATCAGTAGGTTCAATCACATGCTCCAAAGAATAAAGCTGCTGGCTCGTCTCCATCTTATCTTTGGCAGATGCAGCATAGCGCTGAAAAGGATCAGCCTCAAAGTCAGCATCCGTCAGCCCCAGATA
This sequence comes from Persicobacter sp. CCB-QB2, assembly GCF_001274635.1. Lineage (GTDB taxonomy): Bacteria > Bacteroidota > Bacteroidia > Cytophagales > Cyclobacteriaceae > Persicobacter > Persicobacter diffluens. The sequence goes on along the minus strand of NZ_LBGV01000001.1, from coordinate 3,438,195 downwards.
AGTCTCATTCGACACCTCTTCATTATACCCTATTTTAAAAGATAAAGCCTGATAAATTTTTGCCTCTTTTCCTGTGTTAATACGCCCTTTCACCATATAATCGGATTTATTAAAACCGGTTGGGTCACCATTAGGCAAATTTTTAAAACCATCTGCGCTTTGCTGGAAGGTCTCCACCAACAATCCAAAATGTTCCGTTGAAGTCCCTGCATGGGCATGAACATTTTTCAATCCATAGGACCCCACATTGGCATTCAACATCCCCGAAAACTGTGTAGGAATAGGAGTGGATACCATATTAAAAGCTCCTCCGGTAGTATTTGGTCCATATTTTATCTGACTTGCACCTTTCAATACCTCAAAAGCCTGCATTCTTCCGGCAGAAGGAAAATAATAGGCTGCTGGAGCAGTATAAGGCGCCGGAGCCACCAATATGCCGTCTTCCATTAAAGTGATTTTGGAACTACGCTCTGAGCCCGTCCCTCGGATACCGATATTTGGCCGTAAGCCCCAGCCATCTTCCTGCACCATATTCACGCCGGGAATAAAGGCCAGTACATTATTTACATCAGTGTAATTAAATACCGCCAATTCTTCCGGACTAAGATAATGGGTGGAACCCGGAATATCCTCTATTGCCTTTCCTGAACGCGTTAAGGAGCCTCCATAAACCGTTACGTTGGCCAAATCAGTGGTAGAGGCCGCTAATTCAAAAATTAGATTTTCAACAGGGCGCTTTTTAACAACAACTACCTGCTTTTGGGTTTCAAAACCCACAGAGGAAATCGTTAACAGGTGCTTGCCCGCCTCCACAGATTCAAAAGTAAAGACGCCATCTTCATTCGTTACCGCACCATTAGTCCCCAATTTCACCGTAACCCCTGGTAATCCATTTTTATTGGCTTCAGTGACTTTCCCCTTTATAGATACCTGAGCTAAGGCTGCAAAAGTCGTAAAAAATAGGGCTAGCATTATTAATGCTCCCTTTTGTAATCTTTTGTCCATATCGTAAGTAGATTGTAGCTTATTTTTCGAAGGCAAATTAATTCTTATTTAGACTTACTAAAAATAATTTTCCAATATTTTTTTAATCTCAAGTCTTATTTTTTGAAATCGGGTTTTACTAACGCTAAGCACCTAATGATTTAACAATGATTTTACATTGGCTTTGCCATTAAAGAAAATTCACTTCCTAACTTTGCAAGCCTTGCCAAATTGCAGGGCAACGCAGCAATGAAAGATCATTTTAACACGCATAATACTATCATACAAGCTACCATGATGTCGAGAGAAAAACGGAAAAATGTCCTTAAGGGGATTATCTCCATTCTTGCGACACTAATACTTTTTGCTTTCTCCCTGGAATTAATGGTAAAATCCTTCTCCGTTGTAGGAGGAAAAGCCACTGATTTAATGGTAGAGAATAACTTTGGCCCTTTTGTGGGCTTATTTGTCGGGCTATTGGGTACAGCCATCCTTCAGTCAAGCTCCACTGTAACCTCCGCTGTAGTAGCGGTTGTAGCGGCTGGCTCCATTTCTTTTGCAGATGCGGTACCGATGATTTTAGGCGCTAATATTGGAACGACATTAACAAGTACATTAGTCTCTTTAGGGTTTATCAGTGACCGAAAGTCTTTTCAACGGGCTATTTCTGCCGCTTCCATGCATGATCTGTTCAATATATTGACGGTAATCATGGTGTTACCTCTTGAATATTTTTTCCAGACTTACACCCAAACAGCTCAATACATTGCCGCTTTTATTCCCATTATTGAACTGGACAATGTTTTCTTTTTAAAATGGCTTTCCATTGAACCTTTGGTTTACTGGTTGATCAATGTCATCGATAATGGCCCAATTACCATCATATTCTCTATGGTGCTGCTTTTTGCTTCTATTAAGTTATTGGCAAAAATCATCTATCGTTATCTGGATGCCGAGCTTAAAAACACATTCCAGTCCTTTTTCAAAACAGAATGGAAGTCTTTTGGTACAGGCACGGTTTTAACCCTTTTGGTACAGTCCTCCTCACTGACGACCTCTTTAATAGTACCTTTAGCCGCCACCAAAAAAGTGGGTTTGAGTAGAGTATTCCCTTATATTTTAGGCTGCAACCTGGGCACAACCATTACCGCTCTGATGGTCGGACTTTTCCTTTCCCCAACCGCGCTGGCGATGGGATTGGTGCATTTCTTATTCAACCTCACGGGAGTCATTATCTTTATGCCGATCAAGGCCTTCAGGCATTTTGCGGTAAATATGGCCATTTGGCTAGGAAAAATGACAGTAAAATACCGCGCTGCCGGTTTACTGTATTTGATCATCACCTTCTTTATTGCTCCCTTCCTGTTGATTTATTTCAACCAATAATAGATATTGCATCTATTGTTTTAGTTCACAGGGTTATTTTTTCCTGTATCACTTGAAATTTGCGTTATGAAAGATAAAACGATCCATTGCTGTAAATCCATTTTGGTATGCCTTGGCTTAATTGTCGCTTTTGCCTCTTTTAACAATTGTTATGCTCAATATTATGGTAACCGTGGCTATGGTTACGGAGGAGGCTATGGGACCCGTGGCATTCCGCAGGCAGGAGCTGATCACCAGCCCAAGGAACCTACCAAAGAGGAATTAGCCGAAAAAGCGACCGAAGAAATGAAGAAAGACCTTAAATTGTCTTTCGAGCAGGAATTGAATGTCAATGTGGTGAATCATGATCACTACACCAAAGCTTTTGCTCTTCGTGAGAAAGCCATGAGCGGGCAAGGCGACCAGCAGGATCTGGCCGATCAGTTCAGAGCACTTCAGGAAGACTATAAAAAGAAGATGGAAGGCATACTGACCGAGAAGCAGTTTGAGCAATGGAAAAACGGTGGTAAGAAGAAGAAAAAGAAGAAGAAAAAAGATAAAAAGAAAAGCAAGGATACAGAAGCATCCAAAGAGGATTAAGCCTCTTAAAGAAGCACTTGAGTCATCAGGTGCTTTTTTTTATGCCTTTGATTGAACGTTTGCCGCCATTGATTGAAGATTTTTTTTCGTCTCAGCATTAAACTTCTTCTTTGTAGGGTAATCAAACAGAAAAACAAAAAAATAAGCGATATGAAAAATCTAATTTTAATGTTCGGGATCCTGCTAGCTTCTTTCTCCAGCCTAATGGCACAAGGCCCGGGGGGACGTGGAATGATGGAAGGAGAACCTGCAGAGGTAGCCGCAAAAATGACCGAAAGAATGACCGAGCACCTGGGGCTAAATGAGGAGCAATCAACGAAAATCCTGGCATTGAACACCAAGCACATCACCGAGATGCAAGCCATGCGGGAAGAAAGCCAAGGCGACCGAGAGACCATGCGCGCAGCCATGAAGGAACACCGCACCACTTATGAAGGAGAATTGAAAGAAATTCTTACGGAGGAGCAGTTTACCACTTTCCAGGAGCAGCAAAAAAATCGCCAGGGCAGGAAAGGCGGTAAAAAACGTAAAAAATCATAACGTATATATCCCAAATAAAAAAGGACCAGCAGCGATGTTGGTCCTTTTCATTTAATTATTCCCTAAAAAAATACTGCCACATTTTCCGGCGGACGGCCAATCACGGCTTTTCCGTCTTTTATCACGATAGGACGCTCAATCAATTTGGGGTGATCCACCATAATCTGAATCCATTCGGCATCCGTATGGTTTTGTCCCTTGAACTGCTCCTTAAAAATGGCTTCTGTCTTGCGTAATAGCTTTTCCGCCGGAATGCCCAATTGTTTAACGACCTCCGTAAGTTCTGCCACAGTAGGAGGGGTTTTCAGGTATTCCACAATTTCAACTTCTGCTCCCTTTTCCTGTAGAAGCTGAAGTGTCTGTCGGGATTTTGTACACCTTGGGTTATGAAATATTTTCATAGGATTTGTTTTGATTAGTAGCTAATCATCGAATATACTTCTTTTGCCGAAGACAAGCGCTCCGTACCATTCAAAAAGGCTAATTCTATCAGGAAGTTAACATAAACCTCCTTTGCTCCAACCTCCTGAACCAATTCCAAAGCGGCCAAAGCCGTTCCGCCTGTGGCTAACAGATCATCGTGCACCAAAACCACATCCTCTTTGCCAATGGCATCCTTGTGCATTTCAATGGTATCTTCGCCATATTCCAGTTGATAGGATTTCTGAATCGTATCAGCAGGTAATTTTCCCGGCTTGCGAATTAAAACAAAACCAGCACCTAAACGGGCAGCCAATGCAGCCCCTATAATAAAGCCACGGGATTCAATGCCAGCCACCTTCGTGATCCCTTTATTCTTATAATGTTCATAAAGGTGATCCACCATAAAAGATAAAGCTTTCGGGTCCTTCAATGCGGTGGTGATGTCCTTAAACTGAATGCCAGGCTTCGGAAAATCCGGAACATTTCTTACTACTGACTTTACATATTCTAAATTCATGCTGAAGTTTTATTTTTTCAAATGCCGGGCAATAGGATTCCGCTACTGCCGCTATTTTTTTGATATATTTGCAGGAGGCATCTCCGCAAAACACAATTCGCAAGATAACCAAAAGCGAAGCGAAGCCGAAACACAGGGGCGGAAAATCATGCTGCAGGAATCACCAAAAACAAAAGTACTTTGAGGATGGAAAAAAATAATACGCTGATTACAATTTTAGGGCCCACGGCCTCGGGCAAAACCCATTTGGCGGTGCATCTGGCGGAAAAGCTTTCCGGAGAAATCATCAGCGCAGATTCCAGACAGGTATATGTGGGAATGGATATCGGAACCGGAAAAGATTTGGAGGAATACCAGATCAATGGACAACAAATTCCCTACCACCTCATTGACATTCATCCTCCTGGGTATGAATACAATGTTTTTGAATTTCAGCAAGATTTTCTGAAGGCCTTTGATCAAATTACACAGGCTGGACAGCAAGCCATCATGTGTGGGGGAACTGGCATGTACATTGAATCTATTTTAAAGGGCTATCGACTACAAAAGGTACCGGAAAACGTGGCCTTAAGGGCGGAATTAGCCATGATGGAATTGGAGCAACTTATTGAGCAATTACAATTGCTGAAGCCACTGCACAACACCACAGACATAGCGGACCGAAAGCGAGCAATTAAAGCCATTGAGATTGCCACTTTTGAGCAGCAAAATCCCCCTGAAAAAAGCCGATTACCCGAAATCAACCATGTGGTAGCCGGCATACAGTGGGAGAGGAGTACTTTAAAAAGGCGCATCACTAAGCGACTAAAGGCGCGATTGCAGGAGGGCATGGTAGAAGAGGTGGAAAATCTGCTTGGTAAAGGCTATACTGCGGAACAACTAAAATTTTATGGGCTGGAGTACCGTTTTATCACCCAATACCTCGAAGGGGAGATTAACAAAAACGACATGTACCAAAAATTGAATTCGGCCATCCATAATTTCGCTAAACGGCAAATGACCTATTTCCGAAGAATGGAAAAGCAAGGGATCCATATCCACTGGCTGGAGGGAGATCTGCCTTTAGAGCAAAAAATCGAAAAAATTCTAAACTTATCCCCTATGTAAGTATTTCTTACAATACAGTCGTTTTTTAGGAGCGACTGGCATAACCCCACCAATCTGTTTAAATGATTTTTCATCAACGTCAGATTGCATGAAGCAAGTATTACTATTGCTTTTGTTTTTGGGGTGTGGATCTTTTTATGCGCACGGTCAAAAGTCCCTCCTGAAACAAAAGGGACTTTTCTTAGAGGCGAGATATAGCTACGGAGACGTCATTGCTCATAAGCCCGCCTTACAAGCAATCACCTCCGAGCCTTACCATTTTTTGGATATCAGGCTCGGAAAGCAAGGCTTGGGGAGCCATGCATTTGAGGTCTTATTAAACCATCCGCTTTATGGCCTGGGATATTTTCGCGGGGATGTGGGGAGCAGTCAAATTTTCGGAAACCCTAATGCCCTTTATGGTTTTATTGCTTTCCCTGTTTTTCGACACAAAAATTACTACCTGGCCCTGGAGCCTTCCATCGGACTGGCTTTTAACCTGAGCCCCTTCCATGAGACTAAAAACCCTCGAAACGTAGCCATTGGATCAGGGGAAAATGCCTTTTTAAGATTAAGAATTGCCAATACCTTTACCATATCCCCTCAGATGGATTTGGATATCTCCATGGATTATACCCATTTCTCTAATGGAATGACCCGCGCCCCCAATTTGGGGCTGAATAATCGGGGACTAAGTATTGGGCTAAAATATTTTTTCCACCGGGATTACTCACTCACCAATAATATTGAAAAAGCGGCCACCGTCCGACGACTTTGGGGCGATTTCCAGGATAAACAAAGCATCTTCCTTCGCTATGGCTATGGCGTAAGATCTTCTGATCTCACTTTTAAATACTATCAGGTGCATGATTTTAGTCTGGGCTACCGGAAACAAATCAGTTACATCTTTGCCTTCAGCTTGGCCCATGACCTCTTTTACAATGAAATTGCCAAAGTAAGGAATAAACAGCTCCAAAGTCCTCTGGAACGGTACCAGCTCCTCAGCCTGGGGCTTTATGGAGAAAATGAGCTTATCTTAAACCGACTCAGGTTCATCCTGGGGCTGGGGGCCTATTACTATCATGGGGATAATGCTAATGAGGAGCTTCTATACTGGAGGCTGGGTGCAAGATATGCAGTTTTGGAAAAATTATGGTTTCAGGTCGCCTTAAAGGCCCATGCCTCGGTGGCGGATTTTGTGGAATGGTCCGTGGCTTATGAAATTCCAATCAAAAAAAAGAGGTAAACCTTTCGGCTTACCTCCATATATTTTGAACATCAATAAGGGCTTATCTATTCTGTCCGACTAAATCCCGCGTTACATTGAAAACGTGGTCATTTACTCTGGAGTAAACCATAATCAAATCGGTATAGATCAAACCAGACTTAATGTTATAATCATCCATATCTGCTTCTGAAACCAGACGCTTATTCAATGCTTTTACCGTATCATAAACATCTCTTTGGGCTTCACTTGCGGTCTCAAAGTTTACTTTAGATGGAGAAGTCACCTCTTTAAGGTTGACTTTCATTGCATCAAAACCTACTCTTAACTTATCAGAAAGTAACACCAACTGCTTTTTCTGCTCCTCCGAAAGTTCCACTTCCTGCTCCGCTTTCTTCGCAAAGGTACGGGTTCCGTGGCAGAAAATATCTCCTATTCTTTCCAAATCATTGATCACAAAGTGAAGATCAGAAATCATCTCAGAAGACTCTCTGCTCAGGCGGTTGGTAGAAATTCGCAAAAGATACTTTGCAATTTCCTCATGCACCTCATCCGTAGTAGACTCGATCTTTCTGATCTTTTCGATCAGTTTCTTTTGCTTTTTAGGCTTCTCTTCAATAATAAGCTTACCCATTAGGTTAAGCATCTTTTCAGTATATTCTGAGAATCTCACGACTTCCAACTGTGCCTGAAGGATAGAAGATTCCGGTGTTTTCATCAATCCGGTAGAGATATACTCCAATCTGTAATCATCCTCTTCCAAATCATTCGCTGGCAATAGTCCCGTCACGATATCGGCAATCTTATTTACAAAACCAATCATCAGGAAGGTGTTGGTTAAGTTAAAAGTGATATGGAATAGCGTCAATCCCCATTTGATAGAATCTGTTTGCGCAAAAGGATCTCCCAAACCCAGATAGTTGTCCATCACATAAGCGATGCCTAGGGTAAACCAGTGGAAAACCACCAACATCCACACTACACCGAACATATTGAACATGAAGTGAGCCAATGCTGCACGCTTGGCATGAACGTTTGCAATCATTGCTGCAAGGTTCGCGGTAATCGTCGTACCAATGTTTTCTCCTAAAATAATGGCCGCAGCCGCTTCAAAAGGAATCCATCCACTGTTACACATCACCAGTGTAATGGCCATGGCCGCACTGGATGACTGAACGATAATGGTCAGAATAGTACCAATCATCACAAATAACAGGGTGGAGAAAATTCCTCCAGGACCTAAATTCGTCCATGATTTTACAAATTCCAATACTTCAGGGTTGGCACTTAAATCTGGTACTGCATGTTTTAATTCATCCAGTCCCATGAATAATAAGGCAAATCCAATAAAAAACTCTCCCCAACTTTTGGCTTTGTTGTTACTTAAGAAGAGTAGCGGGAAGCCGATTGCAATAATGACCAGGGCGTAAGAAGAAATACTTACTTTGGAAAATCCAAAAACCGTTAACAGCACCCCCGTCATGGTGGTACCGATGTTGGCTCCCATAATTACACTAATCGCCTGAACCAAGGAAAGCAAGCCTGCGTTAACAAAACTCACTACCATTACTGTGGTTGCTGAGGAGGACTGTACCAAACTTGTGGTGATGAAACCTGTCAGCATACCCATGAATCGATTCTGGGTCATCTTACCCAAAATCTCTCGCATCTTATTTCCTGCAACCTTCTGAATCCCCTCAGACATTACTTTCATCCCAAAGATGAAAAACCCAAGAGCTCCTACAAGCTTCAAGAAATCAATTAATCCGTATTCCATTTACAATTTATTCCGGCAGAACCGAGCCTGATTTTTTCGCTGACAAAAATGGCATTAATTAAGCCAATGAACGCCATTTGTATGTTAAGGATTTGTTACCAAACACCATTTTTTTAGTTTGAGTAACTTTGCAGGAGAAACTTGAACAAATCCAATAAATTACCCCAAGCAAAGAAGAGGAAGATCAACCTAAAAGATGACCTATTTCAGTTTAATTCGACTTCAAAGCGCAATTAGATTATGATATTGTTCTCCGGAAATTAAAATACCCCAAAATCCGCCTTAATTATTGACTAGTAACGCAAACAATATTTACAATTTGGCAACACTATAATAATTTTAAGATCTCCTCCACATATTCCCGTTTATTGGACAATCGGGGGACTTTATGCTGACCACCGAGTTTACCCCTGTTTTTCATCCATTTATAAAAAGTTCCTGCCGGCGCCACATGTACCTTTGGTATTTCTAAAGCAATATTCTTATAGCGCTTGGCATCATAATCCGAATTGATCTGGCGTAACGTTTGATCTAAAACCTCGGTAAAACGCTGGGCATCGTCCGGATCTTTCTCGAATTCTACGATCCATTCATGGCCTCCTTTCACCCCCACTTCCAAAAAGATGGGAGCGGCGGTATAATTGGACATAATCGCTCCGGTAGCCTCACAAGCCGCCGTTATGGCCTGATCGGCATTCTCCACGATCACCTCTTCACCAAAAGCATTAATAAAGTGTTTGGTGCGACCGGAAATCCTCACCCGATAAGGGGAAATGGAGGTAAACCGAACCGTATCTCCGATCAGATATCGCCACAAGCCGGCATTGGTGGAAATGACCATGGCATAGTTTTTCCCAAGCTCAACATCCTCCAGGGTGATGGTCTTTGGTTCTTCATTATCCCATTCTTCCATGGGAATAAATTCATAATAAATCCCATAGTCCAGCATTAGTAATAAATCTTTACTGTCTTTCTGGTCCTGTATCCCAAAAAAGCCCTCAGAGGCATTATAAGTCTCCATATAATGCATGCCTTCCTTTGGGATCAGCGCATTAAAGGAAGACTCGTAGGGCTCAAAAGCCACCGCTCCGTGCACAAATGCCTCCAGGTTAGGCCATACTTCTTTAATATGACTTTTGCCGGTAATTTCCAGAACCCTTTGCAATAAAACCAGCGTCCAGGTGGGAACTCCCAGAAAATGGGTGACATCATCCTGAATGGTGGATTGTGCCATCTGCTCAATTTTATCTTCCCATTCGTCCATCAGGGCGATGTCCAGACTAGGGGTACGGTAAAGCTGGGCATAAAAGGGAAGGTTAGCCATAATCACCGCGGACACATCCCCGTAATGGGAGTTTTCGTTCAGATCAAACTCATTGGCCTGATGGGTTCCTCCAATGGCCAGTCCTTTTCCGGAGAAAATATGGGTATCGGGATAATTATTGGAGTAGAAAGAATAGAGGTCTTTTCCGCCTTTAAAATGACATTCATCCAGGGCCTCTTTGGAGACCGGAATGAATTTACTGCGGGCATTAGTAGTTCCGGAGGATTTGGAAAACCATTTAATTTCGGTAGGCCATAAGATATTCTTTTCCCCCTTCATCATCCGATCGATAAAGGGGAATAAATCTTCGTAGTGGTGCAGGGGCACCCGCTCCCGAAACTCCCGGGCCGTTTTGATTTCTTTAAAATGATATTTCCGGCCAAATTCCGTATCAGCGGCCGTTTCGATCAACCGCTGAAAAATATCAAATTGTACTTCATGAGGGTATTTCATGAAGAGTTCTATCTGGTGGATACGTTTCTGCATCACCCAGGTGATAATAGAGTTGATAATGGTCATAAAGATAAGTTTGGCCCGGCAGCCAACAGCTATATCTTTCGTTTTAGCTCAAAATACTCCCCCAAATACACTCGTCTCACTTCCGGATCATTGGCTAAATCCTCAGCTGTTCCTGCTCGGAAAAGTTTTCCTTCCACCATCAAATAAGCACGGTCGGTAATGGCCAGTGTCTCATTCACATTGTGGTCAGAAATCAAGATTCCAATATTTTTATTTTTCAATTTGGCCACGATCCCCTGAATTTCCTCTACCGCAATCGGGTCTACTCCGGCAAAAGGCTCATCCAATAGCACAAATTTGGGATCCACCGCCAGCGCACGGGCGATCTCCGTACGACGACGCTCTCCGCCGGAAAGCACCATCCCCAGGTTTTTTCGAACGTGCGTTAAAGAAAACTCTTCCAGCAACTCCTCTACTTTGGCATTTTGCTCTGCCTTTGAGAGCTTGGTCATTTCCAAAACGGCCTTTAAGTTCTCCTCCACCGTCAGTGTCCTAAAAACAGAGGCCTCCTGCGCCAGGTATCCAATCCCCTTTTGGGCTCGCTTATACATGGGCAAAGCCGTGATGTCTTCCTCATCCAAGAAAATCCTCCCGTCATTGGGTTTAATCAGGCCTACGGTCATATAAAAGGAAGTAGTCTTACCGGCACCATTTGGGCCCAATAATCCAACAATTTCTCCTTGCTCCACTTCCACGGACACCTGATTAACAACGGTCCGCTTTTTATATTTTTTGACCAGCTTTTCAGAACGTAGCTTCATAATCTAAATTACAAATCATTTTTTGATTAAGGTGAACAATCTGGCCGACAAAAAAAATACTTTTCCGACTTCCGTGATGATCAATTCCCCTCAAAAATTATTCCTCGAATTTGATGTCTTTCACATACAGCTGTAAACTTTTCCGGCCCATATAAATATTCTCTTCCACAGAATAAGCCATACGGAAACGCATACCACTATTGACCAAATCGAAGTATTGACCAAAGCCAAAGCCTATGGCTTCCAAAGGTTGCTGGGTGCCATCCTGAACTACTTTAAACTTCAGGTGTTCCCCTTTCAGCAATCTGGGGCGTTCGGTAATTTTCAAATCTTCACTGACAAAAATCGGGGTCATATTCTCCGGCCCAAAAGGCGCCATCTGCTTCAAAATATTATAAAGCTTATAATTGACCTCGTCCAGCGTAATCTTTTTATCAATATTCAATCGAGGCACCAATTGGTCCTCGGTAATTCTTTCCTCGACTACCTTATTAAACCGACGGCGAAACTCATCCACCTTATCAATCTCCAAAGTAAGTCCTGCCGCATAGCGGTGCCCACCAAATTGCTCCAGCAAATCCGAGCATTCGCTGATCGCTTCATAAATATCAAAGCCATCTACGGATCGGGCAGAACCTGTTGCTTTCCGGTTGGATTCGGTTAAAATAATGGTGGGTCGATAAAATTTATCGATGCAACGGGAAGCCACAATCCCAATCACCCCTTTGTGCCAGTCACTTTTGAAAAGCACGGTAGATTTTGCTTGTACTCCTCCTGTATTTTCAATCATGCTGATGGCTTCAGCAGTGATATTGGTATCAAAGTTCCGGCGGATTTCATTCTTGGTTTCAATCCGCTGAGCCAAAATATCGGCCTCCTCTTTATCGCGCGCCAATAGTAATTCGACGGCTCCGGAGGCATGCGCCATTCGGCCGGCAGCATTAATTCTTGGGCCAATGCCGAAAACGATAGAGGAAATGGTCATTTTGGAAATGCCACTGCCTAAATTCATCAAGGCCTGTAAACCGTGAGAGGGCTTTTTATTCAAAACCTTCAAACCGAAATAGGCCAAAACGCGGTTTTCCCCTGACACCGGCACGATGTCAGATGCAATACTCACCGCCACCATATCCAGATAGGTGAAGAGCTTTTGCTCCGGAATATCAAACTTTCGGCAATAGCCCTGCATCAGCTTAAAGCCTACGCCACAACCGGAAAGTTCCGTAAAAGGGTACTGGCAATCTTCTTGCTTGGGATCCAGGATGGCCACAGCAGGAGGTAAAACACTTCCTGGGCGGTGGTGATCACAGATGATGAAATCAATGTCCCAATCCTTGGCTTGCTGCACCCGGTCCACGGCCTTAATTCCACAATCCAGTGAAATGATCAGCTTAAAGTTATTATCTCGGGCGTATTCAATCCCTTTTTGTGAAACGCCATAGCCTTCCTTATAGCGATCCGGCACATAGAATTCCAAATTCGGGTAATACTCCTTCAAAAAACCATAAACCAGGGCTACTGAAGTCGTACCATCTACATCATAGTCGCCATAGACCAGGATTTTCTCTCTTCTTTGAAAGGCCTCTTGCAGGCGATCCACTGCCTCGGCCATTCCTTTCATCAAAAAAGGATCATGCAAATGCTCCAGTGAGGGGCGGAAGAATTGCTTCGCCTCATCATAATCGGTGATTTGCCTTTGGGCAAGCAGGGTCGCGACAGTCTCCGAAACTCCTACCTGAGTCATCAACCGATCGACATCCTCTTGCGGCGGTGCCGCCTTATATACCCACTTTTTGACCATATTCCCTTCAAAGAAAAAATAATAGCGCCACAGATTCTCTGCAACGTAAATTTGCTTTTGGAAAATTAGTAAGATCTTCCAAAAGCAATACTAAATTACGGAAAATTAAAAGGCCTGATAACCTTTTTCCTCTAATTCTGCTGCAGCATCCAATACTTTTTCTTTCATGGCCTGCTTGAACTTGTCCAGATTTTCCGCAATATCTGCCTCAAAAGCACCCACCATTTGGGCGGCAAGGATACCGGCATTTTTCGCGCCATTCAACGCTACCGTCGCCACAGGCACACCGCCCGGCATTTGCAAAATAGAAAGTACCGAATCCCAACCATCAATGGAATTGCTGGATTTTACCGGAACACCAATGACAGGAAGGCTGGTCATAGAAGCCACCATTCCCGGAAGGTGAGCGGCCCCGCCTGCTCCGGCGATAATCGCTTTTATGCCTCTGGCTCTGGCCTCATTGGCATAAGTTACCATACGTTCGGGTGTTCTGTGGGCGGAAACGATCGTTACCTCAAAGCTTACGCCCAATTCTTCCAATACTTCTGCGGCTTGCTTCATTACCGGAAGATCAGAATTGCTTCCCATAATAATGCCTACTTGCACCTTACTCATGCTTTTATTTTTAGGGTATTTTTAATGAAATCTGCTTTTTCTTTCAGTCGATCCAGGTCCTCATCGACAATGGTCACATGACCCATTTTTCGGAAAGGCTTGGTGTAACTTTTTCCGTACAGGTGAATATGCGCACCATCAACGGCCATGGATTCCTCCATCCCTTCGTATTTTGCCAGACCTTCATAGCCTTCTTCCCCTAGTAGATTCACCATAGCGGAAGGCTTCAAAGCTGCGGTATCCCCCAAAGGTGCCCCCATAATAGAGCGCAGATGCTGCTCATACTGGGAAGTATGATTCGCTTCTATGGTCTGGTGTCCGGAATTATGTGGACGCGGCGCTACCTCATTCACCAAAACCTCTCCCTCTTTGGTCACGAACATCTCCACGGCCAACAAGCCGATCATGTCCAGTTTGGTGATGACATCAATAGCAATTTTCTCTGCCTTATCTGCGACTTCGGGACTGATTTTCGCCGGTGCAAAAAGGTATTCCACCAAATTAGCCTCCGGATGGTAGACCAACTCCACCGCAGGAAAAGTGCGTACCTGCCCCTGTGGGTTTCTGGCCACAATCACCGAAATCTCAGTTTGGAAATCAATCAGCTTCTCTAAAACACCCGGTTTATCAAAAGCCTTGGAAATATCTTCCACCTGACGTAGCATTTGGACCCCACGCCCGTCATAACCCTCACGGCCCAATTTATGAACCGCTGGCAGAAAGTCTGCATGGCGCATGACCTCGTTGCGATCTTCGGTTAAAATGAAAGGGGAGGTAGGAATATTGTGATCTTTGTAAAACTGCTTCTGAATACGCTTGTCCTGAATCAGCTCAATGACCGCTGGCTGCGGGTAAACCTTTTTACCTTCCAGCTCCAGCTGCCTTAAGGCTTCCGTATTCACATTTTCAATCTCCACCGTGATCACATCACAGCCTTTTCCGAACTCATAAACGTCGGTATAATCTTTTAATGAACCCACCTTGAACCGACTGGCAATCCTGGAGCAGGGAGCCTGATCATCCGGATCCATAATGGCGATATCAATATTAAAATCAAAAGAGGACTGAATCAGCATTCTGCCCAGCTGTCCGCCACCCAGAATACCTAATTTTAAATCTTGGAATAAAGAGAATGCCATGTTTATCGCAATTTGCCTGTCTTAAAGTTTTTGACATACAAAGCTAATCCTTTTTCCAAAGTAAAGAAGGCTATTGGGCAAGAAAGCGGACTGCTTTAAGCTCAAAATTCAAAAAACTCCTCAAGGGTGCGTTTCATCAGGGCCGGATTAATAGGCTTTGTTAAATAGCCATTCATTTGAGCCAATTCTGTTTTATCTTCCCACTCATCATAGCGGGTGGAAGTCAACGCCAAAATGGGTATTCTGTGGTAATGCGCATTCATGTGGCGAATGGAACGGGCCAGCTGTTCTCCATGTGCATCCGGAAGGTGGAGATCCATCAGGATCAAATCAAAAGTTTCCGCCTCTACCCATTGTAATACGCGTTTTCCATTTTCCGCCAATTCAGGAACAATCCCAAATTTTGACAGATAGCGTTTGGCTATCGCCTGGTTGATCGGCTCGTCTTCCACCAAAAGTACTTTCGCATTACGAAAAGGCTTAAGGCTTGCTGGAATAAATTGCTGCTGCTCATCCTGATGGCGCTCCATTGGCAAGCTCACGAAAAAACGCGTGCCTACCCCTGGCTTACTTTCTACCCTGATGTTCCCTCCCATACTTTCAATCAGGAACCTACTGATCGTTAAACCCAGGCCTGTACCACCGTATTTCCGACCGGTGGAAGTGTCAGCCTGGCTGAAAGGCTCAAAAATCTGTTGAATTTTATCGGGTGCAATACCAATGCCGCTGTCCTCAATCGTATAACGCAACCACAGCATATTCCCCCCTCTGGGCAGGCGCTCCAGCTTAACGGTAATGCCTCCCTCTTCGGTAAATTTTATAGCATTATTTATCAGATTGATCAGCACCTGCTTCAGACGATGATCATCGCCCTTCACCAGTTCGGGCACCTCATCTCCAATTAAAACCTTCAGGAAGATATCCTTATTCAAGGCTCTGCTTTGCAACATGGCCTTAATCTCTTTGCACTGCATTTTGGGATTAAAGGACCGTGGATCAAGCTGAAGTTTCCCTTCGAAAATTTTACTAAAATCCAATACATCATTGATCAGACCCAACAGGTGCTCTCCGGAATATTGAAGGGTATGCAGGGTTTCAACCAAACCCTTTTGTTCATTTTCCTGATTCACCAACTGGGTCAGGCCCAGAATGGCATTAAGCGGAGTGCGCAGTTCATGCGCCATCATGGACAAAAATTGCGTATCCTGAAAAGGGGATTGATTGGCTTCTTCTAAAGACCAAACCTCTCGGTCATCCTCCTGATTAATACGTTTTAGGCGCCATTTTTTCTGAGGCACCCTGGAATTCGGAAAACTTACCACTTCTTCTTCCTGCCACCGGCCAATGATGGACAAAATTTTCCCATTTTGAATAGCTTCCGCGGCGATTTCACTGAAAAGCGCTATGAAAGCCTGATTCGCAAATAAGGCTGTACCGTGAGGACCAAGCACAATGATGGGGCAGGGCAGGCGCTTTAGGAATGTTGGGTCAACAGCATAGTGGTATTCGTTCAGGTTCATAGGCAGTATGTCAGTATATATTTGAAAGGAGATTTATTTGGATATTGTTCACCTTTTTGAGCAAAAAGTTACCTCTATTTTTTCGCGCTAATCAATTGGTTTATATATCTTTATTGCTTTTCATTCGGATTCGTCCCATAAATCGTAAAAATTGGTTCAAAATCTGACTATGTACTAAAATCAAATAAAAAAAATGGAGCTGTTGACTACTTTGACTTTTCAGGAAATCGTCGTTTTCCTTTTATTTTTGGGAGCAGTTTTTCTGCTTTTAAAAAATAGCATTAGACCGTTTCAGAGGCAAAAAAAAGAGTGTCATGAAAAAAATTGCCGATGCGAAGAGTAAATTTCAACATGGATATTCCAATTATTACATCTTCAGGCACTTAAATTTTTCCAGCATTTTTTAACTCAAAAATCTATATTTCGTTTTTTATGCTCTAGACAGTATTTTTAATGACTCAAATCATTTTTCAAATCTTTGTTAATCATTAAATAAGCAGGATAAAACTAAAAAAGTGTGCCTTAAATCGGCCATAGAAAACGTTTGCTAAAGCAAAAAATCAAAAAGAATTTCAAACAAACTATTACATATTACAAAAATCCATTAATTGCATAATCTAACTGGATTTTTTCGTGTATAAACAATCACACAATCTTGGTTTAATACTAATTTTTGAATAATAATGAGCTTACCTAAGAAATTCCAACACCCTTATAAATTCGATCCTAAATACAGTAAAAAAACCGCTTATTTCTGTATGGAATTTGCGATCGATCAGTCTTTCAAAATCTATTCCGGAGGATTAGGCTTTTTAGCCGGTTCGCATATGCGTAGTGCTTATGACCTGAAGCAAAATATGGTCGGGATTGGCTTGCTATGGAAATATGGCTACTATGATCAGATTCGTGCCAAGGATCAGTCCATGGACGTTTTATTTCAGGAGAAAATCTACTCTTTTCTGGAAGATACCGGCATCAAATTCTCTATTAACCTGAACAATCACCCGGTATGGGTAAAAGCCTATTATCTGGATCCTGAGCAGTTCGGTACCGTTCCGATGTTCTTCTTATCTACAGACTTACCGGAGAACGATTATCTGGCACAAACGACAACTCACCGCCTTTACGAATCCAACACAGAGGGTAAAGTAGCACAGTCTATTCTTTTAGGCCTTGGCGGTGCGAAACTTTTGGATGAACTGAACTGGGAGCCGGAAATTTATCACCTGAATGAAGCGCATGCCCTTTCCGCTGCTTTCCATTTATATAAGAAATTTGATTCTGTTGAGGAGGTAAAGAAGCGTATGGTATTTACCACTCACACTCCTGAGGAAGCAGGTAACGAAAAACATAATATTCACCTGCTAAACAAATTGGGCTTCTTTAATGGGGTACCATTAGAGACTGTGCGTGAGCTTACGGGCATCAAGGATGATATTTTCAACCACTCTTTAGTCGCTTTGAGACTTTCACACTTTGCCAATGGGGTTTCTAAACTACATGGAGAAGTTTCTAGAGAAATGTGGAAAGGTCATGAAGGCATTTGCCCGATTACCCATGTGACCAATGCGCAGAATGCCCGCTACTGGCAGGACCCACAGTTGAAAGAAGCTTTGGCAAAGGACGATGATGCCTCTCTGATAGAGCGTAAGAAAAAACTGAAAAAGAACTTGTTCCAGATCGTGGCGGACCAAACCGGTAACTGGTTTGATCCCAATGTTTTCACCATTGTTTGGGCGCGTCGCTATGCAGAATACAAGCGTCCTGACCTGATCACCCGTGATATGGAGCGTTTCCATAAATTATTGACCAACACAAAATATCCGATCCAGATTATCTGGGCGGGTAAGCCATACCCAATGGATTACGGTGCGGTGGGTACTTTTAACTCACTGGTGCACATGACCAAGCAATATAAAAATGCAGCGGTTTTGGTAGGCTATGAATTACAGCTTTCCCGCATGTTGAAATACGGTTCCGATATGTGGCTGAACAACCCACGTGTGACCCGTGAAGCTTCCGGTACTTCCGGTATGACTGCTGCGATGAACGCCGGTATCAACTTCTCGACTTATGACGGTTGGATTTGTGAGTTTACCCGCCATGGCTCCAATGGATTCATCATCCCGGCTACGGATCACCGCAAGCCTCACCATATGCAGGATCAGGAAGATATGGAAGCGATGTACTACTTGTTGGAGCATGAGGTATTGCCAACTTATTACGACAAGCCGGAGGAGTGGACAAAAATTGTAAAAACCTCCATGAAGGATGTAACGCCCTATTTTGATGCGGACCGCATGGCGCATGAATATTATGAGCACGTTTACAATAACCCGGAACAAGAGAAATTTTAAGGAAAATTCACCTCCTACGGAATCCCGCCAATGGCGGGATTTTTTTTATCTTAAGGGCATATTTAATGAAACTATGAGAAAACACTTTTTATTATTTTTTATCCTGCTGATCAGTCAAACCCTTACGCTGGCTCAATCTCTTTTATGGGAAGTGAGCGGCAATGGTCAGCAAGAGCCCTCCTACCTTTATGGGACCATTCATCTTCAGGAAGAAAAATTATTTGTTTACAGTGAACAGGTAAAGGATTATATCAATAAATGCGAACAAGCTGCTTTTGAGCTTGACATGCAGGGAGACCAACTGATCAAAGCAGCGCAAATGATGATGTATCCCGGTAATGAAAAAATCACGGATCATATCAGCACAGCGGACTTTCAAAAGATTCTGAAAGTATTTGAAAAAAGCCAGTTTAATTCAGAGATCCTGAAGAAATTCAAACCTATGGGCATCTACTCCCTGATGGTTAGCCTGAATCGTGCTCAGGATATGGAAGAATCCATGGACCTCTATTTTCAGAATTATGCGATCAGTCAGAATAAGCCTCTCTTTGCCATTGAAACCATTGAAGAGCAAATGGCTGCTTTTGATGATTTTGACACTGAAATGCTGATGGAGGCTGTGGCAGAATTTGGTCAGCGTGATAAAGAACTTAAAAAGCTCAGCAAATATTATCTTAAGGGCAACATTAAAGAATTAGCGAAAATAGAAACCAAAAACGAAAGTGAAGAGGAACTTTCGGACAAGCTGTTCACCAAAAGAAATGTCACTATCGCCAACCGGCTTGACGAACAATTTCGTCAGCAATCCACCATGGCTCTCTTTGGCGCAGGCCATTTAGGGGGGGATGACGGCGTCATTGCTTTATTAAAACAGAAGGGCTGGAAAGTTAGTCCTGTAAAAATGCAGGTGAATCAGCAAAAACCGAAAAGTAGTGGCACCGTTTGGAAAGATTATAGCCAGGATACTGCTCATTATGCGGTTCTTTTTCCACAAAAACCACAGGTCGTGACTCAGACCGTGCAATCAGAAATTGGTCCTTTGGAGGTTATCAGCATGGTGGTTTCTAAAAGAGGAAAAATGGTGAGTAATTACAACCTGACGATGACGACCTATCCGGAAGGGACTGTGCACTCCAATATGACCAGCCGCCTGGATCAAATTTTTGATGGCGGGATCGGAGCGATGCTCAACCAGTTGCCCAATGCGCAAATACTTGAAAAGTCCTCTATTGAAAAAGCCGGATTTCCGGGAAGAGACGTTAAAATAAAAGCAGGGGAGGAGACCATTATTCTGAACTATTATCTGGTCAACAACAAAATGTATTTGGTGATGGCCTCCACCTTTAGTGTGGAAAAAGGAACGCAGGATCTTTCAGAATTTTTTGGAGGATTTGAGATCAAAGATCAAAAAGATACCAGTCGGGCAGAAATTGCCTTCATCGATATTGAAACTTATTCTGATAATGAGGACTGGTTTTCCATAGAAGATGAAGATATCGGATATGCCATACAATTTCCCACCACTCCGGTAACGACGCATGAAGAGGTGGATTTACAAGGAAAGAAAACCGTGGTTTTCTCCAGAATTTCCTTTGATACCGACTCCACGGTCATGTTTAATATGACCGATTTCCCCTATGAATGGGAGGCGGAAAATTATGAAGAGCTGTCCCTGATTCTGGAAGCAGAGTTAAAAAGTATGCTGGACACCGATTATCAGGACATCAGCGATTTTCAGTACCTGAACTTTGCGGACTATTTCTACGGAGCTGAAACCACTGCCAAAGTGAATGGAAATGACGTCAAAATCAGGTTATGGATTTCCAATAACCATATGTTTGTTCTTCAATACTTGAATGCAGATTTAAGTGAAGACGGAATTAATTATGCCGAATATTTCCTGACGACTTTCAGGCCGCATCCCTTGTAATAATATTCTTTTGCCCTAAAATAAGCCTGCCATCCTTCGCTGATCGCAGGCTTTTTTGTAAATGTTCATGGCCGGAAGGCTATTTTCCTTTAGCCTCGTTCCAATAATGGTCCATCTCCTCCAGGCTCATGTCTGAAAGATTTTTTCCGGCCTTTTTCGCTTCCGCCTCCAGATACTGAAAGCGGTAAATGAATTTTTTATTGGTGCGTTCCAGCGCTTCCTCCGGATTAATATCCAGAAAACGGGAATAATTGATCAGGCTAAATAACAGATCACCGAATTCAGCCTGCGCTTTTTCCTTATCAATGGGCTCGCCATTATCAATATTGAATTCCGCCTTGAACTCGGCCATCTCTTCCTCCACTTTTTCCCAGACCTGCGCTTTGTGTTCCCAGTCAAAGCCAACCCTCGGGCTTTTTCCTGTATGCGCATCGCCTTAACCAAAGCAGGCAGGGAAGTGGGTACGCCTCCCAAAACCGAGACATTTCCCTTTTCTTTCAGTTTGATTTTCTCCCAATTCTGCTTGACGGCTTCTTCATCATTGGCTTCCACATCACTGTATATATGCGGATGACGGTGAATCAGCTTATCACAAATGCCATTCAGCACCGAGGCCACATCAAAGCTCTTGCGCTCTTCCCCGATTTTGGCATAAAACACCATATGAAGAATGATATCGCCCAGTTCCTTGCGGACTTCCTCTTCATCTCCCTCCAAAATGGCATCTGAAAGTTCATAAACCTCCTCTATCGTCAGGTGACGAAGGCTTTCCAGCGTCTGCTTTTTATCCCACGGACAGTTCAACCGCAACTCATCCATGATGGTCAACAATCGATCAAAAGCTTCCAGCTTGGCTTTTCGGTTAGTATCAATGGGCGGAGTGATCATCGGCATAAGGCTTCTTTTATATTTTTCAACAATCGCAAAGATCAAAAAAGCCTCAACATATGCGAGGCTTTCAATATTTTAATTTTCGGTCAGTTCCTGAATGGCCAGATAAGCCATAAATCCTGCGCCGATTTCCAGGGCATCCTCATCTATATCAAAGGTGGGCGTATGCACTGCGGAGACAATCCCCTTGGATTCATTTCGTGTTCCGAGGCGGTAGAAACAAGCTTTCATTTCCTGGGTGTAGTAGGAGAAATCTTCGGCTCCCAGCCAGATGTCCAGGTCCACAATATTTTCCTCTCCCAGATAATCCACCGCTCTTGCGCGGTTTTTATGGGTCAGCTGTTCATCATTTTCCAGATAAGGGTACCCCTTGCGAATTTCAAATTCCACGGTTCCCCCCATGCCTTCCACAATGCCCGTGGCCATTTTCACCATGCGTTCGTGGGCTTCTGCTCTCCACTCTTCATTCATGGTGCGGAAAGTCCCCTGAATCTTCACCTCATCAGGAATCACATTGGTCGCCCCATGTCCATGAATATCACCGAAAGTCAACACACATGGAATTTTTGGTGGTGCACCACGGCTGACAATCTGCTGCAGGGAAACGATCATATTGGCCGAAATCACAATCGGGTCGATCGTCAATTCCGGCAAAGCTCCATGACCGCCTTTTCCTTTTACGGTGATATGTAATTCATCACAAGAGGCCATATACATGCCCGCACGGAATCCCACTTTCCCCACCGGAATCAAGGGCATCACATGTTGACCGATGATCGCTTCCGGATTCGGGTTTTGCAGAGCACCATCCTTAATCATTAAAGAAGCACCGCCTGGCAACTGCTCCTCTCCAGGTTGGAAGATCAGCTTTACCGTACCTTCAAACTCTTCCTTCAACTCATTCAGAATTTTGGCGGCACCCAATAAAGAAGCCGTGTGTACATCATGCCCGCAAGCATGCATCACGCCTTCATTTTGAGATTTGTAGTCCACCTCATTCTGCTCGATAATCGGCAGGGCATCCATATCAGCCCGTAAGGCAATGACTTTCTTCTCCGGATTTTTTCCTTTGATCAAAGCTACCAAACCAGTCTCCGCTTTGGATTCCTGAAGGTCAATGCCCATCTCCTGTAACTTTTCAGATACAAACTTCACCGTATTGTACTCCTGAAAAGAAAGCTCCGGATTTTGGTGTAAATGTCGGCGGTTGGTAATCACTTCCGACTTTATATTTTTGGCTAACGCCTGAATTTTCGCTTTCATATTCCCTTAATAATCCGCTCCCTCCGTCTTTTTTTCACCCAACTGGACTTTATAAGGCACCACGATCGCTCTTCTGAAGGATCTTCTCAGCTTTTCATAAGTCAAATAGGCATCTACCCGATTATAAAAATCACCAACACGCACACGGTAGGTAGGCTGCTTGTAAGTAACCTTTGGATTTCCGCTGGGAAAATCTTCATAAACCCGCTCCTTAATTTCATTGGCCTCTTCCCGACTGGTACCGGAATACACCTGAATGGTGTATTTAGTCGCATTGCTGCCGGCATTGGCCTCTGCAAAATGCGCTAATTGATTCTCCACACCGGTGGTGATATCATTGGTTACAGGAAATGTGGTAGAAGTAGTCGTTTGCTTTCTGACTTCTTCTTTCTCTCTGTTGGCTTTTTGTTCTGCCTTCAGCTGCACATAGTCAGGACGATAAACCGACAGGTCTTCCTGATAATTGCTGCTGCTTGGGGTGGTCTTGGGCGAACAAGCCGCTATCAAAAGCAAAAAGCCGAATAGGGTATATATATTTCTCATCTAAAAATATTTTGCAAAACTAGATTGACGCAATAAAGGCACAAGTTACAAAAAAAAGCGCATACCATCAGGGCATCGCTTGGGCTTCCATATTTTACAACTATAATCTGAAAAGCTGTTGGTCCGCAGACTTCAAAATGCTTTCAATACCACAATGATTAAGTGGTAAAAAGAAAGACGTCAAATGCTCTAGTCCTGTTTTTAAACGAAATCTCCTTCAAAAAAGCTCGTTGGGACACTCAAGCCTTATATTTACTCAGTCTGTTTTCATTTTTTCTTGATAAAAAACGAAACAAAAAAATCAAGGCGGTGATCAATTTTGGCGGCCCATTGATCCTGCTACCGGAACCCATCAAGGCGTTATTTGACGATTGTAGCGATTGGTGGAAAATAACGTGGAAATAACGCTGTGATGACTTCTGATCGGCAGCAGCACCCATGGCTTTTCGCCAATTGATCAAAGCCGCACTGTTGGTGTGGAAAGTTTGGAATAAAAGGGGTAATACCATAAAAGATAGTGGCTCAACAAATATTCAAACACCCCAATATCTGAAAAGCTGTAGGTCCGCAGACTTCAAAATGCTTTAATTACCAAAATGATTAGGCGGTGAAAAGAAAGACGTCAAATGTTCTAGTCCTGTTTTTAAACGAAATCTCCTTCAAAAAAGCTCGCTGGGACACTCAAGCCTTATATTTACTCAGTCTGTTTTCATTTTTTCTTAATAAAAAACGAAACAAAAAAATCAAGGCTGTGATCAATTTTGGCGACCAATTGATCCTGCTACCGGAACCCATCAAGGCGTTATTTGACGATTGTAGCGATTGGTGGAAAATAGCGTGGAAGTAACGCGGTGATGACTTCTGATCGGCAGCAGCACCCATGGATTTTCGCCAATTGATCAAGGCCGCACTGTTGGTGTGGGAGATTTCGTGTTATAAATATATATTCCTGGATATTGGAGCAGGGAAAATCAACATAAAAAAAAGAGGCCTCCATATCAGAGCCCTCCTTTAAAAATGCATTTATATTTTCAATGAATTAGTCAATCAACACACATTTGTTGGCCGCTAAATCATTTTCTACTTTCTTAAATTTCACATTCTCCTTCACGGTGCCATCTGCATAACGAACCGAAACCACATCGTTTCTACCGTGCGTATGCTCTTTGCGAATCGGAGCGGTTTTCTCTACCTGTGGCGCCTGAGTAGGATGTGCCTTTGGCGTATCCTGATTCAGCGTAGAACGACTCTCTTCCTTAGAAGCATTATACTGCTGCTTTGGTCTTTCCTCACGTGCCTCCTGTACTTTCTCCGGCTCAGCGGTCGGGATAGAAGCCTTCATCAAGAAACTGGTCGTCTCCTGGTTCACATCTGCCAGGAAGGCTTTGAACAATTCGAAAGCTTCGAACTTATAGATCATCAATGGATCTTTCTGCTCATAAACCGCATTCTGTACCGACTGCTTCAAGTCATCCATCGCACGTAAATGCTCTTTCCACTTCATATCGATAATGGCCAAAGTCGCCATTTTCTCCATATCCGTGACCAAAGTCTTACCACGATCTTCCAGATTTTTCTGCAAGTTGGTCACAATGCCCAACTGCTTCTTACCATCCGTGAAAGGCACCATGATGTTTTCTACTACTGCACCACGCTCCGCATTCACATGCTCCAAAACCGGCATGGCACGCTCACCGATGATCTCATTTTTCTTTTTGTACTGGCTGTAAGCCTCGTCAAAAAGCTTCTGAGTTAAATCTTCTGCAGAGGTTTTATTGAAATCTTCTTCTGAAAGGTGCAAATCCACACCCAACACGCTTAGTGCTTCCAGTTTATAACCTTCATAGTTAATGGAATCCTTATGCGCTACGGTCAGGTTTTCGGCCACATCGTACAGCTGATTCATCAGGTCAATCGACAAACGCTCTCCGAAAAGTGCATTATGACGACGGCTGTAAATCACCTCACGCTGCTGGTTCATGACATCATCATATTCCAACAGACGCTTACGAATACCGAAGTTATTTTCCTCTACTTTCTTCTGTGCACGCTCAATAGACTTGGTAATCATGGAGTGCTG
Source organism: Persicobacter sp. CCB-QB2 (assembly GCF_001274635.1). GTDB lineage: Bacteria > Bacteroidota > Bacteroidia > Cytophagales > Cyclobacteriaceae > Persicobacter > Persicobacter diffluens. The sequence continues at coordinate 3,412,935 of NZ_LBGV01000001.1, read as the reverse complement.
AATCACTTCTCCTTCTTCCAAGCCCATACGGTCCATTACTTTGGCAATACGCTCAGAACCGAACATACGCATCAAAGAATCTTCCAAAGAAACGAAGAATTGAGAAGAACCCACATCCCCCTGACGACCGGAACGACCACGCAGCTGACGGTCCACACGACGAGATTCATGACGCTCAGTACCGATGATGGCCAAACCACCTGCTTTTCTGGAGTCCGGAGATAGCTTAATATCCGTACCACGCCCCGCCATGTTGGTTGCAATGGTAACCATTCCCGCCTGACCTGCTTGCGCGACTACGTCCGCCTCTTTGGCGTGTTGCTTTGCGTTCAGTACCTGGTGAGGAATCTGGCGCATGCCCAACATACGGGACAATAGCTCCGACATCTCTACAGAAGTAGTACCCACCAAAATCGGACGACCGGCTTCACGAAGCACGACGATCTCATCCGCTACCGCATTGAACTTCTCACGGATGGTTTTATAAACCTTGTCCTCATCATCATTACGCTGAATCGGGCGGTTGGTAGGAATCACCACCACATCCAATTCATAGATGTCCCAAAGCTCTCCTGCTTCCGTCTCGGCAGTACCGGTCATACCACCCAATTTGTGGTACATACGGAAGTAGTTCTGCAAAGTAATGGTCGCATAAGTTTGCGTAGCGTCCTCTACTTTTACATTTTCTTTGGCTTCCAAAGCCTGGTGCAAACCATCCGAATAACGACGACCGTCCATCACACGACCGGTCTGCTCATCGACGATCTTCACCTTACCATCCTGAAGGATATATTCGGTATCTTTTTCGAATAGGGAATAAGCTTTCAACAGCTGGTTCACCGAGTGAATACGTTCCGCTTTCTCTGCATAGTCCTGCAACAACTCCTCTTTCTTCACGATGCGATCATCGTCCGCAAGAGAAGCGTCATTTTCCAGATTCGCTACCTCGGTACCGATATCCGGTAAAATGAAGAAGTTTGGATCTTCACCTTTTCCGGTGATATGGTCAATCCCTTTTTCCGTTAGGTCAACCGAATTTTGTTTTTCATCAATAATGAACAACAATGGCTCATCTGCCTTCGGCATTTCGCGGTTGTTGTCCGCCATATAATAGTTCTCCGTTTTCTGCAGGATCTGGCGAATACCATCCTCAGAAAGGAACTTAATCAATGGCTTATATTTTGGGAAAGAACGAAAAGCACGGAATAGCGCCAATCCTCCTTCGTCTTTATTTCCTTCTTTGATCAGACGCTTAGCATCATTCAAATAAGCTTGCGTCAATTTGCGTTGCTCAGACACCAAAGCCTCAATACGTGGCTTTAAAGTATGGTACTCATGCTGATCTCCCTTAGGTACCGGACCGGAAATGATCAATGGCGTACGGGCGTCATCAATCAATACGGAATCGACCTCATCGACCATCGCATAGTGGTGCTTGCGCTGAACCAACTCATCCGTACCACGCGCCATATTATCACGCAGGTAATCAAAGCCAAATTCGTTGTTAGTACCGTAAGTAATGTCTGCACGGTAAGCATTACGACGCTCCTCAGAGTTGGCCTGCCACTTATCGATACAGTCAATATTCAATCCATGGAACTGGAACAAAGGCGCCATCCATTCGGAGTCACGCTTAGCCAGGTAGTCGTTCACGGTGACTACATGCACCCCACGACGGGAAAGACCATTCAGGAAGGCCGGCAGGGTCGCTACCAAAGTTTTACCCTCACCCGTGGCCATCTCGGCTACTTTACCCTGGTGTAATACAATACCACCGATCAGCTGTACATCGTAATGTACCATTTCCCATGTTAGCAGGTTACCACCAGCGGTCCAGCTGTTGTGCCAGATGGCAGTGTCGCCTTCTACCGTCACACAGTCAGACTTTGCAGAGATGGTTCGATCGTGCACCGTCGCCGATACACGCAATTCTTTATTATCGCGCAGGCGTCGGCCGGTTTCTTTCATAATAGCGAAAGCCTTTGGCAATATCTTGTTCAATACTACCTCTAGTTCCTCATTACGCTTTTCTTCCAGTTTATCTACTTCTGCATAAAGATCTTCTTTCTTAAATACATCCGTCTCAGGCAATTCGGCTTCCGCCTTCAGTTTTTCAATCTCAGCATCCAAATGCTTCAATTCTTCCTGAATTTGGTCCATCAAATCCTGAGAAGCCTTACGAAGATCCTCATCAGTAATAGAGCTCAACTTATCGAACTCCTCATTAATTTGCTTTACGATCGGTAGGATCGTCTTAATATCGCGATCGGATTTAGTACCGAACAGCTTCGCAAAGCCTTTAGTGATTTTATCTAACATGGCAAAAATTATTTGCAAACAGTATCTGCAGGAGTGTCCACCTATAGCACCCGAACCGGACTACTCAGACCTCCCTAGTCAAAGGTAAATGATTTAAAAATATTTTAAGGTAAAATCCCTCATGATTAGCAGGATTTCCACCAGAAAATAATTAAAAATTATAGTTTTATTGTTCCCTCAAAAACCTGCTCGGCTGGTCCTATCAGGAAAATGTTTTCAAATTCATTCGGGCCCACCTGCTCAAAGCTCACTTTCAGGTTACCGCCCATTACTTTGATGTTCACCGGAGAGGGCATGCCTTCAATATGAGAAGCCAGGGCACAAGCGGTCACACCCGTTCCGCAGGAAAGGGTTTCATCCTCCACACCGCGCTCATAGGTTCTGACGAAAATGTCCTGCTCGCCCAAACGCTGTACGAAGTTCACATTGGTGCCTTCGGCCTTAAAGCGTTCATTATAACGAACGGCCTGTCCTTCCTGATAAACCTTCAGGTTTTCCACATCCTCCACAAAGCGCACATAGTGTGGTGATCCGGTATTGATGAAATAATCCCTGCCAATTTGCTCCGCCCCTTTCACATTCGGCATTTTCAGGTGAATCAGCTCCGGCGTGATCTTCGCATGCAAGCCTCCTTCAATCGTAAGGAAGTAAGTTTCCTCCTTCACCAAACCCAAAAATTCCGCAAAGCGCACCCCGCATCGGCTACCATTTCCGCAAAGACTTTTCGTCCCGTCGGAATTGAAATAGACCATTTCGAAGTCATAGCCTTCCTTATGCTGAATCAGAATAAGACCGTCGCCGCCTATGCCAAATCTGCGGTCGCATAGTCGCTGCACCAATGCAATATTTTCAGGATCGAAAACCATCTCGCGGTTGTCGATCATCACAAAGTCATTTCCAGTACCCTGATATTTATAAAATGCTAAGGAATCCATTCCGTATTTTCTTCAATAATAACCTTAAAATCAAGCCATTGACCAGTCCACTCAGACCTCCTCACCTCAACGACGGCTCGAAACTACTCATTTCATGGCAAAGATTATACAAAGCTCTGAAAATATGACAAAAAGACAGCTAATCCTTTTTTTACTTTGGGGCTTCCCTTCGTTGCACTCGGTCGGGCAGTCGCAGCTCGCTCTTTTTGCGCGCCCGCTACGCTTTCCCGCTGCAAAAAGGAGCTCAAACAAACCTGCTCCATCCCTAAGCCATGGCATTTGGGAAAATGAACCAGTCGGGCTAAGGATAGAGGCCTTTGCGAAGCTCCTTTGAGGATGCTCAAGGCGTAGCGCATCCCTCAAAGAGCGACGGCCGAAAGCCTGACCTGAACAGCGTGAAGGAAGCCCCCGAAAAAAGCATTTCCATTTTTATCGGCGATCCCTTAGCTTGCAGAAAACCAAGCCAGTGTTCACCATGAATCCCACCGAATATTTCCACCCCCTCCGACAAGCCTTTGAAGCATTGGCCAATCCGGCTGAGCAAAAAAGCATGAAAGCCTATATGAAGGGCCAATTTGATTATTATGGCATTCGGGCACCGGAAAGGCGGGAGGCCATCAAATATTTTTTGAAGGAAGCCAGGCTCCCTCTGGCGGATCAACTGCCGGATTACCTGCACTATTTATGGGAGCAGCCGGAAAGGGAGTGGCAGTATATGGGCATTGAGCTGATTCAAAAGATGAAGAAAAAGTGGGGGCCGGAATTCATTCTGACACTGGAAGAGCTGGTTTTGCAAAAATCCTGGTGGGACACCATTGATTTTCTGGCTACCCATGGAGTGGGGGCGCATTTCCAGCGATTTCCCGAACAAATGAAGGATTATGTGGAGAAATGGTGCGCGCAGGAAAACATCTGGTTGCGTCGGACGGCTATCCTGTATCAATTAAAGTACAAGCAGGCGACGGATCTGCCCTGGCAGCAGTGGATTATTGAACAAAGCTTAGGGAGCAAGGAGTTCTTCCTCAATAAAGCCATTGGCTGGTCCTTGCGGGAAATCTCCAAAACCAATGCCGCCTGGGTGGAGCAATTTGTGGAAGATCATCCGGAATTGGCCCAATTGTCCAAAACGGAGGCCTTAAAATGGATTAAGAAAAATGCTTAATTTGAGCTTATGAATTTCATATACTATATCGTTGCCGTATTGATTGGCGCCGCCGCAGCCGTACAGGTAGGGGTGAACAGCTCCCTGAAAATCAGCACGGGAAGCCCGATCCTGGCGTCCTTTGCTAATTTCTCGGTAGGTTGGCTGGCCATCTTTGTACTTTTAATGATACAGCAAAAAGGACAAGTTGGGGAAATTATCCAATCCTATTCAGGGCTTGAAAAATGGAAGTTTACCGGTGGCTTATTGGGGAGCTTTTTTGTAACCAGCCTGGTGATTGTAACGCCCAAAATTGGCATGACCTCCACGCTGACACTAGTCATTGCCGGTCAGCTGGTTTTGGCGCTAATTCTGGATCATTTCGGCTGGCTAGGCATGCAGCAACAACCGATCAGCTGGATGAAAATTTTGGGGATTGCCATTATGGTACTGGGGGTGTGGATTATTCAAAAATTTTAAATTTTTCACTGCCCAATTCAAGACTTTAGCGCACTACCAAAAGGTGCCCTTTAGCGCGGGTTACGGCGGTATAACTCCAACGAATGGATTCCTTTTCATCCCGCATATATTGGGTGCCTTCAAAATCCACAAATACAAACTGCCACTCACCCCCCTGGGCTTTGTGGCCGGTAATGGCATAACCGTATTTCAAACGAAGCGCATTGAAGTAAGGATCTTCCCCCAGCTTTTCGTTGAACTTCTTGCTGCCTGGCTTCAGCTTGGGGTATCGGTTGCGGAAATGCTGATAAAGGGCCTTCCTTTCTAAAGCGGTGATGTCCCGATTGGGAGAATCCAGCAAGCTGTCAATAATTTTCCCCTCAATTTCCTGTGCTTCCCCCTCACTATCGATCACTTCCAGGAACACATCCCGAAAGCGCAACACCACTTCCTGCTTGCTCCAGTTTTTGGTTTCAGGATCAAAAACATCCACCCTCACCGCTTCTTCCTCCGCCTCCGGATCCATATCAATCACCCGGGCAAAATCCCCATTCAGCAGTTCCACCTCATAAGCATAATTATTCGTGCAAAGCATCAGGCGATCGCCGATTTGCAGGCCATGCTGATGAGGAAAAAGCTGTTGTCGAATGGCCAGATTGTATTGCAAGGCCAGTCGGTTAGAAAAAGTCACCAGAATCACTTCCTCCAGCCCAGATTTCTTTTGGGCCCGATCATAATAATCCACTATATTTTCACGGGGAGCGCGGTGCACATCCGAAAGTGAAAAATTAAAGGCAGGGCGTAAACCTTCCCCGCGTAAATGATTCCGCAGCTGGGTGGCATATTCCAAAATCCCACTGTCTTTTCCTTGCCGAACCACCTCGGTGAGTTGAAAGCTCTCACAATTCAGCTCGTAAGTTTCCCGCAAATAATCCTTGGAAAGGGCGCAGGAAAATGATGCGCCCACCGGTGGCAGCTGCCCGGGATCACCCACAAACAGAATCTTTCTGCGGCAAGTACCTTTTTCCGGTTCCTGTCTGCTGAATTTGATAAAATCCTGTAATAGCCGACCACTGCCAAACTGGTACATCTCGCCATCATTGGCGGTATCATTCACCATAGAGGCCTCATCCACGATATAAACCGTATTGCCTACATCATCATTTTGGCGAGTTCTGTAATGGTATTTCACATTGCCTAAATGCTTCCCTTTTTTCCCACCACGCTCTTCTTCCATCAATGAAAAAGAATAAATGGATTTATGAATGGTATAGGCCGGCTCCTGCGCTTTGGTACCTAAAACCTTGGCGGCCCTTCCGGTTGGAGCCATCAGACGATACTCCCGCTCGCGGGTATCCAGCCATTCGAGCAATTGTTGGACTAAAAAGGTTTTACCGGTACCGGCATAGCCCTTTAAAATCATCACTTCCGTCTCTTTGGATTTGATGAAAGCCTTGAACTTTTCAAAGAATTCGGCTTGCCCTTTCGTCAATGTGATGGTTTTCATTTACAAACAGCTTTGTGGATAAATCAGGAACAAAAATGAAATCTTAAAACGAATTTTCCGAAAAATATTCCCTGATCCTTTCTTTGTGGACAAGTAAGGTTAGCAAGTAGATTTGTCGGATTTAAAATCAAATATAAGTCGGATTTATCAACATTGTTATCGACTATCCACATAGTTATTCACTTTTCCACATTTTATAGCATTGATTTACAATTGATTAGCAAATTGTATTATTCCTAAAACCTTTTCCAATGGATTGTGGTAAAGTCTGTGAATCAAAACAATTCATTATGGGAATCATTTCTTGGATTATCTTCGGCTTGATCGCCGGAATTTTGAGCAAATGGATCATGCCCGGAGATGATCCGGGAGGTTTCATTGTTACCATTATCATCGGAATTGCCGGAGCGGTGGTCGGGGGTTTATTGGTTCATTACTAGGATTCGGTGGTGTGGACGGATTTAATATCGGCTCTTTTGCCATTGCAGTAGTGGGGGGGCTGGTTGTCCTCTGGGGCTATCGGAAAATAAAAGGGTAAACAAAAAAATCGCATGTTCCACAAAGTTTCACGGATGCATGCGATTTTTTATTTTACTGATTTACTGATAATTATATTTGTTTCACAGTGTTCCACAATTTATCCTAATCCGAATTACGAATGCTTGAATCCTCGTTTAGCTGCACGACGAGAAAAATGGAGGAACTTTTCCTATTTCGAGTTCTGATAGCATTTGACTAAAATATCGTTCAAGTTCAAAAGGATTATCTTTTTCACTCCTTCCAGCTAGAACCAACAAAGATTCAGACTCAAGGCTTTCTTTCAACCCGCTAATGGCTGCTAGTAGTTGAACTGAAGTCCTATACTCTGGTACTGGGCTTTTTCAAAAAAAGCTAGATCAGCCATTCAACACCTTATACTGAATAATTAATCGTTTCTTTTTCATTTTTTCTTGATAAAAAACGAAACAAAAAATCAAGGCTGTGATCAATTCTGGCGAGCCATCGAACCTGCTGCCGGAAGACATCAAGGCGTTATTTGACGATTAAAGCGAATAGAAGAAAATATTATGGAAATAACGCTGTGATGACTTCTCTTCGACAGCAGAACCCATGGCTTTTCGCCAATTGATCAAGGCCGGACTGTTGTTGTGGAAGGTTTTGCGTTATAAAGCCAAAACTGTAACAGAAAATCTCCTAACTAATAACAAGCTTTCAAATCAAATCAGGGCTTTTTCATAAAAAGCCAGACCGGCTATTCGATACTTTATATAATATTCAATCGTTTCTTTTTCATTTTTTCTTGATAAAAAACGAAACAAAAAATCAAGGCTGTGATCAATTCTGGCGAGCCATCGAACCTGCTGCCGGAAGACATCAAGGCGTTATTTGACAATTATAGCGAATAGAAGAAAATATTATGGAAATAACGCTGTGATGACTTCTCTTCGACAGCAGAACCCATGGCTTTTCGCCAATTGATCAAGGCCGGACTGTTGTTGTGGAAGGTTTTGCGTTATAAAGTCAAAACTGTAGAAGATAATCTCCTAACTAATAACAAGCTTTCAAATCAAATCGAAGCTCATATGAAACTGGAACTTTCCTATAATTTGTGGTTTTGTGAAAAAGCCGTGTTCTCAAGTACAAAATCTGCTATTTTTTCTCTGAACGTCACTTAAACCTTCTCTTTAAATTATCCATAACAAAAGACTTTCCCCTCGACCACTTTATCAATAAGGATCAAGGGGAGCGCCCTCACTTCCGCTCATTACCTGCTGTTTCACGGCGTTTCACAAAGAAACCACAATAAGTAATTTACTCATTAACAAGCCAATCCAATTGTTCCACGAAGTTCCACAACTATTCATGGAAATAAACCCGTTTTACCCGGTTACTGATCAGCGTGAGCACCTCATAGGGGATGGTTCCGGCCGCCTCAGACAAGGCCAATAGACTTTCCTGGTCATCAAACAAAATCACTTCATCTCCTTCTTTGGCAGCAACTCCTGTGACATCCACCATGCACATGTCCATGCATACATTCCCAATAATCGGTACCCGCTGTCCGTTAATTTTCACTTTCACCCGTCCATTTCCAAAAGCTCGCTGAAAACCATCGGCATAACCTATGGCAATAGTGGCAATTTTTTTAGTGGCTTCCACTTTTCCTTTTCTGCTATAGCCAACGGTTTCTCCGGCAGGAATCTCCTTAATTTGAGAAATAAAGGTTTTCAGACGAGCAGGAACTTTTAATGCCTGATCATATTTTCCGGTGACCTCCACTCCGTGCAATCCAATCCCTAGCCGGACCATATCAAAATGGTACTCCGGAAAACGAACGATTCCGGCAGAATTACATAAATGACAAAGCGGATCTATATTTAATTCAGCCTTCAAAAGCGATACCGCTTCCTGAAAACGCCCGGCCTGTTCATGGGAAAAATCATTGAACTCTGCTTCATCGGCTCCGGACAGGTGACTGAAAATCCCTTTCACTTTGAGCTCCGGATAATTTTTCAATTGCTCAATCAAAGTAGGAATTTCAGCAGGCATAAAACCCAGACGATGCATACCGGAATCAATTTTTAAATGGATGGAAGATTGTTTTCCATTGGCTCTCAAAAACTCCCCAAAGGCTTTAAGTTGGCCAAAACCAAACACCTCCGGCTCCAACTGATAGCGCACCAGGGCCTCAAAGGTATCTTCATGGCAATTCATTACCATGATGGGCAGGTGAATGCCATTTTTCCTTAACTCAACACCTTCATCGGGAAAAGCCACGCCCAGATAATCCACCCGGTGATATTGCAACAGCTGCGCCACTTCCAGATTCCCACTACCATAGGCAAAGGCTTTCACCATCACCATTAGTTTGGTTTTAGGCTTTAAAAGGGAGCGATAGAAATTCAAATTCTCGGCCATCGCGTCCAGACTCAGCTCCAGCCGTGTTCCATGGACCTTGGCCTCCAGCTCCCGTACCACCTGCTCAAATCCAAAATGCCGGGCTCCTTTTACCAGAATCAGCTCCTCCTGCCAGGGAATCTGATGCTCCAGGCTTCGCAAAAAGCTTTCAGTATCAGGAAAAAAAGTAGCTTCTATGCCCTGGAAAGCGGATTGATATGCTGAAATTTGCGAACCGATTCCTACAAAATGTGTGATTCTGCGATCTGATAGCAAACGATTCACCTGTTGATACAATTCCTCTTCTGACATGCCCGACTGCGCTATATCTGAAAGAATCACCCGCTTTACCGGCCGTTGATTTTGTTGCACCAAAAAGTCGAGCGCCATTTCGAGCCCCAGCAAATCGTTATTGTAAGTGTCGTCAATAATATAGTTTTCCTGCACCCCCCGCTTCAACTCCAGGCGCATGGATGGTGCTTTAAACTGCTTGACAATTCGTTGGATATCCTCCATGGAATATTCCAAAAATTGAAGGACCGTCAGAATATGAAAGGTGTTTTCCAGAGAAGCTTCATCTACAAAAGGCAAAAACAGTAAATCCTGCTCATTTACCTTCACAATAGTTTGGCCTTTTTCCTTACCCACAATTTTATAGCGATATGGAGCCTGATGTTCAGTAGACCAGGCGAGCAGCTTGCTGTCTTTTAAAAAACTTTTGACTTGTTTATCAATCAGCTGATGATCTTTACAATAAACCAATGCCTCCACTTCCTGAAACAGCATCAGTTTTTCCCGCACCTTTTGCTCCTGACTTTCAAAACCAGCCGCATGCGCACTGCCAATATTGGTGAAGATTCCCAATGTAGGCTGAATAATGGCCTGCAAGCGCTTCATTTCGCCGGTTAATGAGATTCCAGCCTCAAAAAGCCCGATCTGATGACGCTCATTCAGGGCCCAAACCGATAGTGGCACCCCCACCTGTGAATTATAACTTTTAGGGCTGCTGCAAACTACCCAACGCTTAGAAAGGGCCTCATGCAACCATTCCTTCACCACTGTCTTGCCATTACTCCCGGTAACCGCAATGATCGGTATTCCGAATTGAGCACGATGTTTGGCCACCAGGGCCTGCATGGCACGCAAGCTGTTGGGTACGATAATAATATTCGCATCCGGGAAATCCCTCAAAGTCCCTTCCCACTTTTGAACCACAAATTGCCGGATACCCTGACGGTACAATGTTTCCACAAATTGATGGCCATCATGTCGGGGGCCTTGCAAAGCAAAAAACAAAGCGGATTCGCTGATCACCGCCTTTCGACTATCGATTAACAGGCTTTCTATTTTCCTGTTTTCCACCATTTGGAGGATTTCCCCTCCCATAATTTTTGCTAACTGACTATAATTCATGGACCTTCCGCATTTAATGTGATGCGCATTCTTAAACTCTCCTTCTGCCAAAAGCTCATTAAAGACCCTTTATTACTTTTGGATTATTCCTAATCGTTAGGTGAATTAGGGCCCTGAATCGGCCCTAAAACTGGCCTCCAGGACCAGGTGATCCAGTGGATGATTTTCAAATGCACTAAAGCCTGCCGGCGATTTGCTCAATGTACGAAAAGCCCTTTATTTTTTATTAAATTCTTACTTCTCTACCTTCTATTTTTATAATTTGAGGGTGTGAAATAATATTTTTCAGATATTCCTCTAAATTCGTAAAGCAATACCGCCAATAATCAACAGGCACTCCCCGAAGCGGCCCTGTTGAGTTGAGATGATCATATGAAAAAAGAAACATCAAATATAGAAAGCCTGGTCAGTAACCTCACCGGCTATGTGGAGTCCAGAATAGAACTGGCGAAATTACAGGTGGGGGAACAAGCGGCCTGGGTACTTTCACGCGCATTAATTTCTATAGTGCTCATTTTCCTATTCGGCTTATTCTTTCTATTTGCCACCATAGCGCTGGGGTATTTTCTCAATGCTGTACTCAATAGCGTTTATCTGGGCTTTGTAATCATTGCCGGTTTTTATTTGTTGATCATTGTGCTGATCGCGGCTCTCAGAGCAAAAATAATTAATACCATTATGAACTGGTTCTATGAAATAATGGAAACCATGGAGGAGGAAACCAATGAATGATGTAAAAAGCAAATTCAAAGCCCGTAAGCTGGAGCTTAAGAAGCAAAATAATGAACAGCTTACTGCCTTAACCAATGACCTGATTGGCATTAAGAACGATACGGTCAATATGGGTAAAAAGGTAACTAAGACCTCTCTTGGTATTTTGGGTGGATACATTGGACTGAAAGTCATCAGCTGGATCAGTGGTTCGAAAAAGAAAAACACCTCTCATAGCGCACCCATGGCAGCAGCAGCTCCTGCAGCACCAACAGTGGAAGCATCAAAAGGAGATAAAGACCTGGGCAATACCATCAAAAAGTCCCTGGCTGAAAATCTCGTTTACTTCCTGGTAAGCTTAGCGAAACAAAAAATGCAAAATGAACTCTCCGGAAAAATGGGGGAAGAATAGCATGAATCATATTTACCCAACCATTGTAAAAAAGCAAACCTCCGCAAAAAAAATGCTGGCGGTTTTAATTGACCCTGATAAAGCCCATGACCATGAAAGCTTAACGCCTCTGCTAGAAAAATGTCAGGAATCAGGGGTTGATTTCATATTCGTGGGCGGTAGCCGAGTTCCGGAAGGTTATACGGAAAAGGCCGTCAATGTAATAAAAGAACATACCCATATTCCGGTACTCTTATTTCCGGGCCATTCCAACCAAATTTCTCAAAAGGCCGATGCCTTACTGTTCCTTTCTCTGATTTCGGGAAGAAATCCGGAATTTTTGATAGGACATCACATCAAAGCTGCCCCCCAACTCAAAAAATGGGGACTGGAGAGTATTCCCACTGGCTATATTCTGATAGATGGAGGAAAAATCACTTCGGTGGCAGCAGTAAGTCAGACCGTACCCCTTCCTGCTGATGAACCTACGCTTATTGCCAATACTGCCCTGGCCGGCCAATTTTTGGGAATGAAACTCATTTACCTGGAAGCAGGGAGCGGGGCCTTAGAAGCGGTAAGTAGCCAAACCATCCGACAAGTGAAAGACGTATTGGACATTCCTCTGATCGTCGGAGGCGGAATCAACACCGCTGACAAAGCGGCCTGGGCCTGGGCAGCGGGGGCCGACTTAATTGTGATGGGAAACAGCCTGGAGCGTGAACCTGCGCTTTTGGAGGAGGTTTTGCGCATTAAGGAAAATTACAATAACAACTAATAATCATAATAAAAATTACAACTGATTTTTATTTATTATTCGGGGGAATTCCTTTACTTGCTTATAACAAACTGCCCTGGTAGTTAATCCGAATTATTCATCGCCAAATTAACCGACTCGTCTTAAACAGTTTATTTTCAAATCAATAATGCTATAACTGCTGATTTGTTCATAGCCCCGATTTAGGCAAGCTCGCTTTCTCCACCTTCATCTGCTCTCTTGGAAAAATTTGGAACAGGAAAAATTCCTTCCTTTTTCCGCCATGCAGCCAAAGGAGGGTTTAAACATGAATAATCCGGGTTCAGCATTTCATAATTTTTTCACCCATATCATGCCAAATCAAAAAATACTCATGCTGGGCTGGGAGTTCCCTCCCCTTCTGAACGGAGGACTAGGAATTGCCTCTCTGGAATTATGTAAAGCCCTCAGCAGACTCGTGGATATCAGCCTGATTCTCCCCCGGGCAGATCAGGCCTACCGCATTGAACAAGTCACCACCTATGGCATGGATGAGGTGGAGATCAACGAAATTCTGGAGGAAAAAGGGCATGAAGCTTACACGGAATTCGTAAAAAAAACGCGCTATATTGATGTCAACCTGGACCCTTACAGCGACATCAAAACCTCCGTACCACAAACTTACGAAGAAGCTGTTCACGGCTTTCGACCAGTGACGACCTATCGGGAGATACAATACAAAAAACAAATTCCGGCCACACCGACCACTGTGGAAAAATTAATTCCTTTACCGGTCAGTCAGGAAGTTTTCCCGGATATCCCTAATGTCTTTAAAGTGGGGCCTGTTTATGGAGATAATCTTATTCATAAGGTAAAAGCCTATGCCGAATATGTGAAGGTGATGGCGGATGAATTTGATTTTGACATTATCCATGCCCATGACTGGATGACCTTCCCAGCAGCCATGGCCCTGAAGGCGATCACCGGTAAACCTTTGGTGGCGCATGTCCATTCCCTGCAATATGACCGGAGTGGCCTGACCCAGGAAGATTACATCACCCATATAGAGCGGGAAATGATGAAAACTGCTGACCGCATTATCCCGGTCAGTCGATATACCGCAGGTAAGCTCATTCAGGAATATGACTGCGATGTACGCAAAATCACCCATGTGCATAATGGCATCAGTTGGCATCAGGTAGAGCGAAAAGCCAAACCTTTCCCGAATCCGTTGGTCATGTTTGCCGGCAGGCTCACCCAGCAGAAGAATCCGGAAATGTTTGTGGAAGTCGCGGAGAAAGTGCTGGAGCATTGCCCCGATTGCCGATTTGTGGTGGTGGGCGATGGGGATCAGTATGCACGGGTCATTGAAAGAGCGGCATCCCCAACCCTGATCGGGAAATGCCATTTCACCGGCTATATGCCACATGAGCAAGTGCAGGAAATCTTTGCCATGGCAGATGTTTATTGTCTCACTTCTAATTCGGAACCCTTTGGCCTGACGGCCCTGGAAGCTGCAATGCTGGGTATTCCTGTCATTCTGACTAACCGAGCAGGAGCCGGGGAGGTCTTACGCTCCGCACCAAAAGTTGGCATCAAGCAATCCAGACGAATGGCGCAGGAAATTATTGCCTTGCTCAAGGATGATTATCACAGAGCAGCGCAAAAAGAAGCCGCCTATATGGATTTAAAAAATGCCACCTGGGGAACTTCGGCTTATAAGATCAAGAAAATTTACCAACAGATCGTAGCGGCTCAAACTTCTGAAAACACTTTAATGGCAGCAGGAGAGTCCCCAACCAATACGCATTTAGAAGAAGAGGCTTTGGTACCATGAAAAATAGCAAACGCATATTCCTCCACTGGCAGTTTCACCAGGACTTAAGCCTGAGGAAAAGTCATTTTTTTGCGCCAAATCCACAGGTACTTTTGGATCAGGAAAAAATGGAGGCGGATACATTGGAATGGGTTCACCGTATTGGAGGACCCTGGCTGGATCAGATTCAGGAAATCACCAGCCAACATTCTGATTTCTTCTGTATGCTCCAGTTTTCTGCCTCGCTATTACAAAGTCTGGAACGTTTTTATCCGGAAATGCTGGAGAAATTGCGAGTGTTGAAACAAAGGGGCAATATTGGCTTTTCCTGTGCGACTTACTATAATGGATTGTCTTACCTCCTAAACGATGATCAGCTGGAGGAACAAATTCAGCTGCATCAAAAACAGATAAAAGCATGCTTCGATTCGAATGTGGAGACTTATTGCGGACCCGCTTTATTATTTCACCCTTCCTTATATCCAGCATTAGAAAAGCGGAATATTCGAAACATCATCACCTGGGGATTTGGATTTCCTTATAACCAAATGCATCCGGCGGAGGGATCTGATCTGGAAATTATTGCCGGCAATGCCGGAATAACGCAACAACTGAACTATCGGGCAGCCTCCCTGCTTCAGCAGGTCAGCCCAGAACGATATGTGGCATATTTAATGGAAGAGGAGGGAAAGCAGCTGAATATATTACTGGATCAGGAAGTCTTCCTTCAAAAAGACAATCAATCCGCAGTCTTTGATATTCTTAAAACATTGGCCGAACAAAATAGTGTGCAATGGGCCATGCCTTCCGAAGTAACAGGAGATGCGGGAACATTTGAAAAGCTGGCGGGAGACCTGTGGGGCAATATGAATCTACTTCCGGATTTAATCGAAACCAATAAACTGCAGCATGCCGCCATTGAAGCTATTTATTATGGAAAGAAGCCAGTGCTACAATTGCTTCAGTCGATTGACATTTTCCAAAGGCTCAGCAGCAAAGACGAAAATCGACACCGCTTTTATGCTAATCTGAATAATCTGATCGGAGAGACTATCGCCTGATTACATAAAAAAACTGGCTCCGCCAAAACAAACGACCATGCCTAATAGCCATCCCCAATAAACCTCATCGGGCTTGTGGGCATTTAAATACAAACGAGCACTCATCGTAAGTCCTGAAAAAAGGGTAATTAAAGCCATCAGTTCCATTACGCCTTCCACGGGTTGGCTCAACTGGAATGCCAGCACAAAGCCTAACAACCCACCCCAGCCAGCACTGTGTACACTGATTTTATAGAAAAGGGTTATGCAGGAAAGAAGGAAAATTAAAAAAGTCATGATGACTACCGCCTTCCAAAATGGGCCCGTCAATCCCCATTGTTCATGAAGCATATAGGCCGTTAGCCCGTAAAAAAAAGACACAAAGAAAAAAGGTAAAATCCGCTCCTCTCGGCTTTCCATTTTCAAAGACTTTACCAACTTCCGACTAACCGCCATAATTAGTAAAGAGGACAAGGGAAGTGCTGAGGTTATCAAAAACATCACCCCCACAAATTTCAGATTTAATGCCTGAGGTGGTAACTCCACCAGGAAAGGAAAAAGGTAAACCACTATTGCACTAAAATAGGTACACATCAATAAAGGATGCGACAATACAGATATTATGTGTGCGAGGGTACGGTTCACGGAAAATTTTGACGTTTGATTGATGGCCTGCTGTTCTACTGGTAAAGACAATTTGGGAGAATTTGGCTTAAAAATATAATATCTAAAAATACACGGACTAAATCCTACTGTCTCAAAAATACAAAGCCCAATTGAATTGGGCCTGCTATTAAATCTGTTTTCTTAATCGTGCTACGGGAATATTGAGTTGCTCCCGGTATTTGGCGACAGTCCGGCGGGCAATTTTGTAGCCTTTATCTTTGAGCAATTTCTCCAGTTTATCATCTGAAAGCGGCTTTTTCTTATCTTCCTCATCAATCAGGCCTTTCAATACATGCTTCACTTCCCGACTGGAAACATCCTCTCCGGTGTCAGTGGTGATCCCTTCTGAGAAGAAATATTTCAAAGGAAAAATCCCGAATTCCGTCTGAATCGCTTTACTATTCGCTACACGAGAAACGGTCGAAATATCCATTTCAATTTTATCAGCAATATCTTTCAGAATCATTGGCCTCAACTTGGCCTCATCTCCGGTAAGGAAAAATTCATTCTGATGCACCAAAATACATCCCATGGTATTGAGCAAGGTTTCCTGACGCTGACGAATGGCGTCAATAAACCATTTGGCCGCATCCAGCTTTTGCTTCACAAACATGACCGTATCCCGCAAATTCTTATCCTTTTTGTCACTCTTATCATAAGCGTCCATCATTTCCGCATAAGAACGACTGACTTTCAGGTCAGGAGCATTTTTGGAATTCAGACTCAAATCCAACTTGCCATTATCATTGGTCAGGATAAAGTCCGGAATTAAATATTGATTTTTCACCAGACCTTCCGTAATCCCGCCCGGTTTGGGGTTTAGTCTAACAATGGTTTCAAAAGCATCCCTTAGGCGATCCTCCTCTTTAATATTCAGACGACGCATGATTTTCTCATAATGCTTTTTGGTAAAATCATTAAAACATTCCTCCATGATGCGGATCGCATCTTCCGTTGCTTCATCCGGATCCTGACGACGCTTCAGCTGCAGCAGCAAACATTCCTGCAGATCACGGGCCGCAATACCGGCCGGATCAAATTGTTGGATCTGCACCAATACCGATTCCAATTCCTCCAGATTAGTCTCAATATTTCGGGAAAAAGCCAGGTCATTCACGATCATTTCCAGATCACGACGGATATAACCGTCATTCTCAATACTACCAATCAGCTGCTCTCCCAATAACTTTTGATGATCATTAAGAGGAAGAAAGCTCAGTTGGTCTTTGAGCTGCTCCTGCAGGGTGGTCATGGAAGAAATCGGAATATCCTTTTCCTCTTCATCACCGCTACCATCGCCGTACATTTTATAACCACTGAAATCATCATGCAGGTACTCCTCTACACTAATTTCATTGTCCATATATTCATCAGAACCTTCTGAAGCTTCAAAATCATCCTGTTGCGCATAGGGATCTTCCGCATCATCACGTCCTTCTTCCAGGGCCGGATTAGCCTCCAGCTCTTCCTCCACACGTGCTTCCAACTCAGCTGTCGGTACCTGCAACAGTTTGATAAACTGTATCTGCTGCGGGGAAAGCTTCTGCGATAACGTTTGAGTAAGTCCTAATTTTTGCATGGGCTTTTGTGATTTTTACTTCTGTAACCTAAAATAAGGCAAGATTTTTGTTAGTGCGAGCAAATCTTTGATAATTTTTCGGAATTTAAACAAAATCATGTCCGATTCTAATCTCTTCTTGATAAAAGACATTAATAATACCGATAAAAACCCTTAAAAGTTATTCAATCGACCAAATTTTCAGCTATTTCCTATAATTTGGATAGGTTTTTGTTGGGCCGATTTTTCATTTCCACCCTGAACAAAATACGATAAATATCTAACACTCAGTACATACCTTTCAAATTTCTTTTTCCTCCTAAAAAAAAGTACCCATGTAATAAATTACAGATAATTTTAATCTATCTATTGCGCAAAAAACACCTTAGAAAAGGACAAATTGATTTCCAGTACCAAAATACTAGGTGGAAGATTGTGAATAAGTTTTGAAAGTATTTCCTTTGCCTAATTAGATGCAATTGAAATGCATCGGCTGTTTTAGAACTAAAAACTTTGTGTAAAGTGGCAGAATCAAAAAGGACAAAAATTAAAGCCCTGCTCACAGGAGAGCAGGTAGATGTAAATGTTCGCGTAAAAGGCTGGGTAAGAACCAAAAGGGGGAATAAAAATGTATCCTTCATTGCCTTAAACGATGGATCATGTCTTGCTAACCTTCAGATTGTTGCTGATCCTAATAATATTTCGGAAGATATTTTGAAGCGCATCACTACCGGTGCCTGTATTTCCGCTGAGGGTCAATTAGTCGCTTCACAAGGTGCCGGACAGAAAGTAGAGCTTAATGCCGAGACCATTGAAGTGTTAGGGGAGGCTGATCCGGAGACTTATCCATTACAGCCTAAGCGCCATAGCCTGGAGTTTTTAAGAGAGATTGCCCACCTGCGCCCTCGCTCCAATACTTTCGGTGCGATAATGCGTGTGCGCCATGCCATGATTTTCGCCGTCCATAAATTCTTTCATGATAAAGGATTTGTGAACGTACACACTCCAATCATCACCGGTTCAGATGCCGAGGGAGCAGGGGAGATGTTCCGCGTTACCACCATGGATTTGGCCAACCCTCCAAAAGATGAGGAAGGCAATATTGACTTCAAGCAGGATTTTTTCGGTAAGGAAACCAACCTGACAGTATCCGGTCAGCTCGAGGCTGAATTAGGCGCTATGGCACTAGGGGAAGTTTATACTTTCGGTCCGACATTCCGTGCGGAAAATTCTAATACCACTCGTCACCTGGCGGAATTCTGGATGATTGAGCCGGAGGTGGCTTTCGCCGACCTGGAAGACAATATGGATTTGGCTGAGGAATTCCTGAAATTCCTGGCGAAATACGCATTAGACAACTGCCGTGAAGATTTGGAATTCCTGAAGGAGCGCGCGCTACAGGAGGAGAAAAACCTTCCTGCAGATAAGAAAAACGAATTGAATCTGATTGAAAGATTAGAGTTTGTGGCCAACAACGATTTCCAACGCCTGACTTATACAGAGGCGATTGATATCCTGAAAAACTCTAAGCCAAACAAGAAAGGTCGTTTCCAATATAAAATTGAAGAGTGGGGTGCTGATTTGCAATCCGAGCATGAGCGTTTCTTGGTAGAGAAGCACTTCAAAAAGCCGGTAATTTTAACAGACTACCCGGCCAAAATCAAGGCCTTCTACATGCGTTTGAACGAAGACGAGAAAACCGTTGCCGCCATGGACATTTTGTTCCCGGGTATTGGCGAGATCGTTGGAGGTTCTCAGCGTGAGGAACGTTATGAGGTATTGGTAGAGAAAGTGAAAGCCATGGGCATTCCGGAAGAGCACGTTTGGTGGTACCTGGATACCCGTAAATTCGGAACGGCTCCTCATGCCGGATTCGGTCTTGGATTTGAGCGTTTGATCTTGTTCGTAACGGGCATGACCAACATTCGCGACGTCATTCCATTCCCACGTACTCCTGGTACGGCGGAATTCTAAGAAAATATCAACCATAAGAAAAAGGCAGTGAAAATTCATCACTGCCTTTTTTTTCGTAGATAGGTTAGCGTTGGTAATAAATATCTTTGATTGGGTAAGCTAATCTACGTTTTTCTTGATCATCGTCTGTCTTTGCTGCGTCCCCTCCTCGGTTATGGAGCGCGCAAAAAATTGCAGCAGCAATAGCATAAGGATGAATCCGGTTCCGCTTAATACCCCTTCCCATTTCATTCCCTGAACAAACATTTCATTCAGACACCAAAGGGAAAGCGGCATTAGAATAACCAGAAACAACCGCTTGACTTGAATTGGTAAAAAATCCATCTTTCTAAAAATAATAGAAGCTTATTTTAAAATAACAATAACTTTTTAATAACACAAGCTTCATAAGACCCCAAATAGGGGTACTAAAAAGATAAAATGAATATTTAGATCATTTTTAAAGATTGAGCTAAAAATAACCCACCACGATATGGCTTGTCATTGTACTAGCCCAGAATGTAATAATGTTTGCAAATCTTTATCCCGTCATCTCTTTTTTTCTGAAGATTGAGATTAGGAGATCAACACTAACAATTATTAATCCCAGTATCGGGATAAAGGTAATTATGCACATTTTTAAAAACTTCAAGCCACTCCCCAAGTAATTGTCTCTTAGGATAGAAATAGCGAGAACAAGGTATAAAACAAGATAGATCAGTAGAATTAACCCTATTTGTTGAGATGTAATAAACATAATTAACAATCATTACATAAAAACGTGGAAATAGTAACACAGCCCAAACTTCCGGTAAAACAACTTGTATCCGTTCCAATGAATGAGCATTTATATTTCTCAATTGTTGTACAAGCACCGTCCCTGACACACTTTTCGTGATGCATCGATTCAGATTTAGTCGCGCCCCAACCAATCGTATGACCGTAATAATCACCGCATTTAACCTTTAAATTTTGAATAGGAGATAATGGTGGGAAATTATACAGCACATCATCTAGAATTCCAGTCAATGCAACATACATTAACCCGTTTTTCATTTCTAAATCAGATAGATTATTCTCAATTACACCATCTACGGAAAACGTTTGCTCTTCTGTAACATTATTTACTGTTAAGGAAAATTTGTCGTTCAAGGAAAGCTTATAGTGATAGGGTCCTAATTTTTGAAATAAAACTACAGCATTATCAAGGTTTATGGTTATTCCATTGATAAGGACATCGTGTGCTTCAATTTTGAATTGAAACAAACCATTTAATTGCAACTGCCCTTCTTTGAACTTTTCAATACCTGTTATCAGACCAGGGTATGAAATATTGACTTTTTCAGACTTAAAGGAAAGTTCTGAATGGTCAAATACCTCTTCTTTTATTGCTGCTTCTTGATCACTGTCACATGCTGAAAGCAGAAAACAGAAAGCAGAAAGCAGATAATAGTCTTTTTCATTGCCATAAGAAAGCTTTTTATATTAACGGAAAAACTATGTTAATAATTATTTTAATAACATTCAAATCTTATTTTAATAAAACCCATGGTGGTAATGAAGCTAGCTCGTAAGAATTAGTTATCAAATTCCATTTACCATTGCACCTCCTTCTTGAACAATAAAAGATTGTTTATCCTACCCTCCAATCGGATACCACCTAATTGTACAACGGTCAAAAAATACAATAAAAATCAATATTTTAAGCTCAATATTAAATATCGATGCTTTGATTATTATCTGAACTTTACCACAAATCATCGGTATCACGATCGGAAAAGCGAATTAAAAATCCTTAAATTTGCCCCACTTCAGCATGATCCTTTGGTCAAAGTCTCTAAGGGAAAGCAGCTGATCTAAGAAATAATACCAAAAAAATATAATTGCACAATGTGGAATCAATTCGCCCAATTTGTACTTAGGTACCGACTGGCCCTGATCATGATCATCGGGGTTATCACGGTATTCATGTATTATCAGGGGAAAGATATTGAGATGAGCTACGAATTTGGTAGCACCGTTCCGAAGACCGATTCGGAAATGATTACTTTTTTAAATTTCAGAGAAGACTTCGGGGAAGATGGTAACTTGCTTGCCATTGGAATGAAAGACAGCGCTGTTTATGAGCTGGAAAATTTCCGCCGACTGAAGTACCTGGGTGAGGAGCTGAACAAAATTCGGGGCGTCAATGAGGTGATGTCCATCCCCCGAATGGTGCATCTGGTGAAGAATACTGAGCTCACGAAATTTGAAGCGAAATCCATTTTTGAGCAATTTCCAGACAATCAACACGATCTGGACAGCCTGCTAGGGATTGTAGGCAATCAGCAATTATACACCGGGCAGATGATCAATATGGATAATGGCGCCAACCTGCTGCTCCTTTCCATTAATAAGGACATCCTGAATTCCAAAAAGCGCTTTCAGTTGATGGATGACATCCGCATGGCCTGTGATCAGTTCAGCGAAGCCACGGACATCAAGCTGCATTATGCCGGATTGCCATTCGTGCGAACGGAAAATGCCCGCATGGTGCAGAAGGAAATGGTGATGTTCCTGATCCTTTCGGTGCTGGTCACCGGACTCATTATGCTTTACTTCTTCCGTTCCTGGGATGCGGTACTCTTCCCGTTGATCATGATCGGGGTAATCGTGATCTGGTGTGCCGGAACGCTGGGTATACTGGGTTATAAAATCACGATTCTGACGGGTGTCATTCCGCCCATTATCGTGGTCATAGGAATTCCGAACAGTATTTACCTGTTGAATAAATACCATCAGGAAATCCTGAAAACGGGAGATAAATACAAGGCCTTAACTTCAGTAATCAGTAAAATTGGTGTGGTAACCTTCCTGACCAACTTCACCACCGCAGTCGGCTTCGGTGTGTTGGCTTTTACTGATATCAAAATTCTGAAAGAATTCGGTACCGTAGCAGGTATCAATATTATCGCCACTTTCTTTGTGAGCATCATTTTCATTCCGGCAGTATTCAGCTATTTACCCAAGCCGGAATTGAAGAGGTTAGGCCATTTGAATAAAAAAGGGCTGAATAAAATCCTCAATGGCATTGACCTGATGGTGCACCGCCACCGCTATTCCGTATTGGTAGGGGCTGCTGCTATCATTGTGGTTTCTGTGATCGGTTTGTACAAAATCAAGGCGGTTTCTTTTATGGTGGATGATGTGCCGGATCACAGTGAAGTAAAGCAGGATTTGCTTTGGCTGGAGAAAAACTTTGCCGGAATCATGCCGCTGGAAATTGTGGTGGACACCGGAAAGAAAAAGGGCGTAATGAAAGAATCCATCTGGAAAAAAGTGGATAAGCTCGAGCGTGTACTGGAGCAGAACCCGAATATTTCCAGCCCGATTTCCATTGTGGAATTTATCAAAATGGCCCGGCAATCCTATTATAATGGCAATCCGGATTATTACGATTTACCCAAAAGAGATAAGAATTTTATCCTGCGCTATCTGCAGGGACAGGACGATAACTCCGGATTTCTGAACAGCTTCGTGACGGAAGACGGTCGCAAGATGCGCATCTCTTTCAAGGTAGCCGATATCGGATCGCACGAATTACATGATCTGGTAGAGGAGGTGGTAAAACCACAAGTAGAAGAAATTTTTGGTGGAAGCAGCAAAGTAACGGTCACGCCAACTGGTACCACGCTCTTATTTGTGAAGGGAAACAGCTTCCTGATTGACAATCTGAAGTCCTCCATGCTTTTGGCTTTTGTGATTATTTCCATCATTATGGCCATTTTGTTCGGACGCTTCCGCATCATCCTGATCTCGTTGATCCCGAATATGATTCCGCTATTGGTAACCGCCGGCATCATGGGATTTGTGGGCGTAGCTCTGAAGCCGAGTACCGCTTTGGTGTTCAGCATTGCCTTTGGTATTTCTGTGGATGACTCCATTCACTATCTGGCCAAATACCGACAGGATCTTTATGAAGATAATTTCTTTGTTCCTAAAGCCATCAGCAGATCCATTCATGAAGTGGGTGCGAGTATGATTTATACCTCCATCGTATTATTCTTCGGATTTATCATCTTCGGATTTTCAGAATTTGGTGGTACGCAGGCCTTGGGGCTCTTAACTTCCATGACGCTTCTGATTGCCATGAGTACTAACCTGATCATCCTTCCGGCATTATTAATGGTGTTTGATAATGGAAAGAGAAGTAAGGCGGATGAACATCTCCTGATTGATGATGTAGAGTTTTACCATGAACATGACGACGAAGAAATCAATATTTCCTCCATCAAAATAAAGAAAGAGGGAGAGGAGTAAACCTCATAAAAAAAGGCAGTCTTTCCGGATTGCCTTTTTTTATACCCGAAAACCGAACACCATAAAATCATCCACCTGCTCACCCCCCTGTTGCCAGTCATTAAAAAAAGTTTCCAGGGCTTTGGATTGGCCCTCCATGGGAAGGCCCGAATATTTCATAAGTTCAGATTTGAATCTCTTCAATTTCATTTTCTCCCCACTTTTCCCATTCACCTGATCGCAAAATCCATCCGTAAAAAGGTAAACAGCATCTCCCTTGTTCAACTTAACGGTATGGCTTACAAAGGGGATCTCCACCACATGAGCCCCCACAGGTTGCCGGCTGCCCTTGATTATTTGTAGGCCCTGTTGACCAATTACCCACACTGGATTATAAGCCCCGCTGTATTCCAACTCATAACGCTCAGGGTCAAATATCAAAATCGCCCCATCCATACCCTCTTGCCCCAAATCCAGCTGTTCGCCTTTTCCCAGGGCTGCCTTCATTCTCCGGCGTAATTCGTCCATCAAAAGAGCAGGATCTGCCGCACCGAAATCTTTGGCCACGTTTTCCATCAGACCAATGGCCAGCATACTCATAAAGGCCCCGGGCACTCCATGCCCCGTACAATCTGCCAATAACAACATCAGTTTTCCTTCCACCACCTTGAGCCAGAAAAAATCTCCGCTCACCACATTGCAGGGACGCTCCAGTAAAAAATAATCTTCTACATAAGGGCTCAGGATCTCCGGAGAGGGAATCACCGCTTTTTGTAGCTGCTGCGCATATTGAATGCTTTCATTCACCCGGTCTCTTTGATATTCCAGTTCTTCCTTCTGCCTCATTAAAGCATTGCGCTGCTCCCCAATCTCCTGTTTTTGAAGGGTCAGTTCCTCGTTGGCGTCCAGTATCTTTTGCTCCATTCGAAAAGCTTCTTTCACGAACAAAAAAATCATCAATGAAGTGAAGCCGACAAATACGGATAAATTAAACAGGAAAAAAGCGTGCCCCAGCCATGAGGGCAGGGGAGAGTCCGAATAACGGCCAGAGGTCCAGATGTAAAAACCAAAATATGCCAGCGAGAAGAAGACGCTGATCAACACCCTTTCCACGATCGGGTATTTATAAAATATAAAGCTTAAAATTACGGGTAGCAGCAGGTAAATATGGAAGCCGGTGTAAAGCCCCAGGTAGAAAGTGGCCACAACGGCATGCACAATCAATTCGCCAAAATTCAGCAGGGCCACCAGATTGAACTTCCTGAAATGAGCCGCCAAAAAGGCCAACAGATACAACGGAATACTAAAATACAGATTCAGTGCCGCCATTTCCACCGCTCCGAAGTACCGAAATAGTAATAGAAAAAATAAGTGAATAAGCCCGGCCAATAAACAGGAAAACTTCATGATGCGCTCATATCGGGCCACATCACTGCTGGCTTCAGGCATAAAAAAGGCGGTCCCAAAATGGGATTGGCTCAGGGGAATACTCATAATTGGGTTGGTTGGACTGTTGAGGCGTAGCGACTCGCTGTTAGGTCATTTATTTGACCCTCTGACTTGAAAATGAAAATCTGATTTTTTTTTCAGGAATCAAAATAGATTTTTTAGTAAGCTAAACTTCTCAAATTTATCATTTTAAATTCTATTGCTTAACTTAGCGGAACTTTTTTGGGAAGGTCTGCTTTGGACTTTCCCAAGCTGTTTTTTGCGCCTAATTCTAATGCCAATATAGATCAATGCAGTATAAAGAATATAAACAGGTAGATTTCGCTCAAGTAGGGCGCGATGTACTTCAAGAATGGAAAGATAAAGCTACTTTCGACAGTTCTGTGAAATTGCGCGAGGGAGCTCCTGAATTCGTGTTTTTTGAGGGTCCTCCTTCAGCAAACGGAACTCCGGGAATTCACCACGTGATGGCCCGTACGGTGAAAGATATTTTCTGTAGATACAAAACCCTGAAAGGCTTCCAGGTGAAGCGTAAAGGGGGATGGGATACGCACGGATTGCCCGTAGAGCTTCAGGTAGAAAAAGAATTAGGCATTACGAAAGAAGATATCGGGAAGTCCATCACCGTTGAGGAATACAATCAGCGTTGCCGTGAGTCGGTAATGAAATTCAAGGATCAATGGGATGAGCTGACTGAAAAAATGGGTTATTGGGTGGATTTGGATGATCCGTACATCACCTTTGACCGCAAATACATGCAGACGCTTTGGAGCTTGTTGAAAAAGCTTTATGACAAAGGTTTGCTTTATAAAGGATACACCATCCAGCCTTACTCTCCGGCGGCAGGTACCGGATTGTCTTCTCACGAATTGAACCAGCCAGGGACTTACCGTGATGTAAAAGACACCTCGATCACCGCCCAGTTCAAATTGAAGGGTTCGGAGAATGAATTCTTCCTGGCCTGGACGACAACTCCATGGACGCTTTCTTCCAATGCGGCTTTGGCGGTTGGAAAGAACATCGACTATGTGAAGGTGCGTACTTTCAACCCTTACACTTTCAAGGAGATTTTCGTGATTTTGGCGAAGAACCGTTTCAACGCCTACTTCAATGCTAAAAATGCCGAATTGAAAATTGAAGACTACAACGAAGGAGACAAGAATATTCCTTTCGAAGTAGTAGGCGAGTACAAAGGAAGTGAATTGGTAGGGCAGGCTTATGAGCAATTGATGCCTTACGTTCAGCCGGTGAAAAATGCGGAGAAAGCTTTCCACATCATCGAAGGGGACTTCGTAACCACTGAAGATGGTACCGGTATCGTTCACATTGCGCCAACTTTTGGTGCGGATGACCAACGCGTCGCTTTCCAGGCGGGTGTACCTGCAATCACCATTTTGGATGAAAAAGGAAATGAGTTACCACTAGTAGACAAGACCGGTCGTTTCGTGAAAGAAATGGGCGAGTTTGGCGGTCAGTTCGTGAAAGCGGATTATGAAGACGAGTCGGTAACTTCTGCCAAAGACTATAAGAATGTGGATGTTTTGATTTCCATCAAATTAAAAGAGGAAAACAGAGCATTTAAAGTAGAAAAATACGAGCACAGCTACCCACATTGCTGGAGAACAGACAAGCCTGTATTGTATTATCCATTGGATTCCTGGTTCATCAAAACCACCGAATACAAGGATCAATTGGTGGCTTTGAACAAAACCATTAACTGGAAGCCGGGCTCTACCGGATCCGGTCGTTTCGGTAACTGGTTGGAGAACTTGGTAGACTGGAACCTTTCCCGTTCCCGTTACTGGGGTACGCCACTTCCTATCTGGAGAACAGAAGACGGAGAGGAAGAAATCTGCATCGGTTCCATTGCAGAATTGGCGGCGGAAGTAGAAAAATCGAAAGCTGCCGGATTCATGACCGAATCGCTTGCTGAAGATTTCGATCTACACCGTCCATATGTGGATGATGTGGTATTGGTTTCTGCTTCCGGTAAGCAAATGTTCCGTGAGCCGGACCTGATCGACGTTTGGTTTGATTCCGGTGCGATGCCATACGCGCAATGGGGCGCATTAGCGGATGAAGTAAATGCTGCTGAGGCTAAATATACCGCTGACTTTATTGCGGAAGGTGTTGACCAAACACGTGGTTGGTTCTTTACCCTGCACGCTTTGAGCACCATGTTGTACGACAAGGTGGCTTTCAAAAACGTGATTGCCAACGGCCTGGTATTGGATAAAAATGGAAACAAGATGTCCAAGCGTTTGGGCAACGGTATTAATCCATTTGAAATCATCGACCTGCACGGACCTGATGCGGTACGTTGGTACATGATCTCCAACGCGAACCCATGGGATAACTTGAAATTCGATCCGGATGGCGTTACGGAAGTAAAACGTAAGCTTTTCGGTACCCTTCAGAATACTTACAACTTCTTCGCGCTATATGCGAATTTGGATGGCTTCACTTACGGTCTGGATATCGTTGCGGTAGAAAACCGTACGGAGTCGGATCGTTGGATCATTTCCCGTTTGAACTCTTTGATCAAATTGGTAGATGAAAACCTGGAGGCTTACGAGCCTACGCGTGCCGCACGTGCGATTCAGGATTTCGTCAACGATGATCTTTCGAACTGGTACGTTCGTCTGAACCGTAAACGTTTCTGGAAAGGGGAATTCAATGAAGACAAAAAAGCTGCTTACCAAACCTTACACGAGTGTTTGTTGACAGTGGCACAATTGAGTGCAGCTTTCGCTCCATTCTATATGGATACGCTTTTCCAAAACCTGACGACAGGCATGGAAGGCACTGCGGAATCTGTTCACTTAACCAACTTCCCGACTGCCGACGAAGCACATATCGATGCAGATCTGGAAGCTAAAATGGCCTTGGCGCAATCGGCTTCTTCTTTGGTACACTCCCTTCGTAAGAAAGAGAAAATCAAGGTACGTCAGCCATTGCAGCGCGTGATGATCCCGGCATTGGATGATACTTTCAAGGCACATGTTGTGGCGGTGGAAGACATCATCAAGAATGAGGTGAACGTGAAAGAAGTAGAAGTCATCGACGATACTTCCGGTATTTTGGTGAAAAACATCAAGCCTAACTTCAAGACTTTGGGTAAGGCATATGGTCCGAGAATGAAGGATATCGCCAAGGCAATTGGTGGCTTCCAACAGGAGGATATCACCAAAATCGAAGCAGACGGCCAGTACGTTTTAGCTTTGGAAGGCGGAGATATTACTTTGACCCTGGAAGATGTGTTGATCACTTCTCAGGATATTCCAGGCTGGTTGGTAGCCAACGAAGGCGCCTTGACGGTGGCTTTGGACATCAACTTAACCGATGAATTGAAAGAAGAAGGCCTGGCGCGTGATTTAGTAAACCGTGTTCAAAATATCCGTAAGGATATGGGCTTGGAGATTCAGGATAAAATTCAGATTGCTATCCTGGAGGAGGAAACCATAGCAAAAGCAGTTGCTTCAAACAGAGATTATATCACTACCGAAACACAAGCTACGGCTTTGGAATTGGTAGCAACCCTTTCAGACGGCACGCCATTGGATATCGATGGCCTGACGGTAACTTTGAAAGTGTCGAAATAAAAAACAAAAGAGGATACTTTGCTGGTATCCTCTTTATTTTTTTGCTAATTCGTTTCGGTTTTAGAGCATGTTTAACAGCGAAAATTTGATTATTACAGAAGCAGTACCCGATTTTTTTGAGAGAACAGCATCGCTATTGTTGAGAAATTATCCAAAATCGCTTCCAATAATTCGAATTTGCAGCCGGATGGTGTGCTTTTAAACATACGCTTAGTAATGATTTTTTGAATCAAGGCACCTGCCTGGTTTTTTAAATAGATTTCTACAATGAAATACGGAAAATATTTCCTGATTGCGCTGGCCGTAATCATTCTGGACCAGATCGTGAAAATGGCGGTTCATTTCAATATGCCATTGGGATCGGCGGGTCAGATTCAAGTTTTTGGAGACTGGTTCAAGCTACACTATACCCTGAATCCCGGCATGGCCTTCGGTATGCAGCTGGGTTCTGATTATGGAAAATTAATCCTGACCTCCTTCCGCCTTGTTGCGATGTTTGGAATAGGCTGGTATTTGGTTCATTTAGCCAAAAAAGGAGCACATACCGGTTTATTAGTTTGTATTGGATTAATTCTGGGTGGTGCTATCGGTAATTTAGTCGACAGTATATTCTATGGTGTGTTGCTGGATAATGCCCCATATAATGCTCCCAGCCCATGGTTCCACGGACAAGTCATCGACATGTTCTACTTCGATATCTGGGAAGGCTATATGCCCGACTGGTTGCCGCTTTGGGGTGGAAAATACATGGCTTTTTGGCCGATTTTCAATGTGGCAGATTCTGCCATCTTTATTGGGGTCGCACTGATCATTATGTTCCAAAAGAAATTTTTAGTGACAGCATCCGGTGAAAGAATCGGATAGAGAAAAATATATTTCTATATCAAACGCCAATCCTTGATTTGAGGGTTGGCGTTATTTTTTGTCTTTCCGGAAAGAGAAACCAATAAGATGACTAGCTATTTCAAAATTTAACCTCCGAGCATAAGATATTAAAAATCTGTTTTTTTTGCTGCTTCAATTAATTTAGTCATTTCTGCTTTTAGGTCAGATGGAGGGACTTCTGACCAATTTCGATCCAACTCTTCATAATCAAGGTCAATTAATGGGGATTGAATTTCAGCTATTAATGATTGATGATCCAAAATTGCTTTATGCTGATCCCAAACCTCAAGAAGAAGGGCGGGCTGTTTGGTCAGTAGTTGAAGGAGGAGTGTAGCGCTGAATTCAGAAAATTCAATATTATTGTTACAACGGTCATCAAAGGTTAATAGAAAGTCCAAGACATATTCTGCTGTAGGGGCATCTAGTGATTGATTCAACTGCAAACAATAGTCTATGTTGCATTCGTAAAGGTCAAGGGTATCCAAAAGATGCGGTTTTCGTCCATCCCGATAGTAAACAACCGGAAGATCTTCAGAGTAATCATAACCGGCAAATAGATAATTTTCCTGATTATAACGCTTTGACTTTCCATAATCCAGCAAGACCTTGCCCTCCACCATTTCATATACTTTGAAAGGTGAATAGGTACCCAATTCAGCATCAATCGAGTCGATCTCTTGAAAGGCCTGCACAAAAGAAGATGATCCAATGATCTCCAAAGTACCATTTCCATCCAAATCCTCTATGGATGAGACTTGAAATTCTTGATCAAAAACAATCTTTGGAAGCTTATCGGTCAAGGCAAAAATAGTGGTCTGAACAGGGCAACAACTGTACTGTGTTCCTGAAAGCAGGAGGTAGTTAACTTCTTCACTTCTGGTCAAAAACAGTTTATCAGAGCTGATTTCATTATTTTTCGCTGTCCAGAAGATCGTATCCCATGCTGTTTCCCCTTGAAAAGACACGGTATCGGCATTAATGCTAAAAAGGATTTTATTGAATATCCCGGATCCCCGATTGGAGGTTCTAAAAGGTATATACTATCCGGATTTCCATCCTTGTTAAGGTCATGGGATAATACTTCCACCAACTGCTCAGGATCAATGGTCAGTCGAATCGGAATCTTTTCAGCAGATGACTCATTCCGCTGTTTATTTGCATGCCTCGCGTCCTGAGGCGCACAGGCAAAAAGTATAAATACTGAAAAAAGCAGAGATAATCTTCTCATAGGAATATAGCACAACATTTTTGATATATATGTACCACTGATTGCATAAAGACATTCAATGGTGTAAATTACATAATTAATCTTATTTAAAATATCAATATTATGATCAAGGGTAGAAAAATAAGCAAACCTTTTCCTCTATTGGCCATCCTGTTTTTCATGGGAATGGCGGTCGGTTATTTTTCTCACACCGACATTCGGGAGGCTAAAGAAGATTTTATGAAAGGTTTCTCCGGCGCCCGGGAAAAAACATCTGTGGAAATTACGGAGTAAATAAAAACCTCACCGGACAGACCAGCCTTAATCCATTGGCCCATTTTTCTTTAACCTATTGACTCCGGAAGTTAATCCCCTATGACGTTCCTTTTTTTATTACTGCTCATTACAGGCAGTCTCGCCATTTTCCATTTCCTGACCAACAAAAAATCAAAAACCGAACTCTCCGCTTTAAAAACAGATTTCAAAAATTTAGACAAGGTCAAGCCCAATCCTCATGACTTCCGCCTGTATGACCGGTATTTTGGAGATCCCCATTCCTGCATTTCAGCGCAAACGCAACAAGACCTGAATTATGAAGCGGTCATTCCCCACATCAACCATTGCCTCACAGAGGCTGGAAGTAATTATTTATATCACATCTGTAAGCAATTTCAATATGAGCAAAAGGACGGCTTAACCCATTACGCCCGATTTCTTCAAGAAAATACCATGGCAAGAAATGAACTCCTGGAAGCCCTTTGGGGTCTGAGAAAGGTGAAGGTAGCGGCTTTTTTAAAATACCTCCACTATTGCCCTGCTCACACTCCATGGTATTTCAATTATGCCTTTATTTCCTCTTTTGCTTTTCTGACCTGCCTGATTTCAGGATTCTACCTCCCCACATTTTGGCTACTCCTTGTCCCGATATTTATAATCAACCTCCTGATCCACCTTTCAGGAAAATCATTCTTTACCGGCCTCACCTCAGCCTTGAACACCCTCCGGCTTTTAAGCCGCTTTCATCAAAAAACAAGAAATAATCCGGAGCTACAGCGCTTTATAATGAAGCTGGATTTAAAAAAAATAAATCGAATCAGCACCATTCCCCTTGCCTTTGGCCCGCTATCAATAGAAAATGAACTGACCATCCTCTTTTGGTACCTGAAAGAACTTCTTAATATTGCCTTGTTGATTGAGGTCAATCTGGCTGCAGTATCCAATGCTCAAATTCGGCAGCACAAAAGCACCTTGTTGTCGTTGTTCGAGCTAACCGGCTTCTCAGACACCGCCTTATGCCTTGCTTACTTAAAAACAAAAACGGGAATAACTGAAAGCCGGATTATTTCTGATAAGGCTATCTATGCGGAGGAAATCCGTCACCCACTAGTAAAAGATTGTGTTCCAAATTCCCTGACCATCACGCAAAACATGATGCTTTCCGGAGCAAATATGACGGGAAAAAGCACCCTGATCAGGACCATGGGGGTAAATATGCTCCTTTCCAATAATCTTGGAATCGCTTTTGCCAAAACTTTCCATCATTATCCCTTAGCGGTTTTTTCCTCCATGTCCATCAACGACAGCCTTGTCAGGAGTTCCAGTTATTTCAATGAAGAAGTGGAAAGCCTGAAGCATATTCTTGAGCACCCGGCCGCTCATAAGCTTATTCTGCTGGATGAACTCTTTAAGGGAACCAATACCAATGATCGCATCCATTACGGCGCAGCTGTATTAAACTACCTTGCCGATCAACAACATAAAATTATCATTTCCACCCACGACCTGGAACTGGAAAATGCACTGAATGATGCTTTCCGGCATTTATGTATGGGCTTTGAAATACGGGAAGGCAGCCTGATTTTTAACTACAAGCTTTCCGGAAAGACCGGCAACCATCAGATTGTTCCTTTTATCCTTCAAAAACATGGGTTTCCGGAAGAAATCCTTCAGATGAGTCACGCTTCCACAATTTCCCCGGGACGGCCACCAGAAGATAATCCACAGACCATCAGCACGTTATCAAAAAGTTAAATACTGTTAAATAGTTGAGCATCAACCCTCTGCATTGTATATTAGGTTAACATCAAACGATTTAGCATGCAACGGTTCACTCAGCTCCTATTGAAATTTTCCTTTGCCCTGGCCATCGTATTCAGCCTTGCATATGATGCTTTGCAGCAAATAGATCATGTCAAAGTCGAATTAAAAGTCCAAAAAGCTTTGGCCTACCATTGTCCGGATACGCCATGGGCAGATGTTAATGTGGGTAAAATAAAAGCGGAAATGGTTAATCCTATCGCTATGGCCAGTCAGTTTTTC
Organism: Persicobacter sp. CCB-QB2; assembly: GCF_001274635.1. Taxonomy (GTDB): domain Bacteria; phylum Bacteroidota; class Bacteroidia; order Cytophagales; family Cyclobacteriaceae; genus Persicobacter; species Persicobacter diffluens. Next base: position 3,379,655 of record NZ_LBGV01000001.1, on the reverse strand, counting down.
CAGTTTAATGCATTGGACCTGAAAATTTACGATTTCCTGGGACATCAGCTGGTGCTAAAAACTTATGTCAATCATCCCGGATTCCAACCGGATCCTTGTGAGGCCTATTTCCATACCAAATCCATTCGATTGGAATGTCCGGATCCCTGTCAGGAAGGCTCCATTTTTAACTATGCGGTGGTTTACTCTTAAACCGAATTTTGCATGCTTAACCCGGATTACTCATGCTTCAATCCTCTTTTAGCTGCAAGGCGGGAAAAATGAAGGAATAGTCTCCTATTTCGAGTTTTTTCCAACGAAGCAAATGAATGAGGAGAAAGCAAGCTTGCCCAAATTTGGGCTATAAAAAAATCAGCAGAAATAAACCTATTGAGTTGACAGTAAGCTATTTAATATGAATTACTTAATTTAGCGGTGAATAATTCGGGTTAAATCGTTGTTGAGATGCAAAGCAGAACAAATTAGGGAAGACTTCCATGCTTCGATTATTTTTCAGGGAAGTGGAGAAATGGGGTGCTTGCAAGCTCATCCGAATTTGGGCTATTTAACCCGGATTATTCGTGCTTAAATCCTCGTTTAGCTGCTAGTCGGAAAAAATAAAGGGATTTTTCCTATTTCGAGTTTTTTCCAACGAAGCAGATGAATAAGTAAAAAGCAAGCCTACCCAAAATTGGGCTACCAAAAATTTAGCAGACCCAATCACAACCAATTGACAGACATGATTTTGTGATGATTTCTAAAACTAGCGGTAAATAAGTCGGATTAAAAATCAGGGAAACTGCTACAACATACTGAAATCAGCTTTCCTGATTAGCTTTACAGGGGGGATGGTGCACCATTATGGTTAAGCTTAGCGATCCACTTCTCCCAATACCACATCAATAGAGCCCATAATCGCAATCAAGTCGGCCAACATCGTGCCTTTTGACAAAGCGGGCAAAATAGATAAATTCACAAAGGAGGCAGATCTTGCCTTGCAACGCAATGGTTTATCGGCACGGCCGTCTGCTTCAAAATAGAATCCCAATTCTCCCTTAGGACTCTCCCCGCGGAAGTACATGCTTTGCGCTTTTGGTCGTATCCTTTTGGGTACAATGGCTTGCGGATCAAATTCCTTATCCCGTTTATAATCGCCCTGAAGGCGTTCCAGGCATTGCTCAATGATCTTTACGGATTCTTTACATTCCTGCGCACGCACCCAGGAACGATCCCAGCAATCTCCGGTGGTACCCATTTCACCGTTGCCCACCGGAATATCAAATTCCAGTTCCGGATAAACCGAATAGGCATCTACCCGGCGAAGGTCATATTTCAATCCGGAAGCCCGTAGCATCGGACCGGTAATGCCATAATTAATGGCCAGATCTCTCGGCAATACCCCCACATTGGCGGTACGCTCCACATAAATTTTATTCTCAATCAACAGCTTATCCGTCTCCACCAATTTGGGTTTCAGATAATCGATAAAGGCTTTACACTGTTTTTCAAATCCTACCGGAAGGTCATAATACAAACCACCAACCCAAATGTAATTGTACAGCATACGCGCACCACACACCCATTCCAACAATCTCAGAATATGCTCCCGATCGCGCATCATCCAAAGGAAGGGCGTTGTCGCACCGATATCCAGACCATAAGTGCCCAGCGCCACAAAGTGGGAAGCAATCCTGTTCAATTCCGACACCAAAACCCGGATATACTCCGTACGCTTCGGAATTTGGTCGGTAATGCCCAGCATTTTCTCCACGCCCATGCAGTAAATGTGCTCATTATTCATGGCCGTCATATAATCCATCCGATCCACATAAGGGATGATCTGATTATACATCAAAGCCTCCGCATGCTTTTCAAAACAGCGGTGCAAATAGCCCAAATGCGGTACCACATCCACGATAATCTCCCCATCGGTGACTACTTCCAAACGCAAAACGCCGTGTGTGGAAGGGTGCTGTGGACCGATATTGATGATCATCTCCTGATGCTTCAAATCCCCTTCGCCGTATTTCGCCGGCTCGGAAATATTCAGGTGTTGGGGATCATATTGGTATTGAATCTTATTCGCCATCGTCTTGCTGTCGGAAAATTAATACTTCACTTTTATGCCATGATAATACTCCTGCGCCTCATAATCCTTGCGCATCGGATGTCCCTCCCAGTCGGCAGGAAGGAGAATTCTCCTCAAATCCGGATGATCACTGAAATGAATTCCATACAGGTCAAAAGCCTCTCTTTCATGCCAGTCTGCTGTTTTCCATAAGTCTGAAACGGTGGCAATCTCCGGCGCCTTTACATTCTCCTCATTCCTCGGCAATTTCACCTTGATCATCAAATGGTGATTGTACGGAATAGAGTACAGGTTATACACCACACCCAGCGTGCCGGCTTTGGGTCCATCATCTGTTCCGGAAAGGCAGGAAAGCTGATCAAAATACAATTCCTCCTCATCTTTCAGGAAAGCACAAAGCGGATGAATATTTTCTGAGGTTACCGTAATGGAGTGGGGGTGATCCTGCAATTCCTGCGAAAGGATCATTTCCTCCCCGAATCGGGCGGTAATACGATTGACGATTTCTTCAAAATTCATGATTGACCAATTCAGGGACTACATTTCTTTTAATAATTCCTCTACAGCAGTCGGAGCCATCAGGCTTTCCTGTCTGATTTTTTCCTGCAACTTCAAAAAGCCACCGATCAGTGCCTCCGGTCTTGGCGGACAACCCGGCACATAAACGTCTACCGGGATAATGCGATCCACGCCTTTCACCACATGATAGCCATGATCCCAATAAGGACCTCCACAGTTGGAGCAGGAGCCCATAGAAATCACATAGCGGGGTTCTGCCATTTGCTCATACAATCTGCGGATCCGGTCCGCCATTTTGAAAGTTACCGTGCCGGCTACAATCATCACATCAGACTGCCGTGGTGTTCCTCTTGGAAAAACGCCCAGCCGGTCCAAATCATAATTGGAAGCATAGGCCCCCATCATTTCAATCGCACAGCAGGCCAGTCCGAAGCCCATCGGCCACAGGGACGAAAGACGCGCCCAATTCAATAAATCATCTACCTTGGTCACAATCACGCCACCCTTGGTAAATTCCTGATCCAATAATCCCATTGTAAAAGTTTTGAGGGTGGTTTAATAACGATTATTCACCGCATCATACAACTGATCCGGCACTTTGGTATCCACTTTGGGCGGAATCACCTCCGGCTTATCCCAATTCAGGAATCCCTTGCCCCAGGCGTAAGCCAGTCCCAATACCAAAATAAAGATAAAGAGGAACATCTCCACGATGGCAAACCAGCCCCACATGCCGTCGGTTTCTGCGATCAATTGTGCATCACCAAAGACCGTGGCCCATGGAAATAAAAAGATAATTTCTACTTCAAAGAGAATAAACAGCAATGCGACAATATAAAAGCGCATATTGAACTGGCCCCAGGCGGTGCCTACGGTATCTTCTCCGGACTCGTAAGTGGTATTTTTCTCCTCATTAGGACGATGCGGACGAAAAAGCCAGGAGCCGAAATAGGTCAGCAGTACGAAAAGTACCGAGCCGATGATATATAAGAGAATTTCTCCAAAGGCGGAGACTTCAGTGGCGATCATAACGAAATGTTGATATAAAAATGCACTAATGCAAGACAAAGCTAATGAGCTCCCTGAAAAAATGAAAATGCCAATTTTTAAAAGATCGGAAATGTCACTTTGATGTCGAAATAATTACAATCCAAACAAATATAATTTGGCTTGTTGAGAATTAAGCGCTTAATTTTCCCCCATCGGAAAATCAGGATCAATGGGATCTCCAAGATCAAAATATTTATAATGCCCGTTCATCCGGATCCGGCGTTTGGCCTCATTGAACTGTTTGGCAATCGGAATCGTCGCTTTCAGGTGCTCAATCAGATAATGTTGACGACTTTTTTCTTCTTCAATCTTAAGCAACTCATACTTTTGTTCCAGGGACAAGCCCAAATAGTGGCCAATACCAAAAGCTTTGGGCTGCTGATTAAACTCCACACGCCCCACCATTTCTAAGGACTGGAAAAACTCCCGCACCTTTTCCTTAAGTTCCAGCACTTTATCCTCATCCACCTCCATATCATTATCCAAATAGCGTACTAAGCCAGCAGAATATTCTCTGGAAGTCTTCACCTCATCAAATTCCTCCACGATAAAGGCCTTCTGTCCCATTACCTGAATGTCCATCCGGCCATCCGGATACACTTTGTTAATCGCACGCAAATACACGGAGGTACCATACATCTTTTCATTATCCACCGCCGACAGAATTCCAAATAAACGATCACCCCGTAGGCAATCGTGTACCATCTGCTTATATTTTCTTTCGAAAATATGTAGGTTCACTTTCTCCGAGGGGAAAACCACAATTTTGAGGGGAAATAATGGGATGTATGATTGTAGCATATTTTTTTAACGTTTCGTTTCAATCATTTGGTTGTCAATCTACCACAATCCCCAACAGGAAAATCAGTCTGCTGACTTTTTCATATGATATAAAATATGGTTGCCCTTTTTGTACTCCGAATAAGTAACAAAACCCTTCTTTTCATAAATGGAAACATTCCTCAAACTAGCCGTTTCCAAATAAACCGGAACTCCCTCTTTTTGCTTTTTCTCCAGCACAGCATCCATTAACAGAGAGGCATACCCTTTACCACGGCTTTCGGGCAAAACACCCAAGGAGTACAAATTGTAATATTGTTCTGCCTCAGCCAAATGTTTGGAGGTAAATTTGACCGTTTGCAAATTCCTGATAATCGTGGGAAGACCGAGTTTCAGGAGCATTTCCAAATTTACACCCAACCACTTCCATGAAAAAGGCATTTTCTTACCGCCCTTCCATATGGCTGCAGCTGTTTCATCCTCAGTCAGGTAAACGACTCCGCTTCTGATGGCTTCTTCAAAAAGATAAGCCATCAGCAAAGGGACTTTTTGTTCATAATCAGATTTTTCTAACAACCACTGAATATGAGCATCCCGGGCAAAAGAAGTCGTCAAAATATTCACCACCGTATTTTTATCCTTTGCTTCCGCCTTCTTAATTTTCATTGCGCTTTTTGTTTTTCTTAAGTACCGAAACTAATCCGACCTCCTGTGAAATAAAAGCATTGTACTGGAATTAATACAAAATTGATTTTGCAGAGGGCTAATAAATGAAGGCCCAATACCTAATAATACAATAAAAACACAAACACCTACAAGTCAGAGACCAAACTGAATTTCTACCATCAAAATCGGTTCTCTTAAAAAATGATGTAGGATTCAGATTCAAATTAACAATTAGCCCACTTTGCTCAACATATAACTAAACCATAAATTTGTTAAACATTTTCGGCATGAGTTTTGAAGAGTACAAAATATCCTGAAAAAATTAAAACATCAAAACTTAATGGTTATGAAAAAATTCCCTTTCATTTTCACAGGTTTGCTATTCCTTCTCACAATTCAAAGTCAGGCACAGATACACTTGGTTCCGGCTGCAGGAGTGACGATTTCTAAACCAAATAATGATGCTTTCAACCCGAAGGCAGGTTATAAATTTGGAGCAAGTCTTCGCATCGGGGAGAAATGGTTTATTCAGCCCGGGCTTTTTTATACCCAATACAGTAGTGAGGTAGACTGGAATGATCTCCAGAATACTCCAAATATTGACCTGGAATCATTCAATCAGACAGGTTGGGAAGTGCCGGTGATGGTAGGATATCAGTTCATCAATGCAGATATGTTTAAATTCCGAGCTTATGCAGGCCCTCAGATAGGTTTTGGATATAAAACAAATGGAAACAATTTCACTGATGTATTCGACACGGAGTCCACTCAATGGGCCGTAAAGGCAGGCTTGGGGGTAGATATCCTGTTCTTTACCCTGGATGCTGATTATGGCTGGGGGCTTTCAGATAATTTCAAAGTAGACCAGGCCTTCTCCAACAGTTCTTTTCAAAACAGATCTTTTAACATCACGCTGGGTGTTCGGATATAGGGTCACCCCCACTTCCCAGTCAAAAACGGGGCTCCATGATGGGGCTCCGTTTTTTTTAATAATTCAAACTCGCCTGATAGGTGGGGGGCTTTTGGTAATAGAATTTATTGTTTTTGGTAAGAGGAAAATTAAGGCTGATCGCCCAAACATTGGCACTTATTCCTTCATATGGTCTCAAAATATTACCATCTAAATCCACTGTCTCAAAATCTTTGTTCAGAAAATTATTCAAATAATACTGCACCTTCAAATGCGTTCCCGATGGGAAAACTACTCCTGCAAAAAGACCATGCATCAGTCTAGGAGCACGATCGGAAAACCAATGACGACGAACGCTTTCCTTTTCGCCATTCAAAAACAACTTCTCCTTATAATGAATGGGCACTTCAAATGAATAGCCCCCATAAAAATGCCATTTATTCAATCGCCCTAACTTCAAGGCTATCGGAATTTCTAAATTATAGGTTCGGTGCTTTCTCCTTTGTTTAATGTCCGGATAGCTGGCGATAAAGCCCATATTTTTCACGCCCAAACCGGTAAACAATCCAAAATGGCGATTGAAATCAAAGTGATAATGGGTATGAATATTCAACACCGGAGACCACCTGACTGGACTGTCGCTACTGCTTTGACCCTCATTGCTCAAATCCGCATAGGAAAAAATCATCTCGAGCTCCGTTTGGGAATAGTACAGCCGTCCTTGACTATAAGCTGAGGAGGTCGAAAAAAACAAAAACAGGATCAGGATCAGTCCAAGGCAGGATTTTGAAAAAGTGGTGAAGATGGACATTTGCTTTAATTAATTCATACAAAAGGGAAAAGCGTTTTCCTTCGCTTCTTTAACAAACAAATCTAAAAAAAATGCTAAATGATTCTTCCTCATTTAGCATTAATCTCTTTGAAGATAATCACCGCACTAAAATGTTTGCGCAGTTGCCCCCGCTGGCCCCATATATCTGATGCTACTGTCCAAACCTAATATCAGATAAAAAATGGGAGACAGGAATATCAGCCCGAGGGTAAATCCAATGCCCTTTCCATAGGATTGCGAGGTTAAATGGCACATCATCACATAAATGAAAATATTGATAATGGGTAAAAATAACAATAACAACCACCACCAGGGCTTTCCGATGATTTCCAATAAAATGATGATATTATAAATGGGAATAATCGCCTTCCAACCTTCCTGTCCCGCTTTTTCAAATATTTTCCACAAAGCGACAATTTGAATCACAATCAACGCAAAGTAGACGATCATCACTAAACCCGATCCGGCTGCATTTTCATAATTTTCCATAGAACACAAATTTGTTTGACCATATAACTGATCTTTCTCAAAAAGTGTGTTCTGAGGTAAAAATTATTGCAGCCGTTTATTGGAAAAGATCCTGAAAAATATCCTCCAGCTTGCCAAATGCCCTGATCTGAATGCCGTACTTTTTGAAATCAATGCCTTTCAATCCAAACTTCGAGACATAAATAGTAGAGAAGCCCATTTTTTCCGCCTCCGCGATTCTGGATTCCACATGTGTTACAGCCCTGATTTCTCCTCCCAGGCCAATCTCCGCCGCAAAACAAATGTGTGGCGGAATGGCTATTTCTTCAAAAGAAGAAACCATAGAAGCAGCCACCGCTAAATCCAATGCGGGATCCTGCACTTTCACCCCTCCCGCAATATTTAAAAACACATCACGCATACTCAATCGGTAGCCACCTCTTTTTTCCAGTACGGCAATCAACATCTGCAGACGCTTATTGTCAAATCCGGTGGTCGCTCTTTGTGGCGTTCCATAGGTTGACGGACTCGCCAAAGCTTGAGTCTCGATCAGTAATGGGCGATTTCCTTCCAGGGTTGCACCGATGGCTACTCCGCTTAATTCTTCCTCTCTTTGGGAAATCAATACCTCTGAGGGGTTATTCACCTCTCTTAACCCATCATTTCGCATTTCATAGATGCCCAGTTCACTGGTGGATCCAAAACGGTTTTTAATCGTCCGTAAAATCCGGTAACTCAAATGGCGATCTCCTTCAAATTGCAAAACCGTATCCACCATATGCTCCAAAACCTTCGGGCCGGCAATATTCCCATCCTTATTAATATGGCCAATAATAAAAGTGGGAGTATTGGTTTCTTTGGCAAAACGCATCAACTCTCCCGTACAATCCTTCACCTGAGAAATACTTCCGGGTGCAGAATCAATAAGCGAGGATCCCAGGGTTTGAATCGAATCAATCACCAATACTTCTGGCTGAATTTCCTTCACCTGATTAAACACTTTGTCCAAATCAGTCTCGGTCAACACAAACAGGTTATTGTTCTTATTGTGCAGGCGATCCGCACGCATCTTAATCTGCTGCGCACTCTCTTCCCCGAAACATACAGTACTTTTAGTGCAATTAATTTCAAGGCCACCTGCAACATCAAAGTAGACTTTCCTATCCCGGGCTCCCCTCCGATTAGCACCAAAGAGCCCGGCACAATGCCTCCTCCAAGTACGCGGTTCAATTCGGTATCCTGCGCATCAAAACGCTTTTCTTGTTGTACCTGAATATCTTTCAGCGTTACCGCTTTCTGAGCTGTCTTTCGAAAAGAACTTCCGGCTGCTACCGCATCTCCACTGGCAAATCTAGATTTTGTCGTTTTCTCAATTACTTCCTCTGCAAAAGTATTCCATTGCTGGCAGGACGGACATTTTCCCAGCCACTTGGGTGCCTCATAACCACAATTTGAACAGAAATACGCCGTTTTAACTTTTGCCTTTGCCATATGAATATTGATCTTGAGAAAAACGAATTTCTACAATTTCTCAGGAATAAAAAATCAATCCCTAAAATCAGACTTTTTAGCGAAGAAAAAATTGATTTTACCAAGATGAAATAGAAATTTTAATTTTTGATGAAAAATACTTTTCCTTCAAATTTAACTTTCCTCCACTTTAATTCCCCCTTCCAAATTCACCCTATTTCTATTTTTATCTTCCATTTTTAGATAATATTCTGCTTGAATAAATTCAACTCTTTTCGAAAACCGTATACACCAATGCGCTGTTACCTAAATAAGTAAAGAAAATTATTTAATCTCATTAGGGCATAAAATCCGGTAATGGCCATTTTTTTGATATTCAAGTACAAATGGCTTACTTCAGGAAAATTTTTGAAATAAAAACCATCAAAATTAGATAAACCTTTTTCCAATTATGTGTGGAATTGTTGCTTATAAAGGACACCGACAGGCCGAGGAAATCATCATTAAAGGCCTTCAACGCTTAGAATACCGTGGATATGACAGTGCCGGAATTGCCTTATTAACCCCGAATTATCCATTTATAAGAAAAAAGGCAAAGTAGCCGAATTACAGGCGCATATCGCCGATCAAAACACTCAATCTACCATTGGAATCGGGCATACCCGTTGGGCCACGCATGGAGAGCCAAACGATGTCAACGCGCACCCGCACTATTCTCAAACGAAAGATTTGGCCATTATTCATAATGGTATCATTGAGAATTATGCCTCCGTCAAGAAAGAATTAGTGGCGCATGGCCACAAGTTTACTTCTGAAACGGATACTGAGGTCCTGATTCATTTCATCGAATACATCCAACAGTCTAACAATGTAGACTTGGTAGAAGCGGTTCGATTGGCGTTGAAACGTGTCGTGGGAGCCTACGCCATTGCGATCATTTCCAAAAACGATCCGGATTTGATGATCGCAGCAAGAAAAGGAAGCCCATTGGTGATTGGTTTGGGAAAAAATGAATTCTTCCTGGCTTCAGATGCGACTCCAATTGTGGAATACACCAATGAAGTGGTTTATCTGAATGACAATGAAATTGCGGTAATTCGTGGCAACGAATTGCATATAAAAAATACAGATGATGTTGTTTCCACTCCGGAAATCACCCTCTTGGATTTGGAGTTGGAGGCTATTGAAAAAGGTGGCTATGATCACTTTATGCTCAAAGAAATTAATGAGCAACCAAGGTCCATCAATGACTGTTTGAGAGGACGATTAAATGCAAGCGAAGGGCAACTGACCTTGGGCGGAATCAGCGATTATCTAAGCAAATTGCGCCAGGCGGATCGTATCATCATTGCTGCCTGTGGTACTTCCTGGCATGCGGGCTTGGTTGCTGAATACATTTTCGAGGAATTCTGTCGTATTCCGGTTGAAGTGGAATATGCTTCTGAGTTCCGTTACAGAAACCCGGTTATCCACGAAGGCGATATTTTAATTGCTATTTCTCAATCCGGTGAAACTGCCGATACGCTGGCTGCCATGGAATTAGCAAAGTCCAGAGGAGCGACCGTATTAGGGGTTTGTAATGTAGTTGGTTCTTCAATTGCGCGTATCTCTGATGCAGGAGTTTACACCCACGCCGGGCCTGAAATTGGAGTAGCCTCTACCAAAGCCTTTACTGCCCAGCTTTCAGTATTATCTATGATTGCGCTGAAGGTAGCGCAACAAAAGGGAACAATTTCCGAAACCCGCTTCAGAGAAATGCTGGCGCACCTGGAACAAATTCCAGCAAAAGTAGAAGAGGCTTTGAAGTCCGAAGAGCAGATTCGCGGAATTTCTGAGCTTTATCAGGATGCCAAAAACTTCCTTTATCTGGGTCGTGGATATAACTTCCCGGTGGCATTGGAAGGCGCCTTGAAATTGAAAGAGATTTCTTATATACACGCAGAGGGGTATCCGGCGGCAGAAATGAAACACGGACCGATTGCTTTAATTGATGAAGAAATGCCGGTATGTTTCATTGCTACCCGTGATGGCTCTTACGATAAGGTAGTTTCCAATATTCAGGAGGTAAAAGCCCGTAAAGGGAAAGTGATCGCCATTGTTTCCGAAGGAGATGTACTAATTCCTAAAATGGTGGATCACGTGATTGAGGTGCCGAACACGCATGAAGCCTTCATGCCACTTGTTGCGACCATTCCATTGCAGCTATTGTCTTACCACATTGCCGTAATGAGAGGTTGTAATGTGGATCAGCCACGAAATTTAGCGAAGTCGGTGACTGTAGAGTAAAAAATTACCATAGATCAATTTTTAAGGCGCATTCTGATAAGGGAATGCGCCTTTTCTTTTTGCAGACTCCTACAAACCTTTATATTTACCGCAAACATTTTTTCAATTATGCCATATTTAGTTTTTGATCTGGAGATGAGTGGTCCGGATCCGGAAATCCACGATATTATTCAGGTAGGGGCCGTTTTGGTGGACGACCAATGGAAGGAAATCAGCAAATTCTCCTCGAATGTTTGTCCAGAGAATATCAACACTATTTCGGCCAAATCAGAAGAGATCCACGGGCTTTCCAAATATGATCTGATGGATGCTCCGGCCATGTACGAAGTGTTGGAGAAAATGGAGGATTGGATTATGGAGCAACTTAATCGTGACAATACCAATCAGCTGCGTGATATTATCCTGGCCGGACAAGGGGTCATGAACGACATTAACTTTCTGCGTGAGGCTTACTATCGGGAAAATATGAAATGGCCATTTTCCTTTAAAATTGTTGACCTGCTAAGCATCAGCACTTTTGCTTTTATGATTTTGGAAAACAATGGCAAAGAGGTGCCCAAAAGGCGTGGACTCAACCATATCGCAGAATACTTCGGGCTGAAAAGGGAAGGAGAGGAGCACAACGCCCTGGAAGATAGCGAACTGACCTTGGCTTGCTTTCAGGCATGTTTTGATATCGCTAAAAAAGTGACGCTTTCAGAGTAACATCATGCGGAAAATGGTTAAAAGGATATACTATTCTAATAACAATGAATTTTCTGCTTTTAATCGCCGCAATAGTCTGTAGCATGGCTTGTGCCGGGCACTTTACCATTGGAAATAAGGATTTCTTAAAACCTGTTTTGGAGAGCCAGGATGTTGGAATAATTCCTAGAAAGGTCATGCACAGCCTGTTTCATTATATGTCCGTCTGGATGCTTATATCGGCGGTACTGCTTTGGGGATTTGCTTTTGATTATGCCTTTGTTTTTCGAAGTACAGAAGATGTTACACTCCTCATAGGCATTTGTTTTTTGTCCTTTGCTATGGTTCAAATTCCCATCGCCATCAACAGTCCGATTGAAAACGGCCTGTTGAAAATGTTTCAATGGATATTTTGGATCATTATAGGAGTATGCTGTTTATTAAGCCTAGGGTAGTTTCAGGCATTTCATGCTCGCCAGTGCCCTAATTTGTCTTTAAGAAATTCGATGAGGGCTTCCATTTGATATTTCCCTGAGGCTAAATCAAGCGCTAATTCTTCCGCCCACTTCCCTGTAAATTCATCCACCAGTTCATTCGGAACGTTATTGATTAGGGCAAAATAGGTGAAGCTCACTATACTGATCCGTTTGTTTCCATCCTGAAATGGGTGATTAGAATTGATGGCAAACAACAAATAGGCAGCCTTATCGAAAAAATCAGGATAATAAATAACTTCCAGTGCAAAAAAAAAATTTATCCATCTTCCCGATATCAATAATCCCATGACTCCCTCCGGATTTATCAATCCGGATTTTATGGAAATGAAGTATTTCCTCTTTGCCAGGATAATTCATTGAAAAATAGGGTAAGGTTAGGAGGGTAGCTTTACCCATATGATCATCAGGTACTTCGTAGTTCCATTAAGATAAGCGCTTAAACATTTCCAAATGCTTATCGATCATTTCTTCCTGTTCTTTCATTTTCAACTGACGGTCCACTTCTTTACTTCTATGTAAAATTTGATTCATAGCCGTGGAAAATTTTAAATGGTGACTTTTCGCATATTCCTCAACATAGGCAATGACCTCTGCATCGAGGGTTACTGCCTTTTTTACCTTTAACTCTTCCATTATTGTGCTTCCTAAAGTATGATTTTATACTACTAACTTGAAAATACCAAAAATAGTTACTGATTACCAATCAATTAGTAGCAACAAACCACCTAAACTCCCTGCCCTCCGGAGTGGTCCCTTTTTGATATTCTTCCATCCCCAACTTCTCCGCCAACTTTATGGAACCTTGATTTTCGGCATACATCCGGGCTGATAATTGCTTGACCTTCAGTTTTGAAAAAGCATGATTCATCAGTGCTTTCACCAGCTCATAACCCAATCCTTTTTGCCAATGAAGATGATCCAATATATACCCCATCTCCAAATGTGTAGCATCCTGAAAAGAGTCAAACAAGCCAACCTCACCAATCAGCTGCTGATTTTCAATTAAAAAAATTCCATAGAGTCCTCCGTTTTCACCCTGATTACAGCGCTCCACCTTTGTTTTCAATTCCGTATTGGTCCAGTCGGTACGGCCGGATTGAATGTAGCGCATATTCTTTTTTTGCTGATAGATTGATAATAAATCAACAATATCAGTGTGGCTGAGGGACCTGACTTGCAGGCGGGAGGTTTCAAAAATGATCATGCTAAAAAATAGTAATAAAACACGAAAAGCCGGCACCCTGAGGATGCCGGCTTCGTATTTTTAATTCCCGAAAAGAATCCGAAAATTTTATTTCGCGCGACGCTCTTTGATACGAGCAGCTTTTCCTTGACGACCACGTAGGTAGAACAAACGTGCACGACGTACTTTACCCAAACGAACAACCTCGATTTTATCGATGTTTGGAGAAAGCATTGGGAAGATACGCTCTACAGCGATACCAGAAGAGATCTTACGAACAGTGAAAGTTTCACCGTTAGAACCTGCATTACGGATCTGCATTACAGTTCCTTGGTACTGCTGGATACGCTCTTTGTTACCCTCTTTAATTTTACAGTGTACATTTACAGTATCACCGGCTTTGAACTTAGGAAGCGCTGCACGGCGCTCATTGCTCTCAGCTTCTACGAATTTAATTAAATCGCTCATTATTGTAATCTTATCGTGCCCTCGCAGGGCACCATGTTGAATAATTTTAATTCAAAGGAGCGGCTGATCCGCTCTTTAATTTTTAGAATCAGCATCCTTGAGTAATTCCGGGCGACGCTCTTGTGTACGCTTTACGGATTGCTCAAAACGCCAGGCCTCAATCTTGCTGTGGTCTCCGGAAAGTAATACTTTGGGCACTTCCCAACCATTGTATTCCTTTGGTCGGGTATAAACAGGAGGGGCGACTAAACCATCCTGAAAGGAATCAGTAAGTGCTGAAGTTTCATCCCCTAACACTCCCGGGATCAATCGGGCTACCGCGTCCGTCACTACTGCCGCACCAAGCTCTCCACCGGACAACACATAGTCGCCAATGCTGATCTCCCGCGTAATGTAGTGCTCCCGCACCCTCTCGTCCACACCTTTATAATGCCCACAAAGAATAATCAGGTTGCCGCCTTTCAGCGCAAGCTCATTGGCAATGCTTTGCTCAAATCGCTCCCCATCCGGACTCATGTAAATGACCTCATCGTAATCGCGCTCTGCTTTCAATGAATCGATGCATTTGGCAATCGGCTCAATCATCATCACCATTCCGGCACCACCTCCAAATGTATAATCATCTATCTGGCGATACTTATTGGTAGAGAATTCGCGAAGATTATGTACCTCCACGGTGATCAGACCTTTGTCCTGTGCACGTTTCAGGATCGAATGACTCAACGGACTTTCGATCAATTCCGGCAGCACGGTGATAATATCAATTCTCATTTCCCTGCTTAGTCCTCTGTGTAAACTTCCAATAAACCCTCAGGCAATTGCGTCTCAATTACCTTTGCTTCCTTATCTACTTTCAGTAGAATATCATCCGCCATCGGGACCAAAACTTCCTTCCCATTACAGTCTACTGCAATTAAAGGTTGCTTATCATTATCGTAAACGGTGGTAACCGTTCCGAAATCCCCGTGCTGACGATCCTGCATCCGGAAGCCAACAATCTCGTGATAGTAAAACTTTCCTTCGCCTAAATCCGGCAGGATATCAAGCGGCAGAAATAATTTTACACCTTTTAATGCGTCAGCGTCTTCAGGGCTTTCCACCCCTTCAAAAGTGAATATCGCCTGATCTCCTTTCATGCGGATGTCCTCCACAATATAAGGCACCAAACTTCCACCATGCTCCAGGAATACCGCCTCCAAATCAATATAAACTGAAGGATCATCTGTATCTAAAACAGCATTTACTGATCCATCCAATCCATGTCTTTTGGTGATATACCCCAGCTCAAAACACTGATCTATACGCATCGGCTATTAATCAATCTTATGCTTCAGTTTCTTCAGCAGCAGGAGCTTCTCCTTCTGCATCATCACCAGCAACCTCAGCTTCAGCAGCTGCAGCAGCAGCTTCTTCTTCCGCTTTACGAGCCGCGATAGCATCAATACGCGCTTGGTTTTTAGCCGCTTCAGCGTCGAAACGTGCTTTCGCCGCAGCGTCAGCTTCGTTCGCCAATTTAGCGATCTTACCTTCGATCTTCGCCAATTTAGCTTCTTTCCATGCGTTGTATTTCTCGTCAGCTTGCTCCTGAGTGATCGCACCTTTGTTCACACCAATTTGAAGGTGCTTACGGAACATTACTCCTTTGTAAGACAACAATGCACGTGCAGTATCGGTAGGCTGAGCACCTTTCATTACCCAATCAAAAGCTGCATCTTCGTTGAAATCAACGGTTGCAGGGTTTGTGTTAGGATTGTAGATACCCAAGTTCTCGATGAATTTACCATCACGTGGTGATCTTGAATCAGCAACAACCAAGTTATAGATTGCTTGTCTCTTGCGTCCACGACGCGCTAATCTGATTTTAACTGCCATTTTTTAAATTATAAAAACGTTTAACGTTAACGAAGGAACACGTCCTTCTATTTAATTGAGGGGCAAAGGTAGAGAAAATTATTGGGATTTCGTTACAATTCCCCCAATAAATTAAACCGCTAACATGCTGAAAATAAATACGGTTTCATTCTTAACCGTTTGCTTATGCCCATAACATCCTTTGGCCTATTCCCCTTTTGCAAAAAAGTAGCCAAACTTGTGATGCTACCGCCAACAAAGTGTTTTGAAGACATGAAGAAATCGCAACTACCGGTAAAAATTTGTAAAACTTGTGGCCGGCCTTTTAGCTGGAGAAAGAAATGGGTAAAGGTTTGGGAAGAAGTGAAATACTGTAGTCACAGATGTAGGGCCAATCGCAAAACAAAAAAAGCCCAAACAGCGGGTAACTGATTGGGCTTTAAAAAGAATATAATCCGTTATCTAGTATAATCCATCTATCGAAAGGTATCTTTCACCGGTATCATAGCAGAAAGTCAAAATTTTTGAACCTACTGGAATCTCCGGTAACTTTTTCGCAATAGCTGCCAATGAAGCTCCTGAGGATATTCCAATAAAAATTCCCTCTTCTTTCGCTGCGCGCTGCGCAAATTCAAATGCCTCCTCCTTGTCCACCGTAATGGCTCCGGTCAATACCGAAGTATCCATCACCTTGGGCACGAAACCTGCCCCAATCCCCTGCAAAGGATGTGGCCCGGGCTCACCTCCCGACAACACAGGACTTGCAGTGGGTTCCACCGCATAGACTTTCATCTTGGGGTGGTGCTCCTTCAAAGCGTTTGCTACTCCGGTAATATGACCACCCGTTCCTACACCAGTAATCATATAATCAAAGCCACTGGACATATCCTGAATAATTTCCTTGGCAGTACGCTCAAAATGCACTTTACTATTGGCCTCATTGTCAAATTGCATGGGCATCCAGGCTCCCTCTGTTGCCTCCACCAATTCTTCTGCTTTGGCAATAGCACCCTTCATTCCTTTTTCTTTTGGCGTCAAGACCAATTCCGCTCCATATGCCGCCATAATTCTCCTGCGCTCAATACTCATGGATTCCGGCATCACCAACTTTATCTTGTAACCTTTCACGGCAGCAACCAAAGCCAAGCCTATCCCGGTGTTTCCTGAGGTAGGTTCAATAATGGTTCCCCCTTTGGATAATTGCCCCTTTTCCTCAGCATCCTCTACCATAGATAATGCAATACGGTCTTTAATACTACCTCCGGGATTCGCTCTTTCCAGCTTCATCCAAACCTCTACATCTTTTCCAAAAAGTCTGTTGATTTTCACCAGGGGAGTGTGCCCGATGGTTTGTAGGATATTTTGTACTTTCATGTTGAATACGCTTATTCAAAATTCAGCGGGGTGATTTCAATAAACTATATCACTTTTACCCTTTTTCAATGCGCCCCGCATAAAAATGCTTAGATGGTAAAAGCTTTATTTTAACGTATTATTCAAAGGCTGCGTTCTGTTTTTTCTTATTATTTGTGCAAACAATCTTTGAAAACTTGAATTCCAATTTTAAATGCAAGTTTTATTGATGGTGATCAAATTTTTTCTTTCACCATGAATATATTCGATAGGCGTCCAAAAATTCAATTTCTTTCTTGGGCGATTATTGAGGGATTCTTCTACTTGGAGTACTGAATTCATTTTGATATTGTCCATTGATTTCCCTTTAGGAAAGTACTGTCTTATTAGGCCATTTGTGTTTTCATTGGTACCCCTTTGCCAACTGGCGTAAGGGTCTGCAAAGTAGGCCACACAACCAACAGAGGCTTCTAATTCTTTATGGCATGCAAATTCTTTCCCATTATCACAAGTAACCGTCTTCCAAGGTATTAAAGATCTTGAAGCCATATCTTCTAAGGCTTTCAAAACATCTTTATCTGATTTGCTTAATGCTATTCCGATCAATGTATATCTAGACCTTCTACAAACAGCCGTAACCAAGACATTTGACTTTTCCTTGGTCCCTACCACAACATCAAGTTCAATATGCCCAAACTCCGATCTATTATCAGCCTCCGTGGGTCGAATATGAATAGGTTTCCGGTCTGGAATTTTTGATCCATTTTTTGAATTAGATTTCCGTTTTTTCCTTTTCCCCTTGCTGATCCTAAGGTGGTTAGCCAATTCAGGAACACTGTAAATGAATTGATAAATTCCTTCAACTGAGATCATTGGAGCCCCCTCCCTTTTACATCTTCCAGCTATTTGTTCTGGGCTGAAATCATTTTCAATAAGACACTCACGTATTACTTGTTCCATTTCGGGAGTCCGTTTATACGGTTCCCGATTATTTTTACGATTGGCCAGGTACTTACTATGCGCCGTATCAGCGTCGTAATACCCTTTACGACAACGCTTTATTTCTCTCCCTATAGTCGATACATGAAATCCAACTTTATCAGCAATAGCTGTTTTATTGAACCCTATTTTAACTAACGCTTCAATTTCATATCTTTGTGTCAGGGTAATCTGGGCCATTGTTATTTCTTATTTAAGTGCAATTAGATTTAAATTTCAAAGGTACCGGATACCTTTTTTTTATGCCAAAAAAACTTGCACTTAAAATTAGAATCCAGGAAATTAAAAATTCAGGTCTTCAAATCCTGTTTGCTAAGGGAAGTGGCAAATATTAAACTACACAACCGGATTGATAAAAATATCCCATTTGGGCAGAATCTCGTTTCTTTGTAAGTTTTTGTCAAAACTTTTGTATTTATTATCATCTATCTTAATAGGTGATTCATAAGTATTGTTGTTCATAAATACTAAAGGAGCTTTCTGACACCAGGTCATTTTTTTTGCAATTTCCAGCGTGTTTTCAACTGTATCAAGAATAAGGCCTTTCCAATAGTTTTCTAACGCAGCCCATACTCTTTCTATTGGATTATATTTACTGTGATACGGGGGATAGTAGACCAAATGAATTGGAATTCCAATTTTTTTCGAAAACTTAATGATGCGTTGAATAAAGCGTCGAGTATTTCCCGCCACCGGTTTTCCATTGTCCAAATTGATTAATAATGTATCATAATTTGATTTATCATATCCCTTTTCATCCCACCACATCTCTAGGCCATCAACAATAAAGTCACTCGTTTCCTTTGACTTACCAAATATGAAAGTAATATCTTCAGATTTAGTTTCTCTTATTCCTAAGGGAACAAGAGTTTCAGTCCAGTGATGATCATGATCTTCGGCTTGATTAGCTTTCTGAGTCCTAGAATAACCTCCGCGACTAAGATTTCCTACTTTTGTTTTTGCTTTGACATCTAAAGAAATTTGTATCGTTCGGTCATTGCTTTCGGCTTCTTTGTTGTGCTTTTTTACATTTGTGAAAATCTCATCTGTTTCTGCGATTTTTTTCAATGGCTTAATCTTTTGGACTTTCTTTAATGTATACCCTAATCTATTTAGAATATTATTGATTGTACGAACACAAAAATCTCCTTCATGATATTTTAAGGCTAAGAGTTTCTGTAAAATGTATTGCGCAGTTATTCTAACATAACATCGTTCTGTCTTAAAGCTGGGATCAATACAACTTTCTTCATCAACAATACAGCTTATATCATTAGCTAGCTCAGGATGCTCAATCTCTTTTTTTTCTGCCCCTACATGAAAATGCATCCATACATCGAATCCCTGTATAATGCTCTTTAAGAGCGAGTTTAACCATTTCTCGCCCAACATTAACGGATCGTTCCATTTTGGAGGGTGACCCGTCAAAATATTTAATGCATATTTCTGCTGCATACTCTCGGCGTTTATAGCCTGTCAATTTTTTAAGGGCAATGTTAATACTGTCAATAAATTCACTAAAAGGTTGATCTTTCTCCATTCACGAAGTTACATAAAGTTTTGATGTAGGCTATTTTTTTCCACTTCCCTAATGCAATCTTGAAATGCCCCTCCCATTTAACCAAAAGCAAATCCCCTTTAATAAACTGACTCCGATACCACTTATAATCAATCGATTACACCTAGCTAAATCCAATTCCTCCTAAATTTTTACAAAAAGTATAATAATTCTAATCACTCCCCTTCTGGGTCTCCTTGAATCGGGTTTATTTGGAAATTGCGGCTTTTCAATTAATAAAATCTAAGCTTTGATGAAAAATTTAATAAATTACCCCTAATTACCATACTTAACTCCTACAGCATGACGATCAAACAAGTCGCCATTCAGCTACTCAATCAACTAGATTCAGTCATTAAACAAATGACCGCTACCGAATACCAAAGCCCAATTGATGTTTTAGGCAAGGGTAGTATCGGCCAACACGTTCGCCATACTTTGGAATTTTTCACTTGCTTAGAAAGCGGTTTACCAAAGGGAATCGTAAACTATGATGAACGCGAAAGAAAACTCGCTTTGGAAAATGATCCGGTAACCGCATTAAAGGCTATTCAGCAAATCCAAAAATTTATTCTAAACACTGAAAATCAAAAATTACGTTTGGAAGGAAAATACCTTGGTGATGAAGGGGAGATGAGCTTCAGAGTGGAATCTAATTTTGAACGCGAATTAGCCTATAATATTGAACATACTGTCCACCATATGGCCATGATGAGAGTGGGGTATCGACTATTGTTCCCCAACATTAAGGTTCCGGAACATTTTGGAGTGGCAAGCTCTACAGTAGCGCATCAGAAAATAAAATAAACCTATCGCTCATGTGTACGGTAACCTTTGTGCCCACTGAGGAGGGCTTTATCTTCACCTCCAACCGGGATGTAAGCTATCAACGGCCCTATGCCGAATTACCCAAAATCCATATGGAGGGATACCTGAAGGTTTTAATGCCTATAGACCCCATGGGGAGCGGTAGTTGGATTGGACTTTCTCCCTATTTTGATGCCGTATGCCTTCTAAACGGAGGCTTTGTTAATCACAAAAGCAATCCACCTTATCGCCATAGTCGGGGACTGGTAGTCAGAGACTTGCTTCGGCACCAAGATTTGCCCAAATTTTCATCCGAATATAATTTCCACGGCATTGAGCCCTTTACCTTAATTGCCATTCAGGATAAAACCCTCTATGAGATGGTGTGGACGGGCAAGCAACTTTACATCAAAAACCTACCGAATCATCAAAGCTATATTTGGTCCAGCGCCACATTATACGATGCTAATATCCGGCAAAAAAGAATAGATTGGTTCCAGGATTGGCTGGCCAATTATCCGCACGACCTGGCTTCCCTCCGAGGTTTTCATGAAAATGCCGGGGAAGGTAATCCCAGAACAAACGTCATGATGGACTGGGCCGAAATGGAAGTGGGTACGGTAAGCACCACCACCATTTTAAAGGAAAATGGGGCGCATTTTATGCATTATAAAGACTGGAAGACGCAACGCTCGGCCATGGTCAAATTTGAATCTGATTTAGTCATTGAGTAAAAATGAACTTAAGGTCATTTTTTATAAAATTAACCTCCTGGGAATACTGGCCCTGGCAGTTGGTTTACCTCCCGATTTGGTTTTACGCTTTGGGCATTGCTATTCGTGCCCGATCTCCTTTTTTCTTTTCCGCCTCTAACCCCGGAATTGAAAACGGTGGCCTTTTGGCAGAATCCAAATCGGCGATTTTAAAAAAAATTCCGGCGGAGTTTACCCCCAAAACCTTATTGATCGAAAAGCCGGAACCTCAAAATATTTTAAGGGGAATGGAACAACTCGGGCTGTCTTTCCCCATAATCCTTAAGCCTGATTTTGGAGAAAGAGGCAGGGGCGTTGAAAAAATTAATCATGAGGAAGAACTGCCCTCTTATTGCCGGGAAGTGCAAATTCCGGTCATCATTCAGGAATTTATTGATTACCCTCTCGAAGTAGGTGTTTTTTACTACCGCCACCCCAATCGCCAATTCGGAACCATCAGCTCGGTGGTATTAAAAGAAATGCTAAGCATTACCGGAGATGGAACAAGCTCGGTGGAAACTTTAATGACACAAAATCCAAGAGCATTCTTACAGTTAGAACGACTAAAGGAAGCACAGCATGATCTAATGACCACTGTAGTTCCAAAGGGGGAGAAATTATTATTAGAATCTATTGGAAACCATTGCAGGGGCACGAAATTCCTAAACGGCAATCACCTCATCAATAAAGTGCTTCATGCCAGGTTTGATCAGATCGCGCTTCAGATTGAAGGCTTCAACTACGGGCGTTTTGACCTAAGAGTGCCCTCTCTGGAAGATTTATATGCAGGAAAAAACATCAAAATCATGGAACTCAATGGCGCTAAGGCCGAACCTGCCCATATTTATCATCCTGGTTATTCCCTGGTTCAGGCCTACAAAGACTTGTTTGCCCATTGGAAAGTAATGGGAGAAATCAGTATTGCCAACCATCAAAATGGGGTGCCTTACACGACCTTCCGAAAGGGGGTTACCTCCCTGATAGAATACCGACAACTTAGTAAAATGTAAAAGGGAAGCCTTCGTTACCGAAACCCTCCCCATTAAAATAGTACTTCAAATAGCTTCCTATAATAAGCCTGTGGCTTTTAAATCTTTACCCACCGCTTTGCCGAAGCTCTTACCAATGGCCTTTACGCTTGGAGGGTTCTCAATGGTCGTTCTACAATTGTAAATACGACCTTTGGTTTTAATATCATAAATATCTCCCTGCAAGCGAAGCGTACGTCTTATCTGGATGGCCTGTGGTCTTGACTTATCTAAATTCTCCTGAATATTGCCTTCAGGATATTGCGAACCTGCCTCCACACCATAATGTTGATTGCTGTAAAAACCCATTGACTGATCTTCCATTAAACTTCTACCGGATCGACCCGTCACCTGCGCCTGCACGGTATCGCTCGCATAATCCAACACCTTCACTACCATCAGAGCGGTTTTGCCCATAGCGATCAGCTGATCCAAATGCGCTTGCTTACTTTTCGTGGTATCAGTCAATAATTCTCTGGCAGAAGTCGCTTTTAAGGCTACAGGTAAACCCTTTGCTACAGTAGATTCAATAAATTCTCCATCTCCATAATCGCCCTGATAAAGCACCACCAACGACTGTGGCCCCTCAAAGCCGGATTTGTTCATTTTGTCACTTTGTGTAACGATGGTTTTGGTACAGGCAGTAAAAGCCGCTGCCACCATTAAAAAAGTAAGTGTTTTAAAAATTCTCATTATTTATGATTGATTAATTGTTGTTAGCGCCAAAGCCCCTCCTTCCTCATATTTTTACCCAAAGCTTTCCCAAAACTACTCCCCACTCCTAAAGAAGGCTTTTTGGTTCCCGTTTTTGAAAGGCAATTATAGACCAGTTTCCGGCTTTTCAGGTCATAAAGTTCTGCTCGTAAAACTACCGCGTCTTCAATCTCTGCGGAAGTTTGCTGGTCTAATTGCTGCCGCCCCCGAATACTTCCGCCGTCCGCATCAGTCGTCAGATTCATTTCACTGGAATCCTTCACTAACTTCACGAGTAAAACCGTATTCTTGCCCTGCTCCATTAAAGATTTTACATGCTGCTCAACGGTCGCATGGGGATCAAACAATACTTTTCGGATAGAAACCGCATTTAAATCTGATGGCAATGAACTCGCCAGGCGCTCCTCAAAACTGCACACCCAGTCCAGGTCTTGCTCGCCATCATATACCACGACCAACTGGGGTTCCACCAAACTTTCTTTCACCGGAGATTCAGACTGTGTAATCACCGTCTTAGAACAGGAAAATAAGAACATCAGAAAGGATAAAAGGCCTAGTAGGTAACGATTCGGTTTCATAAGGAGATGTAGGAAATTGGAATTAAACCATCGTTTCTCCAACAGTCATGCTCAGGATTCGTAAAAATTTCCGAGGAAAATTACAAAGAATAAAGCAAACTGTCGAGAAGAAACACAATTGTATCTTTATAAAATTTTAACCCTTTAATTGTTTCATACGATCTTTTTTTTCATCCGCCCATGAAATTTGCAACAAAAACCATACATGCCGGCCAAAAGCCAGATCCCTCTACAGGAGCGATCATGCCGCCCATATATCAGACCTCTACTTATGTACAAGCCGCCCCCGGAGATCATAAAGGATATGAATATTCCCGAACACAAAACCCTACCCGGGATGCGCTGCAAGCCAATTTGGCAGCATTAGAAAACGGAAAGCATGGACTTTGCTTTGCCTCGGGCCTGGCAGCCATAGACGCTATCATCAAATTATTAAAACCGGAAGACGAAGTAATTTCGTCCAATGATCTGTATGGTGGGAGTTATCGCATTTTCACTAAAATTTTCGAACCCCTGGGAATTAAATTCCACTTCGTTGATATGGAAAAGGTGGACGATATTGAATCCTTTATCAATGAAAACACCAAAATGATTTGGGTAGAAACACCCACCAATCCCATGATGAACATTGTGGACTTAAAAGCCATCGGCCACCTGGCGAAAAAGCATGATTTGCTTTTCACCGTAGACAATACCTTCGCCACGCCTTACCTGCAACAACCCCTGAATTTTGGAGCAGATATCGTGATGCATTCCGCCACTAAATACCTGGGCGGCCATTCGGATGTGATTATGGGGGCCGTAGTCGTGAATGATAATGAGTTGGCGGATAAGCTCGCCTTTATTCAAAACTCCTGCGGTGCGGTACCCGGCCCACAGGATGTTTTTTTAGTTTTAAGAGGCATCAAAACCCTAGCCGTAAGAATGGATCGGCATTGCCATAACGGTACCATTGTGGCAGAATTCTTAAAACAGCACGAGGCCGTAGAAAAAGTTTACTGGCCCGGATTTCACGATCACCCCAACCATGCCGCAGCCCGCGCGCAAATGAAAGATTTCGGTGGAATGATCTCCTTCAGCCTGAAGGACAACCGGCAGGAAAAGGCTTTTGAGGTTTTGAAAAAATTCAAATTCTTTGCCCTGGCGGAATCCCTTGGCGGAGTAGAGAGTCTGGCCGGACATCCTGCTACCATGACACATGCTGCCATTCCTAAGGATCAAAGAGAAAAAGTAGGAGTGACCGACTCCCTGATTCGCCTGAGCGTTGGTATTGAAGATGCCGAAGATCTGGTAGATGACCTGAGGCAAGCCCTTAGCTAAAATGAATAGCCCGAAAATTCCGGGCTACTTTCAATCCCCTCAACTATTTGAAGTTGCTGTAATTAAATGGTAAATTGCATCCATAATAAATAGCAACGCAAGTTTTTTTTGGCTCATGCACATAGAGAAAATTCAGGAAGTAAAGGACACCCTCAAAAAACACGGACTTCGGTATACGGCTTGTCGACAGGATATGCTCCTTTTATTCAAGGACAAAAGAGAGGCTTTGTCCCATCCTGAGATTGAGGCCATCCTTTCGGATGACTATGATCGCGTGACCCTGTATCGCACCCTCAATTCTTTTGAAGAATCCGGCATTATTCACCGCGTTATTGATGATGGTGGCGCCGCTCGATACGCCACCTGTTCGGGAGGATGTGAAACCCATGAACACCACGACAACCATGTGCATTTCAAATGCAAAGTTTGTGGTAAGGTACGTTGTTTGGAAGAAACTGAAATTCCAACCATCGCGCTTTCTCCGGACTATGTGGCGGAAGAAATCAATTTATTGGTGTTAGGGAAATGCCCCGATTGCCGCTAAGGCCTGCGGTAGATTCACTTTTTGAATTTTTCATTTACGATTTTTGATGAATAGCAGGGTAGGTGCGTTAATGCAAAACGCCGGCATCGTATTGAGTCAGTATTTTGGCTACGAATCTTTCCGGCCTTTACAGGAAGATATTATTCAAACCGTCCTTCAGGGAGAAGATGCCATGGTGCTCATGCCCACCGGCGGAGGAAAATCACTATGTTTTCAGATCCCGGCCATTGTCATGGAAGGCACTTGTATCGTGATTTCACCCTTAATTGCCCTGATGGAAGATCAGGTGGAAGGATTGAAAAGAAATGGAGTTGCTGCAGCCTGTTTGCACCGCGGTGTGCCTTATCAGGAACAAATGCAAATTGAAGAAGATGCCCGCTCCGGCAGGCTTCACCTCCTGTATATTTCCCCTGAAAAACTACTCTCACAGAACTTCTTTGAGTTTCTGAAAAGGATTCGCATCAATCTTTTTGCCATTGATGAAGCACATTGCATCTCTTTTTGGGGACATGATTTCCGAAAAGAATACAGTAAGCTTTTTGCCCTGAGAAGAAATTTCCCCTCGGTACCTATTATTGCCCTGACCGCTACGGCAGACAAACTCACCCGAAGAGATATCATCCACCAGCTTCAGATTCCGGAAGCTAAGTCTTTTATCTCCTCCTTTGACCGACCGAACATTTTCTTACAGGTAGTTCCGGCAGAGGATCGAAACAAACAGCTTATTAAATTCTTGTCCCAACGCCCCAACGAGGCAGGAATTATCTATTGCTTAAGTCGTAAATCCACAGAAGATCTTGCATACCGATTAAGAAAGGAAGGATTTATTGCACGACCTTACCATGCTGAAATTCCGCATTCCGAACGTAATAAAACACAGGAAGATTTTCTAAAAGACAAAGTGCAAATCGTAGTGGCGACCATCGCCTTTGGGATGGGGATTGACAAATCTAATGTCCGCTGGGTGGTGCATTATAATTTGCCTAAAAATATAGAAAGCTATTACCAGGAAATTGGCCGCGGGGGAAGAGATGGCCTGAATGCCCATGCTTTACTCTTCTACACTTATGCAGATGTTATCCGACAGCAGCAAATGCTGAAAGAATTGGAAGAAGACAGAAGAGCCCTGCAGGAAATGAAGCTGGAGCGCCTGAAGCATTTCACGGAGGCGCATATTTGCCGGAGAAAGGTATTACTCAACTATTTTGGGGAAGATCTGAAAGAGGATTGCGGACAATGCGATGTCTGTAAAAATCCACCAAAATCAGTGGATGGCACCGTGACTGCCCAAAAAATCCTTTCAGCAGTATACCGTTGTCAGCAACAAGCCACGGCTCAGGACGTGGTG
Source organism: Persicobacter sp. CCB-QB2 (assembly GCF_001274635.1). Classification (GTDB taxonomy): domain Bacteria; phylum Bacteroidota; class Bacteroidia; order Cytophagales; family Cyclobacteriaceae; genus Persicobacter; species Persicobacter diffluens. The sequence continues at coordinate 3,352,922 of NZ_LBGV01000001.1, read as the reverse complement.
GATATTTTGAGAGGGCATATCACCAGTTCCATTCAAAAAAATGGATGGGATCAACTCAAAACTTTTGGTATCGGGCAGGAAATCCCGATTCCGCATTGGCACAGCTATATCCACCAAATGGTGAATATGGGCTATATGGACATTGCCCTGGAAGATCAGTTTCGCCTGCGCTTAACGGAAAAAAGTCAGGCTGTATTGTTTGCAAAGGAAACCGTCCTGCTGCAACACCGGGCCATGCAAAAAGTGCAGGTTAAACAGGAAAAGCCCAAAAACAAAGCCATTAACGAAGCCCTTTTTGATGCGCTTCGCCTACTACGCCGACAACTTGCAGAACAGCACGATTTGCCTCCCTATCTGATTTTCTCTGACCGAAGCTTATTGGATATGGTGCGCCAGCAGCCACAAACCGAGGATGAGCTGCTGAAGATTTCCGGTGTTGGTAGTAAAAAATTGGACCAGTTTGGAGATGCCTTTTTAAGTAAGATTCGGTCTTTTGGAACGGGCGAGATGAAAAAAGCCAAAACCACCAATACCAAACTTCAGACCTGGGAATCCTTTAAAAATGGTTTGCAGCCGGAAGAAATTGCCCTGAGCCGGGGACTCAATGTGGTGACCATTTACTCACATTTGGCAGATTTGTACGCCATTGGCTATGAGATTCCGCTGGAAAAATATTTCAGTCCGCAGGAAATGCATATGGCAGCACAAGCCTTTCGCGCTTTAGGCTTTGAAGTCACCATCCGACAGGTGTTTGATTACCTGAAAGGAACGGTAGATTTCCACAAAATCCGATTAGCCAAAGCCTATCTGCAAAAAAATGGATTGGATAAAGCGCTTGAACTGTCGGAGTCGGAGCTCAACCAACTCTAAGAGGAATGGCCTTCTTTTTGCGGAGGGCTTTTGAATATATTAATATTAGCAATAAAATAAGATAAATACAGCCCCATGAAAAAGCTCACCATGGATGAACTGGGCCGCCCTTCGGTAGAAGAATTTAAATCTGCTGAAAAAAGCCCAATCGTAATCGTTCTGGACAATGTGCGAAGCCTTAACAATGTAGGTTCGGCCTTCAGAACTTCGGATGCTTTTGCCATTGAAAAACTATACCTCTGTGGCATTACTGGCAAACCACCTCATCGTGATATTAACAAAACCGCTTTGGGTGCGCAGGATTCCGTCACTTGGGAACATGTACCAGAAACGCTGGCCTTGGTTAAAAAACTACAATCAGAAGGTTATACGGTATTAGCGGTAGAGCAGGCCGACGAAAGCACCAAACTACAAGATTTTGAGGCTGAAGCAGGAAAAAAATATGCCTTGGTCTACGGCAATGAGGTTTTCGGTGTAGAGGAAGAAGTCGTGGCGCAGGCTGATGGCGTATTGGAAATTCCACAGTTTGGCACCAAACACTCTTTGAACATCTCCGTGAGCATGGGCATTACCATTTGGGATGTGTTCAAAAAAGTAATGCTTTAAAGACCACAATCCTTATGCAAAAAGGGCGATCCGTAAATGGATCGCCCTTTTTTATATATCGGAAAAAGATCTCTTAGAAGTTAATCTGGGCTTGTAAACGGATCAATGAACCCGTTTGGCGGTTATCAGGATTTAAAGAATCGTTGTATGTTCTGTCGGCATAGGCATAAAGGGCTACTAATTCAAAAGCCTGATTCGGCTGCCACTCAAAACCTACCTCAATTTCCTGCATATCATAAGAACGGGCGTCGGTTTCAAATTTCTTCCCCCCCTCATAGTTCGTATATCTCCAGAAAGGTAATACCAAATGCTGTCCTAATTCCATGCGGTAAGACATCTGCGCATACCCCCCTTTCAATGGTTTCCTCTGAATGGTGTTGGTCGCAGGATCATACTCAGGACCAACCCCTACATTGTATTCCGTCTGGAAACCAAATGGCATGGCGTACCAGATAAAAGAAGCACCAAGACGTGCATCATCCCATTCCATTCCTTCCGCAGAAACCATCTCTTTCTGGCCATTCTCTCCTGTAACCTCCGCCATCACCCCCTCGGAGACTTTTGTGGTTACATACTGACCGGCATAAGCCTGAATACCCGCTTCGAAAATCTGTCCGTTTGCCAATTCAAAAGGATAGGTCAAACGCGTTACAATATGCTTATTCAGATTTTCATCTGCATTGTTCGCGGTCTGCCCGTTAAAAGCACCTAAAGCAAACATACCGTAGTTACCAGAACCTTTCAGTTGCTGGTTTTGAAGTTTTTTGAATCTTTCCTGAACAATCGTGGGAGTGTAGTAAACCACTGCCATCATATCACGCTCATTTTTCAGGGCAGAGTTAATCGCATCATTCCGATCCAAAGACAAACGATTCTGAGAAGACTGCATGTTTTCAAAACCGAAAGGAACCTTAGATTGTCCCAAACGCAATCTCCATCTTCGGTCAGAGGTGAACATCAAATCAAAATAGGCATCTCTTAAGCTAACATTATTGCTATTGCCTCCGGCAAAATCAGGCTGAATATAGAAATAAACACGCTCATGCAAATAACCGGAAAACTTGATTCGGATCCGACGAAATGACATCCCATCATTCCCGCCATAAGTCCCATCACACTGCTCGCACTCCATATCAGGGTTGGTCTTGTAAAGATCATTATAACGCATCTGTGCGTATCCTGAAATTTTTATTTTATCAAACCACTTACTTTTCAGTGAAGTAGGCAGAATGCCATTGGCAAAATTCTCTGACTTGGCAAATGGAGCCTTTAAGTATTCGTCCTTTTTTTTCTCAGGTAACTTTACTTCTGCATCCTTGCTATCCTGAACCTTATCCACACCTTCCGCAAAAGCCGAAGCAGACATAACTAAAAATAATACCAATACTAGGGTAATAATCCTTTTCATTTTTTCAATAGCGATCTTTCCAATACTGACTGCAAAGAAATAATAAATTAAAGAACTTAAGATGAAGCAAAATTTAACTTAATATGATGTAATTAAATCATGACGTAACATTGAGTTAACAAAACGACTAATTTCGATAAAATATAGATAAATCAAATAATAAAACCCTCTACAAATCAAATACTTACCACATAATACAATATTAAAGAAGTAAAACATTACCAGTAAATAACCAAAAAAAGGTAAAAACATTAATCACGACCTCTTCTTTAATTTTATTTTAATTTCCCCCAAATAACCAACCACTTTCCTTTGAATAATCATATAAACAAAAAAATCCCAACACAACTAATTTGCATCGGGATTAAAATACTTAATTAAAATACTTTGCTTAGCTGGCAGAAAGTAGCTCTGCTACTTTATTTTCAAGCTCTTCGCCTCTCAGGTTTTTAGCAACAATTTTCCCACTAGCATCTACCAATACGGTAGCTGGAATAGAATTGATACCATAACGTTTTGCCACAGCATTTTGCCACCCCTGTAAATCAGAAACATGATTCCAGGTCAACTGATCCTTGGCAATGGCTTTTTCCCATGCTTCTTTCTTGTTATCTAAAGAAACACCTAAAATCTCAAAACCCTGATCATGATACTTATTGTACATGGCCACTACGTTTGGATTCTCCTGACGACATGGACCACACCATGAGGCCCAGAAATCAATCAGGAATACTTTTCCGTGTAGTGCTGTAGTAGAAAAGCTTTCTCCTTCCGGAGTGGTCAGCTCAAAATCCAAGACCGGCTGACCAATCGCAGTAGCCATCAAAGTGTTGTAGCGGTCTTCGATAGCGGTATAGTCCGCTGTAGTTTTCGCTTCAGCCGTAAACTTCTCCAAATAAGACTTCAGCTCCTTTTCGTCCATGCGGTAAGCATTTTGTCTTAACAAAAATGGAGATACCATAGAAGAAGTATGCTCATTGATAAAGCCATCGGAATAAGCATTTGCTTCTTTATCCAAAGCACCATACTCGTCTCCAATTTTCTTCAACTCCTCTTTTTGCTCATCTGTAGGAGCTCCCTGCGCAGTAGCGGCAATTTCCTGATAACGCTCAGAAAGCGCCTTCATTTTGTCTACAAAAGACTTTTGCCCCTCTTTGTAAGTGTTAAATTCCGTTTGTGCCAACCCTCCGGAAATTTCACTACCGTTTAAATCATCTGCATTCAGCTTCCCTACCAATGCATCTCCCTCCTGATAAAAAACAACTGTGGTAGGTTTTCTATCTCCAAAGGATCCATCTGTTGGTGCCTGTAAATAAAGCGCGCCATTATGAGCAATAGGTGCCGAAAAGGTGAATTTTCCTTCTGTAACCGCTGCGGCTGCAATTTTTTCAAATCCTGATGCTCCACGATCCAATAAATAAACCGAATCCACATTTGCAGCTTGCTCACCTTCAATTGATCCGGTGAATGGGGCCTTACCACCATCGCAAGCCCAGGCTAGAGCCGCCAATGATAAGATGGCTCCACTTTTTTTCAATCCTAAAGATTTCATTTGTAGTATGATTGATTAAATTAATTGTTTAGCGGTTCACCCTCAGCCCAAATGGAATGAAAATGCCGCCTTGCGATATTCTTTTTTCTTCTAAAGTTTACCAAACAAAGCAGATAATTCAACCCTCCTAGCAAGAAAGAAATACCCGCATAAAGGTGTTTTTCGGTAAAAAAGTATAAAAACAATCCAAATAAAAAGCAAATCACCGACCAAAACACTAAAAAGCGAAGACAAAGGGAAAAAGTCGATAGGTAATAAATACCAGCGTCCCCTTAGAAGTTGCCTCCAGCTCCCCTACCATTAGCGGTAAATAATTATCCGGATAATTGATATATAAAGAAATTCGGAAAGTGTTTTCAAACACCTTTCCGTTAAATTTGCCCTTCTTTTCTTCCGGCAGGTCGCCATCAGCGACTAATCGTTTCCTCAGTTTTTCCTTGACCTCCTTTAAGGGCAGGGGCAAAACAAGGGTCTCTTTAAAAACCGGGAAAAAAGGCATTTTATTTAACGGCTATACAGGAAATTTCCACTCCTACATCCTTGGGTAGTCTGGCGACTTGTACCGTCTCCCGAGCGGGGGCGTCTTCTCCGAAATATCCGCCATAAACTTCATTGATTTTACCAAAATCATTCATGTCCCGAACAAAAATGCTGCACTTCACCACCTCATCAAAGCTGAAGCCTGCCTCTTCCAAAATAGCTGCCATATTGTTCATCACCTGATGAGCTTCTGCCTCAATTCCACCGGAAACTATTTCCCCGCTTTCAGGATTCGCTGGAATCTGACCTGAAACATAAAGGGTATCTCCAGCCAAAACAGCCTGATTATAAGGCCCGATTGGTGCCGGAGCCTTTGAAGTATTGATGATCTTCTTCATAAAAAATGGGAGTATGTAATCTTTGAAATTAATAAAATTCCATCAAAAGGTCTTTGCCGTCCGTCAAAAATGCTTAGTTCGGATTTTCGAAAAAGATATAATTGGTGGAATAATCACTGAATTCAAAATAAACCTTTTTTTCTCCGGCATCTACCACCCCATTCAAATTCGCGTCTAAATAACCATATCCAAACCGATAGGGTCGACTCATATTGCCATCCTTCGTTCCTGAAGCGGTAGAGAGTTTATCTATTTTAATAAATCGCTTCACCAATTTTTCACCAGCATATACCTCCAGAACCCCATTGGTTCCGGTCCAGTTTTGAATAGATCGTCCGATCCGGTTTTGCGTTTCCTGCGTACAAGCTCCCATTCCCACGGTGAGTAACAAGAACATCGAAAGTTTTAAAATGGTATTCTTCATCGTTTGCCTTTTTTTTGGTTAAAAATAATCCTAAGAGAACAATATTCGTTAGAATAACACAAATATTATGTGTAATTTTTAATATTCACATATTCAACACCTTAACCTCACTTAATTTCTTTTCTATGGAAAATTTTTCCAAATACCAGGATCAGGCCATGGGCTTCGTGGTGGAATACGGCGGTAAATTAGTCGTTGCCATTCTCATTTTAATTATTGGGCTTTGGATTACCGGGGTGCTCACCGCCGCCTTCCGAAAATTCATGGACAAAAGAGGGCTTGATCAAACGCTGAAACCATTTTTAACCTCTCTTTTTAATTCCATCCTCAAAATTTTAGTGGTGCTCTCCGCTCTTGGTACCTTGGGAGTAGAAATGACCTCTTTTATCGCCATTTTGGGGGCTGCAGGCCTGGCCATTGGTATGGCATTATCCGGAACGCTTCAAAATTTTGCCGGAGGGGTAATGCTCCTCATTTTCAAGCCCTATAAAGTAGGAGATTTCATAGAGGCGCAGGGTTATTCCGGATCGGTAGAAAGTATTCAAATTTTCGTGACCATTTTAAAAACCCCGGACAATAAAACCATTTTTATCCCAAATGGTCCAATAGCAAACAATGCTTTGATTAATTACAGTACAGAACCTCAAAGAAGGGTGGACTGGACATTTGGCATTGCCTATGGAGATGATATTCAAAAGGCGCAGGATTTATTATCCCAACTCATACAAGCTGACGAAAGAATTCTGAAATCCCCAGAGCCTTTTATCGCACTCCATCAAATGGCTGACAGCTCCGTAAATCTCGTAGTTCGTTGCTGGGTGGACAGCGGAAAGTACTGGCCAGTATACTTTGATATGAACAGAAAAGTATACGACACCTTCAATAAAGAAGGAATTAACATTCCGTTCCCACAAATGGACGTTCATTTGCACCAGTCATAATATTCAAATAAAGGAAATATTACATTCTCTCGGAAAAACAGAATTTCCTGAGATTTCCGAGAGAATTTATAAATCTATTGGACAATTCCTGTTTTCTTAAATCCAATCCGAACATTCACACCGGATCTATGGAGAGTTTATAAATAATTGGTAATTACGTAATAAATAGAACCCTACAGATCAACATTTTAGTGAGTTTAGTGGTATATTAATTAAAGTATTAACCGATCTGCATGAAACACAATTTACTATTCATTTTTTTCCTTTTCTTTTGCTTCGCCACTTATGGGCAGGGAATTTTTTTGGACTTGCCGGAAAAAGACCTGAGCACCTCCCAGGGAGTGCCTTTCGAAGTCCCCATTGTGTTATATAATGATTATAATCACAATGTAAAAGTCATCGTCGAATGGAAATCACAATCCATTGAGTTAAAGGATCACGCTGAAGTACTTTTTGGTAAAAGACTTATTGACAGCGGAAAACTGACTATTGAAATGAAAGCTGGGGAAGAAATTGACGACCTCAACGCTCGATTTACTTTTTTAGAAGGCCTTGAGGACAGACGCTACACCATCAAGATTACCGATTTGCAAAATCATCAGGATATTCAGGAAGAATTAGTGTTTACGGTGGCTCCTGTAGACATGGACCAGTACATTTACCTGGATGAGCATCTACAGGTAGGGACCATGTACCCAAACCCCATCAATACTTCCGGCTGGTTACAATACGAACTGTTTTCTTCTGTAGAAGCAAAAATTGTGGTGCATAATGTTTTGGGAACTCAAATTGGTGAGTTTGCCCTTTCTCCATTTGATAACAAGGTTAAAATTCAGGTTGGCAACTATAAAGAAGGTGTTTACTTCTACAGTCTCATTGTCGACGGACAAAGCAAAGCCACCAGAAAAATCGTAGTACAACGTTAATCCTTCCTATTTACAAACTTATTTTTCTTTAATATTCCGATCCTACTGCCTACTTTTGAGTATCTGTAAAGTAATTAATTTAATAAATTGCTTTACCTTTTGTCTTATTTATTGATACTGAGTATATTTGCACCCTTATGCATAAAAACAAAGTCAAACTGCTGCTGGGGCTTTTTATTTTGCCATTGATTAGCAGTTGTGCTACGGAATATAGAAAGGCTCAAAAGTCTACGGACAACGAATATAAGTATCAGGTTGCCATGGATTTGTACCAAAGAGAAAAGTGGTATAAAGCCAATAACCTTTTTGAACAAATTATGCCAGCCATGCGGGGTACCGAAGAGGCGGAAGATATGCAGTTCAAATACGCTTATGGATGTTACAATCAAAAGCAGTACACCATGAGCTCCCATTACTTTAAAACTTTCTACCAAACCTACTCTCGAAGTGAAAAAGCGGAAGAAGCCATGTATATGTCTGCTTACTCCCTTGTAAAAGATTCACCAAGAGAAGAATTAGACCAAAGCAGTACAACAGAAGCCATATCTGCTCTGCAGAGTTTTCTGAACAAATATCCCAATAGTGAATATGCACCGGAGGGAAACCGAATTATCGGGGAATTGCAGGAAAAATTAGCAACCAAAGCATATTTGATTGCTAAGCAATATTACTTACTGAGAAAATGGAAAGCCGCCATGGTGACTTTCGAAAATTTCAGAAAGGATTTCCCGGATTCAAAATATAATGAGGAGTTAGCTTTCCTCAGACTGGAATCGAGTCATACTTTGGCTACCCAGAGTACCTACCAGAAGAAGGAGGATCGCTTTTCCGAGACCATCGAGATTTACCAAAGGTTTATCGAGAAATACCCGGAGAGCACCTATCTGAAGTCGGCCGAGAAATTGTACGGAGATTCCTTAAACCAATTGGAAAAAATAGCCAAGAATAAAAACTCGTAATGAAAAAAGTTATCAAGTCTAGCATTGTAACCCGCGATCTAAACAAGTTGATCGAACCAACCGGAAACTTATACAAATCCATTGCGGTTATCGGCAAGCGTTCCCGTCAATTGGCAGCTCGTCAGAAGGAGGAGTTGACTCAAAAATTGGCTGAGTTTGCTTCTACAGTTGACAACTTAGAGGAAGTAATGGAAAACAGAGAGCAAATTGAGATCTCTAAATTCTATGAGCGCCAGCCTAAACCAACAGTTATTGCAACTGAAGAGTTCTTGGAAGGCAAATTGAAATTCCGCTACAGAGGCGACGAATAATTCGCTGTTCTTGTAAAATACAAAAGGCCATCTCTTTCCGGGATGGCCTTTTTTTTGGCTTGTCGTTATTTCCCCCAAAATAATTTTACTCATCTCTCTTTTTTTCCCTTAAAAGCCGTATTTTTCCTTTCTAAAAAACATGTTTAGCGGGAGACCAGCCTACTGGTTGAAAATCAGAAAATGATGCAAGACCCACAGACCTCTTTGAAAGGGAAGAAAATATTATTAGCCGTCACCGGAAGTATTGCCGCCTATAAAGCTGCTCATCTCGTACGCTTATTGGTGAAAGAAGGCGCAGAAGTACAAGTGCTCATGACCGAGGCGTCAAAAGCATTTATCACCCCACTTACGCTGGCGACCCTTTCGAACAATGCTGTTTTAAGTGAATATGCCAACCTGAAAAACGGGGTTTGGAACAGCCATGTAGAGCTCGGCTTATGGGCGGATGTAATGTTGGTTGCTCCTGCAACAGCCAAAACATTATCGCAAATGGCCAACGGTTATGCCGATAATTTAATGGGGGCCACTTACCTTTCGGCACGATGCCCGGTGATGTTTGCTCCAGCCATGGACCTGGACATGTACCAGCATCCCAGCACTTTAAAGAATATCCAGACGCTTCAGTCATATGGTAATTTGTTCATTGAAGCGGAACATGGCGAATTAGCCAGCGGATTGATCGGGCAGGGAAGAATGGCCGAACCGGAACATATCGTAACCGCTTTACAACAATATTTTGCTTCAGATCGCCCACTAAAAGGAAAGCAATGCCTGGTAACGGCCGGCCCCACTTATGAAGCCATAGATCCTGTTCGCTTTATTGGCAACCACTCTTCCGGAAAAATGGGCTATGCCATTGCCGAAGAATTATTAAGACAAGGCGCCTCCGTTACTTTGGTTTCAGGACCTACAGCATTGGAAATACACCACCCCAACCTGGAGGTGTATAAGGTGACTTCCGCTCAGGATATGAACGACATTTGCTCCAGAACTTTTCCGGAAAGCGATATCGCGGTGCTCTCGGCAGCTGTGGCGGATTATACCCCAAAAATAAAATCAGAAGAAAAAATTAAGAAGGAGGGAGACACCATGATGATTGAATGTGTCAAAACTCCGGATATAGCCGCCAATTTGGGCGAAATAAAAATCCCAAGTCAGTTCATCGTTGGTTTTGCTTTAGAAACCGAAAACGAAAGTCAGAATGCTCAATCAAAATTGGAGCGAAAAAAATTCGACATGATCGTTTTAAACTCTTTAAAAGATAAAGGGGCCGGTTTTGGCTTTGACACCAACAAAGTAACCTTCATACATAAAGACGGAAGTATTCAGGAAAACCCCTTGAAGACCAAAACCCAGGTGGCTGTCGATATTGTAGAACAAATTATTAACAAGAGCAATGGATAAATTTTGGCTCCTTCTCCTTGGACTATCCGCCCTGCTGTCACCATTGCGGGCGCAGGAACTCAATTGCCAGGTAGTGGTAAATGCAGAAAACATTCAAACCCAGGACAAGCGGATTTTCCAGGATATGGAAAGGGCTTTTACCCAGTTTATGAATGATACCCGCTGGACAGAGGAAAGATTCCAGACCGAAGAAAAAATCAAATGCCGCATCCTGATCAATATGCAGCAGATGCCTTCTATCGGTACTTACAAAGCCACGGCCTCCATTCAGTCAGCGCGGCCGGTATACGGAACCTCCTATGAGACGGTACCATTTTTATTCTATGCAGATCAAAACTGGTCATTTGAATACACCGAATCACAGCCTTTGGATTATTCCCCGACCAACTTCACCTCCAATATAGTGGCCCTTTTATCCTTCTACGCCAATATCATCATTGGTACGGATTTCGACACTTTTGCGGAGATGGGGGGACAAACCTATTTTGATGTGGCCAACCAGATTGTTTCCAATGCCCAATCCAACAACAGCCCGGGCTGGAATCAGTTTGATGGTAATATTAACCGCTACGTTTTGATTGATGACTATCTGAACGGGCAAATGAGAGACCTTCGGGCCGGGAATTATACCTACCACCGACTGGCTTTGGACGATTTTGAATCGGATCCGGATGAAGCCAGAAAGAAAATTTTGGGCGTCATCGAGAATTTGGAAAAAATTCAAAGCCTTAAGCCCAATGCTTTAGGATTAAGAACCTGGCTGGACACCAAATACCAGGAGATCATCAATATTTTCTCAGAAGGGGACATGAATGTACGCAAACAGGTGCATGACATTTTGGTGAAAATAGACCCTACCCGAACCGACGATTACAAAAAAATATTATCCAATTAAGACACTCTCTTAGGACTGATTTTTCATGCTTTCGCATTTATTAATAAAAAATTACGCCCTGATTCAGCATTTAGCCATTGAACCGGCCAATGCACTGAACATTGTAACCGGTGAAACCGGTGCAGGTAAATCCATCATGCTGGGGGCTTTGGGCCTTTTGATTGGTAAAAGAGCTGATACCAAGGTGCTCTATGATCCCAAACAAAAATGTATTGTTGAGGGGACTTTTGATATTCAGGAATATCAATTACAGGCTTTTTTCGAACAGCATGAGCTGGATTATTCCGAGCAAACCTTTTTGAGAAGGGAAATAAGCCCGGCGGGAAAATCGCGTGCCTTTATCAACGACACCCCGGTCACGTTAGAGGTAATCCGCCAGCTGGGGGCAATCCTGATCGACATCCACTCTCAGCACGACACCCTACAATTGGGCGCCAATGCCTATCAATTGGAATTATTGGATGCTTTTGCCGGAAATCAGGAGTTAAAATCCGCTTATGAGTTAACCTACCGGGCATTTCGAAAGAAAGAAAGCGTATATAAAAAACTTAAAAGTAACGCAGCTCAAATCAGGCAGGAAGCAGATTACCACCAGTTCCTGTTCAATGAATTGGAAGAAATGCAACTGGAAGAAGGAGAGCAATCTCAGCTGGAAGAACAAGTCCAGTTGATTGACAATGCCGAGGAAATTAAAACCAAGCTGAACGGTTTGCTGGAAATGCTCAGCAGGGGAGAGGGCAATGTAGAAGATCGTCTTTCCACCGCCAGCAACTGGCTGGGTCAACTGGCTGGAATTTCCCCCGCTTTTGAAGCATTGAAAGACCGACTGGAAAGCTGTTTCATTGAGCTAAGAGATATACAGGGCGAACTTGAAACAGAGGAGGAAAAAGTAGATTTTAACCCTCAGGAGGCTGAAATTGCCAGAGAACGCCTGAGTGAAATCTTCCGCTTACAAAAGAAACACGGGCTGGATTCTCTGGAGGAGCTTATGGCCTTGCATGAAGAGCTTCGTCAAAAAGTAAGTACGGTTGAGAACCTGGATGAGGAGTTGGAAATGGCGCAGCAAGCCATGATGGTTGCCGAAGAGGAAATGCTTTCTTCGGCCGCTAAATTGAGTCAAAGCCGACTGGAAATTGTGGACCAGTTCACCGAGGAAATTACCGCTCTGGTACGGGAACTAGGAATGGAAAATGCCAGTATGCGTATTGAGCAAGAAACCGTTGCTCCAAGCCCAACAGGTACCGATGAGGTCAATCTGCTATTCTCTGCCAATAAAGGCATGCCGCATCAGTCTTTAAAATCTGTGGCTTCCGGTGGTGAATTTTCACGATTAATGTTTGCCGTCAAGTTTGTGATGGCGGATAAAATGGCACTTCCTACCATTATTTTCGATGAAATTGATACTGGAATTTCCGGAGAGGTCGCTTTGAAAATGGTCAAAATGATGGAACAAATGGCTCAGGGACACCAATTGCTGGTCATTACTCACTTACCACAAATTGCCTCTAAAGGAAGTAAACACTATTTCGTTTTCAAAGACCATTCCGCAGAAAAGACAGTTTCCCGCATGAAAGAACTTTCAAATGAAGAAAGAATTTCTGAAATCGCGAAAATGATTGGTGGAGATCAACCATCTGCTTCTGCTTTGGAAAGCGCCAAAGAGCTACTTAAGTAAAAACATTTAACCCATTGAAAAAAAGGCTTTCCATTTTAGGCAAGCCCTTTTTTTATGTTCAATAAATCCGTTTATTACACATGAAAATAGTAAAAAGATTCAATTAAAATTGTACTTTTATGACCTCAAATGACAGCTGTTTTTACTGTTTTTTTGTATAACCAATAAAGTCCGGATTTTATAAAATCGACTTCAATTCTCTTTTACATCCAACTATTACAATTTTCCCCAATGAAAAAACTCTGTGCCTTTGCTTTTTTCATATTCCTCCATTTTGGACTACAAGCGCAGGAAGTATTAAAAAACCCCGCCGAATTTCTCGGCTACCCCTTAGGAACTCATTTTACCCCACATCATAAGATTGTGTCCTATTTTGAATATATGGCACAGCATTCGGAAAATATCTCCCTCCAATATTATGGGGAAACCATAGAGAAACGCCCTTTGATGGTGGCCTTCGTGGGTGCCAAAAATAAAATTGACAGCCTGGAATTTTACCGGGCTAATAATCGCCGGATGGCCCTTTTGGAAAAAGGAATGACACTTCCCAACGATTCCACCGTTACGGTGTGGCTGAGTTATAATGTCCACGGGAATGAGGCTTCCTCATCAGAAGTATCCATGAAAATGCTTTATGGACTGGTAGAACAAATAGAAGCTCAAAAAGCTGACTGGACAGACAATACCTTGGTGGTCATTGACCCGTGTCTGAATCCTGACGGGCGGGACCGTTATGTAAACTGGTATAACAGCACCGTGGGCATGTTCCCCAATCCGAATATGGAGGCAGAAGAACACCACGAACCCTGGCCCGGTGGTAGATCCAACCACTATTACCACGACCTGAACCGCGACTGGGTATGGCAAACGCAGGTAGAATCTCAGGCAAGGGTGCAGCTCTTTCTAGACTGGATGCCGCATCTCCACCTGGATTTCCATGAACAGTATCCGGATTCTCCTTACTATTTTGCTCCGGCTACGGAGCCTTATCATGAGGCGATCACGGATTTTCAGCGAGAATTCCAAATCACATATGGAAAGGCCAATGCCGAGCATTTTGATGCCAACGGCTGGCTGTATTTCACCAAAGAATGGTTCGATTTACTTTATCCGGCCTATGGGGATACTTACCCCACTTTTAATGGAGGAATAGGCATGACGCTGGAACAGGCAGGTCACGGAATTGCAGGCCTTACTGTAGAAAGAAAAGGTGAAGATAATCTAACCCTGAGCGATCGCATCGCCCATCACTACCAATCGGGCTGGACGGCCATAGAAGTAGCCTCTGAACATTCCCGAGATCTAATCTCAGCCTATAAGTCCTATTTTGAGGATGCGAAAACCAGCCCGAAAAGCAAATACAAAAGCTATGTTCTGAAAATCGGGAACAACCCTCACCGCCTGGAGGAAGTCCGAAAACTGCTGGATCAGCAGGGCATTGAATACGGCCGTGCTTTAGTCAATAAGTCCTATCGCGGCTTTAACTATATGAACGGGAAGGATGAAACTTTCAAACTGGATGCTTCTGACATCATCATTTCTGCCTACCAGGCCAAGTCAAAAATCGCCAATGTGCTATTAGAGCCTAAAACACATTTGTCAGATTCATTGACTTATGACATTACCGCCTGGAGTTTACCCTATGTGTATGGCATTCCCGCCTTTGCTTCCACGGAAAGGATTTATACCACCAACTATTTTGAGATTCCTCAGCAACAGGTGGTAGTCGAAGATTCCCTGCGTAAACCGGTTGGGTACATACTGGAATGGAACAGTGTAGAAGAAGCCAGATTACTCAGTGCCCTTTTACAGGAAAATGTTCGGGTAAAATTCAACAAAAAGGCCTTTGCACATGGGGAAAAGACCTTTTCCCCGGGGTCAGTGATCATTAACCGACAGTCCAACCGACATTTGCAAAGCGAATTTGATGATTTCATAGCACAAATCAGCAGTCAGTACGACGTTATTCCTTACCCTTTATTTTCCGGCTACTCTACCTCGGGAGCAGATCTGGGCTCAGACAAAATCAGTCACCTCAATCAGCCCAATGTGGCCATCGTCAGGGGAGAGGGCATCAGTAGTACCAGTTATGGTTCCTTATGGCATTATATGGATTTCGACATCAATTATCCTTTTACCGGGATTGATATTCACCGACTGAACTCCGCTGCTCTTAACAGCCATGATGTTTTAATTCTGCCTGATGGAAATTATAGAGCATTATCCGAAAGCCAAAAATCTCAAATACATCAATGGATTTCCAATGGAGGAAAACTGATCGCCATTCGCCATGCGATTCGCCTTTTTAAAGATCAGGAAGGTTATAGTGTAAAAACCTATGCCAATGAAGAGGAGGAAAAAAATTACGCCCCTATTAAAGAACAAAATGCATCCTATGGAGAAAGACTAAGAAATCAGGTATCCAATGACATTCCTGGTGCCATATTCAAAGTTAAGCTGGACCCTGATCATCCTTTATCCTATGGTTATGACGATAACTATTTCACCATGAAAATTGGTAAAGAACGCATCGCCAGACTGGAAAAGGGCTGGAATGTGGGCACCATCGATGGAATGGACAGCTGGATTAGCGGATTTGTAGGCTACCGAACGAAACCTACACTGGAAAAAAGCCTGATTATCGGCACTGAGAATATTGGAGCTGGCACGATTGTCTATATGGCTGACGATCCCATCTTCCGATCATTTTGGTACGGTGGGAAATTAATGCTCGCCAACGCCATATTCTATGTCAATCAATAATCTTCAATCCCCGGAACGTAGTTGTTTCGGGGATTTTTTTAACCCCATAAATAGTCAGATCGTTTCTTCAGTATGAGATATACTCCGCTGCTAATCCTATTTTTATTGTTTTCTTCCTGCGAGCACAAAGCTAAAGTGGTCAGTAAAGAAAATATCCGCTTTGATACCAATGATGCGACCGTCCTGTTTTTTAAAAACGTCCGACGGGCCTATTACGATGTGGAGGAAAAACCGGATGTTAATATTTCTATATATCGTTTTGAAGAGTGGGAGGAGTTAAAAGAAAAACCCCTGCTTCGTACCGCCATTATCCACCACTGGGTAGCCAATAGAGCCTTTGTTTTCCTCGAAACTGATCTGCTTTTAGAGGATAAGGCAACTTTCGAAGTGCATTATACGAATTGTGCTACCGGAGAAACAGGCACCATTCCATATAAAAAGGGTAACACGATTCTTCAGGCTGGTTTTGCCACAGATTTGTATGAAAAGGTACAGCAAAGCTGTCAGTTGTATGTTGAACTTGAAGGAAAAAAGCACCCTCTTTTTGGAAACCAAGAAGGCAATGAAGCATTTCGCATTACTATGGTAGACTATTACAGATTAGTACAAATGCTCTAACTTTTCAGTGTACGCAATGCCATACCACTCCCATATATTAATTTTTCGTTAAAAATAACATTTGCGACAATTAATAGTGATTATTTTACCCCTGAGGCCTGTCCTTTGTGATTAGGTTTTGTATTTTTAATCCTGGTAATAAGCGGCAGGAATGATAAAAACCATACGACTAATATTAGGTGACCAACTCAATGAGTCACATCCCTGGTTTCGAACCGCGGATGATTCGGTTTTGTATGTCATGATGGAAGTGTTGCAAGAATCTAACCATATCAAACAACACATTCAGAAAGTCATGGCCTCTTACGCCAGCATGCGTAACTTTGCCCGAAAAATGCGGGACAAGGGGCACGAATTCTTTTATCTTACCCTGGATGCCCCGGAAAACAGGCAATCCATTCCGGAAAATATTGCCTGGTTGATTTACCAGCACCGGCCGGAGTTTTTCGAATACATCTCTCCGGATGATTACAGAATCAGCCGGCAAATTCATGATTTCTCCCTTATTCTTGGAGTCAAAGTAAACATCTGCAGTGCTTATCACTTCCTTTTTGAAAAATCAGATTACATAAAAATTGAAGGAAATTCACCCGATCAGATTCTTCAGTATTTAAAAGTGAAAAACAGTGCAGTCATTCATAGCATTCAACAACTATCAGATCAACAGCCAGCAATCCCACAGGCCGCAAAAAGCACGCCCGATTTAAAGTTTTCTCATGACTTAAGGCCCATCAAAAAGCTGATCGAAAAAATGGGCATTGATACCTATGGAGAAGTGAATGCAAAAAATTTTCCATGGATTATTTCCCGAGAAAATACCTTTCATTATTTAGATTTCTTTTTGGAACAGAAACTACCGGAAATGAAGGCCCATGAGCCTATTTTCTCTCCACAGTTATCTTTTGCCCTGAATCTGAAGCTGATTTCTCCCCGAGAACTTCTTAGCGTTTTGGAGGAAAAATTACGCAATAAAAGTTGTAGGGCCTCCAAGGAACAGATTAATCGCTTCTTATTTGACCTGATGGGTAAAAGAGAGTTCAGAAGGCAAAAATACAAAAGGGAAACGCCGGTTAACCTAATGGAGGCTTCTCTGGAAAGCAATGAAATTCCCAGGGATTTCCAGATGGGAGAATCTAAAATGCATTGTATTCAGGCAGGGTTGAACAGCATCTCAAAAATGGCCACTGTTAATCAGCCTTCGACGCTACAAATTCTTAAAAATTTTGCTGTTTATTCCAAAACAGATCAATTGGCTTTTGAGGAATGGTGGATTGGGAATCTGATGAATGCCTTCCCATGGAACACCAGTGAAAGCCTGAGAGCTGATTTTTCCACACCAGCCAAAATTCCCTTTACGGATGGTAGAAGCATTCAAAAAGTCAGTGGACATTGCGACGCCTGCCTTTATAACCCCAATATGAGTTTTGGGGAAAATGCCTGCCCGATGAATGCCCTGTTTTGGCGTTACGTTCACAAAAATGAAAGTGAACTAAGAAAGTTGCCTGTTTTACAAAAGCTATTGAAAGAATGGGATGAAATGCCTCCACAGGATAAGCATCACATTCTCACCTATGCCCATAATTACCAAAGAGGAGAAATCTCTGTCAACGAAAAAAGCCCTATTTAATAACAGGGCTTAGATCTTTATTTGGTGCGTTTGCTGTTGGGGTAGGATTCGAACCTACACAGGGTGGTTAGTCAATTCCGAGGCAATGCAATCGATTTATCCCAGATCCTTACCCCCGAGACAGGAGGGCATGTCTGCCAATTTCATCACCCAACAGTGTGTGTGTTTTCAATAAGTTTAATTCCTCCACTTTTGGAGAATTGCGCTGTTGGGGTAGGATTCGAACCTACACAGGGTGGTTAGTCAATTCCGAGGCAATGCAACCGATTTATTCCAGATCCCTACCCCCGAGACAGGAGGGCATGTCTGCCAATTTCATCACCCAACAGTATGTGTGTTGTCAGTAAATGTAATTCCTCCACTTTTGGAGAAAGGCGCTGTTGGGGTAGGATTCGAACCTACACAGGGTGGTTAGTCAATTCCGAGGCAATGCAACCGATTTATTCCAGATCCCTACCCCCGAGACAGGAGGGCATGTCTGCCAATTTCATCACCCAACAGTGTGTGTGTTTTCAGTAAATTTAAATCCTCCACTTTTGGAGAATTGCGCTGTTGGGGTAGGATTCGAACCTACACAGGGTGGTTAGTCAATTCCGAGGCAATGCAACCGATTTATTCCAGATCCCTACCCCCGAGACAGGAGGGCATGTCTGCCAATTTCATCACCCAACAGTGTGTGTGTTTTCAGTAAATTTAAATCCTCCACTTTTGGAGAATTGCGCTGTTGGGGTAGGATTCGAACCTACACAGGGTGGTTAGTCAATTCCGAGGCAATGCAATCGATTTATTCCAGATCCCTACCCCCGAGACAGGAGGGCATGTCTGCCAATTTCATCACCCAACAGTGTGTGTGTTTTCAATAAGTTTAAATCCTCCACTTTTGGAGAATTGCGCTGTTGGGGTAGGATTCGAACCTACACAGGGTGGTTAGTCAATTCCGAGGCAATGCAACCGATTTATTCCAGATCCCTACCCCCGAGACAGGAGGGCATGTCTGCCAATTTCATCACCCAACAGTGTGTGTGTTTTCAATAAGTTTAATTCCTCCGCTTTTGGAGAATTGCGCTGTTGGGGTAGGATTCGAACCTACACAGGGTGGTTAGTCAATTCCGAGGCAATGCAATCGATTTATCCCAGATCCCTACCCCGAGACAGGAGGGCATGTCTGCCAATTTCATCACCCAACAGTGTGTGTGTTTTCAATAAGTTTAATTCCTCCGCTTTTGGAGAATTGTGCTGTTGGGGTAGGATTCGAACCTACACAGGGTGGTTAGTCAATTCCGAGGCAATGCAACCGATTTATTCCAGATCCCTACCCCGAGACAGGAGGGCATGTCTGCCAATTTCATCACCCAACAGTGTGTGTGTTTTCAATAAGTTTAAATCCTCCACTTTTGGAGAAAGGCGCTGTTGGGGTAGGATTCGAACCTACACAGGGTGGTTAGTCAATTCCGAGGCAATGCAATCGATTTATCCCAGATCCCTACCCCGAGACAGGAGGGCATGTCTGCCAATTTCATCACCCAACAGTATGTGTGTTTTCAGTAAATGTAATTCCTCCACTTTTGGAGAAAGGCGCTGTTGGGGTAGGATTCGAACCTACACAGGGTGGTTAGTCAATTCCGAGGCAATGCAATCGATTTATCCCAGATCCCTACCCCCGAGACAGGAGGGCATGTCTGCCAATTTCATCACCCAACAGTGTGTGTGTTTTCAATAAGTTTAAATCCTCCGCTTTTGGAGAATTGCGCTGTTGGGGTAGGATTCGAACCTACACAGGGTGGTTAGTCAATTCCGAGGCAATGCAACCGATTTATTCCAGATCCCTACCCCGAGACAGGAGGGCATGTCTGCCAATTTCATCACCCAACAGTATGTTATCCGTTGATTACATTACAATGATACGAGCCTTTTTAAATAAAGTCAATAACGAAAGCTACTTTTTTTTGAAAATTTCATCACAAGCGAGAGCTATTGTTAAAAATAATCAAAAAAATGGGTGTTTTTGATTATTTGCAATAATTACCATGTTGTGATATCAAATTAATAACAAGACCTCTATTTTTATAAAATTGATGAAATTCCCCTTTTCTGCTTCTTTCCTGAAGGGGAAATTGATTTTCATATGGAAAAAATTCCATTTCAGGGTCTTTGTATTTTTAATCCAGAATCATTCATGTTTAAATGCTCGCTTAGCTTCAAGGCGTGAAAATGAAGGAATTGTTTTCTATTTCTAATTTTTCCTAAGGAAGCAGATGAGTGAACCGAAAGCTGGCCCACCAAAATTTGTGATATTAAAAAAATCAGGAAAACTACTCCAAACACATTAAGAGTAAAGCCTTAATTTCACCCCTAAATCCATCGGTGAATCGTTCGGTTTAAGCGAAGGTTTCCCCGGAAGAAAAGTCTCGCAATACAAGAAATCTCAAAAAAAACCGGTAAGCTTAAGCTCGCTATTACCGCATTCTCCCAAAAAAATTGTCAGGTGGACTTTTCCTTCATTTTGATCTTGCAAAGGATGATTTTCGCAGGATTAACCCGAAATATTCACCACTAAATTCACCAACTAATCACAAGTAATTTATTTTCAGCTTATTAAAATTTATTTTCTCTGATTTATAATAGCCCAAATTTGGCAAGCTTGCTTTCTTCCCATTCACCTGTTTCGTTGGAAAAAACTCGAAATAGGAAAAATTCCTTCCTTTTTCCGCCTAACCGCTAAAGGAGGACTTAAGCATGAATATTCCGGGTTAATTTGGGCTACATCATAAAGGGGTTAAAAATTAAATGCTAAGTTTGTCGCATCATTCATTTTACTGGTTCAAGAGCCCCGCAAATTCCTGAAAACTTTCCTGTAAGGGGAAAAATGCTGAATTATCGGAAAAGGAATTGACATTAAATAACAAGCACTGATGTGGTTGTTATTTATTTGGGCGATACACCAACATTAAGTTACACATGTAAAATGGGTGGTATTTTCTCAACAAAGAATCATAATTTTACACACGAACAATGGGTGATCATAAAATCATTGTAGAAGAGGTTCATATTCAATCCGCTTTTGAGCAAATTCATCAGGGGAATATGGAAAAAGTAATGGCACAGTTCAGTACAGAGCAGCGTGCCTTATTGACCTATATTTTTCTGATGCAGGAGAAGCTTGAATTTGAAGATGATTTCGAATTGTTATTGCTTTTAAGCACCAGTATCTGGTTGTCCTTTAAGGCTGCCTTCGAAAATTTCCCTTCCATTACGGAGGACAAATTGATGGAAGTAGCCAATGGTTATATGGAAAAACTGAAAGCGGAAGAAGCACCTTTGAGCGGAGAACATCCTCAAATGGAATTATTGGCTTTCGCAGAGCAAATGATCAAAAACCATATGGAGGACCGCCCTGAAATGGACCTTAAATCGCAAAGCATTGTCATGACTACGGCACATATTGTCGTTGACGCTTTGCATCAGACAATTAATTAACAAACAACAATGGGGCAAAACCCCGCTATTGATAAAAAATGGAATTGAAGGATAACGCATATTGTATCCAAGGGGTACAATTGCAGCAAATTGCAGAAGAATTCGGCACACCGGTTTACGTCTATGATGCGGACAAAATCGTTTCCCAGATCAACACTTTAAAAGACGCTTTTGCTGACCTTCCACTGAAGATTAAATATGCGGTAAAGTCACTGACCAATCTTTCCATTTTGAAATTAATGCGTCAGAATGGTACTGAAGTAGACACCGTATCTATTCAGGAAGTGAAACTGGCCATGATGGCGGGATTCACCCCGGAAGAAATTCTATTCACGCCCAATTCTGTTTCTTTCTCAGAAATTCAGGAAGCAGTTGAATTAGGGGTGGTGATCAATATTGACAACATCTCCATTCTGGAGCAATTTGGTCATACTTACGGAAATTCAAAATCTTGTTGTATTCGCCTGAATCCGCACATTATGGCGGGAGGTAACCACAAGATTTCTACCGGGCATATTGATTCAAAATTTGGTATTTCTTATTACCAAATGCGCCACATTTTGCGTGTGGTAAAAACGTATAATATGGACATTTCCGGTCTGCATATGCACACCGGTTCAGATATTCTGGATGCAGAGGTTTTCCTTCAGGGCGCTAATATCCTTTTTGAAGCCGCTATGGAATTTCCGGACCTTCAGTTCATTGATTTCGGTTCCGGCTTCAAAGTAGCCTATAAAGAAAGTGATAATACCACTGACATTAAGAAATTAGGTAAAAGATTAGGAGCCGCTTTCCGTGCTTTCTGTAAAAAATACGGCAGAGACCTGGAAATCTGGTTTGAGCCCGGAAAATATTTAGTGAGTGAGTCCGGTTACTTCCTGGTATCGGCCAACACCATTAAAACCACCCCTGCAACGGTATTTGTCGGGGTTAATTCTGGTATGAACCACTTATTGCGCCCGATGATGTACGACGCTTACCATGAAATTTTCAATGTAAGTAATCCAGGCGGAACCAAAAGATTGTACTCTGTGGTGGGATACATTTGTGAGACCGATACTTTTGGTTGGGATCGCCCAATGAATGAAGTACGCGAAGGAGATGTATTAGCCATCAAAAATGCCGGTGCTTATGGTATTTCCATGGCCTCTAACTACAACTCCCGTTTCCGTCCTGCTGAGGTTTTGGTTTACAAAGGAAAGGCGCATCTTATTCGTAAAAGAGAGGAGATGGAAGATTTAACCAGAAATCAGGTTCAGATTGAAATGTAAAATCAATTTTTATTCGCGAGCGGTTTCGACCATTTTTGCGGAATAATAAAATTGAATTCACGATATTGGAGGATGATTAAGGTGGCAGTAACTGTCACCTTTTTTTGGATCAAAATTTTATGCAATGCCCTTATTTGAATTTTTCAATTTTCTGAAAGCCTACGCACTGCCCATTATTGGTTTGCTGACAGCCGGACTGATTTTTCTTATCATTAAGCTCCAACAGGAGAGACAACAAGCCAGGCAAGAACAAAAATTACAACAACAGGCATTGAATGACCTCCGTGCTGAACTTCAGAATCAACACCAGGAGGCCAACGATCAAAAACAAAAAGAAGCCAATAGCCGCTGGCAAAAAAAATTCAATCAGTCTAAACAAGAACTGGAGGAGCGCCTTGCTGAAATAAACCGACTTCAGAGCAAGCAGACCAAACTTCAGAAACATATTAAGTATCTGGAGCAACAGCTCAAGCAAGAAAGGGGAGAGGATTAACCCGAATTATTCATCGCTAAATTTATTAACTGATCGCAAGCCAATTAATTTCAGCTCATTATAATATATTTCCTTTGATTAATAATAGCCCAAATTAGGGCAAGCTTGATTTCTCCTCATTCATCGGTTTCGTTGGAAAAAACTCGAAATAGGAAAAATTACTTCATTTTTTCCGCCTTACAGCTAACCGAGGATTTAAGCATGAATAATACGGGTTAAATCAACTTTTAAGGCAAAGGGGCGTAACCAAAAATATGTTCGAACAATGGTTCATATGCCCTTATTGTCTGGCAGAAATCTCCGTTCTGCTGGACCCTTCTGTTGATCATCAGGAATATATAGAAGACTGTGAAGTTTGCTGTCGCCCCATTGAAATTGCCTATCAAAGCGAAGAGGGAGACATTACCTATTTCAACGCCCATCCTGCCCAGTCCGACTGGGATTAAGGGTCACCTGCAAAAATACCGGCAGATGATCACTAAAACCTCCCTCATAAGCAAAACCTCTATAAGTGCGCCAGGGAGTACCATCTTCATTAAGTAACCAGTCCGGCCGGAAAACCTGCGCGGGATACATTGCCTTGAAAGATAAACTTCGCCGGAAATTCTGATTCACCCAAATATGATCAAAGCAACTCCATGCTTTTACGGCCTCATTATAATAGTGCGTTTTTCCTTCCTTGTCCTCCGGCATCATGCACTCCATATTGGCGCTGGTTTCCGCTTTAAAAAATGTAAAGGAAGGATCTACCGGTTCATCATTGAAATCCCCCATGGCCAAAATCAGATGTTGAGGATGTTGATCCTTAATTTGATTACAAATTCCGGCCATCTCTGCTGCAAAACGCTTACGTTTCCATTCCGTTGCCATTTCCCCAGACCATCGGGAAGACCAGTGATTCACCAAAACATGTAGCGTATCCTCTCCAACTTTCCCCATAACCCAAAGGATTTCCCTACTAAAATAACCCTCCTCCAGTTCCACTGGCCAGGCACATTGATCCAAAAGCTCGAAAACATCAGGCCGGTACAGCAAGCCGGTGTCTATTCCCCTTTTATCTGAGGATTCAAAATGTGCTATTTGATAATCCGCTTGCCAAAGCAGCGGCGATTTTGCCAGGTCTTCCAAAACCGATCGATGTTCAAATTCACAAAGCCCCACTAACCATGGCAATTCCCACTCCCCCAAATTCGCAATCACCTTCTGGATATGCTTAAGCTTTTTCCGGTAGCGGCTTTTGGTCCATCGCCTGCCGGACTCCGGAAGGAATTCTTCATCCAGTTTACCGGCATCATCCAGACAATCAAAAAAATTTTCCAGATTATAAAACATCACTTTTCCCTTTTGATTGGAGGGCTGAGCATCCGCCTCCCCGCCAAAAAATATTAGCAGGAAAAACAGGCACAAAAAGATATATTCATAATGCTTCATACCAGCAAAACGATAAGCGTTATTAAGGGATCTCTTTCGACATAATCTGGGTGTAAGAAATTGGAATACTGGTCATATTTTACCTAAAAAAGGGATCTTTAGAATTATTTGATCCTAATATTTAAAGAATTTACCCTAAGGTTTTATCTTGCGCTTACCCTGAGAGGCTGTTAATCAAAATTATAAGGAATATCATTCCTCATAAAAAAAACCTCTACAGGGTGCCACATTCGATTTCTAAAATCAATTAGCCTGACATTATTTTGAAAAAATTCCTGATCACCCTATTGGTCATTTTGGTGGGAGGGGGAGCATTTTTCACTTGGTATCAATTTCAAAACCAAGAGCGCTCCACCTGGGATTTCGTTCCCTCCACTGCATTAGCGGTTTATGAATCCGAGCACATTGTTGAAGACTGGAACCTTTTCAGTCAGCAGCCTATATGGCAAAATCTGATCAATACGCCAGCATTTTCTGCTTTTGACAGCAGCCTGAAGTCCCTGGATAGCATTAGTGGCTCCAATGGAATGCTTCAACAACTTACCCAACAACAAAATTTTCTACTTTCGTTTCATCTTTCGAGCAAAAATGAAATGGACTGGCTTTTATATTTCCAGCCGGAACTTAAACAAAGCGGGCAATTGCTGAAGATCCTTGAATTGTATAAGCAACACCCCAACTACCAACATGAGGTGCAGGCTTATCAGGACATGGAAATTGAAACTATCAAAAAAGCCGGAGATCAACAGGGCTTTTCCTATTTTGTCAGTGATCGGGCTTTTGTGGGTAGTTTTTCTCCTGTGTTAGTAGAAGATGTTATCCGCCATTTGAAAAATAAAAAACCAGGTTTTAAAGATAAACAATGGGGTTTATTTGAAGTTCCCAAATTCGATCAGGACCAGGGAAATTTATATGTAAACGGGGAAAAGCTAGGGGCACTGACCAAAAGCTTTGGTTCCAAAGAGTTCCGTAAGCCGCATCACCAATTATTGGATAATTTATTGGAGGGGCTTTATCTGGATCTGTACTTTCCTCAAGGAGAAATTATTGGGACAGGTTCCATTTTCATGGACACCACCAACCAGCAACAATACCTTAATACATTCCGGGGACAAACCGTTAAACATCGGGATGTATTTCAATACATTCCCAACCAGACTGCTTTCTTACTCAAAACGGCGATCAGCGATATGCCCCAATGGCAAGGCAAACTGGAAAAATTCTGGAAAGAAAATGAGTATGAAAATTCCCTGCGTCAACAAATGCTTTTCCGGTTGTCATTGGATGTAGCAGATTGGCTCTCCTGGTCTTCCGGACATTTGGCATTGGCCACTCTGGAATCTCAAAAACCCCAGCAGGCTGATAAACTACTGATCATGCCCACTGATAATTTGCCATTGGCCAAGGAGAAATTCGCCTGGCTGGAACAACAGCATACCGAGGGTGACCAGGAGATTAAGCCGGTTGAATTTTACGAATCACATGAAATTTATGCTTTGCATTGGAATGAATTTCCGATGCGTCTTTTTGGTCCTTCCTATCAGGGATTTGAAAAGGTCTATTACACTTTCCACGAGCAGGTAGTGGTGATTGCCAATTCCATCCATGGTTTACACCAGTTTATCAATGCCTATCAACTGGAAAATACCTGGGGAAAATCCTTAAGGCATGAACCCTTCATTGCTCAGATCAATGAAAATGACCAGCTGACGTTTATCGTAGATTTCACCAAATCCTGGTCCATCATCAAGGCACATTTATCTACCAAGGCGAATAAAATATTTCAGGATTATGCCTTGCCGCTTCGAAGCTTGGAGCTGTTTGCTTTAGGCATTCAAAACCAGGGTAAGCATTTCTCCTCCAACCTGATTTTAAAACAAAGTCAGCAGAGTACTCTTCAGGGAGGTCAACAGCTGATGAGCCTAAGCTCCAATACAAAGCTTTCTCAGGTCGCTATGGCTAAGCCTTTAGTCGTAAAAAATCACCAGAGTAAACAATCAGAAGTTTTGGTGCTGGAAGACAGCAGTTTCGTGGAATTAGTGAGCGCAGAGGGTAATGTACTTTGGAAAAAACAATTGGATGATCAATTTCCTTTTGGCAGTGAACAAATTGACTTTTACCGAAACGGCTACTTACAATACTTACTCCCCGGGCAAGAGAGGTTATTCCTGATTGACCGAAATGGAAATCCGGTTAAGGATTTTCCCAAAAAATACCCCAGGGGAATCTCTCCGCAATTTGTCTCGATATTCGATTACGACCTGAACCGAAATTACAGGTTGTGCCTTGCCGATAGTACGGGCAGCCTCTGGATGACGGACAAAAACCTTAGTCCATTAAGTGGATGGAAACCGAAAAAGCTGGGTAGCCCCTTGGTTGCTCCTCCAAGACACCTTCGCGTAGGAACCAAAGATTGCATTTTATTGTGTACGCTGAATGGGAAAATCCATTTGTTGAACAGAAAAGGGGAATCTTATCGAGGATTTCCTATTCAATTAAATCAGGAATTCGATGGGGCTATTTTTCTTGAAGCCGGGACTAATTTTAAAAATAGCCAGGCGCACGTAATTGGTAAAGAAGGTCTTTTAATCACCTTTGATTTATCCGGAAAAATCCTCCACAAAAATCAATTGTATAAACCTTTAAAAGAGTCCAGGTTTAGCCTGGTGCCGGATCTGCTGAACAACGATTTCTTAATTCTTCGCCACGATCTTACACAGGTAAGTTTTTTGAATGAAGAAGGAAGATTACTCTTTGAGAAGGATTACCTCAGTCCGGAGGCCATGTCAGTGCAGTATTACAATTTCAATCAGGGAAATCAGTTTATCGCGATCACGGATAAAGCCCAGGATTTCACCTACCTGTTCAATAAAAATGGCATTTTAACAAATGGGCAACCTATTGACAGCAGCGCTCCTATTGCTCTGACATTCTCGCCCCGACAACAGCAATTCACCCTTTATAATGTCTACCAGCAATATTTAAAAAAGTGGGAATTTTACCAAAACTAAATTTTCAGGATATTAAGAAGGCTTGCAGTAAAATGCAGGCCTTTTTTATTCAGTTCTGAATGAACCCGAAATAGGAATGCTTAAATCCCTGTTTAGCGGCAAGGCGGAAAAATGATGAAGTAGTTTCCTACTTGGAATTTTTTCCAACGAAGAAAATGAATGAGGAGAAGGCTAGTTTACCCAATTTTGGATTATTCAAAACCCTGAGACAACACACTAGAAATAGACTTACTAAAATTCGTTAAAACTGCCAATGAATAATAGTGTCCACGCATCTAGTGCTGCTTTCCTGCTGAATAAAAGAACTCCTATTATTAAAATTAAGCACATTCTGCCATCATAAATTCCTATCAAAACCAAACCCTGGCACCTTCCGTGCAATTGCGGCAAATATCAATTTGCTGTCGGTTTTTTAGCACTCCTTTTTTAAACTGTCGGGCCTTTTGGCCTTTCCAAATTTCTGCAAGCGGGAGCGCTTCACTCCACTGCCCAAAGGAGTAGGTGGCATCTTTATCAAAACAACAAGGAATCAAACTACCATCCCAGGTGACAACAGGAGAGTGCCAAAGCCGCCAACAATGATTGGCCATTTTATGTTTAAGCTCGTATTTCCCATTCCGTCTGACATATCGACTATAGCGCTCCTTCTTCGGAATGAGATCAGACCCTTGTTCATAATCATAAATCTGAGCACTCTTCAACACCACCTCATCAACCCCTAAGCTTTCTCCTAAAGCCTTTACCTCTTCTATCTGGTGCTCATTTGGCCCAACCACCAAAAATTGGAAAATGACAAAGGGTTTTTGACTATTAAGCGCTTTCTTCCATTTCAAAACCTTTTCCGTGCCGGCAATCACCTTTTCCAACTTGCCCCCAATCCGGTACTGCTCGTAAGTCTGCTGATCAGTTCCATCTACACTTATAATCAAGCGATCCAGGCCTGATTCCACCACTTTTCGGGCGGTATCCTCATCCAGATAATGAGCGTTGGTAGAAGTGGCCGTATATATTTTTTGCTGGTTCGCCCACTGAATCATTTCAATCAGCCTCCTGTTCAAAAAAGGCTCTCCCTGAAAATAAAAATTAAGAAAAGTCAGATAAGGTCCTAATTCCGTGATCCAGGCCTGATAAGGTTTTAAATCCATCATGCCGGTAGGGCGGCTAAACTGCCGCAGGCCACTTGGACATTCCGGGCAACGTAAATTACAGGAAGTGGTGGGTTCTACCGCCAGACTCAGGGGCATGCCCCAATGTATGGGATGATTTACCAGGCCGGAAAGCAGATAAGATGCCCTCACCTTAACCATATTGATCAGCTTGATTAAACTTAATTTTTTTAACCAACTCCAGCCGTCAGCCACTTTTGCCCTATTCAAAACACTCATTTAATCACTTAGCTTTTGCAACCAGTCCTCATTTTTGATATGACCAATATACATGAATTTACCCATTAAACGCATCAGCATGAACAAATACCTGCGCAAATTGCCTACGTTATATATTTTAACTAAAAAGTAAAACAATTGACTCAATTGAGTATTTTAGAATAGAGTAAGGATAAAAACTTATCAAAATATTACATACAGTTTTTTTATAAATTCCATCTTATTTTGCATTTTATAAAGACGATAATGACTAGATTTACATGTTTAATCACTACATTTAAAACAAACCAGCTGCCAAACGGAAACCTATCCTTTTTATGAATTACGCTTACTCAAAAGCCTTTTTTTCAATTTTACTTGGACTATTGCTATTTCCTAACTTCTCAAATGCTCAAAACATCTGGATTGTAAAGGGAAAAGTAGCCGATAACGATACCGGAAAACCAGTCAAAACGCAACTGCATTACCAAACACTCCCACATGGCAACCAAATCGGGATCATCTCCATGAATCCGGAAACAGGAAGTTTTACTTTCAAAGCCATGGAAGGTGAATACGAAATTACAGCCACCGCCGAGGGCTACATCAAAAACACGCAGATTGTATCCATAAAAGAGGTGGGAGAGCATGAACAGTTCTTTGTAGAATTTAAACTAAGAAAAGAAGGGTCAAATGAAGTGCTTCGACTAAGCAATCTTACTTTTGATCAAAATAAAGCGGAAATCAAGCCGGAATCCTTTGAAGAGCTGAACGAATTGGCTGCCATGGTCAGGGATAACCCTTCCATGATCATTCAACTTGAAGGACATACCGATTTTAGAGGTTCACAAAAAGGAAATCTAAAACTTTCTGAAGAACGGGTAAAAGCAGTAAGAGATTACCTGGTAAACAAATCAGTCGATAACAAAAGAATTAAAATAAAAGCATTTGGTGGAACTAAACCACTAACAAGAGAATCCAGTGAAGATGCGAGAGCTCAGAACAGAAGGGTGGAAGTAAGAATTCTCGAGTTTTAAACCAATATGATCCATTAAGAAAATTCAAGTCAAAAAATATGCGTAAGTTACTACCCATCCTGTTTCTAAGCCTGTTAGCATTCCAAATAAATGCACAGGATGTTCAGTGGGCTTCCAAAGTGTTGGACTTTTCCTCTGAACTCTCTCCCTTCGAATATTCCTCTCAGCAAATTTTGGGCAAGCCCAATGTGCTGCCACAAGGCGGGGATAATCCCAATGCCTGGTTACCAAAATCCCAGGATAAAATAGAGGAGATCACTGTGGGTTTTGAAAACCCTCAAGTGGTTCGCCAGATTGGTGTCGCCGAGTCATACAACCCGTCTGCTTTGTACCAGGTGTACCTTTTAGACTCCGCAGGTAATCAGGAACTACTGAACACTTTCACTCCGAAAAAAGTAGATCTGACCGGTCGTTTGTTAAATATCTTCTTTGATGAAACGACTTATCCGGTTTACGGTGTTCGTTTGGTGTTCAACGGTGCTGCAGTTCCGGGTTATTATGGAATTGATGCTGTAGCCATTTCCAATGATGATCAACCTATAAAAGTAGAAGCCAAAGTTAAAGATGGCGTAAATCCATTTTTACGCTCAACAAAACTGGACACTACCATTAACTCTGATTTTGAAGAACGCCGTCCATTGATTGCACCGGATGGAAAAACCCTTTATTTCTCTCGCCTGAATCACCCTGAAAATATTGGTGGTCAGAATGACACCGAGGATATTTGGTATTCCGAATGGGATGAAAATACCAAAAGCTGGAAATCCGCGAAAAATATGGGAGAAGGCCTGAACAATGAAGGAGATAATTTCATCTCTTCTATTACCCCTGATGGTAAAAGCATGGTGGTATTGTTGGGTAATGAGTATAAAAAAGGAGGTAAAATGAAGGCCGGTGTTTCCATTGCCAGTAAAACCTCTGAAGGCTGGACCAAACCAGAAAAATTGAAAATCACCAACGCTTATATTGAAGGAACGGATGGGGATTACTTCCTTGGCAATAATCGTAAAACTTTGATCATGGCCATCAGCCGTTTCGATGCCGTGGGAGGAAAAGACCTTTACGTTTCATTCTTACAGGATGATGGAAAATGGACCGAACCCATGAATTTAGGTTCGGATATCAATACTGCCGCCAATGAATATTCTCCCTACTTAGCAGCGGATAATGAAACCCTTTATTTCTCCTCCAAAGGATTTTCCGGTTTTGGTGGTGCCGATATTTACATTTCCCGCCGATTGGATGATACCTGGACCAACTGGACGGAGCCTGAGAACTTAGGGGCTGACATCAATACCGATGGAGATGATGAATTCTTTACCATTCCTCCATCAGGACAATATGCTTTCTATTCTACCGGTAAGGAAGGGGAGAATACCAATGTTCACCAGATCGCGCTTCCTGTTTTCTACCAGCCTGCGCCTGTGATCACCGTAAAAGGTTCCGTTTTGGATAAAGACACCAAAGAACCTGTCATGGCTAAGATTTCTTACAACCTCCTTCCCGAAGATACCGAGGTTGGTTTCACCAACTCTGATCCTAAAACCGGAGAATATGAGATTTCCTTACCAACAGGTGCCGCTTATACCTACTTAGTACAAGCCGAAGGTTACGCTAGCAAAGTAGATTCCATCGACGTTTTAGGAGATAAAGAATTCCGCGAATTCAGCCGAATTATTACCCTTTCTGCCTTAGCGACAACGCCGGAAAGCGGACCTGCTGTCGCGGTAGCCCCAGGCACCGAAGCTCCTGCAGTAAATATGGAATTATTGGCCCTGGAGGTATTATTTGACTTTAATGCAGATAATGTGAAAGCTGAATACAAAGATGATTTAGAGTCCTTAGCCAGTCTTTTGAAAGAAAACACCTCTATTAAACTTCAGGTGCGCGGATATTCTGATTCCACAGGTCCTAAAGAATACAATGACCGTCTCGGAGAGCGCCGTGCTGAAAGTGTAATGAAATACTTATTAGAGCAGGGAGTAGCTGAAAGTCAGCTATCTGCCGTAAGTTATGGAGAAGAAAAACCAAAAGAATCCAACGCTACACGTGAAGGACGCGCAGCCAACAGAAGAGTTAGCTTCAAGGAAAATAAATAAAAAGCATTAGATAAAGCACTTTAAAAAGCCAACGAAAATTCGTTGGCTTTTTTTATCTTGCAAAATTAGAAAAATAATTTGCTCTTTTTCCGTTAAGATAAATGGGAACACCATTTTACTTTTAATGCCGACGGCTTATTCTATGAAACAAATTTCATTAAATTCAATCTGGCTCTGGGTAGTACTCATCCTGTTTATTTCTGCCTGTTCTACGCCACAACCGCCGGAATTTAAAGGAATCCACGATATTGTTTTTTCACCAACCTCCAACAATATGGTGAAAGTTCAGGCGCAGGCTCGCTTGTTCAATCCCAATAAAAACAAACTGGTACTTAATTCTGTTGATCTGCAAATGCATTTAGATCAGGAGCCTGTGGCGGAATTAGTCAAAGATTATGATTTACCCATTCCACCAGAAGGGGAATTTGATATCCCCATAGAGCTGGAAGTTCCCATGAAAATGGTACAGGATAAGATTTTCAAAGGCGCTTTGCTCAACTTTATGGGAGGCAAGCCCATTCAGGCACAGTTTACGGGAGATATAAAAGTGAAAGCCTCAGGCATCCCCGTAAAAGTTCCGGTCAACATTAAGAAGGAAATCGACTTAATGAATCTTTAAAGAAACAGAGTGATTCGGAAGAATCACTTTTTTTGTATCCACTATCCGCACCCTTATGATTAGCAGAGAAATACTCCTCTCTAAATATACCCAAGATCCCTTCGTCCAACAGGTCATCCAACTGCTTCAGGGTTCCAAAAAACAGCGACTTCAATTTAAAAATCTAGCCGGAAGCGCTGATGCCTTACTTTCCGCAACGGTCCATCAATTAAGCGATCAACCCCAACTGATCATTTTACATGATCGGGAAGAAGCCGCCTATTTCCTGAACGATCTTCAAAACCTGACCGACAAGGAGATTTTACTTTTCCCCTCTTCTTTCAAAAAACCTTATCAACCGGAAGAAACAGAAAATGCCAATGTTTTACTCAGGGCCGAAACTTTAAATAAAATCAACCATCCTGATGACAAACAAAACATCATCATTTCCTATCCGGAAGCATTAACCGAGAAGGTAATTAATAAAACTGCTCTGGAAGAGCATACCTTCCGGGCATCCATCGGGGAGGAGGTAGATGTTGATACCCTCAGAAGTATTTTACTGGAATTCGGCTTTGAAATCACCGACTTTGTTTACGAAGTAGGACAATTTGCCATCCGCGGGGGAATCATTGATGTGTTTTCTTTTGGAAATGACTTACCCTATCGTATTGAGTTGTTTGGCGATGAGATCGACAGTATCCGAACCTTTGATCCTGAAAACCAGCTTTCGGTGGAATCAGTGGAGAATATCAGCCTGATCCCTAATATCAAAACACAGATTCAGGAGGAGGAAAGAATCAGCTTCCTCCAATTCCTGCCAGAAAACACCCAAATCTGGATCAAGGATGAGGAACTGTTGTTAGATACGCTGGATAAGGTTTATGAAAAAGCAGATTCCATATTTGAAGATAAACAGGAGGATAGCGGAGGCGCCAAACTATTATTACCCCCGGATCAACTATTTGAGAATAGTGAATCCTTATCAAAAAGCCTTAATGCCTTTTCCATCATAGCTTTTGGAAACCGCTTTTTGGGTAAATCAACCAAATCTTTCGATTGGGGATTCAAAGCGCAGCCTAATTTCAATAAGGACTTTAACCTGTTGGTGGAAGATTTAAAAGCCCATCAGGATCAGCATTACCAAATACACCTGATTGCCGATGTGCCCAAACAAAGGGAAAGATTATTGAATATTCTGGAAGAAATTGCGCCTGACTTAAAGGTGGAAGCTATTCCCATAGCCCTGCGTGGTGGATTTATCGATACAGAAAGAAATATTACCTGCTATACGGACCATCAGATCTTTGAAAGATTTCACAGATATAAGGCCAAACAAAGCTTCTCTAAATCAAAAGCACTGACCTTAAAGGAATTAAGAAGTCTGAAAACCGGAGACTACGTCACCCATATAGATCATGGGGTGGGCAGATTTGCCGGTCTGGAAAAAGTGGAGGTCAATGGGCGTTCGCAGGAGACCGTTCGGCTGATTTATCGGGACAATGACTTGCTCTTTGTCGGCATTCATTCCCTGCATAAAATTTCCAAATACACCGGAAAAGAGGGTATCGCCCCACAAATGAGTAAGCTCGGTTCTGCGGAATGGGAAAAGAAAAAGTCCCGTGTGAAAAAGAAGGTGCAGGACATCGCCAAAGACCTGATCGCGCTTTACGCCAAAAGAAAAGAAGTGGAAGGCTATGCTTTTGATGAAGATTCCTTCCTTCAGGCAGAACTGGAATCCTCTTTTATTTACGAAGACACCCCCGATCAGGCCAAGGCCACTGCGGATGTAAAAAGAGATATGCAGGCAAAGTATCCAATGGATCGTCTCGTATGCGGGGATGTGGGATTTGGAAAAACCGAGGTCGCCATTCGGGCGGCATTCAAAGCCGTAACAGACGGCAAACAGGCTGCCGTTTTGGTGCCGACCACAATTCTGGCCATGCAGCATCACAAAACTTTTGAAAACAGACTGCAAAACCTGCCAGTCAGAGTCGATTATATCAACCGATTCAGAACCGCTAAGCAGGTTAGGGAAATCCTGAAAGATCTGAAAGAGGGCAAAATCGATATTCTGATTGGTACACACCGATTAGTCAATAAAGATGTAGTTTTTAAAGACCTGGGCTTACTCGTGATTGACGAGGAACAAAAATTTGGCGTTAAAGTAAAAGACAGGCTAAAAGAAATGCGGGTAAATGTGGATGTGCTGACCTTAACGGCAACCCCGATACCCCGAACACTTCACTTTTCCCTGATGGGCGCCAGAGACCTGAGTGTCATCGCCACTCCTCCGCCAAACCGCCAACCCGTAACCACTGAAATTCATACTTTCAATGAATCCATTATTCGGGACGCGGTGGACTTCGAAGTGAAGCGCGGTGGACAGGTATTCTTTGTACACAACCGAATTGGTGATATTGAAGCGATTGCCAGTCTTATCAACCGGCTGGTTCCTGATGCCAGAGTTACTTTTGCTCATGGACAAATGGAGGGACCGAAATTAGAGAAGATTATGACCTCTTTTATTGAGGGAGAATTTGATGTACTGATTTCCACCAATATCATTGAATCCGGGCTCGATATTCCCAATGCCAACACTATTATTATTAATCAGGCGCATATGTTTGGCTTATCCGACCTGCACCAGATGAGAGGCCGGGTAGGACGGTCCAATATCAAAGCCTTTTGCTATTTACTCTCTCCTCCAACTTCCACCCTGACCAGTGAGGCTAGAAAAAGGCTAAGCACTTTAGAAGAGTTTACGGATTTGGGAGATGGATTCAAAGTAGCCATGAGAGATCTCGACATTCGCGGTGCCGGAAATCTATTGGGTGCCGAACAAAGTGGATTTATTTCAGACCTTGGTTTTGAACTCTATCACAAAATTCTCGATGAAGCGGTAACAGAGCTTAAAAATTCTGAGGAATTCAGAGATCTTTTTGATGAGCAGAAAGAGGAAAAAGCCACTAAACCGGCCAAGGAGTGTGTATTGGAAACGGATCTGGAATTATTAATTCCGGAAGAGTACATCACCAATACGGCCGAAAGACTAAACATTTACAGTCAGCTGGATAAACTAGAGCCGGAAGACCTGCAGGAATACACCCTCAATTTAGAGGACAGGTTTGGTGCTTTACCGGAACAAGTACAAAATTTAATTTTAGCCGTTAAGTTACGTGCAACGGCTCAGGAATTAGGCTTTGAAAAATTATTGATCAAAGGATCTAAAATGAAAGCCTATGTAATTGATCAGGAAAATACGGAATATTTTCAGTCTGAAGTTTTTGGGAAAATATTGCAATATGTTCAATTAAATGCCCGGAGGTGCCAAATAAAAGAGATCAGGGACAAATTAATGGTCCGTTTTTCAGCAGTGGATAGCATCGAGGAGGCCTATAAAATTTTTCAAACTATTTTGGATTAAAAAAATTACAGAACATAACGATATTTTCACAGTTTAATACGTACTTAAATTGTTTTATGCTAACTTTACCGAAATGATGGGTAAAAATAATATTTGCTAATTAATCCTTGGTTTGGCAACAAAAATCCTTATAATTATATTAGCAACCTATCATGCGAAGATCAAAAACAGGTTATGAAAAATTTTGTGTCAATCTTTAGTGGTGTGGCATGCACAGCTCTTTTAGCCTTTGCGTTAATTAGCTGTAATACCAGCACTCAACCTACCGCTTCCAGCCCTGGCAGGATTTCTACTGCTACAGGTTTGGAATACAATGACGACGACGGATTCAAAGTCAATGATTTCCGTGGTCAACCCGATGGTCCCAACTTAGTCTTTATAGAAGGAGGACGTACCGTACTGGGTTCTTTCGAAGAGGATGTTATGAACTCCCGTGACAATTTAGAGCGTACTGTTACTGTTGCTTCCTTTTATATGGATGAAACAGAAATCGCCAATATTCACTGGTTGGAATACACCCACTTCGTTAATCAAGATTCCTCCCAAGAATTTTATCGTTCAGCTTTGCCTGACACGACTGTTTGGGCTCGTGAACTTGCTTATAACGATTCTTACGTAAACCATTATTTCAGATATCCTGGTTTCCGTTTCTTTCCTGTGGTTGGCATCAACTGGCAACAGGCAATGGATTACTGTACCTGGAGAACTGCCATCGTTAACTACAAGTTGGCCGAAGATGCAGGTGAAGATTTACCAGAAGGTGGTGGACGAATTCCTTTAGAGTCTGGGGTAGTACTTCCGGATTACCGTCTACCGACAGAGGCTGAATGGGAATATGCTGCGCAGGCACTTATCGGTACACAATGGATGGATGAAAATAACACCCACCGTCGTCAGTACCCATGGGACGGTCACGCAGTTCGTAACCCTTACGGAAAGCAAATGGGACAAATCCTGGCCAACTTCAAAAGAGGCCGTGGTGACTATGCCGGTATTGCAGGTAAATTGAATGATGGAGCCATGATTACCAGCTCTATCTACGATTATCCTCCAAATGATTTCGGTTTGTATAATATGGCAGGAAACGTTAACGAATGGGTATTGGATGTTTATCGTCCGCTATCTTTCCAGGATATGGAAGATTTGAACCCGGTTCGTCGAGATGGCTTCTTGGATAGCCAGGACAAATACGATTATGAGAGTGCGAACTCCCTAATCAGTGACCAGGCACGCGTTTATAAAGGTGGATCTTGGTCTGATGTGGCTTACTGGTTAAATCCTGGAACTCGCCGCTATTTGGAGCAGGATTCTGCTACTGCAACCATCGGTTTCCGTTGTGCAATGATTAGAGCAGGAACGAACTATTAATTCAATCCTTTCAAAATAAGAGAAAAGAGATGTCGAATCGGCATCTCTTTTTTTTATGCCTCTGCCTTTCCCAAAACCCCGATCTCAATATGATCTGCCTTCGCCTCAATTAAGACTTGAACCAAAGCCCTTAAAGTTGCGCCAGTAGTTAATACATCATCTACCAGCAAAACTCTTTTTCCTTTAAAGTTTAGTTTTTTTCGTAAACCAAAACTCCTTTCTACATTCCTGATTCGCTCTTCCTTATTCAATTTAGTCTGCGAAGAAGAATGCCTCTGTTTTTTGAGAAGACCAAAAGCCAGGGGAATCCCCGTTTCTTCCATTACCCCTTTAGCAATATGCTCCGCCTGATTATACCCTCTGATTTTCCTTTTTTTGGGATGAATGGGGACCGGAATTATAAAGTCAAAAGGCTGCTGTTGTCGTTTTATGATCCTCCCCAATTTGCATCCCAATAGTTCTCCAACTTCAGGATAATGCTTATATTTCAAATAATGAATTAATTTTTGAACCCTGGAATCCTCGAAAAACTGAAAGGCGATATATAAGCCCTTGACCTGTGGCATATCATAAAAAATCACTTTTACTTCTCGATCACTATCCGTCATGGAACAGGAAAGATCCAATTCACAGTCCATACAAATCAAGGCATTTTCAAAAGGGATGTGAGCATCGCAGCATAAACAATAAGGGGGAAACAATAAATGCTTTACTCCTGCCAGGGTAACTTTTAATATCTTCATGCCCTAGTAAAACCTATTGAAAATAAACTGTTTTCGGAAATTTCTTTGGCAGATGTAAAGTCCAATACAAATTTGCGGAAAGAAGGAAATTACTTTCATTAATAATCAAAAGCTTACATTTATCTTTGCGTCATTAATCGGAATTTAATTATGAATCCAGTAGAAGAATTTAATGCCTATCGTTCTGAGATGAATGATAAAATCTTGGCGGCAGACAATAAAGTATTGAAAAGAATCTTTAACCTTGACACCAATACCTTCGCCGAAGGCGCATTGGATGTCAAAACCAAAGAAATGTTGGGCTTAGCCTGTTCGATGGTGTTGAGATGCGAGGACTGCATCAAATATCATTTGGAAAAAGTACACGAATTAGGCGTCACCAAAGCCGAAGTCTTCGAAATCTTTAGCATTGCGAATTTAATCGGAGGAACTATCGTTATTCCGGAGCTTAGAAGAGCGGTGGAGTATTGGGAGGCTTTAGATAAGCAAAAAAATAAGGCATGATCAAAAAAGACTTAGACTTGGCCCGTGCCTGGGCCAAGCTCTTATCCGAAATCAAGGAACGACTCAACACCCGACCAAAAGATATCAATGGGGTGCTTTTATTAATCGGTGTACAAGAATTAGGAAAAGGTTTTGCGCGCTTTACCAAAGAAGAAAAACAAGATTTAATGCATATTGCCATTTGCAAAGTCTTGAGCTATTCGG
This sequence comes from Persicobacter sp. CCB-QB2, assembly GCF_001274635.1. Lineage (GTDB taxonomy): Bacteria > Bacteroidota > Bacteroidia > Cytophagales > Cyclobacteriaceae > Persicobacter > Persicobacter diffluens. Next base: position 3,314,038 of record NZ_LBGV01000001.1, on the reverse strand, counting down.
GTTTCTACGAATTAGAAGGATTGGATAAAGATGGCTGGCCACATTGGAAAGTTTTAAAGCCATTGCCACATTTTGATCTGCTGGAGCAGGAAAAATTACTTAAAATGCATATCATTGAGTATTTTGAGAAAGAATTAGACTTTTCACTAAATTCACCAAATTAGTCACGATTATTAATGAAAATTATCTCTTACAATATCAACGGCATCCGGGCGGCCATAAAAAAAGGCTTTAATGAGTGGTTGGAAGAAGAGCAGCCAGATGTACTTTGTTTGCAAGAAGTTAAAGCAGAACAACATCAGGTAGATACTGCTGCATGGGAAAAACTGGGGTATCAAATATATTGGATGGCCGCGGAGAAAAAAGGTTATAGTGGAGTAGCGGTATTAACTAAAATTGCTCCTAAACATGTGGAATATGGCTGTGGAATGGAAAAATATGATCGTGAAGGTCGAGTCTTACGAGTTGATTTTGAGGATGTTTCTATCTTAAATACTTACATGCCTTCAGGTTCAAGCGGAGAAGAAAGACAAGCATTCAAAATGGAGTGGTTGGAGGATTTTTATCAGTATATTCAGTCCCTGAAGCAAGATTTGCCTAATTTGGTGGTTTGTGGAGACTATAACATTTGCCACACTGCCATTGATATCCATAACCCTGATAAGAATAAAAATACATCAGGATTCTTACCTGAAGAGCGGGAGTGGATGACAAAATTCATTGACGGTGGTTTCATTGATAGCTTTCGCCAATTCCAGCCGGAACCTCACCATTATTCATGGTGGAGCTATCGGGCAGCTTCTCGTGAAAGAAATAAGGGCTGGCGTATTGACTATTTGATGGCGACAACCGAAATGAAAGCACGTCTGGTAGACGGCAAAATTTTACCGGAGGTTAAACACTCTGATCATTGCCCCGTCTATTTAGAAATAAAATAAGAAACCTTACCCAACATTATGAATATTTTTAAAAGCATCCTTTTACTCGGTATTACCACCATCTTTCTTTGGTCGTGTGGCGCCCAGACTGGGCAAGACCGTAGCCAGGAAGTAAAAGAAGCAAAGGCTGGAAGAAATTATGGTGGTGTTTTTAGATTAAATGAAACAGAAAACATCAAAACCTTATTCCCTCCCGCTATTGCGGATGCTTTTTCTTATCGGGTAGCCACTCCCATATTTGAAGGCTTATTTACCTTTGACCAGGCGGACATCTCCAAGGTTCACCCCTCTCTGGTGGCGGACTATACTATTTCGGACGATCGAAAAACGTATACTTTTAAACTGAAAGAAGGTGTTTTCTTTCATGATGATCCCTGTTTTGCCGAAGGAAAAGGACGCGAATTTACGGCTGAGGATGTGAAATTTTGTTTGACAAAATTATGCACCCAAAGTCTTCAAAATAAAAACTTCCCTGCATTTAAAGATCTGATTTTAGGCGCTCAGGAATATTATGACGCCAGTGCCAACGGCAATGTTCCTGCTTTTGAATTAAAGGGCGTTAAAGTCATTGATAAATATACCGTTTCTGTAGAGCTACAAGCTCCAAACGCATTATTCCTAGTAACACTGGCCAGACCCGCAGCCTTCATCTACCCCAAAGAAGCCCTTGAAAAATATGGCTTAGATGTTAGGATTCACCCGGTAGGTACTGGTCCCTTTTATTTAAATACCATAGATGAGGATGTTTCGGTTACCCTTAAAAAGAACCGACATTACCACAAAACGGATAAATACAATAATCAATTACCTTTCATTGATGCCATTAGCATTTCCTTTATAAAGGATAAAAAAACAGAGCTTTTGGAGTTCAAAAAAGGAAAATTAGACATGATTTATCGTCTTCCTACCGAATACATCATTGAGATTTTGGAGGAAACAGCTGCTAAAGGAGCCAATGTCCCAACAGATTATATGCTTCAGCGGGTACCTGAAATGCTTTCACAATATCTTACTTTTAGAAATGATCAAGGTGTTTTTCAGGATGTGAATGTTCGTAAAGCGATCAGTTTTGCCATTGACCGGCATCGAATTTTAGATTTTGTTTTAAATGGAGAGGGCTATGCTCCTGCAGAACAAGGCGTAACACCACCCGTATTCGAAAATTACGATATCCAAAAAATTAAGGGATACCCACTGAATCTGGATTCCGCCAGATACTATCTGCTAAAAGCAGGTTATAATAAGCGTAATCCATTTCCTAAAATTAAATTACTGCTAAATGCGGAAGGAGATCGAAATACTTATGTGGCCATGGAACTTCAAAAGCAATTGAAAGACCATTTAAACATTGATCTTGAATTACAAATCTTACCTTTCTCTCAATTGCTGGAAAAAAGCTTTAGTGGTGATTTCAACCTGATCAGAACGGCCTGGCTGGCAGACTATCCAAGTCCGGAGAATTTCCTTTGGCAGTTTTATGGCCAACATGTACCGGAAGACCCAAATCAGCAATCTGTCCCCAATATTGGTCGATTCAAGGATCAAAAATATGACCAGCTTTTTGAAAAAGCCCTTTCCGCCGGTTCACTGGAAGAGGCTAATCAATACTTCACACAAGCCGAAAATTACCTGATGACACAGGCCCCCATCGTGGCCTTATGGTATGATGAAGGTTATCGATTAGTGAAAAATTACGTGCAAAACTTCCCCAATAATCCAATGCAGTATCGAGATTATAGCGAAGTTTATTTTCAACACGATCCTCAAACTCACATTTCATCCGCCAGCAGTGCTGAATAAATGATTTTATGCATTATTTTTAGCTCCTTCTAAACGGTTTCCGTTTATTAAAGAAAGCTGATAATGAACTAAAATATGACCAATAATCATCGAGCTAAGCTTGACCAAAAGCTTTCTGGCTATAAAAAGAAATACTACCTTAATCAGTTACTAAAGGGTAGTATTTTTTCTTTTACCATAGTTGCAACCGCCTTTTTACTCTTTAATACTTTTGAGTTCACCAGTAGATTCGGCTCAACAGTCCGGGCGGTCCTGTTCTATGGCTTTATTGCCATACTTATCGGTAACTTCCTCTACTTTATTCTTAATCCTTTATTACACCTGCTTGGATTAAGAAAGCCTATCAGCGATCAGGAAGCAGCGCAAAACATCGGCTCCTTTTTACCTAATATTGGAGATCGTTTACTGAACCTTATTCAATTAAAAGGTAATTATTCCGGGTCAAACGACTTAATCAAAGCCTCTATTGATCAAAAAGAAAATCAGCTGGATCAATATGATTTTCAGGAGGCCGTTCCCATAAAAAAAAATAAGCAGTATTTAAAGTATCTTTATATTCCATCTGTCATCATTATTGCCATTTTACTTTTCGTCCCACAGTTTTTTACGGAAAGTACCAAAAGGATTGTGCGTTATGATGAGACTTTTGCCCCGGAGGCCCTTTTTGATTTTAATCTAAAAAATCAAAAGCTTATCGCCTTTAGAAATGAAGACTTTACCGTTGACCTTAATATTTCCGGAAAAACGGTGCCAGCGCAGGTATACTTAAAAACTGCAGACCGGAAATTTAAACTTAAGCAAACCTCCAATACTGACTTTCAATACACCTTTAATAAAATTCAGCAGAATCAGGAATTTCAATTCGAGGCAGCCGGGTTTTCCTCCAGCGTGTATAAAGTAAAAGTTGTGCCTCGCCCTAAAATCAAGAACTTCGAAGTCAGCCTGGAATATCCAGCCTATCTGGGCAGAGAAACAGATTATATTGCCAATACAGGTAATTTTGAGGTACCGGAAGGGACTAAGGTCAAATGGTCATTTCTAGCACCCGATACCAGATCTATGGAAATGCATTTCCAAAATGAGGACACCGTTTATGCTTTAAGCGCTAATAAGGACGGATTTGAATTAGAGAAATCATTGCACATATCAGATCGCTATGAAATCAAGCTGGAAAATGAATATGGCAAAAATAATGATCCGGTAATTTATCAAGTCAACGTGATCAAGGATGAATATCCCAAAATCAGTCTGGAGCAGTTTCAGGATACCGTTCTTTTCAATTACATTATTTTGGGAGGAAATATCAGTGATGATCATGGGCTCAAATATTTATCCCTTAAATACAGAACCAATTCAAAATCTTCCTTTAAAACCCATTCCCTACCTATAGATCGTAGCAAAACTACCCAGGGCTTTTACCTCAATTGGCCACTGGATACCCTGCAATTATCTTCTGAGCAGAAAATGGAATATTACCTTCAGGTAACTGATAATGACCAAATCAATGGTCCGAAAACAACCAAAACGGGCATCTACACCTTTAAAGTCCCTACCAAAGATGATTTGAAGGAAAAATTGGCCGAGGGAAGTGCCAATAATGAAAAATCCATTGACAAAAATATTGAGCAGGCGAAGCAGGTCAGAAACGAGCTTAAGAATATTGAGCAAAAATTGAAATCAAAAAAATCCCTTAGCTGGCAGGATAAACAGCAAATTGATGACTTGATCAAAAAACGGGAAGAGCTCAACAACAGTTTGAAAGAGCTTCAGGAGGAACACCAAAAAGAAGTGGAAAGGAGAAACCGTTTTGAGGAACAAAAGAATGAATCCATCAAAGAAAAGGTCGCCAAGCTGCAGGAGTTAATGGATGACCTTTTGGATGAAGAAACCAAAAAACTCTATGAAGAGCTACAGCAATTAATGGAGGAGCAAGCTCAGGACATGGATCAGATTCAGGATAAGCTCAAAGAAATTGAGCAAAAAGAAAGTAATCTGGAGGAAGAACTGGAGCGTACCCTGGAACTATTTAAAAGAATGAAATTTGATTTCAAGGCAGACGAAATCACCAAACAGTTGCAGGAATTAGAGGATGAACAATCCAAACTGAACGAGAAAACGGAAGAGGCCTCCAAGAATGAATTAGAGGAGATTGCCAAAGAACAGGAAAAACTGGATCAGGAATTCAAGGAAATGGAAAAAGACCTGAATGAACTCCAAAAAATAAATAATGATCTAAAACGTCCCAATGCTTTGCCTGATATGGCACAGGAAGAGCAGAACATCCAAAAAGGACAAGAACAGTTTCAGGAAGCTGCAGAGCAAAAAAAGAAAAAACAAGCGCAGCAGTCCCAGCAACAAATCAGTCAGAATCTGCAAAAAATGAAGCAGAAGATGGAACAAATGCAGCAAAGCATGGAAATGCAAATGGTGCAGGAGAATATGAATAACCTTAGACATATTCTCAATAATTTGATCCACCTGTCCTTCAATCAGGAACAGGTCATGAAGGATTTTAGAAAAACCCGACAAAGTGACCCCCGATTTGTGAACCTGAGCCAGGAACAAATCAAAATCCAGAATGACAGTAAAATTGTTCAGGACTCCCTCAAATCACTGGCTGAAAGAGTTTTTCAAATTTCTTCCTTTGTGACCAGAGAATTAAATGACCTAAATAGCCATTTAGACGAAGCTTCTAATTATATTAAGGAAAGAAAAAAAGGTAATGCGTTAAGCGAGCAACAGTTTGCGATGACCTCCATGAATAATTTAGCCCTGCTATTAGACGATGTGCTTTCTCAAATGCAGCAACAAATGTCTGAAATGATGGGGAATTCTTCCGGACAGCAATCCAATCAGCCTATGCCGACTCCTTCATTAAGTCAATTGCAACAGCAATTGAATCAAAAAATTAATGATTTGAAAAAGAGTGGTAAATCAGGCAGACAATTGTCAGAAGAAGTTGCTAAATTAGCTCAAGAACAGGAAGAGATTCGCAGGGCGCTTGAAGAAGCTGAGAAAAAAGCCAATGGTGGGGGAGGAAAAGAACTGAAAGATGCCATTGAAAAAATGGAGGAAACAGAACTTGATCTAGTCAATAAACAATTGACCAATAAAATGATCAACCGCCAGGAAGAGATTATGACCAGACTTTTAGAGTCTGAAAAAGCAGATCGGGAAGATCGTCTGGATGACGAACGTGAAGGAGAAACTGCTAAAAATTATGATCAACAGGTACCGGAGGCTATCGAGGAGTATATCCGTCAAAAACAGAAAGAACTCGAGCGATTAAAGACTATTCCTTTAAAGCTCAACCCTTATTATAAAAAAGAGGTCAATCAATATTTCAAAAGGTTAGAGAACAACAATATCCGGTGATGATAATGGAATCGATCAAAATTGAAATCCCATCTTTGAGTGAAAATATTAGAATTGTCGAGAGCTTTATCGATAATACCAAAGACAAATACCAACTCGATGATGACATTTATGGTAATATTATGATTGCCATTACTGAATCTGTCAATAATGCCATTCAACATGGCAACAAATTTGATAAGGAAAAGAACGTTACCCTCACGGTGCATCATAATAATGAAGCTGTAAAATTTACAGTGGAAGATGAAGGAAACGGTTTTGATTATAATGATCTGCCAGATCCGACAGCGCCAGAAAATATTGACCAACCACATGGTAGAGGAATTTTCCTGATCAAACATCTTTGTGATGAGGTTGAGTTCAAGGAGGAGGGGAGAAAAGTGGAGTTATCATTTTATATCAATTAATGGAAGATCAAATTAATTTTTTCACAGAGGATGTTGAATTCGATGTAGACCAGCTTATTTCCAGCCGAGCATGGATTAATCAGGTAATTGAAAATGAGGGATTTGAATTAGAGGAAATCAATTTTATCTTTTGTAGTGATGAGTATTTGTATAAAATCAACGTCGAATATCTGAATCACGACACCTATACGGATATCATTACTTTTGACAATAGTGAAACCCCTGGCTTTATTGAGTCTGATATATTCGTCAGTGTAGAGCGAATAAAAGATAATGCCTTGAGTCTGAATGTACCTTTTGAACAAGAATTGAAAAGGGTTATTATTCATGGTGTCTTGCATCTTTTAGGATACAAAGACAAAACCGAAGAGGAGGCAGCGACAATGCGGGCAAAAGAAAATGAAGCAATTGCGCTTTTTGAGGATTCTTTTGCTTAAATTTGCACAAACATTTGAAAATCAAAATGTTCCACGTGAAACATTCATTTTATCATAAAAATGAGGTTCCACGTGGAACATTTGTTTTAAAACAGATTAGCATCCATTAGAATATAAAACAAAGGGAAAGCCTATGTTTACTGAATATGATGTGATCGTGGTAGGAGCCGGACACGCCGGCTGCGAAGCTGCCGCGGCAGCTGCCAATATGGGAATGAAGACCCTGTTGGTAACGATGAATATGAATACGATCGCACAGATGTCCTGCAATCCTGCAGTAGGTGGAGTAGCAAAAGGACAAATTGTACGTGAAATAGATGCCTTGGGCGGTCAAATGGGAATTATCACCGATAAATCGATGATTCAATTCCGCATGCTTAACCGTTCCAAAGGTCCTGCTATGTGGAGTCCACGTACACAGAACGACCGCATGAAATTTGCAGAAGAATGGAGATTACGTTTGGAACAAACGGAAAATCTAGATTTCTGGCAAGAAATGGTCAAAGGCTTAGTCATTAAGAACGGACAGGTCAAAGGAGTCGTAACGAGTTTAGGTTTGGAAATTCCGGCCAAAACGGTTGTTCTGACCAACGGAACATTCCTGAATGGCACCATTCACATTGGAGAAAAACAATTTGGGGGTGGCCGTGCGGGAGAAGGTTCTGCTTCTGGTATTACCGAACAATTGGTTGAATTGGGAATGGAAGCCGGACGAATGAAAACCGGAACCCCTCCACGGGTAGATGGGCGAAGCCTTAATTGGGCAGCCATGACCGAACAAGCCGGAGATGAAAGCCCTTACAAATTCTCCTTCAGTGATGAAACGCAACCTTTGCAAAAGCAGCGTTCCTGCTATATCACTTATACCAATTCTGCAGTTCACGAAACATTAAAGGAAGGTTTTGATCGTTCACCGATGTTTAATGGCCGCATTCAGGGTTTGGGCCCGCGTTATTGTCCTTCTATTGAAGATAAAATCAACCGCTTTGCTGAGCGTGATCGTCATCAGATATTCGTAGAACCGGAAGGATGGAATACGGTAGAAATTTATGTTAATGGATTCTCCTCCTCTTTGCCTGAGGATGTACAGATGAAAGCTTTGCGTCAAATTGAAGGATTTGAGCAGGTGAAAATGTTCCGTCCGGGATATGCCATTGAATATGATTTCTTCCCACCAACACAACTTCATACCTCTCTGGAAACCAGATTAGTGAAAAATTTATATTTCGCTGGTCAGATTAACGGAACGACAGGATATGAAGAAGCGGGAGCGCAAGGTTTAATGGCTGGTATCAACGCTTCCCTTCGTGTAAAAGAAGAAGATCCATTGATTTTGAAACGCTCAGATGCATACATCGGCGTATTAATCGATGATTTGGTGAACAAGGGCACGCAAGAGCCTTACAGAATGTTCACTTCACGTGCAGAGTATCGTATCCTATTACGCCAGGACAATGCAGATCTTCGTCTTACTGAAAAAGGGCATCAAATAGGCTTGGCGACACAAGAGCGATTTGATAAAATGGTTCAGCGTAAGCAAAATGTAGAAGAGCTGATTCATACCTTAAAGACGACCAAATTCAAACCGACAAAAGCCAATGCGCAATTAGAGTCTATGAATTCGGCAACTTTAAAGGAATCTCAATCGGCTTACCGACTATTGAAGCGTCCGGAACTTTCCATGGAACAAGTCAGTGTGATTACCCCTGAATTTGAAGTGGAAATGAATAATTATGACCGCATCAATAAAGAGCAGGCGGAAATTCTGATCAAATACGATACTTATATCGATAAGGAGCAGAAGATGGCCGAGAAAATGGATAATATGGAAAACTTGTATATCAAAGATTCTATTGATTATCGTGCAATCAAAGCCCTTTCCAAAGAAGCTCAGGAGAAACTAAGTAATATGCGTCCACAAACATTAGGACAAGCCTCGAGAATTAGTGGCGTTTCTCCTGCTGATATTTCCGTTTTGATGGTGTATCTTGGGAAATAAATAGATTTTCCACGGGAAACATTTCTTTCGATCCGCATACCTATGGTCAAAAATATAGAGCGCTGTCCTGTTTGTCAGGGCAGCCATTTTTCTGATTTTTTAGCCTGTAAAGATTTTACCAGCAGTCAGGAACAGTTTCAAATTGTTCAATGCGATGATTGCCAGTTTAAATTCACTAATCCCATCCCAGAGGCATTGGGAGCCTATTATCAGGCAGATAGTTATATCTCACATACCAACAAGGCACAAAACCTAACGCAACTTTTATATAAGATTGCGCGATTCTTTACACTCCGAGGAAAAGAAAAGCTCGTTCGTCAATACGCCTCCACCTCTAAATCCATCCTGGATTTTGGTTGTGGCACAGGACATTTCCTGGAGTTTTGCCAAAAGAAAGGCTGGGAAATTGAAGGTTTAGAACCTTCCAAGGATGCCAGAAATCAGCATGTACCTGTATTGAAAGGAAAAATAGCATCTTCTGTAAAGGAGTTAGGTCCTGAACAAGTGGAGATTATTACCCTTTGGCATGTATTGGAGCATCTGGAAGACCTTAATGAAACGCTTCAGACCCTAAAACAGAAGCTTCGTTCCACGGGAAAACTAATTATTGCAGTGCCTAATCCGGAGAGTTATGATGCCCAACATTATGGTACCTATTGGGCGGCCTATGATGTCCCCAGGCATCTTTACCATTTTTCGCAAAAAAGCATGCAGCTACTTGCGGAGCATCATGGATTCAAAATCAACCGTAAGATTCCCATGAAATTGGATTCCTTTTATGTAAGTTTGTTAAGCGAGCAGTATAAAAATGGACATCAAAACTATTTTTCAGCATTCTATACTGGACTCAAGTCAAATCTTGCCGCTCGTAAAAACAATAATTTCAGTAGTTTAATCTACATCTTGGAGCATGAAAGTAAATAGCATTGCGAATATCATTTTGGCTTCGGGAATCATGGGCTTCTTTATTGCTTCCTGTGCCAATGTTCGCCAACCCATAGGAGGACAACAAGATACGATTCCCCCAAAACTGGTCACCTCCGTCCCACAAATGGGGGATATCAATTATAGAGGAAAAAAATTTGCCTTCACCTTTGATGAGTATACCCAGCCCAAAAACCTGAAGCAAAAACTTCTGATTACCCCTCAAACGGATGTTCGATATGATTTCAAAATGAAAAAGAAATCACTCATCATCACCTTTGAAGAGCCATTAGAAGAAAATACCACCTACAATTTCAATTTCCAGGACGCCATACAGGATATCAATGAGAATAATCCCTGGAAAAATTCTGTATTTGCTTTCAGTACGGGGGATTATATTGATTCTCTGGAAATCAGTGGACAAGTAACCGAGTTGATGACCGGTCTTCCGGTGAAAGAAGCGACTGTCGTTTTATTCGATGTCTCGGATTCTTTAAATATTTTCACGGGAAAACCGGAATATTTTGCCAAAACAGATGAGGAAGGCTTTTATAAATTATCCTACATTAGAAATGGAAATTTCCGGGCCTATGCCTTCCTGGATGCGAATAATAACCTGTTAAATGATGCGGAAAGCGAACCATCCGCCTTTTTAACAGATACTTTATCGCTAACAGAAAGCCAGGAGAATTTAGATTTCCAATTACTATTGGTAGATGGTCGAGAGTTCCACGTGAATTCGGCAAAACCCTCCGGTAAATATTTTGACGTCATTTTTAATAAATACGTCACAGAATATGAGGTCAATTTTCTAAATCCGGACGAAAAAGTATTGCATGATTTCAGCGTAGAGCATAATGGAGTAAGGTTTTTCAACCCGGAATTAAGAAGTGAAAATGACAGTATTGCCGCTAGAATTATTGCAAAAGACTCCGTAAACAATGAAGGTTTTGCTGAAGTATTCATCAAATTCTCTGAATCAAGGAGAAAATATGGAGAATTTCTAACGGAAATTGTGAACACCAACCATGATAACCCTGTAGCTGCAGACTTTTCTGAAAAAATTCGATTTAATAAGCCGATTCGGGAGGTACATCCGGATTCCATGTTATTCGCTTTTGATACCCTCAATTTTTTACAAATTGACATCGAAAAAGAGCTGGAATGGAATGAAAACTTCAATGAGGTGACCATTCGAAAAAATATTGGATTGGATTCCATTTTTCTTCCACCTGCGGATACCCTTTTTCTGGATAGTTTAAAGGCGGATAGTATTTATATCAATCAGCCCTCACCCATCGTTTTTAAAGAAGTATCTTTAGTCCTGCCAAAAGGCGCTTTTATAAGTGTGGAAAGTGATTCTTCTGAGGCCATATCCCAAAAATTTAGCCTGGCAAGACCGGAAGATTTGGGTAGTATTGCCGGAAGAGTGATAACCAACTATCCAAAATATAAAATTCAGGCACTCAGTCAGGATTACAAGCTTGTTAAAGAATTGGAGCCCTCTGAAAATGGAGATTATCTCTTCCAAAACCTTAAGCCTGGCACCTATCGATTAAGATTATTGATAGATGAAAATGAAAATGGGGTATGGGAGTATGGAAATATGCTTAAAAATGAAAGTCCCGAGCCCGTTTACATCTACCCGGAAGAAATTGCCATACGCGCCAACTGGGAATTGACCAATATTGATTTAGTCTATTAGTGTTAAAGCGGAAGGATTCATTAAAAACGCTTCTATTCTCCTGGAGAGGGTAAATAAAACCCCTCTTTCCGAAGCAAATTCGAATTATTGGAAACGATTTTAAATATTTTTCAACAATAGCGCTGCTATTCTCCCAGGATAATCGGATAGGGCACCTTTGCCATTTCAAAATGAACTCAGGCTTTTAATACAAGCTCTAAAATATTCATGATCACGGCTTCTTAAACGAATTGTTTCCCGTGAAAATCAAAAAGCCATCCTTACGGATGGCTTTTTTTATGCCCGATGCGCTCTGAATTTTAAATTTGATCCTCACTGCTCTACTTATCCACTTCTTCTCGCTTCAATTTTATAATATCCGCTTCAAATTTCACCAGACAAACAGGGTTTTCCACTAACATATTCCTACATGTATGAAAAACGGCTCGAAAATATGATTTCGAGCCGTTTTTTTTGATCAAATATGAAACCCTGTGTGTATATCCGTGGATAACCCTATTTTTTGCAAGGATAACTCTCCGAAATCTTTGAAATTCTCCCCACTTATCAACAGTTATCCCGCGATTTTCTCTAAAATCTGGTTTGATGTGTAAAATCCAATTTTATGAACCCCGTTTTCCCCCAATATTTCCACTTGTGGACGATGTTGAAAAAAGTTATCCACAAAAAATAAAAAAATTAGGATTTTCATGTTAATACCCTAAAGAATAAGGAATTCCATGTGGATAAGCTATGTGGATAAACCTAATATTCAGTGAAGAAAAAGTGTAATAATCCCCTAATTCAAAATATTGAGTAACTTATCCACCAATTCACAGCGTAATAAGAATAATAACTCTTTTTTAAAAAGATATATATAATCTAATACTATCTAATATGTGGAAAACCAAAGGGGCGCTAAGGATTTTGGGAATTGTCTTTTTAAGCTTATTATTTTCGGTTCCTGCTTTTCCGCAAGATTTTCAAAAAGTAAGTCTTGCGGAAGAATATTTAAATCGGGGGGAGGTGGAGAAAGCTCTGGATTTATATGAAAAGTTGGCCAAACAGAATGAAAACCTTCCTTTGATACATAAGAACTATTTTGATTTACTTTTGAGTACAAAGGATTTCAAAGGGGCTGAAAAGTACCTGAGCAGGGCTGTTAAAAAAAATCCGGATGTTTTCGTGTATCAGGTAGATCAGGGCCGTCTATTAGCTGCAAGCGATCAGAATGATCTGAAAGATAAGTTTTATGAGGAATTGATAGAGGCCCAGGGAAAAGACTTAAATAAAATCAGAGGGCTTGCTCAGGAGTTTTATCGGGCGCAGGAATTTGATTGGGCTGTTGCTACTTTTAAGTTCGGGAGAAAAGTCAGTAAGAACGATGGGATGTTTGCGCATGAACTGGCCAATATTTACAGATTGACGAACCAAAAAGATCCGATGGTGGATGAATATGTTCAGATGGCCGTCAGGAACCCCAAGAATCGCTCCTACGTGAAGAACGTCCTTCAGTCGACGCTGGGTGAGCCTGAAGATTTAGAGTCCTTTGAGGCCTATTTAATTGACCATATTCAAAAGGACGGGAAGGAAGAGTTTTATGCAGAGCTTTTGATTTGGACCAATCTGCAGCAAAGGAATTTTTATGGGGCTTTTATTCAGGCAAGAAGTCTGGATAAACGAAAGAAATCAAATGGGGATCAATTAATGGAGGTGGCCCGGATGGCTTTGCAGCATAAAGACTACGATAACTCCATCATGGTTTATGACTATGTCATCCAAAATTATTTGGAAAGCCCCAATTATTATCTTGCCAGAAATGCCATTATCAATGCCCGGGAGGAACAAGTTAAAAATACTTTTCCGGTAGATATGGAGGATATTGATGAACTTATTTCGAGCTACCAACAGCTGATTGAAGAGGTTCCGCCCTCGATCGCCACTTTTGAGGCCCGAAAAAATAAAGCAATGTTACACGCGCTTTACAAGGAAGATTATGATACGGCCATCAAATTATTGGAGGAGGTGACCCAGGGAGGCCGAATTCCTAAAAATTTGAAATTGGAATGCAAAATTTCGCTGGGAGATATTTTTCTTTTGAAAAGTCAACCCTGGGAATCCAGATTACTCTATGCCCAGGTAGAAAAAGAAGGGAAAGAAACGCCCATTGGTTATGAAGCGAAACTCAGAAGTGCCAAGCTTTCTTACTATACCGGAGATTTTGAATTGGCTGCGGGGCATTTGGATGTGCTGAAACAAGCCACCACCCGGGAAATTGCCAATGACGCCATGTCCATGAGTTTATTGATTAAAGACAATACGGCACTAGACACTCTCAGAGCTCCTATGGAGGAGTATGCAGCCATAGACCTACTCCTTTTCCAGAAAAAGAATGAAGAGGCTCTGAGCAGGCTTAAAAAGATGCTGAAGGACTATCCCGGTCATGGGTTAACAGATGAGATTTATTATCTGATGTCCAAAGTGTATAAAGAGCAGGGGAATTTTGAAGCAGCTTTGGAAAGCCTAAAAATGGTCGTACAAAGTGGACCAGAGGATATACTGGCGGATGATGCCGCTTTTGAAATTGCTGATTTGTATGAACATCAAATCAAAGATGCACAGGCCGCCATGGATGCATATCAGTCTTTTCTGAGTGATTATCCGGGAAGTATTCATGTAGAGGAAGCCAGGAAACGATTTAGGGCCCTGAGAGGGGACTTCCCTAATTAAATGATATTATTTGAGGAGGAAGGAATATTATTTCTTCCTTTTTTGTTTTTTTGTTTTTTAAATTGGATAGCTAATGATATGGAATTTTCCACCCAAGAGATTGACCTACTGATTGCCAAAAGAAGATCCATTTATCCGGAGCAATATTCCGGTGAAATCATTCCCGATGCCATCGTCGAGCAATTATTAGAAAATGCCTGTTGGGCGCCTACCCATAAAATTACCGAGCCCTGGCACTTCACGGTATTTACCGGAAAGGGTTTAAAGCGTTTGGCTGATTTTCAAGCCAGTCTTTATCAAAAAGTGAGTATGCAGCAGGGAAATTTCCATTCAGATAAGTTTAAGAAGTTAGCCGCCAAACCGCTCAAGGCCTCCCATATTATCGCCATTGGCATGAAAAGGGATCGCAGGGCGGCTGTGCCAGAGGTAGAAGAATTAGCCGCAGTAGCAGCAGCGGTGCAAAATATGCAATTAAGTGCTACCGCCTATGGTATTGGTTGTTATTGGGGATCCGGAGGGATTACCTATATGGAAGAGGCGAAGTCTTTTTTTGGCTTGGAAGCTTCAGACAAATTATTGGGTTTCCTGTATTTGGGCATACCCAGGCAATGGCCTCAAAAGGGGCGAAGAAAAAAAACAGGTAAGTCATTTCCCTGGATCAGGGAATGAGATAAGAGTGTATAAATTTTAGATTGCAAAAAATGCATCGACCGTTATTGATTTTAGTTTTCCTGATGCTGTCGTGCTTTCATCAGGGGTTTTCCCAAAGGATGAAGACTGTTGAAGCACCGGATTCATTAGCCATTCGGGTGATGGAGGTAATGAAGGAGGGGCGTTCTGAGCGTTTCAGTTTGGCAGGACATCAGTTCGATTCTTTATGGAATGGAGGTAGTCTTTCCGATAGCCAGAAAAGACGAATTTTTGTGCTGTACAATAAGATGAATGAAAAGCAGTGGAGAGCCAAGCCTTTTCTTTACGAGGTGACCGCAACACTGACTGCCGGCAGACAAGAGGCCGGTCTCTCTGTAGTGCAGTATGATGGCTTATTGGACCAATTGGAAAATGGGTTGGAGGCCCTTTCCTCAAGGGATTTTGTCAAGATGACCCAGGCGCTTCATACTTTTTTGAAGTATAAGCAATTGAATAGGTCCAATTTTTTTAATCTTCAGGCCAGTGAGGGGGCTATTTTTGCCTTGAAATATGAGAATACCACCTTTTATGACCCTACGCAAGAGTCCTCGGAGGATAGTTCGGTACCTGCAGAGGAAAGTAGCGAAGAGGACTGGGGCAGCTGGGGAGATAATGCTGAGGAAAGTCAAAACACTAATGATGACTGGAGTAGCTGGGATTGGGGAGAGGATGACAGCACTGACCAAAAAAACGAGGATACTGCCTTAAATTGGGATGATGATAACTGGAGCGGTGCCACCGGTGGGAATGTGATTGTGGAGGAGAAAAATTCCCAGACTTTGGAAGAGATGGTGGATTCCTTTATTCAGGATGAGGCACCCGCTATTGAAGGGCCTTATATTCACTTCGACCAGCTGGAGCTAAAGTTTGAAACGCCTTTTGATACGCTGGTTCTTTCGGGTATTCAGGGAGATTTTTTATTGGTGGAAGGGATTTTCGTAGCGTACAGTGGAAAGGCTGATTGGAAAATTGCCGGTTTTACAGAGGGCAGTCCCTATTGTACTTTTGAGAAGTTCTTTTTCAGTACCAAGCAACCCAAATTCGAAGTAAACAAGGCTACGATGTTTTATCCGGAGAAATTGACGGAACCGACACTGGGCTATTTCGAATATAAATCAAGCCGGGTGGGGAAGAATGCCAAACCTACCTATCCCAGATTTACTTCTTATGGGAGCAATGTGAGATTAGCATCTTTTATCAATGATAATTTTGAATATTTGGGAGGTTATTCTCTCTGGGGGGTAAATGCTTCTTCCAATTCCATTTTTGAAGGAGAAAGTAAGGTGCATTTTTCCAGAGGTGATGATCGGGAATTTTTGGTAAGAAGCGGCATTATCGAATATACGGACTCTACTTTTGTAGCGCCGAATGGTAAGATAGTGGTGAAATACGGTCGTGATTCCCTGTTTCATCCCGATATGAAGATTACCTATCGGCAACAGGATTCTACCATTCATGCCCTGAAAAACAGAGGAAATAATGAGCTTTCCTCTTTTAGGATCACCTATTACGATATGGATGTAAAGGCGGATTACCTGCGATGGAATGTGGCGCATGATAGTTTAGACATTTCCATATTCCAAGCGCGTGATCATCGACCGGCATTTTTTGAATCCAAGGATTATTTCAACAAGAAAAATTACAAATCACTAAGTGATCCCTATGGTTTTCACCCGCTGAACAGCTTGACGAATTACAGCAATAAGGTTCGGTCGAAAACCTTTAGCCTGTTGGATTTTGTCGAGTATTACAAACTTGATTATACCAAGGCGCAGCACGCCATGTTCAAAATGCGGGAGAATAATTTTATAGAGTTTGATGCGATCTCCAACATTATCACCGTAAAGGATAAGGCTTATCATTACACCGCCTCCTACAGAAGGCAAAAAGATTATGATGATTTAACCATTCCATCCAGGACCAATGCGGCACCGAATGCTACGCTTCATTTGAATGATTCTCGCATGACGGTCCGGGGAATTGATAAATTCTATCTGAGTGAAAAGCTGGATGTTTATATTATTCCGGAACAGGAATCCATTGATTTGATTGGAAAAAGAGACTTTAAGTTTGATGGAAAGTTATTCTCCGGAAACTTTGAGTTTGTAGGGCACGATTTTGTTTTCCGTTACGATAGCTTCCTGATTCAGCTGGATCAAATTGATTCTATTCGTTTTTACTTACCGGATTCGGCCAATGGCCAGCGCAAGAAAGTAGACAACTCCTTGGTTTCTGCGGATGAGCAACTGACTTCAAGCTTGAATTCCAATATGGGAGCAACGAACGGAACTTTATATATCAACCGTCCTGACAATAAATCCGGTAGAAAGGTATTCCCAAACTATCCGAGATTTGATGCCGAGCGCGGTGCCGTGGTATATTTCGATAATCCGACCTATTTGGATCAGGCTTACGATAAGAGTGTATATTTCATCATTCCGCCCTTTTCTATCGATAGTTTAGCGGGTGGAGATCCTTCCGCCATTGGTTTCCAGGGTAGATTTGTCTCCGGAGGAATATTCCCGGATTTTGAAGAAAAAATGACCATCATGCCGGATAATTCCCTGGGTTTTGTCCATACGGTGCCCGAGGAGGGCTATACCCTCTATGATACGGACGGCATCATTTATGATGAAATTCGATTAGACAAAAATGGATTGCAGGGAGAGGGAAGATTTGAATTGCTTGCTTCCCAGTCCGAATCTGAAAAGTATACCATGTATCAGGATTCCATGGTCGCTTTTGCAAATTCCTCAATGATTGAAGCCGGAGATTTCGCCGGAATCAGTTATCCGTCGATGAGCGCGGAGGATTTAGAATTACTCTGGTTGCCTCATGAGGATAGCTTGTTTTTGAAAACCACCGACAAGCCCATTATGCTCTACAATGAAGGAGATATGGTCGGTGCAGCGGTCTTGACGCATGAAGGTTTAAGAGGAAAAGGAGATTTGGAGATTCGAGGTTCTCAAACGCATTCAGAACAGTTGACCTTCGAAGAGTTTAGGTGGCAGGCCCGGGAGGCGCAGTTTAATATTTTGTCAGAAGATTCCACGAAATCTACCCTCTATGGAGATTATGTGGAGGTAGACTTCGACCTGGAGAATAACCTGGCCTCTATTTCGCCGGAGATTGAGGGAGATGCTGCCATTTCCTTCCCTTATGCGATGACCAAGACTTCTATCACAGAGGCAGAATGGAAACTGGAGGAGGACATCATCATCATGACCAAGCCGGAGGAAGTCGATATTTCCGATTCCTACTTCTACTCCACTCGTCCTGATATGGATTCTCTGGTATTCTCTGCCGAGGGAGCAACTTACGATATTCAGGCGCAGGAGATGTCCGTTACCGGTATTCCGCATATCGTAGTGGCAGATGCCATGATTACGCCGGACTCTAACCGGATTAAAATTTTGCCTAACTTTGTATTGCCGAGATTAACCAATGCGACTTTGGTCATTGATACCCTGAACGGATATCACAACCTGTTTGATGGTAATATTGATATTCTTTCCAGAAAGATGTTTGAAGGAGATGCCACCTACCGCTTTGTGAATGCAGTGCAGGATACCTTTAATATTAAGCTGGATGAATTTGAATTGAAACCTGACCGAAAGAAACAGTTGCACACCGAGTCCAGTGGGCAGATTGTAGAGGCCGATGAATTAATAATTTCTCCGGGAATGTATTTCAAAGGAACCGCAAAAATGAGAGCGACCAGCAAACCATTGGAGCTGGATGGTTTTGTGAAGCTTGACTTGAAAAATATTCCCTATTACGATACCTGGATTGTTTATCAGAGTAATGATGAAGAACAGCAGGAGATTATCTTTGACTTTGCTTCCGCTATTACCGAAAATGGGGAATTACTAACCGCTGGTATTCACTTTGAAGAGGGCACGAATGTTCTTTATTCTACTTTCGTATTTCAAAAGCGTGGCGGAGGAGATGAAGACTTTTTCGTTCCGAACGGTTTGCTTTCCTACGATGAGGAAAAGGCGCATTATATCGTAGAGGATACCATGAAAACCAGGGCGAATTCTTTCGCTGGTAAGGTATATACCTTTAATGAAGAAACTACGGATATCGTCTTTGAAGGGGGCGTAAACCTGTTTATGAATCCTTATCCGAAGGTGAATAAGTTTATGATGCGCGCTTCCGCGATTGGTTCCGGTAACCTGAATAATAACACGGTTCGTTTTAATGGTTTCACCACCATTGAGACCGATTTACCTGGAGGTGCGCTCACCTCAATGGGGAACAATCTGAATATTGCCGCTGAAGATGGTGGATATCCAAAAGCAAATGAAGACCTGACCAAGCTCTTCTATAAGGTGGGGGAAATCATTGGGGATAAAGCGACGAAGGATTATGAGGCTTTATTATCCGCAGACTATGCACCTTTGGTGAAAATGTCTCGTCGATTACAGAGAGGAATAGTGCTTTCTGATTTTGATATGGAGTGGTCAGAGGAGCAAACGGCCTGGTATTCTACCGGGAAAATTGGCGTGTCCAGTATTCTTTCTTTGGATGTAAATGCCAAAATGGAGGGATATCTGGAGGTCTCTAAAACCGCTGAAGGAGATGTGATGAGCTTATTCATCAATGGAGGCCCGGATGCCTGGTATTATCTGAATTACAACCTTCCGGAGAACAGATTGATCGTTTATTCCGGGGATCCGGTCTTTAACTCACAAGTAGCCAAGAAAAGTAATGTGGCTAAGGCCAAGCTTGGAGAATTTATTCTGGCTGTTGGGGAGAAACAGGAAGTACTGGATTATGTCAACAGGTTCCGCCTGTTATATATGGATATCGATGAAGAGTATCAGATTGCGGAGCCTACTTTGTCAGAGGATTCAGGAGATCCTTTCTTTGATGCGGGTAGTTTAGAAGAGAATGAGGATACGGAGAATATCATTTTTGACGATGAGTCTCTATACGATGAATCTGTAGCGGATGATGAGGATTCCCTCTATGGGGATGATTCGGAAGAAAATACAGCAACCGTTGATGATGGCTTTGGCGAGGAAACGGAAGAAGCCGTCTCAGAGGACGAACAAGTGGAGGTAGAGCCGGTGAAAGAGAAGAAGAAAAAGAAGAAAAAAGGAAAGAAGAAAAAAGAGGAAGTAGTAGAGGAGAAGCAGGAAGAAGAGATAGAGGATGAACCACTATATGAAGATGACGGATTTTAACCCGAATGATGCGCACGATAGCATCAATCAATACAGGGAGGCTTGAAGGCATTATTCCTTCATTCTCCCTCCTTGCAGCTAGATAAGGAGGGAGCATACCCAATTCGGCTTTATCGAAAGGCAGGGAAGTATTTCTTTCCTGCCTTTTTTTTCATCAGATTTTGAACAAGATGTTTCAATTCCAAATAATCAGGTATTCCCGAGGGATTTTGTTGGGGAATTTGGTAATTTGTTGCAAGAATTTTTTACAAATAAGAGCTATGGCCACATTAGGTAAATACAAGAATATTGCTTTGGTCGCCCACGATAATCGTAAGGCATCCATGATGGATTGGGCGCGTCAGCATAAAGATAAATTGAGCAAGCACAATATATTTGCTACAGGAACTACCGGAAAGCTATTGGAAGAAGCTTTGGATATCAAAGTCAATCGTTTTTTCAGTGGTCCTTTAGGTGGTGATCAGCAAATTGGAGCCAAAATTGCAGAGGGAGAGATCGATTTCCTGATCTTTTTCTGGGATCCATTAGAGCAACAACCGCACGATCCGGACATTAAGGCATTGCTGCGTATCGCGGTGGTTTATAATATTCCGGTGGCCTCTAATATTGCTTCTGCGGATTTCTTGTTGAGTTCGCCGTATTTTGATTCCGAATATCAAACCGAAGCTGTCAACTTTGATGAGTACCTGAATCGTTCCATTGAATAATTTTATTTAAAATATACAAAAAAACAGCCCAGGCATCTGTCTGGGCTGTTTTTTTATCCACACTGTGGATAAGTATTGTGGATAAGTAGGCTAAAAATGTTGAAAACGTAAAATACAAGGAGTTAAGTCCGGTTTTTATGCCTATTTCAGTGAAATTTTTCAGCAATTAATCGGCGAATACCTTTGAAAAAGTCGTGAAAAAAAAGGTTTCACGATCTTATAATCTTCCTATTGCCTCTAAATGTAGAAAAAGTAGTGGAGGCGCTTTCCTATTAGCTTAGCCCAGCTTATTTCTTCTCATTAATTTTCTTCGACCACCGGTGCACGCCATAGGCTGCTAATAAAGAGACCAGTGCGGCAAAAGTCAGGGGGACTTCATGCTCATGAAACCGAATTGAGGCATAAAACACGATGATTGCGACGAATGCCATTATCCAGGCCAGTATGTTGATCCATTTTTTCATGAGGAAGCTTCCTTTTTACAATTAATTTGAAGATGCAAATATCAGAATTACCGATGAATCGACCATCTCAGGAATGCGATTTTCATTTTTTTAAAAGAGATTTTGCCGTATTTTGCATGTTCACGAATTTTATTTTTAATGAAAGTAGCTACTGATCAGCCTTTCCGATTAATCTATTCTCTTTTTGAACATGAGTGCCTGGGCTACCTATTTGAGTCCTTTGTCATTCAGGAAGATGCTAAAGGAAAGCTGACTTTGTCCTATCAAAATATTTCTGCTCAGAATGCGCCGGAGTTTCAACAAGGGCTGGATGAGCGAGATTATGAGTTGCTGGAAATCATCGATGCCATGCAGCAGGACGCTATTATGCGTAAATTTTCGCGAAAGCATATTTCGCTGTCTGATTTTTTCGAGAAATACTATAAAGTAAATAAAGCAGGTATTAAGGATGAGGTAGATGCCTATCTGGAAATGCAACGCGCCAAGCTCCTTCCGCTTTTGGTAGGTAAACCAATCTTTGAAATGGGAAAGGATGGTTATCCGGCGGAAAGTGAATTGCAATGGGCAGGGGAAAAAGCTTCTCTATGGTTCCATTTCAAGAAAAGGGAAGATCACACGCGTTATTTCCCGACAGTGTACTGTGAAGGGGAAAATATACAATTCAAGCAGAATGGGTCTTATTTGCTTTGTAAAGAACCTGCCTGGTTAGTGGCGAATGGAAAAGTTTACCATTTTAAAATTCCGGTAGATGGAAAGAAGCTGATTCCTTTTTTGAGGAAATTCTTCATCATGATTCCGGACAAAATTCGGGCGAATTATTTCCAAAAGTTCGTGACTCCTTTAGTGGCTTCCTTTGATGTGAAAAGTGATTCTTTCGAAGTTTTCACGGAGGAGAAGCCAGTAATTCCTGTTTTGAGTTACCACGAAATATTGCCCGAAACAGATACCAATCAGGAGGCCATGCTGGCCTTGTCTTTGAACTTTCAGTATGGGGATTCGGCCTATCCGGCCAGGAATTTTCAACCTTATGGGGTGCGTTTAGAAGAAAACGCGATGGGCTTTGCTTTTCATAGAACCAAAAGAAATTTTAAAGCAGAAAAAGCATTTAAAGAAAGACTTGCCAGATTTCAGGGAGACAGTCAGTCTGAAGAATGGGTATTACCCTTAAAAGAAGGAATGAATTGGCTCAATGAGCATTATGAAGACCTGCAAAAAGAGGGCTTTAATTTCCAGCAGAGAGATGCAGAAGTGGGGCGTAAGTTCTTTGTGGGAGAGGCGAAATTCATTTTGGAGATTCGGGAGAATATCGACTGGTTTGATGTTCATGCTACCATTCAATTTGGGGAATATCGTATTTCCATCAAGTCATTGAAAAATGCCATGCGTAAGGATGGCATGCTGACGCTACCTAATGGTGAGCTGGCTTTAGTACCGGCCGAATGGTATTCCAAATATGCGGATTTGGTCGGCTTTCTGGAAGATCATCCTGAGGATGATTCGGAGGTGATTCTGAAAAAGCATCATTTGATGTTGGTGGAGGAACTACAGCAGGATACCCTGGCCAAAGTGACCATAGACCGCAAGCTGGAACAGTTACGAGACTTTGAGCAGATAGAAGATTATGCGATTCCGGAGGGCTTCTCCGGGGAGCTTCGTCCCTACCAAAAGGCCGGTTATAATTGGATGCGTTTTTTGGCGCAGTATAAATTTGGTGGTTGTTTGGCGGATGATATGGGACTGGGAAAAACAGTCCAGACTTTGGCCTTATTGCAGGCCTCTAAAGAGGAAAGCAGTCAGGGAACTTCCTTGTTGGTGATGCCAACCTCCCTGATTTACAATTGGGAAATTGAAGCGAAGAAATTTACCCCGGAGCTGAAAGTGTTGATTTATACCGGGACAAATCGGGATAAGGATGTCAGTAAGTTTTCCAATTATGATTTGGTGCTGACTTCCTATGGTATTATTCGCCTGGATGTAGACATTTTGAGCCAGTTCTATTTCAATTATGTGATTTTGGATGAGTCTCAGGCGATCAAAAATCCGGCTTCCAATATTACCCAGGCCGTTCAGAAGCTGAATTCCAAAAACAGGCTGATTCTTACAGGTACGCCTTTGGAAAATAGTACTATGGATTTATGGTCACAGATTACCTTTATTAACCCCGGGCTTTTGGGCGGGCAATCTTTTTTCAGAAATGAGTATTTGAACCCGATTGAAAAGAAAAAGGATGAAGAGAAAACGCAGAAACTTTATAGTCTGATAAAGCCCTTTATTTTGCGTCGTCATAAGTCGCAGGTGGCCAAGGAATTGCCGGAGAAGGTGGTCAATGTCAAATATTCCAGCATGGCACCCGAGCAGCAGAAGCGCTATGATCAGGTGAAGAGTTATTATCGCGATTTGATTTTGGGGCAGATTGAAGAGGAAGGCCTGAAGAAATCACATTTCACCTTATTGCAAGGTTTGTCTAAGCTACGCCAGATTGCTAACCATCCCGCTTTAGTGGAGACGGCGTACAAGGGCGAATCCGGAAAGATGAATGATATGATGACCACCCTGGAAAGTGGTATTTCTGAGGGGCATAAAATTTTGATCTTTAGCCAGTATGTTAAGCACCTAAGCCTGGTGCGTCAGCAGTTAGAAGAGCGTAATATTGTATATTCCTATTTGGATGGTACTACCAAGGACCGTAAACAGGCCGTGGACAACTTCCAGAATAATGATGAGGTGCAAGTATTCCTGATCTCATTAAAAGCCGGAGGGGTTGGTTTAAACCTGACTAAGGCGGATTATGTATTCATTCTTGATCCCTGGTGGAACCCAGCAGTGGAATTGCAGGCCGTGGACAGAGCTCACCGGATTGGTCAGAAGAAAAAGGTATTCACCTATAAGTTTATTGGTAAGGGCACTGTGGAGGAAAAGATATTGGCTTTGCAGCAGAATAAACAAC
The DNA here is from genome assembly GCF_001274635.1 of Persicobacter sp. CCB-QB2. GTDB lineage: Bacteria > Bacteroidota > Bacteroidia > Cytophagales > Cyclobacteriaceae > Persicobacter > Persicobacter diffluens. The sequence continues at coordinate 3,289,744 of NZ_LBGV01000001.1, read as the reverse complement.
AGCTGGCAGATGCTTTAATCACTACGGAGGAGAGTTTTGTCAAGGAACTTTCTCAACATGATATTGAATCTTTATTGAGTTAAGCCGATTTCTTCAAAGCAATTGAACCTGTTCAATGGATATTGGTCTTGTGAGCAGCTGGCTTCCCGCCTTTGGGCTATTTCAGCTGGATTATTCCTGCTAAAATCCTCGCATAGCTGCAAGACGGTAAAAATGGGGGAATTTTCCTATTTCAAGTTTTTTCCAATGAAGCAGAGGAATGAGTAGCAAGCAAGCCTGCCCCAATTTGGGCTATTAATAAATCAGTAGACATAAGCCTGTTGGGTTGAAAGCATACATCTGGAGACGAACTACTAAATCTAGCCGTGAATAATTTGGCTTAAAGAAAAATTCGTCCCTTATCATCCTTACCGTAATAGCCGATGATCTATCGGCTTACGCATAAAAAATCCCCGGCCTCTATTAAAGCCGGGGATTTTTTCATTTATCATAGATGGCTAATTAATAGCACTCATTTTCGTTCGGGAAGTCTACTGCTTTTACATCTTCAATATAACGACCTACCGCACGGGTGATCTCCTCATGAAGATTCGCATATTTTCTAAGGAAGCGAGGGCTGAATTCATTGTTGATGCCCAGCATATCGTGCATCACCAATACCTGACCGTCAACACCGGATCCGGCACCAATTCCAATCACCGGAATGGTTAACTTCTCCGCCACTTTTTTCGCTAATTCTGCAGGGATTTTTTCCAATACCAATGCAAAAGCGCCTAATTCTTCCAGCAACAAGGCATCAGCTATCAATTTCTCCGCTTCTTCTTCCTGCTTTGCACGTACGGTATAGGTTCCGTATTTATAAATACTTTGAGGCATAAGGCCTAAATGCCCCATTACAGGTACACCTGCACTTAAGATACGCTCAATGGAAGACCTGATCTCCGCTCCACCTTCTACTTTTACGGCATGTCCACCCGTTTCTTTCATAATTCGGATGGCAGAGTCCAAAGCTTTGTGAGAGTCTCCCTGATAGGAGCCGAAGGGAATGTCAACCACTACCAATGCTGTGTCAACGGCTTTTACTACTGAAGTAGCATGGTATATCATTTGATCCAATGTGATTGGAAGGGTCGTTTCATTACCCGCCATTACATTAGATGCTGAATCTCCAACAAGGATGATGTCGATACCGGCACCGTCGATAAGCTTGGCCATGGAATAATCATAAGCCGTAAGCATAGAGATTTTTTCCCCCTCCTGTTTCATTTTCATCAGGCGGTGGGTAGTAACCTTTTTCTTGATTTCTTTTTTATGAACAGACATTACCTTTAATTTTTCACCCGCCAGGCGGATGGGTGTGCACTATTTCACTTGAGGTGCTAAATTAGGTAATTCTACGGTGAAAACAGAGCCTTCGCCCTCTGTGGATTGAACACTTATACTGCCTTCCAATTTCTCCACTACATGTTTCACGATGTAGAGTCCTAATCCAGACCCGCTGCTTTTTTCGTTGGCGCGAACAAACATTTCGAAAATCTTCTCATGCTTGTCTTTAGGAATTCCTACGCCATTGTCTTGTACGGTTAAGGTTAACTTTTTGGAGTTACATCGTACCGAGACTGATACATAAGGGGAACTAACCCCGGACTCTCGGAACTTGATGGAATTAGAGATAAGATTGTTGAGGATAATTCTAACGCGGGCAACGTCAGAAAAGAAGGGTATTCTTTGACGAATATCCGTTTTGAATAATAGTCCGCGATCTTCAATCACGGTGTAAAAATGCTCAATAGCCTGATTCACCTCCACCAGCATGTTTACATTTTGAATAGAATCATGTAAATGGCGATTCCTGGAAAGGCTTAGCATTTCGGTGACGATACCATCTAAACGGTCTACTGACTCCTCAATCATCAACAGACATTTATCGATAGTCTTCTCGTCCCGATCTAATTTAAGAATCTGAACCAGTCCTAAAATGGAACGTAGTGGAGAACGGAGGTCATGAGAGGAGTGGTAAACAAAATTATCCAACTCCTGATTCACACGCTGCAGCTCTACCAGACTTTCCTGCTGACGGGAGATGTCCCTGAGCATGGCATCAAAGGTTTTGCCGTCTTCAGCAGGTAGTGCTGTGAAATTTATCCAGATCAACTGGCCGTCTGCCGGTCGGATAAGCTGTAGTTCCCTTTGGGTAATCGGGCCTCCGGCTCTGAGAATTAATTTAATCTCTTTGAGTTCGTCGGCACTGGCGAAAAGATCATAAAGACTGGTATTGACATCTACTTCACCAATCAGTTTCTTAATCACCTTGGTCAGGGAAATAATTTTCCCGCTTTCAATCTCGCAACTCACCTGTCCAAGCGCCGCCTCCTCCAGGAGTCTTTCTCTGTGCATTCGTCTAGACGCTACCGATTCCTCGGTATTCGAGGTCAAGTCTTTGATAGACTGACTTTTGGACAAATTTACATCAGAATAAGGCATGTGAACAGTGATGCGATTGATAATTATTAATTAAGAAATGTGAGTTTGATCCTGTTAATATACAAAAAAAAAATCTAAAATAAATAAACGCATTCTTTTCCCTCCGATAAATCTACCTCGATGTGTTCGGTGAGAATCGTCGCTAATTCATAGCCTGAAAAGTTCACCGCGACCGGATAAACCGTGTGGCTTCTATTAACGAGAACAGCGGTTTGTAACTTTTTCAAAGGAATGGAAAGCAGCGGTTTGAGCGCATAAAAGAATGTTTTTCCTGTATTCATAACATCATCAGCAATGATGACGGTTTTATTTTCTAATTGTTCAGGATTCGTATCCAATTGAATATCATTTGATAGTGGATCTTTTTTATCAACAATTATAGAAAATAAATGAATATTTATCGGGGTTATTTTTTCTAGTTCTTTCTTCAGAATCTGAGCAAAAAGATAACCACTTTCCGGTATGCCGGCCAAATAGATATCTGTCTCCTGATAGTTCTGCTCATAGATTTCATAGGCCATTCTTTTGATCTTTTGCAGAACCTGTTGTTGATCAAGAATTTTATTCTTTGGGCTGTTCATTTCTTTTGTCATTTCTTTTCTTCGAGGCCTTTGGTGAGCTCAATATATCTTGTTAGACCCACTTTAGCCCCAAAGGGTTTTTGGATTTCAAATATAATCAAACTAATGCTTATAAAAATAAAAATCAGAAATCTACCACTGGATTAATCCAGTATAAATTTCTGATTTTTAAAGCTGTTTAAATGTATTCGCTATCAAGGGATAGGCATCACCTTACTATCTTTCAAGCTTGAAAGTACTACCATAGATTGCATATTATCTACTTCAGGAATGGCGGAAATATGATCCAGCATCAGGGTTTGATAAGAAGCAATATCTTGCGTGATTACCTTCAGAAGAAATTCTCCTGAACCGGTAATCAAGTGACATTCCACTACTTCATCAATCTTATTGATGTGTTCCATGAAAGCTCCATAAGTTTCTTTATTATGCCCTTTAAGGTTAATAATAAGGAAGGTGGATACCCCAAGCCCAATTTTTTCAGTATCTAATTTGGCATGATAGCTCTTAATAATCCCAGATTGCTCCAATTTCTTGACACGTTCCAGAGTAGGTGCAGGAGAAAGACCAATCTCTTTGGAAAGCTGAGCGTTCGTGATTTTGGCACTTTTTTGTAAGATTTCTAAAATCTTACGGTCAATTTTATCAAATTTTTGTTGATAGGCCATAACCAATGCTTAAATAATAATAACTGCAGTTAAAAATATAGTTTACTAGGTAAATCTAGCAAATAATATTTTGTGATTATATAAAAAACTAATTTTTTCTTTGGGCTTGCGTATTTTAGAACAAGTCAATGGTGATTCCCAACTCGTAAGGGTTTCCGGGGTTGATTGGAGTACCAAGTTCGCCACTGATACGAAGTTTATCTTGTTCGAAAATATCGCTTAGGCCGTAATAGAAAGAGATGTTGATCCAAGAGTAACCGATAGAAGAGGACAAACCATATCTCCACTGGTTAAGGAAGAAATCTTCTTTGGTTTTGTATGTTCTTCCTCCGGTAAGGGTTTGTTTGGAGTTACCACCACCAATGCGGTAACCTACACGTCCACCTACTGCTGCTCTGAAGCCACGGTTGGTATCCGCCCCTTTTGAGGTGTAGCGAAACTCCAAAGGAATATCAATATAGGTAATGGCCAGTTTAGATCTTTTAATTTCTCCCATATTGGTAAAAGGGAAATCTCGTGCATCACCAGAGATGGTGACAATTGGAGCTCCGGCAGTGGTCACATTAGAGGCGATACCTACTTTATCCTGGAAAGCCCAGTTATTAATTCCGATACCAAAACCTCCGTTAAAAGAGATTTTTTCCGTTAACGTAACCGGATAGAGATAGGAAACATTAAAATATTTCGATTGCCACCAGTTCAGACGAAAGTCATTGTCGCCACCAATGGTATTATTAAATCCAAAAGAAACCATAAAGGAACCAGGTAGGCTTGGCCTGGCGATTTTCTGAGGATTAGAATAAGATTCTAGCTTTTCTTGGTTATTGTTATCTGTACTTGTTTCTTGAGCCACTGCTTGATACCCACAGAAAAGGGCAGCAATGATGAGCATCCAGGTATTCTTCATGATATTAGATTAATTACATCAAGGCAAAGATAGTCTTTTAATTTTTCGGACATCTTTAAAAAGTGTTAATTTTTCAACTGATAAGTATTTCCATTCCGGACATATTGTGCTTTAAGCTTTGGAACCCTATTTTCCAGTTCAGGCATTACTTCTTTCTGATCAATAATGACTTCGGGCAATTGTTTTCCAAAGCTGGCCAAAATGCGGTATTGGGCAATTTTTTTGTCGTTTTTCAGGTCCGCAGCAAGGCTTTGCCAGCCGATATAAGCCAGATCTGCCCGTGCTTCCCAATAGGGACTGAGGTCTTCTCCCAAAACCAAAATATTTTTATCCTTTATCGCAGGCAGATTCGTTTCCTTCAATAAATATGCTTGCTTTTCTAATCTTTGATTAGGTGCCCAGTAACCGGTATCCAATAAAATTCCCGGCACTATCATCCCTAAAATCAGCATACCAAAGAATACTTCTGATAGCCACTTTCTTCGAAATCGGAAAAAATAAAAAGGAATGAAAAATGCCAGCCAGGGAATCAGGATGATAAAATCATGGGGATTTTTGGGCCGAAGTAGGATGGTGATCAAAGTACCTACCACCAATTGGGAAATCATCGTGATGGTAATGAGCGTCTGGCGATTATTCATGTGCCAGGTAGATAATGCTTTTATCTGTCCAAACACCGAGAAAAGCATCAGCGCACCGATCAGGGGTAAGTATTGAGACCAAACCACCAGGCTGTTGAACATAGGGGTGATGCTTTTGATATTTTCCGTTATAAAGAAGTGGATGAAATTCGTACCGGCATCTTTCCAGAAATAATAAAGCCCGGCGAGAAAAATGGGTAGGGAGAATCCGTAAAGGATAACGGCATAGCGCCTCACGATGGTATTCGAAAAGAAAATCATCATGATAAATATCCCCAGGAAGAAGAAAAAGAATATCGGGTGAAAGAGGGTGGCAAGGCCCAGCATGAGTCCCATCCGAATGACGATTTCATCGTTCCGTTCCCTGGAGGTGATATGCTCAATGCAGTAATATAAGGCCATCATAAGACAGGAAAGCCCTAAAAGTTCCGGGGAGAGAATCTGCATTTCGAAAAACAAACTCATCCCCAGGGTATACAATAAGCTGGGGACAAAATTACTTTCCTCATAAACTTTGAAGCGGTTACAGATATTGTTGAAAATGGAGGCCTGGAGCAGTACCAATACCAAAGCCAGGATTCTGGGAAGTATTGGGGATCTGCCCGAAATCATGCTCAGAAACCAATACATGCCTGCGGAAAGTGGCCCGCTGTGGTCAAAAACATCTAAATACATGGATTTTCCCATGGCCAACTGTTCGCCGACCAACATCCATTTTAGTTCGTATTGCGTCAGGCTGTTCTCTACTAAAAAGGGGAGTCTGACAGCAATCAGGATGACTGTAATAATTAAAAGTCGAAAAGGGTCGTTGATTCTAAAAAAGCGTAGCAATGAATTCTACTTTTTAAGTTAATTTTGTAATTCAGTTATGGAGTAGAAATACCACTTTTCAAGCTAAATTTTAAAAACTCCTTTTGAATCCCGATTATTTTGGTCGCAGCTTTGCAGTACAATACCGTTTAGTCGTTATCAAGGAGGTGATTTAGAAGGTGAGCTTGAAAAAAGAGATTTCTGATTCAGCTCCATGGGTACCTCAATTTCAGGTAACTGTCGTTTACAAAAGTAGTATTCTTTTTGACCTTTTATAATGAGTCAGGCGCTTTTGGATGAAAATTGAGGTGGTGTTAGTAATAAATAGATAAAAATATATGGAAAGTAAAAGACAGCAAAAATTCTCGAAAATGATTCAGCGGGAATTGAGTGACGTTTTTCAAAAGGAAATGCGTCACCATTTTGGAAATAGCTTTATCACCGTGACTGATGTGGAAATCAGCCCGGATTTAAGTTTTTCCAAAGTCTACCTGAGCTTTATGCTGGTAGAAAATAAGGCCGAATTGTTGGCAGAAATTACGGATCTGAAAAGTGAAATTCGTAAACACCTAGGGATGCGTATTGGGAAGATTGTACGTATTGTACCGGAGATTAATTTCTATTTGGATGAAACGCTGGATCAGGCCGAAAGAATTAATAACTTGTTGAAGGATATTGAGATTCCGGAAGAGAATGATGATCGCTATAAATTAGGCGATTATGATTTCGATAAACTGGAAGACGAAGATGAAGATTAATCATCTGCTGATAGAAACCACGAAAGCGAATGTTCGTGGTTTTTATTTTCACGCATATAGATAATTATTCCATCATTTTTTAGGAAAATATCTTTAAGACCTATTGCTTTAGCCCATCGCCCTTGATTATATAACTACATGAACACCCCATTTTTTATTGCCAAAAGGTATTTCTGGTCAAAGAAGAAAAGTTCTTTTATTAGCATCATTTCCATCATTTCTATGTTTGAAGTGGCGATTGTTACGATGGCCTTGGTGATCGTGCTTTCTGTCTACAATGGGATGTCAGAAATGATCAAAAACTTGTACAATACTTTCGATCCGGAATTAAAAGTAGTACCGACCAAAGGCAAATCATTTGAACTGGATAAGACCACGCTAGAGGACATTCAGGCCTTACCCGGGGTGTCAGTCGTGACGGAAGTGATTGAGGATAATGCCTTTGTGCGTTATCGGGATGCGCAGGTGGTCATTACCATGAAAGGAGTGAGTGACAACTATGTGGACCAGCACCGACTAGATTCCATGGTGGTGGAAGGAGATTTTAAATTACGCGATGGGCGCAAGATGTTTGCGGTTATTGGTCGCGGTGTGCAATATGTGCTTTCATTATCTTTAAAGAATGATTTTTACCCTTTACAATTTTTCTATCCTAAGCGAGGAAAGGTTAACTCCATTGACCCGACAAAGCTCACTAATCGGAAAATAATCGCGCCCTCGGGTGTCTTTGCTATAGAGCGAAAGTTTGATTACAACTATGTCTTTGTCCCGATTGATTTTGCGGCGGACCTTTTGGAGTATGGCAACAGACGCACCGCTCTGGAGATTCAAATTGTCCCTACCCGGGCAATACCAGAGGTGAAAGCAGCCCTTCAAAAAATGTTAGGAGATGACTTCGAAATCCAGACACAGGATGAGCAGCATGCTGAAATGATCCGTGTACTAAAACTCGAGAAGTTCTTCGTCTTTTTAACCTTCGCCTTCATAATCGGGGTGGCATCGGTCACGATTTTCTTTACGCTTTCCATGCTGGCCATTGAAAAGAAAAAGGACATTGCCGTATTGTATACCCTGGGAGCTGAGCGAAATACGATTCAAAAGATTTTCCTTTATGAAGGGATTTTGATTTCCTTCACCGGGGCGATTATCGGCCTTACTCTCGGATATGGAATTTTATATCTACAGGATACTTTTGGCTTTGTCAAGATGGGAATGCAAACGGCTATATTTGATGATTATCCGGTTAAAATAGAGTGGATAGACTTCTTGATTGTTTCCCTGACCTTGATCATCGTGACCAGCCTGGCTTCCTTCCGCCCAGCAAGTATGGCGACCAAATATGATGATAATGCATTATTGCAATAAGCGATTAGCGAAGGGATTTCGATAAGGAATTAAAGTAGCTTTTGTAAATGGGTTTTCGGTAGAGGAACTGGATTAACAGGCCAGGATACAAAAGCAGGTCCAGTAGTGAATTGCCGGAGCTAAATTGGATATCATCCACTATTTCAGTTTGCACGCCTTTTTTAAGCAGGAGATGATGATGATGCCATTTTTTGAGAAAAAAGGGGAGCTGGCGACCTTCATCAATAAAGGAATACTTGTCTGGTTCTTTTTGGACCGTGGTAATTTCACTGATCCATTTCTGTTTGAATAAGAGAAAGTCAATTTCCAGTTCCACCCTGGCTCCCGGATAATTTCCTTCATAAACTAATACTGCAGCCTTGGGGAAAGGTGGATTTAATTGCTCAAAAAGGTCCTGAGCAAAGTGCTCCTGCACCAATTCTAAAGGCGCATTAATCCGGGTATTGATTTTTAATCGCATAAAAAAGCCACATCAGTAATTGAAGTGGCTTACGATGCTTTGAAGCGAAGGGTTCGTTAGAAGGAGAAACCTATACCAATCTCCCCATAATTGGCGATGGGGTCATACTTGGCGATAGCCGCAATAAAGGTGATATGCGCACTTACCCCCAGATCCAAACCGAATTCCGTATCACTGGTAAAGTTTGCCATTGGATCTTTCAAATTAGGTTGGGAGTAACCATTCAAACCAACAATAGGAGCAACAGAGATTAATGGTAACTTCAAGGCCTTATAAGCTAAACCGATATTCCAGTTATGTGCTTTTTTATCCATACCATTTGCTTCCGCTGTTCCCGTGCTGTAACCCGCATTAATTCCCCATTTGGAGCTAGGGATAAATACGTTGACTTCAGCCCCGTATGTGTTAAAAGATTTGTCGCTACCCTGGTTATTGAATTGGTCAAAACCATATACAAAGAAACCCTGAACGATCTGAGCTTTTGCAGGAACAATAGCCATGCCTGCAAGGAATAAGAATGCAAATAGAAATTTTTTCATGTTGATATTATAAATTAAAGTTGAAGCGGACTTAATAAGGAAGTCGATAGGGTAGGCTTAGCATTAGGAAACCATTTACTGGTTTTAAGTGTTAAGCAAATATCCTAAATCGTTACTTTTTATCAAGTAATAATTACCAATAAATGGATGAAATGTACAAGCTATTTGAGCAACCTTTTAAAGCTAAGGGGGAAAACCTTCTATTTTTTCACTGTAATCTTTAACTTTCAAATTGAAATTCATTTTACGCATTCAATTATCCAAGCATGTCATTACCTAAAAGCTTTTTAGTGGCTTTTGTACTCAGTTTATGTTTTATTTTTTCTTTTGGTCTTTCTGCTGTTCATGGCCAAAATGGTGAGAATTATGAATATGTTAGCGCGGAAGTGCTAAGAGGAGAGGGAGTATTTGCCCTTTTGAGAAGGTTTCATTTGATCGATTTTTCTCAGAACCTGGATTATTTTTATGGGCTTAACCAACTTGGGCCAAAGAAGCATTTGCAGGTTGGAAAGCATTATGCACTACCCTTGTATAAGGTAAAATATAATGGGAAGAGCATTCGCTCCACCCTCGGGATTACCAGTTGGGCAATAGCACAGGATATTGCGGATTATAATGATGACATGTTCAAAGCGAAATTAAAGGCGGGTGATTTCCGTAAAGATCTTGAACTTTGGGTGCCTTATCATATGATGCAAGATCCGCAATTGGAAATAGCCAAGGCTAAAGTAGAGGAGAAAGAAACCATTTTTCCCATATTTGGCCCGGATTATGAGAAAGTAGAAATAAAGGACGAGCGTCTGGATGGTTGTGTTTATTACGTGATTGCCGGACATGGCGGACCTGATCCCGGAGCTATTGGCAGATATGGAAAGTATAAATTGTATGAGCATGAGTATGCTTACGATGTGGCGCTTCGCTTAGCTCGTAATCTGATTTCACGTGGAGCAAAGGCTTATGTGATTATTCGGGATGAGCATGATGGAATTCGGGATGAGACCATTTTGAAGCGAACAGAGCACGAAACGTGTTGGGAAGGTCAAAAGATTCCACTGAATCAAAAGGCGCGCTTAAAGCAACGTGCCGATGTGGTTAATTCACTCTATAAATACAATAAAGCAAAGGGGTATAAGTATCAACGAGCCGTGATGGTGCATATTGATAGTCGTAAAAAAAGCCAGAACATTGATATGTTTCTGTACTATCAAAAGAACAGCAAGGACTCTAAAGCCTTTACCACCTCTCTTTACAAAACCATTGAGCAAAAGTATAAAAGTAAGCGAGCGGGTAGGGGCTATGATGGAACCGTCGGAACGCGAGACTTGTACATGTTGAAAAACCTGGATGTTCCGGCCACCTTTTTGGAGTTGGGGAATATTTCCAATCCAAAAGATCAGCGGAGAATTGTGGTTCCCGATAACCGACAAGCGATTGCCAACTGGCTTACTTCCGGTATGCTGAAAAAGGAGTAATCATGCAGAAAAAAAGCTTTGGATATTATCCCTCCCCACTGGGGGTGATCAAAATTACGGTGGCTGATAATGCGGTAATAGGGCTTACCTTTGTAGCGGAAAAGAAGAAGAATAATCCGCATCCACTGATTCATAAAACCGTGCAGCAGTTGGTGGATTATTTCAAAGGGAAACGGAAAAGCTTTGACTTAGCTCTCCGGCCGGAGGGAACAGACTTTCAAAAGCTGGTATGGCAGGCCCTGGAAAATGTGCCTTTTGGTAAGCAAATTAGCTATAAAGCTCTGGCCATTCAGTTAGGCGATGAAAAGCTCGTACGTGCTGTAGCGAATGCAAATGCCAAAAATCCCATTGCCATTTTGATTCCCTGTCACCGGGTGGTTGGAAGCTCCGGTGCACTGACCGGCTATGCCTGGGGACTGGACCGAAAGGAATTTCTTTTAAAGCTGGAAAGAGGCCTGCAGCAAATGCGAATGGACTTTTGATTTTTTGTTACCTCCTTCAAATGGCTGTAATATTTAGTGGCATTTAGAGTGTGTTTAAAAGCTAAAATTCGTAGCGAAAATTTGATAATAGCAGAAGTGATACCTGATTTTTTTGAGAGAATAGCAGGGCCGTGGTTGAGAAATTCCCAAAATTGCTTTCAATAATTCGAATTTGTAATCGGATGCTGTGCTTTTAATGTTCTTAGCATATTAACCCAAATCATTTACCGCTAGACTTAGCTCGCTGCCATAAAGGATTTATTTTAATGCGTTAAGGTTGATTTAGCTGATTTTCTGATCGCCCCATTTGGCTAGGCTGTCTTTCTCCTCATTCCTCTGCTTCCTTGGAAGAACTCGAAATTGGAAAAATTCCGTCATTTTCCCGCTTGGCAGTTAAACGAGGATTTGAGCATTAATAATCTGGCTTAAGCATGCATAATTCGGGATAGTTTTTCCATGCTATTGAAAAAATGCAGCCCATCCGAAGTGAAAATTGACAGAGGTGAAAGGTATCATCAAGACAGTCGATGACAGCTTTTGATGGTGCCCGAAAAAAAGAGCCTGAGGAAAACCATAATGTAATGGTCCCAGGCTCTGAAATGATGTCGGTTTATTTTTTAAGCTTAATAGCGATAGATTGGCGATTAGTCCTCCAGGATTTCTTTTAGTGCCGGAGGACTGAATAGTTCACTTTTAATCACTTTTCCATCAGCTCTTCTTACCGGCTTTCCGTTTTCATCCAGCTTACTCATGTTGGAGCGGTGGACTTCATCGAATAGTGCCTCAAACTTATCCTGCATCCCGTATTCTAAAATGGTTCCACATAGCAGGTATTGAATATCCACCAAAGCATCGGCTACTTCGACCAAATCATTATTGGCAACCGCCTCTTTGAGTTCATCCAGCTCTTCCTGTAGTAAACGGTTTCTTAATTGTTGAGTGGCTTCATCCGGGAATTGTGGCCCCTCTTTTATCCCTACTTCAAAGGTTTCGTGAAAGGTCTTAACTTGATTAATTTGTTTCTTCATGGTTTATCTTTTGTTGGATTTTCCCGATTTAAAACGGTTAGGTTTGTTATTTGAAGTTGGTTTATTAGGCCTGGATTCTTCTCCCTCGGGGCGCTTAAAATTTCTTTTGCCTAGCTTTTTTATGCCTGATTTAGGCTTCAATACATCGGTGGAAAATCTTTTTTCGGCCTTCTGAAGTCGGGCCTTTGGTTGATATTTACGGTCACCAAAAACACTTTCATACAGACGATCCTGTGCAATTTTCTTAACCTCTCCAATCTTCATCCCTTCTACCTTCAACTCCTCTATTCCTGCTCTTACTAGGCGCAGACAGGGAAAACCTACCGAGGCCACCATCTTTCTCACCTGTCGGTTTTTGCCTTCTGTAATTGTGAGACTTATCCAGGAGGTGGGAATATTTTTTCTTTCCCGAATAGGAGGATTACGCTTTTCTAAAGGAGGTTCCGCTATGCGCTTCGCCCATGCGGGAGCGGTAAAGTGGTCTTTCTTTTCAACATTAATCGTTACTCCCGCTCTTAGTTGCTTTAAAGCATCCTCCGTGATTTCACCTTCGACCTGTACCCAATACTCCTTCTTATGTTTAAACTTTGGATGTAGTAATTGATGATTGATCGCTTTGTCATTGGTCAGAATCAACAGGCCCTCACTGTCCTTATCCAGCCTTCCAACGGGGTATACGTCTTTAGGGAAATCATACAAATCCGCCAGGGTATCACCCTCTCCTTTGAATTGTGTAAGGGTGTTAAATGGTTTATAGATCAGGTAGTAATAATATTGCTCATCCTTCATAGCACAAAGATACCAAGAAAGGAGTTATGTTTTACAGGGATACTACAGCTCTTCCTTCAAAGAAATGTAAAAACTAAGGTATAAGTACATGAGACTAAAAATTGGCAATTTTAACTTATTCAATTTAGTGTTGCCGAATGTAAGGTACCATGGGCACCGAAAATACAGTCAACAGGATTATGATAAGAAGTGCGACTGGATCGCCCAGCAATTGGATAAGATGAGGTGTTCCATAGTCGCCTTTGAAGAAGTATTTCATCATTCTGCTTTAGTGGAGGCGGTGGAGCGAAGTCAATACTTAAGGGGAGCAGAAATACGTACTGCAAATCCGGATGGAGATCAGCCCGCTGTAGGATTGGCTTCTTTGTTTCCAATAACCCATACAGAAGTTATTCGCGCTTTTCCTTCCACCTTATTCGTTGAAGGAACAGAAGTACCCTTTCACAATTTTAACCGGGCCATCCTTCGGGTAGAGATTCTGGTGGATACTATTCCTATGACTGTATTTGTGACCCATCTCAAATCTAAAAGACCTATTATCCATGAAGGAGAAGATCCGCATGATCCCGTACAAAGGGCGAAAGGTAAAGCAAGGTCATTACTGATCCGGGCCGTGGAGTCGGTTGCTTTAAGAGAAATATTGGTAGAGCGTTTGAGGGGGAGCGCTTCCTCTCCTGTGGTGGTGCTGGGGGATATGAATGATTCTGCTTTGGCCGTGACCAATGATATCATCAGTGGAACCCCTCCACATCGACGTTTTGATACTCGCGTGAAACAGAAAATCTGGGATGTGCTTCTGTATCCTGTAAAAGACATACAAGCACGACAGTCCACCCAGGACGTCTATTATACTTATATCCACAATGGTTATTATGGCGCCTTGGATCATATTTTGGTTTCACAAGAGTTGCATCCGCGGAACCCTCATCGATTAGGAGCAGTAGAGTATGTGAAAACTTATACCGACCACCTTATCGATCAGACTTTATCTATGGACAAGGTGCCGGTTTGGAAATCAGATCATGGGCAGGTGGTGGCCAGTGTGAAGCTTTATACACCAGAATAAATCACGAAAATCATCCTGGTGAGATTATTAGGCGTAAGCTAAATATAGTCTAGTGTTCCACGTGGAACGTTATGCTGCGGGTCGTGGAATTATGGAAAATGATTTCGCCTGATTGTTAACCATGGCCTGAAACTTTGTAAGGGAGATAGGCATATGAAGTCTTGTTCATAAAGATTCCCCGCTAGCCTCAATAACCCATGGCGATAGCTTTGTTTCTGTTGTGTTTGGGAAATTGATTGTTTTTTCTCCTATTTGAGGTACCCGTATAAAGAGTAAATCGTAAAATGAGTTTGGCCTGGAGATAAACAAACATATTCCATTAGCTGTAGGGGTTGTTTTGCTATTTCACAGCTCAAATTGACTCGATCCTACTTGTTACCCTTTCATTTACCACCGTGAAAAAAATCGAAATAAGGTTTATCCCCTCCTCATGATTTTTAACCCGAATTATTCACCGCTAAATTAAGTAATTCGCCTTAACTGATTTATTATCAACTCAATAGACTCATTTCTACTGATTTTTTTATAGCCCAAATTTGGGCAAGCTTGCTTTCTCCTCATTCATCTGCTTCGTTGGAAAAAACTCGAAATAGGAGACTATTCCTTCATTTTTCCCGCCTTGCAGCTAAAAGAGGATTGAAGCATGAATAATCCGGGTTAACTAAACGTGGATTTAAGCATGAATTATTCGGATTGTACATGCATTATCGGGTCTTTCCGCGGTATTATTTATCAAGGGGAAGCGTTTTTCATATCCTTAGATGTTCCACGTGGAACGTTTATTTTTCCTGCTTAATCCAAGCCGACTATCTTGAAAAATCGTCCTTTTAGCTTCCAGTCAAAACGCTTGCCCACCACAAAACGGAAGGAACCATTATAACTATTTAAGCCGGTTTTTTCATAGAAAATGGCGTTCCATTGTAGAGCGGAATGGATTCCCAGGAACCAGTTGGCCTTATTATATCCGATACTAAAACGTGAAACACCACAAAAGCCCATTCTGAATTCTTTAGCATTGGGTTCTTCAGTCAGGTACTCCAGATTGGTGTAGTTATAGGAAGGGCCCAGCATGAACGTCAGGCTGGTGTAGAAATTACGGCGGATGACCAGGTTGTAGCCATATCCACCCATTAGTCCAGCTCCTATGGCCAAGGATTTTTGAAAGTTCATTTCGGGAAAGTGTATAGAGGACTCCCCCAATATTCCTTCCCCATCGTTATAGATAGAGGAAAGAAAATAAGTAGCTCCCGCCAGCCAGGATCCTGCACTTTGCAATTGTCGCTGGGTTTGGATAAAGGAGGAGCGGTAAGAAAATTTCCTCCAATTAAATACATAGGCCAGGTTACCACTAAAGGAGCTGGTGGTTAAGTTGGGGTAAGCAAGCTGGACATCAAGTGCACGCTCTGTCGGTTTTATCCAGTCTTCCCAACCCAGGTGTTGAACATGATATCCCTGATAGCGCTGTAGTCTAAACTCTCCTACCAATTTTACATCATAAACATTTACCTGCATATCCATCATGCTGGTTTGAAGGTCATGGGAATTCGAGGAAGATGGAAAGTTAAAGGAAGCATTTACCCCTAACCAATTATGATTAAAACCTAGTCCCAGGTTGGTGCTGGGGGTGGGTTCGTAAAGTAAGCTTTGATCCACCTCCCGGTCTTTATTGAACACCGCGAATTGATTAAACTTGTTGGCAGTAAAGATTCTTAGAGTCCAGTCCTGGGAATAATCCTTGATAAAGGTAGTGTCATAATGCGACCATTTTTGCGCATTATTAATACCCAATAGCCTTTGAACAAAGTTGCGCTCATCGATTTCCCTGTCTTTTTTTTGGGCCAGTAGGGAGATCGGGAATACCAGTAAAAAAAATAAGAGTCCCTTCAAAATAATTCGTTTGAGCAAATATTATCAAATTATGGTAATTCTGCATCATTCATGATCAGGGAAGGTAGATTATTTTGCAAATAGCTTTCCGCTTCTTTTGAGCTTTGAAATAGATGGAAGCTTATGTCAAGTGCATTGATACGAGCCGAGAATTGACGCACCTTTTCCTGGCTGGTTTTAGGAAGCTGGTGGATTAGAATAGCGGATATTCTTTGAGGGGAATGGCTTGCAATATCCTGATAGATTTGCATGTCTTGCTGCCCACTATCTCCTATCAGCATGAATTTCATTTCCGGAAAATCAGCAAGGAGTTGCAGGATATAAAATTTCTTCAACTGGTGGTGTTCTCCCTGCTTTTGTATTAAATCGCCCCACCTACTTTTGAGTCTGTTCAAGAGGAATACGCCTTTTGGGAATTGGTGGTGTTCCACAAATTTTCGAAGAAAATCAAAGAGATTCCATTCACTACTACTGATGTAAAACAGGGGCTGTGTTCCTTCTTTCGCCAATCGATTATACCATTTAGATCTGCCCAAGAATGGCTTGCGGTTAAGGGCATTTTTGAAAAGTAACAGGGGTAATTTCTTCCATTTTTTCAGTGCATGTGAGATCAGGAAGGTGTCATCAATATCAGAGATCACAGCCATTTTGCTTTGGGTGATGAACAGCTCCCCTTGCCCGAAAAGCTTTAGATCCGGAACATATACCTCATAGTCGTGCCATCCTTCGGGCAGATGATCTAGCTGCATTTCCAATTCAAAAAAACCATCTTCCTCGCTAATGGTCGTATACCTTTTCCCATAAATACTGATGGCAACAGTATATCGCCCCACCCCCTTCAGGCGGAAGCGCTTCATCATGTCCTGCATATTTTTGGGGGCTCGCCACCATCCATTTTTAGGATCTTTGATTTTATACTTTCGGATAATATGCCCCATTACTCTTCCGCGAGTAGAAGAACCATATCCAAAATAAGGAATAACACGAGCGTATTTCATAGCGTATGAGCGGAAGGACTTATTTATAAGGTACAATTATTTTAGCGGTAAAGTGAAGGGAATTATCATTGGATATGGATCATTTTTGCTAGATTATCAGTTACTTCAAAGGAAAGGGCCAAGCCCCTGGCCAGGCTGATTTTGGTAAAAGTGTTGCTTTTGTAGCGCTGCCTTTTTCCTATCAGGCTGCCAACGGAAATGCCGGTATTCTCCTTAAAAAAATATTATCTTTGATCTTATGAGCAAAAAGCTGACAAAGAAAACAAACGGCCAAATGACCACGGATCTGGAACAGTTAGATCCCAAGTCACATATCATTATTAAAGGTGCGCGGGTGAATAACCTGAAGAATTTAAGTGTTGCCATTCCCAGGAATAAGATGGTAGTCGTGACTGGGCTGTCTGGTTCCGGAAAATCTTCTCTGGCCTTTGATACACTTTTTGCCGAGGGACAACGCATGTATGTGGAAAGTCTGAGTTCTTATGCCCGTCAGTTTTTGGGAAGAATGGAAAAACCGGAGGTAGATTATATCCGGGGCGTTGCACCGGCCATTGCCATTGAGCAGAAAGTGAACACCCGTAACCCACGGTCTACGGTGGGAACTTCTACTGAAATTTACGATTATCTGAAGCTATTATTCGCCCGTATTGGTCGTACGATCTCTCCTGTCAGCGGAGAAGAAGTCTCTAAAGATGCGGTGGAAGATGTGGTCGATAAGATTCTATCTAATGAGGTGGGTACGCGATTGATGGTATTAGCTCCTTTGATGGAACATGAGGACCGGACCATGGAGCAGGAATTACAGCTTTTGCTCTCTAAAGGGTATACTCGTGTGCAATGGAAAGAGGAGATCCTCTTTATTGAAGACCTGCTTCCTGATCATGATAAAATTAAGGATCACGCTGAGATTCGGGTATTGATAGATCGACTGGCAATTCCGGAAGAGATTCCGGAAGAACTACAGTTCCGAACGGCAGACTCTGTTCAGACGGCTTATTTTGAAGGGGGCGGCACCTGTATTTTGGCTTATACCGATGGAAGGATTGAAAGTTATTCGGATAAATTTGAACGAGACGGAATAGTGTTTGAAGAGCCTTCTGCCAATCTGTTTACCTTTAATAATCCCTATGGGGCCTGTAAGCGATGCGAAGGGTTTGGTTCTATTCTCGGGATTGATCCGGATCTGGTGATTCCAAATAAGGAGCTTTCGGTATATGAGGATGCGATTGCTCCATGGAAATCGGAGACCATGAAAAAATGGAAACAAAAATTGGTGGAAACCGCAATGGATTTTGACTTCCCTATTCATCGCCCGATTGAAGATATGGAGCCGGAATTGGTTGAGTTGCTATGGACGGGAAACAAACATTTTAAAGGGCTGAACAAATTTTTTGACTTCCTGCAGAGTAAAACCCATAAGATTCAATACCGGGTGATGCTTTCCAGATACCGGGGGCGTACCACTTGTCCGGACTGTCGTGGTACCAGATTACGCAAAGATGCGAGCTATGTGAAAGTGAATGGAAAGTCAATTACCGATGTGGTTTTGATGCCAATTGCGGAGGCTCGTAGCTTTTTTGATACATTAAATCTAACCGATTTTGAGGCAGGAGTAGCGAAAAGAATCCTCAAAGAAGTAACCAACCGACTGGAATATCTGGACCGGGTGGGACTGGGCTATCTGACACTCAACCGCCTTACCTCTACCCTCTCCGGTGGAGAATATCAAAGGATTAAATTAGCGACTTCGTTGGGGAGTGCTTTGGTGGGCTCTATGTATATTTTGGATGAACCCTCTATTGGACTTCATCCCAGAGATACCCAAAGGCTGATCGGCGTGCTGGAATCACTTCGGGATTTGGGCAATACCGTCATTGTGGTGGAGCATGAGGAAGAAGTGATGCGTGCTTCTGATCAGATTATTGATATTGGCCCCAACGCCGGATCTCATGGTGGTGAATTGATGTTTCAGGGAACCCTGGATGAAATGCATGGCGTGGATACCCATACGGCCCATTACCTTTCCGGAAAGATTGAAGTACCAGTTCCAGAGAACCGTAGACCTTTCAGTAAGACGATTAAGATTAATGGCGCCTCAGAAAACAACTTGCAAAATATTGATGTGGAATTTCCGCTTGGTGTTTTGACAACGGTGACTGGCGTTTCCGGATCCGGTAAATCTACCTTGATCAAGAAGATTCTCTACCCTGCTTTGGGAAAAAGGCTGGGTACGGTAAATGAGGAAACAGGTAAAATGAAGTCGATTACAGGTGATATTGAGAAGGTCACCCGTATGGAGTTTGTCGATCAGAATCCCATTGGAAAGTCTTCTCGCTCTAATCCGGTGACCTATGTAAAGGCATATGATGTGATCCGAACTTTGATGTCTGGTCAGTCATTGGCCAAACAAAGAGGATATAAACCTGCTCACTTCTCCTTTAATGTGGATGGCGGTCGCTGTGAAACTTGCCAGGGAGAGGGGACGCAGAAGATCGAAATGCAGTTCATGGCCGATTTGCACCTGACCTGTGAGAGCTGTAAAGGAAAAAGGTTCAAACAGGAGATCCTCGAGGTGGAATATAATGGAAAGAATATTGCTGATATTCTGGACATGACGGTGGCGGATGCGATGGAGTTCTTTGCTGATCAGAAATCCATCATCAATAAATTGAAACCACTCTATGATGTAGGACTCGGTTATATCGGGCTGGGGCAATCTTCTTCTTCCCTTTCCGGAGGAGAAGCGCAACGGGTGAAACTTGCCTACTTCCTGGGGCATGGGAAATCAAAAGCGGGAGAACACACACTTTTCATTTTTGATGAACCTACCACTGGTTTACATTTTCATGATATTGACCGATTGATGAAAGCCATCAATGCCTTGGTGGATCAGGGAAATTCGGCCATTATCATTGAGCATAATATGGAGGTGATTAAATGTGCTGACTGGATCATTGACCTCGGACCGGAAGGCGGACAAAACGGAGGGCAGGTTTTATTTGCCGGTACGCCCGAAGAAATGGTTAAAATTGATGTTGGCTATACTGCGCCATACCTTAAAGAAAAATTGAATAGCTAAAGTCTATTTAACATAAATTATGATGGAAAAAGCGACTGTTTCACGTGGAACAGTCGCTTTTTTTGTAAACAAGAAAATTTGATTCTACTGTTATCGGCTTTTTTCAGTAGTAGCATTTTGGTTGCTGTTTTAAATGGTCATGGATTTGAGTGCGGAACTTTTTCCTTGTTGGTAATTTTTTAGAAGAGGACTTTAGCTTTGAGATTAAAATCAACTCAAATTATTCCTCCCCAATTTCAGCCTTGCCTAAAAAAATGGAAAGTCAGTTAATGATCATTGGAGGAGCATCCACCGGTACTGTGATCAAAGAAAATAATATTGAGGGATTATTACCCTGCTCTTCATTCCTAGTCCGTTATTGATCAAAATAATACCTTGAGGTTTTCTGGAGGAACCAGCGATGGATTAGCCTATATTGATCATAGCCTGACGATTTGTTTATCAGGATTAATCCCAATTACCGATTTCAAGATTCAATGTGCCTACCCTAAGGGTTTAATTTTAATATAGTTAAAGCATTACCCCTGATTTTTAAATACCCTAATTGAGGTTAGCTTGCTTTCTCCATATGTATCTGCTTCTTTGATAAACACGAAAAGGAGAACGGTTCCTTCCCTTGCCCTTCTTTCAGCCAAACGAATATTTAAGCATGTATAATTTGATTCAAATAAAACTTAAGTATTAAAAGCTCATAGTGATCCGAAATCCTTTTGAAAAAAGATCAGAAACAATAAGTTCAATGCGACAAGGTAACGGGATGGTACCCTTTTCAATTAGAAGGTGCTATCATTTTCGTTGGTGGTTACAACCCCAGGTTCAAATTATCAGTTGAAAGCAAAAAAATAATATTTTTCGGAGACGGAATTATAGTGGAGGATTTATCCAGGAGGGTAAGGGTAAGGAGGGATTAGTCATTATTTGCTTAGTTAAACGGTTAAGGAAAAATGACCTTTAGGGTGCTATAATATTAAGGCTTACGTTTACAAATCAATACTCATAGTCAATAGAAATCCCAGCTTTTTTCTTTTGATTCACTGGTCAAGCATAAAATAGCGAATTTTCTACCTACTCTTGATATGTGGCAAAAGTGGTATTCTCATTAATCAAGCGTGTAAATTTGGGCCAAAATGATAAAAATAGGTATGCTATTTCTACCTATTGATTAAATTGCTTAGTCATTCATAGCATTATTCAATTACCTTATATGATACGATTTTTAAAAATCGTTATATTAATTGTAATAATATTTACATTTAATATTTCTTTAGCTCAGGATCTTGCTGATAACCAAGTAGATAGTGTTGAGCAGGAAAGTAAAAAAGATAAAAACCTTAAGTTTAGTATTTTGGGAGGCCCGGGCTATACCCCTGACTTCGGTGCCCTCATTGGAGGAAGTGCCTTATTCACCTTTAAAACTGATCCTACGGATAGTCTGATCAACCGTTCCAACGTTCCGGTGGGTTTTGCCTGGTTGTTTAATGGTGGGTTTAATGCGATTGTACGTCCTCAGTTATTCTTCAATGAGGATAAATTCCGGATTTTTGGGCAGTTCTATATCAAGGATAATCAGGAGAATTATTATGGAGTAGGTTTCGAAACCAATAAGGAGCGTCCCAGAGGAGAGGCCACCACACAGTATGCTGCAACGGCTTATCAATTTAATCCGATTTTCTTATTTCGCCTGGGCGCCTCTGACTTCTTCTTAGGCCCACAGGTGGATATTACCAGTACCAGGATCAGGGATCCTGCCGAACTAATGGTGGAAGATCCCTATTATATTGCCGCCGGAGGAACTGCTGAGGGAGATCGAATATTCAATTCCGGTTTGGGTTTTCAGTTATCTTACGATACGCGTGACTTCCCGGCGAATGCCTATTCTGGGGTTTATTTTATTGCCTCAGCCGTGTTTTATGAAAAGTTTTTTGGAAGTGATTATTCCTTTCAGTCTTATCAGTTAGAGTATCGTCAATATAAAGCCCTTCCTTTTTTGGGGGAAAGAAGAAACCTGGCCTGGACAGTTTCGAGTAATACTTCAACAGGAAATGTACCCTGGACAGATATGTCTAAAGTGGGTTCGCCCTTTGATTTGAGGGGTTATTATTTGGGGCAGTTCAGAGATAAAACGACTTCTTATGCCATTTTGGAATACCGCCATATGCTGAATTTTGATCATAAAACCTGGGCAGGCCGATTCTTTAGCAAATTTGGTTTTGCTGCCTGGTGTGGTGTGGGAGCAGTCGGTCCTACCCCATTTGATGTGGAGGGCTGGTTGCCCAACTACGGCGCCGGCTTGCGCATTGAGGTACAACCAAGAATGAATTTCCGAATGGACATTGGGAAGGATCCGATTAATAACCAAACCCTATTGTATTTCAATATGACGGAAGCTTTTTAAGCCAAATTATTCACCGCTGGGTTTAAAGACTTTCTTTAACCTACTTGTTGTCAATCCATTATGTCCGTGTCTGCTGATTTTTTATAGCTCAAATTTGGGAAAGCTTACTTTCTCCTCATTCATCTGCTACCTTGGGAAAAACACGAAATAGGAAACTATTCCTTCATTTTTTCCGCATTGCAGCTAAATGAGGATTGAAGCAAGAATAATCCAGCTTAAGCATGCATAATTCAGTCTGATATTAAAGAAGACAAAATAAAAAGGGAGGGAACCGAATGGATTCCCTCCCTTTTTTTAGGATTAAACTGCTAATAAATCGCCTTAATGGAGACTTTTTTACCATTAATAGAATACTGATCTCCTGCTTTTTTTCCGATAATCTGTTGCCCCAGTGGGGAGGCAGGGGAAAGAGCAAAGTAGATTTGCCCCTCATGTTGCAGCTTTCCAGCCCCTATACTTAAATAAAAGTTGCCGGCAGAGGTAATGACTAGACTTCCCAATTCAGCTTGCTCCATAGGCTTGTCCGGGTGAATAAGCTCCAGGGCCTTTTTTAGTTTAGCAGATTCATTCAGCTGTCCTAATGCCTTTTCTTTTTCTAGCTGCGCCATGGCTCTGGCGGTCTCATATTTATCGCCAGCAGAACTCTTGGTTTCGCTGTTAGAGGCTTCCTGCGCTGCCTGAATATTCTCCTTCGCGCGGTTGATTCTTTCCTCTACATATTCAACACAGGCCTGATAAAGGGCAACTTTAATCTCAATCATCGGATAGTTTTTAATGGGAAAACTAAAATACGGAATTTAGAATCGATATCCGATACCTACCTGTAATCCCATTCTTTTGGCATTGATGTAATAATCCCCGCTGAATTCCATCAGCCAGTTTTGGTCAAAATGTTTAGTGAATCCTGCACCTAAACTTACATCGGCAGAATTCCAGAAAAGGCCGCGGGCACGCAGGTAAAATCCATCCACAGGGTAGATTCTCATCCCGAATGTGGCGTGGTTTTTATTGTCCCAATGCTGGTAACCACTGGTAAGCATCACGGTTCTCGTAACTCCAAATTGCCCCTCCACATCGAAAAGAAATTTGGCTGGTCGGTTGAGCATTGTGGCTCCAAAGTGTCCTACTAGGTTAAAATTTTGCGCCTTCCCTTCTGTTTTCGGGAAGAACACCATTAAGCCTAATACCATTAGGCATGAAAATAAAAACTTCTTCATCTATAGGTAATTTTTTAAATCGCCAATAAACGAAGAAGTTATTTATTTCTAAAAATATTACATTTAAAAATATCGGATCGGGATATTATTGACACCAGTGTTGATGGATCATCTTTTGAAGGTCTTGATGGATGGGGCCCCCGGCAATTAATTGTTTACCGAAAAGAAAATCCGGACCTCCCTTAAAATCGGTTACTTTTCCTCCGGCTTCCTCCACTATGATGATGCCCGCCGCAATGTCCCATGGCTTCAGGTTGTATTCATAGAAAGCTTCGAATCGACCACAAGCTACATAAGCCAGATCAATGGCCGCACTGCCTAGTCTTCTCAATCCATGGGTGCAATGCATTAATTTATCCAGGATCCGAAGATAGGCGTCCATCTCCTCAAAACGCTGATATGGAAAACCGGTAGCAATTAAACTGTCGGAAAACTGATCCGCCTGGCTGACTTCAATCTGCTTACCATTCAGATAAGCCCCCTCCCCTTTTACCGCAGAGAACATTTCTTCCGTTTCCGGTGCATAAATAACCCCCAGTACCGGCTTGCCTTCATGCAATAATCCAATACTTACGGAGTATAGCGGTAGCTGGTGTAAAAAGTTGGTGGTTCCATCTAGTGGATCAATTACCCAGGTATATTCTGCCTGTCCCTGTGCAGTGGTACCTTCTTCGGTAATAAAACCAGCCTCCGGAAAAAGCTGACTGAGCTTACTCACCAGCATTTTCTCTGTTTCCTTATCAACATAGGACACTAAATCATTTAATCCCTTCTTTTCAATCTTGCTTTTGTCCATCTGTCGGCATTCATTGCGTTGGAAGGCACCTGCCGCTCGGGCAATTTCAATGACTTCTAAGCAAAGGTCTTTTAGATTTTTCATGCGATATAGAATTAGGTGTTATTCTTCTTCAATCAATCCTTTGGTTTTCCCTCTTACAAAAGCAGCCAGGAAGAAAAACAGGGCCATCCATTGAGCGGTCCGGCCTAAGTAGTCTCCGTTTTGCGTGTAGAAGGTAAATGCGGTATTGGCCTTCAAACTACCCCGGATAACGTCCTGCACCCAGTAATCTGTTGGCTGCAGGATATCTCCACGCTGATTAACGAAGGCAGAAATTCCGGTATTGGCGGAGCGTGCAATGGACCTGCGGTTTTCAATGGCACGCAGGCTGGCATATTGTAAGTGCTGAATGTGGCCCGGGGTATTGCGCCACCAGCCATCATTGGTGATAATGGCGATAAAGTGGGCTCCGTTGCGAATGTACTGTGCCATGAAATCACCATAAATGGATTCGTAACAAATGGAAGGGGCAATACCGATGGAATCACTGTTAAAAAAAACAGAGCGCTCCTGTTGCTTACCAAAGTTACCCGTGGTGCCTCCTAAATTGAAGACGGTTTGGGTAAGAAAGTCAAATAGCCAGGGGTATGGAGTAGTTTCTACGCCCGGTACCAGTTTGGACTTGTGGTAAAACTGACGCTCCATATTTTCATTTAGAAATAGTCCGGCATTGTAGACGTCGTAGTAGCCCATATTGGGCTGAAAACGGGCGGTCTCGGTGGGCTTTTCCTCCATTTGCCCATATTGTTGATAGCTGGTCAGTCCGGTCAGCAAGTTAAGCTGAGGGTACTTTTCTTTAAATTTATAGATCGTTCTTCCCTCAGCATAAGTACTGAATTGTTTTTCAGAGAAAACCTTGTCCAGTGCACTTTCCGGCCATAAAAGGAAGCGCGTGCTATCCGTGATTTTTTCCTCAGATAGCTGGATAAACCTTTGGAGTTGCTGCGCAAAGGGAATGAAGTTTTCGCTATTCTGGAATTTTTCGGAATAGGGGTCAATATTGGGCTGCATGGCGATAAACTCTACCTCCTCACCCTGCTCCTCAAAATTATTATAAATAAAGTAGGAAATGCCGATGGGTAAGCTGAGCCCAAATATGAGGGCATATGATAGCGAGATATAGCGAAACTGTCCTTTGTATAAAGCACCACCATAAAATAATATGCGGTAAATAAGCATATTCATGATCAGCACCCAAATGGTACCTCCAGCGGCTCCGGTAATTTCATACCACTGCACCCACTGGTAGCGTTTGGCAAAAGCATTGCCCAGGTTGAGCCATGGCCAGGAAAGGCCCCAGTTCAGGTGAATATTCTCAAAGGCCAGCCAAAAGAGCATCAGGGCTACAAAGCTCCAGAATTCCGGCATCCTTTTGCGTACAAAGCTCCAGGCCAGGATGGGAAGCGTCATCAAAAAGCTATTAGCGACCAGCATCCCCATTGCTCCCTCCGGCGTTGCATTCCAAACCCACCAGGTGGTACTGGCATTCCATATAAAACAAGTCAGGTAAGTCCAGCCAAAAAATTTCAGGCCAGCCCTATTGATTTTCTTGCCAACGGTTTCTTCCCGAAGTACGAAAATGGGTACAAAGATCAAAAAGATGAGAAAGGTCAGGGGCATATTCGGCCAGGCTGCCCAGAAACAAAATCCGCTGAAAAGGGATAAAATCAGCGGGTACCACTGATTTGCTCTTAATTTTTCGAAAAAAGTCATGTTGGTACTATGCGCTGCTATTATTTTTTTCCTTCAATTACGATGACGATCTCCCCTTTCACTTTTTCTTTTTGGGAAAAATGGGTGATCAGTTCAGCCAGGGTTCCCCGGGCATTTTCTTCATGCATTTTGGTCAGTTCTCTGCTAACACATGCCTGACGGTCCTCTCCCATAAATTCCGCCAGCTGCTGCAGGGATTTTACTAATCGGTGTGGAGATTCATACAAAACAATGGTTCTCTCCTCTTCTGCCAGCGCCTGAACCCGTGTTTGGCGCCCTTTCTTATGCGGAAGAAAGCCTTCAAAAATGAATCGGTCATTGGGCAAACCAGAGTTTACCAGGGCCGGAACAAAAGCAGTTGCCCCCGGAAGGCACTCCACCGCAATTCCTTTTTGTACACATTCTCGTACAAGCAAAAATCCCGGATCGGATATGGCAGGAGTTCCGGCATCAGAACACAGCGCTATGGTCTGCCCTTCTTCTATCTGTGTGGCCCAGTGTTGGACAATTTTGTGCTCATTATGAATATGAAAGCTTTTTAGCGGCTTCGAAATTTCCAAATGCTTCAGCAGGTTGCCCGTCGTCCGGGTGTCTTCTGCTAAAACCACATCCACTTCTTTCAAAATCCGAATCGCTCTCAAGGTGATATCTTCCAAATTCCCGATGGGGGTCGGGACTAAATATAATTTTCCGGCTTCCATAAATTCTTCGTCTTAATCCACTTGTCAAAAAGATTGTCTTTTTCCAAGAACTGTTACGAAGGTAAGAAAGCCGGATTAATTGGACATGATCTACCGGTTGATTTTATTCATTTTCCCCTTGAAAATCATGCAAGAAGGTTATCAATGGCCTTGGCCAATGTGCGGTCTTTATCGGTGATGGTATTGCCAGCGTCATGAGTGGTCAGTTCGATGGTAACCTGATTGTAAACATTACTCCAGTTGGGGTGGTGATCCATTTTCTCGGCAATGATGGCCACCTGGCTCATAAAGCCAAAGGCCTCAATAAAATTTTTGAATTTGAAGGTTTGGCTAAGGCGGTTGTTTGATTCAGTCCAATTACTCATGGCTTTAATTAAATTTAAAGAGTTTGAATTCCTGTTGATAACTTAAAATATGATGTTTTTTTTGGTAGTTTTAAGTTTAATTGTTCTTTTTGATAATTAGAACACATGTGTTTTTTGCATGTTTAGTATCTGAGGAGTTTCATGGCTGCGCTCCTCACTATTAGAATAAATTCAACATTTGTTATGAGTCCTTATTACGAAAAAATCAAATCGATTCTGGTGGGTTTGAAAGTGGCTGAAGATACTATTCGCCCGGAGGCAGATCTGATTAATGATCTTGGTTTATCCTCTGTTGATGTGGTTGATTTGATTTTCAGTATTGAAGCTGCTTACGATTTAAAAATTCCTGAAGAAGAAATTCACAATCTATTGACCATTAAAGATTTGGAAGCTTACATTAAGAATAATGTTTCGCTGTATCATAGAGAACACTAAGTTGGTGTTCCCATCTTTAAAAGCCTGATCATTTACGCAAGTGGTCAGGCTTTTTTGTTGTTTGTCGGGATTTAGTGATTTTTTTTGTTAAATTCTGTTAATACCATACCCCCGTCGAACAAAGTTAAACTTCTTATGATGAGCCTTTTATTACAATTCATTGATGCTCCTCTACGGATGCTCCACCAAACTGGCTCATGGATGATCCCTGCAGTGCTGGCCGGAGGCTTGTTCTTATGGTTATTGGCGAGGAATGATCAAAAGGCGTGGTGGGCCGCTTCATTTTCCTCTATTTGGTATAGTGGCTGTTGTTTGGCCTTTGGTTGGTGGGTTCAGGCTTTATGGGGCATTGTTTATTTGGGTATATCAATCTACGGTTGGTGGCACTGGCCCAGCCTGGGGAAGTCTTTTCAGGTGTGGTCTCTACAGGAGCATTTGATGTATTTGGGCAGTGGACTGCTTTTATTTGCCATTTTGGTGATTGTCGGTTTTCAGCTGCATGATGCCATTTTGTTTTATGTGCATTCTTATATTTCGTTGGCGGCTGTTGTAGCTCTTTGGCTATCTTCTCAGAAGTTATTGGGCTCCTGGATTTATTGGGTGTTGATCGGAACCATCGGCGTATTTGCGCATGCCTTTGTGGGGAATTATCTATCCGCAGTGGTGATGGCGGTTTTCGTTTTTGTGGGCGTTTATGGATACATCCGCTGGCTGGAAGAATGGAAAGAAAGTAATGGCGAACATCTTTGGGCGCGGGGGCAGCTGTAGTTTTCTCGCCTTTTTATTTGAGTTATGATTCCTCCGGTTTTCTCCAATGGATGGATTACTGGAAACACGGCTTTTTCATAAAACTACAAATGGACATATTATAGGAATGATCTAGTTCCCAATGCCGGTCTATTTGATTTGAGCACTTGTTTAAGAGTTGGCTTACTATCTTTTACAGTATTGACATTATAGTATAAAATCTTCCGCATCAATAGTCCGGTCTTGATCAATGGGCGGATAGACAAAAGTTCTGCTGGCGATAAGAGAGCATCACAGCTACATTTTAGCCATATTTCACCAGTCTCTTGCCCTGTCCAAATGTCGCCTTGATGGATTCCGTCAGCTGGTTCTTTGTTCCGCCGACATTGATCACAAGCCTTGGTTTTTGGTTTCGTTTTTTTAAAAAAAGCGCTGTTACTGGAAATTACTTTTCCGGCTAAATGAATAAATCGATTTTCATTTTCTGGCCGGGGCATAAAAAAAGCAGCCCGGGGAAGGCTGCTTTTTAGAGTGAATTGGAAAATTAACTTTGCGAAAGTACGTGTGTATTAATCAGCATTACCGGGCAGTCCGCCTTTTTAACTACTGATTCAGCAACACTTGATTTGAATAAATTCAAGAAGCCGTCATGCGAGTTAGTTAGCATTGCAATCAAATCAATGTTAAACCATTCTGCTGTTTCGGCAATGGACTGAGCAACGTTAGAAGAAATTTCTTTATGTAATACATAATTATTGAGCTGATGCCTTCTGGCGAACAGTTCCAGATTCAAATTAATCTCTTCCAAAGTTTTTTCCTTTCCTTGGGAAATATACAACACGTGCAATACTGCATTAAATTTTTCCGCAAAGACCTTTATTTTGTTGATAGCGTCATCATCCTCATGAACAAGGTCCGTGGTCATCAGGATGTTCTTTATTTTTACGTCGTTTTTTGCGCCTTCTTTAATCGTTACTATAGGGCATCCGGAATGGCGAATAACAAAATCGGTATGGTTACCAATTAAGTATTCAGCAAAGTCTAACTCTCCACTGGTTCCCATGACAATCATGTCCACATCATGGTTACGAAGGAAAGTGTTTACCCCATTTTCAAAAGAGTCTTCCACTAGGTGGGTTTGCACCAGTACACTGGTAGTATCTAAAGCGGCAACCCATTCGCGCATTTGGCGGCGAACGTTCGTGTCAATCACCTCATCAGACTCTTCAAGGTACTCATAGCCCAACATATACCCGCCCTGGGTGCGATGTAGTTGAGAGCAATTAAGGAAAGTGACTTTGCCAAAATTCTCTCGGGCCAAATTCAGCGCCAATTCAGCACCATGGGTAGCAATGTTGGTGAAATCGGTGGGAACTAATATGTGCGGTGTCATGGTTTTGGGAGTTAATATGGAGAAAATGTCTCGAGAATAAGTTTTTGATTGCGCTAAGCAAACCTCAGATGAACGACTACATTATTAATATAATCTTCATTTCTGAATTTTACCATAATCTTTGTTTGATCCATACATGATTTTTCACCCTGACTGATTTCAGTGTTTCTTACAGGGTAACACTAAATATTTTTTGGGAAAATATTAATAAAACCTCCCTTTGGTTTTGAAAAAATAGAATTGGAATGCATTAAATGTCAGGGTTTTATAATATGGATGTTTATTTGAAGTTAATTTCCTTTTATAAATTACTCCTAACGATTAGATGCATATATTGCCGGCTTAAAAAGCGGGGGGAAAATGAGCCATTGCTTTCAATAAACGGGACTTTTTGTTTCCAAATTTTCAATAGCGTTTCAGACCGGATCATTCATGTTTCAATCCCCGTTTAGCTGCACGGCAGGAAAAAGGAAGAAATTTTTTCCATTTCATTTTTTTCCAACAAAGCAGATGAAGGAGGAGAAAGCAAGCTGGCCTAATTTTGGGCGATTAATGAATCAGTAATTACGATCTCATTGAGCTGAAATAAAATGCTTAAGTCGACTCGATTAATTTAGTGGTGAATAATTCGGTTTAGGCTCCTCATTCAAATAAAGAAAGTGACAGCTTGCCTTTGTTTAAAAGTGAGGCTTTTTGCTATTAAATGTTTGTCATTTCTGAATTCACCTAATTTTGTTTGGTCTTGGGTTGTTTATAGGGGAAAATGAATGGAAATTCAGACATTTTATGTCTTTCTATTTTTGTTTCCGTATATTGACGGACTAAATAAAAAAATCCCTATTTATTGAAAATGCCTTGTGGTTTTTTGCAAATCACTGTCGGGTATTGTATAAATTCATGGGATTTGTTGATAATTTTTTAATCAATTTTTCTTTTCGGATCAATGAAAGTCTTAAAGTTTGGAGGAACGTCGGTAGGATCACCAGAAGGCCTGAAGCAGGTAATCGGGATCCTGAAGGACTATCAGCAAAAAGGAGAGCAGGTCGCAGTCGTAAATTCAGCGCTCTCTGGTGTGACCAATCAGCTGGTAGCCGTAGGAAAGATGGCTTGCTCGAATGATCCTGCCTATGAGGAGGTATTGGAGTCGATCAAGCAGCGTCATTTTGAAATGGTGGAAACCATCATGACCGACGAGACACGAACACGAGTTTACAATAATATTAAGGTTTTTCTGAAAGAATTGAGTGACCTTTTGCAAGGGGTTAATTTAATTAAGGAGTTGTCCAAGCGCACCGAAGACCTGATTTTAAGCTTTGGTGAAAGAATGGCCAGCTACCTCTTAAGCGAATATGCGAGCCAGGAAGGGGTGGCTGCCGAATTTGCAGATGCCCGCCGATTGATCGTAACGGATGGGAACTTTGGTAATGCAAGGGTATTGTTCGAAGCCACTAATCGGAATATTGGGGAGCATTTTTCTAAAGCGAACCATTTACAAATTATTACGGGATTCATCGCCTCTACAGAGGATGGGGTAACTTCTACTTTAGGCAGAGGGGGCTCTGATTATACCGCAGCCATTGTGGGAGCAGCTTTGGATGCGGATCAGATTGAAATTTGGACCGATGTGGATGGTGTGATGACTACTGATCCTCGCCGGGTGAAAAAGACTTACTCTTTGAAGTCCCTTTCCTATGCGGAAGCGATGGAGATGTCTCATTTTGGTGCCAAAGTGATTTACCCGCCTACCCTGGCACCGGCCATGGCCAAAAGTATACCTTTGAGTATTCGTAATACTTTTAATCCTGATTTTGAAGGTACTTTGATTTCAAATGCCTCTTCAGACTGGGATTATGATGTAAAGGGCATATCTTCCATTCAGGAAGTGGCTTTGGTAAACTTTCAGGGCAGTGGTATTATGGGCGTACCGAATGTGCCCAACCGCTTATTCAATGCGCTTTCTGAGGCGGAAATTAACGTAATCTTCATTACCCAGGCTTCCTCTGAGCGTTCTATCTCCTTTGCCATTGCTCCCGATGATGGTCCAAGAACCAAGGAGGTATTAGAGCAGGAGTTTAACCTGGAAATGATCAACCATAAAATTGATGCGGTAGAAATTCGCTACGATTTGGCTGTAGTTGCTACGATCGGAGAGAATATGAAGCATCAGCCCGGGGTTGCGGCCAAGTTGTTTGGTGCTTTGGGTCGGAATGGTATCAATGTAGTGGCGATTGCACAGGGAACTTCTGAGCTGAATATTTCTGTAGTGGTAGAGCGTAAGGATTTTTCTAAAACCCTGAATGCGCTGCATGATATTTACTTCCTGTCGACGGAGACCCGTCTGAACCTGTTCATCGCAGGAGTGGGACTGATTGGTTCTACCTTGTTGAATCAGATCAAGGCGCAGTACGATAATTTGTTGAAGCAACACCTGAAGATCAATATCGTCGGGATTGCCAACAGTAAACAATTCCTTTTTGATCTGGATGGTATTGATCTGGACAACTGGAAAGCAGAATTACTGGAAAGGGGTCGTAAAGGGAATATTGATGATTTCGTGACCGAAATGGTGGAGCTGAACTTGTCCAACTCCGTATTTGTGGATAATACCTCCAGCCAGGCAGTAGTGGAGAATTACCAAAGGGTATTGAATAATTCCATTTCCATTACCACGCCTAACAAGCTGGCCAGTTCCGGGGACTTCCTCAAGTTGCAGGAAATCAAGAACACGGCTTATCGTCGTGGCGTGAAATTCTTTTATGAAACGTCTGTGGGAGCCGGTTTGCCGGTGATCACCACTTTGAATGATTTATTAAATTCCGGAGACCGTATTCAGAAGATTGAAGGCGTGCTGTCCGGTACACTATCTTATATTTTTAATTCCTTTAAGGCCGGGACTTCTTTCTCGGAAATCGTGAAGGAAGCACAGGCGGCCGGATTTACCGAGCCTGATCCACGCGATGACCTGAACGGAATGGATGTACGTCGTAAGATTTTGATTCTTTCCCGTGAGGCGGGTTATCAGATGGACATCTCTGATGTGCAGATTGATGGTATTTTGCCGGAATCCTGCATGCAAGCTCCCGATGTACCGGCTTTCTTTGAGGAATTGGCGAAGCATGATCACCATTTTGAAGGCTTGTTGAAAGAGGCTGAAGCCGAAGGGAAAGTACTTCGATTTATCGCCAGCATGGAAGGTGGTAAGGCATTGGTTGCTTTGAAAGCCGTAGGCCCGGAGCATCCTTTCTTTAGCCTTTCAGGGAGTGATAATATCATTTCCTTTACGACCCCGCGCTATTTGGAGCGCCCATTGGTAGTAAAAGGCCCTGGTGCCGGAGCGGAAGTCACCGCAGCCGGTGTATTTGCAGAGGTTATCCGAATCTTTAATTATTTATCTTAGAATAAAAGATATTGAAAAGAGGAGGAGGTCATCAGGTTTCCTCCTTTTTTTGGTCTGAAGGACCAAACATCCCAAATCAGCAACATATCCCAAAGTGAACTCTTAGTTTAAATTTTCACCCCTAATTGAATTTTGTTTATGGAGAAATTATCATCCATTAGCGTTTTCGCCCCGGCAACCGTAGCCAATGTAACCTGCGGATTTGATGTGCTGGGCTTTGCCATTGATGCCCCTGGTGACACCTTGGAACTGACCTTAACCGAAACGGGCGAGGTGCGAATTACGGAAATTACGGGAGACGAAGGGAAGTTGCCATTAGCGGTGGAGAAAAATACGGCCGGAGTGGCGGTGCTGGAGTACCTAAAACACTTGGGAATAAAGCAGGGGGTAGATATTCGCCTGCATAAACAAATGCCCTTGGGTAGTGGATTAGGCTCCTCGGCGGCCAGCGCGGTTGGGGCAGCCTTTGCCATTAATGAGTTAATGGGCGCACCTTTGGAAAGGAAAGACTTACTGCCTTTTGCACTGGAGGGAGAACGCGCCGCCTGTGGCTTTGCCCATGCGGATAATGCGGCAGCGGCATTGATGGGCGGCTTTGTATTGGTAAGAAGTTATGAGCCACTGGATGTGGTCAATATTACGGTTCCCGAGGATTTATATGTGACCGTGATCCACCCGGATGTGGAGGTGCCGACCAAACAAATGCGAAAATTGCTTAAGGAGCAGGTGCCATTAAAAGATGCCGTTACCCAGTGGGGAAATGTAGGGGGACTAATTGCCGGATTGATGAGTAGTGATTATGCCCTGATCGGCCGATCTATGGAAGATGTGATCGTGGAGCCCTTGCGCTCTACCCTAATTCCGGGCTTTCAGGAAGTGAGGAAAGCAGCCATGGTAGCCGGAGCCCTGGGTTTTGGAATTTCCGGTTCAGGCCCCTCACAATTTACTTTTTCCCAAGGGCCTGAAACGGCTCAAAAAGTGGCGGAAGCGATGGAAACGATCATCAAATCACTGGGCTTTACTTATCAGGTGTATGTTTCCAAAGTAAATATGCAAGGCCCTACGGTATTGGCAGCCGAAGCACAGCAGCAATCCACTGTTTAATCCGAATTCTTATTTTTTATGAAACTTTACAGCACAAATAATAAAGATCATCAGGTTAGCTTTCAGGAAGCACTATTCCGTGGATTACCACCGGATAATGGTTTGTATATGCCAACAGCCATTCCTGAATTACCTTCCTCCTTTTTTGAAAAATTACCGGGCCTGAGCTTTCAGGAAATTGCCCTGGAGGTAACTTCCGCCCTTTTATCGGAGGAAGTTCCGGTGGAGGTGCTTAAATCAATTTGCGATGATGCTTTTGATTTTGAAGTACCACTGGTGGAAGTAAGTCCGAAGGTGTATGCTTTGGAATTATTCCATGGCCCTACCCATGCCTTTAAAGATTTTGGCGCCCGCTTTATGGCCCGCATCATGGGGTATTTCTTGGAGAAAAGCGGCGAGCAGATTCATATTTTGGTCGCCACTTCAGGAGATACCGGTAGTGCCGTGGCGCAGGGATTTTTGGGCGTGAAAAATATTAAAGTGTCCATCCTCTACCCTTCCGGAAAAGTGAGTCCTTTGCAGGAAAAGCAACTGACCACCGCCGGGCAGAATATCTCAGCTTTGGAAGTAGAAGGTACCTTTGATGATTGTCAGGCCATGGTCAAGCAGGCATTCCTGGATCAGGAGTTGTCAAAAAAATGCGGACTGAGTTCAGCAAACTCCATCAATATTGCCCGCTTAATTCCACAATCGCTCTATTATTTCTGGGCTTATGGGCAATTGCAAAAACAGGGATTACCGGTGAACTTTTGTGTACCCTCCGGGAATTTTGGAAACCTGACCGGTGGTTTGCTGGCCAAGAAAATGGGGCTGCCGATAAAGCATTTTATAGCCGCTACGAATGTAAATGATATTGTTCCGCAATATCTGGAAAATGGCCAATATGAGCCACGCCCTTCCATTGCCACCATTTCCAATGCCATGGATGTTGGGGCACCGAGTAATTTTGCCCGAATGCAAGCCTTATTTGGAGACTCTTGGGAGGAAATGAAAGCGGAGATTTCCGGCTATGCTTTTGATGATGACACTACCCAGGAAGTGATGGTACGCATTCAAAAGGAATGTGACTACCCGCTGGATCCGCATGGTGCCGTGGGCTATCTGGCCATTGCCGATTTTCTGCAGGATAAAAATGAAATCGGCGTTTTTCTGGAAACAGCTCACCCGGCCAAATTTCATGAGGTGGTAAAAGCGACAACGGGTCTTCAGCCGGTCATTCCCCCTAAACTGGAGGCATTACTGGAATTACCCAAAGAAAGTCGATTAACGCCTCCTACTTTTGAAGCATTGAAAGCTTATTTGGTAGAATAACCGACAGCTATTTGGCGGTATTTTTCCGGTAATTATTCTAAGTCTTTTGGATTTACCCTATTATTGTCTTTGATGATAGGGAAACTTAAGAAATTAAATATATTTGGCGGCTTATGGCTGGTGCTGTTTTTACAGGCCTGTCATGAACCGCGACGCCCCAAAAACCTGCAACTGGAAACTTTTGAGCTGGAGGTTCCTCCATTCAGGAAGTTGAAAGTGGAAGGAAACTTTGAGGTGGAGATTCAACCCTCCAATCGTAATTATGCCCTCTTTGAAGGAAATGAAGAGTGCCTGAAGGCGATAGTGATGGACTGGAAGGGAGACACGCTTCTGATTGCTTTGGAAGCAGGTTTTAAACCTTTGATAACGCCCCGGCTTTGCCTGGATTACCAGCGATTGGATGGTATCTATTTAATGGGGAACGGAAAGCTGGAAAGCCCGCAGCCATTGATATTTGATCATTTGGAAGTGGTTTTAAGTGGCCTGAGCGACTTGTGCTTGACCCTGGATGTCCTCTATTTGAATATGGAGATGGAAGGGGCCGGAACCATGCAATTAGAGGGCCGTGCCCGGAGAGTAAAGGCGCAATTGTTAGGCGCCGGGGGCTTACGGGCAGCAGGCCTGTTGATGGATCAGGCGGAGATACAGGTGAAGGGCATGGGCGGAGCTATTGTCCGGGTAGCGGAAGAGTTAAAGGCTGAAGTGAGTGGTATTGGCGGCATTTTATGCTTGCAAAAACCAGTGGTTTTGAAGCAAAAAGTTACCGGAGCCGGAAGGGTGGAGATTCAGGAAGAGAATGAAAAATTGAAATAAATAAAATATGGAAAATCTGGATGCACTCAGACAGAAGATCGATGACATTGACGAGCAAATGCTCCAATTGTTGAACGATCGGATGGAAGTGGTTAAAGAAGTAGGACATTTAAAAGCGCACCATAAAACGGTGATCTATCGTCCGGAGCGTGAAAAAGCAATTATTGATCGATTAGCGAAATTGAGCAAAGGTTCTTTTAACCGATCGGCCATTGAGGCAGTCTTTCATCAGATTTTTGCCATTAGCAGAAATCTGGAATTGCCGGAACGCATCGCCTATTTGGGGCCGATGAATTCTTTTACCCATCAGGCTGCTGAGAGCCGATTTGGTGCATTGTCAGAATATTTGCCCTTGACGACTATCTCCAAGGTTTTTGATGCAGTAAGTACCGGAAAAGTACGCTTTGGCGTGGTGCCTATTGAGAATAATCAGGAGGGAATCGTGGCCGACACCATCGACTTATTGGGAAAACATGATCTCAATATTGTGGCAGAGGTGGCCATGCCGATTCACTTTGCTTTCGGAACGAAAGAGAATTCGGTCAAAAGCATCAAGAAGATTTACTCTCGTGATATCGCCTTTCGTCAATGTAAAAGCTTTTTGGGAGAGTTTTTCGAAGAAGGACAAGTGGAACTGATTCCGGTGAACTCTACTTCTAAAGCGGTGAAAATGGCAGCGGAAGAAGAAGGTGCAGCAGCCCTTTGTTCGCATGTGGCAGCCAGAGAATATGCTTTACCAATTCTGTATGAAAACGTGGAGGATTCAGAGGATAATTTCACGCGCTTCCTGATTTTGGGTAAAGAGATTGTTAATAAGCAATCCGGTAAGGACAAAACCACTATTCTGGCCAAAATCGGAGATAATCCGGGTGCCCTAGTGAATATGCTGCAGGATTTTTATCAGGCGGGCATTAATCTGACCAAAATCGAGAGTCGTCCGGCTAAAGAAGGAAAGAACTTTAAATACTGGTTCTTCATTGATTTTGAAGGCCATATTGAAGATGAGTCCGCCAAAGCGGTAATGATGGTGAACCGGGACAAGATTAAGTTCCTCGGGAGCTATGTCCGGATGTGTTAATAGCCAATAAAAAATAAAAAAGGGAGATCCGATTCAATTCAGATTTCCCTTTTTCATTTTCAGGCCTGAAAATTTTCATGCCCATTACAAATCTGCATGGAAGGATGAAGCCTGACTTTTCCGCTATCATCCAATACCACTTTATTTCTTCCCATTAGGAATTCCAACGCTTCTTCTTTTGGGAAAGGAACACCCGAACAAGCCATGAACTGCACATCAGCACCCCAATTTTCAGCAATAGCCGTTTCCAGGCCGGATGCATTCCATTTTCCGTTGTTTTGTTCTACCAGGAAGATAACCTCGTGAATATGCTTTATATTGTTCATCGTAATTTAGTTTATTGAAGACCCTACAATTTTCCGCAAATCAAAATTGCCAATGATATGACCGATGTCATAAGGGAATTAATTCCTGAAAATATACTTAGAGAAAATGGTGCCCAATTAGTGGAAGGAGCCCGTGGAATGGAGATTTTTTCAGAAGGAGAAGCTCCTGTTTTTTACTATCAGGTGGAAAGTGGTGCCGTGAAAATGGCTCATTTTGCAGAAGACGGACGGGAATTTGTCCAGGGGGTCTTTCATAAAGGAGAAAGCTTTGGCGAGCCGGCAATTTTTGGGGACTTCCCCTATCCTTCCGGTGCTTTCATGTTGGAAAAAGGCAGGTTGTGGAAATTGCCTTCCGAAAAATTGATGGAAATACTGGAACATCGGCCTGATTTGCATTTCAAATTTACCCGTAATTTATCCCACCGCCTGCGCTATAAGGCCATTATGCAAAGCGAAAATGTGGGCGCAGCACCGCAGCGGATTCTGCGATTGATGGAGTATTCGATGGAACAGGCGCAGGCTTGCAGGCCTTATCAAGTTTCTCTTACGCGTCAGCAAATCGCTGATCTGACCGGACTACGGGTTGAAACAGTCATTCGCACCATCAAAAAATTGGAGCAAAAAGGGGATTTGGAAATAGCCGATAAAAAGGTCTGGCTCAAATAAAAAAAGGGAAGAGGCCAATGACCTTTCCCTTTTCGTATCGTTTATTTCTACTATTTCTGTTTTGGAGTATACTAGCAAACATTAAGCCAATGTGGGTAAACCCCTGGTATATTTAGAAATTTGATAATCAAAATCCCAGCTTGATCTGCTCTCTGCCTTTTTTGGGTTTCAGGATAAAACCAGCCTCTCCTTTTTCCAGTGAATATTTGATTACACGGTTTCCCCCTGTGGGTTTGGCATTGGTATCCGACTCATTATACAAGGGAAATTCCCGTACCAGCAAATCATCCTTAATGTAAAAGCGATCATGGCCCATATAGCCTTGGGCAAGATCCTCCGTCATTTCCGGCATGTAAATTGGCCCGAAAGATTTATCGCCGAAGGAAGCAAAAGCATGAACTTTTCCATAGGTGCCTGAACCGATGGAATATTCAAACAGATAGATTTCCTGAAAGCCATCACCGTTTAAGTCAGCCTGATAACCCTCACGTACAATACCTTCTATCTTAGTCGTGAAGGGATCTTTCATATTTTCAAAGCCTTCTGGATTGATGGTAATCAGGTTATCCGTGGTGGTATTGGGAATATGGACCATCATTTTGACCTTACCTAAATCGAAAGCTTGCTCAAAGGCCACCGCCCCTGATGTTTTTTCTTCCTTTGAGTTTTCCGCCTTTGCTATGGCTTCTTCTCTATCGCCTTGCTGCTCTTTTTCCTGACATGCAATGAAAAATACAAAAACGAATAAGTATAATAGTTTGGTGCTTAGGTTATTCATGATAAACAGAACTTTTGAATCATAAAAATTGCCAAAAAAAGAGAAATAAAAAAGCACCTGACCAAATTGGCCGGTGCATATTTACTTTTATCATTAATACAAATGCCGGAAAGTGTGTGGTCAAACTATCGAGGGACAATCTGATTCGCCGCCATCATAACCTCTCCGTCTTTTGTGAAAATCTCAGAACGGGAGAAAAAGAACATGGCTTCATTGAGGGCATTTTCATCACTATCAGAGCCATGAACCGCATTTTTGCTGACAGATTCTGCAAATAATTTACGAATAGTGCCGGATTTGGCCTCTTCCGGATTCGTGTTTCCTATCAGCGCCCGGTAGGCCTCTACTGCATTTTCTTTTTCCAAAACCGCCACCACGATAGGGCCGCTGGTCATGAATTCCACCAATGACTTAAAGAAGGGACGGTCGCGGTGGATGCCGTAAAAAACCTCCGCTTGTGCAGTTCTGAGTTTGATCATTTTCATGGCTGCAATACGGAAACCGGCTTCGGTGATTTTGCTGAGGATAGGCCCGATATACTCATTGCTTACCGCTCCGGGCTTTATCATGGTGAAAGTTAGATTACCTGATTCCATACATTAAATACTTAGTGGTTATGTTGTTTTAATTAAAATTTGAGGATTTTATTGAGAAAAGCAAGTGTTATGGCTTCAATATTTACGTCATATTATGACATTATCAAAAGGTGTTTATTGTTATAAATTTTAGACTTTATTTGAGTTGATTGCTGACCTTTTTGAAGTAAGATAAGAATAAGTCTATTTTTTTTATGGCGCAGTTTCCTTATTGAGTACAGAATAGTCGGATTTTGAGGGTTTTATCATGTCTTTAGTTTCTTATTAATGCTATTGAATATCAATTTTTTGCAAAAATAGTCTGCATGCAGAACAAATTTTCGTTATATTAGGTTAAGACGCTGTGAGTATGAAGAAAGAAGAAACTGTAGATTATATTTTTAAAGCCACCTGGCATGCCATCTCCCGGATGTATAATAAATATGCTTCCTCCCAGGAGATAACGACCTCCATTGGTTATGTGTTACTGAACATCCACCCCACCGAAGGTATGCCCGCTACCAAAATTGCCCCTTTAATGGGCTTGGAAAGTCGGTCACTGTCTCGCTTACTTAAAAATATGGAAGACCGGGGTCTGATTTACCGGGAAAGAGACAAGTATGATAAAAGGTCAGTTTTAATATTTCTGACTGAAGAAGGCCGCAAGAAAAGAAGCGTTTCCATCGCTACGGTGAAGGCCTTTAATCATGAGGTAAGAGATAAAGTAAGTGAGGAAGAGCTAGCTACTTTTTTCCGAGTGTCCGGAAAAGTAAACGAGGTGGTGGATGCAAGCTTAAAGAAGAAAACTAACCTGTTGGCAGATTATCAGTCCGCAGACCTGAAATAAAATTCCCTTAAACTAAACCCAAAACAAAATTTTTTACCACACCATGAACCGATCAATCAAAAAAGCAGCAATCCTGGGCTCAGGAATTATGGGCTCCCGCATTGCTTGTCATTTGGCCAACATTGGCGTCGAGGTGCTTTTGCTGGATATTGTTCCTCGGGAACTTTCCGAAGCGGAGCAGCAAAAAGGCCTGACGATGGAATCCCCTCAGGTGCGTAATCGCATTGTGACGGAGATGTTCCAAACCGCCGTAAAAGCTAAACCCGCTTCCCTTTACGATAAGTCATTTCAATCACGCGTAAGCCTTGGGAATTTCGATGATGATATGTCGAAAATCAAAGAGGTGGATTGGATTATTGAAGTGGTGGTGGAAAATCTGGAAATCAAGAGAAAGGTTTTCGATCAGGTGGAGCAGTTCCGTAAGCCGGGTACTTTGATCACTTCCAATACCTCCGGTATCCCCATTCATTTAATGTTGGAGGGCAGATCGGATGATTTTAAAAAGCATTTCTGCGGGACGCACTTCTTCAATCCGCCAAGGTATTTGAAATTGTTGGAGATCATCCCGACGCCATATACTGATCCGGAGATTGTGGACTTCTTCATGAAATACGGAGATGTTTATCTGGGTAAAACCACTGTGCTTTGTAAGGATACCCCTGCATTTATTGCCAACAGAGTGGGGATTTATGCCATTCTGAAAGTGGTGGATTCCATGCAGAAGCTAGGGCTGAATATCGATCAGATTGATAAACTTACTGGTCCGGTGATCGGTCGTCCGAAATCTGCCACCTTCAGAACCTCTGATGTCGTGGGTTTGGATACACTGGTGAAAGTAGCCAACAACCTCTATGCGGCCTTGGAAAATGATGAAAGCCGGGAGACTTTCAACCTGCCACCGGTGATCAATGAAATGATCGAGAAAAAATGGCTGGGAGATAAAACGAAGCAAGGCTTTTATAAGAAAACCAAAGATGAGAATGGTAAGAAGGTCATCCTGACGCTGGATCTGGAGGATATGGAATACAAGCCTAAACAAAAGGCTTCCTTCCCTACCCTTGAAATGACTAAGCCGATTGATGATGTTAAGGAGCGCTTTAAAATATTGCTTTCCGGAAAAGATCAAGCCGGGGAGTTTTACCGTGATTCCTTCTTTGGCTTGTTTCAATATGTATCCAATCGTATTCCGGAAATCACCGATGAGCTCTACAAAATAGATGATGCCCTTTGCGCCGGTTTCGGTTGGGAAGTTGGTCCGTTCAAGACTTGGGATTTGGTGGGTGTTCGCAAGACGGTAGCTAAAATGGAAGCCGCTGGATACAAGCCTGCCGCTTGGGTTTATGAAATGCTGGAAGCCGGACATGAATCCTTCTTCAAAGCAGAAGCCGGAGCAACGACCTTCTATGATATTCCAACCAAATCTTTCAAAGGCATTGCAGGTACAGAAGATTACATCATTTTGGATAATCTTCGGGAGAGCAAGGTGGTTTGGAAAAATTCAGGTGCTTCTATTTTTGATATTGGAGATGGCGTTTTGAACCTGGAATTCCATTCCAAAATGAATACCATGGGCGGTGAGGTGATCGAGGCCATTAATAAAGCCATTACCCTTGCCGAAGAAAAATATACCGGATTGGTCATTGCCAATAATGGGCAAAACTTCTCCGCCGGTGCAAATCTGGCCCTGATCTTCATGAATGCCATTGAGCAGGAATACGATGAGATCGACTTCATGATTGCAGCCTTCCAGAAAACGATGATGCGCGCTCGTTATTCTTCCGTTCCGGTAGTAGTAGCACCACATGCTTTAACCCTGGGTGGAGGTTGCGAATTGACGTTACACGCGGATCGCGTACAAATGGCTGCCGAGACCTATATCGGTTTGGTGGAAGTGGGCGTTGGTTTGATTCCTGCTGGTGGTGGCACCAAGGAATTGACATTGAGAGCTGCGGATCGCTATGTGGAAGGGGATGTGGAATATAATGCCTTGCAGGAGGCTTTCATGTCTATTGCAACCGCTAAAGTGGCTACCTCCGCTCACGAAGCATTAGGAATGAATATCCTGAGACCGGTCGATGGCATTACCTTGAGTAAGAATCGTCAGATCACGGAGGCCAAAGCGACGGTATTGAAGTTGGCGGCAGAGGGCTACACCCAAAAGCCACAGCGCACTTTCAAAGTACAGGGACGTGGAGGAATGGCGATGTTCTACGCCGGAGTGAATGGCATGAGAATGGGGAATTATATCTCGGATCATGATGTGAAGATCGCTCATAAAATTGCCCATGTGATGTGTGGTGGTGATTTGTCTGCTCCTACCATGGTGACCGAGCAATATCTACTGGATTTGGAAAGAGAGGCCTTCCTGTCCCTGACCGGAGAGAAGAAGACTTTGGAAAGAATCCAGGCTATTCTGAACGGTGGTAAGCCGTTACGCAACTAATATCCCTTTACCAAACGCAAAAGAAATAATCATGAATGCATATATCGTTGCCGGTTATCGATCGGCAGTAGGAAAGGCGAAAAAGGGCGGTTTCAGGTTTACCCGTCCGGATGATATCGCCTCGGATGTGATCAAACACCTGGTGAATCAGGTGGATGGTTTTGACACCAAAAGAGTGGATGATCTTATCGTGGGTTGTGCCATTCCGGAAGCAGAGCAAGGCATGCAAATGGGGAGAATGATCTCTTTATTAGCATTGGGCATTGAAACTCCGGGTTTCATCGTGAACCGTTATTGTGGTTCCGGTTTGGAGGCGATTGCAATCGCGAGTGCCAGAATCCATGCTGGGCAGGCGGAATGTATCATTGCCGGTGGAGCAGAGTCCATGTCGATGGTGCCGATGATGGGTTTCAAAACGGCTTTGAACTATAACATAGCCAATGAGACGCCGGATTATTACACCTCGATGGGTTTGACGGCGGAGCAGGTGGCTTTGAAATATGAGATCAGCCGGGAAGATGCCGATCAGTTCGCATTGAATTCTCATCAAAAGGCTTTGGTCGCTTTGGAGCAACAGAAGTTCAAAGATGAGATCGTACCGATTTCGATTGAAGAGGTTTACCTCGATGAAAAAATGAAGCGCAAGAGCCGTTCATTTGTGGTAGATCAGGATGAAGGACCTCGAGCTTCAACCATGGAAGCCTTGGGGAAATTACGTCCTGC
Organism: Persicobacter sp. CCB-QB2; assembly: GCF_001274635.1. Classification (GTDB taxonomy): domain Bacteria; phylum Bacteroidota; class Bacteroidia; order Cytophagales; family Cyclobacteriaceae; genus Persicobacter; species Persicobacter diffluens. The sequence continues at coordinate 3,245,865 of NZ_LBGV01000001.1, read as the reverse complement.
TTTCGCTATGGGCGGGCAGGTAACCGCTGGTAATTCCTCTCAAACATCCGATGGTGCCGCTTTTGTCATGGTGATGTCAGAAGCCATGGTGAAAGAATATAATCTTGAGCCAATAGCCCGTTTGGTGAGCTATTCCGTGGCCGGAGTAGCGCCCAAATTGATGGGTATCGGGCCAGTGGAGGCGATCCCAAAAGCCTTGAAGCTGGCAGGTTTGCAATTGGCAGACATCGAGCAAATCGAGTTGAATGAGGCCTTTGCCGCTCAGGCTTTGGGTGTGATTAAAGGTGCAGAGTTGAATCCCGAAATCGTCAATGTGAACGGAGGAGCAATTGCCCTGGGACACCCACTGGGTTGTACTGGTGCGAAGCTATCGGTTCAATTATTCAATGAAATGCGTCGTAGAAATCAGAAATACGGAATGGTAACCGCCTGCGTGGGTGGTGGTCAGGGTGTAGCTGGTGTTTACGAACTACTCAAATAAGTCCGACAAGGACAAATTCACACATATTTGAAGGGAGGCGATTGTCAGTCCGCCTCCCCCCTCTTTCGAACAACAAAATAAACTATACCCTATTATGGAGACCCTGAACAAAGAAAAAAAAGCCATTAAAGGAGGCGAGTTCCTGATTTCCGAAACCTCCCCTCAAGATGTTTTTACGCCCGAGCAGTGGAGTGAAGAACAAAAAATGATAGCGCAAACTTGTACGGATTTCGTGGAGCATGAAGTATATCCTAAAGTGGAGGAGCTTGATGCGATGAAAGATCCGAAGTTGATGCCGAATTTATTAGATAAATCCGGTGAGTTGGGATTATTGGGAACTTCCATTCCGGAACAATATGGTGGCTTTGGGATGGACTTCAACACCTCCATGTTGATCGCAGAGAAAGTAGGTGCAGGTTACTCCTTCGCAGTAGCCTTGTCGGCACATACGGGCATTGGTACCCTTCCGATTTTGTATTATGGAAATGAGGAGCAGAAAGCCAAATACCTGCCAAAATTGGCCACCGGGGAATGGAAAGCTTCTTATTGTTTGACCGAGCCCGATTCCGGTTCTGATGCCAACTCCGGTAAAACCAAGGCGGACCTTACTCCGGACGGTAAACATTATTTGATCAATGGTCAGAAGATGTGGATCACCAATGGAGGTTTTGCCGATGTCTTCATTGTATTTGCTAAAATAGAGGACGATAAGAACCTGACGGCTTTCATCGTGGAGAAAGGCTTTGGTGGGGTGACCATGAATGAGGAAGAGAAAAAGATGGGGATTAAAGGTTCTTCTACCCGTCAGATTTTCTTCAACGACTGTAAGGTGCCGGTGGAAAATATGCTTTCAGAGCGGGAGAATGGTTTCAAGATCGCTTTGAATATCCTGAATATTGGTCGTATCAAATTGGCTTCTGCTACCTTGGGAGCCGCTAAAGGGGTGATCAAAAATGCTTTGAATTACTCCCAGGAGCGTAAGCAATTCGGGAAATCCATTGCGGAATTCGGGGCGATAAAACACAAGCTGGGCGAAATGATGGCACGGGTTTATGCTTCGGAAGCCGCCACCTATCGTGCCGGACAAAATATTGATGACGCCTATGATGCTTTGGTTGCCGGAGGAATGGAAGAAGGGGAAGCTAAATTAAAGGCAGTAGAAGAATTTGCCATTGAATGTGCCATGTTGAAAGTGCACGGCTCCGAGACTTTGGATTTTGTAGTCGATGAAGGCGTTCAGGTATATGGCGGTATGGGTTATTCTGCAGATGCGCCGATGGAAAGAGCTTATCGTGATTCCCGTATCAATCGAATTTTCGAGGGAACCAATGAAATCAATCGCATGTTGACCATCGATATGTTGCTGAAAAGAGCATTGAAAGGTAAACTGGATCTGATGAGTCCGGCTATGGCGGTGGCCAAAGAGCTCACTTCTATTCCGGATTTCGGTGGAGATGATGACGAGCGTGTATTGGCCGCTGAGCATAAATTAATCAAAAACCTGAAAAAGGCAGGCTTGATGATTGCCGGGGCAGCGGTGCAGAAGTTGATGGCCACCCTAAAAGATGAGCAGGAAATTCTGATGAATCTGGCGGATATGCTGATTCAGGTTTATGCTTTGGAATCGGCGGTATTGCGTACGGAGCGTATCATTGAATCTGAGGGAGTAGAGGCGGCTAAAGTGCATATTGAAATGGTGAAGGTCTATGCCCATTATGCAGTAGATGAAGCCACAAAGGCGGGTAAGCAAGCCATTTATGCTTTTGCGGAAGGCGACGAAATGAGAATGATGCTCATGGGCTTAAAGCGCTATACAAAAGTGCAGCCTCATAATTTGAAAGTAGCCAGAAGAACCATTGCTGATTATTGTCTGGATAAGGGGGATTATCCTTTCAATTAAAGAATTTAATGGTGTGTGATGCTTCCCTTTTTTCAAAGGGAAATAAAACCGGTCTGTTTGGGCCGGTTTTTTTATTTTTTTATTAGATATTGATGAATAATGGATTTTTATGTTCATTAATAGAAAAATGCGTTTCCGTGATTTCACTTACGTTTTTGTGAACCCAAAACCATGGAAAGTATTATTTGATAAAAACCCACATTAAATCTTATTATGAAAATCAGAAGAAATCTTTTGGCGGTGCTGTTCGGCGCTTTAATGGTGCTTTTCGGAACAGGACTTAGTTCCTGCGCAAAAAAGACCTATAACTCGTATGGGAAGAAAAAAACAATTAAAGACAAAGGAAGAGGACATACCAAGTATAAAACGATCTATTAAGTTGTAAGGAGTTGCTTTCTAGTTCGTTAAGTCCTGTTTTAAGCAGGAAATAGTAATTGGATATACTGGAATTGACAATTTTTCTTAAATTGCGAACTGATAATCATCAGGTAGAAGCGAAAAAACATGATTTCCGAAGATATTAATAAGCAAGGTAAACTTGCCAAAGTGGGATGGATTGCCAAAATGGAGAAAAAATGGGAGTTGGATAGCGCCTGGCAGGTGTTGATTATTCTTTTGGTTTTTTCCCTGACGGGTTCCACGGTGGTCTGGCTTAGAAAAGGACTCTACTTTGCATTGGGTTATGACGATACCACCCCAATGTGGTTGAAAGTAATTACTTATTTGGTTTTTGTATTCCCCTCTTATCAGATTTTAATCCTAGTCTACGGATGGATCTTTGGACAATTTGATTTTTTCTGGAAGAAAGAGAAAAAGATGCTTCAAAGAATGAGACTGATGAAAAAGGAGAAGCAATAATACTTCGAAATAAAGAAAGGTAAGCAGAAGCTTACCTTTTTGTTTATACCTGTTTTTTTCTAGCCCGAAATATTCACCGCTAATTTATTAAGACGCGCTTAGGGGGCGTGTGCCAGCGCATTGGCTGATTTTGCTGATTTTTTAATCGCTCAAATAGAGTTTAGCCTGCTTTTTCTTTATTTAGCGGCCTCCTTGGAAAAAACTCGAAATAGGGAATGATTCCTTCACTTTTTTCCGCTTTAGCTAAACGGAGGTTTATGCATGTATAATCCGGCTCAGGCATGCCTTATTCGGATTAAAGATCATAAGCATCGTACTTTTTCCACCACTCCTTTCTTTTGGCTTCTGTCCAGCTATAGCTTAATCGAAACGCTTCTAATTGATCAATAACCTCCTCAATATTCGCTGGCCGGTCTTCCATATCATAAGCCATACAGCTGAATAGGAAATCAATAAAGGCCTGTGGTTGATCATGAAGTTGGTAAGCTTCTAAATTGATCATGCTCGGAGATAAGGGCTTGCCACCCAGGTTACTCTGGGAAAGCATATCAATCAGTAATTTTTTCCCCATCAGGAAAAAGCCGATGGCGCCCAAAGCGTAAATATCGACCCGGTGATCCGCCAGTTTCGGATTGGTCATTCTTTCCGGGGCCAGATAAGAGGGGGTTCCCGCTACCTGATTCAGCTGCGTGATTTCTTCGGTATTGCGCATGTCCTTCACCAAACCAAAATCCAGTACTTTTACGAAATCAGGCTCACCGCCAATCTTGCAAAGCATAATATTCTGTGGTTTGATATCCCGGTGCACCAAGCCCATCTGATGCGCTTCTTTTAATGACTTGGAGATTTGATAAAGGATATGTAAAATTCGCTCTACCGGTTGCTCCCCATGCTGATTCACTAACTCCTGAAGGGAGATACCATCCAGATATTCCATGGCATAATAAAAGCGACCATCCTTGGTGTAATTGTAATCATACACACGAATGGTATTCGGATGAGACAGGCGCGCCACTAATTGTACCTCTCGCTCAAATCTTTGCAGGTGCTCCGGCTGGATCAACTCTTTTTTCAGGACCTTAATCGCGGTAGGTCTTCTCAAAAAAGCATGTTCTGCCAGAAAGACTTCACCAAATCCTCCTTCTCCAATTTTTTTCTTGATCACATAATGCCCCATTTTATTGGCCTTGCTGACCTTTTTCTTCAAAAGCGAAATATTCACATTACTATTAAAAAGTAAAATGGAGAGGATAATGATGACGATGAACATCGGAAAATATACAATTCGGATGTATCGGATAGGAGCAAAAACTTCCGTAGCTTCCACCTCAGTGGCAACACCGAAGCCATATTCCGGAAGCCAATACCAGGCCCCCACCATCTCTTTTCCCGCATAATTGACATAGGGCTCCATCAAGGCTCCGAAAGTGAGAGAGTCAGATCCAAAAGACGCTTTTTCTTCTAATGCCGCTTGTACAATTTTGACCAGATCACTTTTCTTTTCCGGGTCTCTCATCGTCAGAACGTTTTTCTTGACCAGGGTATCTTTCTTGGACTTTATCAGTCCTACCTTATCTAGCTCAGTGATGGTTTTGGATATCAATTGCCCCTGATCATCAAAAGCATAGGATTCTCCTCCTTTTCCTTCCAGGGCTATATTGAACAATTTAGAAAACTGAATCTCGGGATCCATCGCCACCGCAATACCTCCAATTACACGGCCGTTTTCATCCCGTATGGGAGCGCAGAAATAACAGAAAGTATTGGTCGGTCCATCGGAAATAATGGTATTTTTTTCTTCCTGATAAGGAGGTAGAAAAACAGCTTTACCTTCTCGAATATCGGCCAATATTCCCATTAAGTCTTTGGCGATATAGGTGCCTATGACTTGACTTTGAGGTACGTAAGGAATTTTGGGATTACTGGAATGAAAGGCCACAATCGCCCCACTCAGGTCCAGCAAGGCAATAATAGAGGTATTGTTCCGTTCCGTTAGATTATTTAATAATGCACTGAAATCATCATGCGCTTTTACTGCGAATAGGCTATCCAGAAAGGGAAGGTTATTGGCCGCCTCCAGAATATCAACAGAGATATTTCGCAATTCAGTACTGTCATTAACTTCTCTTTCAATTTCTGTCAGGCGACTTTCTACCCAGGAACTCAAAATTTCATGATGGGCAGTAAGGATGGATTTCAACTCCTTCCGCTGTTGGTCTACAATTTGTTTCCTAACACCGCTCCTGAAAAGATTTCCGCAAAAAGAAATGAATAACAAACAGGAGATTAACACCATTAAACGTACCCTTTTGGGGAGTAAGAGCTGGTTTCTCCATTGCTCTAAAAGGGTGTGTTTTTTGTTTTTGGTGAATTGGGTATCCGCACCAACCCTTTGGATGATTTTAGCACTCTGGGTGCTGGTTTTAGGCTCCTCAACGAAATTTAATAGCGATAATACCTCTTTACGCAGGGCTTCATCACCTGCGCATAATTCCCGTACTTTAGGCTCCACCTCATGGGGAGGTAAGTCCATTACCTGGGCTAAGATATCACTTACTTTTTCGTGGTTATTTTGGCGCATATTGCTGAGTATAGGTGGTTAAGGACCTAAAAAAGAAATCTGAATTTATCCTTTTACAAAAATCAAGCCGATTCCTGTTAGATAAATATACGAAAAGTGACAAAATGAGGTCAATAGCAATCTTAATGGCCATTTACTCATTATTTGTTCCTTGTTTTTTCAAAACTAAAGGAAATTATTATACGAAAGATTAAAAAAAAGCCGTTTTCAGTTAAGAAAACGGCTTTTAACAATATTTAACTGTTTGATTAACCCGCATTATTCATGCTTTAATCCTCGTTTAGCTGTAAGGCGGAAAAAATGAAGGAATTTTTCCTATTTCGAGTTTTTTCCAACGAAACAGATGAATGAGGAGAAAGCAAGCTTTCCAAAATTTGGGCTATTATAATTCAAAGAAAATTAGGTTTAAAGACTTGAAATTATGTCACTTGTGTTGGCTTGATAAATTTGGCGGTGAATAATTAGGGTTAAATATCACACTGGCCGGCCATACAAGCTAATTCCTGAGCGGCCGTGGTATAATCTTCTTCCTCAAAACGGTAAATTTTCGAGAAATCAATTTCAGGGAATTCCGCACTTAATTTTTCATAAGTGGCCTGGTCAATTTCCACATATGGCATTTGATCAAATTGAGCATCATAAGCCGGAAGGAAGGTCATGCCTCCAATACGATTTTGATTTTCCCATACCCAACGAATGATATCCAACACTTCATCCTGCTTATAGGTGATGGTCACCGAAGGGTTATGTTCCGTATAATTTGATTTCACCCTTAACCAATATTCGCACTGCTCCAGTGCAGAGCGGTCATTGCGGGTAACTGCGCCTTCCGGAGCTTTGACCGGGAAGTGTGCCACCCAGGTTGTGGCATTGTCGGCAGTTTGTCCATTCTCCGGATCCATCGGTACGCCTGAAGTTTTCAATACCTTGTAAATAGGAGTGGCAGCTCCTACCCTTACATTTCGAATATAATAAGGAGCCCAGCGAGAGTGAATACCCGGCGAGCAATTCAATAGCTGAGAGGAGTTGCCGGAGGGCTTCACACAAGTAACCGAAGCAGACTGATTGATGCCCAACACCATTGCATAACGCGCATTCACATCTACTGCCAAATCCCTTAATTCTGCCATCACTTTTGGATCCTGTGCTAATGGGCTATCCAACTGTCCGTTGATGTCCACACCCAATAAACGCTCTTCCTCACAGTTCTTTCTCCATTGTTCACGAAGCCCGGGGAAGTGAGTGGCCATTGATTGAATTGTTCCAATGATGGTGGCTAATTCTACTTTTTCTTTCAGGTCTTCCAATGAATCTTCCGGACGGGCCACCGCTACGGAAAGGTTACAGAATTCAAATGGACGAAGGATGATTTCTCCACAAGGATTGGTTCCGAAGCGCGCCTCTTTTCTTCGTTCAGGCATGGTAGCAATGGCTGCTTTTCGGTTGAAAATACCAGGCTCACCACGCTCAGAATGTACCATGTCTAACATGTACTTGGCAATTTCTGCCTGAGACAATTCACGATCCGGCCATACCGCAGAGTTATTGGCGTTCCAGCGCTGTGGGTTGGTTCTCCAAAAATCCCCGTCTTTAGAATGACGCATCGCGTCATCATCAAAGTCGAATAGAGAAATCATCGCCGTACGGCGTACCCCACCGGATACTGCGGCTGAACCAATCGCACACATAATGTCGTGCGCATCCAATGATCTTAGGAAGCTACCCTGGCGTGCAATGATTCTTGCACGGGCAAAATCCAGCATTTGACGCAATGGCTCAGGACCGGAAGCACGGCCACCTTTAATGCGCAATACCGCACCTGCCGGGCGAACTAAAGAATAATCAAATTTAATGTCATAACCTTTGAACCAGGCATCCAGTCCAGCTCTTAGAGATTCTCCCCAACCCTCAGTCGTATCTTTGACCACGTGGGTAGCCAGCGTTTGTCCTTTTTGGCGTTTAATTCTTGGGAACTTTTCAATATGTTCGTTCTCTACCGAGAAGCCTACGCCGCAGCCCGCCATTGAGATCAACAGGGCTTCCACAAAGGAGTCCATGGAGTCTACTGGTAAGTAAGAACAGTTGTAAATGGACATATTGTTACGACGCGCCGCCGGACCCGCCATCGCCAATAGCCTCATCGAAGGCATTACACGCATCTCCAGAATGCCTTTGCGTAATCTTTCATAATCGGAGGCAGGTAATCTGCTCTCAGATAATTCCTTCATGAAATCCACCGCCCGGTCAACGGTTTCAATCCAGGTTTCTCGTCGGCCTTTTTCATAGCCAAAACGGGAGTATTTATCGTAAAATTGAAATTTTTGTAGTTGTGTCGGGAAGTAAACGTCTGAGGCCGCAAAGTCTTCTTTTACTTCCTGCGGTATTGGACGACTTTCACGCATTTTCGCATGCTCAGCACGATAAAGGATGTAGTGCTTTGCCGCTGCGTATTCTCCCTCCGCCTGAAGCGTCATCTCCACAATATCCTGAATATTTTCCACCGTCGGTACATCATACTGTGCGGAGACAATGTTGACCACTCTTTCAGTAAGACTGTCAATTAGGGTCTTCAATTCTGATGGCTGACGGCCCACATTTGCAAAACATTTATCCAATGCATTGGCAATTTTTTGTGGGTCGAAAACCACGCGCTTTCCGTTTCGTTTTACGATATGTTTGGGTTGGATCACTTTTACTTCTTTTTGTTCTTGGTTCAGGGTTTGAGTGGCGGCGTTCTCGGACATGAGTCTCTCCAATATTTTGGGTGAAAAATTGATTTATCACCGCCCATTTCATGACAAAAGTAACGACTTGTGGGCGGATTCGGTGTTTTTGGGAATGGAGCGGCCAAAGAAGTGGAGACTATAGCTAAAAATAGTACAAAATGGTAAGAGACTGATTTCTAGCGTCGGTTCAAATTTTGGGTTCTACTCTTTCTAACAACCGTGACCAAATGTAATAAATCTCTTCAAAGAAAATAAAAGGGATTTCTTGATGGCTTTTAACTTCTTTAAAAATTAATAAAACCCCCTTTTAGGTATTTTTTCAAATCAAAATATTAATTTTCTAATCTAAATCTATGCTTTTGGACTGTCAAAGCTTTAGGATATAATAATTTAGAGGAGGATTTCGAGAATCATAACATGCAGGTAATTTAAGGGCCAAATTTGCCTTAGCCCTTCGATTACTGGTATTTTGGCTTTCGATAAGAGAAAAAAAGAAAGGGTTGTGAGAATGAAATAAAGTTTAAAAAGTGCAAATTCCTTTTTGTTAAAAAATATTCGCGCTTGTCTGTGTAAAAAAAGAACAGCAAAAAGCGAAAGCTTCTGCTGTTCGGGGATGGATTATGAAAATGAGTAGCTATTCTACCACTATTTTTTTCTGATAGGCTTTTTTTCCCTGGATGATTTGCAATCGATAGTGACCATTTTGGAGATTTTGAGTGGAGATAGCGCCTTCATAATGGCCGTCAAAACCATTGTATTCTTCCTGATAGAGGGCTTGCATTTCAGCGTCTAATAATTGGATCAGCGTATTTTTTGATGGAGCGCTAAAGCTGAGCTCAATTTGACCGGGACTGGCCTTTAATTGAATTCTTTCTAAAGGGAGGCTTTTCCATTTGCTTTCGCTTTGTTCAGCCTGATTAAGGTCTGCAATTTTCACTGTTCTATGGTTTCGGGAATGGGGGTGATGGAAAAAAATATTTTCCTGAAAAGCGGTGTTTTGTTTGGCCTCCGCCAGGGCGTTGGTAGTGGTTTCAATGATTTTTTCAATTTCCAGCTGGTTCAGTTTTGTTTTTTCCAGCTGCTTCATCAGTTTTTCTTCCATGGCTTTTATTTCTTCTTCCGTTGGGAGTCCCTCTAGCTGGTTTTTCCAGACCAATACATCCGCCGCTGTGGAGTCCCCCTCAGTGATAAATACAAAAGGATGCGTCATACTGTCCTCTAAAACCTTCACCTGCTTCATCTTTATTTGCACCATGGAATCCAGTTTTTCATGATCAAATTCGAAATTAAAATCCATATTGAATTGCGCTCCGGAATCCAATGCAAAAGGGAAGTGAAAAGCTTCTTCACCATGCGGGAAAGAATGCATTTGGAAATCTGCCATGCCGGCTTCCTGCATTTCTTTTTTCAGCTTTTCCCGATCTTTTTGCATGGCCTCAGGGCTGTCGTATTCGCGTTCAATGGTGACTTTATTACCTTCCTGGTCCACGGTCATCATTTTGAGGCTGAACTTTTGTGAAGCTTCCTGCGCCATAAGCGAAAGGTTCATTGACAGGAGGCACAAAAGGAGGAGTTTTAGCTTTTTCATAGGGCTGGTGTTTGATGAATTTTCAGCCGCTAAGGTATTGGATACCATTGGTTTATTTTGTTAATGCCCTGTTAAAACAAGTTAAAAGATGTTAAAAGGCAGGTGGCGGGCCATAGAGATTTGAAATTAGCCCTTAAATTAGGGGGCATAACCCCAGGGCTATGAATAAGAGAAATCTCAATATTGTCATTTTAATCATGTGCTTGTCCACATTGGGCCTGCTGGCTTTCCAATTGTATTGGGTCGGCAATGCCATGAAAGTGAATGAGGAGCGTTTTAATCAGGATGTGCACCTGGCCTTGAATGCGGTGGCGGCCAATTTGGAACAACAAGAGGTGTTGCACCGGGTACAGAAGCAGCAGGAGGTATTGGTAGATACGGATTTTTTCTATTGGGTTAATCAGCAATCTCCAGGCGGCAGGCATGGTCTTCAAAATGGCTTTTTTCAAAATTCTTTGCAGGCAAGATTAAATGCCATGAATTCTTTTGAACAGCAGATGGCCGCCGTGGAGCAAGAAATGCAGCAGATGATGCTGGACATCAATATTGATGTCGGCGCCTTTCCAAAGGGAGCTCAGCAGTTCGACTTTAGTTTTTCAGCGGAAAGTTCCAATGGACAGGATGGGCATTTCGCTTTTCAGGTGATTAGCGGGGATTCTCTACTGGAGTTTCATGAGCCGGCAGTGAAGAGCGGAGATCAGATCGTTATTCAGTATCCAAGCCCACAACTAAAGAAAAATGGATGGAAGAAAAACTGGCCGGAATTAAAAGAAAAAGCCCTGGAGGAGCAAAAAAAGAAAATGGAGGAAAGGACTAAAATGGTCCAGAGAATCGTTGATCAAATGTTTGCCGCCCCCAGAACGGTAGCGCAACGGTTGAACAAAAATATGCTCGATTCTCTCCTTTCTGCAGAGCTTTCCCGGCGGGGAATGAATATCAATTTCCATTATGCCGTCATGCAGGATGATCAGTTCCTGATGAATAATATGGAGCCGGGGCAACTTCAAAATCTGAAACAAACGGATTTCAAAACCATTCTTTACCCCAATGATTTTTTTAGTTCCAATACCAAGTTATTACTGGATTTTCCTGAAAAGAAGCGTTTCCTTATTGGACAGGTAGGCGTTGCCATGGGCTCTTCCCTTCTTTTGGTGTTGATGATGATCCTTTGTTTTGCCTATGCGGTTCATATTATTCTTCGCCAAAAGAAATTGTCGGTGATGAAAAATGACTTCGTCAATAATATGACCCATGAATTCAAAACACCTATTGCTACGGTTTCCCTGGCTTGTGAAGCTTTGGCAGACCCTGATATGCGGACTTCCCCGACGATTGTGGACCGCTATTTAGGCATTATTCGCAATGAGAATAAGCGATTGGGGCAACAGGTGGAAAAGGTTTTGCAGGTAGCCCGAATGGATCGCGAACGGATGAAGGTAAAATGGGAGACGGTGGATGTAGCAGAGATCTTGCGACAATCGGCCGAACATATTGCGCTTCAGGTAGAAAAAAGAGGCGGAAAAGTAATCTGTGAGCTGAAAGCGGAGCGCACCGTGATTCGAACCGATCGGGTGCATTTGTCCAATATCGTGGAGAACCTGCTGGATAATGCCAATAAATACTCTCCGGAAGCGCCCTGGATTAGCCTGAGTTTAAGTCAGGAAGAAAATGGATTGCGCATCACCGTGCAAGACCACGGTTGCGGAATGAATAAAGAACATTTGAGCAATATTTTTGATAAATTTTATCGCATTCCCACCGGGAATGTTCACAATGTGAAGGGATTTGGCTTGGGGCTTTCCTATGTGAAGTCCGCTGTGGACGCGCTGGGGGCACAAATTGAAGTCATTAGTCAACTTGGGAAAGGATCCACTTTTTCCTTATTTTTACCTTATGGAACAGAACGCTAAAATTTTATTGGTGGAAGATGATCCCAGCCTTGGCCAGATTCTACATGAATACTTAACCATTAAAGGCTTCCCCACCGTTTGGTGTCAGGATGGAGAGGAAGCCTGGGATACCTTTAAGTCAGAGGAATTTCATCTTTGCATTTTAGATGTGATGTTACCCAAAAAAGATGGCTTTACCCTGGCCAGGGAAATTCGGGCCTCTGGCAAAGAAGTGCCCTTTATTTTTCTGACCGCCAAATCGCTGAAAGAGGATACCCTGGAGGGCTTAAGCCTGGGGGCGGATGATTATATGACCAAGCCTTTTTCAATGGAGGAGCTGTTACTTCGCCTGAAAGCTATTTTAAGACGAACCTATGCGGATGCGCCTCAAAACCAGGAGATGGTCAAATTTGAATTTGGAAATTGTGTTTTTGATGCTCACCGGCAGGAGTTAACGGTAGCAGGCACCACCACCCACCTGACGGCCAAAGAAGCCGGATTATTGAAGCTTTTGGTGAAGAAGAAAAACCAAACCATGGACCGCTCCGAAGCCCTGAAAGAAATCTGGCAGGATGATTCCTATTTCAATGCCCGAAGCATGGATGTTTATATTGCGAAACTTCGGAAGTACCTGAAGGCGGATAGTTCTGTCCTGATTCAAACTATTCACGGCCAGGGGTTTCGTTTGGCTGAGATGACTTAGGTGGGCTTATTTATGTTTCAATCCTTCTGAAGCGGTAAGGCGGGAAAAAGGAAGAAATTTTTCCTGTTACCATATTTTTCCAAGGAAGCTGATGAGGGAGGAGAAATGGGGCTTACCTAAATTTGGGCTATTTGAAACTCAGGAATGACAACCTCCATGCTTGGAGAAAATTAAACGCTTAGACTTATTGATATTTTCGGTGAATAATACGACTGCAAAAATAGCTTCCGCGGACTGCCCTTAGTTTGTGGAATCAGAGGCTTAAAATCCCCTGATGAATAGGATAAATTCCCTTATTAAACCAAATAAGAAGCAGAAAACAGGCGATTTTTGTTATATTACCATATGAAACCTGTTACTTTTTTACCTCAACAATAATCAAAACCATAATGATAGAAATTATCCCTTCTTTAGCAGTATTAAGCAATAAAGTGGTTCGCCTGCATCAAGGAAAATATGAAACGGCAGTGGAATATTCCGCCTCTCCGGTGGACATGGCCAATAAATTTCTCGACGTGGGGGTAGAACAAATTCATTTGGTAGATTTGGACGGGGCCAAGCAGCGGGAGCCGGTGAATCTGGATATTCTCGACACCATAAGTTCTCACTCCAGCTTAAAGGTGAACTTTGCTGGAGGGGTTTTAACCGATGGGGCCATAAACAAAGTTTTTGAATATGGGGCAAAAAGTGTGACTGCCGGAGGCTTGCCGGTGGAAAATTCCCGTTTGTTTGTGGGGTGGTTGATGACCTTTGGGCGCGAACGTATTGCAATGGCGGCAGATGCGCTGGGAGGGATGATCATGACGGATGCCTGGCGAAAGAATACGATGATAAAGCTGGAAGAACATATCGAATATTTTACTTCCCGGGGACTCAAGTTTGTTAAAGTAACGGATATTTCCAGAGACGGAACCCTGGAAGGCCCCAATTTTGAAATGATGGAGCAATTGGTGCAGCAGTTTCCGGATGCTCACCTGGTGAATAGTGGTGGAGTGCGTTCTATTGAAGATATTAAACGCCTTGAAGAAATTGGTGTCAAAGGGGTAGTCGTTGGAAAAGCTTTGTATGAAGGTTTGATTAAAATTGAAGATTTGAAGGAGTTTGCCGGCTAGTAAAACGACTCCGGTCTTATTAAAATCAAATAAGGCGATTGTTATAAAGATATTAAGCGCTCCTTTTAGGGCGCTTTTTGTTTGCCAAAATGGACAATAAGTGATTTTTGGCACGGTTGTGGTTAAATTCTAAATGCGGTGAAGCAAAAAAAACTGCCACCTCTTCCGAGATGGCAGTTGCAGTCCAAAAAATCCTTGCGATAAGTTGAGATAAAAAAGTTCATTTCGTTTCAGCTGAAAAAATAAAACCGCATTTACAAATTTCTTGTCCATTCCACAATTTGTAAGCTTGGCTCCCAGCCATTATTTCATTAAAAAAACAGTAAAAAGTATAGTCAAAAAAATCGCTTGTTTAAGTTAAAAAAATCGGAACAGGACTCCACTCCTGTTCTGTCCTCCAAAAATCTACATTACAAATATCGCTATATTTTTTTAAAATAACATGACATTTATCATTTCTTTGCGGGATCTTAAATTCGATATGTATATTTTGGCTTAAATTCAAAAATTTTGAATTTTGACCAAAACAAATGAAAAATTGGCACCCCTCTGGCGGGACGACAAAACCGGGCAATTTTTTAATTGAATTTTTCTGTTTAATTTCATGGAATTAGCCTGTTTTTAGGGGTGTTTTTTGCACTTTTTTAATGAATCTATTCAGCGCAACCGTTTGCGGAAACTTAGGCGTATTTGTAATTTTGTAAGATTAAACTCCAATTTTATAACTGGGATCGCGATATGAAAATCACTGAAATTTTTGAAAAAAAATCTAAAACTTTCTCCTTTGAGTTTTTTCCTCCCAAAAGTTTAAAAGCCAATATTGAATTTGGGATTAACCTGGGGCAGTTGTTAAAACTATCTCCTGACTTCGTCTCGGTGACCTATGGGGCTGGAGGAAGCCATCAAAATGCTTCTTTTGACTTGGTGGATTATATTCAGAATAAACATCAATTGACCACCATGGCCCATTACACCTGTGTGGGCGCCAATGAAGAAAGAATCAAAGCCGATCTGGATTATCTGCAGGGTTTGGGGGTGGAGAATTTAATGCTTTTAAGAGGAGATCCTCCAAAAGGGCAAAGCACTTTTGAGAAGCAGGAGAGTGGTTTTAATAATGCCAGTGATTTAGTGGCCTTTGCTGCCAAAAACGGACAAAGTGCCATTGGGGTGGCAGGTTATCCGGAAAAACATCCCGAGGCAGATAATATGGCTTCTGATATCGATTATCTGAAATATAAAATGGATCAGGGGGCGGATTTTGTGGTGACGCAGATGTTTTTCGATAATGATTTTTATTTCTCATTTGTTGAAAAGTGCCGACAGGCCGGTATTACTGCCCGAATCATTCCGGGCATCATGCCGATTACTAATTTTAATCAGATCAAGCGCTTTTCGGAGATGGTGAATGCTAATATTCCGCAGCGTATTGTTAATGCCCTGGAGCCGATTAAAGATTCTCCGGAGAAAATGTATACCGCCGGGGTGTATCTGGCATTGAAACAGTGTATGGAACTGTTGGAAAGAGGAGCTCCGGGCTTGCATTTCTATACCTTGAATAAATCACGTGCGACCGTGGAGATTTTTGAGGCCATTCCGGAATGGTTGAAGCGGTAGTTCAGAACTTCAGAATTTTATAAAATACCCGAAAAGCCCTTCAAATGAGCGGGCTTTTTTTTATTGACAAAATTTTATTTGCCAAATATCCCCATCAGGGACTTGATTAAGCTGTAATAGCTATTAGGGTACAGAAAACTCAGAATTTTATTTCGTTTTCTTTTTTCATAATAATTCCTTATTGATAGGGAATTATCAGGTCAAAATTCTATGTTTGCGGCCAAATAGTCATATACCCTATAATTTTTTGTGAATGGAATATCAACTGTTCTTTACAACGGTTTTTCTGGGTTTTTTCACCATGATGAATCCTTTTGCCATGATGCCGGTCTATGTTGGGCTGGTGGAAAGGTTCAAGCCTGAAACTCGCCGTCGTATCGCCAATAAGGCTTGCCTGATCAGTTTTATCATCATGGCGCTCTTTGTGGTGGTGGGGAATGTGATTTTTCAAATGTTCGGCATCACCCTGAATGCTTTTCGCCTGGTGGGTGGGGGGATTATGATCTCCGCCGGGATTGAATTATTAAGAGGGCATATGAGTAAGGAAAACAGCCCACAAGATGATATTGAGCGAGAAGACATGTCCTCGATGGATATAGCGGTCTCCCCGCTGGCGGTGCCCATGCTGGCGGGGCCGGGTACTTTGGCAGTGGGAATGAACTTTGCAGGCATGTATCCCGGTTGGCTGAATTCTTTTTTGATTGTCACCATCGGCGCTTTGGTTACCCTGATGGTTTATCTCTCTTTTATTTATAGTGAAAAAATCACCAATGCCCTTGGTCGGGACTTATTGGACGTAATTGCTCGCCTGATGGGGCTGATTATTGCGGTAATGGGGGTTCAAATGATCATTTTGGGTAGTGAGTCCCTGTTGGAAACCTGGGGTTTTATTCATCCATAAACAGGTTTAGCAAAAATAATTTTCCGAAAATGTTAAATTTATGAAATTGCCCACTGATGGTTTAAGGAATGGCAATGAATGCAAACGTTTGTTGGATATCTGATAAAATTGCGGATAAAATCGACAGATCATTTTGTCCCAAGGCAAAATTAACTAACTTAAATTCATCTTAATCAGATCCCTAGCTGGTAATCCAGTGATTATTTTTTTAAGTTTGGGGTTAGTTTCAGGTCAATAAGAAGCAAAATGTGGTGTTTGGCTTGCTTAAGCTTGAAACCGGTTTCCGAATCAGACTAATGAATACCGAACAACGTTAATTTTAAACTATGAGTAATTCTAAGCAATTCAGTTTTTTGAGCAAAGCTTTTTACCCATTGATGATGGTCTTTGCTATTATCATTTTGGCACTTTCTATTGGGGTATATCATCATGTGAATGATGGTGCTGATGCTTCTGCAGCCGTTGAGCAAGAAGTGCCAAGTCAGGCCGTTGGTCAGGCGCACTAGCGCGTCTGCTTTCTAAAGAAATTTACAAGCATCTCTTCGGAGGTGCTTTTTTTTGATCTTTTTGGGCTCGAAAATGTTATACAGACGCACTAAAGCTCAAAAGGATGTACAAAAATCAAAAAGGAATTGTAGCGAAAAACCTTCCCGCCATCATTGCGGTAACCGCCATTACCCTCTTCGCCATTGTCGTGGGGCTGTTAGCCTGAAATTGATTTGGTCTTTTAAGCCGGATTATTGACGCATAAATCCTCGTTTAGCTGCAAGGCGGAAAAAATGAAGGAATCTTTTCTATTTCATTTTTCCCAAGGTAGCAGCAGCAGAAAAAGAGGGAGACAGCAAGCCTACCCCAATTTGGGCGATTTAAAAAAAGCAAACCAAATTGTAGTGCGTTGTGAATACGCTCCGTGGGTCTTTATTATGAATCTGGCGGTGAATGATTCGGGTTAAGGAGCATCATTGGTTTAAAACAGAAAACACCGCAGGCAGCATACGTACTGTATTTGCCTGCGGTGTTTTGTTTCTGGGAAAAAAAATCAGGAAGCCTATTTCCCTATTTATGCCTATTAAGCACGTTGTCCTGATTAGTTGGGCTCCAGCTTACTTTTTAATTCATTCAGCTTCATCAGCGCCTCAATGGGAGTCAGGGTATTGACATCCATTTTACGGATCATCCGTTCGACTTCCGCCAGCTTCGGATCCACTGCATCAAACAGGTTCATCTGGAAATTATTTTTCGGCATGGCCTCGATGCGCTCCTTGGTTTTTTCCTTGGTACGGCTCTCTTCCAAATGGGCCAGCACTTCATTGGCCCGACTCACAATCGGCTTCGGCATACCTGCCAATTGGGCCACATGAATACCAAAACTGTGCTCAGAGCCCCCCGCACGCAGCTTGCGCAAAAAGATCACCTTGCCATCCATTTCCTTCACAGAGACATTGTAGTTCTTAATGCCTTTAAAGTCTTCGGAAAGCTGGTTGAGCTCGTGATAATGGGTGGCAAAAAGGGTTTTGGCCTTGCACTTTTGGTGATTATGCAGGTATTCCACAATCGACCAGGCAATCGAAACCCCATCATAGGTAGAAGTCCCCCGCCCAATTTCATCCATCAGGATTAAAGAGCGCTCGGAAAGGTTATTCATGATCGAGGCGGTCTCGGTCATCTCCACCATAAAGGTGGACTCTCCTTTGGACAGGTTGTCCGAGGCGCCCACACGGGTAAAGACTTTATCGATCCAACCGATTTGGGCAGCTTCTGCTGGCACAAAGGAACCCATCTGAGCCATCAGTACGATCAGGGCCGTCTGACGTAGCAAGGCGGACTTACCGGCCATATTCGGACCGGTAATGATGATGATCTGCTGGTCGGCATCGTCCAGGTAAATGTCATTGGGGATGTAAGGCTCCCCGGCGGGTAATTGTTTTTCGATTACCGGGTGGCGTCCCGCCTTGATATCGAGCTGTAAATCCTCTGACATCTGCGGTTTGGTGTAATCATGCTCCAGAGCCGCTTGCGCAAAGGAACTCAGGCAGTCAATACTGGCCACTGCCAGGGCATTTTGCTGTACCTGCCCGATGAAATCGGTAGCAAAAGCCACCAAATCGCGGAATAAGGCCTGCTCAATGACCTGTAATTTCTCCTCGGCACCCAGGATTTTTTCTTCATAGACTTTCAGTTCCTGGGTAATGTAACGCTCGGCATTGACCAGGGTCTGTTTACGGATCCATTCCTCCGGTACTTTATCCTGATGCGCTTTGCTCACTTCCAGATAGTAGCCGAATACTTTATTATAGGAGATCTTCAGCGAGGGAATGCCCGTGCGCTCCTTCTCTCTTTCTTTAATCGATTCCAGATAATCCTTGCCCGAAAAGGCGATTTGGCGCAATTCATCCAGCTCCGCATTAATGCCATCATTGATCAGGTTCCCCTGATGGATCAACATCGGCGGATCTTCCTTCAAAATGGTGGCAATGCGCTCAAAAAGCACCTGGCAGGGGTGAATCCGCTCCGCCAAGGCCTGCAGTTCGGCATAAGGGCTGTCCAGTAAGGCCTGGCGAATAGGGCCCAGCGCCATTAGGGCTTTTTTCAGCTGCACCATTTCCCGCGGATTGATACGGCCGGCAGCCACCTTGGAAATCAGCCTTTCCAAATCATAGATATGCCGCAACTGCTCCTGCAATAATTCCTGCAATTCCTCCTCTTGTGTGAAGGCCTCCACGCAGGCATGACGCTCCCGGATGGTCTTCAGGTCCTTCAATGGCAAGACCATCCACTTTTTCAATAGGCGACCACCCATAGGGGTGAGCGTATGGTCCAAAACCTGTATCAAAGGAACGCCGCCCTCCTGCTGCGGATATAGCAGCTCCAGATTACGGATGGTAAATTTATCCAGCCATACATAGCGGTCTTCCTCTATGCGGGAAATGCTCGTAATGTGCGCCACTTCTTTATGCTCGGTATCTTCGAGGTAGAATAATACGGCTCCGGCCGCAATAATCCCTTCAGCAAAGCCTTCAATGCCAAAGCCTTTCAGGGAATCGGTGCGGAAGTGGTTTTTGAGTTTATCATAACCGTATTCGGCCGAGAAAATCCATTCCTCTAAAGAGAAAGTATTGTACTGATCACGAAAAGAAGCGGTATAGGCTTCCTTCTGATTGCGGCTGTAAAGGATTTCGGAGGGACGGAAACTCTGAATCAGGTTTTCGATATAGGATAAATCCCCCATGGCCACAGAAAACTCTCCGGTGGACAAGTCCAGAAAAGACACCCCATGCTGCGTTTTGCCGAAATAAACCGCCGCCAGATAGTTGTTGACCTTCTGATCCAGTACCTGATCATTGAAAGACAAGCCGGGGGTCACCAGTTCGGTCACGCCCCGCTTCACGATGCCTTTAACGGATTTCGGATCCTCCAACTGATCGCAGATCGCCACCCGATGACCCGCCCGCACCAGGCGCGGCAGATAAGCATCCAGGGCATGATGGGGGAAACCGGCCAGCTCCACATGGGAGGCCGAACCATTGGCCCTTTTGGTCAGGACAATATCCAGCACCTTGGCCGCTGTGACGGCATCCTGCCCGAAGGTCTCGTAAAAGTCTCCTACGCGGAAAAGTAAAAGTGCTCCCGGATATTGTGTCTTGATGGCATTGTACTGCTTCATCAAAGGTGTTTCTTTGCTCCCCTTGGCCATAGATGCGCTGCTTTCTGTTTTTTTTAGATCTATCCTATCGAAATGCTGTTCGCTTTTCTTTCTTTCTTTCTTTACCTCAAATGATCTTGGGGTAACCAATGGATTTTAGCTTAATGGGGGGTTGATTTTTTTTCTCCTCCTTGCAATCCCTTCCTGCTTACCGACTTGCACCGCAACCCTTGCCGGAAGGTGAATGATGGGGCGAAATGGTTTTGAGCGTGTCCTCTTGGTTTTCCCGAAAAATTGAGGCATTTTTTACCCGCAGCATAGAAATTTTCTTAGGAACAAACCTTTTGAAAATGCTACTACTGAAGTAAATTACAAAGATAGAATCTTTTAACAGACTTTCTATTATCGACCCTTTTCCATTGATTAAATTTACACTACCTTCTCGCTCAAATTAGCGCTTTAGGTAGCCTCCCCTACCTATTTACCCATTATTTACACAGTATTAACCATAAAAAATACCAATGCAAACAATCCACTATGAACTGCTTGGAACGCTCTGTTTGTTTGTCCTTTTTTTTACGAGTAGGACCCTTTTAGTTCGTTATATTCATTCTTCTGGCGTAAAAAGGGACTACCTGCCCTTTCGGGCGGCCTATGTTCAGAAGGTGGTTACTTTCTTGCTTTCAGTACTCGGACTTATTGGTCTGGGCATGATTTGGCAGGTTTCGGTTCAGGGCCTTTCGGTTTATATTGCGTCCATTTTTACCGTCGTCGGGGTGGCCTTTTTCGCAGCCTGGTCTGTTTTGAGTAACATCACCTCCGCCCTGATTCTGTTTTTTAATGCTCCCTTTAAAATTGGAGATCATATCAAAATAAAAGATGGAGACAACGGAGCCGAAGGTAAAGTCATCGACATTAACCTGTTCAATATTCGGGTAATTGATTTGGAAGGAAATGAAATTGCTTACCCCAATAACCTGGCCATGCAGAAAGCAATTGTTCGAAAAGAAAAGTCTAATTTGTGAAAAAAAAAGTAGCGATATCCGCTTGTTTAATGGGGCAACATTGTCGTTATGATGGTCGCCATAACCTCCAACAGCAGATCATTGATCGCTATGGGGCAGAAAACCTCCTGCCCCTTTGTCCGGAAGTACTTGGCGGACTGCCCACTCCTCGAGTACCGGCTGAAATGCAGGGGAATAAAATTTGTACCCAATCCGGTACAGATGTGACAGCGGCCTTTATGGCCGGAGCCGATGAGGCCCTGAAGCAAGCTGAGGCCGCGGGGGTGCAAGCCGCCATATTGAAAGCCAAATCGCCCTCCTGTGGTTGCGGCTTAATTTATGACGGGAGCTTTTCTGGTCGATTGGTTCCCGGAGATGGGATTTTTACTCAAAAACTTAAAGCAAAGGGGATCAAAGTCACCACTGAGTTAGACTATATTATTTAAAGCTTGCCCGAATTCGGGTTATTAATCAATAAGTTCAACCTTATGGAGTTGAAAATAAATCATTTAGTCGATTGACGAAATTTAGCGGTGAATATTTCGGGTAACACGTTTTGAGCCTAATGGTGAATGAAAAAGGTTTGAAAAAAATCCCCAATGGCGGCTATGGTCCATTGGGGATTTCCTTTTTTGGGTAGGTCCCTATCGCCTCAGGCCGGGTTGGCCGCTTTGCTTCCGGAGGCTGGAAACCCGTTTTCCGTCTTTCTCAGAAAGCCCTTCCGGATGCGGTGATAGCGGAGCTCTTCCCCAATAATTATGCGGCGAAAGGCAGAATACCGCCCTTAACCCGGAAAATTCATGCTTAAATCCCCGTTTAGCCATAAGGCGGAAAAAATGAAGGAATTTTTCCTATTTCGAGTTTTTTTTCCACGAAACAGATAAATGAGGAGAAAGCAAGCATGCCCAAATTTGGGCTATTATAAATCAATGAAAATAAATTTTAATGAACTGAAAATTAACTCCTTATGACTAAGAAGTAAATTAAGCGGTGAATAATTCGGGTTAAGTCTGAATAGAATACTCAATCTCCGGAATTTCATCCATCTTCCGCAACAGCTCATTTTCCGGCTTCACCTGCATGGAGCGGGAAATCATATCTATGGTGATATTTTCCTCCGAATCACGAATGACCACCTTCAGGTTACATTGCCCGGGATGCTGACGGCTGATCAGTTTGATCTGTTCCACTAATTCATTGGTGATGTCCTTGGCCTCAATCTGCAAAGCCACCGTTTTGGAAAGCTTATCGCGGATATTGCCCAGCAATTCGATAGAGCGGATCTTGAATTCCTTACGGCTCGGATCCCACTGACGCACCTGTACCGTCCCCTTGAGGTAAATGAACCAGCCGATCTCCATATACTGCTTGAATTTTACATAGTCTTCTCCAAAGAGGAAGAAAGTAAAGGAACCGGAATAATCTTCCACCGTCAGGGTACCGAATGGCTGTCCTTTTTTGGTGTAGCGGTGGGAGCAATCGGTAATACAACCGCCCAAGGCGATTTCTCCACGGCCCACCAGGCTGTCCATATTCACCTCCAGCTGGCCCAGGTCTGCATTGCAGAACATGTCCAGCTCTACCCGGAAGTCATCCAGCGGATGACCGGAGATATAAATCCCCACCACCTCTTTTTCTTTATTCAGCTTGGTGATCGACGACCACTCTTCGACCTTCGGTGCCTGCGGTTCCGGATCTGCTACGCCGGAATCTCCTCCGAAAAGGGATACTTGCGCCTGTCGGGCTTGCTCCTGCTGGCGTTGTCCATAGCGAACGGCCTTTTCAAAGAACAAGGGATCGCGTTCATTTTCCTGATGCATATAGGCTGCACGCGGAATATTGAAGGAGTCAAAGCCTCCGCCGAGGATTAAGCACTCCATGGCCTTCTTATTGACTGCACGTAAATCTACCCGCTTGGCAAAGTCAAAGATCGATTGGTAACGGCCACCCTCTTCGCGCTCGCGCACAATGGCCTCCACAGCCGCCTCTCCTACTCCCTTGATGGCGCCCATCCCGAAGCGAATCGCCCCCTCTTCGTTTACGGTAAACTTCAGCGAGGACTCGTTTACATCCGGACCCAATACCGGAATCTTCATCCGCTGGCACTCCTCCATAAAGAAGGTCACCTTCTTGATGTCGTTCATGTTGTGGGTCAGGACCGAGGCCATATATTCCGGTGGATAGTTGGCCTTCAGGTAACCGGTATGGAAAGCCACCACCGAATAACAGGTTGAGTGGGACTTGTTAAAGGCATAGGCGGCGAAGGCTTCCCAGTCTTTCCAGATTTTCTCCAGGCGATCTTCCGGATGCCCATTGGCTTTACCACCATCGATGAACTTCGGCTTCAGCTTCTCCAGCAGGGCGAAGATTTTCTTACCCATGGCCTTTCGCAGCATATCCGCCTCACCTTTGGTAAAGCCCGCCAATAGCTGAGAAAGCAACATCACCTGCTCCTGATAGACCGTAATCCCGTAGGTTTCGGCCAGGTATTTCTCCATATCAGGTAAATCGTAGGCAATCTCTTCCCTACCGTGCTTACGGGCAATAAAGTTTGGAATGTATTCCAAAGGACCCGGACGGTACAGGGCGTTCATGGCGATCAGATCGGCAAACTTATCCGGCTTCAAGGAACGCAGGTGCTTCTGCATCCCCGGGGACTCAAACTGGAAAGTACCATTGGTCTCTCCCTTTTGGTAAAGCTCATAAGTCTTGGCATCGTCCAGCGGAATTTCATCCGGATCAATGTCAACATCATGGCGCTGCTTCACCAGCTTGATGGCATCTTTGATAATGGACAGGGTTCTTAGCCCCAGAAAGTCCATTTTCAGCATACCGGCATCCTCTACCACGGAGTTATCGAACTGCGTAACGAGCAGGTCCGCATCGCGGGCGGTAGACACCGGGATGAATTTGGTAATATCGTCAGGGGTGATGATGATACCGCAGGCGTGAATACCGGTGTTCCGCATGGAACCCTCCAGCACGCGGGCGGTGTTCAATACATTCCCCTCCATATCCGATTGCTTGGAGATGTCCATCAGCTGACGGGCCATTTCCATCTGGTCGGAATTCAGTTTATCTTTCAGCTGGTCCGGCGACATGCCGAAGAGCTTTTTCAGCTTGATGTCTGGTACCAGTTTGGCAATTCGGTCCGCATCCGGTAAGGGTAAGTCCATCACACGGGCGGTATCCCGAATCGATGATTTGGCGGCCATCGTACCGTAGGTGATGATATGGGACACCTGATTGTGTCCATACTTCTCTACTACCCAGTCGATGATCTTTCCGCGTCCTTCATCATCAAAGTCAATATCAATATCGGGCAGGGAGACACGATCCGGATTCAGGAAACGCTCAAAAAGCAGGTCGTACTCAATCGGATCCACATTCGTAATTCCGATGGCATAGGCCACGGCTGATCCCGCTGCCGATCCACGACCCGGACCCACCGATACGCCCATATCACGGGCGGCGGAGGTAAAGTCCTGCACAATCAGGAAGTAACCGGGATAACCCGTCTTCTCGATAATCATCAACTCGAAGTCCAGTCGCTCCTTGATGTCCTCCGAGAGCTCCTTACCCCAACGTTTATAGGCGCCTTCGTAGGTCAGGTGGCGCAGGTAGGCATTCTCTCCGCGCTTGCCCCCGTCTTTTTCATCCTCTTCATGTATGAATTGCTCGGGGATGTCAAAGGCGGGTAGCAGTACTTCCCGGGCCAGCTCATAAGCCTCAATTTTTTCGTAAATCTCATTGGTCGTCACGATGGCTTCCGGAATGTCTTTGAACAGTTCCTTCATCTCTTCCGGAGATTTCAGGTAGAACTGATCATTCGGGAAGCCAAAGCGGTAGCCACGGCCGCGACCTATAGGCGTTTCTTTCTTTTCCCCATCGCGCACACACAACAGGATGTCATGGGCATCGGCCCCATCCTGATTGATGTAGTAGACGTTGTTGGAGGCGAAGTATTTGACTCCATATTTTTTAGCCCAACCGATCAACACCTCATTGACGTGATCCTCTTCCTCCAGACCATGGCGCATCAGCTCCACATAGAAGTCGTCTCCGAAGTGGCCATGCCACCAGCGGAAGGCTTCCTCGGCCTTTTCTTCCCCCACATTCAGGATCAGGTCCGGAATTTCCCCATTCAGGTTACCGGTAGTGGCGATGATGTTTTCTTTATACTGAACGATCAGGTCTTTGTCCACACGGGGATAGCCTGCATATAAACCATCCACATAGGCAATCGAGCTCAGCTTGGCCAAATTATGATAACCGGCTTTATTCTTGGCAATCAGCGTCTGTTGGAAACGGCGATCGGGATTGTCTTTGGTAAATTGGCGTTTTTGGTATTCTTCCGCCACATAAAAGTCACAGCCCAGGATGGGTTTCAGGTCATTTTTCAGGGCATCGCGCACAAAGTGGAAGGCGCCCATCATATTTCCATGGTCTGTCATGGCCACTGCCGGCATGCCCAACTCCTTGGTCTTGCTGACGAGCGAACCGATATCACAGGTGGCCGACAATACCGAAAACTGCGTATGCACGTGCAAATGCACAAAAGGGACGTCAGTCAGGTCAATGGCCGTGGCGGTATCCGTAGTGCCACGGTCTCCGTCGGTCTCCTCAGCAAATTCTACATTGTCCGGCGTATAGGGCTCAATATTCAGCCCGATGGCCGCAATGGTGGAAGGATTATTCTCTTTGAATGCTGCTATGACGTCCTCGGTGGTGCCTAATCGCTCGGCAGAATAGAGGCCGATACGTACCATTTCGAGGAAACAGCGGGCTGTTGCTTCCACATCGGCAGAGGCGTTGTGGGCTTCGGCAAAACCTTCTCCGAATAGCTTCACGTGCAGCTCCGTCAGGGTAGGCCATTTGTATTTCCCCCCTCTACCTCCGGGAATCTGACAGAAATCCGTTCCCTCATCCTTGGTGTCCAGGATCGGTTTTTCTAAAATCTGACCGGTATCTCTTCCCTTTCGGTCCAGTTCTGCCCCGACAATGTTCACATCGAATTCAATGTTCTGCCCTACCGAGAATTGGGACTTGGCCAAAGCCTTTTCGAATTCCTCTAACACATACTCCAGTGGCATACCCTGCTTCTCTGCACGCTGGGTGGAGATGCCGTGGATCTTCGTGGCATTAAAGGGAATCGAATAGCCTTCCGGCTTGACGATAAAGTTTTTCACTTCCACCAGATTACCTTGCTCATCATGCAACTGCCAGGCCAGCTGGACCATGCGGGGCCAGTTGTCGTGATCCGTAACAGGGGCATTATAATTCTGAGGTAAACCGGTGGTCTCGGTATCGTATATTAAGAACATATCTTCTCCTTCTTTTACAAGAACGCGCTATTTTTCTGCGCTCTAAATACAAATATAAGCAATTTCTGTCACCATTCATGCCATTTGATTCCTCCTCTTTTTGGCTTTCAACAGATGTGGTTGGTGGAGGACTGGCGAAGTATACTTGCCTGAAAAAGCTCCTGCAAAAATTACCGAATGACAGGTGGTCAGGAGCTGATTGGAAGGCTGATGAGCTAAAGTTCGAGGGAAAAAATGAAAGCGAAGAACGGATTGACCGATTAGCATCGCCTGATGGGGGGATTTTTTGGCGCTGTACGTGATCGGATACAAAAAAAACACCCCGCAGATGGCAGGGTGTTTTGGATATTTTATGAATTGGAGTGCAGCTCCTGCCCTTTTAGGCTTACATATTGGCTACGATCTCTTCGCCAAATTCAGAACATTTCAATAAGGTAGCCCCTTCCATCAGACGCTCGAAATCATAAGTCACGCGCTTTTTGGAAATGGCTCCTTCGATGCCCTTATAGATCAAATTACAAGCTTCCGTCCAGCCTAAGTGCTCCAACATCAGGGCACCGGAAAGGATGACCGACCCCGGGTTTACCTTATCCTGTCCTGCGTATTTCGGAGCGGTACCGTGAGTCGCCTCGAAGATGGCATTTCCCGTCTGGTAGTTGATATTCGCTCCCGGAGCAATACCGATACCCCCTACGATGGCCGCCAAAGCATCCGATACATAGTCCCCGTTCAGGTTCAGGGTTGCGATTACGGAATATTCTGCCGGACGCAACAAGATCTGCTGCAAGAAGGCATCTGCAATAGAATCTTTCACGATGATTTTACCTGCATCCACCGCTTCTTTTTGTGCTTTATCCGCCGCTTCCTTGCTTACCTCTTCTGCAATGCGGTCATATTGTGCCCAGGTGAATACCTGATCACCGAATTCGCGCTCTGCCAGGGCATAGCCCCAATTTTTGAAAGCCCCTTCGGTAAACTTCATGATGTTTCCTTTGTGTACCAAAGTCACCGATGGCTTGTCGTACTTGATCGCATATTCAATGGCCGCACGTACCAGGCGCTCCGTCCCTTCTACTGATACGGGTTTGATACCAATAGAGGAAGTCTCCGGAAAGCGGATTTTCTTCACGCCCATTTCATTTTGAAGGAAGTTTTTCACCTTTTCAGCCTCCTCCGTACCGTTCATATATTCGATACCCGCATAGATATCCTCGGTGTTTTCACGGAAGATGACCATATCACAAAGGTCTGGGCGCTTTACCGGAGAAGGCACCCCTTCAAACCAGCGTACCGGACGCACACAGGCAAATAAATCCAACTCCTGGCGCAAAGCCACATTCAAAGAACGGATACCGCCCCCACTGGAGTGGTCAATGGTCCCTTGATCCCTACTAAATATTCATTGAAGGCGTCCAAAGTTTCCGTTGGCAGCCAGTTTCCTGTCGCATTAAAAGCTTTCTCACCCGCCAACACCTCTTTCCACTGGATTTTCTTCTCTCCATTGTAAGCTTTCTCCACAGCTGCATCCAAAACACGCTTCGCAGCCGGCCAAATATCTACTCCGGTACCATCGCCTTCAATGAATGGAATGGTTGGATTATTCGGTACTTGCAATTTTCCGTTCTGAATGGTGATTTTTTGTTCGCTCATGGTGTGTTGTGTTCTAATTTTTGAGTCAATTTGTCCGAATATAGGAGATTTTGTATTGAAAAATGCGCTGTTGGTGCATAAAAATTCGTTAGAAAGCTGGTGGAAAAGAAGATTATCGTTACAAATGCTTATTATAGAAAGAATCAGGTAATATGAATATTTTGCTTAAAGTTTAGTACTTTAAAGGAAAGGACTTTAATTAAAATGGTAAGCAAAAGCCTGAAATTTTCTGACCTCTTGTGATATTCTATGAAAAAGAATGCTACTACAACAAAATCGCCTCCAGCTCTTTTTAAAAATCCGATCCTTGAAAGGATCACTCATACCCACATCGTTTATCCTCTGGTAATTTTTTATGGAGGCGCTTTGGGTTTGATGATTTATGCAGCTTATCATCAGCTGCTGCCTCTGTTTTCTTTATTTGGCGTTTTTCTATTTGGTTTCACCCTGTTCACCTTTGTAGAATACTGGGCGCATCGAAAACTTTACCATATGGTGGAGGATGCCGGATGGAAAAAGCGATTCACCTACACCTTTCATGGGGTGCATCACGATTTCCCCAAGGACAGAAGCCGTTTGGCCATGCCTCCTCTGGTGAGTGTGACGGTGGTGACCCTGATGTTTTTATTTTTCAGGCTTTTAATGGGCAATTGGGCTTTTGGCTTTGTGGCGGGTTTCATTAGCGGTTATGCCACTTATCTTTTTGTACATTATATCGTACATGCCTGGGCACCCCCAAATAATGCCTTCAAGACTTTGTGGGTGCATCATGCCATCCATCACTATAAGGATGATACGGTGGCCTTTGGGGTGAGCTCCCCATTTTGGGACGTGATTTTTGGAACCATGCCTGAAAAAAAGCGTAAGTAATGCTTAAGGGTGAACAGCCCGTAGATAGAATCTCTAAAATAGTACTTCGGTACTAGTTGTTGTCATTATTATTTTGCTAGGCGGCCTATGAAAATAGGCCGCTTTTTTTTATCTGCTGGGTTTTGGAGGAAAGCACTCCTATCCCGAATTATTCACCGCCAAATATATTGGTTAATGATAAATAGCTTGTTTTTAGTTTTTATGGCTTGTTTTCTTTGATTAATAATAGCTCAAATTGGGGCAAGCTTGCTTTCTCCTCATTCACCTGTTTCGTTGGTAAAAACTCGAAATAGGAAAAATTCCCTCATTTTTTCCGCCTTACAGCTAAACGAGGATAAGCATGTATAATCCGGACTACCATAGAAGCCATGGAAGTGGGCAATAGGGAAAGCGCGTAAGTACTGGCTGGTTTCGCAATTAGGGAGGAAGTGGGATGGCCTTTTTTTATCAAAGGCTTGTGCAGTAATGAAAAATGGTATCCTTTTTGGCGTTTTTTGGCCATGGGGAAGTTTATTCTGCGGAATTGCTTTAGTAGATTGTTAAATCT
Organism: Persicobacter sp. CCB-QB2; assembly: GCF_001274635.1. Taxonomy (GTDB): domain Bacteria; phylum Bacteroidota; class Bacteroidia; order Cytophagales; family Cyclobacteriaceae; genus Persicobacter; species Persicobacter diffluens. The sequence continues at coordinate 3,216,474 of NZ_LBGV01000001.1, read as the reverse complement.
CTATCATAAAAATGGACTGCTTTTGGAAAGCTTTAAAAAACGATTTATGTTGATAAAAGCTTAATATTGAAGGTTTTGGGTGGTAAAATCAAAACAAGAACGGTGCTTTAGAAGAAAGTTAGCAGTTTGAGTTATTTTTTCGTGGACGATTTAATAAAATTTAGAATTTCATGTTTTTCATAAGCGATGGTGGCGATTAAATAATTCATAATCAGGTTTACAGGCTCCATTTGCCGCCGTAAATTCCATCATTAACAAACTAACCAAAACTAGTTTGCTATTATGAAAAACCTATTTGTGATTTTGATGGCCGTCATGCTGGGCATGCCCGCCATCGCTGCGAACAAGGACAATGAAGCGACCAAGGGAAAATCCATGGTCAAGGTGATTGGCAATGCCAATGCCAAAACGTACAAAGTCCTTTATATGGCCAACATCCAAAGCAAAGTAACTTTGGCCATTTATGATGAAGCCGGAATCCTGGTGGCGAAAAGCCATATCAAGGACAAGTCGGAGTTTTTGAAACCCTTCCGATTTGAGAACATGCCCGCCGGTGAGTATACTATTATCATCAAGGATTCCTTTGGAATGAAAAGAGAAACCTTCTACCATCAGCCCAAGGACTAATCGCCTTTGAATGATGTCACTTTTGAGGACTATTCTCAAGGGTATTGGTTTGAAATGCCCCTTATTTTGATTTTTTGTTAGAATAGCCAATTGTAATATTAAAAGCTTGGGGTCGATTCGCTGCATATTGATTTTCTTTTTTACCGCAGCCCTAATATTTTTTTCGACCTCCTGATTTTCCCTTCCTCTGGTTAATCCATATCTTTTAATCCTTACTTTTTAGTCGAAATACCGCCTTTTAAGCCATATTTCATGATTATGTGCTCCTTTCAAGGTCTTGTTTCTTTGTGTTTTATTGTTGAAACGCAATTTTGTTCCTCCTTTTTGTTGGTTGCGTCGCGATGAACTTCCTAATAATTGTCAATACAAGCCCATTACTATTGTGTTTTTTGAGTTACTGGATCTTGTTGAAAAAAATCACAAAAAAAATTAATGGTATTTTATGGGGATTTAGTCTGTGCTTTGCACTAGTAGAAGTGAAGCTTAAATTTAAAGACTAACAATTATGAAAAAGATGCTTTTGTTGGCAGTTACTGCCATAATGATGAGTGGCGCTGCTTTAGCAGCCAAAGATAGTGAAGCCAAAAGTAGTACCCATGTTGATGTGATCGGCAATGGTTATGGCAGAATGTATAAGGTGTTGTATATGTCCGCTCCGCAGGATCGTGTGACGATGTCTATTTATGATGAGGATGGAAGAATGGTAGTGAAAACTTCTGTTAAGGGGAAGGACGGCTTTTTGAAACCTTTCAGGTTTGAAGAAATGCCTGCCGGAGAGTATACCGTTGTAATTAAGGATGATCAAGGAACCTACAGAAAGAAATTTGTACATAATCCAACGGAGTTTTAATTAAAAAGGTAGCGGACAGGTATAGGAATGTGGAGAAATGAGCCTGTAATATTTTTTGTAGCTGCTTTGAGCGCGGAATTGATGCCTGTCAGGGCATTTTTTTTTGCCCAAAATTCAGCTTTGATTAAAAATGAGTTCAAAAAAACGATGTTTGGTTTTCAAAAGTGCGTAAAAAGAAGCTTGAAAAAGGGTTTCATTTTGAAATTTGCAATTTTGTTGTGCAGATTAATAAAAGTTAACATTGGGAGTTAGTGGTTAAAAGCTGCGAAAATGAATATACCTTTTAAGGAAAGGCAGCAGAATAAGGCGAAAATTCAGGGTTAGTTTGCGAATTTGGTAATTTGAAGCCCTGAAACCTCCTGAATAGGCGATTAAAAAGATGATAATGATGCGATTTCCGTAAAATTATCCCCGTATGTTTGTAATGTAATCAATGAACAAAAAGAAAACGTTATGAAAAACATTGTAGCAATCGCCTTCGCTTTAGTAATGTCCGCTTCTTTCGCATTTGCGGGAATTAATGATACAGAAGCAGCCAAAGGAAAATCTTTCTTCCGTGTAATTGGAAATGCCAATGCAGAAACTTACAAAGTATTGTATATGGCCAATATGGATTCTAAAGTGATCGTATCGATCTATGATGAGTCTGGAGTTTTAGTAGCGAAGACTACAGTAAAAGACAAAGAGGGTTTTATGAAGCCATTCCGTTTCGAAAATATGCCAGCAGGAGAGTACACTGTAGTGGTAAAAGACGGTTTCGGTGTGACGCGTAAGACATTTGATCACAAACCTTTTTAATTGATTCAAAGGGCGATTGCTGACGCGGGGTAGGAAGCCTGCCCCTGGCGTGAGCACCTTTTGGATCAATCGGAACATTATTAAAGTCTCGACTGTCGAGCAGCGGAAATGCCTCATAAGGGCATTTTTTTTTGTGTCTGATTTTTTTGTGAATAGGCGATCTCCTCAGCAAGCCTATGTTTTTTGAAGGCAAAACCTCCCATTATTATTGTTTTTGATAGGCTATGGCTCAATGGGTTGTCGGTACATTGATTAGATCATTCCTTTTGGTCAGAAACCTTCCCTTTTTTGTAAGCAGGGACTTATGGGATTTGATGAAAGAGGCTTTTGTGACTTCCCTTGTGTTTTTCGAAGAGCCATGGTTGGCGTTTGAATCATCCTCAAAGGAATGATTTAGCCCGAATCATGCATACTTAAATCCTCTTTTAGCTGCGAGGCGGGAAAAATGAAGGAATTTTTCCTATTTCGAGTTTTTTCCAACGAAGCAGATGAATGAAGAGAAAGCAAGCTTGCGAAAAAACGGGCCTAAAAAACACAAAGTAACACTCCTAATGTGTTGAAAAAAAATGCATTGAGTTAATTTATGCGGTGCATAATTCGGGTAAGGCGGGATAAGCCCGATGGGTAGCTTATAAAAACAAACTGAAAGGAGCATGTCTGCTTTTGAAGGAAGGTCAGGAAAGTGAGTACAGGCCTATGCAGACCTAAAGCAATATTTTCATGATCATGGTGGGCTGTTTTAATAGGGGGATGAAGGGATCGCAGGATCTTTTGATCCGCATAAAAAAACCTCCCGAATGCTTCCGAGAGGTTTTCCTGAAAAATCAATAATTGTTTAAGCTTTCACGCGATCCGCTAATGTACTGATTGCACCGTCAATGCGGTTAGCGACTTCTTCCTTTCCAATAGTGGCAATGGTTTCGAAAAGATCAGCACCACCACCCTGTCCGGTTACCGAAACACGAAGGGATTGCATCACTTTTCCCATACCAATTTCGCGGGCTTCACAAACACCTATATAAGCCGCCTTTATGTTTTCAGCACTGAAGTCCTCTACCGCTACCATGGCATTTTTGAATGCTCCGATGACTTCCACCGCTTCTGTTGTCCACTTTTTACGGATGACCTTATCATCATACTCCTCTGGCGCCACGAAGAAGTACTTTCCTTCTGAAGCAAATTGCGTTGGGTAAGTCACGCGCTCCTTCATCAGCTGCCCGATGGCACGTGCTTTCTCTTCTGAGCACTCATAACCGGCCTTTTGTGCATCTGCCAAAACAAAGGCGGTGATATCTGCTTCCGGACGGTTTTTCAAATATTGCTGGTTATACCACTGCGCTTTTTGAATGTCAAATTTGGTCCCCGCTTTTCCTACGCGCTCAATAGAGAAGCGCTCGCAAAGCTCTTCCATGGTGAACATTTCTTCATCATTCCCCGGAGACCAACCCAACATGGCCAAAAAGTTGACCATCGTTTCCGGCAAATAACCCTGCTCACGGAAACCAATGGAGAATTCGCCTGTTCTGGGGTCATTCCAATCCAGAGGGAAAACCGGATACCCTTTTTTGTCTGCATCACGCTTGGATAATTTCCCGTTTCCGTCCGGTTTCAAGATCAACGGCAGGTGGGCAAATTGCGGCATGCTGTCTTCCCAACCCAGGAAATCATATAATAACACGTGGCAAGGTGCAGAAGGCAACCACTCTTCTCCGCGAATCACATGGGTGATCCCCATCAGGTGATCATCCACCACATTGGCCAAATGGTAGGTTGGCATACCATCGGATTTCAAAAGCACTTTGTCATCCACATCAATGGACATCACTTTTACCCATCCACGAACCATATCATTCAAACGAATTTCCTCTTTGCGCGGAACTTTCAAACGTACCACATAAGGCTCGCCGGCATCCATTTTCGTCTTAACCTCTTCAGCGGAGAGGGTCAGGGAATTTTTCATTTGCATGCGGGTGATGGAGTTGTATTGTGGTTGGGCCACTTTAGCTTCCATCAAACGCTCGCGCATCGCATCCAGCTCTTCCGGGGTATCAAAGGCATAATAGGCCTTGTCCTCGTCGATCAGTTGCTGTACATATTTTTGATAAATATCCTTACGCTGAGACTGAACATAAGGTCCGCATTCGCCGCCTTCTGCTCCTACGCCTTCATCTACCTGAATGCCCATCCAGTTTAAGGCTTCCAGGATGTAGGCCTCTGCCCCTTCCACAAATCGGCTTTGGTCAGTATCTTCCAGTCTTAGAAGAAATTTACCACCGTGCTTGCGGGCGAATAAGTAGTTGAAAAGGGCGGTTCTGACACCACCAATGTGCAAGGCTCCGGTAGGTGAGGGAGCAAAACGAACTCTTACTTCTTTTTCCATTTATAAGGAATGATTTTTAATGTCAATATCCTGTGGCTTTGCATTGTACAAAAGCGGTACAAAGGTAACAATTCGTTACGGATTTTGAAATGACAAGAAGGGCGGTAATTATAGGAATAAAACAAAAAAGACAGGACCTCTGCCCTGTCTTTTTGATCCATTATCGAATTTGTCTGTTTTCAAGATCAATCGGTACGGAAGCTGGCATTTGAATCTCTCGCAGTCGGCTGGAGATGTATTTGATCTTATCCACATCTTCCTGGCGCAGGGATTTAAGGAATTCCCAGTCTAATTTAGACATTTTGATCATGCCCTCTTCATCATGACGGAAGGCATAATAGATGATCAGACTTCTCCATCGGGCAGGTGACTTGGCATTATGCTCAAGTACAAACTGCTCTTCCCTGGCTGCCAGAGCACTTCTTTGCGTGCGGGACTTGGCCCAGTAATAGCGACCGATGCGTTTAAGTTCTGCTTGTTGGTCGGCTGCCAATGAGGCCCATTCCTGCTTGAGTTCTTCCGTCAGCTGTGGTGCCATGGTCAGGCGCATATTCATCCACATGGTGGCCATGATGCGTTCCACTTTATTTTTTTGCTGATGATCTAATCCTTCATAATAAGCCAGCGCCTCTTCCTGATAGTTGGCCGGGGCCAAAGCCGGAGCTGTTATTTTTTTGACAGGAGTAACATCGTAGGCATGGGTGCTGTTTGCCAATGGTGATTGTGGTTGGCCAGCGTTCGTAGTGGTGAAGGAGGTGTCAGTTTTGGCCTTTGCAATGACTTCTTTTATGACCATTTCCTGTGCCAGTACTTCTTTTTGACGTGTATTGATTTCGTATAATCTGAATTGATTCCCCTTCCTTTGAGAGCTAAAAAGCATGAGATCTCCCTTTTTTACAAAATAGGCATCATCCGCAAAACTGTTGATCGGTGCTCCTAAATTGTGGATGGACCCATCCTGGAACGAATAGCTGAAAATGTCCAGTCCTCCATAGGTAATATGTCCTGCGCTGCTGAAATAAAGGTGATCCGAGCTCCCATCATAGTAAGGGGCTACTTCATCCTCCTCCGTATTGACCGCTTCCAGATTTTGGGCTTTTTTCCATTCGCCATTTTTATTTTTTACCGAAAACCAGATATCAAATCCACCCTTTCCCCTTGGCCGGTTAGAGGAAAAGAAAAGGGTATCACCTGAAGAAGAAAGGCTTGGGCAGATATTGTCGTAATAAGGGTTATTTACTTTATCCTCCAATGGTTTTGGTTTGACCCAACGACCTTTTATTTTTTCCGAATACCAAATTTCGTAGGGATAATCTCGCTGGCTTTTGACGAAAAAGAAGGTATTTCCATCTGGGCTAAAAGCACCTCCCTCCTCCTGAGCACCGGAATTGACATATCGAAAACCATCTTCCTGAGTGAAGGGAAACCATTGTCCTCCGGTATATTTAAACCTTTGGAAATTTCCTTTTTGCCGGGCATTTTCGGTGGTCACCCATAAATTTCCGGTGGTGGGGTGAATAGCCGGTGAATAAAGCGTAAAGCTGCTGTCTATTTCATCGACCTCTCTATAGCCCATTTCTAAAATTTCTACCACCGGATCCTTCAAGGCTAATTCGCAACCCTGTATTTCCTTTTGGGATAAATCTGTCAGATATTTCGCATCCCGTTTAGCCCTTCCCTTTACCAATTTTGCCTCTTCCAAAAAGGTGTTAAATTCCTGAATGGCTAAGGGGTAATTTCCCAATTTTTTTAGACTGGCGGCATACTCAAATCGAATCAGCGGAATTTCTTCCTGATGTTGTTCAAGAATAATTTTATATACTTGAGAAGCTTCCTCTAACTGATTGGTTTCTTCATAGCATTCGGCTAATTCAAGTGCAGCAAAGGCATCATATTCTTTAGAAAGGGCCTTTTTGTAATAGCTGATGGCTCTTGAAAATTTACCCTCATCATAGGCGATTTGTGCTCTTTCCAAATAATTGTTCCTTTGTCCAAAGGCATCTGAGCAGTAAAGGATTATGAGGGGCAAAAATAAAAGGTAGAAAGGTCTTTTCATTTAATTGCATCAAATATTAAAAAACACCGGAAAACATAACATTTTATAATGGGCATGTTCAGCCGGTTTTTGTGTCTAAAAAGCTAATTTTAGTTTAATTTGTAGTGAAGCACCTGTCATTTGGCGCCACTTGTAATTATTTCAATTTCAAATTTAGTTTTTTTTTGATCTAATGTTGGGGATTTAAATACCGCTTTTAATGCTTTTACCTCTCAAGTATCACATCAAATTGAAACAAAGCGCAAGGTAGAAAGGTAAATATTTAAATGACTCAATGGGCGCTAAGCTGGCTAATGCAATAAAAACCTGATTGGCGCAGGGTGGAAGGGGCTGAAATGAGGAGATTTTTATTTAAATTTTAATTTAAACATTACATGAAAACGATTCGCATGATTCGGTTATTAACGGCCATTGCCTGGACAGAAGGATGTGCGGTAAGTTGTTGTCCTCGACAGTTTTCCGCCTGAATTATTCTGAAAAAAATTAAGCCTAGTCATGAAAAAGCAGTTTATAAAATCATTATTTGAATACCATCGCAATACCCCTCCTATGCCCTATCGCTCTTCCATTTGTGAGCTGATTGAGCGGATGCGTGAGTTTTTGTTTCCTCAGTTTTCTGAACACTGCATCGTGAATGAGACCCAGATTGCCGCACAGTATGAGTTGATTTATTCCCAGGCGATAGATATCCTTTCCGGTATGGAGATGGATTTACCCAAGCCGGCAAAAGAAATCGCGGATGAGCTGTTCGATGCACTTCCGGGCATTCATGAAATGTTAAAAAAAGATGCGGAGGCCATTTTTTCAGGTGATCCGGCATCCACCAGTGTGGATCAGGTCATTCGTACTTATCCGGGATTTCGGGCCATCTTTTCTCACCGCATTGCGCATGAATTGTATAGAATGAAGCTTCCCTTGCTGCCTCGGATTATTAGTGAAAATGCCCACAGCCATACGGGTATTGATATTCATCCGGGGGCAGAGATTGGAGAGCATTTTTGCATTGATCACGGCACCGGGATTGTGATCGGCGAGACCACCAAGATTGGAAAGAATGTGAAAATTTATCAGGGCGTCACATTAGGGGCTCTGAGTGTGGATAAATCGATGGCAGAAACCAAAAGACATCCCACTTTGGAAGACCACGTAGTGGTGTACGCAGGGGCAACCATTCTGGGGGGAGATACTGTGATTGGTGAAGATAGTGTGATTGGGGGGAATGTCTGGCTGACAAATTCCGTGGAAAAACACTCCATAGTTTATCACCGCCCTCAAATCGTGATGAAAAATAAGAAAGAGCTTATGAGTAAAAGTTCTTAAGCGGATTATTCCTGCTTCGCTCTTTGATTAGCCGCCGGAAGGGAAAAAAGGAAGGAATTTTCCTTATCTCGAGCTTTTTCCATTAAGGTATAAGAATGAGTAGCAAGCAGGCCTCCCATAATTGGGCCATCAATACACCAGTAGGGTTCATTTTAATGCATGAGTAGTGACCCTATTAGTGTAGTGCCTGAATCTAGCTGTGAATAGTTTGGGTGACGGGATCATAAATATTCGAGAGAAGCCTCCGCAGAAATATATGGAGGCTTTTTTATTCCTTACGAATGCGCATATAATCCAATAATACCCGATTGCCTGCTTCCCGGTTGGGCTCATTAAAGGATTCCAAGCTCAGGGAGATTCGGGATCTACCTCTTGGCAACCTTACCCGAATGCTATTGGAATAGCCCCAGTTCGACCATTCGCCATCTCCTCTTGAAGGCAATACAATGACTCCCTGATATATGCCGGATACGCTTAGTGATCTTGAGGGGCAATCTTTACCGGAATATAAGTTGCCATTACCGTTAGCATATTTGAAGTCAATCAGGTAATTCCCTTCCTGTTCCATCTCAATGGAGTAATTCACCTGTCGGTTTTTTTGGCGATCCAAAATAACAAAACCATCTCCGGTGAATCCCTTAATATTGCTGCTTTGCCCGGTGTAAGGAATGCCGGACATGATTTTTCGGGATTGGTCTACAGAAAAAACAGGAGCTGAACCAAAAGATTCAAAGCCCATGGAGTCCAGGGCGTATACGCAATATTCCGCCCCTTCTTCCGGGTTGGTACGGAAGCTGAATTCTTCAGAAAGATAGGCGTAGGGCTTACCATTTTTGAGTACGGTATAAGCAATGGCGCCCGGTATGGGGTCCCATTCTAATATGCCATCAACTAATTTTGCATTGGGGAGGACAATAATTTATGCGGCGCAATAAGGTTGATTTCTTTTTGATCGGCCAACTGTCGATCCAGTCGAATGAAAACCTCATGACTGCCCTTCATATCATTGGGGATTTCTGCTTTTGGAAACTCCACCCCATCAATAGTAAATTGAGCGATATGATGACCGAAGCCCTCAATGGTAATTTTTAAATTGTTTTCACGATATTTTACCTTATCCAGGGTATAGGTACCGGCATAAGTTTTGGGGATGTGCGGCTTAAATTCCAGTCCGGACTCATTGAAATGCATTCCAAATAATACCCGGTAAACCAAACCTAAATTTGCTGCAGCACTCCATAATTCTTTTTCTGACCTTTCCTTATGAGAAATAATGGTTCCATTGGTTCCCCTGATCGCGATAGGGTTGCTCATGCTTAGGCTACTGGCTCTTAAAAGCGTGGAAATACCATATTTCACGGCTTCTTCATTGGGAATATCAGCCGCCGCCCAGGTCCAGTAGCTTTGGGCCATAGGAGCAATGTGGTCCTGCCAGCTTCCCACGGCATCCTGCATCAAAGGATAATTTAGGGGTACTCCATAGGCCAGTGTCGGAATGTTTTGAAACACCGACTGCCCTTGCTGAAGATTACTGACCTGAAAAAGGGAGGCCAGGGCTTCCGCAAAATGATTTACCCGATAAGCACTTAGCTTATGTTGCTGGCCATAAAGAAAAGCAGCATAGTATCCCCGGTCCTCCTGCCAGAAATTTTCATTGATGGCCAGCTTTAAGTTTTGTGCATATTTCCGGTAGCGATTCGGGTTTTTGCCTAATAGAGCGGAGGCTTGCTCTAAAATCCTAAAAAATTGGTAATGAGCACTATTAGTGGCCAGATGGTTGGAGTTGAAAATGTCTGCCGGACTCATCCAGTTGGGATAAACGGACCACTGTGGCTTAATGCCAATATTGGCCCCTTTCAAAAGCCCGGTGTTGGGGTCCATCAGGGTGATGATATCCTGTTCAAAAATCATCTGCATCAGCGGATATGCTTTTTCCAGCCATTCCCGATCCCCCTGAATCATATACAATTCCCAGGCCGCCAAGGCCCATAATATACGGTCTGAGGAAATGGGCCATCCAAAAGACAGGCTATTTTCCGCATGAATATTCCGGCGCTCTAATTGTTCTTCCAAATGCTTCCGAAATAAATCCGGTTCAATAATGCCCAGGGATAAATATGCCGCATACCAGAGGTGTTGTTGGTTCAGGGCATTGGTCTGGAAAGATTGAACCGGATTATTATGAAAGGTTTTACTGATACTTTCCACCGCCAGCCGGTAGGACTGATCCAGAATAGGAATATCCGATTGAATGGAGGGGTAAAAGTAATCTGCTTTATTAGTCGCTACCCATTGGTCAGGCTGTTCCTTATTTTTTTGTTCCAGGGCAATATTGAGGTAAAACAGGCCCTTTTCGTCGGGTCCTCTCATGATTAAATCGCGACGGGACTGTAAGTCGGGAAGCAATACTGATTGGCCAGGTAAATTACATAGGAGGTAAATATTGTTGAGGTCATCCTCATAAAGGCGTTCCTGTTCAAAATCATAATAGCCCTTCTCCGAAAATGATTGGAGGATGGCAGAAAGGTCCAGCTGAAAAGAGATGGTTTTTAAAGGAGTAGTGGAGGCTTGCTGATTTTTTTGATTCAGCTGCTCTGCTTTCCCGTAAGTGCTGATGGGGCATTCCAAATGCCCGTTGATATCCGGGCTGATCCCTACTTCATGAAAGTTTTGGCCCTGAAATTCCAAAATTTTCCCATTAATAATAAAGGTATATCGCAGGCTGGGAGGAAGGGGCTGCTGTTTGTTTTTGAAGTAATTACTATGAATACCAGCAGAAGAGGTTTCAGCGCCCAAGGCCCCCTCTTTGACCATATGCCGGCTGAGGGTAAAAGTACTGTTTTTGTATAAAGGAGAATCCCCGGAATGGGAGTTACAGCCTATTATTAGGGTAAGGGCAAAAAGTAAAACAACCGCTTTTTGGATCATATTCAATTATTTGGCCTAAATTAAAGGGTTTAGAAAAAGCTTTCTCAGGTTGGCAATCAAAAATATCTTAAATTTACCGCGGTTTAATCAATTGGCTATGAGATTTTATAAATACTTTTTGCTTTCCTGCTTTATTTTCTGCCTTGGGGAGTTAAAAGCGCAGCAGTTTATTGGAGTTCGGGCTGCCGGAGCGGTTTCTTCTGTGGGTTATACCAATAATGTAGAGACGAATCAGACGCTTTTCACGACATTTATCCCGGCTTATTCGGGTGGGGTATTTTATCGGCTATATACTTCTCCAAATGCCGGTTTGCAGATAGGCTTGGATTACTCAAAGAAAGGCTTTGCGGAGCGAGTACCAGAGAGTCGAAAAATTGGGGATAACCCGCAAACCGAAAGCATAGCAGCAGATTACACATATTTGGAGGTACCGCTTATGTCCAGCTTTTATGTATTTAAAGGCTCTACCAAGGTGGTGATCAATTTAGGACCCTATTTTGCCTATCAGCTGTCTAATGTTCAAAAAGTGATTGATGTAGAAACCGGAAATATTAAATCCGAGGAGCAGATTGAATATGATGATTTTCGGGATAATCGTTTTGATTTGGGCATCCGGGCTGAAATTGGAATGTTGCAATCCTTTGGGCAGAGCTCGGTAGAACTAACCGGTATATTCAGTGTTGGCCTCAAAAATATCATTAATCCGGATTATCCTGGCGCTCCATATGGTACGCTCAATATTTTTGCCGGGCTTCAAATGGCTTATTTATTTCAGTTTGACTTGTTTAAGGAGCGATTTCCTTTCGTGGATAGAAGGAAAAAAATGAAATAAAGGTAACCGGGGCGCTGTAAACTATTATGGTAGCCTCCAGTGACGCTTACTTTAGGATTAACTTTATAACTTGAGCAGCATGGGGAGGTCGCAGGCGCCATGTCCGGTATTTCCCATGGATTTTTCCAGTTTTTGAAATCCGTATTTTTCATAAAGGAGGACCGCCTCCTTTAAACTTGGGAGGGTTTCTAAATATACCTGCTGGTAAGCTTGTGATCGGGCAAAATGCAAGCATTGGTCCATCAGCATTTTTCCCAGCCCTTTTCCTCTTGCAGATGCCTTTAGAAATATTCTTTGTAATTCACAGGTCTTTTGATGCTCGCCAATTAAAGGTGCAATTCCGGCTCCACCAAGAATTTGATGGTTTTCTTCAATCACAAAATAGGCTGAGCCCTCCTTCTGGTACTGATCGCTCATATGATCCAGAACGGGGTCAAAATAAATGGTTCCGGCTTTATTCTCTCCATATTCTTCCAGGCTTTTGCGGATGATGTGGGCGATGGCCTTATCATCGTTTCGGGTGATTTCTCGAATAATCATGATTAAAAATAAAAAAGCAGTAAAGAGAATGGTACTCTTTACTGCTTTCTTTTATTCTTAGGCCTGATTTTATTCGATTTCAGCCATAATATTGACCTCAATATTGCCACTAGTTGCCTTGGAATACGGACATACCTTATGCGCTTCCTCTACCAGGGCTTGTGCTTGCTCCTCGCTAACCCCGGGAATTATAGCTTTTAGATCAACGGCCAATCCAAAGCCGGTATCATCTTTTCCTAAATGAACCGTAGTCGTCACGCGGCTTTGCCCCGTTTTAATCTTCTGATTGCCTATTACCAGATTCAGCGCAGAACTGAAGCAGGCTGCATAGCCTGAGGCAAATAGCTGCTCCGGATTGGTCGTACCTGCTTGTTCCGCTCCTCCCAAAGATTTCGGAACACTAAGGCCAGTATCAATTACTCCGTCACTGCTTTTTACTTTACCATCTCTTCCTCCTGTGGCTTCGGCGGAAGCGGTATACAACTTTTTGAATCCCATGTTTGTGTTCAATTATATCGTTTAAAATTAAATCGTGAGCGATATAATAAGAAACTGAAATTTATCGTTTGGGTTTCAGTTTGAGTAGAAATTTTAATTATTTTTTTAGCATCTGCGGTAGACATAGACTCTGTCTTTCCCCTTAAGCTCATTCTGATGCTCTGCTTCCGGCTTAAATCCACAAGAAAGAAAAATCATTTCCGAGGCGGTATTGCGCGTGTCAACATAGGCTTTGACACATTTGAAACGCATGGTTTTGATGGCATGGCGCATGAGTCCTTTGGCTAATTCAAAGCCATAACCTTTGCCCCAGAATTCTTTTTGAAGGCGGATGCCCAACTCTTCTTCTTCCTTACTGTTTTTGTAAATTAAACAAACTCCTATGAATTGCTTGCTCAGCTTATCTTCCACAGCCCACATCCAGTAATCATTTAAGTGCTTGTTGTAGGCTTCAATAACAGCTTTTAATTTAGCCTCCCCTTCCCGGGAATGATAAGCTTTGCCGGTGACATACTCCATTACATCCTGGTCCCCAACTAATTTTTGGAAATCCTTTAAGTCGTGCCAATCCAACTTTCGGATACGCAGTCGATTAGTCTCAAACTTCACCTCATAGGAAGGGTCTGCCGGACGGATGGGTTGATCTTGCGTTGAATAATTGAGGGCCGTACTCATCATGACTAGTAATTTTCAGCTATTTACACAATTGGCGTCAATATTTGAAAATTATTGGCTGTTTTTTGATGAAAATAATAATAAAAAAGGAGAATCTATGTGAAAATAGAATTCTCCTTTATTGTTTTCGATGAATTAAGACAGTATTAAAATCCTATTTACTGAATAGGGATTTCCATAATATTGCTGCGATTATACCTCCGATGATGGGGCCTACCCAAAATAGCCAGAGCTGCGATAAAGCATCTCCCCCTACGAATAATGCTGGGCCTAATGAACGTGCAGGGTTTACGGAGGTATTGGTTACAGGAATTGTGACAAGGTGAATCATGACTAATGCTAAGCCTATCGCGATTCCAGCGAATCCTTCGGGAGCCTGTTCGCTGGTAGCGCCAAAAATGACCAAAAGAAATAAAGCCGTGAACACAATCTCGGCTACCAGACCGGCGATCATGGAATAACCATCCGGAGATCCCGTTCCATATCCGTTGGCGGCTAGTCCGTTTGCACTAATGTCATAATCCGGGTTTCCGTTGGCAATAAAATAGATAATACCGGCCCGACAGCGGCCCCCAAACATTGGGATACAATGTAGCCTAAGGCATCCTGAGTGGATAATTTACCGGCGACGGTCATGGAGATAGAAATGGCCGGGTTGATATGGCAGCCCGAGATTGGTCCTATGGTATAGACCATGGTCAGGACCGAAAGACCGAATGCGAAGGATACGCCCATAAAGCCAATGTGACCACCGGCAAAAACGGCCGAACCGCACCCCACCAGTACCAGCACCATGGTTCCGATGAATTCGGCAAAATATTTAGTAGTAGCTTTTACTTCCATTACATTATTGTTTTTATTCATTTAAAAACTCTTTCAATGAGGGAACCATGAAAGGGGGGGGGTGTTGAATAAAATTGACATGAAAGGCGATTTTATTTAGAATTTTTTTGTGTGCGTGTTGGGCTTTAATTTTAAGGAGAATGACTATTGATGTTTTTATATTAAGTCAGACAGGGTGTTGAAATAAGTCAATTTCATGGAAGATTTTGACCAAAAAAAAACACCAGAACTCAAAGGTTACGGCGTTTTTTTAATCCGAATGGTTCATGTTTACAGTTTCCTTTGGCTGCCAGGGGGGAGAAAGGAAGAAATTTCTCCTGTTTCGAGTTTTTCCCAAAAGAAGCATATGAAAGAGGAGATCGTAAGCTCCCCTTAATTGGGACGATTAATAAAGCAGTAAAGTCATTCAAAATTTCCTTTAAATAATGCCTTTGCGCTACTTTCTGAATCGGTCGGTGAATATTTGTAATGATTAGATATGTAGCGGTCGGTCTTCCGTCGCTGCCAGGCAAGCCTCCTTCATCGCTTCGGTAAAGGTAGGGTGCGCATGAGACATCCTGGAGATATCCTCCGCAGATGCGCGGTACTCCATGGCCACCACCGCTTCGGCAATCATATCGGCAGCCCGCGGCCCAACGATATGAACCCCCAGGATTTCATCGGTTTCTTTATGCGCCAGCACTTTTACCTGTCCGTCAATGTCCATGGATGCCCGGGCTCGTCCCAGTGCACGGAAAGGAAAAGCCCCGGATTTATAAGGGATACCGGCTTCTTTGAGTTGCTCCTCGCTCTGGCCTACTGCCGCTACCTCGGGCCAGGTATAGACCACGCCCGGAATTAAATTGTAATTGATATGAGGCTTTTGCCCTGCTACATATTCAGCCACATAAACCCCTTCTTCCTCGGCTTTATGCGCCAGCATGGCACCCTTGATGACATCTCCGATCGCGAAGATATGCGATTTGGAAGTCTGCAGATGGTCATTCACTTCAATTCTTCCCCGATCATCGGTTTTGATGCCGATATTTTCCAGCCCAAGCCCTTCGGTGTAGGCCTGACGACCAATGGCGACCATGCAATAGTCTCCTTTAAATTCTACGGTTTGCTCCTTTTTATCTTCTGCCGTCACCGTAACTTCCTCCCCTTTTCTTTCTACACCGGTTACTTTATGGCTGAGGTAGAACTTCACACCCAGTTTTTTCATGGAGCGCTGCAATTCTTTGCCCATGGTGCGGTCCATGGTCGGAATGATGCTGTCCAGAAACTCCACCACAGAGACTTTCGCGCCCAGACGGGCGTACACAGATCCCAGCTCAAGGCCAATGACTCCACCGCCGATAATAATAATATGCTTCGGCACTTCCTGAAGGTTTAGCGCCTCCGTGGAGGTGAACACCCTTTCTTTATCCAGGCTGATAAAAGGCAGATTGGCCGGTTTTGATCCGGTAGCAATGATGGCTTTTTTAGTAGAAAAGGTGTTTTCTTTCCCGTCTTTATCGGTCACCTTGACGGTATGATCATCCACAAAAGATCCGGTGCCATAATGAACATCGATTTTGTTTTTCTTCATCAAAAATTCCACACCGGCAGTGGTTTGACTCACTACTGCATCTTTCCTTTTGATCATCTGTGGCATATCCACTCCCAAATCTTTTAGCTGAATGCCATGTTCTTCAAAAGTTTTGTGGGCATTGTGATAATGCTCCGAGGAATCCAAAAGCGCTTTGGAGGGGATACAGCCTACATTCAGGCAGGTTCCCCCCAGGGTGGGGTACTTTTCGACCAAAGCCGTTTTCATTCCCAGTTGGGCGCATCGTATGGCGGCTACATAGCCTCCGGGGCCGGATCCTATTATGGTGATATCGTAGTTCATTATTTGATGGTCTAATGTTTGGAAAAGGAGGGGCCCGTACGGGACAGGCCGCAGATTAATTAAGCGCTTTTAAAACATGCTCTAAATACCCAAAAGCAATCTCGATGGATCTTCCAGCAATTCTTTCACCCGTACCAGGAAGCCAACAGACTCCCGGCCGTCGATGATCCGGTGGTCATAGCTCAGGGCCACATACATGATGGGCAGGATTTTCACCTCCCCATTCATGGCCATCGGGCGCTCCACAATGTTGTGCATTCCCAATATGGCCGACTGTGGCGCATTGATTATGGGGGTGGACAACATGGATCCGAAGATACCGCCATTGGTAATGGTAAAGGTACCGCCGGTCATTTCATCAATGGACAGTTTATTGTCGCGGGCTTTGGTGGCTAAGGAAACAATGGTTTTCTCGATGGCATCGAATGACAATTGCTCTGCATTGCGAATTACGGGTACCACCAGACCCTTAGGCGCTGATACCGCGATGGAAATGTCGCAGAAATCATTGTAAACCATCTCTTCCCCGTCGATCTGGGCATTTACTGCCGGAAATTCCTGCAGGGCAAGACAAACCGCCTTGGTGAAGAAAGACATAAAGCCCAGATTCACTTCATATTTCTGCTTAAAGGAATCTTTATATTTTTTACGCAGATCCATGATCGGTTTCATGTTTACCTCATTGAAGGTGGTCAGCATGGCCGTTTCATTTTTCACCTGTACCAGTCTCTTGGAAATGGTTTTACGTAAAGGTGTCATTTTTTTGCGTGTCTGCTCACGACCTTCCACTCCACTGCTTTTTTCAGGCGCCGGACTCGATTTGGCTGCGGGCTTCGGAGCTGGTTTTGCTGCTGGAACTTTTGCTTTTTGCGCATCTTCCTTTGTTACACGGCCATTGACGCCGGTTCCTTTCACCTGATCAGCGCTAATGCCTTTTTCTGCTAAAATTTTAGCCGCTGCCGGAGAGGCATGGCCGGTGGCATAATTGGTGGTTCCATCCGTCGCTGTTGCCGGCATTGGGTTAGGGCTCGCGGCTTCCTTTTTTTGCTCATTTGCAGTGACCGGAGCGCCTTCTCCAACGGTAATTTTGCATAATAAAGCACCGATTTCCAGGGTTTCCCCTTCCTCCGCGATTACTTCTAATTCACCGGAAGTTTCTGCCGTAAGCTCGAAGGTGGCTTTGTCGGATTCTATTTCTGCAATGACTTCATCCATTTCCACATGGTCACCCGTACCCTTCAACCAGCTGGCAATGGTTACCTCTGTAATCGATTCTCCCACAGTAGGTACTTTCATCTCGATGATCGCTCCTTCGGTATCTTTGCTGGCTTCTGACGGCGTCTCTGTTTTGGCTTCCGTTGCCTCCGTTTTTGCTTCGGAGGCTGTATCTTCCTGCCCACTGCTTCCAGCGGCGGATTCATCAATTTCACATACCAGGGCACCAATTTCCAGGGTTTCCCCTTCCTGCGCATGTATTTTTAGTTTACCGGAGGCTTCAGCGGTTAATTCAAAAGTAGCTTTATCAGACTCCATTTCACAGATTACCTCATCCATTTCTACTAGCTCGCCATCTGCTTTCAACCATTGGGAAATGGTAACTTCTGTGATAGATTCTCCTACTTCCGGGACTTTTATTTCAAGGCTCATATTGATTCTTTGTTTTTTGGGATATCGTATCCGGTTTTATTATAAGGTGAAAGCTTTCTCGATGATGAGTTGCTGATTTTTTGCATGCAATTTGGCATATCCGGTTGCTGGTGAGGCCGAAGAAATACGGCTGATGCACTGAAGGGAACGGTCTTCCGGGAAGTTTTCACGGATAAACCACCAGGCGCCCATATTTTTGGGCTCTTCCTGTACCCAGCAAATTTCCGCCTTTTTATACTTGTCTAAAATGGCATTCACCTGCTTTAGCGGGAATGGGTGCAATTGCTCCATTCTTATCAATGCAATATCTTCCCGCTTATCCGCCTTTTGTTTTTCCAGTAAGTCGTAATAAACCTTTCCGGTACAGAAAACGACTCTTTTGGTTTTTCTTGGGCCTGCCTGAGGATCATCAATAACTTCCTGGAATTTATGATTTCCATTGAAGGCTTCCAGCGGAGAATAGACTTCCGGATGACGCAGCAATGACTTGGGTGACATATTGATCAAAGGTTTACGGAAACCCCAGGTCAGTTGTCTTCTGAGTGCATGGAAAAGGTTGGCCGGGGTGGTGATATTGGTGACCACTAAATTATAATTAGCACAAAGCTGAAGAAAACGCTCCAGTCTTGCGGAAGAGTGCTCCGGTCCCTGTCCCTCATAGCCATGTGGCAATAGCATGACCAAACCACTGCCGGCATTCCACTTGGTCTCTGAGGAGGAAATAAATTGATCGATCATCACCTGAGCGCCATTGGCAAAATCACCAAACTGCGCTTCCCAAATGGTTAAGGCATTCGGGTTGGCAGTGGAATATCCGTATTCATAACCCAGCACGGCATATTCTGAAAGCAGGGAATTATAAATGCTGAAATGCGCCTGCTTTTCGTCAATATGGTTCAGGTTATTGTACTTCTCAGAGGTTTCAGAGTCAAATAGTGCCGCATGGCGGTGAGAGAAGGTTCCGCGGATTACATCCTGCCCGGTCAGGCGTACTTTTTTGCCTTCGGTCAACAGGGTGCCATAGGCCAATAATTCTCCTGCGGCCCAATTAAGTTTCTTTTGCTCAAAGAACATTTGCTTACGCTCCTTTAGCAATTTATCAATCTGACGCAGTGGCTTGAAGTTTTCCGGCACCGTGGTCAGGGATTGTGCGACTTTTTCTATCAGTTCCATTTCCACTCCGGTAACCGGCGACTGGTCAAAATCTTCCGGTTTCGAACTGCGCAATGCCTGCCATTGGCGCTCCAAAGGCTGCAGCTTATATGGCAGCGGCGACTGCTTCACCATATTCAGGCGATCCTGGAGTAGCTGTCGGAACTGTTTGTCCATTTCCTTGGCCACTTCGGCATCCATTTCGTCTCTTTCAGCCAAATAGCGGGAGTATACTTCCCTTGGATTGGGGTGTTTGGCGATTTTTTTATAAAGATCCGGCTGGGTGAATTTGGGTTCATCCGACTCATTATGCCCGTGACGACGGTAGCATAATAAATCGATGTAAACATCCCGCTGGAATTTTTGTCGGTATTCAATCGCAATTTCCATGGCATGCACCACGGCTTCGGCATCGTCTCCATTCACGTGCATCACCGGACAGTCATCCACCTTTGCAATATCGGTACAATAAATACTGGATCGGGCATCATCAAAATTAGTGGTGAAACCGATCTGGTTATTGATCACAAAATGGATCGTTCCTCCGGTGCGGAAGCCGTGCAATTTGGCCATCTGCGCCACCTCATACACAATGCCCTGGCCGGCAATGGCCGCATCTCCATGAATGAGGATCGGGACTATTTTATGATAATCTCTTTCGTATAAATAATCAATCTTGGCGCGGGTGTTGCCTAATACCACAGGGTTTACCGCTTCCAGGTGAGAAGGGTTGGGGGTTAAGTTCAGCTTGACCTTTTTTCCGCCGAGGGTGACAATGTCTGAGGTATAACCCAGGTGATATTTCACGTCCCCATCGCCCATGGTAGAATCACTTGGCGTGTTGCCTTCAAATTCGTTGAAGATCTGCTCATAGGTTTTCCCCATGATGTTGGCCAAAACATTCAGACGACCACGGTGCGCCATCCCGATGATGAATTCTTCAGCACCTAAGTCTGCTCCGCGGTTGATCAGCGCGTCCAGGGCCGGGATCGTGTTTTCTCCGCCTTCCAGAGAAAATCGTTTTTGCCCGATATATTTGGTATGCAGGAAATTCTCGAACACCACCGCCTCATTCAGTTTTCCTAAAATGTGTCGTTTTTGCTGGTAGCTGAATTTCTTGTGGATGGCGTAATCCTCTACTTTTTCCTTGAACCAGGACTGAATTTCCGGCTCACGGATATACATGAATTCAAAGCCGATATGATGTGAATAAATCACTTTCAGTTTGGCGATGATTTCATTGAGTGTGGCCTCTTCCAAACCAACTTCCCGGCCGGCTTCAAAGACGGTATTGCCGTCAGCCTCCGACAACCCAAACTCTTCCGGATGCAAGTAGGCTTTCCAGTACCTTCTTTCCCGAACCGGATTGGTTTTGGTTTTGAGGTGCGCGCGCGTCCGAAAGGCGTAAATCAGGTTACGAACACAAATTTCTTTATAGGCATGGGAATTCTTATCCTCCTGAACGGCCGCATTTCCATTGACCGAGGGGGTCGGAATCAAATCTTCGTTATAATGAGCGGAAAACTCAAATCCTTCAAAGAATTTTTGCCAGCTTTCATCTACTGACTCCGGGTCAGCCTGAAACTGGGTGTACAACTCATCGATGTAATCGCCATGTGCGTTGGCAATGTAGGAATATTTATCCATCAGCCTGGGGTTCTAGGGTTTTGGTTGGAATTGATTGGGGCTAGCCTGCCCCTCTATCAAATGTATAAAGTGAAATGAATATAAAGAAATTGCCTAAGCGGTTATACGGTTTTATGATTCAGGCCTTTTTTGAGTTTTTGATAGCAAATGACCGTATTTATTAAGTGAAGGCCTTTATTTCGTCGGAATCCTTGTCCTGCTTTCCAAAAAATACGGATAGTAGTAAAATTGTTGGAATTTAACGATTCCCTGAATTTGAATAATTATTTAAAAATAATGGGGGAAAATAAGGGGGCTTCTGCTTTTGGAATATCTTTTGCTTCAGAAAGTGAAAATGTAATCAATAGCGCGAATTGAATTTTTCTAATAGAGAATAGTTAAAAGTGCTAAAATTGAGATTTATTACATTTTTTTTCAAAAAGGGGTTTGCAAAAGCGAAAACAAGCCTTACCTTTGCAAAGCAATTTTGAAAAGGGCCATTCGAAGCCCTCTTTTTTTCTATAAAATTGTACAATAATGGCCTCGTAGCTCAACTGAATAGAGCACTTGATTACGGCTCAAGAGGTTCCAGGTTTGAATCCTGGCGAGGTCACGAAACAGCAAGTCTGCGCTGTATAAATAAGAGGACGGTTTATTGGCCTCGTAGCTCAACTGAATAGAGCACTTGATTACGGCTCAAGAGGTTCCAGGTTTGAATCCTGGCGAGGTCACGAAACAGCAAGTCTGCGCTGTATAAATAAGAGGATGGTTTATTGGCCTCGTAGCTCAACTGAATAGAGCACTTGATTACGGCTCAAGAGGTTCCAGGTTTGAATCCTGGCGAGGTCACGAAACAGCAAGTCTGCGCTGTATAAATAAGAAGACGGTTTATTGGCCTCGTAGCTCAACTGAATAGAGCACTTGATTACGGCTCAAGAGGTTCCAGGTTTGAATCCTGGCGAGGTCACGAAACAGCAAGTCTGTGCTGTATAAATAAGAGGACGGTTTATTGGCCTCGTAGCTCAACTGAATAGAGCACTTGATTACGGCTCAAGAGGTTCCAGGTTTGAATCCTGGCGAGGTCACAAATCCGAATTGGAAACAATTCGGATTTTTTTTTGCCTTCTATTTCGGTCAGACTATAAATAGTTGGTCTCCACAGTGGATTGAATGGGCTGGTCAGCGATGGTGAATTTGGCATCTTCAAATTTTGGAGGACCAAAGGAGCCCTTGGCATTGTTGGAAGCCCCTACCCCTTCTTTAGGCATACCGATGAAATTCGTATCTCTTTTGCCATTGTTGTTCTCATCATGGGTGAAAGCGAAGGCGTAAGTTCCGGCAGGAAGATGGAATTGAAAATTTGCTTTTCCATCCCGAATATCTGCTTTAAAAGTCTTTATGGCTTTTGTTTGGTTTGGGAAATCTTCTGCATTATCGAAAAGACTGAGTATCACCTGCCCTTCTTCACTTCTTAAATTAGTAACGGTGACCCTTACTTCGGTAGTTTTGTCATCGTTGGCATATAGACAGGTGTTTATTCCGAAAAATAGCCACCCCATTAGCAATAATGTTTTCATTTTAGCTTCCGTTGATTTGTGATTTAGAATTGATTGTTTGAGCTTTTCCCTTTTTTATGGGCATTTAAAATGGCTTGTAGGAGGAAAAGGACCTAAACCTACCACTAAACTCCCTTTTCATGTCATTGATGCGAGAATTAATTTAAGCCGAATTATGCGCTTCAACCCTCATGTAGTGTCAAGGCGAAAGAATTGAAGGAATATTTCTAATTGATTGTTTGTTCCATTAAAGCGGCTAAACGAGGATTTAAGCATGAATTATCCGGCTTAAATCAAGTCTTCCAGATAAAAAGTGGTTTTAAAGGTCTCCTCCCCTCTTTTGTATTTGATCTTTATTTTCCTTTTTCGCCTGGATTGTAAGAGGTTGTTAATATTCCCCAATTGTCCTTCTCCTCCTTTAAAGTAGTTAACGGAAAGAATTTGATCCCCCTTTTGCAAGCCCGCTTTAGCCGCTGGTGAAGGAGCAGCGATATATTCTACATATATTTTGGGGGATAATTCATTTTTAAGGTGGAGGGTAAGCCCGCTTCTATCAAATTTATAGGGCTTGTTAAATTTGCGGCTTTTTTTGAGGTACATTTCTTTATGGTAATAATCTATCCACAGGTGGAAGCGGGACAAAATTTCCCCACCAATGGTGCCATTTCGCTGAAGGACGATGGCGCTGTCCAGAAAGAATTGTTCATCTACAAAATTACTGACCACATTATCAAGGGCAATTTCTGTATGAGAGAGGGAAACCGAATCTACTAAGCCCACCCAGCCGTTTAGCATACCGCTGATGCCTACTCCCAGATGCGTTTCAATATTTTTTTGTGGGGGAGCAATGAGCTGATGTTGTTGGTCTTTTTCGAGGGTCAGTGCCGTGCTGGCGCCCGTATCGATCATTAATTGACTTTTGGGGAAGCTTCTGTTTTCTAAATGAACATCTCCTTCGATATGAATTTTGGTGTTGTCTACACTGATGGGAATGCTTGTGGCTTTGCGGGGTGGTTGGAAATCTTCTATGCGATGGAAAGTGATCATCTTGCGGTCGTAGTCGATTTCGGTCACAAACCTACTCAAAAGATCATAACCCAAAATTCCGTGAACCACTGTGCCGGTCATGGACCAAAAGTTGAGCGGGTCTTTGTCCAGCACTAAAATGGTCAGGTGATTGCCCATTAATTTGCCGGAAGCAAACTGAATTCCGGAAGAGATATAAGCATTTACGGGTTGTCGGTTTGCGCCATAAAGAGTGATTTTTTTTTGATATTTCAGGCCGAGAATGTCAGCGATGGTGATATCGGTAATTATGGTGGTACGGACGCCGGTATCAATAATGAAGTTTAGAGGGATAAAGCCGTTGAGCTGGGCTTTGACAATGATGAGATTGCTTTTTATTTCAAAAGGAAGGGAATAACGTTTAGTCTCCCCCTTTAAATGAAAGCCGTAGCGCTGTTGAGCAAAAAGTGGAGTGGTAAGTAGAAAAAAAAATAGAACTGAGAATAATTTTCTCATTGATGATATGGGGTTTTATCTCCGCAAGACCAAATCCGTGAAGATTCCCACCACATTGAAATGAAAGTTCGGACTTGAATTTCTATGGTTATTTTCTTCTACCTGAGGATGCTCAACAGGGAAAAGGAAAGACAGTTTTGAGGTATTATCCTTCGCCAGAGATTGCCCTAAAGCGATCATCGCGGTAATCATGAGCATTACAGCAAAGGCGCCATAAATCTTGTGATTAAAACTTTTTGCGGAATTGGAAGGATAATTTTTCATGGACTTGAAGATCTAAGCTACTAAAATAGTGAGGTTTGGCCTTTTTTCCAAAGGGCGCCCACTTCAATTGAGATAGAATGCTTAATAGGACAGCTTAAAACTGAATTGATTTGAAAAAGAATAGGTTGAATTGTACTCTTGTCGCACCCTATTCCCTTTTCATTGGAGTTTAGAGGGTGTTTAAAAGTGCAGCCTCCGGCTGCAAATTCGAATTATTGGACGCGATTTTGGATAATTTCCAACAATAGTGCTGCTTTTCTCTCAAAATAATCGGGTATCGCTTCTGTAATAATCAAATTTTCGCTGCGAATTTTGGCTTTCAAATAAGCTCTTTGGCTGATTAATACCTCTTACGATTCAGGGGATTCACACCAGGAAATTATTATCAGTCCATTGTGGATGTTTCCTGATCACTAGATATTCCCAATTGAGCCGAGTATGCTTTCTCCTTATTCCGCTTCTTCGTTCGTATTAAACTCGAAACAGAGAAAATTTCTTCATTTCCCACCTTATAGCGAAACGATGATTTAAGCATAAATATTCCGGCTTGGTGACCGTTTGTGCATTTGTGCCCAAAAAAGGCCTCAGCAGCCGATCTTATCCCTTTCATTAGGAAAGAATCCACTTTGCCCCAAACAAAGCCAGCTTCCTTTATTTCTTATAGTATAAAAGTACTAAAACAAAGGATAAATGGGATTTAAGCAATGGACTCTTCTTTTCCTCCTTATTTTTTGCAAGAAGGCATGGGCGCAGCCCAACCAATATCCGGAAGATCCGAGGCAGGGTTTTTATATGGGCATGTATGCCCGGGTGGGGGTGAATTGGCTCTTTCAGCATCAACGTTCTATAGGGCGGAATTTTAATCTGAATGGGATGGGAAGTATTGGCGGCCGAAATGAAGAAGGAGATTATTTGGAATTATATACCGGTTATACTTTTCAGCCTTTGAAAAGTAAGGGAGACAGTACCATTATTCACACCCGCATAAGGCTTTCTGCTTTTTCATTATCCTCTCAGTTGATAGGTTTCGGGACCACAAACTCCCCTACCGGTTTAGGCTTTTCCTTACCGGAGTTTCATGTGGAAGCGCGAAATATTGCCAACAGCCCCTGGGATTTATGGCTGGGGGCGATATTTTATCGGGGGAAGATATTCATATGGCCGATCACTTTTATTTTGATGATCATACAGGTCAGGGCGTTGGTGGGAGATATAAAAATTCATCGCTGTCTGCCATGTTTATTGCTAATACCGATACTACTTCTACCGTTCCCCCTTATTTTTTTACTAATGTGGTGAATGGTTTTCCGGTTTTGGAGTTAAGGCAGCGTTTGGTATTGATAGCAGAGCATGAGCTACAGCTTAATGATCATCATCGCCTGAAAGGGATGCTGGAGTATCATCAATTGGCTGAGGCGGGGAGTAGCGAAGAAGATTCAGTGGAGAATTACCCCTCCGACTGGGGCGGGGTAATCGGCTTGAAGCATTTTTGGAAAATTCCGGGAATGAAGAATTCTTTTAATAATACCGCGATCCGTTATGGTGCCAGAATCGCCAATGGAGGTGATGGAGGGTTTTCCCGAACTTACCTTACCTATGGCGCCCCTAATCTGACGACAGGCGATTTTAGAAAAGCCTATTCCTTATCTTTTATCAACCGATTGCTACTCGATGATGCTGAGGATTGGTCATTGGAAGCTTATGCTTTGTACACTTATAGTCGGGGAGCTGCAGATACTTTGGGGGAATCGCCTACCTATAGGGGGAGGGTGACCTTTAATCAAAAGCGGGAGTTCGCTATTGGCGGTCGCTATACCTACTATGTGACGGACTATTTTCATTTATTGACGGAGTCCAACTTTGCGCTAAGGAAGGATGGCTTGCAGGATCCGGCCACGGTTTTTAAAATAGGAATAACACCGACATTGGTCCCTTTTGCAGGTAGAAGTTATTGGTCCAGGCCGCATTTCAGGCTGGTAACCTCCCTGGCTTTTTATAATCAATTTGCGCGGGAGAATTTATATTCCCCCTATTTGCAGGCTGTGGGAGAGACCGCCGTGGGTTTTTATTTGGGGTTTAAGACGGAATGGTGGTTGAATGCGCCTTGGTAATGGTCCTATTTGAGTTTTTTTTAATTTTTATTTAGAGTTTGTTTAAAAGCACACTATCCGGCTGCAAATTCGAATTATTGGAAGCGATTTTGGATGATTTTTCAACAATAGCGCTGCTATTCTCTCAAAATAATCGGGTATCACTTCTGTAATATTTCAAATTCTCACTGCGAATTTTGGCTTTTAAACACGCTCCTAGGGGTTAAATGAGAAAAGGGTAGTTGAAAATTGCTGTTATATGTTTTTTAAATGCATTGAATCAATAACTTAGGGTATTGGGAATTTAAAAAGTGAACATTAACGAAATGAATGCTCAGGAAAGTTATCAAAAGCACGCCCTTCATCTACAAGAAAGAGTCAAATCAGCTCAATTTTGGGAGGAACGCTCTGTTAATGACTGGCGAGCGGAGCGTTTGTATGGTGCGCTGAGTCCCATTATCCAAAGTGATAAATCCGCCAGTTGGTTGACGGTAGGTGATGGTTATGGAGCGGATGCTCATTACTTATTGAAAAGTGGGGTGAAAGAAGTCTTGGCCTCTGATATTGAGGATAGTATTTTAAGTCTTGCGAAAGCGTCCGGGCGGATAAAGCAATATGCTGCTTTGAATGCCGAAGCGATCGATTTAGAGGATAACGCCTATGACTTTGTACTGTGTAAGGAGGCATTACATCATTTTCCAAGACCTTATCTCGCCTTATCGGAAATGACCAGAGTGGCCAAAAGGGCCGTGATTTTTATGGAACCGGTGGATATAGCGCTTTCCAATCCAGCCTTTCTGTTATTAAAAAATTTGGGAGATCGTCTGCCGAAGCTTTTTGGAGGACTGTGGAAGAATCGCTATTCTTTCGAAACGGTGGGCAATTATGTCTATAAGTTTTCGAAAAGAGAAGTGGAGAAGTTTGCCATGGGCATGGGGCTAAGGCATATTGCTTTTGGAGGGATCAATGATGTGCATGATGATTCCCCTGAAATGAATGAAAGGCCGATGAATCAAAGGAAACTAAGGCAGATCCAAAAAAGAATAAAACTAAAAGACAGGCTTTGCGCTACCGATTTTATTCCGAAAATGCATTTGATAGCAGTTATTGGAAAAGGTACTTTTTCTGATGAATTTAAAGATGTTTTAAATAAATCCCATTTTCAAATACAAGATCTGCCTCTCAACCCTTATGCTTAGATATTGGCTGATCCGAAAGATGCACGCTAAATCCTCGTTTAGTTTTGAGGTGGGAAAGATGGTGGAATAGTTTCCTGTTTCGAGTTTTTGCCAATGAAGCAGAGGAATGAAGAGAAAACAAGCTTTTCCAAATTTGGGCGATTCAAAACATCAGAAAACACCTGTAATGGACGATAACAAGCTGCTTTTGAATATTTATTAAATTTAGCGGGGCATAATTCGGGCTAACACTTGCTGATAGAGAGAATGATAGGCTTTTCCAACCTCCTTTTCAGAAAAGTGGGAAAGCATATGGTTTCTTGCAGCTTTACTAAGCTGATCAATATCGTTATCAAACACCCAATGAATTCCTTCCGCCAGAGAGGCTGGCTTTCCCAATTCTGCGACATAACCATTCTGTTGGTGAAGTACGGCTTCGGGATTTCCTCCGGCGGCATAGGTGATCACCGGGCATCCACAGGCCATGGCCTCCATAATCATATAGCTCAGGTTTTCATTCAAGGCAGCCGTGATAAAAGCGTCCGACAATTGGTATAGCTCCCGAATTTTCTTTTCCTGTCTGATTTCCCCCACATATGTAAAAGGGAAAGGGAGTTGATCTAATCGTTGTGGGTCATTGCACTTTCCGAAAAGGAGAAGATGGGGATGCACTAATTTTTGCTTTTTCAAAAGCTGAAGTGCCTTTTCCAAATCTTGAAACCCCTTTCTTGTATCCAGGAGATTAGCGGCTCCGAAGGTTAAGATAGCTTGATCTTCGGGTAAATTCCACTGCTGTCGTAAGGCCTGCTTATGCTTTGAAGGTTGAAAAAGATCCGTATCGATGGGTTGTGGATTTGGTGGAATTGCAGGTATTGCTGAAGCCCGCTTTCCTGTGCCTGATCAATGATCCATTGACTCACTCCCACCAAATGCGGCGCCAGAATGTCGTAAATTTCTTTTTTAGCTTTCCATTGTTGATGGGAAATATCTTTTGGATGAGCCTTTCGGATTTGAGGGCAATTTCCACAGCTGTTTAAATAGCCTTCGCAATCAAAAGCATAATGGCAGCCTCCGGAAAACGCCCAAATATCATGCAGCGTCCACACCACCGGTTTCCTCAAAGCAAAAAGTTTTTTCAAGCCTTTCAGCGATAAAAATCCCTGATTGATCCAGTGAATGTGGATGATATCGGCAGATTGAATCAAAGGATGTTGGGATAAATCTGCCCCGACAGTCGCTGAGGAAAAGGCAAATCGATGTGCTTTATCTTTTTCATATAGCAGGAAATGAAGCTTTTCCAGTGCCAATCGCCATTTCCAGCCTTTTACCACTTCCATGTTTTCATGCGGCGTGTTTTGGTGCTGTACTAAAAAGTGTACATCCACCCCTTGCTGACGAAGGGCTTTAGCGAGGCGTAAGGAAGCCATGGCAGCTCCACCGGTATCTCCGAAGGAACAAAGGAAAACGACTTTTAGGGGCTTTTTTTGATTCATCTTAGGCGCTAAGCTAAGCATGGCATTTATATTATTAAAAGAAATAGCTTTAATTTAGTGGTGAATTAAAAATGCTCACGCCATGACCTTTGCCCCAATCGCACTTTTCGTTTACAATCGCCCTGATCATACCTTGAAAACTTTGGAGGCTTTAAAAGCCAATCCGGAGGTGGCGCATTCAGAGATTTTCATTTTTGCAGATGGCCCCAAAGCCGGAGCGGATGAAAAAACGAAATTGGCCATTCAGTCCACCCGAGATTTGGTCGCTGATTTTGAGATAGGAGGCCGGAAGGAATTGATTTTGGCAGATCAGAATAAGGGCCTGGCCAATAGTATTATTGAAGGGGTAAGCCGGATTTTGAAATCGCATGGCCGGATTATCGTCCTGGAGGATGATATCGTGGTGGCACCGGGCTTTCTGAAATTTATGAATGAGGCGCTGGAATTGTATCAAAATGAGGACAAAGTGTGGCATATTGGTGCTTATATGCCGGATTTGAAAAGGAATGATCTTCCACCTTTGGCTTTGGTTCAGCAAATGCAGTGTTGGGGCTGGGCCACCTGGGCAAATCGCTGGGAGCAATTTAATCCTTCATCGGAGGACTTATTGGGTAAATTTGATGGCAGGCTGAAAAAGAAGTTTGACTATGAGGGTTCCTTTAACTTTCACCGGATGTTGCGTAATCAATTGGCTGGCAAGCGGGACTCCTGGGCCATTCGCTGGTATGCGACGATTTTTTTGGCGGGTGGTCTTTGCCTGAACCCTTCGCGGAGTATTACAGAAAATATTGGGCAGGATGGTTCCGGACAGCACTCTTTTCGCACCACCAACTATGATGTGGACCGGCTGGACCGGTTAGCAGTAGAGAAAATCCCCATGGAAGAAAATAAAGAGGTGCGGCAGGCGATGGTGAAATATTATTGGAAAGCAAAGCTAAAAGCTATTCCACAATATATCCTGTTTTTGCTTTTTGGCAGACGCTAAGGCTTGTGCCACCCACCAAAGCATCTCTTTCAAAATGGCTAAAAAACAGTCTCTGATTTTGATTATAAGCCCAATTTGCCAAAAAAAGCTTTATATTGGGATAGCTTCCTGAGGGAATGATTTTTTGATCGTAGCCTTTGTGGTCGTGAAAATCAGGAAGTTAAAATTTTTCTTTACGAAATTTTCCGAGCATCATGTTTAAAAAATTAGCGGTGGCAATTGCCTTTTCGCCCACCGGGGAGGCCGTATTGTGGGAAGCAGTGCGTTTACAACAGTTGTTTGAAGCTGAAATGGTTTTAATTCACATTGGCGAGCGTTCTGATGAGGATGTAAAGCAGCTTGATGAAATGCTGGACCAGGTGAAGGTGGACAGGGGAAAAGTCAAACTTTGTTGGGAAAATGGCGCTCCTTCTAAAAAGATATTGGAGATCTGTCGTCGGGAAGAGGTGGATTTATTGATCGCCGGGGCACTTAGAAAGGAGAATCTCTTTCAATATTATATAGGTTCTGTTGCTCGGGACATTCTTCGAAAAGCCGATTGTTCAGTGATGGTGCTGGTGACGCCTTCCTCCCACCCGCAGAATTTCGATAATATTGTGGTGCAGGCCGGTGGTGGTAGAAACCCCCGAAAATCCCTGAAGGTGGCCTGCGACTTAGGCAAGCGGGATCAGGCCAGTATCCTGCATTTGATTCGTGAGATTAAGCTTTATGGGCTGAGCCTGGCGGTGGCCTCGGAGGATTCGGAGGAGGAATATAGTGAAACCCGAAAAAATCTGGTGAATGAGGAGTTGAAAGAGGTGCAGGCAAAATTGGATAAACTGGATACCGAAGATCTGCGCATTAACATAAAGATTACTGCCGGTAAAGCAGGGCATGAATTGGCCAAATTTACCAGACGTACGAATGCCGATTTGCTTGTGATGCAGGGCATGGGCCGAAAGTTAGGACTCTTTGATCGCATTTTCAGACAAGACCTGGAGTATATCATGTCTGACCTGCCTTCCAATCTTTTGATCGTACACCCTTAAATGCCTTTTCATGGAGAAATTAAATCATAGTGAAGTAATCAACCTATTACTGCAGCTGGCCATAATTTTGGGAGTGGCGCGGTTGTTGGCCGAAGTAATGCGCCGGCTAAAGCAGCCTGCAGTAGTAGGAGAAATAATGGCCGGGGTGCTTTTAGGGCCTACCCTCTTTGGCCGACTGGCGCCGGAATTGTGGGGGACTTTATTCCCTACCAGTGGTTCCTCAGCGATTGTGCTGGATGGCTTTTTCCAGATTGCCGTAGTGCTGTTGCTCTTTATCGCCGGCCTGGAGGTGGAGCTGGATCTGGTGATAGAGCAGGGAAAGAAGGCGGCCAATATCAGTTTGTCTGCATTAATCATTCCCTTTATTCTGGGATTTATCGGCCCATTTATGGCGCCGGAATTTTACGGATTGACCGATGACCGCAATCATTTGGTATTTGCGCTTTTCATAGGAACGACCCTTTCCATTACGGCCTTGCCCGTTATTGCCCGGATTCTCATGGACCTCAATATCTTCAAAACCCGGACGGGGATGCTGATTATTGCTTCAGCCATGATTATTGATATTCTGGGCTGGTTGATATTTACCGTCATATTGTCGATGATGGGCTCTGAAAATGGCCATATGGGCTTGGGGGAAACGATTGGGCTGACCATGGGCTTCACGCTGGCAATGCTGACGATTGGCCGGGCGCTGATCAATAAAATACTGCCCTGGATCAATGCCCGCCTGGCATGGCCCGGGGGCTTGTTGTCCCTGTCGATGGCGCTTTGCTTTCTGGCGGCTGCTTTTACAGAGTGGATCGGTATTCATGCCATTTTCGGCTCTTTCATTGTGGGAATTGCGCTGGGAGATTCGGTGCACTTATCGGAAAGAGCGAAGGAGATTGTACACCATTTTATAAATAATATCTTTGCACCATTATTCTTTGTGTCCATTGGATTGCATGTCAACTTTATCGAAAGTTTTAATTTCCCTTTAGTGGTGGTATTGATCATTACCGCCTTTGTAGGTAAAGTGATCGGTGGATACGGAGGAGCGAAAATTAGTGGTTTAAGCAAGCATGATTCCCTGGCCATAGGCTTTGGAATGAATACCCATGGAACATTAGAGGTGATTCTGGGGGCAATTGCCTTGCAGGCCGGTTTGATCGAAAATCAGCTTTTTGTGGCGATTGTGATCATGGTATTGGTAACCATCATTATTTCTGCTCCATTATTGAAAATGTGTATCCAGCTGGGAGCACAGGCTAAGAAAGATTCAGAATGAGTATTATAATTGACCGATATATGAAATTAAAGGCCTGGTGGAAACTAGGCCGTTTTTTTGATTTTACCCGACTACCGGTGGAGGCGCTGGGGTCAAAAAGCTGCCATTGGTATATTCCAAAAGGGATTTTGGATGAGCATGCAGTGTGTTATTTGGCGGGAGCCGGTGAGGATATTTCCTTTGATGCTGCCCTGAGCCAGACTTATGGCTGTCAGGTGCACACCTTTGACCCGACCCCAAGAGCCATCGCACATTTCGAAGCATTACAAAATGCCTTGCAGGAGGCGCGGGCATTGGAGCTGCCCCATGAGACGGGAACATTTTATCCCACCGATGCTGCCCTTTTGAACAAATGGCAATTTCACCCCTGGGGTTTATGGAATCAGGAAGAGGTTTTGAAATTTTACATGCCGGCAGATCCTTCTCATGTTTCGCATTCTGCGGTGAACCTGCAAAAAACAGCAGACTTTTTCGAAGCGCAGGTGTATGCCGTAGATGATTTGATGAAACAACTGGGTCATCAGCAGATTGACCTTTTGAAGATTGACATTGAAGGTGCCGAATACAAGGTGATGGAAGACTTGCTGAAGAAAGAGATCTATCCGCGTATTTTATGTGTGGAGTTTGATGAGGTGAACCACCCTCAGGATGAACATTACCTTAAGCGCATCAGGGAGCATATCCAGCAATGGCTAGACAAAGGCTACCAGCTGGTGCATATGGATGAGTTTTTTAATTCCACACTTTTGAGGGCCTAAGAGGAATTAGCGGATTAAGCTTTAAGCCGAATTTTGCTTTGATAGGTTTGGTTAAGGTATACGGGGAATTTATGCTCTAACTGTTTTGATTATTCCTTCAATGATTAATTGCCCAGTACGGGCTGTGTTTGCTTGCTCCTCATTCATCTGCTTCGTTGGAAAAAACTCGAAATAGGAAACTATTCCATCATTTTTTCCACCTCGTAGCTATACGAGGATTAAAGGATGCATCATTCACGTGAAGTTCATGCCGGTCTTTGGGGGGCTTTTGCATCAAATTCCAAGGCATGAATAAGAATCTCACGGCTTTAGCCCCTTGCCAAATTCAAATTCCTTATATTTGCAGGCTAGTAATAATACCCCTCTTTTGATGGCATTATCACAATGCTTCAGGGGGTTTAGATTCGATACTAAGATTCAATATATTATTTTTCCAACATGGCAAAACAAGAAGAACACAGCGCCTTAAAGGATATCATCTCACATGCGAAAGAGTATGGTTTTGTTTATCCTTCTTCAGAAATTTATGACGGCCTTCAGGCAGTATATGATTATGGAGCCTACGGGGTGGAATTGAAGAAAAATCTGAAAGATGTTTGGTGGCAGTCCATGACGCGCCTGAATTCCAATGTTGTCGGGATTGATGCTTCCATTTTCATGCACCCTACTACTTGGAAAGCCTCAGGTCACGTGGATTCTTTCAATGATCCTATGATCGATAATAAGGATTCCAAAAAGCGTTACCGTGCGGATGTTTTGGTGGAGGAGTATGCTGCCAGGTTGGAAGAAGAAGGCAAAGCCGCTGAAGGTAAAGCTTTGGAGCAGGAGTTGGCGCGTCTTTTGGATGCGGAAGATTTGGAAGGTGTTCGCCAGTTGATCATTGATAATGGGATTGCCTGCCCAATTTCGGGCACCACTAACTGGACGGAAGTTCGTCAGTTTAACCTGATGTTCTCTACCCAGATTGGTTCTGTGGCAGATGAGTCAAGCACGGTTTACCTTCGTCCGGAAACGGCTCAGGGTATTTTCGTCAACTTCCTGAACGTTCAGAAAACGGCTCGTATGAAAGTGCCTTTCGGTATTGCACAGATTGGTAAAGCTTTCCGTAATGAGATCGTCGCGCGTCAGTTTATCTTCCGTATGCGTGAGTTTGAGCAAATGGAGATGCAATTTTTCGTTCGTCCGGGCGAAGAAATGGAGTGGTACGAGAAGTGGAAAGAAAGCCGCATGAAGTGGCACAAAGTATTGGGGGTACCACAAGAAAAGCTTCGTTTCCATGACCATGAGAAATTGGCGCACTATGCTAATGCTGCAGCGGATATTGAATATAAATTCCCATTCGGTTTCAAAGAGGTAGAGGGTATTCACTCTCGTACGGACTTTGACCTTTCTCAGCACCAGGAATTCTCTAAGAAGAAACAACAGTACTTCGATACGGAAATCAATAAAAACTACATCCCTTATGTAGTGGAGACTTCCATCGGAGCGGATCGTTTGTTCCTGATGACCATGTTCAATGCTTATACAGAGGAAATGGTGGGCGAAGGCGATAAGGCGAAAAAACGTACTTATTTGAAATTCCACCCGGCTTTGGCTCCGGTAAAAGCGGCGATCTTCCCATTAACGAAGAAAGATGGTTTGCCGGAAGTAGCGAAAGAAATCTTCGACGATTTGAAATATGATTTCAACTTGGTGTATGAAGAGCAGCAGTCCATTGGTAAGCGTTATACCCGTCAGGATTTGATTGGTACACCTTTCTGTATTGCGGTAGATCACCAGACTTTGGAAGATAAAACGGTTACTATCCGTCATCGTGATACCATGGAACAGGAGCGTGTAGCGATTGCAGACCTTAGAAAAGTGATTGGGGAAGCAGTTTCTATCTCTAAAATTTTCCGTGAGTTGGAAGACAAGTAAGTAATTATCAATAATGAAAAAAGCGGAGCTTATAAGTTCCGCTTTTTTTTTGCCTGTTTGAATATAAAAATAAGCGGATGAATATCACGCTTAAATGATAAAGTCAATTGGTATATTGATAATGTCAATAATAAAAAGAGCGGCAATTATTGTATTTGGCTGAGGATTAATTGTAAATTAAAAAAAAGTTAATGATGTCTGAAACCTACAAAGGAATATGCTAGTTCATAATGTCAGACATTCGATAAAAAAGAATTTTCTTCAAGTAAGATATTTAAACCATTCCACAAAATTTTCTACAGAGACCTGACGGAAGCAGTCCACCGTCAGGTTTTTTTTGTTTTGGAACAATTGGGGAGTAAATGTTAGGTGTCGATCAATTTTAGAGTGATAAAAAAATAACTTTGAAATTTTTGGAAGTCTTGTCGTTTTACTCCCGCTATTTTATTGAAGATGGGAACTGTCTATTATTTACAGTTCCGTTTTGAAATTTGGACGCTTGTTTTTGAGCTAATTGACCTGTTTTTCTCATTAAACGATAAGCGTTATGCCTTTTGAATACTAAAACTCTGTTCAATCGATTAATTTTGCACTTTTCTCATAATGATCAAATGATTTCGCTTTCTGCGGGATTAGAATCAAAAAAAAATGGTTTGAATTCCTCTTAATGAAATGATAATAATTCTTTGTGCTTTGAATGATTCACTATCGGATTTCTCCATTTATTTTTGTGGGATAATGATCAGTATATGAAAAGACTATGGATATTCTTTCTGACAGGAATGGTTTTATGCTCCTGTGGAAAGAAAATGCAGCCCAGCACCGAGGAAGCCTATCATCCTCTTATTTTGATTTCACTGGATGGCTACCGATTCGACTATACGGAAAAGTATGCCCCACCCCATTTGGCTCAGTTTTCAAAGGAAGGAGTGAAGGCCAAGAGTATGATTCCTTCTTATCCTTCCAAAACGTTTCCAAACCATTGGGCCATCATCACGGGCATGTATCCCGGGCATAATGGCTTAATTCATAATGTTTTTTATTCTCCCGAATATGATGCTGTTTATGCATTAGGAAAGGCGGAGGAAAGAAATAATCCCCGCTGGTATGGGGGAACTCCTTTTTGGAAATTAGTGGAAGATCAGGGCAAAAAGGCCGCTTGTTTCTTCTGGCCCGGATCTGACGTCCCTCAACACGGAACCCTTCCCTCTTATTTTTTTCCTTATGATGAGTCTATTCCTTTTGAGAAAAGGGTAGAAAAGATTTTGTCCTGGACACAATTATCAAAAGAGGAAAGACCAGATTTTATCACGCTTTATTTCCATGAGCCCGATAAGAGTGGGCATAACTTTGGACCTGATTCTGAAGAAGCGGCTGCAGCGGTAGCACAGGTGGATGCGCAATTGGGCGCGCTGTTGGATGGATTAAAGCAGCTGCAGGTGGAGGCCAATATTATTGTGGTGTCTGACCACGGCATGCAAAAAATAGAGGAAGGCATTGATTATCGATCGATGACGGACTATTCCAATTTTGAAGTGGTGAATGCTGGGGGAT
Organism: Persicobacter sp. CCB-QB2; assembly: GCF_001274635.1. Taxonomy (GTDB): domain Bacteria; phylum Bacteroidota; class Bacteroidia; order Cytophagales; family Cyclobacteriaceae; genus Persicobacter; species Persicobacter diffluens. Next base: position 3,180,215 of record NZ_LBGV01000001.1, on the reverse strand, counting down.
CGCAGGTGTTGCTTTATCCAAAGGAAGGTGCTGATGTAGAGTTGCTGGAAAAAGAATTGACCCAAAAAGCGGATGGCAGGTTTAAAGTGATCAGAAAGGAGTCTGCTCCAGAAAGATGGCATTATACCCATAATGCCGTACCGGAAGTATGGCTGGATGCACAAATCCCTTATTTATTCGTGGAAGCAGGTAAGTCTTTTTCGACGGGAGCCCATGGCTTTGACCCCGCGGAGCAGAATATGCATGCGATTTTTTATGCCCAGGGACCTTCCTTTCAAAACAGGCTGGAAATTGAAGCTTTTGAAAATATTCACCTGTACCCATTAATGGCGCATTTATTAAATCTGGAATGTCCGGAAACAATAGATGGGGAGTTCGAGGTTTTAGCCCCTACTTTACAGCAGCCCTAGACCGGATTGATTAACTATAAACACGCTCTTTGGGAATGCTTGTCATTTTATCTTGAGTAGGTATGCTGATTGCTAAATTGCCCAATTTGGGGGAAGCTTGCTTGCTCCTGATTCATTTGTTTTCTTGGAAAAAACTCGAAATAGGAAAAATTTCTTCATTTTTCCCGCCCTGCAGTTAAAAGAGGACATAAGCAGGATGAAAATAAAAATCGCTATTCCGGAGGGGATAGCGATTTTTTTTGATCCACAGTATTCGCCGTTTTAAGGCCTAATCGGACTTACATTGGATGAGATTAGGAGCATTTGACTAGAAAGCCCCTCCCTCGTTGACCATAATAACTAACAGGAAGGGAGTTGGAGCGGCTTTACAATAGCTTCTAATCTACTTTATTGACGGCAAAGGTCAACTGCTCATAGAATAAAACATCATCATTTTGATTTTCATTTTTTAGGGCGATAATAGCGCTGAAGGTGATTTTTTCTTCACTATTCACTATTCGAAAATCATTTGGAAATAAGCCGCTGGTCTCTACTACATAGGAATTTACTCCATCGGTAAAGGAACCGGATAGCTTGTTGGAGGCATTGGAGACAAATACTTCAAATTCATCGGAACCCAATAAATCCTGTAAGTCGCTATCCTCCGCACTTATTTGTAAGGAAAAAGATTTGTCGCCTTCAGCATCCACCTGAATAAGGGTTTGATTATCCTCCAAAAGCTCAAGAACGGCAGTGAAATCGTTAGTGGTGATATTCTGTTCGGTCTTATCGGATATGGCCGTCAGTCGGTCAAAATCATTTTCATCAATGATGATAATATTACTCTCCTGTCCCTGACCGGTGATGTATTTAAAAAACATGCTTTGCCCGGTATGGATCTTTGCTGATGTGATTTGGTAGGTAGTATAAGGAATAAAACTTTGCCCATCGAAGGAGAAATAAGGGTTTACTACTACAGGTGGGGTATCATCAAAATTAATTTCGAAACTTTGTTCATCTATTTTATTCAGGAAGATGGTGAAATCATTGGCAAGGGTAGTGATACTTTCCACATTGGAAACGGATACCTGACCGGAAGAAGAGGTCGCCTCTATCTGACAGAAATAATTGGTTGCCTCTTTGATGTTGGCATTAATGATGGTTTTCCTTTGGTTTCCTGCTGTCAATGTTTCCGAAAATAAGACCGGGACTCCTTCCCCCGGTAAAGAGAGATAAACCTTGAGTACAAAATCTCCTTCCCCATCGGTGGAATATTCAATGTCAAAGCTGGATCCGTTTGGGTTTTCCAAACTTATAATTTCACCAGTTGCGACCACGATGGGCGTGCCCTCATCGTCATTTGAACAAGCAAAAAACAGCACAAGAGGCAAAATCAGAAGGGAAATTTTCTTCATTATAGCATTCGTTAGTATGTTTAACTATACGGAATGAAAAAATTTGCGTTAAAAAAATGCCTTTGGAACATTAATCCAAAGGCATAGAGATTGATGAAGAAGTTGGTGTTGATAAGATTATTATTGGTTAAGTTTTTGGAGCCGTTATTCTTATAACACTGTAAATATAAGATTAAGATCCAATTAACCAAAGCATAGAGTCGTAAATAATTACCTTAAAAAATGAGTATAAGTATATTTTAATTGGCTTTTTTAAAGGTTAGATGCGCATTTTAATCAGTTAGCAGCTTGCAAAATGTGAATTTATCTGCATCAAATAATCCTAAATCACTTAGCTTTAAGGAGGGAATGACCAGTAAAGCCATGAAGGAAAGGGTCATAAAGGGAGAGTTTAATTTTCCTCCCATTCTTTTCACCATTTGATCTACGGCCGTATACTTTTGCGCGATTTCATAACCATTGCTGGTCGACATTAAGCCGGCAACCGGTAAGGGTACGATGGCGCGTTCCTCCTCATCAAAGGCGCAAACGCCTCCCTTGTGTTCAATAATATAATTGACCGCTTCAGCAAGTGAATGATCATCAATGCCTACGGCAATGATGTTGTGGGAATCATGCGCTACGGAGGAGGCGATGGCACCCGATTTCAAACCAAAATTTTTGACGAAGCCTTTGGCCACTTCCGCTTTTTTGTAACGATTGACCACCACCATTTTCAGGATATCGCGATCCGGATCACTGACGACCAGACCATCTTCGATTTTGGCCTCCAGGGTCAAAGGATTGGTGATGAGTTGCCCTTCCAGCGCTTCAATGACTTTTACTTTTGAGCCTTCGGCCTTTATCTGAAAGTCTTCCGGCTTTTTTTCTGTGCAGGAAAAATTATTAATTGGGGTGCAGGCAGTGGATTTCATCAAAGTGACGCCATTTTCTGCCACGCATTCCCCTTCAATGAAGGTTTGTTGAATGTTGAAATCGTCCAGATTGTCTACTAAAATGAAATCTGCGGGATCTCCTTCTTGCAAAAGGCCAATATCCAGCCCGTAATGCTTGACGGTATTGTAGCTGGCCGCTCTGAGTACCTGGAATAAATCATGTCCCTTAGCCAGTGCCCGTTTCACGTGATCGTCCAGGTGATTTTCCACTAATTCGTCGGGATGTTTGTCATCGCAACAAAACATGATTTGTTCCGGATAATCAGCAAGGAGGCCAATTAAAGCTTCAAAATTTTTGGCAGCACTTCCTTCCCTGATTTGGATTTTCATGCCGGCCTTGAGTTTGTCCAGCGCTTCCTCTGCGGTGAAACATTCATGATCCGTGCTAATGCCCGCCGCCGCATAATTAGCCGCATCTTCCCCCTTCAGGCCCGGGGCGTGTCCGTCCACCGGACGGTTATATTTTTGAGCAATTTTTATTTTAGCCATTACGTCCTCCTCCTTTTGAAGTACGCCGGGCCAGTTCATCATTTCGGCCAAATATTTCAGGCCGTCCTTTCGGAAAAGGGTTTCAATATCTTCGGGACTGATGATGGCTCCTGCAGTTTCAAAGCTGGTCGCCGGCACACAGGGAGGGGCACCGAAATTGAATTTGAAATTGACATGCTGGGCATTATTGACCATGAATCGGATGCCCATAATGCCCATCACGTTGGCAATTTCATGGGGATCCGATACAGTTCCCACCGTTCCGTGCACCACGGCTAGTCGGGCAAATTCCGAAGGCACCAGCATGGAACTTTCTATATGAATATGGGCATCCACAAAGCCGGGCATTATGTAATGAGCCGGAGCATCCTTTACTTTTTGGATGGAGGCGATTTTATTTTTTTTGATCTTGATCTCCGCCGGGTAAATTTTCTTTTGGTGTAAATCTACCAGCTGTCCTCTTATAATTTTCATAAGCAATTTGCTTCTCTGGAGTATTAATTAAGCAAAGCAGGATTTTCTCTTCTACAAAAGTAGCAACAAGAATTTATGGAATACACTGCTTTTGTAGTGTCGATAAGGTACACCCGAATTATTCACCGTAATATATAGTAGTTGGTCTTAAGACGGTTGTTTTCCGTTCGATGAGGTTATGTTTACTGATTTATTACTGGCCCCAATTTGGGCAAGCTTGCTTTCCCCTCCTTCATCTGCATCGTTGGAAAAAAATGAAATAAGTAAAATCCCTTTATTTTTCCGCCCTGCAGCTACAGAAGGATTTAAGCAGGAATAATCCGGCTAAAGGGATTATTGATATACTTCCTTCAACTCAAAAAAGGCCTTCGATTTTTTATAGGCCTGAAATAGTCGCTTCATATAATCATTATAATAAATGGATAAGGAGCGCAACATTTTATTTTCTATTTCCGGATTCTTTTCGAAAAGGTCCTGAAGACTTCCTCCGGAGATCGCATAAATTTCGGCGGATTTGCTCGTGATCAGTGCATTGTGGGTGCGTTGGGTATTGGGCAAGATCGCATTTTTGCCAAAAGCACTAAAGGGCCCCAGCCTTCCCAGCTCTTCAAAGTTGCCTTCAATATCAATGGACATCGTGACCTCTCCGCTTTTGATGATATAGAGCACCTGGCTGGGGTCATTGCGGAAATATACCGCCTCGTCCATTTGGAACTCTCGTTCATAAAGCAAGGGTTTGATCTCCGAAAGTTCCTGATAGGTCAGTTCCGACAGTAAAGGGCAATTTTGCAAAAAGTCGAACAAGACGATATCCTCAGGGTCATATGGTTTTTTAAAAAGTGATTTCATTTTGCTTCAATTCTATTCTCCAGATGTTTTTTGTTTTTGGGCCAATTTTGAATCGATCATCGGGGCGGTATCCTACCAGCCAGACGATTTCTCCCTGACTTTCCAATACCATGGTTTGAGCTTTTAATAAAATCGGTATTTTTTGATCAATCAAAAAATCACTGACTTTCTTTTTTCCTTTCATTCCGAGGGGGCGAAATTTATCTCCCAGTTTCCAGGGTCTCAGCTTTAAAGGAAATTGGAGCAGATCTAGATCAAATGCCCCGATCAAAGGATTTTTTTCAAGCTGAAAATCCTTCACATTAAACGTATCCGACTGCCATTGGAATTGGTGGAGGTTAAGGGTTTGCCTGCTATTTTCAATGATTTGAGCAGGCGGAGCCTGTGGTTTTTGTCCCAAAATAAAATTTCCCCGGTCCACTTGGAGTGCGAAGTCCCCGGATTCAAATAAGCTGCCACTATTCTCGCCATGGCCTTCTGCTATTTGTAGCACCTGCTGGTAGTTAAATCCATATTCCCTTAGCCACAGCTCCAGGTATAAGGTGGGTTCTTTTTGGGAAAAAACCCGGGAGGTGGGCAAATAGAATAATTGTTGTTTCCAGTCGCCATGATTTTCCAAATGGGAATTTACCCAATGTTGCAATTGCCGATCCGCAGCTGCAATCCTAGCCTGACTGTTCCTGAAAGTGTGCTCCAGTTCAGGGTTAATTTTTTTGAGTTCAGGAATGATGTTTTGTCGGATTTTATTCCGGTGATATTGGGTGTCCTGGTTACTTTCATCTTCCCGAAATGGAATGCCTTCCATTTTTGCATAGGCTAAAATGTCCTTCCGACTGAATTGTAAAAGCGGTCGGGCCAATCGATCATGTTGTTCGGGCATCCCTTTTAACCCACGAATTCCACAGCCTTTGGCCATATTGAAAAGGAAGGTCTCCAGCTGATCATTCAAATGGTGGGCGGTTAAGAGTTGATCACAATTTTGGCTTTTCATTAATTCTTCAAACCATTCATACCGGAGTTGGCGGGCCACCATTTCAATGGATTGCCCCCTTTCTTTTGCCTCAGCCATGGTATGGAAGCTTCTACAATAAAGTGGAACTTGATGTTCCTCGGCCCATTTGCGTACCAATAATTCATCCAAATCAGACGATGATCCTCTCAGCTGAAAATTACAATGTGCCAGGATGAAAGGTATTTTAGCCTTTAAGCACAAGGTGGCCAGCACCATAGAATCCATTCCTCCACTTACGGCAAGAAGGCTTTTGGTGGTAGTAAGATGCGGAAAGTGATTGTGAATATGCGCTAAAAAGGCCTTAAGCTTCATTAGAATATTGTCGAATTAGCGTGGGGAATTATTAAATTTGAGTGAATTTACCAAAATTACAGGAGGATTGGTTCATTCGGACATTTTTGTCTGGCCACTTCCTGCCAAATGTCGACTCTTATGCTTAATTATTAAGCAATCGTAAAACAATAGATAATGCGAATTATACTGCTTGCGTTTTCGGTATTGATGCTGGGCCTAAGCCTGCCGTCCATGGCGCAGAATAAAAAGGAAAAAGTGGATTATGATGCGGAGAACCTTTACAATGGGCGTAGAGGCAATATTCGTTATCAAAAATTGATTGATAATGTGGTTTTTCGATTCAAAAAACGGGATGCCATAATCTATGCGGATTCCGCCTATTATTACCGCAAGGAAGGGGAAATGGAATGCTATGGAAAGGTCCGCATTGTAGAGAATGATTCCATTAATATTACCTCCAAAAAATTGGTATACCGGACACAGGAACGATTGGCCCGGTTGAGAGAAGAGGTGGTTTATACGGATGGAGATATGATTCTGTATACTGATTTCCTGGATTATAATACTTCCTCCAAAAGTGCTCATTATTTCAATGGCGGAAATATCGTGGATGGGCAGAATAATTTGGATTCTGACCGGGGAACCTATTATCCGAATCAGAATAAGATGATTTTCGTGGGAAATGTAGTGTTAACTAATCCGGATTATATCATGGAAACGGACTCTTTGGTGTATAATACCATTACCAAGGAGGCCATTACTTTTGGCTTTACCAAGAGTACTTCCAAAGATGGAATGACGCTGGAGACTGACCACGGGATGATTTATGATGCCAGCAGTGAGGAATCTTATGTAGAAGAAGGGCAGGTAGAAACCGATTCTTATTTAGTGACCGGCGATGATATGAAATATAACCGGGGGACGGATTCCTATTCGGTGATTGGAAATGTGTTTATGCTTTCCAAAAAAGATAGCGTCATCGTGACTGGGGAAGAGGCCTATTATGATAAGGCCACCGGCTATACCAAAGTGTGGGGTAGTCCGGTAATGAAGAAGTTGATGGAGGCGGATACCTTTTATATGAGCGCCGATACCCTGGTAGCCATTGATAATGAGGCGCAGCAAGAGAATAAAATGTTGGCTTATCACGATGTGCTGATCTGGAAATCCGACCTGCAGGGAATAGCGGATTCCCTTTGTTATGATATGGCCGATTCCATGATTTACCTTTATGAAGATCCCTTGCTTTGGGCACAGAATACCAATCAGATAGAAGCGGATTCGATTTCCCTATTAATGGCGAATAACACACTGGATAAGATGTTTCTGAAGCGGAACTCTTTTATCATCATGGAGGATACTCTCAAGAACTATAATCAGATCAAGGGACGGGAAATGATTGCTTATTTTGAAGGGCAAAATATCTCCATGGTGGATGTGAACGGGAATAGTGAAAGTAACTATTATGCGCTGAAGCAAGACAATACCTTACATGGGCTGAACCACACGCTTTGCTCCAATATGAAGATCTTTTTTGAAGACAATGAGCCGGTTAATGTCCGTTTTTATGTACAGCCCGAGGCTAGTTTTTATCCGCCACATACTATAGAGCCGGAGATAGAAAAGTTAAGTGGCTTCAATTGGCGGATAGAAGAAAAACCGACTAAGGCGGATGTATTGGCTCCCCGTCTGGCGAAAATAGATAGCTTAATGCTGGATAGCCTCGGCATTGAAAAGCCGGCCACTCCAATTTTGTTAAATCTGGAGGAAAAGGAATCTTTGGAAAAAGAAATCCCTAAAGGGGAGGAGATGCAGACGATTCCGATGGAGCAATAAGCAAAAAAGAATAAAGAAAAAGGGCTGTCGACTGACAGCCCTATCCATAATCCCATTTGTCCTCCGTTTTGAAGGAAATTAACCTATATTGACTGCATCCAAGTAAGTCAAAAAATATAATAATATCAAGTTATTTTGGTGCAATAATTCAACAATTGAATATTTGTATGTTTTACATCCAATTACAATGAAATAGGCGGTTTAAGGTAGTTTTGTGCTCCGGAAATACTTCCTTTCCAGTTTAGCACAAGGAATGGAAGGAGGTGTTTTTCTGACCAATGGAGAGTAATGCGGATCAATTAGCTTTATTTTTTTTAAAATATTGACTCCTGGGAGAGTAGGCCTTTTAGTTTTATTTTTTCGACCGCTAAAGAAATTCACACAAGGACTTGTATTATAAAGGACTTATTTTTCGATTTCTACTGATTTTATCACATTTCCTTCAAAATCTTTCACGATAAGTTGGTTTTGATCAAAAATGCCATAGCTAGGGGCAAAACCTCCTTTTGGTAAAGCAATAGAACCCGGATTGAAGAAATATAGGCCTTTTTCTTTAGTGGCAACCGGAATGTGGGTGTGCCCTGAGACGAAAATGCTTCCTGCTTTAAGGGCCGGAGCCTGTTCCGGACTGGCTAAATGCCCATGGGTGATGTAGAAGTAAATGCCTTCGGCCTGGTATACCGCATAATCTCCCATCATCGGAAATTCTAATAACATCTGGTCCACTTCACTGTCGCAATTGCCTCTTACGGCAATGATCCGGTCTTTATAATTATTCAGCAGGCTGGCTACTTTTGCGGGTGCATAGCCTTCAGGTAAGGGATTTCTGGGGCCGTGGTACATGGCGTCTCCCACTAATATTATTTGATCCGGTTTTTCAGATTCCACTACTGCAAGTGCTTTTTCTAAAAAGGTGGCAGAACCATGAATGTCGGAAATGAAGATGATTTTCATATTTGATGCGTTTGAAATAAGTGAATTCTTTTCTTTAGAGGTGGATATAATGGCTTGGCGGCCTAACTGTTTGAAATCCAATTATTTTTTTACAAAAAAATGGAATTTTTTTTTCGCTAGCAATTTCCGGAAAAAGGGAATAATCTTTTAGTGTTTCTCCTCATTTAATGTGAATTATTCAATAAACAATCCTCAAAAGATGATTTTTGTCAGTTGAGAAAATGAGGGCGACTCTGAAATTATTTGCTTATTCTCATAAGTCCTTATATGTTTGCGGCTGCAATAACCAATTTACCACCAATTTTTATAATAATGTTCGAGTCAAAGTTATTTCACCGTTGGTCTCTTTTTCAATTAATGTCTGCATTTCAGGTATTGATTATTATTGCCATTGTGGGATATGGTATCACTCATCTTTCGAATGGCGTTGATCAGTCTTTCGGATCAGCATTAATTTTACTTTTTCTCCCTATGGTGTATTACTTTCTGAGACAGCCTCTTCGTTTGGCTTTCAGAGAAGAAGGGATAGAATTTTCCAGGCCATTTGTGATTGGTCGCAAGGAATTGTTAGCATATAGTGATATTCGTGGGTATAGTTATTCCACTACTCCAACAAAATATTTTGAATTACATACGGTGATTTTCTATTTGGAAAATGGTAAAACCATTGAAGTGAATCGTCGAAATTTAGATAATTATTCTTCTTTACTAGAGAGTCTGACTCATTCTGAAATCAATTATTTTGGATTTGAGGCAGGACCTGAAGTACCGGGAAAAAAACGTCAGTATAATTTTCTTAAAGTTTCCGGGAATGTAGGTGACCAAAACACAAAGCAGATAAAGCATGAATTAATTCAGGGAAGTGATGGCTTTAATACTTGTCTTGCGGGCTGGTCGGCCATCAGTGCGCTGTTGATTTGCGCGATTTACTTTGTAGCATAAGCATTACCTTAACCTTAACCAGATCGCTAATCGATCATCAATAATCAAACAAAAACCCAAAAGCTGCCGGTATGAGGGCGCACCATAAATGACTTTTCAGTCCAAAGTTTTGGTGAGCCTGGTAGTAAAAATCCTAATGATCCTATGATTGTGGCCGTCCGATGCAGGGCGGCCTTTTTTTATTTGGGATAAAAAGCTAAGTCGAATTATTCACGGCTCCACTTAGTAGGTTTTCGTAGGTAGCTTGATAGCAATATTTTATGATTGGTTTTGCCGAATGTTTAATAGCTCCTTTTTGGGCAAGCTTACTTTCTCCTCATCCATCTGCCTCCTTGGAAAAAACTCGAAACAGGAAAAATTCCTTCTTTTTTCCCGACTTGCAGCTAAAAGAGGAGTAAAGCATGAATAATCCGGGTTAATGAACTGTCGATAATTGAGTCGCTCAAAGACCGCTATTATGACATGCCTTATAAGGATTTTTATCGCAGATTTTGGTTTCATCCAAATCAACCCTAGCCTATTGCATCCGCTGCTTATTTCCGATTGAAAATGGTAGCGCTTCCCTGGGCTTTGGGTAAAATGGTAATATCTGCAATGTTCACGTGATCTGGCCGAAGCGCCATAAAAGCAATAACTTCAGCGATATCCTGGGCGACCAATGGTTCATAGCCCTCATAGACTTTGGCTGCTTTTTCAAGGTCTCCTTTAAATCTTACCGCTGAAAATTCAGTGTCTACTGCTCCCGGGCACACATTCCCCACTTTAATATTATAAGGGTTGAGTTCCATGCGCATGCCATCGCTAAGGGCGGTTACGGCATGTTTGGAGGCGCAATAAACACCTCCTTTGGGGTATACTTCCTTGCCTGCAATGGAACTGATATTTATAATATGCCCGCAATTTCTTTCCACCATTTCCGGAACGATGGCCTTGGAAACGTAGATTAGTCCTTTAACATTTATGTCTATCATAGCATCGAAATCTTCCAGACTCCCTTCGTGAATGAGATCCAGGCCATGAGCATTTCCGGCATTATTAATTAAAAGGTCAATTTTTCTCCACTCCGGGCTCAGGCTATTAATGGCATCAAATACTTCACTTTGGTTACGTACATCAAAACATAGCGTCCTGGTTTCGGTAGGCATCGCATCGGATATTGCTGCTAAACGATCAGCTCTTCGGCCACATAAAATCAATTTAAAATATGGGGCAAGGGCTTCAGCGGTTGCTTTTCCAATGCCGGAAGTAGCACCAGTGATAAAGGCTATTTTTTTCATGATGTTGGGTACTTTTCAATTAAGAATTCTTTGTCCGGAAATTTAGGTAAAATGTTGGGTATTGGGATAAAAAAAAGCGGATTTGCTCCGCTTTTAAATTATTTCGACTAGTCGTTGTACTGAACGTATTGCTCCCATTTTTCAATAACGCTGGCAAAATCCTCTGGTAGGTCACATTCAAATTGCATCCATTCTTTGGTCACGGGGTGTTCAAATCCCAAAGATTTCGCATGAAGCGCCTGGCGTGGCATTACTTTGAAGCAATTATCCACAAATTGCTTATACTTGGAAAAAGAAGTTCCTTTTAGGATTTTATCGCCACCATACATAGTATCACTGAAAAGTGGGTGTCCCAGATACTTCATATGTGCCCGGATCTGGTGGGTTCTTCCGGTCTCCAAATTACATTGAATCAGCGAAACATACCGCAGGGGCTGAATAACTTTATAATGCGTAATGGCATGGCGGCCAATATCTCCCTCCGGAAAGGCATCTACTACGCGACGGTCCTTGAAAGATCTGCCCAGATGCACATTAATGGTCCCTTCACTTTCCTTAGGTTCTCCCCAGACTAAAGCTAGGTAGGTTCTTTCTATGGAGTGGTCAAAGAATTGTTTGGCCAGGCCACTCATGGCCTTTTCTGTTTTGGCAATCACCAACAAGCCGCTGGTATCTTTATCAATACGGTGCACTAAACCGGGGCGACCGGTATTGCCCTCCATTTCCGGAAGATTCTGAAAATGGTAAGCTAATGCGTTGACCAAAGTGCCGTTCCAGTTTTGATGCGCGGGGTGAACCACCATTCCGGCTTCTTTATTTACCACCAATAAATGTTCATCTTCATAAACAATATTCAGTGGGATATCCTCCGGAATTACTTCCGACTCATTCGGAGGCTCCGGAAGCGCCACAACCACAATATCATTTGGGTGAACTTTATAGTTCGGCTTTATCGTCTGCTCATTAACCTTTACAAAGCCATCTTTTATCGCTTTCTGAAGTTTACTTCTGCTCGTACTGGGCAGTTTATCCATCAGAAATTTGTCCAAGCGCACTAAAGTTTGCTTGGGATCCGCCACTATGCGGTGATGTTCATATAATTCCTCGTTTTCCTCGTCGAAAAAGCCTGTTGTTTCTTCACTCATATTCTTGAATTTCAACCGCAAAGGTAGTGGCCTTAACTGGAAAGTCCAAAGAGACCAAAAAATAGGGAGCACCTAATGCTGCTCCCTTATGTATGGTGTAGTTAAATCGCTGATTTTCTGAGTTTAATAATTTTTAGTCGGTCCAACATTTTGATGATGATAAAGGTGGGGTCGATTTCCCACCATTTAACGCCGAAGTTAGGTTTATGTCCCTGCGAATGATGGTTATTGTGGTAAGACTCGCCCATCATCAGGAAGTCTACCGGCAGTAAATTTTTGGAAGTGTCGGACACCTCAAAGTTACGGTAGCCGTATTTGTGCGCAAACCAGTTAATGATGACGCCATGTACCGGTGCCATCAGGCACTGAATAGGGAAAAGTAACCAAAGCCAGATATTATCTGCGAACAAAAGATATATTATGAGATAGATTACGCCCCACATTAGGCGGGAAGGCCAGCTGGAGGCAAACAGATCGAATTTTTTCCACTCCGGCACTCCGCGGGTAAACCGTGCTTCCACAGGGGTTCTGCTGTAAAGAATATCGGTGAAGATCTTCTTAGTGCGGAACATCATGTAAAATAAATTCTTATCGTAAATGGGCGAATGTGGATCATGCTCGGTGTCTGCATAAGCGTGGTGCATTCGGTGCAAGACGCCATAAGCATAGGGAGAAAGGTAACTGGACCCCTGACCGATCCAGGTAAGAATGAAGAAAACTTTTTCCGTAGTTCGAGACATGGAAAAAGTCTTATGTGCTGCATAGCGGTGCAGAAAGAAGGTCTGGAAAAATAGGGAAAAGTACCAGCTGAATATAAAAAACAGAATGATAATCATGGGTTATGGCTAGTTTGATTGTGTTGTATCATACAAGACAATCCACCATAACTATCTGTGACAAAAATAGCTGATAAAATTAAATAAAAATTAAAAACGTTTATTTCTCCTTTTGGGTATCCTCTTTCAGAAAATTGATAAAGTCTTCCAAATTACCTTCTCTGCTGGCTTTTAGAAAATGCTCATAGCCTTTTTTGGCTTGCTGAGCCTCAATTTGAAATCGCTCTTTTTGATCTTCCAGTCGTTGTTTGGCTCTGGAAACCAGTTGACGACAGTGATCCATTTTCTTTTCAAAGATTTCCGAGATCTCCGGGTATTCCAAATCAAAAAATTCCCGAAGCATATAAGGGCCCCGCTCTAAAGGACTGAGTTTTTTCACCATGGTTTGGTAAGCGCTGTGGAGTTGATGGTCAATATCTGCTTTGAAATCCTCCATCTCCTTTGTGCTGGGAAGAAACTCTGACATGTTTACGCTCCAGGGCATTTCCATTTTGTGGCGCCACTGCTTTTTGAAATTCAGGCAGGCATTGGTTACCGCTCGCACAAGATAGGCCTTAGGGTTGGCTACCTTCGAGCGATCCATATTCGTCCATTTGATCAGGGTTTCCTGAACCACATCCTCGGCATCTTTCAGGTCGTCAAGGATTTCCATGGCTACTTTAAATAGTAACGGGCGGTATGTAATAATGCTTTGTGTCAGTTCCATCTTGCGACAAAGATACTTTAATTTTAATCGAATCAAATGGAATGAGCGAGAGGTCATGAAAGATTTTTTTCCATTTTAAAGGAAACTCTGTGGCCTATAGCTCTAAAATCACTAAAAAATGACATAAACTTCCTGCCACTACAAAAAGGTGCCAAACGGAATGGGCATAAGGTAATTTTTCCCAATGGAAAAAAATGGTGCCCAGGCTGTATAGGCCTCCACCGGCCATCAAAAGCCATAATCCCTGACTTGGAATGAGTAAATAGAGTGGTTTAAGGAAGATAATGGCCATCCAGCCCATGGCAAGATAGGAGGCTGTGCTGAGCTTTTGGTACTTTCCGGTATATTTAAATTTTAATATTATGCCCAGCAGGGCCACTATCCATAAGAAAACTAAAAAATAGGGCCCTCCGTGCCGTTTTAGGGTAATTAATAGTATAGGGGTGTAAGTTCCGGCGATCATTAAAAAGATGGCACAATGGTCGATGATTTGTAACTTCCTTTTTAGGCTCGGACGGGAAACCCAATGATATAGGGTGGAGGAAATATAAACGGCGATCAGGCAAATACCATAAATGGTGAATCCGGCCAAATACCAGGGGTCAGCAACGTGCCAGGCTTTATGTAATAGCATTCCGAAGCCATAACTGCTTAATAAGAGCCCTACCCCATGGGTGAGGTAATTGGCCTGTTCTTCTCCAATAGTTTGTTTGTTAGATTTTTTCATATTCGGTTATTGATATTAACCGATTGAAAAATAATAAGTTGTGTGAGTTTTTGGGTGCTTTTAAATTATTTTCCCTTTATCTAATGTCCAATTATTCGGTGGGGAGGTCCGCCTCCGGAATAAATTCGAATGCGCCAATATCCGGAAGTTCGTCCCGGTCCCGGTCTAAAATATCTTTGTTGACATTGGAAGGGATCCCAAAATCTATCTGTGGGCTATCTTCCAATAGTTTATAGTTATCGGTACTGATGTCCTGAAATAATTCCTGAGCGGTATACCGGTTGTAATTATTGGTGTCTCCAAAATCCTGATCAGTGCGAAGTAGATTGTATTCCAGATGAACAGTTTGTGCCTGTTCATCAATATGGATTTCATCCGTTTGGCTGCTGGCTCCCCAAATGATAGAGTTGATGATATGCACTTCCAATGGGCGTTGCGCATTAGGATCCACCGGTAATTCTTCTGATTCAGGTTCTATGCGCAAATCCAGGGCCGGTTTTCTGCGAATAAGTCCTGTTCCGGCAGTAGAAAGGGTCAGGTGATTGGCTTGAATGTTGGCGCCCATTACCACCCCAATAAGTGGTCCTCCCACTTTTGCGATGATGCTGTTTTCCGCTTGTACATCTGCATCATTTAGCAGCAGGCCATGGCTGTAATGGTTGATGAGTTCTACATTTCGCAGGATCAGCGGGCGATTAGAATGTTGCATGCAAAGGCCGATGTGAGCATTTTTGATCTGCGTATATTCAAAGCGCACTTCTCCCCCGGGTTGTTCAAGATATACGCCCTCCCATTGATTAGGAGCCTCAATATTCATTTTTTCATTCCGGATAATGACTGGTTTTTCTACATTTCCGGTGCTTATTAATCCACCGAACACCAGGATGGCAGATTTTTTCTGTGCCAGGATTTGCGTTCCCTCCCTTAAAAAGACGGTCGCATTTGCGTCAATAGTCAGGGTGTCGGTCAGCAAATACGGACGGTTGTTGGAGAAAACAGAGTCAGATTGGAGGGTTAATTTTCCCAACACATAAACATCCTGACTAAAGGCTTGTAGTTTCACCTCCTGCTCATTGCCATTGGTTAGGAAAATCAGACTGTCCTTTTGTTCGAAGGGCTGGTCAAAGTCCGTTTCCTGAGCAAAGTATTCCACTATTATTAGCAGGCTGTCCTGTGCCATTAACAGCTCTTCGTTAATGGCTGGTTCTTCTTTTCCATTAATGATGACCTTGTAAGGGGAGCTTGTTCCTCCGGCAAGTCGGATTTGACTGATGTTGACAGACTCATTGTGCCGATTGTACACCCATAATCTTTTTGCGGCGCTAACCTGTCCGCTAAGAAGGGTGTCAAACTTTAAGCTGTCTGTGGAAAAATTCAGCTTGAGGGCTGGGTTTGTAGATATGGGTTCTTCCCGGGGCAAGCAAGCCCACGCAAAAATGACCAAGAAAAATAATAAAAAAAGATTTCGCATAAGCTTGCTTGGGGAAAAATGCAGGGATTACTCCTCTCCTGCTTTCATTTTATCTGCATTTTCAGCAATACGTAATTGTTCAACGATATCGCCAATATCACCATCCATAATGGCAGGAAGGTTATGAGAGGAATATCCGATACGGTGATCCGTCACTCTACTTTGCGGGTAGTTGTAAGTACGGATTTTGTCCGAGCGGTCACCGGAACCTACCAGCGATTTACGATGCTCGGAAATGGCATCATTGTGTTTTTTCAGTTCTGCTTCATACAGACGTGAACGCAAAACGGTAAGCGCTTTATCGTAGTTGGCGTGCTGAGAACGGCCATCCTGACACTCTACCACTGTGTTGGTGGGAAGGTGCGTTAATCGAACAGCTGATTCTGTTTTGTTGACGTGCTGCCCTCCTGCGCCGGAAGCTCGGAAGGTATCTTTTTTGATATCCTTCAAATTCAGCTCAAAGTCCACATCTTCGGCCTCAGGCATCATCGCCACCGTAGCAGCAGAAGTATGTACTCTTCCCTGGGTTTCAGTGGCCGGAACACGCTGAACACGGTGAACACCGGATTCAAATTTCAGTTTACCGTAAACATCCTCACCGGAAACGGAGGCAATAATTTCTTTAAAACCACCTACCGTACCTTCTGTGGCACTCATTACCGAGAATTTCCAGCCCTGTTTCTCCGCGAATCTCTGGTACATTCGGAATAAATCTCCAGCAAAGATAGAGGCTTCATCTCCACCGGTTCCTGCGCGAATTTCCAAAATACCATCTTTGGAATCATTAGGGTCTTTAGGGATCAGCAGTTCTTTTAACTCCTCTTCCAATGGACTAATCTGAGGTTCCAGTTCATCCAATTCCATTTTAGCCATTTCACGATAATCTTCGTCTTTTTCAGTGGCTAAAATGCTTTTGGCATCCTCTATTCCTTTTTGAACGTTCTGGTATTCTTCGTATTTATTCACCACCTTTTCCAAATCCTTGAATTCTTTGGTGAGCTTGGTGAATTGTTTCATATCAGAAGCAATGTCAGGCTGAACTAAAAGTTGCCCAACTTCCTCGTAGCGAGCTTTTATTGCCTCGAGTTTATCTGTCATAATTTTTTTCGCTTATTAGTTCGCAATTTAATAAAACCGTGAATTAATTCCTTCTCAACTTATAGTATCCTTATCACATTCCGCCCATGTTGTGGCATGATGGAGATAAATCGCCTCTTTTTTGGGAAAAGCTATCGGGTGATTTCTATAATTGGTTTTCGATACTCATGCTAAAAACGAGCCTTTTCGCTTTTTTTTGCGTTAAATCTTCAACAGGAAAGCGAGAATATTATAACTAGGCTTAGTTAAATTTCACTCTTTGGGCAGATTCTTCAATTAATACTCATGAAAATAAAATTATTTGACAGATCATTTTCCGATCTTTTCTGTAGCTTGTATATTGAAAATTGAATTATTTTTGCGTCAATGAAAAATAAGATCCTTTTCTTTTTGTGGGCAATGCTATTGAGTGCTTCAGTGACAATGGCACAGGGCAATCAATCTTTCGCCTTTCAAAAATTGTATATATATACTTTTACCAAATATGTAGAGTGGCCTGCCGCTGTAAGTGAGGGTGACTTTGTCATCGGCGTTTTAGGGCAGACTGGCTTATTGATTCATTTGCAAAAAATGGCGGATGAAAAGACGGTAGATGGTCGTGAAATAAAAATTGTTCAATTTGATAAGCCGGAACAGGCCAAAGATTGTCATATCTTATTTTTGGCACAGAACTTAAGCGAGCAGTTACCTGAAGTGGAGCAGGCACTGAATGAGGCACCGGTTTTAGTGGTGACCGAGCAGGATGGGCTCGCCAAGGAGGGCAGTGGCATCAACTTTATTATGGTAGATGGGAAATTGAAATTTGAGATGAATTTAACATCCATTGAAAAATCACAGTTAAAGGTGAAGGATGCCTTGAAACGATTTGCGGTGGAGGTTTATTCCTAAAAAGATATTTAAAATTAGTCCCTGACATCAGTCGGGGATTTTTTTTGCCCAAAAAAAATCCCCTGATGGCTCAGGGGATCCTATTATTTCTTTTGCTATCCTTAGATATTCATCAAGGATTCTCTGCGTCTCATTTTACCGGCAGGGATACCGAACATCATCTTGAATCGGCGACAGAAATAAGCGGTGTCTTTATAGCCTACTTCTTTTCCAATGTCTCGAATAGATTTTTTGGTAGTTCTCAATAGTCCCACCGCTTTTTCCATGCGCTGATACTCGATATAATCCTGAGGGTTAATACCGGTCAACATTTTGAAATACTGCCCTACATAATCTTCGGATACATTGGCTACACTTGCCAATACCTTATTGGAAAGGTCTCCCTCAAGGTTTTCCTTGATGTAGTTAAAGATGTCGATCAATCGAGGATCCTTGAAGTAAGTAGAGTTCGTCGCCAATTGCTCCACAAACAATCTGTTGCGAATAATATGACGAACAATTTCCACTACCAGATATTCTGTATTGATCTTAACCACACGCTGGTTGCCGGCCAACTCTGAAACACTTTCTTTCAGGATGGTTCGCATGATGGCAGCTAAGCGATCATTTTTGCCAATCACAAATGGAGGAATATCCAGAGAGTTGAAGAAGTTTACAGAGTCGAAAACTTTTGCTTCAAAGGAAACATAGGAGAAGTTCTCGGCAATGGTATCTTCTAATTCGGAGTGATGGAAGGTTTTAAAGAAATCATCTCTTCTGGTGATGAATTCATCATTGTTCAATACATCCGGTTTGCCAGAACCATAAGTAATCGTGGTGGAATGGCCTCCAGGAATGAATAAAATATCTCCTTCGTTTACAGCCTCATCATTTTCACCAAAACGAACTTCACCTTTATTTAGTAATAAAATGGTGTTTTCTACGTCGTAGTAGTTGGTAATGGTAAGGGGTTGTAATATTTTAATATTCTTTGCTTTCGCGTACCGAACTCCGAGGGATTCGATAATTTTGTTATAATCTTCCATGATTTATCAACTTACACTGTTTCAATAATCTCTAAATTATCAAATTAAACCAATGATTACTTTTATAAGTGACTGAAAATAAGTCGTTAGTCGTAATCTGTATTGGTTTTGTTCAAATTTAATAATTATATTTTTTAAATTTTATTCTTACGTTAATTATTTTTCAGCAAACTTAATCTAAGAACAGTTCAAAAATTGAAAAGTTTATGTTTTTCTTCTTATAGAACGTTTTTATTAAGCCTTTTCGTCATATTTTACTACAATTGACGAAAAAGTGTTTCAGTTATTAAAAAAATAAGGTGGATTATTGTAGAAAGGCAAATTTACGGCCTTTCATTGTATTTTAGCTATAATTTTTGTTTCTCGCTTTGGTGGTGAAAGCCAGCTTTGTAAGCAGGTGGAGGAGGGAAATGACATGCCGCTATCCATAAATAGGGTAATTTATGCTGATTCTTAAATGGATGATATGTTAAGGGTCTAATTTGTTCGTCAAGGGGACATTATCTTTCACTGAATTTGGGAATAATGATATAGTGAATCTTAAATTGACTTTCCCTAATAAATCATACCCTGATGGAGTAATTGAGATGGCTGTTTTTAAGCGGGAAAAATACAAGAAGGACTAAGAAGGATTTTTTTCCATCCATTCATAACAATCTTTGATGGCTTTGGGGAGGGAGGAAGCATTCCAAATTAGTTGCTGGACAATTTTTTTGGAGGAATAGTAATTTTGAATCGTCAGGATTCTGGCATTATTGGTATTAAGCAGGCTGGAGAATTGAAAGGTCTGAGCTAAATATTCCAAAGTCTTTCCGGCCCATATCAGCAGGCGATTAGGAAGTGGAATGATTACCTTAGGGTAATGAAACACGGATTGACACTGCTGAAAAAATTCCTTATAAGACAAATTATCGCCAACGACCAAATAACACTCCCCGGAGATTTTTGATAGCCCAGCGAGTAAGGCAGCCTGCGCAACATCCCTGGCAGGAACAAAATTCTTCCCTCCTTTTGGGGCAAAAGCGAGAACAGATTTTGCTTTTTGTATGATTTGCCCGGAAGAGGGTTTTGCGTCCCGGGGGCCAATGATAAAGCTTGGATTCAGCACAATGGCATTAAGTTGTTGTTTTTGGCAGGCATCCATGACCATATGCTGAGCCTTGAGCTTACTTTGGGCATAGAAAGAATTCAAAAATAGCGGATCAGGAGCTAAAGACTCATTTCCGGGCTGTTTTTTATCACCATAGCCGAAAGCATTTGCCGTGGAGATGAAGATTAGTTTTTTTTCGGGGAAAAGTAAGCATGCCTTAATGATCTGTTCGGTCGAATCATAATTAAAAGCATAGTCACTTAACTGTTGACCACTCATATCCGTGGTGGCTGCCGCATGAATGATGAGGTCAGCCTCTTCTACCAGGGGTTTTAGGAATTCCCATTGAAGAATTTCACCATAGGCTAATCTTACGGGTAGATCTTGGATAGCGGAAATATTGGCCCCTTTTCTTAGAATACCAATTACCTCCCAATCATTTTTCAGGAAGGTTTCCGCGATATTGCTACCCAGCAATCCATTTACTCCGGTGATTAGTACTTTCATTTAAAGGGGCTTGGGTGTAAAATTGTAATAATCAATTAATTAAACTGGAGGTCGCCTTGTGCAAATTTTTCAGGAATTTGAATTTAATCTAGATCTACTATTCCCAAAAGAAGTGCTTTTCAGAATTTATTTGCAGTAAACTTTTTTGAATTTTTCTATTTCTTTGGTCTTTCCAATAATAATCATGGTGGTAGATTCCTCAATTTTGGTATGAATGGAGGGATTAAATTGAAATTTCTCTTTATCCTTTTTTGTCCCCAAAACAGAGACGCCGGTGATTTTCCGGATGTCTAATTCCTCAATCGTATGTGATTGATATTTTTGTGACAATTGGTCGTAACTGATTTCCTCCATTTGCATATCCTCCTCCGTGACTCCACTGATCGTATCAATAAATTCTACCACCAAAGGTTTAGTGATCAGCTGCGCCATATGGTATCCTCCAAGAGTGTCGGGTTTAACAATTCGGTTTGCACCAGCTCTAATAAGCTTTTTTTCTGAAGACTCTTCACTTGCACGAGCAATTACCTCTAGCTTTGGGTTGAGCTCTCTACTGGTCAGGGAGATAAAAACATTTTCCGCATCAGAGGGTAAGGTGGTGATCAATGCCTTGGCATAAAGGATTCCTGCTTTTATTAATATGTGGTCAGCAGTGGCGTCGCCGAGAATCATTTGATGTCCGATATTGAAGGGAAATCTTTCCAATACTTCTTCATTGGACTCTACTACCACAAAAGGGGTCCCGGCTTTGGAAAGTTCCTCGCAAGCTTTTATTCCATTTCGTCCTAATCCGCAAACAATGACATGATTTTTTAATTTTCTTACCTCTCTGCTCATTTTATAACGGTTTAATAAATGGTTCATTTCTCCCCCAAAAAGGTAGCTGGTCAGGGTGGAGACTCCAAATGCAATGATAATCAGATTACTGATGATGTACAGGGTGGTGAACAATCTGCCATCCTGTGAAAGCGGAAGAATTTCCCCATAGCCCACCGTGCTGATCGTGATTACCGCCATGTAAGCGGCATCAATCAGACTGTAGCCTTCTACTAAAGCATAAAATGTGGTACCCGTAAAAAAGCTTAAAAACAGCAGTGAAAGGGCAAAGAAAGGCCTTCTCAATGCTTTTTTATAGTCTCGATCAATGATAGATATTTTCAATTTCAGTATTAGATGTTTTGAATATGGATTGCTCTTCCTGTTTTATCAGGTCAAATGTATTAAACATAGGAGTCAATCTCCATAAAGATGCATTATTCATTTAAAAATTACGTTCATCTATAAAATTTAGGGACTGTAATTTTATTCTTTAAGTACAAAAAATAAGCAGAAGTAATAAAAACAAAAATTTGGTCTTTTTTATTATTTACAAGTGATCCTTTGGTGGATTAAGGGATTTGAAAGCTATGATGTTACAACGGAAAGCTTCACCAGTCCGTAATAAAACTAAGAGCTAACGGAATATTCACAAAAATAAGAGAATAGTTACAAGTTGCTTTAGCATTATTTCTAGTCAGGAGATTAAATAATACCGAATAATAAATAGCACCTAAAGAAGATTTCGAAAAAGGGGGAATTATGAGCTTAATAGATAAAATCAAAAACACATACCATCATGCCCAGGAAGAATTGACGGTCTCTGAGTATTTGGAATTGTGTAAGAATGATGATCAGGTTTATTTAAAACCTGCTGAGCGGATGCTCAAAGCTATAGGAGATCCGGTTGTGATCAACACAGGTGACGACCCACAAATGAGTCGTATTTTCTCTAACAAGAAAATAAAGGTTTATCCTGCCTTCAAGGATTTCTATGGAATGGAAACCACCATTGAGCAGATCGTTTCTTACTTCAGGCATTCCGCACAAGGACTGGAGGAAAAAAAGCAGATCTTGTATTTAATGGGACCTGTGGGAGGAGGTAAAAGTTCTCTGGCAGAAAAAATTAAGGCATTGATTCAGGATCAGCCCATTTATGTACTGAAGGCTGGAAATGTCATTTCACCCGTTTATGAGAGTCCCTTAGGCTTATTTTCTGCCTACCGAGAGGATATGCAGGAGGCCTACAACATTCCTAGTCGCTATGTGCCCGCCTGTATGAGTCCCTGGGCTTCTAAAAGACTGAAAGAATTTGGTGGCGATGTTAATCAGTTCCGCGTGGTGAAGATGTATCCTTCTGTTCAGGATCAGGTGGCAGTGGCCAAAACCGAACCCGGGGATGAAAATAATCAGGATATTTCCACTCTTGTAGGAAAAGTAGACATTCGAAAGTTAGCGGAACACCAGCAATCCGATCCGGATGCCTACAGCTTTACCGGAGGTTTGTGTTTGGCGAATCAGGGGGTAATGGAATTTGTGGAAATGTTTAAAGCTCCAATCAAGGTTTTGAATCCCCTGCTGACCGCAACTCAGGAAAATAATTATAAAGGAACGGAACCCATTGGGGCTATTCCTTTTGACGGGATTATTCTGGCGCACTCCAATGAAAGTGAGTGGGCGAAGTTTACTTCAGATAAGAAAAATGAGGCCTTCCTTGATCGTATTTATAAAGTGCAAGTGCCTTATGTATTACGTGTTAAAGAAGAGATCAAGATTTATGATAAACTGATTCGGGAGAGTTCTCTGAGTAAGGCGCCCTGTGCTCCGCAAACTTTGCAGATTTTGGCACAGTTTGCCGTGATGTCGCGTTTATCTCCTTCTGAAAATTCTTCCCTATTCTCTAAAATGAGAGTGTATAATGGTGAATCTTTAAAAGATACTGATCCAAATGCGAAGAGTCTGCAGGAGTATCAGGATGAAGCCGGGATCAATGAAGGGATGACGGGTATCTCTACCCGATTCGCCTTTAAAGTGCTTTCCAAAGTATTCAATTACGATACGGATGAGATTGCGGCCAATCCGGTACATTTGCTCTATGTACTGGAGCAGGAGGTCATTAAAATGCAGATGGATAAAGAGCGTGAGGAGCGCTATCTGAATATCATTAAGTCTGTGTTAGCCTCTAAATATGCCGAGTTTATCGCAGATGAAATTCAGAAGGCTTATATCGAGTCTTACTCTACCTACGGGCAGAATATATTTGAGAAATATGTGGTCTATGCCGATCACTGGATGCAGAATAATGATTACCGCGATCCTGATTCGGGAGAGATGTTATCCAGATCAATGCTCAATGAGGAGCTGGAAAAAATTGAAAAACCTGCCGGAATTGCCAATCCAAAAGATTTCCGCGCAGAGGTAACCAATTTTACCCTTCGGTTCAAGGCCAGCAATGGTGGCGAAAGTCCAAGGTGGGATGCTTATGAAAAAATTAAGACGGTTATCGAGAAAAAGATTTTTGCCAATACGGAAGATCTTCTACCGGTGATCACTTTCAATGCCAAGTCTAATAAAGATGATGAGGCGAAGCATAAGGATTTCATTCGTAGAATGGAAGATCGTGGCTATACCTACAAACAGATCCGAATTCTGGTAGACTGGTTTATGCGGGTTAGGAAAACAATGGCCTAAGCACTTGAAAAGGAATTTAAAAACCCAGGCTATAATCCTGGGTTTTTTTGATGGAAAAATGACTGCTCCATGGGTAAAATTATTGACAGGCGAAAAAATTCAAAAGGCAAATCAACCAGTAATCGTCATCGGTTTCTGAGAAGAGTTGAGGATCAAATCAAAAAGGCATTGCCTGATTTGATCAGCCAGGAGAAAATTACGGATGCCACCGGAGGTGGATCTGTGCGGGTGCCTATAAAAAAAATTAGTGAACCTTCCTTCCGACACGACGGGCGTACAGGGGATAAAACCACCGTTCGGCCGGGCAATGATCGCTTTAATGAAGGGGATAAAATTCCTAAGCCACCCGGAGGCGAAGGTCAGGGAAGTGGTCAGGGTAAGGGTTCTAATGACCCTACAGTGACCGAGGATGGTTTTACGGTGATAATAAGTCGGGATGAGTTTTTACATTATTTCTTTGAAGATCTGGAATTGCCCAATTTGTTAAAGAAGTATATGGAGCAAACCGAGGCGACCAAATTAAAGCGTGCCGGCTATTCCAAAGACGGTTCTCCGTCTAAATTGGCCATAAAAACGAGTTATCAGCAATCTATGGCGCGGCAGATTGCCATTCGGGGGGTACTTAATAAGAAGAAAAAAGAGAAAGAAGAGGCTCTGGAAAAAGAGAAGAATGAGGAGAAGCGGCAATTATTATTAGAGGAAATCAAGCAGTTGGAGCTGCAGCTGAAAAATATTCCTTTCTTTGACCACATTGATTTGCGGTATAAAAATCATGAGCCTTATCCGCAGCCGATAACTTCTGCCGTTATGTTTTGTATTATGGACGTTTCGGCCTCCATGGGGGAGCATGAAAAGGATATTGCCAAACGGTTCTTTACCCTCTTATATCTCTTTCTGACCAAGCAGTATAAGAAAATTGAAATTGTTTTTATCCGCCACCATACAGTGGCTAAAGAGGTAGATGAGGAGGAATTCTTTAATTCTCGTGAATCCGGGGGTACGATTGTGGCGCCTTCATTGAAGTTGATGAATGAGATTATTGACGAACGCTACTCTTCTTCCGAATGGAATATTTACTGTTGTCAGGCTTCTGATGGGGATGCCTGGTCGGAGCGGGATGCGGTGGAATGCCGGAATATGATAAAGGAGACCTTGCTGCCGAAAATTCAGTATATGGCCTATCTGGAAATAAACAATAGTGAATATTCCAGTTACTTATGGCAGAACTATAAGGCAATAAATGATGAACAGGGATTTTCCATCCGTAAAATTTATCAGGTGTCTGAAATCTGGCCGGTATTTAAAGGATTGTTCCGGAAAAGAACAGCAGAGAAAGTCTAATTACCCACTAACTGACCTAAATCCATGAGTATAAAGTCAAAGGCGGCATTGAGTCGTAAGGTTTTTTCCAATCCACACTGGGATTTCGATTCCATACAGCTGGCAGATGAAATTACCCATTACTATGGGAAAGAATACCTGAAGCTGGATGTATATCCCAATCAGATAGAGGTGGTGACTTCAGAACAAATGTTGGATGCCTATTCGTTGGTAGGCTTGCCTACCTCCTACCCGCATTGGAAATTTGGAAAAGACTTTGTGATGAATCAGAACAGTTATCGCAAAGGGCAGATGGGTTTGTCTTATGAGATGGTGATTAACTCCAACCCCTGTATCTCTTATAATATGGAGAATAATTCTACCTGTTTAATGCTTTTGGTAATAGCGCATGCCTGTCAGGGGCATAATGCTTTTTTCAAAGGGAATTATATGTTTCGGGACTGGACTATGGCCGATGCGATCCTGGACTATATGGTTTTTGCTCGTGATTATGTGCTAAAGTGTGAGGAAGAATTCGGATATGAGGAGGTGGAGGCTACTTTGGATGCTTGCCATGCTTTGATGAACCTTGGGGTGGATAAGTATAAGAAACCGGAGGAGCGCTCGGTGAAAGAGGAAAACGAAAGGCTGAGGAAGCTGGTGGAGTTTAAGCGAGAAACGTATAATGAGTTATGGAAAACCATTCCTTCTGATACCTCCTCTAAGCTGGAAGAAAATGGCAAGGGTGTTGAGATGGAGGAGAATATCTTGTACTATATTGAAAAAAATGCCCCGCGTTTACCGGTTTGGAAAAGAGAGCTGATCCGGATTGTAAGGAAGGTAAGTCAATATTTTTATCCGCAATCACAAACCAAGGTAATGAATGAGGGCTTTGCGACTTTTACCCATTACCATTTGGTGAATAAATTACATGAAGAGGGTTTTCTGGAGGAAGGCTTTATGCTGGAATTCCTCCATCACCACAGTAGCGTAGTTTTTCAACCACCCTATTCCAGTAAGTATTTCAATGGTCTGAACCCTTATACGCTGGGCTTTAATATTTTCATGGATTTAAAACGAATTTGTGAGCACCCGACTGCAGAGGATCGGGAGTGGTTTCCGTCTATGGCAGGGAAAGACTGGCTGGAGCAATTTCATTTTGCCATGGAAAACTTCAGGGATGATTCCTTTCTCTTACAGTATTTGTCACCCAAAGTAATGCGAGATATGAAGTTGTTTGCCATCCGGGATGATGAAAAGGAGAAGCATTACGAAATCTCCGCCATTCATAATGAGCGT
Organism: Persicobacter sp. CCB-QB2; assembly: GCF_001274635.1. Lineage (GTDB taxonomy): Bacteria > Bacteroidota > Bacteroidia > Cytophagales > Cyclobacteriaceae > Persicobacter > Persicobacter diffluens. Next base: position 3,153,730 of record NZ_LBGV01000001.1, on the reverse strand, counting down.
GGATATAAGAAGCTTCGGGAATATTTGAGCAGTCAATATTCCAGATCTAATTATGTTCCGGATATACAGGTGGAGAAGGGAGATATTCACGAAAGCAATGTGCTGAAGTTGATTTATAACCCTATCAATAATTATCAGCTCAATGATAAAGAGGCGGAGGAAACATTGGATTATGTCCGTTATTTATGGGGCTTTCCGGTTCATCTTTACCGGAAAAATAAGTTGGGCGTGAATCAGTTATTGAAAAAGTCTTATTAAAAAAAAAGCTGTCGGAGGACAGCTTATTTTTTTACATATTCTTGTGATTTTTCCAGATCGAATAAATCATTTAAAACGTCTACTAATTGATCCGCCTCATCTCGCTTACAAGCGGCCTTTAATTGGAGTACCGGTAGCTTCATGATTTTTTGGATCATGCCTTTGGTTACCTTGTCCATCATCTTGGCTTCCTGCTCTGTGGCATTTTTCAGGAAACGAGCCATTTCTTGTTGACGAATCTGCTCCAAAGAGTTTTTCATCTTTTTAATGGTAGGAGAAACGACCATTTCTTTGCTCCAATTCATGAATTCTGACTGGCATTCCTGAATGATGCTTTCTACCTGAGGAACCGCTTTCAGTCTTTTTTCAAGGGCTTTATTAGTGGTAGCCGTGATATTATCAATATTGTGTAAGGTTGCTCCCGGTACAAACTCCACATCCAACTCGATGCTTCGTGGTACTGAAAGATCTATAAAATGCTTATAACCTTTAATATTGATGTCTTTCACAAAATCAGCAGTAATAAAGGGCTGATCCATGGCAACAGAGCTGATGATGACATCTGCTTCTTCTCTGATAAAGGCTTGTGCTTCTTCGAAAGGAAGGGTATTTAAATTTAATTCACTTGCTAACTTTGTTGCTTTGGAAGAAGTACGGTTAGCAATATAAATCTCACGAAATTCCCGATCTACCAAATTTCTCACCACATCTTCTCCAATTTCACCAAGCCCTAATACTAATATCTTGGGGTCAAGGATTTGGGAGGTTAGGTTTTCTGCAATCTCTGTTGCGGCATAGGAAACGGATGCTGCTCCATCACGGAAACAGGTTTCCTGAGAAACGCGCTTGTTGCAGAAAAATACGGTGTGCATCAAACGGTGTAAAAGCGGACCCGCCATGCCTTCATCACAAGACCATTGGTAGGCTTTTTTCACCTGATTGGAAATTTGAATATCCCCTACTACCTTGGATTCAAGACCCATTGCAATATGGAATAAATATTGAACGGCGGCAGAATTTTCGGAAATTCCTTCAAATTTTGCGGCTATCCTACAAGGATTTTCCAGACCTTTTATGACCCCGATTAAGCGGGCAATATCGAAGCTAAGATCTCTTCGGTCATTATAGTAAACTTCCGTTCGGTTACAGGTAGATAAAATTAGTGCCTCCTGAAGTCCTAATTTCTCTTTAAGCTCAAATAATAGCTTTTTGCTGGCATTTTCATCCAATGCCACAAGCTCCCTTAGCTTAATATCCGCTTGTTTATGGGATATCCCTGTAAATTTGAAATTGTTCACCATAGAAACCTCCTCTGTCTTGCAAAAGTACTGGTTTACTCACGAAAATCACTGATCATTATCACTTTTGTAAAACATTTATAATGAGTATAAATAAGATCAAAAGTGAATTCAATGGGTTCAAATTTTGAGCCATTTTTTAAGAAAAGTCCTTAAGTTTTATTTATCTGGTAAATAAACAAGCATTTTTTTGTCTGAAATATGGTTGATTCGTCCTATTATTGGTTTCATTTTTAATTATATAAATTTTTTGTATTTAAATTTTCATTTTATCAACTGGTAATCAATAATTAAATGGTGTTGAGTAATCTGCTTTCCTTATGGATGGCCCTGAAGAGTATCGTAATTTCGTGTCCATTTCCAACTGAAAAGTGTGACAGTTGCCCCAATAAATTATACGAGGTGAATATGATAGGGAGATTACCGGAGGAAGTGAAGGAATCTTCGGGTTTAGCCGCGCATAATGATCTTTTTTTTACGCATGACGATAGTGGAGGTAAACCGGTTTTATTTGCCTTCAAAAATGATGAAGTGGGTTTAATGGGGCAGGTGAATTTTCCTGAAGAGGTGAAAAATGTGGACTGGGAAGATCTTGCTCAGGATGAAGATGGTCATATTTTCATTGGTGATTTTGGGAATAATAACAACAATCGAAAGGATTTAAAAATTTATCGCTATCACATTTTTTCGGGCGAAGTGGAGACTATTTCCTTTTCATATGAAGATCAGCTTGAGTTTCCTCCTAAGAAGAATAAAAATAAGCGTTTTGATTGTGAGGCAATGCTTTGGGCTAGAGGAAAGCTCTATCTCTTCGCAAAAATCCGGGGAGGGAAGCAAGTGAAGGTATATCAATTGCCGGATCAGGCCGGAGAATATGTGGCGAGGGAAGTTTTTGCTTTTAAAATGCGAGAGCAGATTACGGCTGCAGATATCAGTCCGGAAAAAGGGCAGGTGGCACTTTTAAGTTACGGAAAAGTACTCTTGTATTATGCGGACTTCGACCAGGAAGATAATCTTCGAATGGTTCCTTTTTATTGTAAGCGATTTGTGAATTCGGGTCAGTCGGAGGCGATTCTATACCTGAATGAGGAGGAATTGTTGATAACTAATGAAAAGGGGAAGGTTTTCCTGATGAACCGGCGAACCTTATTTGAGGCACCAGAACGCTATACACCAGAATTACCTAAAATAGAAGCGCCTGAGCTGCTCCCGGCACCAGATGAGCCGGTAAGAAGGGAAAATTAACCCGACTTACTCATCGCCAGGCTTAAGGAGTCAATTAAAAGGGTGCCTAATAGACGTTTTGTTATCAGTGTATCCTTATTGGTTTTGCTGATTTTTAATTGCCCGAATTTTGGGTGCTTGCTTTCCCACATTCATCCGGTTCCTTGGTGGAAAAAATCAAAATGGAAAACGATTTCCTCCGCAACCAAAGAAAGAATAAAGGATGAATATTTCGGCTCAGGTTAATTTTGTGCATAACTACCCCTGAGTGTGTGGATAAGTGGATAAATTGGTGGATTGCATGGGTCTTTTCCACATAATTTCGTGAAACATGATGGAAGTATTGATTTTATTCACGTAAAAATGCGCTTGGTAGATTTTTTGGGGAATAAAAAAGGGTTTTCCACAATCTTAATGTGGAAAACCCCTTTGTTTGTGGATAACTTCAAAATCCTTATTCCCTTTTATTGGTGGATTTATATCGTTTCCCTTTAGATTTTTTAGGCAAGTTCCTTCTGTGACTTTTCTTTTTCCCATTCAAGTGTTGGTTATACAGGTATTTAGTGCCTGAATTGGACCATGGGCGATAAGTTAATCCCACACTCACTTGAAGGTATTGGTCCAGTCTCGGGGTATTGGTTTTTATGCCATCCAAAAAGTTAGTGGAAGTGAATCGGTATCCTACTTCAGAATGGAAGCCCATTTTATCCGAGAAATAGTAATTAAAACCTATTCCCACGGGAAGGATAATGCCTAATTGTGCATATTCATAGGCACTAATGTTATAGCTACCGTCATCTGTTGGGGCGCCGATAATATAGCCATGAGATTTCTCAGCCCTTTTATCGCCATCGAAATGGTTGAAAAACACGTTTCCCACACCGGCAAAGATATGCAGATCCCAATAATGGGTTGCTTTCAATGCATTTACATTGGTCAATAACTTTCTTTTGAAGGCGACATAGTATTCAACATTACGGGAGTGAAAGGCAAGGGAATCCGGATATGTCCCACCATCGAAATTTTGGTTGAAAAAATTAAAATGTCCGGCCACAGACCATCGGTTGTTAAATTGATAGTCAATATTGACACCTCCTGTGAAGTTATATATAGGCTGGTGTCCACTTCCCAATTTTACGGCATCTGTATTGAACAGCGAGGTTCCGGTGGAAAGTCCAAAAGACCATGCACTTCTTAGGTTTGTATGATGGCTATATCCTTTAGAGGGAATCCGACCTTGGGCTAAAGCATCATTTGAACAAAAAATTAGTGCAAAAAAGGCGATGAAGTAAAATTTTAATTTCATTGGTCAATGCAGTGCGAGGGTTCCGAAAAGCAATTTTTATTACATGGTACTCTCAAAAGTAAAGAAAATCCTTCGAAAGTTATCTAATCTCACACAATACTGAAAATAAATATGAATTGTTTAAGGTAAATGATTGATTTTCAATGAAATGAAATCAGGGCTATTTTAGAGGGTTTTCGGAAACGCCTGAGCATGCGGATTAGGGCAGTATGGTGGCTTTCGGCTTGGGCAAAAATGTGGAAAAGCTGCCTATTCCTGCTCTTCAATAAAATCTACCAGGTCCTGGAATTTATTAAGTACAATCACATTTTCTGGTTCAATAATTCCCTGTCCAACTACCTGAGGCCCACTGATTAAAATGGTGGTTTTGGGGAAAGCGGCAGACATATTGTCCACGAATTTTTGCACTTCCAAATAGCTGCCTGGCACAGAGGTGATGATGGTGAGCAGGAAATCTGGCTGATGGATCTCAAAAATGGAGGTTAATTCTTCAAAAGGGAGGCTCTGTCCGAGGTAGAAGGTTTTATTTTTACGGTTTCGGAGCAGATAATTCGCGAATAGCAGCCCGATATCATGTAATTCTCCATCAGGCAAGAAGAGCATATATTTATGCTTAAACTCGGAATTACTTACATACTGGCTGTCGATGGCGACCATCAGTTTTTGACGTACCAGATTACTGATAAAGTGCTCCTGAGCCGGATTAATTCCACCGGTTTGCCATAACAGACCTACCCGGGCCATAAAAGGATAGATAATGTTCACCATGGTATTTTCAAAGCCATATTTAAGGATATTGCTTCCCATGATTTTCTCAAAGCGCTCTTCGTCTAACTCCACCATGGCCAGTGTCAGGGCATAGATCTGTTCCGGATAAGTGGTTTTTGAATCGGTGATGCGAATGACGTGGTCTCGCATTTCCGATTCCTCCATTTTGGCAATATTCGAAATTCTCAGGCCGTTTTCTTTCAGCAGCGATACATTCAGTATTAGCTTCAGATCCCGATCGGTATAATAGCGGATATTGGTGTCTGTTCTTTGGGGTTTAAGGAAATTATATCGCTGTTCCCAAATACGTAATGTATGAGCTTTAATACCGGAAAGAAGTTCTAAATCTTTAATTGAATAGTTAGACATATCACAGATGGTTAGGGGCTTACAAATATAATCCAATAACGGCTTGTACGCCGTTTAGCGCAGTAAAGCCCATAAAAAAATGAAAAAAAGCCCTTGAATGATAAAAAAAATGGATGAAACGGGATTCTTACTTTTTTTAACCAATATATAATAAAGGTTAGACAATAGGAAGGCGATAATAAACCAGCCCAAATAGTTCTGAAAGGGGATGGTTTCATTTTCCCAATTCCAGAAATCCAGGGCCATGGCCACCGGTTCAATAAATATATCCAGTGTGACCATGGTGCCAGCAGCCAGGGCCGCTTTGAAGAGCTGGTGAATTTTTAATTGTTGAAAAAGGTAAGAACTCCCATACACCAGACTGAACCAGTTCAGTCCAATGGTTAAGGGGGTGTGGAATATTTTAAGGCCGAGGGTTTGTCCGTATTGGTACTGGCCAAATATTAATCCGGTGTTGACGCCAATCATTTCCATAAGGAGTCCGACGGTAAAGGCGGAAAAGGCGAACAAATAAAAGCCCCGTGTTTTGTTGTGGTGAAATTGAAACAGGACAAAATTGGAAAACAGCAGATTGAGTGGGGTTAATAACTGAAAGTAAGGACGGCTGTATTCAAAAGTCAATCCAATGACGCCGGCTAAATGCATAGTGGCCAGCAGTACTAACAGGGGCCTAGCAGCACTTTTGTAATTCGAAAAATGGAGGTGTTTGATAAGGTTCATGAGTCGTCTTCCATTTCAATGGCTTCGTCAATCAGGCAAAAAATGATGGAGGATTCAAAGCCCTTTTGGGCGGCATGCTGAACCGTTTTCATTTTACGTTTGTAGGGATCTGTTTCTTTTTCCAGTTGATGGTATTTTCGATGAAGAATTTTCAACAAAACCTCATCATAATCTTCTGGCTTGATTTCATTTTCCAAAGCCGACTGTATAAGGTTTTCATTCACCTGCTTGAGTTTTAAAGCCTGGCGGATCTTCTGTTTTCCCCATTTTTGATAATAAAATTTTCCTCTGACATAAGACCGGCAAAAGCGCTCCTCATCTAAGTATTTCTCTGCTATTAACTGCTCAATGGCGGCCTCCAGCATTTCATCTTCCAGTCCCCATTTCTGCAGTTTTTCACTTACCTCAGCCGTACAACGGTCCTGATAAGCACAGTAATTGGCGGCTTTTAAATAAATACTCTTATAGTCAGGGCGGTTAGCGTGCATGGAATTTTCGTCAAATTATTGGAAAAGAATGCTTTAGATAGTATTTAGCCATTTTTTGTTTTAAACTTTAGAGGAAAATAGTAAAAAAATGTCCTTTTGGCTATCCGAAAATTTATTTGAGCGGTTAATATTATAAAAACACAGACGTTTGCTAGTCACGTGCTTGGGATGAGTCCAGTGTATCCATCGTAGATGCACACCCAAATCTGATGATTATTGAATGAATAAAATGAAAACGCACGGACCGTCTGTTAAAACCCCGTCTTTAGTTTGATGGGGTTTTTTTATGCATAAAAAAAGCGGCCTGGCCGCTTTTCATAATTTTTTATGATCATCAGGAAGCTTGCTTAAGCACCCATTTGTTTTTGCCTTTTTTGTCAAACTTGCGATCGAAAATGGCACTTTCCATGAAGCTGAATTCTCGCTCGCCTTTAAATGCCTTAAACGGCAAATGAATCAATTGTGCTTTGGATACCCACAATTCGTAAGCATCTTCACTCTTGATAATTTCCTGAACCTGCTCCCACTTCATCGGCATTCCCTGTCTTTCATTCATCTTGATCAGGATCTGCTGACTGGTGATTTCATAGAAGAGCTTTTCAAAAAGTAATTGCCCCTGCTCCATCTGAGTAAGGCCTGCAAACTGGATCATCCAAAATAAAACGTAGAGGATCAGGGCTACAACAGCACCACCAATCCACCATCCCCAACCTGAAGGGGTTAGAAATCCACCGCAGCAAATGGCCAGAAAAATAAGCGCTACCCACCACTGTTTTTTCAGGGTGTGCAACATCGCCATTTTGATGTACTCGTTTTTGTCCAGTTGAATTTTTTTGGTCTTTATGATCATAATTGTAAATGATAATAAGTCAATTGACTTAGAATGCTTTCAAGCTAATGTCTAAACTTTTAAAGGAATGCGTCAGTGCACCTACGGAAATGAAATCCACTCCGGTTTCGGCCATCTCACGAATATTCTCTTCCGTTATACCACCGGACGCTTCCGTCTGGCATTTCCCGTCAATCAGGGCAATGGCTTCCCGCATCATGTCGGGCTGCATATTGTCCAGCATGATCACGTCAATGCCGTCCACTTCCAGGCATTCCTTCACCTCTTCCAAATTTCGGGTTTCCACTTCTACGCGAAGGTCCAGCCCTTTTTCTTTCAGGTATTTTTGGGTTGCGGTAACGGATTGTCTGATCCCTCCGGCATAATCATTATGATTGTCCTTCAGCATGATCATATCGTACAAACCGAAACGGTGATTTTTTCCCCCACCAATATGAACCGCCCATTTTTCCATGATTCGCACATTTGGCGTGGTTTTACGGGTGTCCAGTAGTCGGGTGTTGGTCCCTTCAATAAGCTGGCTAATGCGATGCGTGCGCGTGGCAATGCCACTCATGCGCTGTGCAAAATTCAAAACAATGCGCTCTGCAGTAAGAATACCCCGAACAGGCCCTTCCACAATCAACGCTATATCGCCAAATTTCACATGATCACCATCATGCTTTTTAAGGCTCACTTTTAATCGAGGTTCTACGATATTGAACACCCGCTTGGCAACTTCCAGTCCGGCAATAATGCCATCATCTTTGATGATCATCTGCGCCCTTGATTGCGCATCTTCCGGAATAGCTGCTAGCGTTGAATGGTCACCATCTCCAATATCCTCCTTTATCGCAGTGCGAATGCACTGTTCCAAAGCTTCTTCAGTCAAATATGCTAACATGGTGCAAAAGTATAAATTAAGGCCACAAATGACAAGCGTCCATAAAGAGTTAAAAAATTATGACGATAGTCGGGAGATATCTCCCTGGCTCACAGGGAGCTTTACCTAATATAAGGTGTTCCTTAATTTATTCCTTACTGAAATCAATGGTGTCTACATAATAGTTGCCGTCATAGGGCTTGACGAACATATAGACCCGATAGGTAGCGGTTTGCGTCTCATATTTTCCAATACTGTACTTCAGGCCCTCACGAGAAGTGCCCTGATGAACATATTGAAAATCCACGGGGGGATTCTTCTTAAAGAAGTCTTTTAACACGAACTCTGCCTGTGTCCGGCTATAATTAGCTTTTTCGCCATCAAAAGTAAGCTCGGCGTTCTGGTGAACATGCCGGCTGAGTTCTTTGGCGTTTCCGGTTTTAAGGGCGGTGCGTACTTTTTGCAAAACATCATTTTGCGCATGCCCCTGAAAGCCAATGCACAGGAGTATCGGTAATAGGAAAATGGGATAAAATTTTCTCATATGCTGGTTGAATGGAAAATTCAATATTTAGCAAAGAAGTTACAATATAATAATTCTATTGTTAATCCTGATCCTTGGGCTTTAAATTTACCTTTAATTGATTATTATAATGATTTAGATCATCTTGCGCCCCAATGCATTCTGTTATTTTTGTATCACATTTTGCTGGTGAAATTCCTTGGGAAAAACGTCAGCAAACTGCCAACAGTTGAAAAAATCTAATTTCACAATAAAGAATTGTCATGAATAAGAAAGTTATCCTTATGATCCTTGACGGATGGGGAATTGCTCCAAATCCAGAGGTATCAGCGATCGACAAAGCACAAACTCCATTTGTAGATTCTCTTTACGGTAAGTACTCCCACTCCAAACTGGAAGCATCCGGTTTGTTGGTAGGTCTTCCTGAGGGCCAAATGGGTAACTCTGAGGTTGGTCACATGAACCTTGGGGCAGGCCGTATTGTGTATCAGGATTTGGTAAAGATTAACAAATCTATCGAAGAGCACACATTGGATAACAATGAGGTGTTGGTAGAAGCGTTGAACTATGCCAAGGAGAACAACAAGAAAGTTCACTACATTGGTTTGGTTTCTGATGGAGGGGTTCACTCTCACATCAACCACCTGAAAGGCTTGTTGTCGATCACGGCAGAAAAAGGCTTGAAAGAAAATGTTTTCGTTCATGCTTTTACGGATGGTCGTGACTGTGATCCTAAGTCAGGAAAAGGTCATTTGGAGAACTTGACTGCTCATATGGCGGAGACTACCGGTCAGTTGGCTTCAGTAGTAGGTCGTTACTTTGCCATGGACCGTGATAACCGTTGGGAGCGCGTGAAATTGGCTTATGATGTAATGGTAAATGCGGTTGGTGAAAAAACTACCGACGTACCTGCGGCGATTCAGGCTTCTTACGATGCGGATGTAACGGATGAGTTCATCAAGCCAATCGTAAATACAGATGCTGCGGGTAACCCAATCGCGAAAATTGAAGAGGATGATGTAGTGATCTGCTTCAACTACCGTACGGACCGTGGTCGTGAGATTTCTAAGGCATTGACGCAGGAAGCATTCCCTGAGCAGGATATGACGCCTTTGAAACTGAAGTATGTGACGTTGACGAATTACGATGCTACTTTCAAGAACGTATCTGTAATTTTCGATAAAGATAACCTGACCAACACGATTGGCGAGGTAATTGAGAAGGCGGGTCGTAAGCAAATCCGTATTGCCGAGACGGAGAAATACCCACACGTAACCTTCTTCTTCTCTGGTGGTCGTGAGGCTGAATTTGAAGGGGAGAAGCGTTTGCTTTGCCCATCTCCAAAGGTGGCCACTTACGATTTGAAGCCGGAAATGTCTGCGGAAGATATCCGTGATGCCATTATCCCTGAGATTCAGAACGAATGGCCTGATTTCGTATGTTTGAACTTTGCGAACACGGATATGGTAGGTCATACCGGTGTATTTGAAGCAGCAGTGAAAGCAGCCGAAACAGTAGATAAGTGTGCTGAAGCTGTAGTGAACGAAGCATTAGCGCATGATTATTCTATTGTATTGTTAGCGGATCACGGTAATTCTGACTTCATGGTGAATAATGATGGTACGCCTAACACTGCTCACACCACTAACCCGGTTCCTTGTGTCATTATCGATAAGGAATTCAACGGTCCTGTGAAAGATGGTAAGTTGGGTGATGTGGCACCAACCATTTTGAAATTGATGGGCATTGAGCAGCCCGCAGATATGACAGGGGATTGTTTAGTCTAAGAATTATCCTAAAATAAAATAAAGAAAAAATTTAAAAGCCTGATCATTAGATTGATTAGGCTTTTTTTATGAAATTTGGGTTTTTTAGTTCAAAAATACCCATTATGAATCTTTTGCTTTCTAAGGAGAAATCATTAGCTGAACGCTATTTGATTTTTTTCGGGATCGTTGTGCTTATTAGTTTGCTCCCCTCAGTCAAATTATTTTCTCTCAAAGATAAAATTGCGGCCCGAAGAGATGTTGAAGAAAAGGGCTTAACCCCCTTGAGGTTTGCAGTGGCGGATATGGAAAGTGCGATCGGAGACTTATTGGTATTTTCGGTCTTACAACATTCTGCCGATAATGTGGTCAATGATCGGGTTATTCAGGCGTTTACGGATTATAATGTCGCTTTGACTTCGACTCAATTAGCTTTTAATAACACGGAAGATGCCAATATTAATAAAAGAGTAGCGCTACTGATTGAACAGATTGATCTTTTTCTAATTCATTTTAAGCAAAACAGCCTTGATCTGGCCGTGATTCAGGAGGGGCAAATGGTAAAGCGACAGCTGATGGCATTGGAAAAAGAGTTGGACAAAATGCTGGCTGACCATATTGCGGGGACTAATGAGGAAATAGCAGATCTCACCCTTTCCTACCTGTTCTTTTTAGCTTTTATATTTCTTCAGATTCTGGGATTTGTGGTATATACCATCCGAATTGTGAAGAAACCGATCAGTAATTTTAGTCATCTTCTGGATTTTATGGCCGAGGGGAAGCTTCCTGAAAAATATATCGTAACCAGTCTTAAAGATTTTAAAGGCCTGAGCCGGTCCTTATCCAAAGTGGGTGACAACCTGAAGGCAGCTTCTAATTTTGCCAATCAGGTAGGAGAAGGTAATCTGGAGGAAGATTATACAGCGCAGGGGAAGGATGATCTTTTGGGGAATTCCCTGATTCATATGCGCCAGCAATTGAAGTCAGTGGCGGTGGAAGAGAAACAACGTCTTTGGAAGATTGAGGGCCTGGCGGCTTTAACGAATATAATTCGGAATGACTTTGATAATCTGGCTCATTTAGGAGATCAGTTGCTTCCGCAATTAGTAAGTTATTTGGGTGCTGTTCAAGGCACTTTTTATGTATATCAGGAAGTTGGAGGGGAGGGCTATTTAGACCAAACGGCCACCTATGCTTTCAGTAGGAAAAAGTATGAGCAGGGACAGATCAAAATCGGTGAGGGGCTTGTAGGGCAGGTGTTTTTGGAACAGAAAACGGTTTATATGACTGAGATTCCGGAAGATTTTATTCGAATTACCTCCGGTTTGGGGGATGCCCGTCCGCGTGCTTTGTTGGTATTACCCCTGAAGAATAATGATCAGGTAGAAGGAATTCTGGAGCTGGCTTCTTTTCACTCCTTTGATCAGCATCAATTAGATTTCTTAGAGGAGGCGGCCCAGTCTATTGCCATGACCATCTATAATGCGCGAACCAATGAGCAAACCTCCAAATTATTGAGAGAAACGCAGGAGCAGGCCGAACAGATGAGGGCGCAGGAAGAGGAATTGCGTCAGAATATGGAAGAGATGCAGGCGACCCATGAACAAATGAGCCGTTTACAACAGGAGCAAAAAACATCGACCAAGCAGATTCAGGATAAACTGGAATTCAATGAAATGATTCTGACTAAATTGTCCGGAGGTGACCAATCCTGGGCGGTGAAGAAAGTGAATGGACAATATGAAATGCTCAGCAAGTTGTTCGCAGAGCACCTTGGTTACCATGAGGTAGAAGAAGTATTGGGCCGACAGGATATGCAGCTGGTGAAGGATAGCCGTCTTTTAGCAGAGTTCCAGAGCAGAGATCAGCAAACACTTCAGTCTGAAACGCCTTGTTTGTTCGAAGAGGACGGCTTTTGGGAAGAAAGAGGTCATTTGGAATGGAAAGGAGAAGTGTGGATTTGGATCAGAAGGAAATCCACTACAGCCAGTGGTTTGAAAGCATAAGCCGAGTGCTGTACCCCCAGATTCCATTATCTTGTTCAGGGTGTTTATTTTCAGTGTGTTGAAAACGTTATTTCTGATTTAAAAATAGTTCAAATTTGGGTGAGCTTGCTTGCTCCTCGTTCATCCGTTTCGTTGGAAAAAGGTCGAAATAGGAAAAATTCCTTCATTTTTTCCGCCTTACAGCTAACCGAGGATGTAAGCTTGCATAATTCGGTTTAATTCATTGAATCCGGTGAGTTACCGGATTTTTATTTGGATTGATTTTTTTATTTATTGCCCCTTCATTAAAACAAACTCAATGAGACTTTCCTTATCAATCGCTTTTGCCTTAGCGGTACTGCTTTCTTCTTGTAATATGGATCCGAAGAAAGAAGAAAGCCCTGCTTATTTTGATGTGAAAACTGTGGAAAACAGGCTGAAAAATCATTTGGAAAAGTTGCAGCCTGCGGTTGAACAGTATGTGGCCATTGGTCAAAAAGTAGAAAAGGTGAAAATAGAAGGGCCATCAGTGAATTGGGAAAACCAGTTCAAATTACTGGATGATATTGATTTAAATAAACCTGTTTTGGAGGGGCTTTATAAGGTAGACTCATTGGGCCAAAGCCTTCGTTATGAGCTGCTCACTGAAGATACTAAAGCCAGTGTGATTTCCCTGGAGGTCAAGGATCGGGATGGTATGAACAGTTTAGTGGCCTATCTTAGAGGGGAAACGCTGGTGCACAAAGCCAATCGAAAAATCAGCCTGAAATGGAAGGACGACCAGTTAATTTCCTATGAAGTCCATGGGCTGACGAAAGTCGTCATGCAGGATACGGTAACTTATACGGTAGAAATTAAACCTCTTTGGTAAATGGAATTAAGAGATTTAGGGAAAACGGGCATAAAAGTCAGCCGCTTGGGGATTGGTACCGCGGCTTTGGGGCGTCCGGCCTATATTAATTTAGGCCATGCAGAAGATTTGCAGCGGAATTATGATCAGGCAGAAATGGAAGCCCGTACCCATCAGGTGCTGGAGGCGGCTTATGCTGCCGGAATCCGCTACTTTGATACTGCCAGAAGTTATGGGCTTGGGGAACAATTCATGGGGAATTGGCTAAAGACGTTCAATCCGAAGGAAATTAGCGTAGGTTCCAAATGGGGTTATTATTATGTGGCGGATTGGGAAATTGAGGCGGAGGTACATGAGGTGAAGGATCATTCCCTTGGTCGATTTCAGCAACAATGGCTGGAAAGTGAGCAGCATTTGGGAAGCCATATAGATTTATATCAGGTACACTCTGCTACTTTGGAAAGTGGCATCCTGACCAATTCAGCCGTGCATCATGCACTTCAGGAATTAAAGGAGCAAATGGGTATTCGGATTGGTCTTTCTCTGAGTGGAGCACAACAAGCAGAAGTTTTGGAGGAAGCCATGAATATTTTCATAGACGGGCAAAGGTTGTTTGATGCCGTGCAGGCCACTTATAATGTATTGGAAACCTCTGCAGAGCGCATGCTTCAGACGGCTCATGAAGCAGGAATGGGAGTCATCATAAAAGAGGCGGTGGCCAATGGGCGCTTGACTTCCCGAAATCAGGAGGAGCCTTTTGTCAGCGATCTTAAGCAAATGGCTTGGAAACATCAGGTGGGAATGGACGCCATTGCCCTGGCCTTTGTTTTGCATCAGGACTGGGCCGATGTGGTGTTGAGTGGCGCGAGTACGGTGGCGCATCTTGAATCTAATGTATTGGCGAATTCGGTTCGGCTGGATCAGGAGGATATGGATTTACTGCGCGCCATGGCGATGGGTTCGGAGGATTATTGGGGTAAGCGAAAAAGTTTATCCTGGAACTAGCTTACCCTCGGGCAAAGGTAAATCTCTTTCTTTTTTATCTTCTTGGTTAGTTTAAGGAAGGGAAGTTTCCTGAAATAAGATGAAATTCTTCATTTTAGAGCGCCTTTAAAAGTAGCCTAACTGGGGGTGATTTCAGATTATTTAAAGCGGTCATGGGGTTGTGGATCATTTTCAGATGATAGTCACGCATTTTTTCCCAAATATTCGATTGCGGTTTCTGCTATTTCCATTTTAGAGGGCAAATATTGGGTTTAACCCGAATTATTCACCGCTAGATTTAGGAACTTGTTTTAACTAGCTAATTATCAGTGTAGGACATCCGTGTGGGCTGATTTTTTAATAGCCCAAATTTGGGCAAGCTTGCTTTCTCCTCATTCATCTGCTTCGTTGGAAAAAAATCGAAATAGAAAACTATTCCTTCATTTTTCCCGCCTTGCAGCTAAACGATGATTGAAGCATGAATAATCCGGGTTAAACAGGCGCTTAAAAATCAGTTAGATATCATATAAAATATTATCTTCAGGGATGTTTCAAAACTAAAACCTGACAGATGCCTGAATTGACACAAAACCCTAAGCCCAAAAATATAGATTGGAAGGCTTTACGCTTGCTGGCCGACCCTTTAGCTGATGAGGCCATAGCCCCCATAGTGGAGGGAGGTTATGCTCAGATTGCCAAAGTCAATGCCCTCTTTGATCAACTTAAATCGAATAAGCATTTTCCTGAGGATCAGATTCCTGATTATTTAAAAACCTACTTTGCCCATACCTCTTCCCTGCCCGATTTCGCTGATCCTCAATTAATCGCCAAAGGGGAGCGCTTTTTTCAGCAGCACGGGACATTGATTTCCATGTTATTGTTGTTGAAATCCCTTCCGGCCACTTACGCCTGCGGTCTGGGAGCGGAAGTGTTGCACCGCACCGGGCAGTTTGAAATGCAGCAAAAGAATCTGCAGCCTTTTGTCAGGAGGTTAATGGAGACCTCTCAGTTTGTACTGGACATCATGGCCGATGGTGGTTTAGGGAAAAAGGGTAAGGGGATTCGATCCATACAAAAAGTACGATTAATGCATGCGGTGGTCCGTGCGAGAATCCTGAAAGATCCTGCAGGATGGGAGGTAGATCATTTTGGAATGCCCATTAATCAGGAGGATATGCTGGGCACGCTTTTGTCTTTTTCCGTTTTTCCACTGATGGGTTTGGAGCAATTGGGTATTGCGCTAAAAGATGAGGAAGTGGAGGCCTATCTGCATGTATGGAAAGTAGTGGGGCATTTGATGGGCGTGCAGCCTGAATTGATCCCACATACTTATCAGGAGGGAAAACGCACCGGGATGTCTATTTTGCAGGATCAGCGATTAGCCTCCAAAGCAGGTGAAGTCCTGACCAAATCCCTGATTGAGTTTTTTGAATATGTGATTCCAGGAAATATTCTCGATGATGTGCCCGCAATTTTAATTGAGTTTTTTATAGGAAAAGAACTGTCTAAGGCCATCAACCTGCAGGTGGAACCTCATCACCTGGAAAAAAAAGTGAGCCTGCTTTTTCGCCACTTTGTGGGGGCATATGATGAACTCCTGGACAGGCCAGCGAAGATGAGAAGGCTGGTGGAAATTTTTAATAATAGCTTTTTACAGGCTGCAATGCATTATTATAATGGCTCCTCGGAAATTGCTTTTTACCTCTCTCCTTCGCTGAAGCATCGGTATGTCGCTCCGCATCCTGGAGGCTGGTATGAAAGAAGATCCCTTCGTTTTTGGGATAAATGGAAACTGACTCTTTCAGGCCGAAAACCCAAATGGCAATTGGATTAACGGGATTTTATGGAGCCTCTTAACAAATAGGCAATGGGTGTGATAAAAGGAAGGAGGATCATGAAAACCATCCAAATGGTTCTCTTTTCTTTATTAAATAAATAGATATAGGCCATAGAAATTATCCAGGTAATGAACAGCCCGATCTGAGACCCAAGAAAAAAATAGGAGCTTAATTGATATTCGAAAAGAGAAAGCGCAAGAATAACGAGCATCAACATGCAGCTGATAACCGTTAATGCTTTTAGTGGGAAGGCATTATAAGCTTCTGAAACGAATTTTTTCATATTGATTTTCCTCCAATACAAAGGTACGTTTCAGGCAAATCTGTATGATTAATTAAGAATTAGTTTTTCAGTACAATTAATTGAGGAGAAAGTCAATAATTTTAATAATAATAAGATATCTCAAAATGATTTTTAACTTATTCTACCCCAATTGGTAGTTGTCTTCTTTAGGGAATTAATGTGACGAAGAATGGGTTGGTTCTTGGGATGGGCTAATTCAGGGTCCCTTTCCAGTATTCTTTTTGCAGCATCTCTTGCCGCCTGTAGAAGGGCGCCATCTGTTGCTAAATCCGCTATTAACAGGTCTAATACCCCACTTTGCTGTGTTCCACTGATATCTCCCGGGCCTCTGAGTTTAAGGTCAACATCTGCAATTTCAAATCCATTATTGGTCCGTACCATAGTTTCCATTCTGACTTTTCCCTCTTTGCTTAGTTTTTCCTTACTCATTAAAATACAATAAGATTGCTCTGCGCCCCGGCCTACCCTTCCTCTGAGCTGGTGCAGCTGCGCCAACCCAAATCGTTCTGCATTTTCAATGATCATTACCGAAGCGTTAGGCACATTCACCCCTACCTCAATTACCGTGGTGGCGACCATGATTTGGGTTTCATTTTTGATAAACCGCTGCATTTCAAATTCTTTGTCTTCCGGTTTCATGCGGCCGTGGACAATACTGATGTGGTTTTCGGGAAATGCCCTGCAAATGCTTTCATATCCGTCCTGTAGATCTTTGATATCTAATGTTTCCGATTCTTCTATCAGCGGATATACGATATAAACTTGTCGTCCCTTTTCAATTTCCTTTTTAATGAACCCATTGACCCGAAGGCGCCCGCTGTCATTCATATGAAAAGTCTGTATGGGTTTCCTTCCGGCGGGAAGTTCATCAATCACCGAAACATCCAGGTCACCATATAGTGTCATCGCAAGTGTACGCGGAATGGGCGTGGCGGTCATCACCAGAATATGAGGGTAAATTCCTGCGTTTTTATTCCATAATTTAGCTCTTTGGGCTACTCCAAAACGGTGTTGCTCGTCCACAATAGCCAGTCCCAATAATTTGAATTGAACGGTATCTTCCAAAAGAGCATGCGTACCTACGATTATTTTGAGTTCGCCGGACCGAAGGGTTTCATCAATGATCCTTCTTTTGGCTTTACGGGTGGAGCCGGTGAGTAATTCAATGGTCACCCCCATCATATCAGCAAAGGGTTTCAGTCCCTCATAGTGTTGAGTGGCAAGAATTTCCGTAGGGGCCATTAAGGCAGACTGGGTTCCGCTGGCAACGGCGATCAACATGGAGATAAAGGCAACAATGGTTTTCCCGGAGCCGACATCTCCCTGTACCAGCCGGTTCATTTGTTCGCCCGAAGCCATGTCGGCATGTATTTCCTTGATCACTCTTTTCTGAGCGCCGGTTAAATCAAAGGGCAGGTGTTGCTGGTAAAAAGTATTTAGCAAATTGGTTCTTTTCAGCACCATTCCCTTGAATTTGTCTGTGCGGGCAATTTTTAGTTTGAGTAACTGTAATTGTAGAAAGAAAAGTTCCTCCTTTTTTAATCGGAACTTTGCCTTCTGAAGGGCCTCTATGGTAGGCGGAAAATGAATATGCCAGAGCGCTGTTCTTTTGTCAATCAGCTTAAAATGCTCCATCAGATAGTCCGGAAGACTTTCATTGACGTGTTCCAGAGACTGGTTGACAGCAGTTTTCATGAGTTTTGAAAGTGCCTTGCTGTCCAGGAAGCGTCTTTTCATCACCTCTGTAGTGTGATAAATAGGTTGGAGCCCCCCCCGCTGGGCTGGTGTGTTTCGGTCACCAGCTCAATTTCCGGATGGGCAATGCTGAACTTTGCCCCATATAATTGAGGTTTCCCAAAAACCAGTAACTCTTGCCCAACAGTCAGTTGTTTTTCAATCCATTTGGCTCCTTTGAACCACACCAGCTCAATGCTTCCGTGCTCATCGGAGAATGTGGCCACCAATCGTTGCTTTTGTTTTTCGCCAATAGTTTCAACCTTTCTGATCCAGCCTCTGACCTGAATGTAGGGCATGTCGGACTGAATTTGATCCAGCTGATGGTACTGAGAGCGATCCTCATGCCGGAAGGGGTAATGCTGGATGAGATCTCCAACTGTGTGAATATTCAGTTCTTTCTTAAGAATTTCCGCCTTTTTTGGGCCGACCCCTTTAAGAAATTCAATTTTTGTATTGAAAAAATTCTCAACCATTCCCTTCCCAGCTATAAAAAAGTCTTTATTTCCACTCCAGTGTGTTCATCATATGGAAGATATCATCCGTTACATACTGGATCACCGGGGCGAGGCTATCATTGGCCGTAGCTGTTCTGAAATATAATGCCCCGCGGAGAAAGTGCTTACTGCTGTCAGTAGTGAAAAACTGAAATTGAGTAGGTACTTCTCCCTCAATGGCCGCCACACTTACTAAATGACCATTCGCACTGGTGAAGGTACCTTCGTCAATGGCAGTGGCCTTTATTTGTTGTTTATGGGTAAGCCGATAGCTTTCATTAACGAATTCTTCTAGCTTTTCCTGAGAGTCGATCGCCTTATAGGTCAGTTGTATATCGGCCACAAATTCCGGGTAAAACACATGAATCCAATGCTCCTCCGCTATCCAGGAGGTGTCAGGTTTAATCACGGCATATTTAGACATTTCAAAATCATAGGGCATGCTGTCCGGTGCGGAAATATATGCATGTTCGGGCAGCGGGATACGGTAGAGGGCCGTTGGTTTTGGGTAATAGCTTTGATCATTGCAGGCTTGAGCGCCTATCAGCAGGCAAATGCTAAAAAAGTAATATCTTAATTTCATGATTTTGGGCTTGGCTTTTCGACTTAGTTTTTGTCGGATTTCGTCATTTGAGTGCGTTTTACTCTTACACGCTTAATCCGCTTTTTGTCTACGGAATTGATGGTAAAGTTAAGGTTATTAACCGCTATTTCCTGTCCTACATTAGGCAGTTTGTGGTTAATTTCAAGCAGCAGTCCGCCTAAAGACTCGCTTTCCCCTTTAAGTGGTTCGAAGTCATTGATATCGATGTCGAGCACTTTGGCAAAATCATTCAGGGAGGTTTTTCCTTCGAAGATAAAAGTATTGGAGTCAATTTCCTTAAAGGCAATTTCTTCATCATCATACTCATCTTTGATCTCCCCAACAATTTCCTCAATGATATCTTCCAGAGTAATGAGCCCCGAGGTTCCGCCATACTCATCTACGATGATGGCCATGTGTACCCGTTTTTCCTGAAATTCTTTCAATAAACCATCAATTTTTTTGAGCTCAGGAACAAAATAGGCCGGCCTTAAGAGTTCCTGCCATTTAAAGTGTTCATCTTTCTCAATGTGGGGCAGCAGGTCTTTTACATATAAAATACCCTCTATCTTATCGATGGTATCATTAAATACCGGAATTCGGGAATAGTTATTTTTGTTGATGCTGTCCATGAGCTCATGGAAGTCCATTTCCAACTCAAAAGCGGTGATGTCCATTCGGCTTCTCATCACCTGTTTCACAGTCAGGGAGCTGAAGTTGACAATTCCTCTCAGAATGTCCTTTTCTTCCTTAGAGGTACTTTTTTCAGTCAGTTCCAGGATGTGATATATTTCATCTGCTGAAATCTGATAGCCTTTTCGCTGAATACGACTTTCAATAATATTGGACCAGCTCATTAAAAGCCAGGAAAGCGGCGTGAAAAGGAATTCCGAAGCCTTTAAAATTCGGCCGGAGAATTTGGCGAATTTCAGATTATTCTGACGGGCAAAAACCTTTGGGATAATTTCTCCAAAAAAGACGATGACCAGTGAAAGGCCGGTAGTGGTGAGCGCAATTACCCCGGCGTCAGACTCATCACTTCCTACCGCATGCCAAACCATTACTGTGGTAATGAGTACCATGGATACGTTGATGAAGTTGTTGAGGATCAGGATGTTGGCGAGCAGTCTTTTGGGTTTGCTGATCAGTTCGTAAACCAATCGGTCTCCGCTGTCTCCGGATTTAGATTTTTTGATGGTTTCCGTATCCAAAGAAAAGAAAGCGACCTCAGATCCTGAGGCAATAAAAGACATGACCAAAAGCGCAACGATCAATAAGCCGTTGAAGCTGTAGTAGAGAAATTCTCCTGTAAAAAAGCTACCTATTGCCAGGTACAACGGGTAGGGGTCATCAATCGCGGAAGTTTCCAAATTAGTGTAAAGGATGTTTTTCGATAAAATACAAAAAAATCGGGAAATTCAATCTAATCCAAGCAATTTGGCTTTAAGATTATGGGTTATTCTCCGGAATCACGGCCGGCGTAATTCATTTTTCTCAAAATCATTCAAGCGGAATCCAATAGCTTGGGTTTTGTTGCCTCCTAAATTGCCGGTGTTGGTTAACCCGGATTGTTTATGCTTAAATCCTCGTTTAACTGCAAGGCGGGAAAAATGAAGGAATAGCTTCCTATTTCGAGTTTTTCCCAACGAAGCAGATGAATGAGGAGAAAGCAAGCATACCCAAATTCGAGCTATTGATAATTCGATAAAAATAATCAAAAAAACCTGAAATATAGATATTTACAGCAGCTCATTTAGTCTGGCGGTAAATAATTCGGGTGAAGCTTCCTTTCCGTTGTTTATTGTAAATAAATGATAACCGGATCATGATTTTCCCGATTTTTTGACTTTAGTTAAGCGGTCATTCTGGCTTAACCCGATTAACAGGGCTTTTTCATAAAAAGCTAGATCAGCCATTCAATACCTTATATAGTATAATTAATCGTTTATTTTTCATTTTTTCTTGATAAAAACGAAATAGGAAAAATTCCTTTATTTTCCTGCCTTGCAGCTAAAGGAGGATTTTAGCAGGGAAATTTCGGCTTGTTGGCGGGGGCTCAGTTTTTGGTAAAAAAAATCGCCCCGAAGGGCGATTGTATTTTTTAAAAAGGAAGATCATCATCCGCAGCAGTATTGGGTGCTGCAGGAGCTTGTAATGGGTCATTAACCATGGTGTTGGTCTGAGGTTGCATCACTTCCGGTTGCGGCTTTTGGCTGGCTGGAGCTGCTGCAGGTGCAGGAGCTCCCTCAGGTCTTGCCTTAGGCATCAATTTCATTTCACGAGCCACAATATCTGTGGTATATTTAGTAACGCCGGTTTGGTCCTGATAAGAGCGGGTTTCAATCTTCCCTTCTATATACACCAAATCTCCCTTTTTGAGGTATTTCTCTGCAATATCAGCTAAGCCTCTCCATAGCACGATGCGGTGCCACTCCGTAGATTCCCGGCGCTCTCCTGTATTTCGGTCTTTGTAAACCTCAGTGGTTGCCACATTTATATTTGCGACCATCACTCCATTTTCAAGATGACGAACTTCAGGGTCAGCGCCCAGCCTTCCGAGTATTGTTGCTTTATTGATCATATGAAATGTTATTTATATATAATTTTTCTTTTGTCTAATATAACGGTCTACTTTCAAAAGTGCTTTGTTCAATTTTGATTTAGCCCTTTTCTCTAATGTAGGGTAAAAACCCTGAAAGGTGAAATTATCGACTATATTTTGTCGATTATCCCTTGTTATTCTACACCTTCTAGTTGGTGTTCTTTCAGGTACTGGTCAATGAGAATGGGTTTCGGAATCCCCATGGTTTCTTCTATTGGGAAATTTTGGGATTGAAAAGCTTCTTTGACCTGCTGGAAAGCAGCCTGATTTTTAGTGGAAATCTCAAAAAAACGCACAAAGAGCTGTTGATGTGTCAAAACATGCTTGTATTGTTGACTTATTTGTCCCAACAGAAATTTTCCCCCATTAAAATTAGGCGTATTTTCTAATAAATCATCAAAATCAACTATGGCTTCCTTGCCTTCTATCAGGGGGAAATCATATAAACCCGCCCATATTCCTTTAGTGTCGCGTTTTTTCATGAGCACTTCTCCCTCATGTTTAATGATAAGGTAGTGCAAATACCTTTTTTTTACTTTGACTTTTTTTGTTTTCACCGGAAGCTCTTCCTGCTTATTGTGCTCAAAAGCATAGCAGCCTGCCTGTAGCGGGCAATACATGCAATTGGGCTTTTTGGGAGTGCAAACCATCGCCCCCATTTCCATGGTGGCCTGATTAAATAAGTCAGGACGATCGCTGGGAATCAGACTTTGGGCCTTTGCAAAAAATATTTTTTGCCCCTTTGGCGAGGCGATATCATCCCAAATGCCGAAAAATCGGCTCAACAGCCGGTAAACATTTCCATCTACACAGGCTACTTTTTCGCCAAAAGCGAAAGAGGCAATGGCGGCAGCAGTATAAGGCCCAATTCCCGGAAGTTTTTTTAAATCTTCAAATTTTTTGGGAAAATGCCCTCCATGTTCTGCTACGACCGTTTTTGCGCATTTGTGGAGGTTTCGCGCTCTGGAATAATAGCCTAATCCCTGCCAAAGCCGTAAAATTGATTCTTCATTTGCTTCGGCAAGTGATTGTATATTAGGGTGTTCTGTTGTAAATTGCTCGTAATAAGGTCGTCCCTGTTCTACACGCGTTTGCTGTAAGATAATTTCCGATAGCCATATGCGATAGGGGTCATGGGTTTCTCGCCAGGGGAGTTGGCGGTGATTCTTTTCATACCAGCTAACGATTTTATTTACAAAGTCTTGCATCGAGATTTTATTTTTTTAAATGGATCGGTCAAGTCGCGAAAACAGGGATAATTTTTACGCAATTTGTTTTTTAATTAAATACCGACCGTTATTTTTGTGAGCCCAAAAATAATTGGTTGATAGAATTTTACGAATTAATTTTTAAAACTTAAATAATAGCAAAGTGACTAAGGCAGACGTAATTTCTCAGATCGCTGAGCAAACCGGGATTGATAAGGCTGACGTTCAAGAGACTGTTGAAGCTTTCTTCCAAGTAGTGAAGAACTCAATGGCTAAT
The DNA here is from genome assembly GCF_001274635.1 of Persicobacter sp. CCB-QB2. GTDB lineage: Bacteria > Bacteroidota > Bacteroidia > Cytophagales > Cyclobacteriaceae > Persicobacter > Persicobacter diffluens. The sequence goes on along the minus strand of NZ_LBGV01000001.1, from coordinate 3,130,436 downwards.
GGCGAAAACATTTACGTTCGTGGTTTTGGAAGTTTCGTAAACAAGAAAAGAGCTCGTAAAGTAGCACGTAACATTTCTCAGAACACGGCTATCGTAATCGATGAGCATTATGTTCCAGCGTTCAAACCTTCTAAGGTTTTCGTTGAGAAGGTAAAAGCTAGCGTAAAAGATAGCGAATAATTTGTTCTGAAAGATTTAGGCGTTTTTACCCAACGATATGAGCCGATCCCGTTTAACCTTAATTGCCTCTACCCTTATCCTGACGTTTGCTATTTATAGCTTGCCCAGGGTGTTGAAAAAATCCGGTGAACCTGTTTCCTCTAAAGAAGAACAGCCAACCGAAAATGTAGCGAATGCTGATCGCCATGAAGGGCATGATCATAGTGATCATGAAGGACATGACCATTCGCATGATCACGCTCATAATATGGAAGGGGCAGAAGAGCTACACGCTGTGATAGTTTCTTTGAAAGAAAAATGGGAGAATTCGGAAATGTTAGAAAAAAAACATATATTTGCGGATTCATTGGCAGGCGTGTATAAGCGCCTAAATCAATTTGACAGCGCTGCATTTTTTGCAGAATTGTCATTACCTGATGAACCTTCAGCTTTAAAGTTGAAATCGGTTGGGGAATATTGTTACGAGGCTTTTCAGTTTGCGCCAAGCAGAGCTGCAGCTGCGGACTGGGGAGAAAAAACTCGTAATTATTTGGCAGCGTATTTGAAAGAGAATCCTGGTGATTTGACTTCAAAAACGCATTTGGCGATGACTTACGTATCAACAGATCAGCCGATGACGGCGATCATGGAGCTGCGTGAGGTATTGGCACAGGACCCTGATCAAGCCGACGCTTTATTTGCAATGGGCATGCTTTCGGTGCAATCCGGGCAGTATGACAAGGCCAGTGAGCGTTTTAAGCATTTAACTGAGGTTGATCCTCAGCATTTGCAGGCTCATTTCTATTTAGGATTGAGCTATTTTGAATTAGGAAAAAAGTCCAAGGCCAAGTCAGCGTTTGAATGGGTGGTTGCCAACAGTAACGATCCGGTGGTTCAAGCTACGGCGGGTGATTATTTGGAACAGCTTCAATAAAATTATTTTATAACTAAACACTCTTATAATTATGCCTTGCGGTAAAAAAAGAAAGAGACATAAGATTTCTACTCACAAGAGAAAAAAGCGTCTAAGAAAAAATAGACACAAGAAGAAGTAGTCTTATAACGATGTTTTCGTAGGCTGGACGGTGAAATACTGTTCAGCCTTCGTTTGTTTTGCTGCTACGGACATCTTTCACTTAAATTAATTAAGATTTTGAGTAACGAATTAATCATTAATGGAACTCAAAATGGATGTCGGTTAGCCCTTTTGAAAGACAAGCGCTTGCTGGAATTCCATACGGAGGACAGTGGGAATCAATTCAATGTTGGCGACATCTATTTAGGTACGGTTAAGAAAATCGCACCAGGCATGAATGCCGCATTTGTGGACATAGGTTATGAGAAAGATGCATTTTTGCATTATCTAGATCTTGGTCCGCAGGTTCGATCTTTGAACAAATACACCAAACAAGCCCAAAATAAGAGAAATAACAACTTCCGCCTTAATGGCTTCAAAAGTGAAGAAGATATTAACAAATTGGGCAAGATCAACCAGGTACTGGCCAAAGGTCAGCAAATACTGGTACAGGTGGTGAAAGAGCCGATTTCTACCAAAGGTCCCCGATTGTCTTGCGAACTCTCTATAGCAGGTCGTTATATCGTTCTGGTCCCTTTTTCAAATGCAGTCCATGTTTCGAAGAAGGTCACCAGTAAAGAAGAACGTAAGCGACTGATTCGGTTGTTGAATTCCATCCGTCCGGAGAACTTCGGTATCATTGTACGTACCGTCGCAGAAGGAAAGGATGTTGCAGAGCTGGATCGAGACCTGCGAAACTTGCTTGACAAGTGGGAAAAAGGCATTAAAGCGCTAAAAACTGCCAAGCCACGAGACAAAGTGATTGGTGAAATGGGAAGAGCCTCATCCATATTGAGAGATATGCTCAATGAATCCTTTGATCAGATTGTTTCTGATGACGAGGAGGTATTTGAAGAGGTACAAAATTACATCAGGTCCATCGCCCCTGATAAAGAGAAAATTGTCAAACATTATACGGGTAAAGCCAAGATATTTGAGAATTTCGGCGTGGAAAAGCAGCTTAAGTCGCTCTTCGGTCAGTCCGTCAGCCTAAGAAATGGCGGTTACCTGATCATTGAACACACCGAGGCCATGCACGTCATTGACGTCAACAGCGGAAATAAATCCAATGCTGAGGCCGACCAGGAGACCACCGCATTGAAGGTGAACCTGGAAGCTGCGAACGAAGTCGCACGGCAATTGCGACTGCGTGATATGGGTGGTATTGTCATCATTGACTTCATCGATATGCGTTTGCCCGAGAATAAACGGGTATTATATGAGCGCATGAAAGAGGAGATGAAAGATGATCGCTCGAAATTTACCATATTGCCTTTGACGAAATTCGGCCTGATGCAGATTACACGTCAGCGTGTGCGTCCGGAGTTGAATATTCAGACAAAAGAGGTTTGCCCGACTTGCAACGGCAGCGGTACAATTACCGCATCAATCGTAGTAGCAGACCAAATTGAGGAAAACATCGATTATATCCTTACAAAACAAAATGAAAAACATTTGACCGTTGCACTACATCCATACCTCCATGCCTATTTCACCGCAGGCTTTTTATCGCGGCGAATGAATTGGTTTTTAAAATACTGGAGATGGGTGAACCTTGAAAAAGATTCATCTCTTGGCTTAACCGAGTTTGTGTTAAGAACCAAAGATGGCGAAGAAATTGAAATTAAGTAGTGAGAAGCTCCTCGGAAGAGGAGCTTTTTTTATGTATGTTTCTTACTTTTACTTGTAAATATCCTACAATAGTAATGACTCGTACAATTTTTTTGATTTTATTTTCCATTACTTCCTCGCTGGTTTTCGCTCAAAGTAATGGTGTTAAGTTTGATGTATTTGCTGGAGGAAATGCTTCGTGGCTCTCATCAAATGATTTGGTGGTATCCGAATATGGCCCACATTTTCAATCTTTATTTATAGGTAGAGTAATAGGTTCAGGGCTTTCTATTGATCTAAGTGACCAATTGGTCTTCAGGTGTGAATTTACTAATAATTTAGCCGGCGGTTTTTTTTACAAAAGAAAGACCTATGCAAGATCAGGGGAAGGTGTAAACTATTTGGGTTTGCGTAGTGAATCATCAATAGTAAAGTTTTCGAATGTTTATGCGCAGCTACCTGTTTTATTGATGATGCCAGTTTAGAGTAATTCAGTTAATATGGCGAAACCGGCGAATAAAGAAAGGGTAATGTTAGGTTTGGGGCTGACCCTTAATTTACTGATGTCTGAAAGCTTTGAAGGTATTGGTACAAGGCAATTAATCTTTGGTGAGGAAAATATTCTCAAAATGAGTAAGCAATTTATGGGAGTTCTTTTCGATGTTCGATATGAAAATATCAGGAGGAGTCGGGTGGGCATGTTTTTCCGAATTCAATACGGCCTTAAATCTATTTTTAATACCAATAAATTACCCTTGGATTTGTTTGAGGATGCAAACATGGGAAATATTTCTGTTGGAATGACCGTATTAGTCCTATAGATTAGATTGAATTACATTTTCAATCTTGTTATAAGGCTCCCCAATCCGGTCTCATGGGTTGAAATCTGTTTATTTCCTCTTTTGGGATGAATATTTATAATAATCTTTTTAAGGGGTTGTTTTTGTTTGTGTAAAAGATGTTGAATATCAGTCAATCAAGGCTAGTAAAGATTTCAAGGGTTTTAATTGAGTCTATTTGTGATAAAAAATGATACCTAGAGGTGGTGATTGCATAAAGTTTATATATTTTTAAACTAAAGTAATCTACCCCTATGAAGACTCCTTATTTAAGCCTCCTTTTCCTGCCGCTGTTTTTTTTAGCATGCGCTCCACAAGAAGAGCCAGCGGTTCAATTGCAATTGCCATATGGTGATAACTATGAAATCCTTTCTTATCATGAAAACGGAATGATGCATGAATTCAGGGAGTTTAATCCTCTAGATTCCAGTCAGACCGTTCAGTTTATTGGTTATTATCCGAATGGGCAGATTCAACAATTGAGAAAATATCGACTTTCCGCTCAATCAGGGACAGTTGGTTCACTGATAGTGGATCAATATTGGGATGATGATAATCGCTTGGAAAAAGTCGAATATTATGATCCCTCAGGGAATATCATCCTTAGAAAAAATTGGGAAAAAGGGCATTTGCAAGAACAAGAAGTCCGATATGGGGATAGTCTGAAGGTTGAAATAAATTATGGCCCAAGTGGTGATATTGTATGCTTTCAGAGGGATTTACAAAGGGGGTTGCAGTATGGGTTTACCAAGTCCGAAGATACTTTAGTGGTGGAAGTGTCAAATTCAAAGAGCGTGCTACACACAGTTTCGTTCCCTTACAGTAGGAGGGCCTTAGGTAGCAGTCTGATTGGTCCGATGCTATTGCCCATCGGAAATTTATTTTGTGAGAAGGATAATAGTCCTCACACTGTGGTGAAACAGCAAAACGGCCCTTTTAGCCATAGTCAGCGAATTCCAAAGCAGATAATGAGTGAACTAAAAATTAATTCTTCCGCTGGACAAGTCCCGGACTGGAGCAGCATCGGATTGCCGGATGATCAGGATATGAATCAAATTATTAATGACCTTTGGTATGCTAATATCGTTGAAACTGTAGGATTTGAGACCCCATATCGGGAAGTGTTTGTAGGATACTATGGCCTGACGAGCCAGCGTTATTTTCTTTCGGGAGAAAAAATGGACGCCGCTATTGATCGGGTTAAGGCTCAGTTTCCTGGAGATCAATTGATGCAGAAATTATTGCTCGGGGAAAACTATGTAATGACGGAGGATATCGGGAAAAGATGGATAACGGTCGGAATTGTGGACCATTTACCGAAAGACCAGGATGAGCGGGCATTGCTATTGAAACTCGCTGAGCGGCATTTCTTGTATTTAATGGGACAGGGAGCTTCGGTTTCCGTAGAGGATCAGGCTTTATTGGACAGGGTGTATTTGGGGTTAAAAGTAATGAGCAGTGCATTTCCGGAGAAGATAATTTCCATTGAAGAGGCTCATCATTTTCAGGATTTATTTGCTCGGTTTGAAAAATCAGAAATGCAGGTGGTGGCGCAGGAAATATTTCAGGTGAATTAATCCGAATTATTCATTGTCAGCTTTATTGAGAAGAGAAAATGGGCTATTAACAAAGTGCTGTTGTTTTAATAGCCCAAATTTATGCAAGCTTGCTTTCTCCTCATTCATCTGTTTCGTTGGCAAAAATTCGAAATAGGAAAAATTCCTTCATTTTTTTCGCCTTACAGCTAAACGAGGATTTAAGTATGAATGATTCGGTTTAAAGCAGATTAAGGCTCCCAAATCAACCTTAAAAAAGTAGACAACCGCTGTCTTTCCCTGTTTACAGGTATTCCGGTCACAATACCGATCATCAAATCATCAGTGATGCCCAATCGCATTTGGGGGCGAATGGTCATATCAAAGTCATCATGTTCTACTTCTTTATTCAATTCCACGCCTAGGAAGTTCCGGGTGCCGGGAATCATATAGTGGAAGTTGGTATTGATTTGCCATTCGGTATGGATTTCATTTTCATGAAAAGGTTGTTCAATCACTGGCCCGGTGTAAATGAGGGTGTGAAAATTTTGCCCCCACCTCTTGGCTGCTACGAAAAAGGGGTTGAAAACATTTCCAGTGAAAAAGGATTCCTTTCCATAATTTTCGAAGGGTGTCATTTCAAATTCATGGATATAGCCAATGGCCAGGGAGGTTTTGGCTTTTTCGGAGACAAAGAAGGAATACTGGGCAGCCAGTTTCAGACTTTCCATTCTGTTGGCGGGCACTGCTTCCATTCCGTTGGGGTTGCCGGAATAGAAAGAAAAAGGAACTTCAATTTCCAGTCCAAGGCGGTTGATGGGCGCCCATTCGTATTCCACCAGCGCCTCTATCCGATCATAGTCTGTATTATCATTCAAACCGAAGCCTACGTTCCACTCCTTCTCCCCTTTTCGGGCTCCCAAATCACGGATCAAGTCAATGTATAGCGGTTCAGCATGGAGGACTTTAGCGGGTGTTTTGTCTTCGGTTTCTTCAATATAAAGGCTGTCCAGAAGGTACCGATCCTCACGAAGTTCTGTTTTTTGTGCATTCGAAATGAAAGGAATTAGCAAAAGTGCAAAAGCAGCAAGAGCAGTAAATTTGGTTTTCATGGAGTAGGTAAAGTATTTCAATTAATTCAAATGATTCAGAGCCAAAAAAAGTGTCTTTTCGCCATGAGTATTGAGCAGCGATAGCATTGGTCTTTACTATGGCTTCGCAGTACCGGGCAAGGCTTATTTATCCCTTTTTATTGCAGTCCTGATACATTCAGCAATAGTAGACTATTCCTGTTTTTTGCCTGAATTCTGAAAGGTGTAGCAGTCATCCGGCTGCATTTTCTGAAGGCGAATATGTAGGCATTTTTTTACAATTTCAATTTTAAGTGGCTAAAATGTACATGCACAAAAAAAACGCTGAACCGAAATTCAGCGCTTTTTAAAGGGGTTAATGAAGCTTATTTGTTGTAAGCCGCAATTCCTTTGTTCAGAAATTCTACAAAATTATTCACATTCAAATCATAAGCTTTTGGCTGAATCATCAGTTCGCCCTCGCTGTCCAATAGCAAATAAAATGGCTGTGCATTGTTATTGTATTTGGTGATCTGAAGGTCGGCATTTTGTTTACCGATGGTCTTTTTTACTTTGTTGTCATATTCAGAAGTGTACCAGTCTGCTTCCGGTAATTCTTTTTTATCATCTACATAAAGCGCCAGAATCACATAATCCTCACGTAAGATGTCCAATACCTTTGGGTCTGACCATACACGCTCTTCCATTTCACGGCAGTTCACACAACCATGGCCGGTGAAATCTACGAAGATTGGTTTGCCTAATGCTTTGGAAGCCTCTAAAGCTTCGTCCATGTCAAAGTATCCTTGCAAGCCATGTGGCAAGTGAAGGAAATCTGAGTATTTGGCTGGTTTGTCCAATACATTTCCGGATACTACTGCGGCATTGCCTGAACCTTCCAAATTGAAATCTTGGGTAGTTCTTGGAGGTAAGTAACCTGCCAATGCTTTCAATGGAGCACCCCACATTCCCGGAATCATATACACGACGAAGGTGAAAGTCAAAATCGCCATGATCATCTTTGGAACGGATACTTTTCCATCAGAAGGAGAATCGTGTGGCATTGAAATTTTGCCCAAGAAATAAAGGCCGATCATGAAGAAAATCACAATCCAGAAAGCCAGGTATACTTCCCGGTCTAAAAGTCCCCAATGGTAAGTTTGGTCGGCGATGGAAAGGAATTTCAAACCTAAAGCCAATTCCAGGAATCCCAATACAACTTTTACATTGTTCAGCCATCCACCGGATTGCGGAAGGCTTTTCAATAGCTTTGGAGAAGCGGCGAAAATGGTGAATGGTACTGCAAAAGCCAGAGAGAAGGCAAACATTCCCACCACTGGTTTCAGGATTTGTCCGCCAGCAGATTCTACCAGGATGGTACCGACAATGGGTCCCGTACAGGAGAAGGATACCAATACCAAGGTAAAAGCCATGAAGAAAATTCCAATCAATCCCTCTTTTTCCTCATTGGCTACTGATTTATTGACTAAAGCAGAAGGGATTACGATTTCGAAAAGACCCAGGAATGAAAGGGCAAAGATCATGAAAACGATGAAGAAGAATAAATTCGGCGCCCAGTGAGTAGCTAAGAAGTTGGCAAATTCCGGTCCCATCGTCGCGGCTACAATCGTTCCTGCCAGGGTATAAATCGCGATAATAGAGAAACCGTAAATTAATGCCTTCTGCAATCCGCCAGAAGTATCCTGTCCGCCTTTAGTGAAGAAAGAAACCGTCATTGGAATCATTGGAAATACACAAGGCGTCAATAAAGCGGCTAAACCGGCCAAGAATGCCAAAACGGCAAATCCCCAAAGGCTGGTGCTCTGGTCGCCTTGTCCTTCCGGAATTACAGAAACCTCTGTTTTTGCTTTTTCCGCTTTTTTAGCCACTGGCTTAAAGAACGCATTGAAATCAAATTCTTTATCGAAAGTAATACACTGCCCTCCTTCATCAGAACACACCTGATATTCTACCACCGCAGAGATGGATGGATTATCTTTTAGCAGCTTCACTTTTTGCTGAAACTCCCCTGTTTTCTTAAAATAGGTGTACTCTCCTTCCCAAAGGTCATCGTACTTTTTGGATGGATTGACCGGAACCAAATCTCCCACCAATTTATAAGAATCATTGGTGTTGAAATTGATTACTGTAACCATTGGTCCCAATTCCGGATCGAAATCGGAAGAGTACAGATACCAGTCGGTATCGATTTTTGCGGTAAAAGAAAGGGTAACTTCGTCTCCTGCTTTCGCTTCTTTATTGTCAACAGAAACTTCCCATTTGGCAGGGTCCAGAATATCAGCAAATGCAGTATTGATCATTGCCAACAGGGCAACCATCAACATGGCCATTAATTTTTTCATAAAAATGATGAAATATGAGGAGCATCAATGCTCCTGAAAATAAAATTTAGACATATAAATTAGTCACCCGGAAAGGGGTGATCAGCAAGGGCAATATGTCTAGGACCGGGGAGGCGGGGAAAGCTTGGCGTCTTTCAAAAATTGATATTGATCCATAAAAGGACTTTCCTCCTGCTGACAAAGCGGAAGTTCTCTACTGCTGAAGTGAAAGAATTTGAGGATGTGTTGATCCAAAGATTTTACAATCACGATTTCCTTGGTGCAGGTTTTATTGTCCTCAGTAGGCTGAGGTAAAAATGCGGTATAATCGCAGGTGTTGTCTCCGAATACGGAAGGATAACATTGCACCGTACCGACACGTGAGGTATTTTGATCACCCCATTGGACACAAAAACGAATATAGGGAGAGTTCACCGGAACGGCTCCGTAGGTGTAGGCAATGACCGCCACCAAAATTCCCAATATTTGAATTTGTCTTAACATGAATGCAAATATAACGGGAGGAAGTGGTTATCGGAAGTATTTAAATCAGATAAATGGCTGAGATTGTCTAAAATGAGACAGTATTTTCACTTTTGCTCATAAAAAAAGGCGAATCCGGAGAATCGCCTTTAGTCTTTTTCTTGTAACTGATTATTTATTCAAGTCGGCAAATTGCTGATGGAATTCCATGATGGTCTCAATTCCTTTCAGGTAATTCTCTACTCCATAGCTTTCATTGGGAGAGTGGATGGTATCTTCATCCAATCCAAAGCCGAGCATGATGGAATCCAAGCCTAATTCTTTTTTGAACAAAGCCACAATAGGAATAGATCCTCCTTCGCGCATCGGAATAGCCGGCTTACCCCATACTTTTTCAAAAGCATTGCTGGCTGCACGGAAGCCGATAGAATCCACTTTTGTTACCGATGCTTCACCACCGTGATGAGGTGTTACTTCCACTTTTACAGATGCCGGAGCAATGGCCTCAAAATGCTTTTTGAAAAGCTGGGTGATGGTCGCACTGTCCTGCCCCGGTACCAAACGCATCGAAATTTTAGCAAATGCTTTAGAAGGCAATACGGTTTTGGCTCCTTCGCCAGTATAGCCACCCCACATGCCGTTTACATCCAAAGATGGACGAATACCGGTACGCTCAATAGTGGTGTATCCCGCTTCACCGTCAACGGCATCCACGCCCAGGTCTTTTTGATAAGCCTCCAGGCTGAATGGTGCTGCATTCAAAGCGGCACGCTCCTCGGCAGAAACCTCTTCCACGCCATCATAGAATCCGGGTACGGTAATGCTACCGTTTTCATCTTTCAATGATGCTACCATTTGCGAAAGAACGATCAACGGATTGGCCACAGCACCTCCGTACATTCCTGAATGAAGGTCGCGATTAGGGCCGGTGACTTCAACTTCCACATAGCTCAAACCTCTCAGGCCGGAACAAATCGACGGGCAGTCCATGCTAAAGATTCCGGTATCGGAGATCAGGATCACATCTGCTTTCAGGCGTTCTTTGTTGGCTTTAACGAAATCGCCCAAATGTTTAGAGCCGATTTCCTCTTCCCCCTCAATCATGAACTTAAGGTTCACCGGCTGCTGGCCCAAATTATGCAAAGCCTCAAAGGCCTTCAGGTGCATATAGGCTTGGCCTTTGTCATCAGAGGAACCACGCGCGTAGATGCGATTGTTGCGAATTTCCGGCTCAAATGGCTCGGAATCCCATAATTCATATGGATCTGCCGGTTGCACATCGTAGTGGCCATATACCAATACGGTAGGCAATGCCGGATCAATGATCTTGTCGGCATAAACTACCGGGTGACCATTGGTTTCCACGATTTCAATATTTTCTGCTCCCGCTTCTGCGAAACGCTCTTTGATGAATTCCGCTGCTTTGCGCACATCACCAGCAAACTTGCTGTCTGCACTTACAGAGGGGATTCTTAACAAATCAAAAAGTTCGTTCAGGAAGCGTTCCTGATTTTCCTGAATATAGGAATTAGCACTCATAAGGGTCGAAATTTGAAATTCAATGTCTTATTTTCTCTTTGGCAAATTACTGAAATATTGTGGATATCTTTTGGCTTTTACACTTTTTAAGGCAGGCTTAATGCATTTTGGTGCCTTCCTCTGAGGTGTAGCTGAATGTTTTAGCCCTTGTATGCAGAAAGAATGACAGATAATTTGCAAATTTGTCTTTCTTGGAGCCTAATCTTCTTTTTAAGAAGGCCGGGCCGAATAGCAATATTTGAGTTTAACCGTAATAATGCCCCACCTGAGGGTAAAAATAACATCGATGAAAAATTGGCTAAAATATAGCATGTTGACCATCCTGGCGATCACTGCGCTAAGTGCTTGTAAGGATGATGACGAAACTCCGGATTATATTCCCAATCCATTTAGTTCCAGCAAAATTATTGATACTGCAGGCGTTGATCATCCTTATTATAATGGATCGATCCAAAATCCGACGGTAGCCAATATGGAGGAGATGAAGGATCGTGGGGTAGTATCGATCAGAGGTTCTTTGGTGTTCAGTGATTTTGATTATAGTAATGAGGATATCAAAACGCTTAATTTTCTGGACTCCATTACGGGTAACCTTTCCTTTATTGCGGACAGTACTTTGACCGAAATTGGTGGTTTTGAAAACTTGCTGTATATCGGCGGGAATTTGCTGATTGAGCGTAATTTTTTGGCGAAGGAAATTAATGGTTTTCCGAATTTAGGCTGGATAGAAGGGAATATCACCATTAAAAACAATGAGGTGATGAGTTCATTGGCCGGTCTTTCTACCTTGGAGACTTTCAAGGGGAATTTGAGAATTGGGGTAATGCCGGATTTACTTTCTTTGGAAGGCTTGAATAAAATTGACTCTGTATTAGAGTTATCCATAGAGGGCTTGGGCGTTCAAAACCTGAAAGGGCTGGAGAGTCTGGAGTATGTGGAATCCAATGTGATGATTTCTTCGAATCCTTTTTTAAAGTCATTTGAAGGCCTGGAGCGGATTAATACCTTGACCAGATTGGACATTGCTCAAAACGAAAGCCTGGTTTCACTGGATGGATTAGAGAATTTGGAAGTGGTAACGGGTGAGTTCCGTTTGTTGGCTAATGATGCACTGAACGATCTGACGAATCTGAAAAACTTAAATACCGTAGGAGGCCTGAATATTTCCTCTAACAATAGTTTGAGTAATCTGGATGGACTGGAGCAGGTGAATATTGCTTTACCAAACCGTCAGGGTGCATTACAAATTGATACGAACGCCTCCCTGGCTGTTTCCGGTATGTGTGGGATCAAGCATTTGGCGGAAGAGTCGGTAGCCAATGATTCCTTTATTTGGAATGTTAGCCTGGCCAATGGAGATCGCATTGCACCTGAGCAGGTGGCTGACCTGACTTGCCCATTGTAAAAAATACATTTTAACCCGAATTATTCACCGCTAAATTAATCGACCAAATGTAAGTGACTTAATTTTAGTTCGTTATAATTTATTTTCTTTAGTTTATAATAGCCCAAATTTGGGCAAGCTTGCTTTCTCCTCATTCATCTGTTTCGTTGGAAAAAACTCGAAATAGGAAACTATTCCTTCATTTTTTCCGCCTTACAGCTAAACGAGGATTTAAGCCTGAATAATCCGGGTTAAATAAAAAGACCGCCATTCTTCAGGAGTGGCGGTCTTTTTTTGCTGAGTGATCAGGCATTGACGGAGGAGTTGATTTTAGCCAGGTCAAAAGGCTTTAGAATCAACATGATCTTTTCCACTTGTTTATCAGGGGTGAAAATCGGACTGTAAATGGTTTCGATCAGGTATTTCTTATTATTGATTTCACAATTCTGCATGTATTCGTAGCTTTTTCCGCTTTGTAGGTGCTTCCAGAACTTTTCGTACTGATCCGGCCTGCTGGCCAAAGGGTTAAAGTCCCGGTCTCTTTTTCCATCATAATATCCTTCCGGATCATTAAAAAACCGGCAGAATTCCGAACTCACTTCTAGGTAGTTTCCATCATAATCAAAGGTGGCTGCGATGATGGCCTTATTCATGGTATTGAGCACGTCTTTGATCTCACGCTCCTTCGCCGCATTTTGAAGGGACAGCTCTTTGACTTTGGTGATATCATGCGCAAGGTTGAGGATTTTCACCACTTCCCCTTCTTTGTTTTTTACAGGAGTATAGTTTTCCTCCAAATAGAAAGTCCTTTCCCCTACTTGTACGACTCCCTCTTTCTTGATGGCCTCCCCTTTCCGTAATCTGTCCCAGAATTGCTGATAAGCTTCCGGTTGTTTGGCCAGTTCGTCAAATTCCCGGTGATTTTTACCGATCAGGGACTCTTTGGTGAACGCTTTGCCGAATAAAGTCAGAAACTGATCATTGACATAAGTGATTTTCCCATCAGTGGCGAACTCTGCCAGATAATTTGCATAATCAATGGCCAGGAGTACCCCTTCCATCTCTGCTTTTTGTTTATGCAGGCTTTCCTGAGTAGTGTTGATTTCTTCCAGTTGTTGCTCCAGCTCTTCCTTCTGCTCCTGGATTTCCTCTGTTCTTTTAAAAACTTCGGATTCCAGATTTGTCTTTAAAAGCTCCAGCTCACTTTGTCGCTTTTTCATCTCCTCCTGAGTGGCCATTAATTCTTCCGTATTCTGGCGCATTTCTTCCTCCTGAGCACGTAATTGCTCTGTTTGCAGTTGAGATTCTTCCAGTAGGAGAGCAGTTTTTTGATTCAGATTGAAGCTGCTGATGGAAGCGGCGAGCTGTTCGGATAGTTTATTTAAAAACTCCAATTCAAAGGCTTCGAACATTTGGAAGGAAGCCAGTTCCATGACTCCGTAGACTTCCTCATTGACCATCAGGGGAATGATATAAATATTCCGCGCCGTGGCGTCCCCAAGTCCGGAGGTAATTTTTGGATAGCCATTGGGAATATCTGTCATATAAATAGGAGCCATTTCCAGATAGGCCTGCCCTGCTAAGCCCTCCCCAATGGCAATTTTTTTATGGAGATACTTTTTCCTGTCATAGGCATAGCAGGCTTCCAGTACCAGGCAGGTTTCATTTTCTTCCTTTGCCACAGTATAGATCATGCCCTGATTGGCTTTAAGGTAATGGATAACCTCCTTGAGTACGATGTCCGCAATGTTCGTCTCAGAATTGGCCATTCGTAAAATGTCAGCAAACTTGGCCAGGCCGATATTCGTCCAGTTGCGTTGGTCCTCTATTTTTTCTTTTTCGGTAAAATGATCCTTCAGCTTGATTAGTGCACCATGAATTTCATCCCCTAAGGTGGAGTCTTCTAGTTTTACTTTCAGATTTCCTTGTGAAAATTCATCAATGATGTTTAATGCATTGTCTCGTCTTTTCTTTTGTTCCACAATCATTTCCGAATATTGCTGAAGCTCTTTTTTGAATATTCTTTTGAATAATTGATTTTTGATCTGAGATAATGATTTCACTTTTTGTTGAATGTTTGATGATCTTAATTGATGGCAAATCAGCAAAAAAAAGCCATTGTCTCTCTTAGATATTGGTTAAAAAAAGGTTAATCTTCAGCCGAATCTAACTATTCCTCCTTGTTAATGGTATTTAGTGGAGTTTGATTTGTCTTGTTGCTGTAGGTGAGGGATTTCTGTTTTTATAGGTATCTAAAAAAGTGAAGCCATTATTGTTAATAATTATGAGGAATAATGAAGATGACATTGGGGATTTTGAAAAAAATAGAGTGATAAATTTTTATCGTACAATTATTATGGAAAGGGTTAATCTAATTCTAAAAACAGGTCATTCTAAGGTTTTATCAGAGATTTTTGCGTAACTAGAATCTCTAAAAATACAATATCGTTTTGAGTAAGCCTCTTTTTGCCCTTTTTCTATTGTTTATTGGTTTATGTCAAGGGAGTGCCCATGCGCAACATCAAGCTGATAGTTTGTCCTCAGGGCAAGAGATGAAGCTGGTGGAAGATGTAATGGATTGGGTGACTATTGATAAAGAAAAATATACCCTGTCCTTTTATCCTTTGCTGGATTATTCTGAAAGGGCCGGCTTAGATGTAGGCATTATGCCTGTGATCGTACTGAAAGATCAGAAAGAGCGAAAAAGGGAAACCAAATACAGCCGGCCAACGACCATCATTCCTTCTTTTGCTTATTCTACCAAAGGACAGATGATGCTGGATACGGATGTGATTTTTTATCACACCAATGGCTGGCTTCTAGGCTCAAGAATCCTTTGGTATCAAATTCCGGATACGTATTATGGTATTGGAGGACCCAATGTGCCGTCAACGGAATTTTTAACCAATACTTTTGGGGCCACCGGGGTTTGGCTGAATCCTCTTACCGATGTGTTTTTTCTGGGATTGTCTTATGATGTTTCCTGGGTAGATAATAGTCGTTTTGAAGGAGAGAGCCTGGATGAAAGTATCAGGGGATTTGAAGGAGGATTTACCACAGGTTTGGGGCTGGATGCCCGCTTTGATACCCGGGATGATATCCTGTATCCTAGCCGGGGGCAATTAATTACTTTTGACTATCGCTACTATTTCGGGGATTTTAACTTTCATCATTTGGAACTGGATCTGGCTTCCTTTTGGAAAATTGGTTCCGCCAAAAACGTGATTGGTGCTCAGGCTTATTATGAGTTTGTCCTGGGGGATGATGTGCCCTTTTACAAATTACCACAATTGGGGGTAAGCATCATTTTCGAGCCATTGGTCACCCGAACCGATATATTGATAATCAAATCTATTATGTACAGGCAGAATATCGCCGGCATATTTACGGGCGATTTGGGGCTGCTGCTTTTGGGGGCTGGGGAAATACACGTGCGGAATGGGAAAATCCCTTTGTGAAAAATGGCAAATGGATGTATGGTGCCGGATTGCGATTTCAGCTATTGCCGGATGATCATTTGAATTTCCGCCTGGATGTGGGCAAAACTGCCGGAGAAGAGATGGCCATATTCTTTACCATGCGGGAGGCCTTCTAAAAAAGGGGCGGGAATTATTGCTGTTGAGGCAGGAATCTTTCAGGAAAAATTGCACAGCTGAGCGACAAGGGTGTAATTTGTGGAAAACAAGCCATAAATCATGACCCGTAAAGAACGCTATCAGGGCATATTGGACTATTTCGCCCAAGCCCAGCCGGAAGTTGAAACAGAGCTCAATTATTCCAATCCTTATGAACTTATTGTCGCCGTGGCCCTATCTGCCCAGTGTACCGATAAGCGCGTCAATATGGTGACGCCAAAAATTTTCGAAGACTTTCCTACCGTAGCGCATTTGGCAGCCACGCATTTTGATGAGCTATTCCCCTATATCAAATCCATTTCTTATCCCAACAATAAGACGAAACACCTGATTGGAATGGCGAAAATGTTGGTGGAGGATTTTAACAGTGAAGTCCCTGCTACGGTAGAGGAATTAGTAAAATTGCCCGGAGTGGGTCGGAAAACGGCCAATGTGATCGTATCGGTGATTTACAATCAGCCTGCCATGGCGGTGGATACCCATGTTTTTCGTGTATCCAAAAGGATGGGACTGGTGAATCAGAATGCTTCCACTCCTTTGGAGGTGGAAAAACAATTGATGCGCCACATCCCCAAAGAGGTGGTGCCCAAAGCGCATCATTGGTTGATTTTACATGGGCGCTATATTTGCCTGGCGCGTAAGCCAAAATGTGAAGATTGTAAGATTTCGGCCTTTTGCCGTTCCTTTGAAAAGGGCGCGTTTATATAAATATTCAGGCTATGTTTTTTCAGTGATTGTCAACCTTTGTGGGAAGGCCATAGCCGTTATTCCAATAGAAATTATTCAAACTAAATATGTCAGCAATACATGCAATTTGGGATCGTCAGGGAGTGTTAACCGCCGAAGTTATAGAGCGGATGCTGCAGGCAGCAGAAGGTTATGGAAACTCAGCGGGGCGATGGGAAGTAATCCACATGCCGGAAGGGCAAATCTTCCTTGGGGTGAATAATTTGCTGTTGGATGACAAAGATATCCGGAGTTTACAGCCCGTTTCCACCAAAGAACGTACACGATATGCGGCCATGGATGGGCAACTCTTTAATTATCATGATATTAAAAATCAACTGGTCAGTGAAGGGGCTGTATTCGGTTCCATGTCTGTGGCGGAGGTGTGGATGAAATGGGAGGAAAAGACCGAAAATCCCCAATATTCAGAGGTAAATGGTGATTTTGCGGGATTTTATGTGGATAAGTCTGTTAATAAGTTGAAAATTGTGGATAACTCTTATGGTTCGAAGCAAATATTCAACTATCAGTCGGAAAATTTTTGGGTGTTTTCCACCTCATTGTCCTCCGTTATTGCATCGGGCTTGACAGATAAAGCGCTTGATCAGGTGGAAGTTGCGAAACTGTTATCTCAGGGTTACGTCTCTGAGGGGGCTACCATTTATAAAAATGTAAAAAACCTTACATGGGGGACGCAGCTGCAGCTTAGCTGTGGAAAGGAAGGTTGGCAGTTTTCCACAAATGTGTGTAAGTCGGTGGATAACTACTTTTCTGCGCAAACGGAAACTGATGAGGAGGGATTGAAGGAGGCTTTGATCGATACTTTGTTCATGGAAACCTCGGGGGATAAGAACATTGGTTTGCTTTTTACCGGCGGTCAGATGAGTACCACATTGGCGGCTTTAGGAAGAGAGGCAGGCATCCGCCCCGCATTGGCTTATGGACTTGCAGTGGATCCTTCAGAGGTGGATCAGCGATATGCGGATTATAAGTTTGCGGAAGATACTTCCTATGAGGAGGGATTAGCATTATATCAGGATTTGCTTACTGAAAAATCATTAGAGCACTGGGAAGATTACATCTCCCAAATGGAGGTGCCCTGTCTGAGAATGAGCGGATTTATTCATTATCTGCTGGCACAGTTTATTGATGGCCGATCCGAAGTGGTGCTATCTGCTGAAGGGGGAAATACCTTGTTGGGAGCGGATAATGCTACTTTTGGTTTTGGCTTGTATCTCGAAAAATATGATTTGTTAAAGTCATGGATTCCCATGATTAAAAAGCTGGAAGGGGTATTGCCTTCAAAATCTTTCCTGCCAGTTAAAAAGCACCTGGACTTAATTCATTTGTTGGGCCGACATATTGACGAATCCCCCTCGATCACGGCGCAAAATTTATTCAGCCTTTTTGGGGATAGCGCAGAGGGGGATATGGGGAGTGATTATAAAGCTCTGCGGGAATGGCAGTTTAAGCAAGATCTTCCAGGTCGCTTATATGTGGAGTCTTCCCAGTTTTATCGTCAGAATGGGATTGAGGTGCGGTATCCTTTTTTGAATGAGTTGGTGTTGGAAGAAGGCTTAAAATCTGCTAGACACTTTAATAGTGAGCAAAATGCGACTGTAAAGCATTGGTTGAAGAATTGGGCCAAGGAAAAGGTTGCCGCACGGCCACATTACGATAGTCGCTTACCGCTTGCGAATTATTTAAAATCCGGTAAGGCAGATATAATAAAGCATCAACTGCAAAAGGAAGATGCGCTGGTGTATCAATATTTGGACTTCGAAGAAATCCAGGGCATGCTGAAAGCGGCGGAAAAAGGAAAAGCTCAGTTTGAGGACCAACTGTGGGCAGCCGCTGTGATGGGCGCCTGGTTAGATTTTCATTTTGGGGAATAAAAAAAGGAAGGGCGCAGGCTCTTCCTTTTTCTAAGCCGGATTATTCTTGCGAAAACCCTCGTTTAGCTGTAAGGCGGAAAAAATGAAGAAATTTTTCCTATTTCATTTTTTTCCAACGAAACAGATGAATGAGGAGAAAGCAAGCTTGCCCAATTTTGGGCTATTATAAATCAAAGAAAACATATCATAACAAACTAAAAACCAGTTGTTGCGCTTAGTTAATGAATTGAGCGGTGAATAATTCGGGTTAATAGTGGGGTTTTGCCCTAGCCTTTGTATTTAGAATGGGCAAAAATATTTTCCGCATTCGGGTTGGCCATTAGGCTTTTTAGATCCGCGGATTCATTTTCTTCCATATATTTCTTTACGATCTCCCAGCCTACCCATTGGCCAATTCTTCCCGGGCATTTTTCACCGATTTCCAGTGTTTTCGGGCGCTCTCCAATGAACTTTTTCTTTAATTCATTTCCGGATTCATATAACATTTGATTTTTCACCAGGCTGGCCCAAATCACTTTACTGTGCTCCTTTGATTCTTTAAATTCCTCTTCGGTATAGCCAATGATCACCGTATCTGCCACGCAAGGGAGGATTTGTTTGGTGAAATAATACGACTTTCCATAAAATATCATGTCCGCCAGCATGCTGCGGTCCTTGGCATTGGAGCGCATAAAGCCATCGGCCAGTTGGTTGATTACTGAGGGGACAATATATTCCGGTGAGTATCTTCGCAAAATATACTGTGGCATGCTGTTGGGGCGGTATTTGGCGCCTTCCCCAAGAAAATAATCCAGCCCGATGATAATGAGGCTGTCCGAAACGTAGAGGTCGTCGTCAAAGCCCTGAAAGTTGGTGTCAAAGCCGGTAACGCCCGTCACGATTCTCGGTGCCTTAAATTCGGGGTAATGGTATTTGATGTTTTTAAAAGCTTGCTCAAACTCCTGCTTGAGGTCATATTGATCGAAAACTTTTTCCGATTCCTGGATTAATTCCTGAAAGGCCGGATGCTGACTTCGGTCAAATAGCTGATTGACCAGGATAGAATCGTGTGGGTGCTGTCCCTGTTTCAAAAAGAGGGTAGCAAAGGCCGGTTGGTTTTTTAAAAATAGCGCAACTTCTTCTTTGGATGATATTTTTTTTAGTGCAGAAGCGGTCGAAGTAAAGTCCAACTGGAGTGCAATATTTTCGGTATTAGGTTGTTGGCCACAAGGATCCTCTGTTTGATTGCAGCCACATGCAATCGCAGTCAAAAGGACCATGAAATATTTAATTTTGCTGAAATTCATAGACGGTAAATTTATGGCAATTTTTCATAAGGTGAAATAAGTATAAAATTAAAAGGAAAAATACTGTATGAATTTAAATCTTATTGAAAATTATTTTTTAGGGTTGTATTGGAATAATTATATTTTCCCGGGAGTTGATATTGCGATCGGTGTTATGAAAAATGATATTAACAATCTGGTTTCCTTATTGCGCTTTAAGGATGAGTGGCTTGAGTATGTTTAATGTTGACATAATTATTTCCTATTCCACTATTATTTTTAGTGATAATACCATTTAGAATCATTCTAAATAATTTCAATTGAATGAAACCAATAGCAATTTTTTGGCTTGGGGGACTCATTTTTCATCAATTTCATAATCAACAATGGATCTTATTAAAAAATTATTCACTCCTGATAATTGTCATATTATAACCTAATTTTAACCCTCTCTAAAGCAGCTGATTCTTCCCTCCTTTATGGTAAACTAATATAGAATATGGGGAAGGTTTTCAGATTTCTAATGCCACCGAAGCAGTGGCGAATTCCTGTTATTATGCTATTGGGAGTTTTTGCTGGTTTGGGGGCGTACACCTTTTATGTATCAAAAGCATGGGTGTACTTATCCGATGATCCTGCGGCCTGTGTGAACTGTCACATCATGGCTCCTCAGTATGCAACCTGGCAGCACAGCTCCCACCGTGAGCAGGCAACCTGTAATGATTGCCACGTGCCGCATGATACGCAGGCGCGCAAGTATTATTTCAAAGCCATGGACGGTTTGCGCCATGCGACGATGTTCACTTTGCGCTTAGAGCCTCAGGTGATCAAGATTCATGAAGCAGGAGCTACCGTAGTACAAGAGAACTGTCAGCGTTGTCATGATCATTTGACTTCCGCTAACGATAATCTACAGGTGAGCTTTCAGGAAGCAGAACATGGGCAAGGGAAATTATGCTGGGATTGTCACCGCGAGGTGCCACACGGCCGGGTGAACAGTTTGTCCTCAACGCCTAATGCGCGTGTGCCATTACCTTCATCGGTAGTGCCAAAGTGGTTAAAAGAAAAAACGAATAAGAAATAAGATTTAATTAGATATTGATATGGCGAATATTTCCAAAAGCGTAAACAATAAACCCTGGTTGGGTTGGTTGTTATTCGGACTTTCCCTGGTAGCAGTTTTCTGCCTGGGCTTGTTGGCTTCTTCTATTACTGAGCGACGGGTTGAAGCTCAGCTGGTGAACAAACCAATGAAAGCTTTGTCTAAAACAGAAGCAAGAAACGAATTGTGGGGAGAGAATTATCCACGCGAGTACCAGTCCTGGAAGGAGACTTCGGAAATGGATTTCGTTTCAAAATACAATGGAAATGTAGAGCGTGACATGTTGGAAGAGGATCCAAACTTGGTGGTACTTTGGGCAGGTTATGGTTTCTCGAAAGACTATAATGCACCACGTGGTCACTTCTATGCGGTGGAGGATATTCAAAACACTTTACGTACAGGTGGTCCAGTAGATGAGAATGACGGTCCTATGCCAGCGACTTGTTGGACTTGTAAGTCTCCGGATGTACCTCGTATGATGGAGGAGCATGGAGTGGCAGAATTCTACAAAGGAAAGTGGGCCGGTAAAGGTTCTGAGATTGTGAACCCAATTGGTTGTGCAGACTGTCACGATTCTGAGACCATGAACTTGCAAATCAGCCGTCCGGCATTGGCCGAAGCTTTCGAGCGTCAGGGTAAAGATATCAATGATGCTTCTCACCAGGAGATGCGTACTTTGGTTTGTGCGCAGTGTCACGTAGAGTACTACTTCGACAAGCGTGATGGCAAAGAGAATTATTTGACTTTCCCATGGGATGAAGGTTTCAAAGTAGAGGATATGGAGAAATACTACGATGCGATTGATTTCTCTGACTGGACACACTCTATCTCTAAAGCGCCGATGTTGAAAGCACAGCACCCAGGTTATGAAACCTGGCAAATGGGTATTCACGGTCAGCGTGGTGTATCTTGTGCGGACTGTCACATGCCATATAAAACTGAAGGCGGTCAGAAATTCACTGATCACCACATCCAGTCTCCATTGAACAATATTGCAAACTCTTGTCAGGTATGTCACCGCGAGGATGCAGAAACATTGACGGCTAACGTTTATGAGCGTCAGGATGCGATCAAAGAAACACGTGATAAAGTAGAGCGTGAATTGGCGATTGCTCACCTGGAAGCAGGTTTCGCCTGGGAACAAGGTGCTACTCCAGCACAAATGAAAGAAGCTTTGACTTTGATTCGCCACGCGGGTTGGAGATGGGATTTCGCTGTTGCGGCACATGGTTCCTCTTTCCACGCACCAGTAGAGATCGCGCGTATCTTGGGATCTGCCCTTGAGAAGTCTTACCAGGCACGTATGGAGATCAAGAAAGTATTGGTTGACTTAGGTTATACCAAAGATGTTCCACTTCCGGATTTCTCTACGAAAGAGAAAGCACAAAAATCCGTTGGTTTGGATATGGCGAAGTTGGAAAAACAAAAAGAAGACTTTAAGCAAAACCTATTGCCTAAGTGGTTGGAAGAAGCCAAGGCAAATGGTAAGTTGATGAAATAAAACAATTTCGAGGCAAGCATATTGGAGCAATCTTTGAATTGCTGAGCTTAAGAGGCAAAGTAAAGACGGGAGGAGTTCATTCTCCCGTTTTTTGCGCAAAACACCATCAATGATCATGTTTTGATCTGCGAATTGTCAGGAATTAAGAAAATCTATTGCTAAGAAGATGGAAAATAAGAAGCAGAAAAGAAAGCTTTGGACAGGCGCTCTGGGATATGCGGAAGCATGGGTGACGGTTGCGGGCTTGTGGTTGATTGGGGCCGCACTTCAATTTATGAATGGGCCATTTCCCGATGTGGCCATGATGTGGCCGGCCAATATCATTGCGGGATCAGTCCTGGTTGCTGCCATCGTTTTACTGTACTTTTTCAATAGAAAAAAAGCCTGGGTGAAATGGCTGGCCGGAGTACCAGTGGCCATTGTGAGCTTATCTTTCTTCGGACTGTTGTCCGTGATCATGGCGCTTACGCCACAACAAGCACATTTGGATCCGCACTGGATCATGGATTTGGGCTGGAATCAGATGACCTCCTCCTACCCTTTCATTTTATCTTATTTCTTCCTGTTAGTTTCTCTTGGTTTTGCTACCATGAAGCGTTGCTTCCCATGGCGGAATAAAAACTGGGGTTTCTTTGCGAACCATGCCGGTTTGTGGATTGCCCTGTGGGCGGCCGGATTTGGCGCTTATGATGTGCAGCGACTGTCGATGGATTTATACACCGGACAGCCGGAATGGAGAGCCTACGATGCCAAAGGGCAGATTTATGAATTGGATCTGGCTTTGGAGTTGAAAGCGTTTATCATGGAGGAATACGATCCGAAACTGATGATGGTGCACCCGAAGACCGGACAGATTTATGATGCTGCTGCACAGTATTTCCTCACGGTAGAAAATGATTCTACCGCCGGCAATATGATGGGTTTTGATATTCAGGTGAAGCGATTGATGCCTGCTGCCGCCTATGTGGCGGATGCCTCAAATGCCCGCTATGAGGAAGTGAATCAAATTGGTGCGGCCGCTACCGTATACGCTGAGGTGACCAAGCCGAATGGCGAGAAAGTGGAAGGCTGGGTAAGTGCAGGTAGCTTTGCGGCTTCTCCTGCATGGTTAATGTTGGACAGCACGCACACTTTAGCCATGGCACCGCCGGATCCTAAGCGATATGCTTCGGAGGTGAAAATCTTCCGTCCGGAAGAGGAAACTTCCGAGGAAGCACTGATTGAGGTGAACCATCCGATAAAGGTGGGTGACTGGAAAATTTACCAATTGAGCTATGATGCCGAGAAAGGCAAGTGGTCCAATCTGTCAGTGGTGGAGTTGGTGAGAGATCCATGGTTGTGGGTCGTGTACATAGGGGTATTTATGATGATCGCCGGAGCGGTTTATCTGTTCACTCTGAATAAAGATAAAGTAGAACCATCAAAACAAGCATAAGGATGAGCTGGGCAATTTTTCCATATATCGGTATGATCAGTGGAGCACTGTGGACAACCGGAACTTTCGGAGCATTTAAAAAATGGGATGACAAGGTGGTGAATGTCTTGTTCTTCTTGGGGATTCTGCTTTTTGGTGGTTTTATCGCTGCCATGTGGATGCATCTGGACCGTCCACCGATGAGAACATTGGGCGAGACCCGTCTTTGGTATTCGCTATTCATTCCGCTTATTGGTTTGTTAGGCTACCGTCGCTGGAAATATTTCTGGCTGCTGGCTTATGCCTGTGGGATGTCGGTGATGTTTATCAGCATTAATGTAATGAATCCTGAGGCCATGAATAAGGCTTTGATGCCGGCACTGCGTTCGGTATGGTTCGTTCCCCATGTGATTGTATACCTTTTCGCTTATGCGATTCTTTCCGCTTCCTCGGTGGTGGCGATTCAGGGACTGATTCAGCCAAAGAAGAGTTTGAGTTTGTTGAAAATGGGTGATCATTTGGTGTATGTGGGAACGGCATTTTTGACTTTGGGACTGTTATTTGGAGCCCTATGGGCCAAAGAGGCCTGGGGCCATTACTGGACCTGGGATCCGAAGGAAACCTGGGCTTTCATTACGTGGCTGGCTTATATGATTTACATCCACTATCGCCATTTTCACCCTAAAAAAGAGTCTGCAGCATTGTGGACGCTAGCTATTGCATTTATTGTACTACTGATCTGCTGGTTTGGTATTAACTATTTACCATCTGCGGCGAGCAGTGTACATACATATACGTCGTAAATTTTTGGGTAAAATCAACCTATGAAAAACTATTACATACTATTAGGCATGCTGGCTGCATTGTGGTCAGCCCCTGCTTATGCGCAAGAAGAGGGCGAATCAAAATTTGAACTGAAAGCTCAGATTCGTCCACGTGCGGAATTCCGCAATGGATCACATGGATTAAAGCCAGAAGGCGCAGATCCTGCATTTTTTATTAATAACCGTGCACGATTAAGTGCCTACTATACCGATGCAAGCGGTAAGTTGAAAGTCGGAATGTCGGGTCAGAATGTTTCTGTTTGGGGGGCGACTCCACAAACAGAGATGGAAGGTTCCTTCATGCTGAATGAGGCGTGGGCTGAATATGCCGTTTCTAATACGGTGGCTTTTAAAATTGGTCGTCAGCAGGCAGCCTATGATGATGATCGTATTTTGGGAACTTTGGACTGGCATGTAGCGGGCCGTTGGCATGATATGTTCCTGACTAAAGTGGAACTGAACGATTTTCAGGCGCATTTGGGTTTGGCTTACAGCCAGAATGGTGAAAATAAGTTTGATAACTTATACACGCCAAGCGGCCAGCCTTACAAAAGCATGCAGTATTTGTGGACCAGCTATAAATTCTCCGAGCAACTGTCAGCAACGGCATTGTTCATGAATTTAGGCTTTCAGAAGATGGACGCTGATGGTCCTGTTTCAGGTTTGAACAATCTGCAGACAGTAGGTACGAACTGGACCTACAAAAATAATGGCTGGATGGTATACGCAACTTACTACCATCAGTTTGGGAATAACAACGGTGTGGAGAATGTAAACGCAAACCTTGCCGCTGTTAAAGTAGCGTATAACGCACAAGGATCTGCCTGGACCTTCACTGGTGGATTGGATTACGTTTCCGGTAACGATGAAGAAGTGGTTGATATAGTAGATGACAACGGAATTGCTACTGGTGAGCAAAGAGTTGTTCCTGTAGAGGGAAATAAATCTTTCGATCCGCTTTATGGTACTCACCACAAATTCTATGGTTTCATGGACTACTTCTATGTAGGTAACCATGGTAGAAGTGTAGGTCTGTTCGATAAAAATATCGGAACGACTTATAAGGTGAATCCTAAATTGGCGATTACCGGTACTTTACACCATTTCAACAGCGCTGCTTCTATCAAGAACGAGCAGGGAGGTTCTGAAAGTACTTATTTGGGAACGGAACTGGATCTATCCTTTGCTTATAAAGTGGCGAAAGACGTTACTTTGGTGGGTGGATTCTCTCAGATGTTTGCCGGTGAGCAAATGGAATTGCTCTATCCAACAGGAAATTCTTCCAATGGTCAGAACTGGGCCTGGTTGAGTGTGAATATTAATCCTACGATTTTTGCGACAACGTTTAAGTAATTCATCAATTCAGGAGATGAAAGACAGGCCTTCCGATTGGGAAGGCCTGTTTTGTTTTTAGCGGTTTTGGGATTGCTAAAAACGGACTTTCGGTTTTTCAATCGGGGCAGGGATGAAGTGGGCCTGTTAAACCCGAATTATTCACCGCTAAATTCATCAGCTAAGCTTAAGTAGCTTTAATTCAGTTTATTATAATTTTTTCTTTAGTTTATAATAGCCCAAATTTGGGCAAGCTTGCTTTCTCCTCATTCATCTGTTTCGTTGGAAAAAACTCGAAATAGGAAACTATTCCTTCATTTTTTCCGCCTTACAGCTAAACGAGGATTTAAGCATGAAAAATCCGGGTTAAGCTCCTTTTTCCAGCCTGACAGCGTAGCGGCTCGGAAAAAGCGCGAGCCACGCCAGCCCGATGTGAACGCTTGCGGTAGCAGCCCCCTAAAAAGGAAGTACCCTGATTTCATTTTGATAATGTTAACAGCAGGCTTCGGTAGTACAGCAGTTGGTCTGTTGATTACTTTAGCAATCACAGGTACAGGAGCTTCCATCTGCGCAGGTGCAGGTACAAGTTCTATCCTCATTGCAGACACACTCACACTTTTGATCTCCACACTGGCATTCGCATTTTCCGTTTTCACACTTACACTGACAGTTCTTGTTGTTTTGAGGTTCGCAACAGTTAGTTTCCGGTGTGCAACAAGCATTTGAATTACTCATCTTTTTAAATGTTTAGGTGTTAAAATTATTTCACCCTCTAAGACGGACCACTTTTAAAAAGACGCAAAAATTTTTCAAATCGATTAACTGTTGCGCTGCGTGATGGCGCAGGTACAATGGCTTGCCCCGGCTTCACAGTTTTTGCGGCAGTTGCATTTGGGCTGGTAATCGTGGATATTGCCGTAACGATCTGTTTCTGCTCCACAACATTGCTGGAATAGCGCTTTTAATTTTTGTCGTCCGCGTTGTACTCTGGATTTGGCAGCGGAGTAACTGAGGTTAAGTTCTTCGGCCAATTGCTTTTGATTGAGGGTACCTTGTGCCGATTTCTCCAGCGCGTGGCGATATTTTTCCGGCAATTGATTAATAAAAGGTAGCAGGCAGGGAAGAAAGTCTCCATTGAGATTTTGCGCTTCCTCTAAATCGGGAACGTCATAGGTTTCCTGATAATCGACCAACTGTTTTTTACGGTAATGATCAATAATGGTGTTCCGGGTAATTTGGTAAAGCCAGCTGGAAAGCTGATCCTGATCTTTGAGGCTATCGGACTTCAGGTGAATTTTCACAAAAACATCCTGCAAAATGTCCTCAGCGGTTTCATAGTCATTGACACGCTTATGAATAAAGCCACCTAATTGATCCTTGAAATTGTTCCAGATATGCTCCGTCATGCCTTTTTCTTTGATAGACGATTCTCTCTGAAAAGGACGCAAAAATAATGCATAAAAAAAGCCGCAGCTACTGCCACGGCTTTCCTATATTGTTATTGGGCCAGCCAGTCGACCATCTTTTGAGCCACACTGTGTGCAGAGGCGGGATTTTGCCCGGAGATCACCCGCTGATCCGCTACGGAATAGTCGCCCCACATCGGACCTTTGGAAAAGATAGCTCCTCTTTCAATCAGGGCATCTTCCAAAAGCAAGGGAACCTTTTTTTCCAGCTTCATGGCCGTTTCTTCCTCATTAGAAAAGCCATTGACCTTTTTGCCTTTGATTAGGTATTCTCCATTGGATAGCTTGATGGGCAATAAGCCCGAAGGTCCGTGGCAAACTGCGCCCACCACACCGCCATCTTCATAAATGACTTGCGAAATCGTCGCCAAATTTTCATCTGTCGGGAAATCCCACATTGTCCCGTGGCCTCCGGCATAATAGATAGCGCGATAATCTTTTGGATTAATATCCGAAGCCTTAATGCTGTTCCTGACCAGCTTTTGAGCAGCCTCATCTTTGAGAAAATTCCTGTTTTGCATATCCGTGGTATCCATGCCGGTAAGCGGTGCCTCTCCCCCATTCGGACTAACGAAAACCACCTCATAGCCATTTTCCAGGAAGGTATAATAGGCATGTGAAACTTCCGACAGGAAATAGCCAGTGGGCTCTCCCCCCTGACCCATTTCAGCATGACTGGTCAGTGCAATCAGGATTTTTCCCTTATTGACCGGGAGTTTTGGTTGGATATTGATGCGGTAAATTTCATAATCTTTCCGATCTGAGGGGGCATAATTGATTTGAGAGGTAGTGAAGTAAATGTTGCCTTCGGGGTCTTTGGCAAAGGTATCGGCCCAACGGATTTTTGGATCTTTCAGAAAGCGGAAATAACGTTCTTCACTATAAACCGCCACAGCCTCATTTTCCAGATCTGCCATGAACAGGTTTCCGGCATCATCGAACAGCATCCCATCAGGCGCTGCAATAGAGGCTACTCGCTCTACGCGATGGGCAAGGTCTTCATCATTGAAGGTAGGGTTTTGCAAAGCTGCTGTTGGTATTCTATACAGACTGTGAGCAGTTAAAGCGGCATAGTATAGGTATTTTTTATCAGGGGAGAGGGCGATGCCGTCGGAATGCACCTGATTTTTCCAAAGACCATTTTCAAAAACCAGATAATCCGTTTCAGCCTGCGTGGAGGGATGGTCGGCCAAAACTTTTCGGGAGACGCCGGTATTCAAATTCAGGATGACTAACCCTCCCGCTCCGGAATCGGTGATGTATACCATGCCTGCTTTAGTATCGATACGAAGGTCGTTGAAATAGGAGTTTTGACTCCAGGTCGTCCCAGAGAAAGGAATGGTCTTTACAAATTCATCCCGATCCAGATTAAAGAGATGCAGACGGGGACCGCCTTCCAATACGCCCTGAAATTGGGGATTCGCCGGATCCAGTACCCATAGGAAATTGCGGTCGTCCACCACGACGGACTGCACTGTGGAGAAGTGTTCTTCTTCATTTTGGCCATTGAAGGTATTCCATGCTTCATTGGGAAAAGGCACTACCTTACCGTCAATAATTTCCGCTACTGACACAGGTACATCATCGGACCAGCGGGGGAAATTCACGAACATTCGGCCCTCGGGACTGATGGTGATGCCGGTCCATTGTCTGGAAGAGCTGGCGATCAGACTCAGCGGGCGGTCATCTTTTGTGATTTTTTCTTTTTTGGGGTGCTCACAAGCCCAAGCGGACATTAAGAATGCCGCGATCAGGAGTTGGTTTAGTATTTTCATTTTGAGGATAGATTGGGTGGAAGGGTGTTGGTCTGATTAGCAATCGGACTGGAGTGGAATTGAAAGTGTGCCGTGATACTAATCAACTATTTTAACCCGAATTATTGCCCGCTAAATTCATCAACTAAGCGTAAACAATTTATTTTAAGGTCTTTAAAACTTATTTTCTTTGAATTATAATAGCCCAAATTTGGGCAAGCTTGCTTTCTCCTCATTCATCGGTTTCGTTGGAAAAAATTTGAAATAGGAAAAATTCCTTCATTTTTTCCGCCTTACCGCTAAACGAGGATTTAAGCATGAATAATCCGGCTTAAAAAAATTAAACAAAATTCAAGAGGGATGCAAACAGCATGCATCCCTCCCGGTAAGTATTATTTATACGCCCCGCTGGAGTAGTGTAACTCATAACTGTGGCTGTAAATTTCAAAGATATTTCCGAAAGGGTCTTCCACATAAACCATACGGTAAGGTTTCTCATTCGGGTAGTAATACCGAACGGGCATTCTTTGCTTCCCACCTGCGGCAACAATTTTTTCTGTTAGTCCTTCCACATCCGGGTCCTGTACACAGAAGTGGAATACGCCGGATTGGTAAGGGTTGAAAATACCTCTGGTTTTGGGTTGATTAGGGAATTCGAACATCTCGAAGCCTACCCCATCTGAAGTGGATAAATGGGCAATGCGGAAAGTTTCCCAACCCTCTCCAAATACGTCGATACACATGATCCCGATAGCGGATTCATTTTCTTCTTTCACCGTTTCGGGTCCCATTAATAAATACCAGCCCATGACTTCAGTATAGAACTTAATCGCCTGATCTAAATCAGGCACGGTAATGCCGATGTGGGAGAATGCTCTTGGATAAGTTTTATTTTCCATTTTTCACCTTTTAAATTTGTGGGCCTTAACCCGAATGATTCACCGCTGTAGTTAGGTGGAAGCGTTAAGGGCTTGATTTCCAGTTTGATTTGGGTGGTTCATTTAATAGTCCCAATTAGGGTAGTTTACTTTCTCTTCATTCAACTGCTTTGTTGGAAACATCTCGAAATAGAAAATTATATCTTCATTTTTCCAGCCTTACAGCTAAAGGAGGATTTCAACATACATTATTAGGATTAATGGGTGCAAATTTTGCAGGTAAATGTTAGATGGTCAAGTATCTACGAAAAAGTAGTATACTTACAAAAAAGTAGTAATTGAGCGGAATAGTTCTTAGGGTAATAATTTTTTTTAAATGGAAGCAGAAAAAAGTTGTGGAGTATGTCCATTGGCAGAGACCATGGAGGTGATCGGTAGTAAATGGAAGCCCTTAATCCTGTTTCATCTGCGCGAAGGCGCAGAGCGTTCCGGGGTACTTCAAAGGCAGGTGAAAGGGATCACCAATAAAATGTTTACCCAGTCCATCCGGGAGTTGGAAGCGGATGGTTTGGTGGTCCGTAAGATGTATCCTGTCGTGCCTCCGAAAGTGGAGTATATGTTAAGTATGCGAGGAAAATCTTTGTTGCCCATTTTGGAACAACTAGATCAATGGGGACGTGAGGTTTTGCTTGCTGAACAGGTGTAATGTATCGTGGTACTTTATGTTAAAATAATTGATTTATTGTGAGTCTTGTAAGGTTTTCATCAGTTAAAGGGGTAAAACAACCTTAATTTTGGGAGTGGTTTCCTTTTGTGAAACTTATTTTGTAAGTTTAAAGTACTGATAATGAGAGTTCATTTGATAAAGAGGCAGACGGTGGAGGATTATATGCGTTCCAATGCATCTAGTAAGGCCGCTTTTGAGGCATGGTTAATGGCTATTCGTTATGCAGACTGGTACCAGCCTCAGGATATATTATGCACCTTTAATTCTGTAGATATTTTAGGGAAGGGTTCAGATCGGGTTATTTTCAATATTGGTGGTAATTCCCATCGGATGATCTGCAAATATTTGTTCGGCCGCAAGGTGCACCTCTTTGTAAAATGGATCGGGACGCATGCAGAATACGATAAAATCTGTAAGCGAGGTTTACAATATTCCATTAGTGAATTTTAGGTCCTGATTTTTATTATAATGGGAACAGTAGCTATGCTTTTGAATAATTAGTGAGCTGTGGTATCGCAAATATTGTAAATAACCCCCATAAAATGTGAATTCGTGGTCGGAAGAGTAGTTTAAAAGGTTTTTAACAGACAAAGGAATGGAAGCTTTAAAGTATAAGATTATCAAGGATCGGGAGCAGTATGAAGACTATTGCGAACAGCTGGAGGCCTTGTTGGCCTTGGAGAATCCTGAATTGGAAGACGAGATAGAGTTACTTACTTTTCTGATCGAAAAGTATGATGAGGAGCATTCCTCTTTTAATGAGCTCTCCCCTATTGCACTATTAAGGGAATTAATGGCTAGTCATAGCTTGAATCAAAGTCAGTTGGGGGAGATCATGGGGGTGCAAAAAAGCACCGTCTCAAAAGTACTTAACCTTCAGAAGGGGCTTTCTAAAGAAAGTATCCGCAGGTTGGCGGATCACTTTAAACTAAGGCAGGAGGCTTTTAACCGCCCTTATGAACTGCTCAATCAGGAGGTGTTGAAATCAAGCTAAGTCGAATTGCACGCCCTCGGGCTTAATTGGTAAGGCTCTCAGGGGCTTGTTTTGTAGTGTGTTGTGGTGGGAATCCTGATTTTTAACTAAGCCCAATTGGGATAGCTTGCTTTCTCCTCATTCATTTTCTTCGTTGGAAAAAATGCAATAAAAAGGCGAACCATGGAGGTTCGCCTTTTTAGTATTTTTAAAGAAAAATTATATCAATGTTTGATAGGCTATCAGGGCTGAAACATAAGCCAGACCGGTCAGGTAGGCCAGTTGGACCATCGGCCACTTCCAGCTTTTAGTTTCTCTTTTCACAATAGCCAGTGTACTCATGCACTGCATGGCAATGGCGTAGAATATCATCAGGGAAATTCCACTGGCCAGATTAAAGACCGGTAATCCGGTTTTGGGGTTAATCTCCGTGGCGAGTCGGTCTTTCACCGTTTTGGTGTTTTCGGCATCTGTTCCCACACTGTAAATGGTGGCCATGGATCCTACAAATACTTCTCTGGCAGCAAAGGAAGTGATCAGGGCGATCCCGATTTTCCAGTCATATCCAAGCGGTTCGATCACCGGCTCAATGGCTTTTCCCAAATATCCGGCGAAGGAATGCTCCAGCTTATAAGAAGCAATCAGGTTTTCCAGCTCTTCCTGATTATCCCCCTGATATTGTTCCGTGACGATGCTTTCTGCTTGTGCAATTTCACTTCCGGGGCCATAGCTTGCCAATACCCATAATACGATGGAAATGATGAAAATAATTTTACCTGCGGAGAATACGAAGGTTTTGGATTTTTCATAAATCGTTAGTCCCACGTTTTTCCATCTGGGCATTCTGAAAGAAGGCAATTCCATGATCAGGAATGGGCGTTGAGGTGAATTTATGATCTTATGCATAATCAAAGCAATTCCCAGCGCCAGGACAAACCCCAGTACATACAAGCCCATCAACACCAAACCCTGAAGGTTAAAGAAGCCAATGGATTCGTCCGGAATCACCAAGGCAATCAGAATGGTGTAAACCGGCAGACGAGCCGAACAGCTGATCAGTGGTGCTACCAAAATGGTGATAAGGCGCTCTTTCCAGTTTTCGATATTCCGGGCAGCCATTACCGCCGGAATTGCACAAGCTACTCCTGAAATCAGTGGCACTATACTTTTTCCATTCAGGCCAAATACCCGCATGATCCGGTCGGTGAGGAATACGGCACGGGCCATATAGCCGGTTTCTTCCAGAAGTGCGATGAAGGCAAAAAGAATGGCAATTTGAGGAACGAAAATGACGATTCCGCCAATCCCCGGAATGATTCCTTCGCTGATGAGCGAATTCAATGCTCCGTCCGGAAGAGTAGCACTGATCCATTCCCCCAATGCTCCGAATTGTTCATCTATGAAATCCATTGGAATACTGGCCCAGGAATAAATGGCCTGGAACATGAAGAATAAGATTCCAATGAAAATAAAATATCCCCACAGTGGGTGGGTAAGTATTTTGTCCAGTTGGGAAGAGACGCGAAGGTTTTCCTCAATTTTTTTGTTATGAGGTTTTACTTCTCTTAGGATATCATCCAGCAGGCGGTAACGGTTTATGGTTTCCTGTGCCTGCAATTGGTGACTTTTAAAAGAGGAGTTTTCCTTGATCTCATCAATGATATCAATGTCCTCCGGGCCGATACCCGCATAGGTATCGGTCTGCTGCATCATTTGATATACCCGGTAGGGGTGCTCATCAGGGAAGGCAGCCGTTGCCCGATAGAATAAATCATCATGCACATAGGATTCCATCGGAAGGAAAGGCTCTGGGATATGATATTCGAATCGCTCGATTTCAGCGATTAATTCCTCCATTCCCTCTCCATTTCTACCGTTCACCGGAATAATAGGACTGTCTAATTTTTGAGCTAATAGCTCAAGATCTAATTGGTCTTTCTCCGGCAATACGTCCAGCATGGTCATGGCTATAATAGCCGGCACGCCCATATCTTTGATTTGGGAGAAAAGCAAAAGATTACGCTTCAGGTGAGCCGCATCCACCACGACAACCGCCATATCCGGGAAATTATCTGATTCCGGATTGGTGACTTCTGTAAAAAATACCCGTTCATCAGCAGAACGGGGATAAATACTGTAAGTACCGGGAAAGTCTACGATTTGAACTTTGCGCGATTTAATCTTATTGCAGGGGCCGGATTTTTTGTCGACCGTAACACCGGGAAAGTTTCCTACTTTTTGATTAAGACCTGTAAGTAAGTTAAAAATGGAGGTCTTACCGGCGTTGGGGTTACCAATAAGGGCAACCTTTAAAATATTTTCACGCACAGATTTACGATATTTTTTCAATCATGACGGTGGAGGCTTCTTTTTTACGCAAAGAAACGCGGGAGCCTGCTACATCAATGGCAATTGGATCACCTAAAGGCGCAATACAACTCAGGGTAATTTCTTCCCCGGGTAAACAGCCCATATCCAATAGGCGAAGGGATAGTTCCTCGTCAGAAAATCCTGTGACGATTCCCTTTTGTCCAATTTTCAAATCTGCAATGTTCATGATTTTTATACGAAACTAATTTAGAACTGATCTAAACGCAAATTAGTATTTTTTCCTTAACAAAACGATGTTGGAGAATTAAAATATAGAACAGGATATGAGATAATTAGTTGTCGTCCCGGCTATTTATTGGAGGGCATAAAAAAAGCTGCCTCTGGGAGAGACAGCTTTCTATTAATGATTGCTTTATAATTGCTTAGAAAAGGAATTCATTCAGACGACAAAGTGACTTCTCTTTGTTCTCACTTCCCACTAAAAGGGAAATGTTGTAATCTGAACCTCCATAGGAAATCATTCGGATTGGCACTTCTTCCATAGCATCCAGTACTTTGGTCGCAATACCCACTTTTTCCTCACCGAAGTCTCCCACTACACAAACGATGGACTGATTGCGGTCCACCTGCACCTGACCGAATTTCTCTAAGGTTTCCAGGATCTGAGGAAGTTGTTCATCATTATCAATGGTTAATGAGACCGCTACCTCAGAAGTAGTGATCATATCGATTGGTGTTTTATATTTTTCAAACACCTCGAAGATCTGACGGATAAATCCATAAGCCAGTACCATTCGATTGGAACGGATTTTTATAGCGGTAATACCATCTTTTGCAGCAACTGCTTTTACAGCTCCGGTTGCCGAAAAATGCTGACTGATCAAAGTACCCGGTGCTTTTGGCTCCATGGTATTCTTCAATCGTACCGGAACATTGTAACGCTGTGCAGGGATAATGGACGTCGGGTGCAGGATTTTTGCACCGAAATAGGCCAATTCGGAAGCTTCATCAAAGCTTAATTCCGGAATTGGAAAAGTATTTTCTACTACTCTAGGGTCATTGTTGTGCATGCCATCAATGTCCGTCCAGATCTGCGTTTCTGATGCCTGAATGGCAGCGCCGATCAAAGTAGCGGTATAGTCAGATCCCCCACGGCTAAGGTTGGAAACCTCGCCTTCGTGGTCACGACAAATATAGCCCTGGGTGATAAAAAGTTGAGTGCCTTCAGCAGCTTCCACCAAGGCGGACAGTTCTCTGGAAGTGAAGTCCAGGTCCGGCTCATGGTCTTCGTTTACTAGCATAAAATCCAATGCCGGCAGCAATTGTGCTTTTACGCCTTGTTCGTGCAGGTAAGTGGTGAATAGCTTGGTGGACATTAACTCGCCTTGTGCCAATAATTCCTTATTCAGGCGCTTGTTGAAGAAGTGTCCGGGCAAAGTGCGGATGAAGCTAAAGTGTTCATCAATGATTTGTTTTGCCTTGGCCAATGCATTATCGCCGATTACTAATTTGGGATAGAATGCCAAATAGTGCTCGTAAAGCTCTTCAATTAATTGGCGGGCCAAATCATTGTTTTTGGCTGTTAACGCATCTCCAATTGCCACTAAGGCGTTAGTAGTGCCCGAAAGAGCGGACAATACCACGATTTTACGTTCTGAATCTGCCTGAATTAATTCTGCTACGCGATGCATACGCTCCGGTCTTCCTACCGAAGTGCCTCCAAACTTGTATACCTGCATGACCTGTATAATATTTATCGTTTTTTACTCAAGTTTCAAGAGGCAGTGAACTAAAAACGGGCAAGGAGTTCTCCCTGCCCGAAGCTGTATTTAGAATCCCAGCATTTTAATTGCTGTGATCGCTGCCTCGTCTCCTTTATTTCCATGTTTCCCGCCGGCTCTGTCCAACGCCTGTTCCTGCGTATCTGGGGTAAGCACACCGAAAATTACGGGTTTATTGAATTTCAAATTCACTTCTGTAATACCAATCGCTACGGCCTGATTGATGAAGTCAAAATGTTTGGTTTCACCCTGAATCACGCATCCCAGGCAGATGACCGCATCCACATCAGCACGTTGGGCCATCCACTGTGCGCCTAAGGATAATTCGTAACTTCCCGGAACATTCTTTCGGATGATATTCTTTTCAGAAACCCCATTGACTAAAAGTGTTTCTTTGGCACCCTTATAAAGGGCTTCCGTTACTTCCTCATTCCATTCCGACACTACAATTGCGAAAGTCTTGCCACTTACGTCAGATAAGTTTTTATCAGAATATTCGCTCAGATTTTTTAGTGCAGTTGCCATATGTATTACAGTTCAAATTTAGATGAATAAAAAGAATCGTGGTCAATTATTTTCCCGCTTTTATGTAAATCGATTCTAACAAATTGTTATAAAATGGAATAAACACCTCGGATGGGTTTTATTATTATAACAACTGTTAGATTTATAAAACATCGGTTTTAACTGACGCTCAAAAGTACAATTAATTTTTGGGATTGAGGTTTGAAACTATTGGTGGATTTATGGGAAATGGGATTTAACTCCTCTCTAATTCAGGCTGATGTAAAATTGATTGTTTTCCATTCTCATATTCATGTTTTGACTAAAACGGGAAAGCGATAAATGCTCTTTTCGTTTTGGTGTTTAGTAGTTGCCAATTTTTCGGTCAGTAAGGGTGTCCGCAGGGGGCGGCGGTGGCTTCAGATTGCCTGTTGAGCGGAGAAAGGTTGCAAATTGTTTAATTAGTAGCTAGATACCGGCCTTTTGTAAAGGGATGAACGATCAGGAGCGATCTTTTTTCAACTTAAGCTGAATTCTTATTGCTTAAATCTTCGTTTGGCTGCTGGGTGGGGAAAATCAAGGAATAGTTACCAATTTCAACTGTTTTCCAAGGGAACAGGTGAATGAGAAAAAAGCAAGCCTGCCCAAATTGGGGCTATTATAAATCAAAGAAATTAAATTGTAATGAACTGCAAATAAATTACTTGCACTCAGATAATAAATGTGGCGGTGAATGATTCGGGTGAAATCCTCGATTGGCTGCCGGGTGGGGAAAATCAAGGAATAGTTACCAATTTCAACTGTTTTTCCAAGGGAACAGGTGAATGAGGAGAAAGCTAGCCTGCGCAAATTTGGGTTATTAATAAATCAATAAACACCATCTTATCGAACTGAAAATATGCCACTTTAGGGGAATTGATGAATTTAGCGGTGAATAATTCGATATAGGGCAATAAAAAAAGGGATCAGCTTTTGGCTAATCCCTTTTGTATTTTTTTGGCTAATCTTAGTTGATCATTCCGTTCACGCGCGCTAGTTGCTTGCGAGCTTCCTGATACTCGTTAGCATCTGAGTAGTCATTTACGATAGTCTCCAGGCTTGACTTTGCCGTTTTCAAGTCACCTTTCAATTCAGCCGCTAAAGCTGCTTTTTTCAGGTAAATCGGAGAAAAGAATTTGTTGGCTTTGTAGTTGGCCGCTTTCTGATAGTAAGAAAGTGCATCCCCATAGCTTTTCTTTTCCATATAGCCATCACCAATCAAGGCATAAGTTTTTGCCTGAATCAACTGGTCTGAAGGGCTGAAGCCTTTCAAAGTGTTGATGGCCTTATCAAACTCACCCTGACGCAAGTAAATCACACCTGTGTAATAGTTTGCCAATTTACCTGCAGGAGTGCTGCCATATTCGTCGGCAATTTTAAGAAAACCATAGCTGTTTCCATCTCCCGTTAAAGCCAGGTTAAGGCTGTCTTGCTCAAAGTAGTACTGCGCCTGAAACATTTCTGCCTGTGCAGTTTTATCTTTGCCGGAAATGAAGCTCTGGTAAAAGAAAAACAATCCTACCGCCACGATCAAAGCTACGGATCCACCAATTACGGCTACCTTGTTTTTTTCTAAAAACTCTTCTGATTTACTCAGGCGGTCAGCAA
This sequence comes from Persicobacter sp. CCB-QB2, assembly GCF_001274635.1. GTDB lineage: Bacteria > Bacteroidota > Bacteroidia > Cytophagales > Cyclobacteriaceae > Persicobacter > Persicobacter diffluens. Next base: position 3,092,644 of record NZ_LBGV01000001.1, on the reverse strand, counting down.
TCGCTTCTGGATTTTCCAATAACTCCTGACCTGTATACTTTTCAGCTTCTTCTTGTTTTTTCTTATTCTTTGCCATTTGAAAAAATTTTTAGGGTGCAATAATAATCAATTTTTATTGATATTAAAATAGCGGCCCTCACCGATTATTCTCTAACGAATGGATAGTCTTCCTGAGCGTAAACGTCTGTGAAAATTTCTTTTGGGTCCGGAAGTGGAGACTCCTCCGCAAATTTTACACATTCTTTTACAGACTCTTTGATTCTGTTATCCATTTCTTTTAATTCCTCTTCAGTTGCATAACCTTTTTCAAGGATAGTGGCTTTTACCTGCTGAACAGGGTCTTTTTGCTTGTAGCTCTCTACCTCCTCTTTGGTACGGTATTTAGCTGGGTCAGACATGGAGTGGCCTTTGTAGCGGTAAGTGCGGAACTCTAGCAATACAGGGCCTTTTCCTGCACGGATATGCTCGGCAGCTTCCTCACAAGCAATATGAACCTCTTCCACGCTCATGCCGTCTACCGGATGGGATGGCATATCGTAAGATTCTCCTAATTTATAAAGTTCGATTACGTTAGAAGTACGTTGTACGGAAGTACCCATGGCGTAACCATTGTTCTCAATCACGAAGATGATGGGCAATTTCATGGTCATGGCCATGTTGAACGCCTCGTGTACCGCACCCTGACGTGCCGCACCATCTCCCATATAAGCGATACAAAGGTTATCAGTTCCCTTGTATTGTTCGGCGAAAGCCAAACCGACGCCCAATGGAATTTGTCCACCTACGATACCGTGGCCACCGTAGAAGCCATTCTCCACATCGAAGATGTGCATAGATCCACCTTTACCTTTAGAAAGGCCGGTGGCTTTACCGTAAAGCTCAGCCATGATACGCTTTGGGTCAGATCCTAAGGCAATAGGATGAGCGTGATCACGATAAGCGGTAATGTATTTATCCCCTTTTTTTAGTGCGGAAACAGCACCTGCTGCACAGGCTTCCTGACCAATATACAAGTGGCAGAATCCACTGATTTTCTGCTGACCATACACACGACCACTCATTTCTTCAAAGCGTCTCATGTGTAGCATGTTTTCATACCACCACATATAGGTTTCTTTGGAGAAACGCTCCTCAGTAGCCGCAGATCCAGTGTTTGCAGTTTGGTTTGACATAATTGTTATATGGTTTTATTGTTGTCTTAAGCTTGATTTGCAGAAAACAATTGTAGTTAATAGGTTTGTAGTGGGCGAAAATAATAAAAAGTCGCTGCAATCAATACATTCCTTTATGTTTCTTTTTAATATCCAACTGCTGAATTTCAAGAATTATGAAGAGCTGAATATGCAGTTTTCACCTCAGATTAATTGTTTGGTTGGAGAAAATGGTAGCGGAAAAACCAATCTGCTCGATGCTATTCACTATTTATCGTTGGCGAAATCCGCTTTTCCGGGACAGGATCAGCAAAGTATTCGTCATCAGGAGCCTTTTTTCAGTATTCGGGGAGAATTCAGGAATGAAGACCGGCAGCATCAGGTATTGTGCGCTTTGCAACAAGGGGCCAAAAAGGTGTTGAGATGCGATCAGGTGCCTTATGAGCGCCTATCGGATCATGTAGGGCGTTTTCCGGTGGTGATGATGGCGCCCCATGATACGGATTTGATTCGGGAAGGAAGTGAAGAGCGGAGGCGTTTTTTTGATGCGATTATTTGTCAGACCGATCGTAATTATCTGCAATGGCTGATGGAATACAATGGATTGTTGAAGCAGCGGAATGCGCTGCTGCGTCAGTGGCAGAAAAATCATATGCCGGCAGATCAGGATCTATTGGAAACCTATAATATTCCCCTATTAGATCGTGCGGAAAAGATCGCCCGCGCGCGCATTTCTTTTTTGGATCAGTTTGAACCTTTGTTTCAGGCGCATTATCAGGCCTTGTCTGGTGGACGGGAAGAAGTGAGTTTGCGTTACCGGACGGAGGTACTGAAGGAAGATTTTAAGGAGAAGTTTGAGCAGGCGACGGAAAAAGATGTCGTCTTGGGAAGAACAACTATGGGGGTGCATCGGGATGATTTCCGATTTTTGATTGGCGGCCATCCGGTGAAGCGATTTGGTTCACAGGGCCAGCAAAAGTCCTTCGTAGTGGCATTGAAGTTGAGTCATTTTGATTTAATTCATCAGCAGAAAGGGTTTAAGCCTATTTTGTTGCTGGACGATATTTTCGATAAGTTGGATGATCAGCGCATGCAGCACCTGTTGAAAATGGTGGCAGGGCATAAATTCGGCCAAATTTTCATTACAGATGCCCGCCCGGAGCGAACCAAAGGCTTGGTAAAGGAGATTGACGAAGAGGTGAAAATCTTTGAAATTGAAAAGGGAGGAATACAGAATAAGGAATAACCTAACCGTTTTAGAAAAATATTTAGGCAATAAAAAAGCCCATTCGAAAGAATGGGCTTTTGCTTAAGCATCGTGATCCAGCAGGGACTCGAACCCCGAACCGCCTGCTTAGAAGGCAGGTGCTCTATCCAGTTGAGCTACTAGACCATTGTGGTGATCGCGCAGGGACTCGAACCCCGAACCGTCTGCTTAGAAGGCAGATGCTCTATCCAGTTGAGCTACGCGACCGTTTCCTTCAATGCTTAAGCGGATGCAAATGTAGGAAGGCTTTGGTAAAAAACAAACCTTAGCGCCCCATTTTAGCTAATTTTACGAGATTTATTTTCTTTGTGCCCCCCATATTAATGGCTAACGTGCAGGTTGCTTGCGCGTTCCAAATTTATGGGATCATTGGTATTTCGATCTTTTTTTCTGAAAATTTCTTCAATTTCTGCTGCATAAAAATCATGTACCCGTGGTCGGATCATTTTGTAGTTATGATTCAGGAAGCGATTTTGAATACTCATGGGCTCCATCATCAGGCGGAATCTGTTGGGGGGCCATTTGGCTTCAAAGGCAGTCGCCTTTCTGAAATTGATTAACTCTTCTTCGATGGTTTTGAGTGTAAAAGGAATGAGTTCTTTATTTCCAATATGTTTTTCCAGGGCTTTTTTTCGAATGTTGGCCACATTTGGAACTACTAAAGCCAGGGTATAGGGTGATTGGTTATTGTACAGGCAAACGGCATCAATACAGCTGCAAAATTCTTCGATATCGGCCTCCACCATTTCCGGAGGAAATTTCTCTCCATCAGAGGAAATTAGCAGGCTTTTGATGCGCCCCAGGACATAGAGGTAACCCTCGCTGTCAATTTTACCAATGTCTCCGGTATGTAGCCATTTGTCTCTGATCAGGAGGTTGGTAGCTTCCGTATTTTTGAAATACCCTCTGGTCACATTTGTGCCTTTTACCACAATCTCTCCTGTTTTTTCCAGGGGTAATCGCTCTCCCTTTTCATCCCGAATTTCCACTTCTATCATGGAAAGCGGCATGCCTACGGAACCTACTTTTTGATATTGTTCATTATTGGTAGAAACTACCGGGCTGGCTTCGGTAAGTCCATAACCCTGATAAACTGGAAGCCCGAGGGCATTGAAATAGAAAATGACATTGCGATCCAAATAGGCTCCCCCGGTTACCATAAATTTTAGGTTAGGGAATAGTTTATCTTTGAGCTTATTGAGGACGGCGTGTGTCATGAAAAAGGCACTCAGTCGTTTTACATATCCTAATTCATCTCCGCTTCTGGCTTTTTGATAAGCCAGGGCCAAAGCATTGCGGTAATCTTTTTCTACTTCCTCTCCTAGTGAGCGAACCGCTCTTTCTACATATAAGCGAAGACTTTTAATCAGGGCCGGAACCAGGAGCAGGAAGTCGGGCTGGAAGGACTGCAGGATTTCGGGAATCATCCGGAGAATTTCCATCATGGATTTTCCCTGTGGAGGAAAGCCAATGCTTCCTCCCTGAATGATGACGCTATACAAACCTACGGTATGCGCAAAGGCATGATCCAGCGGAAGCAGCATGAAAGTGCGTGCCTCAGGGGGAATAGGGATTCTTTTTTTGATTTGAAGCACATTGGTTCGCAGATTCTCATGGCTAAGTAAAACAGCCCTGGGGTCTGCGCTGGTACCCGAAGTAAAGATGATGGCCGCCAGGTCCGTAGTCGGGATAAGGGGCACCTGATCGCCAAAATCTAATAACTCCTGTAGGGGTGTTATTTGCGGGTGTTCGAAGCGCTGATTTTTGCGGTTATACCACAAATGTAAATTTTCAGGCAAAGCAGGCAGGTGGGGCAGTATTTGTTCCACCAGATGTTCTTCCAAAACCAGATGCTGACATTCCGCATGTTTGATTTGCCAAATCAGGGTATTGATTTCCGTTTTGAGATTCATGGGTACCGCCACTCCCCCGGCATACCAAATGCTGATTTCCGTAATGACCCACAGCGGGGAGGAGTCGAGCCAAAGGGCCACTTTCTCTCCACGGTTTAATCCGGAGTTTTTCCATCCATTGGCATAGCCATGCACATGCTGACTGGTTTCCTGATAGGTAATGGGGCTGAAAACTCCCTCCTGCCATTGCCAGAAAAGCGGTTGTGGTCCGAATGCATGTACGGCTTTCTCGAAAAGATCCAATAGACTGTTTTTATCCATGGGGGATAGGGTCAAATCGTCGACTTTTTACCAATAAAACGAAAATTTGAATTTCGGTCAACGAAGGAAATAAATGAAATATTGTATGTTTTTTTTACATTAGTATTTAAATAAAGAAAAGGCTATGATAAAATCCATGACAGGTTACGGTTCTGCCAATTTGGATACGGAATCCATCAGTATTCAGGTAGAAGTCAGAACTTTGAATTCTAAGTTCTTAGATACTAACTTAAAATTACCCAGAACCTTCAGCGATCGGGAGATCGAGATTAGAAATACCATTGGGGACTGTCTGGAAAGAGGGAAAGTTGCGGTCAATATTGAATTTAATCGCAAAGATGATACTACTCCAAAGGTGCAGGTGAATGAAGGGCTTTTTCAGAATTATTATGCCGCTCTGAAAGCTTTAGCGGAAAATACAGGCGCCAGTGAACAGGAATTGTTTAAGTTGGTATTGCAGATGCCGGAAGTTTTGGTGAATGAGCGGGAAGAGCTGGGTAGTGAAGAGGATTGGAAATTACTTCATTCGGCGTTAAATGCTGCGCTAAAAGATTGTGATGCCTTCCGCCTAAAGGAAGGAGCGGTATTGGCTGAAAAGCTGGTGAGCTATATTGACGTCATTGATGGATGTTTGCAAAAAGTTCCTCAATTTGAAGAAGAGCGTGTGGAGACGGTGAAAAACCGCCTGCGTCAAAATTTGGAGGACTTGCAGCAAAAAGAAGATTACGATCAGAATCGTTTTGAGCAGGAGATCATATTCTACCTGGAGAAATATGACATTAATGAGGAGAAAGTGCGTCTGGCGAATCACCTGAAATATTTCAAAGAGGTGATATTAAAACCTACGCAGGCTTCTAACGGAAAAAAACTGGGTTTTATTTCCCAGGAGATTGGCCGGGAAATCAATACGCTTGGATCAAAAGCCAACCATGCCGCCATTCAGCGCCTGGTGGTACAAATGAAAGAGGAGTTGGAAAAAATTAAGGAGCAATCCCTGAATATCCTTTAAAGGATTACAAATGATTGTACAATGAATAAGGCCAGCCCGTAATAGGCTGGCCTTTTTGGTAGGTATAGTATGGGAAAAATATATCCTACTACTATGGTTTAATTCAATTTGAAGGTGATTGGTAACACCATTCTGACGCGCACAGCTCTACCCCGCTGTTTTCCAGGATTCCATTTTGGGGAATTGGCCAATACACGCTTCGCTTCTTCATCACATCCGGCCCCAATGCCTTTCATGATTTCCACATTGGAAATGGAACCGTCGCGGTCTACCACGAACTGCACAAAAACTTTACCTGAAATGCCTTGTCTTTTGGCCTGACTGGGGTAGTTCATGTTCTTGCTTACATACTTGTAAAAAGCAGGAATTCCTCCGGGGTAAGCAGGTTGTTTTTCTACAAAGACAACGATTTCTTCAGGATCCTCCTCTTTTGGAGCGTCTGTAAATATTACATCTTCAATCTTATCGGTTTCGGTTACCTCGATATCGATGTCAATATCATCGGGATCAAGGATATCCTCCGTATCCGGAATTTCAATAATCACAGGATTAACCACTCTGGGCGGTTTGGGAGGCTCAATTCTACTGGCCGGGATTTCGACGATTTCAATATCATCTCCATCTATTGGGATGCCGGTAATATCAATTTTATCCTCATAAACCCGCCAATTAAAAGCAGCAATACTGAAAGCTAAAGAGAGGCAAAGGCCGATGGTAAAAAATAAGGATCTTCTCTTTTTTAGATCTTTTCCGGGGTCTTTCTTGAGTTCCATAAGCTAAAATGTTAGAAGTACTACATTAGAATCAGCCAATTCTTTTACTTTATTATACTACAAAAACGCTGCCACAAAATTATTTTTGGAAAAAAATAACGTTTAAAAAATATAAAAAGGAGAAGCTATGGTTCTTGAGTGGTTTATTTTGTTGTTGGTGGTTTGGGGGTAATTTGTTGTGGTGTAGTTTGTTGTGACTCGTTTGAGGAATTATATTTTTACCTTAGATTTTCAATGATAGATTCAATAAATACCATTAATCAACTTATTGCCATTTCGATATTGTTTTTTTAAAATAGCCCAAATTGGGGTAAGCTTGCTTTCTCCTCATTCATCTGCTTGGTTGGGGTAAATTTGAAATGGGAGAAGTTACTTCATTTTTTCCGCCTTACAGCTAAACGAGGATTTAAGCATGAATTATCCGGCTTAAGCCAGAATAATCCGGCTTAAGCCTTCGTAATTTGGATTTAAGCATAAAAAAAAGGACTACATTGCTGCAGTCCTTTTTTTAATTTCTTTTTTAGGGAATTATCCTAATTTGAAGGTGATCGGAAGGATCATACGTACTTTTACAGCACGTCCACGTTGCTTACCAGCTTTCCATTTTGGAGAGCTTTCAATTACACGCTTAGCTTCCTCATCACAACCAGCACCAATACCTTTAATTACTTGTACTTCGCTGATTTTACCATCTTTACCTACTACGAACTGTACGAATACCTTTCCTTCGATACCCATACGACGGGCTTGAGATGGATACTTCAAGTTTTTACCAATGTATTTGTAGAACGCTGGCATTCCTCCCGGGAATTCTGGCTGATCCTCTACAATAGTAAATACTTCTTCTACTTCTTCTTCCTCCGGTGCTTCCTCGAATACTACTTCTTCGATTACGGCATCTTCGGTAACATCCACGTCCAAATCAACGTCGATATCCTCGTCAATCACTTCCTCATCCGGTACCTCTACAATAACAGGTGCCTGGATTTTTGGTGGTGGTGGAGGGGGCTGTTGAGTCTGGGGTACCTCGGTCACTTCTTCGAAATCTACTTCAGCAACGGCAGCGTCGGCGATTTTTACATCGTCGTACGACTTCCACTCAAAAGCAAGGATTACAAGACCTAAGGAAATACACAGACCAATATTAAAGAACAGCCCTGATTTTTTGGTAAGATCCTTACCAGGGTTCTTTTTAATCTCCATATCAGCTTCCTTTTTAATTAGTCAAAGGGATGTATAAGAAAAGTTGTTGTCGTCCCTCAAACTTATTAAAAATTTCGCGAAACAAAAAGACCTCACCACTTATAGACGAAAAAAAATACAATCAACCCAATAAATGCGCCTATCATATCTGCCACTAAATCCATCCATTCGAAATGTCGGCTGGTGAAACTCCCTTGTAAAACTTCAATCAACAGTCCGAAAACGAAACACAGGCTAATGGTCCAATGGTAGGGGAAGCGTTTCATGTGTTCAACGCTGTACTGCTTACAGGAGCCTATTGTCAGTAATAGGGCCAATATTCCGAAAACACCAGCATGGGCCAATTTATCGAAAGGGATATACCAGTTGATTCCTGAAGGTAAGGAAGAGGCAGGTAACAGGGTAAGGAAAAGGATGATGATCACCCAGATGATGGTGAACAGTTGGTAACGAAGGATCATAACGGAAAGGTAAAAAAAAATCAAAGAAGTATCCTCCTTTGATTTTTTAAGCCAAGATTAAATTTAATGTTAGCCAATAAGTTCTTCGTACGCCTCTGCAGAAAGTAATGTTTCTACTTCTGCAGGATTGTTCATTTCAATTTTGATCATCCAACCTTCCCCATAGGCATCAGCGTTTACCTTTTCAGGCTCGCTTTCCAGGGATTCGTTGAATTCCACAATAGTTCCGCTAATGGGCATAAACAGGTCAGAAACGGTTTTTACTGCTTCTACTGTTCCGAATACCTCACCAGCTTCAATTTCTTCGTCTACCGTTTCTACTTCTACATAAACGATATCTCCCAGCTCTTTTTGAGCAAAATCAGTGACGCCCACGATAGCGGTATTTCCTTCAATACGGATCCACTCGTGATCTTTAGTATACTTTAATTCTGCAGGGATATTCATGGTTTAAAAAAATTAAAATGGGTCAAATTGTTGTGTAGCAAATATTGAATTATTTTTTCTAAAAACCATGGGAATTAGAGGGCAGTATGGAATTTAGAAATATTCAGAAGATGGCCTCAGAAGATTCTATCTTCTGCAAACAAAAACGCCCAAAACCATTGGAGGTTTTGGGCGCTTAAGAAATTAATTAGAGAAATTGAACCTTACCTGAACTCCGAAATTGGTGGCTGTTCTGAGGTAGGAAGTGGAGATTTTTGGCTCGTTTACCGTTCGCTCATAATAGGCTTGAATATTCAGTCGGTTATTTACCACGTAGGCGACCGTAGGCCTGATCTGGTAATTGACATTACCATTGGTAATGGTGCTGACATCATCCAGCTTTCTTTGCAGGGTTTCGGTATCCCGAATCACAAAGTTGAAGCGGAAGGTCAGGTCATTGTCCAGAATGACGGTTCGTCCTTTCCATCGGAATGGCATTTTCATTCCTCCTTTGGTATATCCAATGTCAAAGGACCAGTCTTTATTTCTCATCTCGGTCATCTGAATATTGGAGATGTTCAGGGCGAGGTTTCTCTCCCATCGGTATTCTATCTTGGCACTTACCTTGGATTTTGTTCTGACATTTAAACCAATTAGCGGAGAAAATTGCTCCGACATCACGATTTGATCCAGCACATATACCGGTGTATAGAAGCCAGTTTCTTCGTTTACTTTAGTGGCCAAGGGATAATTCTCAATGTCATTGGATAACTCCAGATTATCGGTGTACTCCAGTGAATTGGTATAGCTGTTGACGCTGTAAGTTGAATTATAGGCGTGAGTAATATTCACCGAACTGAAAATGTCTTTTAGCGCCGGGATATTACGCAATCCGGAATAGTCCAGACGCCAGTTTGGAATCGGGATTTTCGGGAATGGGCTCAATTTAGCTTCTTCCGCTGATTTTCCGGTATAGGCCGCAATAAAGGCCGGAATCAACACATCCTGAGAATTGATGTTATACTCTCCCCCATTAGGGTTAAGTGCATCCAGCCGGTCCTTAATGATGGCGCGATAGCTTTCAAAATCCCGGAAAGCCTTGTCCACCAAATCAGTATCAAAACTGGAGAAGGTGGTTGGTAGCATGAAATAAGAGATGGAATAGCTACCATTTCTTGCCGGCGTATTGGATTCAAAGGAATTACTGATGGTGTCATAACGGAAGAGTTCCTGATAGAAGGAGTTCTTCGTTTTGGTCATACTCAGTCGGATTTTCAAATCCTTAATCGGTTCCAGGTTGGCATTCAGGTTCATATTGATCATCTGGTTCTGACTGAATTGTTGGGTCAGGTTACCATTTTGAATCAAGAGATCCTGATCCGCCAGCTGATTCCGAATGCCTGCATCCTGACTACCCAGAATAAAGGGCCAGCCCGGTGCATTATTGTCAAAGTTTTGCCCGAAGAGGTTCGGGGTTGGCTCAAAGCCCGGCAAGGAAGTTCCGTCCGTATAGCTAATGGTGGCGTTCACGTCCCGAACCATCATTAACAACCTTAGCATGCCCTTAAGCCCTTTCATTTCAGCAGGGGCTTTAATAGTATCTGCCTCTATCTTTCTGGTGGTTGCCCTAGAGGAGGATCGCCGTTTTCGTTTAGGTTTATTTATGTCCCGCAGGAATTTATTTTTATTGTAGAGTTTGACCAGGTCAATTTTACCGGTACCTCCGTATTGACGGTAGTTTTGGATCGTATTGGCGAAATCAAATTCCTCCTCAATGTTCACCGGGCCGGCCGTCCAGGTATAGTTCACCGAATAGTTCAGGTCGGCATTTAAGAAGTCCGTCAATGGAATTTTATCCAAAGGTAATCGGTAATCGGCCCGAATATTCTGATCAAAAGTTTTCAAACGGCCCAACCTCATTAGATTGGCTCGAATGGAATCTCTGGCCGCCTGGGTATTGATGTCGCCTTCGGGTTCATCAATGGTCGCAAATGCCCTGGCATTATATGTAAGCGAGAGGTTTTGCGTTAATGCCCAGCGAATATTGTAATAGCGATTAAAATTGAAGTATTTCTCATAAGTCGGTTCAATGCCTACCGTGGTTAAATCTTCATTGAAAAGCTGGTTTCTGATAAAGCTTCGGTCCAGGTCTCCCCTCACACTAATGGAAGAGGGCCATAGGGCTAAATTGAAATCTTTGATCAAACGCAACCAGTCTGATTTTAATCCTTTACTGTTTTTAAATGGCTCCAATATGAAGGGGTTGGCGTTATAGTTATAGGCCAGTCCTACTTTATGGTTAAAGTTGATATAATCTGCCAGGTTGATATTCGTTCGGGTAATTTCGCTATAAGCATAAGAGAAAGCCCAGTTTTCAATATCATAAATGTGTGGGATAGCATCCTCTTTCACTTTTACTTTCCGGACATTGTTAAAACTAATCGCTCTTCGGTAAGTATTATCTTCCACTAATTTGCGATATGCATCCCTTTCGGCCTGGGTGTCAAAGGACTCCAGTGAGGCCTCCAGCGGAATGTCAGGATCCAGCGGGTCCCACTTTGGCGTAATTTTGTTATGTTCGTAAGAAACGTACATCGGAATACGTAGTCCGAAACGGTCCAGCCCGAATTTATCTAAATTGACATTAGCGGCAATATCATAGTTCAGGGAAGACTCTCTGGTACGTGCGGAAATATTATCCTGAATACCTCCAAAGCCGGAAGAGATATAGCTACTGCTACCTGAAAGTACCCCTAAATCCGCCAGTTTGGTATTGAATCGGACATTTCCGGCCCAACCATTTTCACTGTCGAAATCCGTTGCACGTAATTCATTAAACCAAACGGTGATATCCTTGCTTTGCTTATCAAAGGTATCCGGATTTCGGGCACCGAGCATAATTGTTTGAACGGTACTTAATTCCGGCCGGCCCACAATCGTGATTTTATACCGTCCCACCTGCTGCGAATAAGGCAGAGCCTGCTCAAAGCCTTCCCTGTTTCTCCGAGATTTAATGGCATAAAGGTCATTTAAGGCAATGTCCAGATTGTTTTCTGCAGGCCAGATTTCCTCAGAGGTATTGGAACCTTCCGGTGTTATTTTAAGAGGCCATTCGATTTCGTAGAAGTTCTGGGTTAAGTCCGTACCGATTCTCATGAACACCCGGAGTTCATCACTCTGCGTGATGGGGTCCTGCCCATGGACAAACATTTTTAATCGACCATAATTGATCAAGTCCAGGGTGGTGTTTTTAAACACTGCCCGGGCGTCTTTATTCTGAAGGTCTTTCATCACCAACTGAATGGATTGTTCGTTCAGCTGACGGGAAACCACGGAAGTGTTGTCGTAATCCCGGCTGATTCCCGGTGGAACCCGGTATGGGATTTTGTTGAGAGCACTTGAGTTTTCTTCCAAATTCACCACAGATACCTGGAAGTCGGTATCAAATGGCTCCGGCACTTCGTCCAGCCCATTATCAAATAAGCTGTTTTCGTAACGTCGCCACTGCGAACCTACCAGCTGGAATTTGGCCATACGCAATACCACCGGCTGCTGCCAGCCCGTCAGGTATGTCCGCATAAAGCGAATGGTTTTGAAACCGGAAATCCCACCATAGGAGCCGGTAGGCTGACGCACCGGGATACGGAATAAATACCAGGAGGCGTTAGCCTCTGAGTTGGTGACTTTATCAACAATATTGTTTTTACCTACTTCCAGGTCACCTGGCTTAAGGCTGATCTTGTATTCATAATACTCCTCCAGGTCACTGATAGTGTTGTCATTATTCAAATCTTCATTGTCAGGATAAGCGCTACCGGCTGAGGTGAAGTTATTATTGTTGGACTGAATCGGCGAGTTGCCCTCCATTCCGTTGAAGTCTTTATAACGCTCCAGGATTTTGGCGTCCATATCGGTATAGGAGGCATCCAGATAATGTCGGAAGTTATCACCGGAAGGGTCTTGAGAAATAGCGGTAAGTACTTCCGGAGCTACTACCAGTCGATCAATGAAATTTTCTCTGAAGAACTCTAATTCTTCCTCTGAACGAAGGCCATCCAGTCCCACATCCTGGAAAGGGCGGGAATTCGGGTCATTATCAAAGGCATTGTTCAAATATTGCTGGGTGGTTACCTTACCCCATTCGTTGGTGTCGAAACCGCCATCAGAGCCATCGGGCGGCAGGCCGTTCTCAAAAGCATGCTTGCCATCCTTCATCAGGTCTTCGGATACAGAGCCCAGATTGAAATACAGGTCTCCTCCGGTAGTGTTATTGGTATTCAGACGCCCGTCCAGTACGCGACCATTGGTGCCCTCGATGAAGGGATCCATCATCCAGAATTCGATGTACTCGATATTGGTTTTATCAAAATCCACATCTGAGGTAATGGCGCGGGTAATGGCTCCCCAGTTGTCCTCCGGTTCCGGCAAAAGCCCCTCATTCGTCAGGTTGGGATTGTAGTTGTAGGGGCCACGTTCCTGCGGGAAAAAAGCCATATCGAAGGTGGCGATATTGGCATTGATCAGGGTCTCATCACGTTCTCTGAAAATCTCCTGCGGAGGAATATTCCGAACATAGTTGTTCTGGGTATCTTCAGTGTTAATGTTGGCAGGCTTATTTCGGCTGTTGGTCTGGTAGAAGGTGTTGTCAATGGTATACCAGGCCAGCTTGGCACGTTTATAATTAATACCCAGTTTATCTTCTCCATTATCTTCGATGAGTCGGTTACCGGTGGTTTCAGGAGTCGCCCCTAAAAACCAATTGTTGGATACTGAAAAAGGTGTGATCGTGGTTTCAAAATCATCAATATAGGCCGTTCCGGAACCATTGACCTTATTGGAGGTGCCTGGAATTAATTGCGCAAATTCTGCATTAATACTGACCGTGGAAGTTTCTTTGGTTTGCACCAGGGGCAGCGCATCTACCATGCGGGTCAGAAAGCGGGATTCATCCTGAAAGCTGACATCAAATCCATATTTCACATTTCGAACCGGTTCATCACCTATTCCTACCCGGCTTACGACTGCTCGTTCATTAAGGTAAAGCAATGTACCTCCAATATTCAGGCGGTCATCTACCCGATAATCCAGGCGAGTTCCCAATAAGGATCGGGTCTGGAAGTTCAGCAAATCAGCCTGCTCATAAGTAATGGTAATGGATTTTCCGGAATTCAGAATGGCCTGGTTGGTAATATTTACCCGGCCCAGGTTATAATCTACCGTATAATCCACGCCCTCGGTCATGGGAATACCACCAGCAGAAAGCACCACGGATCCCGGAGAGATATCAATTCCCGGAAGGGTGATTTCCGAGCCACTACCGGCCTGGAAGGATCCTTTGATAAAGAATTTATTCTTTTCGGTGACCAGCTCGGCATCCGCCTTGGTTCTGGCATAGAGTTCCTCGAAGACATATTTTTCTTTTAAAACATCCTCCGTGGGGAGGAACTGTTCGTCCAGGGTGTTTCCAAAAGGCTGCAGTACCGGGAAGAAGATGTTTCCATTGTCGGAGAATACGGTAACGTCGGCGACGTAATCAAAAATACCATCCGGCTGCGGGTCTCCGTTTCTGTTCAATCTATCGGCTCTTAACAATTCCACCAAAGGCTTATCCTTAGTGTTTGTTCCCTCATGCAAACTGGGGTTATCAATACCGGTACGGTCATCCCGGTAAATCACTTTCAAATCAAAACCCTCCGGCCCAATTTGAGAGGATCCCAGGTTGTAGACGTTTCTCATCATCAGCTGCCAGGCGGGTGATTCTACGTCAATTTTATTGGGGCGAAGCATTTTCAGGAAGATCAGTTCAGCATCAGGTCTGTTCTGATAATCTTCTGACATCTCCCCTACTTTATAAGCTTGTCCGTTGTAAGTGTATTCGTAGGCTACGGCCAGCATTTCATCATTTTGTAAACGACGGAAAAGCGAGATATAACCTAATGCACTATGAATGGAATATTCCTGCGGATCCAGCTTTCTGGCCCCATTGATCTTGACAAAATCTTCTGAATTTTCGAAGCCTTTGGCAATCATCGCATCGGTAAAGGTGTCCGCATTTCTTAAAGAGGGATCTTGCTGCAAGCTGTTGAACATGCCATTGGCACGGTTATCATTCGGAAAAGCCGGATTAATAGGTTGGTTAAAGGAGTTATCCGGTTTATTCATATTATCCCTGTTGGGTTCGGCCATATCCAGGAGACCGGCTACATTTCGCAGGGTTTGGGTGTCATTATTTCGATTCAGCACATAGACTTCTACCCGGGTAACGTTCACCCCTGAAAGCACCTGAGGTAATCCTCTCAACCAGTTTTCATAATTATCTTTGAAGAAGTGGCCCAGGAAGAAGTGGCGGTTTTCGTCATAATTCGAAGCCACCATCTCAAATTGTTTTCCTTGTCCTCCGGAATTTCCTTCCAGAACAATGGTATTTGATTTACCTCTTTGTGTGGAAAAAAGCGTGGTCGCGTAAAGTTTACCAAACTGGAATTGAGCTTTTACTCCGAATAGGTTTTGAGCACCGGTAATCAAACTGTTGGAAGAGGGTAAACTTACATTACCGACTTCAATCTTTTTGATGATTTCTTCCTTGTATCCGGTATATTCTACCCGGAAGTCATTTTGAAAGTTAAAAGCCTTGTTGTTGTCAAAATTGGCAGTCACCTTCAGCTTATCTCCAATCTCCCCGATGACGTTCATGGATATTTGGTTTTGAAATTCAAAACCGCCATTTCGTTGTTGAGAAACCGGTACGGCCGGATTGGCCACTCTTTGATATCTTAAGGCAAAATCTAAGGTGGCATAACCGGAAGGGGTAATGTCAATATAACTCCCGCCGAAAATACGGTCGAAAATAGGACTCACATAAATAGGCGGAATCAATTGTCGCCCACTTACCGCACTTTCGCCGTCCAGTCCTTTTGATCTTTCCAGCCAATATTCCTTTTGAATCTGTTGATTGTTGTATTGATTGAATTCATCAAAAGTCATATTGGTGGTGGGCCGGAAATTCACATCACCCATTTTTTCATAAATGGTATAGTTGTTGGCGGTATCCAGCTCAACATCCATCTTCACATTGGAGGGATCTTTCAGGTATAATGGCGAAAGTCCCAAATTAGGATCTGTAAAGGGCGCTCCGGGCCGATCAGATTCCGGATTAATCTGCGGAGTGCGAGACGGTACATATTTCTCCGGAATACTGTCTTTCTGATTCTCATTCCTAAGGGTATCAGCCTGTTCCACCACCTGGAAAAAAGGCGCTGCAGCATCAGACAATGCCGGTGCTGCGAAAAGCGTTACTGCTGCAATGAACAGTAGTTGAGATATTGAATAAAGGTTAGACTTCAAGGTGGTGATGGGTTAAAAAAAATAGGTTGAGTCAGGATTAATTTTTTAGTGCAAGTTTGATGATCTCTTCCACACCAATATCACTTCCATGCTTTTTAAGAATATTAGTGATGCTTTTTTCAGCAGTGGCTTTAGGTATTCCTAAAGTAGTCAGTGCAATTAAAGCTTCTTCTTTCGCCTGATGTGCTGTGCCACCGCCAGTAGAACTTGCCGGAGCATCCACCCCCTCTTTCAGCAATTTATCTTTCAATTCCAGAATGATGCGCTGAGCAGTTTTGGCTCCGATGCCTTTAATTTTTTGAATAGTTTTTACATCCTCAGAAGCAATGGCCTCTTTAAGCTCCCTGACATTCATGGAGGAAAGCATAACCATGGCCGTATTGGCACCCACGCCATTTACGCCAATAAGGTGTAAAAAAAGCTTTTTCTCCAGGATATCAAAAAAGCCGAAAAGGGTGTGAGCATCTTCCTTTACCTGTAAATAAGTGGCTAATCTCACTTCTTCTTTATTGTCCTGAAGTTTTTCAAAAGTATTGAGGGAAATACGAACTTCATAACCTAATCCTCCCACATCCAACACTACATATGTTGGTTCTTTTTCTGTAATTCTTCCTCGGATATATGCAATCATTGATCAGCTTTTCTGGTATAAAATGAAGAAATGCGCTAAATGCAATAAATAACGATAAAATTAATAAAACTACTGGTAATACCGCAGTCTAGTGCTTTTTAATCCACTTTTAATTTAATGGGATGTCATAAAATAAAAGCATAATGCATTTTTCGCTTTCAAAAATCTAAATTCCCTGGGCGGTTATGATAATTTTTCTTTCTCCCCCATAATCCCGATGCTCGCAAAGGTAAATGCCCTGCCAGGTCCCCATGTTCAATTGTCCATTGGTGATAGGAATTGTTAAAGCAGGCCCCATAAGGGATGCCTTAATATGCGCGGGCATATCATCGGGACCTTCATAGGTGTGTTTGAAATAGGAGGCTCCTTCCGGCACCATTTTATTCATATGGGCTTCAAAATCCTGCCTTACGGTAGGGTCGGCATTCTCATTTATGGTTAAACTAGCGGAAGTATGCTGAATAAACACATGTAAGATTCCGACCTTAATTTGCGATAATTCGGGCATGTGGGCCATCACCTCCTCCGTAATCAGGTGAAAACCTCTTCGGAAGGCGGGAAGCCTTAATTGGTGTTGGAAAAACTTCATACGCAATAAAAGGAATTTCCCAAATTAAGGTAAAAAGTGATACCCGTCAATCGAAATTGAGGTAGGGAGCTAATTTTTGTATTTTTCTGTCACTACAGGATAGGATTTTCTTTAAATGACTACTATTCTCAATTGGGAATTCCCTTCGGTAATTGCAAATCACCTTGACTTCTTCATATTCCAGATAGGGGTGTCGGACTAGTTTTTTGAAGTCATCCTGATTGATGGAGATGGTTTCGGGTTGGAAGTGGGGCGTAATAAAGCAAGCCTGGTAGCAATTTTTCAGCACTTCGGTCTCTCCTTCGAGTGCATAGACCTCGGCCAGTTGTTCTTTTTCCACATAGCCTCCCAGTAGCTTTCGGTACTTGAGGATCTGCTCTGCTCGCTTGGGACCTATACCATATATTTTTGACAAAATGAGCTTATCGGCGGTGTTGAGATTAATGTTTAGCTTTTTAGGAGGCGAATAGGCCTTCGCCATTTTAGGCTTGGCTTTGAATTTAGGATTACGTTTGGGAAAGCTTTCCGGTAGATCGATGTAAGTGTAAATTTTTTGAAAATGGAGGGAATCTATTTCAGCAATTTTGAGCAGGTCTTTTTTGAGCCGAAAGTGATAGCCTTTTTTGCGGAAGTTGAGAAGATGCTGAATGCTTTTTTTCTTAAAGCCTAATTGGTGAAGTTGTAGGGCATTGGCCTTATTGGGATTAAAAGTGAACAGACTGTCTTTTTCCCATTCCTTCTGTAAAGCCAATAATTGGGGAGAAATAGTGATTTCTTCAATAATACCCAATTTTATCGCAGTGGGTTTCAATAATTGGGGAAGGGTGTTCCCTAATCCCAAAATGATAATGATAAAAAGGTGAAGTAAGATCACCGACCAAAGCTCCCGGTCACTGAGGTTGTATTTTTTTTGAAATTGACGAAAAAAGCGCATCAGTTTTTTTATTCAAAATGACTGATGCGCTTCGTTTTAGTTTAAAGCATATTGGAAGAATGCATGTAATTTAAACTTTACCTTTTAACTTTTCCAAAAGATAATCTTCATAGCCTCCTTCGAATAATCTTTGAACATATTTTCCAAGAATATCGAATTCTAGGTTCACCTTATCGCCCGCTTTAATTTGTTTAAAATTGGTGTGCTCGAAGGTGTAAGGAATAATTGTTACACGGAATTTTCCTTTCTCTGCCGTATTAAAAACCGTTAAACTTACGCCATTAATGGTAATGGAACCCTTTTCCACGCAAAAGTTGCCGGTGGCAGGGTCATATTCGAAATCAAATAGCCAGGAGCCATCCACTTCCTGAACACTGGTGCAAATACCCACCTGATCCACATGTCCCTGCACAATGTGGCCGTCATAGCGACCACCGGAAGCCATGGCTCTTTCCAGGTTTACAATATCTCCCGCTTTTAAATCGCCCAGGGCTGTTTTTTTCAGGGTTTCATCCACGGCAACTACCGTAGAAACATTTCCGTCTATTTCAGTCACTGTCAGGCAAACACCATTGTGTGCTAAACTCTGATCGATTTTTAATTCAGGAGCCAGTACAGACTCGATTTTAAAAACGGCATTAGAATGGTCTTGAATGACTTCCTTGATGATACCGATTTGTTCAATTATTCCTGTAAACATGATGCTATATTTAGTGGGATTTAGGCAAAGGTAGTGATTTCCATTATAGAGGTAAACCTCATTTGCTTATCTCCCAAGAATTTTAAAAGCATAGAACTAGTTAAAAACCAATTCATCTGAAAAAAATTCGAATGATGGGAAGCGAATTCGTGTGAATTTCCAATCTTAGAGCATGCTTAAAAGCACACCCTCCGGCTATAGATTCGAATCATTAGAAGCGATTTTGGATCATTTCTCAACAATAGCGAGGCTATGCTCTCAAAATAATCGGGTATCGTTGCTGTAATAATCAAATTTTCGCTGCGAATTTTGGTTTTTAAACACGATAGTGATGCTGTTCCCTGCCAAAATCAGGTATTGCCTCCGCAATAATCCAATTAGTGAAAGAGGATGCCAGCCTTTAAACCGGAGCTTATTCAATAATTGGAATACTGTTATTCCTTGGGCGAATTTTTTGTTTAAAGAGCATGCTCAGACTTTCATGTAGCACTTCTCCCATATTCTGGCATTTCAGGAAAGAGGAAGAACGATACATTTCCGAAAGTTCGGTTTTCAACTGGTGTACATTGGTGGGTTTGGAGATATTATCGCCTTTCATCACCTCGATCAGCTGATCAATCTTATAATGCGCAGCACGAATTCGGTTTCTTAATCGGGAACGCTCCTCTTTTTGGTACTGTAATTCCAGCTCCGGCTTCATATACTTGATGCCAATCTGAATGATGGGGTTGTTCTGCTTAAAAAACTGTGGAAGATAAATTACCCGACGGCCTTCGTAGTTTTGCTGGTCAAAGTCAATAGGACGGATTCGATAATGAACCTCATCAAAATCCGGAATAATCTCCACCACAAAGTTATTGGCGTGCATATCTCCCAAAAGGCGCACGAAGCATCGTTCGTTGAATTTAACAAATTCCTTGGCCAGTCTGATCTCATTGACCTCCTGTGAATGCATATGTCCGGCCATAAACTGGTCGCCGGGAATCCCCTGAATATGTTCTTCTACCAGCGTCTGGTCATTCACAAAGAAGGTGATGTTATTAGGAGAAAGGAGATGTTCCAGCTCCAGGCCATAAACCCGGGAAGCATCGGCTCTTTTGATATAAAAATAGTCGAAAAGGTCGTTAATACGGTTCACCACCCGAATTCGGAAGGGACGGGTATTGCCGTAAGTACAAACGTCAATGCGATCAATATAAAGGTGTTTGATCACCGATACATCCCCGCCAGCTCTCAATAAAGAGTAAATATATTTCAGACTAGCGTGCACCTGTTCCATTTCAATGGGAGAGAAAAATACAGTCTCCCAAAGGGTGTCATTGTCGTTGTTATCAAAAAGTGGGATGGAACTATTGTATCGGCAGAGGTCTTCATAGGTGATGGGTAAGTCTGCTTGTCGACCGTGCTCGGCACAATAGAGTTGTAATTTATCGTAAATCGGATAAATGATTTTTTTCTTACTGATTATGGCCATTGTTGTGGATTGTCTGTCGGTCACAAATATAAAGATCACAACGACATTCAGGAGGAAATTGTGAGCAAAATCCATAGGATATTTCGGGAGGTCATCAGACTTGCAGTGATTCTGTAATTTTTTGGCCAGGTGAGCTTGTCCTTTCACTGGAATTCAGCTGTTCCAATGCCGCTATGATCTTTCTCTCTCCGTCATCGAACCATTCTTTCTGCGGATTTACTCTTTTCGTTTTTTGTCCTTCCAAATAGGCCAGAAAGGTACTGATGTCAAAGTGTTCAGCCCAAATTCCCGCACCTGCTTTTGCGGCATCCAGCGCATTGCAGGCTTGTTCATATTGCCTTTTTACAGGCACCATAAAGGTGGGTTTTCCTAAATACATGGCCTCACAAATGGATTCAAAACCGGCAGTGCTTACCAAGCCTCTGCAACGCAGCATGTGGTCTATGAATTTGGGACCATTGAGCTGATGAAAGATTAGGTTGGGATGAGGTTGGTACACTTCCCCGGCAGTTTTTCGGTCCCAAAAAGCAACGAGCTTCACTTCCCGGTTGCGCTCATGCCATTTCCTGATATCGTCTCCATAGCCGTCATTGACCATATAGCAAAGCAAAAATTCCTCCTGATGAAGAGAGGGTTCGGGTAAATCATCTCTTAGCAAGGGTGGGACGACTACGGTTTTCTTTTCCGGAAGTGAGGTATAGGGCGCGAAGGAAAGTGCTATTTTAAGATCGGCCCCCATGGCCATCAGGAAGTTATTGGTTTCGAAAAGAAGTTTTTCGGACCTGCGTTGAGGAATATGTGGAAATTCCGGGTGCTGAGCCAGGTACTGATGGCCTATGCAGACAAATTTGGCCTTAGGGCGAAAGCGTAGATTGTAAAATCCACCCAAAAAATCATAGAAACTGACGATGATATCGGGTTTTTGTTCCTGCACCACCTCATGAATACGATTAAGACTTTTTTTGAAGATATTCAGGTATTTGAAATTATATAATACCGAACGGACGATTCTTACTTTCTTATTGTGTTTATCAGTGATAAAGTTGGGGCTTGCCACCTGTTCTACCGGGCAGGAAAAGTGTTCTGCGAAATATTCCGGCATTTCTCGTCTTTTCCCCTTACCCAGGAAGACATGCGATACTTCATGACCTGCTTTTTGCAGGTGGGTTTGCAGCGCCATGGCCTGAGTCATATGCCCTCTCCCCTCGATTTGAACAATAAATATGAATCGCATGCTTTATTTTTATTCGAATTTATCGGTTAATTTAATCATTTCATGGACAGAAAGCGGAAGTTCTTCCCTGCTCATGGTGGTGTTTTCCTCTTCTTCTGAATTTTGCAGGAGATTTTCCCATTCCTTATTTCCTTTCTTCTCCACTTCCTCTTCCTCCATTAATTCTTCGCAGTAGGTTATCAGCTGCCATTTTCCATTTTCATCTTCTGCCAGCGCCGTTAGGGATTCCACCCAGTCTCCGGAGTTGAGGTAGTGAATATCCTCAATCATTTTGTTGGCAGGCTGGTGAATATGTCCGCAGATAATGCCGTTGCAGTTATGGTGGCGGGCAATGGAGACCAGATGCTGCTCAAAATCATCAATAAAAGAAACGGCCGATTTTACCCTGGCTTTGATTACCTGAGAAAGCGAATAATAGGGTAGCCCTTTTTTTCTTCTTCTGCGATTGTAATGGTGATTTAGCCAAAGCAAAAACGTATAGCCAATATCGCCCAGCTTGGCCAGCCAGGTCCATTGAGTGGTAATGGAATCGAAAATATCTCCATGAATGATGTAATACCGCTTTCCATGACTGTGGTAAAAATAGTCTTTGGCAATCTCAAAGTTGCCGATTTTTAGTGGAAGCACCTGGTCCAAAAAGTCATCATGATTTCCTCTAAGGTAAAATACTTTGGTTTGATGCTTTTCCATCATTTTCATGATGCGCATAAAAAATCGGGTATGCTTTTTCTTCCAAACCCCTGATTTCTTTAATTGCCAGCCATCGATGATATCCCCATTCAGGAAAAGATTATCACAGCTGTTTTTCTTTAAAAACTTCACCAGTTCTTTGGCTTTTGAGCCTCGGGTTCCCAGGTGAACATCAGAGATAACGATGGTCTTGTAGTGCTTGGCCATAAACGGAAACGGTTTAGCGCAAGGTCATCATTAATCATCAACTGGTTGTCAATTCATTTTTAAGAAAGGATGAAAAAAAGCCCCTGAGGGGCTTTGTAGATTATTGGAATTTTACCTCTGTATTATTCTGATTATCCGGTTTCAGCCTGCAAATTGCTCGCAGCGTTTTGGCGGATAGTCACCCTGTTGAGGAAGTACGTCAAATAAATTAATCGGCCTATTTTATCTGGGGAACCTGCCGGTTTTAGTTTAGGGATTAATTGATCCGAATGGTAAATTCACTACCCACTCCTTCGGTAGACTTGGCGGTAATATTTCCATGATGCTGACGGATGATTTGACGAGATAATGCCAAGCCAATACCCGATCCATTTTTCTTAGTGGTAAAGAATGGGATGAAGATTTTTGCCAGGGCATCCGCTTCAATACCCGTTCCATTGTCCCGAATGATTAAAAGGGTCTGATCCGCTTTTCCGCCTCTCAGTGCGATTAACTCAATTAGACCACCTTCTTTTTTCTTTATGGCCTGACAGGCATTCTGCATCAGGTTGATTAATACCTGCTGTAGTTGTTGTGGATCCACAAAAATGGCCAGGTCATCCGGGATCACGTCTATTTTTACATCAATGTTTTTCGGTTGGGTTTCATATGCCATCAGGCGCACCACTTCATCAAAAAGTGATCTGGCCGCTACCACCCGACGTTCTGGTTTTGGAATTTTGGTCAGGCTGCGGAAGTCCGTCACAAAGTGAATCAGCCCTTCTCCCCTTTTCTGAATCGTTCGAACGGCCATTTGAAGGTCTTCCAAATCAGCCTTGGGGAAATCGCAGAATTCTTTTTCCTCCTCGCAGCGATCGAGGTTATGGATGATATCTCCTTCAATGGTGGAAGCCAGGGAAGTAATCGGTGTAATAGAGTTCATGATCTCGTGCGTCAGCACGCGTACCAGTTTTTGCCAGGCTTCCATCTCATTCTGATCCAGCTCGGACTGAATGTTCTGGAAGGAAATCAGCTTGAAGTTTTCCTTATTCAAATGGAGCTCCACTGCGAATAGGGACAGATTCACTTCTTCATCTCCGTTTTGAATTTTGATCAATCCTCTGCCGCCGGTCTTCAGGTTTTTTATTTGTTGCCGCAGCTCAGGGTGTACTTCTGTCAGGGCAGAAATGTGATCCAGGCTTTCGATGCCCAATAGGTTTTTGGCTTCGGTATTGAAGATTTCTACCTTTCCCCGGGAATCAAAAGTGATCAGACCTACCCCGGCATGCTGCACAATGTTTTTAAGGTAATTGTATTTTTCTCTTCCCTCTTCAGGCTCTAATCGGAATTCATTGAGCATGCCATTGAGTTCCCGGTACAAACCACTGAGATAACTCTGGTCGTTGTACTGGGGAAAGCGGAATGGGGTGTTCCCGTTTTCCTTTAATTGAAAAAATTTGCTCAATGCGTTATGAATGGTGTCCATCATCTTCATGAGCAGAAACACTTGTCCGGCCACCAGCAGTAACACCACGATGATCGAAAAAGCCGACCTATCGTCGCTCAGGATTAAAAATGCCAAAGCAAAGACAGAGACGGTCAGGGCGATGAGCCGGAGTAATATTTCTTTTTTCAGGGAATTATATTCCATATTTCTGTAGTCTGCGATAGAGGGAAGCCCTCGTCAGTCCCAATTCTTTGGCAGCCTGCGAGATGTTTCCATTATGTTTGTCAATGGCTTTTTGAATGACGTTTTTCTCGACTTCATCCAAATTAAAGTTATTAGCCGGCTGGGAGGGTTCGTTTTGCACCTGGTGCATGGTTTGCTGAAGGAAAAAGAAATCTTTTTCACTCAGTTTCTCCCCATCGCACATGATAATGGCGCGTTCAATGGCATGTTGCAATTCCCGGATATTTCCGGGCCAGCCGTAGGATTTCATCCTTTGCAGGCCGGAGTCATCAAGGCTAATCGGTGGCTTTTGATATTTTTTACAATAACTATTGATGAAGTGTCTGGCAAGGGTCGGGATGTCTTCCTGTCTTTCCCGAAGGGGGGGCAGGTGAATTTCCACCGTATTGATTCGGTAGAGTAGATCCTGTCGGAAAGTATTTTGATGCACCATTTCGTGCAAAGGCATATTGGTCGCAGTGATCAGCCGAATATCTACCGGTATGGACTTATTAGTTCCAATTCTGGTGATTTCTCTTCTTTGGAGGGCAGTCAGTAATTTGGATTGTAATGGCATGCTCAGGTTACCGATTTCATCCAAAAACAGAGAGCCTTTATTGGCCATTTCAAAGCGCCCCACGCGGTCTTCCTTGGCATCGGTATAAGCGCCCTTTTTATGTCCAAAGAGTTCACTTTCAAAAAGCGTTTCGGTGATAGCGCCCATGTCCACATTTACAAAAATATTGTTTTTGCGCATCGAGCGATTGTGAATTTCTCTGGCGACCAATTCTTTACCGGTTCCATTTTCCCCCAGAATTAAGACATTGGCATCGGTGGTGGCGACTTTATCAATAATGGCGAATACATTCCGCATGGAAGGGCTGTCCCCTATCATTTGCCCAAAATTATCCTGCTGATCCGCTGAAAGTTGGCGATTGGTCTGGCGAAGCGTATCTACCTGTTCATAAGATTTGCGAAGCTTACTGGCAGACGTTAGGGTGGCCAACAGCTTTTCATTTTGCCAGGGCTTCAGTACGAAGTCGGTAGCGCCCTGCTTCAAGGCCTGAACGGCCATTTCCACATCACCAAAGGCGGTAATGAGGATCACCACCGCATTGGCATCTCTTTCCATGATGTGTTCCAGCCAATAGAAACCTTCTTTCCCCGAGGTAGTGTCCCGGCTAAAATTCATGTCCAGCATGATGACATCGTAGGTGTCATGATTGAGCAGGAAAGGTATTTTTTTAGGGTTTTTCTCAATGATGACTTCCTTTGCATATTTTTTCAACAGCATCTTGGCTGCAAATAGTACATCCTCATCATCATCAATAATTAAAATTTTGCCGAGCTCTTTTTCCATCATAGTAGTAAGGTTTGGTGAAAAATTATCCTAAAATGATGCCATAATCCTAAATCTTTGATTACAAGCATACTGAGCATATCGGACTGTCCGCTTTTGAGAATGGTAGTGTCCGCTCGTGACCACAACTGTCCGTTTATGAACAATATAAGGAATAATCATCAGAATTCGGAAGCAGGGCAAAATCCCTAAGACACAAAAAAAAGACCGGCGTAAACCGGTCTTTCGGGGATCGTTTCTGAAAGGGTACTATTGAATTACTCCCAGTTCTTTTCCGATTTTGGTGAAAGCCGCAATAGCTTTGTCCAAATGATGTTTTTCGTGAACCGCAGAGATCTGTGTTCTGATTCTTGCCTCCCCTTTTGGTACTACCGGATAGAAAAATCCGATCACATAAATGCCTTCTTCTAAAAGCCTGGTCGCAAATTTCTGCGCCAAAGGAGCATCGTATAGCATTACCGGAACAATTGGGTGACTACCCGGCTTAATGTCAAAACCCGCCGCGGTCATTTGCTCGCGGAAATAAGCGGTGTTTTCCCAAACTTTATCTCTCAGCTCAGTGCTTTCTTCCAGAATGTCGATCACCTCAATAGAAGCGCCCACGATCGCTGGAGCCAAAGTGTTGGAGAATAAATAAGGGCGGGAACGCTGGCGAAGCATGTCAATAATTTCTTTTCTGCCGGAAGTGAAACCACCGGAAGCTCCCCCCAGGGCTTTACCAAAAGTACCGGTAATGATGTCAATTCTTCCCATAACATCGCAATGCTCGTGCGTACCTTTTCCGGTTTTACCCATAAATCCGGAAGAGTGGCATTCGTCTACCATCACCAATGCTTTGTATTGATCAGCCAAATCACAGATTTTGTCCAACTGGGCAATGGTGCCATCCATGGAGAATACCGAGTCAGTTACGATAATTCTATGCTCAGCATCCTGAGCAGCTTTCAATTGCTCTTCCAAATCCGCCATATCGTTATGCTTATAGCGGTAACGGGCCGCCTTACATAAACGCACCCCATCAATGATGGAAGCATGGTTAAGGGTGTCAGAGATAATGGCACTGTTGGGGCCCAAAAGAGGTTCGAAAACGCCACCATTGGCATCAAAAGCAGCAGCATACAAAATGGTATCTTCTGTCCCCAACCATTTGGCTACTTTTTGCTCTAATTCGCGGTGAATATCCTGCGTTCCGCAAATGAAACGAACGGAAGACATTCCAAAGCCATGGGTGTCAATTGTTCTTTTTGCCGCCTCAATCACTCTTGGGTGAGAGGAAAGTCCCAAATAATTGTTCGCACAGAAATTGATAACTTCCTTACCTTCTGTGGTTTTAATCTCCGCTCCCTGAGGAGTAGTAATGATTCTTTCCGTTTTGTAAAGACCAGCTTCCTTGATGGCCTCCAGCTCTTTTTCAAGTGCGGGTTTAAGCGTTTCGTACATGTTGTAAATTATATAGTAGGGGAAAATTTTTCCGTTAATAATTAGGGTAAAATGGTGTAACCTGAATTAATATTTGGTAAGGGTGAATTTTCTACGAATTTTATTAATCTCAAAGAGTTTTTGCATGGTGAAACTTTTGGGATGCATCTCGCTAAACTCCTGATTCCAAAGCTTATACTTTTCCGGTTCGTTCTGCTCAAAAGCGGCCGGATTAATATTTTTTGTTTTTAAATATTCGCTAAATTCCATCTTCATTTACCCGAATTAGTGGTTCAAAAATCATAAATTAGCACCTAAATCCAAAGGTAAAAGCTTTGCTTCAGGATTGAATTTAAATTTATTCATTATTGGATAGTTATTGTTAATAATTATTCAAAAAAATTACCGTTTTTCTGTATTATTGGAATGGAGAGAGTTTTAGTCATTGGCGCTTTCGGACAATTGGGTTCTGAGCTTACGGATGAATTGCGAAAATTATATGGAGAGCAAAATGTCATTGCCTCCGATTTAACCGTGGCCAAAGCGCAGGCCGAACGCGGTCCGTTTGAGCAATTGGACGTTTTGGATCGGGAACGTTTGGGGCAAATTGTGGAAAAGCACAAGATCACCCAAATTTATAATCTTGCCGCTATTTTGTCCTCCATTGGGGAGTCCAAGCCAGGTATTGCATGGAATGTGAACATGAATGGCTTGGTAAATGTGCTGGAACTTGCCAGAGAAAAGAATTTAAATAAAATTTATTGGCCGAGTTCTATCGCGGTTTTTGGACCTGATACCCCTAAGGTGATGACTCCTCAGGAAACGGTGATGAACCCGACGACCATGTATGGGGTAAATAAGCTGGCAGGTGAAAAATTGTGTCAGTATTATTTCCAAAAATTTGGTGTGGATGTACGTTCGGTACGTTATCCGGGGCTGGTAGGCTATAAGGCCATGCCGGGTGGAGGAACCACAGACTATGCCGTTGATATTTATTTCAAAGCCAAGCAGGGCGAAGAGTTCAATTGCTTTTTGGATAAAGGCACGGTATTGCCGATGATGTATATGGAGGATGCCATCCGTGGTACCATTCAGTTGATGGAAAGTCCGGCGGAGCAGGTGAAAATCCGCACTTCTTATAATTTGGCGGGAATGAGCTTCGCGCCAGAAGAGATTGGGGAGTCTATTCAGAAGATTATTCCGGACTTTAAAATGGTGTACAAACCGGATCATCGTCAGGCTATTGCAGAGTCATGGCCGGATTCTATTGACGACCAGTTCGCCAGAGCGCATTGGAATTGGGCTCCGAAATTTGATTTGGATGCCATGACCAAAGATATTTTAGAGCATATCTAAAAAAAGAAGCCCGACGATTTTCGCCGGGCTTTTGTTTTATGGCACTTGGTAAATATTACTGGTGTTGCGATATCCACTTTTATCTGAATACCAATCCGGATAGGTGCTTCCGCCAGATTCTACCCATTCCACAAATTTCAGATAAGTCTCATCAATACGTTTGCCCTCTGCGCAGTAATCAAAAGAATTGGGCAGGTTCATTGCCCAGGGCAAATTGTGTTGTGATTTATACAGCTTTCCATCATTGATGCTGGAGTCATCATCAGCATTTTGGAAAAGGCCGGTATCGGCTAAATCTGTGGGCGCTTTTCCTGCCAAATGAATTTCATACCCTCGTCTCATATTGGCAATCAGAATAGGGTCAAAAGGTGCATTCCCAATTTCAGCCGGAAGGATAGGACTTGTCAGTTCCATCGAAAACCGGAGTGTGTCCGGGGTTTGGTAAGGGTTGGCCGCCAAAACATTCACATAAGCGCCGCCAAAGGCCTGCATGATGTTATAAGCATTGTCAAAAATGGGAACCACTGCAGTGGACTGCCCTGCTTCGGTGCCATTGGCCGCTATATTTAAATAGCCCTCCGCAAATGGCTGGATGCCATTTTCATCCGGTACTACATTCACAGAGCTGACCTGATTAGGGCTCAGCTCAGGGAAGTTAATGGCAAATCCGTTTTTAAAGCCCGCACCAATGGCCCGGATAACGAAGGTTCCTTCGATAAAAGTCACCTGGTAATTGCCGTTTTTCACGATTTGGTACTGATAATCAATTACCAGGTCATTAAAATCATAATCACCTTTACTTGGCCAGAGGTCTTCATAAGTTAAGGATGCGAAAGCGTTGGAGCCAGGGTAATAATCATAATAGGTTCTTTTCGGGTCATTGGGGTCGCGATCAAAAACGTCATCTACCCCATCCCCATCTCCATCGGTAGGATCCGTGGTTTCCGGTACATCACCTCTTGTAATATTGGATGTTGGGTTTGCCGTCGCATAAAATACCAGATCATTGAAATCCTGATCACAACCTCTTTCTTCTCTTTGGATGTCTTCAAATCCAAATAGATAAAGCTCTTCATCCGGATTGTAAAGCATGACCATATGCTGGCGGTTGTCCGCGCTATTTTCTGGGTTTAAATCCGGATGAGAATAGAAGCTCCATTTTGGGCTGGAAGGCTGTTGATTGCGGAAGGCATCTGATAAAATAAAAAAGCCAATGGTAGTTCCGGCATCAAAAGTTCCGATTTTTACTTTATCACCGGACATCATTTGACCCCCACTGCCCTTCAAAGAAGCATTTGGGAAAATGATGGTTCGGCTGTTTTCAATATCAGAAATGGAGCTTGGAGGATCATTTGTTGGGTAAGTGTAATAACCCAGAGAGTTTCTGTAGCCCGCCCCTTCATGAACAAAGGTGACCCAAACGTCAGTAGATCCACCGGTAATGTGTATTTCTTTGGTGGTAGCGTTCAGATAATCCGGGTTGTAAGTAGGGACCGGGAATTTTTCCGGTAGGCTCGCCTGCACTTGATCAATAAGAGCGGACGAGATATTATCTCCAGGACTTACAAGATAGTCGGGCAACCCATTGGTATTCCAGCTTCCTAAATACTGATAGCCTGGTGTGGGATCTCCGTTAACACTTACAGCGGAAATCCGGTTGCTGGGAGCAGAACGATCGGTAGTGATTTCAAACTGAAAGCCCTCACTTCGATAAATAGGGAAAGAATCTTGTGGCACGCCGAATTTCGTAAAATGAACATAAACTTCTTCGGAGGCCGCAGGAATATTCAAATCAACAGTGGCGATTCCCTGGTTATCGGTTTCACCATTAAAGATCACGTCAAATTGCTCATTTAATAGTACAAATTTTGTTTCGGTTAAATCAGTGGATAGGCTGATAGTGGAAGCACTTTCTGTTTGAAAATTAAAATCCTCGGGAATATTTAGATTTTGAAGCGCATCAACATCTTGATTATCTACCGGATTGTCTCGATCCGGGGTGCAGGACCATGCCAGGAGTATTACACTCAGAATAGCAAAATATTTTATCATTATTGAGGTTAATTTTGGTACTCTTAGAGTTACGGCTCTTCTGAAAAAAAATTAAACGCATGTTGCGGGTAATGTCGATTAAGCTTTGGTCATGATGTAATAAAAAGTTTTTTTGTGAAAAGTGTAAGGTAAAGTGTTGAAAATCATCTTTTTAGGTACTTGTATAAAACAAAAGCACTACCGGGGAGGCAGTGCTTTCGCAATAAGAAATATTATAACTTTTATTCCCCTTGTCCGAGGGAATAAGCTCTTTCTCCATTGAACATATACAAATGTTCTGTTTTGATAAAGTCGTGGCCTTTATCGGCCAATATGGTCAGTAATTGAGCTACCTGACTATGACTTACCGTTTCATCAGTGGCGACAAACCGACAACGCCAGTGGTCTACGCAGAAAGTTTCCGGATTACCATCCGGATATACCTTAATACCGCGGTTAGAAATCATTCTAAGTTTAAGCCCATCAGCCTCAATGGCATTTAGAGCGTCACCAATGGTATTCGGGTTCATGTCTTCGCTTTTCCAGTCGATGAATACATCCACTCCCACTAATTCTTTCTTTTGAGGAGTGTATTTCGTCATGGGTTTTGGCTCCTCTTTTTGTTCATCGTAGGTTACTGATTTGAGCTCCGAAGGTTTTTTACCCAATCGCTCAATCACTGCCAAAGCAAATTCTTTGGTGCCTACCAATTCTTTAGAATCCGTTTTGTCGTAAATATCAGCCGTATGAATTCCATCCTCAATGGTTTTTAACCAGGCATTTTGGATTTTTTCGGCAATTTCCGGCTCGCCAATGTGTACCATCATCATCACAGCAGCATTGATCAGACCGGAGGGGTTGGCAATATTTTTTCCGGCAATATCCGGAGCAGAGCCGTGGATGGCCTCAAACATGGCGTAATTTTCCCCCACATTGGAAGATCCGCCCAATCCTACCGATCCGGTGATTTGTGCTGCAATATCTGAAATGATGTCCCCATAAAGATTCAGCGTTACGATAACATCGAAGATATGTGGACGATCGGCAATCATGGCCGAGCCGATATCGATGATCATGTGCTCCTGCTCAATTTCCGGATATTCCTTCCCTACTTCATCGAATACGCGGTGGAAAAGGCCATCTGCCTGCTTC
This sequence comes from Persicobacter sp. CCB-QB2, assembly GCF_001274635.1. Lineage (GTDB taxonomy): Bacteria > Bacteroidota > Bacteroidia > Cytophagales > Cyclobacteriaceae > Persicobacter > Persicobacter diffluens. Next base: position 3,061,411 of record NZ_LBGV01000001.1, on the reverse strand, counting down.
ATGATATTGTCCTTGGTCATACAGGTCACTTTTTTGCGACCATATTTGCGGGCATATTCATAGGCATAACGTACGATTTTCTCGCAGCCGGACCTGGAGATGAGCTTCAGACACTGCACCACATCCTCCGTTTGCTGGTGTTCTATGCCGGCGTATAGATCCTCTTCATTTTCCCGGATAATCACCATGTCAGTTAATGGATGGTGAGTTTGTACATAGGGGAAGAAGGAACGGCAGGGTCTGACATTGGCGTAAAGGCCAAGGGTTTTACGTGTGGTGACGTTCAAACTCTTGAAGCCACCACCCTGAGGAGTGGTAATCGGGGCTTTTAGAAAAATTTTATTCTTACGAAGGGATTCCCAGGATGAGGGCTCAATTCCTGCAGAAACACCTTTTAGGTACACATTTTTCCCAATTTCAATGGTTTCAATATCAATAGGGGCTTTAGCTGCCTCCAAAATCGCCAAAGTGGCTTCCATGATTTCCGGTCCGATACCATCACCGTGGGCTACGGTTATTGTTTTGTTTGGCATAACGATAGGGAATAAGAATTTAAGGTCTATGTTGATTTTATGATTCCTAACGAATTTAAAGAAATTTATTGATTTTTCAGGCTGCCATCCTTTTTTGATTATAAATATGTGGTATTGATAATTTATATAGGTATAGAGGATTTGATTTGTATTTTTTGACTCAAAAAGAGGTCGGATATTACTGAATTATTCAGGGCTTTTTTAGGAAGAATTGTGGAGGATGACCGATCTTCTTTTTTCCATCAATTTATTTTAGTTACTTCAGCCCGCAAAAATACAAGCACTGCTAATTTTTGCTCATTTACAGTGAATTAAATTGACTTTATCCTTTTTTTGCTAATACTTTAGGAGGGGAGTCAAAGGCCTTAAATAAATGCTACATTTTTTGCGATTTTAAGGTCAAGCTTTATCTTTGGTAAAAAAATTTCCATTTTGTAATGTTTAAATCCATCGAATTTGAAGTGGAGGATAACGTCCTTCTGCTGACAATCAATAAGCCTGAAAAGTACAATGTATTGGACCTTCAGACGCTGGAGGATCTCAGAGAGGCGATTCAACGTGGATATGACGATGATGATGTGCGTGGGATGATTATCACCGGCAAGGGAGAGAAGTCTTTTTCTGCCGGGGTGGACATCAATGAAATCAAAACGCTGAACGAACTTAATGGTAGAAAATACTCTGAAACTGGTCAGGAGGTTTTTGCTATGATAGAGGATTGCCACAAGCCGGTGATTGCGGCGGTGAATGGCTTTGCTTTAGGGGGCGGCTGTGAACTGGCTATGGCCTGCCATATCCGCGTGGCGACAGAAAATGCCCGTTTTGGTCTTCCAGAGGTGAACCTGGGCTTGATTCCCGGTTTTGGCGGTACTCAAAGAATGGCCAATATTGTGGGCAGAGGCAAAGCATTGGAATTAATGCTGACCGGAGATCAGGTGCCCGCCGCAGAAGGAAAAAACATAGGTCTGGTGAATCATGTGGTGTATTCTCAGGATGAGCTGATGGTGAAAGCCAAGGAAATCATGAGAAAGATTATTAACAAGGCCCCACTGGCCATTGGTTCTGTGATCAGCTGTGTGAATGCGGCGTCCAAAGGAACAGATGCCGGCTATCAGTCAGAAGCCAATAACTTCTCGAACCTTTGTAAGTCACAAGATTTTAAGGAAGGCGTATCGGCTTTTTTGGAAAAGCGTGACCCGGATTTTCAGGGAGAATAAGCGACAAAAAATATTATTACAAATAAAAAGGATTGGGTGATACTCAATCCTTTCCTTTTATCAACCCATTTTTAATGAGCAGATTGAAAAAACTGGCCGGAGATACCGTGCTTTATGGCATGAGCAGTATTGTGGGCCGGATGCTGAACTACTTTTTAGTTCCCCTTTATACCACTTATTTATCCGCAGCGGAATATGGTGTGGTGACTGAGCTGTACGCCTATGTCGCCTTTTTCATGGTATTGTTCACCTTTGGAATGGAGACTACCTTCTTCCGCTTTGTTTCTCAGGATAAATCAAGTGCCAAATCTATTTTCAATCAGATTACCAGCCTCGTTTTGGTCATTGATACGGCACTGGCCTTATTGCTTTGTGCATTGGCCACGCCCATTATGAATTATTTGGAATTTCCGGGTAAAGAGGGCTATGTCTATGCTTTGGCGGCGATATTATTTTTGGACGGGGTGAGTGCCATTCCTTTTGCAAAATTGAGAATTGAAGGGAAGGCCAAGAAATTCGCCATGACCAAAATGATCAATATCCTCATCAATATGAGCTTGAACATTGTGCTGTTGGTGGGTATTAATGCCATTTTGGAAGGGAAGTTTATGCCGGAACAGGCAGCATGGGTAAATAGCTGGTACAGCCCGGCAGTGGGGCCAGCGATCGTTGTATTCTCTAATTTAGTGGCCTCTGCGGCCAATTGGATCATGTTGGGCAGCGCCTTTCGCAGTTTTAAATTCCAATGGAATAAGGAGGTCATAAATCCCATCGTACGTTATGGTTACCCTCTTTTATTTATGGGCGTTGCCGGGACAACCAATGAAATGTTCTCCCGACTGATGCTGAAGAAAATTCTTCCGGAAGGCTTTTATGAGGGCTTTTCAAATCAGGAAATTTTAGGAATTTTTGGGGCTTGTTACAAGCTGGCCATTTTTATGAATTTGGCGATTCAGGCCTATAAGTATGCGGCAGAACCTTTTTTCTTCAATAATTCCGGCGATAAGAATTCCCCGGCGCTTATTGGTAAGGTGACCCATATTTTTATTGCTTTCGGGGCAGTGGCTTATGTGGGTATAGTCGCCAATCTGGATATTATCGCCATTTTTACCCTCAGACAAGCGGAATACAAGCTGGCACTGGATGCGGTTCCGGTGCTGCTGATGGCTAATTTGCTGTTAGGGGTGTATTACAATTTATCCATGTGGTATAAGCTTACGGACCGGACTTATGTGGGGACCTATTTAGCGGTTGGAGGAGCGATATTGACCATTCTTTTGAACCTCATGCTCATTCCAAGCTATGGATATATGGGCTCGGCCTATGTCACTTTTATTGTTTATTTATTAATGACCGTGGCAAGTTATATATTGGGGCAGAAATATTATCCTATCCCTTATCAAATGGTGAGGGGAATGCTTTATTTGGTGCTCGCGGGCCTATTGGGTCACTTTTGTTTCCAATTAAAACTTGACAATTTCTATTTTCTTAAAGGGATTCAGCTATTGATCTTTTTGATCTTTGCCGGGATGGTGTTTATTTTGGAAAGAAGTACGCTGCGTAAAAATCGCAGGGCTTAGTTTTTTATAATCAGGATGAAAGTTAAAGTAATTAATAAATCAAAGCACGGTCTGCCTCAGTATCAGACTGCTGCTGCTGCCGGACTGGATCTGAATGCTAATTTGGACCAGGATATTGAATTGAAGCCTTTAGAGCGCGTTTTAGTGCCAACTGGTTTGTTTATGGAATTGCCTGTTGGCTATGAGGCTCAGATTCGCCCAAGGAGTGGGCTGGCATTCAAACACGGATTATCTGTATTGAACAGCCCCGGAACGATTGATGCCGATTATCGAGGAGAGGTGAAAGTGTTGTTGGTGAATTTATCCAATGAGCCTTTTGTGGTGAAAGACGGAGAGCGTGTAGCGCAAATGGTGATTGCGCGCCATGAGCAAATTCAGTGGGAAGAAGTAGCGTTGTTGGAAGATTCTGAAAGAGCCGCGGGTGGTTTTGGTAGCACCGGTAAATAATTTTTTAGAAACCATTAATTTTTAAATCAATGAATATCATCATACCTATGGCCGGTATGGGCAAGCGCATGCGCCCCCACACCCTTACCGTTCCTAAACCATTAGTTCCAATTGCAGGTAAGCCTATCGTGGAGCGTTTGGTGGAGGATATCGTGAAAGTCTGCACGGAACAGATCGACAATATCGGTTTCGTAATCGGTCGCAACTTTGGGGAGGATGTGGAAGCAGACCTTAAAGGGATTGCTGAAAAGTCCGGGGCTCAGGGCCATATTTTCTATCAGGATGAGGCTTTGGGAACCGCTCACGCCATTTATTGCGCCAAGGATATCTTAGAAGGCAATACGGTAGTGGCTTTTGCTGATACTTTGTTCAAAGCTGATTTCACTTTGGATGTCGAAAAAGATGGCATCATCTGGGTGAAGCAAGTGGAGGATCCTTCTGCCTTTGGGGTCGTACAGCTGGATGACGAAAAACAGATCACTGCTTTTGTGGAGAAGCCAAAATCTTTTGTTTCTGATTTGGCGATTATCGGAATTTATTATTTCAAGAAAGGGGAAGATTTACGCGCTGAAATCGCTGAGCTGATTGATCATAAAATCATGGATTCCGGAGAGTACCAGCTCACGCGCGTTTTGGAAAACCTGACTTCAAAAGGTACTAAATTCTATCCTGGTACGGTACAGGAATGGTTGGATTGTGGAAACAAAACGGCTACGGTAAATACGAACCACCGCTACCTGGAATACATTAAGGATGATGCTGGTTTGGTAGATGCTTCTGCTCAGGTAATTAATTCAGTAATTATTCCTCCGGTGTATATCGGTAAGCAGGCCAGAATTATAAATTCCGTTGTCGGACCTCATGTTTCCGTTGGGCACAGAACAGAAATTACCGATTCCCGCGTCGAGAATTCGATTATTCAAAAGGACAGTGAGATCAGTCATGCTATTCTGAAAGATTCCATGATTGGTAACCAGGCCGTATTCGAAGGGAAATCCAAAACCATGTCGGTGGGTGATTTCAACACTATTACAGAGTAAACACGCTCGTATATTTAAAGAAGGCAATTGGGCTCCAAACGAGGATCTGGTTGCCTTCTTTTTTGTTATTTTTCAATTTTTTCCGATTACCATCTAATGGTCCCCTTTCTTTTTTCAATTTTAGGGGAGGATATTAGCTGTTTATCCGTAATTTTCGTTTTACAAAGATAATCTAGTTGTTATCCAAGAATCACATTTTAATCATACGCATATACTAATGAACATTTCCAAATTTTTGCGTGCTGTTGGTTTGAGTCTCATGTTTTTTTTGCTGGCAGGGGGAATTTCTGGTCAGGCTATCGCTCAAAAGAAGAAGAAAAAAAGTAAAAAGAATAAGCAAAAGTCCGAGGTAGTGGTACCAACGGAGAAGGATTTACGAAATGCGGAAATGTTCTTTGCTCAGGCAGAAAAGTTCTACATTCTGGATGATTTCGTGAAGGCATATGTTTATTTCGAAAAATCTCTCGAGTACGACCCCAACAATCCTGCGGCACATTTTAAGATGGCCGAGATCTCGATGAGAAGAAACCAGAATGAAGATGCCCTGACCCACGCTCAAAAAGCTTTGGAGCTCGATAAAACCAATAAGTATTATTATTTGGTGAATGCCGAGGTATATAAGAAAACCGGTGAGTTAGAGAAAGCCATTCAGGTGTACAAAGATTTGATGGCCAATGTGGAGAAAACCGATGAATTCAATTTTGAATTAGCAGGCCTTTACCTTTACCTAAAAAAGTTTGATGAGGCACTAGGGGCCTTGGATAAAGTCGAAGAAGTATATGGCTTAAATGAGCAGGTGGTTTTCCAGAAGCAGAAAATTTACATTCAACAAGGGAAGCTGGAAAGCGCAGTAGCTGAAGGTGAAAAATTGATCAAAGCCTTCCCGGATGAACCTCAATTCGTATTGGCACTATCAGAAATTTTGATTTCCAATAACCGCCTGAACCAGGCACAGGATTTATTAGCCGATTATTTGGAGGATAATAAAAGTGCCGAAGTCCGAATGCTTTTAGGGCAAATACAAGTTGAGCAAGAGGAGCATGAGGTGGGTAAGGCCAATATCCATATGGCAATGGAGGATCCCAAATTGACGATTGAGGCTAAATTGCCTTATGCAGTCAGTTTATTTCAACAACTTCCAAAGGAGGATGCCAAATTAGAGGCAAAGCAGATGTGTGAAATGCTGGTAAAAGTGCATCCGGAGGAAGCCTCCGCATTTGCGCTTTTTGGGGATTACTATTTCACCTTAGAGGAAAGGGAAAATGCACAGGTGCAATACCTGAAATCTTTGGAGTTGGATGACAATAATTTGGCCGTATGGCAAAATGTGATCAATATTGATTTTGAAAAAGAGGATATGGATGCCGCCATTGCGCATTCCAATAAAGCCTTGGAGCTTTTCCCCAATCAGGCGATGCTGTACTACTTTAATGGTACGGCTTATTTGATGGAGAAAAATTATAAAAATGCGGTTCAGGCATTTGAACAGGGGCGAAAGCTTTCTTCTAACAATGAACAACTGACCACCGTTTTTTACGGACAGTTAGGAGATGCCTACAATGGTATTGATGACCATGAAAAATCAGATAAAGCCTATAAGGAAGCCCTGAATTTGGATCCCAACAGTGAGCATGTTCTGAATAATTACAGTTATTTTTTATCCTTGAGAAAAGAAAATCTGGAGGAAGCCAAGCAGATGTCCGAGAAGTTGATTAAACTGCATCCGGATAATGGAACCTATCTGGATACCTATGGCTGGGTACTCTATCAAATGGGCGATTTTCCGGCGGCCAAAGAATTTTTGAAGAAAGCAGTAGATTTGGGAGAGACTTCCGGAGCTGTTTTGGAGCACTATGGAGATGTTCTTTTTCAATTAGGAGAGGAAAGTGAGGCGCTGGAGTATTGGGAGAAAGCCAAGGTAAAAGGAGATGCTTCCGATTTGTTGGATAAAAAGATTAAGCATCAGAAATTGTATGAATAGGAGTAGTTCCCTATTGATTCTAGCGATATTTTCAATATTTATTTTTTCTTGTAGCCGACGAAATGTCGGCTTTAGATTGGTTGAAAAGAGCGATTTCCAGGTGGATCGCCTGGATTTTGAATACCTTTCCGGTAAAATGAAAGTCAACTTTCATAATGGAGAGAAGGAGTTAGGAGCCACCGTAAATTTAAGAATGAAAGCGGATTCCATTATTTGGATGTCTGTAACGCCCGGCTTGGGAGTGGAGGTGGCCCGGGCTCAATTCACGCCTGAATCTATCACCATCCTGAATAAGCTGAAAAAAGAGGTCTATTACCTGGACTATCAGCAACTGAGTGAGCAGTATAAGGTAGCGCTTGATTTTTTTGTGTTGCAGTCCATTCTGGTGGGTGATTTAATTGAGCAACAGGCTGATAAAGATCGCGTCAAGCGCGAGAGTAATGTGTTTTTGTTAGACCAGGAAAGGGCTGAAATGCAGTATTTGAGTCGGGTGGATCCCCTCTCCTATCGTATTCAGCGTACCCAGGCCATTCAGGCTAAAACGGGCAATACCCTAACCCTTGAATATTCAGATTTTCAGGAAATAAAAAATAAGAATAAAAAGAAGACCACTAAAGAAAACTATAAGCAGGAGAAAAAGGAGAATAAGAAGGCGGCAAAAATGAACCGCAAGGAGCGGAAGTCGGATATTTTTCCTTTTAAGAATGAGATCGATGTGGTGTTTCACCCGCTTAGTGGAGGGACACTGTCAACTCATGTGAAGGTGGAGTTTCAGAAAGTGGATATTAATGAGAAGAAGTTAAGCTTCCCATTCAAAGTTACATCCCGCTATGTTCCGAAATAGATTTTTTCCCTTTTGGATTTTTTTCGCCTTTATTTTTTCCATTGGCTCAATTGAAGCGACTGCACAGAAAAGCAAGCAACAATTAGAAAAGGAACGAGAGGCCAATAAGAAAAAAATTGAAGAGACTTCCCGTATTCTTTCAGAAACCATGAATAGCCAAAAGGCTACCGTGGGACAGCTGAATGCCTTAAATGAGCAGATTAAAACGCGTAAAGACATGATGTCCAACATCAATAAAGAGGTGGTGGAGTTAAACGTGCGCATGGGGGAATTGGAGGATATCATCGAAGGGATGGAAGGAGATTTAGTGCAGTTGAAACAGGAATATGGGGAAATGGCCCATACCGCCTATAAATCCCAATTGAGCCAGAATAATTTAGTCTTTCTATTTTCAGCAGAAACTTTTCATGATTTTGTGCTTCGCCTGGAATATATGCGCCAATATTCTAAAGCCAGAAAAAATCAGATGGAAATGATTAGTCTTGTGAAGAAAACACTGGAGGATCAAAGAGAAGAAATTGATGAGGCCAAGCAGGAAAAAGATCAGCTTTTGGTCGCACAAATGGGGGAATACCAGGAGCTGGAAAATCTTCAGAAGAAGCAAAAAACGGTATTGGCGGAACTGAAAACCCGGGGACGGAAGCTGAACAAAGAGCTTAAAGACCGGAAAAAGGCAGATGAAAAGCTGGGTAATTTGATCGCAGATGTGATTCGGACTGAGTTGGCCAAGAAATCATCTGCCAAAAAAGCGGCGGTGAAAAAGGCTGATGTTGCTTTTGTAGGTGCCGATTTTGCCAATTTCAGAAAAAAATTAGAATGGCCGGTAGCCTCCGGTTTTGTCAGTCAGGGCTTTGGTAAACACCCCCATCCTGCTTTGAAAGGGGTTGTGGTGGAGAATCCGGGGGTGGATATTCAAACCCGTAAACAAGAGCTGGTGCGGGCAGTACATCAGGGAGTGGTGAAAACCGTGGCCTACGTTCCTGGTGAAATGAATACCGTGGTGATTGTGCAGCATGGGGATTATTTCACGGTTTATGCCAAATTGGAAAGCAGTAAGGTGAAAGTAGGAGAAGCGGTGAATGCTAAGGACCCGATAGGTGTGGTGCATACCGACTCAGACGGGAAGTCAGAATTGCAATTTCAGGTTTGGAAGCAAAAGGAGAAACTTAATCCGCAAGTGTGGTTGCGAAGCCGTTGATACTCAATTTGAAATCCTTTTCGGGCATTTTTGCACGCTAAGGCATATTATGTATATTTGTAATACAATCAAATACCAATTTTAAACTTAAAATTATGATGCCAGGTGGAATGGAATGGGTGGTGATCATCCTTGTAGTCGTGCTTTTATTTGGAGCCAAAAAAATTCCTGAACTGGCTCGTGGTCTTGGAAAAGGGATCCGGGAGTTCAAGGACGCTACAAAAGAGATAAAAGACGAAATTGATGATGCAGGAAAGCAGATTAAGGAATAATCTGTCCTGATTTTTAATACAATTTTTCGAGGCAAACAATAACCTCTCTTTGATGCCATGCAGCAGGGAGAGGTTCAAATTTTTACGGGTTCTCCTTTGGGAGTTCTTTTTTTATGGCATGTTTTTAATTTTCTCGCTTTGAAAAAATTCAATAACCTAACAGAAATTCAATCCGAAATAAGTGCCGGAGCGCTAAATTGTGAGGCTTTGGTAAAGTATTACCTGAAAAATATTGAGCAACAAAAAGAGCTCAATGCTTTTCTGGAAGTTTATCAGGAAGAAGCTCTACAAGAAGCGAATCGGATTGATCAAAAACTGAAGGATGGAACAGCCGGGCGTTTGGCTGGAATGGTCGTGGCGCTTAAAGATGTATTATGTCACGAAGGGCATGAGCTTTCTTGTTCCAGTAAAATGCTAAAAGGTTTTCAATCCCAGTTTACTGCCCCGGCAGTTCAAAGGTTGTTGGCGGAAGATGCCATTGTCATCGGACGGGTAGCCTGTGATGAGTTTGCCATGGGATCATCAAATGAAAATTCAGCATTTGGCCCGGTGAGAAATGCCGCAGACCTTAACAAAGTTCCGGGAGGCTCCTCCGGAGGGTCAGCAGTAGCCGTACAGGCGGATTGTTGCTTGCTAAGCTTAGGTTCAGACACCGGAGGTTCGGTGCGACAGCCGGCAGCATTCACAGGTACCATCGGGTTTAAGCCTACCTATTCCCGGATTTCCCGCTATGGCTTGGTTGCTTATGCCTCTTCTTTTGATACCATCGGCATCATTTCCCGCTCCATAGAGGATAATGCGTTGGTTTTGGAAATTATTGCCGGATATGAAGAGCAGGACAGCACCGTTTCTCGTGAGGAGGTACCAGCCTATAGCACGCAATTGTTGGAGGAAGGTAGGGTGAAAAAAATCGGCCTCATTCGGGAAACCATGGAGTCTGAGGGACTGAATGAAGAAGTTAAGGCAAAGACGCTGGAAAAAATTGATGCCCTGAAGGCACAGGGGCATCAGGTGGAAACAGTGGAATTTTCCCTCCTGGATTACATTCTACCCACCTATTATATTTTAACCACCGCAGAGGCCAGCTCAAACCTCTCCAGATATGATGGCGTTAAATTCGGGTACCGATCTCCGAATGGCACAGATTTGGAGTCGATGTACAAGAAATCAAGATCGGAGGGATTTGGGGAAGAGGTGAAGCGCAGAATCATGCTGGGAACTTTTGTTTTAAGTGCCAGCTATTATGATGCTTATTACACCAAAGCTCAAAAGGTGCGTCGATTGGTAAAGGATCAGGTTGATCAATTACTGAGCGAATTTGATTTTTTATTGATGCCTACTACTCCGACAACCGCATTTGCCATAGGAGAGCATTCTGAAGATCCTTTGGAGATGTATTTAGCAGATATTTATACCGTTTTAGCAAACGTATGTGGCCTGCCTGCCATTTCCATTCCCAATGGGGAGGACAAGGATGGCATGCCAATAGGTTTACAGATCGTGGGGGGAGCATTTAAGGAGGCTGACTTGTATGCCTTTTCAAAAAAGCTGCTTCCTGCATAGAGGAACAGAGATATGAAGAAATATTTAGGAATTTATGGTTTGTTATTGGCATCCTTCGGGGGTGCCTGGGCCGGAAATTTTCCTGATGGGCGACATAGCCAGCCAGTAGTACACACCAACTACCAATATGAGTATATCCCTGACCCTGGCTTTGAGCTGGTAGGGGAAAGAATGGAGGAGCTTTCTGAGATTACAGAAATTCCGATGAATTATAATCTGAAGGTGAAGAACTTTGTGGATTATTTTACGATTCGGGACCGTTCGTATTCCAAGGAGATTATCCGGAAATCTTACATGTATTTTCCCATTTTTGAAGAAAAATTGGCGGAATATGGTTTGCCGGACGAACTTAAATATCTTTCTATCGTAGAGTCGGGATTGCGCCCTGAGGCGCGTTCCCATGCCGGAGCCATGGGACTTTGGCAATTCATGTATTTTACCGGAAGGGAGTATGGCTTGCACCGTACGTCTTATTATGATGACCGGGTAAACCCGAATCGGGCCACGGAAGCTGCCTGTAAAATGTTTACTAATCTGTATAAGCAGTTCGGTGATTGGGAGCTAGCCTTAGCGGCATATAACTGTGGGCCCGGGAATGTGCGCAAGGCTATGAGACGTTCCGGAAAGAAGCACTTCTGGGACATTTATAATTATTTGCCTCGTGAGACCCGTTCCTATGTTCCTCAGTTTGTAGCGGTCACCTATATGATGAAATATGCAGAGGAGCATAATTTATTTGTGGATGATCCGGCCTATTTACCAGAATTTGAAGAAGTATTGGTGAGTCAGTTTACGAATTTGCGGGTATTGGCCAATCAGTTGGATATTTGTCCGGATGATATCCGCATGTTAAACCCTTCTTTAAAGCATGATGCGATTCCTCCTTTTGCAAAATCCTACCCACTGATTTTACCGGTAGAAGCCGCAGAGAAGTTTGTTGCCAATCAGGAATATTTACTTGATTCTGCCACTTATGGGCAGAAAGAGATTGATATGGTAGCCCAGAATATTCCGGGTAGTGTCTACGGACGCGAAAGAATTCGTCATCGTGTCAGATCCGGGGACGTATTAGGGAAAATTGCACGTAAATATGGTGTGCGAGTGTCTGATATACGGGAGTGGAACAATATCAGGGGCACGATGATTCGTGCCGGACAGCGATTAGACATTTGGGTGAAACCTTCCTATTTTGATCGTCAGGCCAATGTCATCGCCAAAAGTGCCGGGGAGTCAGCGACTTCTACCCAAAGCAGTGCAAAATCGGTTACTACCATTAGCGGAAAGGTTTATGTAGTACAAAGTGGTGATACGCTCTGGAGTATTTGCCAAAAGCTGGAAGGCGTATCGGTGAGTCAATTAAAAAAATTAAATGGTCTTCGATCCAATAAGCTGAATGTAGGACAGAAGCTCAAAATTGGATAATGAGATTTTATTGAAAAAGAAACCGGACTTAGTTCCGGTTTTTTTTTTGAAGGGTGCTAAGCCGAATTATTTACCACTGTATTCTGCAAACCACTCAATCATCCCGCCGTCAATCAATTACAGGTATTTTTCTTTGATTTTTAATAGCCTAAATTTGGGCAAGCTTGCTTTCTCTTCATTGATCTGCTTCCTTGGGAAAAACTGAAATAGGCAACTATTCCTTCATTTTTCCTGCCTTGCAGCTAAACGAGGATTTAAGCATGCGTAATTCGGGTTTAAATAATTACTTTGCATTTAAATTTATAACAGCATAATTCAGGTCTGAAAATATTTTTCAATCAATCATTACAGATGATGCGTATTCATAAATCATTCGGAAGTGTATTGGCCATTTTATTGATGGTAGCAGCTTTTGGCTGTGAATCTACTTCCTCCAAGAAAAAGAAAAAAGAGTATTTACCCGCTTCCCGTGGAGTGTTCGGTCAGATTTTACTGGTCATGGATTCCGCCTCCATGAAAGGCCCTATCGGAGATGCTCTTGATGAGGTGTTTTTAAGTCCTTATGCCGTGCTTCCACAGTCTGAGCCTAAATTCAAGATTTTACGAATTACACCGGAAGACTTTACGGCTTCCCTATTGTTTCAGGCCAATGTGGTTCGGGTATATTCTTCTGACAACCACTCTAAGTCAGCAGATTTAACCAAACAGGCGATGCCCAAAAGCATTTTGTCTAAATTGTCTTCGACGGATCCTTCAGATTATATGGCAGTCGCCAAAGACGTATACGCCCGTGGACAAGAGGTCATGTTCCTTTACGGAAATACACAAGAAGAATTGGCTGGGAAAATCATGATGCATGCTGATGTGATTCAACAGCATTTTAACGAAAGAGAGAAAAAACGAATTCGGACCGATATTTACTCTTCCAAAGAGTCTAAAGAATTGGGCAAACATATTCAGGATAAATTTGGAGTAAAATTGAGAATCCCCTTTGCTTATAAAAAGGCAGACGAAGGGCAACAGTTTATCTGGTTCCGTAACCCGGGACAGAAAATTGATAAGAGCTTTTTCTTAACAGAAACCCCATTTGTGAGTGAATCCCAATTGGAGCCGGATTCCATTATTGCTTTCCGTGATCGCGTCTGTAAAGAGTATGTATTGGGGAATGATGATCCGGATTCCTACATGCTGACCCAAACCATTTTGAAGCCTGAAACCAAGACCGTTGATTTTAATGGCAAATATGCCGTAGAAATTCGTGGGCTGTGGAGATTGAATGAAATCGCAATGGGTGGTCCGTATGTTGGGTATGCCATTGTGGATGAAGCGCAACAGAAACTATTTTATCTTGAGGGATTTGCTTACCGTCCGGGGGGAAATAAAAGAGAGTTAATCCGCGAACTGGAAGCCATTTTGTGGACATTCCAAACCTCTGACGAACTGCCGAAACAAAGTGCCGCGAAATAGGGAGCACAAACGCGCAATAACCAAACCCTCACTTGTCTGTTTTTTGGTAAACCGCTAAGGTTTAATGAAGGCAGGCATGAAATCATAAACAAACAAATACCATTTATATGTCGGAAAAATTAAAACGGGATGCGCTGGCTTACCACCAGCAGGGGCAACCCGGAAAGATTGAGGTGGTTCCTACCAAACCTATGAGTACGCAACTGGATTTGGCCTTGGCCTATTCTCCAGGAGTGGCGGAACCTTGTTTAGAGATTGAAAGAGACCGACGAAATTCTTACAAATACACCGCCAAGGGAAATTTGGTGGGCGTAATTTCAAACGGTACGGCCGTTTTAGGATTAGGGAATATTGGAGCAGAAGCCTCCAAGCCGGTGATGGAAGGAAAAGGCGTGCTTTTTAAGAAATTTGCCGGAATAGATGTTTTCGATATTGAAATTGATGAGGAAGATCCTGATAAATTTATTCAGATCGTAAAATCACTGGAACCCACTTTCGGCGGAGTTAACCTGGAAGATATCAAAGCACCGGAGAGTTTTAAGATTGAGCAGGAGCTGATCGAGCAAATGAACATTCCGGTGATGCACGATGATCAACACGGGACGGCCATCATTTCATCAGCGGCGCTTTTGAGTGCGCTGGAAATTGTTCAAAAGCCTATTGATCAGCTAAAAATCGTGGTGAACGGAGCGGGTGCTTCTGCCATTGCCTGTACGAAACTTTATGTTTCATTGGGTGCCAGGAAAGAAAATATCCTGATGCTGGATTCCCGTGGGGTTATTCGAAAAGACCGTGGTGAACTGGCGCCAAGTAAAGCACTTTTCGCTACTGATCGTACAGATGTCAGTACATTGGAAGAAGCGCTTGCTGGAGCAGATATGTTTCTGGGACTTTCCAAAGGAAATGTGCTTTCTCCGGAAGCCGTGAAATCGATGGCCAAGGACCCGATTGTTTTTGCTTTGGCGAATCCGGATCCGGAAATTCCCTATGAAACCGCGATGGCTTCCCGGGATGATATCATTATGGCAACAGGGCGTTCAGATCACCCCAACCAGGTAAATAACGTATTGGGATTCCCCTATATTTTCCGTGGGGCACTGGATGTGCAGGCGACCAAAATTAATGAAGCCATGAAATTGGCCGCTGTTCGTGCATTAGCCGAAATGGCCAAGGAAAATGTACCGGAAACGGTAAAGCAGGCATATAATGATCCGACCATTGCGTTTGGAAAAGAGTATTTGATCCCTAAGCCACTTGATCCAAGATTGATCAGCCGAATTTCACCAGCGGTGGCGAAAGCAGCGATTGAATCCGGAGTGGCCAAATCCAAGATTGATGATTGGGATGCTTATGTAGTAGAATTGGAAGAGCGTATCGGTATTCACCAGAGTCTCATTCGTCATTTGATTTCCACAGCCAAAAGGAATCCAAAACGTGTGGTATTGGTGGATGGAGAATCTTCTAAAATGCTGCAGGCAGCTTACAGTATCTTGCATGAAGGCATTGGGCACCCCATACTTTTGGGGAATGCAGAGGTGATCAAAAACCGAATTGAAGAGCTACAGCTGGATCTGGATGGTGTTGAGGTGATCAATCCGATGATCGAGAAGGCCAAACGGGAAGTTTTCGGACAGCTGATGTGGGAAAAACGTAAGCGAAAAGGCCTCACGATGAAGCAGTCCATTAAGCAGATGCGCAATCGGAATAATTTTGCTTCCATGATGGTGGAACACGGAGAGGCTGATGTGGTCGTTGGTGGAGTGACGCAGGATTATCCAAGTGCGCTGATTCCGAATCTTCGAATTATCGGAAAGCGAGCAGGCGTGGATCGTGTGGCTGGTCTTTACATTGTTTCCAGTAACAATAAGCCCTATTTCTTTGCAGATACCGCCGTGAACGTTAATCCAACCGCAAAGGAATTGGCGGAGATCATTAGCCTGACGGCAGAGCGTGTCCGTTCTTTCAATATTGAGCCAAGGATTGCCGTACTTTCCTATTCCAACTTCGGTTCCTCTCAGGGGGACGTCCCTACAAAAGTACAAGAGGCAGTGGAGCTGGCCAAACAGCAGCATCCGGACCTGATCATTGAAGGAGATATTCAGGCCAATGTAGCGGTTAATCCGGAATTGCAAAAAGAGATTTATCCTTTCAGTGCGCTGGGAGAGAAAGGAGCCAATACCCTGATTTTCCCTGACCTGGCCTCCGGCAATATTGCCTACAAGCTGTTAATGGAGATGGGAGGGACCGATGCGATTGGCCCGATCCTGATGGGCATGAACAAACCGGTACAGATATTACAAATGGGGGCTTCTGTACGCGAAATCGTACAACTGGCCGCTATTGGAGTGGTGGAAGCCCAAAAAGCGTAAAAGAAACAAAATTTATAAGGATACAAAAAGTCTGGCCCGGAGGTCGGACTTTTTTGTTTTACGGTTTTTCTGGCGCTTCATGAGCTTGCTACTTCTAGTTTTTGTTATAATTTTCAAGAATTGTCAGCAAATCAATTAGCTTTGTATTCACAATAAAGCCCGACGGATTTGCCGGGAATTGGAGGAAGCAAAAGCTGTTTGAATATGCCTATCGTTAAATCAGATTTTTTGGTATTAGGAAGTGGGATTGCAGGATTAAACTTTGCCTTAAATGTGGCCGATCATGGAAAAGTCCATATTGTAACGAAGTCGGAGCCTCAGGAATCCAACACTCGTTACGCACAGGGGGGAATAGCCGGGGTGTGGTCTGAAAATGATGATGAAGAACTTCACTATAAAGATACTTTGATTGCAGGTGCCGGATTATGTCATCCGGATGCGGTAAAAGTATTGGTAGAGGAAGGTCCTGATCGATTAAGGGATTTGATTGAACAAGGCTGTGAATTTGATAAAAATGCAGACGGCACTTACTCGCTGGCCAAAGAGGGTGGTCATTCCCGTCACCGGATCCTGCATAAGGCGGATTTGACAGGAGCAGAAATTGAGCGCGCCTTGTTAGCCAAAGTGAAAGCCCACCCGAATATTACCATCTTTGATCATCATATGGGGGTGGATTTAATCACTGAACACCATGTGCTGGGAAATTTACAGGCTGATTTTAATATCTGTTTCGGAGCCTATGTGCTCGATATTCAGGCCCGGCGTGTAATTCCTTTTCAGGCAGATTTTACCATGATTGCCACCGGAGGAGCATCTCAGGCTTACCAGCATACCACTAATCCGGAGGTGGCTACGGGTGATGGCCTGGCCATGGCCTATCGGGCCGGAGTGCGTATCGCGAATATGGAATTTGTACAGTTTCACCCTACCTGTTTGTATAACCCGGGAAAGAAACCCTTCCTGATTACAGAGGCCATGCGTGGCCATGGAGGGCAGCTGCGAAATGCCAAAGGAGAACGTTTCATGGAGAAATATGACGAGCGTTTAGAGTTGGCACCTCGTGATATTGTAGCCCGGGCCATTGATACGGAAATGAAGAACCTGCGCTCCAACTGTGTTTACCTGGACCTCACTCATATTGGTGGAGAAGAGCTTTCTAAACGTTTTCCAAATATTTACCGCCATTGTAAGGCCGAGTTGGGTCTGGATATTGGTAAGGATTATATTCCGGTAACCCCTGCCGCCCACTACGTTTGTGGTGGAATAATGACCAATTTGAATGGTTTGACGTCCATGCAAAATCTGTATGCCGGAGGAGAATCAGCCCATACCGGTATTCACGGGGGGAATCGCTTGGCATCGAATTCCCTGTTGGAAGCTTTGGTGTTTACGCATCGGGCGGCGGAGAAAATCATTTCCAAGCGCCTTAAAAATCGACGTAACTTTTCCCATATCGTTATTCCTTCCTGGGATGATTCCGGAGCCAAGAATAAGGAAGAATGGTATCTGGTGCGAAATAACCTGACCCAGATTAAGGACGTGATGTGGGATTATGTGGGAATTGTCCGGTCGAAAATTCGCCTGACCAGTGCTTACAAACGCATGAAAGTCTTTAATAAAGAAATTGAAGACTATTATAAGAAAACAAGGATTTCTCCGGAATTACTGGAATTGAGAAATTGTGGCGCCATCGCCGATATGATCATCCAGTCAGCCTTACGTCGAAATGAAAGCCGGGGAGCCCACTTTATGAGCGATTATCCGGAGAGCCTGGAGCAGTATAAAAAAAATACGATTATCGTTGGTAAGATTTAATCCGAATTATACCTGCCTAATACCATGTTTAACTTATGGGCGGGAAAAATGAAGAGGTTTTCCTTAAGGAAACAGCGGAGTGAGGTGAAAGCTGGCTCACCCTTGGGTTAATAAAAAATCAAAAATAAAGGCTTAAATGTACTGAAAATAGACCTCTTGACTATATATGTGAAATTTGGAGGCGTGTATTTCGGTTTAAATGTCTTTTGGTTTTAGTTCTTCCAAAGCGGCTTTTGTACCACAATGTGGACAAAATAAAGCCGGTTTCTGAATGATTTGAAAATCTCCAATACTCCACCACGACCCACATTGAGCACAGCGGAAATGGTATAAAATTTCTTTACTATATTGGTGCTTATTTTTTTGACTCATATTGACCGTATTTTTCCTGCTTATGAATGAGTTGTATTTTATTGTAACACCTTAAGTTGGGAAAATAGATTTGAAAAAACATGCTGAAGAGAATGATATTATTCTGGGCGATTATGCTTGGAATGCTTTATGTGGCGCATGCCCAAAAAGTAGGTGATAAATTTAAGGGAGAGATCTCTTACTATGCAGATAAGTTCAATGGTCGCTCTACAGCCAGTGGAGAGAAATTTTCCAATAAAGCTTATACTTGCGCGCACCGAACCCTTCCTTTTGGAACTAAGGTGAGGGTAACCAACACTTACAATGGGAAAACCGTGGAGGTGAAAGTTACCGACCGCGGGCCTTTTTCTAAGGGAAGAGTATTGGATCTGACTAAACAGGCGATGAAGGATCTTGGAGGAGTAGAGGCCGGACTGATCAAGGGAGTTGTAGAAGTGATTGCCCTGCCGGTAGAATATGGGGGAGATAAGCCCGCTCCGGCATCAAAAAAAACGGAGCCTACAGCCCAGCAAAAGCCTAAAAAGGCTCCTTCCGCGCCAGTGGCTGTGGAGGAAGTTGTTGCTCCCGCGGTTATTGAGGTTTTTGAAATTGAAGCGAAAAGTATGCAACTGGAGGGCGGTTTTGTCGTCCAGTTGGGTTCTTTCAATTCTTACGAAAATATGTTGGCTAATCTGGATAAAATCATGGGCTTGGGCAAAAGTCGGGTACAGGTGGTCGCACAAAAAAAAGAGACTATTTTTCGGGTATTGTTGGGGCATTATCCGGATCGGGCTTTCGCTGAGGCAGATCTCCCCAGGGTTCGAAAAGTTAATAAAGATGCTTTTGTGGTGCCGGTAGACCGCTTGCTTTAACTTGAATTTTCACCGCTAAATTTATTGGTCTAACCCAAGGTGCTTATTGCTAATTAATTACAAGTATTTTTTTTGGTTTTTTATCACCCCAAATTTGGGTGAGCTTGCTTCCTTCCTATTCCTTTGTTTCATGGGAAAAAACTCGAGATAGCGGACTTTTCCTTCATTTTTTCCGTCTGGCAGCTAAACGAGGATTTAAGCATGCATCATTCGGATTAAAAAAGAAAAACCGACTCGAAAGCCGGTTTTAATTTTATTTTTTATGTCCCAGAGGTAAAAGCTCCTTTCCGTAAATTTCATTCAGAATCTGCGCCAGCGCATCATACATGGCCATGGCTCCGCAGAATATACCGACAATTCCGGCGAAATTGGTAATCGCATGGTTGTCCAGAAAGTCTCCGGTGGCTAATAGGAAGAAAAGGGCCGCCAGTGATCCGAAGATGACTTGAGATACCCGGTTACTTTTTAATGTTCCTACAAACATTCCGGAGGTGAAAATTCCCCAGATCAATAAGTACCAGCCCATGGCTTGTTTGCTGGCAGCTTCTACATTCAGGTCAGCCTGAGGGAGAATCCAAATGGCTACCAAGGATAACCAAAAGAAGCCGTAAGCAGTAAAGGCTGTTGCGCCAAAGGTGTTGTTCTTTTTGGATTCCTGAATTCCTGCCACTACCTGTGCCAGTCCTCCCACAAAAATACCCATCCCCATGATGGCGGAGTTTACTCCAAAAAGACCGGCATTGTGCAGGTTCAATAAGATGGTGGTCATGCCAAATCCCAAAAGTCCAAGCGGAGCAGGATTGGCCGTAGTGTCCTTTACAGCGACAATGTCTAAGTTTTGCATTTTAGTTTGAAATGATAAAATAAATGGTCGATTTCCTAAATAATGATCTTTATCAGGAAATTCGGCTGCGAAAATAGAGGTTTAATTTTGATACCACAAGAGCCGTGGTAATTCTTGCGAAAGTAGTGGATTAATCCTTTTTTTACTTGTGTAACAAAAGTCATAGAAGGCCTGCATAAATAGCCTTTCATTTGTAATCAGAATCGCGGAGCAATGCTTTCAGGTTCAATTCTTTAGTAAATAATGTTGCAAAAACACGAATCCAAAGTTTGCCCGAGATGTGGCAACAAATTTGAATGTAAAGTTGGAAATATCGCCGAATGCCAATGCAGTGCGGTAACTTTTTCTCCGGAGGAGAAAGAATTTATCAAAGCCAAGGCTTTTTCGGATTGTATTTGCGTGCATTGTATGCGGGAATTGAAGCAGGAATTTTTCGAGCAACAGCGAAGCGTGCAAATGAAACAAATTAAGCAAAGATAAAATCCCCGGGAGGGGCGCAGGTTTTTATGAACAAGCAAGAAACAATCATCATCGTTGGAGGTCTTTCAGCAGGACCATCCGCTGCAGCCAAAGCAAGAAGAATGAACGAGAATGCTCGTATTCTTCTTTTCGAAAAAACCGATTACATCAGTTATGCCACTTGTGGTATTCCTTATACTTTTTCGAATACCATCCAGAGCAGAGAAAAGTTGTTGGTGGTAAAACCCAATCTATTGGAAAACAGGTTTGGTGTGGAGATGCATTTGAATGAGCCGGTGATGGACATTCTGCCTGATCAGCATCAGGTTATTACATCAGCGGGTACTTATGCGTATGATAAATTGATTTTTGCCACTGGTGCCCGTGCTTTTGTACCGGAAATCAAAAATTTGGAGCTAACGCAGGATTGGTCGAACGTCCGTTCCATGGCTGATTTTGATAAAGTTTACAACGGACTTGATGCCATGAATGATATCGTGGTATTGGGAGCCGGACTGATCGGGATTGAAGCTGCCGAAAATCTGGCCAAAGCCGGCAAGAAAGTAACAGTAGTGGAATTAGCACCTTCCGTACTGGCTGCCTGGGATGCTAAATTTGGGTATTTTGCGGAACAAGCCTTGAATGAAGGAGGGGTTGACGTGATTACCGGTGAAGGAATTTCAGAGGTGGTTGTCGAAGAGGGCAAATTGAAAGCCGTGATTGTGGGAGATCGTACTATTCCTGCAGATTACCTGATGACTGCCGTAGGTGGACGTCCTAACACTGAAATGTTAAAAGATAAAGGAGCGGAAACGTTGTCCAATGGTGCTTTGGTGGTTAATGATAAGATGGAGACCTCTTTGGCGGATATTTATGCGGCCGGAGACAATGTGTCGATTAAAAACCTGATCAACGGCGAGGCTGGTTATTTCCCTATGGGTACGCACTCCAATAAAGGTGGACGTGTGGCGGGTGCCAATGCTGTCGGTGGAAATGAGCGTTTTCCCGGGGCTTATGGTACAGCGATCGTGAAAGTATTTGATTATACTTTAGCGCGTACAGGCTTTAATGAGCGTGCATTGAAGATGAGGGAGATTCCTTACCAAAGTACTTTAATCATTGCCGGAGCGACTCCCGGATTTTATCCTAATCCAAAGGATTTGATCGTGGAGATTTATTATGATCCAACTACAGGTACTTTATTAGGAGCAGAAGTTTTTGGGGAAAAAGGAGCAGATAAACGTATTGATGTTTTGTCTACCGCCATTTATGCGAAGCTAACAGTACATGATTTGCCTAATCTGGATTTGGCTTACGCCCCTCCATTCTCTCCGGCAAAAGATCCGGTGATTGTAGCAGGATATACGGCTTCCAATACCCTGAAATTTGTTCATGAGGAAATCAGCCCAAGAAATCTGACCACCTTCCAGAAGGAAACGCCTTCAGAAGATTACCAGTTGGTGGATGTGCGTAATCCGCAGGAATTGGCCAATCAGGGTCAGGTACCGGGTGCGATCAATATTCCGTTGGATCAATTGAGAGAAAGAATAAATGAGCTGGATCCTGCCAAGCAACAGGTGATTTATTGCCAGAAGGGATTGAGGGGCTATTTGGCTTCTATGATCCTGGTGAACTCCGGATTCACGAAAGTGAAAAATGTTCAGGGAGGATTTTTCTTATATAAAAAATCAGGCTATGAGGTCGTTCCTCAGGCTGTAAATGCTTAAGCATTGATTTATCCTTAAAAAACGGAAGGGTCTGTACTGAATTTAGTACAGACCCTTTATTTTTCACCAGAAACCGGTTTTTTCTTCTTTTCCATTAATTCATCCGAGATGTCCAGTATCGCTGGGTAGACCCCCACTTGGGAGTCATTCTGTATCCAAATGAGTACAATCTCTTTTTGGGGCAAAATACCCCCAAATCCGGAGAAGCCGAAGGTTTGCCCGCCATGTCCATATAGATCCATTAAATGCATAATGCCCATTCCATAACTGCCCAAAGGCCCAATATCTGCAAAATGAGCGGTCCGCAATAAGTTGGTGGTTTCCGGGTATTTGAAGAACTCTCCTCCCCACCATTTCCGGATAAAAACCGCCATATCCGGCAAAGTACTGACCATTTCCCCACTCGCTCCGGCTAATGAAAAGGCCATATTGATTTTTTTGCCATCAAAATAACCCTGCATTTTTTTAGACAATTCTTCTTTATTCATTCTTGTACCAAATTTGGTGCGCTGCAGATTGGCTGGGTCTAAAATATGCTCCTGAATGTAATCCTGCCATGGTTTCCCACTCACGGTTTCGATAAGAATGCCTAAGGCCAGATAAGCCGTATTGCTGTAATGCCATTTTTTATTTGGAGGCCCATAACTTCCTTCAATATTGGAGTTTCGAATAAGCTCTCGTGGTTTAAAACGTACTTTCCCCTCATAGCCATATTTATCAACTGTAGCCTGATCGGTACCGTCGTCCAGGTAATCAAATATGCCGGCAGTGTGGTTAAGCATGTTCAATATGGAAATGGAATCACTCCAATTTTTTTTCTTCCATCGATTTAAATTTTTAGCCCAGGGCTCCTGTATATAAGAGGTAAAGGGTTTGTAGATGTTCAACAGGCTATCCTCATGTAATTGCAAAATAGCCGTTGCGATAAACATCTTGGTCATCGAACCAATTTCCACATAATAATTCCCTAAAGCCGGAACATTTTGTTCTTTATTGGCAAGGCCGGCAACGGCCATCCATTGCCGACCATTGGGAAAGTCTATTAGGCATAGGGTTCCCGTTTGATGATGCGATTCGGAAGAGACCAAAACCCGCTCATTGAGCCATTCCGGTGCGTGCTCCGTTTGGGGGAAAGCAGGCTGAGGGCATAAAAGAAGAGAAAGAAGAAGTAAGGTAAGTTTTCGGACCATAAGACGTTCTTTTTAAAAGTAACGTAAGGAGGCCGTCATCTGGATTAATCTATAGGGATAAATATAAATAATTCTATATTGCGTATTATCTCTTAGGGGGAAAAGGGCATTTCCCATTATTCTAGTTTTCATTTGAAAATATTATATGATCAATCAAATAGAAATTGAGCAGGTCAATAAACGATTTGCAGATCATCAGGCACTGACGGACCTTAGTCTGACGGTTCCTAAAGGAAGTATTTTTGGATTACTCGGGCCAAATGGTGCGGGGAAGTCCACTTTGATCAGGATTATCAATCAAATCATATTTGCGGACTCAGGAACCATCCGCTTCAATCAGCAGGAATTACAACCGGATCATATTCGAAGAATTGGTTATCTGCCGGAGGAGCGGGGATTGTACAAAAAGATGAAAGTTGGCGAACAGTTGTTGTACCTGGCCCGACTGAAGGGACTTTCCAAAAGAGATGCCATCCAAAAGATTCGAATTTGGTTTGATAAATTCGAGATTGCAGACTGGTCCAATAAAAAGGTGGAAGACCTTTCCAAGGGCATGGCGCAAAAGGTGCAGTTTATTTCAACGGTCATGCATGAGCCTGAATTCCTGATTTTGGATGAGCCCTTTTCCGGTTTTGATCCTGTGAATGCCAATTTGATCCGTGATGAAATTCTTGCGCTTCGGGATAAAGGATGTACGGTCATGCTTTCAACTCACCGGATGGAATCCGTGGAGGAATTGTGCGATAATATTGCATTGATCAATAAGTCCGAAAAAGTACTGGAAGGGAAAAAGCGGGATATCAAAATGGACCACAAGGCCAATAAATATCAGATTGTGACAGATGCCATGATCGACCCGGCCATTATTCCTTTCGAATTGATTAATTCCCATCAGGAGGACTATGGGCATTTCAACATGACTTTTCAATTGGCCGAAGGTGAAAATTCCAATGATTTACTGTCTGCGGTATTTCAGCAGGGACATGTAGTCCATTTTGAGGAATTAATTCCTTCAATGAGTGAAATTTTTATACAACATGTCTCCAAAGTGGAGGGTCCTGCCTCCTCTGAAATTATAAGTTCTTGATGATGGAAAAAATTTGGCTAGTTATACAGCGGGAATATATGACCCGGGTGCGGAAAAAATCTTTTGTGGTCATGACGCTGCTGGGTCCACTCCTTTTTGTGGCGATGTGGGCGGTGCCGATCTGGCTGGCAGAAAAGGGACCTGAAACCAAAAAGGTGGAAGTGGTGGATTATTCCGGCTTGTTTTCCGATGCTTTTGAAAGTAATTCGGAGGTGGAATTTCATTATGTGGATGAAAGCCTGGAGGATGCGAAGGAATATCTGGAATCGGGGATTTATGATGGTTTGTTATTAATCCCGAATGTGGATTTAAAAGAAAAAACCAATCTGGTTTATTTCTCGGAAGCTAATCCGGGGATGGCGATTAAGTCAGAAATCCGGAAGGTAATTGCTGAAAAAATTCAAGAGGAAAAATTAAAGGCCGCCGGTCTGTCAAAGGAGTGGTTAAACACCATTAAACCCGAGGTTGGCATTCGCACAGTGAATATCAATGAAAACGGCGATGAGGCAGAGAGCCATGCGGAGGTGGCTTCGGTGATTGGTTATTTGGCGGCATTCCTAATTTATTTCTTCATTTTCCTTTATGGTACCCAGGTAATGCGTGGGGTGATTGAGGAGAAGTCGAACAGAATAGTGGAGGTAATTATTTCCTCTGTTCGTCCCTTTCAATTGATGGTGGGGAAAATTGTTGGTGTAGCGAGCGTGGTGCTGACTCAATTTATCATTTGGGTAGGACTGTCCCTTGTGCTTAGTCTGGTGATTGGAGCGATTACCGGTGTATATTTAAGTCCCTCTCCTGCCGCTCCGATGGATCCGCAGATGGAGGCGATGGCAGCCGAAGGCTTGCCGAAAATTACGGCAGCACTGGCCTCCATGGATTTCGTGACCATCGGAGTGTCTTTTGTCTTTTACTTTTTGGGAGGCTATCTGATGTATGCCGCTTTATTTGCTGCGGTAGGGGCTACTGTGGATCAGGATGGGGACTATCAGCAATTCATGATTCCGCTGAGTATGCCCTTGCTATTCGCGATCATTTCTCTGGCGGTGATATTGCAGGATCCACATGGTAACTTTGCTTTTTGGATGTCGATG
This sequence comes from Persicobacter sp. CCB-QB2, assembly GCF_001274635.1. GTDB lineage: Bacteria > Bacteroidota > Bacteroidia > Cytophagales > Cyclobacteriaceae > Persicobacter > Persicobacter diffluens. The sequence continues at coordinate 3,036,042 of NZ_LBGV01000001.1, read as the reverse complement.
TTTCCTTTTACTTCTCCGGTAATTATGATGATGCGCGTGCCTTTTGGAGTTCCTCTTTGGCAGTTATTATTGTCGATGACATTCCTTGCGGCTGGTTTTACTTTCACCACCTGGCTGGCAGCCAGAATTTACCGAATTGGCATTTTAATGAATGGTGCCAAGGTGAATTACCGGGTGCTTTGGAAATGGGTTCGGATGAGGTATTGAGTTTAAGTGATTGTTTTAAAGAACAATATAATTGATGATACGTATTAATAATAGTAAATTGTACGTATAATTTCATATAAGATGACGGATAAGCAGTTAACCCTGAAGCTCAATTCAACCACCATTGATAAGGCCAAGGCATATGCGCAGCGGCAGCAGACAAGTATTTCTAAATTATTGGAGAATTATTTAGAAACGATTATGCAGGAGGAAGAGGCACCGGAGGAGGTTTCCCCTCTTGTTTCCCAAATCGTAGGAAAGGGGAATAAAGTAGCAGATGAGGTGGATTTCAAAAAAGACTATCGGACGCATTTAGACCAAAAGTATGGATAGGATTTTTTTGGATACGAATGTGGTATTGGATCTGCTTTTAAAAAGGAAGGAATTCTTAACGGATGCAATTCGCCTATTTACCTTAATTGAATACAAAAAAATTGAAGCAGTGGTGTGTCCCGTGACCTATACCACTGCTTCTTATTTTTTGAGCCGGGAGAAATACCAAAATCAGGATGAGCTTTTTACCTGGTTAAACATTCTGTTAAAAACTGCCGTGGTGGATGGGGAGATTATTCAGAAAGCCCTGCATTCTAAATTCCGGGATTTCGAAGACTCTGTGCAGCATCAATGCGCCATTAATGAAGGCTGTAAGGTGATTATTACACGAAACAGGAAAGAATTTCAGCATGCGCTGTTGCCGGTAATGTTGCCGAAAGAGTATCTGGCCAGCCTTGAAAAGTAAGTCTAATTATTTATGCTAATCATGGATTAAAAACGATTGGAGCATGAATCAAGGTTAATGACCAAAAATACGAAATCCTTCAAAATAAAAAAGCCGCTGAATATCAGCGGCTCCTTCTATGAACTATTGTTAGCCCGAATTATTCACCGCTAGACTTAGTGAGTTGCTGTAAATGTCTATTCTTCAGGTTTTTTTGGTTAGTTTTGTCGAATTATCAATAGCTCAAATTTGGGTATGCTTGCTTTCTCCTCATTCATCTGCTTCGTTGGGAAAAACTCGAAATAGGAAACTATTCCTTCATTTTTCCCGCCTTGCAGTTAAACGAGGATTTAAGCATGAATAATCCGGGTTAGAAGAATTCTCTCATTCTTTCAAAGAATCCTTTTTCCTTTTTCGCTGGATCCGGCTTGAAGTTGTCTGCCTCTCTTAGTTTCTCCAGGATTTCCTTCTCCTCTTTAGAAAGCGTTTGAGGCGTCCATACATTCACGTGGATTAACTGATCACCGGTTTGGTAACCATTGATGTCCTTAATTCCTTTTCCTCTCAAGCGAAGAATTTTACCGGATTGTGTACCCGCATCGATGCGGATTTTTACCTTACCATCAATAGTCGGTACTTCTACATGCGTTCCAAGTGCTGCATCGGCAAAGTTGATGTATAATTCATATACCACATTATTGCCTTCGCGCTTCAATTCCTCATGCGCTACTTCTTCAATCACGATCAGCAAATCACCCGGGATTCCGCCACCTTTAGGGGCATTTCCTTTTCCGGACATGGACAGTTGCATGCCCTCAGAAACACCGGCAGGAATCTTTACGGAGATTACCTCTTCCTTGGTTTTCACACCGGAACCATGGCAGCTGTCACAGTGCTGATCTACCATCTGACCGGCGCCATTACAGCTCGGACAGGTAGAGGCAGAGCGCATTTGCCCCAACATGGTATTCACTACCTTCTGCACCTGACCCGTACCATGACAGGTAGGACAAGTACGCAAAGAATTACCATTTTTGGATCCGTTACCACCACAGCTTTCACAGGAATCCTGACGCTTCACTTTGATTTTCTTCTCCACGCCATGCGCCATTTCTTCCAAAGTAAGCTTTAACTTAATGCGAAGATTGGTACCCTGACGCTGACGAGGACGACGGCCACCGCCACCACCTCCGAAAAAGCTGTCGAAAGGACTGCCCCCTCCCCCACCGAAGATATCTCCGAACTGAGAGAAGATGTCATCCATATTCATGCCGCCACCGCCAAAACCGCCGGCGCCGCCCATGCCTGCATGGCCAAACTGATCATATTGCTGACGCTTTTGAGCATCACTCAATACTTCATACGCTTCCGCAGCCTCTTTAAAACGCTCTTCTGCTTCCGGATTGTCGGGGTTTTTATCCGGGTGATATTTGATCGCTACCTTACGGTAAGCTTTCTTAATCTCCGCTTCAGAAGCCCCTTTTTGTAGTCCTAAAACCTCGTAGTAATCTCTTTTGGCCATGTTAATATGGATTAAAAACTATATGGCTTGAAGGGGAGCGCAAACTCCCCCGCTGCTTGTTTCTTCTTTGTTAAAAATTATTTTGCGCCTACCACCACTTTGGCAAAACGAATCACTTTTTCATTCAATTTGTAGCCTTTTTCCACTACATCGAATACTTTTCCTTTCAGATCCTCTTCAGGAACCGGGATTTCGGTGATTGCATCGTGCATGTCAGTGTCAAAATCGTCTCCTTTTTCGGTCTCCAAAGCCTTAAGTCCGAATTTCTCCAATACGGTCTTAAAGTTTTTGAAGATCAATTCAGAACCTTCATGTACAGCTTTTGCGTCCATGTCTTCTTTGAAATTGGCATTGGCACGGTCAAAGTTATCCACTACGGAAAGTAATTCTTTGATCAAACGCTCGTTGGCGCTTTCCACCAATTCCAATTTCTCTTTGGAGGTACGACGACGGTAATTTTCAAATTCAGAGTACAAACGCAGGTATTTGTCCTTATGCTCCTGTACTTCTGCTTTTAATTTATCTTCTTCAGAAACCGCCTCTTCAGTGTTAGCCTCAGCAGCGTTTTCTTCTGTATTTTCAGTATTCTCAGCCGTTTCTTCAGCTTGTTGCTCGTTTACAGCCTCTTCTTGCAAGTTTTTTTCCTCTTCGTTTACGGTATGCTCTGCCATTGCAAAAAATGGTTTAAAGTTCAAATTTGATTTCCTCAATGATTTTGCCAATCCTTAAAATGTGTCATTATGTCCATTTTGACTGACAATTTTGCCAAATTATCGGCTATTATTCGGCCACCGGATTCAATCCTTGCCAGATAGCGTCTTTTAATTTGTCCAGATTGGTTTGAGTAATGGAGGAAATAAAAAGGCTTTCCACTCCTTCAGGAAGTTCAGCTTTGAATTCTTCCATCATTTCCTCATCCAGCATATCACTCTTGGTAATGGCCAAAATATGGTGTTTGTCCAAAAGCTCCGGATTGTATCGCTCCAATTCTCCTCTCAGGATCTGATATTCTTTTTGAACATCTTCAGTATCGGCTGGAATCATGAACAGCAACATGGAGTTTCGCTCAATATGGCGCAGGAATCGTAATCCCAAACCTTTTCCTTCCGCTGCTCCTTCAATAATTCCCGGGATATCCGCCATTACGAAAGAGCGGTTGTCAAAGTAAGACACCACTCCAAGGTTGGGCACCAAAGTCGTGAAAGGATAATCCGCAATTTCTGGTCGGGCGGCAGAAATACTGGACAATAAAGTGGATTTTCCGGCATTCGGAAATCCTACCAATCCCACATCAGCCAAAAGTTTCAGTTCCAATACCAGCCACTCCTCCTGTCCTGGTTCTCCCGGTTGTGCGTATCGTGGTGTTTGGTTCACGGCGGTTTTGAAATTTTCATTTCCCAGGCCTCCGCGGCCACCAGGAGTAATGATCATTTCTTCTCCGTCCTCAGTGATCTCTGCGCGAATCTCATTGGTTTCGGCATCACGAATAATGGTGCCTAAAGGAACTTCTATGATCTCGTCGCGCCCCTGAGCACCGGAGGAACGCATTCCCCCACCGGACTCTCCGGCTCCGGCGATAACGTGCTTGCGGTATCTTAGGTGTAGCAGTGTCCATAGCTGGGCATTTCCACGAATAATAACGTGACCTCCGCGACCTCCATTTCCACCATCCGGTCCTCCTCGAGGGACGTGTTTTTCTCTACGAAAACTTACTGCCCCTGCACCGCCTTTGCCGGAACGGGAACATAATCGAACGTGATCGATAAAATTTGAAGCTGACATATATATGCAGTAATGTGTATTCTGATTTTAATTTCCACCCAATTGGCCGAAAGTTGTGCAAGTTATCAAATTTAATGGAGAATACTTTTTGACCAGGCCAAGGATCTCCACTAATTTTTAACCCGAATGATTCCCCGCTAAATTTTGTGACTCCCTTATAGTCGCTTATTTTCAGCTCGATAAGGTGGTGTTTGTTGATTTATTATTAGCCCAAATTGGGGCAAGCTTGCTTTCTCCTCATTCCTCTGCTTCGTTGGAAAAAACTCGAAACAGGAAAAATTTCTTCCTTTTTTCCGCCTTACAGCTAAAAGAGGCTTAAGCATGAATCATCCGGCTTAGGCATCAGCCTTTTAACCCGAATTATTCACCGTTAAGTTTATTAATCAGTCTTAAGCAATTTATTTTCAGTTTATTGTAATTTGTTTTCTTTAATTTATAATAACCCAAATTTGGGCAAACTTGCTTTCTCCTCATTCATCTGTTTCGTTGGAAAAAACTCGAAATAGGAAACTATTCCTTCATTTTTTCCGCCTTACAGCTAAACGAGGATTTAAGCATGAATCATCCGGGTTAACCGACAAAAACTGTTCCTTTTCATTTTTAGGTTCAGGAGAATAAAAAAACAGCCTTCCCCGCATTGGAGAAGGCTGTCTTTATTTGAAGGTGTTGACTTACAATTGCTCGATTGCAGCGCAAATATCACCGAAAATTCCATCAATAGTACCAACACCATTGATGGAAACAAATTTCCCCTGCTTTTCATAGAAATCAGCCACCGGAAGCGTTTCTTCTTTGTAAACGTTGATGCGGTTGTTGATTTTTTCAATGCTTTGGTCATCTGCACGGCCTGAAGATTTTCCGCGCTCTAGGATACGCGTTCTTAACTCTTCATCTTCCACTTCCAATGCGATCATACCTGAGATTGGCGTGTTTTTACCATTCATCAGCGTATCCAATGCTTCTGCTTGTGCTACTGTACGAGGGAAGCCGTCAAAGATAATTCCTTTTACCTCTCCAACTTCTTTCAAACGATCATCCACCATATCGATAACCACCTGATCCGGAACCAGGTTACCATTATCCATATAGCTTTTGGCCAATTTACCCAGCTCGGTACCTTCTCCTAAGTGCTTGCGGAACAAGTCACCTGTAGAGATGTGCAACAAACCGTATTTTTCGATCAATTTTTCTGACTGCGTTCCTTTACCGGCGCCTGGAGGGCCAAAAAGTACAATATTAAGCATTGTATAAAAATTTAAATTTAAGTATTGGTTATCTCCTCATGAAATTAAGACTACTATTGGACTTTTCTCATGAAAAAAATCAATTTATTTTATTCTGCTAGTTGGTAAACAGCAGGTAGATTTCTTCCGTAGCCATCATAATCCAATCCGTAACCTACTACGAATTTGTTCGGGATCTCAAAAGCGGCATATTTAATCGGCATATCTTTTTTGTAAGCCTCTGGCTTATACAATAAAGAAGCGATTTCTGCAGATTTAACGCCTTCTTCTTTTAATAATTTCATGATGTGTTCCAAGGTGTTGCCGGTATCAACGATGTCCTCAATAATGATTACCTCACGTCCGTTCAGATCATCCTGTAAACCTACCAATTGCTTTACCTCTCCGGTAGAGTTCATGCTCTCGTAAGAAGCCAATTTTAGGAATGAAATGGTAGATTTTAAATTTGTCAGACGGTACAGGTCGGCGGCAAACATGAACGAACCGTTCAAAATGGCCAAAAAGATAGGTTCTTTCCCTTCGTAGTCTTTGTTAATCTGATTTGCCAATTTCTCGATGCCCTGAGCCAATTGCTCCTCATCAATGAACATCTTGAACGCCTTGTCTTTTACAATCATCACCTTGAAATTTTTATAAAATAAAAAAGCCCTTAATATTCTCAAGGGCAGGCAAATATACCACCTTCAATTTATTATTGAAATGCCTTAGGCGGAAAATGATGAATTTTTTATCGATAAATTTTATATTTTTTTCAATCAATATGACTGTTAATCAGCCCGAAAGGTGTCTGTTTTTGCTGAAAATGAAGAAATAATATCTTGTTAATTGTAGGTTATGTAGTTTAAAGTTTTCTCCGGGGTGAAATATTGACATTGATTATTGATTTAGTTTAATTTATCTCATCTTGAAAAGATGCTATTTCGACCAGTTGAGTAAGAAGAGGATTTGGATATTATAGTGTATATTAGCGCTGGTATTATTTGAGACAAAATTAGGTGTTGTGAAAATATTCAGACTTAATGAAACGGCTTCGGTCGCCAATCACTTTCTGGCCGAATTAAGAGATGTAAATATTCAGGGAGATTCCATGCGCTTCAGAAGAAATATTGAACGCCTGGGAGAATTAATGGCCTATGAGGTATCCAAGGATTTACCTTATGTGACTAAAACAGTGACCACTCCACTGGGTACAGCGGATATTCCGGTATTGGAACAACAACCCATTATGATGACCGTTTTGAGAGCCGGTTTGCCTTTTTATAATGGTTTTATGAATATATTTGATAAAGCCTCCAGTGGATTTATCGGTGCTTTCAGAAAAGAGAATGCAGATGCTCCTGACGGCTTTGAAATAGAATTAGGCTATGCGGCTTATCCTGATTTGGAAGGTCAGGACCTGATCATTGTGGACCCGATGTTGGCTACTGGTCGTTCATTGGTAGATGCAATTGAAAAGGCCATTGGCAAAGGAACCCCTCGCTCGATTCATATCGTAGCGACGATTGCCGCTCCGGAGGGCATAGCTTATGTGGAGGAGAAAATGGGAGATCGTTGTACTTTGTGGTTATGCGCCGAGGATTCTCATTTGAATGAAAAGTCCTATATCATTCCCGGTTTGGGAGATGCAGGGGACTTAGCGTTTGGCTCAAAAGATTAGAAGGTATCTGAAAATTAAATAAAGAGAGCGAAAAATTTTCTTTTTTCGCTCTTTTTTTTTGGCGCAACCATCGTATTATTCTCATAATAACAGCTAAATTCGAAAAATAAGCGAATAGTCGCTCATTGTATTAGCAAAAATGGGATCTTTGGTTATTGATGGAGGTCTGTTGGGAATAGGTCTCCTCGTTTTGATTCTTGGAGGAAATTATCTGGTAAAAGGTGGGGCAGATTTAGCCTCCCGTTTCAAAATTTCTCCGATGGTGGTCGGGCTTACCGTAATTGCCTTTGGTACCTCGGTACCGGAATTGTTGGTTTCCTTACAAGCTACTTTTCGGGCTAGCCCGGATCTGGTGATAGGGAATGTAGTCGGTTCTAATATTTGCAATTTGGCTTTTATTTTAGGAGTGACCAGCTTGATAACACCTTTGCCGGTAAATCGAGAGACTCTTTTTCAGGACTGGCCGGTCACTTTTGGCGCTGCCTTAGTCCTGTTTTACTTGGTTCAGGATGGCGCTTTAAGTTTTTTTGATGGACTCTTATTGTTTTCGGCTTTGCTGATATTTGTATGGTTTCAAATTTGGCAATCGGAAAAAACGACTCATTTTCCAACCAAACAAGATGCTCCTGTGCCGGAAAATCCATCAGGGGCTTCGGTTTGGAGAGACATCGCTTTGATACTTCTTGGAGGATTGGGGCTTTATCTCGGGGCAGATTGGATGGTGCAGGGGGCTTGTAATATGGCGACTTCTTTTGGGGTGTCGGAGCGTATTATCGGCCTGACTGTTGTGGCGGTGGGGACAAGCCTGCCGGAATTAGTCACTTCCGTTATTGCCGCCAGAAAGCAACAAGCAGATATTGCTTTGGGCAATGTGCTGGGATCTAATATTTTTAATATTCTGGCCATTTTAGGGTTGACCTCCATGATTACCCCCATTTCGGTAGACTCTGCTTTCATTCAAAATGATTGCTACTGGATGCTCGGCCTGACCCTGCTTTTGCTTCCGATGATGGGCTTGAGTCGTAAAATCAGCAGGATGAGCGGGGCCTTATTACTGGGGCTTTATTTACTTTATAATTATTTATTAGTGCTTTGATGGAATATGGTGTTTTTTTGAATTGTGCTCAAGGAAAAGAACACCGGCGAATTTTTTCCATAAATAAAATGCTATATGTTCCGCCATATTTGGCATAATTAAAAGAATTTTACGCAGCAAGCGTACATTGAATGAGTTTATGATGGAATCCATGATTTTTGATATTGCCCGCTTGGTTTTGGGGCTACTTTTTTTAATTGGAGGAGGAAACTACCTGGTGAAAGGAGGCACGGAGCTGGCGCTTCGTTACAGAATTTCTCCTATGGTAGTCGGACTCACGGTTATTGCTTTTGGGACTTCAGCGCCCGAACTATTGGTGTCGGTGACCGCCGCCTTTCAGGGAAGCCCGGATTTAGCCATGGGCAATGTGGTGGGCTCCAATATATGTAATTTGGCCCTGGTACTGGGCACCACGGTGGTCATCACCCCTATCGTTGTTCAAAAAAGTACTTTGAAAGTGGATTGGCCGGCTACTTTTGGGGCTTCGGTCTTATTGGTTTTATTGGTGCAGGGAGGGGTTCTGACTGCGCTGGAAGGTGCGTTACTATTCGGTACGTTGATTATTTACCTTACTTATCAGGTGTGGAAATCCAAAAAGAATCCGCACATACCGGAGGAGGTTGCTGAGGTAATGGAAGCCGGAATCAAAGGAACCGTCTGGAAAGATATTTTATGGATGGCTCTTGGCGGTTTAGGGCTCTACTTCGGTTCGGACTGGTTTGTGGAGGGCGCTCAAAATATCGCCAAAGCTTTTTCCGTGCCGGAAAGAGTGATTGGTCTGACCGTGGTGGCACTGGGTACCAGCTTACCGGAATTAGCCACTTCGGTGATTGCCGCACGGAAAAATCAGGTGGATATGGCGTTGGGTAATTTATTAGGCTCCAATATTTTCAATATCCTGTCGATATTAGGTATTACGGCCATGATTTCTCCTATTTCTGTCAATGCGTCTTTTATTGACAATGATATGTACTGGATGCTGGGCGTGACGGCCATTATTTTCCCAATGATGTGGATTGGCAAAAAAGTGGGGAGAATCGATGGACTTATTTTACTGGCGGTCTATTTCCTTTACACTTATTTGGTATTGGCGAATTAGGAGTATTGGCAGCCATAGTTTTGATCTTGTAGGAATTTTAAGCTACTGATCAATTAATCAATTTTTGGCCGGAACATGTTATTTCGTTGGCCGTTCACACATTGTGATAGTAGCAATTTTAAGTAAATATGTTCCGGTATATTTGATCAGCATGATCAAATTTATTGGTGGTCCGGCGCTTGGTCCTGCCTTGGGGCTTACTTATTGGGAAACGGTACTTTTTACCATTTCCGGCATGATGACCACGGTGGTTTTGGTGTCCTTTTTTGGTATTCAGTTACGCCACTTTCTCCTCAGAAAAAAAATCATCGGGAAGAAGAAGTTCAGCCGTAGAAGTCGGCGATTTGTTTACATCTGGAAGCGTTATGGCCTTTTGGGCGTGTCATTCCTGACGCCGGTTATTTTTAGTCCGGTCGTGGGAACACTGTTAGCCTCTGTTTTAGGTGCTCCAAGGTTACAATTAATGGTTTATATGCTTGTTTCTGCCGCTTTTTGGGGACTGGGGCTTTCCTTTGTTTTGCATCAGGTGATGTAAAAACCGAAAAAGGAGCGATTCGCCCCTTTTTTTTTATGCTTTCCGCTTTCTTGACATGTTGCAGGCACTGATTTATTGCTTTTCCAGCAAGACCACCGCATGAGCAGAAACGCCTTCTTCACGGCCCACAAAGCTCAATTTCTCCGTGGTAGTGGCTTTGATGGAAACATCCTCTTCCTCGATGTTCATCACCTCCGCCAGCACTTTTTTCATTTCCGGTATATGTGGATTTACCTTTGGCTTTTGTAGGCAAATGGTGGAATCAATATTACCAATTTCATACCCTTTCTCACGGACCAGCTTCAATACTTCAGCCAATAGGATTTTACTGTCGATGCCCTTATACTGGGGATCCTGATCGGAAAAATGAAAGCCAATATCACGCATGTTGGCTGCGCCTAAAATGGCATCGCAGATCACATGAATTAAAACATCAGCATCGGAATGCCCAACCGCTCCTTTTGTATGAGGAACTTTGATGCCGCCCAGCCAGAAATCATAGCCTTCTTTTAACTGGTGTACATCATATCCGTATCCTATTCGAATTTTCATAGTTTTGAAATTGATATTTTCTTTTGTAATTATATTCCGATTTAGAGAAAAAACTCAAAATCGAATTTTTTTGCTAACCTTTGGGGACTACAAATGTAACCAAAGAGTGCAGACCGGACGAAATATTTGGCTACAAAGACTCATGAATATTCTTCAATTTAATTATGAGAAATTCTTCACAGAAGACCTGTGGAGTATTCAGATTGCAAATATGCCTTGGCCGAAACAGATCGGGATTAAGGTTTTGAGAGTTTTAACCCTTGCCGTAAATGGGTATTTAAAAGACCGTTGTGGTTTCAGGGCTTCTGCACTTACTTATTTCACACTGCTGTCGATCGTCCCGGTAATGGCGCTGGCTTTCGGGATTGCCAAGGGTTTTGATCTGGATAAAAAACTAGAAGGGATCATTTTCTCTTCTCTGAAGGGGCAGGAGGAAATCGCTCATCAATTGGTAGATTTTTCAGAAAGGATGTTATCCTCTGCTCAGGGGGATATCGTAGCCGGATTTGGTTTTGTTGTTTTATTTTATTCGGTGATGAAACTGATCTACAATATTGAGACTAGTTTTAATGATATCTGGTCTGTAAAAGCGACTCGCTCCATTGCCCGAAAATTCACGGACTATACCACCATGATCGTGATCGCCCCCATTTTGGTGATCATTTCTTCCTCCTTAAATGTGATGGTGATGAGTAAGCTTCGGGAGTTCTCTCAAAGTATTGATATTGCCTACATCAATGAATACGCCGCACAGGGGGTTACTTTTGCAGCCCAGCTTTCGCCTTATCTGATGCTGATTGCCCTTTTTACGCTGGTTTATATGATTATGCCTTATACCAGGGTGAATTTAAAATTTGCCTTTATTTCAGGGATTTTTAGCGGTTATTTAATTCAGACCATTCAGTGGCTTTATTTGGATTTGCAGATTGGCGTATCCAGCTATAACGCTATTTATGGTAGTTTTGCAGCACTCCCTTTACTGATGATTTTTTTCCAGCTGAGTTGGCAGATTGTGCTGTTTGGGGCGGAATTATGTAATGCCATGCAATCGGTAGAGGAGCATGAGAGAAATTTTCGACTGGGGAAAGTATCGCTCCGTCATTTGAAAATAATCGGACTCTTGATTTGCCGGGAGGTAGTCAGGGCTTTTGAAGGAAGAAAAGAGCCGGTGCGTTTGGTGGATATTGAGCATAATACGCATGTTCCTTTTTTCTATTTGGAAGAGGCTGCCCAAAAATTGGTGCAGGGGAAGATTTTAATTTCACGCTTTGAAGCAGGCAAAGAGCCGGAAGAAATGGGCTTGGTACCCGCGCTGCCTCTGGATCAAATGACGGTCTTTACGGTATTAGATAGCCTGGAGAAAGTCGGCTTCGATGATGCGACTTTGGGCAAACTGCCGGAAGATCTGGAAGAAATGGACCATTTACTTTTAAGACTAGATCAGGACTTAGAAAACAGCGAGAAAAATGTGTTGGTAAAAACCATATAAAGAAAAGGGGAAAGCTTCCCCTTTCCCCTTATTTTTTAGCTTTATAGTACATGGTAGTACATTGCTCTTTTTGGAGGTATTGCCTAGCTACCTGCTGAATATTATCAGTGCTTACTTTACCTATTTTGCCGAGTTCCTCATTGATCATATTGGCATCTCCCAGAATATCCCCCATGGCTAAAAACATCGCGCGATTCAATAATTCCACCTCAGAGAACGCATGGGCGGCCTGCGCCTGATTTTTGGTTTTTTCCAATGTGGTTTCCGTAATTCCCTGATGCAATCCGTATACAATTTGCTCAATTTCTGCATTGGCATCATCCAATGAAATATGCGGATTTAGCTTTCCACCAATAACCAACATGCCCGGATCATGGGAGCCCGAAGAGTAGGCGCTTATGCTATTGAATAACTGTTTTTCTTTCACCAGATCATTATAAAGTTGAGAGGTGCGCCCTTTGCCTAAAACATCCGTCATTAAGTCAAGGGCATAGTAGTCAGCATGCAACCGGTCCGGCATGCGGTACACTTTGTAAATGGCATCCAAAGGGACATCCGCCTCAACCTCCAGTTGTTTTGCAGCGGATTGTGCTGGCTCTACGGGTAGCGCTCTTTTAAGGGTCTCCCCCGCAGGAATAGGACCAAACCATTTTTCTGCTAATTGCTTTACCTGATCTAATTTCACCTGACCAGCCACCACCAAAGTGGCATTATTCGGACGGTAGAATTTGTAGAAAAATTCTTTTACATCCTCCATTGTCGCTTGTTCAATATGGCTAATATCTTTTCCAATGGTAGGCCAGCGGTAAGGGTGTTTACTATATATTTCCGGCCTCATTTTTAACCAAATATCACCATAGGGCTGGTTAAGATAGCGTTGCTTAAACTCTTCAATGACCACAGATCGCTGCACTTCCAAAACTTTTGGGTCAAAAGACAACGACATCATCCGGTCAGACTCCAGCCAAAAAGCCGTTTCCAGATTTGCGGCAGGGAGATTGATATAGTAGTTCGTAATATCCGGGGAAGTAAAGGCATTATTGTCACCCCCAACTAATTGCAGAGGACGATCAAAAGAAGGGATGTTTTTGGATCCTCCAAACATTAAATGTTCAAAAAGATGGGCGAAGCCCGTTTTATTTTCTGACTCATCCCGAGAACCCACATCATAAAGTAAATTCACTGCCGCCATAGGGGTGGAAGGATCCTCATGAACGATTACTTTAAGACCATTATTTAACTGAAAGCTTTCGAAATGAATCATATATAGTTTTTTGGAGATAATACCAATCAGGATTTATCTGATAACGAAAAATTGAGTGAAGATTATGTAATTGAAGGCGAAAATAATAAAAAAGATAGATCTCCGACTCCCCTTTTTGGTTTGAAACCTCCTTTTTAATACATATTATTATTCTAAATGCTTAACTTCCCCTATTTTTCAGGGAAAATGAAGGTAATTCCTAAAAGGAAGACTAATTATAAGCGTGAAGCGGACCTGTTCGTCTTGCTTTTCGTTAATCTACCCATGGAGTTTGACGCTTAATTTTGAAAATGCTACTTAATATTTGCAAATATATATGGAAGGGGAACTCCTCCCCGATCCATCAGTGTTCTTTGTTGCTGATGGTTTTTGGTTTGATGCTTTTTTGCCAGCAAGGGCAGGCGCAAAACCGGCCTCCTTCGGCCTCTGATGCCATCATGTATCAGAGTGGATCGAATAAGAATGCTAAAGATTCCAATTATAAAAAACGTCGGGAACGCCAGCGTTCCAATGCCAGTAAGAATACAGAGGCGGGATTAAAGAAAACAAAGAAATCCAAAGAATTGGAGTCTAAGTATCTTTCCAAAAAACATTCTAAATACAAGGGAAAGGAAAAGCGTAAAAACGAAAAAGCCGTTTATCGGAAGAAATCTAAAAAACAACGTAAAGGGGGCGGGGGCGTTTCGGAAAGTCAGCCTCAAAGATTCAATGAGCAATCGCCCAAGCCGGGAAAAAATATGGCCAGCCAACAGGAGGTCGTACCGGAGCGATTCAAAGAGCGTCCTTCCAATTTTGATAAATACCGAGGAGGAAAAGACAGAGGAGTAGCCTATGATGGCGGTGGAGGGATTACCGGAAGAAGGAGAGCGTCTGAATTGAAGCGTCAGGGAATGAGTTCTTCGAAAGGGAAAAGTTCGGATCGTTTAGAAAGAAAGTATTTATCTCAGCGACAATCAAGAAGTACGGGAGATCCTGCTTCTAAATCCAAGTATGCTTCCAGAAAGTCGGTATACAAAAAATCTTCCCGCGAGCAGATGAACAATCGTGGGGAATATAAACTTACCGCTGAGCGATTTAAATCCTACCCTAATGCGGAAAAATTTAATCCGGATAAGATGAAAAAGATCAATCCGACCAAAGAGCGCAATGATATGCGCACGAAGTCCATGGAAGGATTGGCTCAAGGGATTTATAAAAGAGATCCTAAAGGAGCGAAGGAAAGGTATGAGTCCAAGACACGGCATCAATATAGCGGTGATATCAGAAACGGCGGACAGAAACGCTATGCCAGAATGGTAGATAAGTCCATTGAAGCTCAACGCCAGGGAAGTGTAAAGGGCAGTGCGTCCAGCACCCATCAGGGGCGTAGAGTGAGGGCAAGCCAATTTTCGCGCTACACCGGTGATCAAAGACATTTGTCTTACGGGCAAATGGAAGAAAGACGGAAAAGCACCTCAGACCGCATGATGAAGCAAGGCTTGCGCATTGGACAGCCAATGGATTCCCGCCGACTGGAAAGTGAGTTTATTACCCGTGCTCAGCAAGAGGGTAAAATCATGAAGGGCGGGAAAAGTCGTCAGCAACGCCAGGCGGAAATGCAGCATAAATCTATGGAGATGGCCGGTCAGGGATTGCGAAAGGTCAATCCCAGATATGGAGAACCAAAAGATAAATATTTATCCAAAACCGTTCAGAATTACCAGGGAAGCATCAGAAGACAATCCAAATATGATCTTTATAAGCAAAAGTCTTATGAAGGATTGAATGAGGGCATGTATGTGGTGGATACGCATAAGGAAAAACAAATGCGCTTTAAGACCATGTCAAAGATGATGCATCAGTACGGTGGCGATGTGGTTCGGAAAAATAAGATGTCTCTTTATCAGGATAAATCTTCGGAGGCCTTAGCCCAGGGGCAGTATGTGGTGGATACGCATAAGGAAAAACAGATGCGCTATAAGGCACAGTCGAAATATATGCATGGCTATGAGGGGACGATGATCCGCAAGAATAAGGTGGCGCTTTATCAGGACAAATCGGAGGAGGCGCTTGGTCAAGGCCAGTATGTAGTGGATACACATAAAGAAAAGCGGATGCGCTATAAGGCGCAGTCGAAGTATATGCATGGCTACCAGGGAACCATTATTCAGAAAAATAAAGTGGCATTATATCAGGATAAGTCAGCCGAGGCTCAGCGACAAGGTCAATACGTGGTGGATACCCGAAAAATGAGGCAAAAACATTTTAAGGAAATGTCACAGGTAGCGCACAACTTTAGCGGTACACAAGTCTATACCAATAAAGTCACCTTATATCAGGATAAATCCGCCGAGATGCAAAAGCAGGGCCTTTATATGATCGATACCAAGAAAATGGATAATCGTCATTATAAGTGGATGTCCAAAAATGCACATCAGTATGAAGGTAGCTTTGTGGATCATTCCAGGGTCATCAGAAAATTAAAAGCGAAGGAAGCTTATCGTTATTCCGGAGAAATTCCGGCTAAGCAATACTATCAGAGAGAAAGAAAGAGACAAGTATTGGCTTCACGTATGATGCGTTATGAAGGAACACCTCATAAGGAGGTAGGGAAGCTGGGCATGTGGTGGAAAGGAATTTGGTATAATGATACAGAGATGAAGGCGGTGAAGGAGAAACAGAAGAAACCTTCTTACAACGCAAAAGAGCATGAAATTTGGGATACTGGTAGTCAGTTTCAATCCCAGAGAGAAGCGATGACTATTGAATAAGGGAAAATATGAATTGGAATATTTTAGAACAGGAACAACATTTGGAAGAAATCAGGGAAAAATCCTTCCAACAGCCAGTGGTAATTTTTAAGCATTCCACCCGCTGCCCCATAAGTTCCATGTCCTTGCGTTTTTTTGAATCCAACTTTAAAGAAGAACTTGGCGTTAAACCCTATTACCTGGATTTGATTAGCTTTCGAGCGATTAGTAATGAGATTGCAGCGCAATTTGGGGTGCCTCATCAGTCACCACAGGTGATTTTGATTAAAAATGGAAAAGCTGTATTTGATACCTCTCATCATAATATCAGCTTCGCGGCTATTGAAAAGGCGGTGAAAGCATAATAAAAAATTACCATTTTTTTGTAGAACTGAAAGTTTTATTGAAACCTAAGCTGTCGATCCTCCTTTATAATAATAAGTAGACTCCAATGCACTAAATTCCTTCGAACCTATGAGGAAATTTTTATTGTCTTTTTTGACATTACTGTCTTTCATTTATTGCCCGACTTCGTCTGTAGCACAAGATCTGGAAGATGATGGTTACAATTCCCAATTTGTTTGGGGGATTAACAAGGCGACCAATTCAGGCTTGATTGGCGGTTTTGTATTCCGATATTCCAAAGCCCTTACAGAGAATGTATACCATTCCTTTGGTTTGGAGGTGGTCAATATCAAACATCCCAAAGAAAGAAGGCAGCAAACCCTCAGCGGAAGCGCCTTTATTTTGGGGAAATCTAATTATCTATATGATTTCCGATTCCAGTATGGAAGGGAGTGGCGGTTATTCAGAAAGGCTCCCCAACAGGGCGTTCAAATTAATTTCTTAGCATCTGGAGGTCCTTCCATTGGGGTGGTTACGCCTTACTATGTGGAGGTGTCCGGTGGGGGAGATCAGGGGCAAAGACGTATCCCATATGATCCTACGGTTGATTTGGCCACTATTATGGGCCCGGAGGTTTGTTTCAGGGGGTTCCCGAATCTTCTATAGTGCCCGGAGGACATTTAAAAGCGGCCTTAACTTTTGAATTTGGTAACGCCAAAAGTAGTGTAGTGGGAATAGAAGTGGGAGTTTTGATGGAGGTATTTGCGAAAGAAATTGAATTGATGCCCAATGCGGAGAATTCGGCTTTCTATCCTAATGCGTTCATCACTTTTTACTATGGAAGTCAAAGATAAATTGATATATAATTGAATTATTTTGCACTCCTTCAGCTTGTTGGAGTGCTTTTTTTGTGTTTTTTCTAGCTTTAGAAGAAAACGATGAGAGCTGTTTCCGCATTCGTTCGTATTGTGTCCGTGGATAGACTGATGATTTCGGGCATTTTATTTACATTTGCGTTGAAACGCCCATGAACCGAGCGTGGATCTTTTTGAATCGTAAGCGTTTTTCCTATGATTGATTTACCCGTTATCCCTAGTATTCCTAACGAGACCACCGAAGATGGCCGCACCAAAAAACCTTCCTGGTTGCGCGTTAAGCTTCCGGTAGGTAAGGATTACAAGAATGTAAGGGATATTGTTGATAAGCATAATTTGCATACCATTTGTCAGAGTGGTAATTGCCCTAATATGGGTGAGTGTTGGGGAGCTGGTACAGCGACCTTTATGATTTTGGGGAATGTGTGTACGCGTTCCTGTACTTTTTGTGCGGTAGCCACCGGCCGCCCACCGGAATATGATGATGCGGAGCCTAAGCGAGTGGCAGAAGCCATTACCAAAATGAAGGTGAAGCATGCCGTGATTACTTCGGTAAACCGCGATGAGCTAAAAGATCGTGGTGCTGAGATTTGGTATCAGACCGTGAAATTGACGAAAGAACTGAGTCCATCTACCACCATAGAAACTTTGATTCCGGATGTTAAAGGAACCTGGTCAGCCTTGGAACGAATGGTGGAGGGAGGACAGGAAGTTGTTTCTCATAATATGGAAACGGTAGAAAGTCTTTACAGAAGGGTGCGTCCTCAGGCGAAATATGCCAGAAGTCTGGAACAGATTCGTCGTACTAAGGAGTTGGGCATGAGAACCAAAACCGGGATCATGTTGGGGCTTGGAGAGAAGCCGGAGGAGGTATTGAAAGCCATTGATGACTTGGCTGCCAATGGCTGTGATATTTTGACTTTAGGTCAATATTTGCAACCTACCCGCCGCCACCACGAAGTGATTGAGTTTATTACTCCGGAAATGTTCCAATACTATAAGGAAGAAGGAGAGCGAAGAGGAATAAAATATGTGGAGTCTGGTCCGCTTGTAAGATCATCTTACCATGCCGAGCGCCACGTTAACGTTTAATAAAAACATCAGAAAAGAGGATAAGTAAAGTTATCCTCTTTTTTTTGTGGTAAAACGAAGAGATTTTTGTTTTTAAGTTCTGAATTCGGGAATCAAATGATATTTTTGTTTAGAGTGTGAAGAAATCATCAGGATTCGAAAAGACCATGCTGTATTAGAAGTACAAATCTTTTCCATCTTATGAAGGAAGAGATAATGGGTGTCCTGATGGATGAAACCACTCCAATAAAAGCCTAATGACGGGAGCAAATTCCCTTCTTTGAGCATACTCACCTGTATTCCTCAAAGGTTGCTGATGCTTTAGGTTTAGAAATACTGGCATTGAACCCTCAATTTTTTTTTCTTGAAAAGACTCAAGCAAATTATCGCCATACTTAGAAAAATTGCCCCTTCAACTGAACCTGGGCAGTTAAAGATTATGGCCATTTGTTTCTGCTCCGCCTTTGTGCTTTGGATTCTTACTGCGCTTCAGAAAGAAGACCATCAAATGACCGTGAAGGTTCCTTTGGAGTATGACTATGATCAAAGTCGCCTAAGCGTGATGGATCCCCTACCTGAGTATGTGAATGTGGATGTTAGCGGGCCGGGTTGGGGGCTGGTGAAATTGTATTTGCCCTATTTGAGAAACCGTATTGCAATAGATTTGCCTGATGATGCTTCCAGGAAATATGCTACCAGTCGGGAAATTTCTTCAGACGTTAGGGAGGCATTGAGTGGGTTGAGGGTAGGTTTTATTTCACCGGACACCATTAAGTTTGATATTGACCGAAAAATTCGCAAGAAAGTGAAAGTGGGGTTAAATCCCGTTTCTGTGAACTTGGCGGAAGGTTTTCGTGTTTTTTCAGAAGTAGAGGCATTTCCGGATTCCATAGTAATTGAGGGCCCCGAAAAGCAGATTTTAGCAGCAGCGGGTGAATTTCTAGTGGATTTACCCATGGAAACCGTTGAGGGGCCGGTGAATACCAATATAGACCTGACCGAAGAGGAGACGCCCTATTTGAATATTTTTCCCTCTAAAGTGAGGGTGAGGTTTGATGTGGATGAAATGGTGACGGTAAACTATCCGGTAAACATGGAAATCAAGCATTTCCCTTCTGATGGCTCTGCCTTTTTGTTGGATAGTGTGACCTATATTCAGTACAATATTCGAAAAAAGGAGAAAGCGCTCCACTTACCTTTCCGTGTTGGGGTAGATTTTCTGAGATTAAATTTGTCAGATTCGACCATCATGCCGGAGGTGCTTTCCATTCCCAAGCAGGTGGAAAATGTGCATCTGGACTCAGGGGCGGTAAAAGTTCACTTTAAAGAAAAGGATGAAGGATAAGTTAAAAATAGGGATTACCGGTGGGATAGGTGCAGGAAAGTCCTCTGTGAGTAAATTTTTGGAGGTGCTTGGCTATCCGGTTTACAATGCTGATGAGCGTGCGAAGGAACTGGTAGTAGAGGATTCTGAAGTCAAAGCAGCCATTATTAACTTATTGGGCGAGCAAGCTTATCTGGAGGATGGCCGCTATAATCGGCAGTGGGTTGGGCAGCAAGTTTTTGCTGATGATCAATTACTAAAAAGCCTCAATCACATTGTGCATCCTGCTGTAGCTAAAGATTTCCAAAAATGGTCAGGAAGACAATCCAGTAGGCTTATTTTTAAAGAGGCGGCGATTATGCTGGAACACGGAAAAGATTTGGTTGGCGTTGACTATATAGTTGCGGTAGTCGCTCCTGAACAGGAACGGATCCAAAGGATTCGGAAAAGGGATACCTTCCGTTCCGAGGCGCAAATACATCAGATTATTCGTAATCAGATTCCGGAAAAGGATTTAAAGTCGAAGGCAGATTTTTTAATTGATAATGCCGACCATTCGGCAGTGATTCCTCAGGTCAATAGTCTATTACACAGCCTAATCCGGATTATTCAGGCTTAAACCCTCATTTAGCGGCAAGGCGGGAATATGAAGGGGTTTTTCCTATTTCGAGTTTTTTCAAGGAAACAGAAGATTGAGGTGCAATCAAGTCTGCCCAAATTTGGGCTGTTAATAAACTACTAAGAACAATCTTATTGGGTTGAAAATAAAGTCGCTTAAGGTGCGTTGCTGAATTTGGCGATGAATAATTCGGCTTAAAGAATATCAGAGGGTAGGGCAATCTGGTCGGTATAGAACTTGGTGCGTTTATGTTTGGGGTTAAATCGTTCAAAGTGTTCAATAAGATCCAGTTTGGGATTGTAGAATACTTCAATGTAAAAGTCATGCACCAGATACAGATTGACTTTATGGGCATAGTAGCGAATGGAGACAACGAATGTTCCGTGGAAATACAAGGTCTTGATCTTGTCCCGGTATTTTAATTTCATAAAATCTTCAAAAGTCTCTAGATGCATCTCCTCCCCTTCTTTGGTTTTCTTAATACAAACTCCAAATTAAGGCTATAGTTGAGGGATTCAAATGATTATTCTGAATACTTGATATAAAAAAAGCACCGACCGTAATTGGCCAGTGCTTTGATATTGAATAGCTTAAAGTTTTATCCAAATAGCTGTAGGTAGAAGAATAGCACCCACACCACTACCAAAATTGGGAACAAAATTGGAAGAGAGAATCTTAGAATGTAACCAAAGAAGGATGGCATTTTGATCCCTTCCTGCTCTGCAATGGATTTTACCATAAAGTTCGGGCCATTACCAATATAAGTCATTGCACCAAAGAATACCGCGGCCACCGAAATCGCTGTTAATTCTACCGCTGAGTTGGCCATTTGACCAGCTGCAAAGGCAATCACTTCAGACTGATTGGAAAGATCCGCCCCCTTAGAAGCCATAGCTGCTGCCAGGAAGTTCAAATAAGTCGGCGCATTATCCAGGAAGCCGGAAAGTGCACCTGTTCCCCAGTATAATGAGTTGTGGTTGATCAATGCCTGACCCGCTTCGGATTTGGCAAAGTTCCCTACCAATTCCAATGCAGGCATCATGGTTCCGAAGATACCAATGAAGATGAAGGCTACTTCACGGATAGGCTCAAAGTTGAAGCCGTTTCCTTTAAGGGCATCTTTATTGGCCCATTTGAAAGAGAAGAATGCCGCGCTTAGCATGATCACCTCACGTAGGAAAGACATTTTTTGTCCGTCATAATTAATGGCCGGAACCCAGTCAAAAACGTTAGGATCCAAGAATACTGCCACGACTACCACTGTCAACCAAACGAAGTTTTTAGAACCAACAAAGGTAACTTTACCAGTGTGAACAGCTTTACCTGCCTGCGTTTTTACAGAAACGTTTCCGCCATTGTCATCCCCGGAATTGAATTCCAAATCACTCTCCAGATTATTCTCGTGATTTTTGCTGTCATAGAAGTAGAATACAATCGCTAAAATGATGATCGCAAATGCCCAGGTGTCCCAGTTATGCGTGAGGGTCCAGAAAAATGGTACTCCTTTCAAAAACCCTAAGAACAATGGAGGGTCACCAATTGGTGTCAAACAACCCCCAACGTTGGAAACCATAAAGATGAAGAAAACGATGTGATAAGGTTTAATTCTTCCTTTGTTTAATCTCATGAAAGGGCGAATCAATAACATGGAAGCTCCGGTAGTACCAATGATATTGGCCACTACAGCACCGATCACTAAAAGGACGGTGTTGGCCATTGGAGTTCCTTCCCGGTCCACATTGATCATGATACCTCCAGAGGCGACATACAGTCCCGTTAGCAGGGCAATGAACTGAAAGTATTCAAAAAAGGCATGAACTGGTCCGTGGGTGTTGCCTAAAACAAAGATGTAATAACTAATCACCAGAGTGGCTAATCCAACAGCTACCTTTGGATAATGATGGTGCCAAAAGTGCTCATAGAATAATGGGCCTGTAGCAATCATTAAAAGCAATAAAACGAACGGAATAACCGTCCATGCCGGAGCCTCGTGGTGTTCATCATGTGCTCCATGGCTGTCGTGCTCGGCTTCCTGATGGTGGGAATCCTCCTGATGATCCTGCCCGGTCGCAACCGTAGTGACAGTAGTTGTTTCCGCCTGGTCAAGGGCCATTGCTGGTTGGTCAACTGCTCCGGCCACTGTTAGCACCGATACTAACAGCCAAACAAGTAATTTTCTCATAATCTCCTAAATCAAACCAAAAAAATCATCCCCGAAGGGATCATCTATAAAATTATTGTGTAATGTTTCAAACTAATATTTGGGCTTTCGCTCAAATGGGGTAAGAATTTATGTCAAAATGCATTATTTGCAGCCATTTTTATGCCATTTTTCGTTTTTTGATGTTATCAATAAATTACCAAAGTTCGAAATGCACCTATTTAAATCTATTGAAAGAAATGCAGGTCTTTAAATGTCTTTAGTAACTACTTGATATACAGTCTTATTATTTAAAATTTAAGGGGAGCCTGGAAAAAGTATTAATATTGAATTATTCTAAAACTTTAGCCCTGAAATTTTAAGAGGATTTCAGGACAGGTTAATTTTCTTCACGCAATATATGTTATCATTAAATATCCTTTTGTGACAATTGTTATGGAATGTCATAAGAAATAAGTCAAAATGAAAAAAAGGCATTAGTGCCGATTTGAATGCATGATCATATGTTAACTATATTTAACATATCCTCCGGTTCAGGGATGGAGATGTTGTATTTTATTTCATTAATTTTGTCTAGAACAAAATGAAAGCGGAATGGATCAAATCGTTCTGGATATTGGTAATACACGGACAAAGATAGGCGTTTTTTCGGGTCTTAAATTGACCAAAGTCATAAAAGAAACGAATTTGGATGATATCCTTAATGTTTTAAATCAATACCCTGAAGCCTTAGGAATTTTGGGGGCAGTAGGCGAAATCCCTGAAGAGGTTTTGCATATTGTGAAAAAGCCAAATAATCGTTGGATGGTGTTAGGGCCGGAAACAAGGGTTCCTATTGAAAATCGATATTATTCTCCCGAAACTTTGGGGATGGATCGCCTGGCCGGTGTCTGCGGAGCTGTGCAACGCTTTCCCTCCGAAGCCAGTCTGGTAATAGACGCCGGTAGCTGTGTGACTTTTGATTTGATTGATGAAAAAGGGGTTTATCATGGGGGAAGTATTTCTCCTGGTTGGCAAATGCGCTTACGTGCCATGCATGAGTTTACCCGGAGCCTGCCGCTTTTACAAGGCGAAGTTCCCGCGGAAATAATGGGGAAAAGTACTGTGGAATGTATGCAAAGTGGTGCATTTTATGGACTTTTATCAGAAATGCGCGAAATTATTTCACACTATCGCGCTAAATTTAATACCTTGCATGTCGTTCTATGTGGAGGGGACGCACCTGCGTTTCTCGAGCAATTGGATGGAAAAAATATTCTGTTAGAGCCTGATTTGGTGTTATACGGATTACAGGCAATTTTACTTCATAATGCTAAAAAATAGATATAGTCTTTTTGGCCTGATACTGTTTTGTTGGTTTTTCGCAGCAGACCTAAAGGCCCAGGTAGCACAGACACCTTACTCCTCTTTGGGGGTTGGGAATCTTATGCCACAGGGATATGTTTCAAACTTAGGTAAAGGCGGAGTGGGGATTGCTTCAAGTGCACCCTGGTTTATCAACAACCTGAACCCGGCACTATTGGCGAATAATACCAGTACTTTGATTGAGGTGGGGGGATTTTATGAAGGAAGAAAAGTAGAGGATGGAGAATTTTCCCAATATTCCAGTACCGGTAACCTTTCCTATATTTCCATCGCTTTCCCGGTCATGTTTAATCGTTGGACCATGAATTTTGGTTTTAACCCTTATTCTGCGGTGAATTACAGAATTAATCAGGGGACCGTAGGGGTTATGGATGGCCCGATGGCGCCAGATGGAAGCCCCTATATTTACAAAAGCCGGGAACTTAGAGGAGATGGCGGATTAAGGTCAGCCTACTGGGCAAATGGGGTTCGGCTTAATAAAAATTTTAGTTTGGGGATTAAGGCATCATATTTGTTTGGTTTTTATACGAGAGAGCAAATTAGTCGATACTACGACGAACGCGCTTTTGATTTGGACCCGGATATAGCAGAAGAAGCATTTGCTTTTAATTATCTGACTGCCTATCAGAATGTCATTGAAGTAAGTGACTTCTCCTTTCAGTTAGGTGGTAGATATAAAGGTAAGCTTGCTGAAAAGACCTATATTAATGTAGGGGCTACTTATGACTTCAGAGCAGATTTGAGTGGGAATAATGAAGTGGTATTGGAAAGGAGAGTAAGTACGGAAAACCCCTATGATGAGCAGGTTTTTCGACAGCAAATCTCAAACGATCCGGATTTTGAAACCATAATCCCTGCAAAATTGGGATTGGGTGTTTCACTTGAAAAAGATTATAAATACTCTATTGCGGTAGATTTTACACAACAGGATTGGTCAGCTTACGCTAGCCATATTGAAAGCAGTACCAATGCGGTATCTATGGGGAATTCTTATCGAGTAGCGGTAGGTGGGGAATATATTCCTGACTTTTTCTCCGTAAGAAATTATTTATCCCGCGTGGCTTATCGCGCCGGTTTCTTTTATGAGCAGACCCCCTATCTAATGGTTGATGCGAATGGAGGGACAACATCGGTAACGAATATGGCTGTTTCAGCAGGTGCTACTTTTCCTATTGGATATAATTCTCTGTCTTTGGCTGGTGTAGCCGGGGTGCGAGATGCAGCAGTAGAAGGAGCATTTAGAGAAACCTATTTTCAGCTCTCTGTTGGGGTAACTTTCAGTGAACGTTGGTTTATAAGAAGAAAATACGACTAATCAATAATTTACTATGAAGATCAAATCACTCTTAAGTCTTCTGTTAATCGCAGGAAGTGCGACTGTGTCCTACGCACAGGCGGGATGGAACTGGCCTGAAGGACAAGAGGAAATTGCACAGGAAAAAAACGTTATCTATACGGATAACATGAAAGCAAAAAATTATGAAGCTTGCCGTGAGCCATTAAACTGGTTGATCGTTAATGCTCCTGATTTGAATAAATCCCTTTACCAAAATGGTGCAAAAATTTACGATGCATTAGCGAAGAAATCTAAGGACAAAGCTCAAAAGGCAATGTTGCAGGATTCCGCTATGTTGACCTATGATTTGCGTGCTAAATATTTTGGTCAAAAAGCTGCCGTAATTGATCGTAAGGTATATTACGCTTACTATTATTATAAGGATGAGGCAGAGAAATATCCAGAGGTTTACGAGATGTTCAAAGAGGCTTTTGAATTGAACGGAGCCAAAATTTTGGATAACAACTGCGTGGCGTACATGGATTTGATGCGTCGTTATAAAGAACAGGATGAGAATGCGATCTCTGATGAGACCGTTATTGCAACTTATGAGCAAATCTCTACTATCCTTGATCAGAAAGAAGCAAAAGGTAAAAACCTTGATAAATTGGAGACTATCCGTGAGAATGTAGACAAATTGTTTACTTCCATTGTGGATGTTGACTGTGATTTCATTGCTAACACTTTAGGGCCAAAGTTGGAGCAGGATCCTAACGATTTGAAATTGGCGAAAAACATTTTCAAATTATCTGTGGCAGGTCGTTGTATGGAAGATCCGGTATTCTTGGCTTCCGCAAAAGTGATTCAGTCTCAGGAGCCAGATTTCGGTGTAGCGAAATTGGTAGGGATGAAGGAAAAGCAAGCGGGTAATTACGAGGATGCTTTGGCTTACTTCAATCAGGCTTTGGAATTGACTGACGATGAAACCAAGAAAGCAGGATTGTTCCTGGATATGGCTGACGTTTATGCAAAATCTCACCAGGCTGCTAAAGCACGTGAGTATGCCATGAAGGCGGTATCTGCTGATCCATCTAAAAAAGAGGCTTATACTTTGATTGGTAACTTGTACTTCTCTTCATTCGATAAGTGTAAGCAAAACAAAAATAAGGTAGAGGATCGTGCAGTATTCATCGCTGCTTATGAGATGTATGCTAAAGCGGGTAACCAAGGTGGAATGGCGAATGCAAAAGCGCAGTTCCCATCGATGGAGGATATTTTTACCTATGATATGAATGTTGGTGATCCTGTATCTATCGGATGTTGGATTAACAAAACAGTGAAAGTTCAGAAGCGTGACTAATCATCACCTTTGGTGATATATTAAAAGCGGTTAGCCTTGGGTTGACCGCTTTTTTTTTAGGCTGGATTTTCAAGCTTAAGCCGGATTAAAGCATGAATTATCCGGGTTAATGATGCAGCCAAAAGCACTATTGTCGCAAGATTTTAGCATCGCTTCCTATAATTAGAATTTAGTTGGAGGCTGAGGTTTAAAGTATGAACTAAACGGTTTAAAATTTTTGGTTAAAGCTTTACTATTATTGAGTAAAGAATAATTTGCATATTTTTTACGCTGTCCTATTACTTTTCCATAGAATATTTTGCTATTTAGGGTTTTAGTGAGGGAGATGTTTTGTTTTCAGGCATTTTGTGCGGTGTGGATGCTTTTTTTGAGGTCTGAAATTCAGTGGGGATTTTTAATGATGTCGTTGTTATCACTTACCCTTTTTTTTAAATATGAAATTCAAATTTATTCTAGTATTGACGCTTTCCATGGTTTGGGGAGCTTCGTTTGCGCAATCAGGATGGAATTGGCCCGCTGGTCAGGAAGAGCTGGCCCAGGAGAAGAACGTTATTTATACCGACAACCTGAAAGCGAAAAATTATGCGGCCTGTCAGGAGCCCTTGTTGTGGTTAATGGTTAACGCACCTGATTTAAATAAGTCGCTGTATCAGAATGCGGCAAAAATTTATGACGCCCTTGCCACCAAAGAAAAAGACCCTGCTCGTAAAAAGCAGCTGCAAGATTCCGCTCTGCGCTCTTATGATTTAAGAATTCAGTATTTCGGCCAAAAGGCTTCCGTGCTGGACCGAAAGGCTTATTATGCCTATAAGTATTTCAAAGATAGTCCGGAAGAGTATCCGGGCCTGGTGAAGCTATACCAGGAGGTAATTTCCTTAAAAGGGAATAAGACAATGGACCGTAACTGTTTTGGTTATTTTGATATTGTACGCCGCTATCGTAGCCAGGACGAATCCGCCTTTACCAATGAAGAGGTGTTGGCTATTTACGATGAGGTAGATGGCATTCTGACTGCGCAGATGAAGACCTCCAAAAAGCCGGAAGAGGTAGAGAAAATCAAGGATTTGGTAGACCAGCTATTGCCGCAAATTATAGATGTTGATTGTGATTTTATCGCCAATAATCTGGGACCTAAATTGCAACAGGATCCTCAAAATATAGATTTGGCCAGACAAATCTTTAAGCTGTCTTATGCCGGGCAGTGCATGGATTTACCCGTTTTCCTTGCTGCTACCAAAATTATTTATGAGCAGGAACCCAGCTTTGGTATGGCGAAATTGATTGCGGTAAAGGAAAAGCAAAATGGCAATTATGAGAACGCCATGAAGTTTTTTCATTTGGCGGAGGAGCAGGCTGAGGATGCAGAAAAACAGGCTGATATGAAGTTGGAAATTGCAGGTATCCATGAAAAACAAAAGAACTTGAGTCAGGCCAGAAAAATGGCCATGGAAGCCGTGGCTTTGAATCCGGCAAAAGTGGAAGCCTATACCTTCGTGGGGAATTTATACTTTGGTTCTTTTGAGCGGTGCCGACAGAACCAAAATAAGGTCAAAGATCGGGCGGTATTCATAGCCGCGTATGAAATGTATGCCAAGGCGGGCAATAAAAGTGGAATGGCCAATGCTAAATCTCAGTTTCCGAATATGGAGGATATTTTTACCTATGATTTAAATGTGGGGGATCCGGTAAACATCGGCTGCTGGATTAATAAAACGGTACAGGTCCAGAAGCGGGATTAAGTATTAGTCCTAATGGTGCATCCTGAAATCCTTGTTTGCTGCAGGGTGGGAAAATGAAGGAATAGTTCTCTATTTAGAGTTTTTTCAAAGGAAGCAGATGAGGGAAAAGAAAGCTTGCCTGAATTGGGGCTATTAAAAATTCGGAAAATCATTATTACATAAAGAATATGAACCTCAGGGGTGGATTCGTTGCGCCTGACGGAGCATATTCGCATAAAGTATCTTAAAGAGCAGGCAGGCTGTATTTTGATTGCCTGCTTTTTTTATATCTTTGTTTAAAATCATCATTCCGCTTATTAATATCCATGAACAAGCATTTTTTCGGTTTTTGGGCAATACTATTGGCCCTGCTAACGCTTTCAGCCTGTGAGGAAGAGAAAAAAGACGTGAACGTTTTTGTATCCTACGAGGGCCCCATGATGGAGGCGGACACGATCCTGACCTATTACAGTGATTCCGCAAGATTAGTGCTTACCCTGGAGGCTGACAAGCAATTAGAGTTTGAATCCGGTGATCGGGAGTTTCCCGAGGGATTGTATCTCGAATTTTTTAATAAAGAGGGCGAGATGGAGGCCACCCTTCGATGCAATTATTGCTATTATGAGAAGGAAAAAATGGAGTATAAGGCTCAGGGTGATGTGCGGGTTCAGAATGTAGAGTCCGGAGAAAAACTGAATACGGAGGAGTTGTTCTGGAATCCGAAAACCAAAAAGGTCTATACCGAGAAGTTTGTGAGAATTGAGTCGGAGGGGCAAATATTGACTGGTGAGGGACTGGATGCTGCTCAGGATTTTTCCTTTTATCACATTCGCACGCCCAAAGGAACTATTGAGCTCGATGAGGAAGAGGAAGAAGACTCCACAGGTGTAGACTCCACGAGGATGGTAGCACCTATTACAGACATTCAATAATATTTTCATGTCAAGAGGATTAATCACTCAAATCGTATTTGCCCTAACGGTCGTCGCCTTCATTATTGGGGTGCACCAGACCATGCTTTATGGTTTTCAACAATCCTATTTTATTTTTATGTTTAGCCTGGCCGGTTTCTTTGGTTATCAGTTGCTTCGGGGGCCGGTAAAAAAGCAGGCTGAGGCCCCAAAGAAGGATTCCGGAAACCCAAAAGGGAAAAAGAAAAACAGGCGTAAAGCTTAACGACCTTATGATTGAAAGTTTGGAACAACCGATTTATATCGTAGTCATTTCATTATTGGCTTCAGCCCTCTTTTCCGGGGTAGAAATTGCCTTTATTTCCGCCGATAAGCTACAATTTCAGTTGGATGAGAAAAAGGGCATGTTGTCCGGTAAAGTGTATACCAAATTTTTGAAAAGCCCCAGCCAGTTTGTGGCTACTATGTTGGTGGGCAATACGGTCACGCTGATGGTTTACACCATATTTATGGCGAAAGTGATCGAAGGTTTTAATAGTGTTTATCACTTTCTTCCGGAAGATAATGAGTTCTTATTATTCTTCTTGCAGACGGTGATCTCCACTGTGATTGTCCTTTTTTTATCCGAGTTTACCCCCAAATCCCTTTTTCTGATTGATCCCAATGGGATTTTGAAAGTGTTGATGGTTCCGGTATGGTTAATTTACCAGCTTAGTCGTCCGGTGGTGGCCATGGTCATGTTTGTGTCAGAATTATTCATCGTGCATGTGATGCGCCTGCCCTACTCTGAAGATTCCGGGATGTTAGGCAGAACCGAGCTCAGCCAGTTTGTAAGTAATTTAAAAGAAGGCTATGAGGAGGAACAAGAGGTCGATTCCCGTATCATTAACAATGCACTGGAGTTTAAAACCGTTCAGGTGAGAGACTGTATGGTACCCCGGACTGATATCGTGGCCGTGGAAGAAAATGCCGCTGTAGAGGACTTAAAAAATGCTTTTATGGAAAGCGGGCATTCCAAAATATTGGTCTATCGGGATTCTGTGGATGATATCATCGGCTATTGTCATAGCTCGGACTTGTTTCGCAAGCCTAAGAGCGTGAAGGAAAATATGATGGATATTCCCATTGTTACCGAAACCATGCTGGCCAATGACCTGCTTCTTCAATTTGTGAGTGATCAGAAAAGTATTGCAGTAGTAGTGGATGAATTCGGGGGAACGGCCGGTATTGTGAGTGTGGAAGATGTGATTGAGGAGATTCTGGGAGAAATTCAGGATGAGCATGATGATGAGGATTTGGTGGAAGAGGAAATCGGGGAAGAGCATTATCGTCTCTCTGCCCGGCTGGATATTGATTATTTAAATGAAAAATATGACTGGGATATACCGGAAGGGGATTATGATACCTTAGGGGGATTTATTTTTGCCGAAGCTCAGAAAATTCCTGAGGAAAAAGAGGAAATTTTCACTTCTATAGGTTTGGTCATCATTGAGATCAGGAAGGAAAATGGAATTGATATTGTTCAGCTGGACCGGTCAAATCTGGAGGACTAACTCCTCCCTGCCCGGGGAAGAAATAGCTGATTTTGGCAAATTTTGATTTTCCTTCATTAAAATATTGTGTCCTTCCTTAATATTTTGATAATTTTAATCTCGCTCGGGATTGAAATAGGGCTTAAATGGCTAGGCGAAGAACGAAATAGTCATTTTTTTAGAATCCCGTGCCGAAAAGGTTTATTTTCAATGGTTTTTTACCGATATTTCGAACCAAATTTTTTTTGAGGGGAGTCCAAGATATTTTTTGGAGCAGCGAAAGCTGAGCATTTTTACCAGGCTTCCTCTACCAAAAATTGTAAATAAATAAGAAATAATAATCGTAGCGCTTTTTTTAGATTGTGTTAAACAATGGCTTTAATTAACAAAATACGTGAGAAAACAGGCGTCGCTGTAGGTGTAATTGCAGTTGGTCTGTTAGTTTTTATTGTAGGTGGTGATTTGTTAGCTCCGGGCTCCTCTCAGGACGATCGTGTTGTGGGGGAGATTGCTGGAAATGAAATACCCTTAGAAGTATACCAAAACCAGATAGAAGAACTAAAAATCAACTTCCGTAATAATTATGGAAGATTTCCTTCTGAAACGGAGACCAACTCTTTGCGTCAGCAAGCTTGGGATCTTTTGGTGATCAAAGAAACTTTCAAAACTGAGTATGAGGCTTTGGGAATCAGAGTATCAGATGAGGAATTGATTGACATGGTTCAGGGTAAGAATATCAGCCCACAGATCCAGCAACTTTTTAGAAACCCTGAGACTGGTGAGTTTGATAAAGACTTTATGCTTAGAGCGATGGCAAACTTCAATCCTCAGCAGACTCAAATGTGGTTGAGTATCGAAGAGTCCTTAATCCCAGCACGTGAGCGCTTGAAATTCGATTACTTGGTTCAGGGTGCTAACTATGTAACTATTGAAGAAGCGAAGCGTCAGTACGAAGGTGAAACCGAAGTAGCTGAAGCAAAATATCTTTATGTTCCTTTCTACACAGTGGGTGACTCTTTAGTACCTGTGAAGGACAGTGAATTGAAAAGCTATTTAAGCGCTCATTCGAAACAATATCAGACAGAAGCTTACCGTGCGGTGAAGTATGTAACTTTCCCAATTGTACCTTCTGCCTCTGATTCAGCTGCTTTCTTTACAGAGATCAACGAGATCAAAGACGAATTCAAAGCAGTAGCAGAAGATGCCGAGTACGCTGCAGCCAATACTGATGTGAATGGCCAGTCTTTTGGAACTTTCTCAATCGATCAATTGCCACGTATGTTACAGGCTAACGCAGGTAACCTTTCTGAAGGGGATGTTCGTGGTCCTTATGCGGAAGGCGGATTCTATACGCTTTATAAAGTATCTAAAATTTCTGAGGAAGGAACAAAGTCGGCTAAAGCTAGCCACATTTTGATTCGCGCTGAAGATAGTTCAGACGAGGCTAAAGCAAAAGCAAAGAAAGAGGCAAACAGCATTTTGAGAAAAATAAAAGGTGGTGCTGATTTTGAGGAAATGGCCAAAGAAAATTCTGCGGATCCATCTGCTTCTCGCGGTGGTGACTTGGGATGGTTCTCTGAAGGTCGTATGGTAGAGCCATTCGAAAAGGCAGTTTTCGGAATGAACAAAGCAGGGCTTTATGGTGCTGTTGTAGAGACGCAGTTCGGTTACCACATTATTAAAGTAACAGAGCCGGTGACAACAAAGGCATTCAGCGTTGCCACTATCCAACGTGAGATGATTGCTTCTGATGAAACGCGTGATAAGATCTTCCGTGATGCGGACATGCTGGCGACCAATGCTGGTGATGTAAACGAAATGGAAGCGCTTGCAAAAGAGAACAATTACCGCGTTCAGACTGCCGCTCGTTTAGGCGCTAATGATCGTCGTTTGGGATCTATTGCTGATGCTCGTGCTGTAATTAGCTGGGCATTCCGTGATGCAGCTATCGGTGAGGTTTCTGAAGCGCAGGACGCTGGTGAGAACTATGTGGTAGCAGCTTTGACTTCCGTAGTGGAAGAAGGAACGTCTCCACTTTCTGCAGTGAAGACAGAGGTGACAGATAAAGTGAAAAAAGAGAAGAAAGCAGAGATCATCAAGAAGAAATTGTCCGGAGCTACTTTGGATGAGATGGCGAAGAACTACGGCGATGACGCTAAAGTTTACGAAGCTTCTGATTTGAAAATTGCTTCTAACATTTTACCATCTGTAGGTTATGCACCGGAAGCAGTAGGTACTATCTTCGGCTTGGAGAAAGGTGAGATTTCCAAAGCAGTAGTGACTGATAACGGTATCTTGGTGATCCAATTAGTAGCGAAAACTACTGCCCCTGAAATAGCAAACTACAAAACTTATGCAGATCAGTTGAAAGCGAACCTGAACAACCGCGTTTCTTTCAACATCTCAGAGTCTTTGAAAGAGGCAGCCAATGTTGTTGATGAGCGTTATAAGTATTATTAATTCGCTTAGCTGACAAATTGTCTGAAAAATATAAGCCAACAGCCTGTCGATTTAATTCGGCAGGCTGTTTGTATTTAAGAACTTGTTGTCAGTAATATTCAGTTGCTGATGGACAAACAACGTATAAATAAAGAAAAGGAGTATTTATGTCTAAGTCGTTTTCATACGAAGACTTTAAGAAAAAATTAGAGGATCAGCATCAATTCCCTACCAATTATACTTACAAGTTTATCGTTCCATCCACAGAAGTGGAGCATTTTCATAAAGAGATTTTTCCTCGCCAGATGGTGGAAGAAAAACGCTCTAAGAATGGGAAATTCTTCTCTTTCACTGCGAGGTTTGCAGTAAGATCTTCTGATGAAGTAGTCAATACTTACAAGAAGGCTGCGAAAATTCCTGGTTTAATTTCCTTGTAATTTGTGGTAAAAATGGCGCCCTATTGAACATAAGGGGTAGTAATAAAAAAGGCGATTCCGGTAAAGAATCGCCTTTTCTTATGGTAAAACTGTGCAGATTAGGACTCAAATCGTTTTGAAACCTCTTCCCAGTTCACCACTTTCCAAAAGTTTTCAATATAGCTGCCACGCATATTTTGGTAGTTGAGGTAATAGGCATGTTCCCAAACATCCAGGTTAAGTAAAGGGGTGCCCTTTATCTCGGCCACATCCATTAAGGGGTTGTCCTGATTTGGCGTGGATCCAATACTCAATTGCGTTCCGTTTTTCACCAGCCAGGCCCAGCCTGAACCGAATCGGGTGGCCGCCGCCTTGGAGAACTGCGCTTTAAACTCCTCAAAACTTCCAAAGGCCTGATCAATAGCAGCAGCCAGTTTGCCAGTAGGTACTCCTCCCCCATTCGGACTCATCACTTGCCAAAACATATTGTGATTGTAATGTCCGCCTCCATTATTTCTAACCGCCGTGGAATATTGACTGACATTGGCCAAAATAGCTTCCAAAGAACCACCAATCTGATCTTTTTGAACAGCCGCATTTAATTTTTTAACATAGCCTGCATGATGCTTCCCGTAGTGGATTTCCATGGTCATGGCATCAATATTGGGAGCCAGAGCATCAAATGCGTAAGGAAGTGCAATTTGACTGAAAGTCTCTACCTGAGGTTTTACTTCTTTTGCTTCCTCTTTTTTCTCTTCTTTTTTGGATTCACAACTGCTGAGCGCTCCCATTAAAGGCATGCCTGCTGCGCTGATAATGGCAGCTTTGGCAGAGGTCTTGACAAAGGCCCTTCTACTGTTGCTTGGGTTTTGTTTATTGTCCATGATTATTGTGTTGGAATAATTCAATTTGAAAATTAAATCCTTTTCTTCAAAATTTATTTATCAGATATTACGGCAGGTAAAAGTCTAAACCTTTGAAGTGTACCACTGGCTACAGTTTGTGCGCCAATTAGTGAGAAGTTAAGACCATTTCTGTAATTAAAACTTTTTTATGAGAAGAGCCAGGCGTCTGATTTTTTTAAGAGATGTAATGCAATTGGCATTTACTGCTTATGGAGGTCCACAAGCTCATATTGCGCTTTTTATAGAAGTACTCATAGAAAAGCATCAGTATCTCTCCGAGGAGGAATTATTGGAGTTAAATGCGCTTTGCTCCATTTTACCGGGGCCTACTTCTACTCAAACCATTACAGCGGTTGGTTTTAGGCTTGGGGGCCCTTCTTTGGCTTATTGGACACTGTTAATTTGGTGTTTTCCTGCTATTACCCTAATGATTTTGTTAGGGCTTTTAATAAGTCTGGCAGCCTCTTTTGACATTTCATTAGCTTTTACCCGATTTATTCCACCACTGGCAGTGGCTTTTGTGGCCGCAGCAGGGATTAAGATCGCCCGAAAAGTGATTCGGGATGGGGAGGGCGTCGTCATTATGGTGATTTCGGTGGTTTTATGTTTGTTGGCTGCCAGTCCATTCCTTTTTCCCCTGATCTTATTAGCCGCTGGCACCTATACCAGTTGGCGACATCATCAGGAGGAAAAATCTCCTGCAGAAAAAGTGCCCTGGCGTATTGATTGGAAGAATTTCTTTTTATGGATTGGGGTGCTCATAGGAGCTGCGTTGGTCGGGTATTTTACGCAAGACAAATTAGTCCGCCTTTTTGAGAATTTTTACCGGAATGGCAGTCTGGTTTTTGGCGGTGGACAGGTACTTATTCCTTTACTTTACACAGAATTTGTAAGTCTGAAAATGTACCTGACCTCTGAGGAATTTCTGACGGGCTATACCATGGTACAGGCGGTTCCCGGACCTGTATTTTCTTTTTGTGCTTATGTGGGGACGCTCAGTATGCAGCAGCATGGTGTTCCGATGGCTATTTTGGGTGGATTAGTCTCGGCGGTGGGTATTTTCCTTCCCGGCACATTTTTGATATTCTTTGTTATTCGCTTTTGGGAGCGGCTTAAGCATTATGCCGTGATCAAAGCAAGTTTAAAGGGTATTGTGGCGGCCAGCTCTGGTTTTGTGGCTGCAGCAGCCGTTCAGCTGGCCATGCCCATAGAGTGGCAATGGTTGAATATCCTGGTGGTATTGTCAGGCTTTATTCTGATTCTTACCAATAAAGTCCCCGCACCGGTTATCGTTTTACTTACCCTTGGGATAGGCTTAATTTTGTAAATAATCAATACTTGACCCTTCATCCGTTACTTCCAGGCAAATATTAGCGCCATGAATAAAAGGGAGGTTGTGAGCCTCATGACCAATTGGAGCGCCTACCCAGACCGGATATTGATAATTCGCAACATGTTGCAGGATGATTTCTTCCGCCAGTTTTCCGAAAGGATAACGCCCCTCTTTCATGTCTGAAAATTGTCCGATAATCAATCCCGCCAGTTGGGAGAGGACCCCTGATCGCTGTAATTGTATCATCATGCGGTCCAGATGGTAAAGTTGTTCCTCCAGATCCTCCAAAACCAAAATAGCACCTTTCCAATTCGGCTCTGAAGGGCTTGAGAGACAATGATTGATGATGCTGAGGTTTCCACCTAAGATTTTCCCCTTCGCTTTTCCCTGACGGTTTAAAGGGTGTTTAGGGGATGCTAGCTTTGTTGTTTTCCCTTTGAGTAAGCCAAACAAAGCTTGTCGGGCAACTTCTCCTCCTTCCCGGGCATAGGAATTGGGCATTACCCCATGAA
Organism: Persicobacter sp. CCB-QB2; assembly: GCF_001274635.1. Lineage (GTDB taxonomy): Bacteria > Bacteroidota > Bacteroidia > Cytophagales > Cyclobacteriaceae > Persicobacter > Persicobacter diffluens. The sequence goes on along the minus strand of NZ_LBGV01000001.1, from coordinate 2,999,986 downwards.
TGCTGCAGATATGGTATTTTTCCAAATGCAGGTGAATGGCCGTAAGGTCGGAAAATCCCACCAACCATTTTGGTAATTTCCGGAATTGGCTGAAATCCGCCAGGTCAATAATCCTGCTGGCCCCATAGCCCCCGCGTGCAAAGAGAATAGCCTTGATTTCTGGATTGTCCAGTGCTTGCTGAAAATCGGCCAGTCGATCTTCATCTTTTCCGGCTAACATCCCGACCTGGTCCAGGCAATGTGCTCCCAAATGGACACGGAAGCCTTCTTTTTCCAGTATTTTTCGGGCAGCATGAACAGGGGCCTCCATTACCGGGCCGGAAATGGCAACAATGGCAACAGCATCTCCTTCTTTTAAAAATGGCGGGTACAAGGTTTTTTGCATATGGCCTAAAAATAAAAAATCCCAACCGTAAGATTGGGATTTTTAAATTGATATTTTTTTCAAATTAGTTGGAAGCAGGAGGAGTTACTCCAAGATCTTTCAATACTAAATTTGAGATGTTGTCCTCTTCACGCGCATAAAGCAATACTGGGAAACCTGCCGCATCAGAAGTGAATACGTGAGTATAACCATTTGCTTCCGCTACTTTATCAATAGAGTTCTGGATTTTCTTGTAAGTAGGTTCCAATAACTCTTGTTGTTTCTTTTGCAAAGATCCTTGGGCAGTTTGCTGGAACTGCTGGATTTGCTGCTGCATGTTTTGAAGTTCCTGTTGCTTGTCTGCACGAACCTCAGGTACCATCGTCTCGGCTTTTTCGCTGAAGTCTCTGTACTTTGTTTCGAATTCCTGCATTTTAGCTTGCAACTGATTGCCAAGTTGCGCCTCGTACTCCTTCAATTGTGTTTCGATCTGCTTAGCTTCAGGTAACTGGCTTAGGATATAGTCAACATTGGTGTATCCTATTTTAATTGCTGCAGTTTGTGCTTGCGCACCCAAACCCAAAAATACCAACACCAATGCCAGCGCAGTAATTAAGCTTTTATTTTTCATAATTATCCCAAAAATTAAATTTGTTGCAAACTAATAAAGATTAAGAGTTTAAAAAAAAACTCTTCCAATTTATCGATCCGAATTAACACTATTTAACACTATCCTTATTCTACGGTGTCATTAGGATCTCCAAGTCCCAGTTCTTCCAGTACATAGTCGGTGTAATCGTGTATCGGGTCAGTATAAATCATCACCAGTGTTCCGGATTTATCGAAGATCACCTGAAGCCTTTTTTCTTTGGCAACTTTGGATACTGCCTCAAAAACTTTGTCTTGTACCGGCTTGATCAATTCCTTTTTCTTCAGGAAGAACATCCCTTCAAATCCAAAGACTTTTTTGTGGTAGGCTTTAACTTCTTCCTCCTTTCGCTGGATCTCCTTCAGTCTTTCCTCCTTCATTTCGGCAGTCAGCAGAACTTCTTCGGCCTGGAGTTCATCGTATTTGGCCTGGATATCTTTATAACTTTCGGCAATTTCTTTTTGCCAGGTTTCGGAAAGTTTATTAATCTCTGACTGGGCTTCCTGATATTCGGGGATTTTGGTCAGGATGAATTCTGTATCCACATAACCAAATTTCTGAGCCCAGGAATATTGACCTAAACAAAGGCAGGCCAGAAAGCAAAAAAAGAAAGACAGTTTATTCATATGCATTGAAAAGCGTTTTGCTTTAGATTTCAATTTACGCTTCCTAAAAGGAAATTAAACCTAAATATTAGATTATTTTTTGATTTAAGGAAATTAACCGAATTATGAGCGCTTTACCGGATTATTCATACTTAAATCCTCCTTTAGCAGCAAGGGGGAAAATGAAGGAGTAGTTCTTCATTTCAAGTTTTTTCCAAGGAAGAAATAGTTCTTTAGAGTGTGTTTAAAAGCACACCATCCGGCTGCAAATTTGATTAATTTCCATAATAGCCGCTAGACCCCAATTATTGGTTTAAAAAATTCAGGAAAAGATCGGTAATGGGGAGATCGTATGGAGCGTGAGGAAAGGTAAAGCATCCAACGGTGAATAAATTTGTTTAAGCCCTTTGAATCTGCTGGTGCATCATTCCGGTTAAACGGCTGACGTCTTTTCGAAACAGGGCATAAAAAAAGCGATGCTCAAAGGAACATCGCTTTTGTATATTTTTCAATCTGATTATCTGATCTGCTGTCCGATGGTGAAGTGGAACTGAGAACCGGAAGGTCCGCCAGCAGGCTGCGTTGGAGTCGGATCAAATCCGTAACCCCAGTCAATACCAATCAAACCAAAGGCCGGCATAAAGATTCTGGCACCCACACCCGCGGATCTTTTTACATCGAATGGGTCAAAGCTGCTGACCTCATTGAAGTTGTTACCCGCTTCTGCAAAGGTGTGAACATAGATGGTCGCAGATGGATTCAGTGACAGTGGGTAACGCAATTCCGCGGTATATTTTACGAAAGTTGTACCCCCCTGAATTTGTTCTTCCGGGTTGTAAGGAATCAGGGAACGATCCTGATAACCTCTTAAGGCTACGATATCAGTACCCAACATGAAGTTACCTCCGGAAAGACCCGAACCACCCATTTCAAATCTTTCGAAAGGACCTACCCCAACCTGATTGGTATAGGATCCCATATGTCCAAAGTGGGCCTTGGTTTCCAATACCAAATCACCCCAGATTTGTACATAGTTTTTCAGGTCAAAGTTAACCTTATAGAATTCGACAAATCGGTACTTTTCTTCATTATCAATGTTGTCATAATCTTTGTTATTGAACAAAGAATATGGAGGCGTCATGGCCAATCTGGTACTTACCAATGAACCGGTTCGCGGATACATTGGGTTATCCACTGAGTTACGAGACAAAGTCGTAATGAAGGAGAAGTTAGTAGAAGTACCGGTATCAAATCCTAGTCTGGAGTAAGTATAGTTCTCCATTTCGTAAGTCTGCATCGACAATGCGTAGGAAATGGTAAACCATTCATCCGGCCATGTTAATCGTTTTCCAAAGCCTATAGAAGCTCCCCACATTTTCAGGAATCCAATCTGATTCGTGAAACTGAAATCATTGAATGGGAAGATACGCTGTACCGAGTGGTTGAAAGACACATTTAATGAGGTTGGCTTCCTCCCCCCTAGCCAGGGCTCGGTAAATCCGATCGCATAAGATTGATACTGTACCCCATTGGCCTGAACATTCAGGGAAAGCTTTTGTCCATCTCCTGAAGGTAATGGACGGTAGGTACTCTTATCGAAAATATTCTTAACCGAGAAGTTATTAAAGGTCAATCCTACTGTACCTACGAAACCGAAGGATCCACCCCAACCACCGGAAAGGGAAATCTGATCGGAGGGTCGCTCCTGTACGCCCCATTCAATATCTACAGTCTCTGCAGCCATATTGGGCAGTGGAACCGGATTGATGGTTTCTGCATCGAAATAACCCAGCTGGGATAGCTCTCGCTGCGTGGTGATAATTCTTTCTCTCGAAAATTTATCCCCAGGAATTGTTTTTATTTCTCTATATACTACATGGTCATTAGTTCTGTCATTTCCTGTTAGTAGAACCTTGTTAATAGTGAATTGTGCACCTTCCACTATACGCATTTCGACATCAATGGAATCTCCTTCTACTTTTACCTCAACAGGCTCGCAGCGGAATGCCAGATAACCGTTGTCCATATATTGACCGAAAACATCTGGTCCTGTAGGGTTAAAGTTTAGTTTTTTCTGAATTAATTCCATATCATAAACATCGCCCTTCTTTACACCCAGGATTTTGTTCATGATTTCATCAGTGTAAACGAAGTTACCCACCCATTCTACATCTCGGAAATAGTATTTCTGACCTTCCTCAATATGTAAGTCCACATTGATGCGGTCTTTGCCGGAAGCATAAACGGAATCTTCCATGATTTGAGCGTCACGGTAACCTCTGGAGTTGTAATAAGTGATGACTTTATCTAAATCCTCCTCATACTCGGTGCGAATAAATTTGGTGGATTTAAAGAAGTTCAGCTTCACGTTTTCATTCAAATAATCCTTTACGCTGGAGCCGCCGTCATCTTCCTGATGCGTCAGGAAGTATTTCATGTTTTCCGGTTTTCCTAGGGAAATGAGGTCGGAGGCTAACCGGTTAGGCAGTTTAAAACGAAGATTTTCATTGGTTTTCTTCATTTTACGCTTGACCGTTTGGTCATCAATGGCTTCTGCCCCGTAAACATTGATTTTGTCAATCCTTACTTTGTTGTTTTTGGTGACATCGAAAATCAATCGAACACCGCTGGTTACCAGCGTATCTTCAATTTGCTTCGTTTTTACGTCCACATTTAAGTGTCCTTTGTCCACATAGAAGTCACGAATGGAAAGCTCTGCATTTTTCACAATGGCATCGGTCAGTACCCTACCACGGATCAGCTTTATTTTTTCTCCCAATTCCTTGGACTGGCTTTTGGAGATTCCCTGGAATTCAAAACGCGTCAGTCTTGGACGCTCCTTTAATTCCAGTGTTAGGAATGCCTGTCCATCTTCCAGCTTGTTGACCAAAATGGAAACGTCCCCGATAATCCCGTGTTTCCACAGTTTACGGATGGCGTTACTGATGTCATCTCCGGGAATTCTAACCTTGTCACCTACTTTTAGGCCGGTTAAGGAGAGCAATGCCGATTTATTCAGGGTTTCAATTCCTTGTACGTCAATTTCGGCAATTTCATATTCCTTAGGATTTCCATAATCCAGCTTGATGGTGTTGTCAATTTTACGTCCAACACCCATTCTGAATTGTGCAGTGGCTTCTTGAACCAGGCATAATCCAAGGGAAAAAATAGTGATAAATCGGATTATATTAGACAATTTCATGAGTTTTGGGATTGCACCTGTTCGCTAATTTTTCCAAATCTTCGTTCGCGTTTTTGATAATCTAATACCGCTTCAAACAGGTGTTTTTGTCTGAAATCTGGCCATAGGGTATCAGTAATATGTAGTTCGGTATAAGCTATCTGCCACAGTAAAAAATTGCTGATCCTTTTTTCCCCACTGGTTCTAATGAGTAATTCCGGATCAGGAATTTCTGCCGTGTATAGACTTTTACTTATAAAATCTTCGGTAATATCTTCAGGTTTTAGCGCTCCACTTTGTGCGGCTGCCACCATTTTTTGAACACTGTTAATGATCTCGGCCCGGCCACTGTAGCTCAGCGCCAGATTCAAAACCAGCTTGCTGTTGCTTTTGGTATAATTCATTGCCCAGCTTAGTTCTTCCTGACAACCTTTTGGAAGGCTGGATATATCTCCAATAGCATTTATTCTAACACCATTTTTATGAAGATCAGGAGTCTCCTTTTTAATTGTGCTGACGAGCAATTGCATCAAGGCATCAATTTCTAATTTTGGACGGTTCCAGTTTTCGGTGGAGAAGGTATAAAGCGTAAGGTATTTTACCCCCAATTCCATGCTTCCCTCAACCGACTCCCGAACTGCTTTAAGGGCATTTCGATGACCAAAAATCCTGGCTGCTCCTTGTTTTTTAGCCCATCGTCCGTTGCCATCCATGATGATGGCGATATGTTTAGGTATATTATTTGGATTAATCTGTTCCTTCATGCGAAATAACCATTCCTTATCTTCAAGCCTGTAAAGTTGCTTTAATTTTTTTAAGAATAAAAACTTATTAGCAGGGCTTTAGTAAAAATCATGAGGGCATGGAACGCTGAAAAAACCATAACTCAGGGAAAGACCAAAGTAATAGTACATGTCTGCATTCGTGTCATGTCCGTAATAGAAATCTCTTTTTTTAACATCTTCCGGTTCGGAAGGGTAATATCTTTGCGAATGATTACTGGTCTCAATTTCCTGAGAGACATTGTCCAGGCGATCAGTAAAAGTCAAACGCGCGCCAAATTCCAGATTGAGGGTCCAGTTCGGATTTAAACTGTATTTAAAGCCAAAGCCCAGTGGAATCACCAGTGGAAATGCATTTTTTTGTTCAATAAAGCTGTCTCCCCCAGCAATTGTGGCCGTGTAAGAGAATGAATTGTAATTGTATTTTGTAGCCGGGATATTGGCCACTCCAGAGTTTTCAGGGGGGATAGGCGCTATAGAGGAAGTGCCCTGAAAGTAATTGAAACCAACGCCAAGGAATAAATAAGGGGTCCAGGGATAGCCCGAACCACTGCTTTTGTAGTCCATGAAATTGTACTCCATGACAGCGCTTGCCTCGGTCATCAGTGCATTGAAGGAGGCGTTTCGGCTGGTGGCGAAATTATCTCTGGCCGTATTTGCATCGCTTCCCTGAATGCTTCCTACCAGTAACTGGTAGCGCATGGTAAAACCGTACTGATAATTTCGGCGGTAGGCTACCGCCACTGCCGGGAGGGTTTCTTTAAAAGAAAAATTAGGCTGTATGTCTCCCGTATAGGTCATGCCTCCAATCCCGACGCCAATTTCCTGAAATTGGGCATTGGCTTCCTGCTTCCATACCAGAAAAAATCCTAGCAGGAGGGTCAGTTTACAGCATAAATATGTATTGCGCTTGGGTAAAAACACCACTCGTTTTTTGATTACTAGAAACCTCAAATTCGAAATTATTACAAAAATGAGGGGAAATATAATAAAATGCTTTAAACGTATTGCTCTTGCATAAGCAGAATGGTGTGATTGAGACTAAATTTGAGCTGAAGATACAATTTTTTAATTAATTTCTTAGATCCATGCCCCAATTGAGTTTACCACGAAGGGTATCATAGAAGCTATAGTCATTGAGGTGGATGAGCTTTACACCGAAAGATTCTTTTTTTAGTTTGATTTCGGTTTGGTAGGGAATGCTCTGCGAGCGGGAATCCAAAGAAATTAAAACATTGCGTGATCGGCTTTCTATTTCCAGGCGGATTTCAGAATTATCCGGAATAATTAGTGGTCTCACATTTAAGTGGTGCGGACTCACCGGAGTAATGACGAAATTGTTTGATGCCGGATGTAGTAAGGGGCCTCCGCAAGACATGGAATAACCAGTGGAACCTGTTGGAGTGGCTACTATTAATCCATCGGCCCAATAACTGTTGATGTATTCATCATTAATAAAGGCACGAACGGTAATCATAGAGGAGCTATCCTTTTTGGTTACTGTGAATTCATTTAGGGCAAAGTTCTGATTAAGGAAAAAGTTTTCAGGAGTGCGCAAAGAAAGTAAGCTCCTTTCATCTATTCGGTAGTCCCCTTCCTGAATTCTCTTGAAAGTTTCAGAAAACTTATTGATAGGAATTGTAGCCAGGAAACCTAATCTTCCGGTATTTATGCCGAGAATAGGCGTTTCGCTGCTTCCCACATAAGTAACGGTATCTAGCAAGGTGCCATCTCCCCCAAGGGTAATGATTGCATCGCATTCGGGTAAGTTTCCACGCCCAAAAGTACCGGCCAAGGGTAATTTGATACCCCGGTAGTGCAAGACTTTGGCATATCTTTCGGAGAGAAAAATTTTACTACTGTATCGAACAATTCGGTCAAAAATTGTTCGCATAACCGGAATACTTTGTTCTGAGAAGTTTTTACCGTGTAAGGCGACGCGCATCACTATTGTTTTAAAAAAAATAAATCTTAAAAACCCCTCATTTGTTAAGGTTGAGCGGATTTTGGCTTAAAATTACAAAGCCAAATTAAATATTTAAATATTTCATCAAAATATCAAACCGCTCCTGCTCATTGGTTAAACTGGTGGTCTCCTCGAAGCGGGCCTCAATCAGGTAACCAAAGCGCTCCAATGTAGCCACAATTCTTTGCAGGTCGTGGGTGTTGAGTTTAACCGTTAAATGTAACCTTGTAGGATCCTCAGGGTCATCATACACATAGGTGCTGAGGATTTTAGTGTTGTTTTCTTCTATTAGTCGGGTGATTTCAGCCAGGGAATAATCAATCTGTTTCATGGATAGGATTAATATTCCTCCGGGACTTTGAATGGCCGATAATTGCGATAAGGCTTTCAGGGTATCATTTAAGGTAATGATACCCTGGAAATTTAAATCTTCGTCCACCACGGCTACAATGTCCACCCCGTAGTCGGTAGAGAGTTTGATAACATCCAGCATATGCTGATGTTTCTGAACATAACATTGTTCCGCAATCAAATCATATTCCCCCACCAAGGCGTCGATATTATTATTCTCTAATACCAACTCCTCGGAGATCATGCCCTTGAATTTTCGATTGTCCACCACCGGAAGTTGGTGCATGCGCAATTCTTCCATCCATAAAAGCGCCTTTTGCGAATTGTCAGATGATTTTAATGGTGGAATGGAGTGGTTTATCAGAGATTCTGCAATCATATTATTTTTCAGTTCAGGAATCGATCTACGATCTGGTTAAAAACATCCGGATGTTCCATCATGGGAGCATGACAGCACCGGTCAATGAATCGTAGTTGAGTGTCAGGTATAAGCCGGTCAAAATCATAGGCCACTTCCGGAGGGGTAATGGTATCATTGGTACCCCACACCAAAAGCGTTTTGGCTTTAATTTTTGGCAACTCGTCGGTTAAATTGTTCCGTTGAGCGGACTTAGCTATACTAACGATTTTCATACACTTTGGGATGCTGTTCGTGATATTAAAAACCTCATCCACATATTCCTTAGTGGCTACTTTAGGGTCATAGAAGGTATATTCTACTTTTTCTTTGATGAACTGGTAGTTTCCCCTTTTGGGGAAAGAGCTACCCATGGAGTTTTCAAATAGGCCGGAAGAGCCGGTCAGAATTAATTTATCCACCTCATCAGGGTGTGCCAGCGCATACATCAAAGCAAGATGTCCCCCCAGAGAGTTGCCCATGATGATCATATGATTCAATCCCTTCATTTGGACGAATGCTTCAATATGCGCAAGTAGGCCCTCCAGGTTGGCCTGTTTTCTTGGGATTTCATAAATGGGTAATAAAGGAATAACGACCCTGAACCCCTCCTTGAAGTGATTCACGACTCCATCCCAATTACTTAGGGCGCCAAATAACCCATGAAGCAACATGATGGTTTGCCCCTCACCCTCCTCTATATACTGAAAGCCCTGAGCTTCCTTAATTTCAATAGTCATGCAATAACATTAATATAGACTAAAAGCCATTAGAGGATATTAGCCTGTAGAAATAATATTTGGCAATTTAGCTGAAATGCAATGGATATCAAATGATGCGATGGTGTTCACACCAATTCCTAAGCATTTGCAGTCCTTCATCAGTACAAATAGCTTCCGGGTGAAATTGTATGCCGGTCATTTTCTTCTCAAAATGCTCAATGGCCATTATTTCTCCCTGCTTTGTTTCGGCAGTTATTTGAATATCAGATCTTAATGGCTTTTGTAGGACTAGAGAATGATAACGGGTTACCTTCGAGTGTTTTCCTAAATCCCTGAATGGAATGCCGGTTGGAGAGATTTTGATTTCGGTAATTTTTCCATGCAGAGGTTGAATGGCCTGAATGACTTTCTCGCCCAGGTATTGGCCAATGGCCTGATGTCCCAGGCAAACGCCTAGCATGGGTAATTGACCATCAAAATATGCAATATACTCCATTAATCGCCCAGCTCCGGAAGGAGTGCCCGGGCCGGGAGAAAGGACGATGGCCCTTACACCCTCCAGGTTTAAATCATGGATGGGGGTATTATTTCGGTAAACCCGGCATTTCACACCAATTTGCGCAAAATAATCCACCAGGTTGTAGGTGAAGGAATCGAAATTATCAATCAGTAATATCAATGTTACACGCTTTTTGGAATGTCCGGAATTTCGAACTCTATGGGAGGAAAGAAGCCCGCTACGAAGTCAGCCAAATCTGCCAAAATAGGAAATGCCATGCTACTACTCATTAATTCGTCGGCTTTTTCAGGGGCAAAATGCTGAATGGCAAAAACAATAACGCCCAGAAAGAGAGCGATCTTAATAATTCCCAATAAGCCACCAGCTAAAGTGTCTAAACTTCCGAGTAGTGTCATATGGATAATTTTTTTCAGGAAAGTTCCGATGAAATGTACCCCTACAACAAAAACAATGAAGACCAAAACGAAAGCGAGATATGGCAGGTAGCTGATATCAATGCTTACAAAAGGTTTTAACAGGCTGGTAGCGATATCCTGGAATTGTACAGCGCCCCATATCGCAATAAACAGGCTTAAAGTCGTGACAATGCTGACGATAAGTCCCTTTTTAAATCCATTGTAGGCGCCATAACCCATAAGAACCAAGGCGCCTATATCAAAAATACTGATCAAAATAGTTTTGAATTATTGATTAAGTAAAGTCTTCACCATGGTGGAAATAGATTTTCCATCAGCTTTTCCGGCAAGGGATTTAGTGGCAACGCCCATCACTTTCCCCATATCTTTAGGGCCTTCCGCACCGGTTTCAGCAATAATGGAGGTGATCGCCGCCTTTAACTCCTCTTCCGAAAGCGGCTGTGGCAAGTATTGCTCAATCACAGCAACTTCAGAAAGTTCAATTTCTGCTAAATCCTCACGATTTTGTGATTGATACATATCAGCAGATTCTTTTCTTTGTTTTACCGCCTTTTGAAGAATCTTGATTTCCTGCTCTTCATTCAACTCACTGGCACTGCCCTTCTCTGTCTCAGCTAGCATAATCATGGACTTGATTGCTCTTAAGGCTCTCAAATCGTCTTTTTTCTTGGCTAGCATAGCTTTTTTAATATCGGTATTGATGGTCTCCTTTAAGCTCATAAGTTTTCTTTTTATTTTTTGAAATATTATTTGGATACAAAGGTAGGGATTTAAGCATTCGGTGGAATAGTTCGACTAAAGCCTCCTGAAAATCTCTTAAAATACTAACTTGCGCCTAAATTTAATAAATCAGGTAATGATATGACGAAGCTGAGTGTAAATATCAATAAAATCGCTACCCTTCGCAATTCGCGCGGTGGGGACAATCCGAATGTTGTAAAAGCGGCACTGGATGCGGAAAGGTTTGGTGCGGAAGGAATCACGGTGCATCCCAGACCGGATGAGCGACATATCACCTACCAGGATGTTTTGGATTTGAGCGAAGTGGTGACTACTGAATTCAATATTGAGGGTTATCCGGATGAGCGTTTTATGGAAATCATCAAAAAGGTGAAGCCCGCTCAGGCGACTTTGGTGCCGGACCCACCAACAGCCATTACCTCCAATGCAGGCTGGGATACGGTTAAGCATGAAGGTTTTCTGAAAGAGATTTGCGAGGCTATTAAAGCAGAGGGAGTTCGGGTTTCTATTTTTGTGGATCCTGACCCTCAATTTGTAATGGGAGCGAAAAATTGCGGAGCGGATAGAATTGAGTTGTACACCGAGCCATATGCGGCTAACTTCCATAAAGACAAAGAGGAGGCGGTATCCCATTATGTGGCGGCAGCAGTGAAAGCGCAGGAATTAGGCTTAGGGATCAATGCAGGCCATGATTTGGATTTGGATAATCTGAAATATCTTAAAGAACAATTGCCGCAATTAGATGAAGTATCTATCGGCCACGCTTTAGTATGTGATGCCCTCTATATGGGATTTGAAAATACCATTCAACTTTACCTTCGACAGTTAAAATAAACCAGCATGCAGCTTAACTTTAAACAGGTTGGGGAGGGCACTCCCCTGATTATATTACATGGCTTATTCGGCTCTCTGGATAACTGGATGACCTTTGCCCGTGCCATAGCAGCAAAGCGTACCGTTTATTTGGTAGATCAGCGAAACCATGGGGGCTCGCCCCATGCAATGGATCACCATTATGAGGCGATGGCAGATGATTTGGAGGTGTTTTTTCAATCTCATCAGATCGAAGAGGCTGATATCATCGGACACTCCATGGGAGGGAAAACGGCCATGCAGTTTGCTTGTGAGCATCCTGAAAAAGTTAAGCAATTAGTAGTAGTGGATATCGCCCCCAAGGAGTATCCGGTGCATCATCAATTGATTATTGAAGCATTAGAGGCTATTGATTTGTCTGCCATTAAAAGTCGGGGGCAGGCGGATGAGCAAATGAGTAAATTGATTGAAGACTTTGGAGTAAGACAATTTCTTTTGAAAGGCCTGGCCAGAGGTCCGGAAGGTTTTCGATGGAAATTCAATTTAGAAGTGATAAAAGATCAAATTGAGAACATTGTGGTGCCTTTGGATTCGCAATCTCATTTTGACGGGCCTTCCGTTTTTATCAGAGGAGCCAGATCCAATTATATCCTGGAGGAAGATTTTGATGGTATTTTGAGACAATTTCCTCATGCTTCATTCGAGACCATTGCAGAGGCGGGTCATTGGATTCATGCAGAAAAACCTCAGGCATTTCTGGAGGTGATCAGTAAATATTTATAAGATGTCAAAGAATAAAGGTACACTATATTTAATCCCCAACGTCATTGCAGACGAAACGGCTCCGGCAGTAATTGCAGAGCAGGTTCGTGAAGTGGTGAAGGATACACAGTACTTTTTGGTGGAAAATATCAGAACGGCCAGAAGGTATATCTCCAGCTTGAAATTGGGCCTGACCATTGAAGAGTTGAGATTCGAAGTTTTGGATAAAAAGACCAAAGATACCCAGCTGGCTCAATTGATGCAGCCCGTACTGAATGGTGAGAATGTCGGGATTATCTCAGAGTCGGGTTGTCCGGGAATCGCTGATCCGGGGGCATTGGCCGTAGATTTTGCGCATAATAAGGGAATTCAGGTGGTGCCTTTAGTGGGGCCTTCCTCCATTTTTATGGCCTTGATGTCTTCCGGTTTTTCAGGGCAGTCCTTTGCCTTTAGCGGTTACCTTCCGATTGATAAAAAAAGAAGAGTTGAGGCGATCAAGCGTTTAGAGAAAACGGCTAAAGATTTTCATCAAACGCAGATTTTTATGGAGACGCCTTATAGGAATGATCATCTTTTTAACGATTTAGTGAAAAACTGCAATCCGAACGTCAAACTTTGCGTAGCTAAAGATGTTTCCGGTAAGGAGGAATTCATTAAAACCAAGACAATCGCTCAATGGAGAAAAGAGAAATTGACCATAGGCAAATTCCCGACAATTTTTGTACTTAGTGTTTAAAAACGTATTTAGTTTCAGGCATTTTCTCTAACTTTGAATTTCGATTTAACATTCATGTTCTTTGCAAGGGAGTGTTTTTCTTGGTCTGAGTGCCAAGGCGGTTTTGGTCCCCTTGCCGAGTTCAAAAAATCCTAAAATCATATTTTAATATGTCTTATTTCTTTACGTCAGAATCAGTATCAGAAGGGCACCCGGATAAAGTTGCCGATCAAATTTCTGATGCACTTATCGACCATTTTTTGGCCTTTGATAAGCATTCAAAAGTTGCGTGTGAAACCTTGGTGACTACTGGTCAGGTAGTTTTGGCCGGGGAGGTGAAATCCAAAGCTTATTTGGATGTACAGCAAATCGCTCGTGACGTTATCAATAAAATTGGATATACCAAGGGAGAGTATCAGTTTGATGGTAATTCTTGTGGCGTTATCTCCGCTATTCATGAGCAATCTGATGATATCAATCGTGGTGTTGACCGTGAGGATAGAGAAAATCAGGGTGCAGGGGACCAGGGGATGATGTTTGGTTATGCGACCAATGAAACTGAGAACTACATGCCACTGGCATTGGAAATTTCTCATCGTATTCTTCGCGAACTTGCAGATTTGCGTCGCGAGGGGAATGAAATTCCTTATTTGCGTCCGGATGCAAAATCTCAGGTGACTGTTCAGTACTCTGATGACCATAAGCCGGAGCGCATTGAAGCGATTGTAGTTTCTACTCAGCACGATCCTTTCGCGGATACCGATGAGGAGATGCTCGGTAAAATTGAAGCCGATATCAAGGAGATTTTGTTGCCAAGAGTGATTTCTAGCTTGCCGGTACATATTCAGGATCTTTTTGGGGCGGATATCAAATATCACATTAACCCTACCGGGAAATTTGTGATTGGAGGTCCTCATGGTGATACCGGTTTGACTGGTCGCAAAATTATTGTGGATACTTATGGCGGTCGTGGAGCTCATGGTGGAGGTGCTTTTTCAGGTAAAGATCCATCAAAAGTAGACCGTTCAGCAGCCTATGCCACTCGTCATATTGCCAAGAATTTAGTTGCAGCAGGTGTAGCGGATGAGGTGTTGGTGCAGGTTTCTTACGCTATTGGCGTAGCGGAGCCGACCGGTGTTTATGTCAATACCAACGGTACCGCCAAGGTAGACTTAACGGATGGTGAGATTGCGGAAAAGGTGAAGGCCATTTTTGATATGCGTCCTTACGCTATTGAGCAGCGCTTAAAACTACGAAACCCCATTTATCAGGAAACAGCTGCTTATGGTCACATGGGTAGAACTTCAGAAGTTAAAAAAGTTTCTTTCCCAAATCCGTACTCGGAGCCTGTAGTGTTGGAAGTGGAAACTTTCACCTGGGAAAAATTGGACTATGTAGAAGCCATTAAAAATGCTTTTAGTCTATAAGGATTTAGCTTGAATAGCTTGTCTTTTAAAAATAGGATTTGGCCTTAGGCTGGATCCTATTTTTTTATGTGAAACCTATTCTTAAGCCGGATTCTTCAGGCTAAAACCTTCGTTTGGCTGGTGGGTAGGAAAATGAAGGGATTTTGCTTATTTCGAGTTTTTTCATGGAGTTAGACCAATGAAAAGAAAGCAAGCTTAGGGTGGGTTTAAAATCCAAAATTCGTAGCGAAAATTTGAAGCGTTGCAGAATCGCTACCCGAATATTTTGAGAGAATAGCATCGCTATTATGGAGAAGTTGCTCTTACCTAATTTTGGTCATTAAAAAATCAGCAAGCCCAACCAAATTATGCTGATAATGAACTTTCTGGGGTGGGGTATTGAACCTAGTGGTGAATAATTCAAGTTAGAATTCATTTCAAGGAATAGTGGGGCAAAAAAAAACCGACCCAAAGGCCGGCTTTTTTTTATTATGCTTTTTATTCGAACTCTTCTTCAAGCTCCTCCTCGGAGATTGCTTCTTGATTAAGAAGAACTTCTTTATTGTTTTGCTTGTCGGTTAATTTTTCCTTGTATTTTTTTAGTTGTCGTCTTAAGCTTTCTGTCGCCTCGTCCGTTGCCGCCTCGAATGAACTACCGGTTGCTTTAGCGAAAAGCTGAGTTTTTGGTAAGTTTAATTTAATTTCTACGATCTTATTCTCGTTATCGTCATTTTTAGCCAGACGTAAGAATACTTCGCCGTCAATAATTCTGTCGAAAAAAGTCTCCAGTTTGTCAACTTTCTTCTGAATGAAGTCTAATAGCTTGATATCAGCTGTAAAGTGAATAGAATGCATCTGCAACTTCATAAGCGAAATGTATTTTAAGTGATCTATTTATGGATATCTTCCTCGGCCTTTGGATGGGCCTGATTGAAAACATCCTTTAATTTTCCAATACTATTATGTGTGTAAACCTGCGTAGCAGATAAACTACTATGTCCTAAAAGATCTTTAATGGCATTTAAATCAGCTCCGCGGTTCAAAAGATGGGTAGCAAACGTATGTCTCAGAATGTGTGGGCTCTTCTGGTCTATAGTTTTAAAAATTTCCAAGTACTCCTTCACCTTCTTATAAATAAAAGTTGGATACGATTGCTTTCCACTATTGGTAACGATTAAAAATTCGCAAGTGTTACCCGAAAATTCAATTAGTTTTTGTTCTTCATATCGGGGAATAAGCTCTCTGAGGGTGCTATTTAGTGGTATTAGTCTGATTTTGTTACCTTTACCCCTGACTCTGACCGTGTAATTTTTTTTATCAATTTGTTCACTTTTTAACTCAATTAACTCCGCCCGTCTTATACCGGTGCCATATAAGAGCTCTAATATTAATCGATCTCTAAGGCCTTGGAAGTCCTCGGGCAGGTGAGACAGTTGGTCCAAAAAGTGATTAAGTTGGTCTTCCGGAATAAATTTTGGAACGCGCTTAGGCTTTTTTAAAGTTTTAAGTTTTTCGGTAGGGTCTTTCTCAATGGTGCCTCTTTTCAGACAAAATTTGAAAAAGCTTTTCAGGCAGGCGATTTTTCGGTTTATAGAAGTTATCGCCATTTCTTCCTCTGAAAGATAAATGATCCACTGCCTCAATTCATTGGGGGAGACCAAATGAACGGGGGTCTCTATGGCATTTTCCTGAAGGTAGAGAGAAAATTTGTTAAGGTCATTTTCGTAAGAGATGATGGTATGTTGGCTGAGTCTTTTTTCATAAGCCATATACCTCAAAAAATCCTTAATCATATTTTTAGTGAAAAGGTAATCAATGTGAAATTATGGAGCAGGTGATTTACGTGTTGTTTTTCACCAGCCAATTTGATTACCTGAAAAATGGGCAAAAAAAAAGTACCATCTTAGGATGGTACTTAATTTTTTCAAAAAACTATTAATTAATAGTTTTCTTCAGCGTACATTTTCTGCTTATAAGCAGCCTTTAGTCTCTGCTGTCTGTTAGTGATAGAAGGCTTAGTGTAGAAGTTACGTGCTCTCAATTCACGCAATACTCCAGTACGCTCAAATTTTTTCTTGAAGCGCTTAAGCGCTTTCTCGATGCTTTCGTTTTCTTTTACGTTTACGATGATCATAATATATCTCTATTTCAATTTCGTTCAATTCAATCGGAACGCAAAGATAGGATATTAATTTTTAATTTCCCCACCATTGCCAGCTTTTTCTTTAAAAATAAGCGGATTAGCGAAAAACAGCTCAAGATCTGATCAAAAAAATATTTTTTGAATTGTAATTTTTCACGAACAACTACAAAAAAAATAAGTTAACCCTGTGTTTCCATTAGGAATATTTTTCAATTATCATTTAAACCCCAACACAATGAAAATTGCAGTAGTAGGAACAGGCTATGTCGGATTAGTAACCGGAACTTGTTTTGCTGAGACCGGAAATCATGTGACCTGTGTAGATATAGATGAGCGCAAAGTGGCAAAAATGCGCAATCGTGAAATGCCCATATTTGAACCCGGTCTGGATCTTTTATTTCATAGAAATATTGACCAGGGTAGGTTGTCCTTTACCACTTCTTTAGCGGAAGGAATTGAAGGGGCTAAAGTTATCTTTTTGGCATTGCCCACGCCTCCCGGGGAAGATGGATCTGCCGACCTGAAGTACATTTTGCAGGTGGCGGAAGAATTAGGGCCAATTTTGAATCAATATGTTGTCGTGGTGGATAAATCAACGGTACCAGTCGGAACCGCTGAGAAAGTCAGAGCTAGAATTGCGGCAAATGCCACTGTTGACTTCGATGTGGTGTCTAATCCTGAATTTTTACGGGAAGGAGTGGCTGTGGATGATTTTATGAAACCTGACCGGGTGGTCGTAGGAACCACCTCCAAAGATGCGCAGAAAGTGATGGAGCAATTATATGCGCCGCTGGTTCGGCAGGGGAATCCGGTGATTTTTATGGATGAGAAATCAGCGGAATTGACCAAGTATGCTGCCAATTCATTTCTGGCGACCAAAATTACCTTTATGAATGAGATTGCCAATCTGTGCGAGTTAGTGGGTGCTGATGTGGACGCGGTTCGACGTGGAGTGGGAACCGATACCCGAATTGGCAACCGATTTTTATTTGCGGGCATAGGTTATGGAGGTTCATGCTTTCCAAAGGATGTTCAGGCTTTGGAGAAAACGTCCAAAGAATATGAATATGATTTTAAGCTTTTGGATGCTGTAATGGAGGTGAACCATCGCCAAAAGACAAAGCTTTTTCCAAAATTGATCGAGTATTTTGGTGGAAGCCTGAAGGGAAAAACAATCGCTGTTTGGGGCTTGGCATTTAAACCAAATACAGATGATATTAGAGAGGCTCCGGCTCTTTATAATATTAAAGACTTTTTGGAGGCTGGAGCGAGGGTGAAAGTCTATGATCCTGAAGCGATGGAAAATGTGAAAGAAATTTTCGGGGATCAAATAACTTATTGTTCACACCAATATGCCGCTTCTGATGAGTCAGATGCTTTGGTGATTTTTACCGAATGGCCAGTCTTCCGTACCCCGGATTTTGATGTCCTACAAAAAGGCTTGAATAACCCCATCATATTTGACGGCAGAAACCTTTATGATTTGGAAGTCATGAAAGAGCTCGGTTTTGATTATATTAGCGTGGGACGAGCAGAAGTTCGTAAACATCAAACTGTAAAGGTTTAAGTCATATGAAAAGAGTATTAATCACAGGTGCAGCCGGTTTTTTGGGTTCGCACCTGTGTGACCGTTTTATAAAGGAAGGCTACCATGTCATGGCCATGGATAACCTGATCACTGGGGATTTAAAGAATATAGAGCATCTTTTCCCGCTTTCTAACTTTGAATTTTATAATCACGATGTATCTAATTTCGTGCATGTTTCCGGTGACTTAGATTTCATCCTTCATTTTGCCTCACCAGCTTCTCCTATCGACTATTTGAAAATCCCGATTCAAACATTGAAGGTGGGCTCATTAGGTACACACAACTTGTTAGGATTAGCCAAATCAAAGGGAGCCCGGATGTTGATTGCCTCTACTTCCGAGGTTTATGGAGATCCTGAGGTTCATCCTCAAAAAGAGGATTATTGGGGGAATGTAAATCCTGTCGGGCCTCGAGGTGTTTATGACGAAGCCAAACGATTTCAGGAGGCCATGACCATGGCCTACCATACCTATCATGGGGTAGAAACTCGGATTGTCCGTATTTTCAATACCTATGGTCCCAGAATGCGTCTGAATGATGGGCGAGTATTACCGGCCTTCATAGGGCAAGCCTTAAGAGGAGAGGACTTAACTGTATTTGGGGATGGCTCTCAAACCCGCTCCTTCTGCTATGTTGATGATTTGGTGGAAGGGATTTATCGCTTATTGCACTCGGATTATGCTCATCCGGTGAATATTGGAAATCCTAATGAGATTACCATTGGGGAATTCGCAGAAGAGATTATTAAGCTTACAGGAACAGATCAAAAAGTGATCTATAAAGAATTGCCTACCGATGATCCTAAAAAAAGGCAACCAGATATTTCTTTAGCAAAAGATATACTAGATTGGGAACCTAAAGTTTCCCGGGCGGAAGGGCTTAAAATCACCTATGAGTATTTCAAGTCCTTATCCGAATCGGAGCTTTATAAAAAAGAGCATAATAATTTTGAGCAATACATAAAAAAGTAACTTTTTAATGAAAGCCATTTTAATTACGGGAGGAGCCGGTTTTATCGGTTCCCATGTGGTTCGTCTTTTTGTAAATAAATACCCTGAGTACAAAATAGTGAACTTGGATAAGTTGACCTATGCAGGGAACCTGGAGAACCTTCTTGATATTGATCAAAAGGAAAATTATGAATTCGTTAAAGGGGATATTTGTGATGAAGCTTTCATCAATAGCCTTTTTCAGAAATATCAATTTGAAGGGGTTTTACATCTGGCGGCCGAATCACATGTAGATCGCTCTATTAAAGACCCTCTGGCTTTTGTGAAGACCAATATTATTGGAACGGTAAATCTTTTAAATGCTGCCAAGGACTTATGGGTAGATAATTTTGAAGGGAAGCGATTTTATCATATTAGTACGGATGAGGTTTATGGTTCTCTTGATGATGGAGGTTTCTTTTACGAAGATACCTCTTATGACCCACAGTCTCCATATTCAGCATCAAAAGCGTCTTCAGACCATTTTGTAAGAGCCTACGCCAATACATACAAGTTACCGGTGGTGATTACGAATTGTTCCAATAACTATGGGCCAAATCAGTTCCCGGAGAAATTGATTCCGCTGTTTATTAATAACATTAGAAATAATAAGCCTCTTCCGGTATATGGGAAAGGAGAAAATGTAAGAGACTGGTTGTACGTAGTGGATCACGCCCGTGCAATTGATGTGGTTTACCATCAGGGAAAATTGGGGGAAACCTACAATATCGGTGGCTTTAATGAGTGGCAGAATATTGACCTGATTAAAGTGATTTGTAAGGTAATGGATGAGAAGTTAGGTCGTCCGGCAGGAACGGCAGAGCAACTTATTACCTATGTGACGGATCGTGCAGGTCATGATTTGAGGTATGCCATTGATGCGAACAAGATTATGAAGGAATTGGGTTGGGAACCTAGTTTACAGTTTGAAGAAGGGATTGGCAAAACGGTTGATTGGTATCTGGAAAATCAGGAGTGGATGGACAACATTACTTCAGGAGATTACCAAAAGTACTACCAGGAGCAGTACGAGCAATAAAAGAATTGAAACCAAGGGGCGGATTTTTCTGCCCCTAAATTTTTTATCCCATGAAAGGAATAATTCTAGCGGGGGGATCAGGGACGAGGTTACACCCCCTAACTTTAGCAATGAGTAAACAAATGATGCCGGTTTATGATAAACCCATGATTTATTACCCATTAAGTATTCTCATGATGTCTGGTATTCGTGAGATATTGATCATTTCAACCCCAAGGGACCTTCCATTTTTTGAAGAATTATTAGGAGATGGAAAACGACTGGGGTGTGAATTTTCTTATGCTGTTCAGGAGCATCCTGAAGGATTAGCACAGGCCTTCATTATTGGCGAGGAATTTATTGGGGATGATAAGGTCGCTTTGATTTTGGGTGATAATATTTTCTATGGAAACGGCTTATCCACTCAGCTTCAGGGGAATGTTGATCCCGATGGAGGAATCATTTATGCCTATCATGTGAATGATCCGGAGCGTTATGGTGTGGTAGAGTTCGATGATCAAAAACAAGCCATTTCCATCGAGGAAAAGCCATTGGAGCCAAAGTCAAATTATGCGGTGCCGGGCTTGTACTTTTATGATAATGAGGTGGTGTCTATTGCTAAATCCATCAAGCCAAGCAAAAGAGGAGAGCTGGAAATTACAGATGTAAATAAAGTTTATCTGAGGAAGGGGAAATTGAAGGTCAGTGTGATGAATCGTGGTACAGCCTGGTTGGATACCGGCACCCATGCTTCTTTGGCTCAGGCCGGGCAGTTCGTTCAAATTATTGAAGAAAGACAAGGGCTAAAAGTAGGCTGTATTGAGGAAATCGCCTACCGGATGAACTTTATTAACAAGGAGCAATTGCTAGAACTCGCAGAGCCCTTAATGAAAAGTGGTTATGGTCAATACTTAGCCCGTATTATTCACGCTTAAATCCTCGTTTTGCTGCAAGGCGGGGAAAATGAAGATATAGTCCCTATTTCGAGTTTTTTCCAACGAAACAGATGCATGAGGAAAATGCAAGCCTACCCAAATTGGGGCAAATGGGAAATTTGTAAGCCAATATTAACAAAAGAAAAAAAGTCACTTAAGGTGGCTGGGTGAATCTAGCGGTGAATAATTCGGGTTAGGACATATTACGGCGTTATAAAAAAAGGAGGTCATTGACCTCCTTTTCTTTTTTTATTTTATCTCGTCGTATGCCCAGTCAATTTTGTCCTTCATATCTTTTACTGCAATGCCCTGACTTTTCAGAGCAGCTCTAATTTCATCCACTTTATCATAATCCTTAGCTTCTTTAGCTTCCTGGTAAAATTTCAAAAGCATATGGATGATCGGATCTACCTCTTCGATTTTTTCTTCTTGAAGGCCTAAAACATCAAAAACAAAACCGTTAAAGGTATTGATCAGGCGGTCATAAGTTTCCCGACCTATCTCTGCATATTTCAGTTGACCTAAATATAGGGTGTTAATCTTCTTCAAAAGGTTGAAAAGGTGTGCAATGGTTTGAGCAGTATTGAAATCGTCGTTCATGGCACGATAGCAATTATCACAAATACTATTGATTTGTTTCTGCTGCTTTTCATTGATTTCAACGCCTTCCTCCTCCTGGTAATTCAGTTTGGAGATTAACCTCATTCCATTTGCAAGGCGTATATATCCTTTCTCCGCAGCCTTCAGAGCGTCATTGGAGAAGTCCAATGGACTAGAGTAATGGGACTGTAGCATGAAAAAGCGGACAGTCATTGGAGAATATCCTTTTTCTAATAATTCATGATCTCCGGTTACCAATTGGTTAGGCAAGAATGAATTCCCCTTAGATTTACTCATTTTAGTGCCATTAACCGTCAGCATATTGGAATGCATCCAATATTTGACCGTTTCTTTGCCAGTGGCGGCTTTTCCCTGCGCAATTTCACATTCATGATGAGGGAATTTTAAGTCCAATCCTCCTCCGTGAATATCAAACTGCTCACCCAGATATTTGGTGCTCATGGCCGTACATTCTAAGTGCCAGCCCGGGAAACCAATGCCCCATGGAGATGGCCAGCGCATAATGTGCTCCTCGGAAGCTTTTTTCCAAAGGGCAAAATCCGCCTTGGATCGCTTCTCTTCCTGTCCGTCCAAATTTCGGGTAGTCTCTAAGAGGTCTTCTACTACCCTGCCGGAAAGTTTTCCGTAATTTTCCTGCTCATTATATTTGGCAATGTCAAAATAAACCGACCCTTCAGACTCATAGGCAAGGCCTGCGTCCAATATTTTTTGAATCACCTCAATTTGCTCAATGATATGTCCCGTTGCCGAGGGTTCGATGTCCGGAGAGAGGATGTTGAATAATTTCATGACCTCGTGAAAACCGGTGGTGTAACGCTGAACAACCTGCATGGGCTCAATTTTTTCCAGTTTTGCAATGCGCCCGATCTTGTCCTCCCCGGCATCAGCATCATCCACTAAATGTCCTACATCAGTAATGTTGCGTACATAGCGCACTTTATAATCCTGGAACTTTAAGTATCTGTTGATGACGTCAAAGCACATAAAGGTTCTAACATTTCCCAGGTGAACATCACTGTAAACAGTAGGACCACAAACATACATCCCAACAAATGGGGGATTGAGTGGTTCAAACTTCTCTTTTTTCCCACTTAGGGAATTGTAGACTTTTAATTCATTCAGCATAATGCAAATTTAAAATAATCGCCAAGTCTTAAAGGAATTATGGATGATAATTTTCTCCCTCAAAATCCAAATCTAAAAAAATGATTGGACAGAACTGATTTTTATAAATACCCTTTTGGAGATAGAAAGTCTCCTTTCGGTGCCTTAAAATTAAAAGGAATGCATATATATCTAGCTGTGATCAAATAAGATGTTGTTATAAAAATTAAAAATTTCTATATTTGCGCTATCAAAAGGTTGAGGGGGCCCATCGCTCCCTCTTTTGTTTATAAATGCAGGTATGGCATTTCAGGAAGATTTAAAAGATAAAGTCTGGAAGTTGGCTGAGGAGGCCCTGAAGGACGATCAATACTTTGTTGTCAATGTGATTATCAGTGGTCATCAGCCCAATATGAAAGTTTTGGTGCTGCTTGATGGCGATGATGGTATGGATATTGATGTTTGTGCAGAGGTAAGCAGATATGTAGGGTATCAGTTAGAGGAGCAGGAGGTCATTAGCACCAAATATATTTTGGAAGTGTCTTCTCCCGGATTGGATTACCCGCTACAATTGCACAGACAATATTTGAAGAATATTGGCAGAACGCTAAAAGTTACAGTGGAAGGAGAATCCAAACCTTTTAAAGGGGAGTTACTGGAAGTAACAGATTCAAATATTCTTCTGAAGGCCGAGGTGAAGGAAAAAGGAAAGAAAAAGGTAAACTATGAGGATACCGAGATTGCTTTCGATTCCATCAAGGAAGCCATGATTGTAATTGTATTTTAAGAAAGGCTGTGCTAAAAAGTAACAGTTTAATTTGTTTATTATAGCAAGTAAAGAGACCGAAAGCATATGTTGGACAGTTCGACTTTAATCGAGTCTTTTGCGGAATTCGCAAAAACCAAAAATGTGGATCGCCCCACGATGATCCGTATTCTGGAAGATGTATTCCGTACAATGATCCGCAAAAAATATGAGTTTGATGATAACTTCGAAGTTATTATCAATGCTGAAAAGGGTGACCTGGAAATCTGGCGTTATCGCGAAATCGTGGATGATAACTCTGAGGATATCTGGGATTATGACAAAATCAGCCTGGAAGAGGCTAGAAAGATCGAGCCTGATTTTGAGATTGGAGAGCAGGTTGCGGAGTCGGTTCAATTGGAGGATTTCGGTCGTCGTGCAGTTATGACTGCTCGTCAAACTTTGATGCAACGCATTAAAGATTTGGAAAAAGATATTTTATATCAAAAATATAAAGATTTGGTAGGTGATGTCATTACGGCTGAAGTTTATCAGGTTTTGGGTCGTGAAATCATCCTTGCCGATGGGGAAGGAAATGAATTGTCTTTACCAAAAGGAGAGCAGATCCCAAAAGATCGTTTCCGCAAGGGAGACACTGTTCGTGCGATCATTCATAAGGTAGATACCAATAATGGTAATCCAAAGATTTTGGTTTCAAGAACTTCTCCTGAATTTTTGGAACGCTTATTTGAGCAGGAAGTTCCTGAGATTTATGACGGATTGATCTCTATTAAGAAGATTGTTCGTGAGCCAGGTGAACGTGCGAAAGTAGCGGTGGAATCTTATGATGACAGAATTGACCCAGTAGGAGCTTGTGTGGGAATGAAAGGATCCAGAATCCATTCTATCGTTCGTGAGCTTCGTAATGAGAACATTGATGTGATTAATTTCACAGAGAACAAAGACTTGTTTATTGCTCGTGCATTGAGCCCGGCGAAGGTAGTTCGTACCGAGATTAACGAAGAAGAGTCTCGCGTTGCGGTATTCCTTAAACCGGATCAGGTTTCTTTGGCAATCGGTAAAGGAGGATATAATATCCGTCTTGCCGGTAAATTAGTGGGTTATGAGATTGACGTCTTCCGTGACATTGAAGAAGGGGAGGAAGAAGATATCATGCTAACTGAATTTAAAGACGAAATTGATGAGTGGATCATCGAAGAGTTGAACAAAGTTGGTCTGGATACCGCAAAGAGCGTTATCGCCCTTTCTATGGAAGAATTAGTACGTCGTACTGACCTTGAAGAGGAGACCATTGCCGAGATCGTGAAGGTAATTCACAACGAGTTTGAATAAAAATATAGCATAAAGAGACAGGGAATCCCGAACCTGTCTCTTTTTAATGTATATTTGTCGTTCGGGATTTCCTATCATTTGAGAATAGCTCATTTTTATTAGCATCAGGCATCAGTAAATATATGGCAGAAGAAAAAAAGCACCGATTAAGTAAAGTCGCCTCCAAATTAAATGTGGGCCTTAACTCTGTCGTCGATTTTTTGACGAAGAAAGGGTATGAGGTTTCACGTAATCCTAACTCTAAATTATCTGAGGAAGAATTCCGCCTTGTAGCAAAGGAATTTCAGGGATCCGCTCAGGACAAGGAGGAAGCGGCTGAACTGCAAATCGGTACTTCAAAAAGAGCAGCGAACGCCGGTAATGAGACCAGCAAAAAGGAAACTGCTAAAAAAGAAGAAGAATTTCAGGAGGAGAAGCAAGTGTTTATCAAAAACATGAGCGATGAGCCCCTGACGCCAAAAAAAGAGGAAGAAAAACCTCAGCAAAAGGAAATACCTAAAGTGGAAGATCCACAACTGGAAGGATTGAAAGTGGTTGGTAAAATTGATTTGGATGCTTTGAAAAAGCCATCCCCAAAACCGGCAGAAAAGAAAAAAGCTGCTGAGCCCAAGAAGGCTACACCACCGAAAGCACAGGAGAAAAAACCTTCTGAGGAGAAGATTGAAAAAACTGATGCCGCTAAAGTAAATCCTCCGAAGAAAGAGGCTGCCCCTGAAAAGCCAGCCCAAACCGAGAAAGCAACTAAAGAAACACCGGAGAAGCCGGTTTCAGAGAATAAAGTTTTGGAAAAGGAAAATACCGTTGAGGCAGCAACTAAAAAAGATGCTCCTCAAGCAAAGGGGACTTCTGAGGGGAATGCCGATCAGAAAGGAACTACTACTGGTGAGTCCGGTAAGGTAATTACAGCCCAGGCAGACAAGCTGCAGGGATTAAAAGTAGTAGGTAAAATCGACTTGAGTTCTTTTGAGCGCAAGCCAAAGAAAAAGCCGATAGCATCTTCTGATGACAAAGGTCGCGGAAAAAAGAGACAGCGCAAGCGCATTACCAAAGATGGCCAGGGGAACGTACAGAACCAGGGTGGTCAGCAAGGTGGTAATCAGCAAGGCGGAGGAAACCGTAACCAGCAAGGTGGCGGCAATCGCAATCAGCAAAGCCAGGGCGGCGGCAATCGCAATCAGCAGGGTGGAGGTAATCGCAACCAGCAAGGTGGCGGTGGTAACCGAAATCAGCAAGGTGGCGGAAGAGGCCGTAATCAAAATCAGAATAGAAAAGGCGGAAGAAAGCCACAGCCACAAAAGGAGGAGCTTACAGATAAGCAAATTCAGGAGCAAATCAAGCAGACGCTTGCTAAGCTTTCCGGCGGAAACAAAGGAAATCAGGCTTCTAACCGTTCTAAATACAGAAAAGATAAGAGAAACCGTGCCAGTGAAGCCTTTGAGGCGGAGATGGAGCAGGAAAGACTGGATGCAAAGAAGCTAAAAGTAACAGAATTTATTTCTGCGAACGATTTGGCTACTTTGATGGAGGTTTCTGTAAACGAAGTGATTGCAACAGCCATGAATATGGGCATGTTCGTATCCATCAACCAGCGTTTGGATGCGGAAGCGATTACTTTATTAGCCGATGAGTTTGGTTACGATGCAGAATTTGCTTCTGCAGAGGACGAGACTGAAGTTACCGTTGTAGAGGATAAGGCTGAAGATCTACAGGAAAGAGCACCGATCGTAACGATCATGGGTCACGTTGACCACGGTAAAACTTCCCTTTTGGATTATATCCGTAACGCTAACGTAACGGCATCTGAGGCCGGTGGTATTACGCAGCACATTGGTGCTTATGACGTGATGACCGAAACTGGTAAGCGTGTAGCATTCCTGGATACTCCAGGTCACGAAGCCTTTACTGCGATGCGTGCACGTGGTGCGAAAGTTACCGACGTTGCCATTATCGTAGTAGCAGCCGATGACGCGGTAATGCCACAAACAAAAGAGGCCATCAACCACGCTCAGGTAGCGGGTGTACCAATCGTAATTGCGATTAACAAAATTGATAAGCCGGCAGCGAATGCGGATAAAATCCGTGATGAGTTGTCACAAATGAATATCTTGGTAGAGGACTGGGGTGGTAAATACCAGTGTCAGGAAATTTCTGCTAAGTCAGGTCAGGGTGTAGAAGAGCTACTGGAGAAAGTATTGCTTGAAGCGGAGATTTTGGAATTGAAAGCCAATCCAAATCGTGAAGCAGCAGGTACTGTAGTGGAGGCTTCTTTGGATAAAGGTCGTGGTTATGTCGCTACCATGTTGGTAGAAAACGGTACTTTGAATATCGGAGACATCATGTTGGCCGGTCAGCATTATGGTAAAGTAAAAGCCATGTATGACCACCGTGGAAACCGTTTGGAGTCCGTAGGGCCAGCGACACCGGTTCAGGTATTAGGTTTGGATGGTGCTCCACAGGCGGGTGACAAGTTGAATGTGATGGAAACGGACCGTGAGGCGCGTGAAATTGCAACGAAACGTCAGCAGTTGGCTCGTGAACAGTCTGTTCGTACGAAGAAACACATTACTCTGGATGAGATTGGCCGTCGATTGGCGATTGGATCATTCCAGGAATTGAATATTATCGTTAAGGGTGACGTGGATGGCTCCGTTGAGGCATTGTCTGATTCCTTATTGAAATTGTCTACTGATGAGGTAGCCGTGAATATTATTCACAAGGCTGTAGGTCAGATCTCTGAGTCTGATGTATTGTTGGCCTCTGCTTCTGATGCGATTATCATCGGTTTCCAGGTTCGTCCTTCCGTTCAGGCGAGAAGAATTGCCGAATCTGAAGAAATTGATATCCGTCTGTACTCTATCATCTACGATGCGATTAACGAGGTGAAAGATGCGATGGAAGGTATGTTGGCTCCAGAAGAACAAGAAGTCATCATGGGTAACGCCGAAGTACGTGAGACCTTCAAAATCTCTAAAGTGGGTACTATTGCAGGTTGTATGGTTACCGACGGTATCATCAAGCGTGGTAATGATGTGAGATTGATCCGTGACGGTATCGTGATTTACTCTGGTGCATTGGGTGCTTTGAAACGCTTCAAAGACGATGTAGCAGAAGTGAAGAAAGGTTACGACTGTGGTATCTCAATCAACGGTTTCAACGATATCAAAATCGGTGACGTTATTGAGTCATATGAGATCCAGGAGACAAAGCGTACGCTTTAATAACGAGAAAAATATTATTGAAAAAGCCGGCCAATTTGGTCGGCTTTTTTATTTTTGGGGCATTCAACCTTTAAGTAATTATGAAAAAGATATACATGGCGGTGGTATTCCTGATGCTGCCTTTCTGCCTTCAAGCGCAGCAATTGGAAAAAGTAAAAGTGAATGATGAGATCACTATCGAAGTACCAACTGATTTCAGACCTATGGCAGCGGATGTAATTGCCCGGAAATATGCCGGAAGTAGCGCCGTTATTTCAGCGATGTCAGATTTAAACGGCCAGGCAGACTTAACCTTGTCTCAAAAGCCTAGTCAATGGTCTACGGCTGACTTCCCGATCCTGAGAGGCTTTTTCAAGAGTTCTATTCAGGAGCTGAACGGAGATATTGATTTTAGCAGGGAAGAGGTGCTGGAAATCAATGGTAAATCGTTTCTCGTATTTGAATTTGATGCGCCGCTACCAAGTGGAGAAGGACCTTCCAATGGGGTGGGAAGAAAATATAACCTAATAGCCTATACCATTGATAATGGACAGCTGTTGACCTATAATTTTTCCTGTAATAGCCGGATTAAATCACAATATCAGAATACTGCTATGATGGTGTTAAATACCCTAATGATAAAATGAGTGAGTTGATAAACCCTTTTGATGATAATTATTTCATGCGTCAGGCTTTACAGGAAGCGGAGGTAGCGTTTGAAGAAGAGGAAATACCGGTTGGTGCGGTGGTCGTGTGGAAAAACCGAATAATAGCCAGAGCCCACAACCAAACCGAGCGATTGTCTGATGTAACGGCACATGCCGAAATGTTAGCCATTACTGCTGCGGCCAATGCCATTGGTGGGAAGTACTTGAAAGATTGTACACTTTATGTTACAATGGAACCCTGTACCATGTGTGCAGGTGCCATATTTTGGGCGCAGGTGAGTAAAGTGGTATTCGGTGCTGCGGATTTAAAACGAGGCTATGAGCGGCTGGATCCTCCGGTGCTGCATGGAAAAACCGAGATCGTCAGAGGAATCATGCAGGCGGAGTGTCAGGCCATAGTGGATGAGTTTTTCCAAAAATTGCGTAAGTAAAACCCGCTTGTGTTTAAAAGTGTGATGTTCAATTAAATGACCATTATAGCAGAAGTGATGTTACCCTAATTATTCACCGCTGGATTTATTTTCATTGCATTACGGTTGACTTTGCTGGTTATTTTAATAGCTCAAATTGGGGTAATCTTTCTTATTCCTCTTCTGTGTTGGGAAAAAACCGAAATAGGAATTTATTCCTTCATATTTACCGCATAGCAGCTAAATTAGGATTTAAACATGATTAATTCCCGCTAGAATTATTTTCGGGCTATAGTAGTATCATTGTTGTTGGAGCAATTTTGTGAGGTTCCTGCTTGCTAAATACTCATTATCAGGGAGAATCAATTCCTTCAATAGGATTATGGTTTTTATCAATTGGGAATAGCGAACGGAGTATGCTAATTTCCGTCTGAAAATCAGAAGTGAATAAGATAATTAATCCTTTTATTTAGGACTTTCTGAAGAAAAAAATTATCTTAATTCTACTGATTTTCAGTGAAAAACAATTGAAACAATACCAATTAAACACAATAATCATGGCTTTCGAATTACCGGCTTTGCCTTACGCTTTTGATGCGCTGGAACCACATATTGATGCGCGCACTATGGAAATTCATCATGGTAAACACCATGCCGGATATGTAGCAAAATTGAATGCTGCTATTGAAGGAACACCCGCTGCTGATAAATCTATCGAAGACTTGATGGCAGAAGTAGGATCTTTGGGGACGGCAGTAAGAAATAATGGTGGAGGTCACTACAACCACACCTTGTTCTGGAGCATTTTGAGTGCAAATGGTGGTCAGCCATCAACAGAATTGGCTTCAGCTATTGATGCCGCTTTTGGTTCTTTTGACGCATTCAAAGAGACTTTCTCCAATGCAGCGGCCACGCGTTTTGGTTCAGGGTGGGCTTGGTTGATTGTTAAGGCTGATGGTTCTTTGGCCGTGACTTCAACTGCTAATCAGGACAATCCATTGATGGATATTGCAGAAGAAAAAGGAACACCAATTTTAGGGTTGGATGTTTGGGAGCATGCTTACTATTTGCATTACCAGAATCGTCGTCCGGATTATATCGGTGGATTCTTTAATGTTATTAATTGGGAGCAGGTTTCTAAAAACTTTGCTGCTGCGAAATAATCGGCATTAGATAATGAATAAAAAACTCCCGCTCATCTGAACGGGATTTTTTGTTTTTAGATTTCCAACTTTGCCAAATTGTCTTGAGACAGTGGCTTGTTGATGTATTGTTTTACGTAATCGTATTTTTTTGATTTGCTAACATCCTGCGGGTTAATGGAGGAAGTCAGCATCACGATTTTACATTTGTTCTTTGTAAGATCTGAAAGTTTGTCGAATTCATCCAAAAATTGAAATCCATCCATTAAAGGCATATCAATATCGAGGAAAATGACTTCTGGAAGAACGCTCTCGGCCACTTCTTCCATTTTTTCAATATTTCTTAAGAACTCAACTGCACTTTTAGCACCAGTATGGGTATAGATTCTTTCCGTAATATTGGCCGCCTCAATCATCTTTTGATTAATTAGATTGTCAATCTCATTATCGTCGATCAGCATCACCGCGGAATATTTGGGACTATTTGGACTCATGATAACTTATTTATTTAAAACAGTTCATAAACGTAACGTAATTAAATGATTTTTTTTCAATTAAATCATAAAATTGTTAATAAATAATTACATTAAATATTGAATTCAATGCCTTGAGCCAGAGGTAAATTCGAACCATAGTTCATGGTATTAGTTTGCCTGCGCATATAGATTTTCCAGGCATCTGATCCGGACTCTCTACCTCCACCCGTTTCTTTTTCACCACCAAAGGCGCCGCCGATTTCTGCCCCGGAGGTGCCAATATTTACATTGGCAATGCCGCAGTCGGAACCATTAGTGGATAAGAATTGCTCCGCCTCTCTCATATTCAAAGTCATGATGGCAGAACTCAGCCCTTGTGGCACATCATTTTGTTTCGCTATGGCTTCCTCCAGGCTATTGTACGAAATCAGGTACAAAATTGGTGCGAAAGTCTCTTCCTGAACAATTTTGTATTCATTTTCTACTTTGAAGATGGCAGGTTGCACATAGCAGCCGGAACTGTAGCGCTCTCCTTCCAAAACTGTTCCATCGATAATCACTTCGGCTCCTTCTTCTTTGGCTTTGGCTATGGCATTCAGATAATTATTGACCGCCTCTTTATCAATTAATGGCCCCACATGGTTTTCCGTATCCAGCGGATTTCCGATTTTTAGTTGGGCATAGGCATTTTTAAGTTTTTCAGCCACCGTCTCTATGATAGATTCATGGACGATTAATCTACGCGTAGAGGTACATCGCTGCCCACAGGTACCTACAGCTCCGAATAGCGCCCCAATGATCGACATCTCTAAATCTGCCTCCGGTGTTATGATAATGGCATTATTTCCGCCTAGTTCCAAAAGACTTTTTCCAAGACGCGCCCCCACTGCAGCCCCCACTGATTTTCCCATTTTGGTAGATCCCGTTGCGGAAACCAAAGGAACATGCTTATCGTTAGCCATGGCTTTACCCACTGAAGCATCTCCCACCACAAGGCAGCTTACTGCTGCCGGGGCATGGTTGGCTTGCAATACCTCCTGCACAATTTTTTGACACGCAATTGCTGAAAGGGGTGTTTTTTCGGAAGGTTTCCAAATGCAAACATCTCCACATACCCAGGCCAGGAAAGCATTCCATGACCACACCGCTACCGGAAAGTTAAAGGCCGAAATGATGCCCACCACGCCCAGCGGATGATACTGTTCATACATGCGGTGCTGTGGACGTTCAGAATGCATGGTCAGACCGTGCAATTGTCGGGATAAGCCCACCGCAAAGTCAGCAATATCTATCATCTCCTGTACTTCCCCTAGTCCTTCCTGAAGGGATTTCCCCATCTCATAGGAAACTAAATGGCCGAGCGCTTCTTTATTTTGACGGAAGGCCTCCCCTATCTGTCGAACGATTTCTCCTCTTTTCGGAGCAGGTATATTTCTCCATTCAAGGAAATCCTTCCTGGCCTGATCAACTACCTGATGATACTGTTCTTCGGTGGCCAGCTGCACCTCTCCAATGGTATTGCCATTGACTGGAGAAGTACTTTTTATTTTGGGGCCATTACCTCTTTGCCATTGGTTACCAATGGCGATACCCAAGTTTTCATGCTCGAGTTTTAGTTGGGATAAAAAGTTCAGGTTCATTCTATTTGGGGTTTGTTCTTTAATTTTTTGTTAGGTGAAAATACGAAATTTCAGGCTGGAATGAGGCATTTTGGGATAATTTACCACTGAGAAGGACTGTACGTTTTTGAGTGCAAAAAAAAGCCAGTGCTTTCACACTGGCTTTTCTGAAGGGATTTAATTGATATTTAAATCCCCCTTTATCTGAAGAAAATTAATACGATCGTATTTGATTTTGGTTTATTTTAAAAAAATAGCATTGCATTGTGCTTTGAAAAACCTGCAGCGCTTCCAAAATACTTCATTTTTTTGCTAAACATGTAGCACTTTAATTAGGCCTTGCTACTAAAGCCCCAATTCTTTTATTCCCTGCTGGAAGACCACATCTTTAGGGATATTTAACTCAGATAGTTTATCCAAATCCGCTTGTAGTTCCGGGCTTATTTTGCCGCTTTTTTCTACCAATGCGGCTACTCCATCGTAATCGCCATTACCCTGCAGCGTTAATATTTTCTCTGACAAGGCATTTACCGCCTCCTCCATTTTTTCATAATTAACACGGTAAAGGCCGGTGGCTTCGTCTTTGGAAAATGCGCCGAATTCCTTGAAATAATTGAATCGAATCATATTCGCCACACCATGTGCAGAGGCTGCTCCGAAGCGTACGGAGCGGAAAATACCTGCCAGGAAGGTAGTATAGTAATCTTTCATCTCCCCTTCCAATTCTCCTTTAGCATGTAATTGATCGATCATATACAGGCCAAGAATATCTGCTTTTCCTTCTTCCAAGGCCGAGGCATGTTCTTTAAGGGCAGCTCTTACCATTCCCTTATTGTTAATGGTATTTTTTATTCCCAAACCATGGGCTACTTCATGGAACATGGTATTGGCAAAAAAGGCGTCGAAAGTCACATTGCTTCTTTGTTCTTCCACAATTAATGCACTGGCAATGGGCAGCATGATTTTGTCAAATTTGGCCTTCATGGCATTTTTTAGCTGCAGTCGGCGAGTACCTTTTTCCAGTTGCACTTTTTCATCATTGGGCAGGTTAATGGCAATGGTTTTTGATGCCGCATTACAATCTCCTGCATAATAGACGACATCATAGGCATTCAGATCAGAGTCGGTTCCGGCTTCTTCTTTTTTATAAGCTTCCGCTACCGGAAGATTGCGCTGAAGCTCTGGAAGAAAAGAGGCAAATTTGGCTAATTTCTTACTCCACTCCATATCTTTTATTAAAACGTAGGCTTCATGGGATGCTTTATTGCCAAATAGCTTATCTTCATAGGTTTCTATAGGCCCCACCACCAGGTCAATCATATTGTCCTTCATGTCCATCCAGGCTAAATCCGACTCGAAGTATTCATCAGCTCGGAGGGCTTTTGCTCTTAATTGAAGGTATTTTTGGAAACCTTTATCTTCGGCCAAGTCGGCTGCTTGTTCTAATAACTGTGCAGCTTCCTCCGTTTGTGCTTTGAAAAATTCATGATAAGGGATGGCCACCAAGTTTCCGTCCTCTCCCCTTCTGACCATGGTGTATAAGCTGTTGATATCAGACGCTGAAGATTTCTCAAACTCCTCCTTGGTCATATCTGCCGGGTAATAATTCGCTCCTTTAGGCTTTTCTCCCACGCCTTGGATAAAGGGCTTATTGTTTTCCAAGCGATCCCAGGGTCCATAGTTGATTACAGCATAGGCTTTTTCTGCCGGACTTAGCTGTTCCAGCAAAGCATTTTTGTCTCCGTAAGCTTCCTGCCAAAAAATATCATCCATGATTTCAGCTACTTGAATCAACAGCGGAATCATTTTTTTCTGGTTCTCACTCAAATGGGAAAGGTCGGCAGTCAAAGTAAAATGATCATACTGGTTTACTTTTTCCTGAACCGGATCTGATACCGATAGGCTGGAATTTTCAGCTTTTTTTTGATCTGCCTGGCATCCTCCCAATAGTAGTCCTCCTGCAAAGGCAAGGGAGAGTATGTGGTTCTTTTTCATATTATTAAGGTTGATTTTATTAATTGATCTCACAATCTGATAATGCTTTTTTGATGCTCTCTTGGTCCAGGTTATTTCCGATGAAGACCAGCATGTTATCGCCCCTTTCCTCTTCGAACAGACTTCCCTGAGTAAAATAAAATTGGGTGCCCACGGACTGCACGATGATTTTGCGGTCGTACGTTTTTGAGTACAATTTCCCTTTTACTCTGTAGACCGAAGGATTCATGGGCAGGAACATCGAAAGCCAGGCTTCGAATTTATGCAAATCCAGGGCATTTCCAGACTGCCAGGTAAAACTTCTGATCTGTCCGTGTTGATGATGGATGGGCTGGTCGGCCTTTTCCACCATTTTGTAATCTCTTTTTCTTAAATCAAAAAGATGTTCATTGTCTACCTGCCCAAATTGACAGGGGATAATTTCAGCAAAAGGATTCAGGGAAGCTAGAACCTCCTTAACCTTATTCCACTCTTCTTTTGGGAGAAGATCAGTCTTGTTCAGTAAAATGTTGTGTGCTGCTGATAGCTGTTTAGCCGTAACGGACTCTTGCTCGATTCTTTCCAGTACCGTTGGAGCATCGGCCAGGGCGATGATACCATCGAGGCTGAATATGCCCTGCAGGTGAGGATCAAACATAAAGGTAGCAGCTACCGAAAGCGGATCGGCAATGCCGGTGGTTTCAATTAACAGGTGATCAAACTTAAAGTCACTGGTGATCAGCTTGGTTAATACCTTGAGTAACTCTTCATTGATATTGCAGCAAATACAGCCATTGGCTAATTCAAAAATGCCCTCTTTTGGTCCATCGATCAGTTCTTGATCTAAGGGTATTTTGCCAAATTCATTTTCAATAATGGCGTATTGTGTTTGGGGATTTTGTGAAATGATGTGGTTAAGGAGAGTGGTTTTTCCCGCACCCAGAAAGCCGGTTAGTATGGTAACTTTTATAGAATTTTGCTGCATCTTATTTCGTACAATTTACTCCAAGGTAGGCAATGCCCATCGACATCTCAAGGAGTTTTCCTGAAATAATACTAAGGGTTACATCGCGTAGAAATTTTTTCTAACGGAAATATTCCAAAATGTTACGGGAGCAATGCCTCCAAATGTTACTTACAGGGAACAGTATTCCTACAATTTGAGTTTTAATATCACATCCTGATTTTTTTCTCAAACCTAACCTCATCTTATTTATGACCCGGACTTTAACATTCCCATTTAAGCCCTTTGTGATCTTTTTCATTTGTTTCCTGGTACATACAAGTTGCCAGCCTCTTGAGGAGGTCAAGCCGGAAACCCGTAGTATTCCCATTGAAAATTTAAAAGCTAACATTAAAAACCCGGTTGTATTGGATATGAGCAGTGCTAATCTGCATTTGGGCATTATGGATATTCACAATGTAGATCAGTTGAATGGGATACATGATTTCAAATTGGGGACTTATTTGAAGGATCTTAATTTGGGAGACTTTATGGATTATGGGGAGTTTTATGAGGGCAGGCTTAAGGTATTTATCTCGAAAAAGCACCTGGTGAAGCTAAAGAATGCAGACTGTTTTGATGTTACCCTATATTTTATAGATGACATGCTTGCTAAAGTACAAATGACTTCCAATTTGGGTTTGGTGAATGATTTATTGCAGACTTTTGGACGACCTAATATTAAAAGAAAGAAAATCGCCAGGGAATTGCACTTGCCTGAAATTAAAAACCCCTATTTACTTACTTTGGTGGAAATGGAATGGAAAACATTCCGAAACAGAATGACCTATAAGGAATCTTTGAGAGACCGATCCTTTGACATTGGAAAGCTTGAGAAAATTAATCGCCTAACCATCCAGATGAATGGTTATGAAAAGCACCTGATGTATTTGGATCGGGTGATGAGTTTATAAAACAATATAAAAGCACAGTTCTTACTGTGCTTTTTTAATTATTGCATTATTTTGTAGGAGTTGAATAAGCTAACTCACCTCCTATGAATAGAAAAGTTATTTTTTGGGCCAGTATCGCCCTATTGTTGTTTTATGGTGCCTGGTATGGTTACGCCCGTCTTCCCATCATTAATGGTTATGCTTCAAAAATGATGTGCTCCTGTGTTTTTGTTTCGGAGCGATCTCCGGAAGATATATTGGCCACTGACTTGAATTTTTCACTGATTAAATATGCCTCGCCTGAAGTGGATTATGATCGAAAAACGGTCACCTCTACGGTGTGGGGGCTGGGGGCAGAAACCTCAGTTTATCAGGAAGGGTTGGGTTGCACTCTGGTAGCAGACAGTAAACAGCCGCCTGCATTGGAGCAGGCTATATCGGTATGGCCTGATCGCCCTGATACACTTATGTGGCCAGTGGGGGATTTTTTGGGAAGAGGAAAGCCTTATCCAGCTTTAAAAAAGGTGATGGACAAGGCTTTTCAAAAGGAGAAAAAAACCAGAGCGGTATTAGTCACCAGAGGGGATGAGTTGATTTGGGAACAATATGCTGAGGGCTTTGACGAAAATACCAGATTACTGGGCTGGTCAATGACTAAATCCATTACCTCTGCCTTGATCGGAATATTGGTTGGGGATGGGCAGTTGGATATTCACGCCCCGGCCCCGGTTGTGGATTGGCAATCGGACCAGCGAAAGAATATCACCTTAAATCATTTATTACAAATGTCCAGCGGCTTGGACTGGGTGGAAGATTATGGCGATATTTCCTATGCAACGACGATGTTGTATGCTTCCAGTGATATGGGGAAATTTGCTTCCAATGTGCCCTTGGCGCATAAACCGGGTCGGGTTTGGTATTATTCCTCCGGAACTTCCAATATTTTAACAAAGATTATTTATGAGACTTTGGGCGATCAAAGGGCCTATTATCAATTTGCCAGAAAACGGTTATTTAATCCCTGTGGGATGCGTTCGATGGTGTTGGAACCGGATGCCTCCGGTAATTTTGTAGGCTCCTCCTACTCCTTTGCCACTACCCGCGACTGGGCCAGATTTGGTTTACTTTATTTAAATGACGGGATATTTAATGGAGAAAGAATTCTGCCGGAAGGCTGGGTCGATTACTCCCGGCAGGCAGCAAAAAGTGCAGATGGGGAGTATGGCGCACAATGGTGGTTAAATGAAAGCCTGCATTTTCTTCCGGATTGTCCGGCTGATGTTTATTTCGCTGATGGATTTCAGGGGCAAAGGGTTTGGGTAATTCCCTCTCATGATTTGGTAGTGGTACGTTTGGGGCTTTCTTCGGGAGAAGATTTTGACTTCAATGAATTTCTGTCCGGAGTATTAAAAGCAGTGGCTCAGGATAATTAAACCCGAATGATTCATCGCCAGATTCAGGTAGTGGCTTTATGTCAGATCGTTAAAATTGTTGTTGCCGATTTTCAATTAGCCCAAATTGGGGCAAGCTAGCTTTTTCCTCCTTCATCTGTTTTCTTGGAAAAAGCTCGAAATAGGAAAAATTCCTTCATTTTTCCGCCTTGTAGCTATAAGAGGATTAAAGCATAAATAACCCGAGTTAAAGTTTGTACCCTTTTGAGTGCAATAGCGAGACAGGCAGGCGAGCTGTATCAAAAAAGCGCCAAAACTGGGGTGGAGACCAAGTTTTGGCGCTTTTTTTTGAGGCAATGGGCTTAAGCACCAAATAATTTCCGACTTTCAATCATTTCAATAACCTCATCCGGGACGATGTATTTGATAGACCTTTCTGCCTTAATACACTTTCGGATAAAGGTGGCTGATATATCGACCATTGGAGCCTCGACCATGGTCACTTTTGGGTGATCATCAAAGGGGCTTGGTTTGGAATCCGGTCGGGGATAAACCACCAGGCCAAAATTTTTCAGAATCTCCTCATGGTTTTTCCATTTATGGAAATGACTTAAATTGTCCTGCCCTACAATAATTTTAAAGTCATGATGCGGGTTCTTTTCGGATAAATAAGCCAGGGTGTCAATGGTATAGCTGGGCTTTGGCATGCGGAATTCCACATCGGTCACCCGAAGCTTATGATTGTTTTCTATGGCCTTCTCCACTAAATCGTAGCGGTCAAATTCATGCTCCAGGCTACTTTTCTTTTTGAAAGGATTTTGTGGAGATACCACAAACCACACCTGATCCAAATCTGCCAATTCCACCATACTATTGGCAATGATAAGATGACCAATATGAATGGGATTAAAGGAACCGAAGAAAAGACCTATTTTGAGCTTTTTTTGAACGAAATTCCCGAACATGGCTGGTGTTTATTTTTCAATGAATTTTTGAAGCGTCTCTTCTGAGGTTTTTAAGGCATTTTCCAAATTGTCATTGATAATGGAAATGTCAAAATTTTCTTCAAAGCCTAATTCATACTCGGCCTTGGCCAGTCGCTTTTTGATGGCACATTCCTCATCAGTACCTCGGCCCCGAAGTCGCGCTTCCAGGGTTTCCAGATCCGGTATTCTGACGAAAACGGCCAATGCCTGCTCCTGAAAATATTTTTTCAGGCTAACTCCTCCTTTTACATCCACATCAAATACGACGTGCTTTCCTTCTGCCCAAATTCTTTCCACTTCTGATTTCAAAGTACCGTAGCAACATCCGGGATAAACTTCCTCCCACTCCACAAACTCATCCTGATTCACTCTATTGTTGAATTCTTCTTTGCTGAGGAAGTAATAGTCCTGACCATGCTTTTCCGCACCTCTGGCCTCTCTGGTAGTGGCCGAAATAGAGAAGCATAAATCATCTCGCTGATTTAATAAATGATGAACGATAGTTGTTTTTCCTGAACCTGAAGGCGCTGAAAAGATAAAAGCCTTGCCTTTATGCGTCATGATTTTTTAAAATTGAAAGAGAAATTTAAGTTTGGGTATGGAAAATATAGAGGAATGACGCTAAAGCAGCGAAATTCCAAAAATTGGATCTTTCGCTGATAAAAGAAGGGGAAAAGGAGGAAGTCCCTTGTACTTCAATTTGAAAATTGCAGCTTTGAATTTTTCCATGCGCAAAGGTAGGAAAATCGTATAGGACAGCCAAAAATGAAGCAAAAATCCATAAAGGATTGGGGAATCGTATAGGAGAGCATGTTTAAAAGCGCACCATCCGGCAGCAAATTCGAATTATTGAAAGCGAATTTGGATAATTTCTCAACAATAGCGATGCTATGCGCTCAAAATATTCGGGTATCGCTTCTGCAATAATCAAATTTTCGCTTCGAATTTTGGCTTTTAAACCTGCTATAAGGTTCCCATTTAATTAAAAAAATTACGACTTTTAGGGCTTAACAAGGTGGTTTATTCATGCAGCAATTCATTTATAGATTTCTCTTTTTCCCATTTTTCTATTTAATCTCCCTTATCCCCCTACGGATAATGTATCTTTTTTCCGATTGCTTTTATTTTGTTACCTATTATTTGATAGGCTACAGAAAAAAAGTAGTGCTGGATAACCTCCATCGGTCTTTTCCTGAAAAATCTCCAAAGGAAATTAAGGCCATCGCCCGAAAACATTACCGATTTTTCACGGACTCACTTTTCGAAACCCTGAAGAAATTGTCTATTTCTGAGAAAGAATTGAGGAGAAGGGTCGAGATAGAGCATTATGCAGAAATGTACCAATTGTATAAGGATAAGCATAGTATTATCGTGGTGATGGGGCATTACGGCAGTTGGGAATTGGGTGGTGCAAGAATTGGTTTGGAGGAAGGGCATCCTTTGGTTTGTATTTATAAGCCGCTTCATAATAAAATGATGGATCAGCTGTTTTTGTATATCAGGACTAGGTTCAGAGGGGAAGTGGTCGCCACAAAGAATACGCCCAGGGTGATGCTGGCCAATAGGAATAGGGAAACGGCCATTGTTTTCCTGGCCGATCAAACACCTTTATTATTATCCAACTCTCATTGGGTGAAATTCCTGAATCAGGATACACCGGTTTATCGGGGGACGGCTCAATTGGCTCAAAAGTTTGATTACCCGGTGGTTTATGCCGTGGTTCGCAGGCCGAAAAGGGGTCATTATAAAGTAAGTTTTGAAGTTTTAACCATGGATCCAAAATCTTTGAGTGATCTGGAAATTTCCAGAAGACATACCCGCAGGTTAGAAGAAGATATTATTGCTCAGCCTGAGTTGTGGATGTGGACTCACCGAAGGTGGAAGCGTGCACACCAAAAGCCGAAAGATGTGCAGGCGGTGGTATAAAAAAGGGGCTGTCTTTTGCGGACAGCCCTTTTTTTTAGTT
Source organism: Persicobacter sp. CCB-QB2 (assembly GCF_001274635.1). Classification (GTDB taxonomy): domain Bacteria; phylum Bacteroidota; class Bacteroidia; order Cytophagales; family Cyclobacteriaceae; genus Persicobacter; species Persicobacter diffluens. Next base: position 2,959,375 of record NZ_LBGV01000001.1, on the reverse strand, counting down.
TTTAATGGCGCGTACCATTTCTTTTTTTCCCGGAGGGCCTTCCAGACTTTCTACGGTTAGGCCTAAACCTCTAAGATCTCTTTTTAATTGACCTTTGGCACAATAAGTCACCAATGCTCCATTAGAGACGAGTTGTTGCGTACATTTTTGAAGAAGTTCCGGCGCCCACATTTCTTCCTGTTTACTCGGCGCAAAGGCATCGAAGAAAACCACTTGTAGCGCTTTTTCAGGGAAGATGACTGTCTCCAGCTTATCTTCCATTTTGTAAAGACTGAAATATTCTGAAATGGGGACTTCTTTATTCCATTCTGCCTGATGCATTTGTTGAAAAGTGTCCGAAAGATCTGCCCTCTCCATCTGTGCGGGGTAATTTAAGGCTTTTGTAATTTCTTCCGGAAGCGGGTATGCCTCCAAAGTGATGAATTCCACCTTTCGTTGGTGTTTCATGGCCCATTCGTATGCAAGAAGTGCATTTAAGCCTGTTCCGAAGCCAATTTCAAGTATGCTCAGGCTTCCCTCCGGAGATTGCGATGCCCAATAATCCAGCCCCATTTTGATGAAAACATGACGAGACTCCTGTATGGCCCCGTGGGAACTATGATAAGTTTCATTCATGTCCGGAAGAAAAAGCGAATGCGATCCATCCTCCGTTTCAATGATTTTTATTGCTTTTGCCGCCATATGCTTATTTCAATGTTCAAGCGAAAGGATCAATTTATACCTGGAAATAGATAGACTACCGGCAGGTGATTGATCAAAGGGCAAATATCGGTAATTTTTACCAAAGGTCCTGATACAGCCTTTGAAAGGCCTGAGGCAACTTTTCAATGATATCGGAGGCGATCAGGCTGGTTTGCCCAAATTCTTTAGCGGCTAAGTCTCCGGCGAGGCCATGCACAAATACGCCTATCATAGCGGCTTCTGAAGAGGCATATCCCTGCGCAAATAAGGCGGTGATGATGCCGGTCAATACATCGCCACTACCTGCGGTGGCCATTCCCGGGTTTCCGGTAGGATTGAAAATGATTTTGCCGTCCGGAAAGCCAATGGCTGTGTTCGCTCCTTTGATTAAACAAACTACCTGGTGTTCCACGGCCAGCGCCTGCAGGTTTTGGAGTCGTTCAAATTGGTTTTCGCTTTTTCCGGCTAGGCGTTCAAATTCTTTTGGATGGGGCGTCAATATACTGCCCGAAGGAATAGCTGCCAATAAATGCGGACTCTGACTAATAATATTGAGGGCATCGGCATCCAACACCATTGGAGAGGGATGTTGCGCAAAGAGGATGTTCATGGCTTCCTTAGCTGCCGTTTCGGTGCTTAAGCCAGGTCCGGCACCAAGGGCATCATATTGATCCGTTTGATGAGGCTTGGTAAAGAACTTGGTGCCCATCTCATCCGGGAGCACCATAGCTTCCGGAACGGAGGTTTGAATGACTTCCACACACTTTTGGGGGCAATGCACCGTGAGTAAGCCCAGGCCTGAACGCAGTGCTGCTTTGGCTGCTAAAATACAGGCTCCCGCTTTGCCATAGCTGCCGGCTATTAACAAGGCGTGGCCGAAACTGCCTTTATGATCATATTTTTGACGCGGTATTAAGATTTCCCTGATTTTCTTTAGGGAGCCCGCGGCATAATCACTTTCCTGCTCTGCAATAAAGGCTTTATCCAAGCCAATATCTACAATATGCAGTTGACCAACATGTATATGATTTTCGGGCAGGTAAAAAGCCAGCTTCCCCACCTGAAAAGAAACGGTATGCTTAGGCTGAATGATAGGATGCTGACCTTTGGCTTTGTGTTCTGAAAATAAGCCGGAGGCAATATCTATAGCGATAATTTCTTTTCCGGAATGGTTGGCAGCATCTATGATCGAAGCGGCCAGGCCTTCAACAGGTCGGTTAAGGCCTGATCCAAAAATTCCGTCTATTAATACCTGATATTTTTTTAAATCTGGAAGTTCTTCCTTTTTCTGCACCTCGTGAAAAGGGAAGTTGCCCTGATACTGATAATAGTAATGGTTGAAATCTTTACTGCCTTTTTCTGTAAAGCGGATGATGGCTACTTCTACCGGATAACCTTTTTGATGCAATAAGTGAGCGATTACCAGTCCGTCTCCCCCATTATTGCCCATTCCACATAAGACCAGAATTTTTGGGCGGTTCGGGGCATGGTTACGGAACCAATTACAAAATTGTCCGGAGGCCCGATACATTAAATCTTCGGAGGAGATGGGTTCGTGTTCTATGGTATATTGATCACAGGCACGAATTTGCTCAGCAGTTAGAATTTTTGTCATAGTAGGGAGCTAATAGCCAAAATAAGTGTAACCCTCTCGGGAGGAGCGGTGGTCATGGTGAACTTTTTTTCCACGCGGGCTGATCTCTATTTTCACCATTTTATTGATGGTTTGCAGGTCAGCATCCAGTGGGTTGCTAAGGACTTCGTCTAGTAAAAGGGTGGTTTGTTGTTGAAAATCTCCCTGACAAAGAAAGTCGAAAAAGTTACTGGCTTCTTCCAAATGAGCATACTGATATTGCACAATGGGCATTTCCTTAAGCCTGATTTCAATGCGGTATTTGGTTTTGGTCATACCTGTTTTCCTCCAATGGAAAATAAGGCTTTCAGCAAAAAATTAAAAGGGATTCGATTTCAAAGGCCAAAAAAAAGAGGCACCGTTGAAGTCCCTCTTTCCTCTAATTTTTTTTAAGTATTAAGCGTTGGTTCCTCTTTTTAAAGAAGCCTTAAGCTCTTCCACCTTATTCATTTCAGTAGTCAATTCTCTGCGTAGCTTTGTTTCACGCTCTCTCATTCTTTGTTTGTAAGATTCGAATTCCTCGTGTAGCTCTTCATAATCTGAAGTTTTTGAAGCAGCAGTATTATTCGAAAATTTAACACGCGTAAAGGCAAATACTAAAGCAGCTACTAGCGAAAGGATAATACCGAAACTTGTCACTTTAAAAGTGTTTTTGTTCCAGTCAATGCCAAGTGCGGTTAGGTGGCTTACCTGATAGATATTCTCTTCGATTTCTTTGTCTTTAGAGGAAATCATATCATTCAGGCGAACAATCTCTTCATTACTTTCAGCCAGTTGCGCATTGGTTTGCTTCAACAGATTACGGTGGCCTACGATACTGTCCTCTACTACACGAACGATTTTATCATAACTCACCTCTTTGATCACTTTATAAGGAACACCAGCACCATTTTTATAGGTGGTACTGCTTTTTTTCAAACTCTGAAATTGTTCTTTAAGGGTTTGCTCTCCAGTAGCTGCCTGCTCCGTTCCCTGTGCACTTGCTACAGAGATACTTCCCACCAAAAAAGATCCAAGCAAAAGGGCCCACAATTTTTTCTTCATCTTTCTAAATTTGATTCGAATTAATCAGCACAAATCACATCAAATAGCGTGCAAAAATGCTAAGTAGATAACTGTCTATTGTACAATATCTTACGTAAAGATAATATTTTGTAAGTAAGATCTAAAAATTATTTTGTTAGACGCATCACAATTGCGTCGTATTTCTTACTTCAGTTTCAAAAGCAATTTAATATTTCCGTGGTTATAAACCACCCGAAAACCGGAATCAATTAATTGTTGGTTAACAAACTTTCCATCTTGCCCAATCAAATGCGGATAAATCCGCTTTTTTTGGGTTTGGTCAAGATAAAAAAATTGGGCAGGGCTGATCCCTACCTCTTCAAAGCCAAATTGCAGGTAACTTTCTCCTTTGGACCATTCCAGGTCTACATAAGTCATGATATCATCCGGGGATTTTTCCTGAATAAAGTGCTTCAGCAGCTTACTAAAACCACCCACCACCGTATAGCCTGATTTATTACAATGTCGGATCAGTTCGAAAGATTTGTAAATGTTGCCATTTCGGCTTATTTGTCGGGGATGGCTAAAGGCCATTACGGCGACAAGTGCTCCCTCATATATTAAGCCATATTTGATTTTTGCCCTCAGCGGAGTGTGTAAATGATTTTGTTCTAGAAAGTTAATTAGTTCCGGATTACTTATGGGGATAACCTTACATTTCCTGCCATGAATTCTTTGGGTAATGCCAAGGGCCGAAAGTAATCTGGAACAAATAATTTCCTTTTGATTGGCCCATTGATCTTTCCAAAGGTGTATTCCCTGTAATCTTTCTGTTCCAAAATCGGCAGGAAGTTGCTCCAGCGGTTCAAATAAATAAATGGAAAGTTGTTCACTGATGAGTGCGGTGGGCTGTTCAGGCGTTTTTTGAATTTTAAATGCAGCATATTGGGAAATAAATTGGTAAACCTCATTTTCCCAATGCTGTAATCGGTGGGGCATGTTTTTTATTTGCTAAGTTAATGATATTCATGGAATGAGCTTTGACTTTGCATCTTTTTTGATGCATTTCATCCTCAGCTGTCGCAAAATCGAACTTATAAAGACCAAATAGTTGTCGTAAAATAAAAAATAAGCAGGACAGGGACGGGCTTAAAAAGTGTGATGGTATCCCAAATTATTCACCGCTTTATTTATTAATGCTTTTTAATTGACTTGTTTTCAGTTTAATAAGCGTGTGTTTGCTGGATTTTAATGGCCCAAATTTGGGCGAGCTGGCTTTCTTTCCATGCATCTGTTTCATAGAGAGAAATATGAAATGGGGAACTATTCCTTTATTTTTTGCGCCAACTGGAAGATTTATGCTGGGCTTTATCGGCTCAAAGAGTGAGTAGTGATTCGTTTTCCATTATGACCTCAGCAGGAAGGTAGGATTGAAAGAATGTTTCATAATTTTTCACCGTGGTTTCGATGGAAAATTCCTCTCTTGCGGCTTTTAGCCCGGCTTGAATGTATTTTTGACGAATGTCTTCATTATTCAAATAAAGATTTATTTTTTCTGCCAATTGCTGGTGATCCCCATGTTCGAACCATAGCCCATTCTTTTCTTCATTAATCACCGAAATAATACCATGCATTCTTGTCCCGATGACGGGAACACCTTTCATCATGGCTTCTACCAGTACCAATCCGAATCCGTCGGAATCAGAAGGCAGGACAAAAAGATCCAGAATTTCATATAATGGCAAAATTTCTTCCCGCGGCAGCATGCCCAGATAGATGATTTTATTTTTGATTTGGTGTTCTGCCACTAATTCATCAAAAACATTTTTCTCCACACCCGCCAATAGCAGGCAGGCATCCTGTTCTACATGTTCGAGCGCACGCACCAGTTGGTCCTGGCATTTATGGCGTGCAAAACATCCAATCAACCGTTTTTCAAGTGGAATACTGTACTTTTCTTTCAGTTGCATCAGCGCATACTCACTGGCATTACTTTTCCCCTCAAAAGGAAGGCCATTGCTGATTACCTCCAAATGATGAGCCGGAAAACCTTTTTCAATAAAAGTCTGCTTCAGCGCATCGCTGATGACAATCATTTTGTCTGTTCCTTTCAGGTAAAGGCTGTTCTGAATTTTTCCGCCAACACTTAGTGGCCTTTGGCGCCGGGTATGGAAAACTTTAAGCCCAAGTTTGAAAAACTTGTTCACCAACATGGATAAGTAGCGGTCTTTGCTTTCCTGGGCATTAATGATTTGAATATTGTGCTTTTGAATAACCGCCTTCAGTTGGAGCTGGTCACGCAGGGCAAATTTTGATTTAAAATCTAAAGCTTCAACAATAAAGGTTCCGTAAGATTTCCCTCTACTCCAAATATAACTGTCCTTTTTACAGCCCAAAACAACCGTATGACCTCTTCTGGCGAGTCCGTCAGCCAAATAACAAATGGAATGAGATGCGCCATTGTGTAGTCCATCGGAGGAAAGAAGTAGGATTTGCATAAACTTAAAAGTAGAACCGTCTATATTTGTGATGAATTATAGAAAAACTTGCCGCAAGTTTTATAATTAGGGCCGTAATTCAAAAGGATATTCCTCCTTTCTGTAAGATTATTAGCAATTTTTGAATGAGTCTACTTTCTTCCATATTCCCCCCTCTTTCTTATAAGCGAAATAAAGCGCTTTATTATTTCAATCGTTGGTTAGAAGGCCTGCCAGCCATCAGATCTGCTGATTGGATTATCCGGCATTATAAAAAAGGATGTACAGCAGAAGAGTGGAAGGTTATGGAAAAGAGAAGAGATTTTTATTGTCAGTTGGAGACCCCTTTTGCTTTAAGTGAAAATGCGAAATCTTTACAGGAATTGGCCTCAGAGCGTCATTCAAAGGTTTATTTTTTCGATACGCGCCGCTACCTTCGTCATTTTTCTTCCGCTACTAAGATTGATTATTTATTTGGAGACATTCGGCATGTGGAGGCTTTTCCGACTATTCAGAAAAGCCGTCCTGTAGGGGAGCAAAACGGAGTGCTTCTAAAGTTAAATGAGGTTCGGCATTTTAATTTCATTAAGGATCCTTATTCCTGGAAAGATAAAAAAGCGGAAGCTTGTTGGAGAGGAGCTGTTTTTTATGGGCAGGAAAGCCGTGTAAGTTTAATGCAGAATCATCATAAGGATCCCTCGATGAATATAGGAAAAACGAATAATGGAGATACTCCCAAGGAGTGGAAGCAAGAGCGGATGAGTATTCCTGAACAGCTGAAATATCGCTATTTGTTGTGCCCGGAAGGCAATGATGTGGCGACCAATTTAAAGTGGGTGATGTCCTCTAACTCGGTAGCGGTAATGCCGAAACCGAAATTTGAAACTTGGTTTATGGAGGGGACATTAAAGGCCGGAGTACACTATATTGAAGTTAAAGCGGATTGGTCCGACCTGAAAGAACAAATTGCCTTTTTCGAATCCCATCCCGAGAAAGCGATGGAAATTGTACAAAATGCAAATGCTTTTGCGGCAACATTTAAAAATCGAAAAAGGGAATTTGTACTGGGTTTGATGGTTTTGGAGAAATATTTAACCCTTGCAGGAGGTCTGTGATTTTAAAGTTTCTTCCAGTGTTTCCATTATTTCACTGCTGATCTTTTCAATATTATGATTAGTTAAGGCTCTGTTTTCAGCGGTTTTGCCCATGGAGGCTAAAAGCGATCGATCATTATAAAATAGAGCAAACTTGTCCGCAGCTGCCTCTACATCCGTGAAAGGGACAGAGAAACCGGCATCTTCTTTTACAAACTCAGGAATACCACCAGCATTTTGATAACATACAGTCGGGTTTCCCAGGGCTGCATTTTCTAATACTACTAAAGGAAATGGATCCTCTATGGAGCACATATAGAAAACATCAAAAAGGCTATAGTATTTTTGAGGACTGGCGGTATTGGGGATAAATGTAATATCGGCTTCTGCCAGTGTTGCCGTATGATCTTTTTTGAGCTTGTGAAGTTTTTTTTCATCTCCACCCACCCAAAGAAAAGAAATATTTAAATCCGGATATTTGACCTTGCATAAAGCCGCAGTTTTTATAAACCAGTCATATCCTTTGCGTTTAATAATGGTTCCGGAGGCTCCGACTAAGAGTGCGTTTTCGGCAATTCCTAATTCTTTTTTTAACTGATTCTTCTCAGAAATATTAAGTTTTTGTCTTTTAAAGTTAATCAAATCAGACATTCCGTAATGCAGTCTGATTTTTTGTTCAGGAACGTTTCTGTTTTGTATCAAGTTTTGTTTCACCGCCTTAGAAACTACAATGAAGATGTCGGTAGTTTTTAAATTATCCACCCACATTTTATTCCCTAATTTGTCGATAATCTTTTCTAATTCGTGAATGTGCGTGATACAGGGGACTTGGTATTTTTCCTTTAATTGGCTGGAAATATGACTAGAAGCTGAGGTGTTGGCATAAATAATATCTGGTTGAAAATGGTCATCCTCAAGCTTGACGTTTGAATATTCTAATTTTTTTCTTCTAAAAAATTTAGGCATCCATTTGCCGTAAAGGTTTTTTTTAAGGACTTGGCAGGACGCGATTTCCTGATATTCGGGTTCGATTTCTCCTCCATTAATTAGTAGGATTCGAATGTCATGCTTAGTATTGGTTTTTATCCACCTGCACCAATGCTCTAAAAGGATTGGGGCACCAGTCCGGGAGGCTTCATGTCCAATAACTAAAATATTCATTGTGTAAAATTTTAAATGAGCAGATGATGGCTTGATGAAGGGGCTTTCAAAATTTAATCCAAATAGGGAATTATATTTAATAATACCGAATCGGGATACAATTTAGCGATTTTCGGCTAATGAGGCTTATAATGTTTTTTAGGCTTGAAGAATTTATAATACTGCCTAGCCCAAAACATCACAAATCCGGAATTAATAACGAGATTTTTCCATTTTGATCCGGATACATAAAACCGCGTGATGGTAGTTCCCACAAACCTTCCGGCAAAGGCCTTTTCATATTTATTTTTCAAGGCATTTTTTATCTCAAAAAAGCTCTTATTCGCATTGCCTTTGCTTTTATGGAATATTTTGAAATCTATGACATAGGCCTGGTACCCTCTGATATTCGCTAAAAGGCAAATGTCAGTGCCGTAAAGGTGAAAACCCTTTAAGTCAGCGGAAGTATTCAAATTTGCAGCGGCCTTGATGATGAGAAAATTTTCATCCAGATTGATCGCTTTCAGGGGCAAATGTTGCTCTCTTAAATCTTCCTGTGGGTGCGAAATGTGAAAGGCATTATATTTAAGATTTACCCCTCCGGCATTTCCCAGTATGCCCCAGTTAGGGTCAATGGATTCTATCTCAGCAATTTTTGCTTCGAGTTCGGCTTTACCATCCTCTTGCAATAAAATATCCTGATGGCAGATAATGACATATCGCCCTCTTGCCTGACGAAGCATACGATTAATTCCGCCGAAAGCCTCAAAGGAGTTACCCTGGCTATTGTCTACAAACAAAAATTCACTATTGGAGGCGGAGAAACCTTTGGCTTGAAAGGACGCCACCATTTCCTCATATTCATTGAGGTCAGTAACAAAGGAGCAGATAGAGAATTCAAATGAAAAATCTTCCTCCACCGTGATTTTTTGGGGAATTATTTTTTCCATTTTAAACTCTTTTGATTTTGTAGGTGTCAATTGAATCATAGTGTCTTTGAACGATTTCCTTCAAACTGAGCGGTTTTTGGGGGTAGGCCAGTTCTTCCAGTTGCTTTTTGGATTGTCGCATTTTTTTGGAGGAATTAAGGTATTCCCAATATCCAAAATAAACACCAAAGCGGAAGTTCACCCAACGAAACATCATTTCAAAGGCAATTTGTAAATTATAAAGCCATAATCGCCAGCCGTTATAATGAATGCCATGTACAAAAAATCGATTTCTGCGAGCAATAGTATCTACCCAGGTCTTTCGTAACTTGCCTGTAGAAACAGAGCCTTCATGACGACATACCGCACGGTGTTCATAATAGCATTTCCAGTGAAGGCGGTGGGCACGAATTCCTAAATCCAAATCCTCCGAATAAAAGGGAGAATAGATTTCGTCGAAACCACCCATGGCTTTTAGCTTTTGGGCATCCATCAGCGCATTGGCACCGGATAAATAGATGGTCGGCGTCCAAAAACCTTCTTGATGGTCCTCTAACAGGTAGTTGTTATCGGCTTTCAGCTTCAGTCCTCTCATGATGGGCAGCTTGGCGGTATCCTGAATTTTATCATCAAAATAGCCAATGATTTTTCCCATGACCCCAAAGGTATCTTCCTGCTCAAAATATTTGAATTGAGGTTCAAAATAGCCTTCGGTCAGGATAATGTCGCTATTCATTAAAAAAATGAGCGCTTTGCCCGCTTTTTGAATACCCGCATTACAGGTGGCAGAAAATCCCTCATTCTTTTCTTTGGCAATAATGATATGCTCGGCATAATGTGCATTCAGGAAATCCACCGAATCGTCAGTGGAACAGTCATCCACTATGATTACTTCAAAATCCTGACATGCCCGGGATAATTCCTGAATCAAAGAGGGAAGGTTTTTTTCCAATAGTTCTCTTCCATTGTAATTAGGAACAATCGCTGAAATACTTCTCATGAAAAAATAGAATGAGTGATCGCTTTATTATTAAGTTTCAAAAATAGGGGAAATAAAGATGTGAATAAAATTGAGGGCATGGAATTTAGCCTTTTCCGAAATTTCAGTCAGAAAACACGTCATTGGGGTACACAAGATTGACAGGAAGTGTGTCAATTTGAGGCTTGAAGCGAAAAGAAATTTTTATTTTATGACAGCTCGTGTCAATTTGTCACGCAAAAATCACTGATTGGAGCGCTTTTCCGCATTGGCACGCCACTTGATGAATAGTTCCCGAGCGTCTTTTGGGCGTGTTTGAAAAGAAAAAAATTAGAAAACATATAAATCAATTATTGCAATGGGTAAGATCATTGGTATCGACTTAGGAACCACCAACTCTTGTGTGGCTGTAATGGAGGGTAACGAGCCTGTAGTTATTCAAAATGCGGAAGGGCACCGTACAACTCCATCTATTATTGGTTTTTTGGACAATGGAAATGGTGAGCGTAAAGTAGGGGAGCCTGCTAAGCGTCAGGCTATTACCAACCCTGTGAATACAATCGCTTCTGTGAAGCGTTTTATGGGTAAGAAATATTCTGAAGTTTCTACGGAGGCTAAAGAGGTTGCTTACCAGGTAGAGCAAGGAGCTAACGACACTGTTCGCGTGAAGATCGGTGATCGTCAATATACAGCTCAGGAGCTTTCTGCAGTTATTCTTCAGAAAATGAAGTCAACTGCTGAAGATTTCTTGGGTACTGAAGTAACGGAAGCAGTTATTACTGTACCAGCTTACTTTAACGATGCAGAGCGTCAGGCAACCAAAGAAGCAGGTCAGATTGCTGGTTTGGATGTGAAGCGTATCATCAACGAGCCTACCGCAGCTGCTTTGGCTTACGGTTTGGACAAGAAAATGGATGATCAAAAAATCGCTGTTTATGACCTTGGTGGTGGTACTTTTGATATCTCTATCCTGGAATTGGGTGACGGTGTATTTGAAGTGTTGTCTACTAACGGTGATGTTCACCTGGGTGGTGATAACTTTGACCAAGTGATCATCAACTGGTTGGCAGAGTCTTTCTTGTCTGATCACAACGTAGATTTGCGTAAAGATCCAATGGCATTACAGCGCTTGAAAGAGGCGGCTGAGAAAGCGAAGATCGAGTTGTCTTCTTCTACCAGCACTGAGATTAACTTGCCATACATCATGCCGATTGATGGTATTCCTCAGCACTTGGTGAAGTCATTGTCTCGTGCACAATTCGAGCAATTGGCAGATGATTTGGTACGTCGTTCTATGGATCCTGTGAAACAGGCATTGAATGATGCAGGTTTGTCTACTTCAGATATTGATGAAGTAATCTTGGTAGGTGGATCTACTCGTATCCCGGTTATTCAGGAGTCTGTTGAGAAATTCTTCGGTAAGAAGCCATCTAAAGGGGTGAACCCTGATGAGGTAGTAGCGATTGGTGCTGCCATACAGGGTGGTGTATTGACTGGTGATGTAAAAGACGTATTGTTATTGGATGTTACGCCACTTTCTTTGGGTATTGAGACCATGGGTGGTGTAATGACGAAATTGATTGAGTCTAACACAACTATCCCAACTAAGAAGTCAGAAACATTCTCTACTGCTGCGGATAACCAGCCATCTGTAGAAATTCACGTACTTCAGGGTGAGCGTCCTATGGCTGCTCATAACAAGACGATTGGTCGTTTCCAATTGACTGACATTCCACCAGCACCACGTGGTGTTCCTCAAATCGAAGTAACTTTCGATATTGATGCGAACGGTATCATGCACGTATCTGCCAAAGATAAAGGTACTGGTAAAGAGCAGAAAATTAAGATTGAGGCATCCTCAGGTTTGAGTGATGAGGAAATCAACCGCATGAAAGAGGAAGCGAAAGCGAATGAAGCTGCGGATAAAGAAGCAAAAGAGAAAGTAGAGAAAGTTAACCAGGCGGATTCATTGGTTTTCCAAACAGAAAAGCAATTGAAAGAATTCGGCGATAAGCTTTCTGAAGGTAACAAAAAAGCAATCGAAGATGCTTTGGCTACTTTGAAAACTGCGCATGCTTCAGGTGATGTGGCTCAGATTGATCCGGCAATGGAAGGTTTGAATAAGGCATGGGAAGCAGCTTCTCAAGAGCTTTACCAGGCACAGCAGGAAGCGCAAGGTGGTGCTCAGCCAGGTCCTGACGCAGGCGCTAATGCTGGCGCAGGTGCAGCAGGTGGCGACACTGGTTCTTCTGCAGAAGATGTAGATTTCGAAGAGGTGAAATAATCCTTTAGATATAAATCATAAAATAGAAAAGCAGCCTTTTGGGGCTGCTTTTTTTTATGGTGTATTTTTTACAATCCATTGAACCAAATCGAAGTCTTTGATAATTTTTAAACGGTTAGAGAAGGTGTCGCCAACATGGGCGTCCTTTTTAAAATAGGAGAGTAGAACGGTGTCTGGGTGATTTAGATCCTTAGCAGAAAGCAGAATCTTGGGATACTTTATTTGATCAAAATGAGAAAGCATCTCCGGAGTAAATTCATTTTGGTCATTGGTAATCACCAAGATGTTCTTCCAATTGATGCGTTTAACTCTGCGGTTCCATTTGGTTCTGGCTTCTTCCTCATTTTTGTAATGCAGAAAATGAATCTCAATTTCTCCTTTTAAGCAACCAATGGGGTAATGATGTTCCTCCAGGTGCTTTTTTGCGGAGGGGTATTTCGACTCCCTGATAAAAGTTAAAGGAGCATGGAAAAAATACTCCGGTGCACGGCACAGTTCGTAGAAATCCTCCGGATAGAGGAATAAACCCACCGTCGGGGAATTGTATGGAGTGCCGGCTTCTTTGCAGGTTTGCCCACCTAAACTATCGCTGGAGAGTAGGGTGAATGCGCGGCCTTTCAGGCTTTGAGTGGCGTATTTTTTGTATAGGCGCTTTTTGAGCTTCCTCGGTAGTAAGGGGTTTTTTAAAAAGTAAGGGTACATTGGGTTGAAAATTCTGCGGTAGCGTAGTCGTTTTTCAAATATTGAATTCTTTGAGCCGTCGTGCAAGATTTTGCATGAGGGTTTTATGTTTTTGATTTATAGTTTCTTCTTTTGACTTATTTTATAGCCCTAGCTTAAAATTGCTAGAGGTGGTTGACTTGCTTATTGGTGCTACTCATTGTATTTTTTGTTTTTGAATACTACCGAAGTAATCTTTTACTTTGTATAAGAAATCCAGTTTCTTAATGGGGTTTTCTAGGAGCCTGTCGAATTAATATCAATCCAGCTAATCCGACGAAATTTTATTTGGAATATCAGCTTACATTGGAGGCATACACTTTTAAAATCCGATCTATATGGGATTTATAGCAGAATTGACTTAGCCAAAAAATTGGCTGTTAAAATAATATTTTGTGATTCTAGTGAAATCACTTGTAATCCGACAGGCTCCTAGATTTTAAGCGAGTACATTTTTTCATCATGCTTTAACCCATTCTGGAAATTGTTGTGTAAGTTTGTCGTCAAGCGAATCGAACATGGAGCTTTGTTGGCGTTGGAACCCAAAGTTACTATTGTTGATTCGTTTTTTGCGTTTTTAGGCAAAATGTATAGTTGTATGGTAATTTTGTTTAAATAGTAAAAAAAGATCATTCGAGAAATATAGTTTGTGAGATGAATAATGGGGCTTAAGAATAAAATAACAAAGAAATCAGCGGTAATTAAATATTTGTGGTATAAGACAACTGGGCGAGAGTTAATACCTTCGTGTTTTTTGGCAAAGAAAATAAAGCATCCAAAAGCCAATAAAGTAAGTCCATCTGTTTTCTGTTTTTGGACAGGAGATAATCCTATGACAGCTAATAGGTTGAGAAATTTAGAGATCACCAAAGCTAGTATAGGAATGCCATTGATTCTCATTACTTCTGAAAATTTGAATGAGTATATCAAAGCTGAGGCACCTCTCCACCCTGCTTATCAGTATTTATCCTGTGTTCATAAGTCTGATTATCTTCGAACATATTTCATGCATCATTATGGTGGCGGCTACACAGATATTAAGCGAGTGGAGAAAAGTTGGGCACCTTTTTTCGTTAAATTAGAATGTTCAGATGTGTTTGCAATTGGTTATCCAGAACGAAGTCGGGAGGATGTCGCTTTTGATGGTACGGCGCTTTCTGTTCACTTGGCGAATAATTATTCGAAGTTGTTGGGTAATTGTGGTTATCTTTTTAAGGCTAATACCACTTTTACTCAACATTGGATGGAATTATTGCATCAACGATTAGATGAGTATTTACCACACTTAAGGAATAACCCTGGGAATATATGGGGTGATAATAAAGGTTATCCCATTCCGTGGACAGGAATTTTGGGAGATATTTTTCATCCCCTTTGCTTGACTTATTCTGATAAGTTATTGTTTTTCGACGATATTCGATTCACAAAAAGTGATTACAGGTGATTTATGTGTTTAATTCGACAATAAACATAATTAATGTTGGTTAATGTGATGACAGATTTTAATGTGATTTTTACGGTAGTTATACCGGTATATAATGCTGCTCCATATATTTATGAAACGATTCACTCCGTAATTCATCAAAGTAACCCATCCTTTGAAATTATTTGTGTGGATGATTGTTCGTCTGATGATTCGGTTCAAATTATTAAAGCCTTACAACGACAATACCCGGGGAAGATTTCATTACTTGAAAATGAAAAAAATTCAGGGCCAGCCATTTCAAGAAATCGTGGCATAGCAAAAGCTCGAGGAGAATTTATTCTGCCATTAGATGCTGATGACCTGATTCATCCTGAATATTGTGAAAAAGCTCTCAGGGTATTTTCCACTCAGGATTGTGGTGTTGTGTATTGCCAGGCGAATTTTTTCAATGAGAAAGGGGAGTGGCATTGGAATTTGGGAAAATTTAATCCGCAGCGAATCTGGGTATCAAACATGGTGTTTGCCACTGCTTTTTTTCGAAAATCTGATTGGGAAGAAATTGGGGGTTATAATGTCAATATGGACAAGGGGTTTGAGGATTGGGATTTATGGTTGAGTTTCGTTGAAAAGGGCAGGAAATTTTATCAAATTCCAGATGTTCTTTTTTATTACAGGCAATTAGAAGGATCCAGAACTTGTTCTGCTAACCTGAATAAGGTGAAAATGTATGACCAAATTAAAAAGAATCACCAGGCTTACTTTAAAAGGCACAGGTTATCCAATAAATATCTGAGAAAGGAAATGAGGAAGCGGTTCTTTGTTATTAATTGGTCCAAAAGGAGAGGGGCTAGGTTGCGCCTGTTCGGGATGGATATTGTAGGCTAAGGAATTTTTTTATTATTTTATCTGGAAACCTGATTGAAATTAATAAAAAGGCAACTTTTGAAAAGTTGTAGGCTCGGGTTAATTTTTTAGTTTTGACTCTACTTATTAATTAGAAAAAGTAAGGCATTTCTCTGTAGCCTTTTTTATAGTAAATTCTTGAAATGATTTTAGTTGCCTTTCATAAAGAGTATCCCTATTCAAAAAGTGAAATTTTCAAACCTATTCATGTTGGGAAAGCGCTGTCTCGAGTCGACCTACCAATGATTTCGGATATGGATGGAGAGGACCACATTTCCGAGAAGAATAAAAATTACTGTGAGCTAACGGCCATGTATTGGGCATGGAAAAACCTTCCATTGCAAAATCTTCCGTTTATTGGATTTATGCATTATCGTAGATTCTTGAATTTTGATCAGACTGCATTAGGATCCTTTTTGCATGGTTTTTCTCCTTATGAAAAGGTGAAAAAGGTTTTGAGAACAGCCACAGAGTGGTCAGGCATTTATAATGACAGCCATGGGGAAAAGATCAATCATTATTTAAACACCCATGATGTACTTCTTCCAAGGAAGTTTTATAAAAAGCGGCTGTCCCCCAAAGACGATTTTGCACAGGCTCATTATAAAGAGGATTGGGAGGTTTTTGAAAAGGTAATCAGGGATGATTATCCCCATTACTTTCCTACATTTAAAAAGGAATTCCTTAAACAACCCGCCCGGGTCTATATTTATCACATTTTTATTATGAAGCCTGAGCTGTTCAGCTCCTATATGCAGTGGTTATTTGATGTTTTGGGCAAAATGGAGGGAAAGCTGAAGGCCGAAAAATCCTCCGATGTTTATCAGGCAAGGGTTTACGGTTTTTTAGGCGAGCGACTATTGCATTTATTCGTCACTCACCATCAGTTAAAAGTTAAAGAATTACAAACCATTTTTATTGAAGACTGAACTTGGTCTTTTTTTCCTCCATTGTGAATTGCTTCCCTGGTGAATGAGGTTTTTCCTGAAAGTATTTTAAAGCAGAGGCAATGACCTGGTGCATGTCATAATATTTGTACTCTCCCAGTCTTCCTCCAAAAATCACATCGGGTAGCGCTTCGGAAAGGGCTTTATACCGCTGATATAACTCCGTGTTTTTGATATCATTTATGGGGTAATAGGGCTCATTTTCTGCAGAATTTCCCAATGGGTACTCCTTGGTAATGACTGTAGTGGACTGGCTTCCGCCCTCAAAGTGTTTGTGTTCCACAATTCGGGTGAAAGGAGTTTCCGCGTCGGTATAGTTGACCGCCGCTACTCCCTGAAAATTTTTTTGGGGGAGTTCTTCAGATTCAAATTTCAGGCTCCGGTATTCCAGCTTCCCGAAACAATAATTGAAGTACTCATCAATTTTTCCGGTATATACCACTTTTTTGGCCAGGCTTTCCCAATAGGCCTTGTCTTCAAAAAAATCCGTGTTGGTTTTACATTCAATGCCTTCCAAAAGCCCACGGGTTAAATTGTTGTAGCCACCAATGGGAATGCCCTGATAATGGTCATTAAAGTAATTGTTGTCAAAAGTATACCTCACCGGCAGCCTTTTAATGATGGAAGGCGGTAATGTGGTGGCTTTTCGGCCCCATTGTTTTTCAGTATATCCTTTGATCAGTTTTTCATAAACATCTCTCCCTACCAGGGATATTGCCTGCTCTTCCAGGTTTTGAGGGTTGCTTATCCCCTCCTTTTTTATCTGTTTTTCAATAATGTCCTTAGCCTCCTCAGGGCTTGTGCATCCCCAAAGTTGATAAAAAGTATTCATATTAAAAGGAAGGTTATACAGGCTTCCGTAATAATTCGCTATTGGGCTATAAACAAATGGTTTGAATTCTACAAACTGATTGACATACTCCCAAATGCGTTTACTGTTCGTGTGGAAAATATGAGGACCGTATTGGTGGACATTTATCCCGTTGACCTGCTCACAATAAATATTACCTCCCAAATGGCTTCTTTTGTCAATGACTAGGCATTTTTTTCCTCTTTGATGCGCCTCACGGGCAAAGACCGCCCCAAATAAGCCGGAGCCTACAATCAAAAAATCATACATGTAGCGAAAAAGATGGTTAAGAGGGACTCAATTTAAAAAATATTGATTCAAATTAAATCACCCCACCATAATATTCGCACTTGGGTATTTGTAAATTTTTGAATATTTACTTGAACTTATTGCCACAATGAAGGTCAGGCTACCTACTCTGCCCAAAAACATGGAATTAATGATAATCCATTTACTCCAATAGTCCAGAGAGGAGGTTAAGCCCATGCTAAGCCCACAGGTGGAGAAGGCGGAGATTTGCTCGAAGATGATGACTTGCAAAGGGGATTTTTCCTGAAAAATCGTGAGTAGAATAATGGAGACGGCATTAATCAGAATGGCAAACACAAAAATGGCATTGGCATTGAATAAGGCCTCTTTGGGTAATTCCCGTTTTCCGATTTCGATTCTTGATTTTCCCCGGATGTTGGCATACATGGAAGAAAGTATCACAAAGAATGTGGAGGTTTTAATGCCACCCCCGGTGGATCCTGAGGATGCTCCAATAAACATCAGAAAGGACATAATCAGGACAGTAGAGGTTTTTATTCGGGAAAGATCCACCGTGTTAAAGCCGGCGGTACGGGTAGAAACGGATTGGAACATCGCTGAGATAATGGATTGTCCCGTATTCATGCCAGACATCACATTGTTCTTTTCCAAAAGCCAAAAACAAAGGGTCCCGAAGATGATCAGGAAAAACGAGACCCAAATGGAAATCCGGGTTCCTAGCTTCCATTCCATCCAGGGCTTTTCCAGTCTTTCTCTTAGCCTTTTGATGGAGAAAAGATCTTTCATAGCACCAAAGCCAATTCCGCCGCAAATAATGGTCGCCGCCACGATGACATGCAGCAGGTAGGCATCGCGCACACCAGCTTCGTACAGGTTATTGGTATATAAACTAAAGCCGGCGTTACAAAAGGCCGAAATGGCATGGAACACTGAAAAGAAGATTTTCTGTAATTGAGATTCAAATTGAACGCCCGACCCCCAGGTCATGTAGATGCCTACTGCCGCAGCGGCTTCAATCAGAAAAGTCATCTTGAAAATGACCTTTAAAGTCTCAATGGAATCTTTGAGGGAGTCCGAGCTCAGGTAATCCTGAATGAGCATTTGTTCTTTGATATTGGACTGCCCTCCCAGGATACCGGAAAAGAAAACGGCAAATGCAATAATTCCCAGGCCTCCCAGCTGGAATAAAAGCATAATAACGAATTGTCCTTTGGTGGTAAAATAGGTGGCAGTATCCACTACGATGAGGCCTGTGACACAGACCGCACTGGTGGAAGTGAATATGGCATCAATAAAAGGCATGGAGCCACCAGAAGTCGTCATGGCGGGTAACATCAGCGTGCCGGCTCCTGCAAGAATCAGGCTTAAGAAGCTGAGCGTGATAAGTTTGGCCGGTTTGATGGTCAGATTACTGAGAAAGCGGCTGGCAACGGCAAATTCATTGATGAAAATGAATAATAGACAGAGGGAAACAAAGAAAAAGTAAAAGTTGGAATGCCGGGTGTGGATGAACTTCGATTTGAGTAAAAGCTCAAAAATATAATTGTCCAAATGGTGGGTAGTAGCCTTATTGAGTAATACAAAAAGGATGAGCGCAAATTCGAATTTATGCGATAGGAGAAATTCCTTCATCCTCAGACTGTAAATGCCCCGGGCTATAAAGTTGATGATATAAAAATCTAAAGCGATATCCAGCCAGAAGGTCACTTTTTGTAGTTGGATCTGATCCAATTCAAATCCAATGGCATAAACAATCCCTAGTACTACTGCCAGCGTAATGAGAAACCGGGAAATGCCAATGATTTTGTAGGCAATTGGCCTACTGAGGTAAAGTTGGTTAATGATACGCTCAAATATCGGATTGCGGCTCATGAGGGGAAAGGCATTAAATGGAAAACAAAAAAGCCAATGCTCTTCAGAAGGAAAACGAGACACGGCAAAGATGTTATGCAATATCACATTTTCTTTCGAAAAAGAAATGGCTTTCAGGCTTTGCCGTAATTAACCGGAATAAGGAATGCTTCAATCCTTGATTAGCCACAAGGCGAAAAAAGTAAGGATTAGTCCCCTTTTTCGGATTTTTCCTGACGGGCAAAGTGAAAGAGGAGAAAGCAAGCTGCTCCAAATTGGGACTATTATAAAATCAGTAAAACCAATCGCAAGGAATGGAGAAAACTTACTTTATCGCGTTTTACGAAATTTACGGTGATAAATTCGTTTTAACCAAAGCGAACTATTCGTTCAAAACTATCGACTACCGTTTCAGCAATTATCAAATTATCGCTTTAATAGTTACGGTATTAAAACACATTTAAGTTAAAAGGTCAAAGTATTTGTTTTTGAGTGCTTCTTCGTAAAGGCGTTTTTTATCTATTGGAACCACTCCCAATGATTCACAAACCAATCCGCCTCCAAGGTTAGCCAGAGAGGCGGTGAAGTCCAAAGGAAGACCCAAAGCCAGGCAAAGGGAGGCAATACTGATCACGGTATCTCCTGCACCGGAAACATCGGATATGCTGCGAATATGGGCCGGAACATGAACGTGTTGCTTTTCATTCTTGATGAATACACCTCTTTCCGACATGGTGATCAGGGCAGTATCTGCCTGCAGGCTTTTTAATAATTGATCTACCGCTGCTAAAACTTCTTCCTGATGATCTGCATTAAACTCAATTTTTAAGCCCTCTTTGATTTCTTTCAAATTAGGTTTGAAAAGCGTCACGCCCTGATAGTGCATGAAATTACGTTTCTTCGGATCTACTACTGTAGGTATATTTTTGGCCCTGGCCCAGTTGACTACCTGTGCGATCACCTCCTTATTCAGGACGCCTTTATCGTAATCTTCGAAGATGATCACATCCACGCCGTTAATGATTTCTTCAATTCTGTTTAAAAGGGTTTCCTGTTCTTCCGCATTCAGGTTTTGATCATTCTCGGTATCAATTCGCAGCATTTGTTGCGAACCTGCCAATACCCTTTGCTTCACCGTCGTGGTGCGGTGATTACTTTTGATAATTCCCTCTGCAGAAACGCCTCTGGCCTCCAGTAAATCCATAAAACTTTGTCCCTGGTCATCATCTCCTACCAATGCACAAAGAATAGGGGTCGCCCCCATGGACTGAATATTTTTGGCCACATTGGCAGCGCCACCTAAACGATCCTCTTTCTTGTGGATGTTCACTACTGGTACCGGTGCTTCCGGAGAAATGCGGTCTACTTTGCCCCAAATGTAGGAGTCCACCATCACATCTCCGATCACCAATACCTTCAGTGGATTAAAACTTTCGAATAGTTTATCTAAAGAGGGATATTTCATTGTTATCTAATTCTTTTTCAAAGTGCAAAAATAAAAAAGAAACGCTTTTCCCACGGATTATCTCTCCTTTTTTAGTCTGATCTGCTCGGACAAAAAAAAAGCGCCTGAAATACAGGCGCTTGTAAGAGAATATTTTGTAGCGGAATTAAGCCAGTTGCGCTAATCCTGCTTTCATTCTTCGGATGGCTTCTCTTAATTGCTCTTCTGAAGCAGCATAAGATAAACGCAAGCAATTTGGAGAGCCAAAAGCAGCACCGGACACGGTAGAAACGTGGGTCTCCGTTAATAAGTACATCGATAAATCATTCGCGTCTTTAATTTCTTCCCCTGCGGGAGTTTTCTTTCCAAAGAAGTCAGAGACATCCGGGAAGAAATAGAAAGCGCCCTCAGGCATATTTAAGTTCATGCCCGGGATCTCAGACAATAATTCATAAACCATCGAACGGCGGTGGTGGTAAGCCTCTGCCATTTTCTTGGTAGGCTCCGTATCGCCGGTCAAAGCGGCAAGTGCTGCTCTTTGGGCAATAGAGTTGGTGCCGGAAGTGAATTGCCCCTGTAATTTAGCACAGGCCTTTGCAATGAACTCAGGTGCACAAATATAACCTATTCTCCAGCCAGTCATGGCATGTCCTTTAGACAAGCCGTTCACCGTTACGGTACGCTCGGCCATTCCTGGTAAGGTGGCGATAGAGCAGTGCTGGCCGGTGAAGTTGATGTACTCATAAATTTCATCCGCAATCACCACGATGTTGTCATGCTTGGTCACTACATCTGCAATAGCCTGCAATTCCTCTTTGGAGAATACCGCTCCTGTTGGATTACAGGGAGAAGAGAAGATGATGGCTTTGGTTTTTGGCGTAATAGCCGCTTCCAACTGATCTGCAGTAGCTTTGAAATCTTTTTCAATACCAGCATCAATGAAAACAGATTTACCTCCGGCAACGCCGACCATCTCCGGGTAGCTTACCCAGAATGGGGAGTAAATGATCACCTCATCTCCTTCATTAATGATACACTGGAATACATTCGCGATAGCATGCTTGGCGCCGGTGGAAACTACAATGTTATTCGCAGTGGCTTCAATGCCATTTTCGGCTTTTAATTTTTCCGCAATTGCTTCACGCAAATCCTGATAACCAGGTACAGGAGTGTAGGTGAAATAATCTCCCGAATCGATCGCATCCTTAGCCGCCACCTGAATGTGCTCTGGTGTTTTGAAGTCAGGCTCTCCCAAACTTAGGCTAATAACGTCAGCACCCTGTGCTTTGATTTCACGGGCTTTTTGGGCCATGGCGATTGTCGCTGAAACGGCCATGGATTTTACGCGATTGGATAAGATGTCCATTAGTTAATGCAATTATGCGGTTTGATATTTCTTAATAAACACTGAAAAATTAAACAGTATTCGTAATATTTCCGAAAGAAAAATGATTTTTAACAAGTCCCTGAGGTGATGTTGTTCATCAATCTGAAATTTTAACATCATACAGGGGTAATTTTAGTTTTGTTTTAAAAACAACAAACCTTGTTGCAAAAAAATATCCGATCCCTCTTGTCGAAGTATCGGATATTTTTGGATCCCTGAACAGGGAATATTCCAATTTTTAATTAATCAGCGAAAGAGACTCTGGCCTGTATGGATCGGCCCAGGGTGACTTCATCCGTATATTCCAGTTCACCGCCCACAGGTATGCCCCGGGCAATGGTGGTGATTTTTAAATCTTCAAAGGCTCGGAGTTTTTTGGTCAGATAGAAAGCGGTGGTGTCTCCCTCCATGGTGGGAGAAAGCGCCAGGATTACCTCTTTGATCGGTTCGTCTTCTTCTTTTGCTTTTTCAATCCGGTGGATGAGTTCTGAAATTTTCAGAGTCGAAGGGCCAATGCCTTCAATGGGGGAAATCACGCCACCCAGCACATGGTAATGCCCGAAGTACTGCGCCGTATTTTCGACCGCCATTACATCCTGCGATTCTTCCACCACGCAAATGATAGCACCATCCCGACGTGGAGACTGGCAGATATTACAAACCTCCTCATCACTGATATGATGGCATTTCTGACAGAATTTAATGTCCTGTCTCATTTTGACGATGGCTTTGGAAAGTTGCTCACTTTGCTCTTCCGGTGCTTTGAGCAAATGCATTACCAGCCGCAGGGCAGTTTTTTGACCAATGCCCGGCAGTTTGGCAATTTCGCCAACGGCGTTTTCAATAAGTTTAGATGAAAATTGCATATATGGTGTTGAAACCTATATAAAGGTTGGATTTCTGAAACTTAAATGATTTTAGCATCAATACCGGCTTCACAGATGGCATCCTTCATTGGACGCAATTCTTTCATGCTGCCTTTCTTAACGGAACATTTTCCTTTATAATGGATAATCCAGGTGCACTGTTCGGCCTGTTCGGTAGTGTGTCGGCAGACTTTGATGAGTGTATTGATGACATGGTCAAAAGTGTTGACATCATCATTGAAGACCATAAGATCCCGCTCCTCCGTGATAGTGTCCTGCACCAGCACTTCCTCCAATATTTCCTCTAGAATATCGTTTCTCATGGTGAATAAATATTGTTTTGATCTGTAAAGATACCAAATAATATGATAATCAATTGGTTATTAGTTGAGTTTCCGATTCGAAATTTTTCAATTCCAGCCGCTTCCCGTCAAATTCTCCGTAAAGGCAGTGCTTGAACCATTCCCCAAGATTATAATAACGGGCATTTTCATTGATCTTCAGATTCAGGGGCAAATGCCGGTGTCCGAATAAATAATAATCGTGGTGGTTTTCCGCCTCAATTTCCTTACAATAGGCAAAAATCCACTCGTCTTCCCCCAAAAACTGCTCGTCAAAGTCTGCATTTTGCAGTCTGCTGCCCTGTGACCATCGGGTGGCGATACCAATACCCAGATTTGGGTGTAAACGCTCAAAGCACCATTGACAGAAAGGGTTGGCGAAGATTTTCTTAAGGAATTTGTACTTCTTGTCTCCCGGGCCCAGCCCGTCACCATGGCCAATCATCATTTTGATGCCATTAATTTGCAGGCTGATGGGTTGTGCTTTAATCACCGGAATATTCAGTTCTTTGGGAAAGAAATCAAACATCCACATGTCGTGATTCCCGGTGAATAAAAGGATGTGAATGCCCCGGTCTTGCAACTCCGCTAATTTGCCTAAAAATCGCACATAACCTCTCGGGACAACCGTCTTGTATTCAAACCAGAAGTCAAAAATATCTCCCAAAAGCAGGATGGCGTGCGCATCATCGGCAATGCTGTCCAGCCAGCGGATGATTTTTTTTTCCCGGATAAGGCTTTGCTCGGCATCAGGAGCACCCAGGTGAAAATCAGAAGCGAAATATATTTTTTTGCCGTTGGGCAAATGTTGTAGGGAATCTAAATTCATCAGGAAAAAAGGCTTGCAGCCAGCTTAAAACATTTGTGTGCGAAAATAAAAAAATCAGATGAGGATCCCCCATCTGATTTTATCTATTCCGGTTTTTTATACCTTTTTAAGCTTCTGTATTCTCCTCGGAAGTTTTTTCTTCTTTAGAGGGCTCTACGCTTTTATTGGTGTATTCCTGATAAGTGGTTTGCTTCTCGAAAGGGCGCTTTCCAATTAATCTTTCCAGATCGGACTGGAATAAGATTTCCTTATCCAACAACTCCTGCGCAATCAGCTCTAATTGATCATTTTTACTCATCAGCAACTCTTTGGTGCGCTGATAGGCATCTGCAATGATTTTGCGTACCTCCTCATCAATTCTTTCAGCGGTCGCATCAGAGTAAGGTTTATTGAACTGCATGTCTCCCCCTTTGGAATCGTAGAAAGAAACATTGCCAATTTTATCGTTCATCCCATAAATCGAGACAATGGAATAGGCCATTTTCGTTACCCGCTCCAAATCACTCAATGCTCCGGTAGAAATTTTTTCGAAGATAATTTCCTCCGCTACACGACCACCCAAGGCCATACACATTTCATCGATCAATTGCTCCGTCTGATACAGGAACTGCTCTTTTGGAAGGTATTGGGCATAACCCAAAGCCGCTACTCCACGCGGAACAATACTTACTTTCACCAATGGATCAGCATGCTCCAGGAACCAACCTGCCACTGCATGACCGGCCTCATGGTAAGCCACAATTTTCTTCTCCTCAGGAGAAATAATCTTGTTCTTTTTCTCCAAACCTCCAATCACGCGGTCAATCGCATCCTGGAAGTCCTGCATGTCGACATGCTCCTTGTCTCTACGTGCGGCAATCAAAGCCGCCTCATTCGTTACGTTCGCAATTTCTGCACCGGCAAATCCCGGAGTTTGGGCTGCTAATTTTTTCGCATCCACATCAGGTGAAAGCTTCAGATTATTCAAATGCACCCCAAAAATAGCTTCACGACCTAAAATATCCGGCTTATCAATGGAAATCTGACGGTCAAAACGTCCCGGACGAAGCAATGCGCTGTCCAGTACATCCGGACGGTTAGTAGCCGCCAAAATGATCACGCCTGAATCCGTACCGAAACCATCCATCTCCACCAACAGGGAGTTCAGGGTGTTTTCGCGCTCATCATTGGAGCCCGGCATCTGGCCTTTACCACGCATTCTACCGATCGCATCAATCTCATCAATAAAGATGATACAGGGCGCCTTGTCTTTTGCCTGTTTGAAAAGGTCACGTACACGTGCGGCACCTACCCCTACAAACATTTCCACGAAATCAGAACCTGATAAAGTAAAGAAAGGAACACCTGCCTCCCCGGCAACGGCTTTCGCCAAGAGGGTTTTACCAGTACCCGGAGGGCCTACTAATAAGGCGCCTTTAGGAATTTTACCTCCCAGTTTGGTGAATTTGGAAGGTTTCTTCAGGAATTCTACAACTTCCTGCACCTCTTCTTTGGCTTCGTCCAGTCCGGCAACATCTTTAAAAGTAATTTTTACTTTATTCTCTGCGTCGAAAAGCTGTGCCTTGGATTTACCAATGTTGAAAATTTGGCCGCCAGGTCCGCCACCGCCGGTCATCCGGCGCATCAGGAACCAAAAAGCGAACAACATCAAAATCAAGAAACCATAGTTGAAGATAAAAGAGGTGATATCTGAACGATCCTCTACCTTATAGCCGATTTTCTGATATTCAGGATCTTTTTCCTTTAGCTTATTTTCCAGATCGGTATAATGGGTAATAAAAGCATCACCGGATACTATATTAACCTTGTACTGTGGGCCCTCAGAAGCGGGCATGCCAAATGCCGGAGCAGATTGATCCTCCTTATATTTGGTTTTTTCCATTGCTTCCGGTTTCAGGGTGATTTCCACCAGGTTTTGGTTTCTGATCACCAAAACCTCCTTCACGTCACCATCGGAAAGCATGGTGTCGAAGCGATCACGGGTAATGTCTTTTGCAGAATTGCCTTTGCCGAACATGCTGAAACCTATCACCAGCAACAACAATGAAATAATTACCCACATTTGGTAATTATTTCTAGGCGGCGGAGTAGGAATCATTTTTCGCTTTTTCTGTGGATTCTCTGCCATTATAAATTAGTTTGATATAAAAAATAAACGGAATTTTCTTGGTATTTGATAACAAACGGATTGGTTATGCCTTCGTTCCCTCAATATTAGATTTATTTTCAGGATTTAATACAATTCAAAATTAATTTATTGTATTATTTATTGCTAACCAATTTGCTGTCAACTTTATGAAGTATGCTTAGAGAAGATTCATTAAGAATCAATTCGTGTAATTTTTGCATCTCCCCACATATTTTCCAGATCGTAGAACTCGCGGGTCTCTTTTTTAAAAACATGCGCCACTACATCTACATAATCCAGTAGTACCCATTCTCTGCCGTCCATTCCTTCACGGTGCCATGGGTTGGTTTTGTTCTTTTTGAATACTTCCTCATCAACTGATTTGGCGATGGATTCTACCTGGGTATCTGAACTACCCGAAGCAATTACAAAAAAGTCAGCTACTGCATTGCCCACTTTTCTCAAATCCATGACCACCACATTGCTGGCTTTCTTTTCCAGCATCCCCATCACGACTAACTGGCTCAGCTCCTCGGAGGATAAGTTATTTTTTTCTTCCATTCGATGTATATAAATTAGCGCAGTAATATAATTATAATTCACTCCGCAAAAAATTGGCAAAAAAAATAAGAATAGGAAAAGAAATCAAATTTCTGCCAACATGTCAGTCAACCAATAGTCTTCTGATGCAAATGACCCTGCAGGATGGCACGCAAAATGGCAGTGTCATAGTGACGGAGGATCAAACGGCGGGTCGGGGACAAAGAGGAAATGGATGGGAATCTGAGCCTGGGGCTAACCTGACCTTTTCAATCGCTTTAAAACCAGAGATTATTCACCTTTCGGAGCAATTCTATCTGAGTATGGTGATTGCCCTGGGCATCTACAAGGTGCTGAAGCAATACATTCCCCAAGATGAGCTTCAATTAAAATGGCCCAATGATATTCTGGTTGGCAAACAAAAGATTTGTGGTATACTGATCGAAAACGTGATCAAACAGGGCCGCATGGAGTGGTCGGTGATCGGAATTGGATTAAATGTGAATCAGATTGAATTTGAGCTGGATAGGGCCATTTCTCTCGCCATGATTTGTGGACAGCCATTTGACAAACAGGAGATTTTAAGGTTAATATTACAATCCATTGAGCAGGAGTATACTAACTTAGCCATGGGAAGGCAGCAGGCGCTTAAAACTGACTACCTCAACGCTTTGTATGGTTATGAGCAAGTCTGCAGCTACGAGGATTTAAATGGTAAGGTAATTGAGGGAGAAATTGTAGATGTTGAGGATCAGGGCCCACTGGTACTGAAAGTCAATGGAAAGTTGCAGCGTTATCAGTTTAAAGAAATCAAGTTCCTCTCTTTGGAAGAATAAGTGTACTGAATTGAAACAAAGCGTGTTGTAATTGAATTTAATTTAAGCGAAATCAAACTATATTTTTATAAAAACATATGATTGAATCAGGTTTAAAATACAAGGTTAAAGATATTACTTTAGCTGAATGGGGAAGAAAAGAGATTAAATTGGCGGAGGCGGAAATGCCGGGTCTAATGTCCCTTCGTGAAGAATATGGTGCCGCAAAGCCTTTAGCGGGTGCGCGTATTGCCGGTTGTTTGCACATGACCATCCAGACGGCCGTATTGATTGAGACATTAGTAGCATTGGGTGCTGAGGTAACTTGGTCTTCTTGTAATATTTTCTCAACTCAGGATCATGCTGCTGCGGCCATTGCTGCTGCGGGTATTCCGGTTTACGCCTGGAAAGGAATGAATGAGGAAGAGTTTGATTGGTGTATCGAGCAAACTTTGACTGCATTCGAAGATGGCAAGCCATTGAATATGATTTTGGATGATGGAGGTGATTTGACTAATATGGTATTGGATCGTTACCCTCAGTTTGTGAACGAAATCAAAGGACTTTCAGAGGAGACCACTACTGGTGTACACCGTTTATACGAGCGCGAGCGCAATGGTTCATTGGTATTACCAGCGATTAACGTGAACGATTCGGTGACAAAATCGAAATTCGATAACAAATACGGTTGTCGTGAGTCTTTGGTAGATGGTATCCGTCGTGCAACTGATGTGATGATTGCGGGTAAAGTAGCTGTCGTTGCCGGTTTTGGTGATGTAGGAAAAGGTTCCGCAGAATCATTGCGTGGTGCAGGTGCTCGTGTTATCGTTACGGAAATTGACCCGATTTGTGCTTTGCAGGCAGCCATGGAAGGTTTTGAAGTAAAGAAAATGGACGATGCTGTGAAAGAGGCGGATATCGTGGTAACCACTACTGGTAACAAAGATATCATCGTGGGTCGTCACTTTGAGTCAATGAAGGACAAAACCATTGTTTGTAATATCGGTCACTTCGATAATGAAATCGATATGGCGTGGTTGAACGGCACTTATGGTGATACTAAAGATACCATTAAAGATCAGGTGGACAAGTACACCATTAATGGAAAAGAGGTAATTATTCTGGCTGAAGGACGTTTGGTGAACTTGGGTTGTGCTACTGGTCACCCTTCTTTTGTAATGTCCAACTCATTTACCAACCAAACTTTGGCGCAACTTGAGCTATGGACCAATAGCGATGCTTATGAAAACAAAGTTTACACTTTGCCAAAGCATTTGGATGAGAAAGTAGCACGTTTGCATTTGGCAAAAATCGGAGTGGAATTAGATACGCTTTCTGAGGATCAGGCAGACTATATCGGCGTTAAGGTAGAAGGCCCATTCAAGCCTGAGTATTATAGATATTAAGACGAACAGCATGTTGAAAAGCCCTAATTCGTTCCGGATGGTTTGGTATTAAACATGCGTTAAATTGCATTGACATAATTATAAAAAGGAGTCCCATTTTGGGGCTCCTTTTTTTATATTGATAGTCAGTGAATTAGTCTATAGAACTTGAGGTAATATATAATTAAAATTTATACTAGAAAAAAATGTGTTTTAATCATCTAAAAGGCATTTTCATGTTGATTTTGTGCTAGTTGTGTTTTTGGTACCTTAGTTTGGTGGTCTTTTTGCGTATAATTGCAAGAAGGGTGAGTGCGCGATATTTAGCTCCTTAGTGAGATTTGATTGAATTTTAACAATTATGAGTTTAATCACCAAATATCAGTTTTTTCTTCGGACGGAGGAAAGGGCCAGTACTCGAAAACATTGATCTATGAACTTTGCCAATTACTTTGTTGAGTCAGTAAACCGGAGCAAGAGGTTTTTTTACACTGCGGCCATCATGATGATGATTCCTACCGCCTGTAAACAAACTAATTCCGATACGTCGAAGACGGAGACCTTAGAGCAGCGCTTAGCGAAACATGCTCCTATGGTGGATGTGGATTTGGACGATATTCGCGATCGGGGACATTTGACGGCGATTCTTTTTGGTAACTCTACCAGTTTTTATCTTTACAAAGGTACTCCTCGTGGTTATGAGTATGAGTTGCTACAGAGTTTATCGAAATCTTTGGATGTAGATCTTAAAATCAGGGTAACGAATTCCTTTGAAGCAGCTTTAAAGATGCTGAATGAAGGAGAGGGTGATATTATTGCCCATAATTTAACCCAAACCAATGAAAGGAAGATGCTGGTCAACTTCACCGGAACCATGCGGGAAGAGCCTCCGGTATTGGTACAGCGTGAAGTGGGACGAAAAAACCCTACCACGCCCTTATCTCCCACGGAATTTGTGGTGAAACGCCAGCAGTTGGCCGGGAAGAAAGTATATGTGGGGAGAAATACGGTATTCTCCAATATGCTATATGAGCTTTCTTTAATTTGTAAAGAGCCAGTACAAGTTCAAATTGTAGATAAAACTGCCGAAGAATTGATTCGGGAAGTGGCGGAGGGGAAGATTGATTACACGATCTCTGATGCACACATTGCCAATTCCAATGCGATTTATTTTGGGAATTTGAATACAGAAGTAGCTATTGATGCCCCTCAAAAGCTGGCCTGGGCCATGCGCAAGAATAGTCCTGAATTATTGACGGCGACAAATGAGTGGTTGAGACATATCAAAACGACTTTCAGTTTTAACGGCATCTATAACCGTTATTATATGGATCAAAGAAGGTTTAAAATGCGTAATGATTCGCAGTTCTCGACCATCAATGGTGACCGGCTGAGTCCATATGATGAAATGATTAAAAAAGGAGCATACAATATCCGTTGGGACTGGCGATTACTGGCCGCTCAGATTTATCAGGAATCCCTTTTTGATCCGCAGGCGAAATCCTGGATGGGGGCGCAGGGGCTGATGCAGGTGATGCCCAATACCGCGAAGTTTTTTGGGAAAAATGAATCCGATCTTTATAATCCCGGGGAAAATATAGCCGCAGGAACCGAGTATTTGAACTGGCTGAATAAATTCTGGGCGAGAAGAATAGAAGACCCCAAAGAACGGATTAAGTTTATTTTAGCTTCTTATAATGCCGGACAAGGGCATGTGTTGGATGCACAGCGATTGGCGAAAAAGTATGGAAAGGATCCGGAAAAATGGGAGGACAATGTGGAGTTTTACTTATTAAAAAAATCGGAAGCAACCTTTTATAAAGATCCGGTAGTGAAATCTGGCTATTGTCGGGGAAGAGAACCGGTGACCTATGTAAAAAGCATTTTGAAAAGGTACGATTCTTACCAACAACTTATACCGAGTTAAGATTTAACGGCCTCTCATTTTGGGAGGCCGTTAAATTTTGGGTGATTCTAAGCGGGCAGCTTTTCATCCATAAACTCTCTTGCCAGTTTACCGCTCAGTATGGAAAGCGGGATACCTCCTCCCGGGTGTACGCTGCCCCCACAGAAGAAAAGGTTTTGAAGGTTGGAGGAATAATTCGCATGTCTCAAAAAAGCGGCAAACATATTATTGGAGCTGTTCCCGTATAAGGCCCCGGCAAAACTGCTGGTTTTGTCTTCTATGCCTCTGGGGTCCAAAATTTCCTCTGTTTCGATGAGCTCCTCGATATTGGTTCGGAGCTGTCGATTGATTTTCTGAATCATATGAGCCCTGGCCTCCCTGACGAGTTGATCCCAGTCTTGCCCCTGATTATGGGGGACATTAATCATAGTGAACCAGTTTTCGCAGCCTTTTGGTGCATCTTCAGGTTCATATTTCGAAGTAATGCAGATGTAGATGGTTGGATCCTCGAAAATGCTTTTTTGATCAAAGAGCTGCCGGAACTCCTCCCGGTAATTTTTGGAGAAAAGGATATTATGTACGCCTAACTGTGGGAATTGCTTTTTGATGCCCCAATAGAAAATAAGTGCTGAGCTTGATTTCGGCTGATTCAGAAGGAATTTCGGGGCATATGCCTGAGGCAATAGTTTTCGATAGGTATTGACCATATCCATATTACTGACCACCGCATCAAATTTATATTGTCCTTGGTCAGTGGCAATCCCTTTTACCAGCTTATCCTCTGTCAGAATTTCTTCCACTCTTTGGTTAAAGTGAAAATGAACGCCTTTCCTATTGGCCAGCTCAAACAACGCCTTGGTAATCGCAATCATCCCACCTTTTGGGGCATAAGCTCCTAATTGGTGTTCCAAATGCTGGATAATATTTAAAGTGGCAGGCGTCTGATAAGGGTCGGATCCATTATAGGTGGCATAACGGTCAAAAAGTTGAATAATTTCCTTATTCCCGTACAGATGTTGGTTTTCCTGATGCATGCTTCTCAGGAAATTTAACCTGGGAACTTTAGGATAGGCATTGAAAGCTTCTCGACTCCAGTAAGTTTTGGCTTTGTGAATGCTTTTGTACATGAACAAGGGGGCCAGCGTTTCGTAAAGTTCCTGGCTTTTTTTCATGCCCTTCATGATTTGCCGAAAGGGAACTTTAGTTTTCTGTGCGATTTCCCCTGCAAATTTTTCCACTTCGGCATGAGCCGTAATCTCCAGTCCTGATTCATAGAAGTATTTGCAAATAGGATCCATTCGGCTGTATTCGAAATGATCGCGGGGATTTTCGCCTGCCAGTTCAAAAAGTTCATCTACTAATTCAGGCAAGGTGAACAGGGAAGGCCCGGCGTCGAAGCGGTACTCACCGGATTTGATTTCGGAGAGCTTGCCGCCCGGATAGGCGTTGGCTTCAAAAACATGTACCTCCTCTCCTTTGATGGCTGAGCGGATGGCGACCGAAAGTCCTGCAACTCCGGCACCAATAATGCCTATTTTGTTCATAGTAGGTTTCCTTTTAAAAAAATAAAGCGGTATAAATTAAAAAATTAATACCGCTTTATCAGCTTAGGTCAGATGTAAATAATGCTCATTGATCAAATACCCGAGCAGTAAAAGAGAATTGTGGAGGCAATGAAAGAAAATTGCCCAGCTGATTCCAAAGCGGAGTCGGGTAAAGCCAAGGAAGTAACCCGCTACAATCTGGGGAAGAACCATTAAAGGAATTGCCCATAGGGGAACATCCACCGCTACAAAATTTACGGCATGTGCCAACCCAAAAGAAAACACGGACAACCAGAATAGTCCTTTGAAATATTTTCCCCAGATCACCTCCGGCCGGTGTCGCCAGTCGGAAAAATAGAAATAAAGGAAAACCGACAAAGCACCGATGAGTACTATGGCTAAATTTTTTGGAAGTGACTGAAAGCAAATGGCTGCCAGGAAAACGATCCAAATGAAAAAGGAAATGCCGGCGTATTTGGGCCGGAGAAATAAGCGGAAGCCTAATTCTTCCAGGGTGGGCTGAACAATTCCGGCTAAAACAAAGACCACCGCAAAGGGCATGGTTTCCAGAAACTGCTCAATGGCATGGTTATCTAAATTATCCACTATGCCCTTCGACTCTAAAGTATATAATACACCCATTACCAAAAACATAGGAATCCACATCATCAGGTAAATTCCTAAAACCTTTGGTAAAGCAGTCTGAAAATCTTCTTTCTGGTAAATATCACGAGGGGCTTTCCAAAAATGCTTTAAGCTTTCTCCCTCAGAAAAAATTGTACTCATGATGCTTATTCCACTTCTACGTAAATCACTTTCTTCGTCTCGAAGAAATCCTCCTCAAAAAAGTCTGGCAGGTCATATTCGCGATAAGGACGCTTCAATTCGGCCATCTCTTCTTTGAGATCTCCCCCTTTTAAATACAAAATACCGTTGAATAAGGGGTGCAAAGATTCGTCTTTGAAATGGGTGCGTACCCAATTAAAGAATGGCTTAATGCGCGTTACCGCCCTGCTGACCACAAAATCGTATTTTTGCTTGACCTTCTCTGCTCGAATTTGCTCCGCCTTTACATTATCCAATCCCAGGGCTTCCGCAACATTTTGCACTACCGTGATTTTCTTCCCAATGGAGTCAATCAGGTGGAAGTTAGTCTCTGGAAACATGATCGCTAAGGGAATACCTGGAAAACCACCACCGGTTCCTACATCCAAAACATGTGCTCCCGGGCGGAAGCCCATCACTTTGGCTATTCCCAGGGAATGCAGCACGTGGCGTACATACAACTCCTCTATATCTTTTCTGGAAATGACGTTGATTTGACTATTCCAGTGAAAATATAAATCCTTCAGCTGGCTGAATTGCTCCTTTTGCTTCTCTGTAAGCTCCGGGAAATATTTGAAGATAATATCGACAGTATGTTCCATTGCATTATTTAAATAAAAAGGAGAGTAATAAACTCTCCTTCAGTATAATTTATGCAAAGGTAGAAACTACCTGCTTGTCCTACAAATCGAATGCGAAATTGCATTAAATATGATGCTCGTTCCCTTTTACCAGGTCATACAGTAATTCTCTGGCGCGGTGCAGTTGGGCCTTAATCGTACCCAGTGGGGAACCCAGCTCTTTGGCGATTTCGTCATAGGATAATTCCTGAAAATACCGAAGCCGTACCAGTCGCTGGTATTTAGGAGGAAGCTTGGTCACGAACATTTGTACCAGTTCGATTTTCTGACTTTTAATCGCCTCTTCCTGTGGATTCAAAGAACCATCTCTCACCTCTATGCCCACTGTTTCGCCATTATCATCTTTATACGTAGACTCAATACTTAAAGTATCCAGTTTCTTCTTACGGATAAAGTCAATGGCATTGTTGGTCGCAATGCGAAACAGCCAGGTAGAAAAGGTATAGTCCTTTTTAAATTTGTGTAAGTTCTTGAACGCTTTCGCGAAAGCTTCAATGGTCAGATCTTCCGCATCATCCACGTTGCGGATCATCTTCAGGATGATATGATAAACCGGTTTTTTATATCTTTTCATCAGATCAGCATAAGCTTGCTGATCTCCCTCCTCTACAGCTCGGTCAATCAATTTGAAATCCTCTAATGCTTTTGCTGAAAATGTCTTTCTTGGTGATGATTCCATTGAGTTTGTTTGATAAAAAGTGTTCGCAGTCCTGTTAATACATAATAAAAGACGTATAGCAGGTCTAAAATTGGGATGCTCCAGATCGAAACTTTTTCTCTGAGTCTTTCTGCAGACAATTTAATATTGATACTGATCACTGCAACTACAAGTAGCCCAAATGCCAGTAAATTTATTGATAAACCAAAATGCCAAAGGTTCAGGGGCAGCAATAGCCAGAAAAAGACTTTGCTGATCACCCAGCACCCTAATAGCAGGCGGTCGGTAAATCGGTATTTCACTCCAGCAGAAAGGTGACGTGTTTTCTGATGGATAAATGCCCTCCAGCTTTCCTTAGGTTTGGAATAAACAAAAGCGGCTGGATGAATCTCCCAATCAGTGTTGTGCTTATTGGCCATTTCATTGACCAATAAATCGTCGTCTCCACTGAGAATTTGATCATGCTTGCTAAACCCTCCATGGTCGAGAAAAAAACCTTTTTGATAGGCCAAATTTCTACCTACTCCCATATAAGGGTTTCCCCACATTGCAAGTGAAAGATAGGAAATCCCGCTTAAAAGTGTTTCGAAACGAATAAATAAATTCAAAAATCCCTTATGAAAATTATACGGGCTGTATCCCAATACGAATTGTATGTTTTTTTGGAACTTAGAGGCCATAAGGAAGAGCCAATCCTCGCTGGCGGGCCGGCAGTCCGCATCAGTGAAGACCATATGATTGTGTTGGGCGTGTAGGATTCCCTGTTGAATTGCATATTTTTTGGGACTTTTGCCTGCTGGAGTCTCATTTATGGAAATAATATTTAAATGAGAATTGAATTTTTTTTGCTCCAACAGTAGTTTCCTGCTGCTGTCTGTTGATCGGTCATCGACGAATAATAGCTCCCAATCCTCCGGATATTTTTGTTTTTGGAGTTGTTCCAGAAGTTCAGGAAGATTTTTTTCCTCATTGTGAATTGCAACAATCAGGCTGAGTTTGGGAAGGGAGGGCCCGGGCGAATTTTTGGGCTTTTGCCACCAAATTCTGCTAAACAGCAGGCCATGGTAAATCATTTGTATCCCTCCGGCGATCAACCAGCTGATTAAAAGAAAAAAAAGGCTGGGATTCCCCGAGTATTTTTCAATAATATCTTCCAAAAAGCGTTAATTTTGCTCGGTTAAACGGCAAAGCATAGGAAATAGGATGATTAGTATATTTCCTTGCTTCATTCGTTTAAAGGTAATGGAAATTTTAGATAGTTCTCCTCAGAGGGCTCATCTTTGATCGATAAATAGAAAAACGCATGCAGTTCGAATTAGAAGCAAAAGACCCCAAGAGTAAAGCACGTGCCGGGGTGATCACCACCGATCACGGGAAAATCGAAACTCCTATCTTTATGCCGGTAGGTACGGCGGGATCCGTGAAGGCGGTACACACCCGGGAGTTGAAGGAGGATGTAAAGGCGCAGATTATTTTGGGAAATACCTATCACCTGTACCTTCGTCCGAAATTGGATATACTGGAACAGGCGGGCGGACTGCATAAGTTCAATGGCTGGGATCGTCCTATTTTGACCGATAGTGGCGGGTATCAGGTGTTTTCACTTTCCGGAACCAGAAAAATTAAGGAGAATGGGGTGACTTTTAAATCTCATATCGATGGGTCCAAGCATTTGTTTACACCGGAAGGCGTGATGGATATTCAGCGTACGATCGGTGCCGATATTATGATGGCTTTTGATGAGTGTACGCCTTATCCTTGTGATTTCCGCTATGCGAAAGATTCCATGGAAATGACACACCGTTGGTTGAAGCGTTGTATTGATCGGTTTGACAGCACTGATCCGAAATATGGCTATAGCCAGACTTTGTTCCCGATAGTTCAGGGATCAACCTATAAAGATTTGCGCGAGCAGTCGGCTACATTTATTGCGGAGCAAGGCCGTGAAGGAAATGCCATTGGAGGACTTTCGGTGGGAGAGCCGGCAGAAGAAATGTATGCAACCACGGATTTGGTAACGAATATTTTGCCAGAAGACAAGCCTCGTTATTTAATGGGAGTAGGGACGCCGGCTAACATTCTGGAGAGTATTGCTTTAGGGGTGGATATGCTGGACTGCGTAATGCCTACGCGTAATGCGCGTAACGGTATGCTTTTTACCTCTGAGGGCATTATCAATATTAAAAATGAAAAATGGAAGGACGACTTCTCTCCGATTGATCCGAATATTGGAGGTTATGTGTCTACTTTCTATACGAAAGCTTATTTGCGCCATTTGGTGACGGCGAAGGAATTATTGGCGAACCAAATTGCTTCTATCCACAATTTAACTTTCTACCTGTGGTTGGTAGGGCAGGCACGTGAGAAAATCAAATCCGGAGAATTTGCCAGTTGGAAAAATGTGATGGTAGAAAAGGTGAGCCGTCGATTGTAATAGGCCTTGAATCTTTTCGATTTTTATTGTGGGTAATTTAAATTGCCCACTCAACCTTTTTTAAGCTCATGCTAAAAATTCTTGACCGCTATATCCTCAAAAAGTTTTTGACCTCCTATGTGTTTGTCGTGATGGTATTGGTGTCGGTAATTTGTATTATCGATATGACCGAGAAGAACGATAAATACCTGCAGAATAAGCTGCCGATGATGGAAATTCTGGCTTACTATGGGGATTTTGCGCTATATATGGGGAATTTCATTACCCCACTCATGGTTTTTATCACCACGGTATTCGTGACCTCTAAACTGGCCAGTCATACTGAAATCATTGCGATTTTAAGTAGTGGGGTGAGCTTTAAGCGGTTTATGCGCCCTTACTTTGTGGGGGCGACACTTTTGGCAGTAGTCAGTTTTTTTGCCAATGCTTATTTGATTCCGAATTCAAACAAATCCCGACTGGAATTTGAACGGGCTTATTTGGAGCGTCAGTTTTATTTTGATGATCAGCATGTACACATTAAGCTTTCACCGGAGTCCTATTTGTATCTAAAATCGTACAATAACAGTTCCAATACGGGTTATCGGGTGACTTTGGAAACGATTGAAGGCAATGAACTGAAATCCAAACTGACCGCTCGCCGAATGAAGTGGAATAGGGAAAAGGAAAGCTGGACGCTCTATAATTGGCAGCAAAGGGAAATCAATGGGATGGAGGAAATTGTTACCAAGGGGAATGAGCTTGATTCTGCCTTTAACCTTTTGCCGAAATATTTCGAAAATCAGGAAAAGGAATATGAAGCCCTGACGCTTCCAGAGCTGGATATGGCCATTGCCGATTTGCAGTCCCGGGGTTCTGAGACCTGGAAGGAATACGAAATTGAGAAATTTGTGCGCTATACCTCTCCTTTTGCCATTCTGATCCTGACCTTTATCGGAATTACGGTGTCTGCCAGAAAAGCGCGTGGAGGGACTGGCGTACAGGTTGCGATTGGTTTCGTATTGGCCTTTGTGTACATTATCTTCTTTATGTTTGGCCGAACTTTGGCGGAAAAGGGGACCTTAACCCCGATTATCGCTGTTTGGATTCCTAATATCGTCTTTGGATGTATTGGGGTATATTTATATCGAACCGTGCCTAAATAAAATGCAACAGAACGCAGTAAAGGATTACCTGATGCTCCACTTTATCGTATTTGTGTGGGGCTTCACGGCAGTGTTGGGGAAATTGATCACTTTGCCCGCCGTAGAGATTGTATTTTACCGAACGCTGATTGCGTCAGTAGCCATGTATATTTTACTGGCACAGCGTAAGCGGCTACAGGCGCTGACTAAAAAGGCGAAATACCACTTGTTGGGGGCAGGTGCCTTAATCGGTTTTCACTGGATTTTGTTTTTTGCCTCGGCGGAAATTTCTACCGCTTCGGTCTCATTAGCAGGAATTGCGACCGGTGCTTTTTGGACCAGTTTACTGGATCCAATGATCAATAAGCGAAAAGTGGCCTGGTATGAGGTGCTATTGGGGATATTTGTCCTGTTGGGCCTTTATGTAATTTTTAGTTTTGAATTCACGCACTTTTGGGGTTTAATGGTGGCGATTGCCTCAGCCATTGCAGCCAGCTTATTTACGATTTGTAATGGGCGATTTGTCGGGAAATACGAACCAGCGACCATTACCCTTTATGAAATGGTAGGTGCCTTTGGCTTCACCGTGCTATTCCTGCCAATTTATGTGACCTTTTTTGCGGAGGGAAATATATTGAGAATGTGGGGTGGATGGGCTGATTTCGGTTGGTTGATGATATTGTCGCTGGGTTGTACCGTTTATGCCTATACGGCTTCCGTGAAGGTGATGCGTACCGTTACCCCTTTCATGATGAATCTTACCGTGAATATGGAGCCGATTTATGGTATTACCCTGGCGGTCCTGATTCTGGGCTCAGAGGAGAAAATGAGCAGTCAGTTCTACATCGGAACAGCGATGATTTTGCTATCTGTATTGTGCTATCCCTTATTGAAAAACTGGGATAAGCGGAGAAAGCATAAAAAAGAAAAAATAAGGCTTCAGGAGGTTTGAAGCTAAAGAAGTTACAAAAAAGGGAGTGCGCAATGCATTCCCTTTTTTTAGTTTTAAGCCGAATTATTCGCCGCTAGATTTAGTTATCCGTCTTGATAGATTTATTATCAATTCATTACGTTCGCGTCTGCTGATTTTTTTATAGCCCAAATTTGGGCAAGTTTGCTTTCTCCTCATTCATCTGCTTCCTTGGGAAAAACTCTAAATAGGATACTATTCCTTCATTTTTTCCGCCTTGCAGCTAAGGGGGATTGAAGCATGATTAATCCGGGTTAAGCATGCATCATTCGGCTTAAAAAGCTTCCAGTATGGAAAGGTAAATTCCTTTTTGCCCCCCGGAGCCGAATCCTACATCTACCCGAACATTCAGGCGATCCTTTTCCGTGGCCTGAAAACGAAGGCCTGCACCACCCACAAACTGCGCCTCCTGAAGGCTGAATTGATGTGCATGAGTAGCGGTTTGTCCGGCACCAGCCCAGGTGGCTCCGCTGAATCGCCACCATAAATGCCGGCGAAATTCTACCTGAGCAAACCAGGCATTATTATCTAAATAGCGGTTGAAGTGGTCAATTCCTCTTAATCTTTTGCTCCCGCCAATGCCGGGCATCAGAAAAAAGGGCACCTCTCCATCGGTAATGTCTACTCTTCCCTGAAGTGCCAATATGTTTTTTTCGTCCACAATAGTAAAAAACTTCCGGATCTCGGCGGTGAATAAATTGAATTGATAATCACTAAGTCCCGGCGTATAAAAGGAGGCTTGTAGATTGAGCCAGTGGCCGGAAGTAGGGTAGAAATTATTGTTTCGCGTGTCCCAGCGCAAAATAGGGCCAAAGCCGATCAGGTTTCCGCCCTCGTAACCCGGGGTGGATATGGGTAATATCTCGGGATTGTCAATGTCTGCAACCGTCTGGTGCATATAGTTCATTCCGAAACCCACCATTAACTCTTGTCGCAGCATATAATTAAATTCGGCATTATAGCTGAAGGAATTGGAGGTGTAAAGGGTGAATTGCTCGGAGCTGTTCGCTGCTCCAATGCCATAGAATTCATCATTGGGCAATAATGCCAGATTAATATTTCCCTGAAGGTTCCATTTTTTCAAATAAACGTCATAACCCAATTCCGCCTTGACCTGATTTTTGGTAGACCAGGTAAGTTGCGGCATTAAAAGGGTGGGGCGATACCAATCTTCCTGATTGTTGTTATTTTTGATTTTAATGATGGACAGCCCTCCCATTCGCATGCCATCCCGAGGACTGTAGGCCACCGCCGGATAAGCCGAAAGCGCTACCTTTTCATTTTCATAGGAAAATAAATCGACCAGGTTCAAAACTTTATCCACCAACCCAACGCCAGTGCTTGCTTTTCCCACTTCATCAACAGCTTCTGCCTCCTGCGCCAAAGCGATTTGGTGAAAAAAGGTTAAAATGAAGAGGCTTGTAACTAATATTCGATGCATGTATAATTGACCCAGAATGAGGTGTTTATCCGTAAATTTGAGCCTGCAAAGGTAAGAAGCTTTTGCTTAATTGTTAAATTTTGTGAAGATAAGCGTGATAATCACCTTTTTATTTCAATGGGGTGCAATAATGTGCGTATAAATTAGCATATTTGCTAGTGAGGAACGGAAATTGCCGATTCTTTTTAAAAAATGTTTAACTAATAAATTCAATGAATGGTCTAAAGGTACTTTTTATGTTGGCCTTTACGATGGTTCTGAGTTTGACGGCTTTCGCCCAAACTGAGAATGCATTGCCTCTAGGCCTTCGAACCGTCAATGATCGGGTAGAGGTTTATCCCAATCCGAACAATGATGTTTTACACGTAAAACTCGATAATATCAATGTGAATTCTCTGGAAATGGAGGTTTTTAATATTATCGGGAATAATATAAAGATTGATGCAGAAGAGGTGATCAAAAACAGGTATTACCGAATTGATACCCACGATTTTCAGCCGGGATATTATTTACTTGTATTAAAAGATCCTAAAACACGCTTTAATAAAGCAATTCGGATCAAGAAGGAATAAAAAAAGCAGTGTCGATTAGATCGCACTGCTTTTTTTTGACTTCATATTTTTTTATTAAATAGCGCCTTCCAATACGTCTTTGATCGCTACACGCTGACCATCTTTGTAAGGAACAATCCAGGCATCCTTTACGCCCATCTCTCTCAGATATTTCTTGAAAGTGTCCGCTTCCCAGTAATCCACGAAGTGGCCCAAAGTGAATTTCTGCGTACCGTCCGCATCTGTTTCACCAGAGAAGTTTTCATGCTGTTCGAAATATTTCGAAAGGTCTTTATTTCTGAAAGCACCAATTTGAACTTTAAAAATCACACCATCCACGGATGCAGAAGACTTTGCTGGTGCTGAACCAATAGAAGCGGCTTTTTCTTCTTGCATAGCGGAGATCTGACCATCTTTGTTTTCAACTTCAGCTGTCAATTCCATGATTCTGGCATCACGCTCGGCAACATTCTTCTCTAGAGAAGCAATTTGAGAGTCATACTTACCTGCCTGACCTTGCAATTTTGCGTAATCTTCGGTCAACTGCTTATATTGTTCAGGGGTAACGCGTTTGAGTTTTTTCTTCCACTCTTTTTTTTCCTTTTTGGAAAGTTGTGCTTGCGCTTCAGTAGCAACTAAACCAACACAGAAGAAAAGAGAAAAAAGAAGTACTAATTTTTTCATAGGTTGCTTAATATAGGTACACTTAAATACGAATATAATGATATACTTTAAATTAATACTCCAATATATCCAAATTTTCCCTTAAAGAAAGATTTTCGTGGAATTGCTTATGATTTTTTTAGCTTAATTGGAGGACGGATTGATTGATTTTTCCCTGGAGGGAAGGGCGGCATATATAAAAAAAGGACGTGTAAAATAACACGTCCCAAGCCTCAAATTTCTTTAGAAATTGAGAAAGCTTTTAAAACACAACCTCCTAGTACATAGCATATTCTGTACCAATGGCTACAGGTTTAGGGGGTTGATATTTTCAAAGACCAAATCCAGTTGGTCTGAAAGTTGAATACTGACCACACCTTCCGCTTTAATTCTTCCGGAAAGAATTTCCTTGGATAAGGGGTTCAATAATTCTTTTTGCATCACCCTTTTTAGCGGTCTGGCGCCAAAGGAAGGATCGTAACCCAATTCTCCCAGGCGGTCCAGTACTTCGACGCTGGCTTCGATTTCGATATTGTTCTCTCGTAATCTGCGTTTGATCTCCTCA
The DNA here is from genome assembly GCF_001274635.1 of Persicobacter sp. CCB-QB2. Classification (GTDB taxonomy): domain Bacteria; phylum Bacteroidota; class Bacteroidia; order Cytophagales; family Cyclobacteriaceae; genus Persicobacter; species Persicobacter diffluens. The sequence goes on along the minus strand of NZ_LBGV01000001.1, from coordinate 2,917,129 downwards.
AACTGAATATTGACAATCTTACGGATATCCTTTTTACTTAATGGATGGAACATAATGGTTTCATCAATTCGGTTAAGGAATTCCGGTCTGACCATCTGCTTGAGTAAGTTCAGGACCTGCTCCTGCGTTTTTTCAATGACGTCAAAATAGTTATCATCATTAATGCTGGCGAAATTTTCCTGAATCACCTGCGCACCCATATTGGTGGTCATGATGATGATCGTATTTTTGAAATTGGCAATGCGGCCTTTGTTATCGGTCAAACGTCCGTCGTCCAGTACCTGCAACAGAATATTGAAGACATCCGGATGCGCTTTTTCAATTTCGTCCAAAAGCACTACTGAATAAGGCTTGCGGCGAACCGCTTCCGTTAATTGTCCACCTTCATCATAACCAACATATCCCGGAGGCGCTCCGACCAGTCTCGAAACCGCATGACGCTCCTGATATTCTGACATATCAATTCTCACCATGGCGTTTTCATCATCGAAAAGATAATCTGCCAAGGCTTTCGCCAACTCGGTTTTCCCAACTCCGGTGGTTCCCATGAAAAGGAAGGAACCAATCGGGCGCTTGGGGTCTTGCAATCCGGCGCGACTCCTGCGCACCGCATCCGAAATGGCGTTAATGGCTTCATGTTGGCCGGCTACTCTTTTGGCCAGTTCCTCTTCCAAATGCAAAAGTTTTTCTCTTTCACTTTGTAACATTTTTGATACAGGAATTCCGGTCCATTTCGCCACCACTTCCGCAATGTCTTCGCTGGAGACTTCTTCCTTTAAAAGCGTGTTTTCACTTTCCAAAGCCTCTACTTGTTTTTGGGCCTCTTCCAACCGCTTTTCCGCCTCCAGTAATTTTCCGTATCGAATCTCGGCGACCTTGCCCAAATCGCCGGAACGCTCCGCCTGTTCTGCTTCATATTTCAGCCGGTCAATATTTTCTTTTTCCGCCTGAATGCTGGTGATCACGGATTTTTCATTTTCCCATTGCGCTTTTAAGGTATTGCGCGCATCGGATAATTCGGCGATTACTTTGTTCAGCTGACTTTCTTTGTCCTTATCTCCTTCCCGGCGAATCGCCTCACGCTCAATTTCCAGCTGCATAATTTTGCGTTGCAATTCATCCAGTTCTGCAGGCAGGGAGTCAATTTCAATACGTAATTTGGAAGCCGCCTCATCCATCAGGTCAATGGCTTTATCGGGTAGGAATCTTTCAGTGATATAGCGATTTGAAAGTTCCACTGCCGCAATTACCGCATCATCCTTAATGCGCACCCCATGGTGCAATTCATACTTGTCCTTGATCCCTCGCAGAATAGAAATGGTGTCTTCGACTGTAGGTTCATCAATAATCACGGTCTGGAATCGGCGCTCCAGCGCCTTGTCCTTCTCAATGTATTTTTGATATTCCTTCGTGGTGGTAGCCCCGATGGTTCTCAGTTCCCCTCTGGCCAAGGCAGGCTTCAACAGGTTGGCCGCATCCATGGCGGTATCACCTCCGGCACCAGCGCCTACCAGGGTATGGATTTCATCAATAAAGAGAATGATTTCCCCATCAGAAGCCGCCACTTCCTGAATGACGGATTTTAATCGTTCCTCAAATTCACCTTTATATTTGGCCCCGGCCACCAAAAGTCCCATATCCAGGGCAATGATTTGCTTGGATTTTAGGTTTTCCGGTACATCACCATCCACAATCCTTTTGGCCATCCCTTCCACGATTGCCGTTTTCCCTACACCGGGCTCACCGGTCAGCATGGGGTTGTTTTTCGTACGACGGGAAAGAATCTGAATGGCCCGACGAATTTCCTCATCACGACCGATGACCGGATCAATTTTTCCGGCTTTGGCCAGCTCATTCAGGTTCTTCGAGTATTTTTCCAGTGATTTATATTTCGATTCGGCATTCTGGTCTTTGACCTGATTGCCGCCCCGAAGTTCCAATAATACTTTCTTTAGCGCCGATGCATCCATGCCCCAATCCCGCATTTGCTGACCGGTGGGGTTTTTACTTTGGGCCAAAGCTACCAAAAGGTGATCAATGGCCACATATTCATCTCCCCATTCGGTGATGCTGTTCTGGGCTTGATTTAATATCTGTTGCGCCTCATTGGAGAAATAGGATTGTTGCCCGCCACTTACTTTGGCAAAGCCCGCAATCTGTTGATCTAGTTTCTCCTCTAGCTGCGAACGGTTTATGCTTAATTTCTTTAATACAAAATTGGAGACATTCTCATCCACCAAAAGAATTGCTTTGAGTAAATGTGCAGGCTCTATGGCCTGTTGTCCATTCGATTGGCTCAACTCAACGGCCTTCTGCAATGCCTCCTGCGACTTAATGGTATATTGATTTAAATTCATTTTTCTTCCATTTAAATTTTGTTGATCGTTGAAGCGCTCAGGTAATGTTGATCAATCTGTGTTCCAGTAGGTTGATGGCTGAAAAATTGTCGCTTCAACTGAAATTTCGGCAAAAAGTCGGTGAAAATGTCGCAGCTGAGTCATGGAGCCTGAAATAATTTCAGTAAAAAACGGCAGTAGAGAGAAATTGTGGCAGATTTCCGAATCAATCCGTTTTTCCTTGCGTAAACTTTTGTTAACTTTGCAGGCTGATTATTCCCAAATCCTTAACATTTGGGCGGAGTGGAAAAGGAAAATTACTAATCAATTAAATGTCAGTAGGGTTGTGCCTTACGATAATGTTTCCTATTTTTGCACTCCTTTTGAAGAAGAATAAAAGAAAATATAAATAATAAAATATAAGATCATGAAAAAAGGAATCCATCCTGAGTACAGAGAAGTGGTTTTTCACGACCAATCATCTGACTTTAAATTCTTGACTCGTTCTACTGTAGAGACAGCTGAGACTATCGTATGGGAAGACGGAAAAGAATATCCTTTGGTAAAGGTCGAGATCTCTTCTGCATCTCACCCATTCTACACTGGTAAGAACATCTTCGTTGATACTGCTGGTCGTGTGGATAAATTCTACCAAAAGTACGGAAAGAAAAACTAATTCCTGCGGGCGCGTCTCGCTTGAAGAAACAGAAGTCTCCTTGGTGCAAATCAAGGAGACTTTTTTATTTTTGCCCTATTGAAATTGTGAATGGGTGCTGGCCAACTGTGCAAAGGGCCAACCCAAAACTGTGTGTAAATGAATATCATCCTATTTGATCAGCCCGAAATTCGGACTGCCCTGAAGCCTTTTACCTTTACCCGCCCGACGGCCGGTATCCGTATTGGAATTTTGACCATTGCTGAGAAGTGGCAAAAACATCTGGAAGAAGAAGTAAGCTTTTTGACGGCAGATTATCTGCAAGAGAAGTTTCCACTTTGGGTGGCAGAGGAAGCCAATCTTATTATTAATGGAGCGCTTTGCCCCAATGCTGCTTTGGTGCAAGCGTTGGAGGAATTACCTCAGGGGGCAAGCTTAATGTCGGGGGAGCAGTTATTAGCCGCGGTATATTCGGAAAGCCAGTTGGCGAATTTTGACGGTGTACATCCGGTGGAGGGTTCTGTGGAGGTGCCTTTTGATGGGGAATATAATTTGGTGGAGGAAGTGTGGCATATTTATACCCGTAATGGGAAAGAAATAAAGGAAGATTTTCAGCTGGTAACAGCAGGCAGAAAATCTCAAGCCATCACGGATCCCTATACGCGGATATATGCCAAAGAAAATATCTTCATTGAAGAAGGCGCGGATATTAAAGATGCTACTTTAAATGCCGAGGCCGGCCCAATATATATTGGTAAGGATGCGGTGATTCAGGAAGGGGCGATTGTCAGAGGTCCTTTTGCTTTATGCGAGCATGGGCAGGTAATGCTGGGAGCGAAAATGCGAGGCAATACCACTGTCGGGCCATGGTCCAAATTAGGCGGAGAGGTGGATACTTCCGTGGTCTTTGGCTATTCCAATAAAGGGCATGACGGCTATATGGGGCATTCTGTTTTGGGAGAATGGTGTAATCTGGGAGCGGATACCAACACTTCGAACCTTAAAAATAATTATGCGCCCTGTAAAGTGTGGTCCTTTAAAAAGGATGGCTTTGTGAATACCGGCGAGCAGTTTTTGGGTTTAATCATGGGAGACCATGCCAAGGCAGGGATTAATACCATGTTCAATACCGCTACGGTGGTAGGGGTAGGGGCCAATGTTTTCGGGGAAGGTTATCCGCGAAATTATATTCCTTCTTATTCTTGGGAGGGCATGGTGGATTTTCTACTTTTGCATTGCCCCGGGTAGTAGAGGTGGCAAAGCGGGTGATGGCTCGCCGTAGCCTGGAATTTAGTGAGGCAGATTTTAAAATTCTGGCGAGGGTTTTTGAGGAATCAAAGCCACACCGGGTTTGGGAAAAGAAATAATAGAATAACTCAGGAATTCTGAGATAAATTGGAATAAGATTTTTTTATGCAGTTTGCGGATATCATCGGTTTAGCCGAAATCAAACAAAGGCTATTAAAGGCAGTGTCGAATAACCATTTGGCACATGCATTATTGTTTGCCGGCCCGGAAGGTGGAGGTCAGCTGTCCCTGGCTTTGGCCATGGCGACCTATGTAAACTGTACCAACAAACAGGAAGGCGATGCCTGTGGGGAGTGTCCTTCCTGTCAAAAAATGAAAAACATCGCGCATCCGGATGTGCATTTTGCCTTTCCGGTAAGTGCCACCAAGCAGTTTGTTGGTAAGGATGTGGTGAGTGATAACTTTCTGCCGGATTTTCGGAAGTATTTGGCCAGCGAGGCACATCCAACACTTGCAGGCTGGGTGGCCGCCTTTGGCGGGGAGAACAGGCAGGTGAATATCTCCAAGGAGGAGTCACGTCGCATTATCCGATCTTTGGCCCTGAAAAGCTATGAGGCGGAATATAAGGTGATGATCATCTGGTTACCCGAAAAAATGCATATCGCGGCCTCCAATGCGCTATTGAAAATCATTGAAGAGCCACCAAAGAACACCCTGTTCTTTTTGGTGACGAATCAGGAGCAGCAATTAATCGGTACCATCCGTTCGAGAACGCAGATGGTGAAAGTGCCTCATTATTCTCCGGCAGAACTGCAGGAAATATTGCAAAGGGATGGAGGAGCATCTGAAGAAAGGGCCATGCAATTGGCACAAATTGCCGAGACGGTGCCGGAAGCAATGGCGCTTTTAGAGGAAGGAGAAGAGGACAGTCAGGAGCTTTTCCGTCAGTGGATGCGGCTGTGCTATTCCTGGGACTTCGCTCAACTGATGCAACTGACCGAAGCATTTGCCAAATACAATAAATTGCGCCAGCAGGGGATGTTGCAGTATGGGATGAGCATCATGCGGGCATCACTTTTACAGCATTATGGGGCGCAGGATCTGCAGGCGTTGAATCAGGGCGGGCAGGATTTCGTAGGCCGCTTTTCCCGGGTGATGAATATGGAGCAGGTAGAGTGGATTAACCGCCTGATTGGTGATGCGGCTTATCATCTGGAAAGAAATGCCAATGCCAAGATCACCTTTTTCAACCTATCGCTGAGAATAGCGAGCATTTTGAGAGGACAATAACTATAGATATATGAAGGTTCGAATAGGAACAAGAGGAAGTAAGCTGGCCCTTTGGCAGGCTTATTTTGTACAGGATGCCTTGCAAAAAGGAGGGCTGGAGACCGAAATCGTGACGATTGAAACCAAGGGAGATAAAATTCTGGATGTTTCTATCCATAAGATTGGCTCCAAGGGGGTGTTTACCGAGGAAATTGAAGAGCAGCTGAATGATGGGCGCATTGACATTGCAGTGCACAGTGCCAAGGATATGCAGTCGGAGCTACCGGAAGGCTTTGAGTTGATTTCCTTTAGTGAGCGCGAAACACCGAATGATGTCATTGTTTCCAAGGATAAATCCCTGACGCTGGACAGCGGTAAAAAATTCCGATTGGGTACTTCTTCTAATCGTCGAGTAGCGACCCTTCGCCGATATTATCCGCATATTGAGATTGTACCGATTCGTGGAAATTTGCAGCGCCGGATTCAAAAAATGGAAGAGGGCCAATGTGATGCCTTACTTTTGGCTTATGCCGGTGTTCACCGCATGGAATATGATGATTTGATCGTGGAGAAATTACCTTTGGATCGTTTTACGCCGGCCGTGGGGCAGGGGTCTGTGGCGATTGAAGCTTCTGTGAAGCTGGATCCTGCATTGCGTGCAAAAATCCGGGAGTGTCTAAATCACGAACCTACCGAAAAATTATTATTGGCCGAGCGCGCATTCTTGAGGAGGTTACAAGGCGGTTGTTCCGTTCCGGTGTATGGGCTGGCGCAATGGGAAGGAGTACAGGTGAAGCTTGTGGGTGGAATTATTGGCCTGCAGGGCGAGAAGCAAATTGAAGCCTCTGCGATGACTGCACCGGAGGCTGTGGAAGAAATGGGAACTGCCGTGGCGGAGGATTTAATCGGCCAGGGAGGGGATCAGATGCTGAAAGAGATTAAGGCACAATTATAGGTATTTGATCAATAATTAAATTTAAGGGAGGGCGTGAGCCTTCCCTTTTTTTGTACTTTATCTGTTTTGAATTCTTTTTGGTTGGAGGTTGTTACCCTCTGGGATAATCTTTTGTTGAGTTTTTTGATATTTAAACGTACGCTATTTAACGGAACAGCAAAGCTGTTGTTTTGTGGGATTTTGTGCCTTGCGCGGCCTTTGAAGTCAGTCGATTGAATGATTTTCGTGTCTTTTGTTTATTTTGCGTCCTTCTTATTGTTCGAAATATTGTTTTGGGGTAGTAATAAATTTCAAAATAATTTTGTTTTACAGAATTAGCTACTACTTTTGGTAGTAGCAATGGATGAGTTATTAAGTAAAATTGGATTTTCCCAACAAGAGTTGAAGATTTACAGGCTTTTGCTGGATAAGGGAGAATTAGCGGTTTCAGAAATTTCCAGGGTTTGTGGTATTCCTACTTCAAAGCTATATGCCTTTATGGAAGGCCTGGCAGATAAAGGCTATTGCCGATTGACTTCTGAAAAACCGAAGATGTATGCCGTGAATTCTCCGAAATCAGCTTTTTCCCGCAGGCGGGATGAGTTGTTACAACAAGAACAGGAATTGGCGACGCTAAGTAAAAAGCTGGAAGAACAATTTCAGAAACTGGAGCAGCCGGCGGTTTCCGTATTCCGTACCCTGACAGATGCGGATGAAATACTGAAGGAGTATTACCGACTTTTTCGCCTGGCGGAAAAAATCGGAGTCGGTTTTTCAAAGGCACCTTATTCGGTGGATATTTCAAATTTGCCGGAAGTGAATCCTTCAGAAGAGGCTTCCATGGAAAAGGGCGTGGTATTTAAGGGGATTTATGAAATACCCAAAGGAGAAAGTGAGGAGGATGTGAAGCGGCTGGCGGCCTATTTTAAATCCCAGGGCGAAGAGGTAAGAATGGCGAAAGCACTGCCTTTTAAAATGCTGATGGTGGACTTCCAATATGTGCTGTTGCTGATTCACGGAGGAAATGATGTACCCGTCAATATGGCTTTGTCGATAGAAGACGAGGCTTTTGCGAGGTCCATGTTTCAGTTGTTTAACTTTTACTGGGAGTCTGCAGCGGAGCTTTAGCCCTGAACCCATTTTTTATATTAAAAAGAAAAGCCTTGAAGGCTTAACGGCCTTGTTTTGTTCAAAAATGAAACCTTCTGACCTCCCTCTTTTACGCGCAAGAAGAATGAGGGACAGGGAAGCATCAATATAAAGCGAAATATAATAACTATAGTGTAACCTAATCTTTACCTATCATGCTTAACACTACTGTGACAGCCATCCGAAGGATGAGCTTACTGGCACTGCTATGTCTGATTTTTTCAGGCGTGGCATGGGCGCAGGAAGAAGAATCCATTCCCACCAAAGGGGTGATTCGAATGAAAATCAAAGAGAAAGATCTGCCTTATCTGGAGGCGCAGCTGCGTCAGATTGAATCCAGTCAGATCTCCATCAACCAGACTGGTATTCAAGAATTTGACCAGTTCAATACCCAGTTTCAGACCAAAAGTATTAAAAGAGTTTTTCGGGAGGCCGGCAAATTTGAAGAGCGTCACCGTGCTTTCGGACTGCATCAGTGGTACGAAATTGAGACCGACTCTTTGAATGAAGTAGAGGCCTTACTGGCTTCCTTCGGTTCTTTGGAAATGGTGGAAAAAGTGGAACCAAAAATGCTCTGTAAGCTATTTGGTGAGCCGATGAGCACTGCTCCCTCGGACCCTTTCTTTCAGAAGCAATGGCACTATGACAACCAAGGTCAATCGGGTGGAACATCCGGAGCTGATATCAATTTACTGAAAGCGTGGGGGATTGAGACAGGTTCTCCAGATGTAGTTGTCGGTGTCATTGATGGTGGTATTGATGTGAACCATCCTGATTTGATGAATCGCCTTTGGGTCAATACCGGAGAGATTCCCGGCAACGGAATTGATGATGACGGCAATGGCTTCGTGGATGATGTCTACGGATGGAACTTTGCCGATAATATGCCTACTATTATTCCACATACCCATGGTACTCATGTTGCCGGTACGATTGGAGCCGAAACCAATAATGGTATTGGAGTGGCCGGAGTGGCCGGTGGTTCTGGTCCGGATGATGGTATTCGTATGATGTCCCTGCAGGTATTTTCGAATTATTTGCAATGGAGCACCCAGGGCGGATTTGAAGAAGCCTTTATTTATGCCGCTGATATGGGAGCAGTGATTACCAATAACTCCTGGGGCTTTCCGGATGCGACTGAGTCAGAAATTCAGAAAGACGCTATCCGTTATTTTATTGCCATGGCAGGTCGTGATGATGAAGGAAATGCGGTAGGTCCGGTAGATGGAGGTGTGGTGATTTTTGCGGCAGGTAACTTTGGTTATAATCCGGTGTATACCCGTCCGGCTTATTCTTTCCCTTCCATAATGGAGGAAGTAATCTCGGTCTCCAATGTGGATCACAATGACCAGAAGGCATTATCTTCTTATTGGAATGAAACCATTGATATTGCGGCACCGGGGAGTAATATTTACTCCACTTATCCGAATGGAGCATATGTGGCCATTTCAGGTACTTCTATGGCAGCGCCTCACGTGACCGGTGTGGCTGCGCTTGTGGCTTCCAATAATGCCTATCAGATAACAGCCGATCAGATTCGTAGCAGATTGATTGATCATTCGGCGAATATTGATTACCTAAACACCTCTTTCGTAGGGAAAATAGGGAAAGGTCGATTGGATGCCTATGCAGCTTTGGTGAAAGACGAAGGTCAAAAGCCGAATACCATTGAAAACTGGGGATTTTATTCTATTGGTTCTATAGGTGCTCAGATTGGCTGGATGTTGGTAACCGATGCCTTTGGTTTAACCGTTCAGGAATATGAAATTTTGTTGGCCGAGGGAGAGTTTACGCAGGAGGAATCTGCGGCTTTTGAAAATGCAGCCAGTGTGATGCATCATTCCGGTGGGACTTCTAACGCTTTTATGAGCTATATTTTTAATGGATTAATGCCTACCACTACTTATAGCTTGGCGGTTCGTGGGGTGGATCAGTTCGGTAATCGTGCGGAATTGTCAGAAATCATGACTTTTACCACTACACCATCAGCGGAAGTTTCCTGGGTAGAAGAATCCCCTATTGCATTGGAAGTAGATCTGGATGGAGAAAGTAATCCACAGGCAACCATGGCAGTAAAAAATACCGGGGAATGGCCAAGCCGGGTTTCTTTCCGTCTGAATGATTTCCAAATGGAAGAAGAACCTGAAATGACCAATGGCCGCCTATCCGCATTCTCCACGGAAAGCAATGCTGTTATCCCTTTTTCAGATCATCCGGAACCTTCTGCAATTCCATTTAATGCTTCAGCAGGTAACTTTTCAAATACTACTACAGCTTCCGATCCGGTAGTGATTATGCCTACCTATAAAGCCATTGATTCTCTGCACCATGATCAGGAATATATGCCGAATTTTATGGCCGGAAATGGCGGGGGGACTACGGAATTTTTAAATAAATTCACCGCTCCCCGGGATATGAAAATCGGGGCGTTAAGTGCATTCCTGTGTAGTGAGATGTATACGGAAGTATCTTATACTCTGGCCATTTATGTGGGAGGAGATGACCGCCCGATTACCACGCCGGTTCACCGTGTGACGGTGCGGGTGGATGATCAGAGAGGAAAATGGTATTCTGCTTCATTTTCAAGGGATGTGGCAGTAGCGGAAGGAGAGGTATTCTGGATTTCTGTACTTTCGCCACAAGGGGTTTTCTATCCTCTGGGTGGAGAAAACGTCACCAGTAGCTATAGAGGAAAGTCCTATGTTCGACGGGAGAGCCATAATTACTTCCAGGATTTTGGATCGGCTCAGCGCATGCTCTTTAAGATTCGTGCTTTTGAGGTATTGAAAACAAACAGCCTGGTTACTTTTGATCCTAATTTTGTAGTGGTAGAGTCCGGTGAAAGTCGTTTGACCACCATGACCATCAAAGGAAATGAGTGGTATGACGGTGTATATAATTTGCAGTTAATTGCCAGTCATGATGACCCGATGCAGGGGCCATTGTCCCGTCCGGTGACTTTGACTGTCAAGGGAAATAAACCGGAAATCGTGATCACCGAGGATGCCGTAGACTTTTCAACGCTTTATCTGAATAAGGCCGCAACGCGTAAGTTTTTAATTCGCAATGAAGGAAAAGCACTGACAGATACGCTTCGTTTAACGGTAGGGGATTCAGAATATTTTGAAGTATCTCCGGCTGTGATTAATCCGATTGTTCCGGGCAAGGGAGTAGAAGTAACGGTAAAAGCGGTAGCGCAATCAGAAGTCGGTACGGTATCAGGCATTTTGGAAATTCATAAAGAAGAGGAGGAAACCGAACGTTTGGTATTGAGTGCTCATTATATCAAAGGTGCATTTATGGAAGTGGATCAGGCGGAATTTGAGTGGGTGGATGAAAATGCAATTCCTATCGGGGAGACCAGAACGGCCAAATTCACGGTTACCAACACCGGAGATCGTGACGGTGAGTTTATATTCTCCAGCTTTGAAGATGGAAAGAGTAGCGGTTATATTCAGTTCTTAACGCCTTATAAAGGATTTTTGAAAGTGGGAGAATCGATGGAGGTGGAAGCTTTCATCAATACCGAAGGCTTGAAAGACAATGGCTATAACTCAAGCAGAACCACTTATTATGACTTTCCAGTTGGAAGAGGTAGCCTGAAGTTTTCCGTGCAATTGATTGGTGAGGCCATAATTGAGGTACCCGAAAAAATCCATTTTGGTGAAAGTGTTTATCAGGAGGGGCTTGAAATAACACAGAGTATCGCAGTGAAAAATACAGGGAATGCAAAAGCAAGCTTTCAGGTAAAAAGTATTTCGGAAGGATATACTATTTCAGGCTATGTTCCATCCAGTATAAGTGCAGGAGGAGTGGTGAATTTAAAAGTTATTGCGCAATTACCGGGTGTAGGAGAGCATTCTGGGGATTTGACTATTTCAGTTGATAATACTGATTTCACTATCGCCTTATCTGTCGAAGGGCTTGAGTCTCCGGAAATGAATGTAAGGGCCGATAATTTCCTTACTTCTGCCACGATGGCCTATGGAGCTTTAGGAGAGCAGACCAGTTTGGTGGTTAGCAATACCTCTGAGACAGAGTCGCTGAATTTTGTTGTAAGCACCCCTGCATGGCTTAATTTACAGGATGATACTCCTTCTTTGCAAAGAGGAGATGGTAATTTTGGCTACTCTTTTGAAATAACGGAAGGTGTTGAATGGTTGGATATATCAGAGCAGGGAAGGGAGCTGTTTCAGGATATGGTATATCCAGATTATATCACCACTTACCATTTCGATAAATTTAACTTTCCATTTTATGGAGAAATACAGCGTCAAATTCGTATTTCGAGTGCAGGGGTACTTAGCTTTAATGGGGGGATTCCAGATTATGCGTTTGGTAATGCAGCGCCATTTCCTGGTTATGATATTAATGAAGATCAATTGGCCTTCAATGCAGATTTAGGCGTTATTTCAGCTTTTTGGATGAGAATGTACGCTTCTAGTGAGGGTGGAATTTATCTGTTGGAAGAGGAGGACCGTCTGATTATTCAATTTGATGATATGTGGGCAGTAATGGCGGGGCCATTAACTCCGTATACCCAAACTTCTATACAAGTCATATTGACGTCTGATGGTGGAATAGAGTTGTCATATAAGCAATTGCCAACAGCATTTACTTATCAGATAGTAGGGATGAAAAACTCAACGGGTGATTTAGCTTGGCAATACATGGAAAGCAATGCAGATTTCATTAAAGAAATTTTAGGTAAAACAATCAAGGTGAAAGCACCAAAATTGTTTACTCTTAATCCTAATGAAGAGCTTAGTATCGATATGCAATATAATGCAGCGTCAACAGCTGTGGGTAGTCATGAATACGAAATGACAGTCTATAGTGATGATGTTAATCAGCCGTCCTGGAGTACAAATGTCCAGTTGGAAGTTACCGGTGAGGCTCAATTATCCACAGTCCAAGAGCAGCTTGAATTTAATGATGTGATTTATGCTTTAGACTCAGCCTTTGAGCAGACATTGCCAATAGATATTCGTAATGAGGGCAGCTTGCCCGTAATGTTTTCTGCTTCATTTAAAGAAGGGGACTCATTTACTTGCACGACAGACACCTTGCCATTAGGCGCCTTTGATCAAGTGTCATTGAGTGTGCGTTATCAGGCTTTGACTGATGAAGTCACTTATGATACTTTGGTGCTTGCCTTTGATAATGCCACCGAGCTGACACTACCTGTTGTCGGAGATGCCAAATCAGCGCCATACTTGCAGTATGTTATGGATTATACATCGCGCCAAGATACGATTGATATATTGGTGAACCAAGGGCAGTTAGGGCAGTACGCTTTTCAATTGTCAAATATAGGGAAAGAGATGCCACTGGATTATGATGTTACCTTGGGGCTGACGCGTTACGGTTGGAGCAAAGCATCTGAACAGGTAGTAGAAACCCGATACCAACTCCATCCAATGCTCGCGTAGTGGAGAGTAACGTATCCACGAGTTTCGCTCTTTTAGACGAAATGCCAATTCCGGAACGCTCCTTTGAGCAAATGGTAAATGCGAGAGTGGTACATGAAGAGAAGCATGCTTTCTCTGATTCTCTGGCTTATGATTTGGCAACGGATATACCGATGAGTCTTTTAGGTTCTGATCAAGTAGATGTTCAGTATGCCGCTAAGTTTGAGGTAGTCAACCCGCAGGGATTTACCTTGACGCATATACGTAACTATTTTGTTAAGCAAACGGACTCTCCATGGACTGTTATCGTGATCAAAGGAGACAGCCCTATCGGGGCAGAGGTTTTGGCGACTGAGGAGTATTTCCCTGTTTCTGAAACGGGAGCGATGGAGAATATCCCACTGTCGCAACCACTTTACTTCACTAAGGGAGAGGTTTTCACCATTAAGATGGTAGCATCAGATGATATCCACTATCGCCTACCAGTAGAATATGATGTGCCCTCAGTGATCGGAAAGTATTTCGTGACGCTGGATGGAGGAGTCACCTGGGAAGCCATGTCTTCTTCAAGTTCTTTCTACTATACTTATGCCATTAAGCTGAGAGCGATGGACGCTTACGGGGCCGAATGGCTGGATATTTCACCGAAAACAGGAAGCCTGGAAACAGCGGAGGAAGCTACGGTGGAAATCAGCACGGAAATGAAAGGTTTCGAGCCGGGAGTTTATGAAGGGTACCTGTATCTAGGGCATAATGAGCCGATGCGCGAGACGGTGAAAGTGCCAACAAGCATTCTGTTTAATGGTGCACCTATGGCAAAAGAACTGGCGCCCCTTGAGATCAATGAAGGGGAGGAAGCACAATGGGAAATTGAGCTTTTAGATCCAGAAAATCATGCGCTGACGCTTTCTGCTATCAATGGCGCCGATGATTTCACTTATCGTTTGGAAGAAGGGAAAATGATTTTGGAAATGGCTCCGGATTATCTGATGAGTGGGGAATATGCTCCAGAGTTTTTGCTTGTAGATGAATTGGGAGCACAGTCAACCTTTACGCTTTCAGTCTTGGTGAATGATGTGAAAGTAGCACCGGTGCTGACTCAGGAATTTACGGATTACGAGCTTCAGGTAGCAGCACTGCAGGAAGTGCATCTGGCAGATTATTTCGAAACACTGGATGAGGAGGCACTTCATTTTTATGTGAAGACTGCTGACGGAATGGTTTCTGCTTTTGTGGAAGAAACAACGCTTGTCCTTTTGGGAGTGGCAGTAGGAACTACTGAGTTGGAGGTTGTAGCAGAGAATGAATCCGGTTTGATTACCTCAGCTCCTCTGAAGGTAAAAGTAAATCAGGCACCGCTTTCTTCCGGAATGGCTGCTACCATGAAAGTGTATCCTAATCCAACCACTGGAGGCTTATCCGTGATTCTACCTACGGTGGCGGCCAATGAGATGGTGCAGTTGGAGATAATGGACATGTCAGGTAAGAGGTTGATGACCCTTGCAGAGCGGGCAGAAAGCCAGCGGGTAAGTAGTGATTTGTCCGCCTTGCCTTCAGGGTATTACCTTCTTCAGATCAGCTGGTCTGGGGGTAAGTCCATAGCTAAGGTGATTAAGGAATAGTTCAACTTGTAATGTTTATTGCTTTTTAAAAATCCCGCTTCGGTGGGATTTTTTTATGCTAAAAATTATTGTTTAAATCATATTTCAGTTCTAGATTTGAACTCTAAATTAGCAGACTACAAAATGAGCAATCGTTTAATTTATTCCTTTACCCTATTCTTTTTATTCGCTTTCGTTTTACCATTGTTATTGGCGTTTTTCCTGATTGAGCCGGTAGAAATAGTGGAAGCTTCTTCCGCTTATGAATGGGGCTTTTTTTCAGGTGTCGTTTTGGCACGTTTGGTTAAAGTAGGCCTTTTATTTATGGCAGGCTGGTTAATGTACACCAGAATAAAGTCCTCAGATATCTTCAGCACTTTATCTTCTAAGCATTAATAAATTTCCCTGATGCAATTTCACTGTTAAGGGAGCTCCATCTGAACTGCCTCTCCGTCAAGATGCACCTCCTCCTCTCTTTCACAGGAGATCAGCACTTCTTTCGTTTGAAAACTTTGGTAGAATCGGCTGCGATGCAGTGTTTTGGTAAACAGGCGATAGCCCATGCAGGGCGCATACCAAATCGGGCAGGCCCTGATGATGGAAACATCCACCTTTCCATCCGAAACACTGGCATGGGGGGCGATATAGGCATTATTACCAAACTGGGAAGAATTCGCAATACTGATCAAAAACGCTTTAGTGGATAAGTCCTGCCCATTCCATTGCAGGCGGTAGTTTTTTTTCGGGTAAGTGAAATAAGCCAGAATACTTTCCTTCACATAGGTGTGTAATCCCCGGCTGCCGGCTTTTGCAAACCGGTGTGCTACATGGGCATCAAAGCCGATTCCGGCCACATTGATAAAAAATTTCCCGTTCATTTCCAGTGTATCCACCGGTTGGGTTTTAGCTTTTCGCATCCATTTGATGGCCCTCTTCAGCTCCATGGGTATGCCCAGGTGCCGCGCCAATCCATTGCCTGAACCTTTTGGGAGGACGCCCATGGCTGTTGGACTACCCGCTAGTGCTCCGGCAATTTCATTCACGGTTCCATCTCCACCAATGGCGATTACGGCATCATACCGGCCGATGGCTTTTCGAGCGATTTCGGCAGCATGTCCGGCATATTTGGTTTTTTTCCATTTATAACCAATTTTTCCGGACCAGCTTTTTTTGACCATTTTCTTTAATCCCTGAATCTTACCGGCGCCGGCAATCGGGTTATAGATAATGAGGTATTGGGGTTGTATTTCGGGCATGATTCGCTGGGAAAAATTTTCTCTAATAAACGAAATCAAACGCTAAGGCATAAAAAAACCGACCACTAAATAGCAGTCGGTGATATTGTCTTTTTATGATGTCAGTATTACTTCTGACGTGCTTTGGCCAAAGTCTCCATCATTTCCTCTGTGATACCACAAGTGGAGAATCCACCATCGTGCATCAAATTCTGCATGGTTACATAACGGGTGTAATCAGAGAATAGAGAAAGGATGTATTTTGCACACTCTTCAGATGGCGCGTTTCCTAATGGAGAAAGCTGATCTGCGAAGTTGAAGAAATCATCAAATCCGGTGATACCCTGACCTGCCGTAGTTACCGTTGGCGACTGGCTGATGGTATTTACACGTACTTTTTTAGCGGCAAAACGCGCACCATAACCACGTGCAACAGACTCCAACAATGCCTTGGCATCCGCCATATCGGCATAGTGAGAGAAGCTACGCTGTGCAGCAATATAAGAAAGCGCTACGATAGATCCCCACTCGTTCATTACATCCAATTTCTCAGCAGTCTGCAATACTTTGTGGAAAGACATCGCTGAAATATCCAAAGTCTTGTGGAACCAGTCATAGTTCAAATCACCATAAGTCTTGCCTTTGCGAACGTTCGGGCTCATGCCGATAGAGTGCAATACAAAGTCAATTTTACCGCCCAAAATTTCGGATGCTTTGTTGAATAGGTTTTCCAAATCCTCAACGCTGGTCGCGTCTGCCGGAATAACTTCTGCATTACAAGCCTCGCCCAATTCTTTAATTTTACCCATACGCAAAGCGATAGGAGCATTGGAAAGTACGAATTCAGCACCTTCTTCATGTGCCATCAAAGCGGTTTTCCAAGCGATAGACTCTTCATTTAAGGCACCAAAAATGATCCCTCTTTTTCCTTTTAGCAGATTAGTTGCCATGGTATTATAGTTTAATATATTATTTCAGTTTCCGAAATTAGCCTGCAATTTATAAATCTTCCACAATATCCCCGACCTTTTTCGATGCTAATTTAACGGAGGGTGAAGCCCTGGTGCGGAGTATTCATGCTTGAACCCTTGTTTAGCTGCAAGGCCGTTAAAATGAAGGAATAGTTTCCAGTTTTGAGTTTTTTCCAACAAAGTAGCGGAATGAGGAGGATGAAAGTTAATCCCCGGTCTGGACTAATTAAAAATCTGGGATAATTGCTTTAGTGTTCTGATAATAAGCTTGTTGGTTGGGTTTTTGGGGCTTGGTGGGCTATAATTCGAATCCGCTCATTTATCGGTAGTGAAATTAGGGACAGAAGCGGGCCACCCACTCCCCCGCCTGTAAGCTTCCTCTGTGAATGGCCTGATCCCAGGCTTCGCAGGCTTCCTGTCGTTGATCCATGGCATAATAGCAGTTTCCTAAAACATTATAGGCTTCAGGCCTTCTGGGGCGGAGAAAAATGGCCCAGTCGCAGGCAAGTTTTGCCCGTTCATATTCTTCCAGTCTGGCCAATACCACCGCAAGCCCATAGTGTGCAATATAATGGGACTCGGGAATGTCCTTGGGTTGCAAAACCAAGGCATAGGCGCGGCCATAGTTAATAATATAGGCATCAATCATGGCATCAGTGGCCATGGTATAATACTTTAGGGCTTTTTCATTATTTATGAGCTGGTCTGCGCAAAGTGAGGCGGCCGAAAGTAGTAATGGAATGTTGAATTGTTCCATTCCTACCATCTCTTCATAAATAGAAAGCGCCTGTTGGTAGGCGCCAATATCCTCATAGGCCATGGCCAGTTGCTGATAAAGTACCGCAGAATAATCAGAGTGTTTTACAAGTAACTGCCAATAATAGACCGCATGCTGATACTTTTCATCGAAGTAGGCATCCTGCCCTTTTTCATAAAGATCATTCAGGATCGCATTACGGTAAGAGATAATATCAAAATTCGCTTTTGGATGCGCTACTAAAATTTCCAAAGAGTCCAGGGCTGCATGGTAGGCCTTATGTTCATATAAACTCCGGGCCACATCAAACCTTCTTTGCTCTTCCATCAGGCGGGCAATTTCCTTTTCCTGCTGCTTTTTAATATACATATAGATTGGGATCCCGACCATTATCGATAGCAGGGCAGAAAACGCCACAGCAGTCATCACATTCATCCAGTGGTTTTGCCCCAGCTTTTCCCAATAGCTGATAGGCTCCGGTCGGGATTCCGGATTTTGTTGGTAATATTTTTCCCGATGTTTTTCACGCTGCTGATAGGTGGTTCTTTTTCTGGGGTTAAAAGCGTCCTCTTCCTGTTTTGTATCAGACTTTTGGGCCGTTTGGTGTTGGTGGGAAATCAAAAAATCATAGGCAGCACGTTGTTCCGGGTCAATGAGTACCCGATAGGCCGTGGAGATAAGCTTGAACGTTTCTTCCGCTTCAGGATCATTTGGGTTTTTATCGGGATGATATTGCAGGGCAAGTTTTCGGTATGCCGTTCGGATTTCCGGCGAGCTGGATGTGGGATCTACGCCTAATATTTGGTAATAGTTGATCAAGGTGCGTGATTGTTGGGATGAAAGTAAAAACGGTTATGTTGCAGATGGTATCTTTTTGAATACGAAAACTCTCTTTTGAAATGACATAAATTTAGATGAAATTTGAAAGATGGTTAGAAACCGGAAAATAAGGTTTTGGAAGAAAAATACGATTTATCAAATTATAAGGAATCAATACCTATGAAGATGATGAAGAAGTGGGGATTCGCCCTGCTATTATTGCTCACGCCTGTGCTAACGAAAGCAGATGAAGGCATGTGGCTCCCACAATTATTGAAAAGCCTGAATGAGGCAGATATGCAGGCAAGGGGCATGAAAATGTCTGCAGAAGATATTTACAGTGTGAACCAATCCAGCCTCAAAGATGCAGTGGTGTCTTTTGGCGGATTTTGTACGGGAGAGTTAATTTCTCCCGAAGGCCTGGTGTTAACCAATCACCATTGCGGTTACGGGCAGATTCAGTCTCACTCTTCTGTTGAAAATGATTTATTGACGAATGGCTTCTGGGCCATGTCACGTGAGGAAGAAATTCCGAATCCGGGCTTGTTCGTGACTTTCATTGTACGTATTGAGGAGGTGACTTCAGAGGTTCTGGATGGCATTACTCCTGCTATGGAGGAAGAAGAGCGCCAGGAAAGAGTAAGCCTGAATATTGATCAGGTGGTGGCGAAAGCAACGAAAGGCACGCACTATGGCGCCAAGGTGAAGTCCATGTTTTATGGCAATGAGTACTATTTATTTGTTACCGAGACTTATGACGATGTGCGCTTGGTAGGAGCTCCTCCATCGGCCATTGGTAAATTTGGAGGAGATACTGATAACTGGATGTGGCCGCGTCACACCGGAGATTTTTCTATGTTCCGTGTATATTCCGCACCGGATGGCAGCCCTGCAAAATATGCGGAGGAGAATGTTCCATTGAAGCCAAGACATTTCTTACCCATCAATATGACTGGCGTTGAAGATGGCGATTTCACCATGGTATTCGGATTTCCGGGGCGTACACAGGAGTATTTGACCACCTATTCGGTGAAGCCTTTGGTAGAAACGACTAACCCGAACCGAATCAAAATCCGCGAGACCAAATTGAATATTTTGAAGGCGGATATGGATAAGGATGCAGCCGTTCGTATTAAGTATTCTGCCAAATATGCCCGCGTAGCGAATTACTATAAAAAGTGGATTGGAGAGAACCGTGGATTGAAGGTAACCAACGCCATTGACGAGAAAGAGGCTTTGGAAGCAAATTTCCAAAAATGGGCAGATGCGGATGCGGACAGAAAAGCCACATACGGAAGCCTGTTGTCAAAATTTGAGCAGACGCACAAAGAGGAGCAGGATGTGATATTGCCTTATAACTATATCCGCGAGGCTGTTTACGGCACAGAGGTTTTGACCATGGCTGCGAAGTTCCGTGCTATTATTGACGCCCTGCCGGATGATAAGGAGAAGAGTATTGAAGGCGCCAAGGCATATGCTAAGAAATTCTTTAAGGATTACAGCGCGGCCACGGATGAAAAAGTATTTGCGTCCCTGATGGGACTTTACCATGAGGATATCCATTCGAATTTCCAGCCAGCCCTATTGAATGCGGCGGTAAAGAAATATAAAGGCGATATGGAGGACTATGCGGATTTTATCTTTGAAAAGTCAGCCATGGTAAGTGAAGAAAAGGTCAATGCTTTATTGGAGAATTTCAATGAAAAAGCCGTGAAGCAATTGATGAAAGATCCGGCCATTCAGCTGGAGCGTGAATTCTACGACATCTATACCCAGAAAGTGAAAACCGTTATGACGGATACACAAAATGCTTTGGAGAGACTGAACCGTGCTTATACTGCCGGATTGCGTGAGATGATGCCGGAGAAAACTTTCTATCCGGATGCCAACAGCACCATGCGTGTTTCTTATGGTGTGGTGGATGGTTCAAACCCATATGACGGCATGCGTTTCACTTCTCACACTTATCTGGATGGTGTTTTCCAAAAAGAAATGGCTGGAGCAGATGACTATGTGATCACAGATCGCATGAGAGAACTTTATGCCAACAAAAACTATGGACAGTATGCCGATGAGACGGGCAAATTGCCTGTTTGTTTCACCGCTTCCAACCACACCACAGGTGGTAATTCCGGTTCTCCGGTAATTGATGGCCACGGCCGTTTGATCGGTTTGAACTTTGACCGTTCCTGGGAATCCACCATGTCGGATATCAAATACGATAAAGACATTTGCCGCAATATTGCTGTGGATATTCGCTATGTATTGTGGGTAGTGGATGTATATGCCGGTGCCGGACATTTGGTGGAGGAAATGACTTTGGTAAAAGAAGATCCCAAGCCCGTTCAACTGCCTGAAGTTGAAGAGGTAGTGGAGTAATTTTTAACAGGCACTTCATGAAAAAGGCAAGCCAGATCGGCTTGCCTTTTTTATGCTATAACTCCCAGCCAAAAGTGGTGTAAAATACATAATCGACTTCAGAAACACCCGGACTTACCGGTTTGCTATCGTAGTTGGTGGTGTTTCCTATTTTAAACAAAAATCCTTTGGGTAAATCCCAGGTCAGATCCACGGTGAAATCGGCCCGGTACCTACCGGCAGTATTCAGGTTGGCGTAAGTATCCAGATTAGTATTTAAGGTGAAATCATCAATACCAAAAATGGACAACTGGGTGGAGACCACAGCCTCTGCGGAGTTAGAGGTAGCATTGGAGGTTTCTGTGTTAATATAGCGTTCATTCGTCCAGGCCATACCTGCTGATACCAGCCAGTCCAGTTTATGTGAGCGGGCAATATAATTACCAATACGAGCAGAGGTGGAGGTCCTCAATTTTAGATTTTGCTCATCATTGCTGAGAAAACTCATCCCGACGCCGGCAAACCAGCTTTTGTAAAATGTCCATGCCCAATTGATCGCCCCATCGGTTCGGTGTGTATCCGCCACGGAATCCTGGGAGTTTTGGACAGATTTGACATTCCCGCCTAAAGCCCAATTATCAGTTGCATAACGCGCATTGGCCTGTCCGGTAAATTGCTGCACATTTTTGGCTTTGGTAAAGGTATAGCCTAAGCTAAGCCCAACGGTGAAGCGATCAATAAATTTAGTATCGACCGTCTTTATAGAGACCATCTCTCTTAATTTTTTACTGTAGGGCTGCCCTCCGTAAAAGGGCGTGATGATGACAGCCGTAGAATCATTTGGGTCTGTTTTAAAGCTTCCTACAACCCGGTCTCCTCCTTTTAAATAAATATTGTAAGTGCGTTCAGAGAAGATGCTTTCAATTTCATCCCAATCAATTTTAAAATCAGCATCTCCGTAATCAGCATCAATAAAGACGTAGTTCCTTTGTAACTTAGTAAATTCTCCATGAATGACATCCCCGTTTTTTAGGATGAGTTCATCGACTTTTGTTTGCCCTATAGTAATTAACGGAATAAAAAATAATATCAAAAGTGGGTAGAGGTATTGTGTTTTCATGGAGGTAAAAGTGTCCTTATCGTATGAATTAAATGAGCTTAATCGAAAGCTTTTATTTTGGCAACTCGATTGTAATTTTACTTGTTTTCATACTGAACCCTTTTTGATATATTTGATCATGATTTCTTTTCCAAATGCAAAAATCAACCTGGGGCTTGATGTAATCTCCAGGCGTTCAGATGGTTTTCATAATATTTCATCCGTCTTTCTTCCGGTAGACTGGAAGGATGCTCTGGAAATTGTGCCCGCGGCCGAAACCACCTTTGAAAGCTACGGCATTCATATTCCGGGAAACCCGGACAGTAATTTGTGTCTAAAAGCCTATCATTTGTTGGCGAAAGATTATCCTATGCCCACGGTAAGAATTATCCTGGAGAAAATTATTCCCATAGGTGCCGGCCTGGGGGGAGGATCCGCGGATGCGTCATTTACCCTTAAACTTTTAAATGAGCAGTTTGATCTGCAGCTTGAGGTGGCGGTATTGGAGTCTTATGCTGCTCGTTTGGGGAGTGATTGCCCGTTTTTTATTAAGAATACACCAATTTTGGCTACGGGCACCGGAACCACTTTTGAATCGGTGAATGTGGACCTTTCAGGCTATCAGATTTTATTGGTGAATCCGAATATCCATATTGGAACCGCCGAAGCTTATGCGGGAATTTCGCCTCGAGTACCCGAATTATCGGTGAAGGAAATCATTGAAAATTATGAGATTAAGGCGTGGAAAGGCTTGTTGAAAAACGATTTTGAGGCGTCTATTTTTCCGAATCACCCTGAAATATCGAAATTAAAGGAAGATATGTATAAAGCCGGGGCAGTTTATGCTTCCATGTCCGGATCGGGCGCTACGGTTTATGGAATATTTGAAGGTGATCAGAAAATTGAACAAATTAAGGAAGGCTTTTCTGATAGTTATCTGAAACATAGTAGTTTGCTTTGATTGAAGATTAGTTTAATATTGAGCTTTTTTGATATACCTGTTGCGAACAGGTTTATTTTGCGACAACTATTTTGCTTTTATTGGTGTCATTTTACATCGTTTTAAGGATAAATTTAGGGATAAGCGGTATTTATTTGAACATTAGAGGGTTATTGAAAATAAAGGTAGCGTCTCTATTTCCTTCGATTTTTGCCGGAAATGCAGGAGTCTTGTCGCTTTTTTCGTAATATTTGTAATCGGAACCTAACATTTTACGCATTTACCGACGGCCCGTTCGTCATCCCAACATATCATTGACCTATGAAAAGAAAATTACTTTTTCTGCTACTCCTTCTTTGGGGAGTGGGTTATTCGTCTCATGCGCAATCAGCGCAAAACCCCGGTACTTTCTTAATCAAAACCATTGGTGCCAATGGAAAGCAGGCTAATGCATTTACCGGCTTTTTTATTGATGAAAACGGAACGGCCATTAGCCGTGGAACCGGCTTTCATAAAGCGGTGAAAGTGGAGGTGATCCTGGCAGACGGGCAAAGCTATTCCATCGGAAAGGTTTTGGCGTTTGATCCAGCCACCAGCCTGGTGAAATTTTCCGTGAATAAAGCCAAGGGCACTATTGCCTATGCGGTGGGCATGCCCTCCAAAGGCCAGCAAGCAAAAGTGGAAAAGCACAATGCGGAGGGGGCAGAAACGATTGCCCTTTCTCTGGATAAGGCGGTGAAATTTGAAAACTATGGACATTGGGCCTTATCCAATAAATCCATTGAAGCGGATGGGGCACCTGTAATTGCCGACGGAAAAGTGATTGGGATAGTGGCCGATCAGGTGATAGAGGGTAAAACGGCCATCATCGATGCCCAGAGAATTTACCAATTACAAAAGGTAAATCAAAAACTAGAAGACTGGTTGCCTTCCTTTCGAGCAAATCGCAATTTGCTGATCGCCATGGAAGCCTTTGACCAAAAGGAATATGAAAAAGCCGCGGCCACTTTTGCCAAATGTGTGCGTTTGGTGGGAAGTGAGTTTACCGCCTATTACTATGGAGCCAAGGCCCGTGAGGCCAAGGGGGATTTGGCCGGTGCACGCACTGCTTATGGTAAAGCATTGGATTATAAAGAAGGAGACCTGGAGATTTTGCAATCCCGCGGTTTGCTGAGCTTCAAAACTGAAAATTTCAAAGCCACCATTGATGATTTAACGATTGTTGAAGCAGCGGGAAAAGCCAGTCCGGAAGCACTGACCGCCCTGGGAACCGCACTTTATGAAGAGAACCAATTTGAGCAGGCCATACTCATTTTAGAAAAGGCTCCCAAAACCGCGGAGAGCCAGTTTCAGTTAGGAAATGCCTATTTCCGTCAAAAGGATTTCGATAAGGCCATCAGCAATTATAATGGGGCTGAAAATTCCGGTAATAAAGAAATGACCCTCTATAATAACCGGGGAAAAGCACACTTGCTTAATGGTAATGCAGCTCAGGCCAAAACTGACCTGACCAAGGCATTGTCGATAGATCCCACTTATGTAAAGGCCGTGGAAAACCGTGCGGCAGCCCATTATGCGCTTAAGCAATGGGAGTCCACCCTGGAAGATGCCCAAAACGCCGAGCGCATGGGCGGTAAGGATAAAAAATTGACTTTGTATAAAGGGGTGGCCGCTTATCAGCTAAAACAATATGAACTGGCCGCAGCTTCCCTGAAAGATGCCGTCACTCGTGGCTTTGATGAGGTGGAGATTTTGATCATGAAGGCAGCCTCAGAGGTGGAGTTAAAGCAATATAATCCTGCTATTCAGACTTATATTATGGCGCAAACTGCCGGCGCAGATGATGTTGACTTTCATTTTAAGCTGGCCACCGTTTATTGGAAGACGGAGCAGTTAAAACCCGCCGTGGCCCATTTCAAAAAAGCTTTAGCAAAGGGAAAGTCGGATTTGGAGCTTTACGAGAGCCTGGGGCTTTCTCAATATGAAGCCAATGAGGTGGCGGCATGTATTCCTCACTTGCAAAAGGCGGTGGAAATGTCCAGCCAAAAGGCGGAAGTGTATACTACTCTGGGAGCGGCGATGTTGAAAGAGCAGCCTGATCATGCAGATTTGTTATCTATATTATTGAAAGCAGAAGAAATGGGCAGTACTGATGCCGAAATGTATCAGGCAATTGGATTTGCTTACCTGCAAAAGTCTCAGGCCCAGCAAGCCATTCCTTATTTTCAAAAAGCAAAGGCTGGTGGTGCCTCCGGCAGTGCGCTGGAAAAGTCCTGGGGATTGGCTTGTTACCAATTGGAGCAATATGCGGAGGCTATTCAGCATTTGGAGGAGGCCATTGATGGCGGTGCTCGCGAACCGGAATGTTATCAGTTTTTAGGATTGTCTTTATATGCAATGGAGCAATATAAGGAAGCCTCTGCGGCCCTGAAAATGGCGGTAAAAGGTGGGGTGAACGATCCGGATGTTTTGAAAAAATTAGGAGCTTCGGCTTATGAAAGTGGCGATATGAAAACGGCCGTGGAGGCCTTCCCTAATTCAGGCGCTTTAAAGACGCCGACTGTTGCGGGGCAATATGGCCTGGCACTTTATGCTATTCGCGATTATGACAATGCTTTGATCCAATTAAACAAGGCAGAGGCACTGGGTTATCAGCAGGCAGATTTGTACGAAACCCGGGCGAGCCTGAACCTGAAGCAAAAGGAGGAGGCAGCAGCATTAGCGGATTATGACAAAGCCGTAGCTGCAGGCTCCAATGGGGAAGAAATACAGATGAAGCGCGCCAAATTGGCCATGAAGTTGAAGGATTATCCTAAGGCTACATCAGCACTGGATGCGGTGATAGGGCAGAATTCTGAAAATTCCGTGGCTTACCTATTGAGAGGAACCGCAAAATATCGTCAGGATCAATATGCTTCGGCGAAATCAGATTTGGAGAAAGCGAAAAGCCTGAGTGAAGGGGCAACCCCACTCTATGAGATGCTGGGGATTTCTCTTTATGAAATGGGCGATAAGACGAATGCCAAAACCAATATGGATCAGGCGATATCACAGGGTTCCAAAAATAAAAAGGTTTATGGACTGGCCGCTGAAATGGAACTAAAGGCCAAAAATTATGAAAAGGCGCTGAGCTTATTCGAGGAAGCGGGCCGATTAGGTTATGATGCGCCCACCTACTATGGAGATAGAGGAATGTGCTATTACCAATTAGGCAAAAACGCGCCGGCCATAGACGATTTGAATCGGGCAATCAATGCGCAGCCGGATAATCCGGCCTATTTAAAAGCCAGAGGAAATGCCCTTTTTCTGACGAATCAATTTGAGAAGGCAGCCACTGATCTAGCGAAAGCAGGAGGCCTGACAGCAGAAGAAAAATTCCGTTTAGGACGCAGCCAATATAAAACCAAGGATTATGTCAACGCGGAGAAATCATTAGAAGCAGCCACTACCGCCGGTGAAAAAACCATCGCCGCTTATTCAGATCTGGGTGCCGTAAAAGTCGCATTGAAAAAGAAAGAAGAGGCTATTACTGCTTATTCTCATGCACTGGCCATTGATGCCAATAGTATTGAAGCGCTTCAGGGCCGTGGTTTAGCCTATTATAAAATGTCGGACTACGAAAAAGCCCTTACTGACTTCATCGCTTTAGAGCAGAACGCCAATGCAGGCAAAGAGGTGGGCGCCATGATTGGTACGGCTTATTTCCGCCTGGGGAAATACGAGCAGGCATATGATCGCCTGGACATGGCCATCACCCAGGGGGTAAAAGATCAGGAGGTCTATTTAGGCCGAGGGGTTTGTTTGTATATTCAGAAAAAATATGAGGAAGCGATTCCTGATCTTCAAAGGGGATTGAAGGGACGGGAGGATTTGACCGGATTCAATGCTTTGGGAAATGCCGAAATGTTTCAGGAAAATGAAAAGGGAGCCAAGCCGGCCTTGGAGAAAGCCATTCAGTTAGGCACTCAGGATCCGCTAACGTTCTATCATATGGGAATGGTGCAATATGGAGCACGTGATTTCCGCGCTTCTTTACAAAGCCTGAATAAGGCCATAGCGCTACAGAGCAGCTATCCGGAGGCTTATCAGCAGCGTGGAGATACCAAATTCCGCCTTAAAGATTATGAAGGAGCTTTGTCTGACTACAATCAGGCAGTGAGCCAGGGCGGAAATAATGCTAAATTATTGAACAATAGAGGTAAGGCGCTCTTCATGACTGGAGACAAGGAAAAGGCCATTGCGGCTTATACAGCGGCATTGGATCAGATGCCGGAATACGCAAAAGCCCTGGAAAATCGTGGGGTCGCCTATTATTTGATTAATGATTATGAAAAAGCTGTAGTCGACTTACGTCAGTTCGAGAAGCTTACCGAGAAACAGGAGGAGGAAATACTGTATTATATCGGGGAATGTTATTATCACCAGGGAGATTTCAATATCGCCATTTCTTATTATGAGCGGACCAATAATAAAATCAATGAACCTACGCTTTACGCTCATTTAGGAGAGGCGCGCCTGGAAAATGAAGAGTTTGAACAAGCCATAAAATCTTTGTCAGACGCCGTAAACAAAGGGATCAAAACCGGTGATATTTACCGTTTCCGTTCCACGGCTTATGTCTATTTGGAAAAATATGAAGAAGCCCTGGCAGACCTGACCAATGCCATTGAGCTGGATCCAAAGAATCCGGATGTGTATTATAACCGGGCATTGATTCTGGAACAGAAAGGGAATTTCAGAGCAGCCATTAAGGATTATAATGTGGCCATTGAACTGAATCCAAAAGATCCGGAAATGTTCTATAATCGGGCAAGTTTGCTGGTGGAGGAAAATGACCTGATGGGTGCCATCAAGGATATGGATTTAGCCATTGGACTGGATGATTCCAAAGCCAACTACTTCTTAGTGCGCGGGAATATCAAAAGGCGACTGGAAAATAACCAAGGCGCTTGTGAAGACTGGCAAAAAGCCGCTAGCATGGGCGACCGAAAAGCAGGTTTCATGATCAAACAATATTGTAAATAGGACTTTGTGTGTGGGGGGCACCCTAGGGGCGGTCAGGTGCTCGGGCCTCGCGCTTTGGGCGAATGTGAGATAGCATATCATTTATCATTCCCCCAAAGGAGCTCAGGCAAAGCCCTCCATCCTTAAGAGCGTGATGAAAAGCCAAAATCGCTTCCAATTATTCGAATTTGTAGCCGGATGGTGTGCTTTTAAACATGCTCTAGCGCAAAAGCTTAAAATCATAATTTTATAACAGCCCGCACAAGTTGCGGGCTTTTTTTGTTTCAGCTCAGGCTTTTTTAACCAGCGCAGGCTGCAAAATTCAGGGCATTTTTAAAAAAAAATAAAGCAGAATCAAAGAATGTGCATAAACCCAAGGCCTATATTTAGTCGTCAACAAATTCCCTAAAAGCGAGGGGCTATATTTATAATAGAAAACCTTAAACAGCAACAATTTGGCCTTGGTCAATGACTTTCCAAAATTGATCACAGCCTTGCTTTTTTTTAGCCACGAATGGCCCGAATTTTCACGAATGGGTCTAGACGCCTCTATTCAGAATAAATGAACATGAAAAGACAGGAAATAGCAGCGAATTTTACTATTGAGGTTTTATCAGCTTTTAGTAATAGAAAGGAATAAGCTGCAGAGGCTCTGAAAGCAACACGGCTCATCCCAACACCGCAGATGAATTAATAGCAAGAATACCTCCTCCCAGGAGCCATTTAAACACCAGTCCAATCAAGGAAGGCGACATTCAATTAATCCAATGAATCGGTAAGTGATAATAGGGGTGAATAATTAGGATTAGAAATCTTTACCCACTATTGATCCCCGAATGCTTTTGTGTACCTTTGTTTGTTGCAAGCGCATAACTATGAAAAAAAGCATTTTCTTTTTTCTTTTAATGGTCGGTATGACCTTTTTGGGACTCTCCAGCTGTGATACCTGTTCGGACTGCGGACCAGAGCAAACCAATCCCTATGTGGTGTTGAATTTTTTTGAGAATCAAGAGGGAACTCCCTCTGTTCGATTGATGGCCACAGCTTATGGGATACTGGAAGATGGCAGTTTGAGTGATGAATTCGGGATAGAGGATTCAGTTACGACCATGAATTTGCCATTGGACATGAATACTCCACGAGCCAAGTACCGGTTGGAGGTCATTAAGAAGCGGGGTGAGGTAGAGTTGCAGCCCATTGAATTTGATTTTGAATTGACCTATGATTTAACGGAGACGCTGGATCCACGCAATATTGTGAGAGTAGTGGCCACTAACGTAAAACCTGAGGGAGAGCCTTCGAACGGAAATGATAAAGTTCGGTCCTTTGAGGTAATTTGTAATGATGAATCTGCAGATTGTATAAGCGAAAACACCAATGTCAACATTGTTTTTATACTTAACTAAATTCATTTTTTGTGTAAGCTTTCTCTTCCTGCCCTTTTTTGCCATGGCACAAGAGCTGGAGGAAGAAAATGAACCGGCAAAACCAACCTTTGACAGAAGTCTTTACATTCGGGACACTGTCCGAACGACTCCTATGGTTTTGATTGATATTCCCATTCTGGATCGGTCCGATGAGTTTAAGACCCTCTCCAGGAAGGAAAGAAGGGAATTAGAGAAGGCCAAAAAGGACTCCCTGCCTAAAAAAATATTGCCGCCTTTATCTAATCTGGAAATTGCCGTAAACTATTCTGACCCCATAGAAGGATTTTCCAGCAGAAATGGCCTAATGGCAGAAGCCTGGGCGGGATTGACCCTATTCGAATATTTTGTGGCCGTGGCAGAATTCGGAACACAAGACATCACCTTTAATGGTTCTGCCTACAAAAATGTGGACAATTACCAGGTTAATGGACAGTATTATCGGTTTGGGGGAGATTTAAAAATTCCCGTGAAGCAAAACAGTTCCCTTCGTATTGGTGGGCGTATTGGCAACAGTACTTTTTCGGATTCCGGAACGGCGCGAATCACCGGAGAGATTTTTGATGATTATGAAGTGGATTTTGCCAGAAATAACCTGTCGGCCAATTGGTGGGAGGTGGACATCACTTCAGAGACCGCCATTTGGAAAAACCTGTTGATGGGCTTTACCTTCCGCTATCGCGTGCTGGGTGATTTTGATAATAATTATGAAGTCCCGGTCCGATATATTTCCGGTTACGGCTTTGCGAATGGCACCTCCATGGGATTGGATCTGTTTTTAGCCTGGAGAATCCCGATAATGCCAGTGAGGTATAAAGAACGAATTCCTAAGAATTAAGAGATTTCATAACCGCCTGATGATTCAGTGCGGTTTTTTTATAGGGCTAATTCTTTGGCGGGATCCCAAAAATGGGCTTTGAAGTTCACAATTTGGTCCTCCTTCACTTCGATTCCTTCATTAGCGAGTCTTTCTTCCATCGCTTCCGGTGGATTAAAATGCATTTTACCACTCAATAAGCCGTTTCTGTTCACCACCCGGTGCGCAGGTACCTCCGGCAACCCATGCGCATTGTTCATGGCCCAGCCCACCACGCGTGCCGACCGTTTGGCACCCAAATAGGCCGCAATGGCACCATAACTGCTTACTCTGCCCGCAGGAATCAGCTTGACAACTTCGTACACCTGTTCAAAAAAGTCATTTTTCATGCTTAAAGATAGCTTAATGCTGGCAACTCTGATCGTCCTTCCAATAAAAAAAGGAGCCCGGGGTTACAGGCTCCTCCAATTATTGGATATATACGGGTTTGAATTAATTTAAATAAATCATCCTTTTTCTTAAAAGCAGGTGGATGAGTAGATAGCAAGTTTAACCCAAATTGAAATAAACTGAATGTAAGTGTTTTGATTTGGGGCCATAATCCGAATTATTCACCGCCAGATTCAGAGACTCGCTTTAATCAACTAATTATCAGTATGGTACATTCGTGTCGACTGATTTTTTAATAGCCCAAATTTGGGCAAGCTTGCTCTCCTCATTCATCTGTTTCGTGGGAAAAACTCGAAATAGAAAACTATTCTTTCATTTTTCTCGCCTTACAGCTAAACGAGGAGTATAGCATGGATAATCGTGGGATAAATTTAGCGGTGAATAGCACTGTTTAAAGGCTATATCTCGATAATAATTCCAATAGTCGGCAGAATATTTCCATTAGTGGAAGGAATATAGTCAGGCAGGAAACTGCCCGGATTATTCGGATCCGGAATAGTCTCTCCCGGGTTAATGGGATTGGGGATGTCGTTTCCAAAATCATTAGGATCGCGTAGCAGATTGCCATTGGCATCCTGAGCAGCCGTTAAGTTGGGTTGAGCATCCTGACTGAAGTTATACAGGTTCTGAATGTCGATAAAGAAATTCAAACTCCAGTTATCGAAGTAATACTTCTTATCAATTCTCAAATCCAGCTGGTGGAAGTTTCCATTCCGCTGGCTGTTCAGTTGGTTTTCAAAGTCCCGTATTCCCACCCGGTTCACCAACCAGTAATCTCTCTTCATTGAAGCCTCTACATTATATGGGGTAAAGGGCGTTCCTCCGGAATACAACCAACGGGTACCAATTTCCCAATTGCGCTTCAGCTTTTTACCGGCGGTTAAACTCACAATATTGCGGCTGTCCCAGGAAGAAGGAATAAACTGATTATTGGCATCTGTATATTCAGATCGCACCCAGGTATAAGCCAGCAATCCGTAAAAGCCCTTGTAAAATTTCTGTTGGGCCAAAAACTCAAATCCATAAGATCTACCTTTCGCTGTGGAAGTAACCGGTTCATCTCCGATTACACCAAAATCTGCGCCCAGATTGGCCAGGGCTACCTGGTTACGAATAGAGAAGGGAGAATTGCTGTATTTTTTATAAAATCCTTCCGCTGTAAAGCGTAAATTCTTCTCATCGATGCGGTATTCCAATCCACCTACCAAGTGCTCAGAGCGAATATATTTCAAATCATTCTGCTGGTTTACCAAGGTGCCATTTTCGTCGCGATAGCCAAGAGTGGTATAGGAAGGCAGCTGATAATAAATACCGGTATTGAAATTCACACTCAGCTTTGGCGTCATGGCATAGGAAGCAGAGAACCGTGGTGATAATTGATCCAGCATATTATTCATATCATCTGAATAATTATTGGCATCCGCCCGCACCCCAAGTGAAAGGCTTAATCGTTCATCAAAAAAACCTTTGGTCACCTGTCCAAAAACATTCCATTTCTGCATATCCAGATCACTGGAGTAGTTAATCGGTATCAGCTGATCATCTGCCGCAGAATAAGTTAAAAATTGGCTTCGGTTGGTATATTTCGCAAATTCCGTCCCTACGCCATAGTTGAAAGCCCAGCCGTTTACTTTGCGATAATCCTCAATTCTGATTTTATTCTCCGCTTCGGAGGACTGATAGTCCAGTGTCTTGGGTTTACTTTCATCATTATCCTGATGCTTGTAGGAGGTATTTTTGAGCATGTTTCTACTCATTACTGCAGTCAACACCCCGTTTTTGTGGAAATGCTCATATTTGGCGCCAATGGCATAAGACCACTGATCCTGAATCGGAATGTTATTATAGATGTATTCATTTTGTCTGAAATCCTCAGAGGTACTGTCAGAAAGCGCATCCGCATTCAGGGAGAAATCATCCAAAGAACCCAGACTCACCAAAGTAAGTTGATTTTTTTGGTTGAATTTGTGTTTTAGCTTGAATTGGTAGTCATTATAAGTCGGAAGAAAAGGCAGGCCCAAAACCTGAAATAAGAATTGTAAATATGACCTTCGGGCACTGGCGATGAATGTGGTTTTTTCCGAAAGTGGACCTTCCAGGGTGATTCCCAGATCACTGGCCCCTACAATACCATTAAAAGTGAGATGATCGTCACGACCGTCTTTTTGCTCGAATTCAAATACGGAACTCAGGGCATTTCCTCTGTTGGCCGGAAAAGCACCACTGTAAAATTCTACTTCGCGAATGAAATCTACATTGATGATCCCCACCGGACCACCGGAAGCGCCTTGTGTCGCAAAGTGGTTGATATTCGGAATCTCAATTCCATCCAGATAGAAACGGTTTTCGGAGGGAGCTCCACCACGAATCAGAATATCATTTCTAAAAGAGGCTGAGGAAGCCACCCCGGGTAAAGATTGCACCACTTTGGAAATGTCACGGTTACCTCCGGGATTTCTTTTAATTTCATTCGTTCCAATCGTTCTCATAGAAAGTGGAGATTCCATTTTTCTTTCGAAGCCTTTGGCGACCACTTCCACTCCTTCTAATTGGGTGGCATCTTCTTCTAATTCAAACTTCACGATGGCCGGACGGGCATTAGTAACTTCAATTTCAAAAAGTGTCCGTGGGCTAAAGCCAACATAGCTCACCTCTAAGTTATAAAGGCCGGGTTGCAGGCCCGTGAATTCAAATTTACCATTAACATCAGTGACCACGCCGGTAGTGGATCCCTGAACGACTACGTTAGCGAAAGGAATACTTTCGTTGGTAAGTTTATTGATAACTTCACCTCTTATGATGCCATTTTGCGCTAGGGCCACCTGCCCTATGAAAATAAAGAACAAGCAAAGAATGCTATTTTTCATTGAATGGAGTGTTAGGTTCTGTTCGTTTAATTATGTTAGCAACAAATGTTACTCATTAGTACGATAGTTGCAACTTTTGTTTAACATTTTGGAGTAAAAATCTATATAAAAATCCTTTATTATGGCATTTTGTTTAATTATTTGATTGGTTTTGTTGAGTTTTTTTAGCTGATTATTCAACAAAAAAAGGCCTTCCCCGAAAGAGGAAGGCCTTTTGTTTTTGATCCTTTTCGTTTTATTTCAAGGATTGTCGCTCTAGTGGCATGGTCATACATCTGGGGCCTCCCAAGCCTCTGGAAAGTTCAGATGATCGAATTTCCAATACCTCCACTCCGGCTTCGATTAAGGCGCGGTTGGTGTACTTATTGCGATCATAGGCAATCACTCTTCGTGGTCCGATGGCAAAAACATTGGCGCCATCGTACCATTGTTCTCTGGAGGCATATTCCGGATAGCCTTGTGCTGTACCAATCACTTCCAGATAAGGAATTTCCAGCTTCAATAAATCAATGATGGATTTATTCACCACTTCTTCTTCCAGAATAACTTCTCCATTGGCATCTACGCCTTTTTGACGGTAAATGTAGGTGGTCAGGTTCATGTCCATGGCATCCGGATATGTCACGACTAAATTTTCATCAATCATGGTAAACACGGTGTCCAGGTGCATGAAATTACGACGTGCCGGCAGGTGTACTTCGTATACGCGCTCTACCTCGCTATTGGCAATCACATGTTTGGCCACGGCCTTAATGGCTTTTGGATCTGTGCGTTCAGAATTGCCAATGGCCAGCGCTTTGTTTGACAATACAATGACATCCCCCCTTCAATACAGCCGGTTTCCGGGCTGCCATCATGTGGGTAGGCATTGATATAATTGTTTTTGAATTCAGGGTGGTGCTCAAAAATCAGCTGCATGATATCGGACTCGCGCTGTCGACCCGGATATTTCATATGACTGGAAATAACACCGGACTGAATCACTGCCGCCGGATCCCGCATGAAATAGCTGTTCGGGTTCGGAGTGATCAAGAAGTCAAGATCTCCCAGGTCCTGCAGGGATTTTGGGTTGTATTTTCTGCGCAAATGCTTCATCCGAATTCCCGCAGTAAGTGCGGTAGTGGCTTCCGCCAGGGATAAACGGGATAATAAGTCTTCTGCTACATGCTGGTATCCTTTCGCCGCAAGGGCTTTGCGGTAAGCGTCCAGCCTTAATTTTTCATCTTTTAATACCTCCTGAAGAAGGCCTTCAAGACGGAAAACCTTGGCTTCGGTATTTAATCGTACTAATGCACGGAATTCATCATGTTCACGCTGGATTTGCTCCAGATATGGCACGTCCTCAAAAAGGAATTCACCAATGTTGTCAGGGGTTAGCATTTCCAGCTCAAAACCCGGACGGTGCATGATCACTCCATTGAGTACTCCAAATTCGGATTGCAATTTAAGCTCCATAACAATTATTTATTCGTTTGGCATTAAGCCTAATGTTTGAGTATTTCTGGATTAAGTTTAATTAAATCATTTGTAGGTGAATGAAAGTATAATGGTCAAATCCAGAAAGTTTAAAATAAAGCGTACTAAAATAGCATTTATGCGCTGATCATAGAAAGCTTTGCGTTGATTTCTTTTTTGGGATATTTTTGGAGGGTTGATTTATAGTTGCTTAGCTAAAATATCCATTAATTTCTCCAAATATTTTTGATCAGTGGCATCAAAATCATTTAAGTGATTACTGTCGACATCCAGTATCATTTTGACGGTTCCGGCTACGATTAAGGGGACCACAATCTCTGATTTACTGTCCGAGGAACAGGCAATATGTCCCGGGAATTGTTCCACATCCGCTACCAATTGGGTTTTGCCCTCCGCCCAGGCCGTTCCACAAACCCCTCTACCCTTAGCAATACGCGTACAGGCAATAGGTCCCTGGTAAGGGCCAAGTACCAATTGTTCTCCCTTTACGATGTAAAATCCTACCCAAAAGAAATCCATTGCCTGCTTTAGCGCTCCGGCAATATTGCTCAGATTGGCGATCAGGTCTTCTTCATAACTGATCAGGGCTTCAATTTGGGGAAGCAGTTGTTGGTATTGAGCGGCTTTATCCGCCTCTTGGTCGATGATTAATGATTCAGCCATAATGTTCGATTTATTTTGAGCGCCAAATTTCTAAATTATCTTCATTTACAAGGTGTTTTTCCTGACAAAATCCACTGATTTCTGGAGCGGAGATGCCCGTTCCAAAGATTGTTTGGCTTTTAAAAATGCGGGCTTCGTCCCATAGTTCAGCCTCCAGGATTTCTTTTAATAAACCAGCTCCACCCTCAATGAAAACAGACAGTATTTTTCTTTGGTATAAATCATCGAAGACGGCTTTCAGGAAGTTATCTTCCTTGATCGCCACATAAGTGGTATTTCCCTTAGTATCTGATTTTGTCAGATTATAGCAGATGGTGGGCTGTTTTCCCCGAAAAAGGTTCAATCCGGAATCAAGGGTTAAATGGCGGTCAATGACTATTCTCACAGGATCATTTCCGGTCCACATGCGAGCATTCAGGCTGGGATTATCGTAATGAGCCGTATTTTTCCCCACCATGATGGCTTGTTCTTCGGTTCGCCACTTGTGTACCAGGGTACGAGACCAGATATTACTGATCCATTTGGAGTCAAAATTTTCCCTGGCCACAAATCCATCGGCCGTTTGTGCCCATTTCAAAACTACATAGGGTCTTTTTTTCTCCATAAAGGTGAAAAAGCGGCGGTTCATTTCTCTGGCTTCTGCTTCGCATACTCCGGTCTCTACTATTATCCCCGCTTTTTGGATTTTATTCAGGCCAGTGCCGGCTACCTGTGGATTGGTGTCTGTTGCGGCCACTACTACTCTCCTAAGTTGATGTTTGATCAGCAGATCAGCACAGGGAGGCGTTTTTCCAAAATGGCTGCAAGGCTCCAGCGTAACATAGGCCGTACTTTCTTTCAAGAGCGAGGGATCTTTTACCGAGGCGACTGCATTCACTTCGGCATGCGCTTCACCTGCCCGCTGGTGCCAGCCTTCTCCAATAATTTTTCCCTGGTGAACAATAACACAACCCACCGTTGGATTAGGGTAAGTAGCTCCCAAACCGTTTTCGGCCAACTGGATGGCGCGTAACATGAACTTTTGGTCTTCTGATCGCGGAGAAGGGCACATAAGCAATTAGTAGAGAATAAATATGTTTTTTAATAATTCTGTTTTATTTCAGACAATTGTTTGAAATAGAGCTGAAGTTAGGGAGTTATCTGTTATTTTTCATCTACACCCATAAAATTTAAGCCATTGTGTTCAATTTATTTACCCGATAAACGACATTGATGGTATAAGAAAACTAAAACCAATGAACAATCAGTACAAAACCGTTGAAGATTCAAGGGTTGAAATCAAACAATTGATGCTACCCTCTAATGCCAATTTTAGTGGGAAAATCCATGGAGGGCACATTCTGGCTTTAATGGACCAGGTGGCTTTTACCGTGGCCTCCAAGCATTCGGCCTGTTATTGTGTGACTGCCGCCGTGGAAAGAGTAGAGTTTTTAAACCCTATTGAGGTAGGAGAACTGGTTTCAATGAAGGCACAGGTCAATTATGTGGGCAATACCTCCATGATTGTGGGTATTCGAGTGGAGGCAGAAGATATTAAAACCGGAAAAACGAAGCATTGTAACTCCTCCTATTTTACAATGGTGGCAAAGGAGGAGGGAGGGCAACCGCACAAGGTGCCCGGCTTGGTGATTAAAGATCGCGATGGCATTCGACGATTTCTGAGGGCAGCCAAACAGGTAGAGTTTACCACCAATAAAAGGCATGAATTTCATGAACATCAGGATGAAGATTTTCAATCTGAGGAATACCTGGAAGCCCTGAAGCAGTATAATGTAAAAATGGAGTTATAAGCGAAATGACGCCTGCTGGAAATCTCTTTGAGCTTTATGGAGGTAGAAATGAAGGAATAATTCTCTGTTGTGAGTTTTTGCAAAAGTTGCAGGCGGAGGAGGAGAACGAAAGTTTACCCAAATCCGGGCTAAAAAAATCAGCAAAATCACCTGCAATAGTCTGAAAAATAGACGCTATAATGGCATCATTCTGGAAAAAAAAGCGATGAGTTGGTCTCATCGCTTTTCCTTTAAATAGGCATTTATAAATAGGCACTTAGTGCTTTTCTTCAACCCGGTTGCCGTCTTCCCTTTCTAAATCTGAAAAGTCAGGATTCAGGGGTTTGTAGAATAATTCTGCACCACCCGTCATTTTACCACTGATTTTTACACTGGCATTCACCCAAACTTTTGCCCCATCGGATAGGTCCAGTTCATAATGCTCAGATGCTAAAGGCTGGAAGGGGTTTTCCACCATATTCAGACTTGAGCTTCCGGCTGCTTTTACCTGAACTTTTTTCGGGCTTCGTCCATTCAAGTTACAAATGGCTTGTCCCTTAAGATCGATCGTGGTGGTTTGCGGGATAATATTATCCATAAAAATTTTCGAGCCGGTGCCACTTCCATAAATGGAAATATTTCTGGAGGCAAAAACGCCATGAGAGCTGACTTCCGCTTGGTCTTTGGCGATCAGCTTAATGTCCTCATAGGTAGTGAAGCCATCAGGGAAACGAACTTTTGCCTGACTTTTGGCTTCTAGTTCTATTTTCTCATTAACATTGTTGGTGTAAAGGTAGATGGTCAACTGTGAAATGGACGTTTTTTCCGGAGTGGAGATCGTCAATTGGTCATCATTATAAAGAAAGGTGACTTCCTCTAAATTTCCGAAGCCCCGAAGTTCAGCACGGCTATCACTTCCAATGCGAAATTCTACATTTAAATCCTGACCAATAATGACTTTGCTGAAAGCGGAAAGTTCTTTGGTTAGAGAATGAGGTTTGGGGTCATCTTTTTTACAAGATGAAAACGCAACCAATGCGAATAATAGTCCTGATAAAAGGGAAAATCTAAGTTTTTCCATTATGAATAATTTAGTTTAGGAAATACTGAGGAGGTGTTTACAGCGGATTGATGTGGGCTGTATTTTCCTTTTTTATAGGAGCCTTGAGTAGGTAGCGTATTCAAACCGGATTTTTCATGCTCAAACCCTCGTTTAGCTGCCAGGCGGAAAATGAAGGAATTTTTCCTGTTTCGAGTTTTTTCCAACAAAGCAGATGAATGGCAAGCAAGCTTAACCCAGTTTGGGCGATTTAAAAATCGGTAATGTCAATCGCCGTGGATTGAAAATGAGTTTGTTGGCTCGCTTCTCAAAGTCCAGCGGTGAATAATTAGGGATAATCGCTTTTGTTAAGGTGCCAATTTATAAAAAAGTGGCTAAAATTTACTTTTTAGGCGCTTGTTTAAAAGCCTTTTTCATTTGAATAATTCTAAGTATTATCGCATTGATTAGGATTATTTTGGTAGAATAGTAATGGTGCCTGGATCCTAATTTTAAGCTCCATTAACGGAAATGCCTTATTTTTTAGTGTTCGTCCTTAATGGTCGCATTTCCTCCGTCCTGCTTTTCGATGTGGAGATGGCCTTCAAAAGATTTGTAATACAAATGACTCCCATTCTTCACCAAAGCCTGCAAAGTGTCGGTAGCATGCACCCATGCGTTCCCCCCATCAGTTAGATGAATTTGAAATTTTGGGGCAGAAAGCGGATTATTTAAAAACCAATGGTCGTCCCCATCCAAATGAAAACGGGCGCCATTCCGTACCCGGAGATCCACCAGCGCATTCACCTGCCCACCAACATCTACCCGACTTCCATCGTGAATATCAAATTCAGCAAGATGGGCAGAGAGCTCATGAATATAGATGCGGGCAGCATTTCTGGCTTCTATAGTAATTAGCGAGTCCACAATGAAACGATCATTGGTTTCTAATCTGCCGGCATCCAGGATTTGAAGGTCTAAAGTTTTTGAAGTGAAAAATTCTTCCGGGATATAAATTTGACTCGAATTTTTCAAACAAATACTTTCCAGAGAAGGGGTGGAAATTTGAACGATGTTGTATTCCGGATTCAATCCATTGATTTCCTTCAGGTGCAGATGTGAACCATTTTGTTCCCATTTAACAGCGGAAATTGATCCTTCCCCGAGGATATCAATCCGGTGAGGGCCGTTGACCAAATGAATCCTGACATCATTATAAGTACTGATTTGAGAGAAGGGCAATAGCACTCTTTCCTGTACATCAGAATCATTACAAGAAAAAAAGCCGATACTAATGAGCAATAAAAGGAATGCCAGCTTAGGGCTTGAAGTATTATTTTTCATTTGGGATGTAAATAATTAATCCCAAAACTAGTCATGATTTTGATTTTTGTGTTTATCTGAAGGGTATTTTTAGGAGAAGGCTAAAACAGCAGGGGTTATTTGGTTTTCTTTTCTCCACTCATGATGTACCAAAGAATGATCCCTCCGGCTATAAAGGGCGTAATAAAGGCGATTGCGACAAGAAGCAGGGTCATTTTTGTTAGAAAGTGTTGAACTAAATCCCTTCGGGATAGCTCATCATCACTAAAGATAGTGATCATACCGATTTTTATAAATTAAACCTTTCACAATTTTCACCTAAACAAAAAAAAGATGAGAAAAAAGAAAGGATTAACCATCGTTGAGCAGGCTATCATTGCTGTTCCGGAATTTGCAAATGTATGTAAGAAAATGGCTTCTCAGGTCAGCTTACGCGGTCAAAGTGAAAGCACACTGAACAATTACATCAGGCGGGTGGCGCTGTTTGTGCTTCATTTTAAACAGTTACCGGAGAAAATCAGTGAGGACGAGATCAATGAATATCTGGTGGCTTTGGCCCGTGACCCGAAATCACCCTCTCGAAGTAGCTTTAAGCATATGGTTTATGGCTTGCGCTACTATTTCCGATTGTTGGGGATGAATAAAAATGCCATCGCCCTACCTTCCCTAAAGGGGGATACCAAATTGCCGGTCATTTTAAATCGCTCAGAATTAAAGGAGCTTTTTGCCGCACCGTTTTTACTCAAACAGCGCATCGTTCTCACGCTAATTTATTCTGCTGGCCTAAGGGGGCAGGAGGTGATCAACCTTAAATTGGGTGATGTTGATTTGGAGCGAAAAACGATTCATATCCGGCAGTCAAAGTACAAGAAGGACCGCATTGTCCCACTTTCAGAAGTGATGGTTGTTGGTTTAAAAAAATATCTTTCAGCGGAACATCCTCACATTTGGCTTTTTAATGGAAAAGATGGCGGTCAATACAGTGTCCGTGGCTTGTCATGGGTAATGCGGGAAGCATTGAAGAAAACCCAAATCAAAAAGAAGGTTAATCTACATTCACTTCGGCATAGTTATGCGACCCATTTACTGGAAGATGGATTAAATATCGTTACGGTAAAAGACCTGCTTGGGCACTCTGAAATCGGCACCACGATGATTTATTTACATGTGGCGCAATGCGAAAAGCTAACCCCTCATAGTCCATTGGACACCCTATATGGACGGAGATAATGCGACCGGCCTTCGAAATTGCGGATGTCATTCGACAATTCGGGAAGCAATATTGTGAGCAGGAAAAGCCTACCGCTGAACAGCTCAGGGTGCTCAATGATTTGCTTAACTGCCGGACTGCCACATTGGGTGGGCATGAAGAACGATGTGACTGTTGCCATACCGTCCGCTACAGTTATAATAGTTGTGGTAACCGTCATTGCCCCAAATGCCTGGCTTCCAAGCAGGCTTTATGGATCGAAAAACTGATATCGAAAACCCTTCCGGTCAGGCATTATCATTTGGTGTTTACTGTGCCTCATGTGCTCAACCGACTTTGTCTTTATGATCGAAAACTGTATTACAGTGCACTTTTCGATGCTTGCTGGAGCACCTTAAAAACCTTCGGCTATACACATTTCGGTGCGGAAACGGGGGCGGTCTGTGTTTTGCATTCATGGGGACAAAATTTATCGCTGCATCCTCACCTGCATTGCCTGGTGCCTGCAGCGGGTTATGACTTGAAAGGCCGCTGGAAAAAGCTGGGCGATCATCAAAAATTTCTTTATCCGGTGCATCAGTTAAGTGGTGTTTTTAAAGGGAAATTTCTGGATTTGCTCAAACGGCGTTTACGGAAAAATCAGCTGTTAACCGATTTTGAGGAGAACATTGAAGAAGCTTATGAAAAAAAATGGGTGGTATATTGTGAGCCTGCCATGGCCAATGCGGAGCATGTCATTCGTTACCTCGGGCAATATACGCACCGGGTAGCGATTAGTAACCAGCGCATTCTGAAAATTACCCAAACCCATGTCTCTTTCATTGCTAAAAACTATCGGACAGGTGGTCAAAAAAAGACCATTACGATCACTGGGGTTGAATTCCTCAGAAGATTTTGTCAGCATATTCTACCGAGGAATTTTGTCAAAATCCGGTATTATGGAATTTATAACCCGACCACCAAACGCAATTTAAAACTGCAATTTCAGCCAGAGAGACGTCCGGTCGAAAAGGAAATTCAGCGGAGCAATGAAACTGCAACGGCAGTGATCCATCGCATCGCAGGTAAGGATTTCAAAAAGTGTCCGCATTGTGAGCATGGCAAAATGGTGGTAGTTCGGGAGCTTCCGAAAATTCGTTCTCCTGCCATTGCCATCAGCACCTTGTTCTACAAGGCCCTGCAATAATTTTGTACAAGCACGAAAAAAAGCCGCATTTTCATGTGGCCTGGAACCGAACACCCTAAACCTCGGAGATTCAGTTGAAAATCGGAAAATAACCAAGAGAATCACCTTTTGAAAAGTCAATATTTGATGATTTTCAGCTTCAAATTTTTGTAAAAAAGACTGAGGGATAAAGAAAACATCGATAAACTTGCCGCAAAACACATAGTATCAGATCGGGGACTCCATGCGCTCAGGGGTGTAGTTCAACCGGGAATATTCGCTGGGTCTTGCAGACCGCTCGTATTCCTATTTATTAGTGATGCTTTTAAGTAAATAGAATTTAATCATTTATTATTAAACATGCTATTTGGAGGGAAGTTTAAAGGTGATGCCTGCCAAACCTTTTTGTTGACACTTCATGACGCATTTTTGATTCCAATAGTCGGCGCTCGGCATTCTGACCAGGGTGTCGGTATTCATATTAGTGGCCAGGTTTTCTATTTGGAGCATCCATAAGTTAAAGGCACTTATTTGATCCATTCTGGCACCGGTCACTACTACTACTTTACAACACCAAAAATGACGAGTGGTATGAAATAGGAATTCTTCTATGGATTTATGGAAAAATTTGAAGGTTGGGAGGGTGAGCTGACTTAAATCGAGAATGAACTTGCAGCATTTGCTTTGTTGGATGAAAGGAGCGATTTGTTCTTTTAAGTAATGGAATTCGGCCTCTTCAATGACATCCCGAAAAGAAACAGTCGCCAATTGATCCCTTTTAGATAATGTGAAACTTAGTCCGGGTGATTCGTAGGAGGCCATCTGCGTAATAGTTTTTATTTATTATTATTTAACGATTTTATTAGATTAATGATTAAACAAAATGACGAACGTATCATTTTCGACCCCAATTTTTAACGCTAAAGAGGGATAAGGGTTAATTTGTATCTTTTTTGATGCAAAAATCACGGGTAGTGGTTTTTTTGTACGCAGTGCTATGCGTGAAAGAAGCCATGAATTGGTTGGAATTTTCGTAAATTGCGGTCGTATGGATAAAGGATTAAAAGGGGCTAAGGCCCTTAAACAATATATTACCAA
The DNA here is from genome assembly GCF_001274635.1 of Persicobacter sp. CCB-QB2. Taxonomy (GTDB): domain Bacteria; phylum Bacteroidota; class Bacteroidia; order Cytophagales; family Cyclobacteriaceae; genus Persicobacter; species Persicobacter diffluens. The sequence goes on along the minus strand of NZ_LBGV01000001.1, from coordinate 2,874,042 downwards.
GGCCCTTTTGGAGGCATTAGGAGAACGCGAAGCAGAGAGTGTAGCCTATGGTTTGTTGGAAGATTTGTTTGAGATTGACAGAACGGCCGTGTTGACGGACGCGCCATTGGAATTAGTGGAAGAAGAATGGGATGAATTATGGGATGCGGTGGAGCAACTGAAAAAGCAGGTGCCTTTACAGCATGTCACGGGCGTTGCGCCTTTTTTCAATCGTAAATTCATTGTGACTCCTGAAACTTTGGTTCCTCGGCCGGAGACGGAGGAGTTGGTGCAATTGATTTTGGAAGAGAACCAGGGCGACTTGTTCAATGTACTGGACATTGGGACTGGAACCGGCTGTATTCCGATAACGCTTGACCTAGAAATGCCACATTGTGATGCTTTTGCGGTGGATATTTCAGAAAAGGCCTTGTTCGTAGCCCGAAGAAATGCGGTTTATCTGGATGCTGCCGTGGAATTCGAGCAGATGGATGTGCTGAAAGATGCCCTGCCCTTCCAGCAGACTTTTGATGTGATCGTGAGTAATCCGCCCTATATCTGCGAAAGAGAAAAAGCGGATATGCATGAAAATGTTTTGAAATATGATCCGCATCTGGCGCTTTTTGTGCCGGATGATGCACCCTTATTATTCTATAAGCGTATAGCTGATTTGGCCATGGATCATTTGAATGATGGCGGGAAGCTGTATTTCGAGATCAATGAGGCTTATGGAAAAGAGACTAAAGCCATGCTGGAGGAAAAAGGATTTGAAGAGGTTCGGATTGTGAGGGACCTGAATGGAAAAGATCGCATCGTGCGCGCAGAGCGATAAAAAAAGCCCGAAGTTTTCATTACTTCGGGCTTTTTTCGGTATAAGTTGAACTATTCATCGCTATTGTCAAATATTAATTCAAAGTCAATACCAATAATTAGGCTTTAATAGGTGGAACGGGCGGTTATTCCCCTGACTTATTATTTCTTCTGTTGCTGAATCAATTCCAGCAATACTTTAAATTCCAGTGCAATGGTCCCCTTCTCTTCGGGTGGTAAGCCATTAAAGGCCTGAGAAGTTTCAAATCCACGGATGATATAAGAAAACAGCTGCTGGTCCTCCAGGGCTTTCACCATTTTGCCGGTCAGGTCCTCTTTTGATATCATCATGGGCTGGCTTTCCATAAATTCCAGGAAATGTAATTGCTCATCCCGCATTTCCTTAAAAGCGGCATAGCCCAGTTTCTTTTGAAAAAACGCCTCCTCTTTATAATACAGATAGACCGCAAAAATGCCCCTGAGCAATGCTCCCTGGAGGTAGTTGCCGTATCCATCCATTTTAAAACCCAAAAAGAAAGCACTCAATAAAGGCTGTTCCTGTCGAATTTCCTCATACAAAGTTTTATACCCTTTCGGACCAATTTTATTCAACTGATCCTCAATCGCCTCAATTTTTTCAATCATAGCGCAAAGCTAATCAAATATTCCTGTTTTTTTATCTCCGTCTTCCTCAATCAAAAAAGCCGGATCCTGATCGGAACCGGCTTTTCACATTGTGAAATTTTAAGCTTATAGCTCAAACTGCGATAAGTTCACAAACTCCTGCACACGGGCATTTACCGTAGCTTCATCCAAATCCTTCAATCTTTCCGGACCAAATTTCTCTACCGTAAAAGAAGCCATCGCTGAACCGAAAATAATTCCTCTTTTAAGGTTGTCAAAAGTTACATTGTCTGACTTTGCCAAATATCCCATCAATCCTCCAGCAAAAGTATCACCCGCTCCGGTAGGGTCGAAAACTTCCTCTAAAGGTAAGGCTGGCGCAAAGAAAGTACGGCCTTCACCGAAAAGCAATGCACCGTGCTCTCCTTTCTTAATCACCAAATACTTAGGGCCCATCTCTTGAATTTTTTGAGCCGCACGTACCAAAGAGTAATCACCGGACAGCTGGCGGGCTTCTTCATCATTGATGATCAACATATCAATCATCGTCAGTGCCTTTTTCAAATCATCCATCGCAATGTCCATCCACAGGTTCATGGTATCCATGGCAATGAATTTCGGACGGTTCTTCAGACGCTTGATGGTCTCAATTTGAATTGCAGGCGTCAGGTTACCCAACATTAAATACTGACAATCCTGATAACTCTCCGGAATGACCGGATCAAAGTTTTCCAGTACGTTCAATTCCGTGGTCAGGGTATCGCGGCTGTTCATATCGTTATGGTAGCGGCCGGCCCAAAAGAAGGATTTCTCGCCATCTTTAATCTGTAAGCCTTCGGTATCAATACCGTGGCGGTTCAGGTCTGCGATATTGTCGTTCCCGAAATCATCTCCCACCACTGCCACAATGTTGTTGGCTTCTTTTATAAAGTAGGAAGCTGCCAAGGCAATATAAGTGCAGGATCCACCAACAATTTTATCAGTTTTTCCGAAAGGGGTTTCAATGGCATCAAAAGCCACCGTTCCAATGGATAATAAGCTCATGGTTTATATATATTTTTATACTTTCTATAGGATGTCGTACTGAATTTAGAACGATTATTTTGCATCTTCAGTCACTGCTGCCGCTTTCTTTTTGAAGCCCAACCTTGGGTGACGCGTCACCTCCTTATTCGGGTCAAACATCAGGCGATAAGTGTGGTGCGTCTTTACGATTTTAGTGCCGAGGTTTTTAGCCAAATGCATCATGGCCGGATTGAAATCCCCAATCCAGTTCATCTCCAGCTCGGAATAATTGTGCACATCAGGGTTGATGACATTCTTTCCAGCTTCAATGATCAGTGCAGATTCCACCCCTTTTCCCTGGTGAGCCGTAGCGACCCCAAATACCATCCCCATTACACGCTTGGAGACGCCTCTCATTTGAAGGTATTTGAATTTTATCATCTGCCAGATATTCCACTTGCCATTCATATGGCGGAAAATCTGATTCACTTCCGGCAGGTTGATATAAAAAGCAACCGGCTCATCGAAATAATAACCAAAAAAGATCAGTCGCTCGTCCATGATGGGTTTCATTTGTTCCATCAGACTTTTAGCCTGCTCATAAGATAAGGACGCAACCCCCTCAAAATTTTGCCAGGCATCATTGTATACTTTGGTGAAATCGCGGGTGTATTTGTCCAGATTCTTTTTGTCGATCGTCTCGAATCGGTATCCTTCCGTATTCAGGATTTTTTCGGCCCTGCGGTGAATCAAATCCGAAAGCGGGTCGAAAGTATAGCGGCCAAAAGTATACTGTTTGAAATAGATTTTGAAACCGTAATTTTCAAATAATGCCTGATAATACTCCGGATGGTAGTTGTTTTCATAATTGGCCGTACGGTCATGCCCTTCTACCAGTAGGCCCCACCATTTATCCCGCTCCCCGAAATTAATCGGGCCATCCATGGCCTCCAACCCTTTATCCGTTAACCAGTCTTTGCAGGCATCAAACAATTTGAAAGCGGCCTCCTGATCATTGATGCACTCAAAAAAGCCCATGCCACCTGTGGGCTGGTCATTGTCTTTATTCATGGTGGTGGAGCTGTAAAAAGCAGCTACCCGACCAATATATTTTCCCTTTTCATCCTTAAGCATCCAGCGGATGGCCTCCCCATGCTGGTAAAACTTATTTTTCTTAGGATCAAAAACAGCCGCGATGTCCTTGTCCAGGGGACGGATGTAATTAGGATAATCTTTATATAGCGGATGGGGAAAGTCAATGAATGCTTTCTCCAATGCCGAATTATTTACTTCAATTAATTGCATAATATAGCTGAACCTGAGATTCTACCGAAAAATTTGCGCAAGAACCAAAGTTAGCACAAAATGGGTGCTTAAAAAACGATTGCCCCGAAAAGCGGGCAATCTACCGCACAGAAAAGGGCAGGATTAGTGGGAAATGGTTTATATAGTTAAAATATTTTCATAGAGACGTTTAGGTGTGCCTGAATTAGAATCAGTTTAAAACATGACAATCATTAGTCTTTTTTAATAGAAATAGTGGGAATTTTTAATCTGAAAAATGACGATTTATTGAGCGTAAGCCTGTTAGGGCGGGGTTTCATTTTTGGGATAAAACTTAGCCTTATCGCTTATCGGTTTCAATGATTTCGACATTGGATTTTATGATTTGATGAAGGAATGTGGCGGGACTACATTTGCATCATCATAGAAGTAAATAACAGACAAACAATAAAAAATATCATTATGAATTTTATCGGATTAGACCAAGCCAAATCAGACGAATTAGCCCTTGCTTTAAACGATTTGTTGGCCAATTATCAATTATATTATCAGAATCTGCGTGGGTTCCATTGGAACATTAAAGGCCCGCAGTTTTTTGAATTGCATGCGAAATTTGAAGAGCTGTATACCGAGGCGCAGGAGCAAATTGATGAGATTGCTGAGCGTATCCTTACTTTAGGTGCTACGCCGATCCATTCCTTTGGTGATTATTTGGCGAAAGCCGAAATAGAGCCTGCTGTGGATGTTTTTGATGCGGAGAATACGGTAAGTATTACCCTGAAAAATATTCAAACCCTGATCTCTAAAGAGCGTGCTATTTTGGAATTGGCAGGGGAGGCTGATGATGAAGGTACATCTACTTTAGTAGGAGATTATATTTCTGGTCAGGAAAAAACAGCCTGGATGCTGAATGCTTATTTGGGATAATTGATCCTTTCAAATAATGTCAAAAGAGGAAAGCGATAATTTCGTTTTCCTCTTTTTTTTTATAATGTTTTTTTTAGACAAAATGCAGGGAGTCGAATTGGCTTTTGATCATTAAAGATCGTTTTTGGTTACTATCATTAAAACTAATATTAGGATAAGGAAAAGCAATGTTTAATTCCCTTCTTTAAAATTGATTTTCGCTGAGCACCCCCATAATTTGGGGTTTAATTTGAAATCTTTTAAATCCTAAAACATTAATAACAGATGTCATTAGTTGGAAAAAAAGCCCCATCATTTGTGGCTCCTGCAGTAGTAAACGGTGATGAAATCGTTGAAAACTTCTCTTTAGAGCAGTATATCGGTGAGAAGGAAGTGGTTTTCTTCTTCTACCCAAAAGATTTTACTTTCGTTTGCCCAACTGAAATCCTGGCTTTCCAAAGTAAACTGGCTGAATTCGAAAAGCGTAATGTTGCGGTTGTGGGTATTTCTTGTGATTCTGAAGAAACACACCTGGCTTGGTTATCTACTCCTAAAAAGCAGGGTGGAATCGAAGGTGTAACTTATCCATTGGTGGCTGATTTGGCGAAAACTATCGCGAATAATTATGGTGTTTTAGCTGGTGACTGGGAATACAATGACGAAGGTGAATTGACTTTCGAGGGAATTCCGGTAGCATTCCGTGGTACCTTCCTGATTGATAAAAAAGGGGTGGTTCGTCATGAAACGATCAATGACTTGCCATTAGGTCGTAACATCGACGAGATGATCCGTTTGGTAGATGCTTTGCACCACGTTGAGGCGCATGGGGAAGTATGCCCGGCCAACTGGTCAGAGGGCGAAGAAGCAATGAAAGCCACTAAGGAAGGGGTAGCAGAGTATTTGTCTGCTAATTAAGCCTTTTGGTATTAAGCCGAATTATTCACCGCTAAACTTATCAAATAATCACAAGTAGCTTATTTCAAATTCATTATAGATTGTTTTCTTTGATTTATAATAGCCCAAATTTGGACAAGCTAGCTTTCTCCTCATTCATCTGTTTCGTTGGAAAAAACTCGAAATAGGAAAAATTCCTTCATTTTTTCCGCCTTACAGTTAAACGAGGATTTAAGCATGAATTAATCCGGCTTAAGCCGAAAAATGCACTGGCAGATTAAAAAATCCACTCGAGGAGCTTATTTTAAGTGAACGGTAGATTTTTTAACTGCTTTTTTCCGCCCAAAATGGGATGAGCTTGCTTTTCCGCCATCAGTCGCTTCCCTGGAAAAACTTAATATAGGTGCTATTGCTATATTTTCCCTGCCTTGTGGCTAGATGCGGATTTATGCATGCATCATTCGGCTAAAGATAATTTTCCTAACCCTCCGATAATATCGGGGGGTTTTTTATTTTTGGGTAAAATTTGCTGCCTTCTGGGCAGTTGATGGTTTCATCCAACCAATACCCATGGGGCAATTCATATACAATTTTTTCTTCCACCTGGTGGAATCGCTATTGCCAGTTGCGGCATTATTCAGCAAAAAATTAAAACTATTCGTCAATGGCAGAAAAGACGTTATTAAACGAATAGCCCTGTTTAAAAGAGAAAATTCGGCTCCGGTGGCCTGGTTTCATTGTGCTTCTCTGGGGGAATTTGAGCAGGCACGCCCGGTATTGGAAGGCTTTAAAAAGCGATACCCACAGTATAAAGTGGTCCTGACTTTTTTTTCTCCGTCTGGTTACGAAGTCCGGAAAGATTATGCCGAGGCAGACTTGATTACTTACCTACCGGTAGATACCTGGCAGAATGCCAAGCGCTTTGTGGATACGCTGGAGCCTTCCGTGGTTTTCTTTGTGAAATACGAGTTCTGGTATAATTTCCTGAAGCGGGTCGCACAGAAAAATATACCTTTATTTTCCTTCTCTACCATTTTCAGGGAAGATCAGATCTTTTTCAAGTGGTATGGTAGCTTTTTTCTGCGCACACTGCATTGCTTCGATCATTTTTTTGTTCAAAACGAGACTTCTGTTCGACTATTGGAAGAGGCCAAGATTTATAATTTTAGCAAAACCGGTGATAGTCGGTTTGATCGTGTGGAGGAAATATGTCAGCAGGCGGTGGATTTACCCATTGTAGAGAATTTTGCGAAGGGACATCGTGTTTTAGTGGTGGGCAGCAGCTGGCCACAGGATATGGAAGTGCTTTACCCCTTGATTAACCGGGGGGATGAAGATCTGAAATTTATCATTGCACCGCATAATCTGAAAAAAGAGGAGATGGAGGAAGTGGAGCAAAACGCCCTGGTGCCTTGCATTCGTTATTCCCTGGCCACTGAGGAAAATGTGGCGGATAAGAAATTGCTGCTCATCGATAATTTTGGTATGCTATCTTCCCTTTACCGTTATGGTAGCTTCGCCTATGTTGGGGGTGCTTTTGGCGCAGGCCTTCATAATATTCTGGAAGCAGCCACTTACGGCTTACCGATCTTTTTTGGTAGATCTGCCAAAAACTCAAAATTTCAGGAAGCCGTTGATTTAGTCAAGCGCCAGGGGGCATTTATGGTCAAGGATGCTGGCGACTTTTTGCAGCAATTTGATCATTTTTATCAAAATGAGGAGAAAAGGCGTCAAGCCGCCGAAGCTTCGCGTGCATATGTGGAAGAAAATTTAGGCGTTACGGATCAAATTCTCGATTTTTGCGAAGCTTATATTAAATAGCCAAATACAATATGGAAGGATTAGTGATGCGCTCTACCGGCTCCTGGTATGAAGTTCGAGAAAAAGAAAGTGAGCAGGTATACCGTTGCCGATTACGTGGAAAATTCAAAATAAAAGGACTGAAGGTCACCAACCCATTAGCGGTGGGAGACCGGGTGACTTTTGAGTTGGAAGAAACGGAGGAGGAAACGGGCGTGATCACCGAAATTCATCAGCGGGATAATTACCTGATTCGGAAGTCTACCCGAAAGGTGCGTCACGGACATATTATTGGGGCTAATCTGGATCAGGCCATTTTGGTTTGTACTTTGGTAATGCCCAGAACCTCTCAGGGATTCATAGACCGTTTCCTGGTTTCTTGTGAGTCTTACCATATTCCGGCAGTATTGGTGTTTAACAAGTCTGATATTCTGGTGCCGGAAGCCCTGGAAATTCAGGAAGAGCTGATGGAGTTGTATGAATCTCTTGGCTATAAATGCCTGGCGATTTCTGCCAAAAAAGGGGATGGACTGGACGCCTTCAGGGAGTTACTCAAGGGAAAAGTATCTATTCTTTCCGGACATTCGGGTGTAGGGAAATCCACGGTGATTAATGCTATCGCACCGGAGGTAGAGCAATGGACGCAGGAAATCTCTACCTATGCGAACAAGGGTGTGCACACCACTACCTTTGCAGAGATGTTTGAAATTGAGCCCGGGACTTTTTTAATCGATACTCCGGGCATCAAAGAGCTGGGCTTAATGGATATCAAGGAAGAAGAAATTGCGGGTTATTTTCCGGAATTCCGTGCTTTGTTGAGCGAATGCCGTTTTTACAATTGCAGCCACATTCACGAGCCGGGCTGTGCGGTGCGGGAAGCCATGAAAGAGGGCTATATCGATGAAGGACGATATTTGAGCTACCTCAGTATGATTGAGGGCGATGATAACCGCCGATAGCTAAAGCAGGATTCTTCTGTTGAGTAAGAGCAAAACGCCAAAGTAAATAATGGATCGCAGGGCATGGGCTTCGACTATGCCCACGATGCCGTCGCGGCTGGAAAAGAAAGCTACCAAGGCCAAATAAAGCAGTGTAGCACCAAATTGTATGCTCAGATAAACTTTGGCTCTGGATTGAGCCGTGACCAGAAAAGCGAGAAGATAGCTCAGGATAAAAAAGAAATCCCCAATTTGCTGGAAAAGGAAAAAGTCGGTTGCTTCCAAAAATTGGTGACTGAAAAGTACCATCAAAAGAATATCCTTACCAAAAAAGATAAAGAGGGATCCCACCAAAGTCACCGGGATTACCAGGGCAAATACCCCCGAATGTAGGTGCGCAATTCTTTTGGGAAAAAGATAAGCTGGTTTACTTTTGGGAAAAAGGCTACCCCTACTGTACCAGTAAACAATAACAGGTAGTTTTCGGAAATTTTGACCACCGATTGCCACTGCCCCGTCTGTTCCAGTCCATAGGTATTCATTGCCCATTCCCGTACGCCGTATTCCACCATTTTACCAAATACAAATGCGCCAATGCTCATGGCAATAAAATCCCAAACGGCTTCCATAGAGCCTTTACTGGTTTCTACAGGGCGAATTTTCCGGATAAGTCCGTGATAAGCAGAATAGCTCATGGAGAGTATTAAGCCCATGGCCTGTCCGAAGGCCACCGAAAGCAGGGCCAATTGCTGATCATCTTCATTAATAAAAATGGCCACCGCAATAAAAGAGAGAATCATGCCCAAAAGGCTGAAAAGGGTGTAAGTCTTCGCATTTCCATGCGAGAGAATTACGCTCATCAGGAAAAGATGGATCAGGATGAGAATAGCTGCGGTAAAGAAGAGCCCTTCAAATGGAAGTCCGGAATTTCCCAGAATTAAAAACTCTTTCAGAAATATATTTTTTAATCCATAAAACAGGACAAAGCTAAAGACAAGGATAATCAGATTATATGAAATTACGGCATAGAAAACCCGTCGCCTCGGCCCTGCGTCTAAAGTAGGATTAGACCAAAATTTCACCAATGCCCGGTTGATCCCTTCGTTGGGGATCTGGGTGATCAGTTCAATTAAGTTTTGAAAGTGAGCCAGTAATGCAATGCCGGAAGGTCCAAAATATACAGCAAACAGTTTAATGATACCCAGCTGCGTGATGATTCGAATCAAGAGGGTACTCAGGCTCAGTTTCGCTTTACTGAGCCAGTCAGAACTAAATATTTTGAGAGCTTCGATAACAAAAACAGTTTACAGGCGATAAAAAATGAGATCCTATTATAGTTAGGTAGAGGTATAAAATTTAAAAATTATTCAAATAAATAGCGCAAAAAAACAGTTTTTTGTTTGTCCGCTCCACAATTTTCCCCAATTATGCGAACTTATAAATCCCGTTATGGTGGTTTTTCTTTAAATCGCTCGTTGGTAAATTTCCTTTACATGAGGCAAAATATCTTTCTTCTTTTATTCGTTACCCTTTCCTTTCCCGCTTTTTCGGGGAATCAGATTAATATTCAAAAAGATAGGCGTGCGATGCGCTATATCGAAAAGGGGCTGGATGCTACTTACAATTTTGAATTTGATTTGGCGAATGATTATGCCGATTCTTTAGATGCCTACCTGGGCGAACACCCAACGGTATATCTACTGAAAGCGCGGGTACTTTTTTGGAAACAGAAATTTGTACCCGATGCCAATAAATTGGAAACGCAGTATGTACACCTTTTAGAACGAGGTATGGAACTGACTTTGGAGCTGCTGGCGAAATACCCTGAAAGTGCTGAGGCTAAATTTGCGGCCCTTACATTTAATGGAATGTTTGCTGAATATTGGTTTGATGAGGGAAGCTCGATGAAAGCGATTAATTATGGAAAAGTGCTCTATAATTATGTAAAGGAGGGCTTCGGACTGATGGATCAGTTTCCGGATTTCTATTTTACTACCGGCCTGTATAATTTTTACAGAGTAAAGTTTCCTCAAAATAACCCCATATACCGTCCTTTTATGATGTTTTTTAAAAGTGGGGATATTGAATTAGGACTGGAACAAATGGCTTATGCCACCGAGAATGGCGTTTTTACAGCAGTGGAGGCGAGGCAGTACCTGTTTCATTTGCAGCTACGCTACGGAATGGATGCCAAAAGTGCTTTGCAGCAATCCCGGTATTTGATAACTCATTTTCCGAATAATCCCTATTTCCGTTGCATGTATCTGGAAAACCTGGCCTATTTAGAGAAAGAGGATGGACAAAGAATGGAGATGGCACGGGCACTGACCCAGCAGAATATTTTATTGTATAAAGCGCCGGCTTACACCTTTATGGCGCGTTTTCTCTCAGAAGACAATCCAAAGGATCCACAGGTGAAAACCTATTTACTGGAGGCCGAAAAGTATTTTTTGAAGCAGGAGCATCCCTCTGACCACGGCTTGTGCGTGACTTATATTGAGTTGGCTAAATATGCCGAGGCAACAGGGAATTCAGCGGATTTTAGCAAGTATAAAAAGCTGGCCATAAAATACAATAAATATGATATCGACAGCCGCTCTATAAATGCACTGTAGGGGAAATATCAACAGAAGTTTGATTGCAGAAAACTATCCTTATTTTTGTGCTTTGCAAGGCAGAAAAGACATATGAAAGACACCTATTTAACGCTGGCCGGAACATCAGAAGGTTTATATAAAGAAAAAGGAAGTAAATTTTTGGCATATGCTTATCCTATTAAAAAGGAGGAAGACGTCAAGGAAATTGTGGATGCCCTAAAAAAGCAGTACTACGATGCCCGTCACCACTGCTTTGCCTGGGTGTTGGGAAAGGAGGGCGAACGCTACCGGGCCAATGATGATGGAGAGCCGAATCACTCCGCCGGAGACCCTATTCTAGGGCAGATTCGTTCCAATAATCTGACTAATGTGTTGATTGTGGTAGTGCGCTACTTTGGAGGGACGAAGCTAGGAGTACCGGGATTGGTGAATGCTTATCGGACTTCAGCGGCAGAGGCGATAGAAGAGGGGGAAATCGTGGAGAAAATCCTGACGATAGAAATCCCTTTTCGCTTTGAGTACTTGTCGATGAATGATGTAATGAAATTGATAAAAGAGTACGATTTGGAGATCGTAAAACAGGAGTTTGATAATGTTTGCGAGATGGAAATATCGGTTCGGGAGAAATTATTTGAGCAGGTGTATGCCAAATTGAAAGATATTGACGGTCTCTACCTATTAGAGGAAGAAGAATAAAAATGAGCTATAAAAAAAGGTCGTGATGTGCTCACGACCTTTTTTATTACCCTTATTAACCTTTAATAAAACGCTGGTTCCAGCATTTGTATCTTTCGGAAAATTTCCAGACAAATCCAGGCATCTGTGGCGGCATAATCAATTTGCTGAGGACTGTATTCCGCCTTCTCCCAATTGGAGGTTTGTTGGTTTTTAGAGATGCGAATCCCCAAGAAAATCGCGGATAGGTTTCTGGCGCCGGTTACTTTTAAGCCCAAATTTTTTACTTCCACGGCTAAATCCACATATCCATTGGGTAAAATGTCTCCAATTTCCTTTAATCCGCGGATATCATCCGTTAAAGCAATGCCTACTTTACAAATGTCCGGATTGGAAAGAAAGTCTGCCAGGCGCGCTGTCATGCCCGTTTGCTTTACCCTGATCAGATATACTTTTTCTTCTGTCGCAATTTGAATCAGAGCAATTCCGTTATTCTCGCCCTTTCGGAAATTGGGTTTGGTCTCTGTATCAAAACCCACCACATTGTATTGTTCAATTTCCTTTAAAGCCTCTTGAAGTTCGTCCTTTTCCGTGATATAGACTACTTCTCCCTCATATTTGGTTAACGGTAATTCGTTGACTTCTTCTTTACTTATTTCTTTTTGATACATAAAAGCTCACTTAATCGACTGCCACTACCGGCTCAGCCTTTTTGGCCGCATCCGGTTTAACGAACAAATACCCGAAAATGATTGTGACGAATGGACTTAGGATGTTAAAGAAGCAGTAAGGTAAATAGGCTAAAGTGCCTACTGATAATACTCCTGCCTGATACGCACCACAGGTATTCCATGGAATAAGTACCGACGTCACAGTACCGGAATCTTCCAGTGTTCTTGATAAAACTTCCGGAGCAATTCCCCGATTGCGATAAACATCTGCAAACATCCTGCCAGGCACCACAATCGAAAGGTATTGGTCAGAGGCAGTTACATTGAAAAATAAACAGGATCCGGCGGTAGCGGAAATCAAGCCACCAACTGAATTTACCTTACTAATAATAGCAGCAGTAATACGTTGCAAAAGGCCGGTAGACTCCATAATTCCACCAAAAATCATCGCACAAATAATCAACCAGATGGTATTGAGCATGCCTTCCATTCCACTGGAAGTAAGCAGTTCATTGACCTGCGTGTTTTCTGTAGTGATAGAGATTGTTGTAAACATGGATTTCATCAAGACACTATAAGGTGCAACCCAGGTAAAATCCTCTGTTCCGGCCACTTGTTGGATAACGGAGGGCTGGAAAATCCAGGCAAAAATACCTCCCAGCAATGTACCAATTAAAAGGGCCGGGATCGCAGGCACTTTTTTTAGGATCAGGCCAATCACCATCACCGGAACCAAAAATAACCAGGGGGTGATGTTGAAGGTCTGATCAATACTCTCACGAATCGCTTCAATATTACCAGCATCTGCACCAGAGGAATGCTGGAATCCCAAAATCAAGAAAATGATAAGGGTGATGATGATGGACGGAACTGTAGTAAACATCATACTTCGGATGTGGGTAAACAAGTCCGTACCTGCCATTGCGGGGGCCAGGTTGGTGGTATCAGACATAGGAGAAATTTTATCTCCGAAATAGGCGCCAGAAATAATCGCACCCGCAATCATGGGTTTATCAAAGCCTAAAGCGGAACCAATCCCCAAAAGTGCAATACCAATGGTGGCAATAGTAGTCCAGGAACTCCCAATGGCAATGGAAGCAATGGCACAGATAATTACGGTGGCAAATAAGAAAATCTTTGGGGTCATAATGCCCAGTCCGTAATAAATCATGGAAGGGACAATCCCGCTCAATAGCCAGGTGCCTGAAAGGGAACCGATCAGGAGCAAAATCAAAATCGCCGGAAGGGAGGATTTGATACTTTGCACAATACCTTCCTGCATATCATCCCAATTGTAGTGCAGGTTGACCCCGACTACGCCCGCTAATGCAGCCGCCAGGATTAGTGCAATCTGATTAGGACCATAGGTTGCATCATCTCCGAATATAAAAACATTGGCGGCTAAAAGAAGAATTAATAGGCTTACAGGTATGAGGGCCTGAAGAAGGGATGGTGTTTTATAAGACTTTTGCTCCATCTATAGTATTTTTGTAATTATGTTATCCAAATAAAAACCCGTCGATAGGCGGGTGCAAAAAGCGTACGTTAATCAATTGATTAGTTTTATTTTTTGGATAATCGGATAAATTTAACGAAATGTCATGAATAAGTTATACAAAGTAGCCATAATCGGTACCGGCAATGTAGCATGGCATTTGGCTCCTGCAATTGAAAATGCAGGCCATAAAGTAATGACGGTCTACGGCCGGGATGCCAAGCGTGGCGCCCAATTAATGAATCGACTTTATGGGGCTGAATGGAAGCCCGATCTCGACTTTTCAGACACAAAGGTAGACATTATTTTGATTTGTGTAAGTGATGATGCGATCTCCGAGGTGGCAAAAGAGATTATTTTGCCGGATGGAGCAATTTTAGCGCACACTTCGGGAGCAAAGCCCATGGGAGAACTTTCTTTTGCAGCAGCGGATGCACACGGAGTTTTTTATCCTTTACAAACTTTTTCTAAGAGAAAGGAAATCGAGGTGGAAGAAATCCCCTTTTTAATTGAAGCCTCTTCGGATTGGGCCAGTCAAAAATTGCTGAATTTTGCGGCTACGATCAGTCAAACGGTGAGGGCAATGGATTCTGCCCAAAGGCGATATTTGCACCTTTCTGCGGTATTTGCCTGTAATTTCTCCAATTTCATGATGCTGCGGGCTTCTCAGATCATGGAATCCCAGGGCCTGGATTTTGAATTGTTACATCCTCTGATTGCCGAAACGGTGAATAAGACCTTGGAAATTGGTCCCAAAGCAGCCCAAACGGGCCCGGCCATACGTAAGGATGTTCAAACATTGGAAGCGCACCTGGATTTGCTGGAAGATGATATGGACAAGGCCAAGGTGTACCGGGCGCTTAGTCAGCAAATTATTGATGAGTGGCACCGCCCGAGTGAAGAAGAGGAGTGGGAATTATAAAACAGGATTGTTATGATAGGAAATAAACAGCAGCCATTAGCAGAACGCCTGCGCCCCCGAAATATTGATGAAATGGTGGGGCAGCAGCATCTGGTGGGCCCTAAAGGAGTATTGCGTCACTCGCTGGAAAGCGGCATGGTGCCTTCTTTAATCCTTTGGGGGCCTCCGGGTGTGGGGAAAACAACGCTGGCTCAAATTATGGCAGAGACGGTGAAAATGCCCTTTGCCACCCTGAGCGCTATTTCTTCCGGCGTAAAGGATGTTCGGGAGGTGATTGATAAGGCGCGCCGACAGGAAAAAACGCTGTTGTTTATAGATGAAATTCACCGCTTTAATAAGGGGCAGCAGGATGCGCTCTTAGGGGCGGTGGAGCGTGGACATATTACCCTGATTGGGGCGACTACCGAAAACCCTTCTTTTGAGGTGAATGGGGCTTTGCTTTCACGTTGTCAGGTGTATACCCTGAAATCTTTGGAAGAGGAAGATCTGAAAGGTCTGGTCAGAAGGGCGCTTTCGGAGGATAAGGTGATTGCACCTAAAAACCTGAAGGTGGCAGAATATGAGGCTTTATTGTCTGTTTCCGGTGGAGATGCGCGCAAGCTGTTGAATTTGGTGGAGATCGTGGCAGATGCCTTGAAAGAGGGAGAACAAATCACCAATGAGCTGGTCAAAAAGTTGGCCCAGCAGCGCATGGCCCTTTATGATAAGAATGCCGATCAGCATTATGACTTGGCTTCGGCCATGATTAAATCTATCCGGGGTTCAGACCCGAATGCGGCAGTGTACTGGATGTCCCGTATGATCAAGGGAGGAGAAGACATTAAATTTATTGCCCGCCGTTTATTGATTTCTGCCTCAGAAGATGTGGGCATGGCCAATCCGACAGCTCTGGTGATTGCGACCAATGCTTTTCAGGCGGTGCAGGCCATTGGCTATCCGGAGGGAAGAATTATTTTGGCTCAATGTGCGGCTTATTTGGCTTCCAGTCCGAAGAGTAATGCGTCCTATATGGCGGTGAATAAGGCCATGCGATTGATTGATGCTACAGGGGACTTGCCGGTGCCTTTACATTTAAGAAATGCGCCCACCAAATTCATGAAAGAACAGGGCTATGGTAAGGGCTACAATTACAGTCATGATAATCCGGGGAATTTTGCACCACAGGAATATTTACCAGAAGGACTGGAAGGCACGAAACTCTATGATCCGGGAGATAACCAAAAAGAAAAGCATACCCGGGAGTGGTTGAAATACTGGTGGAAGGATAAGTATGGGTATTAACCCGGATTTATTCCGGCTTAAATCTTCGTTTAGCTACAAGGCGGAAAAAGTGAAGGAGTAGTCCCCTATTTAAGTTTTTTCCAACGAAACAGATGAATGAGGAGAAAGCAAGTCTGCCCAAAATTGGATGATGAAAAATCTGGAGTAATACCTACTATGTGCTGAAAATTAGGTCGGGGATCGTTTTATTGAATCTGTCGGTGCCTAATTTGTGTTAATTGAAGGTGCTTTTTATTTACTTTTTGTTGAGGTAATCAAAATACATTAGAGAAATATCTTTTTCTATAGCCCGACTATTTTGCCTTTTAATGAGAATGGTGTCTTTTTTAATTTTTAAAAGGAAAGCTTCAGCTTCCTCTGTTTCAATATTGAGTAATTTGGATATGGCTTCCGTGCTGAAGTGTTTGTTGAATTTTTGATCAGTCAATTGTTCCTGCTGTTCTTTGTAAAGAATTTTGGCTATTTTCCTTTTTTCTTTTTCCTCTTTGCTAAATGCAATATACAAGGTTGTAAAGGGACTTGAGAGCATGCCTAGGGCATAATGGTGCACTTTGGGGAATACGGGTTCTACTAGGATAGTATCTGTTTCGGCTTTTGGTAATTTTGTATTTAGTCCTGGGATTAAAATGCCTTCAGGTTGCTTTCTAAGGATGGTGGGATAAGAGGCTTCTGAGATGACTACCGTTTTTAAGGTTTGAATATTTTCATCGAGAAAGAATTGATTTTCCAAAGCCTGAAGATGATTCTGATTGATTTCAACTGTATCGGATTGAAATCCGATTGCGCGGAAGTATATTTTGTCTCCTGCTTCTGCATTAATGGAGAAAAAGCCATTTTTGTCAGCGAATGTACCTCTGTTGCTATTCAGATTGATGATGTGTGCAAAGGGAATTCCTGTTGTTTCTTTTGAGTGAACAAGTTGTCCTAAAATCATGGAGGGAAGATCCTGCGCATAAGTTTTATAGGGGAGGAAAAGCAATAGAAGCGGGATGATCTTCCGCAGGGAGATTCTTTGATCAGCTTGAGGCATTGACTAATCGTTGATTTAATGGCTGTTAGAGGGCTTACTTTTTTTAGAAATATATAGATCCTGTTCCAGATATTCACCGTATTGATTCAGGATTTCTATGATAATCTCAGGGGGAGCTAAACCATACACTCTTTGTTTTGAAGGATTATAGAAGGCCAGGAAAGCTTCGGCTTCCTCTGTCTCAATATTGAGTAATTTGGAAATGGCTTCCGGGCTGAAGTATTTGTTGAATTTTTGATTGGTTAATTGTTCCTGTTGTTCTTCATAAAGCACTTTTGCCATTTTTCGCGTTTCATCCTCTTTTTTGCTAAAGGCAGAATAGAGAGTGCTCACCGGATTGAAAATGGCTCCAATGGCATATTCATAGGCCTTTGGATCACGGGGCTTTTGTAAAAGGGTGTCCTTTTTGGGAGGATTCAGGTTCATGTTAATACCCGGAATATAATAGGGTTCCGGTTTTTTTCGGAACATGGCGGAATTATCATAGGAGTATATATTAACATTGGCCAGTTTTCGCGTTTCTTCTTCCAAACGGAATTTGGTACTGATGGCCTCCAGTTGGGCCCTGCTTAGGGTGATGGTATCCGTTTTATAGCCTAAAACCCGGAAACAAAGGGTGTCTCCCTGTTGTGCATTGATAGAGAAGTAGCCTATTTCATCCGAAATGGCACCTTTTTTTTGAGAGATATTGACAATATGTGCAAAGGGAATGCTTTCCTGATTGTTAGCATTGAGCAATTGGCCATGTAGTAAGGTCGGCAGTGGAGTGTTTTCCTGCGCTAAGGAAATGGCTGGAAGAAAGAGAAGGAAGGAGAGTAGGAATGCTTTCATCTTGCAAATATTGAAAAGCCGAAGGTAGTGGCTAATGCTCAGCAAGACAATTATTTAACTTTTATTAACAATGAAAAAGGGTGCCGAAGCACCCTTTCTGTTAAAATCTAATGGAGATTCCAATTTTTCCGGCAGTAACGGCTCTACCGCCTGCAAATTCCAAATTTATACCAAACTGGTCATTGAAATAATAGCGTCCACCTACCTGAAGGCCTAAGCCCAGTCCGGAAGTTCTGTTTCCGTAATAATCGTAAGGGTAGTTCACAATTCTAAAGCCAACATTAGCACCCGCATAGAGGTCAAAGTTGGATGGAATATTCAATATGGTGTTGAAGTGATAATTAAAGCGTCCTACGATGCCGAAAGTATTTCTGCGGTAATATTTATCCTTATTATACTTTACATTTCTATTCGCCCAGGAAAGCTCTGCTTCAACAGACATATCGCGGTGAACTCCGTACTGAAAACTACCAGTAACCGGGATGCCATAATTGGCAAATCCTAATCCGAAGTTTAATTGTTTTCCCCCTTGTCCAAGCGGAGAATCAGCCTTAGCGGTTAATACTGTGAGCATTAACAACAAGCAGCATGTAATTAATTTTTTCATGTGAATTTATTTTCGGGGCGCAATAAATTCTTTCTCAGCTGCTTTTCAAAAAAAAACGGATTAAGATATGATGAGTTTTTTCTTACAGGCGATAGGTTACCCCAACTCTTCCGCTGGATAATTGGTTTCCACCGTTTAGTTCCACATTTACTCCCCAGTTTTGGTTGAAGAAATAGCGACCACCTACCTGAATGCCAAGGCCTATGCCTGAAGAATGATTTTTATGCCATTCATCCGTACCAGCAGGGCCTTCCCAGTGGTGGTTCCAGTTAACATAGCCAATATTACCTCCGGCATATACATCAAAGTTGGAAGGTAGGCCGATTAATCGATTGAAATGGTAGTTAAAAGTTCCGGTGATAGAGAAGGAGTTGTAACGCCAGTAGTTATCGGAAAAAGAGCGATAACCTACTTCGAATCCGGCTGTCATGTCTTGATGAACACCGAAATCCATTCCCCCATAAACCGGGATGCCATTTCCTGAAAGTCCAAATCCTGCGTTAATCTGCATTCCACCCTTAGGTAGGGAATTTTCTCCCTCTGTTTGAGGTTTGGCTTGTCCCATGGCAGTCAAGGATAGCGCTAGCGCCATAGATAGAAAGAGTCCGAATAATCTCATAAGTTTAATAATTTTTTGACTTAGGGATTGCTTGCTTGCCTAAGCCTGAGTCCGGAGTTTAGCCTCCGGAAGGTTGAATTGATAATATTTAATTGTAAAGTATTACACTTGAGGATAGGCCAGTAGGTCCGGATCCAGATCCGTGAAATAGTCATCCCAAAATAGGGTGTTGTTTTCTACTTCATCTCTGATAACCGTGATGGCTTTGTTAGCTCCTTTTTTGATTTGATAAGTAAGGGATTCGGTGTTATTGTATATGTCCCGAATAGTAATTTTACCCATCATTAAATACTCAATGATGGTTTTGGTGACAGGGAAAAATACGCGCCCGAAACCTTCTTTCATCAGTATGCCCAGATAAAAAATCTCTGCCATTTCAGGTCTAAGAAAGGCATTTTGCGGCTGATATATTCCCACAGCCGTACCGTGGAGTTTTATGAGGTCCTGCTTTTTTATCAAAAGTCTGCAATCCATGAAGCAAAAAATTAAGTCTGGTCGCCAATATAAATAAAACAGCGGAATTAATCATGTCGGAATGGGGTAAATGGCCGTTATCCGGGAGTTGTTTTGGAGTTTTAAGTTATGGAGGAGTTTGTTTGGCCGAATGATGACTGCTTAGAATATGGTTTAGCAGCAAGGCTGGGAAAATGTAGGCTTAGGCTATTATTTCCAGTTTTTCAGGGTGGGGTACAGAAAAGAAGAGAAAGCTGGCTTGCTCGACTTTGGGCTATTAAAAACCAAAGAAAAATGTCTGTAATGATTTGGTCGTGAAGCGCTTGGGTTGGTTTGATGGAGTTAGCCCGAATTATTCACCGCTAGTTTTAGAGTCTACCGCAAGAGGCTGTTTGTTAATTCTTTTCGATTGTATTTGCGAAATTTCTGATAGCCCAAATTAGGATAGGCTTGCTTGCTTCTCATTCATCTGCTTCCTTGGAAAAAAATGGAATAGGAAACTATTCCTTCATTTTTTCCGCCTGGCAGCTAATCGAGGATTTTAGCATGAATAATCCGGCTTAGCTGACTTAATAGGGTATAAAAAAAGCAGGAGTTTCCTCCTGCTTCTATATTTTTCTGAGAATATATAATTATCCTACAGTGATACGCTTGAATGAAACTACAGTCATTCCTTTGTTCAAGCTATCCAAGTATTTAGCAACAGACATAGAGTTGTCCTTTACGAAATCTTGTGCCAACAAAGTGTTGTCCTTGAAGAACTTCTGCAATTTACCTTGAGCGATTTTGTCAACGATAGCTTCTGGCTTACCTTCTTTCAATGCGATCTCACGACCGATTTCCAATTCTTTAGCCTTAGTAGCCTCATCTACATCATCAGAGCTCAATGCGATTGGGTTCATTGCTGCAATCTGCATCCCTACATCTTTACCTGCAGTTACGTAGTCAGCTTCACCAACATTGGCCAAAGTTACGATTACACCCAATTTCTTGTTAGAGTGGATATAAGCAACAACTTTCTCACCAGTGATCACTTCGTAGTTCTTGATCACAATTTTCTCACCGAATTTACCGATAGTCTCTGTGATCTTCTCAGCTACAGTCATATCACCCAATGACAACGCCATGATACCTTCAACGTCTGCTGGCTTAGCCGCTGCAGCAGCATCCAAGATAGCATTACCCAAAGCCTGGTACTCGTCGTTGATCGCTACGAAGTCAGTCTCACATACTAAGCTTAAAGATACTACCTCAGTGTAATCCTCATTCGCTTTCACGAATACAGTACCTTCTGAAGTTTCGTTATCAGCGCGCTTAGCAGAAACTTTCTGACCTTTTTTACGAAGAACCTCGATCGCTTTGTCGAAATCGCCATCAGTTTCAACCAATGCCTTTTTACAATCCATCATACCGGCACCGGTCGCTTTTCTCAGCTCATTAACTTGTTTTGCTGAAATTGCCATTGTTAATATTATTTAGTGATCAATAAGAAATTTCTCTGCGAAAGTAATTGAATTTGTACAGATCTTCAATTACTTATCTAGATAAAAAAAATGAACACCTCCAACTACGCGAAGGCAGGGTGGTGTTCATTAATTTTATTTAATCCTAAGATTATTTTTCTTCAGCGTTCTCTGAATCAGCTGCTTTTTTAGCTTCCTCTTCTTTCTTACGCTCGTTCTCTTCTTTGTCTTTACGACGCTCGTTCAAACCATCTTCGATAGCTGAACCGATCGCCTTAGCAATGATAGAGATCGACTTGAATGCGTCGTCGTTACCAGGGATAGCGAAATCAACAGAAGTTGGATCAGAGTTAGTATCCACCAAACCGAATACTGGGATATTCAACTTTTGTGCTTCTTTCACTGCGATGTGCTCACGCTTGATATCGATGATGAACAAAGCTGCTGGAAGACGAGTCAAGTCAGCGATACCGCCTAATACACGCTCCAATTTGTCCTTCTCACGAGATACCATCAAACGCTCACGCTTCGCCAAGTTCATGTACTCTTCCGATTTCATCAACTTGTCGATAGAAGACATTTTCTTCAACGACTTACGAATAGTCGCGAAGTTGGTCAACATACCACCTAACCAACGCTCCGTTACGAAAGGCATTTTAAGGCGGCCTGCTTCTTCAGCGATGATGTCCTTAGCTTGCTTTTTGGTAGCAACAAACATCACTTTACGACCAGAACGAACGATTCCTTGAAGGGCGTTAGATGCTTCTTCGAGAGCCACCAAGGTTTTGTTCAAATCAATAATATGGATGCCATTACGCTCCATGAAGATATATGGAGCCATTTTTGGATCCCACTTTCTCGTTAAGTGTCCAAAGTGAACACCAGCATCAAGTAAGTCTTTATAAGTTAGTTGAATAGCCATTACTAAATCTTATATAGAAAATTTCAAATGTTTTAAAAAACGAAAACATTCGCCGAAGCAAAATATTAACGTTTCGAGAATTGGAAAGAACGACGTGCCTTACGCTTACCGTATTTCTTACGCTCGACCATACGTGGGTCACGAGTAAGGAATCCTTCTTTCTTCAATGCAGGACGATTCTCCTCATCGATTTCGCAAAGTGCGCGAGAGATAGCCAAACGAACAGCTTCCGCTTGTCCTTTGATACCACCACCGTACACGTTTACGTTAATGTCAAAGTTACCATCAACTTCAGAGATAACTAATGGTTGTTTTACGATCAATTGCAAGATCTCAGTTGGGAAATAAGTCGCCAATGGGCGCTTATTAACAGTGATTTCACCGTTACCAGCTTTTACATAAATTCTTGCGACTGAAGTCTTTCTTCTTCCTAAAGTGTTTACTACTTCCATGCTTCTTAGAATTTAATTTCTTTTGGTTGCTGTGCGTCGTGCTTGTGCTCAGCACCTTCGTAAACGAATAGATTGTGGAACAACTGACGGCCCAAACGATTCTTTGGCAACATACCTTTAACAGCACGCTCTACCAAGATCGTAGAAGACTTCTTAGTTTTTACCTCCATAGGAGTTTGCTTACGCTGACCACCTGGGTATCCAGTGTGACGAACATAAACTTTGTCAGTCCACTTGTTACCAGTCAAACGAACTTTGTCCGCATTGATTACGATAACATTGTCTCCACAGTCTACATGAGGAGTGAAAGATGGCTTGTGCTTACCACGAATCATTTTAGCAACTTCAGATGCCAAACGACCCAATACCATATCGGTAGCGTCAACAACAACCCATTCTTTTTCAACAGTCGCCTTGTTAGCTGATAGTGTTTTGTAACTTAAAGTATCCACTTTAGCTGAATTTTAATAATTATAAAATAATCTTAGATCCGAATTTCATCACTTCTTGCTGCATTGGTTTGGAAGCTCCTACGCAGTTTGATTACGTGAATCCTGTCGGCTTGAAACCCTTTTAAATCAGTGTAATACGGACTTGTACGTGCTAAGGTACGAGGTTTCGGTTCCTTAGGGGGCGGTTAGAATCTAAGGCGGTTTGGACTCAATCCACCCCAAAAGGAGTGCAAATATAGAAGAAAAATATTTACAAACCTAGGAAGATGAAACTGTATTTCAATATTTTAGATCCATTTACCCCTGAGCATCAATCGAATGCCCAGAGTGCTGGTCAAAAGTCGTGCTAAAAAAATGAAGTGACCTAAAAATGGAATTTGGTGCAGCGGCTCTGTTTAACCCGGATTATTCATATTAAAATCCTCGTTTAGCCGCAGGGCGTGAAAAATGACGGAATTTTTCCTGTTTCATTTTTTCCAATGAAGCAGCAGAATGAGGAGAAAGCATGCTTGCTCAAATTTTGGCTATTTATAACTCAATAGACACAAGCTTAATAATCTTAGCATAAGCATAGTCAGGTGGTTTGCCGAATTTGTCGTTGAATCATTCGGGCTAAAATGAGCCAGGAGAAAAGTGGGGCAGCATTGAAAAGGCAAAAAAAAAGAGCCGAAGCTCTCTTTTTGGGTTGGGGGAAGAAATGTTTTATGGTTTTGACCAAATGGCATCTCCTCGGAAATTCACTTCGGGGAATTGGGATCCATCGGGTAATTCAATGATTAAGTCAGAAACCTGAAGGGTAATGACTGAAGTGCCATCAGTGGTACCACTGTATTGTTCTAAAGAATCAATGGTGATGGTAATATTTCCATTGTCTTGCATCCAGCTGCCAATGGCTACACTAATATCTTTAGGGTATATTTTGTTATCCTCGTCCAGGATTACGGTCCGGTCATCCTTATCGCCCAGCAGTAAGTCGAGTGAGTCTCCATCAATTTCAACAGGAATTGAGATCAGCCCACCAGTACCTGCCGGAACAGCTTCTCCATTAATTCCGGAAAGGTACCAGTCTCCGGCAGCAGAAGGTACGGAGGTATCTCCATTGTCATCATCAGAGCAGGAGGCGGCAAAAATGACCAAAAAGATGAACAGAAAATGTAGATTTTTCATAGTGTATTTTTGATTGTAGGGAAAACCGAAATCGGGAAAGGTAATAGGGGGATGCTTGCTTAGCACCTTCTATTTTCTTCACGAATAATTCTCGAAGTGGTTTAGTTTAACTAATTCTTTATTAGTTAATAAATGAAGTGGCGTAATAATTTTTTGTTGTTTTTTGATCCTTCTGCTATTAAGGGTGTACTGTAGAGGAAAGCTTATGGCGTTCATAAGCGGGGTTCTTTAGGGCATATTGAAATGCTCTTATTAAATTTTAAGCCGCGATCGGCTATTATTTGCAGAAGAGTTCCTATTTTCAACCCTTGAAAAATTGTATGCAATAATTCTTGTTATCAAGATAACCTTACATTAAATGTTTAATTACAGTAAAATTAATAATTACACCGGTTGGATCATTTTTGGAATTGCCACCTTGGTGTATTGGCTGACAGTGGAACCGACCGCCAGTTTTTGGGATTGCGGGGAGTTCATTGCCACCTCTTACAAGTTGGAGGTCTCTCACCCTCCGGGGGCACCATTTTTTATGTTGATCAACCGGATGTTCTCTTTCCTTGCGATGGGAGATCCGCTTCGAATTGCCTATTGGATTAATATTTCTTCGGTACTTTGCTCTGGATTTACCATTCTATTCCTATTCTGGAGTTTGACGATGTTGGGGCTGAAAATTTTGAAGGTTGATCGCGCAAAAGCCTCGCTGGAGCAAACGGTACTCATAATGGGTGGCGCTGCTGTGGGATCCTTGATTTATACTTTCTCTGATTCTTTCTGGTTTTCTGCTGTTGAGGCGGAGGTATATGCAATGTCTTCCTTATTTACTGCGGCCGTAGTTTGGATGATGTTGAAATGGGAATTCATTGAGGATGAGTCCGCTTCCTTAAGGTGGTTAATTATGATTGCCTATGTAATGGGGCTTTCTATCGGGGTTCACTTGCTGAACTTGTTGACCATTCCGGCTTTAGGGTTGATTTATTATTTTAAAAAGTATGAAGAGGCGACCATCAAAGGGGTTTTCATAACGCTGGCGGTGAGTTCTGTCATTCTGTTATTTATTAACGATATTATTATTCCTGGACTACCTACCTGGGCCGGGGATTTTGAATTATTCTTCGTTAATACTTTGAGCCTGCCTTTCGGTTCCGGAATTGTGAGCTTTATTGTTGCTTTTTTAGGGGCATTGATTTACGGGGTTTATTACTCTCAGAAAATGCAGAAGCCCATTCTGAATACTTTCCTGTTAGGGTTTGTATTTATTCTGATTGGTTATTCTTCTTTCAGTATCATCCCGATTCGTTCCAATTACAATCCTCCGATTGATGAGAACGACCCGAATAACATTGTATCTTTCGTTTCTTACCTGAAGCGTGAGCAGTACGGTACCCGTCCTTTGGGTTATGGGCAGTACTTTGATGCCGAGGTAGTGGGGACCGAAGTGGGTGCGCCGGTTTATGTGAAAGGAAAGGATAAGTATGAAATTGCAGATCATAAAATTGAATATCAATTTGACGATAAACGCAAAACGCTTTTCCCAAGAATATGGAGCAATAGCCCGCGCCACGTACAAGAGTATCAGAATATGCTGGGCTTACGTCCGGGAGAGCAGCCTACTTTCAGTGATAACCTGAGCTTCTTCTTCTCGCATCAGATCGGGACGATGTTCATGCGTTATTTTATGTGGAACTTCTCCGGACGAGAAAGTGATATTCAGGGAGCGAGCTGGGTAGGGATTACAGATGCTTTTAAAGATTTACCTTCTACGATTAAGGATAACAAGGCGCACAATGTCTACTTCATGTTGCCGCTGATTCTGGGGCTATTTGGGGTGTTCTTTAATTTTAATAAAGACCCGAAGACCTTCTTTTTCTTATTGATTTTGTTCCTGATCACCGGCCTGGCTTTGGTGATGTTCCTGAACTCACCTCCTATTGAGCCACGTGAACGAGACTATATATATGTAGGGGCTTTCTATGTATTTGCCATGTGGTGTGGAATCGGGGTATTTGCCATTGCCGAATTATTAGGCAAGTTTACCAAAGGTGTTGCCACTCCGGCTTTGGCAACCGCACTTTGCCTGGTGGCGCCGGCTATTATGGCACAACAAAACTGGGATGATCATGATCGTTCGAATCGTTACTTCTCCGTGGATTCTGCCCGTAATTTTCTGGCAGGCTTGGCACCGAATGCCATTATTTTCACCGGCGGGGATAATGATACTTTCCCATTGTGGTATGTTCAGGAAGTAGAGAATTTCCGTACCGATGTGCGGGTAATCGTATTATCTTACTTTAATACGGATTGGTACATTGACCAAATGAAGCGTAAAGCTTATGAGTCGGAAGAACTACCTTTTACTTTTGAAAAGGAACATTACCGTCAGGGTGGGCCGAATGATTATGCGGTTTATCAGGAGTTGCCTTCTGTGAAAAAAGGCGCGGCGATCAATGCCAAGCAATACATCAGTTTATTACGCAAGGGATCTAATCAGCTACAATTCCCTACTCGTAGTGGCGGGGTAATGAGTGTTGTTCCTTCCAAATCTATGTATTTTGATGTGGATACCTCTGAGGTGTTGAACAGTAATTTGGTGCCGGATAAGTTGAAGCCTTATGTTACGGATAAATTGGTGTGGTCTCTGAAAGGAAACGGCTTGGAGAAAAACACTATTATGCTGATTGATCTGATTACTAATAATAATTGGGAGCGTCCGATCTATTTCAATAATACATCGCTTTCCTCTATTGGAATTGATTTGTCCCACCATGTGGCGCAAGAAGGTAATGTTTATCGATTATTACCGATTGATTTCCCAGGGCAACAGCAATCAGGGGAGTACTTGGTGGATACTGAAACCATGTACGATAACGTGATGAATAAATTTGCTTACCGTAGTCTGGATGACCCGAAAGTGTATTATGATGAGAACTACCGTAACTTTGTGCTTAATACCCGTTCGAATATTAATAGTCTGATCCTGGCCTTGTTGGAAGAGGGAGATGATGAGCGCGCTAAGGAAGTGATGAATGCCACCTTGGAGCGTATTCCGGATGAGGCGGTGCCTTATGATTATACTTCCATGCGAATGGTTAGATTCCTGTTGGCAGTGAATGAAAAAGCAAAAGCGATGGAAATTATCAAAGTGATGGGAGATCGGGCAATCGAAAACCTGGACTATAATGAGCGCATTGCCGGAGGTTTGGACCGCAGCACCCAGATGTCCATGATGGTGTTGGGAGAGTTTGTGAGAATTCTGAAGACCGAAAAGGAAGATGCCTTGGCGGTGGAAATGGATGAGAAATTAAGACACCATTACGCTCGCTTCGGCGGATAAAAAATAAATAATTGAAGAAAAGGCTCACCGGATGGTGGGCTTTTTTTTTGGAAATTTCTGACCTGCTGCCCTGTAACCCGAATTATTCACCGCCATATTTATTAAATGATCGCAAGTAATTTAATTTCAGTTTATTATAATTATTTTTTTTGATTTATAATAGCCCAAATTCGGGCAGGCTTGCTTTCTCCTCATTCATCTGTTTCGTGGGAAAAAACTCGAAATAGGAAACTATTCCATCATTTTTTCCGACTTACAGCTAAACGAGGATTTAAGCATAAATAATCCGGGTGTAATATTCATTCACCATCCGAATGCTGCATGCTTCCTCCATTTGTTGCATGACAGGAAAATTGAAGGAATTGTGGCCAGTAGTAGCCGGTATTATTATAAAGAAAGGGAAGAGGGGCTTAGTCAGGGCGCATATTTTTTTGCCCGACGTAAAAGATGGTGGCTTTGTTGTCTTGAGAGGGGGAGGAATAAGTGTGGCCTAAAAGCTGAGGAATAGGAGCGGATGTAAGAAATAAATCCTTTAGAAAGAATGAACCCCGGACAAGGCCGGGGTTCAATCAAAAACAGGTGTATAAATTTTGTGCTACTTAAATTGCTTATGCATTTGTATATACTAAATGCCAAAGACAGGTAACCCTCCTTTTTGAAAAAAAATTAATTTATTTTCTCAGGCCTGGGCTGTAGCTTTTTACGGTCTCAATAAAACACTTCACTTTTTCCGGATCAATGTCCGGATAAACGCCGTGTCCGAGATTCGCAATGTGTCGGTCAGGGCCAAAAGTATCCAGCATGGTCTTGGTTTTAGCCTCCACAGTGGCAAAATCAGCATATAGTACGGCAGGATCCAGATTTCCCTGAAGGGTTTTATTAGCTCCAATTAATTGGCGACTCTCCTGAATGTCCATATTCCAGTCCAGGCCAACAGTGTTGCAGTTTAATTGCCCAATGGCTTTTCTCGCTCCATAAGCTCCTTTGGCAAATACAGTGATGGGCACTTCCGTGATGGCATCACAGATTTGACGGATGTATGACAAGGCGAAAGTTTCATAGTGATCGTCAGGTAAGATTCCTGCCCAGGAATCAAAGACTTGCACCATGTCAGCTCCGGCGGCAATTTGTGCTTTTAGGTAAGTGATGGTGGTGTCAGTGATCATCTGCAATAACTGCTGCGCCATCTGAGGATCGGTATATAAAATTTTTCTCGCATTGGAGAAAGTTTTAGAGCCGTGTCCTTCAATCATATAACAAAAAATCGTCCAGGGAGCACCAGCGAAACCAATTAGAGGAACGCGGCCGTTCAACTCCTTTTTGGTGATTTTTATGGCTTCTAATACATATCCTAAATCTGACTCCACATCTGCCACGCTTAATTTTTTGAGGTCGGCAGCACTTTTAACAGTCTCCGGGAACCATGGCCCCTTTTTCTCTACCATTTTGTAAGGCAGTCCCATGGCTTCAGGAACAACCAAAATATCTGAAAAGATAATGGCGGCATCCACCCCTAAAAGGTCAACGGGCTGAATGGTAACTTCTGCTGCCAATTCAGGTGTTTGAGCCAGCTCAATAAAACCGCTGACGCTACTTCTTACCGCACGGTATTCCGGTAAAATTCTTCCAGCCTGACGCATTAGCCATACAGGCGTTCTTTCCGTTTTTTCCCCACGTGCAGCTCGTAGGATGAGGTCATTTTTAAGTTCCATAGCTATTTCAGAAATTTTCGATCGCAAATTTAGAGTTATTTGCTGTTTTTTAAGAGGTTCCCCACTTAATTTTTCTAAAGTAAAAATAGGTAAAGGGTAGGTGTGTTTTTGGATTGATTTTTGAAAACAGCTGTGCAATAGTTGTTTAGGTGTTTTTAGAGTGAGATAAATGAACTGGACGGAGCTTTTAGGTTATATGGCCATGGGATTGGCAGCATTTTCTTTTACATTCCGAAATTTGGTAACCCTGCGGAAAGTCAATATTTTTGCAGCCTTGATTTTTATTGTTTACGGCTTGTTGATTAAGGCCTTGCCGGTAGTGGGACTCAATGTGATTATTTTGGCATTGAATGTTTACGAGCTTTATCGCTTTTACTACAAGCAGGGACAGCATCCAGAAACTTATTCTTCATAAATGAATTATTCTGATTGGGTAGGATACATTGCAATGACACTCGTTGCGCTTTCTTTTACTTTTAAGGAAATACGGAAATTGCGGCTTATTAATTCAATAGGAGCTGTTTTTTTTGTGATTTATGGAGTGATGATTCAGGCCTACCCGGTGGTAGTCGTGAATAGTTTTATTGCCATTTTCAATATCTATCATCTTTTTAATGGGTCATCGCGTTCCTAAAAAGAATGCAAAAGCCCTATCGTTCAATAAAAAAGCGATATAATTTTTATATTTTTGCGGAAACTGAAGGAATGCCATGTTCGATAATTTAAGTACCAAATTAGATAAGGCCTTTAAAAACCTAAAAGGTCAGGGCAGTATTACCGAGATTAACGTTGCCACCACGGTAAAAGAAATTCGCCGTGCGTTGATTGATGCCGACGTTAACTTTAAGGTAGCAAAAGAGGTAACTGACGAAATTAAAAATAAATCCCTAGGACAGGATATCTTGATTTCCGTGTCTCCAGGTCAGATGTTGGTGAAAATTACTCAGGATGAGTTAACCAGTCTGATGGGGGGTACGCAGGAGAATATCGTGTTGGAGGGAAATCCTGCGGTCATCCTGATTGCCGGTTTACAAGGTTCCGGTAAAACTACTTTTACCGGTAAATTAGCTTCCCGCCTGAAGAAGGAAGGAAAGAGCGTTATGCTGGCAGCCTGTGATATCTACCGCCCTGCGGCGATTGACCAGCTGAAGGTATTGGGAGAGCAGGTTGGTGTTGAAGTATATGCCGAGCCTGAGAATAAAAACGCGGTAGAGATTGCCCAAAAAGCGATTGCGGAAGCAAAAGCGCAGAATAAAAAGGTGGTCATTGTCGATACGGCGGGTCGTTTGGCGGTGGATGAGCAAATGATGAATGAGATTGCAGCAGTTAAAGATGCCATTCAGCCATCAGAGACTTTGTTCGTTGTGGATTCGATGACCGGTCAGGATGCCGTAAATACAGCCAAGACTTTCAACGACCGTTTGGATTTTGACGGAGTAGTATTAACCAAGTTGGATGGTGATACCCGTGGTGGTGCGGCCATTTCAATCCGTAAGGTTGTAGAAAAACCGATAAAGTTTATCTCTTACGGAGAGAAAATGGATGCTTTGGATGTCTTTTATCCTGAGCGTATGGCCCAGCGTGTTTTGGGTATGGGTGACGTGGTTTCCTTAGTAGAGCGTGCGCAGCAGGCTTTTGATGAGGATGAAGCGAAGCGTATCAACCAAAAGATCCGCAAGAACCAGTTCAACTTTGAAGATTTCCTTTCTCAGCTAGCCCAAATTAAGAAAATGGGTAACCTGAAGGATTTGGTAGGCATGTTGCCGGGTGTAGGTAAAATGATGAAGGACATCGATATCGATGACGATGCATTTAAGCCTATCGAGGCCATTATTCTTTCCATGACCAAGGAAGAGCGTGAAAATCCGGAATTGTTGGACGGTAGCCGTCGCAGAAGAATTGCAAAAGGTTCCGGGACTACCGTTCAGGATGTGAATAAGTTGTTGAAGCAATTCAATGAAATGCGCAAAATGATGAAAACCATGAATAAATTGACGGGTTCTCGTCGTGGTATGGGATTGAGTAATTTGATGAAAAGATAAGTGAACTATTCGCTTTGAACCATATTTTGATTAGGCCCCTCCTCTTTGGTGGGGCTTTTTCTTTGGTGAAGGTTAATCAGTTTTTCCAGATTAATATTTTTGGTGAGGTGATACATGACTTCCTCTGTGGCTTTATAGCCTATATTGAATAGTTCCTGCGCCTGATTAAAGTCAAAAGTACCATATTTTCGTGCATCAATAGGATCAATGACCAGATCACATTCATCCATCCGGTCTTTCACCGTTTGCCAGATAGCGAGCCGATACACCCGCTCCGCCACAGATTTGATGCCACTAACTTGCGGGACTTTGAGGTTGTGATTTACATGAACGCCGATCGTGCGGTTGGCATGTTCCAGTAAAGGTTCCACCGGCAGGTTATTGGTCAGGCCTCCATCTACAAATTGCTCGTTATTGATCGTCACCGGAGGGAATAAAACCGGAATAGAGGCGGAAGCTTTTACCCAGTCCATTAGAGGTCCCGAGGAGACAATTTTCGAATTTCCCGTAGACAAATTACTTACGCAGATATGTAAGGGCATTTTTAAGCCTTCAAAAGAATTATGGGGAATATACTCCAGTATCTTTTCCTCTAAATAATCCAGCGGCAGGAGTCCGGTCTTTAATAACCGCCATCGAAACATATTGATAAACCTGCGCTCACTCACAATTTCTAATATTTGTATCGGGCGAATACCTTCACAGTATAATGCACCAACAATGGCCCCCATACTGGTGCCTGAAACTCTTTTTACGAAAATCCCATAGTCTTCCAGAGCTTGTAATACTCCAATATGAGCAATTCCTCTTGCGCCTCCCCCACTCAAAGCGATCCCTACTTCAATGTCTGCGGGTATGAGCATTGGTAAATTTTTTTATTTGGTTGAGCAATATAAAATCAGAAGCAAAAAAAAAGCGCAACCCAGAGGTGCGCTTTTATATATGAAAATAAATATTATTAACGATAAAGCACTTCCTTAATAGCTTTAACGGTTTTTTCTACATTAGGGACGGTCGCTTCCAATAATGATTTTGCATAAGCCACCGGAACGTCTTCAGAAACTACTCGGGTAACAGGAGCGTCCAAATAGTCAAAAGCGTTTTTGGATACGTGGAAAGCAATTTCTGAGGAGATAGAAGCCAATGGCCATGCCTCTTCCAGTACCACCAAACGATTGGTTTTTTTCACAGAAGTAATGATGGTCGCCCAGTCAATAGGACGAACAGTGCGCAAATCAATCACTTCTACATTAATGCCTTCTTTCGCCATTTCTTCAGCAGCCTGAATCGCTACCTTCATCATTTTACCGAAAGAACACAAGGTAATGTCTGTACCTTCTTTTACAACATTAGCCGTACCGATTGGAATCAGGTATTCGCTCTCAGGCACCTCTCCTTTGTCACCGTACATTAATTCTGACTCCATGAAGATCACCGGGTCATTGTCACGGATAGAAGATTTTAAAAGTCCTTTAGCATCCTTTGGGTTAGAAGGAACCACCACTTTCAATCCAGGGGTGTTGGCATACCAGTTTTCGAAGTTTTGCGAGTGCTGAGCAGCCAACTGACCTGCATTACCCGTTGCTCCACGGAAAACGATCGGCACATCTACTTGTCCACCGGACATCGACTTCAATTTTGCAGCAGAGTTGATAATCTGGTCAATTGCTACCAAAGAGAAGTTGAAAGTCATGAACTCAATAATCGGACGGATGCCATTCATGGCAGCACCTACCCCAGACCGGTAAATCCTGCTTCCGTAATTGGGGTGTCAATGACACGTTTTGGTCCAAACTCGTCCAGCATTCCCTGGCTCACTTTATAAGCACCATTGTATTCGGCCACCTCTTCTCCCATTAGGAAGATGGTTTCATCGCGACGCATTTCTTCGCTCATCGCCTCACGTAGTGCTTCTCGAAACTGGATTTGTCTCATGGTTATTATTTTGAATTAGGTTATTGTGCATTGTTTGTTAAATACCCTGGCGGGTAATGTGGCGTAAAAATAAGCGAAATGGAATGAAAAAAAAATATTCTCCCTTTGATAATAAAAAACCCTCAACCGAATGGCTGAGGGCTTTGTTAATATTGCTGAAACAGCGAAAATTCGCCTTATTTCAATGCGTTACGGAATGCTTCAGAAGCAGAGAATTTAGAGAATTCTAAATCGTTAACCGCCTTTTTGGCCATCTCTGGCTCAGCAGCTACTGACTTCTTCAAAGCTGCGATAGCAGCATCTTCTTTACCTGCACGAGCGTTAGCAATGGCTTCGCCATAGAATGCAGCAGCAAAGTTGCTGTCTTTCTCAGCAGCTTCCTGGAAAGAAACTACAGCAGCGTCATATTGCTTGTTCAATAGCTGAGCCAAACCTTTGTTGTAAAGGTTAGCAGCAGCGTCATCAGCATTTGCCAAAGAAGCTACAGCGTCAGCATATTTTGCACGCTTGATCTCCAAAGCAGCTTTCACACCAGCCAAAGATTTTGCGTTTTCTGACTCAAGACCCATAGCGTAAGCTTTCTCAATCAAGTTGAAAGCTTTCACGTCGTCACCAGCCAAATAAGCAGCAACCGCCATGTTAGCAGTAGCTTCAGCAGTTTCTTGCTTGCGGTTAGACAATTCGAACTGCGTCATTGCTTTCTCTACCATCTCAGCGCGAGCAGAACCTTCTGCTTCAGCAGCTGAAGCCAAGTAAGCAGCACCCAAGTTGTTGTGCGCAATGTGGCTATCCGCTTTCTTAGTGGCAGCAGCGTAGATAGCTTCTTTCTCAGAAACCGAAGGAGTCAAAGTAGCAGAGTACATTAACTCTTCCAAGCTCAAAGTATCAGCGTTTACACTGTTGTTTTGGATTTGCTTAGACAAAGTAGCGATTTCTGCATCTGTTTTCTTTTCTTTTACAGTCAAGATCTCAGTTTTTGCAGTACGCAACTTAGGATAAACATCCTTGAATACTTTGCGGTATCCGTTAACTTTTTGCATTTGCTTCTCTTTCTCTTCGAAAGAACCTGCACCGTTAACGATAGACAACAATTC
Source organism: Persicobacter sp. CCB-QB2 (assembly GCF_001274635.1). GTDB lineage: Bacteria > Bacteroidota > Bacteroidia > Cytophagales > Cyclobacteriaceae > Persicobacter > Persicobacter diffluens. The sequence goes on along the minus strand of NZ_LBGV01000001.1, from coordinate 2,840,051 downwards.
AGACTTCACTGAAGCGTCTACGCCATCATAAGCTTCCAATTCTTTTTTGAATTCCGCCCAATCGTCTACTACTGGCTTCAATACGAATTTGATAGAATCCGCAGTGCCTTTGTAGTCGTAACGCTTCATCAATTTGCGGTATTCTTTCTCGATTACCGTAGCACGATTCTCCGCCAAGCGAGAGTTATTGCGCTCTGTACCCTCTGGAGAGTGAGTACCAGTAATGATTACCGTACGGGTTACGTTTTTGTCTGCTACGAAAGCATCCAAGAACTTACCACGCTCAGAAGTTTTCTCTGACCAACGCAATACAGAAGAACCCTGAGTAAAGAAGAACTCAACGTTTGTTGGGATCAATTCCTCTTGGTTGTTGTATCCGTGGAACAAGTAAGCAGGAGCGTATACATCTTCTACCAATTGAGAAGTAGTAATAACACCTTTAGCTACTGGAAGAACCGGACCTTCCTTAATTTTATTCTTCTTAGGGTCGACAGCCTTACCTGCGATCGCCAACTCACCAGAAGACATTTCATCATTGTAAGCAAAAGCGAAAGACTCAGACAAACGTGGGTTCTGATCTTTTTTATCAGCCCAGTCATCACCTTTCAAAGTGACAGCGCTTAGTGTTTCAGACTTCTCACCGTAATTGTAAGATGGCTCCATCTGATACTCTAGGCCTGGCTTTAACATTTTAACAGGCAAAACTGCTGACATTTCGAATTGTACAGTATCTGCATGAACCTCCAATGGGTTCGGAGTTACTGTCAATTCCTGGTCTTTTGCCATTTTAGCCATTTTGTTCAAAGAACAACCTGACATCATCATGGCGCCTAGTACGGCGGCAGGAAAAACAAGCTTTCTCATTTCTATCTTCGTTTAATTATAAAGGTTGCATTCGTGCGAAAATATCGGTATATGCTTACTATTGCAATAATAGTAAAAAAAAATCATCTCGATTGTAACTTTTATCTTTACCAACCGAATATCGCATTAGATATCAGCCAATAAAAAATGAAAAAAATACAATACTTCATAGAAGATTATGCATTTGGAGTCTGCACTTCCATCGCTCAAAAAATGGGGATTTCCGTTTTCAGCGTTCGACTAAGTTTTATGTATCTTTCCTGTCTTACCGCTGGATCTCCATTAGTGCTTTATCTTATCCTTGCTTTCTGGAAAAATATTCGCAGAAATTTAAGAAGGCACAATAATCCAATAATTTATGCCTGAATTTAAATTAATTTCACAAATCTTTAAAACTTTTTTTACCTTTTAAATAATACAAAAGGACAATCGATTTTGGAAGAATCAAATCCAAACATGCCTTATTGCTTCTTTTAAGGTTTTTTCTTTTGGACTGCCACTTGGGTAATCGGGACCAAAAGTACCACTGTGCTCGATAAACGGCCATTGCGTCGGCCCTCGAGTCAAAAAACAGGAATTTGGTGGCGGCCACCACATCGAGTAGGGATCGAAGACACAATTTTTGTATAAGGTGTCTTCGCCTCGTGTTTTTATAGAGGGTAATGAGTGAATTGCGGAAATTGAGGTAGGTTTTACGTGGGTTTGATTTGGGTAAAGTTCCTCCACCAACATGATATACTTTTGATTCTCCGTGATAGAACACTTCGTAGCCCGCATTGTTCATCCTCCAGCAAAGATCGATCTCTTCCATATGGGCGAAATAATCCTCATCAAATCCATTGAATTCATGGAAGGTGCTGGATCTCAAAAACATACAACATCCTGTTGCCCAAAAAACCTTTCGAATATCATCATACTGATGCTCATCCTCCTCTAAAGTATCGAACAGCCTTCCCCTGCAAAAAGGATAACCTAAATAATCAATGTAACCCCCTGCCGCTCCGGCATATTCAAAGGTTATCCGATTGTGATAGGCCATGATTTTGGGTTGGCAGGCAGCGACTTTTGGGTGTTCCTCCATAAAGGAAATAATGGGCGTGAGCCAGCCTGCTGTTACTTCTGCATCAGAATTGAGCAGTACGTAATAGTCCGCATCCACGTGCTTCAATGCATCATTATAGCCTTTGGCGAACCCGCCATTTTCCTTATTAATGATCAGTCTTACCTGCGGAAAAGTTGCTTGCATAAAAGCAACAGAGTCATCGGTAGACTGGTTGTCAGCCACAATGACCTCGGCGCCTTCTGCATGCTGAAGTACGTTGGGTAAGAATTTGTTAAGGAAGGTTCGTCCGTTATAGTTGAGGATGACAATGGCTACAGATGCAGTCATGAAAAGAAGCGCGTGAAAAAATGAAGAAACGACACAGGGCCGTTTCTTTAAGAATATTTAATAGGTTTATCCTCCAAACATATTGGATAGGTCCATGCCTGGAATGTTCGGCATCATACCTTCGGTGCTTTTTTTGATTTCTTCGCGAGCCGTTTCATCTGCTTTATCCATGGCGTTGTTGACCGCCGCCACGATAAGGTCAGAAAGAATGGTTTTGCTTTCCGCTCCGGTTAGGGAATCATCAATGTCCAGTTTTACAATTTGCTTTTTGCAGTTGGCCACCACTTTTACCATACCGGCGCCGGATTCACCTTCTACTGTAATATTTCCTAAGCGGTCCTGAGCTTCGCGAACACGGTCTTGCACCTCTTTCACTTTGCCCATCATTTTCATCATGTCGAACATAGTATCGCTTTTATTTTTGGTTCTATCGTTAAAGGGGCTGAAAAATTGAAAAAAGAATTTCCAGACCCCAAATTTGCCTAAAGCTAACAAATTTCGTGCTTATTTATGGCCTGTCAGCTTATTTATCGGATTAATTGGAGCATTCCGCTGAAATCCAGCGTTTTTCCATCAGTGGTAGTCAGCTTGGCGCGATAAGAATAAGTGCCAGCTGGCGCTTTTTCATTTTTGTAGGTGCCGTTCCAGCCGGGTCTGATGCCACCCGCTATATTTTGGGTTTCACTGAGGGCGAATATGGTTTCTCCCCAACGGTTAAAAATCACCAGTTCGAATTTTTCCAAAGGAGAGGTGCCTACATAGGTGAAAACATCATTCAGGCCATCTCCATCGGGCGTAAAAGCGTTAGGGAAGCGAATGATCGGTTCAAAATCGATAGAGATGATGTTGGAAAGGGCAGTTAAATTATCGGCATTATTGATGGCTGCAATTTGGGCAAAGGTGGTTTCCTCTGAGATTTCTTCCAAATTGATTTCATCACGTGTAAATATGCCGGCATTAATGCTTTGCAGTAGCTGAAAGTCCTGATCCAGTAAGTACAACTCATATTCGTCCACAGAAAAACCCACATAATCTGTCCACTTAAAAGCCATCCTTTTGGCGGAAAGTTGTTCGCTCTCCACGAAAATTGTACAGGAATTTTTGGGGACAGACAGATTATCACATTCGTCCAACAGGCTGGAGGTAAAGCAATGGGCTTGCTCATTAGGATTGAGATTTTCAAAGGAGAACAGGTGTTCGGTGTTTTCTTCTTTATTTGTGCCCACTTCCAGATAATAAGTAGCCTGTGCAACCGGTTCTTCTCCCATAATTTCAATTTGGGCGTCATCCGAAACGGTTGCTACCACATAACGAATGGTGGCGGCCTGATCGGAATTTCCGGTAATTTCCGGGCTGAGGACGGAACGGGAAGTACCATTATCATTAGTGGCCAGTGCCTGATACTGGTATAAAAGGCCACAGTCAACGGACCTGTCTTCTATAATGGCATTCGGCTCGAATTCCTGAAAGTCCTCCCCATTTTTTTCAAGGGACAGTTTATCAGTACCCGCGTAAGTATTTTTTACCTCGTTAAAGCCTTTTTGAGATGCCGCATTTAAGGCAATAGTATGAAGCGTGCGAATGTCGCCATAGCTTTCAGATTCACAGAAATCATAAGCATAGAGGGAAAAGCTTAGGGAGCTTTGCGTATTAAGGTCCTCGCCCAGGATGGTGTTGTTAACCGCCAATACCGGATCCTCCTTAGGGAGATCATAAAAGTAAGGGTATCGTTCGGTATCTCCGCTAAAAGTGATGGCTATCGCTCCATCGGTTTCGGATTGTGCCGTGACACTCAGGCTGACCTCCTTCGGGGAGGGAATGTCATAATTGTCTTCGATGATTTTGGAGGTCCTCCCTCGTTTACAGGCATCATCCATGGTGTCTCCCACCTCTCCAAAATCTCCTCTGATGGTAAAGGTGGTAGCTCCGGCGGAGAAATTATCATATCTCCTAGGGGTGTCTTCCAGTAAAAATTCGTCTGCAACGGGGCTTTCTACAATGATTCGGTTGAAATTCGCTTTTTGACTTTCGTCAAAAAAAAGGACTACCTCATTATCAGTGCTGTTGGGGCATTGAAAAATGGAGAATTGAGGAGGATCAACGGTGATGGAAATTTGTAAGGAATCGATGTCCAATGTTCCTCCTGGCCCTGCCTGTCTCACTCGAATCAATGTGAATGATTTTTGTGGATTAAAGTCATTTTCTCCGTGAAGTCCATCCCCGATAAGGTCTCCCACTTTGAAAGCCTTGGGGGCGCCATTTGATTCTCTGAAAATGGCATTTTCAAGTATGGTATAGTCGTCTTGATAATAGCTGATGACCACATCTGCCCCACCGGTATCATTTCCCAATGGGTTATCCTGAATAACTAATTTGCTTCCTGCACACAAGATATTTTTGTCCACACTGAAAGACTCTTTGTCCGAAAGAACTTGCGCTTTCAGGGCAACGGGAAAGAGGATAAAACAGAAAATATATAGAATGAAATGCTTCAAAGAAAAATGTGGGTTACAGGGGCTTGTATTGAAATGATACGAATATTACTTCGAAAAATAACAAGAAAAAATTAAGGAGCGGAGGAAATCGAGCAGAAATGCGCCAACTGCGGAAGATCAGGGCAAAAAAAAAGCTGCCCGAAGGCAGCCTTTAATATTGTGAATCCCGAAGGATTATTTTTTCAAGTTAGACTCGATGTTCTCAACTGTAGCTACTTCCAAGAAAGAAGCACCGTGGAAGTCACCGAAGTTACCACCTACAACTACCAAACGATCATCTTGCTCTACCATGTTCTTCTCTTTCAACTCAGCCAAAGATTCTTTGATGTAAGCATCAGAATCATCACCTTTTGCCAAGAAAGAAGCGTGAACACCGTAAGTCAAAGACAACTCACGCATTACGCGCTCATCGTAAACTTTGGCGAAGATAGCTGTTTTTGGACGGTAAGCCGCGATAGCGCGAGGAGTACGACCGTTAGCAGAATCAGTGATGATTGCCGCTGGGTTCAAGTTCTCAGACGCATAGTAAGCAGATTTTGCTACGAATGCAGAGATGTCGTTGTTCAATACAACAAACTCAGTGTCTTTCTTGAAACCTTCGTATTTCTCAGTTGCCTCAGCAATAGAAGCCATTGTTTTTACCGCCTCGATTGGGTAGTCACCATAAGCAGACTCACCAGAAAGCATAACCGCATCAGTACCATCGTAAACTGCGTTCGCTACGTCAGAGATCTCCGCACGAGTTGGACGTGGGTTCTCAATCATAGTGTGCAACATTTGAGTTGCAGTGATTACAGGCTTACGACGAGCGATACACTTGTCGATGATCATTTTTTGAGTGATTGGAATACGCTCCTGAGGAATCTCAACAGCCAAGTCACCACGTGCTACCATGATCGAATGTGCGTGATCCAAGATTTCGTCGATGTTATCAACACCTTCCTGGTTCTCGATTTTAGCGATGATTTTAGCATCAGATCCTTTAGCATCCAAAATCTCTTGTACTGCGATAACGTCAGCTGCGTTACGTACAAAAGAGTGTGCTACGAAATCGATGTTGTTATCTGCTACCCACTCGATATAACCTTTATCCTTTGCAGTGATAGAAGGCAATTTCACGTGTACAGAAGGAATGTTTACAGACTTTCTAGACTTTACAGGACCAGAGTTCTGTGCAATACACAACAATTTGTCGCCTAGGTTTTCTTTAACGATGAATTCAACATCACCGTCGTCAATCAAGATGCGAGAACCTGCAGGTACATCCTCTACGAAACCAGCGTAGTTAACGTATACCAACTCACGAGTTGAGATACCTTCCGGATCACCCGCCATGAATACCTCATCACCAGGCTTCACACGAAATTCTTCATCGATCTTTGTTGTTCTGATTTCTGGACCTTTAGTGTCTACCAAGATACCGATTTTGTCAGATACAGCACGAACGTTTTCAACAACGCGCATAGAGTCGTCGAAAGTTTGGTGTGCAGTGTTGATACGAACAACGTTCATACCTTGGTTATACATCTCTGTCAAGAATGGAATATCACACTTACGGTCAGAGATCGTAGCAACGATTTTCGTGTTTTTCATAAAAATGTTTTATTAAATGTTTCCAGCTTTTCTGTATGCTAAACCATCCTAATGGTGGTTATGGTTTTAACTTTTTTGAGGTAAGTAAAACCTATAGAGGTATTTAGAGATTTTTTTTAAATCCTTTTTGATCAGGATTGTACTTTTCTCCATTTTCCAAAAATGGATGGTGCTCTAAAACCGGTGCAAATTTAAATAAAAGAAGATTGAGCGCCTAATTCCCAGCGTAAAAAAGAGTTGATTTTCAATCAGGTCAATCTTTCCCTTGTTTTTTAATGGGATATGCAAAATACGCCAATTTTACCTTTAATAAATTGATAATATTGTAATTAAGGAGAGGGGGTGTAGTTTGGTTTTTAACATAGGATTGAGGGGTTTTGTCTTTAATTGACAATAAAAATCCATGAGAAGATGATGAGAGAATATTAATTTTCAAAGAATTTGCCTTTTGGAATACAGTACTTTAAAACTATCAAATGACATATATCTGCTTTGCGGGTAATTAATAATGTTATTAGTCATTTTTCGATTATTAGGCAGGCTTTTTAGGTGGGAATTTTAATATTTCGTATATTTTTTATTGAAAATCTTAGAAGTATTAATTCTTAAAAATATGCTATGATAATTTTTTCAAAAAGAACGACCTTTGGGCTTTTCCTGATGATGACATTTTCATTGGGATGTATGAACAATAAAAAAGAGGCACCTATGAAAGCACCCGTTGCCAAAAAAATACCACAGGTTCTTGAAGCTCACGGACATCAGCGCACCGATGATTACTACTGGATGCGTGATCGCGAGAATCAGGAAGTTGTGGATTATCTGAATCAAGAAAACGACTATACCCAAGCGGTGATGAAACACACCGAGGGACTTCAGGAAACCTTATATAATGAAATTGTTGGGAGAATTAAGCAGGATGATAGCTCCGTACCTGTTTATTTTGAAGGGTATTATTATTATACCCGATACGAAAAAGGGAAAGAATATGCGATAAACTGCCGCAAAGAGGGGAGTATGGAGGCGGAAGAGCAGATTTTGTTGGATCAAAATGAATTGGCGGAGGGTACTTCCTATTACGCCATGGGCGATTGGGAGATCAGTACCAACAGGCAGCTAATTGCTTTTAGCGAGGATACCGTTGGTCGCCGGAATTATGATATCCGTATTAAGAATCTGGAAACAGGGGAGATTCTGGAGGATCGTATTCCTGAAACGGTGGGCAACATCACCTGGGCCAATGATAATAAAACGCTTTTCTATACACTGAAGGATGAGGCGCTCAGGGCTAACCGCACATTCCGCCATGAATTGGGGCGTCCGGTGTCCGAGGATGTGTTGGTATATGAAGAGGAAGATGGTCTATTTGATACTTTCATCTACAAAACGAAATCCAAGAAGTATTTAGTAATTGGTTCTTCGAGTACTACTTCTGCTGAATTTCAGATTTTAGAGGCAGATAATCCAACAGGCGAATTCCGGATGTTCCAGGAAAGAAAGCCTTTGCTGGAATATGGGATTGATCACTATGAGGATCATTTTTACATTCGTACCAATCTGGAAGCGAAAAATTTTCGCCTGATGAAAACGCCTGAAACCGCTACCAGTGTGGAAAACTGGGTGGAGGTGATTCCACACCGGGAGGAGGTGCTGCTGGAGGATATCGAGATTTTCAAGGATTACCTTGTAGTCAGTGAGCGTAAAGAGGGCTTGATTCAAATCAACGTGAAGCGTTGGGATGGCAAGGGAGAGTATTTTATTCCTTTTGATGAACCGGCCTATGTCGCTTATACCACTTCTAATCTTGATTTTGATACGGAAATTCTGCGTTATGGCTATTCTTCTATGACGCGTCCATCCTCGGTTTTTGATTTTAATATGAAAACAAAAGCCAGAGAGCTGAAAAAGGAACAAGAAGTGGTGGGGGGATACAATCCGGAAGACTATGTCTGCGAGCGGGTCAATTTCCCTTCGCATGACGGCAAAATGGTGCCCATGTCCATTGTATATAAAAAGGGCTTAAAGAAAGATGGACAAAATCCCACCCTGCTTTATGGTTACGGTTCTTATGGTTATTCCATTGATCCCTTTTTCAGCTCCGTTCGTTTAAGTTTGCTGGACCGTGGATTTGTATATGCCATTGCGCACATTCGTGGATCAGAGACTTTGGGCAGAGCCTGGTATGAGGATGGTAAATTTCTGAAGAAGAAGAATACCTTTGAAGATTTTTGCGCCGCGGGAGATTGGTTAGTGGAAGCCCAATATACTTCTCCGGAGAAATTGTCTGCCATGGGAGGCTCGGCCGGTGGTTTGTTAATGGGAGCTGTGATGAATATGCGACCTGAATTGTTCAAGTCAGTGATTGCCGCTGTACCATTTGTGGATGTGGTGACGACCATGATGGATGAGTCCATCCCATTGACGATTGGAGAATATGAGGAGTGGGGAAATCCGAATGATAAGGTTTATTACGAATATATGTTGTCTTATTCGCCTTATGATAATGTGGAGGCCAAGGCTTACCCGGCTGTTTTAGTAACCTCCGGTTTTCATGATTCGCAGGTGCAATATTGGGAGCCGACCAAGTGGGTGGCCAAATTGCGGGAGCTAAAGACAGATGATAATCCGATTTTATTGCATACCAATATGGAGGCTGGTCATGGAGGGAATTCCGGTAGATTCCGAAAATTTAAAGAGACGGCTTTAGAATATGCCTTCTTGTTGGATCAAATGGGAATGACCAATAATTAGCCAGATTTACTCCTGCTGAAGTCCTCGTTTAGCTGCTAGGGGGAGTAATGGAGGGATTTTTCTTATTTCGAGTTTTTCCCATCAAAGCTGAAAAAGAGGAGAAAGCAAGCTCGCCCAAATTCGGGCCCGGCAGTTTGCAAATGGTTGAATACAAAAAATCCTCCCTGATGAAGTTCAGGGAGGATTTTTCTTAGCAATATATTTTTTAACCCGGATTATTCAGGCTTAAATCCTCGTTTAGCTGTAAGGCGGAAAAAATGAAGGAATAGTTTCCTATTTCGAGTTTTTTCCAACAAAACAGATGAATGAGGAGAAAGCAAGCTTGTCCAAATTTGGACAATTATAAACTAAAGAAAATAAATTATAACGAACTAAAAATAAGCCGCTTATGCTTAGTCGATTAATTTAGCGGTGAATAATTCGGGTTAAACTCCTACCGCCTCTACGGACTGAACTTCCGGAAGCTGATGCTTCAATAAGTTCTCAATACCCTGTTTCAAAGTAATGGTCGAAGACGGGCAGCCTGAGCACGCTCCTTGTAATAATACTTTTACCACGCCATTTTGGAAAGAATGGAAAGTGATTGCCCCGCCGTCTGATTCCACAGCCGGACGAATATACTCATCCAAAATCATCTTGATTTTTCCTTCAATCTCAGTTTCTTCCCCTTTGGAGACTTCCTGTGCGGCCAATGCTTCTTTGGAGAAAAGCTCTTTACCGGATTGTAAATAATCAATGATATGGTCTTTTAATGCGCCCTGCACTTCTTCCCAGTTTACCTCCGCAGATTTGGAAATGGTAATGAAGTTGGAACTAATAAAAACGCGCTCCACAAATGGGAAACCAAATAATTCCTGCGCTAAAGGGCATGGGGCTGCATTTTCCATATCAGAAAAATCGTATTGTTCCATCCCATCCACCAGCATCATACTGGTGACAAACTTCAAAGAATTAGGGTTAGGGTTGGCTTCCAAATAAATGGTCACCACCTTTTCGTACATTTTATCGCGATCGTATCCTTGGTTATTTTCCATGGTTATGAATGTTCTATTTTAATACAAATCTAAGCAATATTTTGGCCTTAATCGGTTATGCCACCGACATTTATTGCCATTGACTTATTCTACTTCTACCGTTTCCTTTTTGTCTTCCAGTATCTTTAATTTTTCTCCTTCGGTAGTGGCAATAATCATGGAAACGGTCGCATCTCCAGTTACATTGACAGCCGTACGGCACATGTCCAAAATTCTGTCCGGGCCTAAAACAAGTGCCAAACCGGCAGAAGGAACTCCGATTGATTCCAAAATGATCAATAGCATAATCAGTCCAGCGCCAGGAACTGCCGCAGAGCCGATTGAGGCCAATAGGGCGGTGAAAACAATGGTCAATTGTTGACCAAGGCTCAGATCATAGCCCAAAGCATGGGAGATAAATACTGCCGCCACTGCCTGATAAAGGGAAGTGCCATCCATATTCATCGTAGCGCCTAGTGGCAAAACAAAGGAGCTCACCTCTTCTGATACCCCAAATTCTTTTTCTACACACTCAATAGTGATCGGAAGGGCTGCCGCTGAAGAGCTGGAGCTGAAAGCTAAAAGCAAGGCTCTTTCAATGCCTTTGAAGAATGCTTTATAGCTGAAATTTTTTCGGGTAAAGATCCTCAATAGCATGGGGTATACCACCAATACCATGATCAGCAAGCCGATGATAACCGTCAGGGCATAAAAACCAAGAGACTTGAGGATTCCCCAAACCTTGTTAGGATCATCTCCGGCCACTTCCACCAATAAAGTACAGATCAAAGAAAATACCCCGTATGGAGAAATGATCATGATAAAGTCAATAATCTTGAGCACCACATGGTTGAGTCCATCAAAAAAGGCGACTACCGGGCTGCGTTTATTTTCCGGAATTTTTAATAAAGCCACACCGAATAATACGGCAAAGAAAACTACCTGTAACATCCGGCTGTTTTCCGAAGCTGCTTTTACAAAGTTTTCCGGCACCATTTCAATTAATGGCTGCAAGACCAATTGTTCTTTAACTTCTTCTGCCTGTTCTTTTTTAGCCTTAACATCCTGTGAATATTTGGCTTCAATATCTGAGCGGGTTTTAGGGGAAATTAGCTTACCCGGCTGTAGTAAATTAACCGTGACCAAACCGATGGTAATGGCAAAGGTGGTGGTCAGGATATAAATACCAATGGTTTTGGTGCCCATACGGCTAAGCTTGGAAATATCACTCAGGTTAGCGATACCACAAATCAGGGATGCAATGACCAGTGGCGCCGCCACCATTTTCAGTGCGCGCACAAATATTTCACCTATCGGCTTTATTAGCTCCAGGGTGATCCATTGCGGAACATTGGTGAAAATAAAGGTTAAGCCTACGACCAGGCCCAGAATTAAACCTAAAAAGATCTGGCTATGTAGTGGGATTTTTTTGAACATCTAAAAAAAGGGGAATGTAATAACTAATAAATATGCCTCAAAAAGACCAAGGCCCTTTCAGGGACGCTGATTTTACGCAATACCACCGGGCTTTCCAAACATTTTTGGAAGAATCCAATAAAGCCCTGTTTTTAAACAAAAAGGGGAGCCATTTTAAGATAGCTCCCTTTTTTATCAGGCTTTTAACTGATCCAAACGTGTAGATTGGTTCAGCATGAAATGATCTGCAATGACCAAGGCGGCCATGGCTTCTACTATGGGAACGGCTCTTGGGACCACGCAGGGGTCATGTCTTCCTTTTCCGCTGACCGTTACGGCTTCGCCGTGTATATCAATGCTTTCCTGATCAATCATAATGGTGGCCACCGGCTTGAAAGCTACCCGGAAGAAAATATCCTGTCCATTGGAGATGCCTCCCTGAATACCACCGGAGTAGTTGGTTTCAGTTTTTACCTGCCCATTTTCATCCGTGAAGAATTTATCATTGTGCTCCGAACCATACATGCTCACCCCCTCGAATCCGCTGCCATATTCAAAACCTTTGGCCGCATTAATGCTTAACATGGCTTTGCCTAATTCGGCATTTAAACGATCAAACACCGGCTCTCCCAGTCCTACAGGAACTCCGGAAATTACAGCAGAAACGACGCCGCCGATGGTATCCCGCTTTTTACGGGTATCGTCAATCAGCTCGATCATTTTTTCAGCCATATTCCCGTCCGGGCAGCGAACGATATTGGATTCAATGGCGGAAAGATCCAGCGCCTGGTAATGATTATCCAGCTTCAGTGGGCCTACCTGAGAAACCCAGGCTTTGAAATCTATACCAAAATGAGCCAACATTTTCTTGGCAACGGCTCCTGCCGCTACTCTGGCGGCAGTTTCCCGGGCAGAACTACGCCCCCCACCACGGTAATCGCGATGGCCATATTTTTCATGATAGGTGAAATCGGCATGGGAAGGACGGAAAGATTCTGCGATATGCGAATAATCTTTGCTCTTCTGATCCTGATTCATGATGATCATGCCAATTGGCGTGCCGGTGCTCAGTCCTTCAAAAACTCCCGAAAGAATTTCCACTTTATCTCCCTCTTTGCGTTGAGTGGTGATTTTTGACTGACCCGGGCGACGGCGATCTAATTCCGTCTGAATGTATTCCTCATCAATGGGAACTCCGGCAGGACATCCGTCTATCGTGACGCCTAACCCTCTGCCGTGGGATTCCCCAAAGGTAGTGATGCGAAATTTTCGTCCAAAAATATTTCCCATGGTCGAAATGCTTAAATTTTTATGTGTGCGTTCATTGGCCCGAAGGCCTGGTGTTCAAGGTGCTGTGCCGAATTATTCACAGTCTGACTTAGGTTTTATGCCAAGGAGCTCATTATCAATTTGTTTTACTGGTTAGCTAATTTATCAATCAGCCAAATTGGGCTGCGCTTGCCTTCTCCTCCTTCATCTGCTTCATTGGAAAAAACTCGAAATAGGAAAAATTCCTTCCTTATTTTCCGCCTTACAGGTCATGGAGGATTTAACTATGAATATTTCGGTCTACGGCTTCCGAATCAGGAAAAATGCCATGGTTCCCATTAATAGCAGGATGAGGGTGTTCCCGATCCATCTCCAATAATTAGGCGATTGCAATGGTTTTAAATCATTGCTTTCTAAATTGATTTTGTCATAGAAACTTCCCAGCTGATTAGATTCAATCGTCAGGAACTGTTGGCTTTTCCCGGTGACTTTGATGGTTTCCTTTGGACGAAGGGTGTCATAGGTTTCCTTGTCCGGATCAAAGTAAATCCACTGGAAGAAGTCACCCAAGTTGTACTCGCCCGGTTCGCGCGGAATACCATAGAAAGTGAAGGTTTTGGAACCTGTCACTCGGTTGTTATTCCGGTTGATATTCTGACGAATGTTGGGGGGGTAAAATTCAATGTCTTTATTATCTGCCTGTATCGGTTGATCAATGGCGGCAATATTGCCTCTGCCGGATACGGTAAATGCATATTCAAAACTTTTACCGGCATCCAGTTCTTTCAGGCTTAATTTATCCGTTAATCGGTATCGGCCTACCGCCACTTTGTCTTTGAGTGGATGATCAGGAAGCTCCTTTACTTTTACTTTTTTGGATCTGGAACGGAAAGATTTAAAATCTTCTTTTCGATTTCTGCCAAAAAAGGACTGTTGCTTGGCCACCTTGTACTTGATCATTTTCAATTCCAATGAAGGGAAATCAATTTCTCCGGTATTCAAAGGGAAATAAGTCGCCTGATACAATTTGTACTGGGTATAGGTTTTGCCGTTGATGGTGACCGGAACGCCCTGTACGCGGTCAATATTAAAGTTCTCCTCCCAACAGTTAGCTGGTTTGATCTTCTTGGTCATCTCGGCCACCTGCTCGGGAAGCTGATAGAAGTCCATAGGGGCGCGGTTATTGGCTGCCACATAAAAGGCCAGGCTTAAGTTAAAGCCTTCCCCGACATAGACCTCCTCTTTGCTGGTAGACAAAGCAAAAAAGGCATCCTCTTTTACGTCCACAAATTCCTGCGGCTGGCTGTTGTTTCGACCAAAAAAATCATCGAAGGGGTCACGCCCAAAAGGATCTCCAAAAGGATCAAATCCTCGCTGGCGACTTTGTTGTTTGGCAGGGCCAACTTTGATCGTGCCGCCCGGGGAGGAAATCTTTTGATTATTTACCGTCATTTCAAAGGCCGAGAGCCGGTAAGTCCCTTCCCGCATGGGGGCATAGTTTTGAGTAAGTTTTTGGGTGGAGGATATTTGCCCGTTCACGATGTTGGTGGAACTGGAAGAGGAAGTTCCTCTCATGACAAACCCTTCAATTTCAGGGAAGTCCGAGTATCCTTTTAGCCTTCCATTCTCTACCTGAATGGTAATGGTGTACATTTGATTCATACCGATGTCGGAAGATCCCAAAATGATTGAAACCTTTTCATCCTGTGCCATCGTATACTGCGGTAGAAGCATCAATCCTACCAGAAAAAGTACATAAGATATTTTTGAATTACAGCGCATGCAAAAACAATTACTTTTTTGAGTTCTTACAAAAGTAAGACATTTATTAAATCCCCTAAATAATAATCTTTTTAAAACACCTTCATTGGTGGGACTAAATTTATTAACATGCTAAATTATTGCAAGACTATTTTGTCTAAAGTAAGCTTCGATCCCTATCTTTTTAGAAAAGAACTGATCAAAGCACTTGGATATTGTGTGCCTGTGGAAAAACTAGCTCTTCAAAACTGGTGTTATCGCGAATACGGTGACCAATACGGAAGCATTCTGAATGAGGCTTTCGCATAACCTACCCCAAAGACTTTACAGACCCCAATGGATTTTTCCCTTGGGGTTTTTTGTGTCATTTTTGGAATAAATGCACCCATAATTGAGGGGCTAAGGTTTGCAGGGTAAAATCTATTGTTTGCTGATTTACCGGATGGTTTCCCTGATCTTGGCTTAAAATTATTCCGTCTACCCCGGCATTTTTGATCCAGTTTAGGGCTTGTGCCAATAGGGGTTCGGGCAGGTGAGCGGTGTCCAGGTATACCCAAAGCAGGCTTTCATTGGAATGCACTAATTTGGACAGCTGGGCAAAAAGAATTTTGGGCCAATTCATCCCGGAAGCATGAGCGCCATAGGGGTAAGTGATGGCGACATGTTTAGCACCTTCTTTCAGTGCAATTTGTGCCCCGGTCAGAATGCTTTCTGACCGGCTATTGCCATAGGGAAAGTCCAAAATGACGCCTACTTTTTCTTTGTCCACTGCATCTCTAAGGGCTTTTTTTGCCCAAAATGGAGCCACAAAAAGCATTTCCGTTTTGGAGGAAGGCTGCTTTTGGAGCTGGTTTTCCAGTTTTTGTGCATCAATTTCGGCAGTCGCTACAATATTAGAATAGCGTACGTTAAGCATAAAATTTAGTGGTACATTTCACATTCCTTACAATATTTCTTTTTCCCGGGGGGTCTTTTTTTCGGTTTCTTTTTATGTCCGAAATAAGAGGGATCCGAATATTGCGGTTTTTTCATTTCTTCTTCCATCCGGGCTCTTTTAATGGCGTTCTGCTTCTGCCTTTCTTTAGCTTCAATGACGGCCTGATCAAAAGAATTGGATAGTTTTCCATCTTTTTGAGCCTTTTTCAAGGCTTTTTGCCTTTTCTTTTCTGCCTTCTTTATTTGCTTTTCTTTCTTTTTCGAATACTGCATGCCCGGAGCCTGTGTATTAGGGGTTAAAACCTGTGCACTGGCTTTTTCAGGAATAATGCAGGATAAAAGCAAAAGCAATAAGGTGGAGGCAATCCAAATGAATGGTTTGTTCTCTAAAACTCTCATATAATTTAAATAGCACAATGTAGATTAAAAGTATAAAAAACTGTCGGGTATACAAAACCTCATTTTTTTAACGGCCATCTGACGGAAAAAGTACTGGAATTTAAAGGGAGATATGCTGGTCTGGGAAAAATTAACACGAATTGCCCACCTATTAGGTCTCGGGGCTGATCAAGGAGTTTATGATCAGTTCGTTATCGTTGATTTTGATGGTCCGAAATTGGGTAAATTACTATCCCTTCCTTCATTGGCTTTGTTGGAAAAAACTCGAAATAGGAACCTTCCTCTTCATTTTTACCGCCTTGCCGCTAGAGGAGGATTTGAGCATGCCTAACCCGAGTTATTCACCGCTAAATTTATCAACTAAGTGTAAGCGACTTGAATTCAGTTTATTATAATTTATTTTCTCTAGTTTATAATAGCCCAAATTTGGGCAAGCTTGCTTTCTCCTCATTCATCTGCTTCGTTGGAAAAAACTCGAAATAGGAGACTATTCCTTCATTTTTCCCGCCTTGCAGCTAAAAGAGGATGGAAGCATGAATAATCCGGCCTAATTCTGCTTAAATGCTATTTCGAAAATTATAGATCACGGCTTATTTATCCACACTTAAGAAGTTGAGAGTTCGAAAATCAAAGTTCGTATACCAGTTATCCACATCTAAACTTCAGAAAGTTCGATTTTTAGACGAAAAATTGGCGAAAATCTAAAAATTCAGGAGAAAAGTGTGGGTAATGGCGGATTTTGCCCAACTTTTCCACAATAGTTTTCCACAATCCACTATTTTGGTGGATAAGTGTGAAGATTGGAAAGCTAAAAGGGCGAATTTGAGCGTGTGGCTACTCCTTTATAAAAGAAATGTTTCGTTTTAAACCCTCTAATTTTGTGCGTTTTACCGCTGATTTTCGGAATATTTCATTGAAGAGCTCCCGGCTTAGTTCTTCCCAGTCCCTGTTGTGCATATCTTTCAGGGCAGGATGTGGATAAAACTGATTTTCCTGATGAGGTTTAGAAAATCGATTCCATGGGCACACGTCCTGGCAAATATCACAACCAAAAATCCAGTTTTCCATCTGTCCTTTGAAGGTGTCCGGGATACTATCTTTAAGCTCAATGGTGAGGTAGGAAATGCATTTGCTGCCATCAACAACGCCCGCCTGGGTGATGGCGTCAGTTGGGCAGGCATCAATGCATCGGGTGCAGCTGCCACAATAATCTTTGGCCAGGGGCACATCCGGTTCCAGTTCCAGATCAATGATGAGTTCGGCTAAAAAGAAAAAACTTCCCATTTGGCGATTGAGCAGCAAACTGTTTTTTCCAATCCAGCCCAAACCTGATTTCTGCGCCCATTGTCTTTCCATTACCGGAGCAGAATCCACAAAAGCCCGTCCATCAATTTCCCCAATTCGCTCCTGTAGTTGGGAAATCAACTCCTTTAGCTTGTCTTTAATGATGAAATGGTAATCTTTCCCATAGGCATATTTGGCAATTTTATATGCTCCAGCCTGGGCCAAATCTTCCTGAGGGAAATAATTATAGACTAAAGAAACCACTGATTTTGCCCCCTCGACTAATTTTCGGGGGTCCAGTCTTTTGTCAAAATGATTTTCCAGGTATTGCATTTTTCCCTGGTAGCCATTTTTTAGCCATTGTTCCAGTGGGCGGGCTTCTTCTTCTAAAAAATCTGCCCGGGCAATGCCTACAAAATTAAATCCTAGTCTTTTTGCCTCCTCTTTTAGGATGGCGGTATGTGCTGCCGTATTGTTCAAAGCTGAATATTATCCAAATAATGATCCCTGTGTAGCGTCTTGTTGTGGGCTGATCCCTAAATGTTCATAGGCTAGTAGGGTGCATTCCCGTCCTCGGGAAGTTCTCTTAATATAACCTTCCTGAATCAGGAATGGCTCATAAACTTCCTCAATAGTTTCTGCCTCTTCTCCCACAGCGGTGGCAATGGTGCTAATGCCTACCGGTCCTCCTTTGAATTTTTCGATGATGGTGCTCAGAATGCGGTTGTCCATTTCGTCCAGACCATTATGGTCTACGTCCAGGGCTTCCAATGCCATTTGGGCAATGTCCATATTGATGTTTCCATCTCCCTTAATATCAGCAAAGTCTCGGGTGCGGCGCAACAGGTTGTTGGCAATCCTTGGGGTCCCCCGGCTTCTACGGGCAATTTCGTAGGAGCCTTCCTCATCAATAGGAGTCCCTAACAAATGACAGGAGCGCTCCACGATCTTGGTCAGCAGCTGGGCATCGTAATATTGCAGGCGGGCATTGATACCAAAGCGCGCTCTCAGTGGAGCGGTAAGTAAACCGGAGCGGGTGGTGGCGCCAATAAGCGTGAATGGGTTCAGGCCAATCTGCACAGTGCGTGCATTAGGTCCGGAATCAAGCATGATGTCGATTTTATAATCCTCCATAGCGGAATACAGGTATTCTTCTACCACCGGATTTAATCGGTGAATTTCATCGATGAATAGTACATCATGCTCCTCCAGATTAGTAAGCAGGCCTGCCAAATCAGAGGGCTTGTCTAAAACAGGCCCGGAAGTGACCTTAATGTTGGAGCCCAGTTCATTGGCGATGATGTGCGATAGGGTGGTTTTTCCTAAGCCCGGAGGGCCGTGTAAAAGCACATGATCCAATGGCTCGTTACGTTTTTTAGCAGCGCTAACGAAGACCTTCAGGTTTTCCAAAACCTTCTCCTGCCCGGTAAAATCGGCAAAGCTTAGCGGTCGAAGCGCCTTCTCAAATTCTTTCTCTTTGGGACTTAAGTGTTCTTCGTCTCCGCTTAAATAGTCTTCGCGCATGCGTTCTGGCCTTAATTCAACAAATGTTTTCGCTTCAAATCGAAGTTATCCAAAATATGGATGGCGCAAAAATAAGGATTAGGAAAAATTTATCCATCAAGAGTGGCGGAAATTATGACATTTTTTTGGCGAATATGGTTTTTGCTTTCTTTTTCCTCCCTCTATTTTTCTGATTTTGGGGAATACAGGCAATAAATTCACAACAAAAGTCATGCTTTTTGGGAATCAGGACAATAAGCCCTTATTTTTGCAGTGAAATTGTTAATAATCATGAGTAATCAAGGAAACCGACCACGCTTTAATACCAAATCATTAATATACCCCATTGTGTTATTGGGGCTTATGTTTGCCGTTCAGCAATATCGCGAGCGAAAATATGGTCAGGATTTGGCAGAGAACGCTTCCAAACTGGTCTATTTTGAGGGAAACACCATGGGTACCACCTATCATATCAAGTATTTGGATGAGGGCCAGCGTAATTATAAACAGCAGGTAGACTCCGTGCTTTTGGATTTTAATCAGGCACTTTCTACTTATATCCCTGATTCCGAGATTTCACAGTTTAACCGGGAGCAGGCGCTGAAATATAAAAGTCCTTATTTTTATCCGGTATTAGAGGCTTCCAAAGAGGTCTATGAAATAACAGACGGGGCATTTGATCCTACTATTGGTCCTCTGGCAAAAGCCTGGGGCTTTGGTGCCGGGGACCGTACGACGATGAGCCAGGCAAAGGTGGATAGTTTATTGGCATTGCTGGACTTTCCCTCCATTGTATTTGATCAGGAAGAGGTAAAAAAAGAACGCCCGGAAGTACAGCTGAACGTTAACGCTTTGGCCAAAGGTTATGGTGTGGACGTAGTTGCTGATTATTTAAAAGCACAGGGGGTGGAGCATTTAATGGTAGAGATTGGTGGTGAAGTAGTTTGCCATGGATTGAGCGATAAAAATATGCCATGGGTTATCGGGATTGATGAGCCCCTAACGTCAGAAGAATTAGCTGAACGGGGCGTTAAGCGTCAATTGTATGCCGCTATAAAAGTGGAAAATCAGGGGATGGCCACCAGTGGAAATTACCGCAATTACTATGTGGAAAATGGGGTGAAATATGCCCATACCATTGATCCAAAGACGGGTTATCCGGTGCAAAGGAGTCTACTCAGTGCGACGGTTTTGGCGCCAAACTGCATGCTGGCAGATGCCTACGCAACGGCTTTTATGGTGATGGGAGTAGAGAAATCCATTGCTATACTGGAAAGCCAGCCTGATTTGGAGGGGTATTTGATTTATTCCGATGAAGAAGGAAAAATGAAGATTTATGCGACCAAGGGTGCTGAAAAAGCCATGGTCAACATTCGATAAAAGGATAATATTCTTAAAAATTTAATTGATAAATTCCCATGGGGGATATTTATTGGAATAGCTTACTTATTGCCAGAGAATTGTTCTATGACAGTTTCAAGGATGACAACAAAAAAAGAATGGTTTGGAGAATGGTTTGATTCTCCTTATTACCATATTTTATACAAAGACCGGGATTATACCGAAGCCCAACAATTCATCAGTCGACTGGTGGAAAAACTGGCTTTTCCAAAGCAAGCAAAAGTGATGGATTTGGCCTGTGGAAAAGGGCGGCACAGTATCTATTTAAATAAATTGGGTTTCGATGTGGTCGGTCTGGATCTTTCCGCCCAAAATGTGGAAGCTGCCCGGCAGTCCGGAAATAGTCACTTGCATTTTTATATCCATGACATGCGCAAGGTATTCGCGGAGGGCGTGAAGCAATTTGATTATGTGCTGAACCTTTTTACTTCCTTTGGTTATTTCGCAGAAGAACAACAAAATCAGCAGGCCATTGAAAGTGCAGCACAAGCTTTGAAAAAAGGGGGTGTTTTTGTCTTGGATTTTTTGAATCCGGAAAAAGTGATCAGCAATTTGGTGGGTCGGGAACGTAAGACCGTGGAGGAGATTAATTTCTGTATTACCCGACAGGTAGACGATCAGAATTTTATTGTGAAGGATATCTGGTTCGAGGATGAGAATCGTCCTTTTCACTTTCAGGAGAGAGTGAAAGCCATTTCCAAGAAAGAATTTATCCAATATTTTGAAGCGGCGGGTTTAGAGGTGCAGCAGGTTTACGGGGATTATTACCTTAATGAATATGATGCCCAAAAGTCTGACCGGATGATATTTGTGGCCAGGAGACCTTAACTGGAGACTTTAACCATGACGGATTACGCTTAAAGCCTCATTCCTCTGCTGCCTCGGAAAAAAATGTAATAGGGAAAATTCCTTCATTTTTCCGGCCTTGTAGCTAAGGAGGATTTAAGCAGGAATAATCCGGCTTAAAAAAATCAAAAAAACAGCTTTAATGATCAGTAAATAAGAATATTGCTTTAGTTTACTGCTGCGGACTGTGCGCCATTCGGCTAAAGGAATCTTTATTTTAATGAATATGATTTCATAAAATTCCCTTAACTTGCCACCTTGTTGCGATAAACAGGATTTTAGGATTAATTATATATGTGGCTAACCTTATCGGTTCTCTTTTTTGCTACGCTTTTAGCGGGGCTCGCCCAACCTTGGATTTCTAAAAAGTTCAAACCTGATTTTAGAGAAATACTCAATTTTGCCGGAGGCTACTTATTTGCCCTCACGGTGGTGCACCAAATTCCGGAATTATTCCATTTTGATGCCGGCCATGATCACAGCCTGATGGATGAAACCTTATTAGGAGGCTTGATTCTGATGGGCTTTTTCGTTCAGGTAATTTTGGAAAAACTTTCCGGAGGGATAGAACACGGACATTTTCATGCTTCTGGTGGGCATGGTCATCAGGATAAGCTGTCCCCCTGGGTGTTATTGATTGGTTTGGGGATTCACTCTATTCTGGAAGGGGCAATGCTAGGCCATGGAGCTTTAAGCGGGCATGAGTTATCTCACGGGCATTATCACGGCAATAACCTATTGCTGGGAATTATGCTTCATAAATTACCGGCGGCATTTGCTTTAACCGCTTTGCTGAATCATGGAAAAACCATGAAGAACCGCACCATTGTCATCTTGCTGTTGTTTGCGGCGGCCTCTCCGGTGGGGGCGTTGATGGCGCATGCATTAGGGGATGCCAGCTGGGTGGAGGATGAACACCTGAGATGGATCTCTGCCTTGGTAACCGGTAGCTTTTTACATATTTCCAGTACTATTTTCTTTGAAAATACGGGGAAAGCGCATAAAAGCTGGAAAGGCTTTGGAGCAATGCTTTTAGGTTCCCTGATTGCGGTAAGTACGGAGTTTTTTCCCTTTTAAACATACATTGACGTTGTTTGTCCGAAATGTCCATTGAAGCGAATGCTTTTTGGAAGAATGTTAATTTTTTTCGGCAAAAAGCGTTAACGAACTGTTACAAATAAGGCAGGCAGTGGTCTAAGAGTTATTCACTGACCGGTGTTTTAACAGCAAAATTGTATGAGGGAGAAGAGCGCTTTATTACATCATAAAATATTTAAACTTTCAGATCAACACGATTGGGTGGTCTTTGTGCATGGAGCCGGGGGAAGTTCTTCCATCTGGTTCAAGCAGTTGCGGGAGTTTAAAAAACAATATAATGTTCTATTATTAGACCTGCGGGGACACGGACAATCCAAGGAGATTATTCAGAATTTGGTAGATACGCAATACACTTTTAATAGTGTGGCCGAGGATGTGATCAGGCTGATGGATCATCTTGGATTGAAGCAGGCGCATTTTGTCGGTATTTCCTTAGGGACGATTGTCATCAGAACCATTGCTGAAATTCGACCGGAAATGGTCACCAGCATGATTATGGGGGGCGCAGTAACCCGACTGAAGCTGAGCAGTCGATTTTTGATTCGCATAGCCGAATGGACCAAACGCTTTGTACCTTATATGTGGTTGTATTCCATTTTGGCATTTATCATTATGCCACAAAACAATCATAAGGAGTCCAGAAACTTATTTATTAGGGAAGCCCGAAAGTTGGCACAAAAAGAATTTCTTCGCTGGTTTAAGCTGACCAATGAGGTGAATCCGCTGCTGAAGCTTTTTGGAGAAAAGGAAATCAAAACCCCTATCCTTTACATTATGGGTGCGCAGGATCATATGTTCCTGCAGCCGGTAAAGGAAATGGTCGCACGGCATTCTAATTCGCTATTGAAGGTGGCACAAGATTGTGGGCATGTTTGTAATGTGGAGGCGCCGGCCTTTTTTAATGAAGAGGCTTTGGCATTTTTAGGGCAACACGCCAAGCCTATGCGATTATAGAATTATCGGATTACGATTTTTTCCTGCCTGCTACGGATTATGTAGGGATTGTAATATATTTGCATAACAATCAATGCTCCAAGGAGCAACAAAAACCTTACAATCATAACCACAACCCTTATGCTTACAGGAATAAAGCATTTACATACGACTGTAGTCATCCTTTTTACCCTTTGGATTGTCTTTAAATTTGTGATGATGCTGGCGGCTCCGCAAAAAGTGGATGCGCTCCGCGCTAAAACAAAAGTAGCCGACATGATACTGGGGACATTAGTCTTGCTTACAGGATTATACTTATGGATGGCCTCCGGCTTATTTGGGAATCACCTATTCTTTTTGAAGTTGGCGATCGTTCTGGTAGGAACTCCGCTGGGAATCATCGGTTTTCGAAAGAAGAATGCAGTGCTGGCCGGTATATCGGCTGGTTCATTTACATTGCTTTTACTTTATATGTTGCTGCACTACGGTAACGTATAATTGAAAATAACCTAATGAAAGCAGCAGGGTAAGTCTATTAAAGGCCTACCCTTTTGCTATTTTAAACCTATAGGAATCATGAAGAATTTAGTCTTCGGCCTTTTGGCCCTAATGATAGTGCTGGTAAGTGCTTGTGGCGGGAGTGAGCAAAAAGAAAGCCAGCAAAAACAGGAAGCGCCCAAAAAAGTGGCACAGGTAGATCCGGGCAAAAAAGCTTATCGAAAAGCGGCCTGTAATACCTGTCATGGTTGGGATGGTAAGAAAGGAATGTACAATTCTGCGGATTTGAGCCAGACTCAAATGACCATAGAAGAGCGCATAGAGATCATCCGTAAAGGAAAAGGCGATATGAATGCCTTTGAAGATGTACTGAGTCCGCAGGAAATTGAAGCTGTGGCAAAGTATTTGGACAAACTTTAAGAAAAGAAAAATAAAATGATGGGGACGCCGTTTTAAATACACCGCTATTTCATTAAACGAGTAGCAACCATGATTTTATCGCATTACTGCTCCGGCAGCATGCAGGAAAAGATTATATGAAAGCAGAATCAATAACCACCAGTGCCAAAATTGAAACCGCTGTTTTAGTGGCAGTCTCTACCAGACAACAACGCCCGGAACAGACGGAGGAATATCTGGACGAGCTGGAATTTTTGGCCACTACGGCCGGCGCCATCACAAAGGCGAAATTTGTGCAGAATCTGGATCACCCGGATAAGCGTACCTATGTAGGCTCGGGTAAGCTGGAAGAAATTGAAGCCTACGTGACGGCTTATGATATTGATATGGTCATTTTTGATGATGACCTTTCGCCTTCGCAGGTACGAAATCTGGAAAATCACTTTCAGTGTAAAATTCTGGACCGAAGCCTGTTGATTTTAAATATTTTCTCCATCCGTGCTCAAACGGCTCAGGCCAAGGTGCAGGTGGAATTGGCGCAGTACCAATACGTATTGCCGCGATTGACGCGCATGTGGACGCACCTTCAGAAACAAAAAGGTGGGGTCGGGATGCGTGGTCCCGGGGAGACGGAACTCGAGACTGACCGCCGAATCATTAAACATCGCATATCCCTGTTGAAGGATAAGCTGAGCAAGATTGATAAGCAGTCACAAACCCGTCGACAAAACCGTGACCGCATGGTGCGGGCGGCTTTGGTGGGGTATACCAATGTGGGGAAATCCACGCTGATGCAGGCAGTAGCAAAGGCAGATGTGTTTGCAGAGAACAAGCTGTTTGCTACGGTGGACTCCACAGTGAGAAAGGTAGTGATCGACCGCATTCCCTTTCTGTTGACCGATACTGTCGGGTTCATCCGAAAGTTGCCGACCACCCTGATAGAATGTTTTAAGTCCACCTTGGATGAGATTCGAGAAGCGGATGTTTTGATTCATGTGGTAGACATCTCCCATGCCTCTTTTGAGGAGCATATTGATGTGGTGAAGCGTACCCTGGCAGAAATCGGGGTGACGGATAAACCTACAGTGCTTGTTTTCAATAAGATTGATCTTTACGAAAAGCAATTGCGCAGGGAGGCACACGAACGTCGAATGTTGGAAGAGATGGGGCAAGCCCCCGACTATGAGGAGGAGCCACAGGAGGATCTGATAGAACGCCTGAAGCGTACTTATCATGGGAAAGACGCGCAAACCACGGTATTTATCTCCGCATCCAAGAAGAAGAATATGGATGAATTCAAGAAGGAAGTGCTTAGAAAAGTAAGAGAACGCCATTTTGAAATTTTCCCGAATTATGAAAAAGAAGACTGGGAGTGGGGCGGAAACTTTGACCTGTCCTAACCCATAAAAATCATCTTTTTTCAATAGAAAGCTCATCGGATGTCTGAATTTGATGAGCTTTTTTTGTTTTGAAGTTATAGTTTGGCTTAGTAAATTCTTATAAATTTGAGCCATATTAAAAATCCCTCCTTCTTGACTCTTTTCTGAACCAATCAGTAACCAATTCTATTTTACATGTTAAACAAATTACGCCTGACCTTAGCCTTGCTGCTCGGCTTTGGGGTTAACATCGCCTTGGCGCAAGGTAAGGCAGAGAAGTTGAGTCCCGGGGAGAAATTAGCCACGGAAGACTTTAATCAATACAGGGCTAAGGGACAATTTCATACCGGCCTTACTTTTTCTTTTAGTACCAGAAATGCCAAGAATGAGGATCAAATCATTCAGACGGTTTTAGATCAGCGGAAATATGATTTCTCCATGGGGGCGCTGGGAGGTTACTTTATAAAAGATAATTTTTCTGTAGGCTTGGGCTTTGGCTATAACCGGGGTGAAAATGAAAGAACCATTCAGGGAGACCCCAATAACACTTTGGCGCAGTCCCTGAATCAATCCTACGTGACGACGGCTTTCATCAGAAATTATTTGCCATTAGACGGGCAGGGTAGATTTGCCCTTTTTAATCAAACTAATTTTTATTATGAAAACGGAAAGCGTTTAAATGTGAGTACGGTAGGTCCGGAAATCAACAAATCACTGACGGACTTTCATGAGATTGGCTTGGGGATTCAACCCGGTATGGTGGCTTTTATCTCTGATGGTTTTTCTTTTGAAGTTTCTGTGGGGCTTTTGGGCTTGAATGTGAGCAAAGAAACCGGTAGGGAAAACTATGAGGAAGTGACGGAAATCACCCGTTCGAACTTCGATTTCAGAATTAGCTTATTGCAATTGAATATGGGGGTTTCCTATTATTTCTAAGGAGGAGAGTATATGCATTTTTATAAAAACATATTTTGGGCTTTAGCCGCTGCAGTGCTTTTTACTGCCTGTAACATTGATGAAACCTTTTTTGGGGTAACGGATCAAAAGTTAATATTAACTTTTCAGGTGGATGGGCAAATTGGTTCATCGGTTATTGATACCACTGATTTTACGATTGATTTATATTTACCACTGGGGACGGATCTTTCTGAAGTAGCTCCTGCTGTGATTACAACTTCCAGTCTTTCCACTGTACAACCTCAGCCAGGTGAGGTACAGGACTTTAATGAAGAGGTGCTTTATGTGGTTACCGCTGAGGATGGCAGTACACAGGGCTGGCGCGTGAACATTGGTTTGAGGTCAGTTAATGAAACACAGCCGATTAATGCCGACTTTAGTGATTGGTACACGGCATCTTATGGATCTGTAATAGTAACCAGATACCAGCAGATCGGAACTTCTGTAGATGTAGACAATTTTTGGATCACTCCAAATGAAGGAAGTAAGCGGGCATTCAAAAATGAAAATAATATACCCTTTACTAAAAGTGATGGGCCGGCGGTTTCACTGACGACCATCGATGTTTCTTCTGTTGATGGATTACCACCTATCGCTGCAGGTAGCCTGTATTCCGGTGATTTTAACTATGGTTCAAACCTTATTCCGGACCCTTACCAATTGCCTGTATTCGGAAAGCCGTTTACAGATCAGCCGATAGGTTTTGAGGTTGATTACCGTTATTATCCGGGAGGGGGTAAAAAGTATTATGGGATTGATGGCGATAAAACTTTACCTGCAAATGACGAAGATGCAGCGGATATTTATGTGATGTTGAGGTTCAATGACGGGCAGACTATTCAGCGGGTGGCAACGGGTTGGTTCCGAACTGCAGACCGTAGTTTTAATCCTGCCTCGGATAATGTGGATACAGGTTGGGAACGTATTCAGATTCCGATTTATTATGGAGATCATGAAGAACTTCCTGATTACGCGCAACCGAAAACCAGCTTATATGCCAGTCTGAACGAGTCGGGCTATGCACCGGAAGGAACCGAGCCAAATGAAATTGTGGTGGTTTTCTCTCCAAGTGCCAATGGTAACGACTTCGCCGGGGTGATTGACAGCCGACTGGATGTGGCGAATTTTGAATTACTATATTAAGATGAGCTAGCTCACATATTCAAAAAAGCGACCGGTCAGCGGTCGCTTTTTTTATGGATGGAGAAAAATTACTATTCATTTCCGTCAAATTTTTATTTTTTTGTGTGGATAAATTTTCAACTCCTCAATTGAGTAATACTATGCGTTTTCGCCTTCTTTTTTTATTCGTTCTTTTGATGGTCATCGGTCTGCAGGCTTGTAATAAAAACAATGACAGCCTGATCACCTTTCATACTCCATTCGGGGAAATGAAAGCCATTTTATATGATCAGACCCCGGGGCACAAGGCCAATTTCCTGAAGCTGGCCGCCTCAGGTGCTTATGATTCTACTACCTGGCACCGGGTGATTAATGACTTTATGGTACAGGGAGGAGATTTGGCAGAAGTCGGAATGCCCGGAAAGGCGAATAAGACCATCCCTGCTGAATTTCGTCAGGAGCTTTTCCACCAAAAAGGAGCAATTGCGGCAGCCCGAAAAGGAGATAATGTCAACCCTAAAAAAGCCTCCAGTGCTTGTCAGTTTTACATTGTGGATGGAAAAAGGGTGAGTAAAACCGAGCTGGTCGCGAATATGAATGCCGTGAATCATTATTTGACCAAATATATGCCCGAGGTGCCGGGCTATGACAGCGTGCTTTATAAGCTGAATGACATTTATCACCAAGATGGACTGGAGGCCTATAATGATGAAATTTTTAAACTGATTCCGGTTATGGAGGAGCGTTTTGATGTGAAGCTGACCAAAGCCGGCTATCCGGAAGCGAGGGTAAAAGCTTATGAGACCATCGGCGGCGTATACCATTTGGATGATGAGTATACTGTTTTTGGGCAGATAGTGGAAGGCCTGGACGTGATTGATCAACTGGCCGCCGTGGAAACCGGTGCAGGGGATAAACCACGCAAGCCGGTATATATAAAAATCACTGTGGAGGAAATGTCCAAAAAGAAACTTAGTAAAACATTCGGGCTGCAGTATACCGAAGAAGGAACCGTAAATGTGCCCTTGGAAGTTTTAAAGGCGGATTACTCCAAGGCTAAAAAATAAGTGGAAGGGCTCATGGATGGGTCCTTTTTTGCGTTTTAGGGTGATTTTTTAAAGAAAAGAAGGGTGTTTTCTTTCACAATGCTTTTAAATAGGGTGAATTTAGGGCTCCAGCTTCCTTTTGAAAAAAAATCCTAATCCCACCAATTACAGCTAAACTATTATTATTTTTGCCGTGGCTAAAGGCCAAAGCATTATCAAATTATTTACAGCGCGGAAATTATGAATATCCTTGTCCTTGGATCCGGAGGTAGAGAACATGCCTTCACTTGGAAGATTAAACAAAGTCCAAAATGTGAAAAGCTTTTTGTAGCTCCCGGCAACGCCGGTACTGCAGCTATCGCAGAAAATGTGAACATCGGGGTAACCGATTTCGAAGCTTTGGGCGCTTTTATTTTGGAGAATAAAGTGGACTTGCTAGTAGTAGGGCCTGAGGTACCTTTGGTAGAAGGGGTTCGTGATTTCTTTGAAGCGGATGCGAAATATGCCGGATTGAAGATTGTAGGTCCTAAGCAGGATGGAGCTACTTTGGAAGGGAGTAAAGATTTCTCCAAAGCCTTCATGGAGGAGTATGGCATTCCTACCGCAGCCTATAAAACCTTTACAGCGGAGACCATCGATGCCGGTTTGGCTTATCTGGACACCATGTCCACGCCTATCGTATTGAAGGCAGACGGATTGGCGGCAGGAAAAGGGGTGTTGATCTGTGAGTCTCATGAAGACGCTAAGGCATCTTTCAAAGAAATGTTGTTAGAAGCGAAATTCGGTGCGGCTTCTGCTTCGGTAGTAGTAGAGGAGTTTTTGACCGGTATTGAGCTTTCTGTTTTTGTACTGACAGACGGTAAAGACTATGTGATTTTGCCGGAGGCTAAAGATTACAAGCGTATTGGCGAACAGGATACCGGTTTGAATACTGGTGGAATGGGTGCGGTATCGCCGGTTTCTTTTGCAGGTGCTGAATTCATGCAGCGAGTGGAAGATCGTGTTGTAAAGCCAACCATTGAGGGCTTGAAAGACAGAGGGATCGATTATAACGGTTTTATCTTCATTGGTTTGATGAATGATAACGGAGATCCGAAAGTGATCGAATATAATGTTCGTATGGGTGATCCGGAGACGCAGGTAGTAATTCCTCGTATCAAGTCGGATTTCTTAGACTTGTTGGAGGCTGCAGCCAATGGTAATTTGGGCAATACCAGCTATGAAGTTTATGAAGAGACGGCAACCACTGTAGTAATGGTAGCCGGTGGTTATCCGGAAGCTTATGGAAAAGGAGATGCTATCTCCGGTATTGAGGCTGTAGATACCGCCACTGTATTCCATGCCGGAACCAAGTTAGAAGGAGAGCAGGTGGTCACCAATGG
Source organism: Persicobacter sp. CCB-QB2 (assembly GCF_001274635.1). Lineage (GTDB taxonomy): Bacteria > Bacteroidota > Bacteroidia > Cytophagales > Cyclobacteriaceae > Persicobacter > Persicobacter diffluens. The sequence goes on along the minus strand of NZ_LBGV01000001.1, from coordinate 2,810,316 downwards.
CGGTCGTGTGTTGAATATTACCGGAAAAGGAGCTGATTTAACTACTGCTTTGGAGAATGCCTACGCCGGTGTGAACAAGATCGACTGGAACAATAAAAACTTCCGCGGTGACATTGGTCAGGACTTATTGAAATTGGAAAAATAAGACATTTCGTCTTTCAAGATACAAAGAGGTCATTGCCGGAGGGTAATGGCCTTTTTTTGTGGGGGTTGGCATTAGCCCGGATTATTCATACTTCAATCCTCCTTTAGCTGCAAGGCGGGAAAAATGAAGGAATAGTCTCTTATTTCGAGTTTTTTCCAACCAAGCAGATGAATGAGGAGAAAGCAAGCTTGCCCTAATTGGGGCTATAAAAAATCAGTAGGCAAAAATGTAATGAATTGACGGTGAGTTAGTTAAGTGAAGTTACTGAATCTGGCGGTGAATAATTGGGGTTAGGGAGGGAAGCACTGTTGTATAAATTTGGCCCGGATTTAACCATTCGAACCTTCTTTTTTGATGCCAAAGAGGAACTGTTTTCATTTAATTGCAGATATTTCTTACTTTTATCCTTACATTGAACTAAACAGACCCACCCTACAAAATAATTTTTTTATTTTCATGTCTTTTCAACAGGAGTGTGATGATTGCGGGTGGCACCTCCGATGATATATATAGATAACATGGAAGGATGTACCACCTGTGGAACAGGACAAGAGGTTGCCGGTTGCGGCAGTCAGGGGTCTTGTAGTTCCGGCGGTTGCAATAAAATGAATTCCTTCGACTGGCTGGCCAATATGGAGCTGCCGGTAGACAAGGAATATGACGTAATCGAAGTCCGGTTTAAAAACGGACGCAAAGACTTTTTCAGAAATGACCAAAGCTTACCACTGGCTACCGGAGAGGCTGTAATTGTAGATGTGCCTAATGGTCACCATATGGGTTATGTATCCATGATGGGCGAGTTGGTGCGCCTGCAAATGCGCAAAAAAAAGGTAGAGGACAATGGCGAAATTCGCCCGATATACCGCCTGGCCAGTGATAAAGACTTTAACAAATACCACGAAGTAAAGAAAAGGGAAATGCCGACCCTTTACCGCACGCGGGAGATTATTCATGACCTGAATTTGTCCATGAAGCTGACCGATGTGGAATTTCAGGCAGATAATACCAAGGCGACTTTCTATTATTCCGCAGATGAGCGGGTGGATTTCCGGGAGCTGATCAAGATTTTGGCCTCTGAGTTTAAAATCCGCGTAGAGATGCGACAGATCAGTCTTCGTCAGGAGGCTGGGCGTCTGGGTGGAGTTGGTTCCTGTGGTCGAGAGCTTTGTTGCTCCACCTGGTTGAGCGAGTTTAAGAGCGTTTCCACCTCTTCGGCACGCTATCAGAACCTTTCCTTGAACCCATCCAAGCTTTCCGGACAGTGCGGGCGATTGAAATGTTGCCTGAACTATGAGCTGGAAACTTACCTGGAAGCACTTCAGGATATTCCGGAAATTAATGTCCCATTGGTGACGGAAAAAGGCGAAGCCCGATTGCAAAAAACGGACATTTTCCGCCGAATCATGTGGTTTGGTTATGAAAGTGAGAACAGCTGGTATTCTATTCCGATTGATCGGGTGATGGAGATCATCCGCATGAATAAGCGCGGACAGCATCCGGCCACTTTGGAATCCGATGAGCAGCAGGTAGCGGATGCACAGGCGGCATTTGCCAGTGATCTGGACCAGCTGGATAAAAAATACTCTTCGGATAACAAGCGTCGCAAGAAGAAGCGTCGTAAGAAGCCGGGGACATCCGGTGAGGCGAGAACTTCGGAGCAGAATCCATCGCAAAAGGAAAGCCGAGAGCAAAGAGAGCCAAAGCAGGAGGGAGGAGAGAACAGATCTAACCGTAACCGTAGAAACCGTTCTCGTCGTCCGGCAAGGGATAATAACCCACAGACCAAAGGCAATACTGCTCCGCAGAAAACAAACGGAGATGCGCCAAAGGCGAAGGAGGGAAATCCGGCCATTCCACCGCGGCAGAAGCATAATCCCGAAGGAAGGGATCAGCGCAAGCCGGAAGGAAAGGCAGAACAGTCCGGAGAAAAGAAAGAAGGAGGACAGCAGGGCCGTCGTCGGAATTTCCGCAGACGTAAGCCTTCCGGTCCCAGAAATCAAAAACCCAACAATAAGGAATAAATGAAACGATTGAAGTTTTGCCTTTTAGCGTGTATGGCTTTGGCATTTTTTGCCTGTGACAGCGGGCAGGTTTACGAGGCCATGCACAAATTTGAAGGTCAAAAATGGGAGGATGAAGATGCTCCCAAATTCGATTTTTCCATCCCTGATCCCGGGCAGGAATACAATGTGGCTTGTCTGATCAGGAATACATTGCAGTATCCGAAGCATAATATTTACCTGACCTATACGCTGGAAGACAGTACCGGTCAGGTGCTTGATTCGCAGTTGCTGAAGAAAGATTTATTCGATCCGGTGACCGGCCGCCCTTTGGGAACAGGTTTGGGAGATATCTTCGACCATGAGTTTATGCTTAAGGAGCATTTCAAATTTCCCCAGCGAGGGGGTTACCGATTGAAGCTGCAGCAATTTGTTCGGAATGAAGAAACGAGTCTTCCCGAAATCGTAGCGGTAGGTATTCGGGTAAGTAAAAGTAATTAATCGCATTCAAACCACTTTGCCGTCCGGCAGGGTGGTTTTTCCTTTTAGATCTATGGCTAATTCCTCAACCTTTTTGTCTGAGCTGGCGGATATGATTCTGCGGGACTTTCCCCAGCCGGAAAAGCTGACCATTATATTTCCTAACCGCCGTGCCGGTCTTTTTCTGCGCAAGGCCATTTCGCAGAAGATTAATAAAGCCATTTGGTCACCTAATGTGATCAGTATTGATGATTTTATCCAGCGCCTTTCTGATTTGAAAACGCAGGACCCTCTGGCGCTTAATTTCGAATTGTATCATGTCTTTCAGGAGGTGATGTACGGGCAGCAGGAGCTTTCGGAACAAAGCCGGGAGTCCTTTGATCAGTTTTACTTCTGGGGGCAGATGTTGCTTAAGGATTTTGAGGATCTGGATAAGTATATGGTGGAAAGTGAGCACCTGTTGACCAATGTGGCAGACCTGAAAGCCATTGACCAGCAGTTTGACTTTCTGACTGAAGAGGAGCAGGCACTGGTAGAAAAATTCTGGACCAGCTTTAAGGATAAGAATTTAAAATATGCCCAGGGCTTTCAGGAGCTGTGGGAGAAGTTGCCCCAGATTCACCGAAAGTTTCAGGATCGGCTGAAAGCAAAGGGCTGGGGTTATTCCGGTATGGTGCACCGCCATTTGCTGGAAAAATTAACAAGTGGGAATTATGAGCATCATTACGGAAATATTGTTTTTGCCGGTTTTAATGCCCTGACCAAAACTGAGCAGCAGATTATTTCCTTTTTTGTAGAAAAACACCAGGCCCGCATTTATTGGGATTTGGATCGCTATTTCTACGATGATTTTCAGCAGGAAGCCGGACGTTTTTTGAGAGAATACAAGCAGGATCCTATCCTGGGAGCCACCTTGCCGGATCCGTTTCGCTATGGCGTGGCGGAGGAAGAACAAAAGCTGGCAGCAGATCATTTTATACAATCGAAAAAAGACGAGCAGGATCCCATAGAGGTTATTGGGGTTCCACTGGAAGTAGGGCAGACGAAGGTGGCCGGGGAGCTGTTACAGGAAATCCGGAATGCCGTACTGGCCAAAGGGGAAAAGTTCGAGGAGGAAAAGACGGCGGTCATTCTTCCACAAGAGCATATGCTTTTTTCCCTTTTGCATGCTGTGCCAGAGGAGTTCAAAAGCCTGAACGTGACCATGGGGTATCCGCTCAAGAATACCGCCCTGTACTCTTTCTTTGAACTGGCTTGCCAGTTGCAGCAAAGTGCAGTAGAGGGGCCGGAATATCCTTATAAGGTGGTTTTGGAATTAATGGCGCATCCTTATCTGATGCAGTCTTTGCAAGCGGAGGAGCTGGAGAAAGTGCAGGAGGCTCGCCGGCAAATTATTCGTCGAAATCAGTCCATGGTCAAGGGTGTCTATATCCAATCTTTGGAGGTGCCCTTTCTGAACGTGATTTTTTATAAAGCACCGGATGTGGCGCATTTTAGTCATTACTTAACTGAACTCTTGCTGTATGTGAACAAAACAGTGCTTACGGAAGAGTTTGAGGAAGCGGCCCCGGAGCAGGAATTTGTATTGAAGCTGTATAAAGAGCTTAAAAAGCTGCAGGAGCTGCTGAATACGCATCAAATGGCCTTGCCGATGGAAACCTTTATCCGCTTGCTTCGGCAGGTGATACAGGGCGTTCGGGTGCCTTTTAGCGGGGAGCCTTTGCTGGGCTTACAAATTATGGGGGTGTTGGAAACCCGTAATCTGGATTTTGATCAGGTCATTATTCTTTCTATGAATGAGGGCGCTTTTCCGCAAGCAGCCTCCAAGAACTCTTTTATTCCTTATAGTCTCAGAAAAGCTTTCAGGCTGCCTACTTTTGAACAGCATGATGCGATGTATGCCTATTTATTTTATCGTTTGATTCAGCGGGCGAAAAAAGTTTATCTGGTGCATAATACCGAAACAGATGGGAATTATAAAGGGGAAGAAAGTCGCTACCTGTATCAGCTAAAGTTTGAGTCGCCCTTTCCATTAAAAGAAAGCGTTTTGGCGACCACTCCAAAGGCAGTGGGAGCGAATGCCATTGAAATCAAAAGAAGTCCGGAGGTGCAGAAGCAATTGTCCCGTTATTTAGGGCAAAATGGAGTGCCTTTGTCTCCTACTGCGCTCACCACCTTTCTGGATTGCCGCCTGAAGTTTTACTTCCGTTATATTGCCGGCCTGAAGGAAGAGCAGGAGTTACAAGAGGAACTTGATGTGGCCGTAGCCGGTACGATTTTGCACAATACACTGGAAAATCTATATAAGCCTTATTTGAGCAGGGACGGCGGAATGGTCATGCCTCAGCAAATTAAGGAACTGATTTTACCACAACTGGAAAAACAAATTGAACGGGAGATCCGAAAGCATTATCAGTTGCAGGATGCTGAGGAAATGGCCCTGGCCGGCAATAATGTAATTGTGAAAAAAATGTTGCTGAACATGGGCCGGCAGATTCTAAAAAGGGATATGGAATATGCTCCCTTTACCCTTGTAGGGCTGGAGATCGGAAGAAATGAGTTTTTGAAAATTCCCCTGAATCTGAATGGGCAGCGCGCTACGGTACGACTCTCCGGGAGTATTGATCGAGTAGATTTGAAGGATGGGCAGTTGCGGATACTGGATTATAAAACCGGAGGTGATTCCACCACTTTCAAATCAGTCGGGAGCTTGTTTGATCGGGAAGAGAAGGATCGCTCTAAAGTGGCTTTGCAGACCTTGATTTATAGTTTGTTATATGATCATAACTTTCCTGATCCGGAGGAGAAAAATAGTATAGTACCGGCTGTTTACGCCATTAGGGAAATGTACGGCCAGCAATTCGAGTATTTCCTTAAGGAAGGGAAAAACCGACTGGAAAATGCAAGGAGATTATTTCCTGAAATAATGGAAGGGCTGCAGCAATTGCTGGAGGAGATTTTCTCGGAAGAACAGGTGTTTGACCAAACCGATAAAGAAGAAAAATGCCGATTCTGTGATTATCGAAAGATTTGCAGACGGTAAGCCAAAAGGCGGGGAGTGATTATTCGATATTAACTTCCTGCCAGTATTTTTCTATGGCTGAGGCTGCTTCATAGGCTTTGATCAAATCTATCATCTGTCCTCCTTTTCGAAAAAGAACTTCTACGAAAAAGCCCTGAATAACATAAAGGTGGATCATTTGGTCATCTTCCACATTAATGTAAAGCAGCTCTGCCTGCTCCCACAGCATATCACATTGTTGACAAATCGGGTAGCTTAAAAAAAGTTCCGGGCTCATTTTAATCTGAATTCGTTCCATCTTCGCTAACTATTTTTTTGGGGTTGTCGTCTAACTTTTTAGCGATTTCTTTATAATTTTTTATACGACTCCTCGCGGCTTTAGCCACTGACTCTCCGCGCTTGGTGTGCTTCTTCAACAGTTTGTGGTACTCCTTTGCTTTTTCGTACTCCCCTTGTTTTCCATAAATATCCATGAGGCCTAAAATGGCATAATGATAATAGCCCATGTTGAAGGCTTCATTTTCGGCTACAAAATCCATCACCATTTTATAGTACTGCTCAGATTTCTGATACTGCATGCGGGCGTGATATAATTGGCCTAAAAAGAAAGCGGCATAGCGGCCGTCATCAGCCCCGTAGCCATATTTTTTATTTTCAATATCTGAAATGATGGACAGGCAGACTTTTTCCATTTCATAATAGGAGGCCGTAGCGTAAAGCATTCGGGCCAGATAACGCTCAAAGAAGGGGTTATTCGGGTAAGTTTTGTGGAGGTAGCGTGCAATATGCAGCGCGCCCTGTGGGTCTTTTCCATCACTGGCCAACATCCGCATCAGGAATATTTGTCCTTCTGTACGGGTGAAAAAGGCATTTTTCCCCACCTCCCTGAGCTGCTTGATCCCTAAATCTTTGTCCCCTCCGGGGAAAAACCACATGATAGGTTTCAGCATGGGATAGTTTTCCGGTATCCATTGGGCATAATAATTATAAAGCCCATCCCCAAACAATAATTCCGGGCTCATGCCTCCCTTTCCTTTGGATTCCTCTAAATAGGCCAAAGATTTTTTGGCCAGGTTGGCTGCTTTGGTCCATTCTTTTCTCTCCGAGACCAGCCGGGCCTCAAAAGCATAGGCAGCAGCCAGAAAGAATGCGCCTTCCAGAGAAGTTTTTTCGTAATTATAGAGCTTATCGGCCAGCATAATGGAGGAGTCCATATAGGCCATGAAAACCGGGTCCTGGCTTTTATCTTCGAAATTGACCGTGATTTTCCACCACTCGGCTAATCCCATCAGAAAATAAGGCAAGGGGTGCCAGCCAAAATCTTCCTTGAGCTTTACGTATTCGGTCTCTACCTCATCGAAGCGGAAATCATAAATGTCGTCCAGCATTTTGGAAGAGGCGATCTGTACTTCTGTTTCATTAAGCAATAAGAGCCCATTTCCCTGCACCACCAGCGTGTCGTATTGGGCTGTAGCCGGTAAGGCAAATAGTAGCAAAAAACAAAAGGAAAAGGTCAGCATTGGTTTGGCAGACCTGAAAAAATCCTGAACGAAGCTCATATGGTCTCTTTAACGAAGTATCAATACAAAGTTAAAGGAAAATTACGTAAAAATGCGCCTTTGGGGATTATTCTCCATCTTTCTGTATTTCAGGGAACAGCCCTTTATTTTTCCGGAAATGCCAAAATTTTACGTGCGGGGGTTAGGAATTTAATTTAAAAGTCCGTTATATTTGCATCCGCAAAAACGCTGAGGGTTTCACCTTTAAGCGATGCTACTGCCCGATGGTGTAACTGGCAACACGTCTGATTTTGGTTCAGAAGAGTCTAGGTTCGAGCCCTAGTCGGGCAACTTTCATAATGATCTTGATTAAAAGATGTTTGGGAGTTGTTTTTAACTACTTCGTCTTTTATTTCTTGCCCGATGGTGTAACTGGCAACACGTCTGATTTTGGTTCAGAAGAGTCTAGGTTCGAGCCCTAGTCGGGCAACTTCAAGATAATAAACAGTGTTCGTATTGCGATACGATACTCTGCCCGATGGTGTAACTGGCAACACGTCTGATTTTGGTTCAGAAGAGTCTAGGTTCGAGCCCTAGTCGGGCAACAAAAGCTTACAATTTGGATATTATCCTGCCCGATGGTGTAACTGGCAACACGTCTGATTTTGGTTCAGAAGAGTCTAGGTTCGAGCCCTAGTCGGGCAACAAAGTTTACAATTGGATATATCCTGCCCGATGGTGTAACTGGCAACACGTCTGATTTTGGTTCAGAAGAGTCTAGGTTCGAGCCCTAGTCGGGCAACAAAAGCTTACATATTTGGATATTATCCTGCCCGATGGTGTAACTGGCAACACGTCTGATTTTGGTTCAGAAGAGTCTAGGTTCGAGCCCTAGTCGGGCAACAAAGCTTACAATATTTGGATATTATCCTGCCCGATGGTGTAACTGGCAACACGTCTGATTTTGGTTCAGAAGAGTCTAGGTTCGAGCCCTAGTCGGGCAACAAAAAAGCCGCTTTCTTATTACAGAGAGCGGCTTTTTTTGTTGGAGTCACTTTTAGTTTTTCTGGCTTACTTCAATAACACGGTGGAGTTCCACCCGGTGAAGTCTAAAAAGCTCGCGCACAGCATCGGAATTTGATCTTGCTTTGAGCTTTAGGAAAGCTACGCCTTTTGGGGATTGATATTTAATAGTGTACATGATAGTGGGGGATTAAATGAACAAAATTATTATGCTTTCCTCAAGGAAAAATGTAAAGTTTCAGCCTCTTGTTGAGGGTGAGTTTCCTGTGATTGTATTGCAATATAGTAAGGGGGAATTGGTTAAAAAAGCGCATTTGTCATGGTGTAAGAAAGTTCTTTAAATTGTATTGTATTGGTTTTGAGTGAGTTGTTTGTGGTTAAACGAGTTGTGAGATTTACGGGGAACCTCCTTTTTTATTTAGTTTCCTTTATAGTACAAAAGAATTTTGTTGCGTAGTTTCCAAAAAAAAGTGAGATTCATTGAAAATGAAGGTTTCGGTAATTTTTGATTGCGTTTTCTGACAGATTCAAAATAATTTTTAAGAGCTCCTTTAGTCAGGCTATTCAAAATGTTCAATTTTAAGTAAAATTTAATGTCCTGATTTTTAATGAGGTAGTTTTGATATTTCTAGATAAGGAAGTATGAAATCATTCCTCATTTAATTTGAAAAATCCAATTGGAAAAATAGCTTAAATAGCTCAACAGGTCATCGAACGGAGCATTTTGTGCTTGATGTAAAGGCTTATGTGTTGAATTTTAGGGCTTTGTCTTCAATGTAGGGTTTGTGGGGAAGCTGTATGATTTTTCTGAATTTGTTTATTTTGGTAGAAAGAAGCCATGGAGTGACTGCAGGCAATAAGAGTGTGTTTATGGTCAAAATTCGAAGGGAAAATTTGAAGAATCGAGGATTATGGCATAAATAATCCGGCTTAGTTGTTTCTCTTTTACTGGCACGAATGAGGTCGGTTATTATTAGGAGCAGTATTTTATCCTGCATCAGGCCTCAATTTTGAAGCTGGAAAGAGAAGAAGATTTATTCGAAAAAAAGGCCTTCCGGATTGGGAAGGCCTTTTTTCTGAAGTAATTGGTTTTAAAAGGGTGAAGAGGAATCCTCTTCTTTTTCTTTTTGCTCAATTTTGCTCGCTATGAAATAGTAGGTTAATAGTCCTAAGCCACCTCCAATAATCATCAGGAAGATATTGACCGGAGACTGGAGGAAATCGGAGAAATCCTGTCCACCCTGAATAAAGAAGCCAATAATTCCCCCCAGGCCTACGCCCAAAGCCAATAAGGCATTTTTGAGGGAGCTAAAACGATTTTTTCTTTCAGGTCCTTTCATCAGGTCTGTGGGATCCATTCCCTTCTCAATCATGGCTAAACGTTCCCGATTCCGAGCGGTGGTCAGGATATAAACGATGCCAAAAACCATCAAAAAAGCGGAAAGCGGGACTAAAATTGGAATTAATAAAGGACTCATAGCTTTAAATTTAAATGTTGTTTTGCTGTTTTTCGCCCTTTTGATGCCAGCTGGTTAAGGATGGTTACAAAAATTCCTTTTTTTTTCATCAGCCTGATGAAGGAGTTAACCCCAATTATTTAACGATAAATTCATTAACTAAGCATAAGCGACTTATTTTCAGTTTATTGTGATTTATTTTCTTTGATTTATAATGGCCCAAATGTGGGCAAGCTTGCTTTCTCCTCATTCCTCTGTTTCGTTGGAAAAAACTCGAAATAGGAAACTACTCCTACATTTTTTTCGCCTTACAGCTAAACGAGGATTTAAGCATAAATAATTCGGGTTAATATGGTCAATCCGGGTTGGGGAAATTTTTTCAAGAAAAATGCTTAACTTCTGTAACCGCAGCTTCTGATAGCGCATCCAATGGACAGATGTTGAATACTGATACTGAAAACACCATATTGAACCAAATACGGCAGGGAAACTATAGCCGGGCTACGCTTTTGATTGATCATCATAAAGAGATGGTGTATCAAATCTGCTATCGGATTTTATTGAATCATGCCGATGCAGAAGAAGCAGCTCAGGATAGTTTTTTGAAAGCCTTTGAAGCCCTGGATCAGTTTCGGGGGGAGGCTAAGTTTTCCACCTGGCTTTACCGTATTGCTTATAATATGGCCCTGGGTAAAAACAGGCAAAATTCCCGTCGGTCCGTATGGGAATGGGTGACGGATCAATTACCGGATCGGCAACAGGGTCCTGATGCCGCTGAGATGATGGAGCAGGAAGACCGAAAGGAGCAGGTTCATGCGGCGATCAGCCAGCTACCGGAAGAGGAAAGGGTGATTATTTCCCTATATTATTTGGAGGAAATGAGTACGAAGGAAATTGCCGAGGTGGTGAATATTAAGCCGAATCTGGTGAAGGTGAGATTACACCGGAGCCGGAAAAAGCTGGAAGAAAAATTGTCCAATCGAAAAAGTATGTTTGCCTTATGAGCGAGTTAGATAATAAAAAAGACTGGGAAAAGGATTTAATATCAGGCTTGAAATCTACTCCACGATTATCTTCTGATTTTAGTCAGCGGGTTTTGCATAATATGCAACATCCTGCGATGGTCGTGCCGATGAAGCATTATAGCCCACTGATATCAAAGCGTATATGGGTGTTGTTGCTGGTCTTGGTGCTGGCCCTTGGCGGTGTTGTGTTGATGATGGCGCCTGCTCAATCGGTATCCACTGCGGCAGATAGCTTTTGGATGAATTGGGCCTTGGAGATGAGTGCTCTATACCAAAGCCAGGACATAATCATGGGGGCTTTTTTATTAGCTTTAAGTGGTTTAGTTTTGAGCTTGATGGATCAGAAGTTCAAGAAAATATTTAGCTCAATGAGCATTTAAACCGAAATATTTGCCACTGGATTATCTAAAGAAGAAGTAATCGCTCAATTTTTAATTTGTTTTGAGTGGTTTTACTGATAGTTAAATCGTCCGAATTGGGGTGAGCTTGCTTGCTCCTCATTTCGTCAGCTTCCCTGGAATAAACTTGAAATAGGAAAAACTCCTACATTTTTTTCGTCCTGGGCTAAGTGAGGATTTAAACATCAATAATCCGGCATAAACTTGAATAATTGAGCTAAACGAAATAATTGGTAAAAAAAATAAAGCCTGTCTACTCGGACAGGCTTTATTTTTATCTTCAATTATCGGTTGTTTTTTTGCCATTCGGCAAATTCCTTGGCGTGATAGGTCAGGATAATATCTGCTCCGGCACGCTTCATGGATAATAAGGTCTCCAGCATAATGCGTTCACCGTCTAACCAGCCTTTTTCTGCAGCCGCTTTGACCATGGCATATTCGCCACTGACATTATAGCATGAGATCGGAATATCGAAGTTATCTTTTAAGGTGCGAATAACATCCAAATAAGCCAATGCCGGTTTCACCATTAGGAAATCTGCCCCTTCCTGAAAATCCAGCTCTCCTTCCAGAATCGCTTCCTTACGATTGGCCGGATCCATTTGGTAGGTTTTTTTATCACCGAATTTTGGTGCAGAATCCAAAGCATCACGGAAAGGACCGTAATAGGCAGAAGCATATTTGGCCGTATAAGACATGATGCTGGTGTTGGTGAATCCTGCTGCATCCAAAGCCGCACGAATATGCGCCACACGGCCATCCATCATATCTGAGGGGCCAATGATATCTGCTCCGGCTTGTGCTTGCACCACGGCCATTTTACCTAAAACCTCCAGGGTCTCATCATTCAGGATTTGTCCATTTTCAACAATGCCATCGTGTCCGTCCGAAGAATAAGGGTCCATGGCCACGTCAGTCATCAGGCAGCATTCCGGAAATCGCGCTTTAATACCGGCCAGGGTCTGGATGTAAATACCTTCAGGATTTAATCCTTCCGTAGCCATCTTATCTTTTTTGTCCTCGGAAAGGGAAGGGAAAACATCAAAACTGCGAACGCCCAAATTCATGCATTCTTCAATTTCTTTGTACAACAGGTCTTGTGACCATCGGTAGATGCCGGGCATTGAAGCCACTTCTTCCTTTTTATTACTTCCTTCAATCAGGAAGAGGGGGAAAATAAGATCTGAAGTATTCACCTGCGTCTCCGCTACCATTTGGCGTACGGCATCCGACTTACGGTTTCTCCTTGGTCTACGAGATAAATCCATATTAACGTATTTTGTATTGACTGCAATTTAAGGATTTCGTTGGATGGTTGATGATAATCACGGTTTTTTCATAAAACTACAAATAATATGAAAGATCTAGTTCCCAATGAGGGTCTAATTGATTTGAGCGCTTGTTTATGAGTTAGATTACTATCTTTTAGGGTATTAACTTAATAGTATAAAATTTTCCACATCAACAACCGGCCTTGATCAATGGGCGGAAAGACAAAGGTTCTGCTGGCGATAAGAAGGCATCACAGCGACATTTTAGCCCTATTTTACCAGACTCCTGCCTGCTCGAAATGTCGCCTTGATGGATTCCGTCAGCAGGTTCTTTGTCCCGCCGACATTGATCACAAGCCTTGATTTTTTTGTTTCGTTTTTTATCAAGAAAAAATGAAAAAGAAACGATTGATAATTAAATATAAGGTGTTGAATGGCTGATTTATCTTTTTATGAAAAAGCCCTGTGGTGATAACAAAAGCCGGAAGTATTTCCGGCTTGAAATTTCTACTGGCAAGTGATGGAGGGATTGAGAATAGCGTCGGTAGCATCTGCTTCATTCACATTTTCATGGAAGAGACTGAAGCGGTCAATGGCAAAACCTTTTGATCGGCCGGAAATTTCCACGGTATAGATCCCGGCTTTTTCAAAAGTGGCAAATACCGCATGGGCATCGTTATCAGAGGTATTGGAAATCCATGCCCACTCATTCAGTTTATTGAGGTAGATCTTAAACCATCCCTCTTTTCCGGACCCATTTGGGTTAGGGGTTTTGCCAGAGTCTTTGGGGTAGACGTAAGAACCATTCTTGGCTTTATAGCCGAAGAAATCCGTGGCATCTGCCATTCTAAGCCAGGCATCATTGGCGTCAGAACCGGAGTTCCCTTCGTTGATTCTACCCCGCCAAAGGAATCGATAGGTTCCGGGAGTGTTTACTTGTATCCGGTAGGTTAAAAGGCCATTTCCCGGATTATTGTAAGCCGTTTCACCTTCCCACTGCAAATAGCCCTTTCCTGTAAAATCAGGGCTTTCTGTTTTTAATCCCCATCCTTCCCCAATGGTAGTGTTTTCCATTTCAACAGTGATGATCCCATCTACTTCCTGGTAAATGTGTTCCGAAGGGTCGGAGCAAGGGCTGTTGATGTCATGATCATCTTCAGAGGAACAGGCGGCAAACAGGGTGATCAGAAGAAGTAGACTTTCCCACCTTAATAATGAGGTGCTTGATAATTTCATCTTTTTAAATTGAGTTAGGTTAATTGAAGGTTCGAATAAATAAAATATTATCAATAAATAGTAATGTCAGTGATTTTTATTTCTCTTTTTATAAGTGTGTTTGAATGTGTCTGTTGGGGGAGATTAAATTTACTGAGGATAGGTTTATGAAATAAATACCAACCATGCTTTAATTTACCAATTTGGGGTGTTGGTGGGGTTTGGTTGACTGTTAGGTGTTGATGGGATAAAAAAAAGACCGGAAGCACCGGTCTTTTTAAACGTTATAAAATATTATTAATAACTCTGGTCATCAATTTTGGTCTTGCCCTTATAAGTCCAATAAATAAGGGAAGTATAAATTCCGACGAAAGGCATACCGAAAATGGCGACTTTAAACATGGTTTCTAGTGTATATTCCGAAGAGGCTGAATTGTAAATATTCAGGCTGTTGGCAGGATCATTGGCTACGACCAGGTTCGGGAATACACCCAAAGCGAAAAGCATGATCAGTGCCGCAATGGTACAAGAACTGGAAATAAAAGCCTGATGGTATTTCCCTTTTACAATGGTTCTCGGAATGTTCATGATGGACAAGACATTTAAGCCAATCACCAACCAGGCAAATACGGAGACAATGGTCTGGTAATCCTTGATCAGATGGTGTTGAGGGTTAGTGGCTGCCACTTTTCCAAAAGAGAAGTTAGCCAACATTTCCGGTTTTAAATAAAGGGTCATACCGGTGAGGACCACAAAAAGGGTGACGAAAACGAAATAAGCATTCATCGTGTAACGCTTCATATCGGCTTGTAATTTTCCCTCTGTTTTGATCAACAGGTAAACTCCACCATGCATGGTAAACATCACCAAATTGAAAACGCCCGTCATCAGGGTATATGGCGTAAACAAGGCCAGGAAAGTTCCATGGTACTCCTTGTCCGGGCCAATTTCAATGCCCATGATAATATTTCCAATCGCTACCCCAAAAACTACCGCAGCGATTACGGAACCAATAAAGAAATTAAAATCCCAGGTTTTACGCCAGGTGGTATTTTCTTCTTTGGAGCGGAACTCGATGGAGACCGCCCGGAATATCAGGGCGACCAGTACAAACATTAAAGCCAGATAAAATGAGGAGAAGGCGGTGGCGTAAACTTCTGGGAAAGCGGCAAAAAGGGCTCCTCCGGCAGTAATCAGCCAAACCTCATTCCCATCCCATACCGGACCAATGGAGTTCAGCATGATTCTCCGGTCATGATCCGTCTTGGATAATAAATGCAAGGCGCCAACCCCTAAATCAAAGCCATCCAGAATGGCGTACCCAATCAATAGAATTCCTACCAACAGGTACCATACTACATGATAATCCATAGTGCAATAATTTGATATTTATTAATGAGCAGAGCCGCCTTACAGCCCTTTTAATCCTTCAATTTTCTTACCCTTGTGGGAGTATCCCGCTTCTACACCGTGATCTTCCCCACCCGGTCCGTGTTTGATCTCACGGTCTAAAACATACAACCAAACGAAGAAAAGCAATGCGTAAACGATCATGAACATGATCAAAGAAGTTAAAACCTCCGGAGCGGTAACACTCTTTGATACGGCATCCTTGGTTTTTAATAAACCGTACACCACCCACGGCTGTCGACCCATTTCAGCGGAGAACCAGCCCAATTGGTTGGCGATTACCGGTAGTACGACTGCAGCCACATAGCCTTTCATCAGCCAATCCTGGTTAAAGAGCTGCTTGCGGTAAAGCAGGAAGCAAGAGAATAAAGTCAAGCCGATGAGCAGCATACCGATTCCTACCATGATGTGATAAGTCTGGAATACCGCCGCCGCCTTTGGCCATTCCTCTTTCGGGAATTCATTTAGGCCTTTTACGGGTGCATCCAGATCACCATGCGTCAGGAAGCTTAACATGCCCGGGATGGCCAGGCCGACGGTTTCCTGCGTTTCCGGATCGGTAAATCCGAATAGGTAAAGCGGCGCTCTTTCCGTGGTTTCATAAAGGCCTTCATAAGCGGCTAATTTTGCCGGCTGATATTCTGCCACCTGCTCGGCATGGCTGTGCCCAATGGCTAATTGTCCCAGTGCCGCAATCGTAGAAACGATTAATGCAATGGTGAATGATTTTTTGGCAAATTCTTCATATTGCTTTTTCAAAATAAAGTAAGCCGAAACGGAAAGTACCAGAAATGCTCCCTGAAGGAATGCTCCTACGACCACGTGTTCAAAACGAAGCATGGCCGATGGGTTAAAGACCATACCCCAGAAGTCGGTAATTACCGCTCTGGTGACACCATCCAATGTTTCCAGTTTATAGGCGACCGGCGTCTGTTGCCAGGAGTTCGCAACCACAATCCAGAAAGCGGACATGGTAGATCCCAGGAATACCATTATGGTGGAGAACAAGTGCGTGCGTTTGCTTACACGGTTCCAGCCAAAAAGCAGGATGGCTAAAAAGCCCGATTCCAGGAAGAAGGCAAAAATACCCTCTGCAGCCAAAGGAGAGCCAAAAATATCTCCTACAAAACGCGCATAAGTGGACCAGTTGGTACCAAACTCAAACTCCAGTACAATACCGGTGGCTACCCCGACGGAGAAGTTGGCGGCAAATACTTTAATCCAGAAACGAGTAATACGCTCCCATACTTCTTTGCCGGTGATCAGGTATAGGGATTCAAAAATGACCAATAAGAGGCCCATCCCAATACTGAAAGGAGGAAAAAGGTAATGGAAGGAAGCCGTGAAAGCGAATTGAAATCGCGATAGTAGTTCAACGTCCATAATTATGATTTATCTGTTTTTTGTTTTTTTCGGAATAGTTCGTCACGAAAATAGATCGTAAATGAACCAGCGCTGAATAATAAGCCAAAGACCCATCGGAGGAACTTCTTCCAACCCATGCCCAAAACTTCTTCCGGCATGCCCGGAAGGTTGGCAAATAGATAGAAACTGAAGAAGCAAATCATCACCCAGGCAAATATGAGCTGGGCTGTATTATTTTTGGACGCTTTATTCATAGCATAAAGAAGTATTCATGGCGCGAAATTCGGCATTAGTCAGCTTGAAAGGTCATTTTAGAGACTGAATTTTGTATCAATTAAAATGATTTGCGCATAAGGTTTGTTGATGCCAAAAATCCATAGAATATGCCTTTAAATCAAAATTTAAAGGTTTTTTAATTTGATCGTTTGGGGAATTTTGAATTATCAAAGACTTTTTTGTTCGTCAATTATTAATAATCCTGTAGAATGCTGTAAAATTGATTTTTTTAAAAAAATGATGCTTTTAGTAATTTAGAATAAAACGATAAATTAAAGATGAAAATAGGACTATTGTCAGACACTCATGGTTTTTTGGATGAGCGTGTGTTTGAGTATTTTAAGGATTGCGATGAGGTTTGGCATGCAGGCGATATTGGGGATTGGGAATTGCTGGAGCAGTTGGAGGACTTTAAGCCCCTTCGGGCAGTTTATGGGAATATTGACGGCGGCAAATTACGGCAGGAATTACCCGAAGATTTATTTTTTGAGGTAGAAGGCCTGAAAGTCTGGATGACGCATATCGGTGGTTATCCCGGAAAATATGCAGCCAGAGTGAGAAATATATTAAAAAGTCAAGGGGCGCCGGATCTGTTTATTTGTGGGCATTCTCATATTCTGAAGGTGATGGCAGATCCAAAATTCGGGAATATGTTATGCATGAATCCGGGAGCGGCAGGTCGGCATGGCTTTCATAAAGTCCGGACTTTGCTGAGGTTTGAAGTAAATGCCGGGCGGCCGGAAAAGTTGGAGGTGATAGAATTGGGAGCGCGCTCAGCCCTGAAATAAAGGATAATAAAAAAGCAGCACCTTTGCGGGATGCTGCTTTTTAACAGAGATCAAAAACTGATCTTATGCTTCGAATTGTTTTTTCAATTCTTCTACATCAACTTTTTTGATAACAGGCTTCGCACATGCGTGAGCAATAGCTTTGTTAAGGTTTTTAGCAACCGCCTTGTTTCTTTTTCCTTTACGGACTAGTCTAGTAACTGCCATGTCTTTATTTATTATGATTTTATATGATTCTTACAAACGGACTGCAAATTTAAGGGATTGTCACTAAAAAACTAATTAACGCCCCAAAAAAAATCACAAAAACTTGAAAATCAACGGGCGTTGGAACGGAAAAAAGCGGTCATTCGCTTATTAATCGCTTCCCATTTTGTATTTTTGCACTCTAAAATTACGTGACATATTTTCAATAAGCATCAATGGCAGTACAAAAACCGTCCATACCTAAAGGAACCAGAGATTTCGGACCAGAAAAGATGGTTCGCAGAAATTATATTTTTTCGATCATCAGATCTGTTTTTGAACAATTCGGTTATATGCCGTTGGAGACTCCAACCATGGAAAACCTTTCCGTATTAACCGGAAAGTATGGTGATGAGGGAGACCAGCTGATATTTAAAATGCTGAATTCCGGTGATTATTTGAAGAAAACATCGGTGGCTGATTACGAAGCAGGATCGAAGACTTTACTTCCGAAAATTGCCGAGAAAGGCTTGCGTTATGACCTAACGGTACCCTTTGCCCGTTATGTGGTCATGAATCGAAATGATATTACTTTCCCTTTCAAACGTTATCAGATTCAGCCGGTATGGCGTGCGGATCGTCCGCAGAAAGGTCGTTATAGAGAGTTCTTTCAGTGTGATGCGGATGTGGTGGGGACGGATAGCCTGATTTGTGAGGCGGAAATCATCCAGATGATCAATAAAGTATTCGCCGGCCTGAATATTACAGATTATTCCATCAAAATGAATAACCGTAAAATTCTAAGCGGTATTGTAGAGACCATCGGCGCCCCGGGGAAAGAGACGGATTTTTGTGTAGCGATTGATAAGCTGGATAAAATCGGGTTTGATAAGGTGTTGGAGGAATTGGCAGAACGCGGGTTCTCAGAAGATGCTGTGGAGCAGGCCAAGCCTATTTTGAAGATGGCCGGCAGCAATGAGGAACTTTTGGCCGAGAGCAAAGAGCTTTTGGCACTTTCTGCAGATGGTTCGAAAGGAGTAGAAGAATTGGAGGAAATCTTCACCTACCTGAAAAAGTTTGGGGTAGAAGATCACCATGTGGATTTTGATTTAACTTTGGCCCGAGGACTTTCTTATTATACCGGAGCGATCTTCGAGGTTAAGGTGAATAATGTATCCATTGGCTCGGTGAGTGGTGGTGGTCGCTATGACAACCTGACCGGCGTATTTGGCTTACCGGATGTACCTGGCGTTGGATTCTCTTTTGGCGTGGATCGTATTTATGATGTAATGGAAGAGTTGGATTTGTTTCCAAAAGATAATTTGGTCACTACCCAGCTGATGATTGTGAACTTTGATGAGGAATCAGAAACGCATGGTTTGGGCTTGCTGGCACAATTCCGTGAGGCGGGAATTAAATCTGAGATTTTCCCTTCCTCAGCCAAGCTGAAAAAGCAGATGAACTATGCCAATAAGAAATCTATTCCATATGTATTGATGGTGGGCTCTGAGGAGATTGCCAATGGGGCTTACACTTTGAAGAATATGGAGACTGGAGAGCAGGATAAATTGAGTGTTGCGGAGATTATTGAAAAACTGAATTAAAGCACTGTCTTTTAGATGAAATGAGGAAGCCACTTTGAGGAGTGGCTTTTTTATTGTCGGAAGTATTCTAGCATCTCTTGTATGAAGAGTGCGCTTTCCTGATAAATGATTTCCGTTCCTTCTTTGTAAATATTAAAAAAATCCTGGTAGTCCGCCTGATTTCGTTTGTTGGCAAGGAAATTATAAAAAATGATGTTGTCTTGTGTGAAACATTTTTGCTGTGCCTGAATTTCGTTAAGTTTTCGGACAATGCCGCTATGTGATTTTGGTTGGATTCCTTTACTTAATAAATAGGCACTGGCTGCATAAAAACAAGCATAATAGCTTCTGTTGATGGCAGAAAGGAAAAAGTTATGCTTTAAAAGCAGACTTACCTCTTGAAGCATCAGTTGAGAACGGGAAAGTCGGTATCGGCAATTAGGGGAATGGTAGTTGTTGGGCATGATGCAAATAAAGGTTATATGACTAACGCTCCTTTCTTTATATTGTAAAGTTCCGGCTGTTCTTTTGAAATGCGTTCCCATGATTTTTTGGAAAGAAAAAGGGGTCTGATCAAAAAGCCATGGTAAATGCCCAAATCAAAAAGAGGCTTACTGATTTCCAGTTCTTTTTTTAAGCTTATTTTTTCCTTATCCAATAATATGATCAAATGTAGCTCATTCTCAGGGTTAGGCTTATTGTGGATAAAAGGTCCATAGACCAAAACCTCTAAATTTGATTGAATAGAAGTAATGGCAGTTTTAAGTCTTCCAAGGAGTTCTTTATCCGAAAGGATTAGTTCTTGTTCCATGTTTCGTCAACGGGATAATGTTTCCAATTGTTTTTAGCCAAAAAATTTGTCGCATTTCAACTTAGCGCCTAAGAATTAAAAAGGCCCCAATCGAAATTGAGGGCCTTTTTTGTCCCGAATAGTTATTTGGGGTTTTATGTCATTACCCTTATTTGGGGTGGGAAATGTTAGGGAAATAGCCTTCAGTTAAGCTTGTATGGTCTTCAACTATCTGCTTACGGTATGGTGATGAAAATAAGCGAATTCCTCCTACCCTTTTCGATTACTTATCTGCTCATGTAGGATTTTGATGCCCTCCTCAAAGCTGTGCGGCTCATAGCCCAAAATCTCTCTTGCTTTATTGATGTTAAAACCGGTTTTGGCCGGGCGCTTAGCGGTTTGCTGGAAAATACTGCCATCTACTTTCTCAATGTAGGATTTATCCAGTTGGAAATAATCGCAGGTCATCATGGCCATATCGTAAGGGGTTAGCAGGTCTTTGCCGGATATATTGAAAATACCTTCCGCTTGCTTTTCGGCAATCAACCAGCAGCCCATCGCTAAATCTTCTGCCAGGGTTGGCGTCCTCCATTGATCATCCACGATCTTCAGGTCTTTACCCTGTTCTATGGAGTTTTTTACCCAAAGGATGATGTTGGAGCGGCTCATATCATGGGCAATGCCATAAACCAGAACGGTTCTGGCAATGGCCCAACGGATGTTACTTTTCTGTAACAGCTCTTCCGCGGCCAATTTGCTCTCTCCATAATAACTTAACGGATTGGCGGAAGCTTCTTCATCATAAGGACCATCGGCTCCGTCAAAAATGAAATCAGTAGAAAGATGCAGAAGAAAAGCATTGTTTGCTTCCGAAGCTTTAATCAGGTGTTCGACGGCATTCACATTTAAATCCCAGCAGGCTTCCTTTTCGGTTTCGCATTGATCCACCTGTGTCATGGCCGCAGTATTGACAATCACATCAGGCTGATGAGTTTTAATGGTTTCCATTACCTCCTTGGCATTGCAAATGTCCATGGTTACATAGGTAAAGGTATCCGAATTGGGCAGGCGGCTGTTCCCTTTACCAGTGGCGATGATTTCCACTTCCTTTTCAGCCAGTAGGCCTACCAGTTTTTGCCCTAGGAGACCATTTGCTCCAGTGATAAGTATTTTCATTTTTGTTGATATAGGTTCACAAAAAAAGCGTTTACCTTTAGATCCGTATGGCCTTGCGATTGGTTCTCTCGCAGCCTGGAAAAGATAAACGCCTTAATGTAAGAATTCTAGTGTTAGTTGGCTAAATCCGAATAGATTTTGATGCGCATCAATCGGATTTCGTCCTCAGCAAAGTCTTCGCCTAATTCGTCCAATGCTTCTTCAATATCGTCTGTTTCGGCCGCCATGAAATAATCTCTCAGCTCGTCCTGCATTTCCTCATCCATAATATCTTCTAAAAAATAGTCGATATTCAGTTTAGTGCCGGAAAAACAGATATGTTCCATTTCTTCCAGTAGCTGGAAAAAATCCCAGTTTCGGCCTTCTGCCAACTCATCCAGATTCACCTTGCGGTCAATTTGCTGAATAATGAAGATTTTATCCTTGGAACGGTCACCAGCGGTTTTTACAGTAATCTCATCAGCAGTTTCAATGTCATTTTCACTAACATATTTATTGATGAGCTCGATGAATGGCTTTCCGAATTTAGCGGCCTTTCCTTGGCCAACACCCTGAATTTGCAACATGCCTTCCATGGTGCAGGGATAGGTAATGGCCATCTCTTCCAATGAAGGCTCAGAGAAAACGACATAAGGGGGAACCTTTTTCCGCTTGGCAACTTCTTTTCTCAAGGCCAAAAGCTGCCCAAACAGCACCTTATCATAGGATTTGGTGGTGATGGCTGGCACCTCGTCTTCCTCCGGCATATTGCGGTAGTCATGGCCTTTAGGGACCAATACCTCATGCGGATTTTCGATGAAGGCTTTTCCGGCATCGGTCATTTTCAGCACCCCATAATTATCAATATCCTTTTCCAGGAATTGGTTGATCATCGCCGCACGGAAAATGCTTTTCCAGTCCTCATCGGTATCTCCCTTTCCGAGTCCGTACACTTCCAGTTCATTGTGCTCATAGCTCATCACATACTGGTTTTGTGAGCCTCGAACTACATTAACCAGGTGGTTAATGCCGAATCGTTCTTTGGTCAACAGGCAGGTTTTAAGCGCAATGACTATTTCTTTTTGAGCGTTAAAGCGTTCCTTGGGGTTCTTACAATTATCGCAGAAACCACAATCCTTCTCGCGGTGCTCTCCAAAATAATGGAGTAATTGCTTCCTTCGGCAAACGGCGGACTCCGAAAAGGAGGCGACTTCTTCCAAAAGCATTTTGGCGTTTTCGCGCTCTGTAACCGGCTTATCTTTATTGAATTTTTCCAGCTTGACAATGTCATTATAGCTGTAGAAAAGCAAACAGTGACCATTCAGCCCATCCCGGCCCGCCCGACCTGTTTCCTGATAGTAGCCTTCCAAAGATTTTGGGGCATCATAGTGAATAACAAAGCGCACATCCGGCTTATCAATCCCCATGCCGAAGGCAATGGTGGCCACAATCACTTCCAGCTCTTCATTCAGGAAGTCGTCCTGGTTTTTCACCCGAAGCCCGGCTTCCAGTCCGGCATGATAAGGGGCCGCCTTTACGCCGTTTACCTTCAGGAGGTTGGCGACTTCTTCCACTTTCTTTCGGCTCAGGCAGTAGATGATGCCGGCCTGTCCCTTGCGGTCCAGGATGAATTTTATCAACTGCTTGTCAATATTTTTCTTGGGACGAACTTCGTAATACAGGTTTTCCCGATTAAAGGAAGACTTATAAAGTTTGGCATCTTCTAATCCCAGGTTGCGCTGAATATCCAGCTGTACCTTTGGAGTCGCCGTTGCAGTAAGGGCAATAATAGGCAGATCTCCAAACTGGGAAATGATCGAGCGGATTCTTCTGTACTCAGGGCGGAAATCATGTCCCCACTCCGAGATACAGTGTGCTTCATCAATGGCGACAAAAGAAATTTTGGCCTGTTTCAAAAACTCGACATTCTCCTCTTTTGTGAGGGATTCCGGCGCTACATAGAGGAGCTGTGCTTCTCCGGCCAATACTTTTTTCTTTACCCGGGTCATCTCGCCCTTGGTCAGGGTAGAGTTGAGCATGTAGGCGTCTATCCCCAATGCCCTTAGCTGATCTACCTGATTTTTCATCAGGGCAATCAATGGAGAAATGACAATTGCCGTCCCCTCCATCAGGAGTGCCGGTAATTGATAACACATGGATTTACCGGCCCCGGTAGGCATAATCACGAAGGTGTGATTCCCTGCCAGTAAATTTTCGATAATGGCTTCCTGGTTACCTCTGAATTGATCGTATCCAAAGACATCCTTTAATTTATCTGTTATTTTACTCAAGACCTTCTGCTGTTGTTCTGGTAAATAAATGGAAAGCACACCATGATGGGGGGAATCAATGTGCTGTCTATTTAATTTAATAAAAATTATTGTATTATTCTAATGAAATAGATCATTAGATCTTTGCCTAAAATGCGCTATTTTTACACTAGGCAGACTGACAGGTAGTTTGGAGAAAAATTTCCAATAGATTTGTGTAA
The DNA here is from genome assembly GCF_001274635.1 of Persicobacter sp. CCB-QB2. GTDB lineage: Bacteria > Bacteroidota > Bacteroidia > Cytophagales > Cyclobacteriaceae > Persicobacter > Persicobacter diffluens. The sequence continues at coordinate 2,786,737 of NZ_LBGV01000001.1, read as the reverse complement.
TCGACGTTGTACCTTATCAGGATTAGTTAATTAATATATGAATTTACGTTTTCTGAACTTTCTACAAAAGGAGTTTATTTCTTTTTTAAGTGTTTAGACCATAAATTCGTATTGCGCAATTGAAATGACAAATTTCACAAATTAAAGAAAGGTTATAATAATAAAATAAATCGGGATGTATAGTGAGAATAATTTCGTGGTGATCATGGCTGGAGGTATTGGTAGCAGGCTTTGGCCCTTTAGCCGAACGGACCGTCCCAAGCAATTTATGGATGTTTTCGGCTTAGGGAAATCACTATTGCAGCAAACCTATCATCGATTTTTACCGATTTGCCCCCGAAAGAATATTTTTGTGGTGACCCATGAGGATTACCGTGAGCTGGTACAGGAACAATTGCCGGAAATCGGGCAGGATCAATTATTACTGGAACCTCATAGAAGAAATACGGCGGCCTGTATAGCTTATGCTTGTTATAAAATTGCATCAGCCTATCCGAATGCCCGCATCGTGGTTTCTCCTTCTGATCATGCGATTTTCAAGGAGGAGGCTTTTCATAACTGTATTTTTACCGGTCTGGAATCGGTTATTGATCAGGATCGGTTGTTGACCATTGGTTTACGTCCGCATAAGGCGGAGACTTCTTATGGTTATTTACAATATCGGGATGGAGATGAAGCCACCATCAAAAAAGTGAAAACTTTCACGGAGAAGCCTTCCAAAGAAATGGCGGAACTTTTTGTGGAAAGTGGGGATTACGTTTGGAACTCAGGTATTTTTATCTGGAATGTGCAGGCGATTATCCGGGCATTGCGAAAGCATTTGCCGGATTTGGCAGATGTTTTTGAGGAAATGAAGGGGGATTATTTTACCACCGCTGAAGGAAAGTCCCTGCAAAAAGCCTATTCCCATTGCAAGAATATTTCTATTGATTACGGCTTGATGGAGAAGGCCGGAAATGTGGATGTGATTCTGGGTGATTTTGAGTGGACGGATTTAGGTTCTTTCCAGACCATCCATGAATTGAATCAGGAGAAAGAGGAAGGAAATACCGTTTTTGCCAATGCGATGCTCTTTGATGTAGAGGATTCCATGGTGGTCAGTGAAGATCCGGAGACGCTGGTAGTAGCAGAAGGGCTGGAGAACTATGTGGTGGCGGTCAGAGAAAAGTTAGTGGTGGTGGTGAAGAAAGGAAATGAACGCAACTACAAGAAGATTTTCAAGGCGGTGAAAAATAAAACCGGCAAAGAGTATCTGTAAAATAGTTCAGGTAAAAAAAAGGGAAGCTCATCAGGCTTCCCTTTTTTTATTTTATTCCTTTTTGGCGAACGGCTTCATAAATAATGACGCCCGCTGCAACGGATACATTCAAAGATTCAATTTTTCCTAAAATCGGAATTTTAGCCTTTTCATCAGCGCGTTTCAGGTATTCAGGAGAAACACCATCTTCCTCAGAACCCATTAAAATGGCAATCGGTTGATTGTAGTCCAACTCCGTATAAATTTGATCTGTCTTTTCTGTGGCCGCTACGACCTTGATGCCACTTTCCTGTAAATACGTAATGGTGTCCTTCAGGTAATCCTGACGCGTTACCGGGATGATGTTTAATGCGCCGGCGGAAGTTTTTACAGCATCCGCATTAATTTGCGCAGCTCCCTTGGAAGGAATAACGATCGCATCTACCCCTGCACATTCCGCTGTACGGCAAATGGCCCCGAAGTTGCGGACATCGGTCACGCGGTCCAGCATCAGAATGAAAGGATCTTTTCCTTTAGCATAACACTCGCTGATAATATTGTCCAAAGACTGGTAGGTTACCGCAGAAAGGTAAGCAATTGCTCCCTGATGATTTTTGCGGGTAATCCGGTTCAGTTTTTCAACCGGAACCTTGCTGATCGGAAGGCGAAATTCAATGGCAGTGTCTACCAACTCTTTCGTCAATTCGTTATTCAGCCCTTTTTGGATATACAGTCTGTCGATTTCTTTTCCAGCCCGAATGGCTTCGATAACGGCTCTTGTGCCAAAAATCATATCCGCCGTTTGCGGTTTTTTGCGGAAGTTTCCGCGGAACGTTCTTTCCATAAATCACTAGCTTTCTTTTGGAAGGTAAGCCTCTGCCTGCAAGAATAATGCAAAAATTCCCGGCTTGCCCTTCTCCGCTGCAAAGATAGCTGAATAGTTTTAGGAATTGTTCGCTGGCCCTGACTTTAAATAGGGAAATTACAAAAATGCCTTTTGGTACTAATGGGATTGAAGCGTTAAAGAGTAGGTAGCAAGCTCAGGCTAAAGCCGAATGATTCACCGCTAGCTTTTTCGGTTCGTTTTAAATAGCCCATTATTAGTCGCTTAATCTTTGGTTGCTGACAGATTAATCACCATAATTTTGGGCAAGCTTGCTTTCTCCTTATTCCTCTGCTGCGTTAGAAGAAAATTAATATGGAGACCTTTTCCTTCATTTTTCCCGCCTTGCAGCTAAAGGAAGATTTAAGCAGGAATAATCCGTTTAAATCGCCTTGCCTGATGATTATAAAAAAGCCTTACACTCCGTTATCGAAATTTGCTTCGGATGAATGGACCTGAAAAACGCGCTAAATGCCCTTAAGGCCCTTACGCCAAAGGTCTACCTGTCGGTACCAGCTGTCCTGATATTTTTTGGAACGTTTCAGCAGGTAAAACCCTTTATGGTAAAAATCCTGATTTTTGTTGAAGGTGAATTTCACCTGCTCCAGCTCATCTTTTCCATAGATCCAGATCTCCTCTGATTGGTCCCGATACACCTGATCCGGCTTGCCAAAAACAATATAGACCATGCCGCGGTCGGTCTTCCAGCCTTGCTTGTAAGTGGTGAAAAGGATGTTGGCATTAGTCACCTGTCCGTAATAGCGCTTGATGGTGGCGCGTGCTCTTTTCGGAGACCGGCTGTTTTCCAGCCAAAACTGCTCAAAGGCTTGTCTCAAATCCGAATGGGTAAGCAAGTCCTGATATTCCTCATTAGTGGAAATATAGCGCAGTGGAGGGCCGAGCTCGTTCATTTCTTTAATTTCCGGAAAGTATGTGCCCTCTTTCCGGAATACCCAGCCTTTTTTGCTTTCGGGCTGTGTGGAAACAAAGTAGGTGCCGGTCTTATCAATGGGGATGATGGTGCCGGAATTGAAAGAAGTATCGGTATAATGTAATTCTTTTGGAGAGGAGGCTTTGCTCATGGGCGGCAAAGCAGGAAGGAATTTGTGTTCCCAATAGCGGATGGTGACTTTCTGTTCTGCTCCAGTGGCTTTTACATTCAAGGCAGTTAAGGGGATGTAATTGGCCGTTACGGCCCAGAAGGGCTCCTCTCCATCCTGTGGGATGAAATCAACGGCATCGTATAAAGGAATATCATGATAAAACACGAAATCTCCGTTATTCGTCGCCATCTTCAGAATCATGATATCCTTGGTGTCTACCTTTGGGGATAGCGGGATGATGAAGTAATTGTTTTCTCCATCGCGCTTTTTAAAATTATCATAATTTACCCCTGTGGCACCGGACTTGTCCAGTGAATTATAGGAGTTGACAAAGAAATACGTCAGCCGGCATTCGTCCACCACATTTTCCTGCGACCGGTATTTGATATTTAGAATAACCTTATAACCTTCCTCATCCCGAAATACAAAGTGTCGGAAGTTGGTAAGCGCGTTGGGATTGTAATTATAGGATTGGTTGTATTCATTGAAAGGCAATTGAGCCAGCGCGAACGATTCCGGAAGGGAAAAGAAAAAGAAGGTAAGGATGAAAAATCGATAGCAGGCAAAATTCATTTTGGATGATTTTGAGAAAGTCGGGAATTTAAGTACAAAAATAAAATTTCGGTGAAAAGTCTCCCTTCTTCAATCATTTATATCTCCCCAGCCTTTGCAGTTCACGGAAATGGCTATATTTGTGTTGTTAAGATAAACGAAAAATTGGTAAGCTCGTTGGGCGGATCATTTTTTATTATAGATTAGAAATTAAATGAGTGTATATACCACAGAAATCGCTTCTGATCAGATTCCTTCTGATAATCCTATCCATCAGCGATTATTAAAAGCCTATTATGCCGCAGCTCCTTATGTGAAGGGAAAGTTGTTGGAAGTGGGTTGTGGGGAAGGCAGAGGGGTGCACTTGCTGGCACCTAAGAGTGAGTCCTACACGGCTATAGATAAAATTCCCGAAGTGGTTGACAAGCTGAAAGCGGAGCATCCGGAAGTGGATTTCCGTCAGGCAGTAGTGCCTCCTTTCCAGGATTTTGCAGATGAGAGCTTTGATACCGTGGTGTCTTTTCAGGTGATTGAGCACATTGCCGATGATGCTTTATTTCTAAAAGAAATCCATCGGGTATTGAAAAAAGGAGGTGTAGCGATTATTTCAACGCCGAATATTAAGAAAACGCTGAGCCGAAATCCATGGCACGAGCGGGAGTATACCGCTGATGAACTGAAGGCTTTGGCCGGCAGGTATTTTGATCAGGTGGAGGCCAATGGTATTGGCGGAAATGATAAGGTATGGGAATACTATCACCGTAATAAGAAATCGGTGGAGGCCGTTATGAAGTACGATGTATTGAATTTGCAATATCGTTTGCCTGCCTGGTTGCTACGCATTCCTTATGATTTTATGAATCGAAGAAATCGCAATAAACTGAAAACCGCTTCAGATGATTTGGTGATGTCTATCCGACATGAGGATTATTTGGAGGTGAAAAATGCGGATGAGGCACTGGATCTTTTCTACATTTTAAGAAAATAAACCCTAAAAAAGGCCGTCCTGTTGAGGGCGGCCTTTTTTTATTTTATTGCAAATGCTTCTCCTCTCCTACGATCATCAGTAAATCGGGATAGTCTGAAATCAGGCCGTCTACTCCCCATTCAATCAGTTCTTCCATGTCTTTTCGTTCGTTGACCGTCCATGGAATTACTTTCATGCCCATTTCATGGAGGTCTTCAATGTTTTTTTTCTTTAAAAGAATATGCTCAGGGCTGTAAACGTCGGGCAGAAATCCCAATTTGTCTAAATTCTCTTTTTCAGATTTTTTGTTTTCGATCAGATAAGCAAGGGTAAATTCGGGATAATACTCATGCAGGTACTGTAAAGCGCGGACATCAAAACTCTGCAGAATCACTCTTTCCGTGGGTAAATAATCCTGAATTGCTTTAACGACTAATTCACAATATTCGCCCACTCTCGGGTGGTGAATGTCATCCCATTCTTCCCGGCTTTTGATTTCGATGTTATAATAGACCTCATTGCGGTCCGTATCTTTTACATGATGTTCCGCTGCTTTGATGACCTCCGATAATAGGGGTTTAAAGACCGTCAGTTTTTCCTGTCTCGGGAATCGGGGGTGCTTTTTCTTTCCTACATCAAAAGTTTTGATCTCCTTATAATTCATATCATACAGATTATAAGTCTCCTCATTCTTTTCGCGAATGCTTTTGCCCTCTGGGGTGGTGGTGATTTCATGATTCAGGAAGGGGTCGTGCGAAACCACAACTTTTTTGTCTTTGCTGATGACGACGTCCATCTCTAAAGTAGTGACGCCCAGGTCCAGTGCTTTGATAAAGGCCGGAATGGTATTTTCGGGCATCAGGCCCCGCGCACCACGATGGCCTTCAAAATCAAATTGTGCAATAGAGGGATGATTGAACATTACTAAAAAGAGGGAAAAAGAAAGATAAAATCTCATAGGTATACATCAAAAGGATAAGGAGGGCTAAGGTAGTTTTTGAGAAATTGAAAAAAAACTGATCATCATTAAGAATTTATGACTGTTTTTGTAAGAAACTCGACAGCATGACGGGGTTTTTATATATTATTATGCCGTAATAATGAAAAGGGATCCGCAATGGTTTCTTTTTCTCCAAAATAAACAAACAGACCATGACGCAAGAACCTATTACTCCAACTTTTTCTGAAACCTCAGAAGAGGAAATTCAACGGATCCTACAATTGCAGAAAGCTTATTTTAAAAGTCAGGAAACGCTTTCGCTTTCATTTCGGAAGCGGCAACTGCTGAAGCTGGCAAAGGGCCTGAAGCAATATGAGTCCGAAATGCTGGAGGCATTGCAGGCTGACTTTAGGAAGTCAAAGTTTGAAGGCTTCATTACAGAGGTTGGCCTGCTGCAAGTGGAGGTAAGGCACATGATCAGGAATTTAAAGCAGTGGGCAGGGCCAAGAACGGTGAGCAGGTTCAGTATGGCTAATTTCCCTGCTACTACAAAAATTCACCCACACCCCTATGGCGTATCCCTGATTATTGCACCCTGGAATTACCCTGTTCAGCTGGCCTTATTGCCGCTGATGGGGGCTATTGCTGCAGGCTGTTGCGCCATAGTGAAACCTTCAGAATACACTCCAAACTGTAGCAAGGTGATGAAGAAATTGCTGGAGGAGCTTTTTGAGGAAAAATATGTAAAAATGGTGCAGGGAGGCGTAAAAGTGTCAACACATTTACTTGCCCAGCCAGTGGACCATATCTTTTTTACCGGAAGTGAGGCGGTTGGGCGGTTGGTGTCCCGCGCTGCAGGTGAAAAGATGATTCCGGTAGTTTTGGAATTGGGAGGGAAAAGCCCTGCAATAGTAGCGGCGGATGCCAATTTAGCCATTGCCGCGCGCAGAATTGTTTGGGCCAAATTTGTGAATGGAGGTCAGACCTGCGTAGCACCAGATTATATTTTGGCGGATGAAAAAATTAAGGATGCTTTGGTGGGGCATATGATGGACGAGGTGGAGAAGATGTATGGAAAAGACCCTTCAAAAAGTCCGGATTATCCACGAATGGTCAGTGATCGTCATTTTGAGCGTTTGGTAAAAATGCTGGATGAGCGTAAGGTGGTGATGGGGGGAGAGTACACAGCATCGGATCGATACCTGGCGCCGACAATCATGGATCATGTCACAACGGAAGATGCGGTGATGCAGGAGGAGATTTTTGGGCCGATTCTACCGGTGCTGACTTATCAAAAGGCGGAAGAACTGGATGCTTTGCTGGATCGGTATCCTAATCCTCTGGCGCAATATGTGTTTTCGGAGGATAAAGCTTTTGCGGAGAGCTTAATGAGCAGAAGAGCTTTTGGTGGAGGTGCGATTAATGATGCCGTGGCGCATTTAGCGGAGAGCAGTCTGCCTTTTGGCGGGATCGGGCATAGTGGTATGGGGGGCTATCATGGAGCATATTCTGTGGAGGCTTTTAGTCATATGAAGGGGGTGATGAAAAAAAGCAGTTGGCTGGATTTGCCTTTTAGGTATGCACCTTATCGTGGGAAATTATCTTTTATGAAACAATTATTTAAATGGATGTAGAATTGAAGCGTATTTTATTGTGAAAAAATATTTATTAATGGAGTTGGATCCGATTTAGGTCCAGCTTTTTTTGTTTTTAAGGGTATTTTATGGTTGGTGATGCGGTTTTTTAAGAGGTTGATTTTCGTTAAGCCGGATAATTTATGCCTAAATCTTCGTTTAGCTGCAAGGAGGGAGAAAGGAAGAAATAATTCCTTATTTCAGTTTTTTTCCACGGAAGCAGGTGAGGGAGGAGGAAGCAAGTACGCCCCAATTAGAGCTTTAAAAATCCGGAAACCAAATTAAATTACGCTAGTTTTAAGTTGTTTGCGGTAATTTACGCAAGCTGTTGATGAATAATTTGGGTTAAGGGGGGCTACTAAATTGAGCGGTGAATAATTTGGGTTTAAGGTCTTAATTTCCGGCTTTTAAATCGGCTTTTAAATCGGTTTTTGATTAATAATGCTTTAATTTTTAAAAAATATTTTTAATTAACTTCCTTTTTTAATTTTTAGCACTATATTTGAATTGTGTTGATAAACAAATGTAATTAATTAGTTCATGAGAACACTTATTCAAAATGTGCGCGTGGTTTCTCCCGGAATGGATCTGAACAGAGCCTCGGTATTGGTGGAGAATGGTTTGATTCAGGCGGTGATTCGTTTGGGGCAAATGGTTCCGGCTGCCGAAAAGGTGATTGATGGTCGCGGGCAAATTTTGATGCCGGGTTTTGTGGATATCCATACTCATGGCGCTAGTGGGGCGGATGTGTGCGATGGTACAGCGGATTCGATCCGAACTATAGCAGAGACTAAATTAAAAGAAGGGGTAACAACCTTTTTGCCTACGACCATTACCGCGCCCAATGAGGTGCTGGAAAAATCAATGGAGGCGGTGAAGGCGTATGCACAGGATGCGGAGTTTGCGAAAACACCGGGAGTGCATATTGAGGGGCCTTTTATCAACCGAAAATGTGCCGGGGCTCAGAATCCGGATTTCGTTCGCAAGTCGGACTGGTCGGAATTGAAAGCTTTGCATGATATTTATCCGGTGTCGGTGGTCTCTGTGGCCATTGAGACGGAAGGAGCTTTGCCATTCACTAAATCTGCCACGGATGCAGGTATTACGGTTTCAGCGGCTCATACGGATGCGAGTTATATGGATTTCCTTCAGGCCAAGAAGAAAGGAATGACACACTTAACGCATTTTTGTAATCAGATGACACCTTTGCATCACCGCGAAATTGGATTGGTTGGGGCCGGATTATTGGATGATGATGTAAAATTGGAATTGATTTGTGATGGGGTGCATTTGAATCGGGATATGATCAAGCTGATTTTCAAAAGCCGTAAAATGGAAGACCTGATGCTGATTACAGATTCAGTGGCGGCTTCCTGGTGTGAAGATGGTGTGCGAAGCTTTGGTGGGTTGAAGGTGGAGGTGAAAGACGGAGTGGCCCGCCTGGAGAATGGTTCCCTGGCCGGATCTACCCTACGGTTCAATGAGGGACTTAAAATGGTGCGTTCGGTGACTGGTTTATCTTTGGCTGAGCTGGTGAAAACCACCTCTTGGAATCAGGCGCAAAGTTTAGGCCTGGAAGGAATCGGGAAGATTGAAAATGGCTATGCCGCAGACTTTGTGTTGCTGGATGAGGAAATGAATGTGATGAGCACTTTTGTCAACGGTGTGCAAAAATATAAAAAAGCCAGTGCCGCGAAGGAATTGCAGGCAATGGCTTAGTGAAATTCTAATAGGTTGAGAATAGGTTAATTAAAACTTTGGTTTATTTTTAAATTGATGGTTTAGCGCCGGGTTTATTTGGTTGAGCCCGGTTTTTTTATGTGCAAAATTATTGGCCATTACGACATACGGCGTAGTGGGAGGGGGAGTGTTGTTGGAGGAAGACTTTAGTGAAATGAATGCTTCCTCCAAATCAAGGCTAAGGATGGTTGGTTTCCCGTGTTTTAATCCAAAAATCGGATGGTGAGTGGGTAGCGATAAAACTTTCCTTTGTCCAGATCAATAGCCGCGATGATGCAGCAGATCACCGTCATCAGGGCGAAAAGGATTACAAAGGGAATGCCGATGATGAGGAAGGAAAGTAATCCGGAGATGATCAGGAAGATGGTCATCGACACCTGAAAGTTGAAAGAGGCCTTGGCGTGCTCGGCCACAAAATTAGATTCTTCTCTTTTGGAGAGATAAATGATTAGCGGCACCAGGATATTGGCTAGCGGGATGCATAGCCCGATAAGGGTGCCGAGGTGAGCGAATAGTCCCCATTGTTTTTCCTGACTATTGGCATACCTGACGGGAAGGGTGTTACTCATAATAATTGTTTTTGATGGATGGCGTTCCTTTTATTTACCGGATCGCTTTTTCGTTTAATTTTCTTTTTTTCTGTCATTGCCCGATTTAAAGTCGGAAAACTCCTTTTTAATTTTTTCAGTAGTGCTTTTTACTTTGTCTTCTATTTCCTGAATGGTGGACTGGTGCTCGATGGCAAATTCATCTACTTTCATTTCTAAAAAATGGAGATTGCGCTTGATTTCGCCTGATCTTTTGTTCCATTCTTCCTTCACTTCTTGTTTGTCTACCGGTACTTCGTTGATCAGGTCATCAATCTTTTTACCAATATTTCGGAAGAGTTTTTCCATGGAGCCTTCATTTTCTTTCTTGTTCATTGTCAGTAGTTTTTGGTAAATTTATGCGTATTTTAAATATTAAATAGAACTTATTTGAGGGATTACTTACTTCCTGCTAATTGTAAAAACGACTTTGAGGGCTGTCCCGTTTGACCGTATTTGAACATTCTGAAAGGTTACGATTTGAGAATAAAAATTTTAGGGGGAAATTATGGAAAGCTTTGTTACCTTTGGAGGCGATTTGGAATAGTGGGAGAGAATTTTTTTACCAAATAAAATACGAAATCAGTGAAGAAAAAAAGGATAACTGTTCGTTGGAAGACGGCAATGTGTCTGTGCTTAATGTTGATCGTTGGCGGGGCAGGCCTGAGTTCTTGCTCTACTGGTCGGAAATATCCTCCCAAAAAGAAGCAAATCAAAAAAGGGAAGCCTATTCCCTGTCCAATGAAGGACTGTTAAACATTTGTTGATCAGCGGAAAAATATGAGTAAAAAAATAGTAATCGCCATTGATGGTTATAGCGCCTGTGGGAAAAGTTCAACAGCTAAAGCGGTAGCTGCTCAGTTGGGTTATGGGTATATTGATACAGGTGCCATGTACCGATCGGTGACGCTATATTTCAAGGAACATAATGTTTCACTAACTGACCCGAAGGGCATTAAAGAAGCTTTGAAGGTTATTGATATTCGTTTCAAATACAATAAACAAGAAGGGGTGAACGAAACCTTTTTAAATGGAACGAATGTCGAAAAAGAGATCCGCAAGATGTATATCTCCGATGCAGTGAGTGATGTGGCCGCTATTGGATTGGTTCGTGAAGCGATGGTCGAGCAGCAGCGTAAGATGGGCAAGAAAAAAGGAGTGGTGATGGATGGACGCGATATTGGTTCGGTGGTTTTTCCGGATGCTGAGCTCAAGATTTTCATGACAGCAGATGTGCGCATTCGTGCTGAGAGAAGGCAGAAGGAGTTATTTGAACAAAAGCAAATTGTGAATCTGGAAGAGATTATCGAAAATCTTCGGAAGAGAGACCGAATAGATACCACACGAGCGGAAAGTCCTTTGGTGCAGCCGGAAGATGCAAAAGTGGTAGATACCTCCTTCCTGACCTTTGAGGAACAGGTGGGAGAAATAGTAAAGGCTGCTGAGGAAACCGTTGCCGCTCAATAGATCAGAAGAAACCTGGATTATGGAAGTAACCATTGATAAAAACTCCGGCTATTGTTTTGGAGTGGAATATGCCATCAAGATGGCGGAGGATGAAATGGCGCATTCGTCTACTTTGTATTGTTTGGGGGATATTGTCCACAATGATATGGAGGTGAAGCGCTTAAATGAGCAGGGGTTGAGGGTGATTTCCCGGGAAGATCTGGCAGATCTTAAGGATTGCAAGGTGCTGATTCGTGCTCATGGCGAGCCGCCGGAAACTTACCGCCTGGCAATGGAAAATAATATTACCCTGATTGATGCTTCCTGTCCCGTAGTGTTAAAACTGCAGAACCGTGTGAAGACGGCTCACGATAAAATGCAGGACGATAATGGACAGGTGGTGATCTATGGAAAAAAAGGGCATGCCGAGGTGATTGGATTGGTTGGGCAAACCAATGAAGAAGCCTTGATCGTGTCTGAGGAAAAGGATCTGGAATTGTTGGACTTTAACCGACCGGTGACCCTATTTTCTCAAACGACCAAAAGCACCAAAGGCTTTTATGCCCTTAAGGAAAGTATAGAAAATAAAATGCACCAAAAGGCTGAGGTGGTGGATTTTCAGGCGAATGATTCCATCTGCCGACAGGTGTCAAACCGTGAGCCACAGCTGGAGCGTTTTTCTCAGGAACATGACCTGATTCTTTTTGTCTCAGGTAAGAAAAGTTCAAATGGAAAGGCGCTGTATGCGGTTTGTAAAACCCACAACCCAAAAAGCTATTTCATAGAATCCGAAGCAGAAGTATTACCTGAGTGGTTGGAGGGCGTGAATTCTGTGGGCATTTGCGGGGCGACTTCTACTCCAATGTGGCTGATGGAACAGGTGGCGGACTTCATAAAAAAGGCCAACTGAGTCAGCTTTTTATACTTTTCGAAGATTAAGATATGATGAGGCTCATTATTTACGTGAATTATTGTCAATTTAATCAATAATTAGCGCACTTTTTATTAGCTTTGAGCCGTTTTTTAGGGACCTATTGAATCAATTCATGTAGCGATGTCAAATACAAAAAAGGTAAAGAAAGGATTTGATATCAAGCTTGTTGGCCAAGCTGATAAACAAATCTCTTCATTTGCAGAATCAAATGTATTCGCGCTTAAACCATCGGACTTCATTGGAATCCAACGTCCGAAATTAATGGTGAAAGTAGGGGATACAGTCAAGGCAGGCTCTCCGATGTTATTCGACAAAATGACACCAGATGTTCTTTATACTTCTCCGGTATCCGGCGAGGTGGTAGAGATCGTTCGTGGTGCGAAGCGTCGTTTATTGGAAATCCGCGTTTTGGCAGACAAGGAACTCGAGTTTGAGTCCTTCACACAATACAGCTCCGCTGATTTACAAAAGGTATCTCGCGAGGAAGCTGTTGCACAAATGTGCAAGGCCGGTGTATGGCCACACATTATTCAGCGTCCTTATGGCGTTGTAGCAAATCCACAAGATGCCCCGAAAGCAATTTTCATTTCTGCTTTCGATAGCCATCCATTGGCACCTGATTACGAATTCGCCTTCCAGGGTGAAGAAGCGTATCTTCAGGCAGGTATCGATGTACTAGCGAAATTCACGGATCGTGTTCACCTGGGCTTAAACGGTGCAGTTTCTAACTCCATTTTTGCGGGTTTACAAAACTGCGAGCAAACCGCTTTCACCGGTAAGCACCCAGTGGGTAACGTAGGGGTACAGATTCACGAAATTTCTCCAATCAACAAAGGGGATCTTTACTGGACTGTTTCTGCTACTGGCTTAGCAGCGATCGGTAAATTGTTCCTGACGGGTAAGTATGACGCTTCCCGCGTGATTGCGATTACCGGTTCTGAGGTGAAAAAGCCGGCCTATGCGAAAGTATTGGCGGGTACGTGCATCAAGCCTTTGGTTGAGGGTAATGTAAACGAGGGTCACTTGCGTTATATTTCTGGTAACGTTTTGACTGGTGAGAAAATTGCTCAGGACGGTTTCCTAGGTTTTTATCACAACCAATTCACGGTAATCCCTGAGGGAGATGGTGAGCAGGAATTCCTGGGATGGATTACTCCGCAGTCGAATCGTGTATCCTTCCACAAAGCGTTTGGTTTATTGTCATTCCTTAATCCAAATAAGGAGTTTCGTTTAGACACCAACACGCGTGGGGAGAAGCGTCGTTTCGTAGTATCCGGTGCCTTCGAAGAGGTGATGCCTATGAATATTTTACCTACTCACCTGATGAAAGCCATCATTGCCGAGGATTTCGACAATATGGAAGCATTGGGTATCTACGAGTTGGTAGAAGAAGATGTAGCCCTTTGTGAGTTCATTGACGTGTCGAAGAACGATATTCAGGCTATTTTGAGAAAAGGTTTGGATTTGTTGCAGTATAGCTAATAAACATCATGAAATTCTTAAGAGAAAAACTTGACAATATCAAGCCTGACTTCGAAAAGGGTGGGAAATTTGAGAAGTTCCACTACCTGTTTGAAGCCGTTGATACCATCCTTTATGTACCAAAGGAGGTAACGGGTTCCAAAGGAGTTCAGGTGAAAGATGCCAACGACTTGAAGCGACTAATGATGACCGTAGTGATCGCATTGGTGCCTGCTTTGTTGTTCGGTATGTATAATGTAGGGTATCAGCACTATGCAGCAACAGGCGTTACTGATGCTTCATTTGGTGATATGTTCATTTATGGCGCCATTCAGGTGTTGCCTATCGTATTGGTGGCATACGCTGTCGGTGGTATGGTAGAGGGAACTTTTTCCGTGCTACGTAAACACCCATTGGCGGAAGGCTTCCTGGTAACCGGGATGTTGGTGCCATTGTGTATTCCTGCTTCTATTCCATTGTGGCAGGTAGCCGTAGCGATGATCTTCGCCGTAGTATTAGGCGTGGAGGTTTTCGGTGGTGTAGGGACTAACGTATTGAACGTGGCCCTGACTGCTCGTGCATTCCTTTACTTCGCTTACCCAACGGATATCTCCGGTAACGTTTGGACTTCCGGTATCGAGGGGGCTAACCTTGTAGAAGGTTTCACAGGTGCTACTCCATTGGCGATTGCGAACGCTACGCCAGCGGGTGAGAGTGTTGTAGCGACATTAGAAGCCTCTTCTTATGGCGGCATTAATTTCGGTTTCATGGACATGTTCCTGGGTTTTATTCCAGGTTCTATCGGTGAAACTTCCACACTAGCGATTCTTTTGGGTGCTATCTTGTTGATTGCAACGGGTGTAGCTTCCTGGAGAATTATGGTAGGTGTTTTCGGTGGTGCTTATTTGACCGGTTTGTTGTTGAATGCATTGGCGGTGAACGCTTATATGGGAATGCCTGCTCATTACCATTTGGTAATCGGTGGTTTGGCTTTCGGTGCTGTTTTCATGGCAACGGATCCTGTAACTGCTGCTCATACCACTGTTGGTAAGTGGGTTTACGGTATTTTGATTGGTGTATTAACGGTTATCATCCGTGTGTTCAACCCTGCATACCCGGAAGGTATCATGTTGGCAATTTTGTTGATGAACGTATTCGCTCCGTTGATCGACCACTATGTAGTTGAGTCTAACAAAAAAATGAGATTGAAACGTGCAACAGTCTAACGGATATATCGTCGGTTTTGCGGCTGCCATGACAATCGTTCTTGGAGGACTATTGTCTTTTGCCGCTGTTGGGTTAAAAGATGCCCAAAAGAAAGCAGTAGAATTGGATACGCGTAAGCAGATCCTGGGTGCGGTAACGGATATCTCTTCAGAGACGCCGGACCGTATTTTGGAGATCTTCAATACGCAGATCGAAGGTTTTGTAGTAAATTCTAAAGGTGAAAAGATTGACGGAGTAGATGCATCTAAGGTAGATGTAGGCCGTGAATTTAAAAAGCCTGTAGAGGAGCGTCAATTGCCAGTATTTAAGTATACTGATACTAACGGTGCTGCTTCTTATATTTTGCCAATGTATGGTAATGGTCTTTGGAATAACATTTGGGGATTCTTGGCATTGGAGTCAGATGGAAACACTGTAAAAGGTATTTCTATGGATCACGTAGGTGAGACGCCAGGCTTGGGTGCTCGTATCACTTCTGATGAAGTACAGGATCGTTATACCGGTAAGAAAATTTTTGAAGGGACTAATTTAGTATCCATTCAAATGTTGAAAGGGGAGAACAATGCTTCATTGTCTAACCACCAGGTAGATGGTATGTCAGGGGCAACCTTGACTGCTGATGGTGTCAATGACATGTTGGAGAACTACCTGTCTTACTATAAGGCATTCTTGGAAAAAAGTGTAATCAACGGTTAATACCAAATAAAGAAATTAAAATGGCTGAAACAGTTGAAACGGCAGAAGTGAAAAAGGCAGCAGAGCCTTTATTCTCTAAGCGCCGCAAAAAGATTGTTACTGATCCTTTGAACGATGACAACCCGATTACCATTCAGGTATTGGGGATTTGTTCTGCATTGGCAGTAACCACGCAGTTGGAGCCTACCTTCGTTATGGCCATTGCCGTAACGGTGGTAATTGTATTCTCCAACCTGATTATCTCATTGATGCGTAATTTGATTCCGGGTCGTATCCGTATCATTGTGCAATTGGCAGTAATTGCAACTTTGGTATCTTTGGTAGACCAGGTATTGAAAGCATATTTCTTCGACGTATCCAAGATGCTGTCCGTATTCGTTTCCCTGATCATTACCAACTGTATTGTAATGGGGCGTCTGGAAGCATTTGCGATGGGTAACAAACCTTACGATTCCGTATTGGATGGTTTGGGATCCGGTTTTGGATATGCATGGATCATCCTGGCAGTAGCCTTCTTCCGTGAGTTGTTCGGTTCTGGTTCTATCTTCGGTTTCAAAGTATTTGAAGCGATTGGTTTGCCAGATTTCCCATTGAACGGTTTGATGGTTTCTCCGGTAGGTGCATTTATGGTGTTGGGGCTGATCATTTGGGTACAGCGCGCATACACAGGTTACGTTGAAAAATAATTAAACGAACGAATCAATGTTAGAATTAGTAAACTTAGGTATCAAATCCATCTTCATTGAGAATATGGTATTTGCCTACTTCTTGGGAATGTGTTCTTATTTGGCCGTTTCGAAGAAAGTAGATACTGCAATGGGCCTTGGACTAGCGGTAACGTTCGTATTAACGATCACCGTACCTGTTAACTGGTTATTGCAGGAGTATGTATTGAGAGAAGGCGCATTGTCTTGGTTATTAGGTGCGCAGGCAGCTGAAATCGACCTGACCTTCTTGCAAGCGATTATGTTTATCGCCGTAATTGCCTCTATGGTACAGTTGGTAGAGATGATCATTGAGAAAGTTTCTCCGGCACTTTACGGTTCATTGGGTATCTTCTTGCCTTTGATCGCAGTAAACTGTGCAATCTTGGGTTCTTCCATGTTTATGGTACAGCGTGAGATGGGCTTGGGTGAGTCTGCAGTATATGGATTCTCTTCCGGTATTGGTTGGTTGTTGGCGATTATCGCCATCGCTGCAATCCGTGAGCGTTTGAAGTATTCTGATGTACCTGATGCCATGAAAGGTTTGGGGATCACCATGGTCATCACTGGTTTGATGGGTATGGCATTTATGTCTTTCATGGGTATTGCTTTGTAATCCCACGACATATAGATATTGAAAAGGCAGTCCGATCGGGCTGCCTTTTTTTGTTTTTTTGATTGAAAACCTACACGTAGATAGTTTTTCGTCATTTTCAATAAACAACTTCCTTCCTGAAATGCGGTAAAAAAGAAAAGCGTAATCTATTTTAGATCAAGCCTTTCACCGTTTTGGATATACACAGACTTCGACTTTTTCTGGGTGGCCCATGGATACGTCGCTGGGGTTGGTTATTGGCCCTTCCTTTTGCACTTTTGCTGGGCCTTGCCATTGGTACGGGGAATAAGCTACCGCTGATGCTATTCTTTTTGCCGCCCATTTTGATGTTCATGGCCTATTTTTATGCCAACCCCAAGGTGGGGATGTATTTCGTACTGGTCATCTCCTTTATGCAAGCCGGCCTCACTCGCTATTATCCCTTTGCCCCCTATGGCTTGGGGGTTGATGTCTTCCTCCTGCTACCCATTCTCTTTACTATTTTGGGCAAAGGCCGCGAGCTGGATGCTTCGGATCTCCATCAGGCCGTATTTTATGTGATTTTGATCTGGTTTGGCTATTGTGTGATTGAAATTGCCAATCCGCTTTCCCGCTCCGTAGTCGCCTGGTTTTATGCTATGCGTGGCCTGGCCCTATATCTGGTTTTGAATTTCATCTGTGGTGTTCTTATTTTTAATAAACCCAAGGATATGGACATGATGATCACCATTTGGACCATCTTTTCCATTATCGGAACCATTTGGGGAATTAAGCAATTGTTCATCGGGGTTTCTCCCACTGAGCAGCGATGGCTGGATGCCGGAGCGGCGAATACCCATGTTCTTTTTGGTAAATTAAGGGTATTTTCTTACTACTCAGATGCGGCACAATTTGGAGCCTCTCAAGCCATGGCGGGGATTGTTTTTGGAATCTTCTCCATTGCTGAATGGGAAAATAAAAGACGGCGTAACTACCTGATATTTTCCTCTCTGATGGCTTTTTACGGAATGCTGATTTCAGGTTCCCGTGGGCCCTTGGTGATTCCTGCTTTGGCGGGTTTCATGTATTTGTTGCTGAGTAAACGGGTGAAAATCCTGATTCTGGGATGTTCTATCGGATTCTTTATGTTTGCGGTATTAAAATGGACCACCATTGGCCAAACCAATTATCAGATTAACCGAATGCGAACGGCCATGAATCCATCCGAGGATCCCTCCTTTATGGTGCGGAAGAACAGGGAGAAGATCTTGGAAAACTATATGCACAATAAACCGATTGGTGCAGGAATTGGAATGGCGGGCTCTTGGGGGAAACGCTTTGCACCAGGCTCCTTTCTCGCCGAATTAGGCACGGACGGCCACTACACGAGGGTTTGGGCCGAGTGTGGTTTTATCGGCCTTTATGTTCACGTTTTTATGATTGTATTTATTGCAGTGAAAGGGTTTATGGTCGTCTGGAATTTGAAAGAGTCCAATACCCGTGTAAAGCTCATTGCGATGTATGGTGGCTACTGTGGAGTGGCGGTAGCGAGCTATACCAACGGACTGATCACACAGATTCCTACTGCTCCCCTGACTTATTTTGGCATTGCTTTTATTTTTCTAGGCCCGCGATGGGAGCGGGATGAGGAGAAAAGGCAGAAGGCGCTGGAAGAGGAGGAGAAGCTAAAGAAAAAGACTATTCCTATTGATTAAAAAAAAGCTCTGTGTCATTTGCGGTCAATACCCGTTATCCATCTTGTCTGCCAGCGAGCTAATTGAATATATTTGATTTGACTTACCGTAAAAGGCCAAATTTTCCACTTCAACCCGACGGCCTTGATCAATTGGCGAAAAGCCATGGGGACTGCTGCCGATGAGAAGTCATCACAGCGTTATTACCACACTGCTTCCTTCTAATTGCTAGATGGTCAAATAACGCCTTGATGAGTTCCGGTAGCAGGTTCGATGGCTCGCCAAAATTGATCACAGCCTTGATTTTTTGTTTCGTTTTTTATCAAGAAAAAATGAAAAATAGAAGGGGTGAATTTTCAATACAGTGCATTGAATGGCCATTCTCAATGACAGCATCTAAAGCCTTAAAAGACCAATCCATAGATTAAAAAAAGCCTGTCGCTCATTGTTACGACAGGCTTATTTTATGATTTAGGACTTAAACTCTTCACCGTCTCCGGCATAGGCTTTGGAGGAGTTTCTCCACTGGTACCGCTTTTAACCACCATGAATTTACTTTTGTATTTCAGTACTTTCGATTCAAAGAATTCATAGGACAGAGCAGTAATGAAAGTAGTGAAAATGACACTTCCGCCGTACAGGCTGATATTAAAAAAAGCATTGCTCATTTCGGGCACTTCAAAATAGATCAGCAATTTGATCAGTAAAATGATGCAAATGTTATGATACATATACACTCCATAAGATAAATTCCCGAGAAAGGTAAAAGCAGGTCCTTCCAGGCTATTGGAGGCATTCGGGTTGGTAGAAACATTCATAATGAATAAAATGAATACAATAGCTTCCACCACAGAGGCGCCAAAGAAATGCATGGGAATAAACAGCATGGCCACCAAAAGCACCATACTTCCATAATGGGTGATAGGATGATAGATCCATTGGAGAAATTGTGCTTTTCTTTCAAACAGGATCCAGGCGCCTATCCCTCCGACCGTCATCTGTTCTATTTGGAAAGTATGCATAATGCGGTAGCCGAAGTTCAGCGGGACATACCATCCGCTGGAAGGAAGTACGGCATCTTTCGCAAGGTACAGTACTAAATCAATTCCCATTTTAAAGGCGATAAAACCAAGCAGGAACTGAGGCAGTCTTTTCCGGAATAGCCATACCAATATGGGCCAGGCCAGATAAAATTGCTCTTCCACGCCTATGGACCAGGCCTGATTGGCACCCAGAACGGGTTCAAAAGCCTGGCGGGCGATATTGGGTAAAATGACCAGATAGAGGGACAATTTTCCCCAAAAATCTTGGTACAGATTAATCCCGAAGTCATCCAGATTCACCATGATGGGAAGTAAGAAAAAAGCAATAAAAGTAATTAAAAAGTAGAGTGGCCAGATGCGAAGTGCTCTCCGGACATAAAATTTGAAAAAGGCAATTTTTCCTGTTTTTTGGACTTCCGCCATTAAGAGATAGGTGATCAGGAAGCCACTAAGAACAAAAAACAAAGAAACGGCCTTGTGGCCAAGGGCATCTACGGTGGTATTTCCCCAGAAATTGGGCAAGCCAAGCCAGTATTTATGATGTTCGATATGATGGAAGATCACGGCACAGGCGGCGAAAAAGCGCACCCCATTTAATCCTTTAAAATAGATTTTCTTTTTTGATTGCTCCATACAGGGGCTTATTTTTGGTTAATGTTTCGGGTTTGTGTTTGAGCTAAACTGAACCTCTAAATTATTGTTACGGATTTTCGATATCTCATTTACTTCATGTCCATCTCTACCTTGTCAGAAAAAGCAGCAGAATTCAAAGTTTATAAGGCCGCCGCAGGTTCCGGAAAAACTTATACGCTTGCCAAAGAATTCATCGCTTTAGCCATTAGCGAGCGTTATCATTTTCGTCATATTTTGGCGGTAACCTTCACCAATAAGGCAACGCAGGAGATGAAAGACCGGATGTTGCTTTTTATGCATGAAATAGCGCAAGGCCGTCAGGAGGAAATGTGTAAGGATATTGCGCAAAATTATCTTGGCCTGTCGGAACAGGAGGTAAAGAGACGCTGCGCGGAAGAATTGAAGAATATATTGCATGCCTATTCTCAGTTTCGAGTGACAACCATTGACTCCTTTTTTCAGGAGGTAGTGCGTGCCTTTGCCAAAGATTTGGGACTGCACGGGGATGCCCGCATTGAGCTGGATCAGGCCTCAGTCATGGAAAATGTGGTGGAGCGCCTGATGAATAAGTTGGGGCGGGATGCCGAACTGACCAGCTGGATGGTGGCTTTTGCGGAGGAAAAACTGGAGCATAATGAGCGCTGGGATGTGCGGGACGGTCTTCAGCGGTTCGCCAGTCAGTTGCTTTCAGAGGAATTTAAGGTATTTGAAGAAGCCTTACGACAGCAGGTGAAGGAAGAAGATAAGATTAAATCTTTCCGGGATGTCCTGCAAAAGATAGTCGGCAACTTTGAAAACCGACTGGACAGTATAGGCAAAAAGGCCATGGGACTGATTGAACAGCATGGGCTAAGCCTGGAGGCTTTTCCCTATAAGGCGTCTTCCTTCGCTTCCTTTTTTGTGAAGATCCAGGAAGAACGGAAGGATTATAAAGCGGGTTCCCGGGTGTTGGCCGCGCAAGATGAGCCTTCCAAGTGGATGAAGAAAAAGAATGATCCCAATGAGGCGGCGATTACGGCCCTTTTTGAGCCCGTAAATGCGCTATTGAAAGAAGCTATTTCTATCGTACAGGAGGATTATGGCCGCTATTTCATTTGCAAGATGGTCCGTTCTCAGGTTTATTATATTGGCTTGTTTGCCAGAATTCTGGAGGAGTTGCAGGCTTATCGGGAAGAGCAGAATATGATGCTGATTTCCGATACCTCCGATTTTTTGAAAAAGATCATTTACAATGGAGCCGGAGAAGATCAGGATTTTGAGGATAGTCCGATTCCGCCCTATATCTATGAGCGGGTAGGGAGTAAATATGCCCATTTTCTGATTGATGAATTTCAGGATACTTCCGGCTTTCAGTGGAAAAATTTCCGCCCGTTGATCACCAATGCCCTGGCCGAAGGTCATACCTCTTTGGTGGTAGGAGATGTGAAGCAGTCCATTTATCGGTGGCGAAACGGGGACTGGCGCCTTTTACTGAATCAGATTTACAGTGATATCCAGAATCCTCGCCCAACAGATTGCCTGCTGGACACCAATTGGCGTTCTTATCAAAATATTATTGAGTTTAATAATGCCCTTTTTCAGGAGGCGCCTGTCTTGTTGGCCGATTTCTTACGCCAGGGGAAAGGGGATCTTTCTGCAGAAGGGATTGCCTTTGTGGAAGAAAAGGCAGATGATATTGAGAAGGCTTACGAAGGGGTAGCGCAACGGGTGAGTCCTGGAAAATTAGCACATGAGGTGAAGGGCTTTGTTGAAAGCCATTTTATCAAGCTGGAGAATAGTCGAAGTAGTACGGAGTTCAAGGAAAAGGCCCTTGAAAAATTACCTTCCTTGCTGGAACATTATTTCCAAAATGGTTATCGCCCGAAGGATATTTCCTTTTTGGTGCGCACTAAAAGCGAGGGACAGGAAGTGGCTGCCCGCCTACTGGCTTATGGTCAGGATAGCGGTCAGGAGGATTTGTTCCGGGTAGTTTCTTCAGAATCCCTGTACATTGGGGAGGCGAGTTCGGTACAATTGCTTTTGGCCAGTATGCGCTGGCTGGTGAAGCAGGAGGATCCTCAGGCCATTGTACAGCTGGTATTTGCTTACCAGCAGGTTTTTCAATCGGAGATTGATCAGCACGCTTGTTTTGTGGCGGGTGTTGAAGACCCGCTTTTCCCACAAGCGGTAAAAGAGGCATGCCATTCCTTTTTGAAATTGCCTTTATTCGAATTGGCAGAACAACTGATTGATTTGCTTGGAATTTGCAAATCGGAGGAGGGAATTGGAAATGTGGAGATCGCCTACGTGCAGGCTTTTTTGGATGCGGTGATGGAATTCAGTCAGGGGGAGTATGATGATCTGAATGCTTTTTTGGAATGGTGGGATAAGACCGGGGCAAGAAAGGCCATTCGTATTCCCGATAGTCTGGATGCCATGCAGATCATGACGATCCATAAATCAAAGGGATTGGAATTTCGAATTGTAGTGGTTCCTTTTTGTAATTGGGATATGGATCACTCGGCCACTAAAGCCCCTACGTTGTGGGCGAGTGCGGATCAGGCGCCATTGAATGCATTGGAGCGGGTTCCGGTGCGCTATACCAAGGATTTGGCGCAATCGCCATTCTGGGAAGATTATCTGGAGGAATGGGTGAAAATTCATTTTGATAACCTGAATATTCTCTATGTGGCCACCACTCGGGCAGAGGAAGGTTTATTGACGCTGAGCCCACAGTCCAAAGGGGAGAAAATTAGTAATGCCGCTGATTTATTGAAAATGTCCCTGCAAAGGTTTGGAGAGGAGGCACAATGGGAGTTAGGAGAAGAAGGAGATATTTACCGACGGGGAACCATTGGATCTGCTGAAATCAAGGATAAAAAAGGTAAGCAAGAGCGTATTCTAAAGAAGCTTTCTTTCTTTGACTGGCGAAATGACCGATTGAAGATCAGCCGACAGTCCGAGATTTTGAATCAGGATTTTTTAGAAACGGAAGAAAAGGTGAATTACGGGGTACTGGTGCATGATATTTTGTCCAGAATCCGGACCATAGACCAGGTGGAGAATGCCCTGAGTTTGGCCCGCATGGAAGGCGAAATAGATGCGGAGCAGGAAGGGCAGTTGAAAAAGCAGATTGACGTATTGATGAAAAATCCTTTGGTGGCCTCCTGGTTTGCGCCCGGCCCGATTATTAAAACTGAGGTTCCGGTTTTGCCGAAGGAAGGAAAAGCCGTTCGTTTGGATCGGGTCGTGCTTTCTGAAGACAGTGCGACCATTGTGGATTATAAAACGGGCCTGGAGAAATCGCAGGACATCCGGCAGGTACAATCCTATATGTACATGATGCGTGATATGGGCTATAAGCAAGTAAAGGGGTACCTGTTGTACCTGAATGATGGCCGAACGAAAGAGGTCTTTATTAAGAAAGCAAAGGAGGACGGGCAGATGAGTTTATTTTGATTATGGTTTAACCAACTTTTTATTGTCTTATATGTTGTTTGTTGAGAATTATTTAGTAAAAAAGCATTTTTCAAGTAACTTTAAAGTAACGTATGAGTCTTAAGAAAGTAAGGGAAGTAATTGCTTACCGGGATTATTTTCAGAAATTCCTACAAAAGCAGCCACGAAAGGTTCAGGACAAAATTTTTAAGGTTATTGAATTGATCGAGGTGTTGGAGCAAATTCCCACTCAATATCTTAAGCATTTAACAGGAACGCATGGTTTATACGAGGCCAGAATAAAATTGGGCTCTAATATTTGGAGGGTGTTCTGTTTTTTTGACGAAGGCCGGTTGGTTGTTCTATTAAATGGATTTCAGAAAAAGGATCAGAAAACTCCCAGAGGTGAAATAGAAAAGGCGCAGCGATTGATGTTTGAATACTTTGAAGATAAAAGGCAGGACAATAAATAAGAAAGAAAAATGGATACGAAGTCTTGGAAGAGATCAAAAATGAGGTTTATGGTTCCAAAGGAACTGATAGAAGGGATGAATTAGAGCGGGAATCCGAAGCCTTCAAAATAGGCGTGCTCTTAAGAAAGGCTCGGGAAGATAAAAACCTCACTCAGCAGCAAATGGCAGATCTGGTGCAAAAAAAGCGTACATATATCTCCAGAGTAGAGAACGATGCTGCCAATCTTACTTTGAAAACCCTTTTTGATTTGGTAGAGAAAGGATTAGGCGGAAAAGTTAAAATTGAAATTGAACTTTAATTTTTGAAGCTATATACCTGATCCGGCGTGATGACCGTATCCAGTGGTTCATCAAAAGGGTTCAAATCCTCAATCGTATCCACCGGTGGGAATAAGGACAACCCCACCTTTTGGATGTCCTTACGGCAGTTTTTAAAAAAACGATCATAGAAACCTTTGCCATAACCCACCCGATAGCCCTTTTGATCAAAAGCCAATAATGGCACAATCACCATATCTATTTCCTGATCCGGAATAGGCGTTCCATTCCCGGAAGGCTCCGGAATGCCCCATTCATTGGTATGGAGATCTGTTTTTTCCAATAAATAGCCCTGCATGCTGCAATCTTTAAAATCACTTTTGGGAACCACGACCTTAAGGTGTGCGGGCAATTGGTTGATAATTTGCCAGCTGTCAATCTCATGGTGATGGAGGATGGGCAAGAAACTATGCAGAAATTGCACTTTTGATAAATCGGCATAGGCAAAGAAGCCCTTGGTAATTGCTTCACAGGCTTTTTGGAAGTCTTCATTACTGAAAGATTTCCGTTGCGCTAAAAATTTTTTCCGAATTTCCTTTTTGTACATTATGGTGCTCGCTGTGTGTTTAGTGTTCTATATCCGCTTATTTTTTTAATTAATCAAATAGCTGTTCGCTTTTGTTGAGTCATTTTTTCTTTATTAACTAATGATTTAGTTTTGAAACTAAAAAAATAGTTATACATTTACGCCATAGCTATAGATTGAATATGAAAGACTTAACAAAAGCCGAAGAACAAATCATGCAGGTGCTCTGGAAAAAGGAGAAGGCCTTCATTAAAGATATCATCGAGGAATTACCGGAGCCCAAGCCGGCCTACAATACGGTGTCGACGATTGTACGGATTTTACAAAAGAAGGAAATCGTAGGACATGAGGCCTATGGCAGGTCGCACCGATATTTTCCATTGATGACCAAGGATGAGTATCGTAAGTATTCCCTGACCAATTTATTGAATGGATATTTTGGCGGCTCTTTGAAGGGCTTGGTGTCTTTCTTTGCCAAAGAGAAGGATTTGAATCTGGCTGAATATGAAGCCTTATTAAAAGAACTGGATCCGGAAAAGGATCAGGACCAATAACCTTATCAATGGAACTATGAATACGCTTCAATTCACACCCCATATCATCCTGATCGCTGCGGTTTTGCTGTATAAGATGGTATTACAGGGGCAAAAATCCGGTCAGAAGAACAGAATTTTCATTCTACTCACGATGCTTACGGCCTTGTTGCTTCCCTGGCTTCCGGCTTTGAACTTTTCATTTGGAGCAACACCTGCGGCAGGGGAAAGCACTACAATCCTGCTGTCTCCGGTAGAGATCAATGCCACTTTTGAAGGTACCGTTAGTCAACATGATTGGCTCAAGTGGATTTATTGGGGAGGTATTGTAGTATTGGTTATTCACTTTTTGCTTCGTTTTGTAATCTTAAGTTTTCATTTATTGAAATCTTCCTGGTCCATTGGCGATGGATTCATCTGGGTGAAAGGCGTGAAGCGACTACCGGTGTGTTCCTGGTTTCAGTTTTTGATCTGGCCGGAGGATTTAGCCCTGGAAAAAGAAGATCAGTCCCGGATTTTAGAACATGAGTTGGGACATATCCGACAGTGGCATTCGCTGGACCGGATGTTTATGGATTTTTGTTGCCTGATTTGGTGGTTTAATCCTGCCATTTGGCTATTGAAATCTGCTCTGGAAGAAGAGCATGAATATTTGGCAGATGCCTATAGTTTGAAGATGCATCCTGATTATAGAGCCTACGCACAGCTGTTAGCGCGCAACACCTTAGGACAGTTTGGCTTAAGCGTAGGACACTCGTTTTTTAATTCAAAAAGTTTAAAGAGAATTACCATGATGAAGTCTGATCAAAAATTATCGTTAAAACGTGTGGTGTTGGTAGCTGGGATGTTTGCTATGGTGGGCTTTTGGGCCTGCCAGAAAGAAGAAGTGAAGCCCTTACAAACCGCAGAGGTGGCTCTGGACGGAGAGGTCTTTACTGTCGCGGAGGACCGACCTGAGTTTGAGGGTGGCATGAAAGCCTTTTACCATTATATTGGAGAAAATATGAAATATCCCTTATCCGCAAGAAAGCTAGGACTTGGAGGCAAAGTTTTCGTTCAGTTTGTGATTGATAAGGAAGGTAATGTGGTGAATGCGGAGGTGATCAAGGGTATTGCGGATGACAATGTCGCTTTTGGAGCCCTGTCGAAATTAAAGCCCGAAGATATTGAGTCCATGAATGTACAGAAAAATGAAGATGGCTCTGCGACTATTACCGTGAAGATGAAAGACGGAACAGAACAGGTGGTTCAGAAAGAAAAAGATACTTACAGCAATATGGAGGAGGTATTGGTTGTGGGCTATAGCGGTACCAAGAGTGATGAGTATGAAATTTCACCAGATGCGATTACCTCTGAGCTGAAAAAAGCGGCCAAGGATTTGGATGAAGAGGCTTTACGTGTAATCGTCAACTCACCAGCGAAATGGAGCCCGGGTATGCAAAGAGGAAATAAGGTGAATGTTCGCATGATCCTGCCGATTACTTTTAAATTAAGCTAATCCTATATTCCCGGCTTCGGCCGGGGATGTTTCCCTCTTGCTTATGACTTCCACCATTTTCACTACCCACCTGAGTCTATTGGTGGCCACCACCTTATATTATTTTTTGTTAAGAGGCAGAAAGAGAGGGCAATTTAATCGGATATTTCTGGTCTTGTCCTGTCTGATGGCTTTGTTAATGCCCGGCTTGGCTTCGCTCCACTTTTCCCTTTTTGAGCCGGAAGTGGTGGTAGCTTCAAGTGCACTTTTATTGTCTCCGGTAGAAATAAATGCAACAGTGGAGACGGTAACCCGTGAAGTCGATAGCTTGATGTTGCTCTATTGGTTGTGTTTTGGTGTTTTAGTCTTTCGGTTTTTAGTTCAATTTGGAAAGTTTACTTCTCACTTATTAAGAAAGAAGTGGCAGGTAGAAGCCGATTATATTCGCGTTTACTCCCAAACCGATTTCCCTATTTGCTCTTGGTTTAATTTTCTATTCTGGCCTTCATCGACAGACTTGAAGGTGGAAGATCAGTCGCGGATCCTCGCGCATGAGCTGGGGCATATCCGCCAATGGTACTCTCTGGATCGTTTATTTTTCGATTTTTGTAGTTTGATCTGGTGGTTTAACCCGGCCATTTGGTTGATGAAATCTGCCTTGGAGGAAGAACATGAATATCTGGCAGATGCTTATAGCCTCAAGGAATACCCGGACAAGAAGGCTTATGCGCAGTTGTTAGCGAGCAATACTTTAGGGCAGTTTGGCTTTGGCGTGGGACACCCCTTTTTTAATTCCAAAAGTTTAAAGAGAATTAGAATGATAAAATCAGATCAAAAAATATCGATCAAACGTGGCTTGTTGGTTGTAGGGCTGTTTGTCATGGTAGGTTTTTGGGCCTGTCAGTATGAAGAAATGAATCCGCAATCCGAGCAGGGACTGGAGTTGGTGGAAGGCCAGCAAGTAGATATATTACCGGAGTTTGAGGGAGGATTAGCGGGTTTTCAACAGTATATCAAGGCTAATTTAAATTATCCAAAGGATATACAAGCTTATGGGGTTGAAGGTGAGGTACTCATACAATTTGAAGTGGATGAAACTGGAGCAGTAAGAAATGTGAAGCTACTTCAAGGGATTGGGGAGGGAAGTACGTTATTTTCCGCTTTTGATCAACTCCGGCCGAATGAGGTAATTAATATTAACAGGTCGGAAAAGGCCGGGAAAGAGGAGGGTTTTGTCATTAACATGCGCAATGGAGGAAATTATACCTTGAAAAGACCTGCAGAACAGGCCTCCAATTTGGATGAAGTGTTATTTCATCATCTTTCCGGGGATTCCTTTGATGGGCGGGAGAACAATAAATACGTTAGTTTACTCCGTTATTGTCGAAATTATATCAATCATGCAGCCGTGAAAGTGGTGAAGGATGCTCCAAATTGGAAACCTGCGATGAAAAATGGTGCGCCGGTAAGCGTGAAGATGGTGTTGCCGGTGCATTTTGCCATTGATGGCTTAAGTTAATATTTCTGCTGTTGGGAATTAGATTGTTTTTAGGATTAAAGCTATATATTTAAGAATTAATCCATGAGGTGAATGCATGTCAAACTTCCTTTACAATTTTGGTAATCAGCTTAGTCTTTTTCGACTGATCTTTATTTGTCTATTCCTTCTAAATCAGGGAAATGCTTATGCTTCAGGTGTGCTTTTCTCAATTCTTCAACAAAGAGATAGTGTGGAGGTGATGACGTTAGTAGACAGCCCGCCTGAATTCGAAGGAGGAATGTCTGCTTTCTATAAATACATTGGGAAAAATTTCAAACTGCCAGCAACATGTCGGGAGTCAGCGATTTCGGGAAAAGTTTTTGTGGAATTTATCGTCTCCGAAGAGGGAGAAGTGCTGTCGCCGAAAATTATTAAAGGATTAGAGTTGGCCTACCCGCTGAAGGATGGCACGCTTCATCCAGCAGTAAAGGCTTATCATGAAGAGATGCTAAGGGTGTTTAGCCATTCACCACGGTGGAGGCCCGGCACTCATGAGGGAGTGGTCCGAAATGTACGTATGCAGCTTGCGGTGGTGGTGTGTTTGGGCTAAGTACAGTTAATTAACCTTTAGCATTCTCCCTATTCCGAGCAAATTTTTTATTTTAACACTTACCTCTTTTATTATGAAAGTCACTGCTCCATTATTATTTGATTGCCTCCTTGCGCTGTTATTGGGGTGTTTTGCCTCCTCTTGTAATTGGAATCAAATAGAGGCTGCTAATGCTGAGGTTGAAAAGGTGATGTCGATAGTAGACAGCCCGCCTGAATTTGAAGGAGGACTGCCTGCCTTTTATAAATACATTGGGAAAAATTTCAAACTGCCTGCTACCTGTCAGGAGTCAGCTATTTGGGGAAAAGTTTGGGTGGAATTTGTGGTCTCCAAAGAAGGGAAATTAGTGTCTCCGAAAATTATTAAAGGATTGGGAGACCAACTGGAGGATGGTACGCTTCATCCTGCGGCTAAGGCTTATCATGAAGAGATGCTAAGGGTGTTTAGTAATTCACCACGATGGGTGCCCGGCACTCACGAGGGAGTGGCCCGAAATGTACGCATAGTGCTCCTAGCCCGAATTATTCACCGCCAGATTTAGTGGCTTGCCTTAACTAGATTTCTGTCAATTTATTGCATTTGAGTCGACTGATTTTTTTATAACCCAAATTTGGGCAAGCTTGCTTTCTCCTCATTCATCTGCTTCGTTGGAAAAACTCGAAATAGAAAACTATTCCTTCATTTTTCCCGCCTTGCAGCTAAACGAGGATTGAAGCATGCATAATTCGGGCCAATAGCCTTTCGCTGGGGCTAAAAAAATCCCGAAAGCATGACCTTCGGGATTAAGTTGTATCTTTTATCGTACAAAATAGGGATTACTCCTCTACCATTGCCGATTCAAATTCTAGTACCACACGCTCGATAATGTCACAGCATTCGTTCATTTGCTCCTCGGTAATAATTAATGGAGGAGTGAAACGAATGATATTACCATGGGTAGGCTTGGCGATTAAGCCATTTTCTTTCAGGGCCACACAGATGTCCCAGGCGGTTGAGCTGTCTTCGGTATCATTGACCACCAAAGCGTTCATCAGTCCGCGACCACGCACTAAGGTGGCCAGCTTTGATTTCTCCACAAGCTTTTGCATGCGGCCACGGAATACCTCACCCATGGCGTTGGAGTTCTCTACCAGCTTCTCATCTTTAATGACTTGCAAGGCCTCTACGGTGACTACAGCGGCCAATGGATTTCCACCATAGGTAGAACCGTGTTCACCCGGGTGAATTACGTCCATGATGTCATCATTACAAAGCACCAAAGATACCGGAATGGTACCGCCGGAAATGGCTTTTCCAAGAATCAACATGTCCGGATGAACGCCTTCATGGTCTGAGGCCAGCATAGCGCCGGTACGTGCCACACCGGTCTGGATTTCATCCATCATCAAAATCACATTGTGCTTTTTACAAAGCTCCTGTGCTTTTTTCAAATAGCCATCCTGTGGTAAGTATACGCCCGCTTCCCCCTGAATAGGTTCAATCCACAGCCCGGCTACATTAGGGTTGGCCAAAGCCTCATCCAAAGCAGCCAAATCATCATAGGCGATCACCTGAAAGCCCGGCATGAATGGGCCAAAATTTTTAGTGGCCTGCTCATCCGTAGAAGCAGAAATAATGGTAGTGGTACGGCCATGGAAGTTACGCTCCACCGCCACGATTACCGCTTCATTATTCGGGATATTCTTCTTCAGGTACCCCCACTTTCTTACAATTTTGATCGCAGATTCATTGGCCTCTGCGCCGGAGTTCATAAATAAGGCTTTGTCGTATCCGAAATACTCGCATACATATTTTTCTGCCTGTCCAAGTTTGTCATTATAGAATGCGCGCGAAGTCAGGGTCAGTTTTTTGGTTTGCTCAATCATCGCATAGATGATTCTTGGGTGACAATGCCCCTGATTCACTGCACTGTAGGCCGAAAGGAAATCGTAATAGCGTTCTCCTTCACAGTCATAAACGAAAACACCTTCGCCTCGCTCCAATACTACCGGTAGCGGATGGTAGTTGTGACATCCATACTCGTTTTCAAGCGCCATGGCTTGTTGACTGCTCACTTTTTGCATCATGATTTTTTTTGGGTTTATATTTTATGATTAAAAATATCGCCTGTTCCGGTATTGGAAAAGGCCTCCCTTTCGTCTGGAATCGGAGAAAGAGTATCCGAAAAATCGATTTAATATACAAAGAAGCCTCCGAAGGAAAAAACTGCCCATTCCCTCGGAGGCTTCAATTGACCTGTCTTTCGATCATTTCAGGCGCTAAAACTTTTTAAACCGCCATTGCAGAAGCGGCGGGTAACAGAATATTTTTTAGTTCTGCATAGTTTTTTTCTTCAATCGGGTAAATAACAGTTTTAGGTTTTGTCCATTCGGGATCATGAACCGTCATATGAATTAAAGCGTAACCTGCGGCAAGCTTGCGCATTTCCATATTTTTCACTTCGCTCTTCAAAAATTCTATCTCATTGACCTCTTTATTAAAGTGAGGATTATAAGCCACAAAGTAATTTCCACGTTGGTGAACTTCGTACAGCTGCCAGGGCAAAATCATGATGATGAGGGAGATCGCCAAAAACATCAGCGCTGTTGTGAATGGGAAATGTACCATCGCCACCAGGGTGATTAATCCTAAACCAACCGGAAGGCTTACTTTTAAATGGTATATTTTGGAGGAAAGAATTCTTTTACTCATTATTAAGCGTTGAAATCTGTGCTTGAAAATTCAAAGTCAAAGTTAGGAAATCAAGGTTATTCACACGTTAACGTAAAATAAAGGTCTGTTTAAAAAGTATGAAACAACATCAGCAATCATCCGGCCAATCTTCCACCAACGAAGACTATTATATCAATGAGCAGGGATTAATGGTCTTTACGGCGCAATTTCATTTAAAAAGGGGCTATTGCTGTGGAAATGGTTGTAAACACTGCCCTTATCCTAAATCTCCTAAAAGCAATAAGGGTTAACCCGAATTATTCACCGCTAAATTCACTAACTAAACGTAAGAGGCTTAATTTTAGCTTTTTATAATTTTTTTTCTTTGATTTATAATAGCCCAAATTTGGGCAAGCTTGCTTTCTCCTCATTCATCTGTTTCGTTGGAAAAAACTCGAAATAGGAAACTATTCCTTCATTTTTTCCGCCTTACAGCTAAACGAGGATTTAAGCATAAATAATTCGGGTTAAGCTGAATGACAGGGCTTTTTCATAAAAAGCTAGATCAACCATTCAATACCTTATATTTAATCATCAAGCGTTTCTTTTTCATTTTTTCTTGATAAAAAACGAAACAAAAAAATCAAGGCTGTGATCAATGTCGACGGGACAAAGAACCTGCTGACGAAATCCATCAAGGCGACATTTGGACAGGGCGGGAGACTGGTGAAATAGGACTAAAATGTCGCTGTGATGCCTTCTTGTCGCCAGCAGAACCACTGTCTATCCGCCCATTGATCAAGGCCGGAGGGTTGATGTGGAAGATTTTATACTTAAAGACAATACTGTAAAAGATAGTAAGCTAACTATTAAACAAGTGCTCAAATTGCCCTTCATTGGGAACTAGATCATTCCTATAATTTGTCCATTTGTGGTTTTATGAAAAAGCCGTGAGCTGAATGATGCATGCTTTAATTCTTGTTTTGCGGGAACAAGGAAGGAATTTCCCCATTTTCGAGTTCCTTTTTAGGAAGCTGCAAAATGCGGACTAAGCCAGCCCCCCTATTGGGGCTATGAAAAAATCGGGAAAACACTTAATAACATACTGAAAAATACAAGCCTTGAGCGAAATAAATCCGGCAGTGTATCTTTTAGGATACGCAGGTGATTTGAAGTTGTAATGTTCTAAGTTAGGGGGCGAACCGCTCGCTTTGTTGTCTTTTTTGTGCTGATTCAAAAAAAAAGATGCAGTAATTGCAAGAATAGCAATGAATTGGTAAGTAATTTGATAGGAATCAACAGCGGTTTGATAGCGTGAGGATTGTACAATAAAAAAGCATGATGCTTTTTTTTAATCAATGAATTTTTGTACTTTTGCGTCCCTGCAAAATCGGATCAAGGGTTTAGGCGCCAAGCTTCCTGGTGCTTGAGAAAGATTCCATGCCTTTTCTCCTCTAAATTTTTGATCTTTTGGAAATTAATTCCGAATTTTGCCAACCGTTTGGTAATTAGAAATAAATTTTCGAGAGAGAATAAAATTATATCATGGCCAGAGTTTGTCAAATCACAGGTAAAAGACCTCAAGTAGGAAATAACGTTTCCCACTCTAACAGAAAAACGAAGCGTAAGTTTCTACCTAACCTAATGAAGAAAAGATTCTTCATCCCTGAGACAGGTGAGTGGATTACTTTGAAAGTATCTGCATCTGCAATCCGTACCATTAACAAAAATGGTATCACTGCAGTATTGAAGAAAGCAAGAGCTAACGGTAACGTGCTCGTATAATCATCACTCTATCTTCTGAGAAGAGTAAATTATTAACAATTTAAATTATTAGAACATGGCTAAGAAAGGCAACAGAGTTCAAGTAATTTTGGAGTGTACTGAGCACAAAGAATCAGGTAAGCCTGGCACTTCAAGATATATCACAACTAAGAATCGTAAGAACACTCCGGAGCGTATTGAGTTGAAAAAATACAACCCGATTCTTAACAAATACACTATCCACAAAGAAATTAAATAATCATGGCTAAGAAAGTAGTTGCAACTTTGAAGCAAAAAGGTGGTGTAAAATACGCTAAGGTGGTAAAGGCTGTTAAGTCTGAGAAAACCGGAGCTTACACTTTCCGCGAAGAAATCGTTACTGAGGACCTTGTAAAAGAGCGTTTGAAGTAATCGATAACAAAATATTTCAATACAAAGAAAGTCCCGTATTCATTATGGGACTTTTTTGTTATATATTGCAAAGAAAATATTTTGCGGTATGCCGGAAGAGTGTCGGTAATATTTAATTTGCTGATTACTAATCTTCTGTCCATTACCGCAATAAGGACTACTACTTTTAGTAAATCAATTTTTATGGGAATCTTCGGTTTCTTCTCTAAAGACAAAAAAGAAAAGCTGGACAAAGGTCTGGAAAAAAGTAAGGATAGCTTACTTTCCAAAATCGGTAAAGCCGTCGTGGGTAAATCCAAGGTGGATGATGACGTTTTGGATGAATTAGAGGAGATTTTAATTACTTCTGATGTTGGGGTAGATACTACCCTGAAGGTGATTCGCCGTATTGAGGAGCGTGTGGCCCGTGATAAATATATGGGTACGGACGAGCTAGATGTGATCCTGCGCGAAGAGGTTGCCGGCTTATTGTCGGAGAACCAAACCGAGCAGCTGAGTGATTTTGAAATCCCTGCCGGAGTGAAAAAGCCTTATGTGATTTTGGTAGTAGGGGTGAATGGAGTCGGGAAAACCACCACGATAGGTAAGCTTTCCGCTCAGTTTAAAAATAAGGGGTATAAAGTATTGCTGGGTGCAGCGGATACTTTCCGTGCGGCAGCGGTGGATCAGATTAAACTTTGGGGGGAACGTACAGGGGTGCCTGTGGTTGCTCACGGGATGAATACAGATCCCTCAGCGGTAGCTTTTGATGCAGCAAAGAAAGCAGCAGAAGAAGGTTATGACATCGTGATGATCGATACCGCCGGTCGTTTGCATAATAAAGTGAATCTGATGAATGAGTTGACCAAGATTAAGCGGGTCATTCAAAAATTCATTCCGGAGGCTCCGCACGATGTAATGTTGGTGTTGGATGGTTCTACGGGGCAAAATGCCGTGATGCAGGCGCGTGAATTTACCAAGGCAACACAGGTGAGTTCTTTGGCCATTACCAAATTGGATGGTACAGCTAAAGGCGGTGTGGTGATTGGCATTTCTGATGAGTTCAAGATTCCGGTACGTTATATCGGCGTTGGGGAGCAAATCGAAGATCTGCAGATTTTTAATAAAGATGAATTTGTTGATTCCTTATTCAAGAAATAGGGCGGATAAAAATAAAAACAGTTTAAAGGTGGTCTTTTGGGGCTGCCTTTTTTGTTGGCTAAACCGGAGTTGGAATGAAAGTAAAAACACTGGCCTTTGATGTGCTGGGGACATTAGCGAATACTTCACAGGCAGGGTGTGTTGCCGGTAGGGTATTGGGGGATCTGGCAGCGGATTTTATGAAGCTTTGGAAGCAAAAGCATGTGGAGTATGCGTTCCGGGCGGCGCTGATGGATCAATACCAGCCACAGGCTCTTCGGCATCAGCAGGCCTTTGATTATTGCCTGCGGTATTTTCATCTTTCGCTTTCTTCCGGGGAGCAACGGCAGCTGTTGGCGGCAGGGAAAGAGTTGTCTGCATTTCCCGAGGTGAAAGGCGCCCTGAAAAAACTGAAGGCGGCCGGTTTTCAGATATTTGCTTTTTCCAATAGCGCAGCGCCTTCTATCGCTCATTTTTTAGCACAAAATCACCTGGCTGCTTATTTCGATGGTATTGTTTCACTGGATGAAGTGCAGTTAACCAAGCCACAGCCGGCAGCTTATCAGTATTTGTTGCAGCAATCCGGGGCAGAGTTGGAGGAGGTTGCCCTTATTTCCAGTAACCCTTTTGATCTAATCGGGGCGCAAAGCTCTGGTTTATCCGCATATTGGGTGAGGCGGGATGCTGGGGAGATATTCGACCCCTGGGGCCTGGAGCCGGATGTTGTGGTGGAGGATTTTGAAAGACTGTATACTTTTCTTTGTTCCAGGTCAGAATATTTTGATGAAAATGAAGCCGGATAATGCCAGCTTAAATCCTTTTTTAACCGCAAGGAGCGAAAAATGAAGGAATTTTTCCTGTTTAGATTTTTTCGAGGCAGCAGATGAATCAGGAGAAAGCTGGTTTATCCAAAGTTGGGCGATTTAAAAATCAGTATCCCCTCTCGAATTATATTGATAGAGATTTTTTTAGCATTGTTTTTGGCTTCCGTCGGGGGATTATTCAGGATAAGTAAGATTTAGGAAATATAGCCTATGGTAATGGTCCGGAAAATAGCTTAGATTTAAAATACTAAACCTATTGTTATGACCCGACCTTTAAGAATTATCTTGCTCTTGCTGTTATGTTTGCGTGTTGCGGACGGCATTGGACAGTCTGTGGCGGAAAAGAAAAACATAATCCGCTGGAATATGACGCCCTGGTTGCTGTGGGAGAGTGGCTCTGTGATTTTGGGCTATGAACGCGTGCTTACAGAGAATATGAGTGCCTCCGTTAATGCGGGCAGACTTGAGCTTCCACAGTTTTTTCGGAGCCCCTTGCCCAATATGATACTAAATACCCAAAGTAAAACTTCGGGGGTGAGTGTAACGGCAGACTTTCGTTATTATTTTAATCGGAATAAGTTTGGGGCTCCTGATGGGGTCTATGTGGGGCCCTATTATTCCTATTTCAATTTTGGCTTTGAAAAAGACTTTGTTCTTCAGGATCGGCAGACTGTGGTGGGGCTGGGAAATATTTATACCGATGCCTATTTTCAGTCGCATAATTGGGGTATACAACTGGGCTACCAGTTTATCATTAAGGAAAGGCTAGCTTTGGATTTTGTGCTTTTTGGGCCATCGCTATCCTGGTATTACGGGCGAATAAAAGTGGGTGGAAATATTGATCCTGAAATTAAAGATGAAACTGTGCAGGATATGGTTGCGGGTTTAATGGAGCAGTTTCCATGGATGGAAAAGCTGATAAATGAGCAAACCATAGCGACCTCGGGAAGAATGAATGCCAGGAGTTTTGGCTTTCGATATTTAATTCAGGTGGGTTATTATTTCTAAAGAGGCTGTCCAGTTGAATTTCCGGAAAAAGACATTGCTTTGGCAGAATCAATTACTAATTGTTGGTAAAACTGAGGGTCAAGTGCTGCGATTGCTCCATTGAATCAAGAGGATATTTACCTGAAATATTTACTAATAGATTCAGGGTGCTGAATACGATTTTTTCATGAAACGACAAATTATAAGAAATTTCCAGTTCCAAATGAGGTTTATTTGATTGGAGTGCTTGTTACGCGTTAGGCAACTATCTTTGACGGTATAGGTTTTATTAGGCAAAATCTTCCACACCAACAGTCCGGTCTAGATCAATGGGCGAAAAGCCATGGGCTCTGCTGTCGAAGAGATTTATCATCGCCTTATTTTACATTATTTTCTTTCATTCGCTCCAATCGTCAAATACCGCCTTGAAGGATTCCGGTAGCGGGTTCGGTAGCTCCTCAGAATTGATTACAGCCTGGATTTTTCGCCCTGTTTTTTATCAAGAATAAATGAAAAAGAAACGATTGTGTATTAACCCGAATGATGTTTGCTAAATCCTTCTTTTGCTGCCAGGCGGGAAAGTGAAGGGATTTTCCTGTTTCCAGTATTTTCCAATGAAGCAGATGAGTGAAGAGAAAGTAATCCACTGGTCTTAGGCTCCTGTCTAAGACCCAAAACTATTGGAGCGTCCGCTCTTTTTACTCCCCCCCCCTTTTTACTCCCCCCTCCATTTTTTTTTCATGCATTTAACGAAAATGTGCTTTTGAGTCGACAGAAAGGGTTGGTCCACAGATAATTAACAAGCCATTTAGGCCGATAAGCTTTTTCGAAATAAGGAGGGATGGAATCATTTCTCTTAAGCGTGGTTATTATTTAAGGAGCGGACGCTCCAAAAATTTGAGGTCGTAGCAGCATGCTACAACCAGTGTAGAAAATACATATAATAGACTGAAAGTGAATTTCTTGGGTTGATTTGATGTATTTGGCGGTGAATAATTCGGCTTAAATAATAGGAAATGAATGGCTGGTCTAGCTAGTTATGAAAAAGCCCCGGGATACTCAAATAATAGCATTAATGTATAGTTTGTCTTTCCGGCAAAAAGTAGGTGAAAAGTGTACCGGAAGATTCCCGGTGTCATCTTAGAAATAAAATCGATCTAAGGGAGACGTTTTACTAACAATTTTTCCATTGGAGGGCTTTTCTGTATATGAGAAGATCATTGGTGTTGCCCGTGGTCATTGCCCTGTTAATCTTAGTCTCCGGATTCCTTTCCCGGCCTGCAGTTGCCCAATCAGTGAAAGAGCGAAAGAATGTTGTGCGCTGGAACATGACGCCCTGGTTGTTGTGGGAAAATGCCTCCATTGTGGTGGGTTATGAGCGCGTTATTAATAAAAATATGAGTGCTTCCCTGAATGTAGGGCGATTGGTTTTTCCAAAATTTGTGAGTAATCCTGCGCCCAATTTTATTCGTGCTGACGGTGGAAGTAAGGGAGGGGCGAGTATTGCCGCTGATTTCCGCTTCTACTTGAATCGTAATAAATTCGGGGCACCGGATGGTGTTTATATAGGCCCTTATTATGCGCACTATGTCTTCCGTTGGGATCGAAGTTATAATATTACAGATGGTGCAGGAGCAAAAATAGGTTCTTTTGGGACGGAGGCGTTTCTGCAGGCAGACAATATCGGTATTGAACTGGGCTACCAGTTTATCATTAAAAAGCGCGTTTCCATCGATTTTATCCTTATCGGTCCATCCATCTCCTGGTATTATGGGCGTATTCATTTAAAGGGAGATCTGGATCCTGAAATTCAGGAAGAAGTATTGGATGCCATTAGAGACGCTACCCTGGATCGCTTTCCCTGGGTGGAAGGTTTGCTGCAGAATCAGGAAATTACCCGCGAGGGGAGGATGCGAACTGCCGGATTTGGTTTTCGCTATGTGATTCAGGTTGGGATTTATTTTTAGGGGCTTCCCTCCTGCCGTCGGTCGGGCTGGGGCGGCTCGCTCTTGAGCCTTAGAATATTAGTGGTATTCAAAGTATTCCAACGCTCAAGGAGCTCATACAAACCCGCACCATCCCTAAGCTAAGCAGGGCCAATAGCCCTGCGGGCATTAATTCTTACTATTACTTTTTCGGTAATATCCATTTCATACAAACCGGCGTCGGGATTTTATAAACTTTCCCTTCACTCATGGGAAGTCCGCTTTCAGGATGGAGTTGAAATACAGCAATGTCTCCACTGTCCTGATTGGCAGCCAAAAGAAATTTCCCATCCGGACTGAAGGTGATGGCTCGTGGTGCTTTACCCAAAGTGGAGAAGTGTCCCACCTTTTTAAGCTCCTGGCTAATTTCAAAAACCGTGATACTGTTACTATTGCCTCTGTTGGAAACATATAGATATTTTCCTGCCTGGTCAATAATGATATCACCGCCTGCGGCCTCCTCTCCTTCATTCTTTAAATAGCTGGTTTCGGCAATGAGTTCATGGTTTTCGGAGAAAGTGCTCACGTTTCCTTTTAACTCATCCACGACATACAGTTGTTGATTTTGGGGATGAACCGCAAGGTGTCTCGGGCCAGCTCCAGCACTTAGGGAAAGTACTTTTTCAATTTTTAACTGCTGATTTTCCGTACTATAGATATGAATTTGGTCCGTACCCAAATCGGTGCTCAATACTTGATTAGCCCCATTGAAATATGCCATATGGGCATGAGGGCTTTCTTGTCGGGCTTCATTAGGGCCCTGGCCTCTGTGCTGATCTTCTGAGGAGGGGGTGCCAAGGGTGCCATTTTTTTCCAGTGGAATCAAAGTAATGTTGCCACTTCCGTAGTTGGCTGCCGCGAGTACCTCTCCCGATGGAGAGACTTCCACATAGCAAGGATAGTTCCCGAGTGTTGAAGATTCATTCAGTAAGGCCAAAGTGTTGGTAGAGGCCTCAAACTGATAGGCGTAAACCGGAGCGCCCTTTTCATCATCCGCTACCTCACTTACGGCATAAATATACTTGCCATTAGGGTGTACGTTTAAGTAAGAGGGGTTGGTGATATTTCCGGTGGTGGAAAGATGCTCCAATGCGCCATTGGCAGGATTGAAACTATAGATATAAATCCCTTCCGCCTTTCCGTCAACATGCCCTTCTTTCCTCGTGTAGGTGCCAATGGCTAAAGGGATAGCATTTTCCACTATCGGCTGTTGATTGTTGTTAGTTTGTTGTTCACGCTTTTCCCCGCAGGAAGAAAGCAGTAGCGCGCAAAAAAAATAGATGGTCTTTTTCATGGTTTGATTTACTTCAGGCAGAAAGATACAAGCTTTTATGATTTTGACTTTGTCCGGCCGGAAGTTTTTGTCTTTTTCCAGAAGGGAGGGCTCAGGTCTGGCGCCTAAGCCGAATTCTTCCCTGCAAAATGAAATAATTCGCCTTAAGTGGCTTGGTATACCCTTCTTTAAGGTCGTGGTTGCTGATTTTTTAAGAGTCCAAATGTGGGCAAGCTTGCTTTATCCTCATTCATTTGCTTCGTTAGAAAAAACTCTAAATAGGAAAAATCCCTTCATTTTTCTTGCCTGGCAGCTAAAGGAGGATTTAAGATTGAATAATCCGGGCTAAGAATTTTTGTCCTTTTCAGGTGAATTTGGGGATTGTCATCCTTTGGCATTTGATTTGATAAATATTGGCTATCTTTGTACTAATTGTCATAAAGGCAATGGATATCGAATAAGAAGATGATGAAAGCCGTTTCTGAAAAGCAGGACATAAGAAAACTGACCAAGGCGCAGTTAAAGGATAAATTTGTGGAGATGGGGGAAAAGCCCTTTCGCTCCAAGCAGGTATTTGAGTGGCTGTGGAAAAAATCTGCCACTAGTTTTGAGGAGATGACCAATCTTTCCAAAAAGACCAGAGAATGGCTGGAGGATAATTTCGTGATCAATGGAAT
This sequence comes from Persicobacter sp. CCB-QB2, assembly GCF_001274635.1. GTDB lineage: Bacteria > Bacteroidota > Bacteroidia > Cytophagales > Cyclobacteriaceae > Persicobacter > Persicobacter diffluens. The sequence goes on along the minus strand of NZ_LBGV01000001.1, from coordinate 2,746,156 downwards.
TGCCGTGGATCAGGCTCAAGTATCCAGCGACCGTACCATTAAATCGGCCTTTAAGCTCTACGATGAGCATGTTGTCGAGGGTGTTCTTATCCCTGCCGATGACCGGATGACGGCCTGTGTGTCCTCTCAGGTAGGTTGTTCGCTGTCTTGTTCGTTCTGTGCTACCGGTTATATGGATCGCAAGCGTAATCTGGATGCTGCAGAAATCTATGATCAGGTAGTGACCATTGCCAGGCAGGCAGAAGAAAATTATGGCCAGCCACTTTCCAATATTGTATATATGGGAATGGGGGAGCCTTTGTTGAATTATAAAAACGTTTGGGAGTCCATAGAGAAGATTACCTCCGAAGAGGGTTTGAATATGTCCCCGAAGCGGATTACCGTCTCTACTGCTGGCGTTGCCAAGATGATCACCAAAATGGCGGATGATGGCGCCAAGTTTAATTTGGCCCTTTCGCTGCATGCGCCCACGGATGAGAAGCGGAACCGTATCATGCCGATCAATGAAACCAATAATCTGGAGGTGTTGGTGGAGGCATTGAACTATTGGTACGCCAAAACAAAGAGTAGGGTGACTTTCGAATATATCGTGTTCAATGATTTCAATGATTCCATTGAAGATGCCAAAGCCTTATTGAAAATTTGTCGCAAGGTGCCTTCAAAGGTCAATATTATCGAATACAACCCCATCAAAGAGGCTGATTTCGTTAACGCCAAAGAAGATAAACTCGATAAATTTGCCAACTATCTGGAGAAAAACGGGGTGATAGTCGTGGTAAGAAGAAGCCGCGGTAAGGATATTGATGCTGCCTGCGGACAGTTGGCCAATAGAAAAGACTAGTTTTATTAACCTGTATTAATAACTATCAGATTCAATGGATCAAAAGAAGGAGTTTCGTTTTTAGGCTCTGGAGGATTTTGTTCCTGGATTTTAAAGAGCCCAAATTGGGGTAAACTTACTTTGATTTCATTCGGCCGATGTGTTGGAAAAAAATCGAAATAGTGAAAGCCCCTTCTTGTTTCCCGGCTTGCAGCTAAGCCCGGATTGAATTAAAGATAATTCGGGCATAATTATAATGACTACAAACCACCTCTTTGGGGTGGTTTTTTTGTTTTTGGTCACTAATAAGACAATTGTAAATATTTTTTTTACGCTCTAATAAAGGTGTTTTTAAGCTTGTGAGATGGATGGGTAATGAGTGCTGAAGCTACTAAAAGAGGAGGGCAAAATATAATTCAATATTATATCGATTTTTGTGGTTTATGGGTTTAGTGGATTTGAGTGTCTTGGCTTTTTTGTGTAAGTATTTGATTCGTTTAATCTAGGACTGGAAGTGTTTTAATAACATTAAACTTAATTAATGTTATTAAAATGCTATTAAGCTACCTCCTCTGTGTTTTAAAAGTGGCCTAGCTGTGGCGTTATGTAAATTTTTATGTTTATAGGAGGATTCATGTATTGGTTTTTGATTAAAAATCAGTTATTGGCACTTCCTTTTATTGGAGGTTGATGAGTTATTTAGCGGAATTAAATTTCTCCAAAACCATTTTTAGCAGAATAAATATTAGCAGTTGAGGCTTGTGTTTAATCTTTTTTTTGGATTAAATTTACGTTAACTTAACCATAGTGATCAACCAAATCACTTTAGTATTACCCAATCTTAACCATTATGAAAAAAATGCTACTGATGGCAATGGCTACGCTATTTGCCTTTTCGGCCTATGCTCAAGGCCGGGTGGTAACGGGTACCGTTACCGCAGAAGAGTCCGGGGATCCCATTCCGGGCGTGAATGTTCTCATTAAAGGAGAAGGCTCCGGAACTATTACGGATATTGAAGGTAAATACTCCCTTGATGTTCCCTCAAAGGATACAAGATTAGTTTTTACTTTTATTGGTTTGGCTACTGAAGAGGTTTTAGTAGGAGGGCAGTCCGAGATTAATTTGACCATGAAAGCGGAGTTTACCCAGCTTACAGAGGTAGTCGTAACCGGATACAGTGAGTTTAATAAAAAGAGTTTATCGGGTTCGATAGCAGTTATCGATGAAAAAGCATTAGAGAATGTACCTGTAGCAACTTTCGATCAAATGTTGCAAGGACAAGCTTCAGGTCTTTATATTAATGCTGGCTCAGGACAACCTGGAACTGCAGCCACAATCCGTATTCGTGGCAACGGCTCTATTTTAGGGGGGAATGATCCTTTGTACATTATGGATGGTGTGCCAATTGAGGCAGATGCTTTTGCGGCGATCAACCCGAATGATATTTCCTCAGTGAATGTTTTGAAAGATGCCTCTTCTACCGCACTTTACGGGTCTCGTGGAGCCAATGGTGTAATTGTGATTACTACCAAACAAGGTAAATCAGGTGCAACTCGTTTCAATTATTCCGGCCAATACGGTATTACGGAAGTTGGAGATTGGAGATATGACATGATGAATACCGAAGAGCGATTGCGTTACGAGGAAATGACTCAAAGAAGTAACGGCTGGGCTTATTCTCCTAATAATCCCAACGCTCCGGATGATGCAGCGGAAAAATTGGCCGAATTAAAGGCGATTGATACCGATTGGGCAGAAGTAGCAACGCAATTAGGTCGTTCTCAAAATCACCAGTTATCTATGACTGGAGGCAAAGGAGGAACTTCCTTTTATATCTCCGGAAATTATTTTCAACAAGATGGTGTACTGTTGGGGTCTGATTTGAACAGGTACTCAGGGAGATTTAACATCAAGAATGATTCTTTTGATAGATTGAAGATTGACTTGAACTCTTACATTGGTTATTCGGATTTGAATTATGTACCAAGTGAAGGGTTATCCGTAGCAAACCCAATGGTTCAGTCTTTGAATATGCCATACCAAAAGCCTATTGATGATGATGGGAATTATACATATGGGCCTTTGGGGCAAAACCCATTAGAATGGAGAGACCATACCTCTAACAGCAGAGGGGAATTGAAAGCAAATGTTTCCCTAAATGCAAAATTGGATGTGTGGAATGGTATTTTCGTCAGTGGACGATTAGGCCTGGATTATAGAAATAGAAAGTCAAACCAATGGAGAGATCCAGAGTATAGACCGGGATCCGGAGTTAGTAATGGAGGTGAGGGTTTGTATAGTTTTAATGATTACTCTTTCTTCTCTCCAATTCTGTTAGGTCAGATTGGTTATGCCAAAGAATTTGGTAAACACAAATTGGCGGCCTCGATTAATTCTGAATTGATTCAAAAGACTTACTCAGGACATAATTACACCGGTTATGGAATAAACGGAAAATTGCCAAATACTCCGGGTGGTATTACACAAGGAGATCCTGATAATGGTTTTATTGCCTCTGTTGGCGGTTTTAAGGAGTCAAATGCTTTGCTTTCCTATTTCTTAGTAGGAGATTATTCCTATAATGAAAAGTATAACTTAACCTTCTCTTTGAGAAGAGATGCTTCTTCCAAATTTGGAGAAAATAATCAATGGGCAACACTTGGGGCTGTGGGAGCTTCTTGGGTAGTATCTGATGAAGACTTTTTCAATAGTGGCTTGATCAGTTTTATGAAAGTAAGGGCTTCTTACGGTGTTGCGGGTAACCAAGATGATACAGATGAAAGTATTGGATCATACCAACGATATGGCGTTTTCCAAAATACGAGTGGGTATGCGGGGACTGCAGGTATTGTACCTGCAAGTATTGCAAATCCTGATTTGAAATGGGAAACTTCTGCCCAGTTTAATCTAGGAGTTGATGTTTCTGCTTTTAATGATCGAGTTAGTTTGGCGGTAGATGTTTACAATAACATTACTTCAGATTTATTCCTTGATCAAAAGCTGTCCTATACTTCAGGTCAGGGAGAGTTGAGAATTAATGCGGGTGAAATGAGAAACCGTGGTATTGAATTCGTATTGAATACGACTAATGTCCAAATAGGTGATTTCAAATGGACTACCAGTATGAATTATTCCTATAATGACAATGAAATCATGGATCTCGGTCAGGTTTCCCAGTTTGAGAATGGAACCTCCCTTGTTGAAGTAGGAAAGCCACTTGGCTCTCATTACAGTGTAGGTTGGGGAGGAGTAGATCCTGCAAATGGACAACCACTTTACTTAACCGCTGATGGAGCTTTAACGCCTACCTATTCTGAAGATAACTCCACGACTAATTGGGGGACATCGAACCCTCCTCATATTGGTGGTATCACCAACAATATGTCTTATAAAGGTTTTGACTTTTCTTTCTTCTTTAGTTTTCAGGCAGGTCATAAATTATTTAATAATCAACTTTATTTCATTGAGAACCATAATGTTCCCTATAATCAAACCACAAGGATGTTGGATATGTGGCAACAGCCAGGTGACGTAACTAATATTGCAGCTCCAGGATATGCAAGAGAGTTTAGTTCTTATGATATTGAGGATGGTTCATTTATTAAATTGAAAAACGTTCAATTGGGTTATACCCTTCCTTCCGCAATAATAGGCAAGACTCCTTTTAGCTCACTAAGAGTTTATGCGCAAGGACAAAACCTGATGACATGGACGAAATTCTCTGGATTTGATCCTGAAATCGGAAATAACATTGCGCAATTCCAGTATCCAATTCCTCGAATTTATACAATGGGTATTGATTTATCTTTCTAATCCGACATCACTATGAAATATAAAATATTAACCTTAGCCCTGGTAGTTTTACTGGGGGCTTGCTCAGATAAGTTGGACTTAAAACCAACAGATACTATTGAGACCTCTCGGGCATACCAGTCTTTTGACGATTTGGAGGCCGGTTTGGCTGGAGCATATTCCTCTGCATCAGGAACTAGTGCTATTTCGACTTCCTCTTATCAAACTGATATGACAAAAATGGCCACTGGTGGTCGTAATATTGGGGTTACGCAGTATAATTGGAATTATAATGCCCTGGGAACCGGAGTGGAATTTACTTTTGGCTGGGCGACAAACTATATTGCCATCAATGGCATTAACCTGTTGTTAGCCGGAGTTGAATCTATCGTTCCCTCAGAGGAAGAAATGGAACGCCATAAGCAGATCAAGGGGGAAGCGATTGCCTTGAGAGCTTATCTTCATTTTGAATTGTTTAGAAATTATGCTGAAAGTTATACGGATGGAGGTAAGCTGGTGGCTCCCTATATGACCGAATCTGTGATCAGTTCTCCGGAAAGACTGACGGTGAGTGCATTCGTGAGTCAGTTAGAAGCAGATATTGAGGAGGCTAAATCGCTTTTAGCCGGATATGACCCTGCTACACCTATTTATGTGAGTACCTCGTTTTTGCAAGCTTTAGAATTGAAGTTAGCCCTTTATCAGGAGGATTACACAAAGGTAATTGCTATTGCGGATACCCTTTTGGGCATGTATGATATCGCGGATATTATGGAGATTGGTGAAGTTTTCGATCGTGCCATAAACAGTGAAGCAGGCGTAATATTTAAGTTTGCAATTCCGGATAATGGTGGTCGAATTGGGGCTATTTGGCAGGACTCTAACGGGACGGTTAACTTTGAAGTAACCCAGGATTTCATAAATAAATTCAGCACCGACTATGTTGATGTTAGGCAGGATATCAATATATCAGAATATGATGGGTTAAATGTTGTAGGAAAGTATTTAGGTACGGATGCAGCAGTAGGGGCAAGTGATTTCTTTGTATTCAGAGCGGAGGAAATTTTATTAAGCAGGGCTGAGGCATATTATTATTCAGGAGATGAAGCGAAAGCCTTAGCGGATTTGAATACGCTGAGAACAGCTCGCCTAGAATCATATGTTGCGGGTTCAGAAAGTGGAGCTAATTTATTACAGGCCATCAAAACCGAGCGTGCTATTGAATTAGCTTTCGAAGGGCATCGTTGGTTTGACATTAGAAGATGGGGGGATGACATCATTCGTGTTGATGTAACTGCCGCGACTACTCCAAAATTATTGTCCGGAGGGGATTATCGCTTTGTAATGCCAATTCCTAATCACGAATTATTGGCAAATACTTCAATGGTTCAAAATCCAGGATATCAAACGAATTAATTATGAAGTTATTTAATAAATATATACTCGGCTTTTTAGTGGTTTCCTTCAGTTTTTTCTCCTGTGAGGAGAATATTCACGAAACATTGTATGAAGGGGATTACAGAGTGCAATGGGATTATTCGCAGCCATTAGTAGCCCAAGAGGATGGGGAATCTGCACGTGTAACCGCTATTTTGGATAAGGCCCTGAGTACGGATTTGGAGATCTTTTTTGAGGTAGCAGAAGAAAATGTTGTGGAAGGAGAGGATTACACCTTAAGTGCAAAAAAGATTGTTATTCCAGCAGGGGAATTAAATGGATTTGTAGAAGTAAAAGCTGTTTTCGATCCCGAATTAGTGTTTGAAGATAGAATTTTGACCTTCACCATCACCGGTACGAATAATGATATGATTCAATTAGGCTTTTTGGATGGAACCCAAAAGGTTGCCGTTTCAGCTGAAATCCAGGATAAAAAAGAGATCTCTTTTTATGAAGGATTGGCCAATGATGGTAACGAGTGGGTAGTCAAATCAGAGTTGTATTATTATGGCGAAGGTATTTATACGCTAGATAACGCTTGGGGAGACTATGTTGCTTTTTACCTGGGGTCTGACTATGCTGGTCAGTACAAGGCTACAGTGGATTTTGTCCTTGAAGAAGATAACTCTGTTACAATAACAGGTCAATCGGCTTATTGCCAAATTGAGAGTTTGGTATTCGATGAGGCGGAAGGCACTTTTGATATTGTTATTTGGGATTCCGGAGTATTTTCGGGAGGTCCATATAAGATGGAGGTAGCTTTGGAGAAAGTTGTAAATTAAGACTTATCATAATAAGTGAAGTATATTAAGATTAAAAAGCCCTCATTATTGAGGGCTTTTTTATTGCCTTTTTGTGAATTACCAAGCCGTTTAGCGGAGCGCTATTTTTCCGAAGAGTGCTTTTTTGTTGAAAGACTGTTACTGAAATATCGGTTTTGTTGAAAGAAATAACGATTTTTTGACTTTTTGGTATGGATTTGTTTTTAAGTCTACTTTTTTTAGAAATTTTTTCAAAAAAAATATTGTTGAGTATTAACCATTCTTTGCTAAGGCGCTCCTAAATATTTTTTAATCTCCCGTTAATTCAGTGAAGGTATTTACGCACGTCCCTCGTTTTTTTACTCGTTTTTTTGAGAGAGATTAAGTTTCGGTTAAAGCGTCCTTTCTTGGAGCAAAAGTTGGAATTCCAATTATTCAGTTGAACAAAATAATGTATTGATTATTCGTTTTTGAGTAAAATAAAATTCTGCCTTAATTGCATCGTGGAACAAAAGCAATTGTTCTATAATGTTATCCATTCTTAACCATTTTTTTTATGAAAAGAGCAATACTCATTGCCCTGGCCGTGCTATGGACTGGTATGTCCGTCTATGCGCAGGGGCGTGTGGTTACGGGTACCGTAACGGCAGAAGACAGCGGGGAGCCCATCCCCGGAGTGAACGTATTAGTAAAAGGAACCGCTTCCGGTACAATTACTGATATCGAGGGGCATTACTCCATTAATGCTTCTTCCTCAGATAAAATTATATTTTCCTTTATTGGTTTAGCCACGGAAGAAGTTGCAGTGGGTGGTCAGTCTAAGATCGATATGGTCATGACTGCGGATATCAAGCAGTTGGGTGAGGTGGTAGTAACTGCTATGGGAATGAAGCGCGACAAGAAGTCTTTGGGTTATGCGGTGCAGGAGGTGAGTAATCAGGAATTGACCAAGGCCGGTAATGCGGATTTGGCCACTGCCATGCAGGGTAAAATTGCCGGTGTGGATATTAAGCCTTCTTCCGGTATGCCGGGGGCATCTTCTCAGATTACTATTCGTGGAGCGCGTTCCTTTACTGGAAACAATACACCTTTATATGTGATTGACGGAATGCCGGTTTCTTCTACGCCGGATTTTAATACTGGAAGCTCTGTTACCGGAGCGGATGTTTCTAACCGTGCAGTGGATATTGATCCAAATGATATTGAGAGTATCAACATTTTGAAAGGTCAGGCTGCAGCAGCACTTTATGGTATTCGTGCCTCTAATGGGGTGGTGGTCATTACCACCAAAAGTGGAAAAGGCAATGTGAAAGGAAAGCCTGTGGTGACTTTTTCAAATTTCACCTCTTTTGATGTAGTCTCCAGATCTCCTGAATATCAAAGCGGTTATGCGCAAGGCTATAATGGTGCATTTGATCCTTATTCTTCCATGGCATGGGGCCCAAAATTGTCAGAGCTACCTAATGATATTAACTATGGTGGCAATAGCCAAGGCAAAAATGGCATGTACTATGTCCCACAACGTGCAAGTGCGGGCTTAGACCCCTGGACGACTCCTCAGACTTATGATAACTTCAATGATTTTTTCCGGACGGGGCATACGGTAACGAATTCAGCTAACATTAGCCAAGCGACCAATAGAGGTCATTATTCTTTTGGTATTGGTAATTCTACTCAAAAAGGTATTGCTCCAGGTACGGGTATGGAGCGTTATAATGTGAAAGGAAACGTGGAGACCAAGTTAAATGACTATTGGACGACGGGTTTCACTGCGAATTATATGCAGAATAATATTGATAAATTGTCTGCAGGTAATGATGCCATTCTCGCGGGTGTATTTGCCGCTCCTGCTACTTATGATTTGAAGGGAATCCCCTCAAGTACACCAGAAGATCCATATGATCAGGTTTATTACCGTTCTTTGACTTTTAATAATCCTTATTGGGCCGTAGATAATATGACCTTTAATGAGCAAACCAACCGTTTTTTTGGTAATGGTTATTTAGAGTTTGCCCCAGAGATTGGTGATGATATGAGTTTGAAAGTGAAAACTCAAATTGGAGCAGACACTTATACCACCCACTTACAGGATATTTATGGTTATGGTCATCGGGGTGGGACTGGTTTCATGCAGAATTATGGTGTCACTTCCGCAACGGTTAATAGTTTGACAACGGTGAACTTTGGTTGGTCTATTAATGATGATCTTTCCTTAAATGCTTTAGTGGGTAATGAAATCAATGACAGTAATCAAAAGAAATATTCTCAAAATGGATATGATTTCAACTTTGGTGGCTGGTCTCATATTAACAATACTAATATCCAACAAGCTTCGGAAGAACAATGGGGGAATAGAACCGTTGGATTTTTCGGTCAGCTTTCTTTAGACTATAAGAAAATGTTGTTTTTGACTGCTACAGGCAGAAATGATATTGTTTCTCAAATGCCTAGAGGGAATCGTTCATTTGTTTACCCTTCGGTTTCCCTGGGTTTTGTTTTGACAGAGATAGAGGCTATTGGTGATATTCCTGCACTATCTTTCGCGAAATTGAGAGCATCTTATGCAGAGGTGGGGCAAGCAGGAACATATCGAGACAATTACCTGTACACTCCCTCTTATGGTGGAGGATTTTGGGCTAACGCCCCAATTACTTACCCAATGGGTGGTGTGAATTCATTTATCCCCTATTTCGTGCAGTATGATCCGGAATTAAAACCTCAGAATACCCAATCCTATGAGATCGGTGCAGAATTGAGATTTTTCAATGACCGCTTCGGACTGGATTACACTTATTCCCGTCAGAATGTTACCGATCAGATTTTCGAAGTACCATTAGCAGGCTCTACTGGTGTTTCCAGCAGAATGATGAACGGTGGAGCGGTACATACGGATGCGCATGAATTGGTTTTAACTGCCACTCCTGTGCAAACCAAAGATTTCCAATGGGATTTAAGTGTAAACTTTTCCCGAATTGTGAATGTGGTGGATGAATTAGCAGATGGTGTGGAAAGCATCTTTTTAGGTGGTTTCGTAACCCCTCAGGTAAGAGCTGGTATTGGGTATACCTTCCCAGTGATTTATGGTACTGCTTATGCAAGAGATGATCAGGGTAGAATTTTGGTGAATGATAATCCTAACGCTTGGAATTACGGTATGCCAATGCCGGGAGAGCCAGACGTGATCGGAAATGTAGCTCCTGATTTTATTATGGGTGGTTCAACTCGTTTTTCTTATAAGAGAGTTAGCTTAAGCGCTACTTTTGAGTGGAAAAATGGAGGGCAAATGTACTCCGGTTCAAATGGATTACTGGATCTATATGGCGTTTCTGAAAAAACAGCAGACCGTTCTACGCCTTTTATTTACCCCGGTTTTAAATCTGATGGTACTCCCAATGATATTCAGAGAGGTGGAGAAGAGGACGCTGTTGCTTATCAAAACCTATATGCAAATGCCTTGGGTAATATTGATGAAGCCTATATTTATGACAACTCTTTTGTGAAATTGAGAGAGGTAACTTTGAGCTATCGCCTACCAAGATTCAAAAGCGGTTTGGAATTAGGGGTGAATGCTTTCGCTAGAAATATTTTGCTATGGTCAGCATTACCAAACTTTGATCCGGAATCATCTCAGGGTAATAATAATATGGGAGGCTCATTTGAGCGATTCTCTATGCCGCAAACGCAAAGTTTTGGTTTTGGCTTCGATCTTAAATTCTAATCCCAAAATTGAATATCATGACTAAATTTAAATATATATTAGGTCTATTGGCCATTGTTTTGATGTCTTCCTGTTCAGAAGATATTATGGACAATATTAATTCTAATCCGAATAATCCTGTTGATTCACCAACCAATTTGATGTTGACGGATGTTTTCGTAAAAAGTGCTTTCTCCGTAACCGGGAGTGATCTCGCCTTTTACGCTTCCTCCTACATGGAACACAATGTGGGAATTTATAATCAACTGTATAATGCAGAGATTCGTTCCGGGGAGCCTATAGCGCACAGTACCTATAATAATTCCTGGAATAGCATTTATAGAAACTTGTTGGTACTGAAGCAGGTGGTTGAAAAATGTTCGGATGATGGAAATGAAGCAGGGAATCACTGGAATTTGGGAATTGCCCAGGTGATGACGGCCTACAATTTAGCCATCCTTACAGACCTTTTCGGTGATGCGCCATGGTCGGAGGCCCTTCAGCCGGGTATTATTTTCCAACCAAAGCTGGATAAACAGCAGGATATTTATCAGGATGTTTTTATGCATCTGGACAATGCTATTGTTAATTTGAACAAAGCTGCAGAGGTAAATGAAGCAAAGGCTTTTCCTTATGAGCCTATTGCCGGACAAGATATCTTTTATGGTGGAGACATTGATTCCTGGATTGCATTTGCCAATGGATTAAAAGCCAGGTACACTATGAGATTAATGGCCCAGGATGAAGTTAATTATCAGGAGGTGGTGTCATTGATCGAGAAATCATTTGCTAATGAAGCAGAGGAAGCACGATTTGATTATAATGGAGGGACTTCCATTAGCCCTTTCTATAAGTTTTTCACTGATCGTGATTATTTTGGTGCCAGCTTAAGCTTTTACAACAAATTGGATGAACGAAATGACCCGAGAGCAGAAGTATATTGGGTAAAGCACCCAGAATTGGAAAAAGATACCATTGAATTCGCTGTAAATGGGGATCCGGCTCAGGCGCAGAATAGATATGCCGTTTCTGCACTAAGTACGCCTACTGCCCCAACTTATTTGTTGAGTTATCACGAGCTGGAGTTTTTAAAAGCGGAAGCATATGTTAGATCAGGAGATCTTCCAAAGGCGGAGGCTGCTTTAAACAAAGCCATTACAGCTGCTTTTTGGAGTAAGAAATATGTATTTGGATCCGTAGCGGATGCGGATTTTGCTGCCATGATTCAGGCTTATATCACTGATGAGGTGAAGCCATTGTTTGATGCTGATCCATTATCAGAGGTGATGAACCAAAAGTATTTCGCCTTCTTCGAGGCAGAAGTGGTAGAGGCGTATAATGATTATCGTAGACTAGAGGCCATGGGCGATCATGTGATTGAATTGGCCAATGAAAAGAATGCTACTCAATTTCCTTTGAGATTCACCTATGGTGGATCTGATGTAACGGCAAACCGAAATGTAGCGGAAGCCTATGGTGATGGAAGGTATGTTTTCTCTGAAAACGTATGGTGGGCAAAAGGAAGCCGTTAATCCGATAAAGTAATATATAGTTTTGCATAAAAGGCCAGCGTTAATCGCTGGCTTTTTTTATGCATTGATTTCTATTGGGGGAACTTGAAAGGGGGGCTGATTACTTCATTCATTACGATCAAGTCAATATTTCTGTATGAATAGTTCAGGTTAATCTATTTGTGTTTTGAATCTAATGAGTAAAAACGAAAGGATTATTTTTTCAGCCTAATTTTTATCAAATAGATTAAAATCGCCTCCTTTTTTTCTTTTACTCATCTTTACAGATGCGTAACGTAAGTCGATATTTATTGAATTGATTTTGGGTTAATTCAAGTTTGTTTGAGGATTTGATGGTAAAAAGGTCTTTTGGCAAAAAATGCACATCAACTTATATAATTTAATTGTTTTTTAATAAAAAAAATAGTTTCAAATCAAGCATTCCAAAGGTATTTAATACGCGTCTTTTTTAATCTTTTATTAATGATAGAAGTGGTTTTTAATAATGGATTTTGGCTTGATGGAGTGGGTATTGGTTTTAGATTAGATGGCACTGGTTTATTATTTTGATCGATATCTTATTATTCAGTTGAATGGTTTTTTGTGTGGGTTTTCGCTTTTTGAACAGAATTAAATACTGCTTTACTTGCGGTAGATAGTATTTTGATTCGCTATCAGGTGTTATCCATCTTAACCAAACTTTACTTATGAAAAATCCATTACTGATTGCTCTGGCAATTCTGTGGACTGCTATGTCTGCTTTTGCCCAGGGGCGTGTTGTTACGGGTACCGTAACAGCAGAAGAAAGCGGGGAGCCCATCCCCGGTGTGAATGTTACTGTCAAAGGATCTGCCACAGGAACAATTACGGACATTGAGGGGAAGTATTCCCTAAACGTGGACGGTGCAAAAAGCTTAGTGTTTAGTTTTATTGGCTTAGCCACAGAAGAGGTCGTGATTGGGAATCGCTCCAAAGTGGATATGGTCATGACCGCTGATATCAAGGAATTGGAAGAAGTGATGGTCGTGGCTTATGGTACAGCCAAAAGAAGTTCTTTTACAGGTTCTGCGGCCACCATCAAATCTGAGGATATTATTACCAGACAATCCTCTGATGTGACAAAGGCGCTGGCTGGGCAACTGGCTGGGGTGCAGATACAAAGCCAGACAGGTCAGCCGGGAGAAACGGCAGATATTCGTGTTCGTGGTGTGGGTTCGATTAGCTCCAGTAATCAACCATTATATGTTATTGACGGGATTCCCTTTGATGGAAAGTTGGCCAGTGTGAATCCTCAGGACATAGAATCATTGACGGTACTTAAGGATGCCGCCTCCAATGCACTTTATGGAGCAAGAGGAGCGAATGGCGTTGTTTTGATTACTACCAAGAAGGGTAAGAAAGGAAAGTCAAATATATCCTTTGATGCAAAGGTAGGAGTGAACAGAAGGGCGATTCCAAATTATGACGTAATGACAAGTCCAACTCAGTATTATGAGACCTTTTACAAGACTTTGTATAATAACGAGATTTATGGCAATGATAACCCGAATCCTGTTGATGCTCATCAATCGGCCTTGAGTAGGTTATTTAATTATAATAATGGCGGATTGGGTTATCAGGTATATACCGTTCCGGATGGACAAGATTTTATCGGAACTGATGGGAAAATGAACCCTAATGCTACTGTAGGTTATTCAGATGGAGACTATTTTTACCGTCCGGATAATTGGGAAGATGAAATCTTTGACTCAGGTAACCGAAGAGAAGAGTATAACATTAGCGTGAGTGGCGCTGCCAATGAAAAAATGAATTACTATTTGTCTCTGGGGTATCTGGATGATACCGGTATTGCACCAGGTTCTGGATTTACCAGATATTCAGGGCGATTAAGGAGTGATTATCAGGCAAAAGACTGGTTGAAGCTTGGCGCTAATTTCCATTATACACACTACGATCAGCAGGCTCCTAGAAATCAGACCAGCAGTAATAGTAGTGGGAATCTTTTCTATGTTACTAATATGATGGCGCCTATCTATCCGCTTTATGTTCGGGATACAGATGGAAATGTGATGATCGATAGAAATGGTTTTACAGTTTATGATTTTGGAGACGTTTCCAGTACTAATAATCGTCGTCCATTTATGGGGCAATCAAATCCGGCCTCTACCATGGAGCTGGATGACAGAAGATATGTTTCTGATGTAATCGGAGCAAGAGGGAATGCAGAGCTTTCTTTTACCGACTATTTAAGGTTGAATGTGAATTTCGGTGTAGATTCTGATAATCAGCGATACCATTATCTTTATAATGGATTTTATGGTCAGTATGCAGGACAGGGAGGCTTAATAAATGTATATAACTATAGAAGGTTCGGGCTTACAAAACAGTATTTGTTAAACTTCAACAAAACTTTTGGGGAGCACAATATTGAGGCTTTGGCTGGTTATGAAGATTATCAGTATACTTATCAATTCGTGGGCGGTAGCAGGGGGAATTTATTTGATCCTACTGCACCAGAATTAGGTAATGGAATTGAAAATCCACAGAATGATTCGAAAACGGATCGTTATGCCACTCAGGGATTTTTATCCAGAGTACAGTATGATTATGCTGGAAAATACTTTGGATCTCTTTCATACAGAAGAGATGCCTCTTCCCGTTTTCATCCAGATAATCGTTGGGGGAATTTTTGGAGTGCGAGTTTTGCATGGTTGATCACGAAGGAGGACTTCATGATCGGTTCAGATTTTGTTGATTTATTGAAATTCAAAGCGAGTTTTGGTCAGCAGGGGAATGACAGATTATTATATCAGGGTTATGCTGATACTCCTAATAATATCAATTTCTATCCCTACCAAGATCAATATAAGTTGAGTAATCAGGGTGGTGACTTTGCTCTTACCTTAGATTATAAAGGAAATCCGGATATTACCTGGGAAACTGCCAATAGTTTTAATACTGGATTTGATTTTGGCTTGTTCGGAAACAAACTATCCGGTAGCCTTGAATATTTCTCCAGAACAACTACTGACATGCTCTATTATATGCCGGTACCACCTCATGAGGGATATTCTTTCTTACCGATTAATGTCGGATCGATGCGGAATTCTGGTTTGGAAATTGACCTGAGATCGAAGCTTATCGAGAATCGCAATTTCTCTTGGGCAATAAATGTGAATGCTACCTTCATGAAGAATAAAATATTGAGTCTGGAGGAGTCCTTAGATGGAGAGATGATCGATGATACCAGAATTTACAGAGAGGGTGAATCGATGTACCAAATGTACATTAGGTCCTATGCGGGAGTGGATCAGGAAACAGGAAAAGCTTTATTCTGGAAAGATATTGTGGATGATGAAACAGGAGAGGTGACCGGTAGGGAAACCACAGATTCCTGGGATGATGGTTCTTTCTATGCTACCGGAGATATGCTTCCAGTAGTTTCCGGTGGTTTCGGAACGCAGTTAAACTATAAGGGCTTTGATTTTGCTATGGGCTTTGCTTACCAGTTGGGCGGAGAGGTGTATGATAATACTTATGCGCAGTTGATGCACGTGGGAACTTCTTCAGATGCTGGTAAAAACTGGCATAAGGATATCCTGAATGCCTGGACTCCGGAAAATAGAAATACCGGTGTACCACGTTTGAAAAGTGGAGATGTACGCGTAAACAGTACCTCAGACCGATTCATGGTAAGTTCTAATTTTTTGAGTCTAGCGAATATCACTGTAGGTTATACTTTCCCATCGGCCATTAGTGATAAATTAAAATTAGGCGATTTAAGAATTTATATGGTGGCAGATAATGTTGCTTTATGGTCCGCACGTCAGGGATTGGATCCAAGACAGTCGTTTACTTCTGCTGGTTCCTATCGTTATGCGCCAGTTCGCTCAGTATCAGGTGGTTTATCTGTAAAATTCTAAAGACATGAAAAAATTAATAATATTTCTATTTTCCGGCTTGATGCTTTCCTCATGTGTTAACATGGATATTGATCCGGAGGGAGATGTGTTGTCTGATTCAAGACGTTATGAATTAATGGATGCGAATCCAGAGTTATTATCAGCACATATTTCAGGCTTGGCAGCCAATATGATTCAGTACAATACTATTGGAAATTCATATGTAAATCACTTTGATTATGGTTTTGCATCAGTTTGCATGATGTTGGACCACTCCGGGCAAGATTTGGTTTCTCCTGATGCTGGTTATAATTGGTATAGAAAAAATACATTATTTACCAACAGAGTATATACTTCAGATGAAAATTTGATGGCCTGGAAGCTTTTTTATAATCATATAAAAGTGGCCAATGATATTTTACGGGTAATCGATCCTGAAAAAGAGGATCCGGTAATGCAATCTTATCGCGGTCAGGCTTTGGCCTCCGGGCATTTTCTTATCTGTATTTGATTCAGATGTTTCAGCGTTCCTATATCGGAAATGAAAATGCCCCCGGTGTTGTCATTCAAACTGAAAATACGCCTGAAGAGCTTATGTATAACAATCCAAGAGCCTCTGTGAAAGAAGTGTTTGAACTGATTATGTCTGATTTGAATACTGCGATTCCTTTATTAGCGGGAACCAGTAGGAGTGATAAATCTCAGATTAATCAAGATGTGGCATATGGTTTAAGAGCGAGAGCCAATTTGGTAATGGGCAATTGGCAGGCAGCTGCAGATGATGCACTGTCCGCATTGTCGGGTGGTTACACTCCCTATACCTTGGAGGACTTGACGGAACCTCAATTTTACGATTCAGGAGATAAAAGCTGGATTTTTGCCAATGTGATCAATGAAACTAATGATGTGGTGGCTTCAGGTATTCTGAATTGGCCTTCTCACCTAAGTTCTTTTACAGGAAATGGATATAGTACATTAGTGGGGCAGTTCCGCGCAATTAATCAAAATCTATGGGCTCAGATTCCAGATACGGACATCCGAAAGGGATGGTGGATTGATGAAAATTTGAAATCACCATTGACGGAAGGTAAAACAATTGATTATAAGGGTAAACCCTACCCCGTGGAGGATTATTATGGCTATTTTCCCTACACCAATGTGAAGTTTGGGGCATCTAAAGGAATAATTAACAATGCGGTTAATGCAAGTGATTGGGCGGTAATGAGGGCAGAGGAAATGATTTTAATCCAGGCAGAGGCGCTGGGTATGGCAGGTCGTGTTGCGGAGGGTAAACAGATTTTAGAAAATTTCATTCAGACATATCGTGATCCTTCCTATAAGTGTACAGCAGGATCCTCAACTGAACTTCAGGACGAGGTTTGGTTCCAAAGAAGAGTGGAGCTTTGGGAGAAGGTTTTGAGATGTTTGACATTTTAAGATTGAAGAAGCCAATTATCCGTGTGGATGTAGCGAATGGTAATAGTTCGAACTTCCCGAATGAAATGCGTATTAATGTTAATGAGAATGAATTGGATGTACTACTATTCCGCATACCGAGACAAGAAATTGATGTGAATAATGCTATTTCAGTGGGAGATAATAATCCGGTAGTTAATATTCCCGCTCCGATTAAATAATCATCCAACTAAATATTGATCTTAAAAGAGGTCACACCAAAAATGATTTTGGTGTGGCCTTTTTTTTATACTTAGTCATGGGGTATTCAGATCCTAATGCTTGCCGCTACTCTTTCCATATCCTGAAAAAAGTTCCACATCTAAGCCCCTCTTTCTAGCTAGGTGGCCTACCTAAAGCAGGAGCCGATTACTGATTCCGTGGTTTCCTGGGGCTAGGCTTAAGCCTTTCCAGGCATTTAAATTAGCGCTACTAAAAGTTGTGATTCCCTTGCTGTTCCTACTTCCCTGCTCCAAAGAGCTTTTAACCCTTTATTCAGGAGTTAGGTTACTGTTGGCTTTACTACAGTTGATGCTATCATAATAGGCGGTCTGCATTTTAGTTCCTGTCGTATTGACCAGCTAAGGAATTGCGGTGGCTGCTTTCATATTATACCTGACGACCATTATTGCTGATGGAGCAGTCCTACACAAAGTGGGTTGATGTTTTGTCAGTTTCAATGCCCGCAGTCTTTACCATTAGGAGTCCCTGTTATTTTGGGTTTTTGGCGTAATTTTAGTTAAAACATGGTTTATCTAATGTTCAAGCTAATCTCTTTCCAATGAGCTTCTTCTTTGGTATTCCCAAATTCACAAGATTATGCTGTAAAATTAGGATATTCAGGTCTTTAAATGAGTTTGAGTAAAAAAACATTAAAAAAATTAACTTAAGATGAAGAAAAAATTCAATTGGATTAAAAATAGAATGTGTTTTTGCAATATTGACATTGAGAATAACGTTCTGCTTCTAAAAAAAGGGTTTATGTAACCCTGTAATATATTTTTTGTTCGGTCGATTGAATGAAAAATAAAATTAAATTCCGCCACTCATATACACTTAACGTTTCTCGTTATTGTTAGGTAATTTGAATAATTCAAGTTTAAGCTTAAATCATCGGGCTTTGTCCATATTTTGTTCCGCTCTATCAGCTTGTGGGGAAATAAAATATTGTCTTCTTTTGCCTTAGAGATCGAATTAATCGATCGATTGAATTATCCATTCTTTACCTATTACTTTATATGAAGAGAGCAATACTCTTTGCCCTGTCTATGCTGCTGACAGCAATGTCAGCCTATGCGCAAGGGCGTCTAGTGAGCGGTCAGGTGACCGCCGCAGAATCCGGAGAGCCAATTCCTGGCGTAAACGTAATGATCAAAGGGTCTTCGACCGGAACCATTACAGACATTGATGGTAAGTACAGCATCAATACCCCTTCTCCCAATGACTACCTGGTATTTTCATTTATTGGTCTGGCTACTGAGGAAGTGAAACTTGGTTCACAAACTGAGATTGACATGGTCATGACTGCTGACATTAAGCAATTGGAGGACGTGGTGATCGTGGGTTATACCAAGGTAGACCAGGCGACCACTGTTCCTGTTATTGAAAACGTAAAAGAAATTGTGACCCCAAACATTGCCCAAACTTTAACGGGTAAATCTACTGGTGTTACTATTCAGGCGTCCACCGGACAGCCTGGTGCTAAAAACAACATTCGTATTCGTGGTATCGGTTCTATTACCGGTAATTCTAACCCACTTTACGTGATTGATGGGGTGATTATGGACTCAGACGAGGTTATCACTGCTAACCAGCAGGCAGAACGTGATCCATTGGCGAATATCAACCCTACTGACATTGAGGATATCCGTATCCTAAAAGACGCTGCCGCAACGGCACTTTATGGTGCGCGAGCTTCTAATGGTGTAATTGTCATTACGACTAAAAAAGGTAAAGCCGGTAAAACCAACTTTACTGCTTCGGTAAGTGAAGGGCTTACTTCTCGTTACGAAGGTAACCTGGAGATGATGAACGGACAGCAGTTCACGGAATTCCACGGAGGTACCTGGGATCCTGCCACAGGCGTAAACACCAACTGGGGTGATTTGGCTTTCCAAAACGGACGTACTTCTGATTATCAGTTGTCTGCTTCGGGTGGTAATGAAAAAACAAGATATTATGCTTCCGGTGGTTACTTTAACCAGGACGGTATATTGGTAGGTTCTGAGTTCGAGCGTTTCTCCGGTCGTTTGTCTGTAGACAACCAGGTGACAGATCGTTTGAAGGTTTCTTTTGGGGTGGACTTGTCCAAATCTTACCAATCGGATGCTTCTGATGGTAACCTGTACTCTTCTCCACTTTTGGGATCTTATTTGCAGGCACCAGTGATTAATCCATTTGATGAGAATGGCAATGCTTATGATATTTTACCTTCAGGTCCATGGACGGCTATCCGTGCTAACTTCGTATCTGATGTAGAGAAAAACTACCGCAAGTCAGAGTCACTTTGGGGTGGTGTTTCCGGTAAATTGGATTACCAAATCATCGAAGGTTTGTCTTTCCGTTCTACAAACGCTTACCGTTTTGAGAATATGAAAAAAGACAACTGGAGTGATCCCACTTCTTACGATGGTGCGGATCCTGTAGCGCCGGGTTCTTTGGCATTGTATCAGGGATACAGTGGTACTTTCACTACGACTAACTTATTCAACTACGAAACGAGCTTCGGCTTACATAACTTCTCTGCTTTGGCAGGTACGGAGTACCAGGAGTCTAAGCAAGAGTGGAATTATATGTATGGAGCAGGTTTCCCGGAACCTATCAACAACATTGGTTCTGCCACGCAGCAATTCTCTTTGGACGGTCAGGGAACAGCATATAAGTTCTTCTCTATCTTGTCTCAGGTAACTTATGATTATGACAACCGTTACTACGCATCGGTTTCTTACCGTCGTGATGGTTCTTCTCGTTTCGGTTCTGAAAATCAGTACGGTAACTTTTATTCGATAGGGGGGAGCTGGAAAGTTTCCAATGAGTCTTTCTGGAATTCTTCCGTAATTGATGATTTGAAAATCCGTGCTTCTTACGGTACTACGGGTAATGCGGGTATTGGTAACTTCCAATCTATCGGGATGTATTCTTATGGCATCTACAATGGCCGTCCTGCTGCCATCCACGACCAAATCGCCAACCCGGATTTAACTTGGGAGATAAAGCATAAAGCCAACGTTGGTTTTGATATGGCTTTGTTGGACCGCATCAATGTGAATGTGGATTTGTACCACGAGAACTCCACAGACTTGTTGTTGAATGTACCATTGGCAGGCGAGACTGGATTTACCTCCGTGACCATGAACGCAGGTGCTATGGTGAACAAAGGGGTAGAATTCAACATTACTTCTAATAACATTGACCAGGGGGACTTCAGCTGGAGTACTGATTTCAACATCTCTTTCAACGATAACGAAGTCACTTCCCTGAATGGATTGGAGCCTATCCGTACTTCATTCAACACGATTGAAGAAGGTAAGGCGATGTATACTTTCTACATGCCGGAATGGATGGGGGCAAACCCGGCAACGGGAGAAGCGGCCTGGTATGTAAACAAAGAGGTGGCACAGGAAGACATGACCGAGAATATGTTCGTAGCTCCTAACGGTCAGTTGGCTACGACAAGCTATGCAGAAGCAGAGCGTATCGATGCTGGATCTGCCCTACCGGTTTGGTCGGGTGGTTTAACCAACCGTTTCACCTACAAAGGATTTGATTTCTCCTTCTTGTTTACCTTCTCGGGTGGAAACAAGATTTACAACGGAACGCGTCGTTTTATTGACGCTGATGGGATCACCCCTTACAACCAGTCCGTGGAGGCGATGGAAGATCGTTGGCAACAGCCAGGCGATGTGGCTTATCGTCCGGCATACGGATCAACGGGTAACCAGCACTCTACCCGCTATGTAGAGAACGGTTCTTACCTACAGTTGAGAAACATCACTTTAGGGTATACCCTACCGGATCACCTGATTTCCAGAATCGGATTGTCTAACATGAGAATCTTCGTTTCAGGGCAGAACTTGTGGATGGCTACTGAGTACTCTGGTTATACGCCAACCACAGTGGATTACGATGGTTACAACTTCTTTGAATACCCGGAAGGAAAAGTAGTAACTGGTGGTATTTCCGTAAGCTTCTAATCGTTTGACGCTAAAAATTGAATAAGATGAAATTAAATAAAATATTAATGGGGGGCGTTTTGGCCGCTTCCCTTTTCGCAACCGGATGTAGTCTGGAGGTGAAGCCGGATTATGCTTTGGACATTGATGATGCCAACAAGTATCCTGCAGATCAAATTAACGGGGTGATGAACTCCATGTATGGGGTGGCTTACTACGGTAGAAACGCTTATATCTTTGGTGATATTGGAACAGACAATATCGTGGAAGGAGAGAATAACTCTAACCGTTTCATCTTCGAATCTCGCATGGAGAAGTATGAGGCAATGCCGAACTCCGTAGGTTCTGGGGAAACGAACCTTTACGATCACATTTACAAGGTGATTAATTTGGCGAACCGGGTAATTGTCAACCCTGAGGCAGATGATAACTATAAGGGGCAAGCGTATTTCTTGAGAGCTTTGGCTTCTTTTGATGCGGTAAGATTTTTTGATGCAGTACCATTGGTATTGAAGCCAGTGGAAAGCATTGAGGATGCGGTGAACTTCCGTCCAGAGAATGATCAAATGGAAGTGGTTTACAATCAGGTGATTGCTGATTTAGAGATGGCGGCGAGCATGATCACCAATGAGGAAGTGACTGCACCTACTCAAAATGCGGCCAATGCATTATTGTCTCGTGTATACTTGTACATTGCAGATGAAGTAACGGACTTTGCTAAGATTGAAAGCCTTGCGGACCGTGCGGATGCTTTGGCACATGTAGTGGCAGCTGCAGATAAAGTGGCCGGTGTTGATATGGTGGGGGCAAATGATTTTGAGGAGTACTTCTGGAATCAGGGGAACAATGCCACTGAAACCATTTTTGAATTGGCGGTGGTAGAATCTCAAAGCCGTGGATCTGATAACTTCGGTTACATCTACTATATGGATGCGGGTGGTTCTGGATATGGCGCTTATACGGCAAATCCTGAATTCATTAATTTATTTGATGATGCGGATGTTCGTAAAAAGCACTTTGTAGAGGTAGATCCTAATAAACCAGGCTGGCAATACATTTACAAGTTTGCCCAAACGGATGGGGTAACGGGGATGCACGCACCAAAAATCTTGCGTTTCACTGAGGTAATGTTGAACAAAGCAGAAGCGCTAATGGAAACGAAGCCAGCAGAAGCAGCTGCGATCATCCAGTCCATCCGTGATGCCCGTTACACTTCTGCTGCTCCAACGGTAGAGGTAGCAAATATTGAAAATGAAGTATTCACAGAGCGTCGTAAAGAATTGGCTTATGAAGGTCATTATATGTTTGATCTGCGTCGCCACAATATGGGGGTAACTTTAGTGCGCCTGGTGGACGGGTCAAAAGACAAGGAAGTGGAGGAATTGTCAAGCATCCCCGCTGGCGACAAGCAGTTCTGGTTCCCCATTCCGCAGCGCTCCATGTTGGCCAATACTTCATTGGTGCAACCAAAATATTAATGTTTTTGGTGCAGGAGGCTTCTTGCACTGAGTATTGTTCTTGTTTTGAGTGTTGAAAGCCGCCCCTTCATGGGGCGGCTTTTTTGCATATTATCCAAGGGTACCAAGCCGGCATGGAGGAGGACCATCTGTTTTTTTAGTTTTTTACCCGAATGATTCACCACCAGATTCAGGACATGGCGGCAAGAGGATGATCACTTGTGTTTTTGGGCTTGGTATTGCTGACTTGTTAATAGTCCAAATTGGGCAAGATTGCTTTCTCTTCCTTCATCCATTTCGTTGAGGGGGAAACTGGAAATAGCGCACGATTTCTTCATTTAATCTCCATTGCAGCTAAACGAGGAGGTATCCATGAATAATCAGGATTGAGATGTCGTTTTTTTGGGGCAGTCCCTCGCCCAGGCTCGGCACCAGGCTTTCGGCAGTCGCTTTTTTTGCGAGCCGCTACGCTTTTAGGCTGCAAAAAAGAGCTTCAACAATGCCTCTATCCTTCTGCCGGTTGTACTCGAGCTACCTTCCGGGCGAATAGCCCGGCCGGGGCAGGGATGAAGCGGGCTTGTTTAAACCACAGCGGCCCAAAAGGCCGATGGGGTGAGCCGCGCCAGCCCGGTGCTGACGTCTAAGCGGCAGCAGCCCCCCAAAAAAAGCCACCTGCAGAACAAATGGCTTTAACCCGAATTATTCACCGCTAAATTAATTGACTAAGTGCAAGCGGCTTATTTTTAGTTCATTGTAATTAATTTTCTTTGGTTTGTAATAGCCCAAATTTGGGCAAGCTTGCTTTCTCCTCCCTTATCTGCTTTGTTGGGAAAAATTCGAAATAGGAAAAATTCCTTCATTTTTCCCGCCTTGCAGCTAAACGAGGATTTAAGCATAAATAATTTGGGCTAAGCGGCAGCAGCCCCAAAAAAAAGCCACCTGCTGTCGCAAATGGCTTGGAGTATTTTTTATTTCTTTGGCTTGGCTAGTGGTTTTCCCTTATCCCAGAAGCGGATGGTGTAGAAAATGTTGAACTCCAGGAAATAGCGGGTGTTTCTCTGCAAATGTCCGAAGCCCGGGGCGTAAGAAGGGACAAAACTTTGAAGATCATCAGTGGGAGTGTTGGTAGCGAGCTGTACGCCACCGGTCATGCCGGCGGAGAAGTTTTGCCAAACATGTGTACGGTAGCCAAATAAAATTTCATACCAGCTGGTGTGATTGCCGCTTTGGCTGAGGCTTTCCTGCGTTTGCCCCCATACATTGTTGACCACATAGGAAAAATCCTCACTGTAGAAGCTATCGGCCCGGCGTACTCCGAAGAAGATCATGGAGTTGTCCCAGTTTCTTGGCGTCAGGTTAACATCGATGCCTGCTTTGATATACTGGCCTTGGGCTTCATAATCATAAATTGGTTCCAGCGGACGGTCCTCAATTGGGCTTCGGTTAGCGGAAAAGGTGGATCGGCCCATTTCAACGGACAGATTCCAGCGGCCAATATCAGTGTCGGCATGTATGCGCATATCGGTGAAGCCTTTTTCAAAAGCGGTTCTGCCCCAGCTGACCATATCTGTCCCTACCCGAATGTAGGAGGGAATAAACCAGCCCTCAACGGCCCTTAATTTGAACTCCTCGCCCAGCTTCTCGCGCTCCGGACGGGCGGGCATACGGGCAAGCTCTGCGGAATCCAGGGATATATCCTTGTCCATAATCCCATCATTTCGGTTGGAAGGATCTACATACTGGGCCGAAGCAAAATTACTGCTCAGTAATATTAGTATTAAACTGAATATTAAAGTTAAACTCGCTCCCTCTGAGATTTTTATTTTCATTGCCAATTGTAATATCGCTAATAATGGTGATCTTGGATTGTTCTGTTACATCGAGTTCGGTGAAAGTCACCCCCGGGCCACAGCCGTTAGCTGCAAAATAGCGCTGGGCATTCACCTGTATAACAATAGAGTCGGGCTCGGCGAAATCAGCTGCTCCTCTTTTAAAATAATACGTTTGTTGAAAGGCCTCCTGATCTTCAGCAGGGATAACCACCGGTAGATCCAATGACACTCGCGCGCCTGTTCCGGCAATGACCAGGGTGTCATTAAAAATGGGGCGAAAAGTGTAAATAGAATCAAATTCCACTCCCGGATTACCATCACTGCCCAATAACTCCACCTTCACAAAATCATTATTGTCCTTCACTTTTTCGCATTCTAAGGTGAAAAGGATATTGGTCTGATTGTTTTTTAATTCATCATTGACCGTCTGCCCATTGGGGAGTACCTGCTGGGATTGTTCATCCTGGATCATTTCCAAATTATTGAAAATGAAGCTTACCCCGCAGTTTTCCGATAGGAACTGGGGGTGGTATTATAGGTGAAATCCAATTGGGTACCGTAGCCTTTTTGGAAAAGGTAGTAGGTGGTTTTTGTCGTTAGCGGACTTAGTTCCAGGCCAAAAGGAACGCCCATATTGAAGGGCAATAATTCTCCGGTGGTTTCTGAAATGTCATTATAATAAATTTTCCTGAGGCCTTCCTCCGATTCTGTAATCGCGAAAAGGGAATCCACGCTAGCCCCTACTGCGGTTTCACGTCCCGCTTCGGTGATCAAAAAAGTCCCCACGACGAAAGCATTGTTTTCATCAAAGCATTCTTGATTATCACGGCAGGCCGCAATACTGAACATAAACAGGGCGATGAACAGCAAGTGGAAGAAAAGTTGAAAAAGGCTAAATTTTTTATTTTTCATAAACAAAAATGAGGCATCTCCTCAAATATACTAATTCTGCCAAAGTTAGTGTTTCCGATTTATTTATTCAGTGAAATGTCCTAATAATTCCATGGATATAGTTTTATCCTCGGGTGGTATCAAAGCAATCAATTTGCCCGTGCCGCGCTGATTGCTTTTCTTGCACCTTCAACCAAAACGAGCGATGATGATGAGCCATATCCGGCTGGAAAATATTAGCAAAACCTACGAAAATGAGGAATTCCCTGCTGTGCATGAGGTCAATATGGCAGTGGGGCGGGGAGAGATTTTATCCCTGGTAGGAGGGAGCGGTTGCGGGAAAACCACCTTGCTGCGCCTTATTGGCGGATATGATGATCCGACCGAGGGGGCTATTTGGTTTGGTGATCAGCAGGCGGAGAAAGTAAGTAAGAAGCTTTTGCGGGGCCATCCGAATGTTCGTTTTATCCAGCAGCATTTTGATTTAAAGCCTTTTCATACTGTGGCGGGCAATATTGGCGAACACATTCGCGGTTTAGTCAGAGCGGAAAGGGACAAGCGACTAAAAGAACTAATTGCTTTGGTGGGTCTGGAAGGCTTCGAAGATAAACTACCGGGCGCACTTTCGGGAGGTCAACAGCAACGGGTGGCCATTGCGCAGGCCATTGCCAAAACTCCGGAAGTGTTATTAATGGACGAGCCCTTTAGTAATCTGGACACGCCCACCAAATTGGCTTTAATTCAGGATTTGAAAAAAATCATCAAAGATCTGGGCATTACGGCCATCATGGTGACGCACCTGATGGATGAGGCCTTGCGAATGTCGGATCGGATAGTGGTGATGGATACCGGAAAAGTGGTGCAAAGTGGCACGGCGCAACAACTGTATGAGCAGCCCAGGAATGCCTATGTGGCTGGTTTTTTCGGAAATGCCAATATTCTATCCCGGGAGGAAGCCCATCGCTTGGCTTTGTCTGCGGATCAATCGGTCTGCATTCGTCATCAGGATATCCACTGGGAAAATGAAGGGATGCCGGTAAAAGTGCTTTCCGCCCAATTTTTAGGGCATACAACGCAATATGAAATAGAGTCGGAGGGGATCAGGCTTTTTCTGAATAGCACGAAAGCACCTGAGGAGCATATTTCCATTAAGCGTTATGTGGCGCTTCAGTAGCCGGAATATAAGGTGGTGAGGGAAATTCAGGTTGGAGAAGATACAGAAACATAAAAGCCCGCAGCTTGAAATCAGCTTGGCGGGCTTTGTAATATTATTGATCGCAACAATGGACTTCTAATACTGAAAGCTTCTCTGACGATAAGTCTTTATTCTTTGATAAAGCAGAATATCCAATCTGTTAAGTTCCTGCACCCGCTCCAGAGTTACTGTATCCAATTCTTCCACCTTAATTCTCCCTGCCGTGGCATTGGCCAAAACAGGCTTGAAAGCCGAAATAAAATTGAAGTGTTTTTTAGCCACGGCCAAATCCTGTTCCAGCTGTTCCAAAAGACCAACATAGGCATATTCTTGCGTCAGTACCTGAAAAGCCATATCTACCGCAGCATCCCCCAACTCCAACATTTGACCTTCCTCTAATTGGGTAAAACGGTGCACATAATTATTACGTAGCTCCTTGCTAATTTCCAGCGTGATATAGTCTTTTAAGTCCAGCTGCTGCTCGATAACAGCCTGATGAAGGTAGTGGGTCGGGCGACGTAAAACGTAATAATAATGAGACACCATCCGGTCGATTGGATCTCGGAGAATGGTGAACTTTTTGGTAGCCGGATGGACAAAATCCTTAATCAGGTGCGCCTGATGACCATATAAAAAACGGTATTGGAATCTTTTCTCTTCGGATAATTTACGGAACAATTCTACCGATTCCAGTGGGGCGCGATTGTCCATGGAAAAGGTTTGAAATCCGGGATATTGTTGTCTGAGGTAGGTTACCACTGAAGTACCTCCGCATTTAGGGACATGCTCGAATAGCAATCGGTGAGGTTGTTTATAAAGAAAGAACCTGACGTCCCATATATTTTTAAGGCTTTGTTTGATAAGGGTCATTTTAAACTGCTCTGTTCACATTTAATACCCCTGCCTAGCCTAAAGGTTAAATATCCCTTGATTTTCAAAGAATATTAATGATCAATATTGAATAGTTGATTTTAAGGTAGGTGTTTCATCGCCAAACTCAAGGGCTATCAACAACGCTGGAGCTGGCTAATTTTGTGGTGTTTAGTTTTTTGTCGTGGATGGTGGGGGAGCTGTATGTCTGTTGGAGCGATGATTTTTTTGCCTCGAATTATCACGAATGATTTTTATTAATGGCGTAATAAAAAGTTGATCAGACAAGCTGTTCTGTCCACCGCCTTTTTGTTCGTCACCTTCGATTCCAACAACCGCGGCCTTGATCAATGGGCGGAAAGGTGAGGGTTCTGCTGTCGAAAAGAAGGCATCACAGCGACATTTCAGCAAGGTCGTTACTAGTTTGTCTCCTTATCCAAATGTCGCCTTGATGGATTCCGACAGCAGGTTCCTCGTCCCGCCAACATTGATCACAGCCTTGATTTTTTTGTTTCGTTTTTTATCAAGAAAAAATGAAAAAGAAAAGCCTGAAGCTGATTTAGAAGTTTGGTAGGGGAGGTGGATTAGGTGGGTGTTTTTTAGTTTGTTGGAGCGGTGATTTTTTTGCACTAATTACACAAATTATCACTAATTATTTTTGATAGTACTGAGAGGAAGAGACGGTGGTGAATAGGGCGGTTTATTAAGCTGAATTGATGTTGAAATTGGAGGGATGATTTTTTTTATTAAGCAAAAGGCTGAGAATTAGGAGGAGGTAATTAAGGAGGGCTAAATTACGAATTGTGGAGCATTGAAAGGTCCGCCGCCTTACATTCACATTATTTGAAAAAATAGGAATTCAAGCTAATAAAGTGATCAAATTACTTTTTGTAAAATGCTTTAGCTACCTTTGCAGTCGAAAAAAATACGATAAAAGTTTGAAAGCTAGAGGTCTTAAAAAAGATAAGGTAAATGTGATTACTTTGGGATGTTCCAAAAACCTGGTAGATTCTGAGGTGATGATCACACAGTTGAAGGGCAACAATATTGATGTGGAGCATGAGTCAGAAAAGAATGACTCCAATATTGTCATCGTCAATACCTGCGGATTCATAGCCAATGCCAAGCAGGAATCCATTGATATGATTCTGAAATTTGCCGAGGAAAAAGAAGCCGGAAATATTGATAAACTGTTCGTGACGGGTTGTCTATCTCAGCGATATAAAGAAGAATTAACCGCTGAAATTCCAACGGTTGACGCCTTTTTCGGTACCAATGAAGTGCCAGCTTTATTGCAAAGATTTAAAGCCGATTATAAGGCAAATCTTTTGGGAGATCGCGTGACCACTACTTCAAACCATTATTCATATTTAAAGATTGCAGAGGGCTGTGATCGTCCATGTTCTTTCTGTGCCATTCCATTAATTCGAGGGAAGCATGTTTCTCAACCGATAGAAGACTTGGTGACACAAGCGGAAAGTCTGGCCAAAAATGGGACTAAGGAATTGTTGCTAATTGCCCAGGATTTGACTTATTATGGATTAGATATCTATAAAAAACGTAATCTTGCTGATTTATTGCGTCGTCTTTCTGATGTCAATGGTATCGACTGGATTCGTCTGCATTATGCCTACCCGGCGGGATTCCCAATGGATGTAATTGACGTAATGGCAGAGCGCGATAATATTTGTAATTACCTGGATATTCCATTGCAGCACGGTTCGTCCAATGTACTGAAAGCCATGCGCCGTGGAATTGATCGCCCAAAGACGGAGCAGCTGATCACTGATATTCGCGAAAGAGTACCGGAAATTGCCATCCGTACTACTATGATTGCCGGCCACCCGGGCGAAACGGAGGCTGATCATGAAGAGATGCTGAGATTTGTGGAGAAAATGCGTTTTGAGCGTTTGGGTATCTTTACTTATTCTCATGAGGAAAACACCCATGCATTTTCTATGGAAGACAGCCTTTCTGAGGAAATTAAACAAGCCAGAGCCAACGAGGTGATGCAGTTGCAGGAAGGGATTTCTTTGGAACTGAATCAGGCGAAAGTTGGGCGTATTTATAAAACCATGATCGACCGGAAAGAGGGCGGTTATTGGGTAGGCCGTACAGAATTTGATTCCCCGGAGGTAGATAATGAGGTGTTGATTCCTGCGAATGATTACCTATTGCGTTTGGGAGATTTTGCTAATATTGAAATTGAAGATGCCTCTGAGTTTGACCTATTTGGAAAACCAGTTTAAAGCGTTTTACACGATATTTTTAGGCCGGTTATGTTATTAACCGGCCTTTTTTATTTATGGCGTGTGTATCAGCTGAAGTAATCACCACTAAACTCAGCAGCTTTTTTCTAAGGGCTTTTAGGACTATGTCTTTCGAGTGGTCCCACTGATTTTTTTAGTCAGCCCAATTGGGGTGGGCTTGCTTTCTCCTCATTCATCTACTTCGTTGGAAAAACTCGAAATAAGGAACCAATTCTTCATCTTTCCCGCCTTGCCGCTAAACGAGGAGTAATCCAGAAATAATTAGACTAAAATGCAGCAGGGCAGTATCACGAAAAATTGAGGAGGGCAGCATGGCAAAAGGCTTATTTTTTTAAGAATAAAAAGTTTATTGTTGAATTGTAATCCGAAATCAATTCCAATCCTTCAAATTTGCCTTGTGAGGCGCGGTTTTTCACCCGATCAAAAGCATATTGCAGGATGAGATTAATACTGACCTTTCTTTTAACAATGGTGGCCGGCATTGCTTTTTCCCAAAAATATGGGGTGAAGATTGGGCCCAATATCACTAATCATAAGATTTCTGCCAGTAATGATGTGGAAATTCTATCCATGGACGAGCAATGGGGAATTTCTGGGGAGTTCTTTGCTGATTGGGATTTGGGAGAAGATATTTCCTTTTATACCGGCCTGAGTGTGCAGTCTTTTGGGGCTAAGAGCAAATATGAGTTTGATGATGTGGTGACAGAAGAGGAAATTCAGGCTTATTACCTGCAACTTCCCATGCGATTCAGGGCGAATCTACAACTGGAGGAGCATTTAAGTGCTTATGCATTTGCCGGTCCATATGTAGCCAGATCACTTAGCGCTAAAAGAGATACGGTTGAACCCAATGGTGCCCAAAATGTGGGTTCCTCAATGGCGACCTCTCCTAAGGAGATGGAACCGGAAATGAACCCATGGGACTTTGGTTTTTCTTTTGGGGGAGGGGCCTTTTATAGACAGCTGGTCTTTGAAGTGAAGTATGATATGGGAGTGACCAATGTATGGAAGTTGGAAGAACCAATAATACGCAAGTCGAACTACTCCTTCAGCATGATGTTCGGATATATATTTTAGACTAAATTGCTTTGCGTCATTAATAGGAAGGTTTAAAGGGGTAAGTTGTTTTTACTAAATGCTTTAACGGGTGTCTGGCGCAAGTCACGAAGATTTTGGAGAGAATAGTAGAGGTGAATAGTGCAATATTTTATATAAATAAACTATATTTACTTTGCCATTTCATTAATACCCATTATCATGAAAAACCTATTTACACTTATAGCACTTCTTTGCTGTATTTCAATATCACCGGCTTTAGCTCAAAAGCATAAGTACAAAAAAAAGCAAAAAAGGAAGTATAAACCGGAATCCCGAATGCACAATAAAGTTTTTATTGGCGGAGATTTTGCGAAAATGCAGGTTTTTGAAGGCAACAGGACCTATGAAGGTAACCCGATGAAGGGAGGTCATTTAGGCTATGTGCACTTTTTTCCTATTCATCCTGTAGTAGGAATAGAGACAGGGGCCATTTTCTCCATATATGGTATAGATCCGGCAGCGACTAATGGTATTGCCGACTATACTTTTGCAGATAATATGCTAATGGATATTTCCATTCCAGTTACCGCAAAAGGGACGTTTATGGTTCGGGAAGGGGTGTTTTTATCCGGTTTTCTTGGTCCCTATATTGGAGTGGTCAGAGGTAGAACCGGTTCCATTGATTATCAGGGAGGCGACTTTTATAACGGTAGTTTAAGACCAGAAGAAGATGAAGATGCCATGTATCACCAATTAGATGCTGGTGTGACGTTGGGAGGTTCCATACGCGTAAAGCGAATTGATTTTGGCCTGAGCTATAACATTGGTTTAATGGATGTCAATGGTGATACTTATTCAGAAGCGAAATTTGAAAAGCGATTGATGCGTTTAAGCGTCGGTTTTTGTTTTTAAACCGGATCATTCGGTGTGTAATTCATTTTTTTGATGGATGTTGGGCGGGTTGTTTAGTTTGAATAACCATAATTTGGGTTTGCTTAACCTGAATTTGTAAGCTTAAACCGGATTATTCATGCTAAAAGCCTCCTTTAACTGCAAAGTGGGAAAAATGAAGGAAAAGTGCTTTACATCGAATTATTTCAAAGGAAGTAGATGAATGGGAAGAAAGTAATTTGACCTAAAATCGGGCTTTAAAAAATGGTGAAAATACTTTTAGTGTGTTGAGAATAAGCTTGTTGGGTTTATTGATCCGGGTGAAGTAGAATTCAGCTTATATAAACAGGCATATGAATCAACTTTAAGTACCCTACGCTACAAAGAAAAAATCCCCAAACAATAATTTGAATGGGGATTTCTATTCATTTAGGCACGCATAAATTGATGAAAAAGTATTCTCATCGCTATTATTCAAACAGCGCCGCTATTTCTGTTCCATCCAGTTGTTTTAACAGGGCCCCATCCGTGGAGATTAGCTCTTCAGCCAAATGCTTTTTCTTTTCCTGTAAATTCAAAATCTTTTCCTCAATGCTGTTTTTGCAGATCAGTTTATAGGTGAAGACGGTTTTGTCCTGTCCGATTCGGTGGCTACGGTCTATGGCCTGTTGCTCTACTGCCGGATTCCACCATGGATCGACCAAAAAGACATAAGATGCCTCGGTAAGGTTGAGTCCAAAACCACCCGCCTTCAGACTAATCAGGAAGGCAGTTTTGTCTTCCTCGGATTTGAATTGCTCCACCAGCTGTTCCCGGTCTTTGCTTTTTCCGATAAGTTTGACCGTGCCAATGTTTTGCTCATGGAGGGCCTGTTCAATAAGGTCCAGCATTCCGGTGAAAAAGGAAAAGACCAATATTTTATGCCCTTCCCGATGAATCTCTTTGATTTTGGAAAGCAGCATTTCTAATTTGACGCCTGAGGAGCGAACCTCTTCTCCTTCTGTGATCAGTTGAGGGCTATTGCATATTTGCCGCAATTTAGATAAACCCTGTAAAACAGTCAGGGGGCTGGAGATTCCTCCTTCTGACTCATTGTCCAGAATTTCCTCACGAATTTTGTTTTTGTAGTAATCATACACCTGCTGCTGTTCTTCCTCCATTTCACAATAGAGAGTGGTTTCTATTTTTTCCGGTAGTTCCCTGGCCACTTCCTCTTTTTTCCTCCTTAGCATAAATGGGTAGACCATTTCCCTTAATTGGCGGGCAGCATGTTCATTTTTATCTTTATCTATGGGCTGTGCAAAGGTCTTTTTGAAATGACTCATGGTTCCCAACATGCCGGGATTAATAAAATCCATCTGCGCATATAAATCAAAAGTATTGTTCTCCACCGGTGTACCGGTCATGATCAATCGGTAGCGTGTTTTTAGCTGCTTGATGGCTTTGGTGGTGAGTGCCGCCGGGTTTTTAATGGCTTGTGATTCATCCAGCACTGTATATAAAAAAGTTTGCTTTTTCAGAACCAAAATATCCTGGCGCACGGTGGCATAGGTGGAAAGGACCAAGTCATAATCCGCCCAGGCTTCACCGCTTTTATCTCGAAGCGGGCCCTGATGTACATAGGCGCTCAGGCTTGGGGCAAATTTTTCAATTTCCCGCTGCCAGTTAAATAATAATGACTTTGGTACCACGATCAGAGATTGCTGCCCCGCATGCTTCTGATGTATTTTCAGTAGCATGGCCAATACCTGTACCGTTTTCCCCAGTCCCATATCATCTGCCAGGCAGGCTCCCCATCCAATTTGTTGTAGATTATTGAGCCATTGAAAACCGCTTTGTTGATAGGGACGAAGGGTGGCCTGAAAGTCTTTGGGTAATTCCTGTATAGTTTCGCTGGAGTGCCAGTTTTTGAGTTGGTCTACTTTTTCCAAATGCTTTTCAATATGCTCCTGTTGTGCTAATTCCTCCTGATAGCGTCTGATCAGGTGTACATCAAAAGCACTCAGCTCAAACCCTTTTTTTGTGATGCGTGCCCCTCGGAAAAGATCCATATATTGATCCAGCCAGCTTTCGGGCAGGAGCCCACGGTTCCCATCCGAGAGCATCACATAGTTTTGCTTGCGATCAATGGCTTTTTTGATATCAGCAATGGCCACCCGCTGTTCACCAAAGTGTACTTCTGCTTTTAGGTCAAACCAGTCTTCTCCACTGGAAGAGTTGAGCATCATTTTGGGGTAATGTGCCGAAAAATTGAAGGACTTCAGGTTGGTCTCTCCATAAACGATTACCCCATCTTCTTTCCATCTTTCTATAGCTTTTAAAAACCAAAAACCATCCAGGGCCTCATTAAAGGATAAAAATTTGTCATTTTGCCGTTGCCTGCCAAAGCGCGGGTGCATTTGGGTCAGAGAATCCAGAAAAGCCGCTTCCCCCGTGAGGTCCCGATGGAAGGCGATCGTCCCTTTTGGGGAGGTAAACATGATGGTTTTTTCCTCCGATAGAGAAAATTCCTTGTAATTCCCTTCAATTTCATAGCCAACGCGAGGTTTTATCAATAAAAAGCCGTCCAGTGTATCCAGATAAAGAATTCTGTTTTTTAGCGCCTGATACTTTAGCCCCCGGGCAGCCTTCCATGCCTCCGGAAATTGGATGTCATATTGGCTTTCCAGCCGGACGATAACGGATAAATCCAGAGATTGAAAACTTTTTTTATCCAAAGAAAGTGTTTCCTCAAGCTTTAAGTCATGTAATAATAAGGCTTGTTCTCTGGGGAATAATACCAGCAAATCATTTTCGCATAACCACAATCCTATTCCTAATGATTTCTTCAGTTGATAGCTTCGTTGACCGTAGCTCACCCTGGCCCGAATTTGTATTTTTTGATTAACCTTCTGTTGCTCAAAGGTTAATTGGAAATACTCCATCCAGTGTAATTCCCGCGCTTTTTCATGCAATTTGGGATGATCAGGCCGTGCATTTTCAGGCAACAAATAAGGCGTAAGATTTATCAGCTGCCTGCGGTTTTCCCACATCAGCTCATGTGCCTCTATTAGCTCCTGACGCTTGGGAGTATAGTCAGAAGGTTTACGCTTCCTTTGCAGAAATTTCAGCCAATCCAGCGGCATGATGCGCTCAAAACCACTAGCAAAATAGGCGGCGGCATCATCGGATTTCTTAAAATCCTTTTTGCTTCGAAGGAATCGTGGCGCCTGTATCAATTGGTCTTTCGCATTCACCTTTGAAGTAAAGCCAATGATATTCGGCCAGCTCTCCGGAATGTGTGTTCCATGAAAAACCGCCAAAGCCGGAACCCTTTTTAAACCAAAAATTACCCTATAAAAATCTCCTTGCATATACCTGAGTATTGATGAAAAATTGGAAATCGTTTTTATCCGGATTATTCATGCTAAAATTTTCGTATAGCTCTGCCAGGCAGGAAAAATGAAGGGGTTTTTCCTATTCCGAGCTTTTCCCTGGGAAGCAGAGGAATGAGGAGAAATCAAGATTACCTCAATTTGGGCTATAAAAAAAACAGTCAACCCATCCAGGATGCTTTTAATGAATCATTAAATCCAGCGGTGAATAATTCAGCTTTAAAGATATTTATATAATTGGGGAGAGGCAAGCCCTTTTATTCGGGATAGGGGCTTACCAATAAAAGTTGGTGGTGGATTCATCCTTTCAAAAGTCAGTAGAACAACATTCCCCAAAACGGACTCCCTACTTTTTTTGTTCTTAGCACAATATGTAGATATTTGCTGCGGACAATTTAAGCTCAAAAAATAATCATGACTACTACTAAAATCGCCCTGAAGGATACCAAGCGTTTTTCCTCCCTTTTCCTGGATTATTTGGATCAAAAACCGGAATTAAGCCCCTTCTATCATCGATTTCCTACAGTAGAAAACTTCGGAGAACAGCTTAGGGAAAAGGCTGCTTCCTTTCCGATGGCGCACCGGATGATTACCGCACAGGTTTTGCGTAACCAATACGCTTCTTTGCAGCGTTTTGATGCGGTGAAGGAAAATTTGCGATTAATGATGAAGGATAAAAATACCTTCACCATCACCACCGGCCATCAGCTGAATATCTTCACCGGACCCTTATATTTTATTTTCAAAATTGTATCGGTGATCAATACCTGTAAGGCGCTAAAAGAAGCCTATCCGGAATATAATTTTGTGCCGGTTTACTGGATGGCTTCCGAGGATCATGATTTTGCCGAGATTGCCTATTTCCATCTTTTTGGGAAAAAATATCGGTGGGAAACAGAGCAGTCCGGAGCCGTGGGGCGAATGAATCCACAGGAATTGAAAGTCATTCTGGAAGCACTGCCAGAGGCTTTACCTTTGTTTGAAGAAGCCTATTTGAAAAAGAAAACTTTGGCGGAAGCAGTAGCACACTATGTGAATGAATTGTTCGGAAAAGATGGTCTGTTAGTGCTGGATGCAGATAATAATGGATTGAAATCGTTGTTTCGCCCGGTGATTCGCAAAGATCTTTTTGAGCATGAGGCGCAGCAAATTGTACAGCAAACTTCAGAAGAGCTGGTCAATGCCGGATATAAAGCACAGGTACACCCCCGGGAAATCAATTTCTTCTATTTGATGAAGGATGTTCGGGAGCGTTTGGTCAAGAATGAAAATGGCGATTTTGAAGTACTGAACAAAGGCTGGACAATGAGTGCCAAAGAGATTGATCAACTCATTGAGAAATCTCCGGAAAGATTTAGCCCCAATGTAGTAATGCGTCCACTGTATCAGGAATGGATTCTACCGAATTTGGGATACTGCGGTGGTCCCGGAGAATTGGCTTATTGGTTGCAGCTAAAGCCCATGTTTGAGCATTTTAAAGTGCCTTTCCCGATTTTGTTGCCTCGTCATTTCGGCATGATTTTCAGTAAGAATTTGCAACATAAATGGGAGAAGATCGGCCTGCCGGCAGATGAGATTTTCCGAAATGCGGAAGACATCAAAGCCGATTACATCAATAAAGAATCGGAGCAGGAAATCAATCTGGAGGAAAATGTAAAGGCTTTAGCGGAGGTGTTTGCCGCCATTAAATCAAAAGCCCACGAGGTGGATCAAAGCCTGGAAGGTTTTATTGGGGCAGAGGAAGCCAAAGCTTTGAAAAGTTTGAATAATATCGAAAAGCGATTGAAAAAATCGGAAGAGCGCAAGCATGAAACGGGCCTGAAGCAAATCGACAGCGTATTGGAAAAATTATTTCCGGGCGGTGGCTTACA
Source organism: Persicobacter sp. CCB-QB2 (assembly GCF_001274635.1). GTDB lineage: Bacteria > Bacteroidota > Bacteroidia > Cytophagales > Cyclobacteriaceae > Persicobacter > Persicobacter diffluens. The sequence goes on along the minus strand of NZ_LBGV01000001.1, from coordinate 2,708,919 downwards.
GGAGCGTCATGATAACTTTCTGAATTTCTATTTGAATAATGAGGATTTTCTGGAAGAACTGAAAGCAGCTTTTATCGCTTTTGACTTCAGGTTTAATGTGATGAGCTAGACCAAGCAGAGCAAATCCTTGTGATCGATTACGATTGCAGGGATTTTTTGTATTGGTAAACCCTTTGTTGTTGGGCTTTTTTACGTCCCGTGTAAAGGAAGATGATCAGTAATGTTAAGCCGAAAATAATACTTAAAGGGTAAAACCAGTTCGCCGGTAAACCTAAACCACCCTGGTTCAAAGGCGCTCCCAAAAGGTAAGCACTGCATACCACCGACATAAAAGTAGCCGGAATGGAGGAGATCCAATGGATTTTTTCGGATCGTTGTAAATAAACGGCGATCGTCCACAATACCAAAACTGCCAGGAGCTGATTGGTGATTCCCAAATATTTCCAGATGGTGGTAAAGTCCAGTTGACTCATAAAAAAAGCAAGCAGAAAAAGGGGAATGCTGATCATAAGCCGGTTTTTGATCGCTCCCTGATCCCATTGGAATATGTCGGCCAATATGAGTCTGGCCGAGCGGAAGGCGGTATCACCCGTACTGATCGGACAGGCCACCACCCCAATGAGCGCTAATAGTCCGCCGACTTTTCCCATCCAACTATTGCAAATTTCGCTCACCACCCAGGCCGGTCCATGTCCGGCTATTTGCATTTCCCGGTTCAGCCCTTCTACATCCCCAAAATAGGTCATGGCGGCCATGGCCCAAATCATCGCCAGTATTCCTTCGGCGATCATGGCGCCATAAAAAGCCATTCGCCCCTCTTTTTCATTGCTAAGGGTGCGTGCCATCATGGGGGCCTGCGTAGAATGAAAGCCTGAAAGTGCGCCGCAGGAAATTACAATGAACAACATTGGAAACAACAAGTGAACTTCGGGCTGGTAATGGGCATTGGATAAATGGCGCCAATGGAGTTCCGGCATTTGAACGGATCCACTAAATTCTCCCAGCAGCATGGCCCCTGCCACTCCGAGCGCCATGATCATCAAAACAATTCCAAAGATGGGATATACTCTTCCAATAATTTTGTCAATCGGCAACAGGGTGGCTAATAGATAATAAGCAAAAATACCATACAGCCAATAGACCAGCCCACCGCCAGTGTAGGAGGTCAATAAATCTGCAGGCCCTGCCACAAATGCGACCCCCACTATTAATAATAGCAATAAGGAAAGGATGCGCATAGCCTGCCGGCCGGCAGGTCCCAAATATTTTCCGACCACTTCAGGAATAGAGGCACCGCCCATTCGGAGCGAAAGCATGCCGGAGAAATAATCATGGACCGCACCCATAAAGATGCAGCCGATCACTATCCAGAGAAAGGCCATCGGGCCATAAAGCGCTCCAAGTACGGCTCCGAAAATGGGACCCAGACCGGCAATATTCAGGAACTCAATCAGGAATACTTTCCATAAGGGCATAGGCTGAAAATCCACACCGTCTTCCTTGCTAAAAGCAGGAGTCTGCCGCTTTGGGTCGGCTTCAAAAAGGCGTTCCATCCAGCGGCCATACAAAAAATATCCGGTGATCAGGGCGGCAATAGCAATAAAAAATGTCCACATGGGGTTAATAACTTTTTAGAAAACAGCTTGAATGGAGATGATATTGGTCAGATAGCCAATGCTATTTCTCATTAAATTCGGGATTTCTTCAATTAAAGTCAATAGCCCATTTTTTATGAACATTTCCCCCCTGAATAGTTTGCCTTTTGTATTGATTTGTGGTGACGAAAGTGCTTTTTTTGTACAAAATTAATATCGGACATGTGTGAAGAGCAACTCCCTACGAAAGATAAATCTGACCAAAAATCCGCGGTGAAGATCGCTCCTTTCAGGAAAAATATCTTGAAAACGTCACATCATCGCCATAATAAATATTTTGAGCTCATCTTCTTTTCAGATGCGGAAGGCTATCATAAAATTGATGATATTAATTACCCTATTCATGCACCTTGTATGTTTTTTGTAGGGAAGGATCAGTTACATTCTTTTGATATGCCCAGGGAAGCGGAAGGCCATGTCATGATTTTTAAAGAGGCCTTTTTGGAAGATATGCTGGATATTGATCTGTTGGTGCTTTTCAGAAAGTTCCAGGCAGAAGATTTAACCAGGCTTCGTAAGGCTGCTCCTTATGAATTATTATTCCAGCAACTTTCAGAAGCTTTGCAACAAAGTGGTTCTTGGCAAAAGCAAATCGTACAGGGTTTACTCAAAACTTATTTAGCCTTAGCCTCTCAGGAAGAAGGCGACAGTAAGAAGGAAGAATACCAGTTGAAATTTTCTGAATTTCAAAAATTGTTACAAGGACAGGAATTTCCGGAGCGTTCCGTGAAGTACTATGCGCAGGAACTGAACATTTCCCCACAACGTCTGAATCAAATTTGTCAAAAAGCGGCTCAACGAAATGCAGGTGCGCTGATCGAAGAGTATTTGCTGCTTCAGGTTAAACGCTGGCTGATAACATCGGAGGAGTCTATTGCAGAATTGGCCTACAGGTTCCATTTTCCGGATGCTTCTTATTTTGGGAAGTTTTTCAAAAGGCAGACGGGGCTTACTCCAAAACGGTTTAAGTCTGAACAATAATAGCACGATCTGACTTTGAAAAAACCAATATTAATGCAAATCTAATCTTGATTTTCAAATTGACCACTTTTTGGGAAAATTGCACCATTTTGTCCATCCAGTCTGCCCTAATTTTGTAATAGGGGATTTGGATAATTCCTTATGTGCTTTTCCACTAAGTCATCAATGATAAAATTATTGTAAACACACATTATTAATGAAACATTTTTTATTTAGCCTGCTGCTGTTTGTTCCCCAATTGCTTTGGGCGCAGTCCAAAATTTCCGGGACGGTAGTCGATGGAGAAAATCAGGCACCATTATCATTTGCCCAGGTGGCGCTTTTTGAAAAAGACCAATTAGTAACCGGCGGGATGACGGATTTGGATGGTAAGTTCGAATTGAAGAAAGTACCCGCGGGAGACTTTCAATTACAGGTCAGTTTCGTGGGTTATCATGCTCATCAGACTGCCGTGAAGCTGGCAAAAGGAGAAGATTTGAAATTGGGAAAAATCGGTTTAGGGATAGATGCCAAACAGCTTGAATCCGTTGAGGTCACCGGACAGCGTGAAACGGCCACCCGTCAGATTGACCGACAAGTATTTAATGCAGAAGATTTTGCCACTGCCCGCTCCGGAGCAGCTACTGATCTTTTGAGAAATATTCCTTCGGTAAGCATCAGCCCTGATGGTGAAGTGAGTTTACGTGGAACTTCCGGTTTCCTGGTATATATTGATGGGAAGCCGACCCAAATTGAACCCTCCGTTTTGTTACAGCAAATTCCGGCGGCCTCTATCAAGAATATTGAGGTGATCACCGTTCCTTCTGCACGATATGAGGCACAGGGAAATGCAGGCATCATCAACATCACCACGACCGGAAATGTGATGCAGGGGACTACTTTCACTGCGGATGTGATGGGTGGGGGAACGCCATGGCATGAAGGAATGGACCCAAGAAGATATTCGGGCTCGATGAACTTTACCCATGCCAAAGACAAATGGACCTTATACGGAGGCGCAAGTTATAGCAGCCGTGATGTAAGAGGAAGTCGTACCGGGGATGCCCGTATTTTGCAGGAAGATGGTAGCTACTACCATATGCAGGCTGCCGGTGACCGTCCGGAATGGCATAGAAATGCAACGGTAAATTTGGGCGTATCTTATGATTTTAGTGAGAGCAGTAAACTGAATGCTTCTTATTACTACGGTTTTAAAGAAGAAACGCGAACTGCTGACTATTACTACCATAACTTCATCGGAGATATTGATGGAAATCCGATTGCCGGCCGTGAAAATGAGGTGATTTTTAACCCCAACACCCACGCCAAAAAAGGTTCCTTCCAGTCCTGGGCAATGGATTATGAGAAAAAATGGGAGTCGGGCATTCAGTTGAATGTGGCCGGTCTTTATGAAAAGTCCAGACTTTGGGGCGATTTGGATAACAAAAATCAGGCCTCTAATCATGATCATGACCGTGGTGAGCTTTTGGTGCATTACCGTCAGCATGATAATAACCCATTGGACGGTTATCGCCTGAGTTTTGATTTTACCATTCCGGTAGCGGAGAATCAGAAAATCGAGACTGGTTTCCAACCACAGTGGTTGAGACAGGGTGGTGATTTTGATTATGAAGATTACAACCTCTCCTCCGGGGAATGGGAAACGCCTTACAGTAATGGAGTAGACCTGCGTCGTGATATTTATGCCGCTTATGTGAACTATGGCGCTTCTTTTAATAAATTGAAGATGAATGCCGGTTTACGTTTTGAGTATACCGATCAGGAGTTGGAGCTGGAAAATACCGACTACCAAAATATCTTTGATCCGGAGCGCGAAGGCGAGAAGATTTATGAAACCAAGCAGCCGAACCTGTTCCCCGCTTTGATGCTGGATTATCAATTGGCAGAAGATCAGCGATTGATCCTTTCCGGTTCCAGAAGAATCAACCGTCCGCCAACAAAGAATATGGCGCCATTCTTATGGAGAAGACATTATGAGGTGTATGAAATTGGTGACCCGACTTTGCAGCCAGAGTACATCAACAATATTGAGGCTTCTTATTCCAAGGATATGGCTTTAGTGGATGTGACGATGACGGCCTTCTACCGCGCTACCGAGAATGCGATTTTCCGCGTGAATACCGTGGATCAGGAGCAGAACGTACTGATGCGTTCTTATACCAATGCAGGAAATGATCAGGCGCTGGGACTGGAGTTGAATACCAACTGGAGACTGGGCAGCAAGGTGAAATTGTTCGTGGGTGGTTCCCTTTATTCCTACGCAATTCAGGGAGATATTTTTGACTATACCGTTGATACCAAATCCACCAACTGGACGATCAATACCAACCTGAATGCACCGATCGTGAAGGGGCTGGCTTTTGCCTGGGACATGCAGGTGAAATCGGCTACGGTAACCGCGCAAGGAGAAAATGATTTGTTCTATCTTTCCAATGTGGCACTGAATTATACGCCAAAGAAGATGGATCAATTACAGATCGCTTTGCGCGTAGAGGATGTGTTCGGCTCCAATATCAAGGGGTTGAATACTGCAGGATATAACGGTCAGGGAGATCAGATTTTCTTCCAGGATACGGAATACTACCGCTATGGCCCGATCATGGAATTAGGCCTGACCTACAGATTCCAGTCCGGTAAATCGAAGAAAGTGAAAAAGACGAACGGCTCATTTGGTAAGGAGCAGTTTTAGAACTACGGAAATTGATATTACTTCCAAACAACAACGTCGAGCACCTCAGCAATGAGGTGCTTTTTTTATTGAGTGAGCTTTTTAGGTGGGCTATTTTCCTCGATTATCCTGTATTCTTCATGCTAAAACCCTCGTTTGGTAATAGGGCGGGAAAAATGAAGGAATAGTTTCCTATTTCGAGTTTTATCAGGGAAGCAGATGAAGGAGGAGAAAGTAAGCCTAGCCCAATTTGGGTAAATTAAAAAATAGCAATAGGCCACCATTGCACTGAAAATAATTTTCTTTGTTGTGCTTTTTGTATCTGACGGAGAATAATGCTTATTAATAATTAGTGGTTGAAGTGGGATTGTTTTAATGAGGTTTCATGGCAGGAAAAGATTGTTATTTTTTGATATGATATAGTATTAAATGTAATGAAAATATAAATTTTTTGTTTTGGGTGTAATGTATAAATCATAGATTTATTGAATTTTGATCCCTATTTTTGATGAGTGCACCGAACCAATAAGGAAGTAGCAAAAACAGGGGGTACGTTTTATTATACCTCACTTACCAGTGATGAAATGGCTTGCGGTACCTCATCAAACTTATTCCTGTAGCCTTTTTTGACTACTTAGGTCTCACCTATTGGGAGAAAGGGATTTAGAATAAATTAAATACTCGTTGTTTGGACTGAAACTCAATCTTTATGGACTTCTATTTCTTTGGAAGTCCAAGGTCTTCTGTGAATAGCTTTTTGATGTTATAATTTTGGCGTCTAAAATGGATACCTACAGTTAGATGTTGTGTTTTGTTGAAAAAAATATAGGTGTAATTTCAAAAAATATTTATATTTCAATAATACTGTTTTTTTTAAAATATCAGTGATTACGGCTGTAATGGTTGGGGTGCTTATTGTTGATGGCTGTTTTTTTTCAATAATGAGTGAGGTAAGGAAGGATCTCTTTTGGAGCAATTATAATGGTGGAAATGATGCCTGACTATTAAGCCCAAGTTTTGGGATCAATTTTTTATTTGTCTATCTGAACTTTTAACATGCTCTCTAGAAAATCACTATCTTCGCCCTGATATATAATGAGTCACAGCGGCTTTGCCGCATAAAAATAGATCAGCATTGAATTACCTATCGATAGAAGAGTTGCACAAGAGCTTTGACGAGCGGTTGCTGTTAAACGGGGTGAGTTTTGGAATCAATCAGGGGCAGAAAATTGCCCTGGTGGGGGTGAACGGTTGCGGGAAGTCCACCCTGATGAAAATCATTGCCGGAAGAGAAGAGGCAGATAAGGGCGTTGTGGCCTTTCGGGAAGGGGTGAAAGTCGCCTTTGTGGCCCAGTCACCTGTTTTTAAGGAAGGGGATAGCATTCGGGAGGCCGTTTTCGATGCGGAGAATTCTACACTGTCACTAATTCGGGATTATGAATACCATTTGGAGCGCTCTGCAACGGATGAAAAGTCTGCGGAGCGTCTGCAGGAGTTGATTGGGGAGATAGATGCGGCCAATGCCTGGGATTATGAGGCACAGGTCAAGACAATTTTAGGGCAGCTGGGGCTGCATGATTTGGAGCAGAAAGTAGGTGAACTTTCCGGCGGGCAGCGCAAGCGGATCTCTCTGGCGAGAGCATTAATTGAAAAACCAGACTTTTTGATTCTGGATGAGCCGACCAACCACCTGGATCTGGAGACCATTGAGTGGCTGGAGCAATACTTATCTACGGCCAATATGGCTTTGCTCCTGGTGACGCACGACCGTTATTTTCTTGAAAAAGTGACGAACCATATTATAGAGTTGGATGGTGGTCAGATTTTCCAGTATCAGGGCAACTATTCCTATTTCCTGGAGAAAAAGGCGGAGCGGGAGCAGATTGAAGCTGCTGAGGTTGATAAAGCTAAGAATTTATATAAGAAGGAGCTGGACTGGATTCGTCGTCAGCCAAAAGCGCGTGGGACAAAGGCCAAATACCGTGTGGATGCCTTTCAGGATGTGAAAAAGGCGGCGCATAAGAATTTGAAAAAAGATGAAATGGAGCTCAGTGTTCAGGAAAGACGCCTGGGCGGGAAAATTCTGGAGCTGGACAAGGTGAACAAGTCTTACGACGGCCAGCCATTCGTGAAGGATTTCTCCTATATCTTTAAAAAGAAAGACCGTATTGGGATTATTGGTAAAAACGGGGTGGGTAAATCCACTTTCTTGAATATCATTACCGGCCAACTGGAAGCGGATAGCGGAGAAATTGACCGGGGAATCAATACTCATATCGGTTACTATCGCCAGGAGGATGCAAGTTTTAATCCGGAAGCCCGGGTGATTGATGTGGTCAAGGATGTCGCAGAGGTGGTGGAATTGGCTGATGGATCAACGTTGAGTGCCTCGGCATTTTTGAACCTGTTCCTTTTTCCGCCGAAAATGCAGTATAATGTGGTCGGGAAACTCTCGGGGGAGAGCGCAAAAGGCTGCAGTTGCTGCGGGTGTTGATAAAGAATCCGAACTTCCTGATTCTCGATGAGCCGACCAACGACCTGGATCTGATCACCCTGAATGTTTTGGAAGACTTCCTGGCGAAATTCGGAGGTTGTCTGATGCTGGTATCTCACGACCGTTATTTTATGGATCGCCTGGTAGATCATACTTTTGTTTTTGAAGGGCAGGGGTTGATCCGTGACTTTGCCGGTAATTATTCTGATTTCAGAACTGAGGAGGCGGAAAAAGAAAGAGCAAGAGTGGAGGCGGCCAAAGCGGTAGAAAAACCTAAGGCGGATTGGAAGGCTGAGCAAAAGAAAGAACAGCCCAAAAAGAAGCTGAGCTTTAAAGAACAAAAAGAGTTTGAGCAGCTCGGAGAAGATATTGAGCAGCTGGAAATTCAAAAAGCGGAACTGGTCGAGAAAATGAATGCAGGAACAGGCTCTCATGAGGATTTGGCTACTTGGGCAAAGGAAATTGAGGAAATCGGAGACCAACTCGATGAAAAAGAGCTTCGTTGGTTAGAGCTTTCCGAATTTGCGGAATAGTTTTAAGTGATAGTATAATTAGAAACCGCCTCATTTTATTTGGGGCGGTTTTTTTTGGTTGATATTTCTTAGCAGGTGAATGACGGACGATACATTCTTTAACCCGATTTATTCACCGCTGATATTCACTAAGTCAGTTCAAAGCGATTACTTCAGGATTTTAAATGTGCTTTTCTTAAATTTTTGATAGCCCAAATTAGGGCAAGCTTGCGTTCCCCTCATTCAGCTGCTTCGTTGGAAAAAAACTTGAAATAGGGAACAATTCCTTCATTTTTCCCGCCTTGCAGCTAAACCGGGATTTATGCAGAAATAAGCTGGCTTAACTGTAAATAATTGAAGGCGGGGGAGACTTGGTTAGGGTAGCGCATTTAGCGGTGGGTCATCCGGCTTAAAGGAGTAGCCTGTGTATTGTTGATAATTCTGACCTTGAGCCATTGGGGATAAAGCATCTCTTCGGCGGGAGCATTGGTAATTGCCAAAAATTGGAAGAAGAATTAGAATTGAAGAGACTCCCGCTTATTTTAAGCGAATAGTATCGCTGTTGTTGGAAATTATCCGAATTCACTTCTGATATTTCAAATTTGAAATCACATAATATGGTTTTTAAAAGCATCTCAGATGAGGGGGACATTAACCCGAATTATTCACCGCTATACTTATTAATTAAGTGCAAGGGGTTTATTTTCAGTTCATTGTAATTTGTTTTCTTTGGTTGATAATAGCCCAAATTTGGGCAAGCTTGCTTTCTCCTCATTCATCTGTTTCGTTGGAAAAAACTAGAAATAGGAAACTATTCCTTCATTTTTTCCGCCTCACAGCTAAACGAGGATTTAAGCATGAACTAATCCGGGTTAATTTTTCAAATGGACTAGGCAGTTTACGGTTCTTTGATGAAAGATGGTTTTCCTGGTCGGTAATCAGGTGGTATGAAATATAGGTGTGGTACTATTTTGTAGGATCCATGTTCACTAAAATGGATATAGGGAGGATAGAGGAGGAGGTTTGGGGGGAGTTGCTTTTTGAAAATCTCATGTTTTAGTGGTTTGAGCGAATAATATTTTAAGCCGAAAGTGAAATCCGATTTTTTTCGGAGGTAAAATCTGGTCTTGTTAGTCATCCTTGGGAAAAGTAGTCAAAACTAGGATTGTTAATTTGGCAAAAAGCAGCTTGTTTTTTTGATGATTTTTCGTTTTTCGAAATGGATTGTTGAAAATCAAATCTCTTCTATTTTGTAATTAGCGCCCTTTTTTATTTTTTTTTAGAATTTATCAGATTAGAATAATGCAATTTTAGGGGGTTGATAAGCATGATAAATGTCATGTTTTGTTATTATTGTTATTAGGGATTTTAGAGGATTAGTTAGTACAATTTTTTAAATCATAATCGACTATTTATCAGGAGATTAAAATTTTTTTTGTTTGAATTAATCAAATTAATAAAGCGTTAAAATTTAAATAAAGTAGCCTTAATTTACTTCCTGCGAAACGCTGCTATTCTTGTTAGACTCTGTCAATAGGTCAATTTGTGCGCCCTCCTGAGCTGATTTCCCAATAAAATTTCGCTAAGCATCTTTGCGAAGGAATAAAATATTGTATTAAATTTGAGTTAGATAAAAATGAAGAGAGGCTCATTTTTTTGTTTGAACACCTCTTCTTTTGTCATCCTAATCTTAACCACTTATTATGAAAAAAGCTTTACTGATGGCTTTCGCCATGCTGCTTACTATGTCCGCAGCATTCGCGCAAGGCCGAGTGGTTACCGGAACGGTAACTGCTGAAGAGAACGGGGATCCCATCCCTGGTGTGAACGTATTGATCAAAGGTCAGGCGACCGGTACTGTTACCGATATTGAAGGTAAGTATTCGATCAATGTGGAAGAATCCAACACTACCTTAGTTTTTTCTTTCATTGGTTTGGCCAGTGAGGAAGTAAAAGTTGGTTCCCAGTCCAAAATTGATATGACCATGACTGCTGATATCAAGCAGTTGACAGAGGTAGTCGTTACAGCATTTGGTGTTGAGAAGAGTAAAAAAGCATTGGCTTACGCGGTACAGACAGTCGATGCAAAAGAACTTTTATCCGCACAGGAAACTAACGTGGTATCTGCACTTTCCGGTAAAGTAGCCGGTGTTCAGATTACGCAATCCTCAGGTGCTGCCGGTGGTGGTTCCTACATCAAAATCCGTGGTAACGCCTCCTTGACTGGTAATAACCAACCATTGTTCGTGATTGATGGTGTACCGGTAAACAACTCGATGAACTTTACTGAAGACCCTCGTGATGGTGCTGCGGAATCAAACCGTCTGATTGACCTTAACCCAGATGATATTGCTGATATGACCGTCCTAAAAGGTGGATCAGCTGCTGCTCTTTACGGTTCTCGTGCAGCAAATGGTGTGGTAATGATCACCACCAAAAAAGGTGCGATGGGTCAAAAGCTAAAAGCGAGTTTGTCCTACACTTTTGAAGCCTCTACCGTAAACAAGTTACCAGAAACCAATATGGCTTATGGTCAGGGTTGGGGCGGTGACTTCATTGAAGGTTATGCTTTGTCTTTTGGTCCTAAAATTTCTGAGGATGCAAACTTGAACGCTTATGACAATGTAGGATCTTTCTTCCAGACAGGTATTAAGAATGAGACTTCCTTCAATATTTCTGGTGGTAATGATGTAGCATCTGTATTCGCATCTGTTTCCCACTTGGATCAGTCAGGGGTTGTACCATTGAATGATTTTAAAAGAACTACTGCTAGAATCACAGGGGTAGGCCAGCTTGGTAAATATGTGAAATTGACCACTTCTGCCAACTACACTAATTCAGGTGGACGCAGAATCCAACAAGGATCCAATGTATCCGGTTTGATGCTTGGTTTGTTGAGAACAACACCTTCTTTTGATAACTCCAATGGTGCTTCTGATCCTAAGGATCCTATCGCTTATTTGAATCCAGATGGGTCACAGCGTTCTTACCGTGGGGTAACAGGTTATGATAACCCTTATTGGACCATCAATCAAAACCCATTGACAGATGATGTAAACCGTATCATGGGATACTCTCAAGTAGAAGTAACACCTTTGGAGGATCTGAAAGTAACTTACCGTATCGGAATGGATCATTATTCTGATAAGCGTAAGCAGCAGTTTGCGGTTGGTTCCAATGCGAATTCAGCTGGTAGTATCATCAACTACGATGTATTCAATACAGAGATTACTTCTGATTTCATGATCAATTACAATAAGACTTTTGGTGATATTGGAATGAACTTGATGCTTGGTCATTCTTTGAACCACCGTCAGAATGAGTCTAACCGTGTACAAGGAGATAACTTAGCGATTAAAGATTTCTATAACATCTCCAATGCAAAAACGGTGACTTCCACAGAAGATAAGTATGTGATCAGAACTTCGGGTTCATTCTTTGATGCTTCTTTCGATTATAAAAACATCTTCTTTGTAGGTGCTACTGTTCGTCGTGATGCTGCTTCAACTTTCGGTAAGGCAACAGATAACGCATTTATCTATCCTTCCTTCTCTACAAGTTTCGTGTTCTCTGACTTGTTGAATTCAAATGATGTGATCTCTTTCGGTAAGGTTAGAGCGAACTGGTCTCAGGTAGGTAACCAGCCACCTGTTTACGTAACGAAAACGTATTTTACGCCTTCCTCTCCATATTCTCCATACATTGATTACTTCAACTTCCCATTCCAAGGGCAAGTAGCATTTACAGAGTCTAACTTGTTAGGAAACTCTAAATTGCGTCCAGAGAAGCTAATTTCTCAAGAAATCGGTTTAGAAATGAACTTCTTCGAAGATCGCGTTGGTTTTGATGTGGCTTACTATGTTCAGCGTTCTGAAGACTTGATCATTTCGGTGCCAGTAGCAGGTTCTACCGGTTATGAGTCACAGTATTTGAATGCAGGGGTAATGGAAAACAGAGGGGTTGAGATTGCCCTTCATGCAACACCAGTGAAACTTCCTTCAGGGTTCCAGTGGGATATGAATGTGAACTGGTCTAAAAACAAGAACGAAGTATTGGAATTGGCTGAAGGGGTAGATGTAGTAAGTTTACCTTACGGTTTCTCCGGTGCTAACCAGCGTTTGGTGAAAGGCATGGCTTACGGTACTTTGTATGGTTCGACTTGGGAGACAGATGAGCAAGGTCGTGTATTGGTAGGTCTTGACGGTGTGCCTAAAGTAGCTGCTGGCGAAGCGGTAATTGGTGATCCAAACCCAGACTGGTTGATGGGATTCCGTAATACCTTATCCTATAAAGGACTTTCGCTGTCCGCTTTGATTGATGTAAGAGTGGGTGGAGATATCTGGAATGGTACGCGTGGTGCACTGAATTACTTCGGTATGTCACAGGAGTCTGTAGACGGTCGTGGCGAAGAATTCTTATTCGAAGGAGTTTATGCGGAAAGTGGCCAGACGCCAGATGGTCAGTCTGTAGAGGCTGGTTCTCCTAACCAAACGTCAATTGCAAAAGATGAGTCTTGGTACGTATTAGGACCGGGCTCTGGATTTACAGGTCCTTCTAGTCCATATATTGAAGATGGTGGTTGGATTCGTTTACGTGAGCTTTCCTTGAACTACACTTTGCCAAGCAACTTGGTGAGCAGAATCCCAGGTGTATCCGGAGTGAATGTTTCTGTAACGGGAAGAAACCTTTGGTTGAAGACCGACTATACAGGTGTAGATCCTGAAACCAACTTGGGTGGATCGATTAACGCTCAGGGTGCAGACTATTTCAACATGCCTTCCACTAAGGGGGTATCTGGAACTATTAGATTAACTTTCTAATCCCTAAAAACTGACTGAAATGAAAAATAATAGATTATTTCAATGGGCTTCGGCTCTTGTAGCGGTGCTTTTTCTAGCATCATGTGATAGTTTCGTCGATGGCTTTGAGGATGACCCTACAAGACCGCTGGACGTTACAATGGATTTGATGTTGTCTTCCTCTGAACTATTTACGGTTTATACGCAGTCGGATGACATCGCTCGTTACACTGCAGTAGTGATGCAGCAGGTAACCGGTGCTGACCGCCAGATGCTTGCTGTAAACCGTTATAATATCCAGCGCGGAGACTTCGACCAAGTTTGGTCGGGTAGTGCCTACTCGGGTGCGATGAAAGGTTTGAAGAACATTATTGCGGTGGCAGACGCACAGGGTTCTCCACACTATGCAGGGGTAGCAAAAGTGTTATTGGCGGTGAATTTGGGTGTATTGACTGATGCTTTTGGAGACATCCCTTATACGGAAGCTTTCCAAGGTGATGCTAATTTGAAACCGAAGTACGATAGTCAGGAGGAGATTTACCAGACGATTCAGATGTTGCTTACTGATGCTATTGAGGATTTGTCTGCAGAGGCCAGTGTTTCTTCTCCGAGTGTTGATGACTTCATCTACGACGGTAACTTGGACTTATGGACCAAGCTAGCGTGGGGATTAAAAGCGCGTTATACACTTCACTTGTCTAAAGTGGCGGGTTATGATGCTCAAGAGGTATTGGATCTTTTAGGGAACTCTTTTGCAGCCTCTTCTGAGTCTGCTGAGATTACTTTTGAGACCGCTCAAGAGCAGTCTAACTTGTGGAATAGATTCTTGGTGAATCGTGCGGATTATATCCGTTTCGAAGGTAAAATGTTCGACATGATGGAAGCAGATATGGACCCTCGCTTGACGATCTATCGCCCTTTCGAAGAAGTGAAAGAGGATGGTGTTGTAACCGGAACAGTGGACGTACCAGAGGAAGGATTCTATAGCTCACCAACTTCTCCTATCGCTTTTATGACTTATGAAGAGTTGAAATTCATTGAGGCGGAAGCTTACCTTTCTTTGAATATGGTCACAGAGGCAGAAATGGCCTTCCAAGAAGCAATCGGTTCTCATATGGCTAAAGTAGGTGTAGATGAAGCAGATGCTGATGCTTATTTGATGGCACACGGTACTTTGAATTCCGGTACTGAGTTACAACAAGTAATGGAGGCAAAATATGTGGCCCTTTTCACGCACCCTGAATCATGGGTGGATTACAGAAGAACAGGTTACCCAATGTTGACTCCTCCGGATAACTCAGAGCTTCCATCAGGGAAAATTCCACGTCGTTTTCCTTATGCAGAGTCAGAGTATTTGTACAATGCAGTTAATGTTCCTGATTTGAACAAAGAGGACGGACTACTACAAAGAATGTGGTGGGATGTTAATTAAGATATAAATTAAGAATGGATAATGTTGAGCCCCGGGAGATTCCTTCCGGGGTTTTTTTGGTAAGCCTTCAGCTAACCACTGTTTCCTCCAACCTCCCCATCACATACCTTTGCTCTAAAAAAAATGAGGAAAACAAAGGCCGTTAAAGAGGCTCATATCAAAAAGTGGGAGATGAGTGGATTGAGTCAGGCAGATTACTGTAGGAAAAATGGGATCCCTTCAGGGTCCTTCAGAGGGTGGTTAGCTGCCTGGAGGAAAGAGCAGGATGTTGAAAAAACACCAGAACCGCGTTTTGTAGAGATCAAAACCGATATGATTTTAGAAGAAGCAGCCCATGCTTCAGCAGTGATAGTATTCAGGCTGAAGACTGGTAATGCTATAGAAATTCCGGTCTCCGCACCGTCACATGTTATTGAATTAATTCTTTCCACATGCTTAGCGTAGGTCCTAACGATAAACTCAATTTCTATGCGGAGGCTGTAGATATGAGAAAAGGTTTTGATGGCCTGAGTGGCCTGGTGGAAAATGAACTGGAAAGAGACCCCACCAATGGAGAGATATTTATTTTCATTAATAAGGCGAGAAATAAAATCAAGTTATTGCAATGGGAAGCTGGAGGGTTTGCCATTTACTATAAAAGGTTGGAAAAAGGGACGTTTGAAATTCCGAGTCATAAAGCTGGAGATAAATCCATTCCAATCCCGAAACACACCTTGGAAATGATGCTCTGTGGGATAAGTTTGGAGCAAAGAATTCAGAGAAAAAGATATGCCTGATAGACATCAAAAACCGCCTTAATTTATGTTTTAAGGCGGTTTTTTCGTATCTTTAGGTATGTCAGAGCAGCATTTTGAATCAGTTATTAAAGAGAAGGATGATGAAATTCTTTCATTGAAAGAACAGGTTAATTCTCTGCAACAACAATTGGATGCCGTCCTGAAATTACTAAAGACAGGTAAGTCCGAAAAACGAAAAAAATCGCCCAAAGATTCTGATATCGAAAAGCCTGCCAGAAAAGCTCCAAAAGAAGGTTCTATCCCACCGGTAAGAAAGCCGATTAGCGACCATTTGGAGCGTGAGGTTGAACATTGTAAGCTGGAGATCCCGGGAGCTCATTTTTTAGGCACAGAGGTTTCCGAATATAGGAAGATTTATCCCGAACGGATGGTGGTCAGACAGATCATCCGTTATAAATACAAGCTGCCAAACGGCGATATCGTTATCGCTGATTTTCCTCCGGATATTGTTTTGCCTAAGAGTGGTGCAGATGCGTCATTAATTGCTTATTTGCTTATTGGCAAATTTGACGACCACCTTCCTTGGGACAGACAGATTAAAATTTTAGCTCGTGAAACCGGTGAATCCCTTGCACCGAGTACCGTGATTAACTGGTTCAACAATGTGAGCCGTTTAATGCTACCACTTTTTGAAGAGGCCGTGAAAATGGCCCTAGAGGCGGGATACTTACAAATGGATGAATCACCCATTCAGGTACTTGATGGCGAAAAACCTGGTTCCTCTCACCGGGGATATATGTGGGTCAGGCATGTCCCCGAAAGCGGTTTGGTCATTTTTGATTATGCCAAAGGGAGAGGGAAGCAAATCCCAAAAGATTTATTAAAAAAGCTGCCTGATTTCCTGCAAACCGATGGTTACGCCGCCTATGATCAGTTTGGTCAAATTCCGAATATCAACTTGCTGGCTTGCTGGGCACATGTCCGGAGAAAGTTTGACGCCGCACTCAAAAACCACAGGAAGAAAGCGCAAATTGCACTGGATTTAATAGGGAGGCTTTATGCCCTGGAGACCAAAGCTAAAGAGGAGCAGTTTTCCCCGGAACAAATCCTGAAAATGAGAAAATCTGATAGCATAAAGATTTTGGAGGAACTCAAAAGTTGGGCACTTAAAGAACAGAAAGATGCGCTTCCAAGATCGCTCATCGGAAAAGCGATTAACTATATGCTTAACCTCTGGGATCGATTAATCACCTTTACACAAGATCCCCAATTACATCCGGACAATAACCTGATTGAAAACCTGATCAGACCTTTAGCCCTCGGAAAAAAGAACTTTCTTTTTGCGGGCTCACATGCTGCTGCCCAAAATATTGCGATGTATTATTCCTTCTTCGGCACCTGTAAAGCTAATGGAATAAATCCATCCAAATGGCTGGAGGATGTGCTTCGAAGAATTAATAACCATTCTATTTCCAAAATCAGGGAGCTCCTCCCGCTAAATGAAAATTTGGCCGCCAACCCTCAATGGCTTTGATTTTTTTGCAAGTGTGGTTGGCTGAAGGTTTACTTTTTTTGTATTCTTTTTTTGATGAAAATTAGATGTTTCTGCCATTATTTTAGGAAAACTTACCTGCTCCTTTGGTAGATGTTCGTTGGGCTGGATTACCTTTTTAATTAGTAAAATGGGTATTAAACAGACCATGTGTAGATTTTCCCTAGCGCTGGCTCAAATTGGGGGAATGGTATTGGAGTAAGCTAGGGTTTATTGTAGTAAAACCTTACCTGCGTTGTTCATTGCTCATTCTAATTCGTTATTAATTTTATCCAAGCGATTGAAAATGTTTCGGTTACCTTGGAGGACTCCTAAAACCCGGGCATCAACCTTGGCCCCAAAACATCTAACCTATCCTTGCATGAAGCGGATTATACCCTTTTTGCTACTGTTGCTTTTTTGCCTCGCAGCGGAAGCCCAATCTCAACATACCGTCAGCGGTACCATCAAATCCATTGAAAATGGTGAGCCTTTACCCGGGGTGAATGTGATGGTGAAAGACACTTCTATTGGTACGGTCACCAATGTGGACGGCTACTATTCTCTGAGTGTTCCCAATGAAAATGTGGTGTTACTTTTCACCTTTATCGGCCTGGAATCCCAGGAACTATCTGTTCAGGGACGATCGGTTTTGGATGTAGACATGGAAGCAGACCTCAAAGAATTAGAAGAGGTGGTCGTGACCGGTTATACCGATATTAATAAAAAACGATTATCCGGATCGATATCCTCCATTGATGCCTCCGAAATTGAATCGGTGCCGATGCCCTCATTTGATCAGGTGTTACAGGGAAAAGCCGCCGGCTTGTATGTCAATGCCGGTTCAGGGCAACCCGGTGCCGCAGCCACGGTACGTATTCGGGGGAACGGCTCCATTTTGGGAGGCAATACCCCTTTATTTGTGATGGATGGAGTGCCGATAGAAGCAGCGGAGTTTGCAGCCTTAAATGCCAATGATTTTGAAAGTGTCAGTGTGCTGAAAGATGCTTCCGCTACCTCCCTTTATGGTTCTCGTGGGGCGAATGGGGTGATTGTGATTACCTCAAAAAAAGGAAAAGTTGGAAAGACAAAGTTTAACTACTCCGGTCAGTTTGGTGTTTCCGAAATTGGGGATTGGAAATATGATATGATGAATACCGAGGAGCGTTTGCAGTATGAAGAAATGGTGCAGAATGGTCCGGGTTGGGATTTTTCTCCCAATAATCCGGAACGACCGTCAGGTTCCGATAATTCTCTGGACAGTCTTCGTCAGTACAATACCAATTGGTTAGATGTCGTTACGCGCACCGGCTTTACACAGCAGCACCAGTTAAGTGCTCAGGGAGGAAAAGAACAAACCCGTTTTTTCATTTCCGGCGGATATTTGGAACAACAAGGCGTGGGTATTGGCTCTGCTTTAGAGCGAATAACCGGTAGGGTCAATATTGCCCACGAAGCCTCCAAACGCTTACGTTTTAACCTGGTCTCTTCTGTAGGTTATTCTCAATCTGATTTCCTGCCCTCGGAGTCTTTAAGCATCGCCAACCCTTTCGCTTCCACTTTGAATATGCCTTATCAACCTCCATTGGACGCAGAAGGGAATTATACCTATGGTCCTTTGGATGCCAATCCTCTGGAATGGGATGAAAAAACCTCATTTCAGGAAGGACAATTAAAAACCAATCTGACTTTTGATGTTTCCTATGACTTTTATGAGGGATTCTCTTTCAAATCAAAAATTGGTCTGGACTATCGCTCTTCCAAATCCACCAGCTATATCAGTCCGGACTCCCAGCCCGGCAGTAGCCAGCGCGGACAGGAAGGTTCCTACGGGGCCTCAGATAATAAGTATTTCAAATACATCTGGCTGAATAGCGTAACTTACACCCGCACCATTGGAGATCATGATTTTTCCGGTGGTTTGTATATGGAATTAATCCGTAAGCAGGAATCCTCCTTTGGTTATTCCGGATTTGGTCTGAATTCCAAATTACCCAATACACCAGCAGCGATTACGCCCGGAACTGCCTCCAATGGCTTTATTCCAACCGTTGGAGGAGGGAATACAGAGAATGCCCTGAATTCTTACTTCTTTATCGGAAACTATACTTATAAAAGTAAATATAATTTGGCATTAAGTGCCCGCCGCGATGGTTCCTCTAAATTCGGTCAGAATAATCGATGGGCAAACTTGTGGTCGGTCGGGGCTTCCTGGAATATTTCGGAGGAAGATTTTTTTGGTGCTTCCTGGGTGAATAGCCTGAAGCTAAAGGCCTCTTATGGAAAGTCAGGGAATCAGGATGATACCGATAGTTCGGTAGGGGATTTTCAAAGTGTACAGACCTTTGTAGCGACGAGTACTTATGCCGGGGTGAGTGGGATTTATCCGGCTTCAGTAGGGAATCCGGATTTGCAATGGGAGATTTCAAATCAGCTGAATGTGGGCCTGGACTATTCCATTTTCAAGGATCGCATCAGTGGCTCTTTTGAAGCTTACAATAACATTACTTCGGATTTATTCTTAGATCAAAAATTATCTGCCACCGCCGGTTTTACCTCCGTAAGGCGGAATGCCGGTAAAATGCGTAACCGAGGAGTGGAAATTACGCTGAATACCACCAATGTTTCCATTGGTGATTTCTTATGGACGACTAATCTCAATTATGCTTATAATGATAATGAAATTCTGGACTTGGGGCAGGTGACAGAATTTGAGTTCGGTACTTCCCTGGTGCGGGAAGGTTATCCTTTAGGTTCTCATTATTCGGTGGGTTGGGCAGGGGTAAATCCGGCCAATGGACAGCCCCTGTATTTGGATCAATTCGGCAATCCGACACCGATTTTTAATTCTTCCAATGCCACTTCTGATTGGGGAACCTCCAACCCTCCGCATGTGGGCGGTATGACCAATACCCTTACCTTTAAAGGTATTGAGTTTAGTTTCTTCTTTAACTTTCAGGCCGGGCATACCCTTTTCAATAACCAATCTTTCTTCATAGAAAATCATAATGTGCCTTATAATCAGTCCACGGTGATGTTGACCATGTGGCAGGAAGAAGGAGATGTGACCAACATTCCTTCTCCCAGATATCAAAGACAGTTTACCTCTCAGGATATTGAAGATGCCTCTTTCCTAAGGTTAAGAAACGTGACTTTAGGTTATAACTTTCCGCGAAAATTGATATCCAGAATCAGACTGGATCGACTGAAGATATACCTGCAAGGGCAGAACCTTTATACCTGGACGGAATTTACGGGCTTTGATCCGGAGATTGGAAATAATATTGCCCAATTCCAGTACCCTACACCGAAAATTTATACCCTGGGAATTGACGTTGGATTTTAAAAACCCCATGACATGAATCAATCATATCAAAAAATATTTTTGTTGTTGACAGTTCTTTTCGTTTGGGGCTGTACCAATGACCTGGAAATCGCCCCCACGGATTTAATCGACAGTGGGGTGGCCTATGAAAATGTAGCTGATCTGGAGTCGGGCCTGGCAGCGGTTTATGCCCTATTTCCCAAAAGTCCAACCCTTCGGACTTCCACCTACCAGACGGCTTTATGTAAGATGGCCTCCAAAGGGCGAAATATTGGCTCTTCGGCCTATAACTGGCAATATACTCCGGATACGCCCAGCCTGATGAGTGATTATGGCTGGTCCGGTTATTATAGTGTTATTAATGCGCTGAACTTGTTATTAATCGCTGCGGATCAGGTGCCTTTACCAACAGATGCTGATGTGGCTTTGGCCAATCAAATTAAAGGGGAAGCTTATGGATTAAGGGCTTTAGCGCATTTTGAATTATTTCGAATATTCTCAGAATCCTATACGCAGGAAGGAGCTTCTGCCATGCCTTATATGCTGGCGCCACAAGTAGGGGAGCCCCCCAGGAATACGGTGGCGGAGATTTACGCCTTCTTAAAAGAAGACCTTCAGCAATCTGCCGCCTTTCAGCAGCAGGGGAGCCGGGAGGATAATGAATTGGAGTACATTTATTTCAATGAAAATGCCGTCAAAGCCCTGGAAGCTCGTATCGCATTATATGAAAAAGACTATCCCACGGCTATACAGAAAGCCACGGAGGTTTTGAACGTGAAAGACATTATTCCGCAGGGTAACTATGCCGATATGTTTGACTTTGATGCCCCTGATAATGCGGAAGTTTTATTCAAATTTGACATCCCGCGGAGTCCGGTCGAATAGGGAATCTCTGGCGGGATAATAGCGGACTGGTGAATTTCTTCCCGACACAGGATTTTATCAATGCCTTTGCTTCTAATTCCTTTGGAGATCCGGAGCTGGATGTCCGCTTTGAAGTACAGGTCGCAGAGGATGCCGATCAAATTGAGCAAACGCAAATTGTAGGGAAATATATTGGTGGAAATTCGGCGGTCAACGCAGGAGATCTGATCGTCTTTCGGTCTTCGGAGATGTTGTTGATTCGTGCCGAGGCTTATTACTTCAATAATCAGCAATCCAATGCCCTGCAGGATATTGACCGTTTGAGGTCAGAGCGCATTAGCGGATTTACCAATGGGGGAGAAAATGGTCTTAGTATTTTAAATGCTATTAAGCAACAAAGGCTTTTGGAAATGAGCTTTGAAGGGCACCAATGGTTCGACTTAAGACGGTGGGGAGATCCGGTCATTCGGGTAGACGTGACCACGGTCAACACCCCCAAAGTGCTGGTGTCTTCAGATCACCGCTTTGTG
Organism: Persicobacter sp. CCB-QB2; assembly: GCF_001274635.1. GTDB lineage: Bacteria > Bacteroidota > Bacteroidia > Cytophagales > Cyclobacteriaceae > Persicobacter > Persicobacter diffluens. The sequence continues at coordinate 2,687,391 of NZ_LBGV01000001.1, read as the reverse complement.
ATGCCCATCCCGCAACATGAAATGTTGGCCAATGATAATATGAGACAAAACTCCGGTTATTAAACCTTATATAGCAACTGAACAGATGAAAAATATACTTCAAATATTAATCCTGTCGCTGAGCTTTCCTTTAATGCTATCAGGCTGTGCGGATACCCCTAGCGAATACTATGAAGGGGCTAATTATGTCACTTTTAATTTGACAGATGCCGCCGTTTTTGACCTGACCGAAGGGGAGGGCGTACTGCTGGAGGTCAATATGTCATTGCCCGAGAAGAAGATACAAAAATCAGCTTTAAGCTGGAAGAGGTGAATGCCGAGAAGGCGTGGATTATGTGTTGAGCACCAAGCAGGTGATTATCCCCAAAGGAAAACAAGTAGGGGAACTGATCATTCAGGCCCTGGAAGATACGGAAGAAAATTTCGAGAGCCGTTCGGTGACCATTCGCATCATAGAGGTCAGTGCGCCGGAAGAGTTGGTCATCGGCTATGAGAATGGAACCGTTTATTCTTCTCTGCTGGTGAATTTTCGGGATAATGATTGCCCGGTACTGCTTTCAGAGCGGTATAGAGGAGAAGTGGTGCAATCTACCTTTGGAACCGTTGGGGACGGAAATCACGTTTTCCCGGCGCGGCTGGAAGAAATCTCGAATGGGGTTTATCGCTTTAATAATATATGGGGCGACTATGTGGCTTATCTCACCGAAAACCCGGAATTCTCCGGAGGATTTCCGGTTACCATGGATTTTCGAATTGACGAACAGGGAAATGTGACCATTATCGATGCGCAAATGGTTGGGTTTGAAGATGTGGAAATTTTGGTGGATGAAATGGAAGCCATCTATGACCCTTGTGAAGACCGCTTCCTTATTCATATGGTGCAAGTGGGGCTCTTCAGTGATGATCCCTATGATATCTACACCGAGTTTACACCTTAGTGTATGGAATAGTCCTGATTTCTTTCCAAATTAATAAGGAAAAGAGAAAGCTTAACCTATAAACTTTGCCTAACACAACAGTAATGAAAATATTAATAAGACTTCTTTTTATTTGCCTGCCTTCTTTCCTGATGGCCCAAAGTACCGATAACCTCCGGAAGGTTGGAGGTGACTTAAAAGTAGCCTATGAGCTCAATATGGAAAAAGCCCGTGCTTTGGCCGAATGCAAAATGCGCCCCTGTCTTTTAAATTGAAAGATGGTCGGACGGCATTTTTGGATGGACACCGGGGCGAACAGCTAATTTATATCACCAATTATAATAAGCAAGCCGCCATAACCACCGGGACGGTAAAGCTGGGGGATGGTGGTGATTTTCGCCTGGATTTAGAGGGGGAGGGCATGCGTATCGGCCTGGTGGAAATCGGCGATCCGAATTTTAACCATGTGGAATTGGTGGGCCATATTGAACGTTTTGGGAATAGTTCCTCCTCCAATACACCGGGATCTCAGGACCATGCAACGCATGTCGGAGGAACCATGGTGGGCGTCGGAGTAAATGCCGACGCTAAAGGAATGGCCCCAAGGCGCAGCTTGTGAGCATGTCAGCAGCAGGAGACTTGAATAAAATGGCCACACAGGCGGAGGAAGGTTTGTTGATTTCTAACCATAGTTACGGCACCATCCGTGGATGGGACGGAGACCGTTGGTTCGGGGATGCCAGTGTTACGACCAAGGAAGATTACTTATTCGGTTTTTATGATTCCAAGGCACAGGATATTGATCGCCTGGCCTATAATGCGCCACACTATTTAATCGTCTGGGCGGCAGGTAATGACCGGGGAGATGCTCCCTCCAATTCCACCGTTCGCCCTGAAGTGGAAAAAAGAGTGGACGGTCCCTATGATTGCTTACCTCCGGAAACGACGGCCAAAAATAGCCTGACCATCGGAGCGGTAAGGGAAGTGTTGAATTATTCCGGGCCCCAAGATGTGGACATGAGTGATTTTAGCTCCTGGGGGCCTACAGATGATGGCCGCATTAAGCCGGAGTTGGTGGGGAATGGGGTAGGCGTGCTGTCTGCGGCGGCCTATAATTCCTCTTTTGAGTTGGATAATGAGGTTTATAAAACCCTTCAGGGGACTTCCATGGCGGCTCCTAATGTGGCTGGTTCTCTTTTGATTCTGCAGGAATTGTATGGGCTTTATCATCAGGGAGAATATATGCGGGCCGCTACTTTAAAAGGTTTGGCCATTCATGCTGCCAGAGAAGCAGGTTCCTCAGTAGGGCCCGATTATTCCTTTGGTTTTGGTTTATTTGCAGCCGATCGAGCGGCTTATTTAATTCAGAATGAACACCAGGCGAATTATCAAATATTGGAAGATTCCTTAATTCAGAGTCAGACCAAGCGCTATGAGGTAGTAAGTGACGGACAGCACCCTTTAATGGTCACCCTTTCCTGGACAGATCCGGAAGGAAGCTCTCCGGCAAAATCTTTGAATCCGCGGGATCCGGTACTGGTAAACAATCTGGATGTAGTGGTGAAAGATCAGGCCGGGACCTCTTATTATGCCTGGTCTTTAGATCCGGAATTTCCTTCCAGAGCCGCTACCAATGCTGCCAAAAATGATGTGGATAATAATGAAAAAGTTGAAATCGCCCTTCCTGCCGCAGGAACCTATACGGTAGAGGTATCGCATCGAGGTGCCTTAAGAGATGGAGGGCAGTCTTTTAGTTTGATTACTTCTGCTGGTCCATTAGAAGAAGAAAAAGATATTTTGTACTGGGTAGGTGGCAGTGGAGATTGGACAGACGGTACGCATTGGGCCGAGCAGTCCGGTGGGGATGCGGTTAATCGAATTCCGGATGAAGGAACCGATGTATTGATTGATACCAATTCCGGTAACCCTACGGTAGCCCTGATTGGAGCACCGGTGGCTAATTCTTTGACCATTTCTGCCGGAAATCTGAATTTATCCAACAGAACCCTGGCTTTGAATGGGGCATTAATATTAAAGGGGATTGGTCAAATCAGTAATTCAGGGGTGATCGACCTTCGGGCTTCAGGAGGAGATTTAATTAATGTAAATGTTCAAAATGAAATTGTCAATGGAGGCATTAACCTCACCGGGGCGGAATCTGCCGTATGGAATATCCGTGGTGAGCTGAATGCCCAAAGCCTGAACCTCAACGGAGGAACCTATTATATCGAAAATCTGCGTTTACAAGATATAGAGGTCAGCAATACGAATGCGCCTACATTGATGTATTCAGAAGGGGATTGGACTGTGGCAAATCGAATAGATTTTTCCAGTGGGGGAAATGCAGACTTAAATCAGGTACGACTGGCGCTGACCAATGATAACAGTAGCACCATTAGTTTATCCACGGGAGATGCCCTATTGGGCGCAATTGCCGCAAATGTGCCTGTTAACCTCTCCGGAGGTGAGGGTAAAATTCAGTCGATTGTAACCGCTTCTCCATTAAACGTTCTGAGTGATGCCACCATTGACAGCCTCTTCCTAAGGACTGGGGCGGCACTGGAGGTGCAGGCGGACCAGCGATTGAGTATTTCCGAACATATGGAAGGCATGGGGCAGGAAGGAGCCTTGATGAATATCAGTGGCGGAGCGGCTTCGGTGCTGTATAGTAATGCCCGCAGATTTTGCATGGATTATCTGAATATAGACGGCCTGAGTGTGGATGGGGCGGCGGTATTTGCTTCCGGAGATCATAGTCTTATTACCAATGCGACAGGCTGGGTGGAAAAAGATTGTGATGACATCATTTTCGCGCAAATGGACGTGGACTTTGCTTGTGCAGAAGGGGTGGCTTCTTTGACTTCCCTGAGCTCAGGGAGGATTTCAGAAACCACCTGGACCATCACCAAGGAGGATTATTCAGAAGTGATTCAGGGGGAGGATGTTGATTTTGTATTCCCGGAGTCAGGAGAATATGAGGTGAATTTAAGCATCTCCAATGAAAATAATGAGCGAGACAGTTTTTCGGAAATTGTTTGGGTAGCGGAGAATACCATTAATGCGCGCCCATTGGTGCAGGAATCCGGCTTTTATATTACCCAAACCGTAGGAACCGATTATGAGTGGATTGTGGACGGGGAGGTTATTCCGGATTATAATCAAGGCTATTTTCAGCCTGAAGGAGAGGTGGGGAATATTGAGCTTTTTGTCGCCGATGGTACTTGTAGAGTGGTGCTTTCCTATGAAAATGTCTTATCTGTAGATTCGCTGGACCAGGTCAGATTAGTGCCCAATCCAGTGACCGACCAGGCCTCCTTGTTTTTGCCAAATGTAATGGGCCAGGTAGAGTTGGTGATATTAAATCATCAGGGAGTGGCCCTCGATCGACAATATTTTTCAGATAAGCAAGAATTGAATTTATTGACGGATCAGCTGCCCACCGGCGTCTATTTGCTGGAAATAATCACAGAAGGAAATCGCAAGGTTTTGCGATTTGTGAAAAAATAAGACGGGTATTTTGTGAAAATGATAATGCTCGAGTGGAGAGAGTTGGAATAACCTGATTAAATACGTTTTACTCTTTTATAGCGTGTATCTGCTTGGTTCATAAAATAAAATTAGAAATTGTTGAAAAAACCGGTCTCTTTGAGGTCGGTTTTTTTTGTTGGAAAAAGAGGGGGAAGTTTGTAGGCCTTTACTTGTTGGTAAGTGATTGATATTTAGTGTGAATCCTTGAATTTGCATTATTTAATGTTAGTTTAATTTATGATAATCGTCATCTTTGATTATTTGAATTTAAACATCAATAACAGTTAGTTTCCTCCTGATTTTTTTAAATCAGATTGTTTGAAGTCAAATCTATATCACGATTCTTAATTCAAATCTAATCAAAATCCTGTTTTACTTGAGTTTTTAGTAGAAAAATCCATGGATTATGATGGTTTTCGCAATCGGATGCGTAAACGATTGCGGAAAATTAATCAACTCAGTCCTCCCTTATTGTGCATTGTTTGACTTCCTATTTTTTAAAATTGAGCAAAATTACAAAGGTTTAATACGGTCAAATTTTGAAATTTTCAAAACGCCCCTATTTGTATTATTCTAATGTGATGTTTGATGGAAACTTTATTAACCAATGTAAGCAATGACTAATTACTACTTAATCCGTAGGTCGCTTTCAATGGCAATCCTGTTCACTTTATTAACATTAACAGGTTTTGCACAAAGAGTAATTACCGGAACGGTAATCTCAGGAGATGATAGTGAGCCTATTCCCGGTGCCAGTGTGTTGATCAAGGGTACTACCCGCGGAACCATCACCAGTTTTGATGGAACCTTTCAAATGGAAGCCGAAAATGATGATGTGGTTCAGGTATCCTTCGTCGGATATTTGCCACAAGAGATCTTGGTAGGGAACCAAGAGAAATTGGATGTGGTTTTATCCACAGATGTGAAAAACCTGGAAGAAGTCGTGGTAATCGGTTACGGTTCGGCAAAGAAGGAAGACCTTACCGGATCTGTGACGGCCATTACCGCCTCTGATTTTAACCAGGGAGCCATTTCTTCTCCTCAGGAATTATTGAACGGTAAAGTACCAGGGGTACAAATTACCACTGCTGGTGGTGCTCCCGGTTCTGGTGCAACCATCCGTATTCGTGGAGGAGCATCCCTGAATGCCTCCAATGATCCTTTGATCATTATTGATGGAGTTCCAATGGATAACGGTGGTGTAGCCGGTATGCGTAACCCATTGAACACCATTAACCCAAATGATATTGAGACTTTCACCGTATTGAAGGATGCTTCCGCTACTGCTATTTACGGTTCTCGTGCCTCCAACGGGGTAATCATCATTACCACCAAAAAAGGAGCTCAGGGTAAGATGTCAGTGGATTATACAGGAACGGTATCGGTAGGTCAGGTGGTGGAGACGGCTGATGTATTGAATGCCAATCAGTACCGTGAATTAACACAGCAGGTATTCCCGGAAAATGCACACCTTTTGGGAGATGCGAATACAGACTGGCAGGATGCGGTATTCCGTACGGCAGTGTCTACCGATCACAATGTTTCTTTAGCGGGTTCTGTAAAAGACTTTTTGCCTTACCGCGTATCAGTAGGATACAATAAAAGCCAGGGGGTTTTAGAGGATTCAGACATGGAGCGTACCACGCTTGCATTGAATTTGAACCCTAAATTCTTTGATGATCACCTGAGCACAAATGCTTCGGTAAAAGTGATGGGTGTTTCCAATAACTTCTCCAACGAAGGAGCCATTGGGGCAGCCACTTCTTTTGATCCTACGCAACCTATCCGCTCAGGAGATGATAAGTATGCCAATTTTGGTGGTTATTACACCTGGTTAGATGCCAATGGAACGCCTCAGTATTCTATTGCGCCGGGCAACCCAATGGCCTTGATTGATCAGCGTGCTGATCAGGCAGATGTATTCCGTTCGGTGGGTAACTTACAGTTGGATTATAAATTCCATTTCCTTCCTAAACTGAAGGCGAACCTGAACATGGGTTACGATTACTCCAAATCCAACGGAAATATATTGGTTTCCGGTCAGGCTGGTTTCGATCAGGGTGCGGCGCGTAATGACGGAACTATCCGTAATTACGAGCAAACCAAAAGAAATGAGTTGTTGGATTTCTACTTACAATACGCAGATGACCTGCCAGCAATTGATGGTAAGTTCGATGTGATGGGAGGTTATTCCTACCAGTATTTCAGAACAGAGGATTATGCCGAGAATATGTTCGGAAACGGTAACTGGCAACAGGATTCCGTTCAAACTTTCCGTAACCACAACAACCTGCAGTCTTTCTTTGCCAGAGCCAACTTCTCGGCTAAAGGTAAATATTTAGTAACTGCGACCGTTCGTGCCGATGGTTCTTCAAGATTCAACCAAGAGAACCGTTGGGGTATCTTCCCTTCCTTGGCTTTGGGGTGGAACATTGACAAAGAAGGTTTCCTTTCCAGTGTTGAGGCGATCTCTAGCATGAAGATCCGTGCGGGTTACGGGATCACCGGTCAGCAGGATATCGGATCTAACTTCGGTTATATGCCGGTTTATTCTACTTCTCGTCCTGGTCATCAGTATTCTTTCTACAATCCGACCACCGGTCAGTGGGAGATTTTTGATACCATGCGTCCTTCCGGATACGATGAGAATTTGAAGTGGGAAGAAACCACGACCTGGAACGTGGGTATGGACTACGGTTTATTCAATGACCGCGTAACCGGTTCCCTGGAGGTTTACTACAGAACAACAGATGATTTGTTGAACTATGTGCCGGTACCGGCAGGTTCTAACCTGACCAATATGCTGACCACTAACGTTGGGGCAATGATGAACAAAGGTTTCGAATTTGATATTAACACCAAATTGATCCAGACTTCTGATTTGCACTGGGATTTCGGTATCAATGCGACTTATAATGTCAACGAAATCACTTCCTTGACCATGACGGATGACCCGAACTATGAAGGGGTTAGAACCGGAGGTATTGCTGGTGGACAGGATTTATATGCGCAGCGTCACCGCGTAGGTTATCCGGCATCTTCATTCTTCCTTTACGAGCAGGTATATGATGCCAATGGCACACCTGTGGAAGGAATGTATGTGGATCAGAATGGTGATGGCGTGATTGATGAAAACGATTTGGTTTACTCCGGTAACCCTGCTCCGAAATGGATGCTTGGTTTCACAACTAAACTAACCTATAAGAACTGGGATTTCTCTATGGCCGGCCGTGCTTACCTTGGGAATAAAATCTACAACAACGTTTCTTCGGACAAAGGGAACTATAACGCCATGCACACTTCTGGTCAGATCACCAACAACGTACACTCATCCGTATTGGAGACTGGTTTTGAAAACCCACAATTGTTGTCAGATCACTATCTGGAGAATGGTTCATTCTTCCGTATTGACAACGTGATGGTCGGTTACAACTTCTTCAATGTATTCGGTTCTGATATGAACGCCCGCGTTTACGGTACCGTAAACAATCTGGCTGTTTTCAGCCCATACAGTGGTTTGGATCCTGAGGTATTCGGTGGTATGGACAACAACCTGTACCCTCGTCCAAGAACTTATATGTTAGGAGTGAATTTGACATTCTAATCTGAAGCAAAATGAAATTATCATATATCAATAAAGCAATGGTAGCCGTGGTTTTAATGGCGGCTACCCTGTTGACTTCCTGTCTTGGTAAACTGGATCTGGAACCAATCGATCCGAACGATAAAACGACCATCGACACCGAAGAAGAGTTCTTTCAGTATTTGGTGAAGCTATACGCAGGTCTGGCGAACACAGGTCAGGGTGGTAACGCTGGCGGTGACCTGGGGGGAGGCGATGAAGGAGCCACCCAATACTGGCGGGTGTTCTGGAACGCTCAGGAATTTCCTACTGATGAAGTGGTGAATACCTGGACCGATGAGGGAGCTCCTCAGATGTCATTCATGACCTGGTCGGCCAACAACCCATTCGTTTTGGGATTGTATAACCGCATCTATTATCAGATCTCTGCCACAAACGAGTTCCTGCGTCAGGCTAAAAATGCGCCGGCAAGCTATGAGGATCTACCTGCATGGAAAGCGGAAGCACGTTTCTTAAGAGCATATTCTTACTGGCATGCATTAGATTTCTTTGGAAATAAGGTGCCTTTCGTAACGGAAGAAGATCCGATTGGGAAATTTTTCCCAAATCCGGCAGGTACACAGGAAAGAGGTGAAGAGCTTTTCATGTTTATTGAAAAGGAATTGAAGGAAATCGTTGGGGATGGAGAAAGCCAGGAAGAGGTGCTTCCGGCAGCGAAAACAGCCTGGTTGGGTCGTGCTGACAAAGGGGCTGCCTATATGGTTTTGGCAAAATTATATTTGAACCATGCCGTTTATTTAGGTGGAGAAGTGGAAGGTTATTATCAGGCCGGACGCAACTACTTGAATAAAATGATTGCTGAAGGAGGTTATTCCCTATATACGCAGGGCGGTTCCGATAATGGTTATGCTTCTTCTGCTTACCAGCGATTGTTTATGGCGGATAATGAAAGAACGCATCAGGAAGCCATCTTCATGATCATGTCTGATGGATTGAATATGACGCACTGGGGAGGCACAACTTATATGATTGCTGCTGCAACCGGTGGAGAAATGGATGCCGCTGAAATGGGAATTGGTTCCGGTTGGGCCGGTAACCGTACAACGAAGACCATGGTGGAAAACTTTGATGCGGATAATGCCGGAGATCGTGCCATTTTTGCTACGGAAGAGGAAGGCCAGTCGCTGGAAATTGATGCTTATGAGCAGTTCACCCAGGGCTATGGTGTAAAAAAATGGAAGAATGTGAAGCAAAACGGAGAAGATGGAGAGAATAATGATGGCGTATTTTGTGCGACCAATATTCCGGTTTTCCGTTTAGCAGATGCCTACCTGATGTTGGCGGAGTTTGACCTGAGAATTTCAGGAGCAGTAACGGCTACTTCACAAGGATTGGTCAATCAGGTACGTGCCCGTTCCAATGCCAAAGCCCACAATGGCTCGTGGAATTACGACTTTCTTCTGGAGGAGCGTAACCGTGAGCTCTACTGGGAAGGTCACCGTCGTACGGACTTGATTCGTTTTGGGAAATTTACCCAGGGCATGAGCTGGCCATTTAAAGGAGGAAGCAAAGAAGGAACTGATGTTGCTAACCATTTTGCTTTGTATCCAATCCCGGCAGCAGATTTGGGGGCTAACCCGAACCTTACCCAAAACCAAGGATATTAATTTTCCGGGCCTGTCAACTGGCAGGCCTACTAATCTTTGATTTTATCATCATGAAAAAATATATGATCTATATGTTGTCGGCCTTGTCTATTTTGTCGACATCATGTAAAGAAGATGATCATGTAGTGGCTTCTGACCCTGTTTCGCCAGAAATCATTACAGATATTCAAGCTGAGAACAGTTTTGAAATTACTGATGCCAATGAGCAATGGGACAATGTGGCCTGGTCTGATGCAGACTATGGATTGTCACTAGCGGTAAAATACTATGTGAATTTGGCGGTGGAAGATCAGTCTCCTATCACAATCGCGGAAGTAAGCCGTCCGGAGGCAAGCACGGAGGTATTAAACGGAACAGTTAATAATGCTGCAATAGCATTAGGGATTGCGCCGGGGACTACAGGCGAATTGAATATTTTCGTTACCTCAAAAGTGTATAATGACAAAAATGATGTAGTAGATGGCTATGATTTGTCTTCCATGGCAAAGCCATTTAATGTAACGCCTTATGCGTACGTTTCTCCGGTTCAAACTTCTGACCTCGCAGGAGTGGAGGAAGAGTTGCTGAAGGAAAATGCAAAAAGTGACTGGGCAACATTCTCCTGGGAGTTGGCCGACTACGGATTGAATGTTTCCTATAAATATACGGTAGTAGCACATGCGCAGGTAAATGGCGAAGCGGCAGTTGCTGATGTGAAATCGGTTTCTGGTCAGGCTTCCGAGCTTACCGTTACCGTGGAGGAAGTGAACCGCGCCGTATTGGCATTAGGCATTGGGGCTGATGAAGTAGGACAGGTTTCCTTTACCATTAATGCGATGGTGGAAGGCGGCGAGGAAGATGGTATTGCGTACGAAACTTTATCTTCTGAGGCTTCTGACGCGGTAAGTATTTTGCCTTATCTGGATATGCCAATGTTTGGATGGAAAGTTGGAAGCCGTAATGGTTGGGATCCCGGTGATCAGGATTCTTTCCGTTTCTATGAATTAGAAAAAGGAGTGTACACTGGCATTCACGAATTTGAAGCTGGAGAAAACTTCAAGATGTTTTTACCTGGAAAGGACTGGTTGGGTTATGCCTATTTCTCAGGCGGTGCAGATGCAGATTTCTCAGAAGATGGAGATGGAAACCTTGTATATAATGGTTCATCTGAAGTAAGAAAATTGGTGGTTGATGATAACGCGCAAACTATTTTCTTCGAAGAAATTGAGTCCGAGGATATATATTATAAAGTAGGTTCTGAAAATGGCTGGAATGATACTTCCAACCCGAACTACGATCAATTCAAGCTTTATAAGCGTTACGACGGCGTTTTCGAGGGGACCCTTGATTTTGTCTCTGGAGAAGAGTTTAAGTTTGTTCCTGAGGCAGGTAGCTGGAACGGAGAACTAAGTGGCGCTACTTTCCCAGTGAAATCTCCTGAATTATCAGGTGATGGTAACATTGAGTTCAATGGAAGCACCGGAACCTATTCCATGAAAATGGATATAGCTGCCGGAATACTGGAGGTAATAGCGCAATAAGCATTTAATACCTTATCGCATTTCTTTTAAAACCGCCCTAGTGGCGGTTTTTTTTGTTTCTGAGCTATTCCTATATAACCTGAGTTATTAATGGTTAAATCCTCTTTTTACCACTTGCCGGGAAAAATGAAGGAATAACTTCCTGTTTCGAGTTTTTTGCCAAGGCGGTAGAGGAATGAGGAGAAAGTTAGTTCTCCGAATTGGGGTTTTTGATATTTCAGTAATATAGATAGCAATAAATCGATGACAGGTTCTTTTTTGAGACTAACGAAAGCTAACAGCGAATTACTCAGTTTTAATTCTACTTTATCTGATATTAAAAAAAACAAGTTTAGGGGGCGCAGGGTATATACATTTTTTTAAACAAGCAGCGGTCTAAGCAAATGATGGGGCTGAAATTTTACTTCCTATTTTTTGAAGATATTACGAAAGTCCAAATTATGGTCTTATTCGGCTGTGGCCGGATGTCAGAATTAATGATGAACCCCTTAAAGTCAAGAAACCGCAGCCGGACTTCTATTTTTTGACCGATCGCTTCTTAGACTTCCAATATTGAGCTTTAATCACTGATAGCGCCGGATAGTAATGTCCTTATGGAACCTTAAAATGACTCAATATTAAAATTGATAATAGAGGAATAGACTTATTATTGGAATTTTAATTTAAGGAGGTGTTTTTTTAAAATTTGGAATGAGCCTCAGGCTATTGTTTAAGGTTAAATTAATTCCCGGTTTTTTGAAAAATCCGCAGTAAGGCTAAAAATATCTCATTTTTTAGGGGAAAAGGCGAAGGTTCTCATTTTTTGACTAAAGAATTGTTAATAATCAACCAATATTATTGCTGGTATTTACATTTCAGGGGTTTCTTGGTGTTGAAAATTGCTATTGTTTTAATCGATCTGCCCGAAAACGATTGCGGCCTTTTTTTGCTAAATACTCTATATCGTGCGGAGATTCTGACTTAAATCTTTTTTAAGATTGTATAAATAATTACTGACAAAGGACTCCTGTTTTTAAAACTTTTTAAAAAAAGACCTGAAATCAGATTATTTCGCAAAAAATGCTCAAAACTTACTTTTTACATTTTTTTAATAAAGTCCAATAAAACTATTTTCAACCAACAGCTATGACAAAATACTACCAATTGCGTAGAACGTTCTCGCTGGCTGTGCTTTTCACCTTGTTTTCGGTGGCAGCATTTGCACAAAAGATGATTACCGGGACGGTAACATCGGCAGAGGACAATGAGCCCATCCCTGGGGCTAACGTGCTAATCAAAGGTACTGCTTCCGGTACTATCACTGACTTTAATGGTGCTTTCCAGTTGGAGGCGTCAAATCAGGATGTTCTGGTTGTTTCATTCGTCGGATATTCTCCAACTGAAATTCCGGTGGGCACACAAACAAGAATTGATGTGAAACTTGCTACGGATGTAACCAATCTGGAAGAGGTAGTGGTTATCGGTTATGGTTCCGTGAAAAAGCAGGATGCTACGGGGTCTGTACAAGCGATTACCGCTGAAGATTTGAACAAAGGAGCGATTACTTCCCCTCAGGATTTGATCGTAGGTAAAACGGCCGGTGTTCAGATTACCACAGCGGGTGGTGCTCCGGGTGCTGGCGCTACTATCCGTATTCGTGGTGGGGCTTCTATGTCGGCTTCCAATGATCCTTTGATCGTTGTAGATGGCGTACCAGTAGCTTCTGATGGAATTAATGGTATGGCCAACCCATTGGCAACCATTAACCCGAACGATATCGAGTCATTCACTATTTTGAAAGATGCTTCCGCTACCGCAATTTATGGTTCTCGTGCCTCTAATGGTGTAATCATTATTACCACCAAAACAGGAAAAGGCAGTAACCGTGTGAAAGTTGATTATTCAGCTAACGCTTCAGTAGGTGTAACTTCAAACAGAATTGAGGTATATGGAGCTGATGAATACCGTGGTTTGGTTAATAAATTGTATGGTGTAGATAACCCAGTGATTGAGAATAATCCTTCAGCAATCGCTGCTTTGGGAGAGGCGAATACTAACTGGCAGGATGAAATTTATCGTCCAGCTTTCGGAACAGACCATAACGTAAGTATTTCAGGTGGTATTGAGGCTTTACCATACCGATTGTCTGTTGGTTATAGCAATCAAAATGGTGTATTGGAAACATCTAATATTGAACGTGTTTCCCTAGGTTTGAACTTGAATCCTACCTTCTTAGATGATCATTTAAAAGTGAATTTAAGCACAAAAGGAACTTTTGTGAAGAATCAATTTGCCAATGAAGGTGCTATCGGTGCAGCTTTAGGCTTTGACCCAACACAACCAGTTTATTCTGGAACTGATCAGTGGGGTGGTTATTGGCAATGGTTAGATAACGGTGGAAATCCAAAGGCATTTACTCCGACTAACCCGGTTTCAATGTTAAATCAGGTGGATGATCGTTCTGACGTTAATCGTTTCATTGGAAATTTAGGACTGGATTATAAATTACACTTCCTTCCTGATTTGTCTGTGAATATGAATATTGGGGTGGATATTGCAAAAAGCCGTGGAGAGAAATGGACTTCAAGAGATGCTTCTTTTGCCTATATCGGGGCAAACTCTGATGATGAGTCTCCAGCATTCTTTGGTGAGCAGTATATTTATTCTCAGGATAAGTCAAATACTGTATTTGATTTGTTTGCTAAGTATGATAAAGAAGTAGGTAAGCACCGTTTCGATATCATGGGTGGTTATTCATGGCAGCATTTCTTAAATGAAGGTCATAATTTTAAGAATGATTTTGATAACGCACGTCCTGTACCGTTGCAAGACCTTCCATTTGCCGGAGAGAACTACTTAGTGTCTTTCTACGGAAGATTTAACTATACTTTTGCTGATAAGTACTTGTTAACAGGTACTGTTCGTCAGGATGGAACTTCCAGATTCAATGCGGATAACCGTTGGGGTACTTTCCCATCTGTAGCTGCAGGTTGGAAAATCCATGAAGAGGCATTCCTGAAAAGTAGTAATTTTGTTAACGAATTGAAGCTGCGTGCAGGTTGGGGTATCACAGGCCAGCAAGATATTTCCGGAAACGATTATGTAGGTTATGCAACTTATACGCTTTCAGATAATGGTGCAAGATACGTCTTTGGAGACAGATGGTTCAATACATACCGTCCGAATGGTTTGGATCCGAACCTGAAATGGGAGGAAACAACTAACATTAACATGGGTATTGACTTTGTGTTGATGGAGCAGAGATTAAGAGGTTCCTTTGATGTGTATCACAGAACTACGAATGATTTGATCAACACGATTACAGTTGCTGCCGGTACAAACCTCTCGGACAGAATTGTATCAAACATTGGTTCATTGGTGAATCAGGGTTTTGAAGTGAACTTGTTGGGTATTCCGGTAATGACGGATGATTTCTACTGGGAAGTTGGTGCTAACCTTACTTACAATCAGAATGAAATTACTCAATTAACCGCTGTTGATGACCCATCTTATGCTGGTGTTCCAACGGGTGAGATCGGAGATGGACGTTTTATTCAAATGAATAGCGTAGGTCGTTCTGTAAATGCCTTCTACGTATATGAGCAGGTTTATGATCAGGCTGGAAATCCTTTGGAAGGGGTTTATGTGGATCAAAATGGAGACGGTATTATCAACTCTGAGGATTTGGTACACTACGGTAGCTCCGTTCCTAATTACCTGATCGGTTTAAATACTAAAGTGAGCTATAAAAACTGGGATTTGAGCTTAAGCGGTCGTTTGCAGTTAGGTGCTCAGATTTACAATCAGGTGGCTCAGGGAAGTCAGAACTGGAACATGGTGTATAACCCTACTACTCAGGCGCTGTCTAATAAAATGGCCAACTCTGGTGATACGCAGTTTTTGTATACGGACAACCAGAGAGCATTCTCCTCGCACTGGATTGAAAATGCAGACTTTTTCAGAATGGATAATATTACCATTGGATACAATTTCGATTCATTCTTCGGCATGGAGAAAACAAATATGAGAGTTTATGCCACTGGCCAGAACCTGTTTGTAATCTCTAATTAGTGCTTGTCCGAAAACTCTAAAATCGTTTATATAGGCCTAATATCATCGATTTTTAGTGATAATTGAAAATGAGTTTTTTCGAAAAAGTCAAAGAAAATGCTTTTATTTAATCGTAATACACGGATAACACTCATTTAAGGCTCAAAACTCATACTTTTTTTAACTATGCGCAGCGGATTCACCCAACAACTCAAAATTAACACAATACCTATAAGTGAGGTTCAATTTCCTAGCAACACACGAGATCATATTGTTAATTTATTACGGGCTCTTCAAGCGATCTACATGAATAAGGAAATTAGTGTTCGCATAGAAAAACTTTTGCAAGAGGCCATTGGGACTAGTCAGACTTCAGGAAGGAAAGGGATGGGATTATGGGAAGTTTTTGTTTTGGCTCAATTACGATTGTGTCAGAATTTATCATACGATGATCTTCTAAATTTGGCAAATTATAACGTTTTGGTTCGAAGGATGCTGGGAAAACAAATTAATCTTGGTCTTGCTGGTGAATCAGTGGATGAATATACCTTTCAAAATATTTATGATAATGTTAGCTTGGTTGATGATGAAACACTAAAAAAAATTAATGCTGTTATTGTTGAATTTGGACATGGTATATTTAAAAAAAAAGACTCGGATCCATTATCCTTAAAAACAGATAGTTTTGTTGTTGAAACAAATACGACTTTTCCATCGGATTATGTATTACTTTTTGAAGCTGGTCGCAAATGCCTAAATATGATCGGTGAAATAGCAAAACAGCATAAAGTAAAAGGTTGGAGAGAAGTAAAAAGCGAATCAAGTAAATTAAAATCACTCTGTAGATCTTTTGGGAGAGCTACCTCAGCAGGTGGGAAAAATAAAGCTAAAAATGAAATTGAAGCTTGCCAGGCATATTTGAATAAAGCAAAATCACTATACAAAAAGGTTGCTGATTTTTGGGAAAAAGATATGCCGGCATTGCTTATTGACCAAAAGACACTGTTGGTTCTTATTAAAGTTGAGTGGTTTAAGTTGATGTTTGAAAAACATATAAACTTGTTGGAGCGAAGAATAATTGGCCAAGAGAAAATCCCAGCATCAGAAAAAGTCTATTCCCTCTATCTTCCTTTCACAGAATGGATAAAAAAGGGAAAGAAACGCCCCCAATTGAAATAGGGAAAAAGTTATTTGTCACAACAGATCAATTTGGGCTTATTGTTGATCATTGTCTTGGGGATAATTTATCAGACAGAGATTCGATTATGGATATTATTGATCGAGTACTAGAAAAATATCAATTAGTATCATCTTGGAGTACAGATAAAGGATTTTCTTCAAAAGAAAATAAAGCGTTAATTCAGGAAGTTTTCCCTGATTTGCAGTTGATAATGCCTAAACTAGGTAAACGAAATAAAACGGAAGAGGCTGAAGAAAAGAGTAAACCCTTTAAATTATTAAAAAATGCGCACTCTGCTATAGAATCTAACATCAATGAATTGGAGAATAGAGGGTTAGATAGGTGTCCAAATAGATCTCCTGAGCAATTTCGAAATTATGTAGCCCTGGGAATTACAGCATATAATTTGCATAAAATAGGAAAACGATTAAATGAAATAAAAATTAAAAAGGAAAAAACACGATATAAAAAAATTATATCTGCCGCTTAAAGAAGCTGCCTTTTAGAATGGAATAAAGCCTCTAGATTTACTAAAGGCTAAATTCTGTATGTCTTAATTTTCAAATAATTGTCGTAAAATAACCTTCAATGTCTTCTTCTGTCAAAAATGATAGATTTTAGCAATCAAAGGATAAATATCCAATAATCAAGCCATACCAATAGTGCACAACAATATTGTTTCTGTTATATTTTAAAATATTGTGTTTCATTTTCTTACAGCCACTAATTATTCCGGTTTGGATCCAGAGGTATTCTCAGGTATTGATAATAATATCTATCCTCGTCCGACTACTTTCCTTTTAGGTCTTAATGTTGGCTTCTAATTTTTTGAAATAATGAAAATCAATATAAAAAGATTATTTGTTATCGCCTTTGTTGCAATGTTTTCTTCTTGCGTTGGCGATTTGGATGTAAATCCTATTGATCCGAACCTGGATTTTGAGCAGGATGTCTTTAAAGATATCACCGGCTACGAGCAGGTATTGG
This sequence comes from Persicobacter sp. CCB-QB2, assembly GCF_001274635.1. GTDB lineage: Bacteria > Bacteroidota > Bacteroidia > Cytophagales > Cyclobacteriaceae > Persicobacter > Persicobacter diffluens. The sequence goes on along the minus strand of NZ_LBGV01000001.1, from coordinate 2,669,980 downwards.
GTAAATTATATGCAGGCTACCATGTAGCAGGTCAGAAAGGTGATGATAATGAAAGTGATGTGTCTACTATTCCTGATGGTGGTATGTCTTCTTACTTGCGAAATTATTGGAACCTTCAGGAATTGCCTACCGGTGAGGCCATGAATGCCTGGGGTGATGGTGGATTGATTCCATTGCAAAATGGGCAGTGGTCTGCCGATAACCAGTATGTGGCTGGTATGTTCTATAGATTATTCTATATGATAGCCTTGTCTAATGAGTTCTTGTCCCAATCCAGCGATGCGAAATTAGACGAGAGAGGTCAGGGATCTTTGAAAGAGCAGGTTGCGCAGATGCGTGCTGAAGCCAGATTGATCCGTGCGATCTCTTATTACCATGGGCTTGATTTCTACAGAAAGTTACCGATTATTACCGAGTTCTCTAATGAGGCTTATCCAACACCGGTTTCAGAAAAGGAGTTATTTAACTTCGTAATTGAGGAATTAAATGCTATCGAAGAATTGCTTCCTGAAGCGAATATGGCAGAGTATGGTCGTATGGACAAAGGAACTCTTTGGATGGTGAAAGCAAAAATGTTCCTGAATGCTAAGGTTTTTACTGGGGAGGATAACCCGGTTTCCGGTGTAACTTCTTTAAGTGAAGTAATTGCACTTACGGAGAAGATTAATGCTGCTTATACCTTCGAAGAAAATTTGTTGAAGTTGTTCTCTGCTGATAATAAGGAGGCAAAAGGAATTATTCATTCTGTTCCTTTGCACCCTGAAAATACTAAAGGCTTCTCTGCTACGCAATATGTAATATCGGCTGGTACCAATGGCTTTTATGCAAATCATGTTGGGATTGCAGGTAGTGCCGGATGGGGAGGAAACCATGCAACACGTGAAATTTATGATTGGTTCCAGGATCAACCAGCTGGTGATATGAGAGGAAAAACCGAGGACATGAGAGGAATGGCAGATGATGATAAGGAGATGACGGATTATACCACTTTTCTTGCGATCTATGATGATTTGGATATGAAAGATCCACTGAATTATGTTCATGGCCTGAATGTAACTAAATTCAGAAACAAGAACGCAGACGGGTCTTCTAACGGTTTCACTGAAACTTATTTTGTAGCAACTGACTGGCCAATGTTCCGCTTGGCTGACTCCTATATGATGTATGCAGAGGCAGTACTTCGCGGTGGTGGGGCTCTAAAGCAACAGCAACTGAGTTGGTAAATAAAATTAGAACCCGTGCATACGGAAGTAATGGAGGTAACATTTCTGAATCTCAATTAACTTTAAACTTTTTGATTGATGAAAGAGGTCGTGAGTTCTACTGGGAAGGTTACCGTCGTCAGGATTTGAATCGTTGGGGTAAGTTTACCTCTTCAGCTGCTGAAGATTTATGGCAATGGAAAGGTGGAATTAAGGATGGTCGTGGTCTGGCTGATCACCGTGCCTTTTATCCGATTCCGGCGTCAGAATTGGCTGCCAATCCTAATGCACAACAAAATGATCCAAATTATTAATCCTTGAATCATGAAAAAGAATTTTTTAAATATATTTATTTTCTTAGGGGTCTTAACAACTTGGTCTTGTAGTCCTGAGAAAGAGTTGACGAAAATTGTGGAGGACTCTACTGTTGGAGCTCCGAAACTTGACAAATCATTTGAAGGATCAAGTATTGTTCTTTCCAGAGAAACACAAGGCGATGAAGCATTAAAAGTTGAGTGGTCAGAGATTAGTTATGATCAGTCTGTAGTGTTGAATTATGTTGTTGAAATGGCGGTAGCAGGTACTGATTTCGCTGAAACACGTGCTTTAGGAATAACGACTGATAACTTCGTTTCACTTACTCATGGTCAATTAAATGTGGAGGCTTTGGGGCTTGGCTTACCTAGCGAACAAGCCAGTGATGTGGAGATTCGGGTTACCACTCAATTGAATCACCAAACTGAAAGAAAAGTTTCGGAAGTAGTTGGTTTTTCAGTGTCTCCCTATTCCACCATTTTTCCATCAATTTACATGATTGGAGAGGCTGTTGGCGGTTGGGATCCAAATAAGGCGGTTGAGGTAGCGAATAAGGGAGAAGAAAATATTTATGAGACAATCGCTTATTTTGCATCTTCTGATTATCCTTATTTCAGATTTTTCACAGCACCGGATTGGGGGTCAAATTTGGGAGGAGTTGATGTCTTTACGAATTATCCGACTGATTTACTGGCTCCTCAACCAGGAGCAAATGAGGACAGTAACTTTACATTTTTAGGAGAATCTGGATACTATTTCTTAAAAGTAGATCGAAATACAGGAACAATAGAAATGGAAGCTGTTTCAGAGCCAATATTATATCTAACCGGTGATGCAGTTCATGGTTGGAACTGGGATTCCACCACTGAGCTAAAATGGGTAGGACATGAAATTTGGGAAGGTGAGGTTACTTTTAATCAAGATGGTGCTTTCAGATGCTTTGAGCAGAAAGATTGGGGCCTGTTGGTTATGGATGGAACGTTTTGACTACATTTGATGAGAATTATTTGATCGTTGCCGAAGGTCATGATGATCCAAACTTTTTGTTTGTTGGAGCAACAGGAACCTACAATGTGGTTGTTGATAAGCGTGCCGGAACATTTGAAGTGACTCCGAAATAATAGATCTGTTATAATAGAATTCAAAAACCCACCCATTGCGGTGGGTTTTTTTATGCCCTCTTTTATGTCATTTCAGCCAGCGAAAGCCTAAACGAAAGCAGCATATACCCGGCTATAGAGTTCGCGCCCGTAAAGTCGAATGCATTTAGAGCGCTGAAGCAGGCTTATGATAAGTTGAAGTAGCAAATGCTGAAGGTGGATTTTAAAAACCTCCAGGATTTGAGGTAGACGATGGGAGGATATTGGGCTTGAAAAGCTAAATGGATTTTAATTTTCCCAATGTTTTATTGTGGGTGTTTTGGAATTCATTGATTTGTAGTTTAATAATGTTCGTTTTTGAAAACAGGATCTTTTGTTACAGCTGTACGGATCCTTTACAATAAGTGTATTAATATTGAACACAGTTGAAGCATCGTTTTCTAGAAAATAGGGTTTTAGCTTCCTGAGAAGCCTTTTTGATTTCTGGCACTCCCTTGGCAATAGTGGTGGTAAATACCAAACCTTAAAACACCACTATTATGAAAAACTTATTGTATTTACTCGGAATCTGTGTTTTGTTGTTCACCTTCTCTTGCTCGGATGATGATACCCTTGTTTCTCCTCAGACTTCTAGTGATTCAAAAGATAGGCCGGAGGCTGATTTCGCCCGGGCGATTCATGGAGATTGGACTTTAAATGCGCAGTCCGATGTGAATAATTTGTTCAGCGACCTTGAGCTTTCCATTTTATGTAGTAGCCCACGAACAGCTTCAGGGAAGATTTATGGGAGTAATGTTCCTGAGGGGCTTGATTTAGGAACAGATTGGGAGTATGTCAACGGAACCTATTATACAATTAAATTAAGTGGAGAGAATGCCAATGTGATTTATCCACAAATTATTTTTGTGGATGAAAGCGGAAATCCTCAAATACCCAATAATCAAAGCAAAATTTTGGTGAGATTTCGGGTTGAAAGTGCGGATGATCCCCGATACTATGGCACTCATGAATTAGAGTTTATTGCCAGGTAATAGGCGATAATCATAAGCTTTTTCATAAGCCGAATTAATCATGCTATAATCCTCTTTTAGCTGCAATGCGGGAAAAATGAAAGAAAGCGTCCCTGTTTCGGTTGTTCCAGGTAAGGGTACGAAAGAGAGAAACTAAGTTTGCCCTATTTGGCTTGTTAAACATCAAAGGAAAAACACTTGTAACAGTGTATTGGTGAGTCTGTCGGTGCATAATTCGGATTCAATAGGCTCTGAACTTTTAGGAAAACAGAAAGCCCTCAACATATTGAGGGCTTTTTGCTTTTCAAAGGGCCTTTCTTTGGGAAATGCTGATTACCTTTTTCCTCTTCCTCCTCCGCGATTTTTGGCATTTCGGCTGCTTCCCGAGCGGTTCCGGTTTTTGCCGCCCCCTTTACTCCTGCCTCTGGAGGAATTACTAAAGGCGTTGCCGGTATTTCTCCTTCTTTCCTTATCTTCTCTGGCCTGAATCACCCGCTTTTTTTCATGGAAAGCTCCTTTAAAGTTAGGATCTTCTTTTTTCTTCAGGTCATCAATATGGCGGAGATAGCCCTGTTGTTCTTCTTTTGGGGTGTCAAAAATCTTGACGCTTTCCGGTATTTCAGCCAGGGGAACTTCCATTTGAATCAGTTCCTCAATTTTTTTGAAATGATATTCCTCTGCCGGATTTATAAACGTGATGGAATTTCCCACAGCTTTTGCCCGTCCTGTACGCCCAATACGGTGCACATAATCCTCATAAATGGGAGGTACATCAAAATTAATCACGTGGCTGACTTCCGAGACATCTATCCCGCGGGCGGATACATCGGTGGTCACCAATACCCGCACATTGCCGGACTTGAATTCCTCCATGGCGTTGATACGGGTATTCTGTCCTTTGTTGGCGTGGATAACTTTTACCGTTCCTTTGACTTTTCTTTCAATAAATTTGAAAATATTATCCGCCGTAGTCCGGGTATTCGCAAAAATGATGACTCTTTTGAATACTTCCTCCTCTTTCAGAAAATGTCCCACCATTTCAATTTTGGTGCGGAAGTTCGGCACTTTAAAGGCCTGCTGTTGCACCGTATCCACAGTGGTGGCCTGCGGGGCGATTTCCACTTTTTCCGGGAATTCAAGGAATTCATGGGACAATTCTTCCACCCGTGGAGGGAAAGTGGCAGAGAATAATAAGTTTTGTCGCTTGGTAGGAATGATCTCCAGTATGTTCCGGATTTGTGGCATAAAGCCCATGTCCATCATTTTATCGGCCTCATCCAGAATCATGGTCTTGATCTGCTTGGTATTGAAAGCGCCCGTCTTATAGATGTCTAAAAACCTTCCGGGGGTGGCCACGATGATGTCCACGCCGGCTTCTACCGCTTCCTTTTGTCGCTTGGGTCCCTGCCCTCCATAAAGCGGCACATGTCGGATTTCGGTGTATTTGGCCAATTCGCTGATGTTGGCATCAATCTGCATGACCAACTCGCGGGTAGGTGCTAAAATAACGGCGCGGGGATCATTTCCCTGCGGGTATTTTATTTTCATTAACAAAGGAAGCACAAAGGCAGCAGTTTTTCCTGTTCCCGTCTGCGCAATACCCAATAAATCATGCCCGGAGGTGGTCAGGGGAATGGCGGCTTGCTGGATTTCAGTGGGCTCAGCATAGCCGGCCTCTGATATCGCATTTAATAATTGACGGTTAAGTTTGAAGTCCTCGAAACTCTTTATTTCTGTTGCCATCTGTTTTTAGCCTTGTATCTTTGTGGAAATGTGTTCCTCGCCTCTGCGATTCACCTGTCAGAGAGCGGGGAAAGGATATTCATCAAATAAATACAATACCAATGAAGCTTCCCTCTATTCTCATTCAGAATGCAAATATAGTCAATGAAGATAAGATCTTTCAGGCCGATGTTTTAATCAAAGACGGAAAGATTGCAAAAATCGGAGAAAAGTTGACCGAAGAGGCGGATGAAACCATAGATGCGACCGGTCTTCACCTGTTGCCGGGCGTAATTGATGATCAGGTACATTTCCGTGAGCCGGGCCTGACGCATAAGGCGGAAATTTATACCGAGGCCAAAGCGGCCGTGGCCGGAGGGATTACTTCTTTTATGGAAATGCCTAATACGGTACCTCAGGCGGTCACCCAGGAGCTGTTGGAGGATAAATATAAGCGGGCGGAAGAAGTTTCCTTAGCGAATTATTCTTTCTTTATGGGGGCGACCAATGACAATCTTGAGGAAGTGTTGAAAACCAACCCTAAAAATGTTTGTGGGATCAAAGCTTTTATGGGCTCCTCCACCGGAAATATGCTGGTAGATGATGAGGCGACGTTGGAAGGACTGTTTTCTAAGGTGCCCATGTTGATCGCGACCCACTGTGAGGATGAGGCGACCATCAGAGCGAATACGGAGGCTTATAAGGAAAAATACGGAGAAGAAGTGCCGATTGCCTGCCATCCGGAGATTCGTTCAGCAGAGGCTTGTTATAAGTCTTCCAGCATGGCGGTGAAGCTGGCGAAGAAACATAACACCCGACTTCATATTTTGCATATTTCTACGGCAAAGGAGTTGGAGTTGTTTGAGAATCAAACGCCCCTAACAGAAAAACGCATTACTGCAGAAGCCTGTGTGCACCATTTGTGGTTCTCGGAGGAAGACTATGCGAAAAAAGGCACCCTGATTAAGTGGAATCCCGCTGTGAAAACCGCCAATGATCGCGATGAAATTTTTAAAGCCGTATTGGATGGCCGAATCGATGTGATCGCGACCGATCATGCTCCTCATACTTTGGAAGAAAAAGATAACAGCTATTTCAAAGCGCCATCAGGTGGGCCTTTGGTGCAGCATTCTTTGGTGACTATGCTTGAAATGTACCATGCCGGCAAAATCACATTGGAAAAAATCGTAGAAAAAATGTGTCATAATCCAGCCATTCTTTTTGAGATAGAAAAACGGGGTTATATCCGTGAAAATTATTTTGCTGATATCGTTTTGGTAGATTTACAAGATGCCTGGACCGTGAGCAGGGATAATGTACATTCTAAATGTGGTTGGTCTCCTTTTGAGGGTCAAACTTTTAAGTCCTCTGTGAAGCATACAATCGTTTCGGGGCATCATGCCTATAAAGATGGAAATTTCAACGAATCAGTTAAGGGGAAACGTTTAACTTTTGACAGATAATCGACTTTTTTTTCAGGAGAGTTTTGCGTTTTAAAAAAACGATTCTACCTTTGCAATCCCAAAAGACAACAACAGTTGCCTGAGGGGTTAGGAAGAGAATAGCTCTCCTGAAATATTTGAAATTTTTGGTGATTGAGTTTTGTACTATAAAAAGATCATCACACTGTTTGCATAAATTATTGGTTTGGTAGTTCAGCTGGTTAGAATGCCTGCCTGTCACGCAGGAGGTCGCGGGTTCGAGTCCCGTCCAGACCGCAAGCAATAGCAGTTTGTGTTTGATGTTTTAGCAAAAGATTTATTTAGGTTTGGTAGTTCAGCTGGTTAGAATGCCTGCCTGTCACGCAGGAGGTCGCGGGTTCGAGTCCCGTCCAGACCGCTAGCTCTTCGGAGCTTCTTGATAAATCTAATGCAAAGGTTTGGTAGTTCAGCTGGTTAGAATGCCTGCCTGTCACGCAGGAGGTCGCGGGTTCGAGTCCCGTCCAGACCGCAAAATTCATCACATAACAAAGCTTTTGCTTTTTTGGTTTGGTAGTTCAGCTGGTTAGAATGCCTGCCTGTCACGCAGGAGGTCGCGGGTTCGAGTCCCGTCCAGACCGCAGAAGAGTGGAATTATTGAAATAAAGATCATTTCAATAATACGTAGAGAAAGGGTATGCCCTTTCTGTACTGGAAAGATTTTAGATAATTCCGTATAAAAGCATATGGTGATTGTAGCTCAGTTGGTTAGAGCGCCGGATTGTGGTTCCGGAGGTCGCCGGTTCGAGACCGGTCTTTCACCCATAGGGCTAAGCCCCTTAAAAAGCTTGGTTTGGTAGTTCAGCTGGTTAGAATGCCTGCCTGTCACGCAGGAGGTCGCGGGTTCGAGTCCCGTCCAGACCGCATAAGAGTGGAATTATTGAAATAGATGGTATTTCAATATAAAAATGTAGAGACAAGGCATGCCTTGTCTGTACTGGAAGGATTTTAGATAATTCCGTATAAAAGCATATGGTGATTGTAGCTCAGTTGGTTAGAGCGCCGGATTGTGGTTCCGGAGGTCGCCGGTTCGAGACCGGTCTTTCACCCCAGGGCTAAGCCCCTTAAAAAGCCTGGTTTGGTAGTTCAGCTGGTTAGAATGCCTGCCTGTCACGCAGGAGGTCGCGGGTTCGAGTCCCGTCCAGACCGCATAAGAGTGGAGTTATTGAAATAGATAGTATTTCAATATTAAAATGTAGAGACAAGGCATGCCTTGTCTGTACCATAAGGAATTAAAATAATTCCGCAAAAGCATATGGTGATTGTAGCTCAGTTGGTTAGAGCGCCGGATTGTGGTTCCGGAGGTCGCCGGTTCGAGACCGGTCTTTCACCCCAGGGCTAAGCCCCTTAAAAAGCTTGGTTTGGTAGTTCAGCTGGTTAGAATGCCTGCCTGTCACGCAGGAGGTCGCGGGTTCGAGTCCCGTCCAGACCGCAGAAGTGTGGAATTATTGAAGTAAGAATCATTTCAATAATACGTAGAGAAAGGGCATGCCCTTTCTGTACTGGAAGGATTTAAGATAATTCCGAAAAGCATAAATGGTGATTGTAGCTCAGTTGGTTAGAGCGCCGGATTGTGGTTCCGGAGGTCGCCGGTTCGAGACCGGTCTTTCACCCCAGGGCTAAGCCCCTTAAAAAGCCTGGTTTGGTAGTTCAGCTGGTTAGAATGCCTGCCTGTCACGCAGGAGGTCGCGGGTTCGAGTCCCGTCCAGACCGCAGAAGCCCGGAAATGATTCCGGGCTTTTTTGTGTTTGGGGGTTTGAATCAGGAATGTTGGTGATGGACAGTTTTCAGATTCAGATCCTAAAAAATAAAAAAGAGGCTGTCCCAAACCCTGAGACAGCCCCTTTTCGATTGTTGATTTCTATTATTTAAACATCACTTTCTCCACTTGTTTCCAGCCTTCCTGACCTGAAACTTCCATGAGATAAACACCGGAGTTGAAGCGATCGCCCCCCAGGTTAACTTTTAGTTCTTTTCCTTTCAGTTTTAATTGTTGGGTAGCTAAAACTTTTACAGCTCCGGCACCATCGACAATTTTTACTGCAGGTAAAGTAGAGGTGGCATTTTCTAACTTCACGGTAAATTGATCCACTACAGGATTCGGATAAACGCCGGCTTCCTCTTCCTGATCAAACCCATTCAGGAGGTTTTCATCTGCAATGGTGCGATTATCATCTGTGTATTCGTATTTTACACCCTCAATACAGATAGCAGAAACTTTCGGATAATTGGCTCTTCCTCTTTTGAATTCCAACTTCAGCCTTCCATTTTCTACGATGCAATAGAAGTAGTCATAATTTGCATAGTCCTTGCCATAGCCATTTTTGTCATAGGACTCATAGAATGGGTCGTAATCATACCACTTTTGTTCGCCATTGGCATATATATTGAACTTTCGTTGTCCCGCTTCTCGGAAGTAAATTTCGGCACAGTAGATAGTCACCTTATATTTTCCATTTGGAAGATCTCTCAATTCCATATAGAATTCCCCCCAACGTTCTGTTTGATAGAGGGCGTCGTCATCAGTACCATAGATCTCACGGCTTACATTATAACGGTTAGCCCCAATAAAATAAGACCCATCATCTGCTTTGAATTCGTTGCCATATTCATCTATAAGTGCACGTCCATTGGCATTGATGCAAAGTTTGCCCCATTGTTCGGGGGTGATACATACCTCTATTTGGAATTTCATCTTAGCTTCCCGTGATGGATATCCATCATCTTTAACGCTTACCTCAACCTCATAATACCCGGCTTCTGAAGCAACGGTACCATGGATCTGTCCGGTGTATTCGTCAATTTCCAGACCGTAAGGCAGGTTAGTGGCATAATAATGCAGGTTATGATCTTCTTCATCATGAGCGGACACATAATAACTCACGTAATCATCCACATATATTTTTTTATTTTCCATCTGGACGATTTTCGGCGCAGCATTATACGGTAACGTTTCTTTTGGTTTGATACAAATGGCCGAGATTTTTGGATAATCTCTGTTACAGCTACCTCCATAGAAGCGGATATTCACATAGCCATCTGAAATTTCCGTGGTGAATTTTCGTACGATGGCCACATTTTTACCCCCTTGTCCGTGATTCTCCTCATTGGCTTCTTTATAAATATCGAAGCAGTCTAAAACATTTTCTCTTTCGATGTCTACTGCAAACTTACGCTTGCCTTCCCGGTCCCAATAGATTTCAGCGAAATGAAGCTCAACCTCATAGGCTCCGTTATCCACCGGAATTTGGTAGGTAAAATGCCCGTATCTTTCAGATTGGTATAGGTAAGGATCCTGAGTATTGTAAATTCTGGCTTCGCGGGAATAACAACGTCCACCTTCTACATAATGATCATCTGCATAAAAAGGAATGCCGGCATCCGAGCGGTATTCTCCTCCGCAAGCATTAAGACATTTTGGTCCGGTTACCGGAACTTCACATTCAATGTACGCCTCACAACCATTGGCATCTTCCACATAGACTTTATATGTCCCTGGTTTCAGTCCCATGAATTTACCGTGGTCCTGGTATTCCCCTCCTTCTAATTTAAACAGGTAAGGAGGAGTGCCACCCTGCGCACTTACTTCAAAACCACCATCTGCTTTTGAATAAGAAGAAGCGCCGTACGCCTGCCCCTGTACTAGTTCCAATAAGTCCGGTTCCCCAATGGTGAATCTTTTGGTTCTTTTACAATCCTTCGCGTCTGTTACCACTACTTTGTAGTCTCCGGCCGCCAATCCCATGATGGAGAATTTGTCTCCAATAGACTGAATAGGTCTGTCATTGCGGTCAAACCATTCCACCATATACATACCCGTTCCGCCGGTAACCTTTACAGCGGCCATTCCGTTGGCATCTCCATAGCATAGCGCATCAGTAGTTGCTAACTCAACTTTCAATCGTGGAGGATTGATCATGGTGAAATAACACACCTTATTACAACCCCGGGCATCCGTTACCAATACATAATATTCCCCTTTGGAGAGGGTTTCAATTCTACTTTCGGTTTCCCCTTCAATTTGGCTGCCATCAATTTCATACCAAGCATAATTATAAGGTGCTTTTCCTCCTTCAACATAGACCTCCGCAATTCCATTGTCATCATTGCGGCATTCCAGATTGCTTACTTCTACTACTTTGACAACCAGTTCATCTTTTTGCTTGAGCTCAACAGTTTTCATAATCATCTGCCCTGCAGCATCCCAAACCTTAATTTTGTAGGTTCCGGCAAGGAGGTCTCCCTGATAATTCCCTTCTTCCCCAACCATTTCCTGGCCTTCGTAATACCATTTGTAGGCGTAGGGTTCACAGCCACCTTCAACAATTACCTTTATGGATCCATTGGTTCCTTCATAGCAGGAAGGCTGATTTTTCTTAATACTGATTGCAAGGGGGCTGGCTTTTACGATGACCGTTTGTTTTTGCTCACAAATATTTCCTGCAGCATCTGCATAATACCAGGAAATTTCATACTCCCCTTTTTGATCGTAATACAAAGGATCCTGTGTTTGTCCCAGGATTAAATCATCGCAGTTATCGAAGGCTTTTGGGATATCCGTTACTTCCACTTTGCAATAACCCTCAACGACAGGTAAGTATTCCTTGGCGGGTACAGGTTTGCTGCCGTCTTTTACCGTCACAATAAAACTTTTGCTTTTACGGTTTCCATTGACGTCACAAACCAATATTTCTACCTCGGTATCACCAAGTGGGAAAATAGTTCCGGATTCATTACCCTTCACCACTTTGGTCCAGGCGATTTCACAGTTATCCGAGACTTTATATTCATACATTACTTTCGCATAACAAACCTCTCCGTCGTCAAGTCCGGAGCCCGCATAAACGGTGAAATTATCCGGCACTTTTAGCTTGGGCTTCTCATTATCTTTTACTGTAACATAAAAAGAACAGGATGCTTCATTTCCGTTTTCTTTGGCCGTAATGGTGACTTTGGTGGTTCCTACTTCGAAATAAGAGCCAGGCTCATGCGTGGAAGACCAATAAACTCCATCAGGCTCGGCCGGATATTCCCAATGGACAATTGCTCCGCATTGTCCGGCATCGTTATTTACCTCTATATTCGGTAGACATTCAAAAATATCGACGGGATCCGCCTTTGCCATAGATGACCATAAACCCGGGCTGGCCACCATCATCATACAGACCAGAACAGCCAAAAATGACTTTTTTCTGAAAATCTGATTAAAGTAGGTTTCTTTCATGTGATAATTATGGTTATAGTGATTTGGTGAAATTCGCTTAAACATTACATGGACTTCTTTCATGCCTATTTCAAGAGATATCACTGTTCAAACCCTGCCGATTAACGGCTGTTAGTCACTAAAACCTTAATCATTACCTGCTTTGGTGTTTTTTGATCAATTCCAAGAATTTCTATTGAACCCACCTAAAGCCTTCATTGTCAAGATGAATCAATTTTTAAATATGGTTTTTATGCCTTTTAATTTAATCATTTAAAAAATATCACATAAACGACTTTATTTAGTTATATTTTATCGTAAAATATTTAGTGTCTTTGTGGATCAGTGGGCCTTTCTTCCTAAAAAATCAGTAAAACTGCATTAAATGCCTGCTTTTTTTTAGATTTACATTTGATAGAGACCACATAGTGAAAAAAAAATTGGTCGTCCGAAGGGTCGGGTATCATTTTAAATCCCTTTGGACCAATAAAAACTTATTAACCCATAGGATTTGAAATTTACAGACTTTGATCTTAACCCCAACATAGAGGATGCCATTCTGGCAATGGGGTTTGAAGATGCGACGCCCATTCAGGAGGCCGCTATTCCTCTTGCGATAGAAGGAAAGGATTTGATCGCCTGTGCACAGACAGGAACCGGAAAAACGGCAGCTTATCTATTGCCGGTAATGCACAAATTGTTGGAGGGAGATGCTCCGAAAAGTAATTCGGTTAGTTGCATTATCATTGCCCCAACTCGTGAGCTGGCCATTCAGATTGATCAGCAATTGGAAGGCATGAGTTATTTTGCCCCTTTGAGTACAGTGGCCATTTATGGAGGGAATGATGCAGGGAACTGGGAAAAGCAGCGCTCAGCCATTAAAAATGGTGCTGATATTATTGTAGCCACGCCTGGCCGTCTGATTCAGCATTTTAACCAGGGCTATCTGAAAACAGATGATTTACAGTTTTTGGTACTGGATGAAGCTGACAGAATGTTGGACATGGGATTCCAGGAAGATATTAACCAAATTGTGGGAAAACTTCCGGAGAGCCGTCAGACCTTGATGTTTTCTGCAACCATGCCACCAAAGATTCGCAGCTTAGCCAAAAATATCCTGAAAGATCCGGAAGAGATTACCTTTAAAGTATCTACTACTGCTGAGGGAGTGCTTCAGGGAGCTTTTATGGCTTATGATGAGCAAAAGGCCAGCATTTTGAAAGGTATTCTGGTTGGGAATGAGGAGAAATTGCCCACGGTATTCGTTTTCTGTTCTACTAAATCCAAAGTAAAGGAGCTGGGCCATGAAATGAAACGATGGGGCTTGAAGGCTGAACCATTCCAGTCGGATTTGGAGCAGAAAGAGCGTGAGCAGATCATGCAGAGCTTTAAAAACAAGCAGTTCCAGGTTTTGGTGGCTACCGATATTGTTTCCCGAGGAATTGATATTGATGACGTATCGATGGTGATCAATTATGATGTGCCAAATGACCCGGAGGACTATGTACACCGTGTGGGCCGTACAGCAAGAGCAGAGCGTAAAGGTTTTGCGGTTACTTTGATAAACCCGAGGGATTGTGGCAAGTTCCGCAGAATTGAGGAGTTGATTGAAAAAGAAGTGATGAAGGTGCCATTGCCGGAATCTTTCGGCGGACAGCCAAGCTATTCCACGGAGCGCAGAGGAAATGGCGGACGTTTCAATAAGAAAAGAAACTACAGCGGAAATAAAGGTGGCGGAGGCCGTAAAGGCAATTACAACCGTCGCCCTAAAAACCAAGATGCTTAATTGTTTTTGGTGTTAAAGAAAATAAAAAAGGTTCGGAGACTATTCCCCGAACCTTTTTTTATGGCTTTCAACCGGTTTTACAGCACGGCTTTATCATCTTCCGGATAAGGAATAAAGACAAAATTCGTGAAAGCCCCATCCATCACGAACAAGCAACAAAACTCATCCGGATTTTTATAAGATTTTTTAAAGCCCTCTTCTTTCTCTCCTTTTTCAATCAGGCCTCTCTGAACAAATTCTTCCAGGAAGGTAATGTTGTAATTCCATTGCAAATCAAGCTCTCCCATTTTTAGGAAAACCTGCCCGACAGGCATTCCCATTTTGGAAATAGGGAAAATAGGAAAGTCAGAAAACCCTTTACGGCGAACCGCATAGGAAGCTTCCTTCAAATTATCTGCGATTTTAGCAAAATCCTGGGTGATGGTGCCCAGGTATTTACCGTCTAATTCCGGATCATTATGCATAGGTCGTTTTCTTTTATTTCAATTCCAGTGCGACAACATTTTCAATATGGTGGGTGTGCGGGAACATATCCACCGGCTGAATTTTGGTTACCTTATATTTGGCATCCAACAGGTTCAGATCTCTTGCCTGGGTAGCGGGGTTGCAGCTCACATAAACAATGCGTTTAGGGGCCAATTTCAACAACATTTCCACTACTTCCGTATCCATTCCTGCCCTCGGAGGGTCAGTAATCACTACATCCGGCGCAGGGTGCTTAGCGGCAAATTCATCCGTCAATACGTTTTTCATATCTCCGGCGTAGAATAAGGTATTTTCCACCTTGTTGATTTCGGAGTTGATTTTGGCATCTTCAATCGCAGCTTCCACATATTCAATTCCCACGACCTGTTTCGCTTTCTTGGCTACAAAATTGGCAATGGTTCCGGTACCGGTATACAAGTCATAAACCACTTCCTCTCCGGTTAGTCCGGCAAAATCACGCGTAACCGAATACAGCTGATAAGCCTGTTCTGAATTGGTTTGGTAGAAAGATTTAGGTCCCACACGGTACGTCAGATCCTCCATGGTCTCCTCAATATAAGGGGTGCCGTGGTGCAAAATCAATTCCTGATCAAAAATGGTTTCATTTCCTTTTTTGTTCACCACATAGTAAAGAGAAGTGATTTCCGGGAATTCTGCTTTCAAATGATCCACCAAAGGTAAGGTCCACTTCTCCTCATCAGTAAACACTTGTAAAATCACCATGATCTGGCCGGTAGTATTGGCCGTACGAATGGTCACATTTCGTAAATGGCCTTCCTGAAATTTTACATTGTAGTAAGGGATTTCATTTTCCTTGGCGAAAGTATCAATCGCCGTTCTGATGGCGTTGGATGGATCCGGCTGCAACCAGCACTTGTTCACATGGATAATTTTATCAAAGCCACCCGGAATATGGAAGCCAAGGCCACGACGATCCTGATTCTCCTCTGAAGCAATTTCTTCTTTTGTCAACCAACGGAAATTCGTAAAAGAGAATTCCATTTTATTGCGGTAGAATTCGGTCTTTTCTGAGCCAAGCGCCAATGGAATCTCCGGGATTTCAATTTTTCCCAGGTGCTCCATAGTTTCACGAACCACCTGCGTTTTAAATTCTACCTGATGCTCATATTTCAGGTGCTGCCACTTACAGCCACCACAAAGGCCGTAATGCTCACACAACGGTTCCTGTCGCAAATCCGAGAAAGTATGAATTACCTCGGGAGCAGCCTGTATAAATTTCTTGCGTTTTTTTACCACGCGCACATCCATCACATCTCCGGGTGCTGCATGGGATACAAACACAATTCGACCTTCCTCATCATGACCCAGGCAGTTGCCTTCTGCTGCTACCTTCTCAATGGTCAATCCCTTAATATCTTTCAGTTTCTTTCTCGCCATAATACAAATTATTGTCCTCAATTGGACAACCAACGCTAAATCACTATTTTAACGCGCAAAGATAAGGAAATCCGATCTTTAGCCCTGATTTTTTTATAAAAAAACCGAGGAAGTGAGGATTGTTTACCCACATCAATTAGATTTTATGGATAATTATATAGAAGCCAATCGCGCACTTTGGAATGCGAAAACACCGCATCATCTGGAATCGGAATTCTATGATAATGAGAGCTTTGTTGACGGTAGGAATGCGCTGATGGAGATAGAATTAGCCCTTTTGGGAGAGGTGAAGGGCAAAAGTATTCTTCACCCCCAATGCCATTTCGGGCAGGATAGTCTTTCTTTGGTTAGAATGGGGGCAGAGGTTACTGGTGTTGATTTATCCGATGAAGCGATAAAGGCGGCGCAGGATTTAAGTAGTCAGACCGGATTGGCGGCTACTTTTCATCAGGGGAATGTTTTGGAAATGGATCAGGTGTTAAAAGGTAAAACTTTTGATATGGTTTTTACCTCCTACGGAACGGTAGGCTGGTTGCATGATATTAATCTTTGGGCAAGGCAAATTGCCCGACACCTGAAGCCTGGTGGAACTTTCATTTTCGCGGAGTTTCATCCGGTGGTCTGGATGTTTGATGATAATTTTACCCAAATTACCTATCCTTATTTAAAGGCAGATACCATAGTGGAGGAAATAGAAGGAACTTATGCGGATCGTGAAGCTCCTATTAAAAACACTTCCTACAGCTGGAACCATGGCATGAGTGAAGTGATTCAGGCGCTATTGGATGCCGGATTGGAACTGGAAGTATGTCAGGAATTTGATTATTCTCCCTATGACTGCTTTCCCAATACGGTGAAGAGCAAAAAAGGCTATCAGATTAAAGGGATGGAAGGCCTGATCCCAATGGTGTATGCATTAAAAATGAAAAAATAAATCTTTAGTTATGAGTCTTCTGGGTAATATTATCTGGTTTGTTTTTGGCGGTGTTTTTATTGCCATAGAATATTTATTGGCCAGCGTGGCGATGATGCTCACGGTAGTGGGGATTCCCTTTGGTTTGCAGTCGATAAAGTTAACGGAGTTGGCACTATTTCCATTTGGGAAGGAAGTCCGCAAAAGAGAGACGGATCATGGTTGTCTGTGGACGATCATGAATATCGTCTGGTTCTTTGTGGGGGAATCTGGATCTGGCTTTCCCATATTGGTTTTGGCATCCTTTTTTGTATTACTATAATAGGTATTCCTTTTGGGAAGCAACATTTTAAATTAGCCGGTTTGGCTTTGAGACCTTTTGGTCGGGAGATAGTTTAAACCTTTTTACCAAGAAGATTTACTATCTTTGCGCACGAAATTAAGCATGAAGAAATAAAATGGAAAATCCGGTAATTATTTTCGGTGCCAACAGCATCGGTAAAGCAGCCCTGGAAATCTTTAAAAGCAATGAGATTGAGGTTTACGGCTTTTTGGATGAAAATGAAGCATTACACCATACAGAAATAGATGTTGTTCCGGTATTAGGTTTCCCTGATGACGGAGGGTTTACCAAGCTGATTGGTAAAAAATGTGAGGCTTTTATCGCTACGGATGAAACTGAGCTTCGCAAAAATCAGGTAGAGATGCTGAATGAAAAAAGAAAAGTTCAGCCGGCTAATGCGGTTCATCAGGCAGCGATCATTTCAGATAGTGCTTCTTTTGGTTATGGGAATTTCATTAATGCCAAAGCATTTATCGGAAGTGGCGTGGAAGTGGAAAGCCATTGTGTAATTCACGCAGGCGTAAATCTGGACGCAGGGGTTAAAGTAGGAAATTTTGCTCAAATTGGTACAGGCTCTAATATCAATGCCGATGTTACCATTGAGGAGGAAGCGTTTATTGGATCAGGTGTAACCATCGTAGCAGGGGTTACCATTGGGAAAGGTGCTCGTGTGGGAGCGGGCTCAGTAGTGATCTCTGATGTAAAGGCAGGAGAAACGGTTTTTGGTAATCCGGCTAAAGCAATTGGATAAGCAGAAAATGTTAATTTGATAGGAAAAGCCCGGCAATTGTCGGGCTTTTTTATTTAATCCGGATTATTCATGCTTTTGCGCCGTGCAAGTCCATAAGGTGGGGATTTGAAAGCGTATAAAAAATAATAGAGGTCGGTAGTTAAATGCATAAAATTTGGGTCTGGTAAATTTTTTCTGACCTAACCATTCTCGAAATCAGATTATGGAAGATCGTTTCTTTTGTTTGTGAGCGATTTAATCGGTAATTGAATTCACTTAAATACCGATCTACGTGCTTTTTGCTCACCCATGAAAAGGTTGTTCGAACCCAAGATTTTACCTGATGAATCATCGTGTGTAATGCTTTGAAATTCATCCCATTTTCACTTTTAATCTGGGTCAATGAATAATCTTCAGCAATTGGATCATACCCTCTCCATTCATCTGCTGTAACCTTTGCATTTGGTGATATATGACGATCAAAAATCTGCCTCAACTCCTTACTGGAATAGTCTTTTATTCTCATCGAATACATCCGTTTCACTTTTAAATCTTCCGTTAATTCAAGGGCACAAACAATCTTTTTCTTCTTTGTATGATAGCTGCGGCCTATTTTCCCATTTTCCTTTCCTCCAATCACAAATTCGTCAACGTGGACAGTACCCTGCATCGGATGTTGTTCACTTGATTTCATTGCCTCCCGAACTTTGTGCATAAACATTCTCGCCGTTTTTTCGGTGATTGAATACCTTTTAGCCATATATCTGGCAGAAAAACTCTTAGTCGATGTAGACATTTCGAAACAAATAAAAAATGCCTTTCTAATACCAAATTTAACTTTGTGAAAAAGTGTATTTGCCGTTGGTGATTCTGTATGGCTACATTTATTGCAGGTACGAGAGTGATTCTTCCGAACCTGACTTGCTCCATGGCCACATTTTCTACAAGTATAACCATGGTCCCATTTTTGTGCCGCTAAATATTCCTGGCACTCTAAGTCTGATTGGAATTTCGTTGTAAAGGCAATAAGATCCTGTCCCTTGAAAATTTTCATGATTGTATGGCTTTTACAGTTATAACAACCTATTTTAATATGTGTTTACCTACCGACCTCTAAAAAACAAAATGAAACACCTTTTAGTGTGCCTGCAGGTATTAAATCCTGCACGGAAAGGTTGGTCAGCCACCGTAAGCGAGTATTGCATAGTTGGTAGAAATGCCAGCATGAAGCGTATACAGCGAGTGCCGAAGGCGTATTGTTAGCCTCGAAATATAATTCATTGTTGAAGCATTAACCTTAAGCATAGTTGGTGCAACATCAATGTAGCATTAATGACAAGTAGCATTGATTCGACCGGGGTCTTGGTTTACGTCAAAGGTACAATAGGCACGCATGGAAACACGGGAGAGCCTCCTGCCTCCACCCGAAACAAGGGTTAATATGGAAATCCCTACCGTAAATTTCCAAATCAGCATGGTCTATATGCTCACCATGTCTGATGCTAAGAATGAGAGCATATCGTAGTGGTATCAGTACCGAGGGAAACCGCAGGGAATGAGATGGGCAAAGGCAGTCTTAGCATCTCCATAGTACCGTTTGAAAGCTGGGAAATCTTTACCCAAGAAAGCCAGTAAGTAGGGAAGGGAAAACCTGGGTCTGATTGGCCTGGGGGATGCCTTAAATTGGGTCGATAATTTAGAAACATTAAAACAAGCACCGGATGCAACTAAAAAGATGTCAACAGTAGAATTAGAGATAGCAGCACGAGCAAGAAAACACAAGAACACTGCATTGACGAATGTAAGCCAGTTCATAGACGAAAATATGCTAACAGATTGTTTTCACAGCCTGAACAAGAATAGTAGTCCGGGCGTGGATGGTAAATGTTGGTATCATTACAATCTTGAATCTGAAACTCGCATACCAGCACTATTAACCGAATTTAAAACGGGGAAGTATCGAGCTCCTTCTATACGCAGGGTTTATATCGACAAGGGAAAATCAGGGAAACGCCCATTGGGCATCCCGACCATTGAAGATAAGATACTTCAGGAAAGTGTGCGCCGCACCCTGAACCCCATTTATGAAGAGGAATTTAAGGCCTTTTCATTCGGATTCAGGAATGGATATTCTGCGCATCAAGCTGTGGAATATATGTTTAGGGAAGTAAGCTTTAAAGGATTGCATTACATCATTGATGCTGACATAAAGAACTACTTTGGATGCATCAATCATGCACAACTTCGAGAGTTTCTTGACTTACGGGTCAAAGATGGCGTGATACGCAGAACGCTAAATAAATGGTTAAAAGCAGGTATACTGGAGGATGAGCAGTTGCAATATCCAACAGAGGGTACCCCTCAAGGAGGGATAGTATCTCCCTTGCTGAGTAATATTTATTTGCATTATGTGCTGGATGAATGGTTTTCCGAGCAAATACAGCCATTATTAAAGGGAAAAAGTACTATTGTCCGCCATGCCGATGATTTTGTATTGGGTTTTGATAATGCTTCGGACGCCGATCGGGTAATGAATGTTTTGCAAAAGCGATTTGAGAAATTTAATCTTGAATTACACCCTGACAAGACAAAGATCATTAACCTAAAGAGCAAAAGAGGCGAAGGCGAAAGAGGTTTTGATTTTCTGGGATTTACACATTTTCTAAGCGAAAGTCGCAACGGAAAAATGATATTGAAAAGAAAAACAGCGAGTAAAAAGCTGAACCTCTCCCTCGCTAAAATGCAAGACTGGATAAAGTCAAACCGGCATCGTAAACTCGATGAAATCATCAATGAATTGAATTTGAAATTACGCGGATACTATAATTACTATGGAATCACCTTCAATAGCAGAAGTCTGCATGCTTATTATCACCATGTCAGGCGTATGCTCCATAAATGGCTAAATCGCAGAGGTGGACGTCCTGCATGGAATTGGGAGCGGTACAATCGCTTAATTACAGAATGGAGGCCACTACTTAAACCAAAAATCTATCACAGCTTTCAGAAAGCGAAACCAATTTAGGAGGAACCGTATGCGGGAAATCCGCTCGTACGGGTCTGTGAGGGAGCGGGGAGGTAACAACCCGCTCTACTCGGAAAATCCTCGTTGAGCTGCAAGGCGGAGAAATAGAAGGAATAGCTTTCTATTTCGAGTTTTTTCCAGGAAAGCAGAGCGTTGAGGAGAAAGTAAGCTGGGCCCAATTTGGGTTATTAAAAAATTAAAAAGCATACCTTTATTAGGTTGGTAGGTTGGAGATAAGCTGCTTAGGGTGAAGAGCTAAATCTAGCAGTGATTAATCGGGCTTAAATCAGAAAACATAAAATTTATTGGTTGAAAATAAGTTGATTTTCTGATTTTGGTGTTGAATAATTCGGCTTAGGGCATTTTGTTTTCATCAGCCATGGAGTAGTAGCCATTGTCGGTATAAATCAGGTGATCTACCACCATGATGTCCAGAATTCTACCGCCTTCGGCTATTTTTTTGGTCAGATTGATGTCGGAATGGCTGGGGTACAAATTGCCGCTGGGATGGTTGTGGGTGAGGATGATTCTTGTGGCTCTGACTTCAATGGCTTTCTGAAAAATGATGCGGGGGTCGGCCGGAGTGTGGCTTAAACCTCCTTCCGAAATTTTGCAGATTTCCAGTATCTCATTGGCATTGTTCAGGCAAAGAATCCAGAACTCCTCATGTTTGAGGTTTAAAAAGTGGGGTTGAATGGCCTCGTACGCTACCATAGATTTGGTGATTCTGGTTCTGCTTTTCGCTTCTTCCCTCAATCTTCTTTCTCCCAATTCCATGGCTGCAATGAGGGTGATGGCCTTGGCTTCCCCCATTCCCCGGAATTTGGTGAGCTCCTTGATTTGGGAGTGAGAAAGTGTCCGGAGGCTGTTCTCGTACTCATTTAGGATTTCATCCGCTAATTGTACGGCCGTTTTGTTTCTACTGCCACTGCCAAGTAAAATAGCCAGTAGCTCGGCATTGCTGAGGTTTTGCTTGCCGATATTTTGAAGCTTTTCTCTGGGGCGATCGTCCTCTGCCCAGAGGTTAATAGGTTGGTTTTGTTGGCTAGGGTAGGTCATTAGGTAGTTTTTGAATAAAAGCTACCATCACAAAAAATGTTTTTTGCTTCTTTTTATGGCTGATGTAAGATTGGAAAAGGCATAAAAAAACCTCACTGAGTAGTGAGGTTTTCTAAGTTTCTTATAGTGCGTTCACAAATTTCGCCAATTTAGATTTGTTGTTGGCTGCTTTGTTTTTGTGAATGATGTTGCGTTTAGCTAGCTTATCAATCATTGAAGATACTTTTTTGAAAAGATCTTGCGCCTCAGCAGCATCTTTAGTACCTCTCAATTTCTTGATGAAAGTACGAGTTGATTTTAGTTGATATCTGTTTCTCAAACGTTTTGCGTTGTTGGAACGGATTCTCTTCAACGCTGACTTATGATTTGCCATGCTTTAACTTATATATTTTTTTTAATTGTTTTTTCCTCTTCAGAATACAGGACTGCAAAAGTAGTGTTTTCGAGATTGTTAATCAAATAATTCTCGAAAATATCTTCAACTTTTCGCATTCACGCGAGAGTTGCGCAAAGATAGGATAACATTGTGAGGAAAAAAAGGCGAAACCATGGTTTCGCCTTGAAAATGTTAAGGTTAGTACATTCTGTTTCCAGGAAAAATGAATTTCTGGGAGAAGGGGTGGCCCCTTCTTGGAATACACTATTTATTTCGTCAGTTTTTTATACTTAATACGTGTTGGCATTAATCCGCCCAATCGCTTGATACGATCTTCTTCGTATTCGGTGAAGCTTCCTTCGAACCATTTTACCTGAGATTCTCCTTCAAAAGCCAGGGTGTGCGTACAAACACGGTCCAGGAACCAACGGTCGTGGGAAATGATTACGGCGCAACCACCGAATTCATTCAAAGCTTCCTCCAAAGCACGAAGGGTGTTAATGTCCAGGTCGTTGGTCGGTTCATCGAGTAACAACAGGTTAGCGCCTTCTTTCAAAGTCATGGCCAGGTGCACGCGGTTACGCTGTCCACCGGAAAGCTCGCCTACTAGTTTTTGTTGCTCTGCACCGGAGAAGTTGAATTTAGAAACGTAGGCACGGGAGTTCACTTCTTTCTCTCCTACCAGCATCAATTCATTTCCTCCGGAGATTACCTCCCAAACGGTTTTGTTCGGATCAAGATTATCATGCTCCTGATCAACATAACCGATTTTTACAGTAGATCCCACATCGAAAGTTCCGGCATCCGGAGCCAGTTGCCCGGTGATCATTTTGAATAGCGTGGTTTTACCGGCACCGTTAGGTCCGACGATTCCCACAATACCCCCCTGAGGAAGCATGAAATTTAAGTCCTCGTACAGTAATTTGTCGTCAAAGCTTTTGGATACGCCCTGAGCTTCAATCACCTTCGATCCCAAACGTGGTCCGGCAGGGATAAACAATTCCAATGATTGTTCCTTCTCCTTATGTTCTTCTGAAACCAGTTTGTCGTAAGAGTTGATACGCGCCTTTTGCTTTGCCTGACGGCCTTTTGGCGACATACGGATCCAGTCCAACTCGCGTTCCAAAGTTTTTTGGCGCTTGCTTTCCTGCTTTTTCTCCATCGCCAAACGCTTCTCTTTTTGCTCCAACCAGGAAGAGTAATTGCCTTCCCAAGGAATGCCTTCACCACGGTCAAGCTCCAAAATCCAGCCTGCAACATTATCCAGGAAGTAACGGTCGTGGGTTACGGCGATCACCGTACCTTTATATTGTTGTAAGTGCTGCTCCAACCAGAATACTGATTCCGCATCCAGGTGGTTGGTAGGCTCATCCAGTAATAATACATCCGGCTCCTTTAATAGCAAGCGGCAAAGAGCCACGCGGCGTTTCTCACCACCTGATAATACGCCTACTTTTTGATCAGACGGAGGGGTGCGAAGGGCATCCATCGCGCGCTCTAATCGGTTATCCAGATTCCAACCATCCAAAGCATCAATTCTTTCCTGTACTTCACCCTGACGAACAATCAAATCATTCATCTTGTCCGGGTCTTCCAGGATTTCCGGTTCCGCGAATTTTAAATTGATGTCTTCAAATTCTTTCAGAAGATCAACCACTTCCTGAACACCTTCCTCAATGATTTCTCTAACCGTTTTGTCAGGATCCAATTGTGGTTCCTGCTCCAGATACCCTACCGAGTAATCTTTATCAGAAACTACTTCACCCTGAATGTTTTTGTCCAAACCAGCAATGATCTTAAGCAAGCTGGACTTACCCGATCCGTTCAGACCCAAAACACCAATTTTGGCACCGTAGAAGAAGGACAGGTAAATATTTTTCAAAACTGTTTTTTGTGGGGATAAGTTTTGGTAACCCCCGCCATTGAGAAGATGATCTTATTATCACTCATTATACTATAGTATGGTTTTTTTCCTATTAAATATGGATACTTACAGTGCTGATTTGGCGTATTATGCCAGGATCAAGTTTCCATTTATATAATATTGCAAATATGCTAATTTTTGGGTTTAACCCTGTTTCTTTTAAGGTATTTAATTAGTTTTGCGAAAGTCAATTTTAAAGACGTACTTATAATACGATAACTTAATCCACAATACATTGGAACCGAACAAGTACGGGTACATCAAAGACGGGAAAATTTTTCGCAATGGATTTCTCGAGTTTCCTGAGCGCGAAATTGGTGACGTGAAAGAAGATGAAGCTGCCTCGATTAAATATTTCGAAGACCGCTTTGAACTCGCAAAACAAAAAGTAGACGACCTGGCCAAAACCATCGATGAGGCTACGAATAAAGGGTCTTTTTTAATGAAATTGGTGCACTTGCGTAAGCAATTGTCAGAATTTGATGCCTTAGGTGATTATGAGCCTCTTTTTGAGACGCTTAATCAGTACGAGGTGTTGATTCGGGAATTGATTGACCGTAACCGTGCCAAAAACCTGGAAATTAAAACTGCTCTTCTGGCAGAGGCGGAAGTCATTCGGGAAATCGAAGATTTACGGGAAGCCGGAGAAAAATTCAAAGATCTGAAGCAGCGTTGGTTGAAAACCGGTGCCGTAGCGGAAGAAAGCCGTGAAGAGATCGAGGGTCGTATGGAAGCGATCATGAATGAATTTTTCGAGAAGAGAAATGCATTTTTTGAATCCCGTAAGCAAGAGTTGGAGGAGAAAACCGCAGGCTATGAGGCTTTGATTGCCAAAGCGCATGCCTTGTTGGAAGAGGAAGATCTACAAAAAGTAGATGCTGAATTCTCTACTTTGATTCCGGAGTGGAAGCAATTGCCGGTAGTGCCGGTAAAAGTTCGCAATGAATTGTGGGAGCGCTTTAAGAAGGAGACTGATGCACTTTACGCCAAATTGGATCCTGTCCGTAAGCAGCGCAAAGAAGAAAAGCGTGGTGCAGTAACGGAAGTAAAGCAGGCCCTTTTGGAAAAAGTAGAAGCTTTGGCAGGTCGTGCTGATCAGGATGCGGTGAAAGAAGTGAAAGCTTTGCAGGAAGAGTGGAAAAAATCCGGTCGCTTACCAAAAGGTCAGTTTAAAGAAATGGCCGATCGTTTCTTTAATGCCTGTGATATGGTCACCGAGCGTGCATTCCTGTATCGTTTGACTTCTCAGAAAGTGAAAGGATTTCAACAAAAGTCGGAAGAAGATCAGTTGAAGTCATTGATTCGCATGTTAAGAGAATTGTACAACCGTGATATGAATGAATTGAATCTTTACCGTGAGAATGCGGAGAAATTTGGTTCGGCTTTCGGGAAGTTGGTAGACAGCAAAACCGATCTGAAAGAGCGCAAGGTACAAGTGAAAAAGCAATTGCTGGATCAGTTGAATACAGAATTGAGAGCATTGGCCTAAGGGGCCTTGAAAAAATAGAGTTAAATCCCACGTTTTTCCGACGTGGGATTTTTTTGTTTATGGGCTCCTCTTTGATTTTTGTTATCTTGAAGGGTTCATTTTTTGTTGGCCTCAAAATCGGGAAAGGTAATTTTTATGAGCAATATCCAATTAATCGTCGATAGCGGAGGAACCAAGGCTTCCTGGGCATTTACCAATTTACCCTTTGAAGAAATCGTAGAGACCAAGGGGCTTCACCCCCTATTATTATCTAGGGAGCAGATGCTGGAAATTATCCGTTCCGTGGAATGGCCGGTGCCTTTTGGTGCAGTAAAGGAAATTTTCTTTTATGGGGCAGGTTGTGGGCAACAAGTGAATGTTCAAAAAGTGAGGAATGTCTTGCGGTATTGCTTTCCCCAGGCGACGGTGGTGGTGGAGAGTGATCTGCTGGCCGCAGCCCGGGCGCTTTACGGAAGAGAAAAAGGGCTGATGGGAATTTTGGGGACCGGCGCACATGCGGCTTATTATAATGGGGAAGGAATTGATGAAAAAGCCACCTCTTTAGGCTGGTTATTATCAGATGAGGGGAGTGGAGCGCTTTTGGGAAAGGAATTGCTGCAGAAGATTTTGCGTAAGAAAATGTCTTCAGAGATTTTGCATGATTTTCGGGAGTATGCCCAAAGTACGGATGCGGAAATTATTCAGGCACTTTATGCAACTTCTTCCGCTAACCGTTATTGTGCGCAGTTTGTGCCGTTTTTGGCGCAGCATGTTCATAAGCCAGAAATTATGGCTTTGGTCAAAGGGCAATTTGAAATATATTACCAGGAATATTTAAAACCACTGGTGATCAAGACCCCTTGCGAATTGCGCATGGTGGGCGGGGTGGCCTGGCATTTTCAGCACATTTTGAAAGAAGTTTTGAAAAATGAAGGGTTGAATCTGGAGTTGGTTGAAAAAACGCCCATTCGGTCTTTGTTAAAATATCATCAGAAAAAAACAGAACTATAATTATATGAGTACAACGGAATCCTCCTCTTTATATGAGCACCTGGATCAAATGAGTGCCAGAGAGATTTTGGAGAATATGAATCAAGAGGATGCCAAGGTGCATGCGGCAGTTGCCCTGGCGATTCCGGCAGTGGAAAAACTGGTGGAAGGCACGGTGGAGCGCATGAAAAAAGGCGGCAGATTATTCTATATAGGGGCCGGCACCAGCGGGCGTTTGGGGATTCTGGATGCGTCTGAAATTCCTCCTACTTATGGGGTAGAGGGGAAAGTTATCGGCCTGATCGCCGGTGGAGATCGGGCCATCCGGAAAGCCGTGGAAGCAGCGGAAGATCATGAGCAGCAGGCCTGGGAAGATTTAAAAGCCTTCGATATCAACGAAAATGATGTGCTGGTGGGCATTGCCGCATCCGGCAGAACGCCCTATGTTTTGGGTGGTATTGCCAAGGCAAGAGAGAATGGACTGCTCACTGCGGGCATCACCTGTAATGCCGGTTCCAAATTGAGTCAGGCGGTTGAAATTCCAATTGAAGCGGTGGTAGGGCCTGAATTCGTGACGGGTAGTACACGAATGAAAGCGGGTACAGCTCAGAAGTTGTTACTGAATATGATCTCCACTACCTGCATGATCCGCATGGGGCGGGTAAAAGGGAATCGCATGGTGGACATGCAGCTGACCAATGAAAAGCTGGTGGATCGTGGTACCAAAATGATCATGGAAGCTACCGGTCTGGAGTATGGAAAGGCAGAGGCTTTATTGTTGGCACACGGAAGTGTCCGGAAAGCCGTGGCTGCCCATTTTTCTAAATAGCATTTAATTTTTTCGCTTTGTACAGAAGAAAATCAACCACCGCCAGGGGCTTGCAATGGGTGCCCTCTTTGTATTTGACCGAATCCATTCCTTATATGTTTGTGATGAGCGTTTCGGTCATCATGTACAAAAACCTGGGGCTGGAGAATACAGAAATAGCGGCCTACACCTCCCTCTTGAATATTCCCTGGGTAATCAAGCCTCTTTGGAGTCCTTTTGTTGATCTGTACAAAACCAAGCGGGAGTGGGTGGTCATTACCCAGTTTTTGATGGGGCTTTTGTTTGCCGGAGTGGCTTTTGTTTTGCCTTTACCCTGGTTTTTTCAGCTTTCCATGGCCCTTTTATTTTTGATTGCTTTCACCTCGGCGACCCATGATATTGCCGCAGATGGATTCTATATGTTGGGGCTTTCGGAAAAAGATCAATCCCTTTTTGTGGGGCTGCGATCGGTCTTTTATCGTTTGGGAATGTTTCTGATGCAGGGCCCTTTGGTGTACCTGACCGGGGTTTTGGCCAAGTCTTATCAAAATGATTTCCAGAAAGTATGGACTTCTGCGCTATTAATTCTGGGCGCTTTTTTAGTCGGATTGGCCGTGTATCACCACTTTTTTTGCCCAAAGGTCGAGCAGGAGAGAACGGAACGCTTTGATTTTCTTGCCGGCTTCAGGGCTACCCTGATTTCTTTTTTTGTGAAGAAGAATATCGCCATGGGCGTGTTGTTCATTCTGTTATTTCGATTGGGAGAGGCACAGTTGTTGAAATTAGTCGCTCCCTTTATGTTGGATGCCCGGGAGGTGGGTGGTTTAGGGCTCGATAATGAAGCTCAGGGGTTAATTTACGGCTCTTTTGGGGTCGGGGCTTTGATCGTCGGTGGACTTGCGGGCGGTTGGGCCATTTCTAAATTCGGGCTGAAAAAGTGGATTTTCTGGATGACGCTCAGTCTGAACATTCCCAATTTGGGCTATGCGGTGCTGGCTTATTTTCAACCGGAAAACATCCTTTGGGTGGGGCTGGCCGTGGTTTTGGAGCAATTAGGATATGGTTTTGGCTTTACAGCCCTGATGATGTTCATGATTTACCTGGCGGATGGCCCACTGAAAACCAGTCACTATGCTTTTTGTACCGCCTTTATGGCTGCGGGCGTCATGTTCCCGGGAATGGTGAGTGGTTGGTTGCAGACGCAGCTGGGCTATACCGCCTTTTTCTTATATGTGTTTTTCTGTGGGATTCCGGCTTTGTTATTATTGCCGCATCTTAAAATTCCCGCTGATTTTGGGAAAAAGCAAGGGTAGGCAAATACAGGCAGGGATTAGGGGCTGTACCTCGCCCAGGCTCGGCACCGGGCTTTCGGGAGTCGCTTTTTTTGCGAGCCGCTACGCTTTCAGGCTGCAAAAAAGAGCTTCAACAATCCCTCTATCCCTCAGCCAAAATACCGTGCTTCGATAACCATTCTGCAGGATTTAATCCGGATTATTCATACTCCAATCCTCTTTTAGCTGCAAGGCGGGAAAAATGAAGGAATTTTTCCTATTTCGAGTTTTTCCCAACGAAGCAGATGAATGAGGAGAAAGCAAGCCTATCCAAATTTGAGTTATTGATAATTCAATAAAATAAACCGCAAAACGCTATTTATTTAATGCTTATATCAACTCACTAAATCTAGCAGTGAATAATTCGGCTTAATAGACCGGTCTGGCTACTATTATCCCACGGTTTGATTTCATTTTTCCGAGATAATCACTCAGGGTTTCCTCCGTAATCATGACCCCCTTTTTTAGGGACGCATGCAGAAAATGCAATTCGGTTCCCTGCCAATAGGCAAAGCCCACATGGGAAACATCCAGTCCTTTGATTTTGGTAACCAGGGCAATAATGTCTCCGTTTTTTATCTGACTCGCCTGCTCCCTTATTTGATCTTTAGGAAGGAAATAGTGGTCTCTTTGGTTAATCTCTTTTTCCAGTTGTTGGGTCATGTGCCACAGGGAGTCATTATCCGCTAACGCCTTATAAGCTGAGCGGTGTGTGCTCATGAAATTCAGGTCTTTTGGAAGCTGTTCCGGGCTTAATGTCCTGCTAATGTTTTCGATCAGGCTTTTATTTTCATTATCATCTATCCAGTCGGTAAAGTAGTGAAGTCTGGAGAAATAGCCCTCCTTGTTTCCTCCCCGGTAGCGGATACATTCCAGTGATTGACCGAATTTTTCAAAAGACGGATCATTTTTTTTGATGGTCATTCCCATGGCCAGTACCTGTTCCACAAAAGTGGTGCAATCCATTCCGCTGACATTGATGATCAGGCTATCTTCCTTCATTCCCTGTTCCAAAGTGTTCGCAACATAGGGAGTCGGGATGAATGCTTTTCCGATTTCAGTAAGCGATTCTCCATCAGGGAGTTCTCTCCAGTTTTTCGTTTCCGCTGTCCGCAGAATTTGTACTATTGTGGTATGATCTTTGTGACTGCATGTGAGTTGCGCAAAGGCAGGGGTTGAGCAAATCAGCATCAGGATTAAACTGAGGCAGCTTTTAGTATGTTGATGTACAATCTTGAAAAGTGAATACTCTATCATTGCTTAATAAAAATATTTGTTTATCCTTTGCTTTGTTAGCTTATAAATTTTGCTATTTTTGCCGAAGCTTAAAAACCCTGAGACTATTTTCTTAGTGTAATTAAGTATTACTCGAATAGCAAAGATATTTCAAGATTTAATTAAAAAGGAGGTATATAATGTACTGGACACTTGAATTGGCTTCTTATTTAGAAGATGCTCCATGGCCAGCAACCAAAGAAGAATTGATCGATTTCTGTAATCGTTCAGGAGCGCCATTGGAATTGTCGGAGAACCTTCAGGAATTGGAAGATGATGGCGAGCCTTACGAGAGTATCGAGGAAATTTGGCCTGACTATCCAACGAAGGATGATTTCTTCTTTAATGAGGATGAATATTAGAAAGACAAGATTAAAAAAAGACTGAGGTAAACACTTCAGTCTTTTTTTGTCAAAAACCTTTCTACCGGTGGCGCTTTTTTAATAGGGCTTCCGCAATATACAAATCCTCCGGCGTGGTGATCTTTATATTTTCATAAGACCCCTCGACTAAATGAATGGAGTGACCGGCATGTTCAATTACGCTGGCATCATCCGTAAAAGTGGGTAATTCCGTCACTTCATAAGCCCCTTTGAGTAATTGGCTTTGAAAGGTTTGCGGGGTTTGGATGGTGCGGTAATGCGTGCGGTCTTCGGTTTGATTCCCCCCATTGGGTAAAACCTTTCGGATGGAATCTTTCAAGGCTACCGAAGTGATGGCATTTCCTTTTGCTTTGGCGGTTTTAAAAGCATTTTGAATGACAGCGGTGTCCACAAATGGTCTTACCCCGTCATGAATGGCCACTAAGCCTTCTTCCTTTATCTTGGATAGGCCGCTTTTTACCGAGGCGTACCTGGAGGTCCCCCCTTTGGCGATGGTGAAATTTGGGCTGAATTGGTGTTTGTGGACCAGCTCTTCCCAGTGACTGATTTGTCCTTCCGGTAATACCAAGATGATTTCTATTGCCCCATTATATAGAAGAAATGCTTCAATGGTGTGCATCAAAATCGGTTTCCCGTCCAGCTCCAAAAACTGTTTCGGAATATTGCTGCCCATTCGGCTACCACTTCCTCCGGCGACGATGATGACGTATTCTTTCATGCTTGAAAATTGATGGCAAAAAAAAACGGCTAGCCGAAGCTGCCGTTCTTTTCCGTATTTTATAATTAAAGAATCAACATGGCATCTCCATAGGAGAAGAAGCGATATTTTTCTTTGATAGCTTCCTGATATGCTTCCATAACGAATTCGTATCCACCAAATGCCGCAGACATCATCAATAATGTAGATTCCGGCATATGGAAGTTAGAAATCAAAGCATTACAGATTTTGAAATCGTATGGAGGGAAGATGAATTTATCCGTCCATCCTTCATTCAGCTTCAAGCGACCGTTTGCCGATACCGAAGATTCCAAAGCGCGCATAGAAGTGGTTCCTACGGAACAAACACGTTTCTTCGCATCCAATGCTTTGTTGACCATCTCCACTGTTTCAGGTCCCACACGGAAATTCTCTGAATCCATTTTGTGCTTGGTCAAATCTTCCACATCTACCTGACGGAAAGTACCCAAACCAACGTGAAGCGTAATGGAAGCGATGTCGACTCCAACGATTTCCAAACGTTTCATGATTTGAGGGGTGAAGTGCAATCCTGCAGTTGGAGCTGCAACCGCACCTACGTTTTTCGCATAGATGGTCTGGTAGCGCTCACGGTCTTCCGGTGCTACTTTTCTCTTCTCAATGATTGGATCCGGAAGTGGTGTTTCACCCAAAGAGTCGATCAGATTGTAGAAAGCTTCGTCTTCGCCATCCCAAAGGAAACGAATGGTACGGCCACGAGAAGTGGTGTTATCCACTACTTCAGCTACCAATTCACCATCACCAAAGTAAAGCTTATTGCCAACACGAATTTTACGCGCAGGATCTACCAAAACGTCCCAAAGGTGAAGATCCTTATTTAATTCACGAAGTAAGAAAACTTCGATTTGAGCGCCGGTTTTTTCCTTATTACCATAAAGGCGTGCAGGGAAAACCTTAGTGTCATTGTTGACAAAAACATCACCTTCATCGAAATACTCGATGATGTCCTTGAAAACTTTGTGTTCGATTTTACCCGTATCGCGGTGAAGTACCATCAAACGGGACTCATCACGATTATCAGAAGGATGCAGGGCGATCAGATCGGAAGGAAGTTCAAATTTGAATTCTGATAACTTCATGTATATTCAGCAAAATTTATGGTTTGGAAACTGCTTCTGGTTTTTGCATACGAAATGCAAGATGCAAATTTAGTAAAAGGATGCTATGAAATGTAGTTTTTTGTAATTTTCTTTTTTTATTGCAAATAACTTCCTACTAATCTACATAAAACATTGAAGACACTTTTTCTGATTTGGGAGAGCTTTCGCTCTGCACTCACCGCTTTGAAATCTAACCTTTTGAGAACAATCCTCTCCCTGCTGGGGGTGACAGTCGGTATTTTCGCTATCATTGGGGTTTTTACTTTAGTGGATTCCCTGGAAAATGGGATAAAAAAGAGTTTGGATTTTTTAGGCGGAGATCTCATTTATGTGGAAAAATGGCCCTGGGGGGTAGGTGGGGAATATCCCTGGTGGAAATATTTGCAACGTCCTCATCCTACTTATGAAGAGTTCCGTTTTTTGGAGGATAACCTTAAAGGAGCTTCCGGTATTGCCATTCAGGCCATGAAAGATGGGGTAACATTCAAAAAGGATAACAACAGCGCCAGTGGGATGATGTTAATGGGGATTTCTCATCAATATGACCAGATGATGGATTTAAAGCTGGAGCAGGGCAGGTTCTTTACACAATTGGAAGCTAGTAATGGGCGCGGAGTGGTGATTATTGGGCATGATTTGGGGCAGCAGCTTTTTCCTTTGGGCAATGCGTTGGGGCAAACGGTGATGATCAAGGGTAATGCTTGTAAAGTGATTGGGGTATTGCCTTCGGAAGGGGAGAACCTGGTAAGCTTCATAGATAAGGATAAGACTTGTTTTGTGCCTTTTAACTTTTTCCGAAAAGTATATTATGTAGGTAAAAAGAATGGGATAGGGGCTTCCATTGTAATAAAGGGATTTCCCGAGGATGAAGGTTTGGAAAAGCTGGAAGGGGAACTGGTTGGCATGATGCGCCGCCTGAGAGGGCAGAAGCCCGTAGACGAGAATAATTTCGCCGTAAACCGTCCGGAAGTGATTGCAGGAGCGATTGAGAATATTTTCGGGGTGCTGACCTTAGCCGGGGCGGTGATTGGTTTGTTCTCCATTCTGGTCGGCGGATTCGGAATCGCCAATATCATGTTTGTGTCTGTGAAGGAACGGACCAATTTGATCGGGATTCAAAAAGCCCTGGGCGCCAAAAGGTTTTATATTTTATTTCAGTTTCTGTTTGAAGCAGTATTGTTGAGCTTGGCCGGTGGGGCTGCTGGCCTGGTACTGGTTTATGGGTTAACCTATGCGCCTACCGGATCATTGGAGTTGAGCCTTTCTTTTAAAAATATTCTGGTAGGATTGATGGTCTCTTCCATTATCGGTCTGGTGTCCGGATTGATTCCGGCCAGCGTAGCGGCTAAAATGGATCCGGTGGTGGCGATTCGACAATAGCCCGAAATATTCACCGCAAAAATCACCAAATCAAGGGGCTTATCTTCAGTTTACACGGTTTTTTCATAAAACTACAAATGTGCAAATTATAGGAATAATTTAGTTTCCAATGGGGGCTATTTAATTTGAGCACCTGTTTATGGGTTAGCTTACTACCGTTTACAGTATTGACATTATGGTATAAAATCTTCCACATCAACAGTCCGGCCTTGATCAATGGGTGGTAGACTAAGGTTCTGCTGGCGACCAGAAGGCATCACAGCGACATTTCTGCAATACTTTACCAGTTTTCTACCTTGTCCAAATGTCGCCTTGATGGATTCCGTCAGCAGGTTCTTTGTCCCGCCGATATTGATCACAGCCTTGATTTTTTTGTTTCGTTTTTTATCAAGAAAAAATGAAAAAGAAACGATTGATTATTCAAAATAAGGTATTGAATGGCTGATCTGGCTTTTTATGAAAAAGCACTGCTTCAGTTTATTACTGGTGTTTTTTCTGATTATTAATAGCTCAAATTGGGGCAAGCTTGCTTTTTCCTCCAGCATCTGCTTTCTTGGAGAAAAATGAAATAGGGAATTGTTCCTTCATTTTTTCCGCTTAACAGCTAAACGAGGGAATAATCCGGGTTAAATTTCAGGCCAATAAAAAAGGCGATACTTTTCGGTATCGCCTTTTTTGATCTATATGGTGGATTATGCTTCCGCTTCCGGAATTTCCGTTGCTTCTTCTTCTCCGCCCAATCCTGATTTGGATCTGATTTTTCCTTCCAGCTCTTCCATCAATTCCGGATTATCACGAATGATGTTTTTCACAGCATCACGTCCCTGTCCTAATTTGTTGCCCTCATAAGAGAACCAGGAGCCGGATTTTTGCACGATTTCCAATGCAACGCCAATGTCCAGAATCTCCCCGGCTTTGGAAACACCTTCGCCATACATGATGTCGAATTCTACCTGTTTGAATGGAGGAGCTACTTTGTTTTTCACGACCTTCACTCTTGTGCGGTTACCCGTTACATTGTCTGCAGACTCTTTAATCTGACCAATACGGCGGATGTCCAAACGTACAGAGGAGTAGAATTTCAAAGCGTTACCACCTGTAGTGGTTTCAGGGTTACCAAACATGACCCCGATTTTCTCACGCAGCTGGTTGATGAAAATACAGGTACAGGCGGTTTTGTTGATAGCACCCGTCAGCTTTCTCAAAGCTTGTGACATCAAACGCGCCTGAAGTCCCATTTTGGAATCTCCCATATCGCCTTCCAGTTCTCCTTTTGGAACCAAAGCGGCTACGGAGTCAATGACAATGATATCGATAGCGCCGGAGCGAATCAAGTGTTCGGCAATCTCCAATGCTTGTTCTCCATTGTCAGGCTGAGCGATCAGCAGGTTCTCGGTGTCAATGCCTAATTTCTCCGCATACACTTTGTCAAAAGCGTGCTCGGCATCAATAAAGGCTGCAATTCCGCCACTTTTTTGTGCTTCTGCAATGCAGTGCATAGAAAGGGTGGTTTTACCGGATGATTCAGGTCCGTAAATTTCCACTATTCGACCACGAGGAATACCGCCAATTCCAAGGGCGATATCTAAACCAAGGGAACCAGTGGAAATAGCAGGGATATCAGAAACACGCTCATCGCTTAGTTTCATAACCGTGCCTTTACCATAGGCTTTGTCCAGTTTGTCAAGGGTCACCTGGAGTGACTTCATCTTTTCGAGTCTATCGTCGCTCATAATATATAGGGTTATTTTTATTCAGCTATAATAATCGGAATGTTGGATTCCTTTCTGATTGGAAATTTAAGAAAGATAATTTCAAAGCCAAAGCTTTCTCTGATTTTTGTGTGAAAATTACGACTTTAAAATGTCGGTAATACCACCTGATTATTGGAATTTATATTCAAACCTTGATCGATAGCGGATGTTTTGGAATGCATGGGGATAAAAATACCTTTCTTTGATGGGTTATTGCTATTTTTTGTATTATTGATGTAGGATAAAGATTAAAATTTCACATGTTCAAAAAGATTTTTCTAGGAGTCCTGTTGGTATTATTTGGTTTGGCATTGCTTTATGCTGAGCTGATTGCTTATGGTTTAATGCAGGCGCAGGGGCAGTTGAAAGTCCTGTTGAAGGCTTCCCCTATCGAGGATTATCTTGAGGATGAGCAATATCCAGACTCTTTAAAAAGTAAGTTACGGCTTATTCAGGAGGTCCGTGATTTCGGTTTTCAGGAGTTGGGGATTTTCGAGAATCAGAATTATACCAAGATGTATGATCAGGGCGGAAAACCCACCCTTTGGGTTGTGAGTGCCTGTGAGCCTTTTGCCCTGAAGCCGGTGGAATGGAAATTCCCCTTGGTTGGGACTTTTCCCTATAAAGGATTTTTTGATTTGGAGAAGGCCAGGAAAGAGCGTGCGGCAATGGATGAGCTGGGGAAAGATACCAGCATCCGGACGGTTTCCGCATGGTCCACTCTGGGTTGGTTTTCTGATCCGGTAATGTCTAATTTTTTAAATAATGGGGATGGTGAACTGGCAGAATTGATTTTGCATGAGTTGACCCACGGTACTCTATTTGTAAAAGATAGCGTGCAGTTCAATGAAAACCTGGCCACTTTCATTGGGCATCAGGGGGCTATCCGTTTTCTGAAAAAGCGATACGGAAAAGAGAGTGATCCGTATAAAACGTATATCAACCAATGGGGAGATGAGCGGAAATTTGTAAATTATATGCTCGGAGGAGCCAAAGCGCTGGATGGTTTATATAAAAGTTTTGACCCTGCTTTAGCTCAGGAAGAAAAATCGATTCAAAAGCAGGAGATGATCGATGCCATTTGTCAAAATCTGGATACCGTCAGTTTTAGTGAAGGAAGCCATTACCGGGGTCTTTTTAGGGATCGTAAGCCCAACAACGCATATTTCATGTCTTTCGTACGATATAGGGAATACTATGACGAGCTGGAGCGGGAGTTGCAGCAAAAGTATCAGGGGAGTGTGAAGTTATTGCTGGAGGATTATAAATTAAAGTATCCATCAATGTAATTGAATTTGATTTAGAAATGATGCCTGTTTTTTGGACTTTAATATTGCTGATTTTGCCTTTTAATCATCCGGATTCCACGAGCCGGGTGAAAGACGGGAGTAGCTTTCCGCTATCGGAGGTGGTGGCTTATGATTTGGGAGAGCGGATCACTTACCGCGTGCATTATGGGTTTATCAATGCCGGCGAGGCAGTCATGCGGGTAGATAATCAGGTGGATTATGTGAACGGCAGGCCTTGCTATAAAATGGAGGTGACGGGCCGGACGGTGGGCTTCTGGCGAAAAGTGGTCCGCATTGAAGATAAGTGGGGTTCATTTGTGGATACCGCCACCTTTGCTCCTCAGCGTTTTTATATGGATATTCAGGAGGCTAACCACCGGCATAAAGAGATCCTGAAATTTCATCATGAAATGGACAGTGTTACGCTGGAAAAGCTCGATAAGCACACGGGCGTTTTAAAAGGGCAGGAGAATTACTTTATCCCGAATGCTGTTCACGATATCATCAGTGGTTTTTATTATTTAAGGAATATAGATTTTTCGCAGGTGCCCGAGGGTACCATCATGGAGTTTAATGGCTTTTTTGATAAGAAAAACTACCGGATGCGCATTCGATTTGATGGACGGACTACGGTGAAGACCGATATGGGGAAAAAGAAGGCATTGATTCTGGTGCCGGTGATGCCGGATAATGAGACGTTTGAAAAAGATAGTCCGATTACCGCCTATTTATCCGATGATGAGCATAAGATTCCGATTAAGGTGAAAGCCCGTCTGGTGGTAGGGTCCGCAGAGGTGACGATTAAGAAATATTACCCCGGACGTAATAAGGTGTTTGCAAAACCTTAATAATAAAATAATGAAGGATTCTTTCATTTTATGAAATGCGTAGCTCGTTTCTTGGCGTGATAGTTTTTTAAGTCCATCATTTTCTCTAATTTTAACCGACCAAAACAATTCTTTTTCATGGCAAAAACTGGCTACCGGGTGTTGATAGTGGATGACGAATCCGACATTCGCGAAATTTTAGAATATAATCTTACCAAAGAAGGTTATGAAGTTGAAACCGCAAAGAACGGGAAAAAAGGAATAGAAAAAGCGAAGTCATTCCATCCGCATTTAATTCTTTTGGACATAATGATGCCTGATCAGGATGGGGTAGAAACCTGTCGTCAGTTGAGAGAGATGTCGGAGTTTCAGAGTACTTTCATTATTTTTCTAACGGCGCGTTCGGAGGAGTATTCCGAGGTAGCTGCTTTTGAAGCAGGAGCGGATGATTTCATTAATAAGCCAATAAAACCAAGGGCTTTGTTAAGCAGGATTCAGGCTTTGTTCCGAAGAGAAAGTAAGCAGGTGAATAATGCGGATAAGGTCAGTATTGGTGGGCTACAGATTGATCGGGACAGCTATACGGTGATTGTGGATCAGCAAGAAATTACCTTGCCCAGAAAAGAATTTGAATTGTTGTATTTTCTGGCCACCCATCCGGGAAAGGTATTTAACAGAGAAGAGCTGTTGCGGAATATTTGGGGTGCTGATGTTTATGTTTTAGCCCGGACGGTGGACGTCCATGTCCGGAAGGTGCGGGAGAAAATCGGAGATCAATATATCGTAACGGTAAAAGGCGTTGGCTATAAATTTGAAGATATATTTTAAAGCCCTATCTTTAGGGAGAAAATCTGGCAAAGGCTTTGTTTCTTTGCCAGATTTTTTTTTATCATAGGGTCTTGAAATAAGATCGATAAACTTTATTCCAATGTTTTACAATTCTCGTGGTGTTGCTTCGGTGCTGGGCGTGGTGATCGCCGTAGTTACAACGCTTTTCCTTTCCCTGGTAAAAGATGTTTCGGAAATGGCCCTGTTGGTGGTTTTGGGCATCTCCTTTTCTTGTTCTTATATCTTAATCATGTTTACGCTGGAGTTTTTGGTTTTCCGGGAGCTGAGTAAAATGTACGATATGCTGGATAATTTGAAGTCGGATAATCTTTCTTTTTTTGAAGAACAGAATAATACCTCTACCAATCCGATTAAAATGGCGAACAGAAAAATTCTGGATTACGCCTCAGAGAAGCAGAAAGAGATTGAAAATCTTAAAAGAATGGAGATTTATCGCCGGGAATTTTTAGCGGACGTTTCTCATGAGCTGAAGACGCCTATTTTTGCTGCTCAGGGATTTGTGCATACGCTTTTGGACGGAGCGATGGAGGATGAGGTGATCTTAAAGCGATTTTTGAAAAAAGCAGCAAAAAGTCTGGATGGGCTTGATAAGATGGTGCATAATTTACTATCCATCTCTCAGCTGGAGTCTGGTGATGCTAAATTATTGGTGGAAAAATATGATCTGCGTGAGCAGGTGGAAGATATTTTTGACCAGTTGGATAATAAGGCGGAGAAGCGAAATATTGATTTAAAATTCTCCACCTCTACCAAGGATAACGTCTTTGTTTATGCCGATAAAAGACGTATTGGCCATGTGATGACCAACCTGGTGGTGAATGCCATCAAATATCAGGACAATGATAACGGCCTGGTGGAAGTGACCCTGTTGGAAGAAGATGGAAAGGTTTTTGTTTCTGTGGCCGATAATGGATTCGGTATTCCGGAGGAAGATGTGAAAAGAATTTTCGAGCGTTTTTATCGGGTAGAAAAAAGCCGGGCAAAATCCAAAGGGGGAAATGGTCTGGGATTGGCGATTGTTCGTCATATTTTACAGGCGCACGGCACGCAGTGTCATGTGCAGACTGAGGTAGGAAAAGGATCTACTTTTAGTTTTGTATTGCATAGCAAGCCTTTTAAAGAAGAGGAATTGAATATTGAAATGATAAGTGCATAAGGCGCTTTTGTTATGAAGAAAGTGAAATTTGAAGATCTCATTATCTTTGAAAATGAGGATTATATTGCCATCAACAAGCCACCTCATGTGGCTACTTTGGAAGATCGGGCATCTTATACTAATATTCTGGCCATGGCCAGAGAGTATTGTGAAACGGCGCAAAATTGTCACCGTCTGGATAAAGAAACCTCAGGCGTATTGATGATTGCCAAAACACCGGATGCTTATCGTCATCTTTCGGTTCAATTTGAAAAACGTAAGGTGAAAAAGATTTACCATGCCATTGTGGACGGTATTCATGAGTTTGACCAAAAAGAAAACACTCTTCCGATTTATCCCGGAACCAAGGGGATTGTGAAGATTGATTTTGAAAAGGGAAAGCCTTCCCACACCACTTTCAATACGCTGGAAGCCTATAAAGGCCATACATTGGTGGAGGCGATTCCGCATACGGGGAGAATGCACCAAATTCGTATTCACCTTTCTACCCTGAAGGCTCCGATTTCCTGCGATGAAACTTATGGAGGATCTCCATTATTGCTTTCACAATTGAAAAGAAAATTCAACTTAAAAAAGGGAACGGAAGAGCAGCCTTTATTAAAGCGCTTTGCTTTGCATGCCTTTGCCATTGAGTTTAAAGATCCGAAGGGTAAACAAATGAAAATATCCGCTCCCTATCCTAAAGATTTTGCAGTAGCAGTTAAGCAATTAGAGAAAAATAGATACTAGTATTCAATGATTAAGGTTCTTTACATTTGCCTGGGGAATATTTGCAGATCTCCCCTGGCAGAGGCCATAATGAGGCAGTTGGTAGAGGAGGAGGGCCTTTCTGATAAATTTGAGATTGATTCCTGCGGAACGGCTGCTTATCATATCGGGGAAACACCGGATGAGCGAACTTTGGCTAATGCCCGAAAAAATGGCATTGAAATCAACCATAGAGGCAGACAGTTCAGTACGCTGGATTTTGAGCAGTTTGATTATTTGCTGACCATGGATGATGCTAATTTCCGAAAAGTGAAGGCCCTTCAAAATGGTAAGGGAGATTACAAATTGGGGAAGTTAAGGGATTTTGACGAGGAAGGCATCGGTCAGGATGTGCCGGATCCTTATTATGGCGGGCCGGAAGGCTTTCAGCATGTCTTTGATTTGTTGATGCGCTCAAATAAGGCACTATTACAATCTCTGAAAGAAGCACATCAGCTGGTATGATGAGCAGTGAAAATATTACAGCGGCCTTATCCCGAATCAGGGGTAAGGCCGTTGTGCTTTCTGAGGTTTTGCCGGTTTCCGGAGGAGATATTCATCAGGCTTATCATTTAAAAACCAGAGATGGATATTTTTTTCTGAAGGTGAATCAGGCCGGCCGGTTGGCGATGTTTGAAAGTGAAAAGGCAGGGCTTGAAGCATTGCGGAAAGGAAGTATAAAAGTGCCGAAAGTGTATGGCCTGACCACCGAGGGCGAGCATGCTTTTTTGCTGATGGAGTTTGTGGAAAGAGGCGAGGAGACTTCTGAATTCTGGCAGCGTTTGGGGCATGGAATGGCGCGGCTTCACCAGCTATCAGGCCCTTGTTTTGGCGCTTTTGAGGATAATTTTATCGGTACGCTTCCTCAAAAAAATGCTTCAGTAAGGGATGGCTATGAATTTTTTATTCTGCATCGATTAATGCCTCAAGTCAAGCTGGCCGTTGATCAGAGCGTCATTTCGACAGCGGAATCCAAGGCCTTTGACGCTTTTTTTAAACAAATCAGACAACTGATTCCGGATCAACCGGCGGTTTTGTTACATGGAGATTTATGGTCGGGGAATAAAATGCCGGCATTGGATAATCAGCCTGTAATCTTTGATCCTGCTGTTTATTATGGCTGGGCGGAACAAGACCTGGCCATGACGCGGCTTTTTGGCGGTTTTTCTCCAACGTTTTATCAGGTATATCAGGAAGAAATGAGCATGCCGGCGGGCTGGGAACAAAGGATGGATTACTATAATCTGTATCCTTTGATGGTGCATGTGAATTTATTCGGGAGATCCTATTGGAAACAGGTGAGTTCGATTCTGCGGAGTTTTTAGATAAAAAAAGCCACCAGAAGAATGGTGGCCTTTACCCAAAGGATTTACAGAAATATTCAGGACCCTTTTTACCCTAATGCTTCACCCTTAGATTTAGTGACTTGCTGTAAATAATATATTATCAGTGTGTCGCGGTTGGAGTTGCTGGTTTATGAACAGCCTAAATTTGGTTAGCCCGAATGATTTACCGCTAAATTCACTATCTAATCGCAATTAACTGGTAGGTAGGTAGGTAGGTAGGTAGGTAGGTAGGTAGGTAGGTAGGTAGGTAGGTAGGTAGGTGAATATGAATCATTGTCTCAGGTTTAAAATAGCCCAAATTTGGGCAAACTTGCTTTCTCCTCCTTCATCTGTTTCCTTGGAAAAAATTCGAAATGGAAAAATCCCTTCATTTTTCTCGCCTGCCAGCTAAAGGAGGATTTGAGCTTGAATAATCTGGCTTAGCATAATTAATTCGGCTTTAGAATCCGGGCTTTCTACAGACTTTTCTGTGTGTGGATGCTCCGTTTTCTTCCTCTTGCCTTCATATTTCCAAATCGGTAAGAGAAGTTGAGGTAGAATACGGGGTTTTCACTGTTCCAATAATTTTCTTCATGGAATCCCAAGCCATAAACATTATTGGACCAGCCAGAATAGATCAGGTTTTGAGCCCTGAAAGAGATATTTCCCTTCTTTTCTAAAATGTCCTTGCTCACGGTCATGGACATGGCATAAAAAGGATTGGAAACATTTTGTAAGCCGTAATTATTGCCATCGTAATTACCATTGGCAATAATTTTTAAATTCCATGGCAGCATAAAGGTGGCATTCAGCTTGGCGCTCAGATTCAGGTCCGGGCGGTTGGGGATGGTATAAGTGGTGTCATTGAAATCAATATGGGTCAAGTCAATTCCACCGGATAAATTCCACCATTTGGTGATGTTCACATCTCCGCTCACTGAAACGCCATAAGTTTCTACGGATCCCAGGTTTTGAGAAGTAGTCACATTGGCCTGGCTTTCTTCCTCAAAAAAGGAGTAACTTCTGATAATGTCATTCCCTAAACGAACATATGCGCTGGTCGAAATGGTAAATTTCTCTGGGCGGTAACCATAGGAAAGTTCCATGGAGTTGGTGAAGGAAGGCTTCAGGTCCGGGTTACCTCGCTGAATGTTCTGAGGGTTTTCATAAACTTCGAAAGGTGCAATTTCATCAATATTGGGGCGGCGT
This sequence comes from Persicobacter sp. CCB-QB2, assembly GCF_001274635.1. GTDB lineage: Bacteria > Bacteroidota > Bacteroidia > Cytophagales > Cyclobacteriaceae > Persicobacter > Persicobacter diffluens. The sequence goes on along the minus strand of NZ_LBGV01000001.1, from coordinate 2,627,262 downwards.
ACTCTTCGGCTATAGCTGAAGCCTAAATTCGCTTTCTCTCCCAGTTTTTGTTGAAGGGACAAAGTGGGGAACAAGCTGAAATATTCATTGGTAAATGGCGTGTCGCCCTCACTTAACTGAATGGTTCCCTGCTGAAGGGCGTGTTCTGCTCTCAGACCAGCCTGCACTTCCATATTTTTAATTTGAGTGGAGAAAGTAGTGTAAACGGCCGAGATCATGTCATAATAATCGTAGCCAAAGTCCACATTTTCTTCTCCATTGTTGTTGGTGGAATTGGAAAAAGCATCGGTGTATTCTCCTTTATACCCAAGTTCAATCTTAGCCTTTTCACTGATATTTTTGCTGAAATCCAGTGTGGGGACAAAAATGTTAAAGGTAAAAAGGTTGTTATTGTTCTGACTTACTACGCCTCCGGTTTCATCTTTTTGAGTGTTGGCACTATTGAAGAAGCCGTGTCCGTCCATATACCATAAATCTGTTTCCAAATAACCATCTTTTATTTCCCGACGGTAATTCAAATCAAATTGATTTCCTTCATTCATATTCTCCGAAAAGCCTTTGCCGTTTCTGAAAATAGTGGGCAGCCCCGCCTGCTCTAAGCTCTGGGTAAAAGGCTGGTTGGAAGTGGATTCCCATTTGAAGTATTGATAATATCCACTTAGCGTATTTACAGAGTCAATGAAATAATCAAGTCCTCCTTTATACTGCTGGAATCCCTGGTTTCTGAAAATTTCCTGGTCCTGCTTTAAAAATGCGCCGGATTCCTCAAAAGTTCTTTCAAATCCCCTTTCATGATTCCACCTTTCTTTAGAAAAGTTGGCTTCGGCAAAAACATTGAATTTGCCCACACGGTAATTGAAGTTCATACCGCCATTGTATTTATCCCCTGTACCTACACCACCTCTTACCATTCCATTAAAACCCTGGATCCGGTTCTTTTTTGTAATGATATTGATAATTCCTGATATCCCTTCCGGATCGTATTTAGCGGATGGATTGGTAATGACATCCACGCGCTCTACTAAATTGGGAGGCAGAGATTTTAAAGCTTCGGCAGGGGACAGCTGAGTGGGTTTATTGTCAATGAGTACACGAACGTTGCTATCTCCTCTTAAAGAAATATTGCCTTCACCGTCAATATTAATATCCGGAACCTGTTGCAATACATCTGAAATATTGGTGTGTCCCGCCGCTAATTCAGCCGTAATGTTCACCACCTTCTTTCCGAGCTGTTGTTCGATTTTTACTCTTTGTCCTTCAACGGTGACCTCTTCCAAAAGCTTTTTGGAAGGTGATAATCCAACTTCCCCCAAATTTATGTTCATGCTTCCTTTTACAAAATCCAGTGTTAGTTGATGAGTTTCATATCCCATAAACTGGAAAAGGACTTCGTATTTTCCCTTTGAAATATTTTTGATGACAAAATTTCCACTTTCATCACTTATCCCCCCTGTGATATTTTTTTCTTCCTGCTGAAGGGATATGGTGGCGTAGGGGATCGGTTCGCTGGTGGTCGGGTCGATTAATTTTCCTTTTAAACTACCCTTGACGGCGGCGTGTTCCGGTTCATTATTAGCCCAAAGGGTAAGTGGAAAAAGTAATAGGAGGCTAAGGTAAAAGTAGGTTTTCATTTTCGATTAAGATAAAGGATCTGATTTATTTCCCTTACTAATAGGAAAATCTTGTGCCAAAATGAGATTCGGTGAGGATCGGTCAAAAACCTGTATAAGTGGTAAGCGCCCGGTTTGAAGGTGTCCGAATGCGGACAATTTTGTTCGTTGGTGGACGAAAAGTGTCCGATAATTTCAATGCTAAAAATAAATAATGGAGCTGCGTTTTTTTTTTAATATGTAAGGAGGATTCTTATCTTTATATCTAGAAAAGGGAATATTTTAGCCAGCAGGCATGAATTTGATAGATTTTTTTAGTCATTTAATTAACCGCACCTCCAGAACCACTTTTGCTGCAATTTGGGTTATGGCTTTTTCACTAATGGTCTTATTGGTGAATAGTACGGTTTCAGCTGAAATGTTTAGCTGGATAAGCTCGGTGAACCTGTTCTTTGGGTTTTTATCTACAGGTGCCGTTATGGCTATTATTTTTGATCGTTTTTTTTCGCATGCACTTTTAGCAGTGCTCGCGATGGTCATGTCCCCCCTTTGCTACTTAATATTTGCTTTGGTTTTTGATTTTGTAGAGGTAGAGTCATTAATCATCTTTAGTGTGGCGGTGGTCGCTATTTCTTTTTTCCCATTGGGAGTGTGGGGGAATAGTTTGTCTTCCAGAAGGAAGTCATTGGTAGTAAGTGCTTTTGGGTTTCTTCAGGTGCTTTTTGCGGCCTATTTACTGTTTAAAGAGCTGGGGGTGAATGAGGAGTCCTTGATGATTTCTTATATGATTTTAATCACGGTCGCTTTTTGTTATTTAACGGTGTATTTGGTTTTGGTGCCCAGAGATAAGGAAAATCAAATATTGGCTTATGATAACAAGCTATGGGCTCAGATTGCTGGAAATATCGATGTTTATGGCTTTCTATTGGATTATAAAAAAGCGGAATTTGTCTGGGAACGAGGACTGTATAATGTATTTGATTTAAGTGTTCCCACCAAAATCGGATTCGAGCAACTTCAGGATCTGTTGGATGAAGAGAATATTAATTGGTTGAAAGAGAGCTTAGTTAAGTTGAGCGCCAAACCCAATGCGGAGGAGCATAACGAACTAAAGGTGAAAATTAACACGGTGCGTGGGGAGAAATGGTTGTCCTTAAAGACCATGCGTTCCAAGGACTACCCAAATTGTATTCTGGGGGCGGTTCGTGATGTAACCAATGAACATCAGATATTAGATCAGTACGAACGCGTAAGTGCCCTCAAGGATAAGATTTTGGCCTCGGTAGCGCATGATTTATCCGGGCCGTTAAACCGTATAGAAGGGTTGAGTGAGCTGGTGGGCATGTCGTTCAGAACGGATCGTATCAATACACAAAAATACCTGGACCTGATCAGTCAGAATGCCACCAAAGGGCAGGAGTTAATCCGGGAGTTATTGACACATTCAGAGTTTGAAGAAGGTCTGGTAATACTGGAAGAGAAAATTGTTGACTTAAGGGCATTTGTTAACGAATCGGCTTATTTGCATCAGGAGGAAATGCGAAAGCATGGTTTGATTTTAAGAATAGAGTTACCCACTCATCCTGTTTTTTGTGCCATTGATGTTTCAAAAATGGGGCGTGTAATTGATAATTTATTGACAAATGCAATAAAGTTTACTCCGGGAGGCGGCAAGGTGAAAATGTCACTTTCCCTTGATGAAAAGGAAGTTGTTTTGTCTATTCAAGATACCGGAATAGGTATTCCCGAGGAGTTATTACCCGTATTATTTGATCGTTTTACTGAGGCAGGAAGAAAGGGTTTGTTGGGACAGAAATCTACCGGCCTGGGGATGTCCATTGTAAAGCAGGTCGTTGATTTGCATAATGGAACCATTCAAGTAGATTCCCTTCAAGGGCAGGGTACAAATTTTCAAATTAAGCTTCCTCTACAGGAGCAAATAGAATCGGTAGCGGATACGAAGCAGGCTATCAGTTTAATAGGGTAGTCATTTTCTGTTTGGAAAGTTTCCCAATGAAAGGAGCCGGAGCCGGAACCGCTTATGTGAGAATGTCATGGCCTGTTATCAGTGTACAGGATCAGGAGTGGTATTCATTTGTGGCGGCCTCTTGCTTAGGCTTATTCCTGTTTTTCAATTCTTAATCCAAATGCAGGCCTATCTGCTTCAGTAGCTCCATAGAATAACGTGATTTTACTCAAAATATTCATTGATAGGTCTAGTCGCTCACTCAAAATGAATTAAAATCAGTGCATTGCAGCTGGTTTTATTGATTTTATCATAGCTCAAATTTGACTAAGCCGGCCTTCTCCTCCATCATCTGCTACGTTAAAAAAACTCAGACTAGGGCGCTGTTCGCTGTTCCTTTATTTTCCCGTCTTGCACTAAATCGAGGTTTTAAGCATGAAAAATTGGGGTTAAGCTGCAAATCGTAAAAATAGGGAAATCGCCCATTTTTAGATTTCTTCAAAAGTGGAAAATGCTGAGTGAATTGGATGATCCAATACGGAGGAGGGTTGTGTAAAAAAACAATCTATTAATTTACTGTAAATCAGCTGGTTTGTGGATTGAGTGATTTAGATTTTGCTTAAGAACGTGTTTGAAAGCACGTCATTCGGCGGCAAATTCGAATTTTGGCTTTTAAACATTTTCAAATGAATTCACCAATAAGAGGAGGGTAGTAATGAAAAAGTGGAATAGGCTGAAAAAACAAAAGGCTTCATAATTGAAGCCTTTTGTTGTAGAAAGGAATGGCTAAAAAAAGCATATATTCCATTCTTGATTTCTTTTTGAAATCACTGCTGCGTCAGGAGAAGAAGATAAAGGTTCCGCTCCCGCATAAGCATCATTCGTTTTCAAACTGACAATAGCAGTTTCCGCTTGTGTTAATTCAGAGGAAACAAATTCCTCATTTTCATTTTGTGAAAAAAACAACCCCCAAGCGGCGATTTGGAAAACGCTGAATAGGGTTAAAGATCTTTTCATGGGGAATATTGGTTATACTTAATTATGGGAAAGCTTAATCTATACTTGTATAAGTGCAAATAGTAGGCCAAATCCGAAATTATTTTTCCAAATTGTACAAAATATTTACATTTTCCGTTACACTAATGTCCTTGGGGTTAAAGCCCGGATCGCTGTAAGCGCCTCTATCCATTTTCATTGCATCCATGGTAACTGATGCGTAAGGAACAGGCCTGCTGTATGTTTGACCATAATCGATTTGTTTTATTTCACCAAGGGAAAGGTTTGCCGCCTTGCAAATGGTGAGTGCCTTCGCTTTAGCATCCTGAACAGCTAGTGTTAATGCTTTATTTCTAGCTGATTCTAAGTCTTTTATGGAGAAAGAAACAGTGAGTCGAGCATTGCCTTCAGTGTTGCTTACTGTTGTAATAATCTTTTTTAGTTGGTCATTGTTTAGAGGTATTTCAACATTTATTTGATGTTTGGCCAAAAAGCCCATATCCTCATTTTTGCGGGTGGTTGGATTGTATTGAAAATCCTTTTCAATTTGATAATTGGAAGTGAAAATTTGATCATTTTTGATGCCTTGATCTTTTAAAGCCTGCTGGAGTTTCTGGCTAATTTGGTTGAGCTGATCAAAGGCTAAATTAAAGGCTTCATTTTTTCCTTCCACAGATACGGTGACTTTCACCCAGTCCGGACTGGCAGCATAAGTGCCTTGGCCTGAAATCATAATGGTGTTTTCCCGTGGATTTTTGATTTGCCCAAATGCGGTCGCACACATCAATAGGAAAATCGGGATTATTGCGGTAATTCTCATAGGAACTAATAGTGTGGTTACGGTGCAAAAATATCCAAAAGCGGATAATTTCCGAAATAATCTCATGCCTATTTTGAATATTATATAATTTTTGAAATAAAAAAAGGTGATTATCAAACAATATTGATCATCACCTTTCATTTTATATAGGTAGAAAGTGTTATTTACTAAAAGCTTCTACTTCGTGGTTGAGGTTGGTGCTAAATATCGGTATGCTAAGCTTCACCGCAGTATAAAACATCTGTTTGGAGACCTGAGGGCGCATACCAATTTCAATGCCATATCCCCAACCAAACTCCCGGTTGAATTTACCATCAGCTCCTAGACGGAAACCAAATTTATTATGCTTGATCGGAGAGAGATCGTACTCATTTCCATCATAGCTGAGGTTTTCAATGTTGGTCCAGGGGGTTATCAGCATATCAGCATAAACCGAAATGATCATATCACTGGCTGTAGAGGAATATGTCCTTGTGGGCTTAATTGCAAAGTTTTTGATCCAGGTTAAAGAGCCTCCCAAAGCAAAACCAAAAGCGGATTGGTTGGTGTACATGGTGGAGTCAGAGGATAAGGGTTGTGCATCGACCCCTTCACGTAAAACGTTAATGGATTCAATGCCTTGCTTCCTCATGGCTGTGCCCACATCAATACCACCAGACTGGAAATAAGGGCCTAAACGGGCTCCGTATATCTTTCTTACTTTGGATGGGACTTTGATGTGATCCGGAACTTTGGATTTCCACTTGTTTCCACGGCGGTAACTGCTTCTGTACAGAATCATTTTGGTCTCCGTATCCTTCTCCCAGTCCTTAATATGGTAGGTGCCAATAATTTCACCGGCCATAGAAGAATGGGTGGAAGTTGAAATCCCATTTACCTGCTGAATATTATTTCTAGCGGAAAGATTTTGCATCAGATCAAAAGGTCCTCCATAGGCTCTTCTGAAATCAGCTTTGATGTTTAACAGCGATTCGTGATAGTATTCGGCCTCAAGCCCAAATCCGACATACATATTCGCACTACCCACTTCTGCAATCACCGGCTGCAGCTTCATGAATAGCTTGTTAATTTCGTAAGGTTCATCATACAACTCTTCATAGGTGACACTTTTAGTTTGCCCCCAAGAAGGGATGTAAGAAAAAATCATCAGAGTGATGATTGGTAAAAGGTTGTACCGCGCCATAAGCACAGAGGTTGGGTTAATGTAAAATAAACTACAATGATTTCAAATATACATTATTAATACAAATAAAGTAGGGAAAAGTCATGAAAGTAAGGAATTATTAAAATTGATTCCCTTTCCATTCAATGTTTTAGAGAGGAAAGATATCCTCTAAAAATAGACTTTTTCTGGTGTAAGGTATTATTTGAAAAGAAAAAAAAGTGATGCTTTTTCAGGCATCACTTTTGTGTTTTTAGTGGATTGCTTTAAGGGATTTTCCAGCAGCATCAATAATTTTTGATATTTCTTTATCGGTGAGCGCATCTGAGATGAACCAGGTTTCAAACTGACTTGGAGGTAGATAAACCCCTTCTTCCAGCATGGCATTGAAGAATTTACCGAATTTCTCTAAATCACAGGACTTGGCATCCTCAAAGTTGTGCACTTCATTTTCGGTGAAAAACAAAGTATACATAGAGCCAATCTGGGAAGTGTAGTAATTGAGATTTAAGGCTTTTAAGTGTGCAGCAATTCCATCAGCAATTTTTTGTGTTTTTTCGGTAAGGCGCTGATACAAATCTTTGTCATTTTTAATTCTTTTCAGCTGTGCCAAACCTGCTGCCATTGAAATAGGATTCCCCGAAAGTGTTCCGGCCTGATAAACCGGTCCCTGTGGAGATACAAAATCCATAATTTCTTTTTTACCTCCATAAGCACCAACAGGCATTCCGCCTCCAATGATTTTTCCAAGGGTGGTAATGTCGGCTTTTACATTGAACACCTCTTGCGCCCCACCTGCTGCCAGGCGGAATCCGGTCATTACCTCATCGACGATCAGCACAATGCCTTCCTCGTCACAGATTTGTCTTAAGCCCTCTAAATATCCTTCCTGAGGAAGTACGCAGCCCATATTTCCTGCCACCGGCTCTAGGATAATCGCTGCAATCTGGTCTTTATTGGCGTTGACTAAAGTGCGAATAGCTTCCAGGTCATTGAAAGGAGCGGTAAGGGTATCTTTTGCTGTGCCCACTGTAACGCCGGGAGAGTTAGGCTCTCCCATGGTGATGGCGCCTGAGCCCGCTGCAATTAAAAAGGAGTCGCCATGCCCATGATAGCATCCCTCAAACTTGATCATTTTCTCACGACCGGTATAGCCTCTGGCCAGGCGAATAGCGGACATGGTGGCTTCCGTACCGGAGTTGACCATTCTTACTTTTTCAATAGAAGGAACCAGGTCGGTAATTAATTCTGCAATTTCTACCTCAGCGGCTCCGGGAGCGCCGAAAGATAAGGAGGATGGAATGGCTTCCTGAACAGCTTTGAGTACCTGCTCATCCGCATGGCCGAAAATCATCGGGCCCCAGGAGTTAATCATGTCGATGTAAGCGTTGCCATCGACATCATACATATAAGCCCCCTTGGCATGATCAATAAATAAAGGGTTTCCTCCAACGGCTTTAAAGGCACGTACAGGAGAGTTCACTCCACCGGGAATATAATTTTGAGCCTCGCTGAATAGCTTTTGGCTTTTTTCTTTTATCAACATATCAATAAATTTTATTCTTCAATAATTGCCTTTACCACTCCATCATCAGCTAAAATCAGCTCTCCATCCTGGAAGTGAAGGATGGGCACCACCTGATTGTCATTGGACAGGTAAAAAAGATTTTGGTCGGTAAGCACTCCTTTGATGACCTGGTCTTCCATTTCCTGTTGTGGTAGGTTGCCATATTTGGCCATCATTTGTCCGAAGCAGATGAGGGTTTCATAGCCCAGGTCCACAAAACGGGAAGGGAAACGATTGGCTTGTTTGACGTATCGGTCAGAAAAACGGTCGTACTGAGCACTGTTGGTTTCGATATAGGTTGGGGCGATTAAGTAGGCATTTAATCGCGCCATGGCATCCAATGGAATTTGCTTATCCTGCATCCAGGAAGCCATTCCCAAAAGTGATACCTGATCGTTTCTGGTGGTTAAAGCGGAAAGCATATTGGCTGCCAATGCTTTATTTTCAGAGGCTACAAAAACGTGGTCCAGGCTATCCGGACGAATTACAAACAGCTCCTCTGTTGTGGGAGCATCAGGGTTTTCCTCCAGGATATTAACCAGTAAACTGTCGGCAATGGGTACTTCTTCCTTTTGTGTAAAAAAGTTTAAAGCTTCCTGCTCCTTGCCTTTTTTTAATTTCAACAGATGGTTGACCTGATAAGTAGCATTTTCTTCTACAATTTTTTTGTATTGATAAGCCATAGTTGAATCTGCCGCATTGTCCATATAAACAATCATGGCGTTGCGATTCAAAGTGTCGGTACGTTGTACCATAAAATTGGCGGCGGCAATGGCTTGCGTTTTTGGTGTCGGCTGGTAAAGGAAGCTAAAAGGGTTGTCACCAATAACTTTTTCGTTTTGAGAGACCGGATTCACCATATTGATCTGGTGTTCGAAACAAAAATCAGAAACCTCCTTGGATGGACCGGGATATAGCGGGCCAATGATCAGGTCCATGGATTTTATTTCCGGCTGTTCTAAAATCTGGGCAGTTATTTCGGCCTTCTTTTTGGTGTCATAAGCATGCAGTTCCACATTGATGCCCATGCCTTTCAGGCGTCCTTGTGCCATTTCCAGGCCTTCAAACAACTCCCAGACAAAATCTTTTCGGTTATTGTAATGGGTGGTGTCTAAGCGGAAAGGCAGCATTACCGCGATATGGTAAACGTCTTTTCGCTCACTTTTTCTAAGGTTAGAGGCCGCATAATTTTCCGGGTTTAATTGGTATTCCGTAATTAATTGGGCAAGTAGGGGGCGGTCCTGTTGGTTGATGGGCTGGGCGTAGATTTGATTCGCCAGGGCTTCGGCTACTGCTTTTTCCCCTGGAAAACGTTGTTGTAATCCTTGCAGGGTGAATACATCTTTTTCCTGAAGTTGGATCAGCGCATAGGCTTGTGCCTGTTCCTGGATGGTAGTGGATTTCAGTTTGGCGAAATTAGCAAAAGCAGAAGGGTAGTTTTCTTCCTCCAAATAGCATTTCCCTAACCAAAACCGGCCTTCGTCAATGGACTTCCAGTTCGGGTGTTCCGTGACCAACTGTCGGAACATATTTCTCGCCACTTCTTTTTGGCCGGCTTCATAAGCGGATAATCCATAATAAAACTGCCCGTAGGCTTCCATATTTGCATCCTCACTGTCAGTCAATGGGCGAAGCACTTCCATAGCCATGGCATACTTCCGGATTTTATAAAAATCTTTACCTCTCTGTAGTGTTTCCTGGTTGCTCTTTTTTTGTGCCAAAGCCGCTCCATTAAAAAAGGTAAGGATGGTTAGGGCCAAAAAGTATAATTTCTTCATGTTATAGGAGATAACGTTAGTTTTTTCTTAAAAAGAAGACGAAAAAAAGATTCGTTTGCAGGTAAATTTCTTCCTTTTTGAGCATTGATCCAAACGCCCCTGTTAAATTGATCCCAAAAGTGTCTTCAGGCAATGCAAAAGCCATAAAAAAACCGCAGCATTTAACATCCTGCGGTTTTTTATTGTTATCAAATTGGAATTATTCCCACTCAATGGTTGCTGGTGGCTTGGAAGAGATATCATACACTACGCGGTTCACCCCTTTTACGCGGTTGATGATGTCATTGGAAACCTCTTTTAGGAATTCATGTGGTAATTCAGCCCAGTCTGCTGTCATACCATCTACGGAAGTTACCGCACGCAGGGCAACAACGGATTCGTAAGTACGCTCATCACCCATTACACCTACAGACTGTACCGGAAGCAACATCGATCCCGCCTGCCATACGTAATCATATAGGTGGTGTTTTCTCAATCCGTTAATCCAGATATGATCCACCTCTTGCAGGATGCGAACTTTTTCAGCAGTCACCTCACCCAAAATACGGATTCCTAAACCAGGTCCCGGGAATGGGTGACGACCCAAAATTTTAGGATCAATATCCAAAGATTTTCCTACGCGGCGAACCCCATCCTTGAAAAGACTTCTCAATGGCTCCACCACTTTTAATTTCATATAATCAGGTAGTCCACCCACATTGTGGTGAGACTTAATGGTTGCTGAAGGACCGTTTACAGAAACAGACTCAATCACATCCGGGTAAATAGTACCCTGACCCAACCATTTTGCATTTTCTACTTTGTGAGACTCATCATCGAATACCTCAACGAATACACGGCCAATGGCCTTTCTTTTATCTTCTGGATCAGTCAATCCTTCCAATGCATCATAAAAACGCTGGCTGGCATCAACGCCTTTTACATTCAAGCCCATTCCTTCGTAAGAAGCCAGAACTTCTTCGAATTCATTTTTACGAAGCAAACCGTTATTTACGAAAATACAGTGCAGGTTCGAACCAATCGCTTTATTGATCAGTACCGCAGCTACGGTTGAATCTACTCCTCCGGATAAACCAAGGATGACTTTGTCATCTCCCAACTGCTCTTTTAATTCAGCAATCATGGTATCTGCAAAAGCATCCGGCGTCCAGTTTTGGCTTGCACCACAAATGTCTACCACAAAGTTTTTCAACAATTGCTCCCCTTCTTCAGAGTGTGTTACTTCCGGGTGAAACTGTACACCGTAAGTTTGCTCTCCTTTTACATGGAAAGCGGCTACGTCTACAGACTCAGTAGAGGCAATAATTTCAAAATTTTCGGGAAGGGAAGTGATGGTGTCGCCATGAGACATCCATACCGTAGATTTTTCCGAGATATTTTTCATCAAGGGATTCTGAGCATCAAATTGCTCCAGATGGGCACGTCCGTACTCACGGATTTTACTTGGAGTGACTACTCCACCGTGGGCATGTGCTAAATACTGTGCACCGTAGCAGATGCCTAGTACTGGAAGGTTACCGCGGAATTTTGCAGTGTCTAATTGAGGGGCATCTTCTTGTCTTACAGAACAAGGACTGCCGGAAAGAATCACACCAATAACGTCTTCTGAAATTTCAGGAACTTTGTTAAAAGGGTGGATTTCACAATAAACATTCATTTCACGGATGCGACGCGCAATCAGCTGCGTAACCTGTGATCCGGAATCAATAATGAGAATCTGTTCAGCCATGCGCAAAAATAATAGATTGATTTAAAACCACCATCAAATTAAAGGCTAAGTTTCCACTATTATATCGAACAGTTGGAAGCAGGTTTGGCTTTCCTTAAAAGATTTACCTAATTGTGAAAAAATTAGGTTTTTGTTATAAGATTTAAAGCCAGCTGATTGAATGCATAAAATTTTACCAGGCTTTGCCATTCTAGTGTTTTTGCTGATCCTTTGCTCGGAGAGTAGGGGGCAGTCAGTGGTGCCCTCTAATTATTATTTCAGGTCCGAAACATTGAGGGCCGTCAGTTCCGATCGGAAGGATACCATTCGCCATTTGAATCTGCATGATTCCACTATATACCGCATGCCTGAATGGGTGGCTCATTGTATTAATCTGGAGTCATTGGATATTTCTCAAACCAGAATTATTCAATTTCCCAAGTGGATGAAGGATTTGACAAAATTGGAACGTGTCATATTTAATGGAGGGAAGAAGCCACTTTCGCCCTCCAGCATGATTCCGGTTTATGAGCAGGGAGAGTCTTTGGCGCCTCCAAGGTTTTCAAATTTACCCCAGGTGAAATATTTGGAAATGCGTTTTCATGCCTGGGAGTCTGCTCCTATGTCGATCACGAAATTAAAAAATCTGGAAAAACTGATCCTCTCTGATAATGCCCTGCAGCAATTTCCGAATCAGTTGAAAAAGCTGAAAAAATTAAAGCAGTTGGATTTGGCTCGAAATGCCATTGAGTTACCGGAGCGTTGGATGTCAATGCCCTCTTTAAATAAGTTAGATTTGCGATCCAACTTAATATGGAAATTACCCGAAGGATTTGAGCGCCTTCCGGAATTAAGGTATTTGGAGTTGGGGAATAATCGGTTGAACGTTCAGGATTTGAATCAAGGATTGAAAACAACTCCTCCATTGCGCTATTTAGGGCTTGGCCGAAATGAGTTGGATTCCTGGCCTAATGTCCTTAGCCGCATGACGACTCTGGAAAAACTGGACCTTTCGCAGAATGGCCTGAAAACATTGCCCGAGGTGGGTTTTGGTTTCCTGGGCAACCTGGTGGTATTGAATTTGGCTTTTAATCAATTCCAAAATGGCCTGGAGGCTTTGGAGGAGTTGCCCGCGTTAAAAGAACTGGACCTGGATCATAATCAACTTTATGAGTTAGACTTTAAAGTAGGCAAAATGAGGCAGCTGCAAACTTTGGTGTTGAGCCATAATGCCTTTGAATATTTTCCCCTGACCCTTTTTGAAGTTCCCCAATTGAAAAAATGCGATCTCTCCTTTAACAGAATAGCGAATAAACCCGCCCAGGATTGGACCAAAGAAAGTGATACCTATTTGTGGTTGCTCATGAAGGGAAATCCGATTCAGGGGGACCAGTTGCAGGAGTTTCGGGCCGAATGTGCCGAAATGGGCGTGATGCTGGATTATTAATTTTTTCAAGGGGTCAATCCGCTTCACCAGTCCGGGTTGGTGGTAGGAGCTTTTGTTTTTTGTCGAAAAAAAGGAATACCCTTATTGGGTGGAATGGGCGAATTGAGGTTTAGAGTGAGTTTAAATCCGCACTATCCGATTGCAAATTCGAATTATTGGAGGTGATTTGGTTATATCTCAACAATAGCGCTCCTATTCTCTCAAAATAATCGGGTATGGCTGCTGGAATACTTCAAATTTTCGTCACGAATTGTGGCTTTTAAACAAGCTCTTTTTGTTGAAGTGTTTTTTTAGCCACGAATTGCTCTAATTTTCGTAAATGATTTTTATTTGTCTGTGTAATGCAGTCTGCTTCGGTATCTTCCATCACAAAAACCGCCCTTGATTTTATTACTCGTCTTTTATCTGGATGAAAAGGAAAAGCGTGTTTAGCATTATGAAATGATAGAAAGGTGTGCTTGGTTGTCTATTTCAGTCAACTGGTTTTAGTGATATCTTTCAATAGATGAGTGGTTTGTGGGTAATCTAAGGTGGGATTATGAGCGGACGCTCATTTGATTTAGGGTCTTAGCGAGGACGCTAAGACCAGTGGTGGTGGGAAATGCTCTCAGTTTGTTGAACATAAATTTCTTGTTGTGTGTTGGGGTTGGTGGTTCAAGTTTCCTTTTTGGGGCAAAAAAAGCTTCAATCCACGCTAGCCATCATCCTTCGGTATGGGTGGCATGGATATAAAAAAATGCGCAAAACCTCAGGCCTGCGCATTTTTTTATATTTTTTCCGAAAATGGCTTTACATGTCAAAATCCAAATTCAATTTCTCTCTTAATTCATCCAAAGTAGGGTACTTTTCCATCAGGTGAATGTATTTTTCCTTCGGGGTGTAGATCATCTTCTTGCTTTCTCCTTCTACAATGACGGTTTCCAGACGAAGATTTCCATTGTCGAGCTTGGTCTTTAGGAATTGAACCAAATCTACCCGGAATTTTTCCAGCAAATCTACCTGCAGCACACTGGAAAGGCGAAGGGTAATGGTAGTGCCATTTAATTCCCACTGCTGTGCCATGACAGACAGGGCCGTTTGGTTATCCTGTCTGCGCAAGTCTTCTGCAAAAAAGGACCAAACCTGCTTTACATCCTCTGCGGTAAAGGCTCGATTCTGTAATTTAGGCTGATGGCTTGCTGCTTGCTGCGCCTGAATATCTTCTTTGGGCGTATTTTTCTTTTGGTCGATTCTGGCCTTCAAATCCGCCAAGGAAGGAAGACCTCCCGCTTTTTTTACGGCACCCACCGGAGCACTTACCGCCCGATTCACACTCGGACGACTCTGTGGTGTCGGCTGTTGGCTGTAAACGGGGCTTTCAGCGTCTTTTGCTACTGGTACAGGGCTTGGTGTGGGTTCCGCATAAGTGGGAGTTGAAGCGGCCGCCGTTGGTGCAGGCTGTTTAGCTCCCCTTTTTGCTTTTAGCTCAGATTTTTTTTTTTCAATCACCGCGGAAGCTCTTCCGAGTGAGATGGCCTTGTTCAAATGTGCCAGCTTCATCAGGCAGAGTTCAACGTGGAGCCTTTGATTTTTGGCTCCTTTGAAGGTCTGATCACAATTACTTAGCAGATTAAGCGCACTCAGCAAAAACGAAAGCGGTGCTTCCTTCGCCTGAGTAGCGAATTTTGCCTGAACAGATTCTGAGACTTCCAATAATTTGGTGGTAGCCGTATCACGTGAAACCATCAGGTTTCGCACATGCTCCGCAAATCCAACGATGAAGTTATGTCCATCGAAACCTTTGCGCAGAATTTCATCAAAAGTAAGAAGTACCTCTGTGTGATTCCCCTCCAGGCAAAGCGATGTCAGTTTGAAGTAATAATCGTAATCCAGTACGTGGAGGTTATCCACCGTGCTTTTATAAGTTACTTTTTCGCCAGCCGCAAAAGTACAAACCAGATCAAAGATAGAAAGCGCATCACGCAAAGCACCATCTGCCTTTTGGGCAATTAAATGCAAGGCTTCTTCTTCCGCTTCAATATTTTCTTTGGCCGCAATATTGATCAGGTGGGAGGTCATATCGCCAACCGTGATGCGGTTAAAGTCAAAAATCTGACAGCGGGAAAGGATGGTGGGAATAATTTTATGCTTCTCCGTAGTCGCCAAAATAAAAATGGCATAGGATGGTGGTTCCTCCAAAGTTTTCAGAAAGGCATTAAAGGCCTGATTCGAAAGCATGTGAACCTCATCAATAATATACACTTTATATTGACCGGATTGTGGTGCGTAGCGCACCTGATCCACCAAATTACGGATATCATCCACCGAGTTATTCGAGGCGGCATCCAGTTCGTGTACATTAAAAGAAGCGTTGTTCTGGAAAGACTGGCACGACTCACACTGTCCGCAGGCCTCTCCACTTTCCGTACGATTGGTACAGTTAATGGTCTTTGCCAAAATACGGGCGCAGGTAGTTTTTCCCACACCTCTCGGACCACAAAACAAAAAGGCTTGCGCCAGGTGATTGTTATTGATGGCATTGATCAGCGTAGTGGTGATGTGCTGTTGACCAACCACACTGTCAAAAGTGGCCGGACGATACTTTCGGGCAGAAACAACGAATTTTTCCATTAAGGACGAAGATAGGGTCTTTTCCTTAAAAATGGAAAGGCAAGGTCTTTCTAATTTCTAGAGGATTTGCTATTCAGTTTTTAAGGAGAGGATTTAGGAGGGGAATCAATTATTTAAAATTTCATGCCTAAGTACCCGAAATTGATTTTTGAAAATTGATTTTCATCAATAGTGTAAGAATAATTTGCGTAGGCGTGGAAATAATATCTAGATTAGCGGCTTTTCTTAAGAGGCTATTTTTTGAGGAAGTAATTTTGTTGTTTGAACATTATAATGGCATGAATCAGTATCATTTTAATCTGATTTTTTTGGAGGATCGGCTTTGGGCGCCTTTTGACCTGTATTTTAAGTTTTTCTGGAAAGTGTGGTTAATTTTAATTACCGGAGCAGCTCCTGTTTTTGTTTTGAGTTTATCAGTAATTCAATTTGGAGGAAAAATAGCTGATTTAGTAGGGAATTTGGATTTGTTAGGAGTTTCAGGTCTTCATGTTGGGGTGGATTTTATTCACATGTTTTGTTTTCTTTCCGGTTATTTGGGGGTGTTTGCCTCTATCATTATAGGGATTTCTCAGGCAAATAGTATTGTTTTTTATTTGGAAGACTATGGTTATTTTCCTTCACTCACACAGAGTTGGAGTCATATGCGGAAGTATTTGGTGATTAATTTTAGTTTGAAAATGAGTCAAATACTTGTACTTCATGTAAGTTTTATTTTGCTGTTTTTCTTTTTTGATTCCTTTGAGCGGGTATTTTATTGGTTTTTTTGTTTTGCATTAGTAGTCGTGACTTTTGGTGTAATTCCGATTTTTTCAATGATTATACCCTTGAATATGGACGGCGACTTTACCTTTATTCAATTATTGAAGGCTGTGTTTAAGTTGTTGAAAGGAAGGTGGTTGAGTACAGTTTCATATTATACTATCATTTTTATGCTGGTGGTATTCTTTTTTTTAGGGGCTTGGATTGCCCTCTTTTTGTTTTTTTCAATCGCCTCTTCTTTTTTTGGTGACCAAATTTTGGGAGAGGTGAAAAACCTTTTTTATTCGATAGGGGCTTTAGTTTGTGGAGCAGCCTTATTTTTCGTTCCTATGGTTCATTACTTGTATCTTAGGGGGCCTGTGACAAAAAAAGATGAATTGGAGGAACTGGTAAACTCGCTGGCTTGATGAATTGGGTATAATTCAGATTGACTCACTTAATTTAGAGTGTTTCGTGATTTGGTTTATGGATAGGGGAAATGGTATCGTTAATTTTAATAAAATAATAGATTTCATCCACCTTTTTTAAATCGGTAATCGAATGATTGGGTAATTATTAGATTGTCGAAAACGGTGTTTTTCGAATTAAACACATATATTTATGTTTTTAGTGAGCAAAAGGTGTTTTTTAAGAAACCTTCTTTATCGTAAGTGTATTAGAAAGTCTTATTTTAATAATTCCCTACATTTTATAAAGGGCCTGATTTTGATCGTAAGCAATTTTCCAGCAATAGAAGTAATAATCCTGAAGAAATTCCTCCAAAAAGTCCGGCTTGGCAAGGGTCTCCTGATCAATATTAAAAACTTTTTTGATTTGCTGCTTCATCCTAAGGTGGATCTGGTGACGTTGGGGAGAATCGGAGGTGAGGTTCACCACCCGCTGTAGAATATTCGCCTGAAGATCCGTCATTAATGCCGCTTCCTGATGGTAGGGCAGGTAGTCGGTTTTGAATTCCGGCATTTTGAAAATTTCCCCGGCCTGCATTTTATCATTGATCACCAAAGTGCCTGCGACCATGTCCCCAAACCGTTTGTTTTTTTTATTGATGCCTGCGGCTAAAATAGCCACTGCGCCTGAAGCGGTATGGATTTCCAAAATCCGGAAGATCCATCGGCTGAAACACTGTCCGGCCGAAAGGCGGTGTCCGTCTTCTGAGATTACCCGAATGCTCATGGCCATTTTGCCCAAGCTTTGGCCGTGAAAAAAAAATTCCATAAGCAGAGAGTAAAATAGTAGCGGGCAGAGCAAAAATATAATGAGAATAAAATTTTCGGAATCAAACAAAGAACCGAAAAGTAAAGAGATTCCTAGGATAATCACCCCAATTACAACCGAGTCAATAATGTATGCGCCTATCCTTGAGCCTATTCCGGCAATTTCATTTGAAATTCCTACTCCCTGAGAGGTGGCAAAATCGAACTGTTCCATGGGGTGGTTTTTTTTGATAAATACTTTAAAAAAATAAATATATCATAAACTTGATATTATTGCAAAATATCGAGAATTTGGACGGTATTTATTTGTTGAGATTAATGAAAGAGGCCACTTTTATATTTAAAAATAGGAAGCATTGGAATAAGCTTAAACGGGTTTTAAAAGAGGAGGAAGGAGCTGATCCGGATCAACTTTCTGAATTGTATGTCCGAACCAATGATGATTTAGCCTATTCCAGAACTTTCTATCCAAAAGGGGAATCCAAGCGTTATTTAAATCAATTATTAAGGGAGCTTCATTATCATATCTATAGAAGTCGTGATGTTGATTTTACTTATTTCATTCGGTATTGGTGGGAGATTTTACCGATGGCGATCGCCAGGCATCCCATCCCTTATCTTACCTCTTTTACCTTTTTTTTCCTGTCCTTTCTGATCGGAATTATTTCAAGCGCCCATGATGGTGAGTTTGTTCGGGTCATTTTAGGGGATAGTTATGTGAACATGACCCTGGATAATATCGCCAACGGGGATCCAATGGCGGTGTATAAGTCTTCCTCAGAGCTAGAAATGGTGAGTGGGATAACGGTCAATAATATTATGGTGAGTTTTAACGCATTTACCGTGGGTATTTTCGCCTGCCTGGGTACCCTGAATATTTTATTCCATAATGGGGTGATGTTAGGGGCTTTTCAGGGATTTCTATTGGACCATATTGATTGGAAAGACTACTTTTTTACCGTTTGGCTACATGGTACTCTGGAGATTTCGGCGATTGTTATTGCCGGAGGGGCAGGGATACAATTGGGAGCCTCCTGGCTTTTTCCCAGAGATAGATCCAGGCTGGATGCCTTGAAAAAAGGAGGGAAATCCGCCCTGGTAGTGATCGTAAGTTTAATCCCGGTTTTTATGATGGCCGGCTTCATTGAGGGAGTGATGACCAGACATACCGAATGGTCTTATTTTCTAAGAGCTGTGATCGTTACCCTATCAGCGGTTTATATCCTAGTAGTATATATTATTAGACCAATATTGATTTTTTTTACCTTAAAAAAACAGGAAGATGAATTTACGACAAGTACGCTCAATTGATCAGCGACTAGATGCTACTTTTTCTTTTTATAAAGAGAATTTTAGTGGATTGCTGAAGATTTACTCCAAGACTTCCCTACCCTTAATTGTATTAGGTGCCTTACTGGGGCTAGGAAATTTTAGTGCTTTAGTGACCGCCTCAGGAGGCGATAATCTGATTAGCCTCATCGCTAGTGTGGGAGGAATTATGGTGAATGTGGGATCGATCATCATGGCTTTACAAACGATAGTGGCGATGATGTTTTATCAAAAAAATGGCACGCTGGGTGATTCGGAAACGGTTTATGCTTATGCCAAAGATGAATTTTGGGCCTATGTTGGAATTTCTATTTTGTTGGGTTTTGGAGTAGTTTTGGGCTTCATGTTTTTAATTATTCCAGGGATATTTTTAGCGGTTGCCTGGTCTGTGGTGCTTCCTGCGAAAATCATTGAGGAATTGGGGATTGGGGCTGCTTTTTCCAAAAGCCGTTATTTGGTGAGGGATAACTGGTGGAATACCTTTGGCTTTTTTATTATTATTGGTCTGATCGTTTGGGTGGTTGGAGTTTTGGCTTCCTTGCCCTTGCTCGCTCAAATGGGTTTGAGCATTTTCTCAGGCATTGAGGTCGGCCTTTGGGCATATGTGTATTATCCCGTGATGACCGTGGTGTCTAATTTAATTAATATGTTAACCATTGTCGGGATGGTGCTGACTTATTATCACCTTTTGGCTATGAAGGAACCAATGGGAATCGAGGATGAAATTTCAAGCTTTTAACAGCCTAAGGGAGTAGAGGCTCCCTTTCTTTTCTATATGTATAGATTATTATTTTTACTATTTATTTTTCCTTTTACGGCAGTGGGGCAGCAGGCTTTCAAACCGGAAACGGTAAAGGAAATCAAGGCGGATGCCTCCTTTCAATATCAGGCGCCAGTCATTCGGGAGCCTACGGCATTAGAAATTTGGTGGGAGGGCCTGAAGGAATATATCGCTGATTTGCTAAGACCAATTGGTAAGGTTGCCTTTCAGCATCCGGTTTCCAAATGGGTTTGGATTGCTCTGGCCCTGGGGATTTTGATATTTCTGGCCTATAAAAGAGACTGGCTGTCTTTATCCCGAAAAGAAGGAACAAAAAAGCGGCGAAAATCTATTGTCCCGCAGCAGTTGCAAATTGATGATGAAGATTTGGAGCATTTGCTTCGAAAGGCTGTGGAGCAGGAGGATTTTAAATCCGCTACCCGCTATTTATATATTAAGAGTTTGAAAATGTTGTCCTTGCGAGCTGTGATTGATTTTCAACAATGGGAAATTCACTCTCAGATAGCCAAACAAATTCCTCAGCTGGACTTGAAGCAAAGCTTCAATGATTTGGGTTATTTTTTCCAATACGTTTGCTATGGCGATTATGAAGCGGATCGGAATACCTATCAAACGGCCCTTGAGGTGTATGTAGAATTTGAAAGAAAATTGAAAAAGTAATATGCCAAAGTCGTTTAAAATAGCCTTACTGTTTTTGATTTTAGGGCTGGGGGTATATTATTATTTCGCTTCCCCCAAGCATGATTGGAGTAAACACTACCTCAACTATAAAAAATCACCCTATGGCACCTATGTCTGGAATCGCCTGCTGGAGGAATGGTATGTAGGTTCCCGGCCTGTTTTCTTTAGAAAGTCGATTTATGAATATGATTTACCAGATGGAGAAGCAAATGTTTTTATGCTGGCTCCCAAGATGGAGCTGGAGAAACACGAGTATTCCAAACTATTAAGAGAAGCTAAAGACGGGAAGCATTTTCTGATTTCCGCCCAGGTAATAAACAATAGCTTTCTGGATACACTAGGTTTGAAAAGTGAGTTTCTGCCGGAGGTGTTGTTCAAGGACTTTTCCGATAAAGTGCAGGGGCTCACTGATTCCTTAAATATTTGTTTGCTGGAGGAGGAGGTGAAGGTCTCCGGAGCAGATTTCGTTCATGCGATTAAAATTAAGGAGGAGTCCTCCATTGATTGGCAAGTTCTGGGGCAGGTAGAGGAAAATCAGCGCTACTTTTTGCTGGAAGGAAAGGTGGGAGACGGGCGTATTATCATTAATATGTTGCCTTGTCTGTTTTCTAATTACCACCTGATTCATGATCGAGAAAGGAAGTTAATCAATGAGCTGGCGAATCATTTTCCACAGGAGCATTGGTACTGGAGCGAATATCAGCTATTAGGGCCCGCCACGGACAAGTCTCCCCTTCAATTTGTGAGGGCTTCGGAAGCCTTAAATGTGGCCTGGAATATTTTGATTGCGACCGCTTTGATCTTCCTGTTTTTGGGAGCACAACGGAGGCAACGCATCCGGAAGCCACATGCTTATAAAACCAATATGAGCAGGGATTATGCGACCACCTTAGCAAAATTGTTTCAGTACAAAAATGCGGAAAGAGCCATTTTTGAGCACCGGAAAAATTATTTAAAAGATTACATCAAGACACATTACTTATTGGATTCTCACGACCGAAATGATTTATACTTTGATGCTTTGGCAGAAAAGAGTGGGCACTCGGAAGTTTTTCTCAGAAGGCTTTGGTATGAGATAGATTTATCTAGAGGAGATACTTCCGCTCCGGACTTTGTGTCACTGAATCAGACAATTAATGAATTTTATAAAAAGAAATAATAATGGATACACCTTCAGTTTTTCAAAATAGATTATACATCTCCGATGTTAGAAATAAAATTCAGGAGATGAAAAGCCAGATAGGGCAAAAGCTAGTGGGGCAGGATAAAGTGGTGGACCTTATGATTATCGCCCTTTTGGCAGATGGACATGTATTGCTGGAAGGTGTGCCTGGTGTAGCAAAAACATTAGCCGCCAAGCTTTTGGCTTCCATGGTGAATGCCGATTTTTCCCGTATTCAGTTTACTCCGGATTTAATGCCTTCAGATGTTTTGGGTACTTCCATCTATAATCAGAAAGAAGGGGTTTTTCAGTTTAAAAAAGGGCCTATTTTCACGAATATGGCTTTGATTGATGAAATCAACCGTGCCCCGGCAAAGACGCAGGCCGCGCTTTTCGAGGTGATGGAAGAGCGACAAATTACTAATGATGGCACTACCTACCCGATGGATTACCCCTTCATGGTTTTAGCCACCCAAAACCCGATTGAGCAAGAAGGAACTTACCCGCTTCCGGAAGCACAGCTGGATCGATTTATGTTCAAGGTTTCGGTGGGGTATCCAACAGCAGAGGAAGAACAGGAGGTTCTGAAGCGGCACCATTTGGGGCAGTTAAGTTCGTCTAATGTGGAGGTGCAGTCGTTTTTTTCGAAAGAAAATTTAAAAGAAATTCGTTCTTTGGTAGAGCAGGTGACCGTGGCCGACAAATTATTCGCCTATATTACCGCGCTGGTGCAGGAATCAAGAAAATCAGCCCAGTTATATTATGGGGCCTCTCCGCGTGCTTCTTTAGCCATTATGAAATCGGCCAAGGTACACGCCATTATGAATGGCCGTGACTTCGTGACGCCGGAAGATGTGATATTTGTGTTTTCCTCCGTGATGAGCCATCGGGTGATGCTGACACCGGAGAAAGAAATGGAAGGGTACACCGTTGAAATGGCCCTTGACCAGATTTTGAAAGCGGTAGAGGCACCACGATAGATATTTCAGGCATCATGATGGAGCGTTTAAATAGTATATGGAAGGAGCTGTATCAGCTCAACTTTAGCATGCGTTTTTATCTGGCGGCGGCTGTGGTGGCTAGTATGAGTGTGCTTGGATTTTGGATAGCTCCCCTGTATTGGTTGAGTCAATTATTATTACTGGCATGGGTTGTTACAACTGTTTTTGAATTCATATTATTATTCTTTACCGGGAATATTCAGGGGGAGCGACAGCTTCCCAATAGGTTTTCGAACGGGGATACTAATCCGGTAAAAGTGAGCTTAAACTCCACTTATCGATTTCCAATCACCCTTCAATGGCAAGATGAAATTCCGGATCAGATTTCGGCGGAAATCCCTCTGCAGCAAGTCGCTTTTTCAAAGCAACAACAGCAGCAATTTCAATATTTATTGCAGCCGGTGGAGCGTGGAGCATATCATTTCGGATACTTAAGAGTCGTGGCTCAGGGCTTTTTAGGCTTAGTGGAAAGGCATTTTAAATTGGCCAGTCCACAGGAAGTGGCCTGTTATCCTTCTTTCGTGCATTTGCGTCAGTATGAATTAATGGCACAGAATACGGCCTTTTCTTTTGGGGGCGTTAAAAAATTCAGAAGAATAGGGCAGCAGAAAGAATTTGATCAAATTCGAGAGTATATCATTGGAGATGATATTCGAAATGTAAACTGGGCAGCCACTGCGCGCAAGGCTGATTTGATGGTGAATCAATATCAGGATGAAAAAGCACAACAGGTGGTCGCACTGATTGATGGTGGTCGAAATATGAAAGCAGCCTTCAATGGTATGGATCTGGTTGATTATGCGATTAATTCCACTTTAGTCTTGTTGAATGTCGCCTATAAGAAAAAGGATTTGGTGGGGCTTCATTGTCATGATCAATCCCAGCGTTCCTGGATAAAACCTTCCAGGCAACCTATGATTATTAATACATTGCAAGAGCAATTGTACAAGTTCAGGCCTTCCTTTGAAGAAACTGATTTTTCCAGCGTTTATACCC
This sequence comes from Persicobacter sp. CCB-QB2, assembly GCF_001274635.1. Lineage (GTDB taxonomy): Bacteria > Bacteroidota > Bacteroidia > Cytophagales > Cyclobacteriaceae > Persicobacter > Persicobacter diffluens. The sequence goes on along the minus strand of NZ_LBGV01000001.1, from coordinate 2,603,675 downwards.
ACCTGAGAAGGCAGTTGAGTCAGCGGTCGATGGTGTTGCTGTTTACCAACTTTGAAAGTGAGCTTAGCCTGGAACGTCAGTTGCCTTATTTTCGAAAAATGGCCGCCCGGCACCTCCTGGTGGTGGTACTCTTTACCAATACAGAGGTTGAATCCTTTCTGGAGGAAGAAGTGGTGGACGAGTCCGGTGCCTATTTAAGAGGGGTGGTTGAAAAAATGGCCAATGAAAAACAGCTTATGGTGAAAAAATTACGCCAATATGGTATTCACCCGATTCTCACGGCCCCCGAAAACCTGACAGTGAGTGCGCTGAACAAGTATTTGGAGTTTAAGGCAAGGGGGATGATTTAGATGAAGGTATTTAGCCTGGACTATTCATGCTTAAATCCTCGTTTAGCTGTAAGGCGGAAAAAATGAAGTAATAGTTTCCTGTTTCGAGTTTTTTCCAACGAAACAGATGAATGAGGAGAAAGTAAGCTCGCCCAAATTTGGGCAATTGTAATTCAAAGAAAATATGTTTTAAGGGGTTGAAATTAAATCAATTGTGCTGGGTTAATAAATTGGCGGTGAATAATTCGGCTTAGGGGCTGCCTCGCACGCTCGGTCAGGCTCTCGGCAGTCGCTCTGCGGCCGGAAGGTTTTGAAAAAAAATAGTTATTCGGTCTTCCGGCCACAGGAGCTCCAACAACCGGCTTCGCCGCTGCCTCCATCCTTCAGCCAGCACTGGTCCGTACTCTGGCATATCCAAATGCAAAGCTTTTTCGTAAAAATCAATGTGGATTTGCATATTAAGCGGTTTTATCCCATCTTTGCAGTCCATTTTACCATGATGGATCCGATAGGGGTCGATCGGTTTTGACAGGATGAGTCGTTGCGAGTATAAGCATGTCGGGGGAGCGTGTACCTCCGTGATAAATTTACGCACATCATAATTGGCGAGTCTAACTTTGCCATGGCTGCCTAATCATAACTCCTAGAGTATGATAGCAGGCTTTATGCGGTTGAGCTAATAGTTCCCGGGCCACATCCCACCAACTGGGGTTTCTTACGGTTGGATTTGGGGTGTCGTTTATAAGAAAATAGGAGAGGGAGATGCTGCGATCCTAATCCGAATACTAGCAGATAAGACGAACGGTTGGATGTTTTCCTCCTGCCCTCGTTCGAAAATTTAAGTGTAAACTAAGCATGTAGAAGGCTCGACAATCACCTTCTCTGGACGCGAGTTCGATTCTCGCCGACTCCACAATCATTTTCTAAAAACCCCTCTGAGCTACGCTGAGAGGGGTTTTTTATTGTTTTTTTTTGACTTCGACTTTGATGCCCAGTAGCAATTGGATAGACTTGGGTGTCGCATTCAATTTTTGGACTTTTATCCTGTCAATTAAATTTGGAGAAAATGGTTTTTAATTTTCTCATGTATAAGTTGAATATTTGTTTATATGAGCGACGAGCAAAAATTTGACATTAAGAAGTACCGCTTTTATTTATTTAATATCCCCTATTTACTGTTGCCATTGATATTTATTGGTTTAATAATAAATGGAATGTATCAGCACGGGCGTAACAGTTTCGAGGGAAGGGATTATTTCCTTTTGACGGTAAGTGCATTGGTTACCGCATGGGCGGTTTATTGTTTTCGAAAACAAATAAAACAGGTGCCCTCAGTCACATTGACCGCAAAAGGGCTATTGATCGGGCAGGAGGAAATTGATTGGCAAAAAATCGATAAGGTTTTTCTCTGGCAACAGGCATGGTTTAGCTTAGGGATTGTTCCGGTTTTATATCCGGTTATTTATTTCAGCGCTCAAGGGCAGGATTATTATATTTATGTTGATTTTTATAAAAATATTAATTATTTAAAGGCAGTTTTATTGGAAAAGTTTGCAGCTGAGGACTATTGCCCACCTGCGGTCAAAGCAGGAATGCGATATACCTTTACCATGCCCTGGTGGAAAATGAGCAACACTATAATTTTCGGTACCGCTGCCTTATTAAGTTTACTCATATCCATTCCAATGGTGGCTGGATTTTGTAGTGTGGCGGCCTTGATTTTGGTGATTATAAACCTGATGATCAATTGGAATCGATTGATCATTGATGAGTATAAGATCGTAAGAGAAAATCGGATGACAGGGGCCAGAAAGGAAATTTTTCTAAAGGATGTCTGCAATAGCGCTATTTATTTTAATGATAGAATGATGCTTTTGCAGTTAGGGTTGTTGGAAGGGCCTGCTCACTTGATAAATTTGGATGCTGTACCTTTTGATCAACATGAAGAATTATTAGCAGTGTTTAATGCCCATCAGGAGACAAAAGAGGTTTAATCTGAATTTAGTGCTGTCAAATCCATTGAGTTAAGTTGCTTGTTGTTAGCTTGTTGTGTTTTATTAGTTTCTAGTAGCCCGAATTTGGGCAAGCTTGCTTTTACCTCCTTCATCTGCTTTCCTGGACAAAACTTGAAATAGGCAAAATTCCTTACTTTTTCCTAGGGCAAACGCATCAAGTTAAAAACTATTGAGAAATTGGTTTATTTTTGCCCTATGAATACACCCACGACTATTTTTTCAGGAGTAGAAGACCCTCGCCAAGAGTGGAGATGTCTTCATCCATTAGAAAATATCCTTTTTATCGCCTTAGCAACAATGATTTGTAATGGCGAAGATTTTGAAGATATGGTAATTTTCGGAGAGCAAAATTATGAATGGCTAGCCGAGTGCCTTGATTTATCGAATGGTATCCCATCTCATGATACCTTTAATCGAGTTCTACAAAGATTACGACCAGACTCATTGCTGAATAGTCTCAAAGAAGATGGGCAACAATTACTGGACGTTGTAAATGAAAAGCAGGTGATTTTAGATGGGAAAAAATTAAGGGGAGTTTCTCCAAATCAAAAAGGGAATAAAGGTTTATACATATTAAGTGCTTGGGTTGGTGAAAATAATATTTGCATAGGCCAACAAAAGGTTAAAAATAAAAGCAACGAAATTACAGCCATTCCTGAATTACTTGATAGCATAGAATTGGCCGGCGCTACGGTGAGTATTGATGCGATAGGGTGTCAAAGGGAGATTGCTCAAAAAATAACACAAGATTGTGATGCTCAATACTTTCTTTCGCTTAAAAAAAACCAGAGGAACAGTTATCAGATTGTTGAAGATGCATTCCGCTTCCACAATCCTAGCAAATTTGACTTAATGATTGAAGAAGGGCATGGAAGAAAAGAAGAACGTAAATGCACTATAATTTCAATGGCATCTTTGCCGGAAGAGGAGCAATTAACTGGTTGGGAAGGGCTAAAAAATATTGTTAAGATTGAGAGTAATCGAAATGTTAAAGGGAAGGAAAGTAAGCAGGTTAGATTCTACATGAGTTCTGAAGAAATTTCAGATCCAAAATACTACAATTTATTGGCAAGAGGACATTGGAGCATAGAGAATCAACTGCACTGGCATTTGGATGTGACATTTAATGAGGATGCTTGTAGAGCCAGAAAGGATCATTCCGCTGAAAACTTAAATATCCTCCGAAAAATCGCACTGCAGAGAATTTCTAGAATGGATGATAAACTCAGTAAGAAAAAGAGGAGATACAAGGCTTCAATGGATCATAACTACCTTATATCCATCATCTCCTGATGCGTTTGCCCTAACTTTTTCCCGTCTAGCAACCAAACGGGGGTTTGAGCATTCATAATTCGGGATAAGAGGGCAGCTTGTTAAATCCTACCGTTTTTTTTGATGACTTGTGATGAAGAGTAGGGCTGAGCAGGGCTGGTCAGAAAGAAGAGTTCGGACGAGATGTGGCTTGATTGAGCTCCCGGATTTCAATTTGCTTAAAACGGATCGTACCGGAAGGATTTTGCGGTAACTGCAGGGCGATATGTCCTTGCTGATAAATCTTTAGCTTTTTATAGATTTTAGAATCTAAAACGTCCGTTCCGTCATAGTTGGCGATCAGGTGATTATTGAGGTAAGTCCTGATCCGATTGCCGGTACAGACAATTCGTAGATCGTTCCACGAAAGAACACCTTCCGGCTCAAAGTATACCGCATTAGTAGCTTTGCAGTCCTCTTTCGTAATGTGATGATCCGCCAGTTCCGGATACAGCCATCGGCGATGTTCATCGGCTTCATCACAGATCAGTCCATTTTTCCAAGAGGAAGTAGCCGCGATATCAATCCGTGGGCCCTTCATTTGGGGAGTACTATTTGCTTTACCTTTTGCGTTTTCGTCCCATCGGCTTCTGATGTACACACCACTATTGTTCCCCCTCCTAGATTGAAATTGGAGGCGTAACTCAAAGTGGCTGTAGCTTTTGGTGGTTTGCAGACAGATGGGCGCGTGTGCTTCGAAAGTATGACCAACGATGGCCCCCTGTTCTACTGACCAATATTGCTTTTCACCTTGATCCCCTTTTATTTCCCAGCCTTCCAGATCACTTCCGTTAAATAGGGCCTGCCAATCATGTTGGATGGAAAATCGCTCAATGGTTGCCAGGTTCCCACCTCCCTTATTAGGACTGCCGGCGGCAAAATAGATGTCCCCCTGGTGCAGGATAGCGGAAGACCCGTGTCTGCCGGTGAGCATCGGCGCATATTCGGTCCATTCCCCAGTAGTCAGATTTAAGGCCTGTGTTTTTTGCGTGGCAATCGGAGCAGCGGACTCTCCGCCCATATAGATAATCTGATCCTCGAAAACCACCACGCCCGCGGCGGCAGTGGGATAAGGTAATTTTTCAGCAAGGGAATACCATCGTTGCTGTTTGAAATCATAAACATCTACTGTCGCCTCCGTTGCGTCGAAAAAGGCACCAAATTGATCTGGCAGATGATGGCTGGTATTGCGCCCTCCTATGCAATACAATTTATCGGTAGCAATAACGACTGAAAAATGATCGCGGATATGCGGGGCTTTGGTCAGTACTTCCCATGAGCCTGTTTTCGGATCATACACATCGAAATAGTTGTTGGTGCCACTGGTATGCCCGAGCTCAATGCCACATACCAGGTATATTTTGTCCTGATACAGCACCGCCCCAGCCCCACCTCTTCTCCGATCTTCTGGAATGGCATGGCCTTTTTCCCAAACATCGGTGGCTGGGTAGTATTTCCAGACGTGGCTCAGTGGCTCCTCTTTGGGGTACTTTCCCGTCATAGCACCCACCAGATAAATGGCATCACCATAGCTCACGGCCTGGAAATGATGAATCTCCATTGGGGCTTTGCATTTGGTTTCCCATTGCTGCTTTTCAGGATCAAATACATCCACCGGTTGTACCCCCCCGACCACCAAGCAGATAAAACTTCCCTTTATGGGCTACGAAAGAAGCTTCATGACGTGCCGAGCATTTTCCTTTGGCTTCAATGGAGGTCCAACGCCCTTGTGATAGCGTGTTTTGAGCAAAAGTGTTTGCGACGGTAAAAAAGAACAAGATTAAAAATACAAATCGATACATCGTGCTATTCGGTTAAAAAATGTGTTTGATAGAAAGTGTAATTCACTAAGGGTTTGTGAGATAATGGCTTCATTTTCAGCGACTTTTCCCTTCTATCTTTGTTGGTGGTTCGGTGTCTTTATACTTGTTTTGAGCGTATTTAAAAGCCATAATCTGTGGCAAAAATTTGATTATTACAGTCGCGGTACAAGATTACTTTGGGAAGATAGCATCGCTATTGTTAAGAAATTATCCAAAATCGCTTCCAATAATTCGAATTTGCAGTCGGTTGGTTCGCTTTTAAACACAATTTAAGGTTTTCTAAACGCGAAATTAGGTTTAGTGTTAAACAAAGCTATTGAGTGTTGTCAAGTGTCTTTAGCGCGATTTTTCTTAATTAAGGACCGGTAAGAAGAAGATTTGGTCTTGGTTAGGATGAGTAGGGAGTGGTCATTGGATGAGGGTGCTTAGGTTAAGTTGTTGATTTGTAAGTGTTTGTAGTTGTTTTTTCTTGCTAAAGGTACTTTGCGTATACTGGAATTAAATTTGAAAGAGGTTGGAACCAGTCTCTCGTTTTTTGGTGTTGGTTCTGTGGCATTTTGAGATATTTTTAAATATTTGGCATTTTTTAAGGGGGAAGTTGAATTTTTTGGAGTTTAGTCGGGAATGTAAAAAGGGTTTTGTTTGAATTAGAAGGACTATTGTAAGTGGGAATTAAGGACTTTTAGTATCTTTTTTTAAAAAAACGTTACATCTTGGTTAAAATGATTGAATTTAAACAAAACAGTTTATTTTTAAATAAAAATTATAAATATTTTGACCTGGTATTGGTTGCGTTATATAAAAAACACTTATAGTTGAATAAAACATTTGATTTTAGATCATTAATTGTGCCATTTAGGGAGGAAATAGGTTCATTTATAGATTGATTTTCTTCATGCTTCTTCTATTACTATACTTTTTATAGGATTAAATAGTCCGCCAAAAATTAATAGGTTTGCCTCCGATTCGTCAACATCCCATTAACCTTTTGTATGCACGCTTTTAAAGCAATCTTTAATTTTTTGTTAATCCTTAGCCTGATGGTTTTGGCCGCATGTATTCCTCCAAGGGAAGATATGGCGGAGGAGGGAGGATTACAGCTTAGTTTTGATCTTTTTGAGGATAATTCAAGGCTAAAAAATCTTTCCCTGAGTGAGGTGGAAGCGGTTATTTTTGAATTTTCTAAATTTGAGAATAATGATTTATTCGGTAATGAAAAGCTGGTGGGTTTATCGGCTTACTTTCAAAATGGCCGGGTTTTATCGAATAAGTTATTGTTAGCAAAGGGTGATTATACTATTTCAAGGGCATTTCTTTTGAATGATGAAGCGGCATTTGATTTTAATGCTGCAAAGGTTTTGGACCCTAATGCTGTGGTTGGAATAGTGCCCATATCGGAAGGGGTATTGCCATTGAGCTTTTCCATTAGCGGAAATGATATTTACTCCAAGGAATTGCCCTTTATGAACGCAAAAGGAATTAATCTGGAGGATGTGGGGTATGGTGATTTTACCGGACAGGATAATTCTTCCGATTTTAGATTGGTGATCACAGAGTTTAAACTGAGTACTTTCAATAATTCCTCCGGCTTCGATTTGAACATAGCAGCGGCACATTTCAATATTGACTATGTAGTGGCGGGGCAACAGTTCAATGTTATTGACAAGTCTTTTGAATGGGGAATGGCTAATTTTTATGTTCCAAATGATGCCGAATTTTTGAATGTGTCCCTCGATTTTTCGGCCTGTGTGGACTGTCAATCTACTTTTGAATATTTTAATTATCTGAGGAACAGAGGGGAAGGTTATGGGGAGCAGATTGGTTCGGGTTTACCTTCTGGAAATACTATTTCTTTTAGATTTGATTTGTCCACCGCTGGAGCAGAGGAAGATTTGTGGTTTTTAAGCATTTTGAATAGTTGTCCTGCTTGTGAGTTAGACGAATGTTCTCTGATGCGTTTAAATCAGGTCTCGGATGAGTATGAGACCGGGGATCAGGTTACTACTCAGGCGGATTCATACCATTTTACTCTTTGTGATGGAAGGAGTTTTTATTGGTTGTGGGAGAAGAATACTCATTTTACAGATACACCTCCCTCGGTCAGATTTAACTCTCAAACAGAGACCGATGATCAACTTTGGGGGCAAAGGGGGCGCTCCATCTATTACTGTTTAGCAGAGACTTCTGATTGGGAATTTAAAGGAATATGTGTGGGGGATCTCTCAAAGGTGAATTGGTCCCTTGATATAGAAGAATGGCCGTACCGATACCAGACGGAGCCGAGTCTGTGGGTAACTTATGTGTATGATTTCGGCGATTACCAAAAAGGTGAAATAGTTCACTATAACGGATTTGTCTATATCGCCACTCAGGATATACCTAATGAAGGAAGTGCCGGAGATAGTAGTAATAATCGCCCGGACAGGCATTCAGGCTGGAAGCAATTAACAACCTATACCACCAACATTAGCTGCTGATATTTTTATGAAAATTAGATATTTTATATTGTTCGTTCTGTTCTTTTCCGGATTAACAGAATTGTTGGCAGCCGCCCCGCCGAGGAGAAGTTATAACCGAAATCGGCGATCTTTGAAAAGTTCTTTGGTGTTTGTGGGCATGCAATACACTACTGATCATAAGTTTGGTGCGCAGGTGTATTTTCCTTTGTCTACAGGCAGATATGGTCGAAATCAGGATTTTGGAATGGGATTAACCGGACGAATGAGTCAGGTGACAAAGGGAGCAGAAACAGTGATAAAGGCTGATATGCTGGTGAATTTTGGCTATAAAGTAGTAAAGGGTATTCATGTGGTGGTTTCCCCCGGAATTCAAACGAAGGCGACTTATGAAAAAGGTTTTATGGCGCATCCGGACTATCCTGAAATAGAAGTGCCCTATACAGATTTCAAAAGTGCCTATACTTATGCCATTGAGGCCGGTCTGATGTATGAACTGAATGACTGGAACAGAAGCAGAAGAGGCCGAACCCCGGTTTATTTGTATACCGGTTACCATATTTTCAATGGATTTACCTTTGGAGCTGGTTTAACTTTTTAGAATATGAGGTTAAAATATATATTTTATATTGCGTTTTTTTTACTGGTTTCTTGTAAGCAGGAAGAATTGTTTTATCCCCAGTCGCCTGATTGTCAGTATACTTTTTTTATTGATGAGGAAGATTATAGTTGGGTAAATCAGGTGGCTTATGCTGTTATTCAGTCTGAGGGTTCGGATAAAATATTGGCGCAAAAGTTATTGGCCCATCCTACGGATACCAGTGTAGTGGTACCTTATTCTAAAGGGCTGATTGGCCCTAGCGAGCTCTTTAAGGTGGAGTTAATGAGTGAACATGGAATGGTGGTGGCTGCCATCCCCATGGATTCTGCCAAACTGGCGCCATATGTGCGTGACCCTCTGCCCTACGGGATTGTAAGGAGTTTTAATCAACAATATTCGGAAGTGCTAGAAGTAGTTTTGGCCAATGGTTTTACGGAAGCTGATTTTGGATATGCGGGTTGGGGAATCAGCATTGTTGAACGCACAGACTTTACCATTACCGCCTCCCTGATTGATGATAAGGGAGTTTGGATTCCGGTAAGTGGAACCATCAGGATTGAGAATGAAGAGGGCGCTATTTTAGTAGAGCAGAAAGGTTTAGATAGCGGATTTTCTAAAATAGGAGTACCTAAAGGAACCATGACAACCATATTTTTCACGCCGGATGACCAAAATCTAAAAGTGGAAAAAGCAAGATTGGTTTTGGATCAGGGGCAATACCTGAACCTGGATTATCCCATTGAGAGGATACATGATCAAAACGATATTATCGATATTATATTTTCAAAAATCAATTAATTTTTATGCAAAACTTAACAGCAAAATTATTGACGTTGCTACTGGTAGTAGCAGGTCTGTTTTCTTGTAAATCCACTGAGGATGAATTGGTAGGGAATGGGGAGATTACATTTAATTCCGCTTTGCACTCGAATCATACCACTGCACGTGTATCTGGTATTTCTGCGGAGGTGTTGCCACAGGTAAATACCATGGAGGTGATTTACGAAATTGGAGGAACACCGACAACCCTTACCTTTACCATGGATTCAGACTTGTATCCTGGTGCAGGAACTGCTTTTGTGACAACAGATAAGGTTGCTTTTGCCGACGGGACGAGCATCGAGATTACAGAGGTGAAATTATATGGAGATGCTGCTTATGATCTAATATCAGGAACAAAGGATACTAATGCTAATGATTTATTGGCTATTACCCCTTTAACTGGGTCAAATCTAGCCAACTGGACTGCAAACTTAACACCGGCCTCAGGTGTAGATCCTGCTGAATTTGTGACCGAACTTCCGGCTACATTTGTTGTCAATGCGAATGAGTTGTTAAATATTGAATTCGCTGCGGTAGACGTGCGAGGAAATAGTGCTACAGATTTCGGCTATATGAACGGTATTATCCATGAGGGTAATATTGTGAGGCGCAATGATTTTCAAATTTCAACTACAACCTTAGATGCAACAGGGAAGTGGGTTCCGGTTGCAGGTACTTTGAAAATTGAAGATTCCGTTTCAGGAGCCGTTTATTTTGAAGAAGATGAAACCAGTTCATTCTATACTAATGGATTCTGGAAGATTGGTATTCCTGAAGGCAAAACAGTGACGGTTTCTTTTGATGGCGGAACAATTGCCAAGATCAATTACCATGGAAAAGCAGATAGCCCTAGTACGCAACCAACTGTTGTTACTAATCCATTAACTCCTGGTGATAACGACGTATTCGACATCATCTGTCAATAATTAATATTTAAATAGCATGAATATACACCCTATTCCTGGGGTGTATATTTCTATTTTTTCACTAAAATTAAATTCATACCAATGATAAGATCGGTCTTTTCTTTTCTCTTACTGACCCTCCTTTTCATCAGTTGTCATATCGATGAGCAATCCCCTTTAAACTCTAAGGGAGAAATGTCTCTAACGATGAAGCTGGATCTGCATGAAAACGGCCGGCAGGCTGCGGTAGCCATGGTGGAGGAAAACGGATCCATTGTGTATGAAATAGCCCCTTGTTTAAATGGGGATTGTAGTAGTATCGGTGACAACGTTAAATATACGGTTGACGCTTATATTTATTCGGATGGCAGTATTGCTTCAGAAAAACTATTATTACCGGTCGGTGATTATGTGATTAATTCTTGTGCATTAATTAATAGTCAGGGCGATTTTATTGGATATGTCCCGATTGAGGGTAAGGATGTCCCGGATGATTATGTGGGAGATCCCTGTCCTATTCAATTTACCATTTCGGCCAATAGTATTGTTCCTGTAGATATCTATTTTGTTTTAACCAGCACAGCGGGAGGAAGCCTGACTGATATAGGCTATGAGCATATTGATGGAGTGCTGGGGAGTTATAATAAACTGTATTTGGAGATTGCCAGAATGATCCCTGTGAACGGAGATAAAAGTGACCAATATATTAATAAAGCATATGCCGGATCCTTTTCGATAGCTCATTCCGGAAATATACTGATTAGTGATTATACGGTCACTAATGGTCTGGCTGTCATTTTATTACCGGATGATTATTTAGGGGAGGATTTAGATATTACAGTTGAGTATGTTCCGGTCGCGAAAACTTCGGAGGATGATACTTTTGTATACAAAAAGGATAGTGATCCCAATTCGGATGCAGTGGGTGCTTTAATAAGTTCTCAAACCGTTAGTGTGGGAGGGAATTATGAGACGTCCTATCAGTTCACGGATTTTCAACCTGAGGATTGGTTCATGACCCTGATCAATCCATATCTGATTATTGTGGTGCCTCCGGAGGATTGTCCAGATCTGTGGATGGATAAGACAGATTATACGAGAGGCGATTTAGTTTCCGTACGTCAACGATTATATTCTGATGATTATAATCAGTGGGAAAGTTATTCGGAGGTTACTTTTACCTGGATTTGTTTGGAAAGCCATAAGTCAAAAGGAAGTGATATTCACCCGGACAATAACACTTCTCTTTCCAGAGATAATTATGTGAAACTTTTAACCGAGAATAATGCTAATCGTCCGAATATAAATTATGATAACAATACCAGGCATGTAGTTTATCACTATGATAAGTGGTTGTTATTAGGGATATGTGAAGGAGCATGGCCAAATAAATTACAATTATGGACTTCCGGAAGCTATTTTGCACAGGATCAATTAGTGCAGTATACCTCTAATGGTTCTAGAAATGTATATCAATCTATACTGGAGTTAACCGGGAATTATACCAACTTAAAACCTGATGAAACCCCCTTATGGAATTATATAGGCACCTATTAAATAAATGCCTTCAAAAAAAAACGGATTGTCCTCTTCCCGGACAGTCCGTTTTTTTTATACGTATTTTTTAAAACTCCGCCTCTAAAACAAAGCTCATCCTCTCCCTCTTCACCGGATGCTCAAACTCCAGATAAGCCGCATGCAGATGCAGGCGTTCGGCCACCTTCCCATATAAATCATCACCTACAATCGGGCAATCCAGCCCGTCGGGGTGAGCCGCATGCATGCGCAGCTGATGTGTACGTCCGGTAATCGGATAGAAATGAATCAGTGTTCGGCCGTTTTTACGTTCCTTCACTTCAAATTTGGTGCGGGCGGCTTTTCCATGCTGGTAGCAGACCATCTGTCTTGGGCGGTCATCAAGGTCCACACGTAGCGGCAGGTCGATATAACCATCCGATTTTTTTACATAACCTTCCAGTAAAGCAGTGTATCGCTTCTTGACCGTTCTTTTGGTGAATTGTTCCTGTAGATTTTTATAGACTTCTTCATTTTTTGTTACCACCATTAGGCCGGAAGTATCCATGTCCAGTCGGTGTACAATGATCGGTCCTTCCGCATCTGGCATTTGCTGTTTGATCCTTTCCAGTATGGAATCGGTATGGCTTTTTCCGGGAACAGATAGAAATCCGGAAGGCTTATTCACTATCGCTAATACATCATCTTCATACAAGACCTCAATATGATCCGGGACAATAATTCTGGCAGGAAGCGGATCCTCCTCCATCACCAATCCCTGAAGCATATGCCCCATGATCGGGCCGCACTTTCCTTTACAAGCCGGATAATAATTCAAATGCTTTCGGATGATGGTCTTCGGGAAGGCCCATACCAGAACTCCGCCATGGCAATCGGACTTAGATTTTGCGCAAAAGCATATTGTAATAACCTTGGTCCGGCACAATCTCCCGCACCCGCCGGAGGTAATTCCTCTCCAAAAATCTCCCGCACCTCTTTCTTTTCACCTCGGGCATTGAGGAAGGTGTACTGATCGAAAATCTGCTGTTGAATCGCATTGGACTTTTCCCTACGCGCCTCTTTCAAAGCTAAAATAGGAGCACGCATCGCCTCTACTTTTTCTTCTCCAATTTTCATTCTTTTTTGCTCCTGTTTAATCGCCCCCTTCAGCCATTTGCGATCCGCCTGACTTTCTAAACTTGCTTCATGCAAAAGTTTCGAATATGCTTCTTCCGACAATGTGCTTTCCGCTTCTGCCCGTTTGGCTCTTCTTTCGGCCTTTCGGTCTTTAACCTCTTGTCGGAAGGCTTCGATCTGTGCCGTGCCGGAAATACGCAAGGCTTCCATTTCCTGAATAGCGACTCGAAATGCCGGATCATTTTCCCGTTGGACAACCTCCTCATTGATGGCATTTAATTCCTGCTCCCCGATTTTGAAGAAGGAATTGGGATCCCAGCGATCATAGAGTGTGGGGACAAATCCTGGCCATTGGTTCTTACCCGCAATAGCTCCTGAGAAAGCCGCCAAATAGCCCAATTGACCATGGCTATCCCGCACAATCATCACCCCAAACATTTTGCCCACACGTTCATTGTTTCCTTCCAGACTCAGCTCTTCCTGCCACTCCTCCTTTTGGGCCAAATAGGCCTGCAACTCCTCCGCCGCCAATACACAGAGTGCATGCGGTTGGTAGTTAAATGGAAAAGTAAATTTTTCAGGTAATGTTATGTTCTCTGCCTCTTTAGGCAAAGCATGTATTAAACGGTCTTTATCAGAAGGATTAATGGTCATCTCAGCTCTCTTATGCGTTTCCTTTTCAATAGCCAAAATTAGGCCTTTTTTCCCAAATCCCAGCATTTCTGTACAGGACACCGATAGTAGTGAGGTGTAAGCTTGGGGAAAAAGCGGAATTAGGCATGTATCATTCGGTTAATTGAATGTGATTTGGGATAATGTTTCAATAATAGCGATGTTATTTTTACAAAATAAAAGGGATGACCTCGGCAATCTTTCAGGTTTTGTTCCATGCGTTGGCAATGAAGTACACGCTGATGAAGGATAAACCCACTTTTTGCGAAAATATTAAATTAGGAAAAGTTGATTTAATTGGGGTTTTTATTTGTTTATAATATATTGAGCATGTATCTGATTTTGTTGAAGTAATTAAATATCATGAATGTTGAATATATATTTTTTGGGTTTATAGGATTCATTATCCTCGGGTTTATCATCTTTTCTCATTTTTTTACCGAGAAGGCCATTGTTAAACGAAAATTAAAAAAGGCTCCTCTAAAAAAAATCAAAAACTTTCGTAACGGACAGACGGCTCGTATTGTGGGTCAGGTCGTACCGGTGAATGAGGCCTTGAAAGCACCATTGTCCGGAAGAGCTTGTGCTGAATATCATGTGGAGGTACAGCAGAAAAAAAGCCAGGGGAAAAGCTCCAAATGGGTGAAAGTGATAGATGATCAAAAAAGCATCCCTTTTCTGATCAAGGAAGGAGATCATTTTGCAATCATTGAAGCTTCGGAAAAAAGATCTTATATCGTAAAGGATGCCAAATTTGATTCCGGTTTTCTGAATGACGCCAGTCCCAAATTAAAACAATATTTAAAAAATCATGGTCATGATGATGAAAACTGGCTTGGGATGAATAAGAGCTTCAAATATCACGAAGGGATTTTGGAGCCCGGAGAAAAAATTGCCGTTTATGGAGAGGGACGATGGGTAACGGCACAAGAGCTGGAGTTGCCTGAAGCTTTTGGGAAGATATTGGTCATGCAATCCGGAATGGACGCCCTTTATATCAGTGATGACCCGGATACGCTGCAATTTGAGAAGAAGAAGGAAAGTTATTAATTGATAAGCACCGCTTTTATTGATTGCTGCTGAGGGGTAATATTGGATCACGATCGAATTATTGATGATTTCTTGTCCCAATAAATAAAGCCCGTATATCTAATAGCAATAGGTTACTTATGAAGTAGCCTGGTTTTACCTTTTTTGACCCGAACTATTTATTACTAGATTCAGGCGTTTGGTGTAAATTGCTTTATACTATTCTGTTAAAATAGTTCTTGCGATTTTATATTAGCCCAAATTGGGGTGGGCTTACTTTATCCTCATTCATCTGCTTCGTTGGAAAAAACTTGAAATAGGGAACTATTCCTTCATTTTCCCCGCCTTGCAGCTAAAGGGGGATTTACGCATGTATAATTGGGGCTAAGTATGAAATAAGCCGGCTTTGGATAAAAGCTATTGGAAAACAAGGAATGGCTATCGTGTTTTGAGAGCCATATTAATCTAATTGCTTTTTAACGAGGGTTGTGTTTGATATGTCTATTTTGTTGATATAAACCAAAATAGACATGAAAGCATTTTTTTGTATACTATTATTTTTTTGTTGTTCGTGGTCATCAATGGCTACAGAAAAGTCTTATTTAAATGAGGAAGGGCATATTGTTTTTCATGATAATGTGTTTGAAACCAAGGTAAGGTTAGCCTTGCGAATTCCGGTAGGTACTCCTGTTACTTTAAAAGATGCCGAGTCGATGGACCGATTGGATCTGTCCGCTAAGCCCAGGAATAAAGCCCATAAGGTTAGAGATATCGGAGCAATTCAATATTTTAAATATTTAAGAGAGCTGAATATTCGATATACTGAGGTGCATGATCTGTCGCCCTTGAATCAATTACAGGAGTTGCGTAAGCTGGATTGCTGGTATACCTCCGTACGAGACATTAGTCCATTGGCAGGAATGACGTTTTTAAAAGACTTGAATTTGGGTTATAGTCGGGTCACGGATTTATGCCCTTTGGAAGGTTTGGAAGAGTTGGAAACACTTTGGTTGGCAGGGCTTCGATTTAGAGACTTTTCATGTTTTGAAAAAATAAATCCGGAATTAAAATCCTTGTCCATGATGGACTGCGGCTTAAAAGAGATTGATTTTTTGAAAGGGTTTAATCCTCACTATTTGATGTTGAGCCGGAATAAAATTAGAAATATTGATGCCTTGGCAGCAATGACGCAACTAAGGCAGTTGAATCTGAGTCAGAATAAGGTGAAGGATATTCGGGTGTTAAAGGAATTGTCAGAAAACGGAGCTTTTAAAGGGCGAAGAAAATATGGTGATAAAACGCATAATCAAAGTTATCATCTTGATTTGCAGGATAACGATCTTGACTTTTCCTATAATCGAGAACAGTTTGAGATTATCAAATCCATTGAGCAAAAAGGAATTGAGGTGATGCGATAAGTTCGTCCTGTTTCTGTCTATTTCGATTATCAAGGTTGTATTTGGTCTGTTGAGCTGTAACTGAAAACGAGCGGGAGGAGTTTAAAAAGCAAAAATACTTTTTGAAATGTCCGACATCTTCCCTCCTGAACTCCTGGCCAATGTACAAGCTTTGGAAGCGCGATTTACGCTGGTGAAACACCGACCCAAAGTTCAAATTTTGGCTCAAATCCATGAAATAGGCCTCCGGCAAGTTTTTATTGACGAGCTGGTTAAGGCACTGGCTATTGAAGAGAGAGATGAAAAGCAACATGCTATTTATGCCATGCTCATTACGCTGGTGGAGTACTTTTCCGATACCGGAGGGGTATTGGATGAAGAGGTAGATGCTGATGAATATGTATCCTTTATTCAACCCAATCTTGATTTTATTTCCGTTCTATCCCGACAAGAAGAGGATGAAGAATTAAAAAATGATATACTGCAGGCTAAAATTAATCGATATCCCAATAGTGGCGTATTGGCTTTTTACATGTTTGAAGAGGGGAAAATATTTAAGGATTATCAGCCTGTAGACCCCCAAGAGAATTTAAGGTTTTCATGTTCTTTATTATTTTTTGCGCTCATTGATACCTTGGAAGCGCGAAAACTAGCTTAGTAAGTAAGGATAATATCATTTTTATTTAGTGTATCTATGTTTGTATACAGGTGAATGCTACTTTTAATGCGAATTATTCCCTCTCAGAATTTGGGCTTCAGATGGAAGCCCTTATTATTAAACTGTGGTGAATGTTTTTGCTGATTGGGGGATAAGATAGGAGTGAAGAATAATTTATTATATATTTTGTATTTCAACCTGCTATGTGGAAGCATTTGTTTTTGGGGCAGTAGCTCGCCCAGGCTCGCTAGCAGGCTTTCGGCAGTCGCTTTTTTGCGAGCCGCTACGCTTTTAGGCTGCAAAAAGAGCTTCAACAATGCCTCTATCCTTCTGCTGGCAGTTCTCGAGATCCCATCCGGGCGAATAGCCCGGCAGGGGCAGGGATGAAGCGGGTTTGTTTGAACCACAGCGGCCCAAAAGGCCGATGAGGTGAGCCGCGCGAGCCCGGTGCTGACGTCTAAGCGGCAGCAGCCCCCCAAGCACCCTGCTTAACCCGAATTATTCACCGCTAGATTTAGTGAGTCGTCTTAAGTGACTTATGTTTAGTCTGATAGGGTCATTATTGCTAAATTATTAATAGCCCAAATTTGGGCAAGCTT
Organism: Persicobacter sp. CCB-QB2; assembly: GCF_001274635.1. Lineage (GTDB taxonomy): Bacteria > Bacteroidota > Bacteroidia > Cytophagales > Cyclobacteriaceae > Persicobacter > Persicobacter diffluens. The sequence continues at coordinate 2,586,406 of NZ_LBGV01000001.1, read as the reverse complement.
GCTTTCACCTCATTCATCTGCTTCGTTGGAAAAAACTTGAAATAGGGAACTATTCCTTCATTTTTCCCGCCTTGCAGCTAAACGAGGTTTTAAGCATGAATAATCCGGGTTAAGAGCCCGTTTAAAAACGCAGCACTCGACTTCAAATCAGAATTATTGGAGGGGATACTTCAAATTTTCGCTATGAATTTTAATTTTTAAATACGTGCTAAACATGCCTTCAGGAGGTTGATGATATTTCATCTTCTTCAAAATAAGCGGAGGGGCTTTTGCCAGTGATTTTTTTGAAGGATCGGTTAAAGGAGGATTTAGAGTTAAAGCCCACTTGCAAGGCATGCTGCAGGTAACTGTATTTCCGGTTTTGGTCTTCATGAACGGCCTGTATGAAGGCCTCAATTCTTAATTCATTGATATAGTCCGGGAAGCTTTTTCCTAGTTGTTCATTGATGGCTTTGGATAGGTATTGATTGTTGGTCCCTAATGATTTTGATAAGGAGCTTAAGCTTAGTGCCGGGTCTTTGTATTCCTGTTTGTCATGCATGTGTTTATGCAACATTTCCACGAGCTTTTCCGGTAAGCCTTCCTGCTCTTCCTTTTGCCTGGGTGATTTCAGTCCTCTTTTTGTGTTGAAAATTTGGAAAAAATGGGTTAAACTGACCAGAAGCCAAAAGCAATAAGGCAAGTATTCAGAAAGATAATACGAATCCAGCTGGAATACATTCAATGGCCCGCTGAGGATAAAAAAGAACAGGGAAAAAGAGCCTGCCATCCAGATGCTTATCTTTTTGGATGGAAATTGATATTGTAGATAGTATCCCCATGTTAGGAAACATAGAGAGAAAGCGATGTTTTTCCATATAATAGAGAGTTGGAAAATATTTCCCTGGTAGATATTTAATAAATCACTGATCCACAATAATGAAAAGATGCAGATATTTAAGAGCAATAAGCCATACCAAAGGGTGGGCCGTTTTCGCTTGCCGATTAATTGGATAGGTAATAACATGGCCAGGGCTGTGGGCACCAAGCTGATGGACGGAAAGGGGTCCGCTATTGGACGGATGGCGCCTAAAAATAGAAATATAATGGCCAGGAGGCTATAAATATCAATATAAGAACGGTGTTTGTGGATATAGTTGTGTGTGACGCTTTGTACCTGTATCCCCAGGAGGAAAACCACCAGAATAATTTTGATCCAGGGCCAGGGACTTAAATCCTCCCAGCTGGAAATGGTCAGGTTGCTCATGACTTTGGTGGTATTTTCTGACTGGTCCCAGATCCTGTTATTCATGATGCCTCCATCAGCCCTTCCCTCAACGGCCCGCCAGCTTCCGCGTGTAATTTTATATCGAAAAGTCTCGAAGCCGGGAGGCAGTTGCAGGTAATAGGTTCCATCTTCTTTTTGCTGAAATTGAAAATCGGGATCGTCAGGAGTCCAGGCATTTAAGGTGCCGGATAAAAATAAGGGCGCGCCTTTGGGGGTGTTGGCCGGGATTTCATTGATGGTAATTTCCAGTGGAGGGTGATGCACTTTATGCAGGTCCTGCCAGCTTTTGATAGTGATTTCCTGGCTCATGACCCCGGCGGATTTTTTAAAAATCCGATTGTTTCGGTAATCGCCAAAGTGGTTGCCTTCTACAGATTCCCAACTTCCCCTGTTAATTTTGTACTCAAATTCCTTGAGGTCTGTAACGGAAAGCGTGAGCCGAAAAGTGCCATCCGGATAAGGGAGAAATTGCTGTTGATTTTGCTGCTGTGCCCAATCGTTGAAATCGGCTACCATGTATAGGGTATCGTCCTCCGGGCTGTACTCCGGTAGGTGATTAATGATGAACTGTACCTGATGCTGGGCATGAGTAGGCTGCCACGTAAGGAGGAATAGAAGGAGAAGGCTCGTGTAAAAAGTGGGTCTCATAAGTAAAAAAATGACTACTACCTAAAATAAATATTTCATTAGAAAAAGAAAACTATTCGATGCAAGCCATGATAAAAATGGTAATTATTTATGATGGGGGAGATTTTTGCGGCTCAATTCATGAAATGGGTCGGTAGGAAGTGGGACGCTTCAAGCATTTTTAAGTTATAAAACGATGGCGTTTACAGATTTACTCATATTGATTTTGCAATCAGGAAGTAAGGCATAGTGCTTTGTGAGACCGCTGGTCTTTCATTTGAATGCGAAAATGTAATACTCATTTTTCTCTATCAGTATGCTGAGGCTTCTTGTTGCAGTTTGATTTTTTTTCATGCAGCAGTACATCAATAGTGCTTCTGCTTTAGCTCAATTTAAATTACTATGAGAAAGTTTACCAACCTATTTGGTCTACTGCTGGTGCTATTGCTGTCCGGGCAGGTGATGGGCCAATCCGGGAGAAGCCTGCCTTTTTCCTGGGACAATGCCACAGTTTATTTTATGCTGACCGACCGCTTTAATAATGGGAACACCGGAAATGATTACTCCTATGGACGCCAACGGAATAGTCAAAATGGAGAATTGGATTGGCAGGGAGGTGATATTGCCGGGGTTACCCAAAAAATTAATGAGGGATATTTTGATGAGCTGGGCGTGAGTGCGATTTGGATCACGGCTCCCTATGAGCAAATGCATGGATCAATTGGAGCGGAAAATGCCTGGGCTTATCATGGCTACTGGACCAAGGATTGGCGGCAAATGGATGCCAATATGGGGACGAGAGAGGAATTTCGACAGTTTGTGGATGCCGCCCATGATCATGGTATTCGGGTGGTGATGGACATTGTCTTGAACCATAGTGGTTACCCCACGGGGCAGGATGCTGGCTGGCCCTCAAGCTGGGTGCGCTCCGACTGTGAAGGGGGAGATGCGACCATTTATTGTCCGCTGGCAGGCTTGCCAGATATGCGGACGAATCTGACTTCCGGTTATGTGGATTTGCCGGGATGGTTAGTGTCGAAATGGGAATATGAAGGGATAAAAGATCAGGAATTGGCCTCCCTGAACGATTTTTTTAACCGTACAGGCTATCCAAGAGTTCCACGTTATTACCTGATTAAATGGCTGGTGGATTGGGTGCGAGAGTTTGGAATTGATGGCTTTCGTGTGGATACGGCCAAGCATGTGGAGGTGGATGTTTGGCGTGCGCTGAAGGAGCAGTGTGTGCAGGCTTTACGGGAATGGAAGCAAAATAATCCGGGCAAGAAGCCGGATGATCTGGACTTCTGGATGACGGGTGAGGTATTCGGGCAATCGGTGTATGATGGGAAGAATTATTATTTCAGTAATGGTTTTGACAATATCATCAATTTCGCTTTTAAAACTGATTTGGACAGTAAGTCGCAGGATCAGATTTTTTCCGATTATGCTAACAGCGTGAATAATGATGCCGGATTTAATATATTAAGTTATATCGCCTCCCATGATGTCTCCCCTTACAATCGGGATAATCTTTTTTATGCAGGAACCACCTTAATGTTGGCGCCGGGTGGCGTGCAAATTTATTATGGAGATGAGTCTGCTCGTCCTTTTTTCTCTCCTCAAACTTATGGGGATGCCGGCTATCGGTCCTTTATGAATTGGAATGATATCGCCAATACGAAGTACAATATGGATATGCTCAACCACTGGCAAAAGCTGGGGAGATTTCGCCGGGAACATCTTTCTGTGGGGGCGGGTAGCCATGAGAAATTATCGGATCAGCCTTATATTTTCCGACGTTCCACTTCCGGAGATAAGACGATGGTGGTGATGGGCATTGAAGAGAATGCAAATCCTTATACTCTGAATGTTCGCGGAACCTGGGGAGATGGTACGTTATTGAAAGATTATTTTTCCGGAGCAACGGCCAAGGTGAGTGGTGGGAATGCTATTTTCCAAACCTCTTATGGCATGTTATTAATCGGGCAGCCTTTTGAAGTGGGAGAAGAGGTATTGGTAAGCGCCAATCCCGCGCCTGGGCAGTATGCTGATCCGCTGAGCGTGAGTTTAAGTGCGACGACTACGGCTAATCCTAATGGTATGAAAATATATTATACCACCAATGGAAGCACGCCAACCACCTCTTCTTCGGTTTATAGTGCTCCTATCAATATTGTAGCGCATACCACTTTGAAGGCTTTGGCTGTGGATGGTGATGGAAATACCTCAAATATTTGGAGTGGTCGATATACGATTGGCGATCCGGAACCAATTACTATATATTTTAAAAATACGGATAATTGGAGTAATCCTTCTTTATATATCTGGAACTTTGATGCGAACGCTGCTATTTCCGGTTTTGATAGTTGGCCGGGAATAAGTATGACCGCTGTACCCAATACCCCTTGGTATAGGGTGGAGACGGAGCAGGTCATTAATCTCGGTGTAATTTTCAGTAATGCGGGAGGAAGTCAGACGGATGATCTGCAACGGAATATGACCGGATGGTATGATTACAGTAACAGTACCTGGTATGATGAATGCCCGGGAGATTGTCCTGAACCGGATGAGCCACCGGTGTTATCCATAAGCCCAGTAGGAGGGACGTATGCTAATTCGGTGACCGTTTCTTTATCGGCAGATGATGCTTCCGCCGTTATTTACTATACCTTGGATGGAAGTGAGCCAGGTAGTGGCAGTCCGGTATATTCGGGTAGTTTGAATCTTACGGCCAGCAGCAGATTAAGAGCGGTGGCGGTGAATAGTGCCGGAGATTCCAATCAGGTGGATGAGACCTATACAATTACTATAGAAGAACCGGAGGATACTTTTAATATTCATTTTAAAAACACGAATAATTGGAATCAGGTATATGTTTATCTGTTTGATAAGAATGCCAATTCAGCACTTGCAGGATTCCCGGCATGGCCGGGTGTTCCAATGAGTCAGGAAGGAAGTACAGCATGGTATGCTTATTTGGTGGATGAAAGTGTGGAGGTTGGCATTGTGTTTAATGATGGTAGCAGCAATCAGACCGATGACCTCTTCCGTAATACGGAGGGCTGGTATGTTCTTTCTGAAAATCAATGGTACAACAGTTGTCCGGGTGATTGCCCCCTGCCGGAAGTACCGCTGGTGCGTATTGCACCGAATGGGGGTAATTTTCCATCCGGTAGTGTTGCTGTTACTTTATCTTCTGATCAGCAGGCGGATATCTATTACTCCCTTGATGGTAGTACACCGACCACCTCCTCAGCAGTATATTCCAATGCTTTTACATTAACGTCGGCCACTACCGTAAAAGCCATTGCCGTAAACGCTAATGGTATTTCTGAGCTTGCAGAAGCTCAGTTTACCTTTGATGTTCCAACAGGTTTGACTGTTCATTATAAAAATAACAACAATTGGCAGCGTCCTTATCTCTACTATTGGAATACCACCGGAACCAACTTAACCACCAGCTGGCCGGGTGTTCCTATGGATGATGAGGGGAATGGTTGGTGGTCTTATACTTTGGAGGCAGTGGAATGCGCGAATGTTATTTTTAATGATAATGGAGGGGCGCAAACCGAAGATCTGGTAAATGTCTGTGAGGAGTCTTGGTATGATAACGGCTGGGGGAGCGCTCCCAATAACCGGGAGTTTGTTAGGCTGCAACCGGAAGTGTTTGCTTATCCAAACCCTTTCCGTGATGAGCTTCAGTTACATGTTCAGGGGCTGGAAGGAAGTTATTTGTTGCAGGTGTATAGTCAGCAGGGAAGTTTATTAAAGGAAAAAACATTGACCTTTTTTGGTGGTAAGGCTGCCACATCGCTTGCCCTGCCTACCGGTATGTATTTGCTTCGATTGCCGGCATCAGACAGCCAGCGATTGATCAAGGTGATGAAATATTAATCGATAAATAAATAGGATGAATAAAGTAAAGGCGAAGGGAGTTTTCCTTTTCGCCTTTTTTTATTTTGAGTTAATCCTGTTTATTTCTTATTTAGGTGCTGATTATTTATAAAATGCATAAGAATGGAAATAATAGAAATGTTGCCCGAACATTGGGAAGAAGTGGCACGGATTTACCAGCAGGGAATGGATACTGGTAATGCGACTTTTCAAAAAACGGCACCAAAATTGGAGGAGTGGAATGCCAGTCATTTGGAGAAATGTCGATTAGTTGGGGTAGAAGAAGGAAAAGTGGTGGGTTGGGCCGCTCTTTCTCCGGTTTCCAGCAGATGCGTCTATGCAGGGGTAACAGAAGTAAGCATTTATATTGCACCGGAATACCATGGGAGAGGGTTCGGGAGCCAATTGATGAAGGCCTTGATTCAGTCTTCTGAAATGGCCAATATTTGGACATTGCAATCCGGGATATTTCCGGAAAACGAGGGGAGTATTCGCTTGCACCTTAAATATGGTTTTCGAAAGTTAGGTGTTCGAGAAAGGGTTGGGAAAATGGAGGGCCGTTGGCGGGATGTGGTGTTGATGGAGCGCAGGAGTGAAGTGGTAGGGGTGGAGTAAGCCGCATTAAGCATGTACTGTAATTCTGCTTAAAAGACGAAATTAAAATAGTAACAGGCACCAGTTTCGCTAGAATAATTCACTTCCTTACATAAAAATACTTAAAAGGATTTTTGCAAAACTCATTCATTATACATTTTCTTTCACGAAAACCACTTCAGGGTTTACCATCCTATTTGAAACATTGAATACTGATTAGTCCGATCCTTTCTCAGAAAAACAGACTCAACTTGATTGATATTCAGTCTTATAGGTTTTAAATAAGATACAAAGTATATGAGTGCATAATCACAGGAGAGTAGCTATATTTTCCATTTCACAAATTCTTCCTTCTGTGGTCTTCCTTACACTTTTATATCATGAGATTTGAGTTATGCCACTATTGCCCTTGGCTCGTTATGCACTCAAAAGATTGGGGTTGAAAAAGTATGATAAGCCATTGAGAATCTGGCTGAGTGGAAGGGACTGAAGGTAAAAATCCGGACGGAAGTCTTATCCAATACAGGTTAATCGTTTTTTATTTTCAATCTCAAAAAGGCTTTGTAATTTTGTGGCTGTTATAAATCTTTCCGGCGAGTCAGTTTTCTTGACTTTTAATCATTTGAATAATAAATAGTTATGTCTAAAATAATACCTCTTCAAGTAAACAAAAGCAAAGAAACGCTCTCAAAGGAGCAAAGGGCATTTAATCGGTTTACGAAGCAAATCGAGAATTTGCATAAGAAAATAGCAAAGGAGGAGGACCGACTCGAACAGTTGTTAGCCCTTTTTCAAAAGGAGGTATATGCTCATAAACAGGAGCTGACCCAACAGCAGATTTTGTTGGTAAAAAAGATGGATAAAATTTATCAAACTTTTAAGTATAATAAGGGGCAAAAGCAGACGATTAATGAGGCTACTTTATTTAGTTTGAATGTCATTTTTTCTAGTCTGGAGGATCCGGATGAGGAGCTGATCGCCATTTTTAACCGACATAGTCCCCATACTTTTGAGGAGGAAATGGAGATGCAAACACAGGATATGCTTGGAGAAATGGAGCAGATGATGTCTGATATGTTTGGGGTGGATATGGATTTTTCCGGGATGACTAAGGAAGATATGGAATCACCGGAAAAAATGGCCGAAATGGAAGCCAAAATTAAAGCTCAAATAGAGGGGCGTATCCAGGAGGAAGGATCAAAGAAAAAGACGAAAAAGAAAACTAAGCGTCAACTTGAAAAGGAATTAGAGGCGCAGCAAGAAGAAAAAGAGAAGTTACGGTCCCTTAAATCCATTTATCACGCTTTGGCCAAAATGCTTCATCCGGATACGGCCAGCTCAGAAGCTGATAGATTAGAAAAAGAGGAGTTGATGAAAGAAGTGACCGAGGCCTATAAAACCAAAGATTTACCCTCTTTGCTGCGGTTGGAAATGAAATGGTTGATGGCCGAAAATGACCATTTAGAAAATTTGACAGATAAACAATTAAAGGCTTATAATCAGGTGTTGAAAGAGCAGATTGAGGAATTAAAGCAAAAGCTTCATTCTATGTGTCATCACCCTCGATATGAGTCTATTTCATCAATCATTTTAGAAAGTCTTCGCTCCGGAAAAAAAGAAATTAAGGACATGAAGGTGGAGTATATGGAAGCTGTAGCCGAGTGTGCGATTGAAGTGAGTAGGATGAAGACCAGAAAGGCCTTGTTGGAGCATTGTGAAATATTAAATGAGGAGGTTAGGCTGAGGTCAAATCCTTTTGATCTATTTGAGGCATTTATGAGCGCAGAAGAGGAGGACGAAGAGTGGCCTTTCGAAGATTTACCCTGGTAATTTTTCCGGGAATAGATCTGTTTAGAGGTAAGTATTTAGCTTTATATTAAATATTTAATTCGGATAAAATATATAGTGTTCAGGTAGTTTGGTCGTAAAGATGTTGGGTAAAGGCAACGAAAAATGCGTTTGAAAGGTGATTTTTCTTTGAGTATAGTGATTCTTGCAAGATTGCTCATTTACTGAGTTAATAGTAAGAGCGTGTTTAAAAGCCAAAATTCGCAGCGAAAATTTGAAGTATTGCAGAAGCGATACAGGATTATTTTGAGAGAATAGCATCGCTATTGTTGAGAAATTATCCAAAATCGCTTCCAATAATTTGAATTCGCAGCCGGATGGTGTGCTTTTAAACACGCTCAAAGCAATAAAGGAGTCAGCATCAGGAGTAGTAGGAAGCTACTCCTGATAATAATTTAGACCGTAAGGTTTTTGTTGAGTTTGAAGAAATCATCCAGTTCCTGATCAGACATTTCTCCAAGCCATTTCTGCGTATTTCCTTCCATCACTTTATCAGCAAGGTCCTTTTTCGAATTGATCATCTCATTGATTTTTTCCTCAAAAGTTCCGGTGGCAATAAAGCGGTGAACCATCACATTTTGCTTTTGACCGATACGGAAGGCACGGTCGGTCGCCTGAGATTCTACCGCTGGATTCCACCAAAGGTCAAAGTGAATCACATGAGAAGCGGCCACTAAGTTTAGTCCGGTGCCGGCAGCCTTCAGAGAGAGCAATAATATTTTGTGATCCGGGTTTTGCTGAAATTGCTCCACCATATGGTCTCGTTCCTTTCGGCTACAACCACCATGCAGGAAGTTGGCATCCAGGCCAAGGTGTTCAGAAATCCAATGCTGCATCAATTCCCCGGCAGTGCGGTATTGCGTGAAAATGATGATCTTTTCACCTCGCTGAATTACTTCCTGAACCAGGGGCAACAGCACTTCTGCTTTACCGGAAAGCTTGCTTTCTTTTGATCCACTTTTGGTGTATTGCGCAGGGTGGTTACAGATTTGTTTTAAGGCGGTAATCATATTTAATACCATTCCTTTTCTTTCAATACCCGAGAGGCTTCGGACTTTTTCCATATTTTCGGCTAATACCGCCTCGTATAAGCTACTTTGCTCGGGACTTAGATTAATATATCTATTTTCCTCTATTTTATCCGGTAGGTCAGAGATGATGCTTTTGTCTGTCTTAAGTCTCCTTTTGATAAAGGGCGCAGATATTTCCCGGAAAATAGCCAGTTGATCCTGATCCTGCTTAAGCTCAATGGGCTTTACAAAGTTCTTTTTAAAAGCAGTGAGCCCACCCAGGTAACCTTTGTTGGCAAAGTCCATAATAGACCAGTATTCGCTTAAGCTGTTTTCTACCGGTGTTCCACTCAGGGCAATTTTTATTTTAGCGGAAATACTTCTGACGGCTTTACTTTGCGCTGTATTACTATTTTTGATCGCCTGGGCCTCATCAATGATCATCACCTGCCATTTAATTTTTTTGAATAGCGGCGTCTTATTCCTAAGCATACCATAGCTGGTGAGCAATAGGTCAAAGTCACCCTCAATGGCCTCTTGTCCATGGAAAATGCTAAAATTCAGGGAGGGTGCAAAACGCTGTAATTCGTGCGCCCAGTTACTTAAGAGCCCGGTGGGGAGTACAATTAATGCAGGTTGTTTTTGATGTAGATTTTGCTCTTCTTTTAATTTTAATAAGAAGGTGATAGCTTGCAAAGTTTTACCCAATCCCATATCATCAGCCAAAATACTGCCCATTCCAAGTTTGGCATTTTTATATAACCAATGATAACCATCCAGCTGGTAGGGGCGCAATTCCGCTAATAAAAGTGCTGGCGTGTCCAAAGATTGCTGGGCTTTCAGATTTTCGATAAGCGTTATCAGATTCTCCGTTCGTTCGATGGCCGCTCCTTCAAATTTTCCGCTCAGGGCAATTTGTAAAAGCTCCACAGGCTTAGGGGCTTTGATTTTTTCCAGTCGCTTTTTAATCTTTTCTATTTCATTACTCTGAATGAATACATACTGATCTTTAAGGCGGACAATGCCCTGCATATTTTCGGTCTGTCGGAAAAATTCCTCCGGATCCACTAACTGCTCTCCTAATGCCATCTGCCAGTTAAAGGAGAACAAGTCATCCATGGAGAAGAAGGATTGAATTCGCGTGGAAGAACTGTCTACACGCATGGAAAGTTGCGGGCGGATGATGGTTCTAAGGGATTTATCCAGTTGTAATTCCATCCCGAGACGCTCCAGTTCAGGCAGGATTTCGAGCAACAATTGCTGAAGCGCCAATGGATCATTTTCGAATTGAATGGAGGGGGCTTTCCACAATTTAGCCAGTGGAGCCCATCGACGGTGCAGCCATTCCAGATTTTGTAAAACCTTTATCGGCAAATCCAGCTTTAAAGCCTCAATGAGTGGCTGAGCTAGTTCCAGATGATTTAAGGGGGCGATTTTCAGGCAAATTTCCAGCCAGTTCACCTTGTCTTCAATTTGAAGCAGGTAATGCTCTGTTTTCTTTAGACCCTCCCAGGGTCTGAGCCAAAGTGCAATGGCCTCCGGTATCGACTGGTGTTCCAGTCGGTCAAAGGAAAAGGATGATTTTCGAAAGAATAAACGATCAATGTCTTCGGTGTCCGGAGCCTGTTCCATGGCCGGCTGAATGAGCGCTTCCACCAAGAAGCACATTAAGGCATGAAGTTTCCCCTTGGCGGTAAGTTGTGGGTATTTTTCCGGCTCCAGGTCAATAAGCCCTGCGGGTAATTCATGAGTCAGGGCCTCAAGGGCAGCTTCAACAGTTGGCTCACTTTGCATCGGGCCCCAAAGTATTGAATATGCACCCTGCTGTTGCCAAAGTGCCGGGCGGATCAATTGCAGTTGCACCAAATGCTTGGCCAGCATATAGGCTTTCTGCAGCCATTGAATTTTGGGATGAAATGCGGGTAAATCAGCAGGATGTATTTCGTCCAAAAAAGCAATAAACGCTTGGTCATCTGCATTGATGAGGATATGGGTGTCCTCAATTTGATAGGCAAGGGCGGTAAGTTCAGCCTGTTCAGATAGTTCCAGCGAGATATTTCCCCTTTTCTTAAACTCCTGGAATAATTCCGACCTTTCCTCCTCTCTATCCTTTTCAATAAAGCGGATTTTTTTGACAGATTTATAAAAGGTGATTAACTCTTTCTTGAAATCCTTGTGATAAAAAGGAGGGGTGCTGGCCAGCATATCGATCAGGCCAATTCCTTCGGTTTTGATCTCATGCAGTTTAAATGCTATAGGTGGGTCAATGGTATTTTCTTCTTCCTGGCAAAAGTCCGTCCATTGATGATGGTATTGATCATCCGTCTCATTAATTTGGATCGGAGTTTCATAGCCAATCAATGAAAATAGTAATAATGGATTGCGATCTATTTCCTGGGATAATTCATAAATCACAGAAGCCAAATGCTTGCAGGGTACGGCCCAGTCCGGGCAACTGCAATTCATCTTCCAGTCATCCCATTTTTTAGGAAAAACACCTTTAATAGTACCCAGCCATTCCAAAAATTCTGGCGCAAACTGTTGATTGGCCAAAGCCACCTGCCATAGTTTTTCCTCCCTAATTTTATCATCGATTTGCTGCGCCACCGTTGGGCTAATTTGCGGGATTTCGATATCGACTTTGTACGGTCGCGGGCGAGAACCAGCTACCTTCGCCAGGATTTTCCTTCCATTAATTTGAATATCTTTTACCATGCCACGGCCAGCATAAGACCTTCCTCGAGGAAGTCGGTTACTAAAGTCTACTGCTTCAAGAGATTGAAGCCATTGTTTTCCCCAAGGGGTTTTGCCGTAAATGGTTCTTTTTGCCATGATTATTAAAAGAGAAATCTATACCCTACAATGTAGGAATGATTGAAAGGAGTTCTAATACCTAATGAATATTCAAAAATAAGCATCCTTTTAGATTTTGCTCAATATTTGCTGGACATAAGAATTATTAGGCGGGTATTTCTGGGAAAATTCATAGGTATTTTCAATATGATCTTGTTTTCAGAATGCTTAGAGAATAGCAGCGCTATTGTTGAGAAATAATTCAAAATCGCTTCCAATAATTCGAATTTGTAGTCGGATGGTGCGGTATTAAATATGCTCTAAGTAGAGCAAAAATCCGAAATCAGTATGATGAGAGCGTGTTAAGCCGAATTATTTTGGCTTTGATTCTCCTTTAGCTACATAGCGGAAAAGTGAAGGAATAGTCACCTATTTCTTTTTATTTCAAGGAAGCAGATGAATGAGGGGGTAGCAATTTTAACCAAATTTTGGATATTTTAAAAATCAGCAAATCCAGATGTAATGCCTTAGTAGAGAGTTTATTTTGTTAAGAGTTGGGGTTTTTCGGTGAATAATTGGGGGCACAGCACAAACTTGAATTTCTCTCAAAGACTTTTGAAAATTGAGGGGATAAAAAAAGTAATATTCACCTAAAGTATACTTAAATAGTAATTTGGGGGTGATGTCCAATTTCCGTATAAAAATGTGCCATCAATCATTTCATTTATTTAGTCGATGGTAACAGGTCAGTGTGAGGTGGATTTCCTGCATATTTGGTTCCAATCCTAATAGCAGCATTGGTTTTTATTATGTAATTATATATTTTATGTTTTTAATTATTAAAGCCATGAAAAGACTACTTTACCTACTGTTTTTGATTCCTTTATTTTTTTCTAGTTGTGCCACAATGTTTGGAGGTGGGAAATACCGTGCTAGAATTGTGGTGCCTGATCACCCTAATGCTAAAATTGAATATATGGGCAGCGTTCGGGGTATGGGAGACGCCACAGTGCTGGTACCTCGTAAGGATGCGGATAAGCTGTCTCTGAAAATAAGTGAAAAGGACTGTGAGGCTCAAATGGTGAACTACCACCGGAAAGTTTTTCGTGGTTGGGCATTTACTGGGTCTTTATTAGGATGGACTGGTTTGCTCAATGGCATTCCATTGCCTTGGGGAATAGCTGTTGATGGGATAAATGGAGCCTTCTGGAAGCCGGATGTCCGGGAAAGTGGAATCTTTAAAGAAGATTATAATAATTATATTTATCAGATAAATTATAATGGTTGTAAAACAGAAGATGGACTAGTAGGAAAGCTTGAGGAGGAACCACAAGAAGATTAAAAACCGTTTTCAAGCATATATAAAAGTCAAGCTTATAAATGAGTATAGGAAGATGTGCCTTTCTAGTGCTGGAAGCTGTCAAAAAAATTGAGTTTAACACTGCCTGTTGGGAATTCTGACAGGCTTTTTTGTTCAACTTCGATTAATCAGCATACATCCACGTTTAGCTTGAGGGCAGGAAAAATGACGGAATAGGTACCTATTTCGAGTTTTTTGAAATGATGCATATGATTGGGGAGAGAGCCCATTTACCCAATTTGGGTTATTAAAGATTCAGAAAATACAACCCTAATGAGCTGATAATAAGTTGTTAAGATTGGACAACGAAATCACGCGTTAAATAATTGGGGTTAAGTAGACCGTTAGTCACTAGGAGTTTACCGTTAGTGTACTAATTGGCCTATTGTTAAGTCCTATTTTTTACATTTATAATTATATATATCTTATAGCAAGTACTAATTGACCTGCTATGGACTTAACCTTTAATACTTATGCCGAAATTACAAATTGAAAACCTGGTCAAGGTTTACCCGAATGGGGTAAAAGCCCTGGATAATGTTTCTTTGGAGATTGAAAACGGAATGTTTGGTCTTTTGGGACCTAACGGAGCAGGGAAGTCTTCTTTAATGCGAACCCTGGCAACGCTTCAGGATGCCGATTCCGGCAGTGCAAAGCTGGATGATATCAACATTTTCGAACAACCGCAGGAATTGAAGCAGGTGCTAGGGTATTTACCTCAGGAGTTCGGGGTTTATCCGCGTGTTACCGCGCAGGAGTTGTTAATGCATATTGCCGTTTTCAAGGGGATTGGCCATAAAAAGGAACGAAAGGAGTTGGTAGACTATCTTTTGAATAAGGTTAATTTATATGAGCACAAGGATAAGTATGTAAAGGGTTTTTCCGGTGGAATGAAACAGAGAGTCGGGATTGCCCAGGCATTGATTGGTAGTCCGAAGCTGTTGATTGTCGATGAGCCTACTGCCGGTCTGGACCCTGGAGAGCGTAACCGATTCCATAATTTATTGGCGGATGTGGGAGAGGAAGTCATTGTGATTTTATCCACCCACATTGTAGAGGATGTCCGAGAATTATGCACCAAAATGGCCATTATGAATAAAGGGAGGATCGTTTTTGATGGTGCACCGGAGGAGGCTTTGGGCAAATGGGAGGGTCAGGTTTGGCAGAAACAAATTGACCGGAAGGAATTGGAGGCTTACGAATCTCAATATCAGTTGATTTCTCATAAAATGGTGGCCGGGAAGCCCTTGGTGCATGTGCTGTCCGAGGTAAATCCTGGAGCGGGCTTCAAGTCGATTCCAGCTTCTTTGGAAGACGCCTTTTTTGCTGAATTATTAGAACAGGAGGTCGCATTATAAAGTCGAATAGATCATGTTTTATACTTTTTTTAAACAAGAGTTTCGGTCGGCTGTAAAGCGACCGATGGTGTACATCTTCTTTTCTCTTTTTGCTTTGTTGAGCGCCACTGCTGTCATGAGTGATAAGGTGATGATCGGTGGTGGAATTGGAAATGTATACCGCAACAGCCCCACTACGGTGGTGATTTTTACCCTTGTACTCAGTGTTTTTGCACTGGTGGTAGCGGCGGCTTTTTTCAATAATGCGGCACTAAGGGATTATAACAATGGCTTTCATGAAATTTTGTTTTCCAAGCCCATCAATCGCGGGGCCTACTACTGGGGGCGATTTTTAGCCGCCTGGAGTTTGTCCGTGATTCCGATATTGGGGATTTACCTGGGGGTGATCATCGGAACCTTTATGGGGCCGGCAGTTGGTTGGACAGATGCAGACCGCCTGGGGCCGGTGCCATGGGCTGCCTTTTCATCTGGCTTTTTGATTTTCGCGGTTCCGAATATGCTAATGGCCGGCGCTGTGGTGTATGCGCTCGCACATCGGTTCAAAAATACCATGTATTCCTTTATTGGAATTATTGTGATTTTAGTGGCTTATCTGGTCGCCGGTACTTTGATGTCTGATTTGGAGAATCAAAATCTGGCGTCTTTATTCGATATTTTAGGGGTGAGATCCTATTTCCATGCAACCCGCTATTTCACACCTGCCGATAAAAACGCCATCGGGGTGCCACTGGAAAAGTGGTTAGTGTTGAATCGCTTTTTGTGGGCCGGAGTCAGTGTTTTGGTGCTGCTGATCAGCTATTATTTCTTCAGCTTTAAAACGGTGGCCAGCGGTAAAAAATCCTCAAAAAAGACACAGGAGGAAAAGATCCCGTCAGCAAAAGCATTGAGCATGCCGGTTTTTCATCAGGAGTTTTATAAAGGATATGCTATTTCGCAATTTATCAGTACGTTTAAAATGGATTTTAAAAGTCTGATGAAGAGCACCTTATTTAAGGTGATGGTATTGTTCAGTCTCTCTCTCTTTGTGGCGGACCTTTTGCAGGGCTTTGAATACTATGGATTGCAGAGTTTTCCAGTGACTTATAAAATGGCAGGCTTGGTTCAGAATTCGTTGGCTTTAATGTTAATTGTATTTTCCATTTTTTACTCCGGGGAATTAATTTGGAAGGACCGTGATGCCAGACTAAATGAGGTAATGGGGGCCAGCCCCAAATTGAATTTTGTCAATCTATTGGCCAAGGTTTCCGCTGTATTGGGAACGTATGTTTTACTGGCCACGACTTTAGTGTTGCTGGCAATCGCCTATCAGTTGATCTCCGGCTATTACCTGATTAAGCCCTCCGTTTATTTTGGAAGTCTGATTTTCAATATGCTCGCTTCTAATGTGATTTGGTTGGTGATTGCGATTTTTATTCAGGTGATGATGAGCAATAAGTATTTTGCTTATTTTATTACGGTGATGCTTTATTTTTGTACCGATATTATCCTGGCCATTTTGAAAGTGGAAAGTAAGATGTTGAGTATTGGCGGGCTGCCTTATGTCAAGTATTCAGACCTAAGTGGCTTCGGTCCTTCTCTGGAAGCCAATATTTGGTTTTCGGCATTTTGGTTATTGCTCTCCGGTATCATCCTTTGGAAAGCGTCTTTATTCTTTCAGGATAAAGTAGGGCAGACATTTAAGCAGAGGATGATTTTTGCCAGTAAACAATTATCGGCTAGGGTAATGATGGGTGGCGCTTCTTTGTTCGTGATTTGGGTTTTTGTTGGTGGATGGATCTATTATAATACACAAATTTTAAACCCCTATAAAACAAGTGACGAGCTGGAGGAATTGGCAGTGAATTATGAAAAAGAATATAGCAAATACCGCGGTTTTCCTCAGCCCAAGATTTCAGATGTTGTTTATCATGTAGATTTATTTCCCCATGAGCGAGCGATGAAGGCGAAGGTAGACTGGACGATTTATAATGCTCATGAAGCCCCGGTAGATAGCTTGATTTTTACTTTCGATAAATCGTATCATCCGGTATTCAATATTCCTCATGCTGAGTTATCCTTTATGGATGAAAATGGTTTCTGTATTTATACTTTACAGCAGCCTTTGGCACCGGGAGACAGCATGAAAATTCAAATCAACACGTCCTATGCGGCTAGGGGATTTGAGAATAGTGTGTCGAATGGAGGCATTTTGAAAAACGGGACCTTTATCATGAATTTCCAGTTTATACCAACCATTGGATATGATGCGCAAAAGGAATTGCAGGATCGCCATACCCGGAAAGAGAAAGGACTTCCGGAACGACTTCGGGCAGCAGTTTTGGATCAAAATGATATCGAAACGCGGAACAAGAATTACCTCACCAATGGACAATCCGACTGGATTCCTATGGAAACCTTCATTTCCACTTCGGCGGACCAGATTCCGATAGCTGCGGGAAGTTTGATTGCTAAGGAAGAAAGGGATGGCCGAAATCATTATCATTATAAGGTGGATCATTCTTCTCAGCGTTTTAATGCTTTCATTTCTGCTGATTATGCGGTGCGTAGTAAAAAATGGAATGGTATTGATATCGAAATTTACTACAATGAAGAGCATCCAGAGAATGTAGACCGTATGATTACCGCTGTTCAGAATTCTTTAGATTATTACAGTAAAAATTTCGGTCCGTATACCCATAAACAAGCTCGAATTATAGAATTTCCCCGCTTTGGAGATTATGCTCAGGCCTATCCCGGAACGATGCCTTATTCCGAATCCATGGGATTCATCATCGATTTGGAAAAAGAAGGCGAGAATAATTTTGTGAATGAAGTGGTAGCCCATGAAATGGCACATCAGTGGTGGGCGCATCAGCTTGTTTCTGCTCCTATGCAAGGAGGAACAATGCTTACCGAAAGCTTTGCGGAATATTCTGCATTAATGGTGATGAAGCAAGCTTCCACAGATATGGAAATGAAGGAATTCCTCAAATACAATATGGACCGTTACCTGGGGGGAAGGTCTATGGAGAGAGAAAAGGAATTGCCTTTGTATAAGGTGGAGAATCAGGGCTATTTGCATTACCGTAAAGGTTCTGTGGTTTTGTATGCGCTGCAGGATTATTTGGGGGAAGAGCAGGTTAACAATGCCCTGCGGGATTTTCTGGCAGAATTTCGCTATGCGGAACCTCCGTATCCGACCTCACTGGACTTTTTAAGACATTTAGAAAATTATACGCCGGACTCCTTGCAGTATTTAGTAACGGATCTGTTAAAAGAAATTACGCTTTATGATTTCCGTATGGAAACTGCAGAGGCAAAGCCATATGGTGATGATCAGTATCAACTGGATTTGACTTTCACGGCCAAAAAGATCAAGGCGGATTCTTTAGGTAATGAGCTGGAAGTACCGATGCAGGATTGGATTGATGTGGGGGTATTTGCCGATGAGGCGCAAAAGGAGCTGGCGTTCAGAAAACGGGTAAAAGTGAAGGAAGGAAAGAACGAGGTTCGTCTGATATTGGATGAGCAGCCTTTAAAGGCAGCGGTTGATCCTCGACAGATCATGATTGAAAAGGTGGTGGATGATAATGTCAAAAGGGTGAATCAGCTCAAGGAGAAGGCTGATCTCATCGTGGAAAACGATATTTAAGCATACGGATAGAATGCATTTTAAAAAGAGTGGTTATGTATTTTAGCCACTCTTTTTTTTGATTGTGGTAATGACTACGGTGGAATTATTTGAATAGGAAATTTTATTTTTTTGGTGAATATGATAACTTATAAAATATCATTAGCACTGATCATTGAATGCTTATGACGCCTAACATCAAAAATCAATTCCTGATCTATTTCTGGAAAAGGTGCTTTTTCCTACCCCTGTTATTGACTGGACTTTTCTACTTATTTTCCCAACGCTTTCTGGACGCCACTTATTCAATGGAAGCCTATATAATCTCCACCTTGGTAAGCCTCTCTGGACTGAAGTTGTCCTATGTGGTCGGAATAAAGCTCACAGAAAATTCCTTGAATCTGATCCTATTGAATGCTTTTGGACGATATAAGGTGTTGGAAATTCAAAGAGAGGAGGTCATCAGATATGAAATGTTATCAGATAATGGCATGGATTTGGGACGTTTAAGAGTGGTCTATAAACAGAAAAGCCAAAAGGATTTTGCCGTTTTCGGATTAGCTCGATTCGAGGCTGTTGAAAATTAAGCGAGTAATTGGAGGAAGAATAGGGCCTGGTGCTTCTCATTTAAGGCGATGGATATAGCATTGTATGCTCCGCCTTACATGGTGTCTTCTATGTTATTAATTCGGGAAACATAAATTTAACAGAAGCCCTTTCAATTGAAGTTTTCATAGTTTCGATTAATGTTTTTTCGCCTTGTTTTACATTTGAATTTTTGTATGGAATAGCCTTTCAGAAATAGTCCTTTATTCCTTAATGTTGTTTTAATAATAGAAATATTATTACCTTCGGTCAAAAGATCAGGATTTGCAACACTTCAAAACCATTACCGAATATTGTGAGGCGATAGGCTTGTCTGCTCCGCTTCACCCGCATTTTGACATTCGCAGTTTTGAAGATAATATGGGAAAGGTCATTCCCCAAATGAAGCCTTTTCGACATGAATTCTACTCCATTGCCTTAAAGGCGGATGGTGGGGGAAAAGCCATTACGGGTTATCATGATCAGTTTCCGGAGGGTGTTACCATTTTTTTCAACTCCCCCTTCCAGATTCTTTCCTGGGATATCGTACCGGATTGGTCGGGTTATTATGTGATGATATCGCAGGATTTTATCGCAGGCTCACATCATTTTGAAAAGCTTTTGGATGAATTTCCTTTTCTGAAAATTGATGAATCCATCCCTTTTGAAATTCAGGAAGAAGACCTGAATAATCTGTTGCCCATCTACGAGAAAATTCAGAAAGAATACGAAGGTAGTGGAGAAGATAAATTTAATTTTATTGAGATTTATATCCTGCTGTTGCTCAATCAAGTGAAGCGATTATTCAATCAGAAATTTGATGCGGAGAGCGCTCATGAAAAAATCAGATCTGCGGATATTAAACTTTTAGCACGTTTTCAAAAATTAATCAAAACCAGCTTTTACCCCGATGCTGCGCTTGAGGCTGGCGCCAATTTGCATTCCCCCTCTTATTATGCCGAGATTCTAAATGTGCATCCCAACCATTTAAATGCGGTAGTCAAATCCATCAGTGGGCAAACTGCTATTCATCATATTCACTTCCATGTATTAAAATTGGCCAAAGCAGAACTCTTACAAACCACCGCAAGTGTAAAGGAAATTGCCTACAGCCTTCATTTTGACGCTCCCAACAATTTTAGCGCATTTTTCAAGAAGCACACTGGAAAAACACCCCTGAGCTACAGAAAAAATCATTAACCTTTGAAATTCATACTTTTTGCTTTGATTTCCTAAGCTCCTTTCCTTCCGGTTTCCTGACCTTTGAAATGTTAACCAAATCAAACACTTATGAGGACATTCGGGATTCTATTTTTGAGTTTGATGTCATTCACACTAAAGGCACAGGAAATGGAAACAGTCAATAATACGGTGGTGCAACTTTTCATCGCCACGGATCAAAGGGATTGGGATGCACTAGATCAGCTTTTCGCTCCAGAAGTTGAATTGGACTATTCGAGTATGAGTGGCAGCCCTGCCGCTAAACTTAGTCCGCAGGAAATTGCTGATAGCTGGAAAGCCATTCTACCGGGCTTTGAATATACTCATCATCAGTTGGGCAATATTTTAACCACAGTGGAGGGGGGCTATGCACATGTTTTTTGTTATGGCACCGCCACACACTTTCTGACTGATGAAGCCGGCAATGTATGGACGGTGGTCGGGACCTATGATTTTGATCTTCATAAGCAGGCCGGTGCCTGGAAAATCATCAAAATGAAGTTCAATTTTAAATATCAGGATGGTAATACCGGGCTACCGGTCAAAGCCATGGAAAAAGCGAAGTAGGCATGAAAATATTAACCTCCACCGGGCTGCTGTTATTAGCAGTGGTGTTGGCATCAGTGACTTCTTTCAATCGTAAATTCTCAGGGAAAAAAGCAAAAATAAAATGGAAATAGCAGCGCGAAATAAACTACAGGTAAAGGAATTCTTCCAGGCCCTGGAGACAGAAGATGCCGGGGCAGTAGCCGAACTATTTGCGGAAAACGGGGTCCATCGTAACCCTTATGCTTCAGGCTTATTTTCTGAGGGTGCGGTGGGAAAGGAGGCTATTAAAGCCTATTGGGAGCCCGTTTTCCCCAATTTTGATGGGATGGAATTCCCAATCGAGTACAATTATGCCATGGAAGATCCGGCAATGGTGCTGGTGAAATTTGAAGGAAGAATCAAATTGAAGGGTGATGCCGGGTGGTATAAAAATGATTATTACGCCACTTTCAAATTCAATGAAGCCGGCTTGATCGAAGAATATGTAGAAATCTTTAATCCCATAGTGGCCGCTCAGGGCTTTGGACTTATTGATCAAATTAAATCTCAAAACGAAACCAAAATGGAAAAGGTAAATTTCAATAGCGAAGGACTTAATTTAGTGGGGAACCTGTATTACCCTGCAGATTATCAGGAAGGAAAAGCATATCCTACCATTGTCGTATCCGGAAGCTGGACAACAGTAAAGGAACAAATGGCAGGTTTATATGCGGAAAAATTCGCGGAAAAAGGATTTATCACCTTGGCATTTGACTTCAGAAATTATGGAGAAAGTGAAGGTCAACCACGCTTTTGGGAGAATCCGACGATGAAGGTGCAGGATATCAAAAATGCGGTATCCTTTCTGGAAACGCTCCCGCAAGTAGATAATGATCGTATCGGAGCTTTTGCCGTTTGTGCGGGTTCTATGTATACTTTGATGGCGGCCGCAGAGGATTTCCGCATTAAAGCGGTAGTGACTGCAGCTTCCTGGTTGCATGATGCGGAAGCAGTGAAACTATTCTATGGAGGGGAAGAAGGCGTGAATGAGAAAGTCACCGCGGCAAGAAAGGCCAAAGAAGTTTTTGCCAAAGAAGGATTTGTGGAATATATCGAAACCATTTCCACTACCAATCCTGTAGCTGCCATGTACGGTCCTTTCGATTATTATCTGAATCCCGAGCGTGGAGCAGTGAAGGAATGGAGTAATGACAAATTCGCCGTCATGAGTTGGGAAGATTGGTTGACACTGGATCCCATGCCTTACGCGCCAAATCTGGCCGCCTCTACCCTGATGATTCATTCGGACGGTTGCGTATTGCCACAGTATACCAAAAATTTCTTCAACGACATCAAAACAACCGATAAAGAATTGGTTTGGATAGATACCGATCTGGAATCGCCCATGCAACAGTTTAACTTCTATGATCAGCCGGAAGAAGTGAGCCTGGCAGTAGAAAAGGGAGCAGATTGGTTCGGCGCTAAACTATAAGGAACCTCATGCTGTGTTCAGCATTACGAAGAATATTATCCCGTGGGCGATGCGCTTGCGGGATTTTTTATAGAATCCACCCGGGCTGGTAATAGACGGTATTAATTTGAGGGAGTTGTGACTTGCCAGTTAAAAATACTCCGACATTGGGCATTATCGGGTTTTTATTGATATGAAATGTAGCTGCTTAAATACGAATAGGGGTATTGTATGATTTTGATGATCATGACTTTGTGTTGTTTTTTATAGGTTTTGCTGTAATTTGTGGTTGCATTTATTGACCACTCCTGTAATTTTTTCCAAATCAATTTCCTGTTTTTAATCTTCAATAGATTCATCAGTTCGTGGAAATTCCTTGCTGTTTAAATTAAAACTATCTAGCGCCTGCCACTTCATGGGTAAACGACATACCTATTTTAAAGAGGGGTAATTTTTGGAAATAGGATGCCATTTTAACCGTTAATCATATACCTTTAGACCTTATGGTCACTTTTCGGTATTATGTAGATAGATTATTTCTCATCAATTAACATTAACCATCACTCCCACCCCATCATGAACAGAATTATTGTGATCTTCATCGGTTGGCTGCTACTTCACTCTGCCAGTGCCATTGGGAAGACCCCGGAGGTCAAAATAGGAAAAGACTCCTTATATCATATTAAGGCCGCCCCGAAAGAGGGGTTTAATTTTGATTATTATCTATTTATTCCTAAGGATACGCAAAAAAGTAAAAGTAACGTGCTATTGGTGGAAGGGACCAATACCGGATTAAGTGATGATTATGAACATCACCTGCATCATGCTTATGGAGCGGCAACAAAAAGTTCTGTGGGGAATTTCGTTTCTCAGCAGTTAAAGATTCCCTTGCTCGTGCCCGTTTTTCCGCGTTCCGCTACGGATTGGACAGTTTATACGCATGCCTACGATCAGGAAACTTTTTTATTAAAGGAAGGAAATCTGGCACGATTGGACCTTCAATTGTTGGCGATGGTTCATCATGCGCTTGAAGTATTAAAGTCCGCGGACTATTCTATGGAATCAAAGTTTTTTATGACAGGTTTTTCAGCTTCTGCTACCTTTGCAAATCGGTTTTCGATGCTTCATCCGGATCGGTTGAAGGCTGTTTGTGGTGGTGGAATGAATAGTCTATTAATGTTGCCAATTCATGAATTAGAGGGTGATTTATTGTCATTTCCTATGGGGATTTCTGATATCGATAAAGCTGATTATCCTTCCCTGGATTTAATGACTTTCAGGGAATTACCCCAGTTTTGGTTTATGGGGAGACAGGATAATAATGATGCCGCTCAATATGATGATGCCTATTCTCAAAAGGAACGTCAGCTGATTTTTCAGCTATTGGGGGAAGAAATGATGCCCCGTTGGGAAAAAGTACAAACCCTGTATCAACAGCAGGGGGTACAGGCGGTTTTTAAAACTTATCCTGATATCGGGCATGCGACCAGTCTGGAAATGAATCAGGAAATTGCCACTTTTTTTCGTCAATATATGGAGGTGACTCCCTAACCCGAATTATTCACCGCTAAATTAACCGGTTAAGCGTAATTGGCTTATTTTTAGTTTGTTATAAATTATTTTCTTTGGTTTATAATAGCCCAAATTTGGGGAAGCTTGTTTTCTCCTCATTCATCTGTTTCGTTGGAAAAAACTCGGAATAGGAAACTATTCCTTCATTTTTTCCGCCTTACAGCTAAACGAGGATTTAAGCCTGAATAATCCGGGTTAATAATAGGAGCCCCCTCGCATCCGCTAGGCCAGGCTTTCGGCGGTGGCTTTTATGGGCGGGCAATGAGGTAGTTCCCCCCAATGCCTGCCCGCCCATAAGAGCATGTTTAAAAGCCTAAATTCGCAGCGAAAATTTGATTATTGCAGAAGCGATAAAGGAATATTTTGAGAGAATAGCATCGCTATTGTTGAGAAATTATCCAAAATCGCTTCCAATAATTTCAATTTGCAGCCGGATGGAGTGCTTTTAAATATGCTCTAAAGAGCTCCAACAACCGGCTGTGCCTCCGCCTCTATCCCTGGGCCGGCGCCTGCCTCTGCATCTGAATGACTCCGATAATTTTCCTCCCGCAATAAAACCCATATTCCATACGATACTACCCCTCCTCTCAATATCGGTACAGACAAGGCATGCCTTGTCTCCACACCACAACTAATCTGGCTTCCAGGCAAAACCATTATTCAGGAAATAATAATAATGGACGGGGAACTATCTTTTATCCCTGAGGTAAGGCATGCCTTGGCTCTACCCAACCACGGGGAATATGGCTACGCTCCTTTATTCGGGAAAACATGCTCCTTGCCGGCATGATTAAATATGAACCTAATTCATGCCCACCCCTTATTCCGGTAAAATGATTCTCATATTCAGCACGTCCTCCTTTAAATTTTCCTAAATTGAAATACAGCATAAAAGAAGAACGCATGATATTTAGTGTAACCCAAAAAGTCCTGTGTATTAGCTCCTGATTAGTCCCCGTCTATGAAAAATATATTAGTGAAGTTTTTGTCAGGCTTGATCGCCTCCTTTATGTTGTTCTTTTCGATTTCTTTCATGACGGTTATTCCTCAATTGCATAGCTTTCTTTTTCGACCTGACAGAATTCAATTCAAAATCGGATTCCCCCTGGTTTACTATCAGGAGATGCTGGTGGATTGTCCTGATTTCAACTATCATTGGTCCCTTGCAAATCTCTTATTGGATTTTGGGATAGGGATGCTATTGGTGATGTCAGGTTATGCTATATTTCAAAAGTATGTAAAGTAAAATTAGCGGTATAGTAATAATGATTGTAATTACATTTGCGAAGCGTTTGATTATCAGGGGCATATGCTACACGCCCTTAGTCTACGGTCGTATCAATAAAAAACTTGGAACCACCGATTCAAATTCAGAGATAGAGGAAAAGCTCTATGCCATCCTAAAAGACAGCCCGGAAGAAAATTTTCATAGGAAAGGGAAGAATTTTTATGTGTCCAATGCCCAGCATAATATCCGGATTACTATTAATGCTTATACTTATCGCGTGATTACGGTGGATCGCCTGGATGACCTCCGGTAGAGACAAGGCACGCCTGGTCTCCTTCTTTTCGCAGGATTACGAAAAGGGAGGCGGCAGCGCCAGCGCAGCCGGCGAAGCATAAGCCCGGCGCACCGCATGAATGATCCTGGCGCGATTTGTACCAGTTCACCGCTCCCCGGCGAAGGGATGAAGGTAGCGGCGAAGCCGGTTGTTGGAGCTCCTTTCCGGCGGGCAGGCATTGGTGGATTTCAGGAAAACTGCCCGCCGGAAAGAGCGACTGCCGCCAGCCCGCCGAGCGATTGCGAGGGCCCAAAAAAAACGCCACCCCTCACGAGGTGACGCCAATCAAAATTTAACACTAATAAAGTTTTACAGTCCGATGATTCTCTTCAGGATCACCTCATTGCCCATCTGTATTTTCACCAGCTGCAATCCTTTTGGAAGTTGTAGCTGATCCAGCTTGAGAAGGTTAGTGCCGGCTTTGAGTTGCATTTGCCGGGCGGGAAGTAATCTTGCGCCGTTCAGGCTAAGGATTTCCACACTAAGCGTTTGCACCTGCTTACTTTCCACCTGCAGATAGAAATACTGTCGTACCTGCGTGGGGAAAAGGTCAACAGCGGTGGCCGGTTCTACCGTCAGTATGCGGTTATTCGCCTCCGGATTGCTGTCATACCATTGCCCGTTAAAATACCAGCCTTCTGTACTGCGGTTTAAGTCAGCGGTCTGGTTGCCATTGCCATCATGGAAAAGCAATTGGGTGGAAGTAATATCAGCAATGGTATAACTGAACCATTGGTTGCCTTCGGCATTCATAGGGACACCGGGCCAGTTGGAGGCAGAGCCGTCAGAAGCATTCCAGTAATGCAGCATCGGGCTGGTCCAGTCTGTTTTCAGGTGTAGGGTCAGGCCGTTGGGTGTGGTGTCATCGGGTTCGGTATCATACCACTGGCCGTTCCGGTACCAGCCGTTACGGTCCCTGCTCAAGTCCTCGCTTTGGTTTCCATTGTTATCATGGAACAGCAGTTGGGTGGAGCTCACACTCTCCGGGAAGGTGAAAGCATACCAGCCGTTGCTTTGGGACATGTTTTCACCCGGCCAGTTACTATTCGCCAGGCTCCCTTCCGGACTGGCATTCCAATGGTGGATCATAGGGTAACCCTTTACATAAACCGTGAATTCGCCCTCTGGCGTAGTTACTGTAAAGTCCGCGCTGTAAATGGAAGAAGCATTTCCGGCATTGTCCACAGCCATGGCTTTGACGGTGGTATTCTGATCAATGCTCAGGCTGATGCTGTTTTGCGCACTGGAAGATCCCGTATCCGGCTCGCTGCCATTGAGGGTGTAGTAAATGGTGGGGTTCGGATCCATATTGTCGGTGGCCGTGATGGTTACAGTTCCGGACCCACTGAATTGTCCGCCATCGGGTGAGATGCTGACTGTCGGGGCAAGGGTATCTTCAACCGGCACGGGCTCCGGTACCCAGCCGTTATCATACCATACATTTCCGCAGATATTCATTTCATCTCCGGTGATTTTACTGTCACCGCAAAGCAGAATCAAATTTGTACAGCTTCCATCCAGATAAAATTCATACCAGCCTTCGTATTTGGCGGAAGGGTTCATGCTTTCGCCGGGCCAGCTGGTGGTCATACTGCCTCCTTGCAGACTCCAGAAATAAATACCGGGATTACTGCAATCTGCTTTGAAGTAAACCGTCATGCCATCGCCATTTTGCGGGAAGGTGTAGCTATAACTTTCGATATCAGAATTGCCGGCGCTGTTGATGGCAATGGCTTTCAGCGTAACGGTGTTGCCGGGGCTTCCGCTCAACTGCACCGTTCCGGTGTAGGCCATACTTTGATTGGTCGGCGTGCTGCCATCGGTGGTGTAATAGATTTGTCCTCCGTTGGTAGTGGAAAGCGTTACTGTGGCTCCGCTGCCGGAAAGGCTTAGTACCGGAGGATCCACGGGTCCCGGGCTGCAATCCGGGCAACTATCGTACCATTGCCCCTCTTTATACCAGCCGGTTTTATCACGGAACAGGTCGGCGGTTTTATTGGCGGAATTATCACTGAAAAGTAAATTTACGGACTCCGTATCTTCGAAAACATACTGGTACCAGTCATCCTGCAGGGCAGTCATCAGCGGACCGGGCCAGTTGCTGGCAGGCAAAGTTCCGGCCGGGCTTTCTTCCCAGTAATGGACATTCACCTGATTCCAGTCGGAAGGTTTTTTGAAATAAACTTCCAGTCCCTGAATTTCCCCGATGCGGTAGCTGAAGGTCATGACTTCAGATTGTTGTCCTTCCCCGTCAATGGCGATGGCCTTGATGTCCGTGTCAGCATTCACCGGAATCGCACTGCTGAAGGACGCGCTGCCGGTGGTAGGAAGACTGCCATCTGTCGTATAATAAATGCGGTAAGGGCCACCGGCACCCAGGCTGGCAGATAGGCTGACGGACACCGGATCAGCATAGCGACCGGGGAAGGGCTGGCACTTACAAAAGGTTTGCCCGGTCCGCCTTCTCCCGCCTCAAAGAATCCAGGACCATTGGCCCCGATCATTCCCGGACCATTGCGCACAAACACTGCGGCAGAACCGGAAGCAACGGTACAGCTCAGGCTTCCACCGGAAACCATATACTCTTTGCCGGTTACCGCATCCCGGTACAGGCCGTCGGTCAGTCCGCTGAAATGGAAGGAGGCCGAACCATCTTTGGCCAGACCTACCGCCACTTCGCTGTCGCCATGTACCCGCACAAAGCCAACGCCATTGCCGCTTTGGCTGCCATCCCATCGCCAGCTTCCTTTTTGCAATGCCGGTACGGCCTTTCTCATGGCATTCAGCTTTTTAATATGCTGGTAGATTTTATGGCCGGGTGCCTGATCCATGACGTCGCCATAGTAGGCCCGGCCGGTTTCATTGATGGATTTTTTGATGCCTTCCGAGTCATGGATGTCAGCAAAGGTCCCGGATTTAAAGCGCATCTCGGTGCCGTAATACACGATCGGAATGCCGCGCCAGGTGAACATGAAATTCAGGCAGGCCGCCAGATTTTCATCAGTGCCCCCATAGCGTTTGTTCCAGTCATTATTCGGCCCGAAATCGTGATTGTCCAGCCAAAGTAAGTTGGTGGAAGCATCGGCATAAAGGTGATCATAGCGGTCGGCAGCCTGCACACCGGAGAAGCTTCCACCATATTCAAAAGGATCGTGGAAAGAGGCCTGGGCATAAAAGTCGATCACCGCCATGCCGGAAGGTGCGGAATTATTCACCGCTCCCCGCCAGGTATACCAATGCGGGTTGATCTCTTCCACATTATGCAATTCATGTCGCTTCTGTGCCACCTCTCCAAAGACAAATAAATCCGGATTAATCGCTTTGAAGGCGTCCAGAAAGTACAACACATCCTCCCGGTCCATATGCTTGATGGTGTCCCAGCGGAAACCATCCACGCCCATCTCAATGAAAGTTTTGTAAGCATTCACCAAATATTCCCTGACTACCGGGCTACTGGTGTTAAAGTCCGGGCAGTCTCCCGCCAGGGCACGGTTGTATAAGTTCTCCGTATCGTCCCAGCCCTGCGCAAAGCCATTGCCACTGTGGTGGTACCAGTCCGGATCCGTAGTGTTTACATAGGATTCGGTCGAGGGCCAGTTGAATTGAGACAAGTCATTATTATAAGGGGCCGGCATGGTTGGGATATTGGCGCGGCTCCAGATTTTCCCGTCCGCAGGGTTGGGCGTCATCCCGTCATATTCCCAATTCGGGTTGGGCTGCAGGACATTGCCATTGCTGTCCTGTCCCCAGGGCTGTGTAGGGTCCGTATTGTATTTAATCTCCGACAGGCCCTTTACTCCGAACCGTCCGGAATGGTTGGTCACCACATCCAGCACAATTTTCATGTCCCGGGCATGTACTGCATTGATCAGGTCCTGAAAGGTAGCGCCTGGAGATTCCAGTCTCGGATCCACCTTCGTGAAATCATAGGCATGATAACCATGATAATCCAGCGGACTCCAGTTCTGCACGATCGGCGTAATCCAGATGGCCGTAAAGCCCAGGTCCTGAATGTAATCCAGCTTCTGAATCAGCCCTTTGAAATCTCCCCGCCAGGTGACATCCTGCGGATCTGTAATCCCCGGATTTACCTCCGGATCTTCATTGTAGGAGCTCCACTCATTCGGTCGGTTATTGGACGGGTCCCCGTCAAAAAAGCGGGTGGTGAGCAGGAAGTAAATTGTCTCTTCCCGGAAGTCGGTCTGTGCCATGGAGAGCGGAGCGCTCAGCATCCAGCTGCCTAGCAGCAACAGGCAAAAACGTAAACATTTCATCTTCATAATTTTTTTGGGTAGGTAAGTGCCGGAACTTTCCGACGAAAAAATCATGGGCCTAACCTAATTCAGTTTCCATCCTCCTTGCGCACTGAATTCAAAAAAACAGCCTTCAGGCGTAATCTGACACGTCCCAATTCATAAAAAGGGACGCGACACTCTCGTATTGTGGATTATTTGCAGGGGCCCCCTCGCATCCGCTCGGCCAGGCTTTCGGCGGTCGCTTTTATGGGCGGGCCAGTTGGATTGAATTTTCCAAATGCCTGGCCCGCCCATAAAGAGCTCCAACAACCGGCTTCGCCTCCGCCTCTATCCTTGGGCCGGCGCCCGCCTCCACATCGGAAGGATTCCGATTTTTTCTCTCCCGCAATAAGATCCAAATTCCATACGATACTACCCCTCCTCTCAAAATGGGTACAGACAAGGCATGCCTTGTCTCCACATCATAACTAATCTCTACCTAAGGAGCTCACTCCAATGCGGCAGCGCCAGCGCTGCCGGCGAAGCATAACCCCGGTGCACCCTATGAATGATCATGGCACAATTTATACCAGTTCACCGCCCCCCGGCGAAGGGATGAAGGCAGCGGCGAAGCCGGTTGTTGGAGCTCCTTTCCGGCGGGCAGGCATTGGTGGATTTCAGGAAAACTGCCCGCCGGAAAGAGCGACTGCCGCCAGCCCGGCGAGCGCATGCGAGGGCCCCGAATGCTTTTTGGGCTTTAGGTGACCGGAATGGATGCTGCTACAGGCATATTTTTTTTGAAGGTAATTTCGGGTAGCACAATTTTATAGCTACGGTTGTCCTCTTTGTGATGGACGATGAAATTTACTTTGGCGGCATGTGGCTTGTAGCCTTTGCTTTGAAGGTCTTGTAGAAATTGTAGAAAGCTTTTGGAAAAGCGCACTACCGTATCCTGCTGTGGGCTATGGCAACCCTGAGGGTGAAGTAATAAAGTATCACCGGCTTGCAGCCTGTTGATGGCCGGCTGGCAATTTGCGGCGAAGCTGATCCAAATTTCCCTGTGGTTGAGCTGCTTGATGAGCTTTTTAGGGAGCGGGTATTGCTGGCGGTCAAAATGTTTTTGCAAGTTGGCCGTTTGAATGGATTCAAAATAATCCCCATGGTAGTGGATTTCCAGTCGTTTTTTTGCGCGTGTTAGCCCGACATAAAGCATGCGTTTGTCGGCATCGGTTTTAGGGACGAAATGGTCCAGCATCAGGAAGACATTGTCGAATTCCTTTCCCTTGGCTTTGTGAATGGTGGAGACATAAATATTACTGCCCTTGCTGCTATAAAAATCTTCCAAACGAGACTCCTTCAGGAAAACTTCCAGATCGGTCAGGTATTTGGTTTTGGGATTGGTGGCCTCGAAGTCTTTCAATATGTTGAGGCACAGTCCAAGCTTGTCACTTTTTGAAAAGCGGTGTTTTAGGCTTGTTTTGGCCTGTTCCCAATGCTCGTTCGCGATGAAGTGTTGGCCGGGATGGGTTTTGAGAAGTTGGAGGAAAGCATCAATCTCTACCAGATGCTGGAGGTGAAAATGTTCATTGGTCTGGATAAGACTGGCGCTCAGGCCGGCAGCACGCAGTAGGCCAGTGAGCTGAAGGGCTTCCTTATTGCTGATGCAAAGCAGGCAGGTGCTGCCCTGAATATCTCCATTGATGAGGGCTTCGGTCACCGGTTGGAAAAGGTGGTGATGTTGGTAGCGGGTGAGCTTGATTTCGCCGAAGTCGGTCTGATGTGCGACGATGTCCTGTTGCTTCAGCCGATGGCCGATGGTCTGCGCAAATTGATTGCTGAAATCTACCAGATTGGCTTTGCTGCGGTAGTTTCGCAGCAGTGTTTTACGGATGGCTTTGTTGTCATGGATAAACTGCTCCAGGTATTGGGCACTTGCCCCACGGAACTCGTAGATATTCTGATCATCGTCTCCTACCGCAATGACGCGCATTTCGTCATTATGGCGCATCAGTGCCTGAATCAGCTGAAATTCCTGTTCATCCATGTCCTGGGCCTCATCAATCACGAGCACACTTTTAGTCATGCGGCTGGGTTCTACCTCTCCGGCATTAATTTTTTCAACCGCCTGTTGAATGATATTTTGTGATTTTTCCAGGTCTCCCATTTTTCCCAACAGGTCAAAACAAAAGGAGTGAAAGGTTTTGATTTCAATATAGCCGGCGGCATTGCCAATAAGCTTGAGCAGCCGTTTTTTAAATTCGGTAGCCGCAGCCCGTGAGAAAGTGACCATTAATAATTGCTCATGTTTGACATCCTCCATCAGCAATAGCGAAGCCAGCTTGTGTACCAGCAGGCGGGTTTTTCCGGAGCCTGGCCCGGCAGGCACTACCAGGTGTTTGCTTTCGTTGTCCTTAATAATGTCCAGTTGTGCGGGGGAGAGTTCCCCAAATAGTTCCCGGAATTTTTTGGGAGTCATCTTCAGCTGAAGCTCATCCAGGCGGCTACCGGGGAAATATTTTTTGAGAAATTTGCGGTATTCCAGTTGGAAATAATCTTCGACAAACTGCAACGCATCGTGATAGTTGTCGATCATTTTTCGGGCGTATTCCCCCACAATGTGCACGGCCTGCACCTTGCTGTCGTAAAACTGTTGCAGCTTCTGGTAGTCGTTTTTGGTATATCGTTTAAGGTTGTCCGTTTCCAGCCGCTCAATGGTCAGGCGATTGTAGGCCACCATAAAGCCGCCTTCAATTTGCAGGCAGTTGATTTTGCTAAGAAAAAACAGGGCTTCTTCCACTTCTGCAATACTGGTTTTTTGTCCAAAAATAAGCTGACTGTATTCGTACTGATCCCGAAGCTCCTGCACGGAAAATTCTACCAGGACTTCCCTCTGATCTGAAGTGGCAGGTAGTTGGAGGCTTTTTTTGACAAGGGTGGACAGGATAAAGGCTGCCAGCTGCTGGCGTTTTTCAATCCACTGCTTCAGCTCTTTCGGCGGGTAAAGACTAAGGGTAGCAATGTGGTTGGCCGAGGTGGGTAATCGCTTTTGTTGTACCCGGTTTTTTATCGCCCAAAAATTAAGGATGGTCTTGATTCGCTGTGGGGAAATTTCTTTTATATCGGCAAGCTCAGCTTCTTCATTTAAGTTTTTGAGGTGCAGGATTTGTTCCTCCTGACTGACTTGTTTGGATAGGAATAGTTCAATTTTGCTAAATGACTTTAAGAGAGCTGTCGGGCCCCGCTGGGCATTTTTTACCGGTACGTAGGCGGTCAGGTCTTTGGCGTCTGCCAGGATGTCTTCTTCCCTTAGCAGGTTAATGATATTGATAACCTCTTCCTTTACAATGCCCAGGTGGTCACTGATATAGTCGATGCGGGATTCTGCTCCATCTTCCTCCTTTCGACTTCTGCTGGAAATGAGTTTTTTAATGATCCGGGCTCCTTTTTCTTTTTGTCTGGGATTGAATTTTTCAGATTGATTAATCTTCTCAATGGCTTCATTGGCATTTTTGCTGCGAATACTATTGGCAAATACGCGCGGCATATTTTGGCCGCGGCGTAAATATCCGGCTTCCTCCAATGCCGCAATGGCAGTGGTGACACGCGTTTCGATTTCCATAACGCTATCGTCCCATCCTGCTTTTCGGGCAATTTCCAATGCAGAGTTGGATACTGTTCCCCGGAAGCGGGTAATGTCTTTGATCGCCTTCCATACCTGCTGTATTTCCCGTATGGAAAGTTTGGTTTGATTAAGCAAAACAAAGTGCTTGCCCAGGTCTTCTTCATTGAAAAGTACAAAACAGTCCGCTTCCATGGACTGATCCCTTCCGGCCCGGCCTGCTTCCTGTACATAGTTTTCCAGGGAATCGGAAATTTCATAATGGATCACCATGCCGACATCCTTTTTGTCCACTCCCATACCAAAAGCGGAAGTCGCTACGATGGTGGGAATTTCCCCGGCAATAAAGGCATTTTGATGGGTGGTTTTCTCCTTTGCCGGCATCTTCCCATGGTAAGCCAAAGCAGGAAAACCATCCCGACTCAGGCGCTCGGCCAATTCATAGGCGCGACGTGTACGGGAAACATAGATAATGCTGGGGCATTTTTTTTCAGCCAAAAGATCACGCACCGCCTGGTATTTTTCCTCCTCTTCAGGTTTTTCAAATACCTGATAGTGGAGATTCTTTCTGCCTGTTCCGGCGGTAAAGAGTTCCAGCTCCAGTCCTAGTTTATCCTCAAAATATTGCTGGATATCTTCAATCACTTTTTGTCTGGCCGTAGCGGTGAAGCAGGAAACAGCTATGGGCGCTTCCAGATTTTTGATCTGCTGTAATTTTTGAATAAAATCACCGATATAGAGATAGTCTACCCTGAAATCCTGCCCCCAGGAGGAGAAACAGTGGGCTTCATCAATGACAAACCGGCTGATATTTCTACCCAGCAAAAGATTTTCGATCGTCCTGGAGCGAAGGGATTCCGGGGAGATATACAGCAGACAAGCCGAGCCATCAGCTACCCGCTCAATGGATTTGGCGCGTTCGATAGGGTCCAGCAGTCCATTGATGGTGACCCCGACGGTGATGCCTGATTTTTCCAGATTATCGACCTGATCTTTCATCAGCGACTGCAGCGGGCTGATGACTACCGTAAGCGCCCTTTCATTAGCTCCGGCCATCAGGGCGGGAACCTGAAAGGTGATGGATTTCCCTCCTCCTGTGGGGAAGACGGCCAATAATGACTGATGATATACCGCTGCCTGAACGGCTTTGGCCTGCAGGGCTTCTCCATCAAAAGTGCGGTATTCATCGTAGCCAAAGAACTCCTTCAGTCCGCGGTGTATATCCAGCTGTTGATGGCAATAAGCACAACCGGAAAGGCAGGGCGTGCTTTGTAGGCGTCGCATGATTTGTTCCACTTTTGGATAATTTTTGAGCACCCAGGGCGGACTGACGGAATGTCTGCTACGAGTTTGAATCAGCGCCAGGCAAAAGGCCAGTTCCAGGGGGTGGTGCTGAATGTGGTATTCCAGTGTACTGTTTTCGCAGATCAAATCCCGGAAGTATTCCCGGATTAATGGAATAAGCGGGGAGGAGGGTTCGAACTCCAGCTTAATGTATTGAAAAAAGGCAGCGTATTCCGGCAGTGCTTGCAGTAACTGAAAGTAAATTTGTTGCAGTTCCGCTGGAAGGAGTCGGAAAGCATTTACTTCTTCCCAGAATAAATCCCGGGCCTTTTTTGCATCATTAAGGGGATTGTTTAATTCTTCCGTTTGCAGTTTATCATCTTTTAAAAGGGCATGATAGGGTCTTTTTGGGAATAGGAGTGGAGAAAGAAAAAGGGTGTCAATGATTTTTGACTGATAAATACTGAAGTCTGACAAAGCTCCTGAAAGATAGGGGAAATCGTGACGGAGGATGTTATGGCCCACAATAAATTTGGCGTTGGAGAGGAAATGGAAAAATGGCCCAATTGCGCCCTCGTGAAAGTGTTGTCCTTCCGTATTGATAGCGCCAATATCTAGGATTTTATTTTGCTGCGGGCTGATTTCTAAGTCTATAAATGTGAGCTGCTCCATGGGTAAATCTTCAATCTCGTTGTCAATTTAATTAATATTTTTTAGGGTTTGAAGCGGTTCGCATTGAGGGTCTGGAAGTAAGCTTTCTTTTTTTATTCTGAAGGAGACCGGCGTGAGGAAGACCTGCTCTTGTTGACTTGGATATATCCATATGGGGTATGGATTTTTTCAAAATTCATTAAGTAGGCGTAAATTTTATCCATGAATATGTCAATGTTTTTTTTACTGTTTTTTAACGCAAGTGGGATGATTTATTCGTAAGTTTCGATTTTGTTTTTAATTGAAAATAAGACTGTTAGCGATGTTGTTATTAAAGCGTTTATCTCAATTTTTTTGTTTATTCCTATTTCTGTGTTCCTGTGTGAATAAGGTGGATAATCCCCCGAATGTAATCGTTATTTTAGCGGATGACCTCGGTTGGGCCGGTTTAAGTAGCTATGGCGGCATAGGCGTGAAAACACCTGAACTGGATGCCTTGGCTAAAAATGGGGTGAAGTGTGAGCAATTTTATGCGGCCAGTTCGGTATGTACCCCTACGCGTGTGGCCCTGCTCACCGGAAGGTACCAGCAGCGCGTTGGGCTGGATCACATTTACTATTATTGTGAACGGGATAAGGGGCTGGATCCGGAAGAGAATCCTTTGATGCAAAAAGCCTTTAAGACGGCCGGATATACGACCGGAATTTTTGGGAAATGGCATTTGGGGTCCGGAGAAAAGTACTTGCCTTCCTCCGCTGGATTTGATGAATTTACCGGATTTTTAGATGGTAATATAGATTTTATTTCCAAGCATAATACTGAAAGCGAAGTGGACTGGTATGAGCATCACCAGCCGGTAGACCGGGAGGGTTATGTGACCCATTTATTGAATGATGCGGTGGTGGATTTTATTGAGGAGAATAAGGACAAACCCTTCTTCGCTTACATTCCGCATGCGGCAGTACATGTACCCATGCAGGGGCCGGATGATCCTGCGCTCCGAACAGATGATTTCTATGCTTATCGGGCAGATGGGAAAATGGATTCCACCGATTATATGCGCCGTTATACCGAAATGGTGACAGCCATGGACGAAGGAGTGGGACAAATTATGGAGACACTGCGGAAGCACGATCTGGAAGAGAATACGCTGATCATTTTTACTTCCGATAATGGTGGCGAGCGCATTGGCATGAAGCAGGGTAAGGTGAATGGTCCTTTCCGTGGACATAAGGAATTGCTGTATGAAGGCGGCATTCGCGTACCGGCGATTTTCTATTGGAAAGGAAAACTGCAGGCCGGACTGACCAATGATACGCCCATGTTTATTCAGGATTTGTTCCCTACGATTTGTGAGGCAGTGAAGGTTCCCTATCCGGAAAAGTGGGAAAGCGACGGGCAGTCTTTTTGGTCTAATTTGGTGGAGGATAAGCCAGCGGAAGCGCGTGATATGGTGTGGATGCATCGGGAGAAAATGGCTTTTCGCCGTGGAGATATGAAATTGTTGCGTCTACGCAATCAGCAAGTGGAGCTTTATAATATGAAAACAGATCCATTTGAAAAACATAACCTGGGGAATGATCCCGCCTATGCGAACTTGGTGGAGGAGTTGATTCAGGCCGGGGATGACTGGCAGAAAGAAGTGGCGACGGGTTATCCGGGAAGTCGGGAGATTGGGGTTTATGAAGATATTGACTGGCCATGTAAGAGAGATTTGGAGGCTTTTAATAGTAGAGCCAAATAGCATTTTTGGAATGTTGTAAAATAGAAAGCCTATCAGATGGAACATGTCTGATAGGCTTTTTTTATGAAAATGGCAGCGCACATTTGGGAGAGAAATGAAGGGGGAAAATATTTTTGTAGTTTAGTGAGGTCGAAAATATTTGTTGGATGGACTTTAAGCAGATCGATTATTTGAAGACGGGAAATTCGAGGCAGCAAAGGGCTTATGATGCCCTGACGGCTTTTCAGGTTTTCGAAAAACTGAAACCCTATGCGCCTTTACTGGCTGGAACAATTCCTATTGAAATTGATTTGCCCGGCAGTGATTTAGATATCATTTGTGAGTGCGGGGATCATGAGGACTTTGCCTCTTTTTTGAAGGAGACCTTTGGGAGGATGGAAGGCTTTGAAATAAAAACGAAAATGTTCCAGGGCAGGACTTCGACGATCGCGAATTTTACCCTGGAAGGCATTCCCGTTGAAATCTTCGGACAACAATATCCTTCCGCGCTGCAACATGCTTTTCGCCATATGTTGGTGGAATATCGAATTTTACAGGAAAGGGGCGCGCGCTTTAAAGCAGAAGTGATTCGCATGAAAGCGGAGGGCATGAAGACGGAGCCGGCTTTTGCGTATTTGCTGGGTTTAGCGGGCGATCCTTATCTAGCTTTGTTGGAGTTGGAAAAATAGGTGTTTGTTCGTTTTGCGGAATGGAAGATCGAAGCACTTTGGCGAAGGGATGAAGCAGGTTTGTTTGAGCTCCTTTTTCCAGCCTTCAAGCGTAGCGGCTCGGAAAAAGAGCGAGCTGCGCCAGCCCGGCCGAACTTGTGAGGCGCCCCAAAATAGCTTTTTGAATTAGCTCGCTTTGGCGTCATGTTTGTATATACAAATTAAAAGGTTGCCAGAAGATAATAAGGTATGTGGTGGTTTGTAGGTTTAGTTTTGATCATGGTCCTCGTGCTGGTTTATGGGGATCGACAGGGCCTTATGAAATATGGGAAGTTAAGCAGTAAACGGCATTTGGAGCTTAACGGGCATGCTTATTATTTGGAATCGACACGCTTTGAGACGGAAGAGGAGGCTTATTATAAAACTTTCAAGGTGGTGCAGGATGTGGGGAGCTGGGGAAAGCCATTGGAGATGAAGTATGAGTTGTACGATTGCTCGGTTTTTGTCTATCAATTCGAAAATTATACCGTGGGCGTGAAGTATAAGCGGGATGAGCGTGCGATTCAACTACTAAAAAGTAAGGCGCCGATCAGCATTGCCGATTTTGAGGAAGACCATCGGTTGACTTTTGTTCAGTAACAATTCAAGGGACGGGTGGTAGTAAGTAATGAGGTTCGTATAATGAATAGACATGCGGACCGATTCATTACTCATTACAAAAACACTTTATGAAGGAAAAGGAACTTATCAGAAAAGGAGAAGGCGATAATTATGATTATGCTCAGGACCATTGTTATGTGAAATTATCTTCCCTGAAGACCAATGGAGAATTGTGTTTTGTGGAGGATACGCTGAAGCCGGGTTTTTACCTGGGGCGTCACCATCATAAAATCATGACGGAGGTATTTTATATACTGGAAGGGGAAGTACAATTGATTTTTGATGATGAAACGGTGGATCTTGTGGCCGGAGATTCGATTACGGTGCCACCTCATGTATGGCATGCAGCGAGTTGTAAGGAAGGCGGGAAGATGCTGACGATTTTCAAGAACGGTCGTTTTGACCAGTATTTGGAAAAACTCTCCAAAATGTCTGACAGTGATTTTGCGGATGCAGAATTGATGACATCGGTATCGGCGGAATTTGATATTTATGAGCAGGAGAAAAGTTAGGTGATAATAAATCTATGATACACAGGAGTCCGGTTTGATCGCCGGACTTTTTTTGGTGAAAGGATACTGTTGGGCTACTAATAATCCCTTGTTTTTATTAGTTGATATTTGACTAAAATCATAATGAAAATGCCAATCAGGCAAAGTAGAATCCCTAAAACAGTATCAGGGTTATCTGGATGACAGGTCAGGGCATAAATGATGATGAACAGGAAGAAGGCAATGACCGAAAGGAAGAACAGATCAAAGGATCTGCGCCTTGCTTTGGCTAATTTTGTCGCCCGGATTTCGGGTAGCCGTTCGTCGAACGGTCTGCCATTCTCGACTTCACGGGCCTGACGGATTAGGCTCGATTCAATTAATTTGGGGCGGCGGAAAAGTATCACAAATGCTTTAGGCCCTTCCGAATAAGGCTGAATTAAAAATGATTTCTCCAGTATTTTTACCCGGCATACCTCTGATATTCTTGGTGTTCGTTCATAAACATTCAGGCTTGTCCATCCTTCTTTTTCAGTAGGGGGAAAGGCTAGTAATTCCCAATTTGTGCGTCTGATCACCTCTTTCATTCTCCTTTTTCCACCTGAAAAGGGGATCTCCCGAACCCCTGTGTTTCGTTTGAGCCGATAAAAAGCTAGCGGGAGGAGCAGGAGCAGGGGAATTAACTGAGGCTCGTTGTTGATGAATGCCCCGATCAAAATAGCTGGGAAAATCAGCGTATAAAGATAAACCTCAAAAGGAAGTGGCCTGACTGCCGGGAAATTTTTCATGAACAGAAAGTAGGGTGATTTAGGTGGGCCAAATTAATGAAAATATCCACTGAAATGATATTTTTAAAATTGATAGCTAAAATGGAAGGAAAGTACCTGAGCTCGCGACATTATCCACTTGACAACATCATCATAAAATGCAGGTAAACTTCATTGGTTAATTTGCCTTTTCAAAACCAAGACTATGCAGACCTTATTAACCATCGGAATATTTCAGTTTATCTTTTCGCTTTTTTTGATTTTTGACCGCGGACCGGTCCGGCTGAAGGAAAGCCCCATGATCATCTTACTCATCTTTCTTTCCTTTCATTTTACAATAAAGGGTTTTCTGCTGTATGTTCTGCATAATGAATATATGTTTCACTATTTCGCCACCTGCTTTAATTTTGCCTATGGCCCCTTGATTCTTGACTTTGTGAGAATTCAATATCAAAAAAAGCGCTTAAACCGACTTCATTTTTTTCCAGCTTTATTTTTTGGTGTGATTTACCTCTTTGTGGGAGCCATGACGTTATTGACCAAAGAAATAATGTATATAGAGTTTTACCGGTCCTATGTAGTTCTTTTGATGTTTGTTTCTTTATTCGGCTATTTTTCCTACTTGTTTTTTTTTCTTCTGAAGCAATCCCATTATCCTGCAAAGGTTTTAAAAGGGATGATCCCCATTTTCGGCACGGTTGTTTTTTTTCTATTATTTAGCTGGACGCACCTGGTTCCCGATTCCTATCTGAGATGGGGGTTTTATATTTGTTTTATTACACTGGCTGTTCAGTATTTGCGATATGAACTGGGAGTACGGAAACAGGTGCAGAAATGGAAGTCAGCGCAGGAGCCCATGCCTGATAAGGAAGTACCCGTGCAAAAGGTGGAAAAGTATGAACGCTCGGCCCTGACTCCGCAACAGGCGCAGCAATATGTCCGGCAGCTTGAAGCATTAATGACCAAACAAAAAATATTTTTAAATCAGGAGCTTTCCCTGGCGGATTTATCTGAAAAAACCGGCATTCCCAAGCACCATTTGTCGGAGTCTTTGAATCTGCATTTAGGTAAAAATTTCTATCAGTTTGTCAATGAGTATCGAATCCGGGAGGCCATGCGTCTGATTGAAGAAAACCCTGGCAGAAAGCTGCTGCATTTGGCCTTTGATTGTGGCTTCAATACTAAGGCGACTTTCAATGCTTATTTCAAAAAAATGACAGGACATACCCCAAGTCATTACCGGATGTCGGCGAGAAATTAAGCAGAATTTTGGGTTACATTTTGCCGGAAAAGGTAAAAGTACATTGTCAAAATGATTTGTTAATGCTTTCGTAATATGGTGTAAGTTTCTGATTTTTAGCGGGTAGTAGGTGTTTATTGATTGGGTTTTACCTTTTTTGAGGGTGATAATTAAAATGGACGATTTTTTTAAATGATGATCCTTATTTCGGGCATCATTTAAAACCAAATAAGATGAAATCGAAGCAGTATTTCTACTATTTAACTTTACTATTGACCTTCCTGTCGGGGCGTAATTTTGCCTTCGCCCAGGATAAAGGAGCCGTGATTGGAGATGTACAGGATGCCACTGGTGCCTTGCCGGGAGTAAGTATTCGCCTGGAGGGCGCCGCTATGGGGACAATTACAGATCCTTCGGGTAAATTCTATTTTAGTAATGTTCCTGCCGGCGAGCAGGTGATCATCTTCAGCTTTATCGGTTATGAGGAACTGAAAAAGCAGGTTACCATACCGGCGGGCGATCGCGTGAACCTTGGAGAAATCAGAATGGATGAAGCTTCCATGGAACTGGAGGGCGTCATTGTACAAAGTAATTATTTGCCTTCCCAAATGCGTGCTTTGAGTATGCAAAAGAAAGGGTTGGCGATCGGTAATGTTTTGGCAGCGGATGCGGTCGGGAAGTTGCCCGACAGAAATGCGGCAGAGGCGGTGCAACGTGTTCCGGGGGTTTCCATTACCCGTTACCGTGGTGAGGGACAAATGGCCATCGTACGTGGTACGCCCATGGAGTGGAATGCCATGTTGATTAATGGTAGCAGGTTGCCGGCCGGTTCTACTTACAGCGGAGGTACCCGCTCCACAGGTCTGGATGTATTTCCTTCGGAATTGATTGAATTTGCCTCCGTGACGAAAGCCCTGACACCGGATATGGAGGGAGATGCCATTGGCGGAAGCATTAATTTGCAAACACGCAGAATGGCTGCGGAGAAGAGTCTGGACATTAGTTTGGGCGCAGGCTATAACGAAAAAGGACAGCAACCGGGCTATAATTTCTCTGCAGTATTTCAGGATCGTTATTTAGATGGGAAGTTGGGCCTGATCGCCTCGGCTTCATCCTGGAGTCGCGGGGTGACGCAGGATAACCAAAACATCAACTATAATTATATGGTGGAAGAGGCGCCAACTTACTCCATTAGCAATATGGAATTGCGTCAATACCGTGGCCAACGTACCACGATCGGTGCTTATCTGGCCACAGATTATGAAATCAATGAAGATCACCATTTATATGCCCGCGGAACCTTTAACCGCATGGGAGAAGATTATAAAACGCGTCAGTACACCTTCAATTTTGATGGAGACTATGCAGAAATGCTAACCAGACGTAATGATGCTTATACGGATTTATTTGGAGGAGAAATTGAAGGAGAGCACCAATTGGGCAAGGGCTGGAAGCTGGACTGGAAAGGTTCCTACTACGAAACAGGTTCATTGATGGGGACGCCTTTGGATAATGAGTATATGGATTACGGATTGCCTTTTACTTATTTCCGTCAGAATGATGTGAGCTATGGTGGGCGTTCCAATGATGGTTTCAAATACTTGGCGATGGATTCTCCGAATGGGGTGGGTGACCGCGCCGGAAGCATTTTACCTCATAATGAAGTGGCGCTGGATCCTGAATTGATGAATTTGAATATGCTGATCCTAATGGGCGTTGAAGGGCGTGAGGCAGATCAGGTTTTCCAAATGAATTTACAGAATCAATTAACGGAGAACTTCAAGATTAAATTTGGCGGTAAGTACAGAGTCAAGGAGCATGAGATGACCACCGGTCAGGCGCTTTACCTTTCCATGGCAGGATTGGGAATCCCAGGTATGCCGGTGTATCCGCTGTCCGGATTTGAGACGGAGGCTCTGCCGCAACGCAATAGTTACCTTAGAGAAATGGGTTCTCCCTATGGCGATGTTTTGTTGCCACATATGACGATGGGAGAGCTGGATCAAACGGCCAACTGGGTCAATAGCCCTGAAGGTCAGGCAGCATTTATGGATCTGACGAATACGGATAATTTATTACTTTCCAATACGATTGCCCGCGAGCAGGTGACGGCAGGTTATATGATGGGAGAATGGCATATCAATTCCAAGTTAGACTTTGTTGGAGGGATGCGCTATGAGCACACGGCCGTTCAGATGGATGGCTACGATATGGATGAAGAAGGACAACTGACGGCGGTAAGCCCGAAAAATAACTATCATTCTCTATTGCCAATGGGGCATTTGAAATATGCGGCCAATGAGCAAACGAATCTTCGTGCCGCCTACACTCGCACCTTTGCCCGTCCGAACTTCTCCCAATTGAATCCTTCTACTTCCACGAATATGGGGCAGAATGGCTTACCGATGGTCTCTGGTGGAAATATGAATTTGCGTCCGACCTATGCGCATAATTTTGATCTGATGGTGGAGCATTTCTTTCAGGATATTGGGCTGATGTCGGCAGGTGTTTTCTTCAAGCAACTGGATGATGTAATCTATACCAATGCATCACAGGAAATGGTCGATGGTACCCTAACCACTTTCCATCGTCCGGAGAACTCCAATGGTGGGTGGTTAGCCGGTTTAGAATTGGCTTTTTCCAAGCGATTGACCTTCCTGCCCGGTTGGGCCAGTGGCTTTGGCATTGACATGAATTACACCTATACGGCTTCGGAGCTGGAGATGCCATTGGCAGATGGTACCATGGTGTATGAGCCACTGAAAAACCAACCC
Source organism: Persicobacter sp. CCB-QB2 (assembly GCF_001274635.1). Lineage (GTDB taxonomy): Bacteria > Bacteroidota > Bacteroidia > Cytophagales > Cyclobacteriaceae > Persicobacter > Persicobacter diffluens. Next base: position 2,542,994 of record NZ_LBGV01000001.1, on the reverse strand, counting down.
AAACACATTTACAATGCCTCTCTTTATTATGAGCGCAATGGCTTGATGTTGCGCATGGCCGCCAACTATAAGGGTGCCTTTATTTCAGAATATCGCCTGGAAGCCGGAGCGGCGCATTACCAGTGGTATGATAAAAACTTCATGTTGGATTTCTCCGCCGCCTATTCGGTGAGCGATCGCGTGAAGATCTATGCCGAGCTGAATAACCTGACCAACTCTCCATTGGTGTATTTCCACGGGGTATCCGATAGACCGGAGAAAGTGGAGTACTACGGTATTCGCGGTCAGCTGGGAATGCGATTCAATTTATTCTAATCCTACCATATTTAATGGTCAGTCCGGATGGAGCATGCTTCCGTCCGGCACTTCACCTGCCTTTTCGTTTTGCGTTGATGCGCAGGTGCTATTACCTGAATTTTTATCCCTGATTTAATTTATAATGAGAAAGATTTTATTGGCAATCACTGCCCTGACGATGATGGCTTGCGGACGATATACTGCAGAGGAGACACCGGAACGAACGCTTTTTGAAGAGATCTATGTGAGCAGAACAGCAGAAGGTTACCATTTCGAAAATTTCGGCAAACAAGAATGGCAATTGTTCCTGAATGGCAAGGCGATTGGGAGCCTGAAAAACCAGCAGGATTTTGCTTATGCGCCGGAAAAGCGGGCTGTTTTTTTAGCAGTATCCGGCAATGATTCTCTTTGGGTTTCCGAGCGTAACCTGGCCATAAGCGGAGAGCCCAATTTTCGTGATATTGGGGGCATAAAAACCAAGGATGGTCGCCAGGTGAGATGGGGGGCAATCTATCGTTGCGGAGAGTTAAAGAATGTGGACAAGAAGGGCTGGCAAAAGCTTTCCTCTTTGAATATTGCCACCAAGGTGGACTTCAGAAGCCTAGAAGAGCGGGAAGAAAGTCAGGATGAGTTTTCAGCTAAGCTGGGAGCCACTGAGCATAGTCTTTGGATAAGTCCGGGGAATATGGAGGAATTTAAGGCGATGTTGAAAGATAATACTTTAACCGCTGAGGATGGTATTCAGATGCTGACGGATGTAAACCGCCACTTGGTAAAAGACTGGGCCTACCGATACAAAGAGTATTTTCAATTGTTGAAAGACACTGAGCAGCCATTGGTTTTTCACTGTACTGCAGGGAAGGACCGCACCGGACTTTGCTCCGCGCTCACGCTTTATGCTTTGGGAGTGGATATGGAAACCATTTTGGATGAGTACGAAATGTCTAATCACTATCGTCATGGGAAGAATGAAGAATTGATAAAGCGATTTGCATTTACAGGAGTTTCTCAGGATTTGATGCGTGTGATGATGAGCGTGAGAAGAGACTGTTTAGCGGCGGCTTTTGATCAGATGGCATTGGAGTATGGCAGCGTAGAGCAATTTATGGCAGAAGCCCTGGAGGTTTCGCAGGAGGATATCTTGTCTCTTAAAGCGAAGTATCTGTATTAAGCCGGCTTATTCATGCTATAATCCTCATTTGGCCGCATAAGGGAAAAAATGAAAGAATTTTTCCTGTTTGGAATTTTTACATGGAAGCAGATGAATTCAGAAAAAATATGCTCACCCAAGTCTGGGCTGGCTGATTAAAAAATCCACCCGAATGGCGTAAGTAATGCATAGCTTAAGGTGGGGGCTAGAAATATCAATCGGTGAATAATTCAGCTTTAAACTCGCGCTAAGCAAAAGGAATTATCTATATTTATAAAAGGTCTTCTTATTCAGGAGGCCTTTTTTTTATGAGATCATTTCCCAAATTAAAATGCTATGGCCCCAATTTTTGAAACTCCGCTTTATCAAATTCGACGCTTTGAAACTTCCGATGTGGAGGGGATTTTCCTGTTGGATTCCGATCCGCAAGTACATCAATTCCTCGGTAACAATCCCATAAAAACCATGGCGGAAGCGGAGGATATTGTGGCCTATATCATGGGGCAGTATGAACAATTTGGCGTTGGCCGCTGGGCCATTATTGAAAAAGCCAGTCAGGAATTTGTCGGCTGGACCGGCCTGAAGTATGAAGATGTTTTGCGCCCGGGACAACCTTATTATGATTTGGGTTATCGCCTGCGTCGTAAATTTTGGGGAAGAGGAATTGCCTCTCTTACCGCGAAGATGTCTGTCGATTATGGTTTTGAAACCCTGGGCTATGCGGCTATTGGTGGGGCGGCGGATATCCGACATGCGGTCTCTAATTACGTTTTACAAAAATCCGGACTTAAATTTGTCGATACTTTTGAGTATGATAGCGAACCGCATCATTGGTATAATCTGACAAGGGAGGAGTGGTTAGTTCAAAAGTAAATTATATAGTAGCGTTGTGCGGCATTTAAGGGAGAGCGAGTCACTTAGAATAAAATGATTAAAAAAGCTGAAATAGTAAATAAACCATACTCAGGAGAATTCGAGGAAAGAATATATGATAATGCGAGTCCTTGGAATTCCTCCAACTGGACATGGATTAAATTTACTGATTCGGACTATAATGAGTGGGTTGGACAATTTAGAGGTGCTCCAATACAAGTTGCGATATCGGAGAATAAGAATGAAACTTTAGTTTTAACATCGGACTATTTGTTCCGACTTGAAAATAAAAATGGTGACCTGATTGAATTTGAAGACCAACCTCAATATCATAACTTGACTACTTCACCGGCTGGTGATTTTATATTAGCTGATCATTATAATATTAATCTGATTAACAATAGATTAAAGGAAACAGTAAACATTTCAAGTCCGATTGAGATGGATATGATTAAATTCAGAAAGTGGAAGGAGAGAAAACTTGAATTTACTTGTGATGAGTTTACAAATTGGGACAGACATTTGGTAATGGAACTTGATGCTGATAAACTAACAATTGAAATTAAGGATGAGCAAAAATAAGTATAATACACATGTGTACTTTTCGCTTGTTGGAGATAATTTTTCTCCTGACAAGGTTTCATCGGAATTAGCTATTGAACCAACTGAATCTTGGCAGACTGGTGATAAAGGGAAATATAAGAAAGAGTTAGCATTTTCCTGTTGGAAACTATCAACAGAGAAAGGGAAAGAATATCTTGATGTTGATAAACTTGTTAATGAGATTGTTTATCAGTTGAAAGATAAAATAGACATAATTAATGGATTGAAACAAAAGTATCGGCTTGATTCTGTATTGCAGATTGTATTAGATATTGACATGAATCCTGACCAACCAACTCCATATTTAGGACATGATTTAGAAACTATAGATTTTCTATTCAAAACTAAAACAAAAACAGACGTTGATATTTATAGGTTTGATTCAAGGGTCTAAAAAAAAGACCGCACAACAATGAATATGCAAAATAGTAGTAAATTCAACGGTTGTAGTCCGCTTCAAAATCGTAACGGTTTGACAAGTTTGTAGCTGGCAATTGCCTATTTTACATATACTCAACGGATTATTCCGGAAATATCCGGTAGGAGATATTGATAATTGCCAGTATTGCCCCCTGCATTTATCCTATAATCAACAGTCATCCAAAAGAAAAGCCCCTACCATTCCGTAAGGGCTTTCTGTTCTATATAACTATGAAAAAGTTGTTCGTTAATAATTAGATATTATTTCGACATTTTTTTATCATCCACTTTGTCGTTTTGCTCATAGACTTTCGTCCAGTCTCTGATTTTAGCATTCGGAACAATTGCCCCAATAATATTACCTTTGATCGGGTTGCCGAAGAAGTCGGTCTTCATTTCCAGTCCGTCGAAATAAATGCCATAGGAAGTTTTGTCGGATTTCAGCTTTGGAATCGCTTCTCCTAGGGAGATCAGTGCTTTGTTTTGTGGGACGAAGTCCGCCGCTTCAGAACCGCTTTCGTTCACGAATTCCGGAGATCCGCCGTGGGCATTCTCATCCCAATAGCCCTCTGCCAGTGCATTGGAAACCTTGCTGTATTTGTCGGTGCCGTTTTCATTGTACAAGCGGTAAAGGTTTCCACGCATGATCAATTCCATTTTGGTCAGTTCGGCCTCATTCATCGGACGCACGGTTGCAGGATAGGACTGTCCCATGCCTTTGCTGATTTTTCCGTTTTTACGAGGACCATCGGAAATTTTAAAGTCAAAAGCGGCATCGTAGGCAGCGCCATCTTTCCAGCGGTGCATCGACCAGCCATTATTGGCTTTTTCCTCTAACCACAGAATGTTATTCATCATTACCAACCCTTCATTGGAAGTGGAGATATTGAATACATTCGGGTTTTGGTAAGGTTTATTTCCTTCTATGGTGCTAATTATAGTGTTATTGTAGATATAAGTTTGATAAGGACCTTTATACTGCTTATCGTGATTATGTCCGTTTACGGTGACGATACAACCCGGTGTTCCAACCTTGCCCCAGAATTTCTGCTCCGGATCTTTCAGGTTTCTCCATCCGTCGTTGATGCTGACATTATATCGGTAGGAACAGTTATAGTTTAGTCCAAGAACTTCAATAAATCCACCGGCATTATAACGACTCAAACATTTCTGGATCACCACGTTTTTGCAGTTAAAATCGATATGTGCGCCGCAACAATCGGCAATTCCCTGTGCGCCTTCGAAAGTATTATATTCGAAAAGGAAGTTCTGCAATCCCCAGGTCCACATGCCACTACCACGACCCCATTTTCTTTTGTCATTGCGGTTGCCCGATTCGGTGATACGACTGTATTTCAAGTGACTGTTATTGCATCGGTTGAATTGCATACCCGGGCCGCCGGACTGGTAAACGGTACAGTGCTCAATGCGCACATCACTCACATTTCGTGGTGCAGAACCGTCGATTTTTCCGGCGCCCTTGAAGCGAATACCCATTTGGCTGACATTGCTCACCGTGACGTGCTGCACGGCAACATTACTTATTCCCTGTCCTTTTTTCAATACCTGACCGAAGATCCCCCAGCCCCAGCCAGCATTATCATTCATGTTCCATTGCCGGCATGCACGTGACTGCTCGGCATCATTTAATAAAAACACATCAAAAATATCCACATTATAGATCAGGAAGTTTTCCATCAGGCTATTCGGGTGGGTGTTATCCGACTGAATGCGGATCGCATAACGTTGTTGCCCGTTTTTTTCATTCTTGCGGATCATCAAGGTGTTTTTGTTCGGTCCACCATCTCCTGTCATTTTCAGGTCGGTAATGATGACATTGGAGGTATTCTGAACCCAAATTCCGGCCGGATAGCCTCTGAAATTGATAGTGGCTTTTCCGGAACCGTAACTACCGATATGGATTTTTTTCTTGCTTTTACCTGCCTTGTTCAGGTTGATCAATTCGATGGTGCCGTCATGCGTTTGATTACCTTTTAGAAGAATCTGATCTCCGAAAGTGGGATTCATTTTGGCCAGCTTCGCTAACGATTTGATCGCTTTTCCTTCGGAAAGACCGTTGTTTTTGTCTTTCCCTTTTTCTGCATCTATGTAAATGGTGCGTTTGAATTTTTCTTTCGACTGATAATTGATTTTATTATTCGTCACCGGCTTTTCAAAAACGAAACCATTTGGTGCAACCGGAATTTCATCATATATCGGTGCAGAGGCGGCTTCTTTGAGGGCGCTCTCTAATTGTACCTGTGCTTGCAAGCTGAACGGTAAGCAACAGAGCAATAGGCTTATTTTGAGGAAAATTGCTTTCATGTGGTTTCTCTAAAATGAAAAAATGATTCAGCTTAAGGTGAATTTTTAGATCAACTATAGCTATGGAATAAGGATTTAATAGATGAAAGTTAAGACTTTTCAAGTGCAGAAACCGCCATAGAGTGATTTGAAAAGGGGTGGTAAATCCGAAAAAATAATAAGGACAGGAAAATTCTAGTAGTTAAATATAGAATGGTGAAATGCGGAGGTGGGGAGCGCCCTCTTTTTTGGAAGATGTAGAGATTAAAATTTTGAGGAACGTAGTTCCTTGGCTAGATACTCCTTTATAGGATTTTTTCGTTTCTGCATAACGTCTAACACTGGTCGTAGCATGGTGCTACGACTCCAAATTTTGAAACGTCCACTCCCAAGCCCAGTGGTGGGATTTAAAAATACAGTTATTGGTCGTAGTGATGCTCGCCCAGCTCGCTGTAATACTTCGGCCGGGGACCTTTTTCAGCTGGGCAAGATAGACACTGGTTGTAGTCTTAGTGCACTGAATTTATCGGATTAGTGCGGGAATTCAAGCGGCGACTACGACCGAGTCCACGGATCCTGATGCTAAACTGGTCGTAGCCTTGCTGCTATGCGCCCAAATTATGAGGCGTCTGCGCCTTTTTACCAGTTGTGTGATTAAAAAATCATTGGTTGGTCGTAGTGATGCTCGCACGGCTCGCTGTAACACTACGACCAGGGGCGATAGAGGAATGTTGTTAATTTAGTGCAGTTGCATGAATTTTCGTGCCCCCACCAAAAATCATTTGAGGAAATTTGTGTCATTTGTGGCAAAAAAAATACCATCCGGCTTTCCAAACAACAATAATTGGAAAAACCAATTGCCCCCCTCATCCGGGACCATAGTCTTCACTACCGAATTTGCGGCTAATGCCCTGCGAAGACTACAGCCAAGGAGGGCTGTTTTAGTACAGCCTATTGTTTGACAAAACGGCTAACTGAAACTTCTGAGCCTTTGATGATTTTGATCAAATAGACGCCAACCGGAAGCTTTTGAACACTTATTTTATTCTCAGTAATTGTTTCTTGTATTATTTTTTTTCCCGACAGCGAATAGATAATGATTTTCTTTGGTTCATTTGGATAATTATCGAAAAATAAGGTGTTGTTTGCCGGGTTTGGATAAATGGTTAATTCACCAGTTTTCGGTGAAACGGTAAGAGGTGGTTTAACATCAGGTTCTTCTGGCTTTGGTTTTACCTCTTTAAAATCCGGGGTGGATATTTTTGCTCCGGCATTCATCACCCTGTTCCCTCCTTCAAATGCGCCACAGTCCGGCTGCTCACTACTGGTAATTCCTTCCAGTACCACACCCTGCCCTTTGGCCGGAGAAGCAGACAATAAAGAAAAATTACCTTTTGAGGCATCGGTGAAATGAATGGAGGCCTCCTCCAATTCAAAGGAATGGTTGGCTTCCGGATTGAACTGATAGCCATAATCGGAACAGTAATTGGTAAAAGCATCAAAATCGAGGGTGCCAAAGCTCGGACTTGGATTTAAAGGCACATACCCCAGGTTTCCACCCGTGGGCGTGAGTTTTTGGCGGACATAACTTAACTTATAGTCAGCTCCCTGCATAAAAATGTTATTGGCAAAATGCCCCTCGGTCATCATGCCAGTGGAGTCTTCGGGAGCTATGCCTAATGCTTCCCAATTATCAATTTCGATATTCCAGATACTGATGCCGGCATCTACATCCCATACTGTATTGTTATAATAGTGGACAGGTTTTCTCATGGCATTGTAACGGGGGCCGAGGTACAAAAATTCTCCGTATTCCTGATTGGGCTGCCCTCCTTTATAATTATTTGCCCGGATATTGTAAATCAGGTTATGGTGGGCGGTATAATTCTCGGTGTCCTCCATATAGAAAGCCACAATTTTTTGCTTGTTATAACCACCATCTGATACGGGTAGTCCATGGGTATCCCTTACTTTGTTGTAAGCAATCTCGCTTCCTTTCATATCCAAAGCACCAATACTTCCGGTACTGGTGGCTTCGATCGGGCCGGCATCTTCTCCCATTTTCATGGCCCCGTAAAAGTCGGAATCCAGGATGTCCATTTTAGCATCTCCTCCACTGACGCGAATATGGAAACGGCCACCATCCCCAAAGGTACATTCCTTTACGCTGGCGTTATCACTGCGGACATTGTAAATGGCGGAGGTGAACACCCCGATCCAGCCAAAGTCTTTGATCACACAGTTTTCAAAGCGGTTATGTTGTCCCTCTTTCATGGCCACCATATTTCCCCAGCTATGGGCGATATAGGTGTCTTTGAAAAGATTATTGGAGCTGTTAGACAGATAAATGCCTTTCTTCTCGGTTTCATTCTGTCCGTAATTGATCGGTGTCCAGAAGGGGTAAAGATAACGCATACTGCAACCTTCAATTACGGCGTCCGTCGTTTTTTGCATGTCCACATTTCCCCCGATAAAATGAATGCCACGGATCCTTACGCCGGTGGTATTATTCAGCACTAATACACGCTCGCGCACCTGAATTTCAATGCGGGCATTTTCCAGGTCTGTATCTGCTTCCGGCATATACCAGAGTTTACCTTCTTCGGCAAACCATTCTCCCGGAATGTCAATTAGATTTTTATGCATCACAAATCCCCAGCTGAATTTATGCTGGGTGTTTTTGATCGCGCCCTCGTTTTGCCAAACCCCTTTATTGATGGCTTTGAAGGTAACCGAATTTCCGGAAGAGGCCGTGATGTTGCCATAAACATAATTCCGCATTTTACCGGTCAGCCCACGGAATATTCCTCCGGTTAAATCTACTTTTGGGAGGGTGGTGCCTTCCAGCGTCGCATAGCCATTCGCATTGGCGCCGGCATCTTTATAGACATTGGACAACAAGGCATATCCGCTGTTGAGGTCCAGCGGTTCCATCATATCACCCGTAGTGTTGTTGGGGTGGCGGGCCATCATTTGCGCCCGACCTTCCGCAAAAAGCTGGGTGAAATCCGTTTCGATGGGGTATTGTGAAATATCAGCTTCCATAATTCCGGCAGCCATATTATTCGCTTTGGTCCAGCCGGAAACCAATTCATTTCCACTTACCAGTACATAGTCGTCCTCATGGTTTCTTATTTCAATATTATTTTTGTTGACGGTAATTTTTTCCCGGTAAATTCCCTCATGCACTAGGATGAGGTCTCCGGCATTGGCCATTGCGATGGCCTCATTAATGCTGTAAATTTTGTCCGGATCAGTGGTGACTTCTTCTTCACTCCAGGGAATTTCGGAGGAATAAACGTCAATAGTCTGCTGTGCCCATAAGGGCAGGCTGCACAGCAGGAATAGCAGGTTGATTGAAATTCTTTGTATCATTTTCTATAAATTAAAAAATCAGTGATTGAAATTACAATCAATGCGGGATCTGCAGGGGGAGAAAATGAGGGATAAAGGAGGTTGGTTTAAGGAGGTTAATTACCCGTTGCGCTGCAAGCTGCTGATCATTATTTGAGCGGGGCCGAAGCATACTGAATAATTTTGAAAAAGGGGTACAGGGGGGGATTTGGTGTATTTTTCCCGGCATTTTGCAGTTCAACAGGATGTGGCTCGTGTTGGGGGTTCCGGCGAAGGGATGGAGGCGGAGCCGTTTTTCGAAGCTATTTTTAGCGAGTGGCTGCGCTTTTACGCTGCAAAATGAGCTCAGACCAACCTGCTTCAGCACTCCGCCAGTGGAGCGTGCTGGAAGGAAAAGGCCAGCAAGCTAGTGGTGGAACGTAACCAAGAATCAGCAGGCTGGGTATGGGATTATCTTCCCAGTTTTAAAATCCGGATGGCTCCCTGTATTACTAAAATGAAAACGATGCTACCAATAATCAAATCCGGCTTGTTGGATTGTAACCCATGCACTAAAGCACCGGCGAGGATAACTCCCAGATTGATAATGACATCATTGGAGGTGAAAATCATGCTCGCCTGCATATGTGCTTCCCCTTTGCTTTTGGATTGTTGCAAAAGATAAAGACAGATGCCATTGGCCAGCAAGGCCAGAGTTGAAACGATCATCATCGTCGAGAAATTTGGCAATGCCTCCATATTGATAAATCTGCGAATGACTTCCCCAAAGCCGATCACCGCCAACAAGATCTGGAAATACCCTGCCAGACGAGCGATTTGTTTCTTTCGAATGAGGGTGCCCCCCACAGCAAAAAGGCTGATGCCATAAACAAAAGCATCCGCCAGCATATCCAGGCTATCGGCCACGAGCCCCATGGATTGGGAGAACCACCCGGTGGCCATTTCGATCACGAAAAAGGAAAAGTTGATGATCAGCACCGACCATAGTAATTTTCGTTGCCGGGTATTTTCATCAAATACTTCCTGATCCGTGGCTTCGGTGGATATCCGGCTTTCCCCCAGTTTTAAGGAGGCAATAGCATCATCAATGCGAGAGCTTGCTCCGAGATGAAAGACGGTCAGCTTCCGTTCCTGAATATCGAAATCCAAATGTTGAATATCTTCAATTTCGGCGAGTTTCATCCGAATCAGGTTTTCTTCCGAAGGACAATCCATTTTGCTGATGATAAATGTCGATTTTTGCATTTCGGATCTGAGGTTTTAATCACGTTCTAAGCTTAAAATACTTCAGCCCTCAACCATTACCAAATTCAAATGAAATAAGCAGCATTCAGGAATCAAGCGAAAAATCGGGGCCCGGATTATTCCAGACCCCGCTTTTCCGGATTCCAGAAGGGTTCACCCCAAATTATTCACCGCTAGATTTAATGGTTTGTCTTAAATGACTTGTTTTCAATTACGCTCATGCTCTTTTGCTCATCATTCCAATCAATTTTGCTGAAAATGCTTCATCATTTCCAGAGGACTAAGGTGAGGCCTTCCCGCGGCTTTTTCGAAATCAGAGGGCACCTCATTAACGCCTTTTCGGATGCCTTCGTAAATACCGGCGATGATGGTGCCCAGGAAATCTCCCAAGGCAGCCTGCCGTTCTTTTTGATAATCCGTAACACTCAAATCCTTAAAGGTCAGGTTGGTTCTGAAAGCCTGATTGATATAGTCGGCCAATTGGCTTTGTGTAATGGCTTGTCCATTTAAATTATAGGTTTGGCCGTTATGCTTTTCTTCCAGCAACATATTGGCATAGGCCATAGCGAGTTCCGCTCTGCTGGTATAGCCCACTTTTCCATTTCCGGCACAGTTACTGATTTCACCTGCCTGAATATAATTATCTAAATATTCCAGATCCGGTTCAATATAAATACCATTCCGGCCAATGACGTACTCAAGTCCGGAGGTTTTGATGTCTTCTTCGGTCTGCCGGTTACTTTTTACCACCGGACTAAATGCCGTGCCTTCTTCGGCTCCGATAATGCTGGTATACACGATTTTTTGGACAGCATTCTTTTTTGCGGCTTCAATGACATTGCGGTGCTGCTGAATTCTTTTTTGTGGCTCGTCCATACCGGAGACGATCACGAGCTGATCTACTCCCTGAAGTGCGACATCGAAATCACTTCGATTATTATAATCTCCTTTTCGGATTTCAATGCCTAAGTGTTCGGCTTTTTCCGGAGTGCGGGCGATACCCAACACCTGATTTTTTCCGATTTTGGCAATAAGGGCTTTGATGATAGCGGAACCTAATTGTCCACTAGCAAGGGTGACGGCTACTTTCAAATTGATTTAGATTTTGACTGTTGTAATTTGTTTTTTCTTCTTGCGGAGCGAGATGATCCGGTCTTTGATGGTCGGAATTCTAAGGATTAACCCAATTCCCACCACGATGGCATAGATCAGCCAGGTTTTTTCCAATATGGCCACATGTAAGAGGCTTAGCACTATGGCAGCCCAGGCGAATTGCTGTAAGGTTTTCCACTTTTGCTTGAGCCAGCTCATGGACTTGCGATTAGAAGTCAGCATTAAAGGAATCATGATCAGGGCCGCAAGTAAACCTGCAACATAATTGAACTGGCTAAAAGTTGTTATCAGCCCTTCTGCCCAAATGAAAATGATAAAATGCAATATGCTCCATATTGCGGAGGCAATCCCCATGGCTTGCCGGACGAATAAATTGCGAACCCCAAATAGAATGTAGAAGGGCGTGCAAGTTAATACGGCGGTGAGCCAGCGAATGGCAAATTCTCCTGAAACATGGTACATCATTTCCAGTGTGGTTTTACCGCGGGCACCAATATTTTCTACCAATGACAGTTGGAGGCCGTTGCTGAAGTCTGCCTGTATCATTTTGCTCAGTGGAATCAAGGGCAATACGGCCAATATCGCCACGATCATCCAACCATAATTTCTTTTTAAAAAACACATTTTAATGCTCTGATTTTAGGGTCGCGACCTCCGCTTCCAGTTCTTCAATTCTGCTCTTGTACTTTTCGAGGGTTTTTTTCATCTGACCGATTTTTTTCAGGGCATCGTCATCCTGCACGGCCTGATAGTGTATTTCGCCATGGGTCGTTTTTATTCGGGAGGTACTGCCACAAGTCGGGCATTTTGCTATTTCGCTCATTTTTTTTCTTACAAAGATCGCTTACCTCCTCTTTCAGATAAAGGTTAATTTCTTGTAAAAAATGGTAAATGTGGAACTGGGGTTTATTAGGAGGCTTGGAAGGTTTTGGGGGTTTGGCCCGTGTGTTTCTTGAAAAATTTAGTGAAATTGGTCACCTCATCAAAGCCCATCTCATAGGCAATGGTCTTGAGTCTTTTATCACTACTGAGGATGGAACGCTTGATTTCCAGAATTATGAACTGATCAATAAAATTTTTGGCCGTATTTAAGGTAATGGATCGGACAATCACATTGAGGTGCTTTGGCGAGATGGACAGTAGATCTGCATAGTAGTTCACATTTCTGTTTTCATGAAAATGTTGTTCCACTAAGTGCTTAAAGGCAAAGAATAGTTGCTGGTGGCTGTGGTTCAGATCCGGCTTGCGCTCGTGGTGGGCCTGTTGCTCCAGGCGGAGTAGATAGAGCTCCAGCATTTTGGCCATGATCTCTTTTTTTACATAGCGATTTTCATTTTGAAATTCCTTTTTGAGTTGGTTAATAAAGAAATCATTGTACAGGTTTCCTTTAACTACCGGTGCAGAAATATGGTAATTGTAGAGGTGGGAGATATAGTTAACAGAGGATTTTGAAAAATATTTCAATACCAAATCTTCCTTGAAGATGACCATATAGCCTTTATAAGTAAACGGCTCCTGAAAGGCATGTACTTGTCCTTTGGCAATTTTGACCACATCCCCTTTTTGAATAGGATAGCGATTCAGGTCTACCTGATGGACGCCTTCTCCCTCCGATATGATCATAAGGGCGAAAAAATTCAGCCGGTGCAGTTTGCGGGGATTGTGATCGGAGACGAGTCTTATCTTTGCAAATAATTCCTTTAATGGAATGATTTCGATATCGGAAGTCTCTTGCTCGCTTTTGAAGGATATGTTGGGGATGTTTTCCAAGAGTCTGCTATTGATGCCATGCTAAATATATTTATTGTCTTGATCATTAAAGCATGAAATCAAGAGAAAATAGCGGTCGGGTATATGCTGTAAACGGTGCCTGCTTTGATAAATCTATGAAAACTGTTAAGCGCTGCAGGCCCTTTTTTACCTAAAGACATATTCATAAAACACCACTTCTTCTGTAGGTCCCTCGCTTTCAGAAATGTGGAAACCGTTTTTTTCCATCACCCGAACGGAACCAAGATTGCTTTTTTCCACACCACCAGACAGGCTTTTGATGTTACCCATGGCCTTGCACCACGCAATTAATCCGGAAATTAGTTCTGTACCGAACCCTTTTCCCCATACTTCTTTGGCCAGTAAATAGCCAAACCGTAGTTCGTACTGCTTTTTTTCTGCTGAAGATTCGTAAAGAAAAATAAAGCCGATGATTTTTTTGCTGTCCTTCAGGTGGACCGTCAGGAACAGGCTTTCCGAAGCTCTTTCTTTCATCCAATTCCGGGCTTCCGATAAGGTGTTGATTTCCTGCCAGCCCGGAGGCAGGGTTTTGGTTACTTCCGGAGACAAAATCTCTATGATCGTTCGGGCTAATGCCTCTTCCTCTTTCGGGCTATGCACCAGTTCTTTCCAATGGTGAACAGAAAGGTGGAGGGTGTTGAAATGGCAATTCGATTCCAGGGCTTCAGAAGGCATTGACTTTTTTCTTTAGTGCTGTTACCTGTTAAAAAATATTTATGCAGGGATTTGTTTTGGTAAGCCCCGATCGATCAGCCCTTACCCTGCATACGGTATAGTAAGGTGATATGTATTAACGTAATACAACTTGATTGGCCGGAAGAAAGCTGGAAATACAGAAGCCGGATTATTATGCTTATTAATCCGGCGGCAAAGTTTTTCACAGGAATAAAATTAATAAAAAGCTAATACCTAGCGCTATACTAGTCAGGTTTGTGTCATTTAATTGTCGTGTGGATAATAGATCCACGATTAGCTGCAGGGCGGGGAAAATAGAAGGAATAGTTTCTTATTTCGAGTTTTTTCCAAGGAAATAGAAAAGGGAGGAGAAAGCAATTTTGCCCAAATTTGGGCTGCTGAAAAATAGGTAGATCTGACCGTAACAACTTTTTAGAGCCTGATTTCCGGTGGATCTTACGGTGAAAAGTTCCGGATAAGCCTGTCCTGGAAGAGGACAGGCCTTTGATCATTATTTATTGTTTTTTCGATACTCTTGCCAAGCCTTCATTTGATCTTTGCTGGCGATAGAACGAAGCGCTTTGCTGTATTTTTGGTTGTTGGCTTTTTTTGCTGCTTTAAATTCCTCAGAACCTTTTTCGTGATTTTTCAGCACGTCCTGGTTTTCCAGAAAAACAGTTTTTTTAGCTTCTAAAACTTTCGCTTGCTGATTGGCATTTAAACCCATTACTTCCGTCATGGTCGCCACTTCTTTTTCCAATTGCTGTAATTTTTTGGGTTTGATGTCAGCAAAGGCTACCGTACTAATAAACAGTAATGCGAATAGGGGGAATTGAATAATTTTTTTCATAAAAAGAATGTTTATTAATGAGAAAAAAATAGAGGAACGATGTTGGTCCGATAAGATGGTGAGAGAAATTTTGAGATACAAAAATACTGGAGGATCTTCTGGGAGGAGGAGTCTTTTTTGATCATTGGGGGCTTTACGAGTTGTTTATTGATGGATTATGGGGAGATATTTTTGGGGCAGATGCAGGCGTAAAAACGATTGTTGCTGTTCCGGCCAGGGGAAGGCATTCACGCCTTTGGTTTCGGGTAGAAATAAAACGTAATCTAAATGCTGTTTCCAATTGTTGGAGGAATGGTGTTCGTGACCAAAAACGCCAAGTTTGAATTTCCCGATCCCTTCGGCCGCCATCAGGCAGGTCTCCTTTATTTTGTGCTCAAAACGCGTCAAATTCAGGCTGAGATCAAAGGGGATGGCTTCCCCGATTCCAATATATCGGCTTTCTCCTTTTAAGACGGTAATGGCAATGTGACAATGTTTAATTCGGGCTTCCGCTAAATTTTGGCCCATGGTAACAAAGTGTTGATAATCGGTACCTGAATCAGCTTTGAGAAGCAGGAGGTTTTTGGCATTATGGATAGCTGCGGAGTATAGTACCATTTTTTTGTCGGGATATTTTTGTTGAATGGCCCCGATATTTTGAGCCATTATTTTATCCCTGAGGTTCCATTTTGAAAACCAGTCGGTCTTTGTTTTTTTTTAAGGGATAACTGAAATTTAGGTTTTGGTAAATGAGGTCTTCTTTTGCCAGGGGATTGCTTTGAAAATGCCCGAGAAAGTCCAGATAGCAGGAATCTTCCCGGCTGACCTCAAATTGATGAGCTCTGCGTTTATTGAGAGCGGGTAGGTAGGGATCGAAATCTACTTGGGCATTTTGGTTTAAATATTCAAACAGAGGGGAATTATCTCCAAAAGTGATTTGCGGGTCTATACTAAAATACAGGCATTGTCCGGTTTGTTGTCTTTGTGCCGGATATCGAAAAAAGGATTCCATTTCTGCAATATCGCCCCTGGTGCTAGTTATGTCGTTAAGCTGCAACCGTCCCCTTTAAACAGGGGGTAATAAAATCGCTTTCGAAAAGAATAATATCGAACTGGTGATGTTTATGCTGGTATTGAATAATTTTTGGTTTTGCGTGAATTACCGTTTCACTAGCATGAAAGGGTTCTCCTAATACAACCAGGTTATGATCCGCAGCGATTGGATCCAGGGTGGCAAAGGATAATTTCAGCCAGAAGCTTTCGTCCTGTCGTGAGGAGTGGTAAAAGGGGCATGTAAAGCAGCTGAAAGTATTTAATAAATAGGAGGAAGATATAGTTTGATCACATTATGGAAGTTTCAGATTATTGCTGCGTGAGTATGCGTTAATCACATTATTTTTATTCAATTTAAATACAATTACCCGGATGGTTGAGTTTAATCAATCATGATCTTCATCATTTTTTATGTTTACGGGCTTTAAAAGGTGATTTTTGAGTTGTGTTTGATAATGTTCATTCAGTGAACTGATAATTGTCAGTCTTGTCTTGAGGGGAATTGGGTACCTTAAGGATATGAAGGAGTTGGTGAGTGGCGATTTTTTACGCTAATCATTTTTTTGAGATGAAGATAATTTGGAACCCTTCAGGTTGAGAAGGAAATTTTTGAGAAGAACACCAATTTAAAACCAACCGATGATTAAAATCATATTTTCCGTTTAGTCAAATAACATATACCCAAAGGTCCCTAATACTTTAACCAGACTCCCCCCGAACCATAGGGCACGACTAAACTTTCAAGATTGAATTGATCGGGTAATATTATTCGATAAGGAAGATTATACCCTCTTTTTTAAAGAGTTAAATGATCATCCCGGGAATGCTATACCCTTTTCATTCTTAACGGTGGATTTATTCGGTGGACTTTTCGCTTAAAAAGCCAAAGCAGAAAATAATTTTTACTTATAAGCAAAAGCAACCGGTTTTATGGACCCTAAAAAATCCGAATTTAAGTACCCGGGCGTTCGGGTAGCGATGGACGGTAACACTGCCGCCATCATGTGCGAAAGAGAATCTTCAGATGCCGCTGGTGCGTATCCCATTACGCCGAGTACGCAAATGGGGGAATACTGGGCGGAAGAGGCCGCCAAAGGACACCTTAATATATCAGACCGACCTTTAATTTTTATAGAGCCCGAGGGCGAGCATGCTGCCGCCGCTGTTACCGCTGGTCTTTCAATGACCGGACAACGGGCTGCCAACTTTAGTTCCGGGCAGGGGATTGCCTATATGCACGAATCCCTTTATGCTGCGGTAGGTAAGCGCCTGACCTATGTATTGAACATCGGCGCGCGCGCTATGACCAAAAGTACGCTGAACGTACACGCGGGTCATGATGACTACCATGCCATTGATGATACCGGCTTCTTTCAGCTGTTTGCCAAAAAGGCGCAGTTTGTGGCCGATCTGAATATCATCTCTCACCGTATCGCCGAGCTTTCCTTGACGCCGGGGGTGATTGCCCAGGATGGATTCCTGACCACTCACCTGATCGAGTCATTGAAGTTGCCGGAACGTGAATTAATCAAAGAATATCTGGGCTTACCGGATGATATCATCGAAACGCCGACCCATGCGCAGAAGT
This sequence comes from Persicobacter sp. CCB-QB2, assembly GCF_001274635.1. Taxonomy (GTDB): domain Bacteria; phylum Bacteroidota; class Bacteroidia; order Cytophagales; family Cyclobacteriaceae; genus Persicobacter; species Persicobacter diffluens. The sequence goes on along the minus strand of NZ_LBGV01000001.1, from coordinate 2,525,699 downwards.
TGATTTATGGTGATACCCGTCGTCGTATCCCGGAGATTTGGGATGTGGATAATCCACTGATGGCCGGTATTGTACAGAATCAGGACTCCTATATGCAGTCTGTGGCAGCGCAGCGTCCTTTCTTCTTTGACCATATTCAGGAGCTGACCGATCAGGCATTTGATGAGTTTTATAAACTCACCGGCCGTCAGTATAAGCGTGTGATGACTTATAAAGTGGAAGATGCGGATTACTTGATCTTAGGTCAGGGATCTGTGGTTTCCAGTGCAGAAGTAGTCGCGGATTATTTAAGAGAAACCCGAGGATTGAAAGTGGGGGTAGTGGATTTGGTCATGTTCCGTCCGTTCCCTGCTGATCTGTTAGGACATATATTAAAAGGCAAGAAGGGCGTTACCGTTCTGGAACGCTTGGATCAGCCATTGGCCGAGGATTCTCCGATCATGCGAGAGCTTCGTGCCGTATTGAGTAAGTGTCTGGAAAATGGCGCCAATAAGCAAAAGGTATATGATCACCTGCCTGCTTATTCCGCTAAAGATCTTCCAGCGCTTTATTCCGGTGCTTTCGGTTTAGGTAGTCGCGATTTGCAGCCGGAAGGTATCATTGGTGCGGTAGAGAACATGTTGCCGACTGGCGCCAATAAGAAATTGTTCTATTTGTCGATAGACTTCATTCGTGAGAATGCCTTCACGCCTAAGCAACGCGCTTATCAGGAAAGCATCGAAGAAGGTTATCCGAAAGTAAAAGAATTGTCGGTACGTGGTTCAGAGAACCCGAATCTGATGCCAAAAGGAGCGGTAACCGTTCGTTTCCACTCTGTGGGTGGCTGGGGTGCGATCACTACCGGTAAAAACCTGGCGATGACGCTATTCGATTTGCTGGGCTATGATATTAAAGCCAATCCAAAATACGGATCGGAGAAAAAAGGTCAGCCGACTACCTATTATCTGGCAGCGGCGCCAGAACCTATCCGCATCAATTGTGAATACTATTTTGTGGATGTGGTATTGTCGCCCGACCCGAATGTATTCAAGCACACCAACGCTTTGGCTGGTTTGAAAAAAGGCGGAAGCTTCATCATCCAGTCCGATAAAACTACAGCGGAGGAAGTTTGGGCCGACATCCCAACGCATTATCAGAAAATGATCGTTGATCAGGAAATCCGCGTGTTCTATATCGATGGTTTCAAGATCGCGCGTGAAGAAGCGACCGATCCGGAATTGCAGTTGAGAATGCAGGGTATCGCCTTCCAGGGCGCCTTCTTTAATGCCTCTCCTTTAATGGAGAAAACAGGGCTTACCGATGAGACTTTACTGAAAGCGATCAATGATCAGCTTCAATATAAATTTGGTAGCAAAGGCCAGCGCGTAGTAGATGATAACATGCGCGTGGTGAAACGTGGTTTCGATGAGGTGTATGAATTGCCTCGCATGGAAGTCACCACTGGCGCTCAGGCCAAGAAAAATACCCAAGCCCTTCCAGCAATCCCTACCATGTTGAAGGAGACTCCTAAAAGCGAATCAGCATTGAGTGATATTCATCGCTTCTGGGAGCAAACGGGCAACTTTTACCTACGCGGAATGGGAAATGATAACCTGACGGATCCATTTATTGGACTTTCTGTGATGCCGGCAGGTTCTTCCCTATTCCGTGATATGACGGGCATTCGTTTCGAGCATCCGGAGTGGGTACCCGAAAATTGTACGGCCTGTGGTAACTGCTATACCGTATGTCCGGACACCGCATTGCCTGGTTTGGTGAGTGAGTTGACCGACGTTTTGGATACGGTAGTCAGACGTGTACGCAAGAATTATGGCAAGATCGATCATTTACCAAAAGCAGTGCGTCAGATGGCTGGCAAGATTCGCCAGCGTTTTGAGGAAGATCGCGAGACCGCCGTTAACGAACATATCAAAGCCATCATTCAGGAAACCATCAATACCGAGGGTACGCATCCGGAATTGATTCAGGAGCTGGAGTGGTTCCGTAATGAGCTGGGCGATTTCAAATTTGCTTTGACCCGTCCATATTATGATCTGAAAGAGAAGAAAGAAAAAGGTAGCGGTGGCTTGTTCAGTATCACATTGAATCCGGTAACCTGTAAAGGTTGTATGGAGTGTGTGAAGGTGTGTGATGATGATGCGCTGAAGATTGTAACCCAAACCGAAGATAGTGTCGCGAAATTGCGCGATGAGTGGGATCTGTGGTCTGACTTACCAACAACCCCGGAGAAATACAACCGCATTGATGACCTGGAAGAGAAGATCGGTCCTTTGGAGACTTTATTGTTGAATAAGGATGCTTATCTGAATTTTGCTTCCGGAGACGGTGCCTGCCTGGGTTGTTCTGAAAAAACAGTGATGCATTTGTTCACCGCTACGGTGGAGTCACTGATGATTCCACGCGTGAAAAAGCATGTCACCTATATTGAGGAGCTGATCGCCAAGCTGGAAAAACATATGCAGGATAAATTGATGGATACCGTGGATATGACGGATCCGGCCATGATGTCCCGTGTGTTGGAAGAAATGAAGGATAGCGACCTGACTATGGCTGATATCACGGCTAAGATTGAGCAGGAAAAAGGCGGTGAGCCGATTGATCAGGACTGGTTAAGAGAAATGACCCAGCTGATTGCGAAGCTGAAAAATCTGAAATGGAAATATACCAACGGTACTACCGGCAAAGGACGCTCCAGAATGGGGATGACCAATGCGACAGGCTGTACCTCCGTTTGGGGATCCACCTATCCGTTTAACCCTTATCCGTTCCCATGGGCGAACCACCTGTTCCAGGATTCTACTTCCCTGGCAATGGGTATCTTTGAAGGGCATATGGCTAAGATGGCGGATGGCTTTAAATTAATTCGCCGTGCAGAGCTGGAGCTGGAAGGTAAATACAATGCCGCTGAGCACAAAGATTTCTTCACCTACTTTACCTGGGAGCAGTTTACTGATGAAGAGTGGCACTTGTGTCCTCCGGTAGTGGCGCTGGGTGGTGATGGTTCCATGTATGACATCGGATTCCAGAACCTGAGCCGTATGATGGCTTCCGGTAAGCCGATCAAAGTAGTGGTGGTAGATACGCAAGTTTATTCCAACACTGGTGGTCAGGCTTGTACTTCCGGCTTTATCGGTCAGGTATCAGATATGGCGCAGTACGGTAAAGTGTGGAAAGGTAAGAGTGAGCCACGTAAGGAAATGGGCTTGATCGCTATGGCGCACCGCAATACTTATGTGTTGCAGGGTACGCTGTCGAATACCTCTCATGTACTGGAAGGATTTATCGACGGTCTGATGACCAAACGTCCGGCCTTGTTCAATATTTATACGACTTGTCAGCCGGAGCACGGTGTGGCAGATGATTTGGGAGCACATCAGGCAAAGCTTGCAGTAGAGTCCCGTACTTATCCGGTCTTCAAATACAATCCGGATATGGGAACTACGGCCAAGGAAAACTTTGACCTGGACGGTAATCCGGATATGGACAAAATCTGGCCAAGCTATAAGTTGAGATATAAAGAGAATGGGGAAGAGAAAGTGATGGACATCGATATGACTTTCGCTGACTTCGCCGTGACCGAAGGCCGTTTCCGTAAGCATTTCCGCAAAGTACCGCGTGATGCCTGGAATGATAATATGGTCTTGTTGACGGAATTCCTGGAAATGGATGCCGATGATCGCGAAGGCAAATTCCCATACATCTGGGCAGTGGATCATAAAGATCGCCTGAGCAGAGTATTGGTGGCGGAGCCCATTGTATTGTCCTGCGAGGAGCGTCGTGACTTCTGGATGATGTTGAGAGACATCGCCGGATGGGAGCCTACCCCTGAGGAAAATATGGAAGACCGCATCCGTCAGGAAGTGGTGGGGAACATCGCACAAGGCCTGATGAAACTGGCCGGTGGCGGTAGTCTGGACATTTCAGCCATGGCCAATGGCGAAGCGGTGGAAGCGACGGATGAAGTAGCCGCCAGCGGAGAATACATTGCCCCATGGATCGAAACCGAAGACTGCTCCGGTTGCGACGAATGCATTAAAATCAATAATAAACTTTTTGAATATAACGCAGATAAGAAAGCCTTTATCAAGGAGGCCAAAGCCGGTTCTTACAAGGACTTGGTGAAGGCCGCGGAAAAATGTACCGCCGGGGTGATTCACCCGGGACTGCCATCTGACCGCTCCGATAAGGATATTGATAAATGGATTGAGCGTGGTGAAAGACTAAATTAAAGGAGGCGTTATGCAGTTGTTGAATTTATTATTTAACCGACATCATGACACCTTTCAACATGGGATTCATCCGCCGGAGCATAAGGAGGATACAAGGGATATGGCCATTCGGCAATTTTCCTTTGCTCCGGTGGTTGTCCTGCCACTAGTGCAGCACATTGGTGCGCCTTCTCAGGCAGTAGTACGGGAAGGTCAGGAAGTGAGCCGTGGTCAGTTGCTTGCAACGGCCGGCGGCTATGTTTCCGTACCAGTGCATGCACCGGTTTCCGGTACCATTCGGAAAATTGCCAATGTACCCTCTGCCTCGGGCAAAATGGTACCCGGCATTTTCCTGGAAGCCTTTCCTTTCTCCGGTCAGGAGGTGATGGAAGGTACTCCGGTGGATTTGGATACCGCCAGCCCGGAAGAAATTCTGAAGGGCGTGCAGGATGCAGGAATCGTGGGATTGGGCGGAGCCGCCTTTCCCACCCATGTCAAGTTGAAGGTGCCAGACGATAAACACTGTGAGGTATTACTCCTCAATGGGGTGGAATGTGAGCCTTTTCTCACCACCGACCATCGGGTAATGCTCGAGCAGGCCGAGGATATTTATATGGGCGTCCGCTATCTGTTGAAAGCGACAGGAGCGAAGCGTGCCATCATCGGCATTGAGGCGAATAAGCAAAATGCGGCGGATCACCTGAACGCCCACCTGCCGAAGGATTTACCTTTGGAAGTCAAGGTGGTGCCGGTGAAATACCCGCAAGGTTCAGAGAAGATGTTGATCACTTCGACTTTAGGTCTGGAGGTTCCCTCAGGCGGATTACCTATTGATGTAGGCGTAGTGGTGGTCAATGTGGCCACCACCGCCGAAATAGGCCGTTTGTTGCCCCATGGGCAGGGGATTCAGGAAAGGGTAGTGACCATTACGGGCCCTGGCGTGAAAAAGAAAGGTAATTATTTGATTCCAATCGGCACACCATTACGCTATGTACTGGAGGAAGTCGGGGTGGAGGATAATATTTCCGAAGTTTATCTGGGTGGCCCGATGATGGGGATGGCGGTATCCAATCTGGATATTTCCATTACCAAGGGGACTTCCGGGATTCTGGTTTTCACGGATAAGGAAGTGAAAAAACAACAGAAAGTATACCCTTGCATCAAATGCGGTGCTTGTGTGGAGGCTTGTCCGATGTTTTTGAACCCGAGTCAGCTGGGCATTTTAGCCAAAAATGAAGCCTATCAGGAAATGGCAGATCATCATAATCTGATGGATTGCTTTGAATGCGGTTCCTGTTCCTACGAATGTCCATCGCACATTCCACTGGTGCAGCAATTCCGCATTGCGAAATCAATGGTGAGAAAACGTAAATCCAAGGCCCATGCTAACTAAGACTTTAGATATTAGTACTTCGCCGCATATTCAGCGGGGCATGAGTACGGAGGTGATCATGCGCAATGTGGTGTATGCCATTATGCCAATGGTCCTCTTTTCGATTTACGCTTTCGGGACGGCTGCCTTTTGGGTGATTTTCACCGCACTGGTGTCCTGTCTTTTGACCGAATATGTGCTCTGTAAACTCTCCGGAAAGGAAAGTAGCCTTTCGGATTGGTCCGCAGTGATTACCGGTTTGCTCTTGGGCTTGACGCTCCCACCGATATTTCCTTTATGGATGACTTTCTGTGGAGGGGTAATTGCCATTGCGCTGGGAAAATTTGTGTTTGGTGGTTTGGGGATGAATGTTTTCAACCCTGCATTGGTAGGACGTGCCGTTTTGCAGGCCGCCTTCCCGGTGGCCATTACCACCTGGCAGGAAGCTTTCCGTCCGGACCGGTTTACCACCATCCCGACCTCATTAAAAGCCATGCCTTTTATGTCACCGGTATTTGATGGCGTCTCCGGAGCCACTCCGCTTTCCGCATTTAAGTTCGACCATATCACAGCTCCTGCTGCAGAACTGGCCTTCGGGCAGGTGAGTGGCTCAGCGGGTGAAACCTGCGCGATACTGATTATCCTTGGAGGACTGTATTTGTACGCACGCCGGATGATTAACTGGCGAATTCCGGTATCCATACTGGGGACTGTATTCTTGTTCAGTGGCGCCCTCTACCTGCTAGATGCGACCAACTATCCATCACCGGTATTCATGCTGCTTTCAGGCGGACTGATGCTCGGTGCTTTCTTTATGGCCACGGACATGGTCGGTTCTCCGCTCAATCCTAAAGCGATTTGGGTGTATGGCGCCTTTATTGGAATTATGGTTGTCGTGGTCCGGATTTGGGGTGGATTGCCCGAAGGGGTGATGTATGCAATTCTACTGGCCAATGCTTTGGCACCACAGCTGGATCGCATCTTTAAAAACCGAGTGTACGGAACTGTAAAACGCAAAAGCTAATGGAGACGATGGAAAAGATAGCACAACCAAAGGCGAAAGCGACAGCTCCCGAACAAGCCAATGAGGCGAGCAGCACTAAAATGTTGATCGCCATGGTAGGCATCGGCCTGGCCTGTGCCTTACTGATTGTTTCGGTCTATGAAGGAACAGCACCCAGAATTGAGCGATTGAAGGCGGAAGCCTTGCAACAGGCGATATTCAAAGTGTTGCCGGGCATTTCTCAGACGAAAACTTTTGAGCAATTGGCCGACGGTGGCTTTCAGCTACTGGAAGGGGATGCCAAAGGGAAGTCAGTCGTCTATGCCGGATATGATGATGCCGGAAAGCTGGTTGGTGTGGCGGTGGAAGCTGCTGGCCAGGGCTATGCGGACATCATCCGGATTTTGTATGGCTACCGACTGGCGGACTCCAAGATCGTCGGCATGTACGTGCTGGAAAGTAAGGAGACACCGGGACTGGGAGATAAAATCGAGAAGGATGAAAACTTTGTTGCCAATTTCGAGGCACTGGAGGTTGGTTTGACTGCAGACGGGCTTGCAGTCACCAACCCCATCTTGACTGTGAAAAGTGGGGAGAAAGTAAATGCCTGGGAGATTGATGGCATCACCGGTGCCACCATTTCCTCCAGAGCCATAGGAGATATATTAGCAAAAAGCACCGCGACTTTAGCACCACAGCTGGTGAAGCATCAGCAGGTATTCAGTCAGCAGGCACAACCTTAATACATTGGAATGGAAACAACGATAGCTAAAAAAGAGGAAAAGGCGGTCATTCCAAAAAAGGAAACACCGACCACCGATGAGTTCATTAAAGGACTCTGGCGGGAGAATCCGGTATTTGTGCAGGTGCTCGGGATGTGCCCGGTACTGGCGGTGACCAATACGGCGGGAAATGCCCTGGCCATGGGGCTGGCGACTGCATTTGTATTGCTGATGTCCAATATCCTGATTTCTCTGTTGCGGAATTTTATTCCCAAGCAGGTGCGGATATCTTCCTACATTCTGATCATAGCCACCTTTGTTACGGTGACGGACTACACCATTCAGGCCATTAGTGTAGAATTACACAAAAGCCTGGGGGCATTTATTTCCCTGATCGTGGTGAACTGTTTGATATTGAGCCGGGCAGAAGCTTTTGCCTCTAAGAACAATCTCGGTAAATCCATCATGGATGCGCTGGGAATGGGAATAGGCTTCACCTTTGCGCTGCTGTGCCTGGGAGTAGTGAGAGAAATTCTGGGCGACGGCGGCGTATTTGGTTATGCCCTCTTCCCGGAAGGTTTTGAGAACTGGATTGTGATGATCTTGCCTGCAGGCGGATTCTTCACCCTGGCGCTTTGGCTTTTGGTCTTTAATATTTTTAAAGAAAAACGTGCGAAATCATGAATGAATCACTTTGGAATATATTCATCAACGCCTGCCTGATCAACAACTTTGTGTTGGCTTACTTTCTCGGAATTTGTCCGTTTTTAGGGGTTTCAGGTAAGCTGGAGACCGCCTCCAAGATGGGGGCGGCGGTGACCTTCGTGATGTTGATCGCCTCGGCCTGTGGCTTTGGTATCAATATGTTGCTCACGGCGCTGAATGCGCCTTATCTGCAGCTGATCAGCTTTATTGTGGTGATAGCTTCCACCGTACAATTGGTGGAAATGTTCATCAAGAAAATGAGCCCGGCCCTCTTTCAGGCCCTGGGGATTTTCCTGCCGCTGATCACGACCAACTGTGCGATTCTGGGTTTGGTGCTCTTCCAAACTGCCAAGAATTACAGTTTTGTGCAGAGCTTGGTATATGCCTTAGGCGCAGGAGCCGGATTTACCATCGCACTGATGCTGATGGCCGGATTACGGGAGCAACTGGACTTTGCCGATGTGCCCAAGGTGGTCAAAGGCACTGTACTCACGCTTTTTATTGCAGGGATATTGTCCCTGTCATTTATGGGATTTTCAGGACTTTAAGTAAACGTCAATATGTTCACTTCATTTATCATTAGCAGTGCTGCCATCATTGGGATGATGTTTTGCTGGCTCGCCATTCAGCATTTTTGGAAGCGATTTTTCGCCACTCCGGAGACGGCCGATGCGCTGGAAGCCAGAGGGCGATGTGCTGGCTGCCGATGTAAGAAAGTTTGCAAGAAGAAAAATGAAAACCTTTTATCAATCTAAAATCATACAAGCATGACACATATTATAGACTATCCCACCGATCAGAAATATCAGGCTGAAGTGATCAGCAGCCAGCGTTTAACTCCGGAAGGAACGGATGAAATTCGGGAGTTGATTCTCGAAGTTTTGGATGATGATTTTACCTGCGCCATTAACAATAGCTTTGGAGTGCTGGTCAACAGTGCCGGTATGTTCGGTAACACTTTTCATCACCGTTTATATTCGGTCTCGGATTTACCTTCCAAGGAAAATGGCAAAACGAGAATTACCATGTTGGTGAAGCGTTGTAAATTCTTAGATGAGTTCAGTGGTGAGGAGTATAATGGGATTTGTTCCAATTACCTTTGCGACCGTAAGGAAGGTGAAGTAATTACCATTACCGGCCCATTTGATTTGGCTTTCAATGTGCCCAAAGACAATAGTGCCAATATGATTCTCATTGGAATGGGAACCGGAATAGCCCCTTTCCGTGCGTTTATTAAGCATATTTACAATACCCGTACGGGATGGAGAGGAAAAGTAAGATTATTCTATGGGGCAAAAACCGGCTTGGAAATGCCTTATATGAATGAGGAGAACGGGGACTTGAAAAACTATTATGATGAGGAAACCTTCAAAGCTTTTCAGGCCATTAGTCCACGCCCACATTGGGCTGATCCCGTAGCCTTAGATGCGGCCATGGTGGAGCAGGCGGAAGAAATTCTGGAGATGCTTTCGATGAACAATACTTATGTATATGTGGCGGGATTTGAGAAGGTAAGGGATAATCTTAATAGAGCTTTTGCGGAAATTTTGGGCAGTAAAGAAGCCTGGGAGTCAAGAAAAGCCGAGCTGGTGGCTGGTGGCAAGTGGGCTGAAGTCATTTACTAGCTCAATTCATGAAAGGTCGGGAGCAGTCCACGGCCTTTCTATCTTTTGAAAAGAAAATCATTTTTTTATGTCTATAATAATTGCTTTATCGGCATTGGGAGGCCTGACGCTGTTGTTGGTGATCATGTTGATTGTCGCCAATAAAAAGCTATATGTTTTTGAAGACCCACGGATCGATGTGGTGAATGATTTACTGCCGCAAGCCAATTGCGGGGCCTGTGGGAAACCGGGTTGTCGGCCCTTCGCAGAGGCTTTGGTATCAGGAGAACTCCTTCCAGGTAAATGTTCGGTGAATTCGGAGGAAGGGCAAGTCGCCATTGCAGAATATCTTGGCGTTAGTTTGGGGGCAGAGGAGAAGCAGGTAGCCCGACTGGCTTGTGCCGGAGGGAAAAATGTGGCCATCAATCGGGCAAATTATCATGGCTTGGACAGCTGCCGTGGAGCGGCTTTAATCTCTGGAGGAGAGAAGGGTTGTTTTTATGGATGTCTGGGACATGGAGATTGTAAAGTCGTCTGTGATTTTGATGCGATTCACCTGAATGAACATGGCTTACCGGTCATTGATGTGGATAAATGTACGGCCTGTGGGGATTGCGTGGAGGCTTGTCCGAAAGCACTGCTAAGTATTCAGCCGCTAAGTCACCATTTATGGGTGGCCTGCAAGAATCTGGAATTTGGCGATCAGGTGTTGGAGGATTGCGAGGTAGGCTGTACCGCTTGTGGTAAATGTGCTGTTGATGCCAGTGATGGTTTAATTGCCATGGAGCATCAGTTGCCGGTGATCCAATATGGCAAGGCGGTTCAAAACCGGGAAGCGATTGACCGCTGTGCATCCGGAGCCATCGTCTGGTGGGATAAGGACAAAGGTCCGCAGAGAGGGAAGGAGAGTCGGAAGATTATCCGAAAGGGAGAGAAGAGAGTAGGTTTGAGTTAAGCAAAAATTTCATAATGAAAAATCCCCTGCCATTGTGGTCGGGGATTTTTTATGGGATCATATTACAAGCCTGAAAAATAGAAAAGGGCCGTATTCTTCACAGAGAAAAGCTTCAGGTAGTGCGAGCTTCTCGAATGCTTCGGTCCGCTTTCGCCCGGTATTTGGAAGAGACCCTTCAAATCAGTTTGTCTTTAATTAGTGCTTGTCCGAAAACTCTAAAATCGTTTATATAGGCCTAATATCATCGATTTTTAGTGATAATTGAAAATGAGTTTTTTCGAAAAAGTCAAAGAAAATGCTTTTATTTAATCGTAATACACGGATAACACTCATTTAAGGCTCAAAACTCATACTTTTTTTAACTATGCGCAGCGGATTCACCCAACAACTCAAAATTAACACAATACCTATAAGTGAGGTTCAATTTCCTAGCAACACACGAGATCATATTGTTAATTTATTACGGGCTCTTCAAGCGATCTACATGAATAAGGAAATTAGTGTTCGCATAGAAAAACTTTTGCAAGAGGCCATTGGGACTAGTCAGACTTCAGGAAGGAAAGGGATGGGATTATGGGAAGTTTTTGTTTTGGCTCAATTACGATTGTGTCAGAATTTATCATACGATGATCTTCTAAATTTGGCAAATTATAACGTTTTGGTTCGAAGGATGCTGGGAAAACAAATTAATCTTGGTCTTGCTGGTGAATCAGTGGATGAATATACCTTTCAAAATATTTATGATAATGTTAGCTTGGTTGATGATGAAACACTAAAAAAAATTAATGCTGTTATTGTTGAATTTGGACATGGTATATTTAAAAAAAAAGACTCGGATCCATTATCCTTAAAAACAGATAGTTTTGTTGTTGAAACAAATACGACTTTTCCATCGGATTATGTATTACTTTTTGAAGCTGGTCGCAAATGCCTAAATATGATCGGTGAAATAGCAAAACAGCATAAAGTAAAAGGTTGGAGAGAAGTAAAAAGCGAATCAAGTAAATTAAAATCACTCTGTAGATCTTTTGGGAGAGCTACCTCAGCAGGTGGGAAAAATAAAGCTAAAAATGAAATTGAAGCTTGCCAGGCATATTTGAATAAAGCAAAATCACTATACAAAAAGGTTGCTGATTTTTGGGAAAAAGATATGCCGGCATTGCTTATTGACCAAAAGACACTGTTGGTTCTTATTAAAGTTGAGTGGTTTAAGTTGATGTTTGAAAAACATATAAACTTGTTGGAGCGAAGAATAATTGGCCAAGAGAAAATCCCAGCATCAGAAAAAGTCTATTCCCTCTATCTTCCTTTCACAGAATGGATAAAAAAGGGAAAGAAACGCCCCCCAATTGAAATAGGGAAAAAGTTATTTGTCACAACAGATCAATTTGGGCTTATTGTTGATCATTGTCTTGGGGATAATTTATCAGACAGAGATTCGATTATGGATATTATTGATCGAGTACTAGAAAAATATCAATTAGTATCATCTTGGAGTACAGATAAAGGATTTTCTTCAAAAGAAAATAAAGCGTTAATTCAGGAAGTTTTCCCTGATTTGCAGTTGATAATGCCTAAACTAGGTAAACGAAATAAAACGGAAGAGGCTGAAGAAAAGAGTAAACCCTTTAAATTATTAAAAAATGCGCACTCTGCTATAGAATCTAACATCAATGAATTGGAGAATAGAGGGTTAGATAGGTGTCCAAATAGATCTCCTGAGCAATTTCGAAATTATGTAGCCCTGGGAATTACAGCATATAATTTGCATAAAATAGGAAAACGATTAAATGAAATAAAAATTAAAAAGGAAAAAACACGATATAAAAAAATTATATCTGCCGCTTAAAGAAGCTGCCTTTTAGAATGGAATAAAGCCTCTAGATTTACTAAAGGCTAAATTCTGTATGTCTTAATTTTCAAATAATTGTCGTAAAATAACCTTCAATGTCTTCTTCTGTCAAAAATGATAGATTTTAGCAATCAAAGGATAAATATCCAATAATCAAGCCATACCAATAGTGCACAACAATATTGTTTCTGTTATATTTTAAAATATTGTGTTTCATTTTCTTACAGCCACTAATTAAGAGTGCGTTCAAAAACCGAAATTCGAAGGGAAAATTTGATTATTGCAGAAACGATACCCGATTATTTTGAGCGAATAGCAGCGCTATTGTGGAGAAATTATCCAAAATCGTTTTCAATAATTCGAATTTGCAGCCTGTGGTGCGCTTCTAAACATGCTCTTAAGGTAGAGCATCTGGTGGTGCCATATTCGGTTTAATTTAGTCCCTCTGGCTATAGATTTGAAGTAATAGGGGTAATGGCAGCAATGTTCTAAATGATGGTGATGCTTTTTGACCCGGATGATTCATGCTTCAATCCTCTTTTAGCTGCAAGGCTGGAAAAATGAAGGGATAGTCTCCTATTTCGATTTTTTTCCAACGAAGGAGATGAATGAGGAGAAAACAAGCTTGCCCGAATTTGGGCTATAAAAAAACTGTAGGCGTGAATGTAATGATTGGATAGTGAATCAGTTAATTTAAGTTACTGAATTTAGCGGTGAATAATTCGGGTTAATACTGGATCACTTCTGCAATAGTCTAATTCTCGATTAGAATTTTAAAAATACTTTTCATAAGAATCCTCACTTTAACCAAGTGGGGATTTTTTGTTTTAACCGGTTGATTATGTTTTTTATAATCTTAAGCCTTGTATTGGTTTTGTTATAGTGGTTTCAATGTCTTTTGTTTGGAATAGCATTTATTGCGTATTGGTCGTTAATTTTAGTTAAACTATATTTTTGATGGTATTATTTATGTTATTTTGAGTTATTTTAGCAGGGATTCCTATCTACCTACTGCAATTTATAATGTTAAGACCACCTCTAATAGCTCGATTTTCTTTTGTTTTTATTATTGCGTTTTTTATCCTTTTTAAGGGAGTTTTTGCGCAATCTAAAATTACGATTAGTGGTTACCTGTCAGATGCCCGTACCGGGGAACATTTGATTGGGGCTTCCGTCTACGATCAGAAATCAGGAAAAGGCGCCGTAACGAACGCCTATGGCTTTTACAGCCTGACCATCGCTCCTGACTCTGTAGATCTGTATTTCTCCTATGTGGGCTATCAGAATGAGCGTAGGCAATTTCTTGCGAATGAAAGTAAACGCCTAAATTTAAGGCTATCCAGCGATTTATTATTGAAAGAGATAACGGTGGAAGCACCAAGGGAAGATTTACCCAGTCAGGTACAAATGAGTACGATTGAATTACCATTGGCGGATATCAAACAGGTGCCGGCGCTTTTCGGAGAGGTGGATGTTTTAAAAGTGATTCAGTTGTTACCCGGGGTGCAATCCGGAACGGAGGGGACTTCGGGATTGTATGTTCGGGGCGGCGGGCCGGACCAGAATCTGATATTGCTGGATGGTGTTCCGTTGTATAATGCCTCTCACTTGCTGGGCTTTTTCAGCGTTTTCAATGCTGATGCGATCAATAAGGTGGACCTGATTAAAGGCGGTTTTCCGGCAAGATACGGAGGTCGGATTTCTTCGGTGATTGATGTGAAAATGAAAGAAGGGAATGACCAGGAGTTTCAGGGAGCCGGAGCGGTAGGCTTGATCTCCTCCAAATTCTCTTTGGAAGGCCCGCTCAAAAAAGAACAATCCAGTTTTATTATTTCCGGTCGGAGAACTTATTTGGATCTGGTTGCCAGACCTTTTATGCCTAAGAATAATAAGGCGGGTTATTATTTCTACGATACCAATGCGAAGTTTAATTTTAAACTGGGCGATAAAGATCGACTTTACTTTTCCGGTTATTTTGGTCGTGATAAAGGATTTGGAGGGACGAAATCAGACTATGAAGATTTTGATCTAGGACTTTATTGGGGAAATGTTTTAGGGACGGTGCGCTGGAATCACCTGTTCAATGATCGATTGTTTAGTAATTTATCTTTTAATGTCAGTGACTATCAATTCCGGGTGGGCTTTTTCCTCAAAGACCGTTATGGTGGGGAAGAGCAAGAAATGAATTTGGTTTATTTATCCGGAATTCAGGATTATACTTTACGATATGATTTTGATTTTATTCCTTCCCCTCAGCATTACATCCGCTTTGGGATGCAGTCTGTCTTTCATCGGTTTCGTCCGGGCGTGTTTGATCTGGATGGGGATGAGGATCTTGCTGAAATTAATATTAAGGGCAGTGATCAGGTCAATTCCATGGAATATACGGCTTATGTGGAAGACGAATGGAAGATTCATGAGCGATTTTCAGCAAATATTGGAGTAAACGCCACCTTCAATTATGTACAGGATCATTGGTACCCAAGTATTCAGCCCCGTGTCTCTGTGCGCTATTTGGTGAATCGTGATTGGTCCTGGAAGGCTTCCTATGCGCAAATGAATCAAAATCTTCATTTATTAACCTCTTCAGCATTTGGCCTGCCTACTGATTTGTGGGTGCCGGTTACCCAGCGGGTAAAGCCACAGGAGGGGCACCAATGGGCCTTGGGTACCGCCTTTTCCAAGGGAAAGCTTGAATATTCTCTGGAAGGATATTATAAAAAAATGAACAATGTGGTGGAGTACAGAGAGGGCGCTTCTTTTTTTAATTTTAATGGCAATTGGGAAGATTTAGTGACCTCCGGTCAGGCTTGGAGTTACGGTTTAGAGCTTTTAATTCAGAAGAAGGTAGGAAAAACGACAGGCTGGTTGGGCTATACCTGGTCCAAATCTATGCGGCAGTTTGATGATATTAATCTCGGAGATGCTTTTCCTTATAAATATGACCGCAGGCACGATATTTCCCTGGTGGTAAATCATGAGCTGGGGAAGAAATGGAGCCTGAGCGGGACCTTTGTTTATGGTACCGGCAATGCGATTTCATTGCCCGTTCGGCAGTTGCAACCTCCGGCAGATGCCGGTTACGGTGGTGAAATAAATGAATATGGGGGTAGAAACAGTTTTAGGATGCCGGCTTACCACCGAATGGATTTATCCTTGACTCATACCAAACAGAAGAGGTGGGGAGAGCGCTCCTGGGTGATCTCTGTCTATAATGTTTACAATAGGAAAAATGTATTTTTCGTGGACCCTTTTTACAGTAGCTGGTCCGGTGGATATGATGCCGTGACTCTTTTTCCAATCATTCCGTCCATTTCCTATAACTTTAAGTTCTGATCATGAAAAAGATATTGTTTTTTATACTTGGGGCTGTGATGATGGTCGCCTGTGAATCCGTCATTCATATTGATATTTCCTCCATGGAGCCACTTTTGGTGGTGAACGGGGTTTTGTCGGATCGTGACCCTTTTGTCATCAATGTGAGTGGATCTAAACGCCCCCAGGAAAATGATTATCCGGACTTGAAAAATCCGCAGGTTCGGATATTTCATGAAGGCAAGGCATTGCCAATGGGCGACCGGTGTCATTCCGATGGATATTATAATGATTATTCTTTTTTAGGTTTGGAAGAAAGCTTGCTAAAGGAAGGCGAAAGGTATGAGGCAGAGGTGTCAGCGGAGGGTTTTAAGCCTTTGCGTATTCCTTTTGAGTTGCCGGAGCGGAACCTGGAAGTTTTAAGGGCATGGGTAGAGGAATTTCCCGAAACTAATGAGCGCTCCCTTTTCGTTAAAATGCAGCTGCCCCAGACCTCGGCTTATTTTGAAATAATTCTTCATAATTTGAGTTCCGATGAAAAGCTAGATTGGGAAATCCCATTTTGTTCCAGAAGAAAATATACGACAAAGGCGGCTTATTGGCAGGCAGGCTTTGAGTTTGGAGTGGACGACTACCGGGACCATGCCACGGTTTTTTCCCGGGAAATGTGGGAGGAGGATATCGTGACCCTGGAGATTAAACAATTGATCTCCGGGGCTCATTTTAAGGAAGAAACCCATCTGGCTTTGCGCACCACCACTGAAGCGCATTATCGTTATGATTTGTCTTTCCGTAATTATAGTTTCTCTAAAGATAATATCCTGGCAGAGCCTGTGAATGTTTATTCGAATATACCGGGCGGGGCGGGAATTCTCACAGGATCGGTCATTGATATTTATGAAATTGAAAATCTTCCTGAAGCCCCGGAATATCCTGAAGAACCGGACTACTGGGGACCTGATTATTGGGAATAATGAGAAGTGATTCAGGAAATGGAGCTTATGAATATTATTACTACATTAGTGAAGTTTTTTGATATTGATTTAACCAATTGTGATGTTCCTGCTTATTCTTCAATATGGATTTTTAGTCATCTTTTTTCTGACTGCCGTTATTGGCTTGCTAAGCATTGTGGGCTGGGTGCCCAAAATGGACGAATGGTACCGGAAGCGCATTTTTACGGCGCTAATACTGGAGGTAGTCGCTGTAATTTTATTGCTGTTTAAAAATAATTTCACAGGCGAATCTCCGGCAAAGCCAATATTAAATTGCTCGGTGGAGAATTGGGTGGCCTTGGATGAAAAAGGAGGTTTGGTGCAGCCGGAAGTGAGTGTCAAGTTTGAGGAAACAGAATATCGGGAGACCCTGGGGAATGAACAGTTGCAGGCTTTTAAAGGGCTGGTGTTGGGTTTAGAGCAGGGGAGTTTAAAGGTGAAAAATATTAAAGGGGAAATTCTGGCGAGTTTTTCGGCAGCAGAGCTGGAGGATTTGGGCTTGTTTAATGTGATAAAAAACGAAGAACAGATATCTTCCTTCCGCCATCATCAATATATTAAATGGCAAAAAGGAAAAAGTGAGGACTCATGGACCTACAAGGGACAATATTTATCCCCTTTCAAGCTGGAGATTATGGATGATAAAGGAGGCACAAAGTACATCATCCGTAATGAAAATAAGGGAGAAGTAATTTTTGACTCTGATCACTTCTCCAAAGATTTATTTCATGTGGACAATCGCATGACGCATTTTTTTCAACATCAGGGGGCTTATCATTTATTAAGAATTAATGAAGCCAATTTATCGGGGAGGCAGAATGCTTATGTTCATGTTTTACATGTTTTGCTTGAACCAAAGATTCAGTAAAATTCTTGCTAATAGGAAAGAGATGGAATATACTCCTTGATGATTTTTTGAGTACTGTCTATAAGCAATCGGATTTTTTCTGAGGCATAAGCATCTCCATGCGCTCGATTGAAATTTCCCATATCATTATCAAAATACTGACCACTGGCACCATTCACTTCCGTAGAAAGCGCAAGCTGATAAAGGATGTCGGCTCCTTTATTTGCCGGGGACCAGAAGGTTCCATAAGCTTCCCGTGCCATTCTGGTATTCAACAAAGAACCAGGATTTACGGCAATTATATTGAGTTCCGGTTCCTGTTGCGCCAGATAAAAACTCCACATGGTCAGCGCTAATTTACTTTGCGCATAAGTTTCTTGTTGGGAAAGATGGCTTTTTCCCTCCAGCGCCTTCAGCGATACCGGTGCCTGAGCGGCAGAACTGAGGTTAATAATTCGGGCATCTTCTCCGTTTTTCAGTAAGGGCATCAGGCCATAGGTTAAAGCATATGGAGCCAGATAATTTACCATAAAGCGTAATTCCTGTCCCGTGTGATTGGTCGGATTGATTGACTTAAAAACCCCGGCATTATTGATCAGAATATCTATTTTGGAAAAGCGACTTTTGATATCTGAAATCAGGTTTTGAATAGTAGAAAATTCAGATAAATCTCCAACAATACCGTGGATATTTTCATTTCCGCTAGTCGTTTTAATGGATTCAACCGTAGCCTGCACTTTTTGGTCATTGCGCCCGTGAATAATTATTTCATGCCCTTTTTTGGCCAATTGTTCCGCCGTCATTTTACCAATGCCATCTGTACTTCCTGTAATGAATATCGTCTTGCTCATTAATTTTTCACCTTTTAGGTATTGATTAAAAACATAACCAAATATCTTTCATAAAGTATTCGGTTGTCCTTAAATTTTGCTTAGCCTATTCACTTTTGACTTCAATAAAACCGTGATCGCTGCTGCCAAGTCATTTTTTTCAATGAGGGATCATTGTCCCGATTATTCCTGAAATCAAGGGCTGTTTGTATGGAAGGCCTCAAAATGATGATTCATAAGCCCATATCTTCAGAATTTCCATCACTTTGTTCGTGACTGCTGTCCCTGATACCTGCTTTTCTTCATATTTAGTCACTAATTTTTTAGAAGGAGGAAAACCGGTAGGAAGCCAGTCTTCCTTGATGAGGAAATATCCAATGCCGAATAATTAAACATCGCCAAAAGGATTTGGGATTTGAGCATCCTATTAAAGTAAAGATTTTGTCTGTGCTATGTGCATCA
Organism: Persicobacter sp. CCB-QB2; assembly: GCF_001274635.1. Lineage (GTDB taxonomy): Bacteria > Bacteroidota > Bacteroidia > Cytophagales > Cyclobacteriaceae > Persicobacter > Persicobacter diffluens. The sequence continues at coordinate 2,506,829 of NZ_LBGV01000001.1, read as the reverse complement.
TTTCATGCAAAACAAACTCTTCCACGGCACCTTCAGTAACTTCCATATATCTTTTAAGATGTTCGTTTTGCATATGCGTCTGCCATAGTTCCCTATTTTCCCATTTTTCAAAAAAGAGGAATAAATCCGGATTTTCATTGTCCTGATGGAGGTTGTAATTGATACAAGCTTTTTCAGCTCTGGTCACCTCAATTAATTTTAATAGCTCTTTCTTTACAAATGCTCTTTGCCCCCTTTTACTCGGATTCGCACTACAATAGTTAATTTTTAATTGCTCATTTTATCAGTGTATTGTTGATCACAAAGTGAACTCCTAGTCAGGCCTGCGGTATGAAAAAAGGTTTGATGGAATAGGAAAGATAAGATGCCATCGATTACCAGAATGCCCCTTTGTAATCCGGATGATTTTTACTCCTTTTGCTTAAATTACAGGGGATAAGCCAATAAAAATACCATGCTTAGAGAATCAACAGGGTAGTTATTTGAAATCCACAGGGAGGAACTCAGCAGCTGAGAGAAAAGATCTCATCAGCATAATTTTTTGAAATTGTGTAGGTAGCAAGGGGAAGAGGGCGGCAATGTATCAATGAGCGTGAGTTTGATTATCGGGAAGGGAATGTATTTTTATTGCCCCCGAGGGATTACCATTTTTTTAAGGTAATGGAGCCCAGTTGTTTTTACTTTGTCTGGTTCATCGATCATTATTTTTTTAAAGGAAGGTGTACTGCCAGGTTACAAAGCGTGGTTTGACCGAATTGCCTATATTGAAGCGAATTATAATAGGTGCCGGGAGATTTTATCCCAACAGTATGGGAACGCGAATTTATTATTCAGAATATTAAGTCTATTTACCAGGAGGCCATTGAAAATGATGGTTTTTCTGATGCGATTATATCCGGAGCACTGGCCTCGGTTTTGAATGTGATGGCCCGGAGTATTGAGAAAAAATATGTAGATTCAGCGAATGACCGAGAGGAAAAATTTTGGGAAATATTGCGGTATATTAATGCTCACCTTCACGATAATGGCCAGTTGAAATTAACCTTGATACCGGATCGTTTCGGGATTTCGAAAACCTATTTTTCCGAATATTTTAAAAAGCATACAGGCCTAACTTTGGCAGAATATATCATGCGGGCGAAGTTGAGAATCGTGCAGATGAAAGCCATTCATACGAACTTATCCGTAAAGGAGGTGGCCTGGCAGCTGAATTTTACGGATAGTATTCATTTGTCCAAAGCATTCAAGAAAGCTTATGGAAAAACCATTATGGAAGTGAGGGGAGCCGGCAAAGTGAATTGCGAAGAATTTTAACCCAAATGAAGTGCCGCTTTAGGGATTGGTTTTCTTTAATCTGGTTATTTTTAGCTTTTTGAGTCGTTTTTGTAGGCTTTATTTACTCAGATTTGGATAAGCCTGCTTTCTCCTCATTCATCTGTTTCGTTGGAAAACACTGGAAATAGGGAAAATTCTTTCATTTTTCGCCACTTGCAGTTAAATAAGGATTTGAGTATGCCTCATTTGGGTTCAAGTGCTTTGACTTTTGTAGGAAAACGGGCTACCCGCTCATCCTTGTTCTTCTTGATCGGGTAGCCTGTTCATGGAATTATTTATACCATTTTAAAATCCAGCCAAAGTTCCCCCTCCACATAGGCTTGTAGTTGGTCGCCTTGGTGAATCTGTCCGGCGCCAGAGGCCGGAGTTCCGGTGAAAATGATATCGCCTTCTTCCAGGGTCATAAAACGAGAAGTATAAGCGATAATTTCCGCCATATTGTAAATCATCAACGCGGTGTTGCCGGTTTGCTTTTCCTCTCCATTGATTTTCAGACTGAAGTTAATATCATTCAAGTCCGGGAAATTGGCAATAGGCTTAAAGGAAGAGATCGGGGCTGCACCATCAAATCCCTTGGCCAAATCCCATGGCCCTTTTCCCGCACGGCAATCATCCAGAATGTCTTTGGCAGTATAGTCAATGCCCACCGCTAAAGCCTCAATATGAGCAGGAGCATCATCTAAAGAAATATCTTTTCCACTTTTCCCTATTTTGATGACCAACTCCACTTCATAGCGTAAGTCTTGCGTAAATGCCGGGAATACAACATCCTGATTTTCTTTTACTAAACTTGAGGAGGGTTTAGAGAAAATGACCTGCTTACCTGTTTTAACCGCTTGTTTCTCTTCCGCTTTGTTAACGTAATTTTTACCAATTGCTAAAATCTTCATCTTGATTTCTGTTTAATGTTTTAATGAGTCAAAAATATTAGAATGCAGATGCATCCATAGCGATTTTCATTGTGAAAACAGGGGGGCAAATTGAAGCCACATTACTTTTTGTCATTAGCATGAGGGCTTTCCATGAGTAAGGTACAATTATTTCACCTTGAAGGCCTAGTATTATTTAAATTGTTTTTTATATTTAAACTTGTTTTTATTTAAATTTATTGTGGATGAATTGGTATTTAGAGGTACTTAAAAAGTATGCGGTTTTTGAGGGACGCGCAAGGCGACAGGAATATTGGATGTTTTTCCTGATTAATATGGTCATTAGAATCCTACTTAATGTTTTTGATGTGGCGGTTTTGAACCTAGAATCAGGCCTTAGCTTGGTTTACGGGCTATTAGTTTTAGTGCCTACCTTTGCGGTTGGCTTTCGTAGAATGCATGATGTAGGCAAAAGTGGTGCATTTATATTTGTTCCATTTTATAACTTATACCTATTGTGTAAGGAGGGGGATAAAGGACCGAATGACTATGGAGATGATCCAAAAAATCCGGAAATGAATTTGAGAAATGAGATCGAAGCCTTCTCCGCAGAATAAGTCTGTGTATAAAAGCTGGAATCCTTATGAAAATTTGACTATTACAGCCGAGATTTAGGTTGCTTTTATTGGCATTAGCCTGTTTGGTTTCCAGTAATTTGAATTTATATGATGATGTTCTGCATCATTCTCGATCTAAAAGAAAAACCGACCATAAGTCGGTTTTTTTTATATGGCTTTATAGGGTATTTAAAATTAAGCCAGAATATTCCTGCTTAAATCCCCGTTTAGCTGCCAGGCAGGAAAAATGAAGGATTAGTTCCCCGCTCCAAGCTTTTCCTTAGGAGGCAAGTGAATGAGGAGACGGCAATTTGCCCAAATTTGGGGAATTAAAAACTGAAGAAATCACCAGTAATGAATTGAATTGTAGCGTCGTTATGGGCTGGTGAATAATCCGGGGTTAGGAAGAATAGAAAGAGAGGGTAAATGGCAGGCGAATCAGCTGAAATTTTGACACATAAAAGATGTCGTTTTTTCTTGTTTTTGATGTTAAGTTACTGGTAATGTGTCAAATAGTCTGTGTTTTTTGGAGGTGTGATGGATTTATAAGTCATTTCGTCTGAAAACCGAAACGGAACGGGATTTGATCATTTTTTAGTGTATGGATGGTTTCACCTAAATCAATGGAAAGATGACACTTGTAAAATCAAATCAAACCGCTTTCCCATCCATTTTTGGAAATTGGATGGATGATTTCTTCCAAAATGATTTCTTTGGGCGTTTCCCTGCAAACACTCAGCAAATGCCTCATGTCAACATTAAAGAAACCGATGAGGCCTATCATCTGGAGTTTGCTGCTCCGGGATTAGACAAGGAGGATTTTAACCTCAAATTGGAGAATGGTCTGTTAACTGTTCACGCCGAAAAGGAAGAAAAGCAGGAGGAAAATGAAAAAGTGCACCGGAAGGAATATTCTTATCATTCCTTTACCAGAACCTTCCGATTAGATCCTAATGTGTTGGCGGAAGAGGTTCAGGCCAATTATGTAGATGGTATTTTGAAAATAATGCTTCCCAAAAAAAATAAAGGCGAAAATCCTGAAGCGAAGCGAATTGAAATTTCGTAAAATGAAGTAGAGGGGTGTACCCTTAAAGAAAGGAGGTATCCATGAAATGGCTTGAAAAAATAAAAGGTTTCCTGAAGGTTGTGGGAAAATCTGTTCGTGATTTTTGGACTTCTGATATTGATCTAAGTGCCTTGAACCGTGAGGTTCCCTTATTCACAAACCGGGTACGGGAGGCTTTGGTGCCGGCAGCATTTAAGATTGAATTGGCTGTTGGAGATTTGAAGCGAGACGAAATTGAGGTGTTGGTAGAAGGGAATGATTTAGTCGTAAAGGCAATGAAGCGCATCGCTTCCCAAAAGAATGAGGGCGTGTGGCAAGTACATCATGCTTCTTATGCCGCCTTTCAGCAGCGATTTGCTTTGCCGGAAAATGCAGATTCCGATAAGGTGAAGGCCAAGCTTAAAAATGGTATTTTAAAGGTTGCCGTGGGTGCTAAGTCTTTGACGCAGTCCAAAGCAGAAAAGGTAGAAATCGCCTGATTGGATACTTCCTTTTTTCTGTCAGGGGGATTTACAAAATGAAAAAGAGGCTGTCTCATAATTTGAGATAGCCTCTTTTTTTCAAAAATGCAAGTACCCTCCCACAGGAGCGTTTTCAAATATGCGATTCTTCGAGGCTGGGTTTTACTTTTGAGACGGACCCTTTTTTGTTTTTCAGAATATAAGGTGGAGGGATCTTTTGAGCGCAATGCCTTTGCTTATTTTTGTAATATTCCAAGTATATGTAGAAGGGGAAGTAAAAACATGAGGCCATTGCGGCAGGACAAGATAAAATTCTGGGCAAAGCAAACGGGTTGATCAATCATTTCGGATTGAAGTAGATGTTTTTAGTTGAGCAATAGGAAACAGGCCCTTCCTCTTCTGATTGATGAAGAATGCAGGCCGTGTTTTTTAGTGCTCATCAGCATTATTGAATTTTACCCTGCACCCAATAATCCATTACCAACTGATCTTCCAATAAAGGGGATATTTTCCGCATTGCAGCGAGATGGACCTTGTGGAACTGGTAGATTTCCCGCGCATGCACATCCTCAAAAGAAAGGGTAAAACAATATTCAAAGCCCTTGTCCAAACCTTCTGTACTGCTATTCTTTCCCCACTGCAATTCACTGATCTGCGGGATGACTTCCTCTTGTCGGGAAAATTCGGCCAAAGCTTCCTGAATGCGGTGGGGATCCGCTTCTTTTTTGAACTTCAAATGGATCACTTGCTTGAGGCTACTACCTCGCATTTCGGGAGTTTCGGGACCTATTCGGTAGGCGGCGATTTTTCGGGTATTGAAATCAAATGAACCAGCAATGAGAAAGGACTTGCCGTCAATCTCCAATGCATTAAGTCCGTAATACACCGGAAAACCGGTCTCCAAATAATTGATGGCGCTGAGCTGCCCTTGTGCATCCAAACGGCATAATTGAATGGCCGCATCATCACGCGTCCCTACCGCAATAATGGCTTCCTGTTCATTGACCGAAACGAATTCAATTTTGGTTTGTCCTTGGAGTTTGGTGTTTTCATTGTCTTTGAAAACGCTGTGAGGGGCAAGCTCACCTTTCTTATTGATCTTAAAGATGGAAACGGCATCTCCATGATAGACAAAATCAGTGTTTTTGATAAAGCCTTTTCTTTTATAATACTGATGGTGTCGGTGTCCGACGATCAGGTAGTGCTGATCCCCGAAGCTGGCACCAGTCACCGGATAGGTACCGGTCAGGTAGCGGTCGGTGGTATTGTCGCTGATGCTGTTGACATGTTTGAAATGACCATTTTCATATACCCGAAATCCGCTGATGCCATTGTCCTGAAAGCCACCGGTGAACAAATAAGTCTTTCCTTTTATTTGATGCACGAACATGCCGATGATACCATCGGTGTGGATTTCCTCCGTATCTTTCATGGACTGCACGTGGCTGAGTTGGCCATCGGCATGGATTTTAAAACAGCTCAAGCCTGGGGTCTCTTCTAGTCCTCCGGCGAAAAGGTAGGCATCATTTTTCATATGAATCACCTGCAGGGTAATGCCGATGCCGATATGTGTTTCTTCGGTGTCGTGAATAATAAATACCGATTCTAATGCGCCGTCGTCGAGGATTTTATACACCTCAATCGCATCCCCAAATTTATTGGCCACAAACAAGAAATCAGTGCCCTTGATATTATCCGCGACCATCCCTCGGGCGGGGCCTTTCTTTTTGTATTGCTCCTGCTTTTCAATATGTGTCAGCTTTCCTTGGGCATCAAGCCGGAATACATCAATGTCCTCAAATCCGCCCGCATAGACATAGTGTGCTCCATTCTTTTCATAGCTGGTGATAGAAACGGTGTTCTTTCCGGAGATGTCTTTGGTGTCTGTTCGGTAAAGGGAAATTTGATCGGGCGTCTGCGCCATGCTGGAAAAGCACAGGCATAATAAGATCAAAAAAAAGTAGTTTTTCATGTTGATGAATCGTAAGCAGATGAATAAAAAATAGGACTATTGCCTCGGTCTTGGAAAGATACGCAAAATAAGATGATTGTTGGAGTGCTACCAATTCGTAATCGTTTTATCTGTTAGGCAATTGCATTTAGTTCATATTCGAAATGTAATTTATACTTTCCGAAATAGTCATTAAATCGTAAGATGATAAAAACATTTTTCGTGTGGTTTTTAATCATTGAGTATTCATTTCGATCAACAATATCCATCGAGTATTTTCAAGCTGGAAATGGGAAGCAAGTGAAACTAATCTGAGTGAAGGAGGGAAGGGGGTATTGGGTTGATTTTCTTTGTTGATGAATCAACCGTATTTTTAGGGAAATACGGCCTTTTCAGGTAAAGGAATGGGCTTGAAATTAGAATATTGAAAACTATAATTAACAAAAAGATTGTTTTGAGTGAAATTATATAATTCACTTCTGATTAATGGGTATAGATTGCAATGACTAAATAATGTTCCGGACTTCGTTCAAAAGTCTTTCAAGCTTTGGAAGGAGGGGCATAGCTATGAGCCGTAATAATACTCTCTAAAATTTATGCTAAGCCAAGTAATCACGGTTAATATGGAGCGCAGAGGGTGGAGCCGATACAAAAGACGTGGTGGAGTGGAGTGTATTGAGGAAAGTATGGGGCCTTAAAGTAAAGACCGCTCAACTTGGTGGGATGCCCGTTAAGACCAGCTTTATATTGTGTATAAGCAAAGGAGGGAATTTACCACCTGATATGCTTATTCGTCGTTTTTTTGAACTTCTACTACACCTTTATAATTAAAACAATAATAGATGTTTTTCTAAATCAATGGATTGGCCATTGTTTTCCGATTGCGATTTTAGACACTGTTACTACCGGTGGTTTGCTTCTTTTCTTTTTGTATTATTTTAATGGATTCTTGTAGTTGTTCATTCTGATGGCTAAGGAATTGAATCTCTTTGATCAGCTTACGTTTTTCATAATGCAGATTTTGATTTTCTTCCAAAATGGAAAGTAAAAGTGTTGAGTTAAGACTGTTAAAAAGCTTGTCTTTTTGATCTGATGCTTTAGTCATACTACTGAGAGCGTAAAGAGTGTCTAAAAATTACCTTGCTTTGGCTAATATTGATATGGCTTTTGATTTGCTCAAATATGGCTGTTTTTAGAGGATTTTAAGCTCAATTTTATTCAAAAGTCTGAATTATTCACTACTTTCTTTTTCATGTTTTAATTAAGAATTGAATAATTCAATTTTGATCAGGGGCTTAAAATAAGATTGCAGCGCAGGCATTGTTTTCTTGCGAAAGGAGCGCTTTAATTTAGCGATAGCTTGAAAGTTGCATTCGGATGTTTAATGATGGATTACCCATAGGAGGTAAAGACCTGTTAGATGGGTTTATTTGTATTATTTGGAGAATAAATTTATGGGGGCTAATAGTGGAAGGCGGTGAAGTTTCCATGGTTTTCCCTCAGTAGAGGGGTACTGGAGAAAACCATGGAAAGTCGAGTATTGATGGACTGCTCAGCTGTTATTGACTTATCGTTGGAGGTCGTTTATATTCCGATGATCTGCATATCGGATGCCTTGAAGTTGGAGGTGGTTAATTGCGGCTGTACTAAGTCACTGATGCGTTGCGAAAGCAGATCAATTGCGCGCTTTTTCAAAAAAGGACGCAGGTAAACCATGCTAACTTCTCTAACCGGAAAAGGCGATTCGAAGCGTTTGGTTTTTACCTGTCGGTCTTTAGTCATCAGTTGATGGTATAATTCGGGAACCAGGGTGATGCCGCCAAATTGATCGGTTAAATGGAGTAAGGTATCAAATGAGGTGGCTTCAAACTGAAGGCTTTCAGATTCCAAAGGTTTCTCTTTTAAATCACAAAGGGTGATGGTTTGATTGCGAAAGCAATTTCCCTCCTCTAATAACCAGATTTTCTGATTGAGCATTTCTTGTGGGGAAATATATTGCTTGTTGTTGCCCTCTATACCATAAACCATCATCGCTTCATAATAGAGTAGGTTTTCTTCCAGCACCGCTCCCTCTACCGGCGTGGCCATAATGCCCATGTCAATTTTTTCTTCATGCAATTGCTTGATGATGTTTTCCGTGGTAATCTCATGAATCTCCAGTTCCAGTTCCGGAAAGTCTTTCATAAAGTGGGGAAGCATGACGGGTAGCAAAGAGCTGGCAATGGTCGGAATAATGCCTAGTCGTATTTTTCCTTTTACTTCTTCCGATTGCTGATCGCACAGTTCAACAATCTCTCTGCGGTCTTTAAGGATTCTTTTGGCAACTTTAATAATCGCCTTGCCACTATCGGTGGTTTGTACCGGCTGCCGGCTTCGATCAAATAATACCGTATTTAATTCGTTTTCCAGCTTTTTGACCATTGCACTTAAGGTGGCTTGGGTAATATGGCAGCTTTCCGCAGCCTTTCCAAAGTTGCCCAATTGGTCAATGGCAATGATATATTCCAGTTGTTGAAAGTTCATTGAAAATATTTTAGGGGGGAGATCAGGCCGGAATTGTCGGCTGTCGCTCACTTTTATTCTTGATAATCAGTCGGTAAAGTTAATGATAGATTTTATCTAATGCAAAGATAGAATTAATCAGTTTTCATCTAACAAAAATCCCCCCTACTTTTGTCATGTAATCAATCAGAAACAATAAAAAATTATACGATATGTCATTCACTGGTAAAAAATTCCCTTCTATTGCTGTTAACGCTATGAACGAAATGGGCGAGACCATTCAGATCAACGTTTTGGAAGAAGCAGTAAAGAATAATAAGAAAGTGTTGTTGTTCTGGTACCCTAAGGATTTCACCTTTGTGTGCCCAACAGAGCTACATGCTTTTCAGGAAGCTTTAGCGGAGTTTGAAAAACGTAATACGATCGTAATCGGCGCATCCGTAGATACCGCTGAAGTTCACTTCGCCTGGTTGAATATGCCAAAAGATCAGGGTGGTATCGAAGGTGTTACTTACAATATCCTGGCAGATAGTAATCGTAATCTTTCCTCCGTATTGGGAATTTTGGATGCACAGGAAACCGTACACCACGAAGAGTTAGGTGTGGACTTATTAGTAGGGGATAATGTGACTTATCGTGCCACTTATTTGATCGATGAGGAAGGTACTGTATTCCACGAAGGCATCAACCACATGCCATTGGGACGTAACGTACAGGAATTCCTAAGAATGATCGATGCTTATGCGCACGTTCAGCAGCATGGTGAAGTTTGCCCTGCGAACTGGGAAGAAGGAAAAGAAGCGATGTCTGCTAACCGTGATGGCGTAGCAGAATATTTGGCCGCTCACTAATTCTCCTAAGCTTTCCACCGGGGAGTCGGTGCTCCAATAGATTCCCCTGTGTATTCACCATTTTTATATATTCCCTTAATTAGAAAGATCATGTTTGAAGAATTAAAAGAAGATAGATTAGCTGAAGTAGTCTCCACTAATGATACCGTATTTGTTCAATTCTCCGCCGGTTGGTGTGGTAACTGCCGCATTATGAAGCCAAAATTTAAAAGGTTCGCCGGAGAGCATGAGGGTACCCCTTTCGTGATGGTAGATGCGGAAAAATTCCCGGAGTCCAGAAAGCTGGCCAAGGTGAATAACTTACCAACTTTCGCCGCTTTTAGAAATGGCGCCCTGGTAAATCAAATTCAAACCAACAAAGCAGAATCTTTACAATTCTTCATTCATGAGATTACCAATAATTAAGCATATTCACTCCTTTATCAAGGAGAATGATCAGGACTTTGTCATTGAAGCAATGGAAGTGCTGGAGCATTTGACAGAAAGTGAAAACCTGAAGGATGAAGAACTGGATGTTATTGGGGAATTAATCAGTAATATGTCCGGTGCATTAGCCGTGAGGGATATGGTTCAGGAAGGGAAAAGTGAGAAGGAAGCCCTGAATGAATTTATGAAACGCGTGATGGGATCCATCAACTAAGGGGCAGTAAACGGCTCCGAAACATCAAACATTCGATAAAAAATCAAACCTAAAGTAACAATAACCGACGAACCCTAGCAGGCTATAACCGGAAATTATAACTGCTGCATTAGCGAAGGAAAATGATTCCTTCAGAAGTTATCATCAATCAACGATTAGAGGCCGAAGTGAGGATCATCACTTCGGTTTTTTTTGTTTCTTTCATTTTTAGCTTTTTTTTTCTGAGGAGCTAAGGGTTTTTGCTTTCGTTTCAGAAAGAGAATCGGAAGTATTGATTGCGATGTGGAAGAAAGAAATGGCGATTTTTCCGGAGTTAAATCCTAGAAATAAACATAAGCCCCTGTGTGTTAGTGTTTTGTAATTCGATAGATTTTATCTAACACAACGATAGAATTAATCAGTTTCCATCTAACAAAAATCCCCCCTACTTTTGTCATGTAATCAATCAGAAACAATAAAAAATTATACGATATGTCATTCACTGGTAAAAAATTCCCTTCTATTGCTGTTAACGCCATGAACGAAATGGGCGAGACGATTCAGATCAACGTTTTGGAGGAAGCGGTAAAGAATAATAAGAAAGTGTTGTTGTTCTGGTACCCTAAGGATTTCACCTTTGTGTGCCCAACAGAGCTACATGCTTTTCAGGAAGCTTTAGCAGAGTTTGAAAAACGTAATACCGTGGTTATCGGTGCATCCGTAGATACCGCTGAAGTTCACTTCGCCTGGTTGAATACGCCAAAAGATCAAGGTGGTATTGAAGGTGTGACTTACAATATCTTAGCAGATAGTAATCGTAATCTTTCCTCCGTATTGGGAATTTTGGATGCACAGGAAACCATACACCATGAGGAGTTAGGTGTGGACTTGTTAGTAGGAGACAATGTGACTTACCGTGCCACTTATTTGATCGATGAGGAAGGTACTGTATTCCATGAAGGGATCAACCACATGCCATTGGGGCGTAACGTACAGGAGTTCCTAAGAATGATCGATGCTTATGCACACGTTCAGCAGCATGGTGAAGTTTGCCCTGCGAACTGGGAAGAAGGAAAAGAAGCGATGTCAGCTAACCGTGATGGCGTAGCAGAATATTTAGCCGCTCACTAATCCTCCTAAGTTTTCCACCGGGGAGTCGGTGCTCCAATAGATTCCCCTGTGTATTCACCATTTTTATATATTTCCTTAATTAGAAAGATCATGTTTGAAGAATTAAAAGAAGATAGATTAGCTGAAGTAGTCTCCACTAATGATACCGTATTTGTTCAATTCTCTGCCGGTTGGTGTGGTAACTGCCGCATTATGAAGCCAAAATTTAAAAGGTTCGCCGGAGAGCATGAGGGTACCCCTTTCGTGATGGTAGATGCGGAAAAATTCCCGGAGTCCAGAAAGCTGGCCAATGTAAATAACTTACCAACTTTCGCCGCTTTTAGAAATGGCGCCCTGGTGAACCAAATTCAGACGAACAAAGCAGAATCTTTACAATCCTTCATCCATGAGATTACCAATAATTAAGCACATTCACTCCTTTATCAAGGAGAATGATCAGGACTTTGTCATTGAAGCAATGGAAGTGCTGGAGCATTTGACAGAAAGTGAAAACCTGAAGGATGAAGAACTGGATGTCATTGGAGAATTAATTAGTAATATGTCCGGTGCATTAGCCGTGAGAGATATGGTTCAGGAAGGGAAAACGGAGAAGGAAGCCCTGAATGAATTTATGAAACGCGTGATGGGATCCATCAACTAATCAAACAAAGCAAGAGCAAAAATCAAACCTGACCTCAGAATACCTAAACAAACAATACCGGGCAATACCTGAAAAATGTTGCCGTCAAACTAAAACCAGGGATGACCATCCCAATTGAATAATCAAACATCTTTTAGAGACCGAAGCGAAACCCATCGCTTCGGTTTTTTTGTTTGAAGAGGCGGCGCTAAAGTATTTGGTTTGGGCGTCTAGGAATACCCCTTATTTTTCACCCTTTGCTTGCTGCGGAGGTAGTGCTAAAACGTACTTGTTGAAAATAAAGAAGAGAGTCGTTTCATCGTTTTTGGGTTGGCTTGCGGTAAGTTGTTGATTATTAGTGGGTTTTATTTGATAGATTTTATCTAACACAACGATAGAATTAATCAGTTTTCATCTAACGAAAATCCCCCCTACTTTTGTCATGTAATCAATCAGAAACAATAAAAAATTATACGATATGTCATTCACTGGTAAAAAATTCCCTTCTATTGCTGTTAACGCTATGAACGAAATGGGCGAGACCATTCAGATCAACGTTTTGGAAGAAGCAGTAAAGAATAATAAGAAAGTGTTGTTGTTCTGGTACCCTAAGGATTTCACCTTTGTGTGCCCAACAGAGCTACATGCTTTTCAGGAAGCTTTAGCGGAGTTTGAAAAACGTAATACGATCGTAATCGGCGCATCCGTAGATACCGCTGAAGTTCACTTCGCCTGGTTGAATACGCCAAAAGATCAGGGTGGTATCGAAGGTGTTACTTACAATATCCTGGCAGATAGTAATCGTAATCTTTCCTCCGTATTGGGAATTTTGGATGCACAGGAAACCGTACACCATGAGGAGTTAGGTGTGGACTTGTTAGTAGGAGACAATGTGACTTACCGTGCCACTTACCTGATCGATGAGGAAGGTACTGTATTCCACGAAGGCATCAACCACATGCCATTGGGACGTAACGTACAGGAATTCCTAAGAATGATCGATGCTTATGCGCACGTTCAGCAGCATGGTGAAGTTTGCCCTGCGAACTGGGAAGAAGGAAAAGAAGCGATGTCAGCTAACCGTGATGGCGTAGCAGAATATTTAGCCGCTCACTAATCCTCCTAAGTTTTCCACCGGGGAGTCGGTGCTCCAATAGATTCCCCTGTGTATTCACCATTTTTATATATTTCCTTAATTAGAAAGATCATGTTTGAAGAATTAAAAGAAGATAGATTAGCTGAAGTAGTCTCCACTAATGATACCGTATTTGTTCAATTCTCTGCCGGTTGGTGTGGTAACTGCCGCATTATGAAGCCAAAATTTAAAAGGTTCGCCGGAGAGCATGAGGGTACCCCTTTCGTGATGGTAGATGCGGAAAAATTCCCGGAGTCCAGAAAGCTGGCCAATGTAAATAACTTACCAACTTTCGCCGCTTTTAGAAATGGCGCCCTGGTGAACCAAATTCAGACGAACAAAGCAGAATCTTTACAATCCTTCATCCATGAGATTACCAATAATTAAGCACATTCACTCCTTTATCAAGGAGAATGATCAGGACTTTGTCATTGAAGCAATGGAAGTGCTGGAGCATTTGACAGAAAGTGAAAACCTGAAGGATGAAGAACTGGATGTCATTGGAGAATTAATTAGTAATATGTCCGGTGCATTAGCCGTGAGAGATATGGTTCAGGAAGGGAAAACGGAGAAGGAAGCCCTGAATGAATTTATGAAACGCGTGATGGGATCCATCAACTAATCAAACAAAGCAAGAGCAAAAATCAAACCTGACCTCAGAATACCTAAACAAACAATACCGGGCAATACCTGAAAAATGTTGCCGTCAAACTAAAACCAGGGATGACCATCCCAATTGAATAATCAAACATCTTTTAGAGACCGAAGCGAAACCCATCGCTTCGGTTTTTTTGTTTGAAGAGGCGGCGCTAAAGTATTTGGTTTGGGCGTCTAGGAATACCCCTTATTTTTCACCCTTTGCTTGCTGCGGAGGTAGTGCTAAAACGTACTTGTTGAAAATAAAGAAGAGAGTCGTTTCATCGTTTTTGGGTTGGCTTGCGGTAAGTTGTTGATTATTAGTGGGTTTTATTTGATAGATTTTATCTAACACAACGATAGAATTAATCAGTTTTCATCTAACAAAAATCCCCCCTACTTTTGTCATGTAATCAATCAGAAACAATAAAAAATTATACGATATGTCATTCACTGGTAAAAAATTCCCTTCTATTGCTGTTAACGCCATGAACGAAATGGGCGAGACGATTCAGATCAACGTTTTGGAGGAAGCAGTAAAGAATAATAAGAAAGTGTTGTTGTTCTGGTACCCTAAGGATTTCACCTTTGTGTGCCCAACAGAGCTACATGCTTTTCAGGAAGCTTTAGCAGAGTTTGAAAAACGTAATACCGTGGTTATTGGTGCATCCGTAGATACTGCTGAAGTTCACTTCGCCTGGTTGAATACGCCAAAAGATCAAGGAGGTATTGAAGGTGTGACTTACAATATCTTAGCAGATAGTAATCGTAATCTTTCTTCCGTATTAGGGATTTTGGATGCCCAGGAAACCGTACACCATGAAGAGTTAGGTGTGGACTTATTAGTAGGAGACAATGTGACCTACCGTGCCACTTACCTGATCGATGAGGAAGGTACTGTATTCCATGAAGGCATCAACCACATGCCATTGGGGCGTAATGTACAAGAGTTCCTAAGAATGATCGATGCTTATGCGCACGTTCAGCAGCATGGTGAAGTTTGCCCTGCGAACTGGGAAGAAGGAAAAGAAGCGATGTCTGCTAACCGTGATGGCGTAGCAGAATATTTAGCCGCTCACTAATTCTCCTAAGCTTTCCACCGGGGAGTCGGAGCTCCAATAGATTCCCCTGTGTATTCACCATTTTTATATATTCCCTTAATTAGAAAGATCATGTTTGAAGAATTAAAAGAAGATAGATTAGCTGAAGTAGTATCCACTAATGATACCGTATTTGTTCAATTCTCTGCCGGTTGGTGTGGTAACTGCCGCATTATGAAGCCAAAATTTAAAAGGTTCGCCGGAGAGCATGAGGGTACCCCTTTCGTGATGGTAGATGCGGAAAAATTCCCGGAGTCCAGAAAGCTGGCCAATGTGAATAACCTGCCTACTTTCGCCGCTTTTAAAAATGGCGCCCTGGTGAACCAAATTCAGACGAATAAAGCAGAATCTTTACAATCCTTCATCCATGAGATTACCAATAATTAAGCACATTCACTCCTTTATCAAGGAGAAGGATCAGGACTTTGTCTTAGAAGCATTGGGGGGTTTAGAACACCTTACCGAGAGTTAAAATTTACCCCGGACTATTCATGCTTAAATCCTCGTTTAGCTGCTAGGCGGGAAAAATGAAGGAATTTTTCCTATTTCGAGTTTTTCTCAACGAAGCAGATGAATGAGGAGAAAGCAAGCATACCCGAATTTGAGCTTTTGATAATTCGATAAAACTAACTGGAAAGTTCTGAAAACTAAACGCTTATAGCAAATTACTAAATCTACCGGTGAATAATTAGGGTTAAAAGATGAAGAACTGGATGTTATTGGGGAATTAATCAGTAACATGTCAGGTGCTTTAGCCGTTAAAAAGTTAACCGATGAGGGGAAGACTGAAAAGGAAGCCCTGAATGAATTTATGAAACGCGTGATGGAATCCATCAGCTAAATCAAACAAATCAATACCAAACCATAACCGGAACCCTAAATCAACAGTACCCAAAACAAACAATAGCAGACAATAACCGGAAAATTTTGTCGCTAGACTAAAACCCAAGGCTGCAATGCCTGATATAATAATCAACAATCAATAAATTGGAGGCCGAAGTGAAACCCATCACTTCGGTTTTTTTTGTTTATGATCATTCCTTATGATAAGATGGCGGTGCTTTTTTTGCGAGGAGAACCGGATTGAAGTTATCCGCTTAGCCCAAATTATTCACAGTCAGGTTAAGTGATTTACTATAACTGAATTATTATCATAGCATTACATGCTGGTTGGCTGATTTTTTAATGGCCCAAATTTGGTAAGCTTGCTTTTTCCTCATTCATCTGCTTCCTTGTAGAAAACTCCAAATGGAAACATTCCTTTCTGTTTCCCGCCTGGCAGCAAAACGAGGATTTAAGTATGAATTTGCTTCGTGTAAGTCCATAAGGTGGGGATTTGAAAGCGTATAATAAAAATGAATCACCTTTTAGTGTGCCTGCAGGTATACAATCCAGTGCGGAAAGGTTGGTCAGCCACCTATGGCCACTATGACGGATAGTGTAAAGCTGATTTTAAAGTGGTTTTTTGTCATATCGTCATTTGAAAATTTACTTTTTTTGAAAGTGGTTGGTTTTCATAGAGGAAGAGGGTGGTTTTAGGGGCTTTCCGTTCTTTTATTGGAGGCTTTATGTTTATGGGGAATGCCTACAGATTTTAAACAGATTTGATAAGCATTTTGCAGGTTTATGGCTCGGCAGGGAGAAATTCCTCACCGGCTAAAGGTTTTGAGATCATCCCTGAAATGAGAATTGAATTAGAATTGAGCTTTGGTGGTGGATTTTTGAATCAACGGAACAATCTTTGAATTGGAATTAAATCCGATATCCCAAAAAGGAATCTCAATAAAGATATTTTTATGAAGTTATTAATTGTAGAGGATAATGACCTTTTGGCTGCAGACATGCAAGACCATCTCATGGAAAATGGATACCTGATTGAAAGGGCTGCCACTGTAGCGGACGCCAAAGAGAAAATTGGGGTTTATAGTTATGAGGTCATTATTCTGGATTTGGGATTGCCGGATGGTAATGGCCTGGATGTAATCCGAGTATTGAAGGAGAAGGAAAGTAAGACCGGTATTCTGATCGTAACGGCCAATGACACTGTTGAGGATAAGGTGAAAGGTCTGGAGTTGGGCGCAGATGATTATATTACCAAACCTTTCCATCAGGCAGAATTGAATGCCCGTATCAAATCCTTAATCCGGAGAAAAAATGCCCAGGGCAATAATGAATTACGTGTAGGTGATTTGATGGTGAATACCGTTGCCGGAGAGGTAAAGGTGGGCGGGAAAACTTTGGACCTTACCCGTAAGGAGTATGAATTGCTCCTGTATTTCATGTACAATAAAAATCGCGTACTGACCAAGGAAGGGATAGCAGAACACCTTTGGGGAGATCATATTGATCAGGCCGAAAACTTCGATTTCATTTATAATCACATCAAAAACGTTCGCAAGAAGATCACCGCAGCCGGAGGGGAAAACTCCATCAAATCGGTCTACGGCATGGGGTATAAACTGACGGAGGGATGAGTAAAAAGCGGTCCATGCACCTGATGCCCAAAATAGCGGTGCTTTTTTTGTTTTTCGTCGTGATTGCGTTTTTTATCAATGGACAGTATCTGATTAATCAGACCAAAAAGCATATTGAAGGTAATGTGAGTTATGCCTTTAAATTGCGCGAAAAACAAATCATTGAGCACCTGAAAGAGGGGAAGGATCCGGCACTGGTGCGGGGAGCCTGGGTGGCTTATGCGGATAGTTTGCCGGAATCCGGCTTGCGGGAGGCCACTTACGATACGCTGATGTTCTCTAAATATTTTGATGAAATTTATCTTTTCCGGATAAAGGAAACCAATATTTGGGTGGATAGTGTGCAATATCATCTGGTACTGAATCGGAATATTGATGATTTTGCCAGCTTGAAAGCCGATGTGCGGAATACGCTGATACCTTCCTTTATTTTGCTGGCAGGTATTGTGCTAATATTCAGTATTTTCCTTTCGGGGGTGGTCTTTCGTCCTTTTTATTCCATTATGCGGAAGATGGAGGATTTTAAGCTGGGGGATAAAGCGGAGATCAAGCCGGTGAAGACATCCACTCAGGAGTTTGCCCGTATGCAGGAATTATTCATCGCCATGGTGGACCGGATTGAGGAAGATTATCGCAATCTAAAGGAGTATACGGAAAATATGTCTCATGAAATTAAGACGCCTCTGGCTATTATCCGCAATAAAACCGAACGACTGATTGCTGATGAAAGAGTACTGGAAGCGCAGGCCGAGGTAGTGAAAACGATCTTTGATGAGACCAACCATTTAACACGTCTGGGATCAACCCTCAATCTTTTGACTAAGATTGAAAACCACGAATACCGCAATACAGAAAAGTTATTTACTAAGCCATTTATTGAAAACCATATTGACAGTGTATCCGAGCTGGCAGGCCTGAAAGACCTTCAGATAAACGCAGTTTTATCGGAAACACATTATCTGATGATGGACCCTTTCCTGTTTGAGATTATTCTGAAAAACCTTTTTCGGAATGCCATTTCCTATGCCTCCAAGGGGACCATTATCGAAATTGAAACCACGGAGAATAGCTTTGGTATTCGAAATGCCGGCCCTGCGCCAAAGGTGAGCCCGGAGAATATTTTCAAGCGTTTTGCTTCCGGTAATCAGACCAAGAATTCTTTGGGCTTAGGTTTGGCTTTGGTAAAGCGTATTTGTGCTTTGAATCAATTAAGAATTGAGTACCGCTATGAGTGCGGATTGCATGGATTTTTTATTGGGAGGAAGTAAGCGTCCATTTATCTCTTAAGGGAGGCTGCCTAACAAAAGTAAGCAATATAAGAGCAGATGGCTTTCTTCGTTTTTTTAATCTTCAGGGGCTTATGGAACCATCCTTTGCTAATTTATGGATATAAGGACTGAATCAGAAAAAAGCCTCCTGATAATAAACTTCAAGAGGCTTTTTTTAATATTTCCTTGCCCGGATGGTTTTGCCCTTTTGAAAGGAATATAGCTTTAAAATGGAATCAGAGCGGTATAAAACCTGATATTTCGTTTCGGGACGGTTCGCGTTCCGGAGCTTTAAATTCCCGTCTCTGACCACATATTTAAATTCCTGCACCTGTCCTGCTTCGGAATGCTGTTTGGCAATGGAATCATTTTCAAAGGTAAAAAGGATTGGTGTTCCCTCCTGATCAAATCGCCAGTCACCGATCAGGGTATTCTGGATGAGTAAGTCATTTTGAATAACTTTTTCACTCAATGGGGCCTCAGGTTTTGGGATGAAATGCGCCCGTACCAAATAATCCATTTCGTAGGAAAGAAATAAGAAAAGGATCATCAGACTGCCGGGCCAACCGAAGGAAATGTAGGATTCATCCTCCATACTGTTTTGATGTTGAGCTTTGAGCTTCAGGGCATCTACTTTCTTAACAATGTAGGTTTGGCTTTTGGTGTCATGCCAACAGCGATTGTCTTTTTGAAAAATTCGAAGCCAGCCAATGGGGATCCATCGTGCCAGGTTTCTAATGGTTATCATTTCCAAGCTAGGAGCGTCTCCATGTTGGTCCACTACTCTGGTTTCGGTAATGAATTTGCCGAGGGTCCATTGAAAATGGTATTCAAAGAAGATGTAATAAAACAGGAAAAGCGTGATGTTTAAAAACCAACCGGTTTCTAGTTTATAAAAATAACTGAAAAGGGATAAAGAAGACTGTACAACAAAGGCGTCAATGCCAAAGTTGATGAGTCTGAGCCATTTGTCGGCAGTAGGGACCGGAATGCCACTGATTTCCTCAAGTTTCCAGCTAAGCCTTTTATTAAGAAGTGAAATAACCTTTCCCATAATTATCAAGGAACAAAAAAAACAATTATCCAAAATATGGATAGGGGTTGCTCTGCTTGTGAAAGTATAGTATGTAAGTTTTGTGGTCTATTTTGGTGGTACATAAATAATAGGATTGTACCTAAATCACAAGAGAAAAGGGAAAACCTTTCTGCTTTTATAACAGCCGAATGATGGCCTGTCAGCTTCAATATGTCCAAGCAAGGGGTTTGTTATTAGGTTGTTTCAGCGTTTTAAATAACCCAAATATAGCACGAATTTATTCCCGCTAGATTTATTTTGATTCACTATGGGGGCAGATCAATGAGGTTAATTTAGCTGATTTTCTAATTGCCCAAATGGGGCTAGACTTGTTTTCTTTTCATTCTTCTACTTCCTTAAAAAATGGCCCAAGATTGGGATATTCCTTCATTTTGTCCGTTTTGTAGCCAAGCGAGGGTTTTATAGGGCTTTGAGAAAGTCATTAATTATTATTAGAGATTGGGTTGATTTTTTGCTGATTTGTGGGTTTTGAAAAAGATGTAAGGTCGGTTCTTTTTTTTAAGAATAATTGAGTCATTTTGGAGGGATATGACTTCATAGACATCCGAAGTCTGATTTTTCGAGGTTAACTTTTCAGCCCATAAGGCATTAATTTCGTTGCCCATTTCCCTTTCTTGTCTGATCGCCGAGTTAATATGTTCCATATCATGCTGTATAAATAGTTTGTTTCCAATTATCTTATACCTTTTATACAGGGTGTCCCTTTCCGTTGGCGTTATCATGATTTGCGCGAGTTGATTTTCACTGTAAAAGTGGAACAATAGGGTAGGGGCTCCCGGATTATTTAACTTAAAAGTTCCTTTGAGCTGTTGGCTCTGACCTAGCAGGAGACTGTGTTCTGGCTGCTTAGGGGTGGAATTGCAGGCAGCCAGGAAGAGGATGGATAGACAAAGTAGCGGAAGTGATTTCATTTGGTCGTAAGCTAGGGCATGCCTGGATTCTTGCAGGTTATTATTATAATCTGAAGACAAAGCTAAGGTTTCCCGCTTGTTGAATTTATGATGTAATTGATCAAAAAAGAGAGCAGGGCTCGTCCTGCTCTCTGTAATAGGATTTAGGGAAGGTGTAACGGAGGATTTAAAAAGAAGTTAAAATTGAAATGCAATAGGTCATTGAAACCGGGAATTAACACAATTTCCCTTGTTCATGGAAAGTAATCTTATCTCCGTTATTGGGGGGTATTTACTCCCTAAATGCATAAAGAAGTTGTCATATATTATGGATGATCACTCCCTCCTGATTTTAAAGACTTATAGCTTGCTGTTAAGGTTGTTGACTTATAGTGTGGATGGCTGTAGGGAGCGGGTTGAAAATCTGATGATGAAATTCATGTTTTGAATTGATTAGCATGAGGAAAGGGCTTTTGCAATTAGACGGTGGGATCCTTTTCGTTGGCACTGACACCGCTAGATTTAGTCAGAATTATTCACCCTTATATTTGTTTGGCTGGTTCAAGTAGTTTTCTTTCAGGTCGTTAGTGTTGGTTTTGCTGATTTTTTATTAGCCCGAATTATGGTATGCTTGCTTTCTACTCATTAAACTGCTTTCTTGGAAAAAATCTGAAAAAGGGAAATTTCTTTCCTATTTCCCGTCTGGGGACTAAAGGCAGATAAAAGCATGTGCAATTCAGGATAAACCATATCATTCGAATAGATTTCAAGCTATTCACGGCTATTTAGGGTGAATATCTTATAATACTATAGATTTACTTAAAAATAATGATATACAAATTCTAGGGTAATCTAATTTTGGATTACTAAAGCTTGCTTTACACAAACTAGCTACTGCCATATTTAGTGAGGCTGGCCGAGGGTTTTTATTTTCAGTAAATTGTAGGTGGTTTCTCTGGTTTAGTTTAATCGCCTGCTTTGAGTGAAGGGCGTTGGCTCCTCCTTCCTCTGCTTTCTTGGAAAAATTTGAAAAAGGAAAATTTCCTCTATTTTTCCCTTCTGGTGGAAAAATGAGGATTTAAGTATCCTTACTCGGGTGAGAGATGGTGATGTTTTAGAAATGTCTGTGAATTTCTATTTTGATTTGTTAGTGAGGGTGTTATATGGTTTTTGGGAGTCTGAGATGCCTGAAGTAGTATAATTTTGGATGTAATAAATTATAAAAAAATTGGAATATTATTTTGTTCCCTAAAAAAGTTTGCTACATTTGAGCTCTCAAATTAATCAAGGGGCATTAGCTCAGTTGGCTAGAGCGCTACGCTGGCAGCGTAGAGGTCATCGGTTCGAATCCGATATGCTCCACTCTTAAAAATTTCAATATTGAAACCATCAGGTGGAGGTATTGAAATTTCTTGTTTATGGTCCTTTGGTAGTTGTTTTTGGATATAACCGAAGGGGGATTTTTTGTTCGGCGGTTAGCAGAATTACCTTGTAAATGAGTGCTTTTTAGTGATCTGCTTGGAAGAACTTGCCGAATGTTATTATATTGAGTAATAAAATAAAGCGAATAGACAGATGTCAGAGAACGAAAAGAAGTACACTACCATTGACCAGCGTGCCTTTGCTTTAGGTATGGGTAAATGGGGGTGGGGCCAACAGCGTGCCGGCATGCAGGTGATCAGCATGTATCGTCAGGTTTTTGGTCGTGATCCGGAAAAAATAAAAAGAGAGGTGCGCGGGCAAATGATGGAGGTTTTTGCCTATCCGATTGAGATGAGTGACACCATTGACTCTGTATTAAAACGACTGCAAGACGAATTCCCCGAGTCCAAGAAAAAGCCAAGACCAGTAAAGCCACAGCGACCACAAAGACCAGGTGGTGGATATCGCCAGGGTGGTGGCCGAGGTGGATACCAGAATTCCGGTAGGCCACAAGGAGGTGGTTATCGCCCTAATTACCAATCCAGAGATAGAGACGGAGGTCAGCAATCCGGTGAGCGCAGAAGCTATGGAAACCGTGAAGGAGGCTATCAGCAGTCTGGTGAAAGAAGAAGTTATGGTAATCGCGAAGGTGGTTATCAGCAAAGAAGCTATGGGCAGGGTTCCGGTGAGCGTCGCGAAGGAGGTTACCAGCAGCGTCGTCCATATAATCAAGACCGCGAACGTCGCCCCTATAACAACAACGGTGGTGAGCGTCGTGAGGGAGGTTATCAACGTAATTATAATAATGACCGCCGTGAAGGGGGCTATGATAATCGTCGCGAAGGAGGTTATGATAACAACCGTCGAAATTTTCCACCACGTGAGCGTTCTAATGAAGGAGGTTATCAGCGTCGTGAGGGAGGTTATCAGTCCAGGAGAAATGATCTCCCGCCTAGAGAAAGAAGAACCGATTTACCTCCTCGTCGTCCGATAGGAGGCTCCTCGGAGGAAAAATCCAGTGAAGATTAAAATATTCGCTTTATATTTATGGGTACCCCTGACCTTTTTTGGTCCGGGGTATTTTTTTTGTCTTATGTTTTTGTTTGCCAGCTTCTTGAATGTTGAGCAGAGGTAGGTTTGCGTGATTTGATTTTCAAGGATGGATAATTTTATTTTATAATGGATTAATTGAATCCCGATACGCTAAGGAAGAATTAATTTTATATTTTCGTTAGAAGTGGAAGTATAGAACCGTATTTTTTAATTTATTTTTTAGAGATGGAAACAATAATGGAAAAAGGGCCGCTGGAAAGTAAAGGTGGTAAGTCATTACAGTCTTTTTTGGTGATGGCCTTGGGAGTTGCTATTCTCTTGTTGGTGTCTTTGGTCGTAAATCTGATTTTTGGCAAAGGTATTTTACTTTCGGTCATTCTTGGCGTAGTGTTAGTGGTAGGATTATCTGTTATCCTATGGAAAGTGAAAGAGGGTTTTGTGCGCTTACATGCCGATTTGAGGGATTTCACCAGAAAGGCGGAAGATTGGAAAAATAGTGAATATGCCACTTGGGAGTTTAGTTATGTTCATCGGCAGTTATTCAAGGTCTCTAATTATCTGGATGAGCAGGTGGCGCATGCCGAAGCCCTGGGGCGACTGGATTTCCAAACGCGGGAAGTGGAGCAAGAGGATAAATTAGGGCTGGCCTTACAAAAAATGGGGCGACAATTGCAGGAAGCTTCTCAGGAGGAGCGCAAAAAGCAATGGGTGAGTAAAGGGTTGGCGGATTTCTCCGCTTTATTCCGGAGGACTGATAGCCAGAATATTCATGCTTTTTGTGAACAACTGGTTTCAGAACTCTCCAAATATGTGAATGCTAATCAAGTGGCGATGTATGTGGTGGAAGAGAATGAGGAAGCGCAGGTGAGGTTAACGATGAAAGGTTGCTATGCTTTTAATCGTAAGAAGTTCATTGACCATCAGGTAAGTCCTGGTGAGGGCTTGGTAGGGCAGGCGTATTTAGAGAAAATGCCCATATATTTAAAGGATGTTCCGCAGGATTATTATCGCATAACTTCAGGTTTAGGGCAGGCATTGCCCAAGAATGTGTATATCCTGCCGCTGATGTATAACGAACAAGTTCGGGGGGTGTTAGAGATTGCTGCTTTTGATATTTTCGAAGCGCATGAATTGGAATTTATCAATAAATTGGGAGAAGATGTTGCTGCCATGATTGATAGTCAGCAAGTCGGGGAGCGCACGCAGCAATTATTGTCGGAATCTTTAAAGCAAAAGCAGGAATTGGAGGCCAGTGAAGAGGAGCTTCGTCAGAATATGGAAGAGATGCAGGCGACGCAGGAGGAAATGGAGCGATTGAAAAGAGAGGAAGCGGCGACTCAGAAGGCGATGATGAAGCGCTTGAGTAAGCAGAATGATATGATGGAAAAAATACTGGATGAGGTAGAAGGTAAGGTGTATTTGAAGGATCATGAAGGGAAATTTCATTTGTACAATCAGGCGGTAGTGAATGATTATGGGGTGAAACGTGATGAGCTGAAAGGAAAAGATGATTACCACTTTTTCGACTATGAAGTGGCCAAGGGATATTGGGATGCCGAGCTGGAAATTATAAAGAATAAACTGCCGGTGAGGACCATTGAGCGCGTGGAAGTGAATGGGAATGTGAAGTATTGGTTGATCGCTAAGCGTCCAATGTCGATACCTTCGATAGGAACAACCGGATTGCTGGGGATTCAGAGAGAAATTACTGATATCGTGAAAACATCTCCCGGCTATATAGCCCTTTTGCAGGAGCAATACCCGGATCTGAAAATCCTGGTAGATGTGGAGAAGGAGTTTGCTGCAACCTCATAACCCGTATTGTGCCTGCTTAAATCTTCGTTTTGCCGCAAGCTGGGAAATGACGAAAATTTCCCTGTTTCAAGTCTTTTCAAGAACTCAGATGAATGATAAGCAAGCAGGCTTGCCTCAATTTTGGTATTTAAAATATCAGGAGCAGCGTTCCTTAAGCCCCAAAACTTAATTTTGTATGGAGGGGGTTGAGTTTAGAAGGGGTGCTTTAGGATAAGAAAAAGAATAAATATTAATCAGGAGCTTCGGCTCCTTTTTTTGCATAAAAAAAAGGAGGTCTTAGCCTCCTTTCTACACTTATAAATACGAACTACGGATTACTACATCATATTTTGAATGCTGTTCTTTTGTGCATTCTTTTCAGCATTGGCTTTCTGCTTAAACCCTTCCTGGTTGGAAACCGAGAATCTGGCGGGCTTGTTATCAATAGCGAAAGTAATGCCTTTGATGGTTTGAAGTTCGCGGTGGCCATAATCCTTCAATGTGAGGTGGAACTTGTCAATAAAGGCTCTTTTCACATCTTTTAGGCGGGCATCATTCTTATTAGTTACATCAAAATGGGCGCCGATGTAAATGATTTTGCCCTGATACTGCTTCACTACCAATTTGGCCGGTAATCCTCCGATTTCGGTAGTTTTGTTGAGGTCTTCTTTTAATTTATTGCCTATAGTATAACCGAAGAAAGTTTGGGCTTCAGCCATATGGGAAAGGGCAAAAAAGAAGAGGAGGAGGAATAGTTTCTGTAATATTTTCATTCGTATATTGATGTAAGTTTATTTGACTAAGTGAATAATTTTTAGAAGTCTTGATTATTTGATGGATGTAATAATCGTGTAAGTTTTGAACTAAAGTATGACTATTTTCCATATGAAGCAATTACCTAATTCAATTATTTTTTAAACTTTATCTGATTTTCATTGAATTTTTCAGTCCAATTTTTCGAATTATTTGTGTATTCGCTTGATTTGCTGCTGTTTGCGTTTGATTGTACTATGGGGTGAGGGATGTTCGTTTTTGAAGAGAAAAAATGGATGAAAGAAAATGGGGAGGTTGGAATTGCGTGTAAGTTTATAGCGGTTGTTGCGTTTTTAGTTCCAGGAGGTTGACTTATCCAATAAGCAGTTTTCGTGATCAAAAAGCATAATTTTGGAGAGTCCTTGTCGAGCGGGTAGGAATGAGCTGGGGGCTTGTTCTTTTTATGCAGACATTTTTAACCAGAATTATTTTCTGTCGGGTTTTGCGAATAGGTCCAGAGGGACAGTTCGTGATAGGTGGTTTTTCTGATTTTTTTAATAGTTCCAAAATAGGGGAGCGCTTGCTTTCTCCTCGTTCAACTTCTTCCAGGGAAAAACTAGAAATAGGAAAAATTCCTTCATATTCTCCGCCTTGCAGCTAAACGAGAATTTAAGCAAGCGCAATCCGGCTTAATAGTGTTTTTTTAAGGTGGTTAATTTTCAGGAGCGTAAATAAAGTGGGGCCTCATTCAGCTTAGTTCAAGAATGAAATCAAGACGCCCGCCGCCACAGCGGAACCAATCACGCCTGAAATATTGGAGGCCATACAATATTGCAAAATGTGATTCCGAGAATCATAACGGAGACTGATTTCATTGGCCACCCGAGAGGCCATGGGTACAGCCGATAAGCCGGTGGCTCCGATCAGCGGATTGATCTTCTTCTCCGCGAAGAGGTTATAGGTTTTTACGGCCATTATTCCCACGGCAATGGAAATCGCGAAAGCCAAAAATCCGCCCCCCACAATAGAAAGGGTTTTGATATTCAGGAATGTTTGGGCCGTCATGGTAGCGCCCACGGTAAGGCCAAGAAAAATGGTGGCGGCATTCATGATCGGGCCGGAAGCCGCTTCCTTTAACCGAAGCGTATTGGCGCCAATTTCTTTCACCAAATTACCAAAGAGCAACATGCCCACCAGGGGCACAGACGAAGGCACGAAAAAGGCCACTAATCCACCCACAAATAGTGGGAAAAGGATTTTCATCAACCGCATGTTTTTTATTTCATGCTTGGGAGGGAAGCGTTTGTCCATCTCCTTCATATTAATTTTGAGCTCCTGTTCATTCATGGTGTATTTCACTACCAGCGGGATGATAACAGGCACCAAAGCCATATAGGAATAAGCGGCAATGGCAATAGGTCCTAATAAATGAGGAGCCAGCTTAATGGTAGTGTAAATCGCAGTGGGACCGTCGGCACCACCAATGATGCCCAAAGAGGCGGCTTCTTTCAGGCTGAAGCCCATCAGGATGGCCATGATCAGCACCGTGAAAATGCCCATCTGTGCGGCGGCTCCGAAAATGGCCAGCCGCAAGTTCCGGAGCATGGGGCCAAAATCCGTGAGTGCACCAACCCCCATAAAAATGAGTGGTGGCAGTAAACCGGTTTTGATGAGGGCGTAATATAGATAATTCATGATGCCATACTGACTGGCAATTTCCAGAAAGGTGAGGTGCTTGATCTCCTCCTCGGTACTGATGGCCATGCCTCCGCCTAAGGAATTGGCGAGGATCATGCCGAAGGCAATAGGAACCAATAGTAGTGGTTCGTATTGCTTGTAGATGCCCAGATATAGCAAAAACAGTCCCAATGCCAGCATGATAAGGGTGCCCGGACTTTGGAAAAGGTTGCTCAGGGCAGTCATTTCATATAAGTTTTCAATGATTTCCATAAGCTAGAAAAATGGCGCCCCAATCTTGGGGCGCAATGAATATTAGTGCACTTTGATCAGGATGTCATCTTCATCGACACTCTCTCCATCTCCCGGACAAATTTCTGTAATCTGCCCGCCAACATCTGCCGTGATGGCATTATAAACCTTCATGGATTCCACATACCCAATGATGTCTCCTTCCTGTATATTATCGCCCACCTTTTTAGGGCTTTCAGCATTGGATTTGGTCAGGAAGAACTTGCCCTCAATAGGGGCTAGAATCATTCTGGCTTCTTCTTCCGCTTTAGCAGCTATTGGGGGTTGTACTGCTGTTTGATTCGCAGATGCTTTTTCGGAAGCGGGATGGATTTCATAATCCACCTTTACGTGGAATACTTCTCCATTTACCGTCACATTCATTTCGCTGGGGCTGGGCGCAGTGGAATTGATGGTCTTCCCCTCAGAAGTTGGAGGGCTGTTTTTCGCTATTTTTCGTTTTGCCAAATCAGCTTCGAAATCGGCCTTGGCTTTGCCGGATTTAAAAGCACGGTACTGCTCGGGATGCATGGCCAATTCGAAAAGTTCTTCCTCATCCGGTCCAACATCCCAGCCCTGATCTTTCATTTCCTGGCGGAAATTGTCCAAAGCGTCCGGATAAGAATCCTGGGGAATGCCTGTAAAAAATATTTTATTTTGGGCTTTGGCCAGCTGGATAATTTCCGGGTCTACAGGCCCGGGGAGTTGGCCGGATTTGCCCAGGATCATGTCCCATACATTATCGGGGATCATGCTCCAGCGTGCTTTGTTTTTTTCCATGGCCATCACATTGAACATGGCCACATTTTTCACATATTGAGAAAATGGTGTTACCAGCGGCGGGTAGCCGAGTTTCGGCCAAACGTATTGCACTTCATCAAAAAGTTTGATGAGTAATTCATCCTGGCTGAGTGGTCTCAGGCCATTCTTATTTTTAAATTTATTTACCGACTTCAGGTTATCTTCCAGGTCTGCCATTAATGAGCCCATCATGCCCCCGGGCAGTCCCGGGCCAATCAACAGGGAATTCATGAAGCGGTTCTTTGGGTTGATGTAATAGCCTAGGAAGTCATCCATGAATTCCTGCGTCAGTTTCCGCACCTGCATATAGGCTTCCATATTAATATCCGGAACTTCAAATCCGGCATCTCTCAGCATTTCATGGGCAGTGAGTAAATCAACATGACCTGTTCCCCAGGAAAGCGGCTCCATGCCTACATCTATGATTTCCGCTCCGGCCCTGGCCACTTCCAATATGGACGCAGGGGCGAAGCCCGGTCCTGAGTGGGCGTGGTATTGGATAATGATTGCCGGATGTGCAGCCTTTATGCCCTTCACAATTTTCCCCAGCCATGCCGGTCGGCCAATGCCTGCCATATCTTTCACGCAGATTTCATCCGCCCCCATCGCAATCAGCTTTTTCGCCATATCCACATAATATTCCACCGTATGTACTGGGGAGTAGGTGACCGATAGGGTGGCCTGAGCAATCATGCCTGCGGCTTTGGCGAATTTGATCGAATTTTCCAGATTTCGTACATCGTTCAAGCCGCAGAAAGAGCGGGAAATATCAGTGCCCTGTGCTTTTTTGACTTTGAAAAACAACCGGCGAACATCTGCAGGAACCGGACTCATGCGTATTCCATTTAGGGCGCGCTCCAGCATATGGGTTTGGATTCCGGCTTCCTGAAAAGGTTTTGTCCAGGCTCTTACGGCCTTATTGGGGTTTTCACCGAATAATAAGTTCACCTGCTCAAATCCCCCTCCATTGGTTTCTACCCGGGCAAAACAGCCCATTTTCACAATGTGAGGAGCGACTTTAACTAATTGATCCACTCGGGGAACATATTTTCCACTGGATTGCCACATGTCGCGGTAAACCAGGCTGAATTTGATGGCTTTAGACATTTGAAAAAATACTGTTGATTAAAAATTAAGAGACTTTGTCGATGCTCGTGATATGTCCTTTTCCATGGGTAATGACATTTACAGCAGCGGTAATAGCCGCCAATTGAGCAGTGGATATTTTTTGAGGGGATTCAGGCGGGCTTTTAGAGGTGGTAATGGGAAGGGCGTTGGTTTTTTCCTCAGGGAAGAATCGATTGACGATTTGGATTAATACATTCCCTAAACCAACAATTAAAAAGAGGATCAGAAATACGGTGATCATTCCAATCGCTAGTAGCATGGCAGCTTCCTGTAAGGCCTCATTCATAAAAGTGAATTTTGATTGCTGAATAAAATGCTGTAAAGGAAGCTACTATTTTATCTAATAGTCCGGAATGATAATCATCACCAAATTTTCAATTTTATATTATGTTTTGGGTGTTGTTTTGTGAAAAATAAAATATTATTCCATTAATATCGATTTGCGCGAAATATTTATTACTTCGGTCGGGCTTGGTCCGAGTAGTGGATTTTCTATTTTTAAGCTGGATTATTCATGATTAAGCTTGTCCAAATTTGGGTTATTATAAATCAATGAAAATAAACTACTTACTACTTGGTGATAAATAAATCGGTGAATAATTCGGTTTAAGCAAAAAAAGAGGCCCTTTAGGACCTCTCTTGTTTCTACTTCAATGCTTCAGGTGAAGATTTTTAAGTTTCTTCCTGTTCAATGATTTTACAAAGCTTGCGGTACCATTTTTCGCCATATTTCCTTTCCAATGGACCTTTTAGGAATTTATAGACCGGTACTTGTAATTTCTCTCCCAAGCTGCAGGCATCTGCACAAATCGACCACTCATCGTAATTCAGGGCATCGTACTGATCGTATTTGGTGATGCGAATTGGGTAGAGATGACAGCTGATTGGCTTGTGATAATCAATTTTCTTATCCAGATAAGCTTGCTCAATGGCGCATTTCAGGGTGCCATCTTCTTCGATAATGGCATAAGCACATTCTTTACCGTTGATAATCGGGGTGGAGTAATCGCCCTCCCAATCTTCCACATAGATGCCTTCCTCTTCCACTGCTTTGATGCCGGCCTCTGTCATATAGGGCTTTACTTTTTCGTAAACATCCTCCATGATGGCCAGCTCCTCTTTTTCCAATGGAGCCCCAAGGTCCCCCTCAACGCAGCACGCGCCTTTACATTTACTTAAATCGCAGACGAATTTCCGCTCTTTAATGTCGTCACTGATGACTTGATTGTCGACTACAATCATAATATTTTTTGCTAAATGATTTCTTTACTAACTGCTTGATGCACGATCAAAGGGCAAATATAGTGCAAATTTTTTCAGTACTCGGGGCTTTTCATCATTACAGCAGGGATGGGCAGGTGCTTCAATGTCAATATTCATGAAGAAAATTCGGTGCAGACTAGTAGAGAATTGCATTTTTTCGAGGTCACGGGAGGCGGAGATGAAATGCTATTTTAACCCGAATGTGAGCCGTTAGATTCAGTAAAATCAGTTAAATGATTAATTACAGTGTTTTGAGGGGGTGTTTTGTTTCGCTTAAATAAGTCCGCATTTGACTCAGTTTGCCTGCTCCTCTTTTAACTGCTTCATCGGCGAAAATTCAACACAAGGGACAAATCTTTTATTTCTATCGATTTGCCATTTTACGAAGATTAAAGCGTGTATGATTCGGTTTAATGAGGTAATAAAAATGTAGGACAGCTTATTCCGAACTACTTGGGGGCGTAGTTGGCTGCTGTCCTACCTGTAAAATGGACTTCGTTTCCATGCCTGTTTGAAGCAATGGAAAAATAGTTGGTTGGGGGGGTAAAGAATAAAGGGAGCCAACAGCAACGGCCATTGGCGTCCCGCTATGCAATGGAGTAAAAAATGGAGGTTTTTAAATGGGGTTTAATTCTTGTTCTTCTAAATAATACTCATGGGCAGGGAAATTTTTTAAGACATATTCCAAATCTTTATCTCCACGACCAGAAAGGTTAACCAAGATGTTGGCACCTGCATCCATTGTGCCCAGGGTTTTGGCGTAAGCCAATGCGTGCGCACTTTCAAGGGCCGGGATAATGCCTTCCAGCTGAGATAGCTCATAAAAGGCCTGGATACATTCCTCATCAGTGACACTAACATAATCTACCCGGCCGCTGTCTTTTAACATGCAATGCTCCGGCCCTACTCCCGGATAGTCCAGGCCACTGGCGATCGAGTGTACCGGTAGTGGTTCCCCCTTTTCATCTTCCAGATTGTAACATTTAAAGCCATGAATCATGCCTCTCTTGCCTTTGGTCAGTGTGGCGGCGTGTTGGCCATCTAAGTGTATCCCCTTGCCTGCAGGTTCCACCCCATGCAGTTCTACCCGCTCATCCAAAAAGGCACTGAACATGCCGATGGCGTTGCTGCCTCCTCCTACGCAAGCCACAATGTGGTCGGGTAATTTGCCCAGCATTTGCATGTATTGGTCGTGAACTTCCTGCCCAACGATGGCCTGAAAATCCCGAACCATCATGGGGAATGGGTGTGGACCAACCACCGATCCAATGCAATAAATGCTTTTTTCAGGATCTTTAAGATAAGCCTCAAAGGCATTGTCCACTGCTTCCTTTAATGTCTTCAAACCATGGGTAGCCGGAATAACTTTAGCCCCTAAGACAATCATTCGATCCACATTGGGTTTCTCTTTTTGAATGTCCACTTCTCCCATGTGAATTTCACAAGAAAGTCCGAAGTAGGCAGCGGCAGTAGCCAAGGCCACGCCATGCTGACCTGCTCCGGTTTCTGCTATCAATTTATTTTTACCCATTTTTTTGGCCAATAGGGCTTCGGCCATGCAATGGTTGAGTTTATGTGCACCGGTGTGGTTGAGGTCTTCACGTTTTAAGTAAATATGAGCCTGATAGGCTTTTGATAAACGATTACAGTAGTAAAGAGGGGTGGGTCGGCCCTGATAATGTTTTCGGATGCTATTAATTTCCGTCCAGAAGGAAGCATCTTCACGGAGCTTGAGGTACATCTCCGTAATTTTATCAATTTCTTTTTGAATAGGAGCAGGAAGGAAGCTCCCGCCGTAGGAACCAAAAAATCCCTCTGCGTCAGGTGTGGATAAAAAGTCCATAAAAATTTTCTATAGTAAGGGTGATCTTCTATTCTAAACTAATGGCTTTCTTTGAAAAAAGCAGCGCAAAAAATGCAGAGCAAAAAAAAAATAACAATATGAGAAATCGCGCAAATAAAATAATAAGTCTATAAGCGTGAGTTTTTTGTGCTGCCGGATGTGCTCTTTGGTTATTAAGCCAAATAATGAATGCTTCCCTGTTTAGCCGCAAGGCGGGAAAATGTAGCAGGAGTTGCTTATTTCGAAATTTTCCAAAATCGCTTCCAATAATTCGAATTTGCAGCCGGATGGTGTGCTTTTAAACACGCTCCAATACTTCCCATTTCAACCTCCGGGTTTTGACCAATTGGCGAAAAGCTATGGGGTTTGCTGCCGAAGATAGCTCTGACAACCTTTTTTACTATTCACTTCAATCCTCAAATAGCGCCTTGATGGCTTCCGGTAGCGGGTTCGGTGGGGGGCTGGAATTGCTTACAACCTTGATTATTTGTTTCGTTTTTTATCGAGGAAAAATGAAAAATCAACGATTGATGATTAAAAATAATGTATTGATTGGCTGATCTGGCTATTTGCGAAAAAGCCCTGATGGGGCAGGTGTTTTATGAAAATGAATTCTGAATTTATTCGTATCTTGCCGTTCACATTAATCAGAGAAAGCGCAAAAGCAGCATGAATTATTTGGATCAATTGAATCCCCCACAGCGGGAAGGAGTAGTAAACACTGAGGGAGCAACCATGATTATTGCCGGAGCAGGATCAGGGAAGACGCGGGTACTGACGTTTCGTATCGCTCACCTGATGCGCGCCCATGGTGTTGATCCGTTTTCCATCATGTCCCTGACTTTTACTAATAAGGCTGCAAAGGAGATGCGCGAGCGCATAGAGAAAGAAGTGGGCAATGAGGCGCGTAATTTGTGGATGGGAACATTCCACTCTGTTTTTGCAAAAATTCTTCGATTTGAATGTGATAAGCTAGGCTATCCCTCCAACTTTACGATTTATGATGCGGATGACACCAAATCATTGATCAAGACGATCGTGAAGGAAATGCAATTGGATGACAAGCTGTATAAGCCAAATGCAGTTTATGGTCGCATTTCCAATGCTAAGAACAGTCTGGTGAGCTGGCAGGAGTATCTCAATAACCCGATGTACAAAGCCGATGATGAGGCCGCCAAGCGACCGATGCTGGGAGAGATTTATAAGCGCTATGTGGTGCGCTGTTTCAAGGCAGGAGCGATGGATTTTGATGATCTGTTGTTCAATACCAATGTGTTGTTTCGCGATCATCCGGATGTTTTACATAAATATCAGCATCGTTTTCGCTATGTCTTGGTGGATGAGTTTCAGGATACCAACGTTTCACAGTATCTGATTGTGAAAAAATTGGCAGCCGTTCATCAGAACATCTGTGTGGTAGGGGATGATGCGCAGTCCATTTATGCTTTCCGTGGAGCGAATATTCAGAACATTCTGAATTTTGAAAAGGACTTTCCGGATTGCCGTACCATCAAGCTGGAGCAAAATTACCGTTCTACCAGCACGATTGTGAACGCTGCCAATGGCGTAATTGCCAAAAACCAGGGGCAAATCAAAAAGGATGTCTGGACCGCGAATGCCGAAGGGGAAAAAATCGACCTGATTTCTGCCGCCTCAGATGGAGAGGAAGCCAGGCTGATTGCTCAGGGGATTTTCGAGTCCAAGATGCAGAACCAATGGCACAATCAGGATTTCGCGGTATTGTACCGTACCAATGCGCAATCGCGTTCATTGGAGGAGGCCCTGCGTCGTGCAAATTTGAAATATAAAATTGTTGGCGGACTCTCTTTCTATCAGCGCCGGGAGATCAAGGACTTGTTGGCTTACTTCCGTATTGCCCTGAACCCGAATGATGAGCAGGCGGTCGTCCGCTCGATTAATTTGCCAAAGCGGGGCATTGGCCCGGGGACCGTGGATAAAATACGGGTATTTGCTGCCGAGCAATCGGTGGACTTATGGACCGCCCTGCAGCAATGTCGCATGTATTTGCCAGGCAGAGCAGCCAATGCCGTGGATGGTTATGTGACCATGATCAAGGCCATGCAGGTGGATGTTCAGAAATATGATGCCCACGAGGCTGCTCAGAAAATTGCCAAAGCTTCCGGCCTGATGCGCGAGTTGTTTGCGGATAAAACCGTGGAGGGCGTCAGCCGCTATGAAAACGTGCAGGAATTGCTGAATGCGGTGAAGGAGTATGTGGATAATGAGGAAAACGAAGATAAATCCCTGGATGCCTTCTTGCAGGAAGTTTCCCTGCTGACGGGGGTGGATCAGGCGCAGGATGATGATCCGGATGTGGTTACGCTGATGACCATCCACATGGCCAAGGGACTGGAGTTCCGTCATGTATTCCTGACCGGACTGGAGGAAGAATTATTCCCTTCCACCATGATGATGGAGTCCAGAGAAGATTTGGAAGAAGAACGCCGCTTGTTCTATGTGGCCATCACCCGTGCGGAGCAAAAGCTGACCATGTCTTATGCCATGACCCGTTATCGTTTTGGGAAATTGGTCAACTGCGAACCTTCGCGCTTTTTGGAAGAGGTGGAGCCCGGATTATTGAATGTAGCGAAAAAATCTAAGCAGGTAAGTTTTGGAAATGCCGCTCCGGGTGGTAGCTTTGATCGTCCGTCCGGTATTGGTGGAGGTTTTGCTGCGGGAACAGGAGCTTCTGGTGCATCTTATGCCAAGAATTTGGTGCAGCGACCAGTGCCTTCCCGTAAGCCGGTTCCGGCACATAAAGCTTCAGCGGATTTCACCGCTAGTAATCCGGCGGATTTGGCTGAGGGGCAGAAAGTGGAGCATGCTAAATTTGGCTTTGGAAATATTGTGCAGCTGGACCGACAGGGGGCAGCGCCTAAAGCCAAGGTGAATTTTGATAATGTGGGGGAGAAGACATTGCTATTAAGCTTTGCCAAACTTAGAATAGTAGAATAAATGAAAGGACGGTCAGGCAGTGTGGAGTCTGTTAGCCGCAAACCTTTTTATATAGGTAATCACTCTCCGGCCGCTGATCCGGCTGAGGGATAGAGGGGGCTTGTCTGAGTTCCTTTTTGCCGGCACTGGCGTGGATGTTTTTTGCAGTGCCGGCAAAAAGAACGAGCCCCGAAAGCCCGACCGAGTGTAGCGAGGGCAGCCCCAAAAGGAAAATCCAAGGGGGATAAGCTGTTTTTTTAGAAAAAAATTATTTCTTTTACGTCATCATCCGGGCACATGCGTTATACCACTAGCCGGGAATTATAAAATTGAATATATGTTTGTATATAACACCACTAAAGCAGAAATCTTACAACGCGAATATGGACGCAACCTTCAGGAGCTGGCCGCGCATGTGGTAGGGATTGAGGACCGACAAGAAAGAACCAAGGCGGCGCATGCATTGATTCACCTGATGAAGGAGTTGACGCCGAACAAAATGAAGGATTCTCCGGAATATGCGCAGCGTTTATGGGATGATCTGTATATCATGACGGATTTTGCACTGGATGTGGATGGGCCTTTTGAGCGTCCGGAGCCAGCCAGTATTCATAAAAAACCGGCACAGGTGCCTTATTTGGGTGGCCGTCCGTCTTTTATGCATTACGGTAGAAATATCGAGAACATGATCGCCAAGGCTACTGAAATTGAGGATGAAGAAGAGCGACTAGGAGCGGTAGTGACCATCGGAAGACTAATGCGCACCTTCTATTTGCAATGGAATCGCGACAATGTGGATGATAAGGTTATCCTGGCGGATATTAAGCGTTTGTCTCGTGGGAAATTGAAGTTTGATGAGGAGTATATCCTGGAAAATCAACTATTGGTAACTTCCGGACCTACTGGGCGACCAAATCGCAACTACTCCAATAACCGTGGAAGGAAATTCTCGAACAAAGGCCGTAGTCAGGGGCAGAATCGAGGGAATCAAAACCGAAGCGGAGGATATCGCAAAAGAAAAAATTAATAATACTAAAGGAGGCTGGGCAGTCTCCTTTTTTTATTAGTTTTGTTATTCGTGGCTGGTAAAAATCAAGCAGATTATTGCAGGAGTGCCGGCCGGGCAAGTTTTGAGTAATTTTTCTATTTAAAAATTCATAGGACTTTGCCACTCTTTTCGTTAACTATTGTTAGAAACTAAAACCAAACCATATAATGTCGGCATTTAAAATTGAAGGCGGGCACAAGCTGGGTGGGGAGATCACGCCACAGGGTGCTAAGAATGAAGCCTTACAAATTTTGTCAGCGGTATTACTGACCTCGGAGCCTGTAACGATTCACAATATTCCCAACATCCGTGATGTCAATAAGCAAATTGAATTGCTGCGCGACTTTGGCGTTAAGGTGGAGCAGTTAGAAGAAGCAGGAGCATTCCGCTTTACGGCCTCAGATGTTGATCTGAACTTTTTGGAAACCGAGACTTTCCGTACGAAAGCTTCTTCCCTTCGTGGTTCCATCATGATGATTGGTCCCTTGTTGGCGCGTTTTGGGAAAGCTCAGATGCCACAGCCCGGAGGAGATAAGATCGGTCGCCGTCGATTGGATACCCACTTTATTGGTTTGAAAAAACTGGGTGCCAATTTCGTGTTTAATGAAGAGAAGCACCGCTATTTCGTGGACGCGGAGCGTTTGGAGGGGCAATATATTTTGCTGGACGAGGCTTCCGTAACCGGTACAGCCAATCTGGTGATGGCGGCGGTATTGGCCAAAGGAACCACGACCATCTACAATGCGGCATGTGAGCCTTATTTGCAGCAGCTGTGTAAGATGCTGAACCGCATGGGGGCGAACATTCAGGGTGTAGGCTCCAACCTGCTGACCATCGAAGGGGTGGAGGTATTGGGAGGAACTACCCATACGATGTTGCCGGATATGATCGAGATTGGTTCTTTCATTGGTTTAGCGGCCATGACCAAGTCCGAGATTACCATTAAAAATGTACGTGTTGATATGCTTGGACTTATCCCGGATACTTTCCGTAAGCTGGGTATTAAGATTGAGCAGCGTGGTGATGATTTGTTCATCCCGGCGCAGGAGCATTATGAGATCGAGACTTTCATTGACGGTTCTATCCTGACCGTGGCGGATGCCATCTGGCCTGGCTTTACCCCGGACTTATTGTCGATCCTCTTAGTAGTGGCTACGCAGGCGAAGGGTACGATCCTGATTCACCAGAAGATGTTTGAGTCCCGTTTGTTCTTTACCGATAAATTGATTGATATGGGCGCGCAGATCATTCTTTGTGATCCTCACCGCGCAACGGTGATCGGCTTGGATAGAAAATATCCGCTGAGAGGTATCCGTATGACCAGTCCGGATATCCGTGCAGGGGTTTCCTTATTAATTGCAGCACTTTCGGCAAATGGAACGAGTGTGATTGATAATGTGGAGCAAATTGACAGGGGCTATCAGTACATTGATGACCGTTTGCGAGCACTGGGGGCAAAAATTGAACGTATCGAATAAATTTCTTTAAAAGATTGGAAATAAATTCATTATAATCATGAATTTGATTAGAGCTTCTCATCTTAATCTTTGGGTGAGAAGCTTTTTTTTATACCTTTGTGCTTCGATTTGAAAAGCATTTTTTGTTGTTAAAAGATATTCTTTATGGATTTATTTGCTAAGTGTGATGCAAAGAACACACCTCTGGGTAAATATTCAGATGTGGACGAGGGTTACTATATGTTCCCTAAATTGGAAGGGGAGATTGGTCCACGCATGACTTTTCAGGGCCGTCAGGTTTTGAACTGGTCGTTGAACAACTACCTGGGATTGGCGAACCATCCTGAGATCCGTCAGGCGGATGCACAAGCTGCTGCTGACTGGGGATTGGCTTACCCAATGGGTGCGCGTATCATGTCCGGTAATACAGTGAAGCACGAGCAGTTGGAGCGTGAGTTGGCGGATTTCGTAGGTAAAGAGGATTGTTTCCTATTGAACTTCGGTTACCAAGGGGTAGTATCGATCATCGATGCTGTTTTGGACCGTCGTGATGTAGTGGTATATGACGCAGAAAGCCATGCTTGTATTTTGGATGGTTTGCGTTTGCATATTGGTAAGCGTTTCGTTTATGCCCACAATGATATGGAATCATTGGAGAAGCAGTTGGAGCGTGCTGAGCGTTTGGCGAAAGAGACCGGTGGTGGTATTTTGGTGATCACGGAAGGTGTTTTCGGTATGTCAGGTGTGATGGGTAACCTACCAGGTGTAATCAAGCTGAAGGAAAAATATGATTTCCGCTTGTTTGTGGATGATGCCCACGGTTTCGGTACTATGGGTGCTACAGGTGCGGGTACTGGTGAGCAGTTGGAGTGTCAGGACGGTATTGATCTTTACTTCTCTACTTTTGCTAAGTCTATGGCTTCTATCGGAGCTTTCGTAGCGGGTGATGAGAAGATCGTGAAGTACTTGCGTTACAGCTTGCGTTCGCAGATTTTCGCCAAGTCCTTACCAATGCCATTGGTAGTGGGTAACCTGAAGCGTTTGGAGATGTTGAAAAACTCTCCGGCTAAAGATAAGCTTTGGGAAGTAGTGAATGCTTTGCAGTCCGGTTTGAAAGAGCGCGGATTCAACATTGGTCATACGCAAACTCCGGTAACGCCGGTATTCCTATCCGGTACCATGCTGGAAGCAGCGAACCTGACTCAGGATATTCGTGAGCGTTTTAATATTTTCTGTTCCATCGTAATTTACCCGGTAATCCCTAAAGGGCAGATTATGTTGCGTTTAATCCCAACAGCAGCGCATACTTTAGCTGATGTGGAGGAAACGATCAACGCATTTGCGGAAATTAAAGATAAATTAGAAGCTGGCGAATACAATAAAGATGGTGTTGCTGAGCAAATGCCTGATTAATAGCATTTAAGACAATAAACACCCTGAAGGTGTGAAATAGGTATAAAAGGATCGAAATGGGTTCAAAAACGAAGAAAATCTTCATTTTTGGGCAAATTTCGATCTTTTTTTTTGTGCTTTTCCTCAATTAATATCCTCACTTTGTGGATATTTGGTTAAATTCCTTATATTGCTTCTGTGTAACCTTATATATTTATCAACGATAACCTATTTTTAGACAATGAAAAGATTTGACGAAATCAAAGATCTAGTTCTTTCGTTGGAAGCTGACTTCCACAAATTCTATGAAAAAGAGAATCAGGCAGCTGGTACTCGTGTACGTAAAGGTATGCAAGAGTTGAAAAACCTGGCGCAAGAGATTCGCGTGGAAGTTCAGGAGCGTAAAAACTCAAAAACCTCTGCTTAATTTTTTCAACTAGGAAAAAAGAAATTCACAGGTGAGCCCTGAGAGGAAAGCCATTCCATAGCGGAGTGGCTTTTTGTCATTTAATCTCCTTCATTTATGCGTTATTTTTTTACAGTTGTGGTCTGCTGTTTGCCTCTCACCTTGCTGGCGCAGCAACCAGATTTTCGAAAAGACTTTTTAGAAAAAAAGGAGGTTCCGGGGAAGTGTTGCGCTAGCTTTCACTGGCAGATGCTTTGGAGGCTTTTCATACAGAAGGCAAGCCCATCTATTTATTTATTACTACGAATGGCTGTTCCCCTTGTAGGTTTATAAAGCATCATACATTTAACAGTGCAGAGGTTGCTGCTTTGTTAAATCAACAGTATTCGGTATGCGAGCTGAATTTGAACAGGCTTAGTGAGATCGCATTTATGGGCAAGACTTATTCTTCTGAAGAAGGGAAGGTGAACCCCTTTTGGGAATTGTTTTCCGAAATTCAGGCTTTTCCAAATCATGTGGTGATGCTACCCGCTTCCGGGGAGGAGAAGTCCTATACTGCTGTTTGTGCTAATGCCGGTATGGGTTCGGAAACGATGACTTATTTTCTGAATAAATATATCGGTACAGAAATGTGGAAGACCAGACCAGTTTTTACAAAGGTATGGCGAGAAAAGTATCCGAATTTACCCAATGCTTTTACGCTTTAAGCCGAATTATTCACTGACAGGGTTGGATGGTTAATGGAAGTGGGTTGGTATCAGTGTGTTGTGTGTAATAAAAACAAACCGCAATGCAAGAATGGAAACCAATAGAATTAAGAGAACTATACGACGAGATTCTTTAAACTGAATCTGATTTGAATGGTGAACTTTGGAATTTTTGGTAATTGATTAAAATTGACCTAGAAAAATGGTCTGAACTTCAGTATGGAGATTTATGAGATGGATTTTGGGCTGTTGCGATTTGTGGAAAGAAGGTAATTTGGTACAATGATATTGAGGACGGATTCAATATTTCTGATTACAAAGAATACGGAAAGATAACAGGATATTGTTGCAATCAGGATGTGATAAGTTGGGCGGTGACTCGATTTTTTGATTAAATTAAAATGGTGGAGACATTATAGGACAAGCTGGTCCTCCAATAAATTCGTAAAAATGATTTTACCTTAAATGCAATAAACTATAATTGATGAGAAAAAAAGCCTGACAGCTCAAGAATTACAGCAAAAATTACCATCGGAGGAAAGCTATCAAAAGATGATTAGAGAAAAAAAGACTAATAGAAAAGAGCTTGAGGAACTACTTAATAAAGATGAAGAACCTCTTGTTCAAGAATTAAAGAGCTTAGGCTTGGGAATTGATTCAGTATGGGATTTAGTAAATAATTCGCCTCACCAATTTTTAGAAAGGGATTTTACAGGTGATTATAGTATTGCTTATGAAACTTTAGTAAAACATTTGGATTATCACCCTAAAACGATTGAAGGGATTATTAGAGCTTTGACCGAAAAGGAAGCTAAAAAGATTGCCACAGATAAAATATTAGAGCTTTTTCAAAAAGAGACTGACAAGAATCTACAATGGGTCATGGCAAATGCTTTAAGGACTTTAATGACCTGGAGTAAAAGACAAAAATATCCAGAGATTGGAGAGATATTGAAAGGAATATGAAAGAATTACTGCACACAATAATGTATGAAAAACATAATTGGCTCAGTGGTTTACGGAAAGTTAGTGCATTTAATCAACTCCGCCAAATCTGCGATTTGACGGATTGTTTAGAGTCTTAAAATTTGTGTCAAATCGCAAATTTGGCTCAGTGCAACTTGACAGGTAAGAGCTTCGAAATCACTTACGTTTCTTATACGAGCCGTTATGATTGCAATTGCCGGATTTAATGGCTCAAATTTGGATATGCTTGCTTTGTGCTTGTTCATCTGCTTCCTTGGAAAAATCTCGAAATAGGAAAAAAACCTTCATTTTTTCCGCCTGGCAGCTAAACGAGGGTTTAAGCATGAAAAATCCGGCTTAAAAAAACAGCCACCTTTCTGAATCGAAAAGTGACTGTTTAAAATATGGTAACCTTATAATATATGCTTAGTAAATTTCCGGGAATTGCTGCGGGTCATATTCGTGCATCATCTTGTAGATGGCATCAAATATTGTTTCCGGATTGGGTTTGGAGAAATAATCGCCGTCAGAGCCATAAGCCGGACGGTGATCCTGAGAAGCAATACAGATCGGTTGTGAATCCAGATACTGATAAGCTTTTTGTTCGTCCAGTACTTTTTGCATTAAATAAGCCGACGCGCCTCCCTGAACATCCTCATCGGCAAATACTACCCGATTGGTTTTTTTGATAGACTCCACAATCTTATGTTCCAAATCAAATGGAACCAGTGTTTGT
Organism: Persicobacter sp. CCB-QB2; assembly: GCF_001274635.1. GTDB lineage: Bacteria > Bacteroidota > Bacteroidia > Cytophagales > Cyclobacteriaceae > Persicobacter > Persicobacter diffluens. The sequence goes on along the minus strand of NZ_LBGV01000001.1, from coordinate 2,464,517 downwards.
GCGTCGATAATTTCCACTGAAATGCCTACCTGTGCTAAATCCTCCGCTGCTGCAGCAATGATGCGACACATAGAACCGTAAGTGACCACCGTTACGTCAGTTCCGCTTCTCAGAATCTCAGGCTGTCCAAGTGGTACGGTGTATTCACCCAAATTGCTCGGCATTTTTTCCTTCAGGCGGTAGCCATTCAGGCATTCAATTACCAAGGCAGGATCATCCGCCTGTAAAAGGGTATTGTACATACCGGCAGCCTGCACAAAGTTTCTTGGGGTAAGAACGTACATCCCTCTCAAGCTTCCCAAAATCATGCTGATCGGAGATCCGGAGTGCCAAACGCCCTCCAGGCGGTGTCCGCGAGTACGCACGATCAAAGGCGCCTTCTGTCCTCCCGCAGTACGGTGATGTAGACAAGCCACATCATCCGTCAGGGTATTTAATGCATAAACCAGATAATCCAGATACTGAATCTCGGCAATAGGGCGAAGACCACGCATGGCAGCTCCTGTTCCTTCTCCAATGATGGTCATTTCGCGGATAGAGGTGTCATGTACGCGTAGTGCCCCAAACTTATCCTGAAGTCCGGCCATACCTTGATTGACATCCCCAATTTTTCCAACATCCTCGCCGAAAGCAAACACCCGCGGATCTTTCTCCATGGCCTTAAAGAAAAAGCCATTGATGATCTCACGACCATCCTTCATTTCAGCATCTTCCCCATAGGTTGGGGCGATGACCGGCACTTTCAATGCGGAGGAACTATCCTCGCAGTAAAGTAATGTATTGTATTCTTGGCGGTGCTTCTCTTCGGCTTCCTGTAACCATTTTTGAATGGCCATTCGCGCCGGAGAGGGCTTGCTTCTTACAATGCGAAGCGCTTTTTTCGCCGCCTTTATAGTGTCTAGTTTTATTGGGTTGAAGGCATTTTTCAAGCCATCAGCAACCGCTTTGATAGACTCAGATTCATTTTCATTGGCCGCCAGATTTTCAATCAGGCTGATGATTTTATTGCGATCATCCACCATGCTGTCTAAGAAAGCTTTGAAGGCCGCATTTTTCTCTTCCTTCACTTTTTTCTTAGCCGCCAGTTCCATGGCTTCCAATTCTTCTTCAGTGGCATGCCCTTCCGCTAAAATCCACTCACGCATTTTCTTTACGCAATCAAACTCCTCTTCCCAGGACAGGCGCTCTTTGGATTTGTAGCGTTCGTGAGAACCGGAAGTAGAGTGCCCCTGCGGCTGGGTGATTTCCACCACATGTACCAAACATGGAACATGTTCTTCACGAGCCAATTTTGCAGCGGCCTGATAGGTTTCTACCAGTGCTGGATAATCCCAGCCATTCACTTCAAAAATTTCAATCCCCGGATGCTCCTCCGTACGCTGGAATCCTTCCAAGGCTTTAGAAATACTCTGTTTAACGGTGTGGTGCTCCGGCCCTACTGAGATACCGTATTGGTCATCCCAAACGGACATCACCACCGGCAATTGCATGACTCCTACCGCATTAATGGTTTCCAGGAACATGCCCTCGGAAGTGGAGGCGTTTCCAATGGTGGAGAATACGACCTCGTTTCCATTATTGGAGAATTTTGAAAATGCTTCTCCCTGTAATTTTGTTTCTTTTCGATATAGTTTTGAGGCGTAGCTTAAGCCCATGATTCGAGGCATTTGCCCCGCAGTGGGAGAAATATCAGAAGCTACGTTATAGGTGTCAGCCTGTGATTTCCAGTCGCCATTATTATCAATCCATCGTGTCCCAAAGTGCCCATTCATCATTCTTCCCCCTGAAGCCGGCTCTGCCTCCAAATCAGTATGGGCATAAAGCTGGGCGAAAAAGGCCTGAATGGACATTTCACCAATGGCCATCATAAAGGTTTGATCACGGTAATAGCCTGATCGCCAGTCTCCTTTTTGGAAGGCGCGTGCCATGGCTACCTGTGGGACTTCTTTGCCATCTCCAAAGATTCCAAATTTAGCCTTGCCCATGAATACCTCTTTGCGACCTACTAGCGCTGTTTCTCGGCTTTCAGCAACAATTTGATAGTCCTGTAAAATATCTTTTTTGTTCAATTGGGATACAGTTGTTGTATTTTGGTTCGACACAGTCAAACTGGTTTTTAAGGTTCTCAAAAATCTTTTCACATATCCGAAGAAATAAAAATTAACAGTCCGGATATTTCCTGTCCTATTCTAAATATACATTCTTTTCCCCGAAAGCCCTAAAGGAGATTTTAATTCCGGCGATTTGATTTTTTGTTTTGACTTTTAATATTTTATCGAAATTTCGACAATAATGCAATTTGCCAAATAATGTTTGGTAGGATATTAATTTTCTTTATAAAAATTTTTTCACTTTTTTTAGTTTGTTCTCTTCAAAATCACCTTCAGATTCGCGATTGATTCATTTAAAGGAATGATTTGAATTGGATTGGAAAAGCATGATAAATAAAAAATAGCCGACAACTTGTAGGAAATTAAATAAAAAGTCACAAATTAACACCTAGAAACAAGGGACGAAAATGTCATTTGTTTAAAATGTAATTTTTCTAAGATTAATACCAGTATACATTAAACCCGTTGAATTATGATTATCGGAGTTCCAAAGGAAATTAAGAATAACGAGAATCGTGTGGCATTAACTCCATCAGGTGTGGTGGAAATGAAAAAGCATGGTCACGAGGTGTACGTTCAGGCGACCGCAGGATTGGGAAGTGGTTTCTCTGATGAGGAATTCCAAAGTGCCGGTGCAACTATCCTTCCAACCATTGAGGATGTTTATGCCATCGCAGAAATGATCATTAAGGTCAAAGAGCCAATTGAATATGAGTACGACTTGATCAAAGAAGATCAGTTGTTGTTCACCTACTTCCATTTTGCTTCCTATGAGCCCTTAACCAAGGCAATGATTGAAAGCAAGGCGGTTTGTTTGGCTTACGAAACAGTGGAAAAAGGGCGTTCCCTCCCATTATTGGTGCCGATGTCGGAAGTGGCCGGAAGAATGTCTATTCAGGAAGGCGCGAAGTATTTGGAGAAGCCAGAACAGGGAAGAGGTATTCTTTTAGGTGGCGTTCCCGGGGTGAAACCAGCCAAGGTATTGGTATTAGGCGGGGGTGTAGTAGGTACCCAGGCGGCTAAGATGGCGGCAGGTATGGGTGCTGACGTGACCATCATGGATATCTCTTTGGATCGTCTGCGTTATTTGGATGATGTGATGGCGGCCAATGTGAAAACCATGATGTCCAGCGAGTACAATATCCGTCAGGAAATTAAGACAGCTGACCTGATTGTTGGAGCTGTATTGATTCCAGGAGCAAAAGCCCCACACTTGGTTACCCGTGATATGCTGAAAGAAATGCGTCCGGGGACTGTATTGGTTGACGTGGCAGTAGATCAGGGTGGTTGTATTGAAACCTGTAAGCCAACGACTCACAACGAGCCTACTTTTATCATTGATGATGTAGTACATTATTGTGTGGCGAACATGCCGGGAGCGGTGCCTTATACATCCACTTTGGCATTAACCAATGCTACTTTGCCTTATGCGATTGAGTTGGCGAATAAAGGCTGGAAGAAAGCATGTAATGAAAATCCACAATTGAAGCCGGGCTTGAATGTGGTGAAAGGTGATGTGGTTTACAAAGCGGTAGCCGAGGCGTTTGATTTGCCCTATGTTGCCGTGGAGCAATACCTGCAAGAAGAAGTAGAAGCGTAAGAACATCAAACAAAGCATAAATTGGAAAGCGGGTCTTGTTATCAGGATCCGCTTTTTTCATTTAAGCCGAATTTTCTTACCGATAGATTTGGCGGAATGTCACAAAGACCCATCGATCAGGGTGTTAGGGTTGGTTTTTGCTGATTTTTTATTAGCTCAAATTTGTGTATGCTTGCTTTCTCCTCATTTACCTGTTTCGTTGGAAAAACTCGAAATAGGAAACTTTTCCTTCATTTCATCCGCCTACCAGCTATACGAGAATTGACGTATGAATATTCCGGCTTAAGCGTGGCGTTTTTTTTGATTGAAATTGAGGGGAGCTGCTTTAGTCTGGAGGTCGGTAAAAGTCCGATTTTTCCCGCCTTGCAGCTAAAAGAGGATTGAAGCATAATTAATCCGGCTTAAGCATGAAAATTATTCGGCTTTAGCCCTGCTTTACATCAGGCGATTCAGGAAAAAAAGAAATGGGGAATCAGCCCCAGTGTCAACCCAAGAGGAATGAACAAGGCCATCTTTCTCATTTGTTTTCGGGGAAGTGGTGGGTCAATAAATATCCTTTGTCCTAAAGGAGAACAAATAAATGCCCCTACCAGCAACACTCGAAAATGCGTAGGGATCAATAATTGAGAGATAGTCAGATTATAGGGTAAAAAATAAAGGCTTAATAATGCAATGTTACAGGTAAAAGCTAATCCAAGGCCAATTTTTCCTCTTAATATAAAACCGATACATATACAGCACTGAAGTAAATATATCCAGTAAGAGGTGAAATGGTCGAAGAAAATTCCCCCGGTTACTTGAATAAAATCAAATAGGGAATACGCTCTTAAGCATAACATTGCTATGGAAAGCACCAAAATCGTATTCCGAATTGGAGTGCGCTGAAAAAAGGGCGTCCTGTTGGGGACTGATGTGGTGGTCATTGATACAATCTTTATCCCTGAAATTTACTGGCCACCAAATTCAAAAACTCTTTGGTCTCATTGGCATTCATATCCCAGGCATAAGGTCTGGCAAAATTATTAATCAAATAAGTGGCAGCCTCATCATTGGTCTCATAGCCTTCAATATGATCAAGCGTTTCATTGAAAATCTTCTTACTGCCTCCGAAAAGCTCATTGGTGAACATAAAGCGCTGGTTCAGCGAGATCGAATCCTTTAACGATTTTTGGTTACTACTCTTCAGCCTGTCCGCAAGCGTAATGGCTTCCTGTTGGTGATGGTTGGCCAATTGCGCATGAAGGGTGCCATTTAGGCTTTCCTCCTCCATCGTACCAACAGGGGTCAGGGTGATGGTTTCAAATAGTTTATCCGGATCCAGGGGAATACCCGAGAGTACTCTTCAATCAGTTGTTCATTGTCGGGAAGATCCCAATGCGCATTTTCCATTAATTGGGCCAACTGTTGTTTGCTCTCTTCCAGCTTAAGACCGTCTTTGCTCTCCGCTTCCCAGATCTGCACCATTTTTTCAAACGGGCGGTTGTTGATCTTTAAGTATTTCAATTGGTTCTTCAACTGAATCAATAATACCTCATCCGTTTCCCACTGCTCCCACATTTCCTTGTAAAAATTCTCCGGGGCATAGGTTAAAAGCAAACTGCGATAGCAGGCTTCCTCCATCAGGGGTTCAAAATCATACTGTTCGATGGAAATATGCTGAGAAAGGATGTTTTTAAAACGCTTAAAAGCATCCTGAACGGCCGGGGCAGTAAAATCAAAATAAGGACTTTTGATTTTTTGCGCCTCCAGGTGCCATTTTTCAGAAAGTATCTGAATCAGAAAAAAATTGATCTGCGCGACATTGCAAAGGGTTTTTAAATGTTTCCCCTCTACCACCGGAGCGCTTCTGAAAAAGTTAGCTGAAAATTCTAGAGTATATTGTTTAGCGTAATCTTTAATGACCCGCGTGTTGATTATTCTATCCATGTAATTCGATCCCTAAAAGGTCTTACCCACAATAATATAATGCTTGATGGGTTTAGCAAACAAAAATAATGGTTTTGACTGTCAAATAAAGTACAAACATCTTTGAAATAAGACAACCGATCAAAAAAAAATCTTCCAGGCCTAAAATTTCTGGGGGAGCCGTAACCGAAATTCCCGCATTTTCAATATTCCCTCGAGAGAATATTCGACTTATCTTTGTCATCATATTCAGATCACATTCATTTTAAACGTTCAACATCTATGTTTATTGAGCCACATTTTGGAGGCATTTCTCAGGCAGGCTGGGTAGAGGTAATTTGCGGATCCATGTTCTCTGGAAAAACCGAGGAATTAATTCGCAGGGTTAACCGTGCATTAATTGCCAAACAAAAAGTGGTCATATTTAAACCTAGTATTGATACCCGCTATGCGGAGGAGGAAGTAGTTTCTCATAATGCTAATGCGGTGGTGTGTAAGCCTTTACATGCGGCATTGGAAATTTTAGACCATGCCGGGGACTACGAAGTGGTAGGCATTGATGAAGCTCAGTTTTTTGGAATGGAGCTCGTTGAGGTGGCTAACAAATTGGCAAACCAAGGGAAAAGGGTTATTTTAGCCGGACTGGACATGGACTTCGAAGGAAAACCTTTCGGTCCAATGCCGGGGCTGATGGCCACTGCCGAATTTGTCACCAAGGTAAATGCCATCTGCGCGCAATGTGGCTCGGTGGCTTCCTATTCATTCCGCATGACTGCCAACGAAGAGCAGGTAGTTCTGGGGGAAAAAGAAGCATATGAGCCTCGTTGTCGAAAATGCTATAACGAGGGAATGAATGAAAAGAAAATCAAGACTGCGCAAGAGGATACGCTCTAGTACCTTTGCCGTATTTTTTGGCTGGGCCGCTCAGGCGCAGGATATACCCACCGGAAGCTGGCGGACACACTTCAATTATTTAAAGGCCACCTTAGTGGCCGAAGGGCCAAATGAGGTTTATTGTGCGACCGCCAACTCCCTGTTTTATTTCGATCAGACCGCCGGGGAATTGAGCCCGGTCACGGCAGCCGACGGACTGAGCGAAAATACCTTCACTTCTCTTGCATACGATGCCCGGCACGAACAATGGTTGATTGGCTATGCTTCTGGCGGGATTGATGTAATTAGCCCGGAATCTATTCAGACATTTTCTGCCATTAAGGATGATCCTCGTCCGGTCAATAAGGAAATTCGAAATTTTATTTTCAGGGGAGATACCACCATAGCCATATTGCCTTATGGCGCCATTCTATTTGATGTTGACAGAGGAAATGTTATCGCCTCTGTGCGAGATCTGTCCCCGGAAGGGGAGTTTCTGGAGGTATTTGATGGGACACTCAAAGGCGATAGTTTGATTTTGGCTACTGCCAGTGGCTTGTTGGGGAATGACCTCACCGGTCAGTCGAATATCCAGGACTTCAATAGCTGGAGGCGCTATGCGCAGGAATGGAGTCATCCGGAAGCTGCTACGCAGGCCGTGACATCAGATGGGAATCAGCTATTTTGGGCAGAAGCAAATAATCTTTTCACCTATGCTGAAGGGGTGCTAACTATTGGGCAAAGTGCACAGAGTGTCACGGATCTTCAGTTTCAGCAAAAACTTCGGGTGGTCGATGGCCTTTCCATTTACGAATGGGAAAACCAGGAGTTAAAAACCATTGAGGCTGGAGTGCTGGCTCCACAGCAAATTGCCGGAAGTGAAAATTTGCTTTGGATAGCGGACCATGAGCAGGGATTGGTGCGTAAGCAAGGTGGTCAGGAAGAGGTGCTTACGCCATCGGGAATTTCGACCCCTATACCTTTTCAAATTAAGTCGAACCACCAAAATATACTCTCTTTTGTGGGAGGTTATAACAATGGTGTGCCCGCCGGAAATGCTGGTGCATTTGATGTTTTTGATCAGGGAAGATGGCAAAACTTTGATAGCAGGCCCTTGGGCGTAGAGGTAAACGATATTGTGGATGGCGCCTGGGTGGTGGCGGAGGAAGCCTGGTATTTAGCCACCATGGGAAATGGCCTCTGGAAAGTGGATGTGGAAGGTAATTTCGAACAGGTAGAAGTACCCGGGCTCTCCAATAATAGCCGATTATCCGCTTTTACCGATGACCGTTTCGGTAATTTATGGTTGGCACAATATAATGCCAGTCCGGCACTTTGGGTAAAAGCTCCTCAGGAGGAGTGGAAATCTTTGAGTAGTGAATCCATAGTGATTTCAGAAATATTGGTCCATCCTTTCCAAAATGTATTGATGTGTAGACTGGATCCGGAAAGGTCTTCCGGGATTTATGTTTATGATTTTGAAAATCAGCAGTCTAAAGTCTTAAATACCAGCAATGTTTCCGCACTTCCTGATGCCAATATATTGGATATGGATTTTGATGTAATGGGAAATCTGTGGCTGGCAACGCCCGAGGGTATTTTCTTTTTGCCTAATACGGATTATTTCAATGGTAGCATCAGTGCTGTAAGACCGATTTCCAACGGATTTCCTATTTTCAATGGCAAGCAGGTGAATACCGTGGCGGTGGATGGTGGAAACCGAAAATGGTTGGGTGCTGATGATGGTTTATTTCTGTATTCTAAACCGATTACGGATTTTAGTAGTAATTCTGATATCGAATTAATTTCGGAGTTTAACCGCGACAATAGCCCTTTACCTGCCAACAAGATTTTAAAATTGGCGGATGAATCACGGAGTGGGGAAGTGTTTATTTTGACGGAGGCAGGAATGGTTTCCTTCCGCTCAGATGCCTCCGCGGGTATTTCTCCCCAGGGGGAAGTGAAAATATTCCCGAACCCGGTCAGGGCTTCTTTCTCCGGGCCGGTGACGATCAATCAACTTTCGGCTGATGCGACAGTAAAAATTACCGACCTTAGTGGCCGATTGCTATTTGAAACCGTGGCCAATGGCGGAACTGCCAGCTGGAATGGTTCCACCGCCTCCGGAGCACCTGTAGGCCCCGGCATTTACCTGGTTTGGGTGGCGCAGGAGGATGGTACCGATGCGGCCGTAGGTAAGGTTGCCGTGATTAATTAGGACTGTATGAGTAACTTGCATAAAACCCGCGGAGTGGTGCTGAACTATATCAAGTACCGGGAGACCTCCATCATTGTCCGGATCTATACTGAGGCTTTCGGGATGCGCTCTTATGTGGTGAACAGTGTGCGGAAAGCCAAGACCAAAAATAATAAGATAGCTTTCTTTCAGCCTTTAACGCTCCTGGATTTGGTAGTCTATGAGCGTCCCGGCTCGGATTTAAACCGAATATCGGAAGTGAATATTGCTTATCCGCTGCAAAGCATTCCTTTTGAGGTCATGAAGTCTACTGTGGCTTTATTCATCACAGAAGTTTGTGCCCAACTGCTTCGTCATGAAGAAGCCAATCCTCAGATGTTTAATTATTTATTCTTAAGTGTGCAGGCTTTTGATCAGATGGAGGCACATTATGAAAATTTTCATCTTCAGTTTTTATTAAAAATTGGTCAGCCTCTGGGGCTTGGGGTGTCCACTGGTGACCAGATCATCGCGGAAGTAATTCAGTGGGCCGATGATCCGGAAATTGCTAAACAGGAAAAAGAAATGCTGGAAAAACTGCGTTCCTATTCCTTTGGGCAGCACATTCCCATGAATAACTATATCCGAAGAACCGTTTTGGATCATTTACTTCGTTTTTATCGGGAGCATATTGATGGTTTTGGGGAAATACAGTCCATGGCCATTTTAAGAGAGGTACTTTCCTGAAGTTACTTTTCTTCCAAAGGCCACATATCTAATTCTATTGGTTTGACTAAGGGCGAAATCAGCGCTCCGCGAAATTTTATTGAAAATGAAGACAGGCTAAAGGTTTTAATTTGATAACCTTTAGCCTGTTTTTTTGTCATTTTTTCAAAAAACCATTGGATTTAAAAGAATCAGCTCCTACCTTAGTCGCATCTTCTAAAGAATGATGAACACCATAGCGAACATATCGACCTCTTCTGTTCAGGGCATTGACCGCCTTGCAGTTCGCTGTGCCCACACTTTTCATCATGCTTTCCATCATCATCATTCCTCTTTTTGAGGAGTGTATAATTTTTGAGGTGCCTTCACATCCAGGATGTAGCCCTCAGTCTAACGACCAAATCCGGATATTTTTTTAAAGAACAGCTTTGTAGCGGGTGTTTTGTTATAATCCAATAGTATTTCGGATTTATCCTAATTTATCCATAATTTTTAATGTTAAAGTCGGGTTGTTTCCCGCAGGTCTGCATTTTTTGCAGATGATGGAATAAGAAATTTTATATCCTTAATCATATTATCACATGAGTACTGTATTGCGTTTGGCCGTTCAGAAAAAAGGCCGTTTATCAGAATCTTCTTTAAGCTTGTTGAAAGAGTGCGGGGTGAAATTTTCCAATAATGATCGCAAGTTAAAAGCCACTTCAACTAATTTTCCGATCGAATTTTTATTTCTCAGAGATGATGATATTCCGGATTATGTATCCTCCGGAGTGGCGGATATTGGGATTGTAGGAGAGAATGAGGTCGCGGAAAAAAAGAAAAATGTAGACCTTATTAAACGTTTAGGTTTTTCTAAATGTCGAATTTCCCTGGCGATTCCTAAAGAGGTTGATTATGAGGGTTTAAAGTATTTTCAGGGAAAGAAAGTAGCGACTTCCTATCCGGTAATTCTTCGCCAATTTTTTGAGGAGCAAGGAGTAGATACTGACATCCACACCATTTCTGGCTCTGTGGAAATAGCCCCGGGCATTGGCCTGGCTGATGGTATTTTTGATATCGTATCCTCGGGCTCTACCCTGATCAGTAATGGGCTCAAAGAAGTAGAAAAAGTGTTTTTCTCTGAGGCGGTTTTGGTCGCTAATCCAGGGCTGGATGCCGATAAGCGGGCTATTTTGGATCGATTATTATTCCGCATAGCGGCGGTGCAGGAAGCACGCAATTTCCGTTATATCATGTTGAACGCCCCGGAGGAGGCGCTGAAGAATATTGAGGAGATCCTTCCCGGTGCCAAAAGCCCCACGGTCACGCCACTGTCTACTCCGGGTTGGGTGTCACTGCAGGCCATCATTCAGGAAGATGAGTTTTGGTCCGTTATTGAGGATATTAAAAGTGTGGGAGGGGAGGATATCATTAGTCTTCCGATAGATAAAATGATCAAGTAAGGGTATGAAGATTTATCTGGAACCGGAAAAAGAACAGTGGGAAGCGTTGTTAAAACGCCCTACCCTGGATCTTTCGGAAATATACGGACGCGTGCAGCCCGTGCTCGAGCAAGTGCGGGACAGGGGTGATGAAGCCCTCAAAGCTTTTGGTTTACAGTTTGATGAGGTTGAGCTGGACAGCTTAGCGGTAAGCGCTGAGGAGTTTGTGGAAGCAGAAGCTTTGGTGGAGGAAGAGCTGAAAGATGCCATTCAGCTGGCCGCTGCGAATATTGAGAAATTCCATGCGGCACAGGCACGTCCGGTGATGGCAGTAGAAACGATGCCCGGAGTGAATTGCTGGCGGAAATCCGTGGCCATTGAGAAGGTGGGCTTGTATATTCCGGGAGGCACAGCGCCACTTTTTTCTACCGTATTGATGCTCGGGATTCCTGCTAAAATTGCGGGTTGTGGGGAGATTGTCTTATGTACACCTCCCAATAAGGAAGGGAAGGTGCATCCGGCGATTCTCTTTACTGCACAGCTTTTAGGCATTGATCAGGTCATAAAGGCGGGTGGGGCGCAGGCGATTGCTGCCATGGCTTTTGGTACGGAAAGCGTGCCTCAGGTTTATAAAATTTTCGGGCCCGGAAATCAGTATGTCACGGCGGCCAAGCAGTTGGTCGGGCAAATCACTAATGTGACCATTGACATGCCGGCCGGCCCTTCGGAAGTACTGGTTTATGCAGATGAGGCGGCCAATCCGGCTTTTGTAGCCGCAGATTTATTATCTCAGGCCGAGCATGGAGTTGATTCCCAGGTCGTATTAGTTACCAACAAAATGGCAGTGGTAGAGGCCGTGCAGGAGCAAGTGACCCTTCAACTGGAGACTTTGCCAAGGGCGGAAATTGCAAAAGAAGCGCTGAAACATAGTCTCGCCATCGTGATGGAGGAGGAAACGCAAGCGCTGGAGCTGATCAATACTTACGGGCCGGAGCATTTGATCCTGCAATCTCAAAATGAAGATGCTATGGCGGAAAAGGTGATCAACGCAGGCTCCGTATTTATTGGGGCCTATACGCCGGAGTCTGCCGGAGATTATGCCTCGGGAACCAACCACACCCTTCCGACGAATGGTTATGCTAAAAATTATTCCGGCGTATCTCTGGATAGCTACCTGAAACAGATCACCTTCCAAAAAATAACTGAAAATGGTATAAAAAACATTGGCCCTGCTATTGAAAAAATGGCGGCCAGTGAGGAACTTAATGGGCACGAAAATGCAGTCACCCTTCGCCTAAAACACTTAAAATCCTAATGCCCATGTTTAATTTATCGAAATTAGTTCGTCCGCACTTAAAATACCTGACGCCTTACTCTTCCGCCCGGGATGAGTACAGTGGTCATGCCAAGATTTTTTTGGATGCCAATGAGAATCCATACGGTTCTGTGGGAGGAGCTTCCTATAATCGATATCCCGATCCGCTTCAGGCGAAGGTCAAAAACAAGCTGGCACAGATAAAGGAGGTAAATCCTTCCAATATCCTATTAGGGAATGGAAGCGATGAAGTGATTGATCTTCTTTTCCGCACTTTTTGCGTACCGGCAGAAGATAATGTGATCATCATGCCGCCTACTTATGGGATGTATAAGGTGTGTGCGGATATCAACAATATCACCGCTCGCCGTACGCCTTTGACGCGGGATTTCTTTATTGATATTCCGGAGGTGAAGGATCAGGTGGACGAAAGAACCAAGTTGATTTTTGTTTGCTCTCCCAACAACCCTACAGGGAATTTATTGCAAAAGGAAGCCATCATTAATCTTTTGGAGAACTTCCAGGGATTAGTCGTGGTGGATGAGGCCTATATTGATTTCGCGCCCGGGGCAAGTATGTTGCCCTACCTGAAACAATACCCTAATTTGGTGGTCTTGCAAACCTTTAGCAAAGCTTTCGGTCTGGCAGGAATTCGTCTGGGGGTTGGCTATGCAGCAGAGGCAGTGGTGGATATTTTGAATAAGGTAAAGCCACCTTACAATATTTCAGAGCCAACACAGGAGTTGGCCTTGGAGGCATTGATTCGCTACTCGGAAAAAGATCAGTACGTGAAAGAAATCCTGGCGGAACGTCAAAAATTGGAGACGGTTTTTCAATCTATGCCACTGGTGGAAAAGGTGTATCCCTCGGATGCTAACTTCCTGATGGTTCGGACGAAATCACCCAAAGAGCTTTATCAGTTTTTATTACAAAAGAGCATTGTGATCAGAGACCGTTCCAAGGTCAGATTATGTGAAGGTTGTCTGAGAATTACCGTAGGAACACCGGAAGAAAATAAACTATTGGTAGAAGCCCTGGAGGCCTATCAAAATGGAGAAATCGCCGAGGTATAAAAGCACATGGGGGAGCTGAGACACTTCCCGATGCAGGTAAACGTTATGAAAAAGAAAGTATTATTTATAGACCGAGATGGCACCATTATCGTGGAGCCTATTGAAGACGAACAGGTTGATTCTCTGGAAAAACTGGCTTTTTTGCCCAAGGCATTGTCAAACCTCAGAAAGATAGCAGAGGAGCTGGATTATGAGCTGGTAATGGTGACTAATCAGGATGGACTGGGGACGCTTTCTTTCCCTGAGGATACCTTTTGGCCCGCCCATAATAAGATGATGGAGATGCTGGAGGCGGAGAACATTCACTTTGCCGAGGTTTGCATTGACCGCACTTTTGAGCATGAGGGAGCTGATACCCGCAAACCGGGAACCGGATTGCTGAAAAAGTATTTTTCTGAGGAATATGATCTGGAGAACAGTTTTGTGCTGGGAGACCGGGTGTCAGACATTCAGCTGGCGGAAAATTTAGGGGCGAAAGGGATCTTATTGCTGGACGAATTCAAAGATGAAAGAGCGGTGCTGACTACCACCAACTGGGATGAGATTTACCGCTTTCTTCGCCTGCCGGACCGGAAGGCCAGCGTTCATCGTAAGACCAATGAGACGGATATCTTCATAGAGCTGAATCTGGATGGCAGTGGACAGGGGAGTATTGATACCGGTCTGCCGTTCTTTGATCATATGCTGGATCAGGTGAAGCGTCATGGTAATTGCGACCTTACCGTAAAGGTGAAGGGTGATTTGCATATTGATGAACACCACACCATTGAAGATACGGGGCTGGCCCTGGGGAATGTTTCCGTCAGGCTTTGGGAGATAAGATGGGAATTTATCGCTATGGATTTCTATTGCCTATGGATGACTGCCTGGCGCAGGTGGCCATTGATTTTGGTGGGCGCCCGTGGATGATCTGGGAGGCGGAATTCAAAAGGGAGAAAGTAGGCGATTTGCCAACAGAAATGGTGTTCCATTTCTTCAAGTCTTTCTCAGATACTTCCTTGACGAATCTGAACATTAAAGCAGAGGGAGATAATGAGCATCATAAGATAGAGGCTATCTTTAAAGGTTTTGCGAAGGCAATTAAAATGGCCGTGGCCCGCGATCCGCAGACTTTAAATCAATTGCCATCCACCAAGGGTGCGCTTTAGTGACGCATTTTTAAGGAATAGGATAGAAAAAAAGACCGGTAGAGATGCCGGTCTTTTTTTATAATGAATCCGAATTATTTACTGTTATATTTTTTTGATTTGAGTTATGATGTTTGTCGTCAGGCTCTTATGGGGGTAGTTTTTATAGTCCCAATTTGCGGAAACTTGTTTTCTCCTCCTTCATCTGTAGCGTTGGAAAAAACTCGAAATAGGAAACTATACTTTCCTTTTAGCCGCCCTGCAGCTCAAAAGAGCATTTAAGCATGAATTCTCCGGGGGAAGGCCGAAATCAAGTTTTAATTACCCGTAAAAGGAAATGCTTACTTTCGGGCTTTATTTTTCTTCTTTTTCTTGGGTTTAGCATCAATGGCGAAGTCTGCTAATTCTTCAATTTCTTTCAAAACCAGCTCATGTTCCTTCTGCAGATAATCAGCCTTTCTTCCCAGATCAGAAACCGTGCTTACCTCATTTCTTTTTTGATTCAGGGCATCATTTATTTTTTCATGAATAGGCTGGAAAAAGCGGGCATCAGAGAAGGCATTTTTATTTTCATACAAGGCTTTACGCAGTTTTCTGCTATACAACTCCACCAGATCAAATTCATAATTACCTAAAGCTACCATATGTTGTGCATTGGTGCTATCATTCGCAATAATGGTAGAGGAGCTTTTCCTGAAGACTGTTTTTACCCTGTTGTTGAAATTTTTTGTAAAGGTAAATTCCGCAACGGTCATTTGGTAGGAGAACTCCATTTGTGCACCAGTCAAATACAACAGGTTATTCATCGAAGGATCTACTTTGCTTTGAGGAGATTTAAAATCAGTTAATTGTAATTTTTGATTGGGCTTCCATTCCAGCTGATCTTGAGCAAATACATTCAAGATCGCCATACAAAAAAGTAAGGTGAAGGTGGTTTTCATTATAAAGAGGTAAATGTTAGTCCTTTCGGATAGTTACTAAAAATCATTTTGTCAGGATTGCCGCGTTTTTTCTCAAAAAGAAATTTTACTATATTTGCATCCTATGCCACAATCGTTACTGGTAGATATTGCCCTGTAAGACGCTCCCCGCGTCGTTTTTTTGGAAAATACCTTTTCCCAGGGCAAGTTATATCTAATCCATTTTATCAATATTTTAAGAGTGCGTAGCATTACGCTTCTAATATAATTACAGTAATGATTAAAACCTTAAAAGAATGGGGCTTTCCCCAAGCTTATCAAAATATATTTCCACATTTTATTCCGGCACGCATTATCCGTGCGCATCGCCAAAAATATGAGGTGGCCTCATCTGCAGGATTGTTTCAGGCAGATTTGGCGGGTAAACTGATGTTCCTGGCAGATGATCCCTCCGAGCTTCCGCAAGTCGGGGATTGGGTGGCGATTCAGCCCTTGGATGATACGCATGCCTACATCATGGAGCGATATGAGCGACGGGCTGTATTGAGTCGGGCAAAAGTGGGTGGCTTTGGTAGTGAGCAGGTTTTGGCCGCTCATGTGGATCTGGCGATTATCGTACAATCCATGGACCAGAATTATAATCTGAACCGGCTGGAGCGCTATTTGGTGCAAATTAGGGCTTGTGAAATACAGCCGGCAATATTATTAACCAAATCGGATCTCTGTACCCCGGAAGAGTTAGCTCAAAAGCTACAGGAAGTGCAGCAGATTGCCGGAGAGGCCAGGGTTTTGCAATATTCCTTATTTCAGGAAGATCTAAATCCCATCCTCGATTTATGGCCTGCCGGGCAGACGGCCGTAGTGGTGGGGTCTTCCGGTGTTGGGAAATCCAGTTTGGTGAATCGGTTATTAGGGCAGGAGATTATGGAAACTTCTGCTATCAGCCATTCGAATCAAAAGGGGCGACATACCACCAGCCATCGTGAATTGGTGCAGCTGGTCAATGGTGCTTTTTTGATTGACACACCCGGTACGAGAGAGTTTGGTTTGAGTCAGAGCGGTGAAGCTTTGGAGATGACCTTTGAGGAGATTGCGGAACTGGCCGATTCCTGTAAATTCCGGGGATGTAGTCATCAACATGAGCCAGGATGCGCGGTTCAGGAAGCGTTGGAAGACGGTCGGCTGGAATGGCGCCGGTGGGAAAGTTACCAAAAGTTACAGCGGGAACAGGAGCATTTTGCGATGGACAAGGTGAACCGCCGCAAGAAAGATAAGGCTTTGGGGAAAATGTACCGGGCCATACAAGGCGAAAGCCGGAAGCGGAAAGGCCGTTCTTAAACCGAAAATTGCATGCTAAATCCTCCTTCACCTGTAATGGAGGGAAAATGAAGGAATGAAGCGCTATTTCGAGTTTTTCCAACAAAGCAGGTGGATGAGGAGAAGGCAAACTCACTCCAATTTAGGTGGGAATAAAATCAGCAAAACCACTTAAAAAGAACTGACAATAGGTTTTTGGGAGGTCTTCTGAATCTGTGGGTGAGTGATTCGGTCTATGGAGTTAAAAAGAAAACAGCTTACCGGATATTTTTCCGGTAAGCTTCAAAAGAACTTATAGGAAAGGAAGACCGACTAAGCCTTCCCTTTTTTTTCGCCTCTTGGAGGTCGGAGAGCATGAATAAAATCCAGAATTCGAATTTTTAGTCGGATGGTGGTGCTTTAAATGCTCGCGAAATTTTTTTATTCAATACCAAATTCAGATCACTAAAATGTAATTTGGTAGGTGGCTACTTCTTCTTCACCGACTAATGCTTTGCCCTTGATGGTAAAGGAACCCTGCGTTTGTTCTTCCGCTACTGCGAGTGCATATCGTATGGAAGTGCCATGAAAACAAAGTCTTTTAGCCGAAATGCTGGCCTTTTGAGCACGTACTTTATTTCCATTCTTAGCAGGGTATAAGCTTAAATAAAGTTGGTGTCCCAGATTGGTGAAATGTTCTCCGATTAAGGCAACAGGTAGTGCCGGAAAGTGATCAAAATGTCCCAGGCAATCTTCGGGATTATTGCGCCAAAAGAAGCCTGAATGGTGTTTTGATCAATATTTATAGCCTCCAGAGGTCTTCTTTGCTGGTAAGGACTATAGGGTAATATTAATTTTTCTTCATAAAAATGAGCTTTAAATAATCGACCAAAAATGGTTTCCGGAATTATCGTAATTTCGATTTCTGATTCGTATAATAAGCCACCATCTTCCAGAAAAATACGGTTGAATACTTTTCCATTTTTTCCTTTTGAAAAAGTACAGGTGGAGACAATTCGAAATTTACTCGAATCAGTTGCCGGAACTTCCCCACGTAATCTTCTTACCTCGGCATTGATCGCCAAATAATAATCCTGACTATTTTTTTTTAAGGTGTGTGCCAATGTCATGCCCCCTAGAATGGCACTATGGCGGCCGGCTTCTCCTAAGCCCATCGGAGCTAGTTCGTGAGGCCCCAAATATTCATTTTCAACCCAGGCCGCTAAAGTATTGCTGTTAACAATCTCAACTTTTTCAAATTTGTTATAAGGCCATTTTACCTGAACGAGGTCCAAAGGGGGAGTGATGTTAGTTGCGAGAGTGCTAGTCATAAAATTTCCTTGAAATTTGGAGGTTAATTATGGCTGGAAGCTTCTTGAAATTCTCTAATGCTTTCTATTTCTTCCAGATTTTGTCGGAGTTCTTCTTCTTGTTGGCGCAGGAGTTCTGCTTGTTTTTGGGCCTCTTGTGCCAATGCTTTCATTTGCTCATTGTTCATGAGGTTTTTATAATGATTGGCTATAATGTTTGAAATTTGTTTAAGGAAATTTCTTTCCTTTTCACCGAAAGGTTGGAAGGAGGCAATCTCTAAAATGCCTTCTACTGTATCGCTGTATTTTAAGGGGATAATACTCAAACAACGAGGTGGCGCATCCCCTAGACCAGAGGTGATATTGGGGTAATCCGTTGGGATATCGGTCAAGAAAATTTCCTCCGCTTCCAGATAGCATTGGCCGGTGAGCCCTTCTCCAATGTTTATTTTTTTATGAAGGTATTTCTTTCGGTCGTAGGCATAACAGCCTTTCATTTCTAATAGGGTTTCTCCCTCATCTGATTGCGTAGTGAAAAATAAAGCGGCTTGATTCGCATTTAGATATTTGACTAAATTTTGGATGAGTTGATCTATAAGGTTTTCTACGTCCAGGTCTGAACGCAGCAGCTTTTCTATCTTACTGGTGCCCTCTATTACCCACTGGTGCTCCTGATTAAGCTTTTGAGCCTTTTCGGCTTTCCTCATGGCTAGTTCCAGTTCTTCTGCTCTTTTTTCCAGATGGCATTCGTTCTTGCGGAGATCATCTAAGAGTTCGATGCTTTCCGTTTCCAGAAGGCTATACCCACGAGCGAAGGCCATGCTAAAAAGAATGATTTGAATAAGCGCAATTACAATAAGGGAAGGGATGACAAAGTTCAGGATAATGGGAGGGATGGTTAAGTCAGGGGCTTTCCAGCCATCCAGGGAAAGGAATGCGCAAAAAGAAAGCAGATTAAAAAGGGTTGTCCAATACATCCACTTCTTTTTGTTATGATCAAAAAGTAGCCATGGAACAATGAAATAACTTAATTGAATCAGTGTGAAATTATAATATTGTCCGGCCGCTGGATCGACTAGGTTGAGGTGAATAAAGCCTAGGCCTAATATGGGGAAAATGGAAATTAAAATTTTAGCTAGTAGATATTTGCCAAAGTGATTAAGGAGTATCGTGAATATATAAATTGTAGATAAACTAAGGAGTAAAAGGGTTGTTGTGCTGTTAAGAAAAATGGCACTTACTAATGCATAGGGGATGCAAATACATAACAGCGCAATAGCTAGTCCATTGGATACCTGAATGCGGAATGAATCTAGTTTACTAGTGTTATTATTTATTCCAATATTTAATAATTTAGTCATAATTAAGTTGTTGAAATAGGAGGATGATGTAATAATATGAAAAAATGTAATGATTCTCAGGTTATCATTATTAGATTTCAACAACGGTTAGATTAAGAGGAGGTTAAAGGTTGAGTTTAATCAAAATATTAATTTTCTAATAGAGATTATTTTAACAGAGTGTTGCGTAAAATGTAGTTTTGCTTCAAACTAAAATTATTTTAATTTTAAATTTATTTTAGTTATTAATACATATTACGCAAAAACTCTATGCTATATAGGTAATAACAAAGGTGTTAAATGTTGTTTTGGGATACTATATTTTATTAAGATGCATTACATAGGCCCCTATGACTTTATTTGGTAGGAAGGGCATTAAGGCAATAATCATTTTATGAAGTCGACTTACTCCGCTAAGCGCCTTGACCTTTCCTTTCATCATGGCTTCATAACTTGATTTGGCTACTAATTCTGCAGAAACAGCATTATCAAAAAGCTTAGCACTTTTCATTCCCGCGGCATTAGAGAATTCCGTATGGGTAGGTCCGGGAAGTACAACGGTAACGGTCACACCGCTGTCTTTTAATTCATTTGCAATAGATTGACTGAAAGAGGTAATAAAGGCTTTGGAGGCGAAATAAATGGATTGCAAAGGCCCGGGGCTTAAGCTGGCAATAGAGGAAACATTTAGTATTTTCCCCTGCTTTTGGTTTATAAAATCTGGTATAAAAAGTTTACAAAGTTTTACCAGAGCAACCACATTTAAATCTATGATTTGTTGATCAGCACTTTGTTTTCTCTGGTGAAATAGGCCCTGACCACCTAATCCGGCATTATTAATGAGGTAGTCAATTTTAATCCCTAATCGATGAATTTCTTCATGGACCTCTTCCGGGGCGTTTGATTTGGTTAAATCTTTTGAGATGACGATGACTTTTGTGGCAAATTTGTGTTCAAGGTCTTTTTTAATAGCGGATAATTTATCCATACTTCTGGCGACCAAAACCAAATCCCCCAGGGGGGCGTGATGGTAGGCAATAGCTTTTCCGATACCTGTGGAGGCTCCCGTAATTAATGCAGTGGTTTTCATATAGCGGTAAAATTTAGTCATAACAAGATAATTCTAAAGTACCCGATAAAAAATTATATTATTGGAGAGGTATGTTTTTTTAGGAAAAGGCTGTTTTTTTTGACTTTTGGCTGATTTTGGAAATTTTATGCAATAGGTAGTTATTAATCGATCGATTTAAAATGAATATTTATTGAAACAATTCATTAAGGCCTCTGAAAGAATGTGTTAGGGGTGGTTGGCTTAAGGTGAATATTTATTTTTTAGAATTGATATTGAATTTTTTTTATTGTAAATGGTGATGTGGATACCTCAAAAAAAAATATGCCCTATTATTTTATTTAATTTTTGCTAATGAATTTTGCCTTTGAAATATTCGATTTGGTCTGAGGATATTATCATTCTGACTTAAACATAGAAATTTAGCAGGTTCGGGCTTCCATAACCGATAAGCCAGAATTATCCCGAATTATTCACCGCCAGATTTAGTGAGTCATTATAAAGGGTTTATTATGATTTGATTCCGGCTGATTTTTTAATAGCTCATATTTTGGAAGCTTGCTTTCTCTATATTCATTTGGTTTCCTGATAAAACTCTAAAAATGGCTTTTCCTTTTTTTAGCCTTGCAGCTAAACCAGGACGTCTGCAGCCATAATTTGGCTTAATCCCCGTCTTGAATTTTTTGAAAAAGGCTCAGGTATGAGATGTAATAAAACGACAACGGGAAGAAGTCCTAATTCCTAAACCAGTCAAATAAAAATGATTGGTTGCCGCCGCCCGGTTAGTAGGAATAAGTATAACACTTTATCATTTTCAGGAAAGAAATCGTGGATTTTGGAGATGTCCATCAAGGGACTTTTTATGAAATCGGTACTTCCTCTGTGGTGTTTTTAGAGGATGTTAAAGAATAAGGAGTGGAAGCTGGTCTTTGTATCCAAAGTTTATTTTGTTACCTTCATGCAGTCACCATCTTTTCTTTTGCATGAGTTTTAATGATGATTTTTTTAGAAGCCTTATTGTAAGTCTGATTTTCGGCTTTTCCTGCCTTTACCTTATTTGGTCATTTCTATTAAATTGAAATCCATATGCTATTATCGGCGGAATCCCTTGCTGATAGTGCTTGTGGTAATACTGCTCCACCTTTTGAGCCAGTTGGTACTGGCCATCACCTTGGGTGAGGGAGTAGCCGGAGCATCATTTGATTTGAAGTTATGTATAGCCTTTGGAGTTTCAGCCCTCTTGCTGGGACTTTTTTCATGGGTTAATGGAAGCCTCAGGCTTTTCACTCAGGGGCAAGTGGGAAAACGGACTCTTTTTGCAGGGCTTGCTCTTTTCATGCTTAATGGCATAATTCAGTATTTTTGTTTTCCGGTGAATGATTATACCTCAATTTTCTATCCATTAACCCTGTTGTTCTTAGGTCCCCTGGTGGAAGAAATGGTGCGTGCACTTTCTGTTCCATTGCTTGAAAAGACAGGCATGAAGCATTATTACATCATTCTGATCATGGGGGTGATTTTTAGTGCCTATCATTTACCTCATTCTTTTGGTTATGCGGTCTCCATGGTTTTTCTAGGAGGTTTGCTGACCTGGCTTTATCTGAAAGAACGCAATTTGATATCTTTGGTATTGGCACATGCTGCCTGGAATTTGCCCACTATTTTAATAGGTTTGTAGGAATTGCTTAGTCGAATTATACGATTATTAATCCTGTTAAAGCTACGGGGCCAGAATATGCGGGAATAAGATTCTAATTCAATTTCAATCAAATGAAGCAAATGTATCAAGAGAAAGTAAGCTTACTCAAATTTGCGCTATTACAAATAGGTATTCACTGTTGTATTTGATTGAAAAAAAGGGGCTTAAGGTGAGCTACTTAATTTGGTGTTAAAATGCAAAAAGGAATCTGTAATAGGATGGTAAGCCTGTGGGTTTAAAGAAAACGGTACTTTAAAGTCAGTGCAAAGGCTTATGCTGTTGTCATAATTAATCGCCCCTCTCTACGCACCTTTCGGTCTACATAATGTCCACGAATAAATCCCACCGCTATCCCTACAGGAAGGGCGATCAACAAAAAGGCAAGCTTACCGCTTAACAGCAATCCGACAAAGCCCAAGGGTAAACCAATCAATCCGCAACAGGTGCCGGAGTACAGGTTTTGGTGATAGTCCTCGGTGTAGAGTTTCATTTCTTTCTTAGCCAGGCGGGTCAATTGGCGGTAGCTTTTGTTAATCTTACGGCAGAGTCCTTTATCCTGATCATCCAATTGATTCAGTAGTTCAACATGCCTGTTCATCTCCTGAATAATCAGATCACTCGGTGTTCTTCTCAGAAGCTGTTCAATAAGGATCGCCAGTTTGAAAATAGCCTTCTGATAACTGCGATCAGTTTTAAGGCTTGGGCGGTCTTTAAGTGTCATATTTCGTTCAATGAGTTTTGGACCGGTAAGTTAGACATAAAATGCGAAATTTTTGTGCGCCTTATTTTATTAAATAATTGTCTTCTCCTGAAAGCCAGAAGCTGTATGGATAATAGTGCAAAAAAGGAGAAAAACCCTTGTTGTGAAATTGTTGAATTTCAAAAATCGCCTCAAATAAAGCGGGAAGAATTATGAGCCTTTTAAGTGTTGTTTAAATGCTTGTTAAAGATGTGCTTAGGGGGGCAAATAATTGCTATAAATTTTGATGTATTAGCTCCTTTTTCTCTTATTGTTCCGTTAAATTCCCAACGAAATTGGTTCATAGTGGATATGATCGAAAGAAGGAAAGCTTTGTGTAATAGAAGGGGAGGAATCAATTCCAGGTACTAAAATAATTATAGCCATGAGTACCCCAAAAAGAAAAACTTTTGAAGTAACCGCACCACTGAGTGTGAGATTATATGCGGAAAGTGCTATTCTCAATCAGGAGGATTGGCGTCTTTTCGAACAATGGACGAGATCTTTAGCAGAAATGGGAGTAGACGCGGTCGTTGTGCCCATTTCCTGGGCCACCGTAGAGCCGGAAGCCAATGTGGATTTAAGAGATCCCGATTCTGATATCGCCTTTAACTGGTCCTATTATCTGAAGATTGCCGAAATCCTGAAGGATAACCGGATAGGCTTTGTGCCGGAGTTCAGCTTTCACTTTCAGGCTGCCAATCCGGAAGATGTGGAGAACTTTGCCTACATGCAGCCCATACCGGAATGGGTGTGGGGGTATTTGCTTACCCGTGAGCCGGGCTTGCAGCGTCTTAGTGATTTGAAGTATGTGTCCGAAACCGGAGATTCTTCCTTTGAAATGTTGTCGCTTTGGGTGGATGACTATGCCCTGCCCCTATACCGTAATGTGATGAAAAGCTTCCGGGAAACTTTTCGGCCACTGGGGATCAATATTCCCAAAATCATGGTCGGAATGGGACCTAATGGGGAGCTGCGCTACCCCAGCTTCAACTTCCACGACTGGGGTGCTTACCCTAATCGCGGCACTCTTCAATGTTATTCTCAACCGGCCTATCGAAGCTGGCAGTCCTGGTTATTGGAGAATTATGGCACTTTGGAAGCCGTAAATCAAGCCTACGGTACAGAATGGGAGAATTGGGCTGCGGTGAAGTTGCCCTGCCCGGAGCATGATATTTTTGAGGGCAAGCAATATATTGAAACCCAGTTTGGTCGTGATTTTAGCAGCTGGTATAATGGAGAGCTGATTAATCATGGTAGAAAAATGCTGGAGATGACTTTCGATGTCTTCCGTCATGAACCCTTCAATAAAGCCAAGGTCGGTTTCCGTCTGCCTGCAGTGCATTGGAAGATTAGTGACCTCAGCATGCCAAGGGTAGCCGAGGTAACCGCGGGTATTATCGCTTCTCATGCAGCACTGGATATTGGTGATCAGCGTGAATATTACCGAACACTGGAAGGTATAGTGCCCGAGCGTTTCAGGAATCAAACGGTGGTGCACATTACATGCGTAGAAAAAGAAAATAAAGATTATAAAGGATTCTCCCGTGCGGAAGATCTTAGCCGTTGGGTGGCAGAGGCTACTCATCGTCTGGGAATGCGCGTGGTGGCCGAGAACGGCACCAAAGGTGGGCTGTTTGATAATGTAGGCTGGAATCAGCTAGAGAAGGCCATGTTTGGTACTGCCGAATATGACGGGCTGAATGTAATCTCCCTGCGCAGCATTTTTGAAAACGAACTGGCCAACAGTCGCCTGCATCGCATGCTGGAGCAGGCCAGAAGCCAAAAGGCTTTTTCTCCTGTGAAGCGGAAGTCTTTCCGGGTGATGGGGCCCTTGCATTTATCTGCAGCCAATGATCGCCGCATGATCCAGCGTGATAACTGGCAGGAGTTTGATCGACAACTTCGTCTGATGAAGGATGCTGGAGTGGAAGCTGTTTCCATCGACGTTTGGTGGGGATTGGTACAGCAGCAGGGAGCGCACCATTTTGATTGGAGTTATTATGACAAAGTGGTGCAACTTATTCGCCTTAATGGGCTGGACTGGGTGCCGATTCTCTCCTTCCATCAGGCAGGAGGTAATGTGAATGATGACTTTACCCAGTGGACGCCGGTCTGGTTGTGGGGAGAGTTGTTGCAAAAGAACCCGGAATTGTCTCTTTCGGATATTCAGTATGTCAGTGAGTCCGGCGCTGTTTCGGTGGAGTATGTGTCCCTGTGGGCGGATGAATATGTTATGCCCTATTACCAGAACTTCATGGCAGCTTTCCGCGAGCGCTTTAAGGCTTATGAAGACATGACCGCGGAGATCAACATCAGCTGCGGGCCTGCAGGAGAGCTGCGTTATCCTTCTTATAATTCCCATGACTGGGGAGATTATCCTAACCGCGGAACCCTGCAGTGTTACAGTCGTCTGGCGGTGGAGGATTATCGCCGCTATCTGGAGAAACAATATAGCAATATTCAGGAGCTGAATACCCATTGGGATACCAAGCTGCTGGGCTTTGAAGAGGTTGTAATGCCTAAAGATCCGGATGCTTTTTTTGAGGAACAACAGTACTTCAAGACCGTTGCCGGTCGTGATTTGATCAATTGGTACCACAGTTCTTTATTGTTGCACGGTCGGAGAATTTTAAAGATGGCCCTGGACGTCTTTTCCGGGGAACACTTTGGTTTAACTCCACTTGGTTTCAAAATTGCCGGAGTGCACTGGAATATTTCCAACCCACAAATGCCTCGCGTCTCTGAGGTGACCGCCGGCCTGGTGAATGCACATCCCCATATGAACAGTAGCAATCAGCGGGAGTACCTGGAGATGCTTAACATCTTAATTGATAAGGAAGATCGGGATCGTCTGGTGGTTCACTTCACCTGTCTGGAGAAATTCAATAAAGACCATGAAGGCTTCTCCCGAGCAGAAGACCTGGTAACCTGGGTGGCCGATGCTGCCGGAGAATTGAAAATTAATCTGGCCGGCGAGAATGCCACCACCTATGAACTCTCCACCGGGGAAGGCTGGTCGCAAATGGAACGCGCCCTGACCCGAACCAATGGCTATGATGGACTGACCATTCTTCGGATTAAGAACCTGCTGGATACCGAATACGGCTTCAGTAGATTTAAAGAGCTGATCCGTAAGCTGGGATAAAAAAAGGAATAAAATGTAAGCGCTCCGGTAACATAGGCTTATCGGAGCTTTTTTTTAGGGGCAGCCCTCCTGACGTCGGTCGGGCTTTCGGGAGTCGCTTTTTTTGCGAGCCGCTACGCCTTTAGGCTGCAAAAAAGAGCTTCGCAATCCCTCTATCCCTCTGCCGAATTGACGTCCTTGCATGGGCCTGTGGTAGGCGGGAGGTAGCCCGAATGAGGCAGGCTTTAAGCCGGATTGTGAAGGCTAAAAGCCTCCTTTAGCGGCAATGCAGGAAAAAGGAAGGATTCGTTTCCTAATTCAATTTTTTCCAAGGAAGCAGATGATTGAGGAGAAAGCAAGTCTAACGAAATTGGCTAAACCAATTTTAACGAGCTGAAAATGGAGTTGCTTAAGGCAATTACCTGAATCTACGGTGTATAATTCGACTTAAATCCTCCTTTAACTGCGAATTGAGATAGTGAATGAATAGTCCATTATTTCGAGTTTATCCCAAGGAGAAAATGAATGAGGAGAAAGCAAGTCTAACCAAATTTAGGCTATTTGAAATTCAGTTATTACGTGCTTATTACTCTTTTGGTCTGGCGATGCGTGTTGGTTCAACAGAAGGAGGGCAAATTGGGGGGCGAAGGGCAATGGAGGAGAAAGCAGAAAAGCTTTGTTGGGGGAATCCTCCCCCAATGAAATTATTTGGTAACAGTAGTGGTCGTTGGGGTGTAGATCCCAAAGGTAATCCCGCCGATCAGCCCGTTTACAAAGGTTTGCCGGGTCTTGATGGTGTAATGCTCTGCTCCTCCCGACATGGCTTTGGAATCTGAGACTCCCACAGGGGCAAGACCGTAAATGAGGTAATGGTTCCATTCCGTGGTTTCCTGATTTCCCTGTGCACCCTGTCCCACAATGGAGGTGTAGGTATAGCAGGAGGACAAGCAGAGGGTGCAGGCAAAGGCGATAAATAAGGTCTTCATGTACTTCATGGTCAATTATTTGGTGGTTAGAGAAGGGGCATTTTTTTATTTAAACAAAAAAAGCCCTGTTTTATCTTAAAAAACAGGGCTTTGTAAAGTATGTTTATGGATTATACCGGTTTCTCTTCCTTTTTAACAATAGCCGATACGATAGCTCCAATGATGAAGTAGAAGATTATTCCTCCGGCAGCTCCTTTTAATAAGGTAACAGCGTAACCAGCGGGGTCTTTCATTTTTTCCATTTCAATGATGGCCTCATCAATGGCAGCCTCAGGTGTGCCAAATCCTTCCAACATACCGATGGTATCCTGAATTTGACGATCTACACTACCCGGATCTATGAACATGACATAAATGTAAGAGAAAACGGTTGAGATCACCGTGCTGATGACCGCCATAATGGCCATAATCGCAAAGACATCTCCAAACTTAGCCATTCCTCCATTTGCTTTTTTATAGGCCTTTGCCCCCATTACAAAGAATACAATGGTAATGATCAGGCCCGCAATTCCAACGCCAAATTTAGGCATCATTCCGGAAATGTTTTGGCTCACTACGCCAAGGATAATACCGAAGATGGAAAGCATTATTCCATACCGAACCCCTAACTCCTGCTTCAGTTTTGGGTTTACCTGGGCAGTTTCTTGATTTTCAACAGTCATCATAGTTAAAAATTTATTGATTTATTTCTTTCTGAGTAGGAAAGATACAAAAATAGATAAAAATAAACCAATAATAAGATTCGTCCAAAGGTAATTATTGATGGCCAGATTCAGGGCACCAAAGCTTTTGATCTGCTCGATTTTTTCTTGTGCAAAGCCTTCAACCCCAGCATAATCATTGATCTGTTCCATATTGGTGGAGGCCACCATCAAGCGGGCCTCTTTCTCCATTTGGAGGACCTGATCGTTATATTCAAAAAGCAAATAAAGGGTTAGTGAGCTGCCTACTGCAATCAGGCAGTAAGTGATGAAGCCTACTGCTCCTCCCTGCCAGAAGTGTAGCTTTTTTCCCTGCTGACTTCGCAGTTCAAAGGCTGCCCCAAAGATGAAAGCAAAAAGCATGATTGCATGCAATGGTACCGGTAGCGCCATGGGGGGATTTTGAAAAACAAAAGCCAGGGCAATATAAGAAGTGGCAAATACCAAGGCCCCGACTGCTCCATAGCGAAGGCCGGTTTGAATAAGTGGTTGGTTCATTGATTGTCTGTTGATAAAAATAAAAATACCGGCTCAGGTAAAGCCGGTATTTTGGGAAATAAAAATGTTAATATTCAATATGGTACTGACCGTTATTGAAAGTGGCCTTCACACGGCCGGTCAGTTCCTGTCCCCAATAGGGGTTATTTTCTGATTTTGATTGGTTAGTGCTGGCATCTAAAGTCCATTTATTTTCCGGATCAAAAAGGGTGAGGTTCGCCTGCACCCCTTCCGCAATGCTAGGCACCTCCATTCGTAATAATTCACGTGGGGCGATGGTCAGTTTTTCCAGCCAAAGTTCCATTTCTAATCCGGAATTTAGCAGGCTGTGCAATAAGGTTTGCTGTCCTGCGATGCCGGCATCCGCCAAATCAAATTCGAGTTGCTTGCATTCCTGATCTTGTGGTTGGTGAGCAGAAACTACCGCATCGATGGTTCCGTCTTTCAGTCCTGCGATCAGGGCTTCCTGATGTTCCTTGGAACGGAAAGGAGGGAATACCTTTAGGTTGGTATCAAAGGTGTGCAGATCTTCATCGGTGAAACACAACTGGTGGGCAGCAATGTCGCAGCTTACCTTTAAGCCCTGTGCTTTGGCTTCCCGAATTTTGGCTACGGCCTCTTTGGTGGATATGTTGGAAAGGTGGATTTTACCACCTGCATATTCTAATAATTTCAGATCACGGATCACCATCAGCTCTTCGGCCATGGAAGGAATCCCTTTCATGCCTAAAATAGTGCTCTCCACGCCTTCATGCATTAAGCCAAACATCGACATCCATCGATCTTCCGGGCGGTTCATCAAAATACCATCAAACTTTTGTAGGTATTGCAGACTCTTTAAAAGAATATCACTATTGTAGAGCGGTTTGTTCCCCTGAGAGAAACCTACAGCTCCCGCTTCATGCAAATCATTGATCTCGGTGAAGTCTTCTCCTTTCAATCCCTTGGTTAAAGCACCCAGGGCGTGTAATTGAACCAATGCAGTGCGGTTGCCGGACTGAATATAGCGGATATCATTTTTAGTCTGAATAACCGGTTCGGTTTCCGGTACCAATGCGACCTCAGTAAATCCGGAAGCTTGTGCCACCGCTCTACCGGAATACAAATCCTCTTTATGCTCTAGTCCCGGGTCACAATAGTTGGCCTGAAGGTCAAACCAACCAATGGTCAGGATCATCCCCTGAGCGTCAATGGTTTCATCAGCCTGAAGGGATTGCTGAGATATTTGGGCGATTTTTCCCTGATCATCTACCAAAACATTAGCCGTCTGGCCATGAAAGGAGGAGCCGGCATCCATAATCCGGGCATTTTGAATGAGGATACTCATTGGTATTCGTTTTTCTTTTTTCGAAAAATGTTTTTCAGCTGTTGAAGGCTAAAGGTACCGTTTTTTTCGAAAGAATGAGGTTTTCAAAAAATCGGGCTATTTCCAATAGCGTATCAGTAAGCTTTCAAAAAACAAAAATAATAAAGCTAAGGCAATGAAGTATACCCAAAGCGCTTTTCCTCGATAATTTTCATCTAATCTTGCTTCCAGCTGCTGTTCATTTTCTACGGAAATGATCTCAACTCCCTGATTTTGAGCCCAGGTGGAAAGGTCTTCCGCTGAAATAGATTTTAGTAAAGATTCTTCCTGTGGATAATTAAATGCCAGGCTGCTGACCGTTTGCTGCTTTTCATTGACCAGCTCATAAAAACCGGTACCCAAAGCAAAGCGTGGAAGCTCCATGATCAGGCGGTTGCCCATCCATTGCTGTGCAGGAATCACCTCCTGCTCTTCATTTTTTAGCCTTAGGAGCTCCTGATTGTAGCTTTCCAAACCCCTAAGTTGAATATTGGCGTCTCGTAGGGAATAGTACAGTTTAGTACTTCCTTGTCGGCTCTCATTGGCCAGCTTATACATCACCGGAACGAATAGCGCCTGTAAATGAAAATCAGAATAAGCGGCATCGATTGGGCTGGCCAAGGCGGTCAATTTTCCTGAACCCTGAATCTGGGACGCCAGAAAGGCATCTCCGGTAGAGAATTTTAAATGGGTCTCGGGAGTTTTCATTGGGGCCACTACGGTTTGAGCAGAGAACATCCGGAAATTTTTCTGCTGTCTTTCAAAGACATTTTCAAAAAACGGATCATTAAGGTCTACCGCTTGAAGAGGCATTTTTTTGATTTTATCCACCGGGATAACGGTCACGAATGGCGCTAATCGTTTATAAGTGTTCGCTGCGGCTGTTTCCGAAGGAATAATCAATAAGTGGCCCCCTTTATCCACCCATTGTTGTAAAAAGCTTTCTAAAGAAGGGCTGATGTTGACCACGGCATTCAGCACAATGAAATTAGATTTTTCCAGTCTGGCATAATCCAGGGCGGTGGTTTTCATGCTTTCAAATTTGAAAAGGTCCTCATTTCCGAAAACACGCTCAATGGCTTGGGAGGCCTGATTTTCATAAATTTCCACGGTTTCCACCGGAGGAGATGGCTGCAGCACCAGATAGCGCTCATTATCAAAAGAGACGGGGAATTCCTCAATCATTACCTTCACTTTGGCCGGCGCCACCTGCATCGGCATATCAAAGGTGACGAGTTGTTGTTCTCCGGCCTGTAGGTCAATGACGGTGGCCGAGGACTGAATATCATTGATGAGCATCTTAACCGGAAGGTCATTATAATTTTCCTGCCCTGCATGTTTAAGGCTAATGGTAAGCTGATTCTTTTGCTCGGGCAGGTAATAGGGAGTGTTCAAAAACACCGAATCAATTAAAATATTTTCCACCTCCGGGCTGGTCACCGGTACAAGTTTTAATTGAATCAGGGAGTCCAGTTGCAGGGCCGCCAGATTTCCCGCAGTGGATTCCTGAAAGTCGGACACCCAGTAAAAGTCAGCCTCCGGTTTTTCATCATTCCATTCTGTTTTTTGGCGTTGGTAAATTTCCGTGAAGGATCTTTCAATGGCCGAATGCCTGACTTCCGTTAATTTCTCATCCAGTTGTTCTGCCGAGCGATTGACTCTTGCTTCGGGGCTGAAGTCATTGGTTAATAGCTGGAATTTTGTTCCCTGAGGGTACATTTTCAAAATCCGCTCCACATAGGCAACGCCCATGTCCAAAGCGGTGGTATTATCATCCACCTTATTACTCATGCTCATGGAATTGTCCAGATAAATGTAGACCATCCGGCTATTGAGCATTTCCTCTTTGGCCGGAAGCATGGGTTGGGTAAAAGCGATCACCAAAGCAGCCAGGGCCAGCATCCGGGAGGCCATGATCAGCAAATACTTTAATTTATTTTGACTATGGGTGACTTTTTTAGCCTGTGAAAGGAAGCGGGTATTGGTAAAATATACTTTTTTGGCCTTCCGGAAATTAAACAGGTGTATCAGGATAGGGATGGCGAGTAAACCGAGGCCAAATAGCATGTATGGAAATAGCATAATCATGGATTGATGGTGAGCTTGGACGAGCACAAAAAATGCAAAACATTAAATAAATGCACTAATGCGACCAAAATAGCAATAATTTGCGATGAGTAAACAGAATATTCAGTATAAAAAAATCTCTAATTAATCATCCCTTATTAATTCTTTGACTGCCTGCAGCAAGATTTGGTTACGTTCTAAGGAAAGATTGTCATCAATGGACTGATGATCTGATAAAGAAGTTTGGAAAGATAGTAATGGAAGGGAAGAGAAGTTTGTGTTTGCACTTTTTCGATGAATTTGCCAATGGAAAAAAGGGAAATCAAATTGTTGCCGGCTTTGGGAAAAGGTGATCGGGACATCGCTAATGGTTAACAGAATAACGCCTGCTGTATTCTTGAGTAACCACTCTTCATGATATTGTAAAAACTGTTCCAGCTGAAGATGTGATCCAAATCTACGTTGGAGCAGGGCATCAGCTCCCAGCAAAAACTCCTCCTGTAAATTCGCCAGCATACTTTGGGTGGATTGTTTTTGGTAGGAAGCACTTATCCATAAGGTGGGCAGCAAACCTGCTTTTTCATCCTGCCGATATGCTTTAGGGCTTTTGCTTAACATTCCCCGGGTATATTCATGTAGCTTTTTTTCAAGGACCTGATCTTCCGCCCTGGCATTTGGGCTCATCCATGATTTCAAAGAAGGGACATTCTGAAGCAGGAAATTAAACATTATCGGGTTAAAAATCTCCCTTTCCAAATCGGTCCGATAAGCCCTTTGGCTCAGGTTAAGGTTGTATCCTGACTGTTTTCGGTGAAATAGTTCTCGGTAGTAAGCGGCGCCCAGTAGGCCGCTGCCTTGTCCGCTAATGGCAAAGGTATGGTTTAATATGGAGTACTGCCGATTTTGATCCAAAGCCTGCAGCGCACTGAAAGTCCACACAATACTGGATTGCCCCTGTCCCTCACATTGTATCAGTAAAATATAAGGAGGCGTTTTCTGAAATTTGGATCTCCATTTGATCAGGCGGATTCGTTCTTCATTTTGTTGAGCGGTGGTGATGCTGTAGTTATTGTGATGTAAAGGGGAAGGGGGGCGTTGATTGTACAGCAATACAGTAAACAGTAGGAGCAATATCGAGGATGCCCTGCGGCCTAACCAGTAGGTGATCGCGGCAAAAAGCAATATGGCCATGGCCATCAGAAAAAGCATGCCTGTGGCAGCAGGTAGATGGAATTTACTGTCCAGAGGTAATTGAATGCTAGCCTGAATGATTAGCAATATGAATAGGGCTAAGAGGAGCAGGTTGAGCTGATAGTTCGACAATTTTTGGCTTTTGAAGGATGGCTCTTCCCAACCCGATTCATCCAGGTACGACTTTTGGAGGCGCAGGTTGAAATACCAGCTGACGGCAAGGGGATGCCTCTTTTGGCCTTGCTCCTTGGTGTTTGAAGAGTTTTGCTTTTTTATTGAATACAGTGGCTTTGATATTGAACGATGTTTAATAGGATTGATTATAGGATTCTCAGCAAGCACATACAGTACTGCCTGGGTCAGGATGGCAAAGCAGGGAAGTAATAGGATGCTGACTAAAGCGGATAATGGAAGTGCCCTCAGGTGAGTAAACAGTATAATAACATGCGTACCGATTAACAGTACCGGGAGGAGGGCGTTATTAAGCGAAAACAGACTGAGCGGTCTTTTTTGATTAAAAATGGAGGGAAGTCGATCGCTGAGAAGTACAAATAAACTCACTTGCCAGGCGGTGATCAGGCAGCCCCAGCCAATGCCGAGAAAGATGAAACTCCAACCATTAATTTGACCTTTAAAAAAAGGTTCCCACAGGAAGATGCCCATTTCTCCACCAGTGGCCATGGGGAGAAGTAAAGCTCCAAACACCAAAATAATAGGCAGGTAAAAGAGTGGATACCGAAGGAAGCTTTGCCATAAAAGGCTCAATGGTAAACTAAGGGGTGTTTTGGGGGACATATACAGGAAAGTAGTCTATAATATTCATACTCTTGTGGTAACGGAAAGGGTACGGAATTTCACCCGAATTCTCGTTTCAAATTTCGATTCCTAATCCAAGTAATTGATTGGCAGGTTATTAGGTTGTTGTTTTTTCAGGGGTGTTTAAGTTTTGGAAGTCTGTCAGCTTTTTCATTTGAGTAGGGGAGAGTCTGCCAAACTCCGGGGCTATTCCACCCTAATTGAATTTCAACCCCAATTATTTACCGCTTGATTTATTGGCTTGTCGCAAAAGCCAAAAAAATCAAAGGGTTGTGGTTAGTTTTGCTGTTTTTTTAAAGTTCAAATGGGGGGCGCTTGCTTTCCTCTTACTTAATCCGCTTCCTTGGGGGAAACTTGAAATAAGGAAAATTCATTTATTTCCCGTCATGCACTTAAGGAGGGTTTAAGCCGGATTCTAATGAAACAGATGAATGAGGAGAAAGCAAGCTTACTCGACTTGGGGCTAATATAAATTAATGAAATCAAATTATTATAAACTGAAAATAAGCCCCTTGTGCTTAGTTGATGAATTTAGTGCTGAATAATTCGGCTTAAGATTAATTCGGGACAATATTCCAGCCTGATGTAATGATTGAAATTTTTATAATAAAAAAAAAGCAGGTGTTTTCTTCCTGCTTCTTCCTTCACTTATTGCCTTATGCCTTACGCTTTTAGTGCTTTTTGCATCAGTTGAATCATCATGCCATCTTTTAGCCCTACTTGAGGAACCAGAATTTTGGAAGATTCACATATGGCCATTACCCCCAAATAAATGTCCGCCGCCGGAACAATTACATCCGCCCGATCCTCGTTCAACTTGAGTTTGTGAATACGGTCCTCAATCGACATGTCATTCAGATAGTCACGGGTAGCTTTCAAATCTCCCCGGCCAAGGGTAAAGGCGACATCCGGTGTGGCCAGCTGAAAAAGTTTATTGATGTTACCGCCTGTTCCCAAAGCTGCAATAGGGCCATATTTGGGGTTTAGATGGTGAGAAATCCAATGTCGGATTTCTTTCCAAACTGGGTCGTCCTTTTCCTTGACTCTAACGGAGCCAATTTGGAAAGATTTGGAGGCCCGTTTTTTCCCGTTTCGGTGAATATTTAATTCCGTGGAACCTCCTCCAACGTCTATGTGTATAAATGATTCGTCATCAATGAAATCTGCAAGGGCTAAGTCCGTAATTTCGGCCTCTTTTTTTCCATCAATTACTTCCACTAAAATGCCGGTTTCTTTTTCAATGGCCTCAATGATTTCAGGACCGTTATGGGCTTCACGGGAAGCAGAAGTGGCGTAGGCCATCATATAATCCACCTCATGCAGCTCCACCATTAATTTAAAGCATTGCATGAGCTTGAGGTATTTGTTTTTACGCTCCTCCCTTATTTCACCATAGTTGAAAACGTCTTTTCCCAGGCGAAGTGGATATCGGATGTATTCGATTTTTTTGAGAGTGGGGGAATCTGGGGCTCCTAAAATGGCGCTGATCTGGATTCTTGCTGCATTAGATCCAATATCAATGGCTGCAAGCTTGATGCGTTTTTGACCCATAAAAAAGTTTGTGTTGTTCTGGGGATCAAAATTATTGATTTTTTTGAAATCTTTTGTGGCATTGATAGACATTTGATGGCCTTCATTCCTGGAAATTTGATCAAGCCTTTAATTTTTTATGAAATTATTGCCGTGTACCTTCCGAAAAGGATAGGCCTTTTGCTAACTTTGTTTGCAATAGAATTGATTTTAAGCTGGATATGAATAAAAGAATGGCGGCGGTTGCTGCTTTGATGATTTTTTGGCAGGGGGTGATGGCCGACAATGTAAAGAAAGTCTATAAAGCCATCGAGAAAAAGGAATATGCAAAGGCGGAAGCTTGGTTAAAAGATGATATGCAATTGGATTCTTTGGCGCCAGCGGTCAATCTGGCCTACAGTGAATTGTACTTACAGCTCGAGTATGAGAAATATAATATAGATTCGGCGCACCAAAGAATACTGGCGGCTCAGCAAGGATATCACAATATAGATGATGAGCGGGTGCTGGATCGTTTGGAAAAAGCCAGTGTTAATCAGGCGGTGCTGGATCAACAAGAAAGAAGAATTGATTCTCTGGCCTTTGATCTGACGCAAAAGATGGCGGCATTGGATCGCTACAATTATTTTATTGCGCAGTATCCTGAAGCCCCACAACATGCCCAAGCCATTTCTGAGCGAAATCAGATCGCTTTTGATCAGGCAGTGGATAAAGGGACCTTTCTTTCTTATTTTCAATTTATGCAGCGCTATCCGAAGGCAGATCAGTATGAGGCTGCTCAGGAAAAATACGATGCCCTTTTGTTTGAGGCCAAAACCAAGAATGGAAAGCTGAAGAGCTTTATGAGCTTTCTGGAGGAGTATCCGGATTCTCCTTTCCGCGGACAGGCAGAAATTCAGATTTTTGATTTTATCGCTTCGGATAATTCCGAAAAGCCATTATTATGGTTTTTGCAGGAATATAGTCAAACGAGCGCTGCCGCACCTATTGCGATGGGTTACCTATATTATTGGTATAAAGAGCAGGGAAATCTGGATAACTTTTTTGAAAGGTTTGCTAATGTTTCAAAGATTGACAGTCTGCAGCATTTTTCCAATATATCCGAAGGAAGTTGGGTGCCATTTTATGAGGATGGGGAATTTTTCTTCATTGATCAGAATGGGGAGGAGGCCATGCCCAATAGGTTTGATCAGGTGGCCAGAGATTATAAATGTGACCCTGTAGCGGAGGATGTGTTGTTAGTCATAGAGGATCAACAACCAAAATTATTAGCAAGAGATGGCCATTTGGTTTTCCAGGGGAAAATCAACGAAGCTTATGATTTAGGCTATGGCGTGATGGAAATCATCAATGAAGGGCTGCATGGGCTGGTGCATAAAACCGGCAAGGTACTGGCAGCGCCGCAGTATGAGGAGATTAGAAGACTCTCGCCTTCTTTCTTTGCGGTAAGAAAGAAGAAATATTGGGGCGTGGTTTCTGCGACGGGGCGTTTGGCATTGAAGCCGGAATACGATGAAATAGAGCAGGAAGGCGATTTTTATATTTTCCGAAAGGGCAAGAAATATGGCATCACCAACAAGCAGCAATTGGTAAAGGGTGCGGATAATTCTTCGGTACCTCTTTTCTTCAATTATGATGATTATGAAGTGGTGGGGCAGGATCATGTCATTGCCATGGTGGGGAATCAGGAGTCCCTTTTTAATAATAAAATGGAAGAGATCATTCCTTTGGGCAACCATGTGATCAATTCCGCTGGCCCCAATTGGGTTAGCAGAACTTCAGATTATCTGATGTTTGACCCCTTGGGTAAAATGAAATATGAGATCGCCTTTGATGCCATTGCATACAATGATAAATGGTGGGCCGCCGAAAAGGATGGCTGGTCTTTTCAGGGTTGGGAAGCAGACCATCTGCCACAATTTGATTATGATTCGGTGGCATTCCTGGGTAAAGAGTTTGCTTATGTGAAATCCGAAGACTCCACGACGGTTTATTTCTCTTCAGGAAATTATAAAAATCTGGACAAGGACTATAAGTGTAGAATTGTCAAGTCCGGTTTTGGTAAAGATGCCGTGGAATATCTGGCTCTGATTGAAGGGAAAAACTGGAAGGTGTTACTGGATGGTAAGGGAGAAGAGGTGATAAAAGGTAGTTTTAAGGAGATTGTACCGCTGGATACTTCCATGTTTGTAGTGGAGGCCAATGGCAAAAAGGGCTTGATGAGCCGGGGAAGCAAGCAGGAGCTTAAAATGCTCTATCAGGGTATTGCAGATTTCCATGATGGTTATGTTAGCTTATTGCTCAATGGAAAGTTTGGTATTTATAACCCTTATAATGCCTTATATATCCGTCCTCAGTTTACGACTAAACTTAACCCGATCAATGACCAGATGCTGATCGCCGATAAGGCCGGGAAGCTCGGGATGGTGGATGAAAAAGGGAAAACTCTGGTTAACTTTCAGTATGACCGGATTGAAAACTGGAATGATTCCCTGGTGCTGGCCAGAAAAGAAAAGCAGTGGGAAATTTTGGCTGTGGAGAACAAGGAGGTCGTTTTTGATGAGATTGAGCGTTATTTGCCAGTGAATCCTCAGGAAAAAGGCGGCGACCTGATTGTGGTGGTGAACGGCAAGGAAGGTTTGTTCAGTCTGGAAAAGGGGGTGAAAATAAAGCCTACCCTGGATCGCCTGATAAATGTCGGGACTCCGGCGAAACCACTGTATAAAGGAGAAAAGTATATTGCGGAGGCTGATTTGTACCTGTGGGTTTATTATGATGAGGAGGGTAATCGACTAAGACAGCAAACTTTTAATGCCGAGGAGTTTGAGAATGTAGATTGCATGGAGCTGTAAAAGCTTCGGAGCTTTTCTGGTTCATGTGATTCGGTTACCAATAATGCCCTACGATGAATCAAAAAAAAGGACGTCCTAATCAAAGGGCGTCCTTTTTTAATACTTTAAGGAATGGATTAAAAGGCTGCAAGTGCCTTTTCAAGGTCGTCAATCAATTTTTTAGCTACCTGACGAGGTTTTTCTTTTTTGTAAGCTAATAGTGCTTTCAATGTTTTTTCGCCAAATTCTACTAATCCTTCCGGATTCTTATCGTAGTTGTAGCTTCCGATTACCCATGCCAACTTCTCTCTAAGTTCCGCATGAGGTTCCAGGTCCAATTTTTCTAGTTTGGTTAAAGCATTTGAACATGCTTTCTCTAGTGCTTCAGATTTTGGATCTACTACTGTCACAGTTTCTGCCATATTTTTGGTGAGTTAATAATAGTCCTAATGAATTAGGGGGTTAAAGAAATGCGAGATAAATAGTACGATAATTATAAAAATCATCCTTTACTGTATGCTCGCAGTTTTAAAGTAGGGATAAGAGTTTGTTTTTGAAAGGATTAAGTGTAAAAAAATCAATTTGATGAAGGTTGCTAATAAGTGTTTTTTAGTATTTATTCTCTTTTTTTTTAAATATTGTTACAGTGTATCAGGCTTTCTATTTTGATTATCTCAAAACACATTTTGATTCTGGCTGGTAAATTGGAAATATCATGAAAAGAGATTTTTTTATCAAAAAGCAGCTCGCGTAATTTTTTTTGGCTTTTTGCTTTTTTTTGGACGATTAAAAGCGTGCTTCCTTATTTCTGTCATGGCTTCGAGCAGTGGCTTTTCCCTACGATTCCTTTGTTTTTTTACGCGCTTCTTGTGATGAAAAAGCGACTTTGGCTGCTATTGGCTTTTCCATCGGATTCTGTGAAATTTTGCCACTTTTTCGTTTAGGTTTACGTAGTTTTAGATACATTTACCAGTATTGAACTTACAATTGATGTCTAAACAAATGAATATAGAGCAGGAAATCAACCAAAAGGCATTTGCTAATCCCAGAGAAAAGGTGGTGGTGAACCTGTTATTTTCCGCTGGCTGGTTAAGCGGCTTGCAGAATCAGGTCATGAAGCAATTTGATATTTCTATTCAACAGTTTAACATCCTTCGAATTTTGCGGGGGTATATCCGGAAAGCGTTGCGCTAAAGGTTTTAACCTCAAGAATGATTGACCGAATGTCCAATACCAGCAGGCTGGTGGAGAAATTACGCGCAAAGGACTGCCTGGAGCGGGCGATTTGTCCTGATAACCGGCGGCAGGTGGAGATACGCATTACTGAAAAAGGCCTGAAGCTGGTGGAAGATGCGAGTGAAGCACTGAAGGAAAAGGCGTATTTTATGGAAAATTTAAGTCCGGAGGATGCGGAAACTCTGAGTAATTTATTAGATAAAATGCGGGGTTAGGCAGAATAATTTCTAGCTAGGGGCGAAGATGCTATTATTTCCGACTGAATTGCTTTACTTTTGTATTTTAGAGTCAATAATTCTACTTTTCAATCAAAAAAAGTAGTTTTTATTATCTTTTTCTAAGAAGTGTAAAAGTTGATACAATCGCTTTAATAATATGAATTATGAGCATTTAGCGGTCGGGCTTCGAAACCGAGCCGCCAAATATAAAGAAAGAATCGCTTACTATTACCAACCCTATGAGGGGAAGGAATGGTTGCCGAGCAGCTGGTCGGAGTTTGCCCAAAACATCGATTTGGTAGCGAGTGCGCTGTTGGGTTTTGGTTTGCAGGAAGAGGAAAAAGTAGGGATATTTTCTCAAAATACACCGGAATGGACCATTTCCGATTATGCGGTCATGTCTCTTCGTGGAGTTGTTGTTCCTATTTATGCTACCAATACCGTCGGTCAGGTAGAATACATATTAAATGATGCGCAGGTTCGCATTCTATTTGTGGGCGGGCAGGATCAGTACGATAAGGCCATTACTTTATTGGGGAACCACCCGACTTTAAAGCAAATTATTGTTTTTGATCCTACGGTAGATATTAGTGGGCAAAAAGACGTCATGTATTTTTCTGATCTGTTGAAACTTGGAGCGGAGGAAAATCGCACTTTGATGATACAGGATCGTTTGGCGAAAGCGAAGTTGGAGGATCTGGCGACCATTATCTATACTTCCGGAACTACCGGAGAGCCTAAAGGGGTAATGCTGGATCATAGTAATTTTGCTTTTACGAATGAAATTCATGACCTCCGCATATCCGTTAGTGAAGAAGATACTTCTCTTTGTTTCCTGCCATTGAGTCATGTTTTTGAAAGAGCATGGACCTACTATGTTTTTTACAAAGGAATGACCAACTACTATCTGCGCGATACCGCTACGGTGGCAGATGCTCTGAAGGAAGTGAAGCCATCAGTGCTTTGTTCGGTGCCTCGTTTATATGAAAAGATTTACGGTACCATTTATTCCAAGCTAGAGGAGGCTCCAAAGGCCAAGCAAAAGCTTTTCAACTGGGCAGTGGGAGTAGGGAAAAAGGTGATGAACCGCCGAAGAGTAGAGCGATTTGTACCACCACACTGGAAGATTCAGCATGCTATCGCCGATAAATTGGTGCTTTCCAAAATTCGGGAGAATCTTGGGGGTAATATTCGAATGATGCCCTGCGGTGGTGGAAAGCTATCAGACAATATTGTGGAATTTTTCCATTCAGTAGGCTTAGTTGTGAAGATTGGTTACGGAATGACGGAGACTACTGCCTCTGTGACTTGTTTTGAAGATACTCATTTCGATGTACGTTCTGCCGGAAAGACCATGCCTAAGGTGGAAATCCGGATGGGAGCCAAGAATGAAATTCTGGTCAAAGGTGGTAATGTCATGAAGGGATATTACAACAAGCCGGAGGCTACAGCAGAAGTATTGAAAGACGGCTGGCTACATACCGGTGATGCCGGACGATTTGATTCCCACGGGAATTTGGTCTTTGAAGAAAGATTAAAAGACCTGATGAAGACTTCAGGTGGTAAATATATTGCTCCGCAAATGATCGAAACGCAGGTCGGAAAAGACCAGTTCATTGAACAAATCGCCGTGATCGGGGATGAGAAGAAATACGTGACGGCACTGATTGTTCCGGCTTTTGATACCCTGGCAGAGTGGGCGAAAAAGCGTAATCTGGAGTTTTCTAACGTGAGAGAAATGATTGAGGACAGCGCAGTGGCGGAGTTTTTCAATGAGCGTGTGGAAATGCTTCAGAAGAATCTGGCGCGTTTTGAGCAAATCAAGAAGTTTAAATTATTGCCGAATCAGTTCACGCAAGAAAATGGGGAGCTGACACCTACCATGAAAATTAAGCGTAAGGTGATCAACGATAAGTATAAAAAAGAAATTGATGAAATGTATGAGGAAGGAGACAAGCCTCAGCATAAGGCGAGCTAATCTTTATCAATTTCAGGACAAAAAAAGCGGAACTTTCAAGGGTTCCGCTTTTTTTTATGGCATTTTATTCCTGAATAAAGGTAGGGAAGGGTTGCCCTTCCAGGGGTTCATTGGCTTCCAGGAATTCATTATAAGCAAAAGCGGCTTTATCATAATTGATCCGCTGGCTCAATACCTGATCATGTAAATCCTGTATGCCCTGAATTAATTCAGCCATCGCCGGGTAATGATCGAATTTTGGATTTTCTTTGCTGTAGTTGATCACGGCATAAATAACGCCCTGTTCCAGGCTATCGTAGGTGTCTACTTTATGAATATTAATGATTTCCTCCTGCTGATAGCGATCTTTTTTTAACTGTGCAATCTGCTCTTTTAGCTGCTGCACGGCCTGCGGGTCAAAAGCTTTGGTGTACTCCACTTCTTCCAGCAGTCGGCTCAAGTATCTGATTTTTTGATCATCCTCCGCGATCATGCTTTTCCAGCTGGAGTCCGCTGAGGCTTTTAATGTGCTGGCCTCCAGGGTTAATTGGTTTAATTCATTGTTTTGTTTTTTCTTCTTGCGGGTGTCACAGGCCGCAAAGGTGAAAATGGTTAAGAACACGATGAAAGTGCTCAGGGGGTATAGACCGAAACGAATTTTCATGAACAATTGATTTTGGTTTTCTTTTTGCAGCCATTTGTCGGGAAAGGCTCCAAATTTGTAATCTAAGGAGGGAAATTCAGTAATTTTGACAAAATATCCCAATATTTGTATTTAAATACCTATTAAAACATTCTATGCTTAATAAGAGTAATCTCAATTATCAAAATAGCCGCGAATACATCAATCGCCTCAATATGATGCTGTATATGCTACTGGCGGTACCTTTGGCGATCTTCGTGTATGTCTATCTTCAGAAACAGAATAATACCTTTACCCCACTTTTGGAATTCTCTGAAAATGTGCTGGCAATAGTACGAGGCGCTTTTGGTTTGCTGGTGTTTACCACCATCTTTTTCGCCTATAAAGCTTATCGTGCGGTAAAGAAAAATGCATTAGAGGAGGAAGTTTTAAGAGATAAGCTGAATATCCTTTACGGAGGCTTTCAGAGAAAGTTGCTGTGGCTCTCCGTGGGTAATTGGGCGGCCGCAATCGGTGTTTTGCTTACCGCTGATGCTTTTTTCTTTGGGCTGTTTTGTGTGACGCTGATTGTTTTTTCATTTAATAATCCCACGCTGCATAAAGTAGCAAAAGACTTATTATTAAATAAGGAGGAAGGCTGGAGAGTCCTGAAAGGAGAGGAAATTGATTAATCCATGAATAAAAAAAACCGTGTTGCAGCTGGCATCACGGTTTTTTTGTGCTGAGAAGGAGAGTGCTAGTATGTTGCTTTGTAATCTACCTGGATATCCATCTTCTGACTACCGCCAGCTTCAATAGATACCGGATTGATTACGCCTTCTCCATTCATAATATTTCCGAAAAAACCCTCTTCTTCCTTTACTAAAACGGAAAATTGACCTGCTGGCAGGCTGCCTTTGAAATGGCCGTTTTTATCTGACTTAATGGTCGCTACCGCTTTGGCTTCGGTTAAATTGAACAGCCCCAGCGCGTTTCTTTCAATTTCTGAGGATTTAACCGGTTCGAAGAAATACAGCGTTCTTTCCACACCCTGGGGAGCTTTCGGCTCTGCTCCAATCATTGGCATATGATTACCTTCTTTCCAGTATATGTTGCCTTCAATTGTTCCCATACTTTCCTGCGCAGGGGACTTGCATCCTATTGCCCAAAAAAGGGAAGCTAACAGGAATACCCACTGATTCTTGCTCATATTAGATTAGTATTTGTTTAAATTTGGGGTAATTTAGAAAAAGACTGCCATTGTTTTTAGGTTAGGCTGGAAATTAAAGCCCTTATGTTCAATTTTTTCATGCTCCAGTACTGATTTTTTAAATGAATTAGGCATATTGAAAAAATTACTTTTTGAATATTTACTCAGAATGCGGACATTTGCACCTTGGAAAAAATGGCTCATGCTAAACAGAGCCTTTTATAATTATATGCAAGATCTAGAAGGATTTAAATCTTTTTTGAGTAGCCCAAAGAAAGGGGTCATTATACCACACGCTAAACCGGACGGTGATGCTCTAGGCTCATGTCTGGCGTGGTACCATTTCCTTTTGAAAAAAGGGCATGAAGTAAAAGTGATATCACCGACGGATTATCCGGCTTTTTTGAAATGGATGAAAGGGCAGGACGAGGTTTTGGTTTATGAGGACGGTGGTGAAGCAGAAGCGGAAAAATTAGTGAAGGAAGCAGAAGTGGTGTACTGTTTGGATTTCAATGATCTTAAGCGTATCAATGGCTTAGGAGAATTGGTGGAAAAATGTACCGCTAAGAAGGTCATGGTGGATCACCATCAGGAACCTACGGATTTTGCTGATTTCACTTTTTCAGACACGCGTTATGCAGCCACCTGCGAAATGATCTATGAATTGATCGTGGAGCTGGACGGGCGCGATTTGGTGGATCAGGATATGGCGGAAGAGCTTTATGCGGGCATCATGACCGATACCGGAGGCTTTAAGCATTCCAATACCACTAAGAAAACCCATACCATTACGGCGGATTTGATCGATTTGAAGGCGGATACGGCCAAAATCGGGAAATATATTTACGATGCTAATTCACTGGATCGCCTGCGCTTTCTGGGTTTTGCCCTGAGCCAGCGCTTGCAGGTTTTGCCGGAATACCGAACTGCTTTTTTCGCCATTACGGCGGAGGATTTGAAGAAGTTCAATGAGCAAACCGGAGATACAGAGGGTTTCGTGAATTATGCTTTGTCCATGCGGGAGATTGTTTTTGCCGCTATGATCATCCAGCGTAAGGACGGGATCAAAATGTCGTTCCGATCAAAAGGAACTTTTGATGCCAGTGTTTTTGCCAAAGCGAATTTCAATGGAGGCGGGCATAAAAATGCTGCCGGTGGAATTAGTGATTTGGAGGATATTGAAGGAACCGTAGAGAAATTCACCAATTTATTACCTGCCTATAAGGAAGAATTACTCAATGCAAATTAACTTTTTGGCTTCGGGCCAGTGATTTGTTTTCCGGTCTGTTTCGGGTCGG
Source organism: Persicobacter sp. CCB-QB2 (assembly GCF_001274635.1). Lineage (GTDB taxonomy): Bacteria > Bacteroidota > Bacteroidia > Cytophagales > Cyclobacteriaceae > Persicobacter > Persicobacter diffluens. Next base: position 2,420,184 of record NZ_LBGV01000001.1, on the reverse strand, counting down.
ATATTATTGTTTATATTTGAGATAGTTATTAAACGTTAATTTTTAGGATGAAAAAAGTTATGAAACCTTTCGCGCTTCTTTTTATGGGTGGTGCATTGTTGCTATCCTCTTGCGGAGGTAATAGTGGTAAAGTAGTGACCTTGGAGTCTGGTACTAAGTACACTCTTTTTGAAGACGGAAAAGGTAAGAAAATTTCTGAAGGGGAATTCTTCGCCATTGAAAGCGAATTGCGTGATTCAAATGATTCTGTTTGGCAAGAGAAAAGCCCAATGCCGGGTATTTTCAAAATGGACAGCATCATGTTGGCACAAGCGGGTGACAACCCGGTAGTTCAGGTAATTACTAAATTGAGTGAAGGTGATTCAGCTGTGGTTGAAGTGGCGGATTCATTGGTAATTCCAACGCCTTACCAGGCAAGATACCCTCAGTTGGCGAATATCAGCCATTTCAATAATCACCTGAAAGTGATTGGTCACTTCAAATCAGAAGAGGAAGTTCGTCAGTACCAGGAAGGTTTGATGGCTGACTTGAAAAAGCAGGAAGAAGAAGAAGCGAAAGCTTTGGTGGCTAAGGATGCGGAAGAAATTGAAGCATACCTGAAAGAAAATGGTATTGAGGCCGAGAAAACTGAGTCTGGTCTTTACTATGTGATCACTGAAAAAGGTGATGGTACTCAGGCTGCTGCTGGTGATAAAGTTCGTGTGAACTATGCAGGTCGTACTTTGAAAGGGGTTTGGTTTGATACTTCTATTGAGTCAGTAGCGAAAGAGCAAGACTTGTATATGGAAGGTCGTCCTTACGGTCCATTCGAATTTACTTTGGGTCGCGGAATGGTGATCAAAGGTTGGGACGAAGGTATCGCATTATTGCCTGCAGGTTCTAAAGCGACTTTGTTCATCCCTTCTGCAATGGCTTATGGTCCACGTGCAATGGGTGATAAAATTGCAGCAAACTCTATCTTGATTTTCGATGTAGAGTTGGTTGAAGTAGAGAAACCAGAGAATATGTAATCAGCTGAAAGGCAATCATAGAGAGAAAAAAAGCGAGTCGGTTATCGGCTCGCTTTTTCTTTTTTATGAGGGGGAATTAAGCCGGATGACGCATGATTAATCTGAATGATTTCTGCATAAGCCGGATTATTCATACCTAAATCTTCGTTCATCGGCAAGGAGGGAAAAATGATGGAATTATGATCTCTATTTCACTTTTTTCCAAGGAAGCAGATAAATCGGAGGAAAGTAAGCTTACCAGGGCTTTTTCATAAAAAAGCTAGATCAGCCATTCAGCGCCTTATATTGAATAATCAATCGTTTCTTTTTCATTTTTTCTTGATAAAAAACGAAACAAAAAAATCAAGGCTGTGATCAATGTCGGCGGGACAAAGAACCTGCTGACGGAATCCATCAAGGCGACATTTGTAGAGGCCGCGAGACTGGTAAAGTATTGCAGAAATGTCGCTGTGATGCCCTCTGCTCGCCAGCAGAACCTTTGTCTATCCGCCTATTGATCAAGGCCGGAGGGTTGATGTGGAAGATTTTATACCATAATATCCATACTGTAAAAGGTAGTAAGCTAAGCCGAATTATTCACCGCTATATTTATCAATCAACCGTAAGCGACTTATTTTCAATTCCTCAAAGTTTATTTTCTTTGAATTATGATAGCCCAAATTGGGGCAGTAAAAAATCAGTAATGTCCGCAGTGCGTTGAGATATAGTTAGTTTACTTCGTAAATCGGCGCGGAATTCAAATTTTCAGCCGGGAGGTGTGCTAATGAACACGCTCTAATCATTGCGTTCCATCAAAATCACAATGGATCGGGGCAATAATTCATAGGTAAGTGCCTTGATTTTTTCCTGATTCACCCGCGGATCGATAATGTCCTTCCCCAGGCCAAGAGCAGTGTCTACCACCCGGAACCAGGCTTTTCCTTTTTTATGGAAGGGTACTTCAAAGGTCAGTGGTTCCCAAAAGAAATTCATCATCACATGCAGGCGCTCTCCATGGGCTTCATCCACTAGTTCGAAGGAGAGGGTACGTACATAATCCTCCCAATCCGGTTCATTTCTTTTCACGCCATGCCAGATGTTGTAGGCTTGCTCCATGGTGGGCTGGTCGTGTAAAACAAATTCCTGTCGGAAAAGGGAAAGGGTTTGGGAAAACTTAATTATGTGACGGGTGAAGTCATAAATCTCCTGATTGACCTCCTTCAGGTTCCAGTCAAACCAGCCTATTTCGTTATCCTGGCAATAGGCATTGTTATTTCCCTGTTGGGTTCTTCTCACCTCATCTCCCATTAAGATCATAGGAGTACCCTGAGAGATCATGGTAATGGTCATCAGGTTTTTGATCTGGCGAATCCGTAGCGCTTCTACCTCCTCTTTGGTGGTTGGGCCTTCTACTCCGCAGTTCCAGGAATAGTTTTCATTCATTCCGTCCCGGTTGGATTCCCCATTTGCACGATTATGTTTCTCATTATAGGAGACCAAATCATTCAATGTGAAGCCGTCATGACAGGTGACGAAGTGAATCGAACGACAGACTTCCCGTCCATCTTCGGTATATACATCCGGGCTGCCGAGAATTCTGCTGGCTACGTTACTGACCATCTTGGCTTCCCCACGGACAAATTTCCGAATATCATCGCGGTAAACGCCATTCCATTCCGCCCAGCGGTCTCCGGTGAAGCTGCCCACCTGATAAAGTCCGCCGGCATCCCAGGCTTCGGCAATAATTTTGGTACCGGCCAATACCGGATCCGATTCGATTTCCCAAATAATCGGCGGGTTTTGAATAGGATGCCCGTTTTCATCTCTGGAAAGTACGGAGGCCAAATCAAAGCGGAAGCCGTCAATGTGCATTTCTGTGACCCAATAGCGCAGAGAATCCCGAATCATCCTCCGAACGATGGAGTGGTTGGCATTCAGGGTATTGCCACAGCCGGTAAAGTCCAGTTCTTTTGAGCGGTCATGCGGGTTAAGCATATAATAGGAAAGGTTGTCAAATCCACGGAAGGAAATATTGGGACCCTCTCCGCTGGACTCTGCCGAATGGTTAAATACCACATCCAGAATCACTTCAATGCCCGCCTTATGGAATGCTTTGACCATATCTTTGAATTCTTTCACCATTTCTACCGGATCCTCACTCATGGCATACTGAGGGTGAGGGCTGAAGAAGTTAATTGGGCTGTAGCCCCAATAATTGCTTCGGGGTTCCGGGATATCCTGCCAGTCAAAAAAGTGAATCGGCATGAGTTCCACAGCCGTTATGCCCAGTTCTTTCAGGTGAGGAATTTTCTCAATCACCCCACGATACGTACCCCGCATGTCTTCAGATAAGCCCGAAGAGGAATGCTTGGTAAAGCCTTTCACATGCATTTCATAAATGACCGAGGTCTCGTACTTACGGTTGATATGACGATCGCCCTCCCAATCATAATCTTTATCGTCAATCACTACTGATTTGATCGCATGCGCAATATTGTCTTCATGACCAAAGGCTTTTTTTCGGTCATATAGCTTGGCGCTGACGGCCTTCGCATAGGGATCCACCAAGACCTTTTTGCCCTCATATCTTTTACCTACCCAGGGCGCGTAATTTCCATGGGCACGGTAAGCATATAGCTGTCCGGCCCTGAGCCCTTCCACCTCAATGTGCCAGTAATAAAAGGTTTTGTTAATTTGCTTATCGAGTAAAATAGAAGTGGAAGCTTCCGTATCTTCTTCTTTATCAAACAGCAATAATTCTATTTGCTCCGCATTGGAGAATACAACGAAGTTGACGCCCTTTTTGGTAATGCTTGCGCCAATAGGGTAAGTGGCACCTGCATTACATTTGTATGGTTTAGATTTGGTGGATTTCATTTTGACCTGATTATGGAATGAACCAAAAATTAAAAAAGTACCATTCACTATCCAAACAATCCGATCGTTAAGGTTTTAATAATGATGAAAATCATTCCGGTAGGGGTGCCGAATTTTCATCCGAATGATGCTATTAGATTTGCTTTCATTTTTTAAGGCGTTGGCTTTGAGGGTGGTGTGGTGTTTTGTCGGGCTTTTTAATAGCCCAATTGGAGCAAGCTTGCTATTCCTCCTTCATTAGCATCATTGGAAAAACCCGAAACAGGGAAAACTCTCTTAGTTTTCCTGCCTTGTCGATAAAGAGGGATTTTAGCAGGTATTATTCTAGTTTAAAGAGGGCTGATTTTCCCAAAGATTATTTTGGTCTTGTTGCACTTTTGAACTTTTATTAGGGCGATTGAGTAGAAAAATGTTATTTCTTTCATTTTGAGCTTTGAAAATTATCATTTCCCCTCATCAATGGTTTTATTTGTTCGGAAAAATTGTCCAGGCCATATTTTTCCTAGGCCGGCTATGAAAATTAAATAAAGATAATGAGTAAGCAATCCATCAAAGACCTGTTAAAAGACCGTATTTTGATTTTGGACGGTGCAATGGGAACGATGATTCAACGTCATACTTTGGAAGAGGAAGATTTCCGAGGAGAGAGATTTAAGGATCATCCATTACCTTTAAAAGGAAATAATGATCTGTTGTCCATTACCCGCCCGGATATTATTAAGGATATCCATCGGGAGTATCTGGCCGCAGGGGCCGATATCGTGGAAACCAACACCTTCTCCGGAACCTGGATTGCCCAGGCGGATTATCAGATGGAGGACGCTGTTTACGATATCAATTTTGAATCGGCCCGCCTGGCCAAAGAAGCCTGTGCAGAATTTACCGCGGAAAATCCGGATAAACCTCGTTTTGTGGCCGGTTCAATCGGCCCGACCAACCGTACGGCCAGCATGTCTCCGGATGTGAATGATCCGGGCTATCGCGCCATTACTTATGATCAATTGGTGCAAGCCTATAAAGCACAGACCATCGCTTTAATTGAAGGAGGAGCTGATATTATGTTGGTGGAAACGGTTTTTGATACCCTGAATGCCAAGGCCGCCTTATTTGCCATACAGGAAGCCTATGATGAAAAAGGGGTGGAACTGCCAGTGATGGTGTCCGGAACGATTACCGATGCTTCCGGCAGAACGCTTAGCGGGCAGACCACGGAGGCCTTTTTAATTTCCATTAGCCATATACCTTTACTGTCGGTTGGTTTGAATTGTGCCTTGGGAGCAAAAGACATGAAGCCCTATCTGGATATCATGTCCAAAAAATCTCCTTTTAATGTGAGCGCTCACCCGAATGCCGGATTGCCGAATGAGTTCGGGCAGTATGATCAGTCTCCGGAGATGATGGCCGATTTGATTCAGGATTTCTTCCGGGAATCTTATCTCAATATTGTGGGAGGATGTTGCGGCACCACGCCGGATCATATTAAGGCAATCGCGGAGGCGGCATCAAAATATTCTCCAAGGAATTTGGACTCGGTAGCAATTTAAACCACAGGAAAGCAAAAAGAAAATGAGTATACATCCCGATTATGCAGGAGTTTATAAAAATAAATGGACCCATATTCCAAATTTAAAGCTGAGTGGTTTGGAGCCTTTGGAGGTGTCTGAGCAGCTGAATTTTGTGAATGTAGGAGAGCGTACTAATGTAGCCGGTAGCCGCAAATTCCTGCGTCTGATCAAGGAAGAGCAGTACAATGAAGCTTTGGATATTGCCCTGGAACAGGTAAATGGCGGAGCGCAAATCATCGATATTAATATGGATGATGCCATGCTGGACGGAAAGGAAGCCATGGTGAAATTCATGAACCTGATCGCTTCCGAACCGGAAATTGCCCGTGTGCCGATCATGATTGATTCCTCCAAATGGGAAATCATTGAAGCAGGACTGAAATGTGCGCAGGGAAAAAGTGTGGTGAACTCCATTTCTCTCAAAGGTGGAGAAGAAGAATTTAAAGCACAGGCCAAAAAGATTAAGCGCTACGGTGCGGCGGTGATTGTGATGGCTTTTGATGAAGACGGACAAGCAGACACTTATGAGCGCCGTCTGGAAATTGTGAAGCGTTCTTATGAGGTCATGACTGCCCCTGATGTCAACTTCCCTCCGCAGGATATCATTTTCGATTTGAACATTTTTCCGGTGGCAACGGGTATGGACGAGCATCGTTTGAATGCGGTGGACTTTTTCAAAGCCACCCGTTGGGTGAGAGAAAATCTACCGGGTGCCCATGTGAGTGGCGGGGTATCCAATGTGTCCTTCTCATTCCGGGGAAATAATACGGTTCGGGAGGCGATGCACTCGGCTTTCCTATATCATGCCATCAGGGAAGGAATGGATATGGGGATTGTGAATCCATCCATGCTCGAGGTTTATGATGATATTCCCAAAGAGCTATTGGAGCATGTGGAAGATGTATTGTTAGATCGCAGGGAGGATGCTACCGAAAGGTTGTTGGATTTTGCCGAAACGGTAAAAGGAAATAAAAAAGAAAAGAAAAAGGACGATGCCTGGAGAAAGGGCACTGTCAAAGAACGCCTGGCGCATGCTTTGGTGAAAGGGATTACCGAATTTGTGGTAGCCGATACGGAAGAAGCACGTCAACAATATAGCCGTCCGATTGAGGTCATTGAGGGCCCATTAATGGACGGTATGAATACTGTCGGAGAGCTATTTGGAGCCGGAAAAATGTTCCTGCCGCAGGTGGTGAAATCGGCAAGGGTAATGAAGCAGGCCGTTGCGCACCTGATTCCATTTATTGAGGAAGAGAAGCGAAAGAATCCGGAAATGGCCGGACATGGATCTGCCGGGAAAATTTTGCTGGCAACGGTGAAAGGTGATGTGCATGATATCGGGAAAAATATCGTTTCCGTGGTATTGGCCTGTAACAATTTTGAGATCATCGACCTTGGTGTGATGGTGCCCATGGAAACCATTTTGGATACGGCTGAGAAAGAGCAGGTGGATGTGATCGGGCTTTCCGGTTTGATTACGCCTTCACTGGATGAGATGGTGTATGTGGCGAAAGAAATGGAGAAGCGCGGCATGAACATTCCACTGATGATTGGCGGAGCGACCACATCCCGTATTCATACGGCTGTAAAAATTGATCCGAATTATTCCGGTGGGGTGATTCATGTATTGGATGCCTCCAAATCCGTTCCGATTGCTTCTCGCCTCACCTCAGAGGACAACGATATTGCCCGTAAGGTCACGCTCGATTATAAAGAGCAATATGTAGGCTTACGGGATGATCATGCCAAGCGACAGAAGCGAAAGAATTATTTGAGCCTGCAGGATGCCCGAAATAATCCAACAAAAATTGACTGGTCACAATCCAATCTGCCTGCTCCGAAAGTGGAAGGCATCAAGGTGTTTGAAGATTATGACCTGGCAGAGCTAAAAGAGTATATCGACTGGACGCCATTCTTCCAGTCCTGGGATTTACATGGGAAATATCCGGCCATTCTGGAGGATCGCCTTGTTGGAGAAGCCGCAAGCAAGCTGTTTGAAGAGGCGAATGCTTTGTTGGATCGGATTATTTCTGAAAAATTATTGCAGGCTAAGGCGGTGATCGGCTTCTTCCCTGCGAATGCGGTGGGAGATGATGTCGAAATTTATGCGAATACGGAGCGCACCGAACAGCTGGCTACCCTGAATTTCCTGCGTCAGCAGAATAAAAAAGCGCCGGGATTACCGAATTTCTGTCTTGCTGATTTTGTGGCTTCTAAGGAAAGTAAGCAGGAGGATTATATGGGCGGATTTGCGGTGACCACTGGCTGGGGGGCGGATGAATTGGCCAAAGAATTTGAGGCATCTCTGGATGATTACTCTGCCATTATGGTGAAGGCCCTGGCAGACCGCCTGGCGGAAGCGCTGGCAGAACGCATGCATGAGCGTGTCCGGAAAGAGTTCTGGGGCTATCAGCCGGAAGAACATCTGGATAATGCTTTATTAATTAAGGAGCAGTATCAGGGCATTCGTCCGGCACCAGGCTACCCGGCCTGCCCGGATCATCTGGAAAAGCGCAAACTGTTTGATTTACTTGAGGTAGAAAAAAACACCGGAATAAGCCTGACTGAGAGTTATGCCATGTTCCCGGCCGCTTCGGTAAGTGGATGGTATTTCGCAAATCCGGAAGCCAAATATTTTGCCCTTGGGAAAATAGGGAAAGACCAGGTGGAGGATTACGCCCAGCGAAAGGACATGAGCGTAGAGGAAATAGAGAAATGGTTGATGCCGGTATTGGCATATGATCCGGAATAGAAGAAACGATAAAGTGATGAGGGTGCTGCTTTCATCACTTTTTTTTATGCGATCATGAACAGATCCCTCACAATTTATCTCGTTTGGATCACAACATTTTTTGAATTATCATTACTTTTAGTTCTAAAAGTTGATTAATCAGCATTAACCTATATTTAAATTAATGAAAAGACTAACATTTCTTTTAATGTTCTTAGTGGTCGGTTTTCACAGCCATGCCACTATTGATAATACGGCTTCCAGTTTGATTGAAGAAGGCATCAATCACTTCCAAATGAAGGATTTTGTGGAAGCGCTGTTTAAGTTCAATAAAGCCATTGAATTAGACGAAAAAGCAGATCAGGCTTATTATATGAGAGGGAGAATCAAAGCCCATTTTGAGGATCGCCATGGCGCCATGAAAGATTTTAACGAAGCCTTGAACCTGAATTCAAAGTTTGCCGATGCTTACTTTGAGCGTGGTAAGGTGAAATTCATGTTACAGGACTACTATGGGGCAATTGATGATTATACCTCTGCCTTGCAGGTAGATCAGGCGCATGAAAAAGCCCTGTACCACCGTGGTCAGGCTAAATTGCAGTTGGATGCCTATGAAGATGCGATCAATGATTGCTCAAAAATCATCGAGATCAATGATAAGAATTTGGATGCATATTATTTGAGAGGGATTTTGAGAATTGAAGCAGGACTAACAGAATCCGGTTGTTTGGACTTGAGTAAGGCAGGAGAGCTAGGAGATGTAAAGGCTTATGAGGTGATTAAAGAAAAGTGTAATCAGCGTTGTAATTAACCAAGCAGCAAAAACATATTGAAAAAGGTGAATCAGAAAAGGTTCACCTTTTTTATTGGGGCAATGTTGAAGGACGATTTCCCAAATGGGTGCATTTACCACACGATGAGAATTATTTCAAAAATTAGAATGGCGATGATGGTCATTTTTTTGATATCCTGACGACTGTAATTTTTATTCATGGAGTAAGTATTAGACTGTTATTGGTTTAAACTGCTGTTGAGATATCAGGTTTTCGAATTTTGAAAGATTTGGGGAATTTTTGATTTTAGGCGAAATCCGAAAAGCTTATTAACTTAGGGGATAATCCAAAGCAAAGGCATGAATTCACCAACGGGCATCATCAAAGAAGAACTAAAAGGAACTGTTGAAAGAGTGACTTTCCATAGTGAGGAAAGTGGATATAGTGTACTTCGGGTGATTCCCGTGGATAGGAAAAATGAGCAACTAACGGTCACGGTGCATCAGGGAAAGGTTTTTGCCGGCGGGACTTTTTTATTTGAAGGGACTTATACAGAGCATCCAAAATACGGGCAGCAGTTCAAGGCGGAGAAGATGCTGGAACTGAAGCCTGCTTCTGCCTCTGCTTTAGAAAAGTATTTGGGTTCCGGCCTGATCTATGGCGTAGGGCCAGTAACGGCCAAGCGGATTGTGAAGCATTTTGGGGAGAAAACCTTAGATATTTTTGAGGAGGAGATGGATCGGCTTCAGGAGGTTCCGGGTATCGCCTCAAACAAATTGGAAACGATTCGTAAGTCATGGCTGGAGCACCGTTCCATCCGGAATGTGATGATGTTCCTGCAGGAATATGGGATCAGTACTTTGTATGCGGTTAAGATTTTTAAGCAATATGAGCACGAGGCCATTGAGATTGTTTCGGCGAACCCCTACCGACTTTCCCGCGATATTTATGGCATAGGGTTTTTCTCTGCCGATAAAATCGCCCTGAGTATGGGCTTTGCGGAAGACAGTCCCGAGCGGGTTTCTGCTGCTATTAAACATGTGTTGGCCGCCAGTAGAGAGGAAGGACATTGTTATCTGTTGCTGGGGCAAATTTTGGAGCAGTGTATAGCGCTTTTGAAGTTGCAAGGCGCTGAGGAATTGATCCAGCAGAATTTGCTTAGCATGGAGCAGGAGAATGAGCTCCGCACGCGCAGGCTTATCAAAGAGGGGGAAGAAGTTATCGCTTATTATTCCAAGACTTTATATTACGATGAGCTGACGGTCGTCAATGAGCTGGAGCGTCTGACCAAAACCAAAATAAAGGTGGACCAAAAGCGGGTGAAAAATTGGTTGAACAGGTTCAATGAAAAACAACCTTTTCCATTGAGCGATGAGCAAACTGACTCCGTTGCCGGCGTAGTAGGACAGTCGGTGAGTGTATTGACCGGAGGCCCGGGTTGTGGGAAAACCACGACTACCAAAGCCATCGTACAATTGGCCGTGGCTATGGGGCGAAAAGTGCTTTTGGCGGCACCTACCGGCCGCGCATCGCAGCGAATGGCGGAGGTGATCGGTCGGGAAGCACAAACCATTCACCGATTGCTGGTCTTTGATCCGGTGCAAGGAGGATTCAAAAAAGGAGAAGAAGATCCGCTGGAGGGAGATTTTATCATCGTCGATGAGTGTTCCATGCTGGATATCAGCCTGACGGCTTCCTTATTGAAGGCCATTCCGATGGGCGCGCAGGTCCTGTTCATTGGGGATGCGGATCAGTTGCCCAGTGTAGGGGCCGGAAATGTGCTGAAAGACATGATGGACAGCGGCCGGATTCCGGTATTTGCACTTACGCAGATTTTCCGACAGGGAAAGGAATCTAAAATCATTACCTATGCCCACCAGATCAATGCCGGACAAATTCCCAAGGTGAAAAGCCCGATTCAGCAAAAGGCTTATTGGAAGTCAGAGGATTGCTTGTTCATTGATGCCGAGGAGGCCACCCAACCACAGGCCCAGTTCATCAAAAAGATTCAAAAGACGATGAAGTCTGTTTTGGAATCCGGGCAGACGGCCGTGGTGAAGGAAGCGGATGGGCATTACCAACGGGTGGATAAAACAGAAGAAGATTATTATCTGGAAAATCTGGAAGAGACGGAGCTGGAGCAAATCCGCCGGGAGGGAATATCCAAATACACCTTCAATGTCCCACAGCAATTTATGCATGTGGATGTTTATCAATTGCTGAATTCCCCCTCCTATGCCGATGGATTGCAGAAAATTCTGAAAGGCGTACATCCCTGGTCAACGTTGAATTATGGTTTTTCAGCTTCGGACATGGTCGTGCGTTTGTACGCACAAACCCTTCCGCAGATGCTGGGAGAAGGCCGGGAGATTCAGGTACTCACGCCGATGACCAAAGGCTCTCTGGGTACGCGTAATTTGAATATGCTGATCCAACAAACCGCCAATCCTGCCGCAGAAAATAAACCGCAGATCACGGTCGGAGATCGATTTTTCCGGGTGGGCGATCGGGTGATTCAAAAGCGGAACAATTATGATCTGGAAGTTTTTAATGGGGATATCGGGAAAATTTCAACCGTCAATCCGGTGGATTTTACCATGAAAATCAATTACGGTGGAAGAATAGTAGAATATAATCGGGAAGCCATCATGGAACTGGATTTGGCATATGCCATCACCATTCATAAGTCCCAGGGCTCCGAGTTTGATGCCGTGATTTTGCCCGTAGCCACTCAGCATTTTAAAATGCTCTACCGGAATCTGATTTATACCGGACTCACCCGCGCGAAAAAACTGGCGGTCTTTTTGGGGAGTAGAAAGTCCATGGGACTCGCCGTGAAAAATGTGGATAATAGAAAAAGACAAACTTGTCTGAAGGCTTTGATCGCGAGGATGGAGGTGAGTGAGTAGGGAGCTAGGGAGGGTAGTAGATTTTTTTTAAGTGATTGGCAGGTTGGTGGAATGGCGTTTATTTCACGAATAAGGTAAAAATGGGAGTAGTAAAAGAGGAAATTTCAACCGCTATAGAGACATTAGAGTACTCAGCTGACCAAATAGCGCTTTTAAGTTTTGATATGGGTAGCACATTGTACTATGAGCTCCTTAATAGTTTTGTTAAGTCAGGAGACCGGCGATGGTGGTGGGAGGATTTTAAGCAAGCTTCATTTGATTTTCAAAAATATGAAAAACCATTTGAGAAATTGAAGGAAATTATTCCTGACCAGAATGAAAAAGTTTGGCTAATGGTGGAAGATGACCAGGAAGCGGATTATCCTATTTATGACTGCAATCCGTCCATTATTGGGGAAATTATCGGCGAATGCTTCGGCTTTGAATATTATGTGATCAATAAAAATAAGGATTGGCTACTTTGTGAAAATCATCATGGGAGATTAATTGGTTTGGGAGATGAATTGAGGGAGAAGAATATCGATAAGATTATAAATCACGAGGAAGATTGAAATTAATGACCAGCGCTTAGTAGTAGTGCTTTTACCCTTGGGGCACAGGAAATATGGTGGGGAAAGCATAAAACAAGAGTAGCCACCAACAAGATGGCTACTCCTGTAAGGATTATTGTTTTAAAAGCTTGAATACTGCTTGTTTGCTCCCGGAAGTCAATAAAATGTGGTAAACACCAGCAGACAGATCCCCGATGAAATAATGACTTTCTCCTCCATGGTAAGTTCTTACCTGCTGGCCGGCGGCATTCATAATCTTCAATTCCTGAACCTCAGCAGGTCCCGAGATACGGATATAATCAGTGGCTGGATTGGGCATCAGCTGGAAACCGAATGCCTCATCTGTAGCCAATATGTAATCATCATTTTCCTCCTCAAAATCACGGTAATAATACTTTATTCTGTATTGTCTGGCCCACTCCGGGTACTGGCGATCATAATAATCCACCCATTTCAGGGATTGCGTTCCTGTATAATATTCTCCCCGTTCTTCGTACACCAACTCCCAATCGTCCTTTGTTACATCCCATTCCCAATTGGCATGTCGGTACATTTCCAAAAAGCCGGAATCTTTATTTCCATCGCTTTCTGTCAGGCTTTTAGTAGTTCCCACCAGTTTTTGAGTATCATAATCAAATTGATAATTCTCGAAACCGTAAATTCCTTGTTGGATTTCCCACACAGCTATTTCTTCTAACAACCACGATTGGCTTTCTTTTATATAGGAATAACTCTCATACAATACAAGCCTTCCGTTTTCATTATATTCAGACACCGCCTTAAAACTTCCTTCCCAATCACTCAGGTCTGTGCTCCAAGCGTAGCGTTCATAAAGTAGATTCCTGCCCTGCTCATCATTAGATTGGATGGTTTTACTGAGATTGAACCATTGTTGGCTATCTTCCCGCCAAACTTGATAGACTTCCTCGCTTTCCTGTTCCCTAGATCCAGTGTATTGGTATATGCTTCGATAAGTGGGTACTTTTTCTCCTTCCTGCATGTAGAAATTCATTACAATTGTCTGTCGCTCCTGTTCATCAAGGGTGGTTTCTGTTCCTCCTGCTAAATACATTTCTCCATTCCGAATGTCATAGCGTTTAAAATCTATTCCTGTTTCTGATGGGATCCGAAAAGACTTGGCATATTGCACCCAGGCCTCTCCTTCTTTATCAAAATTATTCTCTACCATTAAGGTGTCCCCTTGATTATAGGCATAATTAGTGAAATGGTTATGCTTCCATGTGTCCTCGTCGTGTGCCCTGCTAGAGCGATAATAGGCCGTCTTTTTCCCCTCCTCATACTCATAGCTGCTCCGTAGGCTGGAGGTGAATTGAGTGCCCTCACTTTCCCAAATAGTAAAATTTAATCGGTTCCGATCTTCATCATACTCGGTTTGATGTTTATTCATAGCGGACCATTGTCCACCACTCCATTGATAATTGTCAGAATAATCAGTGAAAGGTGAGTTAATATTTGTTGTCCGGAATCCATTTGTAGTATCTCCCGCGGAATTAAACAAAAGCGATTCGAAAAAACGCCAATGCTCCTCCGGTTTTTCACGAATGGTAATCTGATCTGTTTTAAATAGTTGACTGTTTTCCGGATTTGACGTGTAATAACGTCTGATAATTGTATATTCATTCGGGTATTCATCTTCCGTTTTTGCCCGCTCGTCAAAGATTCCGGTTTCCGAATTATATTCTTTAACAAGTCGGGAAAGCACTCTACCTTCTTGGTCATATTCAAAGGAAGTCATGGTACGGGCCTCGGATTCGGTTGTCGAAATTAAGGTGTCTGTTTCCAGTTGTGAAAGTAAATCCTGATCATTATATCGATACAAACTACGTTCGAAGCCTATCCATTCTTTAGTGGACTCATCGAAAACGCGGGAAAGGGTACTGTCCAGCGTCATGCTGGATTTTACTTTGGCCTGAGTGAAATATGGATTATTTATGGCCTCCCAATGCCTCAGCTCTTCCTGATAAAGACTGTCCAGTCGCCAAAATTCTCGCTGAATCGCAATGCTATCATGACCGAACATGGCTTTAGCCTGTTCCTTTCTTAAGATCGTCTGTTGTTGCAGTGCTTCTGCCATGCGGGCATTCCTATCCGGCAGGCTGCGCTGCGCACATAAGGTATGTCCTGCCGCAAAAGATAAAAGCAAGAATAAAATTTTTTTCATTCGATTAAATAGGTTGAGTGTGATTAAAATATCATAAGGCGCTTTGAGGATTCACCTTTTTGAAATATTAAAAATTTAAACAGGGGCATCGTTCAAAGTTTATTTCAAATTGAAAGTCTAGATTCAGATGTCCGTTAAAAAAATATAAAATCTATCCTATTGACCTTTTTTTCAGGTCATTGGACCAATAAGTATGTGATGTTAATTTTTGCTTATTATTCATCAGTGAAATAATGTAATATAGCTGATAAATAAAAATGTTAAACCGCGTCTTTTTGATTGGGAGTCGTTAAGGGATAAATTTATTATAATTTTTCCTCTTAGGACGGGTGCCGACCATCGTTTTGTCGTTTCAAAATATAGGAGTTCTGAAAGGTAGAAAATTGCTCTATTGATAAATTTTGTGATACTGGTAATATGTTTAAATGCATACTATATTTTGTGTTTGGTGTAATTTATGACTGGGCGCTGGCTTGAGTGGGCACTGAATCGAACTTCAATACGAATAAATTCACTAAGGTTCAGTGGCAATGACAGCGATTAGTGAAGTTGAAACCGAATGCCGTGAGAAAATGGTTAAGGATGCAGGAAGAGAAATAAAACATCCGAAGATGCGTGCGGATGTATTTGTATGACTTATTACCACGCTTAATGAATTTAACTCCTTGAGATTAATATTTGGTAAAGCATTAGACCGCTCAACTGCCAGTGAATGTAACGACCTGAAACTTTGATATGCCTCTATTTCGAAGGGATCCTAGCATACTTCGAAGCGTGAAACCCTTCAGCAAATCGACACCGCTGAAAATAATCAGGAGGGCTGAGCTCAAAAAAAATTAAACCGATGTATTTGCCCAAGCCTACTCCCAAATGCAACAATCATTTTTAGTGGGTTTAAAAAATTCCATAAAGTTTTGGGATGATAGTTTCTAGCCCATCACACGCTTTTCGATGCGGGTTTTTGGAGATCGAGATCCCTGTGCTGCTTGACACTTGGAAGAATTTGATGGATTTTCTGTTTTAGAGTCAGCGATATCGTTTGATTGGAAAGTGTTGGCATAAGTGGGTTGATCAACAAGCGAATTCATGCTTGCTGGAATCGTTTTGAAGGAATTGAATTGGAATGACGAATATTTTCTTCGCCTTCTTCTAAGGCTTTTAAATGTAGAAGTTGTTTGCCCAAAATTCCTTCTCCAATAAGATTGAAATTTTCGGTATAGCGTTCCGACTTGATGCGCAAAGTAGGGAAGGCAAAAATGAAAATTACGCACGGTATAATTCCGACTTTTAGCGAAAAAGAAGGGGTGATTTTTTCCACTGAATTTTCCTTTTTCTGGCCGATATCTTAAGCGAGTATCGGTATAAAAGCTAAGGTTTGTGGATTTGAAATTGTTGTGTTGCGGAATTTTCAGATTTCTAAGGAACAGCAGTATGGGATGGAGGATTACGGTCGGCCGGAAGTGGATACCACTTCGCTTTTGCTGGTTGAAAAAATTTCCTTTTCGCTGTATTAATGCCAGATAACGGCGGAACTCCTTTTCTTTTTGTGCCTCCTCGGCTTGATATTGTTCTCCTACTTGATTGCGTTTGATCTCCCGACAAATTGTGGAACGATGCCTTCCCATCACTTTGGCGATATAAGCCGGACTTTTCCCTGCCTCCAGTAAGTGGGCGATCGTTTGTCTTTCAAAGAATCGGAGTTGTGCCATTGAAAGGATAAGCAAGGGATGGTTCCTTTGTTTTTGGTCGGACTGAGAGGCGATGTAAGAAAAAGGAAATAAAAAGCCCTGCCTTCTGAATAGGAGCAGGGCCCGGCGGAGGGATTATGCTTTTAGGTGGTGGTCGACCACCATATTATTTTGCTTTTGCAGCTCCTCAATTTTTTCTAACAGCATTTTCCGCTCTCGTTCAAATTGTTCCTGAGTGGAGGATAATTCTTCAATGTTTTGTCTCATTTCCTCTTCCTGGGCGGAAAGCTTCTGAGCCTGTAATTGAGAGGCTTCTAATAACTTTTTGGTTTCGGCGGTTGATTTTGACTGTTCAATGGCACTGGCTAAAATCTCACATAGATTAAGGAAAAATGCTCTTTGATGATCTTCCAGTGCTTTGAAGCTGGCTGTTTCCACCACCCCTAAAACCTTATCGCCCACCTTTAATGGTGCAAGGCAAAGGCATTTTGGTGTGGCTTCACCCAGTCCAGAGGTAATTTTGGTATAACCTTCGGGAATCTCCAAAAGGTAAATTTCGTCTTTCTCTAAAAAGCACTGGCCCAACAAGCCTTCTCCTGGCGCTACCACCGCCGTTATGTTTTTATTTCGTCCATAAGCATAGCAGGCTTCCATATTCAGGATGGTTTTATCACCCTGCGTTTGGGCAATAAAAACGGCGGCCTGGTTCAGTTCCAGATAATCCACCAATTGCTTCATGAACTGGTCCTTTATATCTTCTAAATTGCCTTCCCGAAGTAGGGAAGAGAAGATATTAATCCCTTCCGTTTGCCATTGGCGCTTTTGCTCTTCTAAACGATAAAGTTCATTTTCCTTTTGTTGGTTCTCCAGATGTAGCCGCTGTTTTTCAAGCTCCTCCGTTTTTGACTCCATAGAGGCGAAAAGCTCCAGATTTTTTAAATGGGTTTTGTTTTTCATACCATCTGAGAGTCGAATGGCGACAAGCAAAAAGCCCAGGCTGGTGGCAATATTTAGCTGAATAAAGGAAGTGTTATTCAGTATATCCAGTTCTAGTTTTTTGATACCAAAAGCATCTGAATAGGGGGATACCAAAAGACCTATTAGGGTCAATATCCAAAGTGTCGCGGTGATGGATTTTTCTTTAAATGAAAAATATATGGAACTTGAAATGGCAGCTGCCAGGATATACCCCATCATCCAGCTTCTGATCCCCATATCTGTTCGGAAATAAATGGCAAGAATGAAAGTAGGGATAAATAAGCCCGAAAAGGCAATAATTCGAGAAATAAGGTATTGTTGGTTTTTGGTGAGGACAAAGGCTGAGCAAAAACAAATGCAGGCAAATAGAGTGGGGAAATAGGCATCTCCCATTTCAATATAATTGAAAATAGTAAACCCAATGGAAGTAAAGATGCCAATTATTACTATTATATTTTGCGATTTGATATAGTCTTGAAGGTGCTCCGGGCATGCTTTCAAGCCGTTTTCGAAAATTGATTTGAACATTTTTTATAGTGTAGATTGATATTTCTACGAAAATAAGGGGATGCCTCTTTATGGAATTTAAAGATCAATTATCTTTTATTGGGTGAATTATTAAAGGGAAAGGGCGGGCGGGAGGGTAATGGGGGGCGTGAATAATGGATATTTTAGGTTGAATGGAAAAGTTTGGGTTTAAAAAATTATTAAGGTTTGTAATGCGATGAGGCTGTAATTGGTGTGGGGGTTTGGTGGTTTTTTGCAATAATTTATTAGAGAGTATTTTGGGGTGCGGGGTTTGTGATTTTTATTTATGGAGTTTCCTTTTTGTTTTCACGTTTGGATGTAGTTTTTTACTTTAATAGATTTTTAAATAGCTGGTAGTGAGGTGTCTTAAGGCTGGTGTTGATTTGAGGTGAAGGTTAATTTTGTTTTAATGCTTATTTTTTTCTCTGGCATTATTGGAGGATTTGTGACCTGTTTAGCTTAAAGGGAGAGGGAATTTCAATATGCTCCCTTCTTTGAGTAAGAAGAAGGGAGCAGCCGATCTATAGTGTAGTGATATTTGGATCTGCTATTATTTTAACTTTTTTAATTTTATCATTGCCATAAATCTGAGGATGATACATCAACTCCAATTTGGCAGGGAGCAAGTGATAGGTACCGACAAACCTTGGTAACAGGTCGATTTCAAAATGATGCTCGCCCTTTTCTAAATGTTCGAGACTGATGAAAACCTGATCGTGATAATATTCCCGATGACTTTCTCCCAAAGGTTGTGCTTTGTTTTCGTAGGTGCAGCCCGCCGGGATAGGAACTGTTAATAATATGAAATCGGCGGCTTTTTCCATGCTAACGGTTACTATCATCTTGGTACTTAGACCAGCAATCAGGGGGGCGTCAAATTGGCTGTTAAGCTGAATGGCTCCGGTGCTGGCTATTGGTGCAGGGTTCCAATGGTCTTGGTGGAAATTCACCATTAGGGGTAATCGGCCCTGCTTCTGCACTTTTATTTCAGAAGCATTATTTATTTGGCCTCTAGCAGGGAAGTTGTGGATGTTTGCTTCCTCATTCAAACTGATGCTCAGTGCGGCATTCGTCGTATTTTTTTGCTTTTGGTCAAGTAATGCCTGAACCATTTGGATGGTCAGATAGGTGTTGCGCCAGCCTTCTTTCTGGCTTTCTTCCCAAATAAATAGTTGGAGTTTTTCGATCAATTCCTGATTGGGTTGAGCTTGATTTTTTTCAATCTCCAATGCCAGCAAACTGCATTTTAAATTTCCAGCATAAAAACCTCTTGAACTATGATCAGTATAGTAAATTCCACCATTAAGTGTTGTGCTTTGGTAGGCTTTCAAAGAATCCAAACTCACGTCCTTGCCAAGCTTTTGTTGCACCTGCATCAGCTTAAGTTGTTGATAGATATTTTTCCTTTTATGATTACTGCTAATAGCTAAAGGGGCATCCAGATTTAAGTCAGGCTTGAGGCGATGTAGCGCCATCAGATTTTCCGGTTTTGGATAAGCCCTTCTCAATACCAGGTCCAATTGCTGATCGATCATTTTTTCTTTGGTCCATTTTACCCGGAAGCCATTTTCCTCCGCCATGCTGAGCGCCTCAATTACATGTTCATTCACCCAGCTGCTGGTGGGACTTTTTCCCCACCACCCCCATCCGTAGTCGGAATTTTGATTTTTGGTGAGTTTTTGCAGGTAATTTTTAACTTCTTTTTTATAGTCATATTGCAGGCTATCCCACTTCATTAGGGTCAGGGCAGCCATCAATTTTGTGGCCATCTGTTCATTACAATTGAAGGGATAGCTCATCGTCTTTTCCAGGGCATCAATGAGTAAATCTGCCTCATTGGCAAATACAGCATATTGAACAGGTCCTTTTTCAACATCAAAATGGAAGGTTTGACTTTCGTTAGCTTGTAAAAAGGCAAATTGGCCAAAGCTTTCCTGCATGCCCAGCTTTTTTACCCGAAGTGTCTTTTCCTCTCCATCAAAATAGGCTTCTCCAGCTTTTTCTACCAAATATTTTATTTTTAGGGTGTCGGCTTTACTGCTGATATCCAGACTGTCGATCAAATCCTCCCTCATTTTTTGGGATTTTTCCCATTGCGTTTTACCGTTAATGGAGAAGCTACGTTTTATTTGGAAAGTATCTCCATTGAGGCTATTAATCTGTCCGATGGCTTTCAACTGATCCTCTGCCACTAAAAATTCCGGTATTTGAAGCTGGCCCATTAAGGGCTTGAAGGACTTTATGCTGGAAGAAGCCATTCCCGAACGCATTTTTTCATCCAGCCCAACGACGTGAATGTTCCATTTGGTGAGGTCATCCGGGAAAGTATGGCGGAAAGTGGCTTTACCATTTTGATCCGTGACTAATTCCGGTTGCCAAAAGGCCACATCGTTGAAGTTGCTACGCAAGGCACTTTCCGGATCTGAAAAAGCCGTCGGCAGGGCCGGGCTTTCCAGGTCTTCGGTTTTAAGGCCGGGAATGGCATTTACCCCTCCTTTGGTTTCAATGATGATGACGCCATGGGCTGCCCGGCTCCCATAAATCGCCGTGGAGGCCGGGTCTTTCAGAGTGGTAAGGGAGGCAATCTGATCACTGGAGATCGGGAGCTCAGTTCCGGTGTATACTTTTCCGTCAATGATAAAAAGTGGGCTATTACTACCGGAGGAGGAGCCTCCTCTAATGCGAATGATGGTGTCGGCACCAGAGGCACCATTGACTTGAACTCCGGCAATTCTTCCTTGTAGCTGCGGTCCAATCACCGAAACGGCACCGGTCACGACGCTTTTTTTCGAAGAACCATATCCAATGACCACCACTTCCTCCAATTTCCTTTCATCCAAGGCTAGCCTTATCGAGGAGGGGATAGAGAATATAGAATGGGTTTTGGATTTGTAGCCAATGAAGGAGAATTCCAATTCCGTATACTTCGCCGGAACAGTAATGGAATATGCTCCACTGAAATTGGTAACGGTGCCGATGTTGGAGCCTTTGATTATTACATTTGCACCAGGAATAGGTTCTCCCACTTCGTCTGTTACTATTCCGGAGATCGTGACGCCCTCCATGGTGAATTGAGCCTCCACTAATTGAGTAGTATTGATTTTTTTAATGGTTTCCTGTTTTTCCTCTATACTTTTGCCATGGCTGTTCATGAGCATTTTGTAAATGGCTTCGCTGTGTTCATCTGCCGGTTTTATGTCCTCGACTTTTAATCGCAGGAGATTTTGCCCATTGCGCTTCAGGGCAATAGGCCTACTTTTCAGGTATTGGCCATCTTCAAAAATCATATAGAGGGCAAAAGTACCCTTGGGCAGGCGATTGGCCTGTAGGCTATTACCACTGAGAGACAAGATGAAATTAGGGTCTTCCTGCATCTTCAAAATGGTCATCAGACGCTTTGGTGTTTTGGTGCCCCGGGAAAACCAAAGGTTAGTCTGCAGCTTTTATCGGGATGAAAGTTTCGCGGATCCGGCAGGCTGCTCTTACTGACCTGATCAAAAGTATGGCCCTTTTTTAGCTGCTCAATGAGCGCTTGCGTAATGGCTAACTCATTCCAGGAAGGTTCGAAAGTCCGTTTGTGTAAATACTTTGGCGGTTCATAGCCCTTCTTTTCCCTCATTTTTAAAAGGGGCGGCTTCAGGTCGTATACAAAGCCCGGCTCGTGTATGAAATTATAGCGGTTGCTGTCAGGGAGTTCCACATATACATTGCCCATCACCGGGCCGGCGATTTGAATACCATTGTTTCGCCAGCTTTGATTTTTGGCATCATTCAAAAGAAAATACTGTCCCCTGTTCAGCAGGGAGGCGTATTCCCCCGACCAGTGATTTTCAAAAACAAATTGAGTATTACCTAACCGGTCTAGATCCCCTTGAGATTGCTTTCTTTTTTGTTTGTAGCTTCTCACATTCGGGTGGTATTGATTGGGATCAATCGAAAGGATGGTTTTCTTACCGTCTTCCAGGTAAACACTATCCATGGTAATCAGCCATTCGGCTGTTCTTAATTTAAGCTGATGGTAGCCCGGAGTTGCTTTGAAAGAATAGGGCGCGTTGACGGTATTCCAGCTAAAATAAACCGGCATTCGATCCAAATAAACCACATGTACCTCCTGTGATGCTCCATTCTCCATGATGTATGGCGCGAACTGGGTCGGTTGATTGGGGAGGTCAAAAGCATGGTGAAATCCTGCAGCTTCCGGATAATGAAAGCGATAATACATCATGGAATCCATTTGTTCCGTTTCACTCCATCTTTCAAGCTCCAGGGGGCCTGATCTTCTCCCCTGAACCTGCTTAACGCTAAAGCTATTGATATGATCTTTGGCTTTGGTCTTTTCCGCTGCCAATGGTGGACTGGATAATTGATAATCAAATTTTGAAGTCAGTCCAAAGGCGGTAAGATTCAGGTCCGGAACGGGCGCTCCTTCCCAATTAGAAGCGGTAATTTCCATCTCCACTTCCTGGCCCGGGAATATCATCGCAGGATGTTCCACTTCCAGTTTAATCTTGTTTTTCTTTAAAGGAATATGGTAGAATTTATTCTGAACCTCTCCTGCCCACAAATAAGAAACGGAAAGGTAATAGTCTTTTCGATTATTACTTTTTAAGTCTGTAGGGGTTTTAGATTTTAGCTTTACCTGCTTATTCCGGGAGTAGACGTAATACTGATAGGGGAGATTCCGGGGATTGCTGAAATGGAAATGGATGCTGTCTTTTTCCCTGACCGCAGCAGCTGAGAACCTACTTTCATGAATTTCCAGAAACTTTCGGTGTGAAATTTTGTCATGTTCGGCCACATAGGCTTTGTATAGAGGATTAATCTCGATTGCTGCCTGTCCGGTAAAATTGCCGATTTCCTCTCTATGCCCATAAGGATCTTCCCCCATAGTTGGAAAGCCGCATTTTTTAAGGGCTTGCCATCTTCCATTATTTTGACCTGTAGTGCACTGTTGTCTATCGAAAATTCAAAGTCCCTTTTATGGAAGTGGTATGAAATGTTTTCACTTTGGCTAATGGCTTTTTGGTCCGCCGTCAGCAATTTAATATGCACTTTTACGTCCATATTGGCCTTGGGGAAGGTAGCAGTGGGGAGGTTAATATTCAGTTTTCCATTGGCCGGTAGTCGTTTTTTTTGATAAAAAAGGGTGTCCGGAATAAAGACCATTTCTTCAAAGAAATCTTCCTGATTTACATATTTAAAAAGGACGGAAACGGTAGCTCCTTTCAGTGGTAAGTCATTTTGATCCAGTCCTTTTACTTTAAAAGAGATGGAGTCATTTTTAGCGTAAGCTGTCTTCAGTCCCTCCAGCTCCATTCGTTGTTCGTTGAGTAAATAATCCTCATATCGGAAGTTGGCGGAGCTAAATTGGAGCTTTTCATGCTCAAAGGTTATCCGGTAACTCTTGTCAAGTTTTAGATTCAGGCTATCAGATAGCGGAAGTTGACCCGACAGAATCCCTCCCTCTTCAAAGCTTTTTACCTCCAGGGGAATTCTGGTTTTCGAAGTATGCCTGCGGGAATAGTAACCAGATTCTTCCAGGTAAACCTTTACCGGACTTTGAAGGCGTCTGTGCTTATGATCGTATAAATAGGCTTTGAACTGCAGGGTGTCGGCGGGTTTGTACAAGGGTTTTGAAAATAGCACATAGCTGGTACCATTGCCCTTTCGGTAATAGTCGGATTCTCCTGTGAATAGCTTTTCCATGGCGTAAGCTGATTTTTTGAAGAAGTTGTGCGTGGAATTAATGGTGCCATATGGGTAATGGTGTGCGATTGATTTTACCCCATCAATGGGCAGGAACACTACATATCGGATAGGCAGCCAAAGGTATTTGACCGGTGTTCCGTAAATCACCTTTTTGCCATTGCGTTTGAGGGTGCTATTATTCCTCTCCCGGTCTAAATCATAAAACAGCACCTGATCCCCTACAGTGACTTCCAGTAAGCCTTTTTTATTGGATTTTTTATCCACATAAACCTGCTGGTCCGCCTGGTAATGTAATTTTTTATTACCCACCCGTACTTTTCCATTGGTGATGACTTTCCCCTGTGCATCAATAAGGGAGACGACGAGGTCCGTTTTGTTGTCGATAATGTAGATCTCAAAATCCGCCTGTGAGCGTAATTCAAAGCTTTGTCGGTTTCCTTGCGCTTTTACTTTTAAAAAATTCCCGGGCTCCAAAGGTTGGTAATGTTCCAGGGAATCAGTGGGGATAATGGCATATGGGGTCCCGTAATCTGCTAGATTACTGATGATTTTCTTACCTCGATAAAAATCTCTGGCCTGATCCGGCTGGAGCTTAAAAATGAAGGTCTCATAAGAAGTATTCCTTATAGGGTAGGTTTGGGCAAATGAAACCGATTGAAAAAATAAGGTGAATAGAAGAAAAAGTAGAGAAGGACGCATTTTGAAAATTTTGATTGGCTTTAATTTACAAGAAGTATAAGTTTTTATGGGTGATAAATGTCGGTTTTTGGGGTGATAACAAAAAAAGGGAGTAGTAGAGATAGGATTTCCTTTTTTGGGGCGAAGATGAACCGATCATTTCAAGTGCTTTGGCCAAGCACTAAAAGGATACAATCAACTGGAAGTTCCGGCAAAAAATACCTTCTGGTGGGCGATTATTCTTCAAAACGGTTTTGTTTTTCGTGTCAAACGACGAGGCTGAAATATCGTTAGCATCCACAAAGACCAGAACAAAACCTATTATGAAAACAGAAAAGATTTCTTTTACCAATCCGGAGGGTCAACAACTTTCCGCCTTATTGGATATTCCTCTTGGCCAACAGCCTTCCGCCTATGCGATTTTTGCCCATTGCTTTACCTGTAGTAAAAATCTGATGGCAGTTAAGCACATTGCCTTGGCTTTAACACAAAAAGGAATTGCGGTATTTCGATTTGACTTTGCGGGTTTGGGCCAAAGTGAGGGGGAGTTTTCGGCCACTAATTTTTCATCCAATGTAGGAGATTTATTAGCGGCTTATGACTACCTGCAGGAAGCTCACAGGGCACCGGCCTTTTTGATTGGGCATTCTCTTGGTGGTGCAGCAGTGATTATGGCTGCTGCACAACTTCCGGAATTAAAAGGGGTGGTGACCATCGGTGCCCCTGCAGATCCTTTTCATGTTACGGCATTAATCGGGGACGATGGTTTGAAAAAATTAGAAGAGGAGGGCACTGCAGAAATCAATATCGGGGGGCGCCCCTTTCAGTTGGCGCATCAATTTGTGAAAGATTTGGAGCAGCAGAATTTATTAGAATGTCTGAAAAAGATGCGCCAAAAACATTTTTTATTTATGCATTCTCCGCAGGACGCTATTGTAGAGATTGAAAATGCCAAATCTTTGTATGCTGCGGCTTTTCATCCTAAAAGCTTTATTTCGCTTGATGGGGCAGACCATTTGTTAGGAGAAGAGGCTGATGCTCGCTATGTCGGGGAGGTCATCGGAGCTTGGTCTAATCGCTTTATTTTGGCTCCGCCAAAACTGGAAAGCGAGGCTACGGTGGCGGTGCGTATCGGGCAAGATAAATATACCACAGAAATAAAGGCCGGCAATATCCAATTGCTGGCAGATGAACCGCAATCGGCAGGGGGGCAAAATTTAGGGCCCGGCCCCTATGAGCTGGTCACCGCCGGGCTGGGGGCCTGTACCGCCATGACGCTCCGAATGTATGCCGACCATAAAGGTTGGCCATTGGAAGAGGTTCTGGTAGAGTTGTCTCATGAAAAAAAGCACTTTGCTGATATGGAGTCTGTGAAGGAGGGTGATTCGGCGAATAAAATTGATGTGTTTCAACGAAAAATCAGAATTGAAGGGCCATTATCCGCCGAGCAAAAACAACGATTACTGGAAATCGCAAACCGATGCCCTGTGCACCGCACATTGCATTCCGAGGTGATAATCGAAACTACAATTTTGGAAGAGTAAAGTTATTTTTTTGGTGAGTTTACTTTTCGGTTTCTTTTTTTTCTGTATTTGATTATAATTTTATTAAAAACACTTCACTTGCGTGTTTAGGTTTAAAATACAGGAATGAATTGATATCTTTGATATGAAAATTAGAAGGTGATCAAAGATATTTTATCTTAATCACTCATTTTCGATGATTACAAGCATTATTTGGTTTTGAGGTGAAGGTGAATGAGGAAAGTCTCATGACCTTCACTTTATTTTGAATGAATGGGCTGATGTTTGAAATTTAATATATCGAACAGGTTGTTGTAATGTGTTTTTATGATTTTTAGGGTAGTTAGTTTCCATTTGAACTCCCTATATTTTAAGTAGTAATTTTTTTGATAGTTTAATTGATAGTTAAAATTTATTGGACTTTGATGTAAGTTTAGAGCCTTCCAGTTAATCATGGAAGGTTTTTTTTGAGGTAAATTTTCTCTGGCTGTTTTCACAGATTTGGTTTGTTGCATTGGATAGGAGTGAAGAAAAGGTTGTTATATTAGCGCTGCTTTGAAATGATTTTTATCATGAATACGTTGTTTTAGTGTTATTTTCGTTGCGTAAACCTATTTTGATTGTATATTTGACACCTGTTTCTAATTTTTTTTGATAATATCATTATGAGTACATCGAAAGAACATGCCATTATTTTAATGCACTGTCCCGATCAGCAAGGGATTGTAGCTGCTGTCAGTCGCTTTATTGACGAAAACCAGGGGAATGTGATCTCTCTTGATCAGCATGTTGATGGGGCAATGGACCGCTTTTTTATGCGTGTTTCATTTGAGATCGATGGATTTTTGGTGCCTAAGGATAAATTAAAAGATTATTTTGACACCCTGGTGGCTCAGCGATATGACATGACCTTTGAGCTTCATTTTGATTCAAAGGCGCCACGTATGGCTTTGTTTGTGTCGAAAATGTCCCATTGTCTTTATGATATTTTGTCGCGTTGGCAATCCGGGGAGTGGAAAGTGGAGATCCCGATGATTATCAGTAATCATGAAAATCTGGAACGTGTCGCTAAACAATTTGATATTCCTTACCATTATTTGCCAGTCACCAAAGAGAATAAAAAAGAGGTGGAGGCGCAGCAAATGGCATTGATGAAAGAATATAAATGCGATTTTGCGGTATTGGCGCGCTATATGCAAATTATTCCACCGGCATTTATCCGGCAGTATCCCAATCGTATTATCAACATTCACCACTCTTTTCTCCCGGCTTTTGTGGGAGCGAAGCCTTACCATGCAGCACATGACAGAGGGGTGAAAATTATTGGAGCTACCAGCCACTATGTAACCGAGGATTTGGATGCCGGGCCGATCATTGAGCAGGATGTGGCCAAGGTGAGCCATAAAGACGAAGTGGCAGATCTGATCCGCAAAGGGAAGGATTTGGAGAAAATTGTGTTGTCAAGAGCTATTCGTCAGCACATTATGCATAAACTGATCGTATTTAAGAATAAGACCGTAATCTTTGATTGATGAGGTCCCATGACTATATCACTTATGACTGTTTTGAAGCTTCTCCATTTGGAGGAGCTTTTTTTGGAAATAAAAAAAGGAGCCGAAGCTCCTTTTAATTTATGATTGGTAAATCTTGTATTCAAACAATCGACAGTCAATCCGTCCATTCTGCATTTCTATTCTGCGAGAAGCTTTCAGACCAACGCGTTTTCCCAATGGAATATTACCGGTGAAAACATAGCCTCTTTTACCGGCGCACTCTTGCTTGAAAAAGTCGCCTATTCCTTGATAAACCGGTAATAGTTCTTCTTCTTCCCCCAGGCGTTCTCCATATTCCGGGTTCAGGATCACGATGCCCGGACCAAAAGGTACCTCCGTTTCGGAATAATCGCATTTCACAAATTCGATCATATGGTCTACTCCGGCCTCTTCCGCATTTTGCTCAGCAGCTCTCAGTGCCCGGGCATCATGGTCAGTGGCAATGATGCGCATATGAGATGGCACGTCTTTCTCCGCTGCAATGGCCTCTTGCATCAGCTGATCAAAATCTTCCTTTCGGAAGGCTCTCAGGTGCATGAAACCATAATTCTCCCGGAACATTCCAGGGATAATATTGGCCGCGATTAAAGCCGCCTCAATGGCCAAAGTTCCCGATCCGCACATTGGATTAATGAAATGACTCTCTCCATTCCAGCCGGTGTTTTTGATGGCTGCTGCTGCTAAAGATTCCAGCATCGGAGCTTTCCATGGATTCACACGATAGCCGTGCTTGGCGATGGTCTCCCCGGTGGTATCAAAGTAAAGGGCACATTTATTTTCCACCCAATGCATGTACAAACAGGTTTTATCTCTGTTCGGGCCGGAGTCCGGGCGTTTCTGATATTCGCGCATGAAGCGATCCGCAATGGCATCCTTCATCTTCTGATTCGCAAAGCGGTTGTCCCGAATGGTATCATTGTGCACGAAAGAATCAATGGTGAAATAGCCATTCAATGGAATGTGCATTTCCCATTCAAACTTACGGACATGTTTGTAAAGGTCGTTGGCGGTGTGGGCCTCAAAGCTTACCGCTTCCAAAAGGACGCGATTGGCGCAACGTAAGTGCAGATTCAACTTCATGGCCGTCAGGAAGTCTCCCTGCAATTCCACGCTTAACCGGTCGACTTTATCAACCTTTAAATTTAAATCTCTTACTTCCTGTGCCACGACCTCGCTCATGCGGGGGCACATATGATGACAATTTTTTTAGACGACATACTATAATGGTACTAAAATCAGGGCTTTTCCCTTATGCAAAAAAAAGGTGTTACTCATGAAAGCAACACCCTTTGAGTTTTGTTATTTATTCCTCCGGATTATCGACTTCCACCACTTCTATAGAGAACTTTAATGGATCCCAGGGTTTGATCAGATTTCCGATCGTTATATTTGAATTATTTTCTAAATCCTCTCTAAGGAATTCAGGGATTACCAGTCGTCCGCCTTGTGCAGTTCCCCCATAGGAAGAGGTAGAAGGGATATACAATACCGCCAATTCATATTTGAATAATTCCACCATGGCTTCATCCCAACCCGTAATTACGGAACCAACTCCCACCTCAAAATTGAAAGGCTCATAGGTTCTTCCCGCAGAGTACAGATCCCAGGTGCGGGCGGTATCCTCAATGGAGGTATCGAATACCAGTGAATCGAAGCGGAACAAGCGTCCGGTATAATCAATATCCACTTTTGCTTTTCTTTGAATGGTATCTTCCTGATTCCTGATGGTGTCACGGTTCAGAGTATAGACGTGTGTGCCGTTTTCAGTAATGCTTACTTCGGTGAATTCCAGAAAGTTTTCTTCATAATAAGCACGATCACGATCAATTTCTCTCAGAATGCGGTTTTCCTCAAATTTTTCGAAACCTTCCTCATCAAAAAGCTCTGCTACGCGAATTTTTAATTTTAATGGCTGCCATCTTGTTACACCAATTTTATGGTAAGAATAAGTGCCATAACCGTATTGCCCGGTCAGGTAAAAACTGACCTCCTCATTTTCGCGCATATTGTCTGCGATATAATTAAAGGTCAGCGGGAAAGTATTTCCGGAGCCCACCTGAAAGATCAGGGGATCATCCTCTTCTTTCACAATTTCTCTTTCGCCTTCAGAGAATACTACCGAAGTTTTGATGTTTTTCATTCGTCCATCTACTTCCGTTTGTACCAGTTTCTCAATCAGGTGCCCTTCCTCATACTGGCCGGCCTCATTTTCTTCTATGGTCCATAGTTCGTAATAGACCGCCACCAGTTCTCCGGAAGCTACCGTACCACCGCTTTCATTGGCCACTTCGGTATGTTTATATAAGCCTTCCCCAAAACGGGTGAAATCGTCCTCATACAGGGTTTCCATTAAAAGACCCATTTTGGTGTCCTGCTCACGGTTACGCTCCGTGGTTTCGTCAGGTCTGGGGTTTTCGGAACAGGATAGCAGTCCCGAAGCCATTACAAAAAGAAATGCGAATTGCTTAAGAAAGCGCATATGTTAATCGTTGAATTACAATATTTGAGAATAAAGGGCAAGTTAGGGATTTGCGCCTACCCCTGCAAACATTCGCTATGCTTTGAATAAAAGCATATTTCTTTTTCTATCGCTGAGGTGGAATTATCAACAGAATGCCACGGGAATGAACAAACCGGTTCACTAATGGTCTCACCGTTCGTCTTGATGTTCGCTAATATCGGAAATCGCATGAGCGTTCGCTCCTTAATCCGCCTTAATTTCCTTTATCACACCAATTGCCTTCCTTTCTGTCTGAAATCAAATTTAAGCCAAATTATTCGCTGCTAGATCTAGTGAATTGCTTCAACTCGCTTATGGTTAGTGTACTATATTCGGTCCAGTCGATTTTTTTATAGCCCAAATTTGGGGCTAAAAAAATGAGTAAAACCAATACTGACAAGCTTAAGCTGCTTAAGGTAATGTGATAAATGTAGCAGTGAATAATTTGGGGTTTCGGTATTATAAAACACTGGCCGTGGTCTGCGCACACGGTTTTCAGCGGTTTAGTGTGGAAGTCCGGCGGCGATTACGACCAATCCACAGGACTATACGATTTAGTGGTTGGTCTTGGTGATGCTCGAGATGCTCGCTGTAACAATAGGGAGATGGGATGCATCCAACACCCAATCCACCTTAAAATTAATTCGTGTTAATTTGTGAAATCTGTGGCTAATAAAATCTCACCAACATCCCAGCCTCACAGTTACAAATTAAGCAACACCGATCGTTGTAATAGAATAGCACAATAGCAGACTCCTCCAAAAAAATAATTCCAGTAAATTCGTGCAATTGGTGGTTAAAATCCTCAACACCAACCCAACCTCCACAAATCCTTTTCCATTTTTTATCAAGAAAAAATGAAAAAGAAACAATTAATTATTCAATATAAGGTATTGAATGGCTGATCTAGCTTTTTGTGAAAAAGCCCTGAACGTCCAATTTATGGCCATAATAATATTTTGTGATTTTAGTGAAGTCGATTATAATCCGACAGGCTCCTAGTCGTGAATAATTGGGGGATTTCAGTTTTATGTCCAAACCTTCCCTTGGCATGAAAAGGGGATTGAACAAATAGGCGCCGGAAAAGTAATATTGATTGTTAGGATAAACCAGTGTATTCAGGCCAATTCCCTTAACGATAATTCCCAAAAGGGTAAGAAAGGGGCAGGAATAATTTTGGGGCGCAATACTAATACATTTTTTCAATAGCAAAAAATATTGAAAGAAATAATGTTTACTGCTTGCCCGTTCTCAAAATTTGTCCTTTTTTACAATTGAATTAATCAAATAAGGGGAGATCACCTTCGGTGATCAGTAAAGCTTGGGTATGCACCTGAGCTTTTTTTATATGTACCTATTTTCCTTCTTACTATGCTTGCTTTTATGGATTGCCACACCGGCAATGGCACAAAGGGTGCATTTTGATATTTTGAAGGAATATGGCCCGGGAGCGGATTATTCCGGCTCTGCCGAGAATCGGGATATTGCCCAAAACGATCAGGGCTATTTATTTTTTGCCAATGCGGAAGGTGTTTTGCGATATGATGGTTCTTTTTGGACGCTGATCAATAATGGGATACCGCAACCTATCCGATCGGTAGGAGCCTCAGTAGAGCATCGGGAAGTTTTTTACGGTGGAATGGGGACGCTCGGGAAATTGCGGTATCAGCCTGAAAAGGGGTTTCAATTAGTCTCCTTAGTGGAGGAATTACCGGATTCCCTACGTGATTTTAAGGATGTGCGTCAGTGTTTAGTCCACCGGGGTGAAGTTTATTTCAATACAGAAAAGTACTTATTGATTAGAGCCCTGGACGCTCCGCAGTGGCGAGCCATTGCCATTCAGAAAAAGATAAAACGAGTTTTTCTGTTCGGGGATCATTTAATTTTACGGTCTGCCCGACATTTTCACTATTACTTCAAGGGGCGGGAGCGCTTATTTAAGCGGGGTGCATTTTTTTCGGACAAACGGATTGCCGCTATTTTCCCGGTGAATGAAGAACGTTGGATTATTGCCGGACAAATGGGACCCAATGATCATATTTGGGATTATTTCCCACAAAGCGGGGAGCGCCAATTGTGGAAAGGAAGTCGGAGGCTAGGGGTCTTAGAAGGGGGAGCGCTACTGAATAAAGATCAAATTATTTTTTTTTCCAAAAGGCGTGGGTTGTTGTATTTTAATTTACAGGGGCAATTACTACGAGCCTTGGGAAGGAAAGAAGGGCTGAGTTCCGGACGAATTGCTGACCTATACAATGATCCACAGGGGATTTCCTGGGTGGTCCATGCCAAGGGCGTTTCTCAGGTACGGAATAATGGCAGGACCTTTTTCGTATTTCCGGAAGGGGGACAATTTCAGGGTATGGTGACTACTTTGTTCCGCTATTCTCCGGATACAGTGTATTTCGGAACACAAGAACAGTTTGGACGGATATTGGAGGGGGCAGACAATATGGCTCCAAAAATTGAAATTCTGAATAGGAAAATGGGAGAGGTGCTGCAGTTTCAATGGAGCCAACAAATGGGCTTGCTGATTCTGACGGAGGAAGGGCTTTTTAACTGGTCTGAAGAATTGGGTTTACTGCCTTTTCTGCTCAATCGTACCGAGGTTTTAAGCTTTCATATTTTTAGAAAGTGGCAAAAGGAATGGTTACTGATTGCCCGTAGGGAAAATTTTGAAATTTATGAATTGTCCAATGCCGGCCCTCAGCGATGGTGGTTTTCAGGTGGCTGGCCCGGAATTCCAAACCGCATTATCCCGGCTGCTCATCAGGGGGAATTCCTGTATCAGCTATGGGTCGGGCACCGGAATGCGGATCTGGGTTTTTTGCAGCTAAAGTTTATTGCTCCGGATTCTTTAAAAGTTCATAGCCGTTTTTTTTCCCGGCAAAAACAAACCGCGGGTTTTGATTTAATTCTGAGCCAAATGGTAGGAGAAGATTTATTCATTCGGGACAAGGCGCTTTGGAAATATGATTACCGTAAGCAGGAGTTTGAGTACCTGAAATCTTTCCCTAAAACCATTCGGGTTTATCCGGTGGATCGGGGAGACCGAAAAGTAGTCCTGAACAGTTTTGACCGAGAGGAGGAAGAGTTTTGGATGAGTCAGTGGGATTCGGAGCAGCAGCGATTTTTGAAAAGTGACTGGTCCATGGCCGGACTTTCATTTGGGAAAATGACTTCCGGAGTTCCCAAAGGGAAACAGGGGTATTTTTGGATGGGCGGAAGCTTTGGCCTATTTGGTTTACATACTTCCATATTTAATATTAGCCTCCAGGAGCGCCAGCCTCAGTTTTTGAACATGGAATACCTCAATAGTGGAAGGTCGGAAGTGCTTTCGGGGGAGGATTATTATAGTTTTCAGATGCCTTATGATAGTCTGCCCATCAGGTTAAATTATGGGGTGGTTGGGGATAACACTATGCCGCATAAATATCGTTATCGCATTGCTGGTCACTCTAGCTGGTCAGATTGGTCATATAAAACTCAAATGATCATTGAAAATCTTTTTGAGGGCGAATATGAAATTGAGATTGAGGCCATGAATATCTTTGGGGAGGTTGGCCCTACCAATAATAGGAGTCTCCTTATTCAGCCACCGGTTTATCGTCAATGGTATGCTTATCTAATTTATGTGATGCTGGTCGGCGGATTGTTTATTGCAGGAGGAAAGTGGTTCTCGTATCGGTTCAAGCGAGAAAACAGCATATTAGAAGAAAAGGTGGCGCTTCGTACTTCGGCCATTTTAAGGAAAAATGAGTTGCTGAAAAAACAAACGGAGCATTTGGAATTGCAAGCAAAAGCCATCCGCCTGCAGAATCAGCAGATGGAAAGAGATCTTAAATATGGGGCGCGATTACAAAGGGCCAGTCTGCCAAAAGCGAAAGAATTGTTGCGCTATGTGGATCGGTATTTCGTACTGTTCCGACCCAAAACCAAAGTAGGAGGAGACTTTTATCTGGTCATGCCTTATGGTGACCAACAGTTTATATTAGCGGCAGGAGATTGTACGGGACATGGAGTGCCAGGTGCTTTGGTGTCTTCTATTGCCAATGTATTGATTCGGGAGACGATAAAATTGAAGGCTGTAAGCGAGCCAAAGGAAGTGATGGAAATCGTGGATCAGGAGTTTACTCGCCTGATGAAAAATGATAATCCATTCCTGCAGGAAGGCTTGGAGCTGGCCCTCTGCTTCATTGATCCCAAGGAAAGAAAAGTGAAGTTTTCTGGTGCCAAGCGTCCCCTTTGGGTTTTGGAAAATGGGGTGCTGCATAAATATAAAGGGGCACGGAGGTCAATAGGAGAAGTTTTTTTACGAAAGGATATTCCTTTTTCACAGTGTGAATTTCAGTATGCTGCCGCCACTTCATTTTTCCTGTTTTCCGATGGGCTTACTGACCAATTTGGAGGGCCGGATAATCGGAAGTTTGGACAGAAACGTTTGGAGGAACTCATTTTGAATACAAAACCTCAATTTTTAGAGGCCACTCCCTTTATTCAGGCATTTGAGGAATGGAAAGGGCAGGAAGATCAGGTGGATGATGTCTTGCTCATTAGTTTTACGCTGAAATGATTTTTCGGGAGAAGTTCGGGCAAAGCCCTTTAAAATCATGGTTTTGCTTACTTTTATATAAAGTAAGGCAGAAACTCGTCTTTTTTAAATAATCCGGCGACCGAATCGGAAGCGTTTTTTAAAGTAATCGGAGTAAATGTTGGTTTCGACCACGCCCAGGCTGCTGGAAGAGTGAATAAACATCGTACGTTCCTTGCCTTTGACTTCTGTCACCAATCCCACGTGGGTGATTTTTCTTTTTTTCTTGCCCGTGGCAAAAAAGACCAAATCACCCTTTTTCAATTCATTCATGCTTACTTTTTTCCCTTCCTTCGCCTGTTCGGCAGAGGTTCTTGGGATATCGATTCCTACAGCGCCAAAGGAATTGATCAACAGGCCTGAACAGTCCATGCCGGCGCGGGTAGTGCCGCCCCAACGGTAAGGCGTACCCCGGTATGATCGGGCAGTGGAAATGACGGTATTGATTTTCTTTGTTCGGGCTTTCTTAGCCGCTGAGCAGCCACCCAGCATAAAGAGCGTTAATATCAGACCAGTGAAAAGGAGGAATTGCTTTTTCATACCCGAGAAAAATAATTTAATGTCAGTAACAGGCAATTTATATATTCTGAAGGGGATATGGCACCTTTTGGGGACTTTTTGCATTGAATTTAGGCG
This sequence comes from Persicobacter sp. CCB-QB2, assembly GCF_001274635.1. Taxonomy (GTDB): domain Bacteria; phylum Bacteroidota; class Bacteroidia; order Cytophagales; family Cyclobacteriaceae; genus Persicobacter; species Persicobacter diffluens. The sequence continues at coordinate 2,385,226 of NZ_LBGV01000001.1, read as the reverse complement.
GCTATGGGTTTTTTAGAGGAATTTCAATCTCAATTGGTGTGGAAAAGGATAAGCATAGATCAAATCGTCCTACAGCAATGGAAATTTAAAAGGGGATTCCTAAATTGTTGGAAAGCGTAAAAATGCAGGGAAATCAAAGGCAGGATTTGTCTTGAGTGGAATTTTATTGCAATTTCAAGGCTTGGTTCATTTGATTGGTAATTTCGAATCGGATGATCTATTTTTTTAAGAAATCAATACTTTACCCCGACATACTATGAAAAGGCAGCAAGTGGAATTGTTGGAACAATTGGCTCAAAAACTACAGGGAGATTTACATTATGACGAGATAATGCGCAAACTTTATGCAACCGATGCTTCTGCCTATCGGGAAATGCCCCTTGGCGTGGCTTTGCCTAAAGGAAAAGCAGATCTGTTGACCCTGGTTCGTTTTGCTGATGAACATCAAATCCCGCTGATTCCCCGAACTGCCGGAACTTCCTTGGCCGGACAGGTAGTGGGTGCCGGCCTGGTAGTGGATGTTTCCAAAAATTTTGACCAGATCCTTTCCGTTGATCCGGAGAAAAAGCAGGTGACCGTCCAGCCCGGTGTTATTCGGGATGTCCTGAATATGCATTTACGACCGCAAGGTTTATTCTTCGGACCTGAAACTTCCACCGCCAGCCGTGCGATGATTGGCGGAATGGTAGGGAATAATTCCTGTGGTTCCAACTCCATTGTTTATGGTTCTGCCCGCGACCAGTTGGTACAAGTCAAAGCATTATTAGCCGATGGATCGGATGTGACTTTTGAGGCTTTAAGCCTTAAAGATTTTGAGCAAAAATGTGAAGGAGACAGTTTGGAAGCGACCATTTACCGGGGCGTGAGGGAAATGCTTTCGGTGCCGGAGCATCAGGAAGAAATTCGAAAGGAATTTCCCAAGCCTTCCATCCCGCGTCGAAATACGGGTTACGCCATTGACTTATTATTGGAAACCGCTCCTTTTACGGATACGGAAAAAAAGTTCAATTTTTGTGATCTGATTGCCGGTTCTGAGGGGACACTGGCTTTGATTTATGAAATTACCCTCCAATGTGCACCCTTGCCTCCGGCAGAGCAAGCTTTGGTGGCCATCCATTTTGACTCCGTAGATGAGTCACTTCGGGGAAATTTGATTGCCCTGAAACATGACCTTTGGGCTTCCGAACTGATGGATCAGTTCATTTTGGATTGTACGGCCAATAGTAAAATGTACTCCCCTTATCGCTTTTTTGTGAAAGGAGATCCGGGAGCCATTTTAGCCGTTGACATTTCTCGAAATACTCAAGCGGAAGTAGAACAGGTCTATGAGGATTTGCTGAAAGATTTTGAGGAAGCAGGATTAGGCTATCATTTTCCATTGATTCAGGGAGAGGATTGTAAAAAAGTATGGGCTTTGCGAAAAGCCGGACTGGGTTTGTTGTCCAATATGCCGGGAGATACGAAGCCCGCTCCGGTGATTGAAGATACCGCAGTAGATGTGGCCGATTTACCGGCTTATATCCGCGATTTTAACGAAGTGCTGAAAAAGTATGAGCTGAGCTGTGTGCATTATGCACATGCCGGATCCGGGGAATTGCATTTACGTCCTATTTTGAACCTCAAGACCAAAGAAGGGAATGAGATGTTCCGCACAATAGCGCAGGAAATTGCCGTTTTGGTGAAGAAATATAAAGGTTCTTTGAGTGGAGAGCACGGGGATGGGCGTTTGCGGGGAGAGTTTATTCCTTATATGATCGGGGAGCAAAACTATGAGTTGGTGAAGCAGGTAAAACTACTATGGGACCCGAAAGGTATTTTCAACCCGAATAAAATTGTGGAGACGCCCAGGATGAACAGCAGCCTGCGCTTTGAGCCGGGCCATGAAACGCCGGAGATTGAGACTATCCTAGATTTTTCGGATGTGCATGGGGTAGTTCGGGCGGCGGAGAACTGTAATGGTACGGCCATTTGTATCAAATCTTATAAGTCAGGTGGGACGATGTGCCCTTCCTATATGGCCACCCGGGAGGAGAAAAACTCCACCCGTGCAAGAGCCAATATTCTTCGGGAGGTTTTGAATAATAATCCAAAGGCCAACCGATTTGATAGTGAAGAAATCAAAGAAGTGTTGGATCTATGCCTTTCCTGCAAAGGCTGTAAATCGGAATGTCCGTCCAATGTGGATATTGGAAAAATCAAGGCGGAGTTTCTGCAGCAATACTACGATGCCAATGGCGCTCCTTTCCGTTCCAAATTGATTGCTAATGTAGACAGTGCCAATCAATTGGCGTCCTTAGTGCCCGGCCTATATAATTTTGTGGTGTCTAATTCACTGACTTCATCCATTTTCAAAGCTGGTAGTGGTTTTGCCAAAGAGCGATCCATTCCCAAATTACATTCCACTACGCTAAGAAATTGGTTTGAAAAACGCCCAAAACCGGTGACTCCCGCGCCGAACGGGAAGGTCTATTTCTTCTGTGATGAGTTTACGAACTATAATGATACGCCTATCGGGCAGACAGCCATTAAGCTGTTAGAACGATTGGGCTATGAAGTGTTGATGCCCAAGCATGTGGCGTCCGGACGTTCCTATCTATCCAAAGGATTTTTGAGAAAGGCAAAAAATCTGGCGGAGCAAAATGTCAATACCTTTTCCAAACTGATTGATGAGAAAACCCCGTTGGTAGGCCTGGAGCCCTCTGCAATTCTGACTTTCCGGGATGAATATCCTGACTTGCTCAGAGGAACACAGCAAGAAGTGGCCAGACAATTGGGGCAAAATGCATTAATGATTGATGAATTCTTGGATCGGGAGATGGAAGCCGGGAAGATCAACAAGGATCTGTTTACAAAGGAAGTTAAGAAAATAAAACTGCACGGACATTGCCAGCAGAAGGCAGTCTCCAGTTTGGTGCCCTCCAAGCGCATTTTGTCTTTCCCTGCGGGCTATACAGTGGAGGCGATTCCTTCCGGATGTTGTGGAATGGCTGGTTCGTTTGGTTATGAAAAAGAGCATTACGAGCTGTCCATGAAAATCGGTGAACTTGTTTTGTTTCCTACGGTTAGACAACAACCGGAGGAGGTCTTGATTGCTGCTACCGGAACAAGTTGCCGTCATCAGATCAAGGATGGGACGAATAGAATTGCGAAGCATCCGGTGGAGATTTTGTATGAGGCTTTGGTATAAGTATAAAAAAAGGGCTTTTCCCAAAACGGAGAAAGCCCTTTTTAACGCATTGTTATTTTTTTAATTCAGCACCTCAGCCAGTTTTTCTGCCAGTTCATCGCCACGTAAATTCTTGGCAATAATCTTTCCTTCTTTGTCCAACAAGAAGGAAGTAGGAATAGCGGTGATGCTATAAGTCTTCGCTACTTCCGCTTCATTATTCACTACACCGATCACTTGTTTGCCCGGAAGTTGATCTTCTTCCAATGCTTTTTTCCAGGCTTCTGCATTACGGTCTAAAGATACACCGTAAAGCTCAAATCCTTTGGACTCAAAATCTTTATAAGTTTGCACCAAATGCGGAGACTCTTTACGGCAAGGCCCACACCAGGAAGCCCAGAAATCCAATAAAACTACTTTTCCGCGCAAGTCAGAAAGTTTGACGGTTTGGCCTTCAGTATCTTGCAGGCTGATGTCCGGAGCCACCGCGCCCATGGCTAATTTTTTAATATCTTCCAGCTTTTGTTCGAAGAGGTCCAGGATTTTCAGGCCCGGCATTTCCTTTTGCAATCTGGCCAATTGACCTTCTACAAATTGAGGATCCTGTTCGTAGGTGATGACATCTCTCAGGATTTGTAAAGTAGTCAGGTTGGCCGGCGAGGCAATGATGATTTGCTTCAGGGAATCATTCAGACTGGTTTGCATAGCGGTGTATTCCGCATCTACTTTTTTCATGCGCTCCTCATCTCCGCTATTGGCCGCTTCCGCATAATCCATCTGTAAGCGGGCAACAGAATCAGAAACGCCACTCATGAGTTCATTGATCTTTTGCTGCAATTCTACTTCCGGCGAACCGGTTACGGTAGAACCTTCGGCATTGACATTGATTTCCAAATCATTTTGGTTGATCGCCAATACTACCGGCAATTGATCATAAACCATCAGGCGAAAAAAACCGGGGTCAAAATCCTTCAGGCTATAATCAAAGCTGCCGTCTGCGGCAATTTTCAGGGTGTCACGAAGATTGCCTTCGGGTTGAATTTGCAAAAGCACTACCGACCCTTTAGGGTTTTCCGCTTCAATTTTACCTCTAAGATGAATCGTGTTGCCACTCTCGACTTCCTTGTTTTCAGATCCACAGGCGCTCAAAAGGCCTGCAGCGATTAGCATGCTAAAAAATGATTTTCTCATGGATGTGATTCATTTAATCAATTGCCTGAACCGGCTTACAAGGCCAAAATAGAAAAAGGGATCAACATCAGCAATGTTGATCCCTTTTAAGTTTCGTTCCTGTCCGGTTTTTAACCTTTTAGGATTTCCTTTATTTTTTGAAGATTTTCCTCCGGACGCTCAAATGCTTTTTGTTTGAAAAGCGAAATGTCTTTTCCGATCGGGCTATGGGTCGGTTCTTTGATAGAACTAAGCAATTCTTCCTCTGTGCCTTCAGCAATTAACTCCTTCAAAAATGCGAAGACGTCCCCTTCGTTTTCCAGGTATTCGTGGAAAACGAAATTGGATATTTCTTGATTCAAACTATTCTTAGTATCCATCGTGGTATTTTCCCGATAAAAATAGTGCTTTCAGAATGTTTTTTCCTTGAGTGGATTTATTTCCTCCATTAATAAGAAGAACGATCTGGTTTCCTTCTATTCGATAATATACGCTGCAGCCAGACCCAAGAAAAATTCTTTATTAACCCGGCTTATTCATGCTTCAATCCTCTTTTAGCTGCAAGGCGGGAAAAATGAAGGAATAGTCTCCTATTTCGAGTTTTTCCCAACGAAGCAGATGAATGAGGAGAAAGCAAGCTTGCCCAAAGTGTGCTGTGAGTTGCCGAAAAGCAACGTAACTGAAAATATGATGGATGCAGACCATCCGGTTTGGAGCTTTCAGGAGCACAAACCAAACCACTGCTAGGATTTATGGAAAGCAATTTCTATGGATGAAGCGTTAGCAGAAAAGGCTGTATAAAGCAGTCAGGTGTGAATAAAGGAGATGAGCGTAAGCGAACCTACCGATGAAGTGGCGAAAAAGCTAAGTTACTGTCAAAACCTATGGATTTTTGGGGCTGTAGGGATGAGTGTAGCAGCAACCTGATTACAGGCTACATGGCAGTCGTCATAAAGGGGGCATGAACTTTATTCAGGCGTATTTTTGGAACGCAGGAAGCCTGATCAAAATACTAAAGGGAAAGCACAAGTAGAAAGTATCTATAAGGCGATTACCAATGTTTGATCAGGTGGCGGATGAACTCGTAGTAGTGTAGAAGCAGCTGTAATGGCAGTGGAGCGAAGGGGTTCAGTCATACTGTTTAATCATTAATTACAACTCCAACAGAGGATGATTTTTAAGGAAGAAACAAAGAGTATTCCCATTACTAAAATGATGGTGTGGGAGGCGTACAAGCAAGTAAAGCGAAATAAAGGGGCTGCTGGTGTAGATGCGGTGAGTTTGGAGGCCTTTGATCAGGACAGGTCCAAACAACTTTATAAGCTTTGGAATAGGTTAGCTTCGGGCGCTTATTTTCCGCAGCATGTAAGGCGAGTGGAAATTCCCAAAGGAGATGGTAAAACCAGACCCTTGGGAATTCCGGCAGTTAGCGATAGGATTGCGCAACAAGTAGTCAAGAATTACTTAGAGCCAAGACTGGAGCAGCAGTTTTTGGATTGTTCGTATGGATATCGGCCTGCTCGGAGTGCTCATCAAGCAATTCAAGAAGTTAGAAAACATGTTCTCAGGAATGCGTGGGTGATAGACTTGGATGTACAATCATTCTTTGAAGATGTAGATCATGCCCTGCTATACAGGGCATTGGAAAAGCACGTTCAGGAAAAATGGGTGATGCTTTACATCAAACGGTGGTTGGAAACAGCCATCCAATTGAATGATGGTAGTATCATTTTGAAAGAGGGAAAAGGTACTCCTCAAGGAGGGGTAATCAGTCCTCTTTTGGCAAATTTGTATTTACATTACACAATGGATAAATGGATGCAAATCCACCACCCAGCGGTAAAGTTGGTGCGATATGCTGATGATATGATCATTCATTGTCATTCACAGCGGCAAGCAGAATTTCTACTGTCTGAAATTCGTGAACGATTCAAGGCCTGTGGATTGAAGTTACATCCAGAGAAAACAAAGATAGTTTACTGCAAGAAGGATGGCAGAGGGCTGAATTATAATAACGTTCAGTTCGATTTTCTGAGCTTTAGTTTCAGACCGATGTCAAAGAAATTGAAGCGAGGAGGGCATTTTCTGCAATTTGACTGTACCGTGAGCAGAAAAGCTAAACTTCGAATGATTAACCAAATCCGAGCACTACGCATTCGACGCAAAACAGGCGGGACTATCCAGCAAATCGCACAATCTCTAAATGATACCATCCGAGGATGGGTGAATTATTATGGGAAAGTACGACTGAAAGGTTTATCCCCAGTTTTCTATTATCTGCATCAGCGATTGATGAGTTGGGCAATGAATAAATTCAAAAGTCTTAAGGGCAGCCGTCGAAAAGCGACCAATTTGCTCAAAAGAATAGCGAAGGATTATCCCAACTTATTCTATCACTGGCCTCTGGGCTATAGTTTCTTGTAGCGCTCTGTATGACAAGAGCCGTATGAATTGAGAGGTTCACGTACGGTTCTGTGAGAAGTCAGGGGTGAAAGTCCCCTGGCTTACTCGACTTTGGGCTATAAAAAAATCAGCAGAAATAATTCTATTGAACTGATAATGAATCAGTTAAGTCAAATTACTTAATTTAGCGGTGAATAATTCGGGTTAAGAAATACCACCCATTAAATGCTTCACGGCTTTTTCATAAAACTACCAATGGGCAGATTATAAGAAAGATCCAGTTCCCAATGAAGATCTATTTGATTTCCTCACGTTAAAGGATTTTCGACAGCCTAACTTTATAGTACAATATCTTCCACATCAACCCTCCGGCCTTGATCAATGGGCGGATAGACAAAGGTTCTGCTGGCGACCAGAAGGCATCACAGCGACATTTTAGCAATATTTCACCAATCTCCCGCCCTCTCCAAATGTCGCCTTGATGGATTCTGTCAGCAGGTTCGTTGTCCCGCCGACATTGATCACAGCCTTGATTTTTTTTATTTCGTTTTTTATCAAGAAAAAATGAAAAAGAAACGATTAATTATTAAATATAATGGGTCGAAAGGCCGATCTAACTTTTTATGAAAAAGCCCAGTTAAATGCTTGTCATCGCCAAAATTACCGCTTGATGCAATTTGCCTAATGCGTCTCAGAATTGTAATTCTTGCTTTTTGATCTTTTGACTTTTTTAACCATTCCGCGAACTCAATAATTTGTTTGATCTCCTATTTCCGCATAAGAACTATTTATTTTGTTTTAAGCCAACAACTCTTGCAGAATCGCCCCGGCTTTCTTGGGATCTGCTTTTCCACCGGATTTCTTCACTACCTGACCGATGAACATACCAATCAGTCCTTTTTTGCCTTTTTTGAAAGCCGTGACTTTATCCGGCATTTCGGCTAATACGGCTTCTGCAATCGGGCGGATGGTGTCTTCAGAAGAATCCTGCAACAAGTTTTGTGCTTTGGCAATGCTTTCTGCGGTGGCGGCTTTGTCGGCAACTAATCGTGGGAAAATTTCTTTGCTGGCTATGGAGAAGTTGACCTTACCGGCATCTACAAGTTCAATCAAACCCACAAACTGATCGACGGATAAGCTGAAGTTCTTGATATCGCCTCCCTGCTCATTCAAAAAGGATTTGATCGGTCCCATCATCCAGTTGGAAGCCGCCTTTCTGTTTTGGGTTTGCTGACAAACCGCATCAAAGAATAAGGCCATTTCTTTGGTTTCGGTCAGGACGCCGGCATCATAAGCGGGTAAACCATATTCCTGTGTGAATTTTTGCACCAAATCGGCAGGAAGTGGAGGCATTTCTGTGCGGATGCCTTCAATCCATTCTTCCGATACAAAGAGCGGGGATAAATCCGGATCCGGGAAATAGCGGTAGTCATTCAATTCTTCTTTGGTTCGCATGGCCGCCGTGGTGCCGGTGTTGGCATCGAAAGTCCTGGTTTCCGAAATCACTTCTTCTCCGGCTTCAATCAGGATGATCTGTCGCTCTACCTCATGGTCAATGGCACGCTGCACATTCCGGATGGAGTTCATATTTTTGACTTCCGTCTTTTTGCCCAGGGGAGCCCCATATTTGCGAACGGAAATGTTGGCATCACAACGCATGGAGCCTTCTTCCATATTGCCATCGCAAATTTCCAGATAGCGTACAATTTGTCGAACGTCGGTCAGGAAGGCCCCGGCCTCTGCCGCGGAATGTATGGCGGGCTCGGTGACGATTTCAATCAATGGGGTTCCCGCGCGGTTCAGGTCCACCAGGGTGACATCTTCCGTTTCGGAGTGAATGGATTTACCGGCATCCTCTTCAAAATGGATGCGGTTGAGCGGAACGTAAACTTTTTCGGCTGCTCCTTTAGGAAGCACTTCCAGTCCGCCACCAACACATATCGGTGCTTTATCCTGCGTGAGCTGATAGCCCTTAGGCAGGTCCGGGTAGAAGTAATTTTTTCTTTCAAAAGAGTTTTCCCGGCTGATTTCGCAGCCACAGGCCAGTCCCATTTTGATGGCATAATCCACCACCTTCTTATTGAGTTTGGGTAAAGTGCCCGGATGGCCAAGTGTGATCGGGCTAATATTGGTATTGGGAGCTTCGCCAAACCGATTGGCATCGGCGGCATATATTTTAGTGTTGGTTAGAAGCTGGCAGTGGATTTCCAAACCTACCACTATCTCATATTTTGCGCTTACTTCAGGATCTAGCATCGTCATAGCATAAAAAAAGCTTGAGTCGTGAATTACGAACTAAAAATTGAAGTTACCAATTTTTTGCAATTCTCACGACTCAAGCGCTATATCTTTGCTAAATTTATACTAAAATCAGATGATTTCTGAAGCTTTCGCTACTACTGCATCTAATCCGTTGATATCTTTTCCTCCTGCGGTTGCGAAGAAAGGCTGTCCGCCTCCGCCACCTTTGATTTCTTTGGCTAATTCTTTCACCAATTTACCGGCATGCAGCTCTTTAGCTTCGATCAGATTCTCAGAAACCACAACAGCTACCTGTGGCTTGCCTGCAACATCAGCTGCCAATACCATGAAAAGGTTCTCTGTTTCGTTTTTCATTTGGAAACAAAGGTTTTTCAATTGGTCAGCCGCAGGAATGCTTACTTTTTTGATGATGACATTCACGCCGTCTTTTTCAACCACGGCATTTTTCAAATCACCTTTAAGTGCTTGTGCTTTCTCCGAATGCAATCCTTCGATTTCCTTGGCCAAAGCAGCGCGTTCTTTCATTAAGGCATCAATCGCTTTTACCGCATCCTTAGGATTTTTCAAAGCTTCTTTGATCGCCTTTAACTCTTCCGCTTCTTTATTGATATAAGCCTCGGCACCATCAGCAGTTAGTGCCTCAATACGACGAACACCCGCCGCTACTGAGCTCTCTGTGGTGATTTTGAACAAACCAATCTGACCAGTGGCCGGAACGTGCGTACCCCCACATAGTTCTACCGAATAGTTCGGGTCAAAAGTAATCACACGAACGAAGTCCCCGTATTTCTCTCCGAATAGAGCGGTTGCGCCCAGGTTTTTCGCTTCAGCAATTGGGATGTTGCGTTTCTCATCCAATTGAATATTCTCGCGAATCTTTTGGTTCACAATCTGCTCCACCTGAGCAATTTCCTCATCGGTCATTTTGGAGAAATGAGAGAAGTCAAAACGCAAAACGCTGTCTGATACAAAAGATCCCTTCTGTTGAACATGATCTCCTAATACCGACCTCAAGGCCGCATGCAACAAGTGTGTAGCGGAGTGATTGTTCATAGAAAGTCTGCGCTTGTTAGCGCTCACTACTGCATGGAAATCCGCCTCTACATTGGCCGGCAATTCCTTCATCAAATGAATCGAAAGATCATTTTCTTTCTTGGTATCGATGATGCTGTATTTCTTTCCATCTGCTTCAATGTAGCCGGTGTCACCTGCCTGCCCTCCTGATTCCGCATAGAATGGTGTGGTATCCAATACTACCTGGAAGAAGCTTTTCTTTTTATCTTTTACTTCACGGTAACGCAAAATTTTGGAAGTAGCTTCCAAATGATCGTAACCAATGAATTGTACATCTTCGCCTTCGTTGACAATCGTCCAGTCCGAAGTTTCGGTTTTGGCTGCATTACGGGAACGATCTTTCTGTACTTGCATTTCCTGCTCAAAACCTTTTTCGTCGATTTGCAGTCCGTTTTCACGAGCAATCAAAGCGGTAAGGTCTACCGGGAAACCGAAAGTATCATAAAGTTCGAAAACCGTTTTACCATCAATAGTATCATTGTTGGTGGTTTTTAACTCCTCACGAATCGTATCGATTTTTCTCAAACCGGTGTCCAAAGTGCGTAGGAAAGCAGATTCCTCTTCCATGATCACCTTGATGATGAAATCCTGCTGTGCTTTTAATTCATCAAAAACACCCTCGAATTGCTCACATAATAGTGGCACCAAGGTATTCATGAATGGCATTTTGAAGCCCAGGAAGGTATAACCGTAACGAACCGCACGACGCAAAATTCGTCGGATCACATATCCGGCTTTATTATTGGAAGGCAACTGACCATCGGCAATCGCGAAGGAAACCGCACGGATGTGGTCCACAATTACGCGCAATGCGATGTCAATTTTCTCATCTTTACCGTATTCTACTTCTGCTTTCTGTGCAATGAACTGGATCATTGGCTGGAAAACGTCGGTGTCGTAGTTGGAGGTTTTTCCCTGAAGCGCCATGCACAAACGCTCGAATCCCATACCGGTATCCACGTGTTGCGCAGGTAATTTAATCAGGCTGCCATCCGCCATGCGGTTGAATTGCATGAATACCAGGTTCCAGATTTCCACCACTTGTGGGTGGTCTTCATTCACCAAAGTTTTGCCTGGAACGGCTGCAATTTCTTCTTCTGTACGAAGGTCAATATGAATTTCAGAACATGGACCACAAGGTCCCTGCTCGCCCATTTCCCAGAAATTGTCTTTTTTGTTTCCGTTCAGAATGCGCTCTTCCGCAATCAGGGCTTTCCAGAAATCATAAGCTTCCTGATCTCTCTCCAGTCCTTCTCCCTGGTCGCCTTCGAAAATCGTCACATAAAGACGGTCTTTCGGCAATTGGTAAACGTCCGTTAATAACTCCCATGCCCAGGCAATAGCGTCTTTTTTGAAGTAATTTCCAAAAGACCAGTTGCCCAGCATCTCAAACATGGTGTGGTGGTAGGTGTCAATCCCCACTTCTTCCAAATCATTATGCTTTCCAGAAACCCTCATACACTTTTGGGTATCGGCGGCTCGATTGTAGTCAGCGGTTTTGTTGCCTAAAAATAGATCCTTGAACTGGTTCATACCTGCGTTGGTGAACATCAAAGTAGGATCGTCTTTCACTACCATCGGTGCAGAAGGTACAATTTGGTGTTGTTTGCTTTCAAAAAACTCCAAAAATTTCTGTCTTATTTGCTTGGAATCCATGTAATTGATTAACTAAATTTTAAATTGCTGCACAAGAAAAGTTATGTTTTACCTCAAAAATTGCATAACTTGCCTCGTCAATTTGATATTATCTGCAAAGGTAAGGGAACAATTACCCTGACCTAATTTTTATTTGACAAAAATAGCAGATTTTTAGAAATCATACTCAACGGATGGCCAAGATAAAATACTATTACGATACGGAGACGTGTCGATACGAACAGATAAAATTAACCAAATGGGACAAGTTCCTGAATTTTATGGGCTTTGTGTCGGCGAGTTTGGCTTTTGCCATTGTCCTAATGATTTTGTTTGGGGTGTGGTTTGATTCGCCCAAAGAGGCCATGCTCAAAAAAGAGAACAAGGAGCTGAAATATCATTATGATATTTTGTCTGAAAAGATCAACAATACCACCGAGATGCTGGCTTATTTAGAGGAACGGGATGCGAATATCTACCGTGTTATTTATGAAGCGGAGCCGTTGCCGAATGAAATTCGCCAGGGCGGAATCGGAGGGAGTTACCGTTACGCCGATCTGCTGGATAAGGGGATGGAGAAGGAAGAATTGATTATTGATACCTATAAGGAAATTGATGAGCTTAAGAAACGCCTGTATGTACAGACAAAATCTTACGATGAGATTTTGACTTTAGCGAGAAATAAGGAAAAGCTTTGGGCGTCCATTCCGGCTATTCAGCCCGTGAGTAATTCCGATTTAAAAAGGCTGGCTTCCGGCTTTGGCTACCGTATTCACCCCATTCATAAAATTAAGCGTTTACATACCGGTTGTGATTTCTCAGCACCAAAGGGAACGCCTATCTATGCTACAGGCGGAGGGAAAGTGGTAAAGGTGAAAACAGATTTCAGTGGATATGGAAAGCACGTGATCATAGATCATGGTTATGGTTATAAGACGCTATATGCTCACATGCAGGATTTTGCAGTGAAAAGAGGGGAGAAGGTGAAAAGAGGAGATTTGATTGGTTATGTTGGGAATACCGGTTCGTCTACCGCACCCCACGTGCATTATGAAGTAAGAAAAAATGATCGCCCCGTGAATCCGATTAATTATTTGTATCAGGGAATCACTCCTGCTGAATATGAAGAATTGTTAAGACTGGCATCGATCGAAAACCAATCGTTGTCTTAAGGCCTGTATGCTGCTATTTTGACTTAGTTGTTGGTGAAAATCGAAATAAGGTTTTGCCAATTTTTAATAAAAATCAAAAGAATAATACCCGCATAGTTTTTGGGCTTTGCGGGTATTTTCTTTATTTCTGAAAAAATAATGTGTTAATTAGCAGGAACAACGAAAGTTTAACGACCCATTTAGCTTTTTGAATAGTGCCATATAAAGAGAAGGAAATATTAAAAAAATACTACACCATTGGGGAGGTCGCAGAGATGCTACAGGTTTCTACTTCTTTGATCCGATTTTGGGAAGGAGAATTTGGTATTATTCGACCTAAGAAAAATCGAAATGGAAACCGACAGTTCACTAAAGAAGATATTGAAAATGTGAAGTTGATTTATCATTTGGTGAAAGAGAAGGGCTACACCTTACAAGGAGCGAAGGATCTGTTGAAAAACAATACGAAGGAAGTCAAGGATAAATTGGAGATAATAGAGTCTCTAAGATCTTTAAAATCCTTCCTCATTGACCTCAAAACACAATTGTAGTAAAAGCGCATCAGCAAAAATTGATGCCATGGCCCTAGGGATGGTTCCCGGGGTTGGATCACAAACTTTTCGAGCGCTAATTGCTCATTTTGGTTCTGCCACGCAGGTTTGGGCTGCTGAAAAAAGTGCCCTGCAAAAAGTAGCAGGAATTGGTCCTACGATCTGCCAACATTTAGTCAATTCCCATTATTTTATATCTTTGGCTCATCAGGAATGGGAGCAAGCCACCAAGAAAGGTATTGACATTTATATCCTATCCGAGGATAACTATCCCCATCGACTCAGGCAAATCCCTGATGCTCCACCCGTATTATTTGCTTATGGCCCGGCTGATTTAAATCCAACCTACACCGTGGCCATTGTGGGTACCCGAAAAGCCACCGCTTATGGCAAAAGCTTTCTGGATGATTTTTTTCAGGATATTGCCCCCTATCACCCTACAGTTGTTTCCGGATTGGCTTATGGTATTGATATTTACGCCCATCAGCTGGCTTTAGACTATGAATTACCGACCATAGGGGTAATGGCCTCAGGGATGAATATTATATATCCCAGGGAGCACCGCGCTGTGGCGAAAGAAATGGTGCGTCAGCAAGGGGCTTTGTTGACGGAAAGTCCCTTGGGGATTCAACCGGAAGCCATGTTGTTTCCGGCCCGAAACCGCATTATTGCGGGAATGGTGGATGTGGTGTTGGTCATTGAGGCGATGAGCTCCGGAGGCGCTTTAATTACTGCTGATTTGGCCAACCAGTATGACCGGGAGGTAATGGCATTGACCGGCCCCTATCAGGCGAGTAAAAGTGAAGGTTGTCATCAGTTAATCAAATCGAATAAGGCCCACCTGATGACGGATGCGGAGGATTTGATTCAATTAATGTCCTGGGAAACCCAAGAGGAGCAAAAAGAAAAGCACGTTAAAATGCCGGATAATCTTACATTGTTAGAAAAAGAAGTTTTTTCCTTTATTTCAGAAAAAACGACGCCGGTTGTGATTGATGAGTTGAAGTTGAATTTTTCACATCAATTGCCTTTGTTGTCCTCCTCTTTATTGAACTTGGAACTTGTGGGTTTAATTCAAAAATTGCCTGGTGGTGTATTTGGAGCAAAGGGGAGAGTCAGATAGATCAGCAAGAACATTTCATGAAGTGGGAAATATTCGGTGGGTTCCCTAAATTGCGCCCATAATTGATTTTGATATGACCATAAAGACCAACTTTTCCCTTTTGGGTTTAAATACTTTTGGAGTGGCCGAAGAAACGGCTTTTTTTACTTCCGTATCCTCAGTGGCGGAAGTTCAGCAGTTAATCAAGGAAGAGGTGTATCAATCTCATCCTTCCATGATGTTGGGCGGAGGAAGTAATGTGCTGTTTACGGAGAGGTATGAAGGTTTGGTGGTTCAAAATCAAATCAGGGGCCGGGAACTGTTACAGGAGGATGAGGAGCATGTTTGGGTGAAAGTGGGCGCCGGAGAGGTTTGGCATGATTTCGTGCTGTATTGTATTGAACAAAATTGGGCCGGGGTAGAGAACATGTCACTGATTCCGGGTTCTGTAGGTGCTGCACCCATTCAGAATATTGGGGCTTATGGTGTGGAGTTAAAAGATGTTTTTGAGTCCCTGGAGGCCGTGGAAGTGGAAAGTGGTGAGCTTAAAACTTTTCGCCATGCGGATTGTGAATTTGGCTATCGTGATTCTATTTTTAAACGGTGGGCAAAGGGGAAGTTCATTATTGTGAATGTGACATTCAAATTGAATAAAAGGCCCAATTTTAATACTACTTACGGGGCTATTCAGCAGACTTTGGAAGAACAGGGAGTGAGGGAGTTGTCCTTGAAAGCGATTGCGGAGGCGGTGATTCATATTCGTCAATCAAAATTGCCGGATCCGGCGGAGATTGGGAATGGAGGGAGTTTCTTTAAAAATCCGGTGATCTCCACAGCACTTTTTGAAAGGCTTAAACAGGATTATCCTCAAATGGGCGGTTATCCTGCAGGAGAGGGAAAGGTGAAAATTGCTGCGGGCTTTTTAATAGATCAGGCAGGATGGAAAGGTTACCGGGAAGGAAATATAGGCGTTCATGAAAAGCAGGCCCTGGTTTTGGTGAATTTCGGAGGGAATAATGGGAAGGCTATTTATCAATTGGCCAAAAAAATACAAGCCTCCGTCCTGGAGAAATTTGGGGTAGAGATTGAGCCGGAGGTGAATATCATCTAGAAAAAAGGAGCAAGAAGAAACAGGGGAGGGAATCCCTTGTTTCTTTTTTTGCGGGCTATGCCTTTTGATGCCTCCTTAAATCCTTGTTTACCTGCAAGACGGGGAAATGAAGGAATTTTTCCTGTTGCGAATTTTTTCCAACGAAGCAGGTGAATGAGGAGAAATCAATTTTTCCGAATTCAAGCTAATTGAACAATTAGTCGAGTCACCTAATATTTACTGATAATAAACGCTTTGCTTTTTTTGAATCTGCAGGTAAATAGAATGGCTTAAATTAGCGGATCCAGTTTTTCTTTTTCTAAAAAAGGAGCTCCTTCATATTTGTGGATATCAATGCCGAATTTTCTCAGGAAGTCCACACCCTCATCACAAGGTAAGCCCTTATATTCTGCATAGGATTTATAATAAATCACTTTTTTAATGCCGGCGCTATAAATAATTCTGGCACAAGGCAGGCAGGGGGCAAGGGTCACATATAATGTGGAACCTTCTACATCCGACTTGTTTTTTACTGCATAAAGAATCGCATTTTGCTCCGCGTGAATGGCCAAAGAACAACTTCCTTTGGAGTCTCTGGAACAACCCGTTCCAGGAAACTCTTCATCGCAGTTGTGGGTTCCTGCCGGTGGGCCATTATAGCCAATTGAGATAATTCGGGTGTCTTTGGCCAGTACTGCGCCAACATGTTTTTTGATACAATGGGATCGACGGGCAATGTTGAGTGCCAGCTCCATATAGATGTCATCGAAATTGGGCCTGCTCATAAAATTTGTTTGTTTGAGTACCGCTCATAAAAAATACTGTTTTTCTGTTTCGGAAAAATTGCGGTACTGAAGTGGTCTTCTTATTTTTCAATAATAAAATTTTGCTCAAATTAATTCTGACCTTTTTAAAAACAAATCTATCAATGATGAAAAATAGCATTTTGGCCGTGGTGGTAATGATTTTGTCTTTGTGGGCAACAGATGGCTTAGCGCAGGAGGCTTTAAAACCGAGGGTAAGTCCATTGGCGGTAGTAACGTTTAAAGAGCACGATACCTATGTGAAGATTACTTATGGTCGTCCACACAAGAGGGATCGGGAGTTGTTTGGGACATTGGTGCCTTACGGTAAGGTATGGAGAACAGGAGCCAATGAAGCCACGGAAGTGACCCTGACCGGTGATGTTCGGGTAGCCGGTAAAATATTGAAGGCGGGAACTTATTCTTTGTTTACCATCCCCAATGAGGACAACTGGACGATTATCTTTAACAATGATTTAGGCCAGTGGGGTTCTTATGAATATAAGGAGGAGGATGATGTGCTGAGAGTGAGTGTATCCGCTGAGCAGTTGGAGTCGATTTATGAGCCACTGACGATGGAGTTTGAGAATATGGAAGATGGGAAAGCCAATTGGTTGATCATGTGGGATTCCACTAAGGCCATTATCCCTTTGGAGTTTATGTGGTAATTTGATCCTGATTATTAATTCCAAGTTCTTAGGGAAGGCGCTTTGAGTCAATTCATTAAGTCGAGTGATGCGTGCTCCAAGCCGTGTTCGGCTGCAGGATACGGAAATAATGGGATTAGACCTATTTCTTTTTTCCAGAAAGCAGAAGGATGAGGAGAAAGCAAGTTTTCCACAATTTGGGCGATTAGAAAACCGGTCGGCTACTCCAAAATGATGAGAATTAAGTTTAAAGTGATTTTTTGAACTCAGTGGCGCATCATGCGGATAAATTTGCTTCAAATCATTACTAAATAAAAAGGCAGTGATTTCGATTAAATCACTGCCATTTTTTTGACCTTTTGTCAAATTGGGATTTACCCATCTAGGGGGTTATGTCTTTATAACTACCAAATCCATTAATGGTTAGAAACTAACTCCGTTCCTCTAAAACCTCTTTTCTGTGCGGCTTCCATTTCTGTAAAATTCATGGAGAAGGCATGGGCTGTTTCAGGCAGAAATTGGATCATTGGGTTATTTTCGTCTCCACTCATTTGCATGATTACTTCAGAGGTGCCATTTTCTTCCCAAGTCCAGGATTTGTCTTTTTTCGAGAATACAAAGGCCCCTTTGGCTCCTTTATGTTCCCCGGCAATTACTTCAATGTCATAGCGGTTTTGGGAAGCGGTTAATTTATAAGTACTGTTTTCCCCTTCCACTACACGTTCTTCGATCTCGCCCGGTCCCATGGAAATAGGATTGTTGCCACCCCAGAATTCAATGGAGTTAAAGATGATGGCATCCAGGAATACGGTTACACCATAAACCGGAATGATGTTTAATCCGAAGAAAAGCAGTGCGTTGATAAATTTATCTCCCACCTGGCCGTTCCAGTTCCACAGTTTTGTAGTTAATTTAAAAGGGCCGTAGCAGCTGGTTTGCACAAGTCCGGCACTCATCATGAAAACTGCCAGTAGAATGGTCGAAAGCTTTTTCATAAACATTTAATTGAAATTAAGATTTAGTGAATCGATTGACTCAATTTTGCAAAAGGTAGTTCAAGTTCTTATTATTCACAAAATAAATTTAATATAAAAAATGCACGATTTAGAGCCTTACAACGGTTGGCATGCTTTTTATAACTCTTCTCAAGATCCGAACTCGCCTTTTTATGAGAAGGTTTATAATTATGACTTATATTCTGAAACTATCTATGGCTATTATATTGATCCTGCATGGGATAATATAGGATCGGAGACATTGTTCATAAAGGTTTTATACGCAAATTATGAACAAGGGATTGTGATATTGGAATTTATTGGTGAGTGGAATGATGCCCTGCATAATGATATCATGGTGTTGAAACGTAATATTTTGGAGCATTTTATATCCTCAGGGATTCGAAAGTTCCTGCTGGTAGGAGAATTTGTGATGAATTTTCACGGTTCGGATGATGCCTATTATGAAGAGTGGTTTGAAGAGGTGGAGGAAGGCTGGATTGCCGCGCTTAATTTTCGAGCCCATGTCACGGAAGAATGGGAAAAGTTTAACCTGGATGAATTTATCGTAATCGGGCAAGATTTAATGATTGACAATTGGAGGACCAAGCCTCCATTGCAGCTGATGCGGCAAGTGGAAGCATTGGTGAGAAAACGTTTGGGCTGATCTTTACTTCAGAACGGTTTCCATGTGAAAGGAATAATGCTTTCCGGTGTGTATTTCTTCCGCAATACAACGCGTTCGGTTGTTTTTTATTTTTCGGAATTTGACCTTGTTGTAAGAAAAGACCGTTCCATTGGGGATTTCCCCTACCTTTGGGCCGGTTGAGAGTGCCTTTATTTGAGCTGATGACTGTTGATCCTTGGCTATAATTTTTTCTAATAATTCCTGGTCTTCTATTTTGAAGACCTCAGCGCCTGCAATGAAATTGTAAACTTTTGCATTTTGAATATTTCGGGCGATGACTTTGGAATTTCTTCGATCGATAATTCGGTAGCATTTTTTGCGGTGAACAAAGCAGTCCCCAATTTCCATATTTTCAAGTATCCAAAAACCTTCTTCCATACGCTCCTGCTCATTTACCGGTCCACGAAGTAATTTATATAATTCGGGGTCGCGCCCGGAAGAGGCCGCAGGGTTTTTCATATGATTTTTTAAAACCGATAATAAGGGTTCGCTATAAATCTCCGGGATTAAAAAGGGCTGCATGAGCTGTTGGAAGGTTTGCTTCCATTCTACTCCGTGGGGTTTTATTTGAATCCCTTTTCGGTTGTATTGCTCAAAACAGTAATGGTGGGCAATTTCATGCACCAGCGTTAATAAAAACTGAGAAGGACTCAGGTTGTGATTGATGGTGATGGTAGGTCCATATTTAGGATGGTTACGGAAGTCCCCCAGTTTACTTTCTCTTTTGTTTTTGATGTGCAAACCAAAAGGTAATTGTTCCCATAGCTGACCAATCAGCGGAAGGGCTGCTTTAGGAATATAGCTTTGAATTAGATCGGTCAGTTTTTTTACGCTCAATGATTTATGTTTTTAGAATATAAAATTGGATATAAGTGGAAATCTCCCGAAAATAGTAATCATCAGCCTGTAGCAACAGCTTTCTTCATCTTTTTCAAAATCTACTTATGCCGTTTCGATTATTCATGGGCGTTTTGTGTTACTTCGCCATGGTCATTCCTTCTTTAGCTCAAGATTACAAAATTAGTGGTTATGTTTTAACTCCTGAAGGAGAAAAATTACCGAATGTCACCATTGGGGTGATTGGCGAGCGTGCCGGGACCCATACCAACGGAGAGGGGTATTATGAATTATGGCTAGCCGGAGGTGAGCATCGCATCCAATTTCAATATTTGGGATATGCACTGGAGATGAAAGGAGTAGTGTTGAATGGAGATCAACGGCTGGATGTGAAAATGCAGGAGCAGGTCATTACCCTGACAGGTATAAATATTCGAGCTAATACGGAGGATCCTGCTTATTATATAATGCGAAAGGCGATTGGCATGGCGCAATATTATAAAAGGCTGGTGAAATCTTATGAAGTGAAGGCCTATACCAAGGGTTCAGGTATTGTGAAGAAGGTGCCGAAATTATTAAAGATGGCCATGGATGATGAGGAGGTGGAGCGTTTTATCAACAAACAGCTGGTGATGGAATCCGTTTCGGAGGTGAAATTTATCCAGCCCAATACCTATGAGCAAAAGGTGTTGTCTTATCGTACCAGTATTCCGGATGCTGATAATCAGGTCGACCCTATGGAATTTGTGACCGCAAGCTTGTATGATGACCAAACTGCAGATTTTATATCGCCACTTTCCCGAATGGCTTTCCGCTATTATAAATTTGAGTACGAGGGTTTGTTTGAGGACAGGGGAATGCAGGTGAATAAAATCAAGGTCATCCCTAAGCAAAAAGGACAACAGTATTACCGGGGGCATATTTTTATTGTGGAGGATGCCTGGTTTCTTCATTCTACGGATTTAACGGTGGCCCTGAGTGTTGGAGATATTCGGGTGAAGCAGCTTTATGCACCGGAAACAGATCAAATCTGGATGCCCAAATCTCTGGAGTTTTCGGGAGACTTGAGTGTGGTCGGTGTGAAGATGTCTTTTAATTATCTGGCGGCTTTAAGTGATTATGAAATTGTTCCTGATGCGGATATTCAGGCACAAATTCAACAGGTGTTGCCAAAGCCGGTCTTGGTGGAGGAACAGGAGGAAGTTGCTTCTGCTTCTGAGGAAGCACAACTGAATAAAAATGAAAGCAAGATACAGGACCTGATGGCGCAGGATAATTTGAGCAATAGAGAGATGCGAAAATTACAGCGTTTGGTGGAGAAGGAAGCTAAAAAAGAGGAAGAGCGTCCGCCATTGGAAATAAAGTCAGGCGTAAAAGTGGATTCTCTGGCTACTAAAAAGAAAGATGATTATTGGAATACCATTCGGCCGGTCTCCTTGACTTCCGCAGAACTGGAGAGCTTTTCGGAGAAAGATAGTGTGGAAGCCATTACCAGTACACCAGCCTACAAAGATTCTGTTAAGGCCGCTCAGATGAAATTTCATCTTAAAGATATAATCCTGGGGGGAAATTATCGATATCCGGATAATAACAGTGTGCTGAATTATCACGGTATATTAAAGGGGATCCACTATAATACCGTGGATGGGATTAAACTATTTTCCGGAATTGACTGGACAAAAAATTATGAGGATGGATCGCGGATTTACCTTCAGGCCGACTATGGTTTTACTTTTTCCCGTGGAGCCTTTTTAGGAGACCTTTTGTTTCGACATCATTATGCTCCTCAGCGTTTTGGGAAATATCAAATAGCAGTGGGGCAATGGACGCAGGATTTTAATGCTTCAGGGGGCATGTTTGAATTCGAGAATGATATTTCTACTTTGTTTTTTGGCTTGAATTATTTGAAAATCTATGAAAAGCAATATTTTAAAATAGATCATGATTATGAGTTGGTCAATGGTTTGATGTTGAAGATCGGTTATGAATTTCAAAACCGACATGCTTTGCAGAATACTACCACCAATACCCTTTTTGAAAAAAGTCGGACGGAAATCACCGATAATAAGCCACTTGTGGTGGGACGAGAAGAAGAGGAGATGTTTGATCATCAGGTGAATATTGTAGAGGTGCAACTGGATTACACGCCCCGACACCGTTATTATTATTCAAAAAAGGGCGTGAAAAGGCATGTGAGGTCTAAGTATCCCACTATTGGACTTCATTATAAAAAGGGATTTTCCACGGACATTGATTATGACTTTCTTTCCCTGGGAGTCAATCAGCAGGTGGATTTGGGATTTTTAGATTCCTTTAAATACGGTGTAAAGGCCGGCGCCTTTTTGAATAACTCAAAAATGTCTTTGGCGGATTTATACTATTCCAACACCCGTCATTTTGAGCTGATGATTTCCAATGTGGATGAGGCCTTCAGGTTATTGCCCTATTACAAATATGGTACGGACGATTATTTCGTCGAGGGACATTTTCATTATACTTCTCAACGACTATTGTTGAAGCGTTTGCCTTTACTAAATAAAAGCTTAATCTCGGAAAATATTGGTTTTCATTATATGAAAAACCCGCAGCTCAATCATTATATGGAAGTGACTTATGGCTTAAGACAGATTTTAGGTTTTATATCTGTAGAAGGTGTAATGGGCTTTGAAGCAGGAGAAAAGCCCTCATGGGGTTGGCGATTGGTGTTAGATGTGCTGTAATAGGATGCTCTCCCGAAGGCAAGCATCCGGTAATGATTAGCGCGTGTTCAAAAGCCAAAATTCGCAGTGAAAATTTGATTATTGCAGAAGCGATAAAGGATTATTTTGATGAAATAGCTGCACTTTGTTTTAGAAATTAGCCAATATCGCTTCCAATAATCCGGATTTGCCGCCGGATGGGGTGCTTTTAAAAACGCTCTTATTGGTAAATTTTTTTCTTTTGACTGAAAGTGGTCTGGCTCCCATCAGGCTGAGTTATGGTGGCCTCCCGGTCACAGCTGCCATCTCCATAGTCAATAGTGCGTGTTTCTGATGCGGTTTCTGAGGTGAAATTCGTTTTTTGTTTGATGCCCGCTACCGGGAATCGCCAGGAAATAGCGGTACAAAGTGATTTGTAAACGAGGGGCTCTTCTATGCGGATTAAATATCGGTGCCCTAGTCGGTTGATGCCTTCGGCTTGCCCGCTACGGTGTCTTTCAAAACCCTCTTCTTCATTTTGAAACTCCAGCACTTCCCACTGGGCAGTTCTGCTAATGCTCCAACCATCCGGACTGCTGATCTGGCCAGCTGTAAGCTTGATCGTAAATTTTTTGTTAATGCCATCCCAGCTTTTGCTTCGAATACCTTCTATTTGGAAATCATTTATAGAGAAATTTTCCGGGCGGATGGTTTTTGATCGATAACGCTCTTTTCGATTTCCTTCATATTGAATAATGATTTTTCCTTTACGAATATCTCCGTTTCTATCGGTCCATCCATCTCCATAATCAATGGTGACTACTTTATTTTTTTCATCCAGGGTTAAATCAAGAGCGGCCCCATAGCCAGTAATTCTAAGGTTGTCTTCAGTAAGGAGTGCTTCTTCAGCAGTGTTTTCCAGCGTATTGAAAATTGCTTCAGCCATTTCTTCATCCTGAAAGGAGGCGGAGTTTAAGTCAGTGGAATAGACCGGACTGTCTTCATTAGATTGGCAACTGAACAAAAATGTGCTTAAAAGAACGATGCCAAGTAATTTAATAGCAATAACTTTCATGATTAATGTACGGTAGGTTTAAGATTCTAATTTTCCGGCCGGAGTTTTATTGAATTCAAACCTTAGATCACAAAAGCTATTCAGGGTTTAATGGGGTTGAAAAAAAATAAGCTGGATTATTATGCTTAAATTCTTGTTTAGCTGTAAGGCGGGAAAAATGAAGGAATTTTTCCTGTTTCGAGTTTTTTCCAAGGAAACAGATGAATGAGGAGAAAGCAAGCTTGCCCGAATTTGGGCTATTTTAAACCCAATACAATGACTTGTATTTGTTTGATTATGAATCACTTAATCTTATTTAGTGTATTTAGCGGTGAATAATTTGGGTTAATGATGGTTATTCGAAAATAACTTTCCGATATCATATCCCTTCAATAATAAGAGAGCTGGTGATACCAGGATTTCAGCGAGCAAAGCGGGAATGAGCACTTTGCCGATTAACATTTCCAATTGGCTAAAAAGAAGACTGTATAGAAGGAAAGTGAACAGTAGCGCAATAATTCGACTACTGAAAATAATGGAAAGAATTTGGAGAATGCGTGTGCCAGGAGCAAAATGATGTAGGAAAAGTGCCTGTCCCAGTGCGCCCAGGGCAAAGGCGGGAAGGCCTAAAAATAAGACCATAATAAAGTTGCCTAAATGGTGGGTAAATTCTATTTCCATCTTACACTCTGTTGAAAGGTAAGTAAATCAATTGTCTCTATATTTATAATAACGGAAATTTTGGGCTTTTGATAGGAGATTTGTCAGTGAAAAATTTTATTGATACAAAAAAAGCATCTTAGATCAATTCTAAGATGCTTTTGGTAGTGTAATCAAGGAATTACTTATAAGCTTACACTTGATGATTTAATTGTTTTTAGGCTGTATACGGTGAGGGTGGTGATTTTGGGGATGAAAATCTAAATATTGTTCAAAAGAAAATCAACCACCTTGTCACCCCGATAGTGTAGGGCGCCATTAGTGAAATCTTCTCCTACGATAAAGTACAATTTAATGTCACCGGCAATCACCCCTCCGAAGTCGGAAATACGCCCCCAGGTTTCACTGGCTAAGGCAAAGCTTTGGTGGGCATTGTCGCTGAAAACAGCAAATTCTTTGAGATTTGCTCCCTCGGGAACAGTTTTGATATTGAGATCCAGGCAAATGATTTTTCCTCTTTGGGGGCTATAACGTTTTTTGAATACGCCCATTCCTTTTCCGCTTTTGACCCCAGCCGGAATAAGGGCATATCCATTTTCCAAAGATTCCTGAGTGGATACGCCTTTTACCAGAAGGTCTAAGGTTGCTGATTCCCGCTTAATTTGAGTCTTGGCAGCAGGCAGGTCATAGCTTTGATCATTAAACTGGATTTTGATCGCTTTATCATTTGAGCTAATGGTGAACACGGGATTTTGGCCCTTTATGAGATTCTTTTTCATTCCCCAATGGCTTAATTCAGCATCTCCTTTATCGTTACACCAGCCCACCGGCGTAGCTTCGCCTTGTTCAGTAATGAGGCGGATAGCGGTTGGTTTAATACTAGCTTTGGTTTCAAAGTGCCCAAAGACGGCTATAAATTTTAAGCTATCCGGGCAAAGAATACTTTCCTCGTAGCCAAAAGGCGGGTTGTTGCGATATTTTTGGATGGTATACAATTCCTTTACCTCGTAAACATCACTTACATTAAATTTTTGGGCATGTAGTACTGGATTTATAAAAAAGGTAATTAATCCCAGTAAATAAAAATATTTCATCTTAAATAAATAGTGTTGATGTCGTATTTCTAATATAGGGAACTTTTGAAATAGTACTATATCGTCTACTTTTTTGCAAAACATTACCTCTGTAATGTATTGTCAATTAATGGATTGTATTTTTCTTTTTCAAGTACGCTCACAGGTGTGCTGTTATTGGCTGTAACTTGCGTTTTTTATATTTATTAGGTATTGCTGAGTAGAATGCGATCGCTTATTTAGTTGATAAATCAAGTTTAATTTGCAATATTCTCATGTAATAAAAGTTGTTTTTTTGCATTTTTAGAGGCGGGTAAATACAAAAAAGGCGCAATTGGTATAGCCAATTGCGCCAATGTTATGCGTTATTTATGAAGGGTTTAGCCATTCTGAGTCTTAATCAGATTAAGAGCCGATCCTGCTTTAAACCATTCAATTTGATTCTCATTATAAGTATGGTTACATACGATTTCATCGATGGAGCCGTCTTCGTGAGTGACCTTTAGTGTTAAAGGTTTTCCGGGAGCGAAAGCGGTCAGGTCGATAGTGTCAAAAGTGTCATTCTCTTGAATTTTATCGTAATCTGCCGGATTGTCAAAGGTGAATCCCAGCATTCCCTGCTTTTTGAGATTGGTTTCGTGAATTCGGGCAAAAGACTTCACCAAAACAATGCGAACACCCAGGTGGCGAGGCTCCATAGCCGCATGCTCACGAGAGGATCCTTCCCCATAGTTTTCATCACCCACTACAATAGAAGGAATGCCCGCTGCTTTGTAGGCACGCTGCGTAGCCGGAACAGCACCATATTCTCCGGTTAGTTGGTTTTTAACCTCATTGGTTTGGTCGTTGAAAGCATTCACCGCACCAATCAGGCAATTGTCTGAAATATTGTCCAGATGGCCGCGGTAACGCAACCATGGTCCTGCCATTGAGATGTGGTCAGTGGTACATTTGCCCTTGGCCTTGATCAATAATTTCATGCCTTCAATCTCCTTGCCTTCGTAAGGAGTAAAAGGAGTCAGTAGTTGAAGGCGTTTGGAGTCTTCGGCAACCACCACATTTACATCCGAACCATCTTCAGCAGGAGCCTGGTATCCGTTGTCTTCCACATCGAAGCCTTTTGCAGGAAGTTCATCCCCAACCGGTGCATCAAGTTTTACTTCCTCTCCTTTATTATTCACTAAAGTATCCGTGATAGGGTTGAAATCCAATCGACCGGAAATCGCAATGGCGGCTACCATTTCTGGGGACGCTACGAAGGCATGCGTATTCGGATTACCATCAGCACGCTTAGAGAAGTTACGGTTGAAGGAGTGAATGATAGAATTCTTTTCTTCTTTATCTGCTCCGGCACGAGCCCACTGTCCAATACAAGGTCCACAGGCATTGGTGAAAATCTTAGCATCCAAATCTTCGAAGATTTTTAACAAGCCATCACGCTCAGCGGTATAGCGTACCTGCTCAGAGCCCGGGTTGATCCCAAATTCCGCTTTAGTAACTAAACCTTTATCTACCGCCTGTTTGGCAATAGAGGAGGCTCTGGATAAATCCTCATAAGAAGAGTTGGTACAGGAACCGATTAGTCCCCATTCCACATCAAGCGGCCAGCTATTGGCTTCTGCGGCAGCCCCCATTTCAGAGATAGGAGTAGCGCGGTCTGGCGTAAAGGGCCCGTTTAAATGTGGTTCCAGTTTATCCAGGTCGATTTCAATAACCTGATCAAAATATTGCTCCGGATTGGCGTAAACCTCTTCATCCGCAGTCAGGTATTCTTTAATGTCATTAGCTGCCGCAGCAACTTCGGCTCTTCCGGTGGCGCGTAAATAGCGTTCCATGGATTCGTCATAACCAAAGGTGGAGGTCGTCGCTCCAATCTCTGCCCCCATATTACAGATGGTGCCTTTTCCGGTAGCGGATAGTGATTTAGCGCCTTCGCCGAAATATTCCACAATACAACCGGTTCCACCTTTTACCGTAAGAATTCCGGCTACTTTTAATATAATGTCTTTTGGAGCAGTCCAGCCGTTTAATTTTCCGGTAAGTTTAACCCCGATTAATTTTGGGAATTTTAATTCCCAGGGCATTCCGGCCATAACATCCACCGCATCAGCGCCACCAACCCCAATGGCAACCATACCTAATCCACCGGCATTCACCGTGTGAGAGTCGGTTCCAATCATCATCCCACCCGGGAAGGCGTAATTCTCTAGCACTACCTGGTGAATAATACCTGCTCCTGGTTTCCAAAAACCAATGCCATACTTGTTTGATACCGACTCTAGAAAGTCGAATACCTCTGAGCTTTGTGATTTCGCAGCAGCCAAATCAGTTGCTGCGCCTACTTTGGCCTGGATAAGGTGATCACAGTGAACGGTAGTGGGAACCGCTACTTTGTTTTTTCCGGCTTGCATGAATTGTAAAAGGGCCATTTGTGCAGTGGCATCCTGACAAGCAATGCGATCCGGAGCAAAGTCTACATATGAAGCGCCTCTTTCATAAGAGGAAGTTGCATTTCCGTCCCAAAGGTGTGCGTAAAGGATTTTTTCAGCAAGGGTAAGTGGTTTGCCGACTACTTTTTTAGCCGCCTCAATACGCTCTGGAAATTTAGCGTAAAGTCCCTTGATCATCTCCAAATCAAAAATCATAGTATAACGGGGTTTTTAGGTGTTAAAGTTCTTTTGTGTGCAGCCTATGCTGAAACTTAGGCGGGATTTTAGCCATCAAAAAAAGTATTTTCTAATTAGGTGCCATTATCCGTGGTGTTCCATCTTATTTAAGGTTAGGCAAAATATATTTCTGCCTTAGCATGGAAAACAGTCATTATTTTAGCTAGGCCAATCGAATTTAAATAAAAATTGGGAACATATTAGCCAAAGCAGGAAGTTGTTTGTGATTTATAACAAAAAAACAGTTGTTTTTTTATAGATTTTTGGACGGTCAATATAGGGTTTGTTTATCTCCTTAAAATATGATTGGGCGCTAGATTGATGCTTCCCCCGAACCGATAGATCTCTACAATTTGTTGTAGCTGCAAGTCCAATCAGCTAAGCCTCAGTGGGGTGAATGAGGTTGATGTAGCTCATGTTTTTGGCTACTACATGGGCTTGAGGATTAGAGTCAGTATAAAAACAGATTAGTTCGGTGCTTTCTCCTCCATTTATAGAAATGATATTGTTCAAATTGCGTTATTTGGTCATATTAAAGTTTGTGTTGTGATATTCTAATTTAATATCTTTAAAAGCTAGATCAGTTAAGTTTGTTAGGTGATATTTATCATAGTTCTTAACAGGACTGGACTAAGAAATGATAATTTATAATCATTTTAAATAACTCTGATTTGATCGCTTAATTAGCTTGTAAAAGGCTGTTATACAACTTTATGGGGGTAATTTATGATCCCAGTCAGTAAATAGACAAAAAGGCCATAAAAATAGCCTATTATGAAATGAATTAAGGTCGTGTTAGATTTGACTAACCGGGGTTTTTTTGACTCCGACCATAAAACTCAATGCTTCTTATTAATCGCTATGATGTTGTTTAAAACTTTTTTTTCTCGTTTAGCGCTCACGCTAATGCTGATGGTAAGCCTGATGGCTTCCTCCATTGCGCAAGACGCTTCCGGTGGGGACGGTATTCCTACGGACGAGGCCACCATCTCAGCAGGTCAGTCCTTGTTTGAGGACAACTGTACCGTTTGCCACGCGGTGCATGAGGTGGTTGTGGGGCCGGCACTGAAAGATGTGCATGAGCGACGACCGTTGGACTGGATCCAATCTTTTATTCGTAACTCTCAGAAAGTAATCCAAAGCGGTGATGAATACGCCGTCAAGCTTTATGAAGAGTACAATAAAACGGAGATGACCTCTTTTGATTTCTCCAATGAGGAAATCAATTCCATTCTCGCTTACATTAAAGTGGAGTCAGGAAAAACGCCTGTAGCCGCTGCAGAAGAACCAGCTGCAGATGGTGCATCCGCCACCCAGGCAGGTGCCTCAGAGGGTGTTTCTGATTTCGTCATGTATGCTTTGGTGATCAACCTGGTGATCCTGGTGTTGATTCTGATCGTATTGGCCATGATCGTTCGGGTATTGACCAAATACCTGGAGCAAAAGTCAGATTTGGATGTGGAAGATCAGGAGATCATTTCTGCACGCTTTAGTTTGGCTGCTTTGTTCAAGTCTAAGCCGATGATTGCCATCATGACCATCCTTTTCGTTGCGGTCATTACCAAAACCGTGATCGATTCTTTATTTCATGTAGGTGTTCAGCAGGGCTATGCTCCTGTACAACCCATCGCCTTTTCTCATGAAATTCACGCTGGTCAGTATGACATTGACTGTAACTACTGCCACACCGGCGTGACCAAATCTAAAAATGCCAATATCCCATCTGCCAATATCTGTATGAATTGCCACTCGGCGATTAAAACAGATTCAGACGAGATTGCGAAGATCTATGCGGCAGTTGAAAATAATCAGCCAATCGAGTGGGTACGTGTTCACAACTTACCTGATTTGGCTTATTTCAACCACTCCCAGCACGTAAAAGTTGGTGGCTTGGAATGTCAGCAATGTCACGGTGAGGTAGAAACGATGGAGGTGGTTCGTCAGGAAGCGCCATTGACCATGGGCTGGTGTATCGATTGTCACAGAACGACAGAGGTAAACAGCAAGGGTAATGCGTACTACGACAAGCTTGTGGAGCTTCACGCAGAGCATAGTAAAGAGCCTATGCGCGTTGAAGATATTGGTGGATTAGAATGTTCTAAATGTCATTACTAGTAGGAAGTATCAATCATTGAGTTGACCGGTGGTGCTCAGGTGCCACCTCTTTTCCTCAGATTGATGTCACTACTAACTACTATTTTTACAATGGAAAAAACGAACAAAAGATATTGGAAAGGAATCGAGGAGCTGAAGAATGATCCTGAATTCGTGAAGCATGCAGATAAGGAATTCGCGGAATATCTTCCGATCAACGAATCCAAACGTGCAGGTGATAACGAAGGGCCTTCTCGCCGTGATTTCTTGAAAATGATGGGATTCTCCGTGACCGCAGCCGCATTGGCCGCTTGTGAGGCACCGGTAAGAAAAGCGATCCCTTATTTGAATAAACCTGTTGATGTAGATCCGGGTAAAGCCAACTATTATGCTTCTTCTTTTTTACTAGGAGGTGATTATGCTTCTGTAGTAGTAAAAACAAGAGAGGGGCGTCCTATCAAACTAGAAGGTAATAAGCTATCTTCTTTCTCTCAAGGTGGTGTTTCTGCTCAGGTAGAATCCTCTGTATTGAGCCTTTACGATAAGCAGCGTTTCACTGCTCCTCAGAAGGGTGGTCAAAATACAGACTGGGCAACCTTGGATAAAGAGGTGATGTCGAAATTGAAGGAGATTTCAGCTCAAGGCGGTAAAATCGCTTTGGTGTCTCACTCTTTGATTTCTCCTTCTACGAATAAAGCATTGGCGGCTTTCGCTGAGAAATATGGAAATGTAGAGACATTTGTTTACGATCCTGTTTCTGTTTCAGCCATTGCGCAAGCTAATGAATGGGCCTTCGGAACTAAAGTTGTTCCTACTTATGACTTCTCCAAAGCAGATGTGATTGTCAGCTTCGATGCTGATTTCTTAAATAACTGGGTGAACCCTATCGCGAATGCTGCTCAATATGCAGAGACGCGTAAGGTGACGAAAGAAAACCCAACCATGTCTCGCCACTATCAGGTAGAGGCTAACCTGAGCATGACAGGTGCCAATGCGGATTACCGTGCGGCATTGAAACCATCTCAAATTCCTGCAGCCATTGCTAACCTTTACAATGCCATTGCCAAGCAGGCAGGTCGTCCTACCGTGAACGCACCGGCAGTTAAAGTTTCTTATTTTGATTCCATGGCCAAAGACCTTTGGAATGCAAAAGGGAAGTCTTTGGTAGTAGCAGGAGTGAATGATCCATATGTTCAGGTAATGGTGAACGCCATTAACGACATGTTGGGGAACTACACCACAACTATCAATCTTAACCAGCCTGTACTGACGCGTCAGGGTGATGAGAAAGCCTTTAATGGTTTTGTGAAAGGTTTGAATAGTGGTGCCTACGCCGGGGTATTTTTCTTGAACTGTAACCCGGTATATGATAATCCTCACGGAACAGCGATCAAGGCTGGATTGAAGAAGGCGAAATTGACCGTCGCTACTTCTGATCGTAAGGATGAGACTACAGATGCAGTGACTTATGTAGCTCCTGATCACCACTTCTTAGAGCAGTGGAATGATGCGGAACCTACTACCGGTCACTTTGCTTTGGCACAGCCAACGATTTCTCCTTTGTTCGCTACTCGTCAGATGCCGGAATCTTTCTTGGCGTGGACGGAGAACAAAACAGATTATTATACCTTCCTTCAGAATTCTTGGAAAGCCGATCAGTTTGAGCAGCAGTCGAAATTCATTGATTTCGGCATGTTCTGGGATCAGTGCTTGCATGATGGTGTATTTGAGCCTGCTAAAGGTAAAAATGCAGCCACTGCTGTGGAATTCGTAGGTAAGCCTGACGTATGTGCAGCGCGTATTGCGAAGAACTACAAGTCAGCAGATGTAGAATTGTCGCTTTATACCAAATTTGGTATCGGTACTGGTGTTCAGGCCAACAACCCATGGTTGCAGGAACTTCCTGATGCAGTAACCAAAGCGACTTGGGATAACTACCTGACGGTATCTCAATCCATGGCCAAGGAATTGGGCATTGAGATGTTTGAAGGAGATTCTCAAATGGTAGAGTTGACCATCGGTAATCAAACCATGGAGGTGCCGGTGATGGTACAGCCAGGACAGGCGAAAGGGTCTGTTGGTTTGGCTTTGGGATACGGACGCACCGCAGCCGGCCGCGTAGCGGATGGCGTAGGTGTGGATGCTAACCCATTGGTAGCGATGGTAGGTGACTACTCGAACTTCTATGCGGGTGGGGTTTCCATCAAGGCGGGAAGAGGTAAATACCGTATTGCGCAAACGCAGACGCACCAAACTTATATGGGCCGCCACAATGTGATTCAGGAAACGACCCTTGGGGAGTATCAGAAGAATCCATCGGCAGGTCGTGTTCAGCCGGAGATTGTAACGGCAGAGGGCAAAGTGAAGCCTAAGGCCGTGACGCTGTGGAATGGACACCAATATGAGAATCATCACTGGATGATGGCCATCGACATGAATGCCTGTAATGGGTGTGGTACTTGTGTGGTTTCTTGTAATGTAGAAAATAATGTTCCTGTTGTAGGTAAAGAAGAGGTGTTGATGCGTCGTGAAATGCACTGGTTGCGTATCGACCGTTATTATTCTTCTGATGCCGATGCAGGTGACCTTTCAGGCCTGGAAGAAGCATCCGATAATCCGGAGGTGACTTTCCAGCCGATGATGTGTCAGCATTGTAATAATGCCCCTTGTGAAACGGTATGTCCGGTTGCGGCCACGACCCACTCTTCAGAAGGTTTGAACCAGATGACTTACAACCGTTGTATTGGTACCCGTTATTGTGCGAACAACTGTCCTTACAAAGTTCGTCGATTTAACTGGTTCAAGTACCATGACAATACGCAGTTCGATATGAACCTGTCCATGAGTAATGACTTAGGGAAAATGGTATTGAACCCGGATGTAACGGTGCGTTCACGTGGTGTTATGGAAAAATGTTCTTTCTGTGTTCAGCGTATTCAGGGTAGTAAATTGGAAGCAAAACGCGAAGGTCGTCCATTGGAAGATGGAGAGGTGACTACTGCCTGTGCGGCTTCATGTTCTACCGGAGCGATTGTTTTTGGTGATATTAACGATCCAAAGTCTCAGATCTCTCAAATGTTGAAACTGAAGAAAGATCGTACGGATAAGGTAGAAACGGTAGAGGTTGGTGAAGAGCGTGCTTATGCAGTGCTTGAGGAGATCAACGTTTTACCAAACGTTTACTACATGACCAAGATCCGTAACAAAAATAGTAAAGAAGTTAAGGCTTAAAATATTCTGAAGATATGCAAGTAACATCACCTGTTCGTGAGCCTTTAGTTACCGGTGGAAAGACCATCCACGATGTAACTGAGGATGTTTGCTCGCGCGTGGAGCAGGCGCCAACAAAAACATGGATGTTGGCCATTACTGCCTCTATAGCGCTGTTGCTAGTCGGAGCATATGCCGTATGGCGTACCCTTTGGGACGGTATTGGTATGTGGGGACTGAACAAAACCGTCGGTTGGGCGTGGGATATCACCAACTTCGTATGGTGGGTGGGTATCGGTCACGCCGGTACTTTGATTTCCGCCGTATTGTTGTTGTTCCGTCAAAAGTGGAGAACCTCCATTAACCGGGCAGCCGAAGCGATGACCATCTTTGCCGTAATCTGTGCGGCCATGTTCCCATTAGTACACATGGGACGTGTATGGATCGGTTTCATCTGGGCATTGCCATTACCGAACACTTTCGGATCGTTGTGGGTAAACTTCAACTCTCCGCTGTTGTGGGACGTATTCGCGATCTCCACCTATTTCTCTGTATCATTGGTATTCTGGTACATCGGTTTGATTCCTGACTTTGGAACCATCCGTGACCGTGCTAAGAATCCTATTTCTAAAGCCGTTTATGGCGCGTTATCCATGGGCTGGAGTGGTTCCGCAAAAGCCTGGATGCACTATGAGGCGGTATCCTTGATTTTGGCTGGTTTAGCAACGCCATTGGTATTGTCGGTACACACCATCGTATCCTTTGACTTTGCAACCTCTGTAATCCCGGGTTGGCACACCACGATCTTCCCGCCCTACTTCGTGGCAGGAGCGATCTTCTCTGGTTTTGCCATGGTATTGACTTTGATGTTGGTGACCCGTAAGGTTTACAAACTGGAGGACTATATCACCCTGACGCACATCGAATACATGAACTATGTGATCATCACAACCGGTTCTATTGTAGGTTGTGCGTATATCACGGAGTTCTTCGTGGCTTGGTATTCCGGGGTTGAAGCCGAGCAATATGCATTTATTAACCGTATGACTGGTCCTTATTGGTGGGCATATTGGTCAATGATGGCATGTAACGTTTTGTCACCTCAAGCTTTTTGGTTTAAGAGAGTTCGTCGTTCATTGGTGTTAACATTCATCTTGTCCATTATTGTGAATATCGGGATGTGGTTCGAGCGTTTCGTAATTATCGTAACCTCTCTACACCGTGACTTCTTGCCTTCTTCCTGGGCCATGTTCTACCCAACAATGTATGATGTAGGTTTCTACCTGTTCACATTCGGGTTGTTCTTTACCTTGTTCTTTGCTTTCGCGAAGTTCTTCCCTGTAATCAATATGGCAGAGGTGAAGTCTGTATTGAAATCTTCTTCTGGTGAAATCGCTGATAAGAAATAATCATGAGTAAGCCTAATAATTATCTGATCGGCATCTTTGATGATGAGGACGTACTACTTTCAGGAGTAAAGAAAGTACGTGATGCGGGAGCGAATATCTATGAGGTATTTACCCCATTTCCGGTGCATGGTTTAGAGCATGCTCTTGGTTATAAGCGTTCGAAATTACCAGTAGCGGCTTTCCTTTTTGGAATGTGCGGAACGATGTTGGCCCTTTTGATGATGACCTATATGATGGGTATCGACTGGCCAATGATTATCGGTGGTAAGGACTTTATTGCGGTACCTGATTTCATTCCGGTAACTTTCGAATTAACCGTGCTATTGTCGGCCTTTGGTATGGTCGGAACCTTCTTCGTGATGGTGGGCTTGAAGCCTTACGCTACGCCTGAGGTTTATGATGTTCGCCAGACGGATGACAAGCACGTGATGATTGTGGATTTGGATAAAAATAAGTTCGATGAAGAAACCCTTCGTGCCATCATTAGAGATGCAGGAGCTTCTGAAGTGAACAATCCGAACTCCGGTTTAACTAACGAAAAAGAACAAGAAGAATATGCGGTTTAATTGGAATACATTATTCGTAGGTGCTTTGGCAGCAACCGCATTGTTCGGTTGTACTAAAGCCGGTGGCGAAAACCAAGGGGTGGAGTATGCGCCTAACATGTATCACTCCGTAGCTTATGAGCCACTAAAGCAGATTACTGATAAAGAAGCAGGTTCGTGGTTGTCTAACCGTGAAGACGGTTTGGGTGAGTTTTTTAACTCCAATGTGAACAACCCGCATGAGATGAACATGCGTGAGCCTGTAGCAGGAACTGTAAAACGTGATGAAAATGGATTTTTACCTTACCGCCTGCCGGCTGATAGCTTGGCTTATGCTGCGGAGGTCGTAAAAAGCCCATTTGAAAAAACGGAAGCAGTCGTAGCCAATGGAAAGGCCTTGTATGAGAAATTCTGTATCCAGTGTCATGGTGATACCGGACAGGGAGACGGAAAAGTAGGAGTGGTATTCAAAGGGGTACCGTCCTACTCTAAAGGTCGTGTGGCGGAGGTGTCTGAAGGACATATCTTCCATGTGATTACTCATGGAAAAGGACGTATGGGAGCGCACGGATCTCAATTGAACCAAAAGGAGCGTTGGGAGATTGTCGCTTACGTACAACAACTGCAAAATCAATAATTTTTTGAACCTATCGTGGGGCTTTCGGGTCCCACGTAAGAAATAGCTAACATCATGACTGAAACATTTGACTTTAGCGCTGCAGTTAAGAAGCCCCTGATCATGGCCGCCATTGCTGGATTGGTTTGTTTGATCATTGGTGTCGCTTCTAGCGTTATGGGCGGAGGCCACCACGAGGCGGCTCATGACGACCATGCTCCCAAAGTAGAGCAAGCTGCTGGACATGATGCCCATGCGGAGGCTGCACACGGAGATGCGCATGCCGCTGGCGGGCATCATGAAGAATTTTCCTGGACCAAGCGCGTTTGGACCAGCTTATGGCATAACGGTGTATTCTTTTTAGGAATTGCTGCTGCCGGTATTCTTTTCTTTGCGGTACAATATGCAGCACAGGCCGGTTGGTCTGCTCCTGTACAACGTATTCCATTGGCCATGGGTAACTGGTTGCCAATTGGTGGTGGAATTATCATTGTATTATTTACCGTATTCAATCACGACCTGTTTCACTGGACGCACGATTACCTTTATGAGAAGGGTACGCCGACCTATGACGCCATTTTGGATGGAAAAAAATCATTCTTGAATGTGCCATTCTTTATTGGTCGCATGGTGGCTTATGTGGCTTTGTGGACGGTAATGTTCTTCCAATTGAAGAAAAACGCTTTGGCGGAAGATGAAAATGGAGGAGACCAGTACTGGTTCAAGGGCCGTAAGTTGTCTGCCATCTATATCATTCTTTTTGCGGTAACTGGTGTTACTGCATCTTGGGACTGGTTGATGTCGATTGACCCACACTGGTTCTCTACGCTTTACGGTTGGTATGTGATTGCTTCCTGGTGGGTAACCGGTTTGGCATTCATCTGTATGACCGTGGTCTTGTTGAAAGAGAATGGATATTTGAAAGAAGTAAATGCGAACCACATCCACGATTTGGGTAAGTACGTTTTCGCTTTCTCTGTATTCTGGACTTACTTGTGGTTCTCGCAGTTCTTGTTGATTTACTATGCGAACATTCCG
Organism: Persicobacter sp. CCB-QB2; assembly: GCF_001274635.1. Taxonomy (GTDB): domain Bacteria; phylum Bacteroidota; class Bacteroidia; order Cytophagales; family Cyclobacteriaceae; genus Persicobacter; species Persicobacter diffluens. The sequence goes on along the minus strand of NZ_LBGV01000001.1, from coordinate 2,348,609 downwards.
GAGGAGACCATCTACTTCGTAGAGCGTCTACAGACCGGACCCTATAAAGCATTGTTCTTCATCAACATCTTGATCAACTTTATCTTTCCATTCTTATTTTTAATGACGCGCGATTCCAAGCGTCACGGTATCTTCTTGAAAATTGCCTGTCCTGCTGTAATCTTCGGACACTGGATTGATTTCTACCTGATGGTAGCACCAGGCATCCTGAAAGGTAACGGTGGCCTGACCTTCATCGACCTTGGATTCTTCCTGATCTTCGGCGTAGCCTTTATCTGGGTCTTCTTGACGAACCTGGCGAAGTCGCCATTAGTAGCCTTGAATCACCCGATGATGGAAGAAGCGAAGCATCATCACATTTAATTAATAAGAAGCATCATACTCGAAAGCCCCGGACCATTTGGTTCGGGGCTTTTTCTGTCTTGGGGGAATTCGTTTTGGCAGAGCGCCGGTGTTTTTAGGCTTTTATTTTTTAATCCAGCCCTTTGAATGGGCTTTGAAATAATGCTTGGCGTTTACGAACGGATACTTTTTGGTATGAGTGGTCTTGTTTTGGGATTATTCGTTTACTGTGAATTATTCAATTGTTATGGGGGTGATTTGGTCTTCTTAGCCATTGATATGCTATTAGTTATATTGTTATGATTTTTTAAGAAATAGTGTTATTATACCAATTGAAACTACAAATGATTCTTAACTACAGAATGTAAATTATGAAAAACTACATCAACCTTTTGCTTGGGTTATTGGCAGTTGTGGTAATGAGTTGCGCGAAGCCTGCCGATCAGGAACAAGCTGCTTTTACCACAGTAAGTGCTACTGATTCCAATGGTTATACTTATGAATATGTCGTGGATGATCCCTTGAAAGCCCGAATCTATACCCTGGATAACGGACTGAAAGTATACCTTTCGCAATATCAGGCAAAGCCCAGAATTCAGACTTATATCGCCGTGAAAGCAGGAGGTAAATATGATCCGGCAGATGCCACCGGCCTGGCGCATTATCTGGAGCATATGATGTTCAAGGGTACTTCTAAATTTGGAACCGCTGACTGGGCTAAGGAGAAGGTGTTGTTGGACAGTATTGAAGCGATGTTCGAGCATTACCGCACGCTGGAAGATGAGGCGGCACGGAAAGCCTATTATGCGAAGATTGATGAGGTTTCCCTGGAGGCTTCCAAATATGCGATTGCCAACGAATATGATAAAATGTTAGGGGCTTTAGGGGCTTCCGGAACCAATGCTTATACCACAGAAGACCGAACGGTATATGTCAATGACATCCCTACGAATGAATTGGACAAATGGCTGGATGTGGAATCTGAGCGTTTTTCCATGATTGTGAATCGCCTGTTCCATACCGAGCTGGAAGCAGTTTATGAAGAAAAAAATCGCTCTTTGGATAATGATGGCTGGCAGGTATATGAGACTTTGGCCTCTACCATGTTCCCTGATCATAAATATGGTACGCAAACGGTAATTGGAACGATTGATCACCTGAAGAATCCTTCCATCACCAAGATCCGCGAGTATTTTGCCAAATATTATATCCCGAATAATGTGGCCATTTGTTTAAGTGGTGATTTGAATTATGATGCCACGATTAAGAAAATAGATCAATACTTCGGAAAGTGGGAGCAAAAACCATTGGAGCCTTATAAAATGCAGGAGTCAGCTCCAATAACTTCTGTTCAGGAGAAAACGGTGACCGGTCCTGAAGCAGCCAATGTGACCATCGGTTTTAAATTGCCTGGCCAGATGTCGGAAGAGCGGGTTTTGGCTAAATTATGCGATATGATTTTGTCTAATTCATCCGCAGGCTTGATTGACCTGAACTTGAAGCAAAGTCAAAAAGTATTAAACCCTTACTCCTATATCAATAGCGGTAATGATTATTCCGCCCAGGTATTGGGTGGTATGCCTCGTGAAGGTCAGACTTTGGCGGAAGTGAAGGATCTGCTTTTGGCTCAGGTAGAGAAAATTAAAAAGGGAGAATTTGAGGATTGGTTAATTGAGGCGATCGTGAATGATTTCCGTAAAATGAGTATTTCTCAGCAGGAAAGTAATTCCGCCCGTGCAGGGATGTTCGTAACGGCCTTTACCAACGATATTCCATGGGCAGACTTCATTGATGATAATACACAAATGAAGGCTTATACGAAGCAGGATGTTATGGATTTCGCCAACAAATACTTCAAAGACAATTATGTGGTAGTCTATAAAGAAGTAGGGGAGAAGTCCAATAAGGTGAAGGTTGAAAAGCCACAGATTACTCAGGTAGAACTTAACCGGGAAAAGGCCTCTGAATTTCTTACCCGAATCAATGAGACGCCGGCGGCCCCATTGCAGCCTGTATTTTTAGACTTTTCCAAAGATTTAACGATTACGGCTATCAAGCAGGATATTCCTTTATGGTATAAAGTAAACGATGAGAATGAGTTGTTCAATTTAACTTATCAGATTGATCGGGGAAGTAATAATGATCCGATGATGAGCCAGGCGGTGAATTATTTGTCCTATTTGGGAACAGAGGATTTGACTGCAGAAGAAGTGAAAAAGGAATTTTACAAATTAGGCTGTGATTATTCGGTATATGCAGGAGACCGCAAAGTATACGTAAGCCTGAGTGGTCTGGATGATAACTTTGAGCCGGCATTGGATCTTTTTGAAAAGCTCTTGAAAAATGCAAAAGCAGATGATGAGGCACTGGTAAAATTGGTCGATGGCGTAATGAAGCAAAGGGATAATCAGAAGAAGAATAAAAATGCCTTATTATTTGGTGGTTTGAGAGCATATGCGACTTACGGACCTGATTCCCCGAATCGACATAACTTATCCAATAATCAATTAAAGGCGCTTGATCCTGCGGTATTGGTGGATAAAGTCCATCATATGCTGGATAAGGAGCATAAAGTGGAGTACTATGGCCCTCGTTCGGTAGAAGACCTGACCAAAGTGTTGAACCAGTATCATCAGGTTCCCGAGTCTTTGGTGGCATTGGAAGAAGAAAAAGACTTTAAAGTATTGCCGGCAGATCAACCGACTGTATTCTGGGTGGATTATGATATGAGACAGTCCGAGGTCATTATGATTGCCCCATTGGATATTTATGATCCTAAGGAAGCGGCAGCAGTTACACTGTTTAATGAATATTTTGGTGGTGGAATGAGCTCCATTGTATTTACCACCATGAGGGAATCCAAGGCATTGGCATATTCTGTTTGGTCTGCTTATAGTGCACGAAATGAGGAAGGTAAGCGAGATCTGATGTTTGCTTATATCGGTACTCAGGCAGATAAATTGTCGGATGCGATGGAAGGAATGACTGATTTGATCAATAATCCTCCTAAAGTGGATAAGAACTTTGAGGCTGCGAAGGTCGCTGTTTTGAAGAGTCTGGAATCGGAGCGTATCATTAAGGCAGGAGTGTTGGGCGCTTATGAATCTGCCCTGCGCAAAGGCCTGGATTATGATCAGCGTAAAGAGATATACGAAGCAGTGAAGACCATGACCCTGGAGGATGTGATCAAATTTCAGGAAGAGAAGATTAAGGACAAAACTTATAATATTGCCGTCATTGGTAAAAAGGAAAATCTTGACCCTAAAGTGTTGTCTAAATATGGCAAGGTGAAAGAAGTGAAGCTGGAGGAGATCTTTGGATTTGAGGAAGATTTGGCGCTTTAATTTCTATCGCCTATAAGAAAAATTGATAAGGCCTTTTCCGCTTAAGGAAGGCCTTTTTTTTGTTTGAAATCAACACAACATCAAGGAGTTAGGAATAGTATATAAAGTAGAAACTATGATGCGTATCATGTTTTAAGGCGGGAGACGGTTATTGTAATAATGATAGGAAAATAAGGGGGTAAGCTTAATTGGGTTAAGATCTGATTGGATTTTTATTTGTAAAACATCAAACAAATCTACCATAATGCTCATTTCAGGGCTAATTCTTACAGATTATGAATTGAATATATTTCGCCCGTTTTTTTTGCTTTGGAATGAAGATCTAATTAATATCGCAGTAATTAATGATAAAAGTCATTGTTTTCGCTATTCAACCGCAGGTCTACACAGGCGGTTGAATAAACAAACTAAAGAACTAATAACCCTAAATAATTAACAACCACTTCCAATGCAGAACCTTGTGATTTTAGTCGGGGCGCTATTTGTTTTGGTGGCCATAGTGCTGGTACATAGAATCTTTGTGCTGGTAGGCGTCGTCAAAGGTACCGACAAAAAACGGATTACGCCGGCCAATAAATGGAATGCTGCCCTGATGGTAGTCTTCTTATTGGTGACTTTATCAATTTCCGGCTACTATTCTTATGTACACTTTGATGAGTACACTATCCCAATTGCTTCCGAGCACGGAGCCTTAACAGACAATTTGTTTTGGATTACAATGGGAGTGACAGGCGTGGTGTTTATCATCACACAAGTATTACTTTTCGGCTTTTCCTTTAAGTATCAACACAACGAAAAGAAGCCCGCCTTCTATTATCCGGATAATGGTAAGCTAGAGGCGCTATGGACGATTGTTCCTGCTATTGTGTTAGCGGCACTGATTATTTCAGGATTGAGTACCTGGCACAAAGTGACGGGTCCCGCACCTGAAAATGCAGAGGTGATTGAAATCTTAGGGTACCAGTTTGCTTGGAAAGTAAGATATCCAGGAGCTGATGGTCAGTTGGGTAAGCATGATTACCGCCTGATTGATGCTGATAATATGTTTGGGATGGATTTCAGCGACAAAACCGCTTTTGATGATTTTATCCCAAGAGAGCTGCATATTCCGGTGAACCGCCCGGTAGAATTTAAAATTCGCGCCCGTGATGTGATTCACTCTGTATTTATTCCTCAATTCCGTTTGAAAATGGATGCAGTGCCGGGAATGCCTACCCGTTTCCATTTCACTGCCACCAAAACTACGGAGGAGATGCGCAGGGAGTTGAACGACCCGAAATTCAATTACGAATTAGCTTGTAATCAGATTTGTGGACGTGGACACTTTGCCATGAAAATGAATGTAGTTGTGGATTCGGAAGAAGACTACGAAAAGTGGAAGGCAGAGCAGAAATCCTGGTTGTCTAAAAATCCGGAATACCTTTCTCGCATTCCCGAAGAGCTTAAAGAACTGGCTTTAGTGAAAACCGGCATGGACACTGAAGCGGAAGCAAACGAAAATTCCCTTTAAACCATAAAGAATCATTAAGATGTCAACATTAGATACGCAAACGGCGGCGCATGTGGAAGACCATGCACATGACGACCACCACGAGCATCACGATAACTTTTGGACCAAATATATCTTTTCTACCGACCATAAAATGATCGGTAAGCAATTTTTGGTAACAGGGATTTTCTGGGCGATTATCGGTGGAGCGCTTTCCATGATTTTCCGCCTGCAGTTGGGTTTTCCGGATATGGATCTGGAATGGATTCGCCCAATTTTAGGGAACTGGATTACCCCACAGGGTAAATTAGATCCGGAGTTTTACTTAGCTTTGGTAACGATGCACGGTACCATTATGGTTTTCTTTGTATTGACTGCCGGCCTTTCGGGTACTTTCTCAAACTATTTGATTCCATTACAAATCGGTGCCCGAGATATGGCATCCGGTTTTATGAATATGCTGTCCTACTGGTTCTTTTTCTTATCAGGAGTGGTAATGCTGGTTTCTTTGTTTATTGAAACAGGTCCGGCTTCCGCAGGTTGGTGGAATTATCCTCCGCTATCTGCATTGCCACAAGCGGTATCCGGTTCCGGAGCTGGGATGACGATGTGGTTGGTGGCGATGGCGCTGTTCATTGTTTCTTCCCTATTGGGAAGCATTAACTACATTACCACAGTGATTAACTTAAGAACGGCTGGTATGACCTTGGCGCGTTTGCCATTGACAATTTGGTCCTTCTTCTTAACCGCCATCATCGGGGTGTTGTCATTCCCGGTATTGTTGGCAGCAGCATTGTTGTTGATCTTTGACCGTGGATTTGGTACGGCTTTCTATTTATCAGAAATTTATATTGGTGGTGAGGCATTACCGCAGGTAGGTGGATCTCCTATTCTTTACCAGCATTTGTTCTGGTTCCTGGGCCACCCTGAAGTGTATATTGTATTGCTTCCAGCATTGGGGATTACTTCAGAGGTGATTTCTACCAACTCTCGTAAGCCGATTTTTGGTTACCGTGCGATGATTGGTTCTATGTTGGGAATTACCATCTTATCCTTCGTGGTTTGGGCTCACCATATGTTCGTCTCCGGAATGAATCCTTTCCTGGGGACTATCTTTACGCTACTGACCCTGATTATTGCGGTGCCATCCGCCGTGAAGGTATTTAACTATCTGGCGACGCTGTGGAGAGGTAATATTGTTTTTACCCCGGCGACATTGTTCTCCATTGGTTTGGTTTCCTTGTTTATCTCGGGTGGTTTGACTGGTATTTTCCTGGGGAACTCTGCGATCGATATTCAGTTGCATGATACTTATTTTGTAGTGGCTCACTTCCACTTGGTAATGGGTTCTGCTTCTTTCTTCGGATTGATGGCTGGGGTTTACCACTGGTTCCCCAAAATGTTTGGTCGCATGATGGACTCCCGTTTGGGCTATGTTCACTTCTGGCTGACCTTCATCGGGGTGTACATGGTGTTCTTCCCAATGCACTACATCGGTATTGCGGGATTCCCAAGACACTATTACTCCTTTACCAACTTCCAGGCATTTAGCGGATTTTCGGACTTGAATGCTTTTGTGTCTGCAGCAGCAATCTTCACCTTTGTGGCGCAGTTAATCTTCTTGTTCAACTTCTTCTACTCCATGTACAAAGGGCGTAGAGCACCACAGAATCCATGGAATTCGAACACACTAGAGTGGACAACACCTATTGAGCCCGGACATGGGAACTGGCCTGGTGCTATTCCAGCAGTATACCGTTGGCCATATGATTACTCCAAGCCAAATGCGGATAAGGATGGATTTGAAGATTTCATTCCACAGACGGTACCACTATCAGAAACACCAAACTCCAATTTGCCTTTTGAAAAGGAGCAAATGGAGGAAGTAAAACAAAAATAAATTAGGGAGGGTCTCCCTCCTTTATTTTCCTTACCCTATCAATGCACATAACCCTAAAGTAATGATTTCAAGCAATTCCATCTCTTCCCGTTCTATGGGTTGGGCGATTGTGAAAGATTTTGCATCGCTGCTGAAAGCCCGATTGTCATTATTGGTGGCTTTTTCTTCTGCCTTTGGCTACGCCATGGCGGTAGGAGGACAGATCGATTGGGTGAAATTGCTGATGTTGTCTTTGGGGGATTCCTGGTATCTGGTGCATCAATCACACTCAACCAGATTCAGGAAAAGGAATATGATCGCCTGATGAAGAGAACAGCCGATCGTCCGTTGGCGCAGGGTCGTCTCTCGGATCTCGAAGCACTGCTCTTCTCAGGTATAGTCGGAACCACCGGATTAGCTTTATTGGTAGTGTATACCAATACGATCACTGTCGTGCTTTCAGTGGTTTCGCTTATTCTTTATGCCTTTGTCTATACTCCGCTGAAAAGAGTAGGGCCCATTGCGGTATTTGTGGGTGCCATTCCCGGAGCATTGCCTCCCTTGCTGGGATGGACTGCAGCCACAGGAGAGATTACCATCGTAGGATTAATTCTTTTTGGTATTCAGTTCTTTTGGCAATTTCCTCACTTCTGGGCCATTGCCTGGGTGGCGGATGAAGACTATAAAAAGGCAGGCTTTAAACTTTTACCGGTCAACGGAAAGAAGGATATGGAGACTTGTCTTCAGATTATAACCTATACCCTTTTTCTAATTCCCCTGGGACTTTTGCCTGCCCGTTTTGGGGTGACCGGAATTAATTCTGCATTGATTACCACGGTGTGTGGTGTGCTATTCTTGGCACAAACGATACAGTTAATGAAAAATCAGGATCGTAAATCTGCTCTGAAAATTATGTTTGGCTCTTTCCTTTACCTGCCAATCGTTCAGCTGGCTTTCCTTTTTGATTTGCTGTAATCCCTCACCGACAAAAATTATAATACTATGGACACTGCCATTCATATGACCCCAAAACCTCAGACCCCACTCGCCATGAACGCCCAAAAGTTCGGACTTTGGTTGTTTTTGGTTTCTGTGGTATTGCTTTTCGGAGCGTTGACCTCCGCCTATATCGTGAAGATCTCTGAGACCGGAACATTAGGCATCAGTCTTCCTTCGATCTTTATTGTAAATACCGCCATTATCATCGCTTCTTCTGCCAGCCTTCAATTGGCTTATTATTTCGCCAAGCGAGATAACTTACCAGCACTAAGAATTGCGATGGTGGTGACAGGTCTCTTAGGTGGACTGTTTATTTGGGGACAACTAGAAGCCTGGGACGCACTGTTAGCCATGAATGTGAACTTTGTAGGGCATCCTGCCGGTTCCTTTATCTATGTGTTCACCGGAGTGCATGTGGTGCACTTAGTGTCTGCCCTGATCTTTTTGGCCATTATGCTGTACGCTTCTTTCCGCTTGAGAATTCATTCTCGTAAGTTGGACAGAATGGAAATGTGTGTCACTTATTGGCATTTCCTGGGGGGCTTGTGGATCTATTTGTATGCTTTTCTGGCATACTATAACTAATTGAATCAATATCAAACGAATAAAAATTACATAACCGCTATGTCACAAACCTCAACATTAATTCCTGGCGCTACCGGAGTTTGGGGGGGAGGAAAAGAACCGATGAAGGCAAGCTACGGCAAGCTGATGATGTGGTTTTTCCTACTATCCGATACTTTTTCATTTTCCGGTTTGCTGATTGCTTACGGAATGTTGCGTTTTCGCTATCCCGCTTATCCGCACAATCCAACTGAAGCATTTTTGCCTTCCGTAGATTATTGGCCAATTCCTGAATTGGTATTTGACGCAGTCCCTTTCCTTCACGGAGTACACTTGCCATTGGTGTTTGTGGGTATTATGACCTTCATTTTGATTTTGTCTTCGGTAACGATGGTACTGGCCGTAGAGGCTGGTCACCGTATGGATCGCGAGGGCGTTCAGAAATGGATGCTTTGGACGATCGTGGGAGGAGTTACTTTCTTAGGTTGTCAGGCATGGGAGTGGTCTCACTTTATTCACGGAACGGATATCGGGATGACAGTAGAGCGTTTGGTGGATGGAGAATGGATCAAATCCATCGTGACCGGCGCCAATCTGGCGGAAAACCAATATGGGCCTCAGGCTTTTGCGGACTTGTTTTTCTTTATTACTGGCTTCCATGGGACCCACGTATTGTCCGGGGTGATCCTGAATTTTATCATTTTTTATAATGTGGTAGTGGGAACCTATGATAAGCGCGGCCATTATGAAATGGTGGAGAAAGTAGGCTTGTACTGGCACTTTGTGGACTTGGTTTGGGTATTTGTATTTACCTTCTTTTACCTGATCTAAGGAGGATTTATCCTTAAAAGTGTTTAATAAAAAAGAATTCACACGAATAAGGGAGGCCGGAGGAGTTTTTTTATCCGGAAAATAATTGGCTCGCGACGGTCGTCCCCCTCGTAAAAAAATATTAATTATGGAAGCATCAACTCCAAAGGTAGAAGTAAAACCAGTGGATCCGGAGAAGATCAAAAAGATCTGGCGTGTAGCCGGTATTTTGGCGATCATCACGGCAGTGGAATTTTTGTTAGCCTTCACGATGGATGGCGGCATGTTGCGAAATGCGATCTTTATCGGCATGACGCTCGTGAAGGCCTTTTACATCGTATCCGAATTTATGCACCTCAAACATGAGCATAAGGTTTTGATCTGGTCACTGGGTTTGCCCTGTATTTTTGTGATTTGGTTAATTATCGCCTTGCTCAATGAAGGGTCAGCAATCTTCTCCTATTTTAACTAGGAATGTTCCTTAAAAAACAATAAAATCAGGCTGACATCGGTCTGATTTTTCTTTTTATATGAATCGTAAAAAATTGTTTCAATCCCTGCTGCTGGTGGCTATTCTGATTTTCCCGGTGGCCGTTTACCTTTTCTTGCAGGCTTTTGGTGATAACCAATATGACATTCCGGTCAGGTATGCCAAGGATAGCCTGATGGTCAGTGAATGTGGGGAGGTAAAAGTGGCCTCTCTTAGTTGGGCAGATGATATCCTGATGCAGGGGAGTTTTGAGGGACAGGTCAATATTTTGACTTACGCCCCGGCGCATTCAGCAGAGGCTGCGGAATCGAAAATCACTTACCTGCAAAAATCATTAAAGAAGTATCCGAAGGTTGCTTACTGGATGATGACGGAAGCCTCGGTGAGCAATAAAGGCATCGGCCTTATTGCTGGTAGTGAGGAGCAATTGCGGCGGGTTTTTAAATGTTCTTTTGCACTGGAGCAAAAGGAGCAGGCAGATCATTTAATGGTGTTAATAGATGCCTCAGGTGACTTAAGAGGCTTTTTTAATTATGAAGATCCGGTAGAAATCGATCGGCTGAAACAGGAGGTTAGCATTCTGTACACCCAACAAGACTAAATTTACAACCCAAATAGCGAACAAAATGAATACAGCAATAGATCAGGACAACGGAAAGAAATTTATGATCGGGATTGCATTAATATCCATAATCATCCCGATTGCAGTGGCGCTTTTGTTTTTCAGTCCATGGAAAGTGAGTGTGGATGGGGAATGGGTAAAGATGGTGCCTCATATCAATGCGGTGATTAATTCTGCCACAGCAGTTTGCCTGGTGTTGGCTGTGGTGCAGATAAAAAAGGGTAATGTAGAAGCACATAAAAAATTGATGCTGACTTCTTTTGTGTTGGGAGCGCTTTTTTTGGTGGCCTATGTGGTCTATCACGGGTCTGTGGAAACCACTTTATTCGGAGATGCCAACCACAACGGGGTGCTAGAGGAGAGTGAGTTATCCGAAATTGGGGTGGTAAGAAACATTTACCTGGTCACGCTCTTATTACATATAGGACTGGCGATTATTGTATTGCCCTTTGTATTGCTTTCCTATTTCTATGCCCTGTCCAATAATTTGGTCAAGCACCGTAAAATTGTGAAATTCTCTTTCCCTATCTGGTTCGTCGTATCTGTAACCGGAGTGATAGTTTATTTTATGATTTTGCCTTATTATCAATAAAAGCCTATGAAAGATCGGATCATCTGTCTTTTTTTCAGAAGCCTGAATGTGCTTTTGTTAAGCCTGCTGCCTATGGCGGTCAGTGCGCAATGCGCCATGTGCCGGGCGACGGTAGAAAATAATGTTTCCAATGGAGATATTGGTATCGGGGCTTCCCTCAATACCGGAATTCTATATCTGTTTATTTTACCTTATTTGGTGATTTCAACGGTGGGCTACCTATGGTACCGGAATTCCAAAAGGGAGAAGGAGCGCATTCTTAGAAATCAGCAGATTGTGGCTGATGCCACCAAAGATATCACTTAATCAATAGGGCTTTCTAATAAGGAAAGCCTTTTTTCTTATCAGGTGGTATTTCGGTTTCGGTCATCAAATAGGAATATTGGGTTATTTTCTTAGGTTATGGAATAATTTGGTATTTCTTTTGATTGATTTTTACATGCTAATACCCGATTTTGGGGATATTTTTGGATTAGAATTAGAGGTTTTTGCAACGAATTAAATTTTACAGACTCCGGTGGTTATTGCTGGCCCTTGTTGGGGTGATCATTGCATTTTTCCTTGAAAAAGGCTTTGTTGCTCAGTTTCAGTATCCTCGTGCCTATACTAATCAGATCCAAAAGAAATTGGAAGGGCAGCTGAGTCAGGTAGATAAAGACCTACTTTATCTTCGGCAGCGAATACAATCCGATGGTTATTTCAATCCTGAACAAGTAGGAGATTTTAGTCCGGAGTATCCGGTGGTCATTTATCTGAATGGTAAATTGATTTACTGGTCAGATCAAACATTTGTGCCTTCTTATCCTGAGGTGGCCGGTAACTACCAATTTTTTTTTCGTGAGGTAGCCAGACGAGAATCGGTCCTGAGCCGGAAGACGATAGAAAAAGGGTCGTTGATCTATGAAATAGTGGGGGTGGTACCGTTAAAGGTGATGGAAAAAACGCACGTCACCTATAAAGGGAGAACGTTCAATGCGAAAGTGTTTACCAATAAACGGGTGGATCTATCTGAAAGCTTTCAGTTTTCTAATTATCGCATCTTTGCGCCGAATAAAAAATTCCTGTTCAGCGTTAATTTTGAAAAGGGTTATAAACGAGAAATGGGAGGGGTTTATGTGGCCATTTGGGTGATCATCTTTGCCTCCGCTTTCCTGTATATTTTGTTTTGTTGGATCAACGCGGTGCATATGGCCCGGCGGTCAAATTTTGACCGCGGACTGGTATTTTTAATTGTCAGCCTGATCATCGGGCGATTACCGCTTTTGTGGTCGCGGAATTTTTTTGGAATGGACACCATGAAGATTTTTAATCCTAAGGTGTTTGCCTCGTCTACGCTAAATCCCTCCTTGGGGGATTTGATCCTTAACCTGACCTTTCTGAGTATATTGGTGGTTTACATTTTCTTGTTTTTCCATCGCTCCAAATTGGTTCGGGTGCTATTCCGACAGCCGGATAGTAAGCGTTTTCCTATTGGGATTTTGCTTACAGCCATTGCATTTGAGTCTGCTTTTTTTGTCTTCAATATTTTTGAATCCATCAATTACCACTCACAATCTAGTTTTGCGATTGGGGTGAGCCTGCTGTGGGATAATTTTATGGTGTTTAGCTATTTGTGCGTGGCCCTCTCGGCTTTCACCTTCATGCTAGCCCAGTCAGTTATTCTCAAACTTTTTCGAAAGCTATTTCCGGAGCGGAATAGTATACCCTATTTAGGCATTTGGTTCATAGGATTGTTGATTACTTTGGTCAATAATGACATGATGAGTGGTACCGGTCTGGCCGTTGTCTTTACGGAAATCGTCATGGCCTCCTCTGTATTACGGTTGGGTTTGTCCAAGGGAACCGGAAAGATAAAATACACCACTGTGCTCTTTCTGTTTCAGGGAACCATCGTGGTTTCCCTGTTGGGGACGATCTCTATCCAGAAATATCAGACCTACAATACCGAGTCCGGAAGGGAGCGCTTTATTAACAATCTGAATGTGGAGAATGACATCATAGGAGAGTATTTGCTCCAGCGAGCCGGTCAGGAAATGGCCATGGATGCTTTTTTGGGGCGATTAATTCAGAATAAAAAGCGCCTTCGTAAGTATGATGATCAGTTTTTTCAGAAACGCTTTTTGTCGGAGTATTTTGATAAGTACAATGCTGTTTTCTATTTCTATGATCAACAGGGGAAGGTCATCAACAGTAATCGCAAGGAAAATTTTGCCAAAACCCGGGCAATATATAATCAAAAAAACTTTGAGACGGATTACCCCGCGGTATTCCGTTTAAAAGATGGGTCTTTTGGATCTAACCTGACCTATGCTACCGTGGTGAGTTTGAATAAGGGGGATAAACTGATGGGGCATGTGATCGTGGAGCTAACGCAGCAGGACCTGAATGAGAACAGCGTTTTCCCATTATTGCTGATGCATGAAAAAAAGCAGGGCACAAATTACAATCCGGCATTATTCAGTTTTGCAGACTACTATTACGATCAGTTACAATATCAATCAGGGGAATTTAACTACTCTAAGTTTTTTGATTTGAAGCTATTGAGAAATCATCAGCTTTATAAAAACGGGCTTTTGGTAAATGGCTTCCGGCATTTTGGGATTCGGGAAAAGGAAAACCGGGTGCGTATTGTTTCCCATAAAGTATATGGGTTATATGACTTGTATACTGATTTTGCCTACATTTTTCTGATTATGATTCTGCTGGCCTCCATGGTGGTGGTGAGTTATGGATTTTACCTCCTGTCCCGAAATGTAAAGCTGAACTTTGTGGCTAAGATTCAGATTTACCTTAATTCAGCCTTCCTGGTGCCATTGCTGGCGCTTTCGGTGACGACACTGAGTATGATGATTAACACTTCTCGGCGGGCGGTGATCAGTTCTTATACGACAAAGTCTGAGGGGATTGTGAATAATATGAATGAGGTAATGGTGGCATATGAGGACAGGCTGCTGGATAAGGCGGATGTGGTGTATGAGGTGGATAAGATAGCTAATATCTCCTCGCTCGACATTGCTTTATATGATGTGAACGGAAAGCTGATCGCCTCGAATCAGCCGATGGTTTTCCAGCGTCAGTTGCTTTCTAACCGAATTAATCCAAAAGCATTAAGGGCGCTCTCTTATGAAGGGGACCAGAAAGTGGTACTTGATGAGTACGCTGGTGATTATGAATATAAGCAGGTTTATGTGTCCCTTAGATCACAAAACAGTGGGCGGCTGATCGGAATAATAGGGGTGCCCTTCTTTCCGGTGAACCCGACTACCGATCCCTTGCTCAATGAAGGGGTTAATAATATTATTAATCTGTTCACCTTTATCTTTATTATTTTTCTGGCCATCGCCTTTTTCGCTTCCCGCTGGCTGACTTATCCTTTGGTGATATTGGCACAGCGCATTCGTTCCACGAATCTATCTTCTTTGGATCAACCCTTGAAGTGGCGTTCTGATGATGAAATTGGATCCTTGGTAAAGGAATATAACCGCATGCTGAAGAAGCTGGAGGAGAGTAAAATTAAGATGGCGCAGGCTGAGAAACAGTCTGCCTGGCGGGAAATGGCGCAGCAGGTGGCACATGAGATTAAAAATCCCCTAACGCCGATGAAGCTGCGACTTCAGTACATGCAAATGGTCATGAACAATAGTGATTCCGAGGAAATGCAACGCAATTCCGAAACGATTGATATGCTGTTGGGGCAGGTGGATTTGCTATCGGAAATTGCCACTTCTTTTTCTGAGTTTGCAAAGATGCCAATGCCGATAAAGGAGCCTTTTGACTTTACGGATGAACTGAATAAGGTGATTGAACTTTATCGTGAGCCGGAAAGGGGCGTATTGATTTTCCCTGAAGTGAATGGTTCGATTTGGGTGGAGGGAGATCATCAACTGATTAATCGTACCTTATCTAATTTGATTATAAATGGCTTTCAGGCGGTTTCTTCGGATGTGGAGCCCCGGATAGAGATTGGTCTGGAGGAAGAGGAAGACCAAATTAAGGTCAGTATAAAGGATAATGGAATCGGGATAGCGGAGGATATTCAATCCAAGGTTTTTCTCCCTAATTTCAGTACCAAATTTTCAGGTTCCGGGATTGGGCTGGCAGTCGCAAAAAGAGGGATTGAACACGCTGGGGGCAAGATATGGTTCGATTCAGAAGTAGGAAAGGGAACCACTTTTTACGTAAGCCTGATGCGGGTAAAATAAAAAAGGTGCTCTCCAAAAGGGGAACACCTAGTAAATCTTCTGTTTGAAGAGATCAGACTGTTTCCAGGTATTCTCTTACGTCTATGACTTCCATTCCAAGGGCTTTAGCTGCGGTTATCCCGTGTTCACCATCTTCAAATACCAGGCACTTTTCATAAGGAACGCCCATTAGGTCAGCGCATTTGGCAAAGGTCTCCGGGTCCGGTTTGGGTTGATTTACGTCCTCCATAGTTACGATGGTGGTTATGATATCTTCCAGACCAATGGCTTTCAGCGAATGTGCGGTCAGATGTTTAATGTTACCAGTTCCTGCTGACATCGGTAGTTTGCCATGGTAAGCTTTGGCGATGTCTACTGTAAGGGGAATGGCCGCCACCTGATCGGCGAGTTCCAGGTAAGCTTCTTCTTTTGCCGCTGAAGTAGTTTCAATGTCCATGGACAAGCCAAAGCGCTCATTCAATAGCGCGGTGACTTCTGTGGTTGGCTTCCCTGCCCATTCGTAAAATAAGGCTTCCGGAAATTCGAAACCGTTCTGTTCCGCAATTTTAGCCCAGGCTAAATAATGAGTAGGCATAGTATCTGCCAATGTGCCATCCACATCGAAAATCAGGCCTTCAATATGGGCCGGGATTTTGATTTCTTTGTTCATGTTTAATTCCGTGTTTCCTTTAGTGATCGTAGCAATTTGTTCGCCAAAATAAAATGCTGAAGGGATTCCGGCTCCGCATCCATGATTTCGGTATTTGTGCCTTCCCAAACTTTGTCTCCTTTGTACAGGAACATAATATGATCTCCAATTTCCATTACCGAGTTCATATCATGACTCACCACAATGGTGGTGGTGTTGAACTCTACTGTAATTTCTTTGATCAAATTGTCGATCAAAATGGAAGTCTGCGGATCAAGTCCTGAATTTGGCTCATCACAGAAAAGATAGCGGGAATTATTGATGATGGCACGAGCAATCCCCACCCGTTTTTGCATTCCACCTGATAGTTCAGACGGCATTTTCTTATTAGCATTCTCCAGGCCCACCCGCTTAAGGATGTCATTCACCCGGTCGCGTTTTTCACTTTCGTTATAATCGCTGAGCATGTCAAGGGGAAACTTAACATTTTGCTCTACCGTCTTGGAATCAAAAAGTGCGGAGCCCTGAAACAACATGCCAATTTCCTGACGAATAGATTTTTTTACGGTACGATCACATCGGTAGAAATCTCTTCCGTTATAAAGCACCTCTCCGGAATCCGGCTCATAAAGCCCGACAATGGATTTCATAAGTACACTTTTTCCTGTACCCGAAGCGCCAATGATCATATTTACACTGCCCTGTTGGAATACCCCACTGATATTGTTCAGGACTGTTTTTCCCATAAAGGATTTGTGTAGATTTTTAACTTCAATCATGCTGGGTAACTTATAATAATAATTCGGCAAGGAAAAAGTCTGCAATCAGGATGATCAGACAGCTATTAGTAACGGCTTTTGTAGAAGACTTTCCTACTTCCAGCGCACCGCCCGTGGTATAAAAACCTTCATAAGCCGAGACACTGGAAATGATAAAAGCAAATACGATAGATTTGATCAGGGCAAAGAAGACATTGTAGGGGATAAATTCCATTCTTAATCCTTCAATGTATTCATTCGGAGTTAATGCTCCGGTTATGGTGGTGGACAGATATCCACCGGTAAGGCCAAGGGTGATCGATAAAATGACCAATAATGGATAGGTGATCATGGTGCCAATGATTTTCGGCAAGACCAGATAACTGGAAGAATTAATACCCATCA
Organism: Persicobacter sp. CCB-QB2; assembly: GCF_001274635.1. Classification (GTDB taxonomy): domain Bacteria; phylum Bacteroidota; class Bacteroidia; order Cytophagales; family Cyclobacteriaceae; genus Persicobacter; species Persicobacter diffluens. The sequence goes on along the minus strand of NZ_LBGV01000001.1, from coordinate 2,331,485 downwards.
CCTCTAATGCGGAAATTTGCTCCGTGATCCGCATGGTACCAATCTGGCCTGCAATGCTGGATCCTACCTTTCCGGCAAAAACCAGGGCGGTAATGGTAGGGGCTAATTCAAGAAAGGTCATCTCTCTCACAATAAAGCCAATCACCGTATTAGGAATAAGTGGATTGGTCATATTGTAAGCAGTTTGGATGGCGGTAACAGCCCCAATGAAGGTGGAAATCAATGCCACGATCACGATGGAGTTATAACCAATTTCGACGGCCTCCTCAAAAATTAATTTTACGTAAATGCGGAAGCGTTCCCTGTTTACAAAAAGGGATTTAATGAATAAACAATACTTACCTATATTGGAAATCATGAAATATTATACAGTGGTATGGGTGCAAAGATGCATCAATTTTGATAATTGAATGAATTTAAGACAAATTTTTAAGCATACTTTTAATTTTTCCAAGACCTTTACGATTATACGTGAAGATCGAACTAAGAATTTCCTTTAAACAATAAAAATTATGAACCCATTAGCAGTAGTTACCGGCGGAACCAAAGGAATTGGAAAAGCCATTGTAGAAAAATTCGCCGCTGAAGGATTTGATATCGCCACCTGCAGTAGAAATCAGGAGGATTTAGTGGCTCTGAGAGCTGATTTGACGAGTCAATTTCCGGAGATCAAAATTTATGTGGCGCCGGTAGACATGTCTAAAAAGGAAGAGGTAAAGGAATTTGGGGATTTGATCAACAGCCTGCCACAGGGGGTGGCGGTTTTGGTCAACAACACCGGTCGGTTTATTCCGGGCTTTATTCATGAAGAGGAAGAAGGGGTGTTGGAAGAAATGATTGAGACAAATTTGTATTCCACCTATCATTTATGTCGGGCCATAGCTCCGGAAATGAAGCTAAGAAAAAAGGGGCATATCTTTAATATTTGTTCGACGGCCAGTATTACCGCCTATACCAATGGAGGTTCTTATGCTATCTCCAAATTTGCCCAATTGGGCTTGACCAAGGTGTTGCGCGAAGAAATGAAGGAGCATCAGGTAAAGGTGACTGCCGTGATGCCCGGCGCCACTTTCACCGCTTCCTGGGACGGGGTGGATATTCCTGAGGAAAGATTTATGAAGGCCCAGGATGTGGCAGATACCGTATGGTCTGCCTATCAACTGTCACCTTGCACCGTATTAGAAGAAGTGATTATCCGGCCACAGTTGGGAGATTTGGGATAAGTTCATAAGGAATTAACCTTCAGGCTTGCTGAAGATGAAGGGAAAATGGTATTTTTGTTTTTTGTGGAGGATTTCCCTTCACAGATGATTGAATATTACGGCGATGAAGCCGATTAAAATATTAGAGATAATTTCCGGGAGCCATTCCCAAAGCATATGGATTTAATGTCTGAAAAAAATATACTGGAAGGCCAATATTGTAATAGCCTGACAGCATACAAACGCCGCAAAGCCTCCGTAGTGAACATTGGTAGCAAACCCATGGGAGGGGATTACCCTATTCGGGTGCAGTCCATGACCACCGTGGATACCATGGATACACAGGCAGTCGTTGAAGAAACCATCCGCATGGTGGATGCGGGTTGTGAATATGTCCGAATTACAGCCCCCTCCAAGAAAGAGGCGGAAAATCTGGCTGTGATCAAGGAGGAATTGTTGAAGCGTGGTTACGATGTGCCTTTAGTGGCCGACATTCATTTTACGCCTAATGCCGCAGAAGTTGCCGCAAAGATAGTGGAAAAGGTGCGGATCAATCCCGGGAATTATGCAGATAAAAAGCGATTTGAGCAGATTGATTATACTGAGGAAGAATATCAGGCGGAGCTAGAACGGATCAAATCGCGATTTGCCCCTCTGGTGGAAATTTGTAAAGCCCATGGTACCGCCATGCGGATTGGAACGAACCATGGTTCGCTGTCTGATCGAATTATGAGCCGTTATGGTGATACGCCCCAGGGAATGGTGGAGTCTGCTTTGGAATTCCTGCGCATTTGTGATGAGATGGATTACCACGATGTGGTTTTATCCATGAAAGCTTCCAATACCCGAATCATGGTGCAGGCTTACCGATTATTGGTGCAACGTTTGGATGAGGAGGGACTTCGTCCGTACCCATTGCATTTGGGTGTTACCGAAGCCGGTGATGGAGAAGATGGTCGGATTAAATCCGCTGTAGGGATCGGAACGCTGTTGGAAGATGGCTTGGGAGATACTGTTCGGGTTTCTTTGACGGAAGCTCCGGAGGCAGAAGCGCCGGTTGCTCAAAAGCTGATCGATCGATATAATGACCGGGAAGGTCACGAGGCGATTCCGTCCATATCTGAAAGCCCTGTGAATCCCTATGTTTATCAAAGGAGAGTGACAAAGGAGGTGGGCGCCTTCGGAGATCATCAGGTGCCACGTGTTATTGCCGACTTTTCTGAAGTAAAGGCGGAAATGGTGTTTAAAGACCTTAAAGCCATTAGCCATCATTACCTTCCAGAGCTGGATAAATGGAAAATGGGAGACCTTGGTGCTGATTATGTATATTCCGGCTCCAATCCGATTGGTTTTATGCTTCCGAATGGATTGAAGGAATTACTGGATTACGCTTGTTGGGAAAAGCAGCAGGATCAGGAACATCAATACCCTGTTTTTACGCTTGAAGAAGTTCAGGGAGAGGTGAAATTTCATGCCGAACTAAATTTTCTCAGAATTGCTCTAAAGGACTGGAATCAGGAAATTGCCGCTATTGTGAAAAAACAGCCGATGGTTTTGATCCTGGAGACCTCCAATACACACGCCATGGTGGAGCAGAGAAGATTAATTTTCCAATTGATTCAGGACGGCATTGAAGCGCCAGTGGTAATTCGTCATGCCTATCCGGAAATGGAGGAGGAAGACTTGCAGGTGCATGCTTCTACGGATGTAGGTGGATTATTAATTGATGGATTGGGAGATGGGGTCATGCTTTCTCCGCTTTTCAAGCAGGAAGACAAGGCGGCGAAATTACAACGCCTGACGACTTACAACCAACTAGCTTTTGGAATTTTGCAGGCTGCCCGTACCCGTATGACGAAGACGGAATACATTTCCTGTCCTTCTTGTGGACGTACGCTTTTTGACCTGCAGGAAACCACGGCCATGATTCGTAAAAGAACAGATCACCTGAAAGGGGTGAAGATCGGCATCATGGGCTGTATTGTGAATGGCCCGGGAGAGATGGCCGATGCGGATTACGGTTATGTCGGTTCAGGTGTTGGGAAAATCACCCTGTACCGTGGACAGGAAGTGGTCAAACGCAATGTGCCCTCGGAGCATGCAGTAGATGAATTGATCTCTATTATTAAGGAAGACGATAACTGGTTCGAAGCGGAATCGTAATGATAAAAAGCAGGGGATCTTTGGGATGCCCTGCTTTTTCTTTTTTTGACCAGGAAATATTCCTGTCAAATGATGAACAAACAAAACCTGAAAAACTATACCTCCTATGACTGATGACCAACCCAAACGCAAAGGCTGGAAAGCTTATTTCGAGTTCTCCGAAGTGCTAGGCTATTTTTTTAGAAAGCCTGATCCGGATCGTCCTAAATCCTTCAGTTTAAAAATGATGCATGGTGTGAATAAGATATCCATCATCATGTTTTTACTGGGCGTGATTTATTTAATTGTTCGCCAACTTTCCTACTAACCCGCCCGCTTTTTCAAGTGGCGGTGCTCTTTTTCAAAGAAAGCCAGTAACTGAAGCTTGAAATTCTCCCGCATGGCTTGTGTTTCTTCCCGAATCTGCTTGGAAAGCTCCATGGCTACCAATAAATCATAAAGTTGTTCCATAAGCGATTGTAAATCTTCGGGAATTTGGTGATTGCTTTGTTTGGCCTTTATTTTTGACTTTAAGCTTGCTAAAAGTTGTACCAAGGGGTAGCCTTTTGGTAGGGGTGAGGGCAAAGTATAAGAAAGATTATGCCTTAGGGTAAATTCTTTTAGCCTCTCGTGTATTTTTGCCTCCAGGTTGCTTTTGATCAGTTCGGTATTTCTTTTTTTGGAGGTATAGTAACGGTCGTCAGGTAAATTTTGCCATTGCCTAAAACCGGCTTCAAAAACGGAGATTTCTTCCCGATAACGTTTCGGTTGCTCGATTTTCAGGCTGAAAAACAGTTCTGCCAACAGTTTTTCCAATTGTTTATCGGAGATGCTTGCAAGCATTTTCATGGCTAAAATAGGATATTGGTTATTAGCATAATCTCCCTCAGATTTAAAAGTTAGGGCGATGATAGTTTTTCGATTAAATTGATGAAAACCACAAAACATTCACTTTTATGAGCGCTTCCTCTGTAATAAAAACCGCTTTTTTAGGCTTACAATCTGATATCGTACTGGCCCTGGAGGCTGCAGATGGTTTGGCCAAATTTACTTCCGATGAGTGGGAAAGGCCAGAGGGAGGAGGAGGGCTTAGCAAGGTGTTGACCAATGGCAAGCATATCGCAAAAGGCGGGGTAAATTTCTCTGCAGTCGAAGGGGCGTTATCAGCAGGAGCGGCCAAAAATTTAGGAGTAGCTCCTCAATCATTTATGGCAACAGGTGTTTCCATTGTGCTTCATCCGCAAAACCCCTGGGTGCCGATAATCCATATGAATATCCGTTATTTCGAATTGGCTGATGGCACCTATTGGTTTGGAGGTGGCATAGATCTGACGCCTCATTATATTCTTCCTGAGGACGCGGCCTGGTTTCATCATCAGTTAAAATTACACTGCGATCAATTTGCCACTCGCTATTATCCGGATTTTAAAAAGTGGGCGGATGATTATTTTTTTATTCCTCACCGAAATGAAACCAGAGGAGTAGGTGGGATATTCTTTGATCGGCTGGTGGCTACAGAAGATATGGATAAATCACAATTGTTTGATTTTGTTTTGGGTGTGGGGCAGCTTTTTTCTCCGATTTATCTAAATTTGCTGGATCGCCGAAAGGATACTCCTTTTGGGGAGCAGGAGCTTCAGTGGCAGCGATTGCGCCGTGGTCGGTATGTGGAATTTAACCTGGTCTGGGATCGGGGGACGAAATTTGGGCTGGAAACCAATGGCAGGACGGAGAGCATTCTGATGAGTTTACCCCCACAGGCCGATTGGGTGTATGATTTTCAGCCGGAGGAAGGCAGTAAAGAAGCCGATACACTGAAGCAACTGAAAAAAGAAATAAACTGGTTGCAGTACAAGCGATAAACATGGTAGAGCAGATTTTTGCCTTTGACCGGGAAGTATTTTTATGGTTCAATGGGTGGCATGCGGATTTTATGGATCCGCTAATGGCCATTATTACGAACCGATTCACCTGGATTCCCTTATATTTATTATTGGTGTTTTTAGTGTTCAAAAAATACCGACAAGACAGCTGGATATGGGTCATTGTCATTGGATTAACCATTCTTTTGGCGGATCAAATTGCCAGTGGTTTATTAAAGCCCTGGGTGGCGCGCCTGCGGCCTAGTCACGAACCACTTCTGGAGGGGTTGGTGCATATCGTTGGAGGGCGGGGAGGTACTTATGGCTTTGTTTCTTCACATTCCTCGAATTCCTTCGCCATAGCCCTGATCGTTTGGAAAATGCTGGGCAAATTATATCCATGCACCAAGTGGATGTTTCTTTGGGCGGCGCTGGTAGCCTACTCCAGAATTTACGTGGGGGTGCATTATCCCCTAGATATTATCGGAGGGGCATTGGTGGGATTGTTCGCCGCTTGGATTTCCTTTGAAATAGGAGTGCTTTTAAGTAAAAAATTTGGAAAATTACAGTATGATGGAGGACAGCTATAAACATCAGGGCATGCGCCGCCAGTTGATTGCTACTTTAAAGCAAAAAGGGATAAAGGACGAAAAGGTGCTCGAGGTAATGGGCAGGATCCCGCGTCATTATTTTTTCGAAAATGCATTTTTAAGTCATGCCTATGAGGATAAGGCCTTTCCTATTGGCTCCGGGCAGACTATTTCCCAGCCTTATACGGTGGCTTTCATGACGCAATTGTTGCATACCAAGCCCGGAGATAAGGTTTTGGAGATTGGTACAGGTTCAGGCTATCAGGCAGCGGTATTGTGCGCATTAGGGGTAGACATTTATTCCATCGAATACGTAAAGGCCTTGCACTTATCCGCTGCGGACTTGCTGGGGCAGATGGGCTATCGCCCGAAATTGTTTTGGGGAGATGGGTCGAAAGGTTTGGCCGCAGAGGCGCCTTATAAAGGGATTATCGTGACGGCTGGTGCGCCGGCAGTACCACAATTATTGTTGGAGCAATTGGAAATTGGGGGGCGATTGGTGATTCCTGTAGGTAATTCCAAATCTCAGGAAATGCATCGTTATACGCGCGTTTCCGCCTCTAAAGTCGAGAAAGAAGTTTTTAGTAATTTTAGCTTCGTCCCGCTAAAGGGCAAGCATGGTTGGTCAGAATAAGCAAAATATGGAAGAGCAAAATTTAATGGATCTTGATTTCATGAAGCAGGAGGTGATTTATGTTTTGGAGGAAGAACATGATCAGGAGGCCATTGAAACCCTGGCAAATAATCTGCTGGAGTTGGAGGAAGAGGAGATTCAGGAGCTGCCTGGCCCAAGTCTTCCTGTAGAAGGCAAAACCGATGCGCCTGTTTTGGTAATGGTCAATTATCCCGATTATCAGTTTCCGGAGGCAGATAAAACGCTTTTGGCAAACATTCTTTCCGCCAAGAATATCGCAATTAATGAGGTGGCCATCCTGAATATTGCTCAGTTGCAAGCGATTAATCTGGCGATGGTGCGAGCAGAGATTCCGGCTAAATTCATCCTGACTTTCGGCCTGACAGAGGCAGACGTGCCGGAATTAAGAGGTCTGCAATGGAATGTAGCCCGTAAAGGAAAAATGCTGACCGTCTGTCCTACCAATTCTTTGAGCCTGATGCACCAGGATCGGGAGGCTAAAATGGCGCTTTGGAATATGATCAAAGGGTTACCTGTAGAATAATTTCTTTTTTGGCGAGCCTTCTTTCCCTCGGTCAGGGTCGTAATCGGGCTTTGCCTATGCTAACTATTTCGTCATTGTTGGCTGTCTCGACAAAGGAGTTTAAAATAATGCGTGCTTAAATTCTCGTATAGCCGGGGGTGTGAAAAATGAAAGAACTTTCCTGTTGCTAGTTTTTTTCAGCAGCAGATGAAGGCGGAGAAAGCGGGCCAACCCTAATTGGGAGTAATTAAAATATATCCGAAAATCTTCTGTAAGAAGTTTATAGTAAGTCACTTGGTGGGTTTCTGATCCTCTCAGTGCATATTCGACTTTAACAGGTCGCTTTTTCCCACGGCCGGCGACGCTCAATCGCTTTCCCTTTGCCATTAGTGCTTTATTTTTGACGAAATTCAATCGTTTTCGCCACCAGTCACTTTTTTCTTGAAAATTCTTATCTAATTCTTCATTTTTGACTTTAGATTAATTTTTAACCTCTAAGTCCCGGTGGAGTATCAATTCTGAGAAGAGCTGGCTTTTCCGGAGATCAAATACCTATTAAATGCTTAAATCTGTAAAATCATCCCTTTTTTTGCTGGGGATATGTATGTTGACGCCCTTGTTCTCCATGGCGGCTTCTTCTATTACTTATGAATTGAAAATGTCCCAGCCTCAAACACACTATTTTGAAGTTGAGGTAAAAGTGACCGGAATAGATCAGGACCAAACGGTATTGCAATTGCCGGTTTGGGCTCCCGGTAGTTATCTGGTGCGTGAATTTGCGGGTCATGTGGAGGGAGAACAGGCTTTTGACGGTAATCAAAAGGCGCTTTCTTTTTCCAAACGAGATAAATCCTCCTGGCAAATTGAGACCAAAGGCGTTAAGGAATTGGTTTTTTCCTATTTAGTTTATGCCTATGAGCTGTCAGTGAGAACATCTTTCCTGGATGCGGATCATGGTTATATCAATGGAACTTCCATTTTTATGTATGTGGAGGGAGAAAAGGATCTGCCGATAAGCCTGAAAATTGAGCCAGCAAAGGGATGGTCGAAGGTGTCTACTGCCTTAAAGCAACAAGGGCAGGTTTTTGAGTATGTTGCCGAAGACTACGATGAGTTGGCGGATAGCCCGATTGAAATTGGAAATCAGGTGGAGTTTGAGTTTGTGGCAGCAGGTGTTCCTCACCGAGTAGCTATGTTTGGGCAGTCCAATTATGATATTCCACGGCTGAAAGAAGATATGAAAAAAGTGGTGGAAGCAGCCACTGCGGTTTTTGGAGATAATCCGAATGAGGAGTATTTGTTTATTGTCCATAATATTGAAAATCCGGGTGGAGGTCTGGAGCATAAAAAATCCACCACTTTGCAGGCAGAACGTTGGCAATATGGCAATGAACGAGGTTATAAAAGATTCCTTTCTCTGGTGGCACATGAGTATTTTCACCTTTGGAATGTGAAGCGTATTCGTCCGGAGGCACTTGGTCCGTTTGATTATCAGCAGGAGAATTACACTTCTTTGTTGTGGGTGGCAGAGGGCTTCACTTCTTATTATGATGAGTTGTTGCTGTTGCGTGCCGGCATTTATTCTGAAAAAGAGTATTTGAAATCTTTGACGTCCATGATGTCTCGGGTGGAAAATCAGCCCGGGTCTAAAATTCAACCCGTAGCGGATGCTTCTTTTGATGCCTGGATAAAGGGGTATAGAACCAATGAGAATTCTTATAACGCTCAGATTTCTTATTATTCCAAAGGAGTATTGGTGGCGGCTTTATTAGATATGAAGATAGTGGCGGGCTCCAAAGGCAAATACCATTTGGATGACGCCATGAAAGCCCTTTGGAAGGCGTATCAGAAAGATGGAAAAGGTTATACGGAGGCGGATGTCCAGAAAGTATTGGAGAAATATGCCAAGACTAACTTAGATCAGTTTTTTGTTGAAATCATCCATGGTACCACCAACATTGATTATGCCCCATACTTTGAAGCCATGGGCTTGAGCTTAAGCGATGCTGTAGCAAAAGAAAATAATCAGCCTTCATTAGGCCTTATTATGAAGGAGGAAGCAGGAAAGGCGAAGGTGCGTGTTGTTTTGAGAGATCAGGCCGCCTGGATCGATGGTTTGAATGTTCATGATGAGATTTTGGCTATTGATGGCGTTCGGGTGAATTATCGAGATTTTGCCAAAGCGGAAGGTCGACTTCAAGTAGGGGAGCCAGCAGATATTTTAATTGCTCGTGATGGTTTGATAAAAAATATTCAGGTGACGCCCAGGGCCAAAAACTCACATGCTTTTTCTTTAACGGCTAAGGAAGGGATGAGTAAGAGTCATCAGAAAAATAAGACTAAATGGTTGTCTAAATAATGAAAAAGGCCTGGAGTTGTCCAGGCCTTTTTTATGTGTTCGCTAGGGTGTTTCTAAACGATATGAAATGATTTTTTGGTCTCTTCAGTAAGGATGCCTTCGTAAATAATGTTGATCATATGGTCAAAGATTTCCGACGGCGAGGAAGGAATTAGTTGAACCATTTCTTCCGGCATACTGCTGTAGAAGTCCGCATTAATTAAATTACTAATGCCGGAGGCGTAAAGTGCTACAACCAGGGGCTGATTGATGTTTGGGCTTACATGTCCATTCTTAACTCCCTCATCAATTAATCGACTAAAGCGATTAAAAGCAGCTTCTTTTTTATAATTGTTGATTTCTTCCCATAAATCCGGAACATTTCGCTGAAGGTCTTCAATCAGTATTGGGCTGATATCACTTAGCTCTACAGCAATGAATTTCAACATTTGCTTCAGCTTTACCGGATATTCCAAATCTGCATTATTAAGGATTTTGTTGACGCCATCTCCCATTCGAGATTTAAAATCCTCAATGATTACTGCAAGCAATTCATATTTACCTTTAAAGTGCTTGTAAAGCGTTTTTTTACTCATTCCCAGGTTCAGCGCAATGTCATCCATGGTGACCTTGGTGTAGCCTTGGGTTAAAAATAAATGCTTAGCCGTATCCTGAATTTTTTTCTTATTGGCCGCCTGCTTATCCATTAACATATGATAGTTCTAATATGCAAAGGAGCGTCATCCTGTGATTAGGGTTGGTCTACGGTGGTTTCTTGGTAAAGTACTAAAACTGTACTTCCTTTGTTAGAAACCCTACAGATATCGTTTCCTGGATGAGTCCTTGCGAATTCTAATTCAATTGAGTTTTATGACTGCTTAATATACAAAAAAATAGAATTCTAACGACTTTTTTGGAAACTTAAATTCATTTCTGGTTTTTGGTTTCTTAAAGTCAGGTATATTTTGTTTAAATATTTCTATAATAGGGATGGAGTAAGCTGGTCATTTCCTCACTGTAATTATCCATTTCGTTTTTTATATATAGTCGGTCTTTTTTGTAATTGTTCGCCGCCTTTTTTCCAAAAGTATTGATTTGCCTTGGGTTTGTCGCATAAGGTTTGGGGTAGATGACCAAGCTTTTTTGGATATAGAGTTTTTCTACGATCATATCCAGCTCAATCCAGTCACATTGTAGTGCGGGTAGAAGGATGTGGCAAAGTCCGTCAGGGGAGAGCAGCCTGCTGATGGCCTGCGCCAGTTCATGAAAGGGTAATAAATCATTATGGAAAGCCTTCCTTCTGGCTTCGTCAGCACTTTTCAGGTGATCCGGAAAAAAGGGCGGATTTACGATGATAAGGTCGAATTTTGTATCCGAAGTTTCCGCAAAGTGCTGGATGGTGTCTCTGGTGATGGTGAGTCGATCACTGAAAGGCGAATTCTGGAAGTTTTCTTTAGCTTGCGAAAAGGCATTTTCATCTACTTCAACTGCCGTGATTTTTGCCTTTGGGTATTTTTGCGCCTGCATTAAACTGAGTACGCCTGTTCCTGCACCGATGTCCAATATCTTCAGGGGGCGATCGGCGAAAGCAAATGCTCCCAGAATACAGGCGTCCGTGGTGACTTTCATGCCACAGCGTTCCTGCTCAATTGAAAATTGTTTGAAATGAAATGCCATGAAGTTAGCGGTGTTTAAAATAGGGAATTAGCCTCGGCTTCGAAGCCATGATCGGTCAGGTGAGGGCCATTGTCTGCCGCTAAAGTGGCGAGCTCATCACATCTTTCGTTTTCAGGAATTCCGGCATGCCCTTTCACCCATTTGAATTTAACATTCTGCTGCTTATTATATGCAGGAATAAAGCGTTGCCACAGGTCGGCATTCTTTTTCCCTTTAAAGCCTTTTTTGACCCAGCCCCAAAGCCAGCCTTTTTCTATGGAGTCAATTACGTATTTGGAATCCGAGTGAATCAGAATCGGCAGGTCGTTTCTTTTCATGGATTCCAAAGCGGTGATAACCGCCAGTAGCTCCATGCGGTTGTTGGTCGTCTTGCTGTATCCTTGACTCAACTCCTTTCGGTGTGGGCCAAACATTAAAACTACTCCGTAACCTCCCGGCCCCGGATTTCCCCTTGATGCGCCGTCGGTATATACTGTTATTTGACTCATAGTCCTAAATTTTCTTTAAATAGCTTGATGGCAATGGCCAGCAAAATAATTCCAAATACCTTTCTTAAAATGGATAATCCACCCGGGCCAATTTTTTTCTGTATCCATCCACAGGATTTTAGGACGATATAGACAATGATGAGGTTGACAATAATGCCTACCAAAATATTGGCCGTTTCATAGGTTGATTTCAGTGAAATAATAGTCGTCATTGTTCCGGCACCCGCTAATAATGGGAATGCAATTGGAATAATGGCCGAGGTGTTGGATTCCGTTGGTTCTGACTTGAAAAGTTCAATACCCAAAATCATTTCCATTCCCATTAATAGCAAAATAATGGCGCCTGCCACGGCAAAGGACGCTACATCAACTCCAAATAATCCTAAAAGTGCCTCTCCGAAAAACAGAAACAGAATCATAATTCCTCCTGCCACCAGCGTAGCTTTCTCAGATTGAATATGGCCCATTTTTCTTCTCAGGTCTATGACGATGGGAACGGATCCGATGATGTCAATGATAGAGAATAAAATGAGCGTTACGGATAGGATGTCTTTTAAGGAAAGGGTCATGACTACTTAATTTTTTCAGTGGTTTAGCTTGAGTGTTTTCGAGCTGCAAATATCTTTTTTTTTTGATAATTCTCTTATCCCTGCTCGTGAATTTTGTGTGTCGAATTTGATTTGGTATTATGGCTGTTGAAATGTATGATTTTATTTAATTTAAGTTAATGTGTTGACTAAATTAATTCTTTTTCAATCATTCAATATGCATTTTAGCAAGGTGGATGCACTGGAATTGTGCTTGTTTACCCTGATTTAGCTAAAAGGTAGGGGATGAAGGGCTAGTGCCCTGTTTTCAGCATTTTTTAGGGGCGGTAGATGAATGAGTAGAGTGGGATTTTACCCAATTTTGGCTTGTTTTAAAATCAGTATGTTACTCAAAACAAGGCAATAGTAAGTGTTGAGGGCGCGACTTTTTCATGATACTATAAATTGCAGTAAAGATCCAGTTCCAAATGAGGTTCGATTTGATTTGAGCGCCTTGGATTTGTAAGGCTACAATCTATTACAGTATTGACTTTATAACACGAAATTTTCCACATCAACAATCCGCTCCAGATCAATTGGCAAAAGGGTCTGTGGCCGTGGGGGCGAAGAGATTCATTATAGCTGGCTTTCCACCATACTTTCTGCTTTTCGCTCCAGTCGTCAATGCCTTGCCGGATTCCGGTAGTTTGCCGGAATTGATCACCGCCTTGATTTTTTGTCAATACAAGAAAAAAGGAAATGATTGATTATGGGATATAATGTGCTCAATTGCCGATCTGGCTTTATATGGAAAGGCCCATCTATTTCGATGGAATTCCCGCATTTATAGGTACATAATTTGAGTTAGGCCTTAACCTTCGCTATACGATAAGTTGGAGTTTATGATTTTTATATTCACTTAATTAAGGTATTTATAGTTCGTTATATTTCTTATTTTTTGTAAATTTAGTCAAAATAATGACTGTTTTAATGAATTTGATTCGTCGAGAATTGCGGGAGGTAGCAAAGCGTAAGTTGTTGCCTGGTAAAGTGTTAGTGGTTTGTGGGGCCCGGAGAGTAGGGAAGACGGTGTTGGTGAAAGAGCTGATTCGGGAGCTAAAAAGTCCATATCTCTATCTGAATGGGGAGGATATACACACTCATGATCTGTTAGCTAAGCAGTCAGCGGCGCATTACAGAAAGGTTTTGGGGCGTAATAAGCTTTTGGTAATTGATGAGGCTCAGAAAATTCCGGAGATCGGTTTAAAGCTGAAACTGATGTTGGAGGAGATAGCGGATATTCGCATTCTTATTTCGGCTTCTTCAGTTCTGGATATCAACCCGCCAACAGGAGAACCGTTAACCAGTCGGGAATTTTCATTTATTCTGTACCCTCTGTCGGAAAAGGAATATCAGCAGGTGGAGCACCCTTTGGAAACACCGGACAAATTGCGGGAACGCCTGGTGTATGGGAATTATCCGGAATTAGTCAGAATGAAAACTGATGCGGAAAAGCAGGAATATTTAAATGAGCGGTTAAGCGCTTATTTGCTCAATGATATTCTGGTTTATGAAAATATTAAAAACGCCGGTAAAATCTTTAATCTGCTGCGCTTAATCGCTTTTCAGATTGGAGAGCAGGTGTCTTATCATGAATTAGGGAAGCAGTTGGGGATCAGTAAAAACACCGTGGAGCGTTATCTGGAGTTGCTGGCTCAGGTTTTTATCCTGCATAAGGTGGAGGGCTTTAGCCGGAATTTGAAGAAGGAGATTACCAAAAGCGCTCGTTGGTATTTTTTGGATAACGGCCTTCTGAATGCGGTGATTTCAAATTTCAATGCGCTGGAAGCCCGAAATGATGCTGGGCAATTATGGGAAAACTATATGATTGCTGAGCGCCTGAAGGTGCAGGAGTATAAAAAAATGCGCTCGAATAATCATTTTTGGAAGACCTATGATCAGCAGGAGATTGATTGGGTAGAGGAAAGAGATGGGAAGCTTTTCGGTTATGATTTCAAATGGTCTCCCAAGAAATTTAAAACGCCTCCGCAATGGGCAAAAGCTTATCCGGAAGCTTATTTTGAGGTGGTGCATCCGGATAATTATTTTGATTTTCTGGATTTATAGCTGCTCCAGAAAGGTGATTAATTTCTGAATATGCTCAGGCGGAATGGCAGGGAAATTGGCAATTCGGAAGCAATCATCTTTCCATTTTCCATAGCCATTGCCCAGCAGTATTCCCTGCGCCTTCGCTTTTTGTTTTATTTCAGTCACTTTTTGGGGGCTTGCCTGAATAGCGAGCACCGTTTCGGATTGTACCGCCTCATTTTTAATTAAGAGCGTCAATCCTTTTTGGGCCAGAAAGGTCTTCCAGTTTTGCCATTGCGCCCTGATTCTTTGACTGGTGATTCCAATGGGTGGAGCAGCCTGCAGTGTCCTTAATAAAAGATAAATGTTGAGGACATTGGGCGTATAAGGGGTTTGAAATGCCTCCATTTGGCGAATCATACTTCCCAGGTGATTGTAATGCGTGGCCTCGAAATTCGCCAGCGCCAATTGTTGTGCTTTAGGAGATAAAATTATTACCGCCATGCCGGCCGGTAGTCCAAAGCACTTTTGTACCGAAGCATACCAAATGTCGCCCAAGGCTATAGGGAGTTGGACACCCGCCAGGGCGCTGGTCGCATCAATGGCGACCAAAGCTTCAGGGTATAGGGAGCGCACTTTTTTCAGTGTTCCTTCAGGAAGCTGAGTGGCATTACTCGTTTCGCATTGAGTCAGGCAAAGTAAATCGGCCTGCGCATTTGTAAATTTTTCTAAAGCCGGAGCTTCTTCAATACCAAAGGGCGCTTCTATGACATTTTCATTCCCCAGCAATAATTTTTGGTAGTTGGCCCATTTTTCCCCAAAGGCCCCATTGTAAAAGTGCAGGCTCTTTTTTGACCGAAAAGACTGCGCGATGTTCTCCCAGCATTCTGTGGCGGAGGAACAGTACATCACCATATAGTCTGGTGGAATTTCCAGCTTTTCCTTTATCACTTTTTGAAGTTCTTTGCTGATGGCAATAAACTCCGGACTGCGGTGATTCATGCTCAGGATGCCTTCATCATAAGCTTGCTGAACGTAAAGCGGAATTTCCGGATAGACGGCGCTGGGGCCGGGGTAAAATGATATCATGCCTGGGGCGTGGTTAAAAATTCAAAATTCGGCTCGAAAATTTCAAGGATGGCCGGATTATTTTGTGCCAATAGCAATACTATTGCTGCGAAATCATCCCAAATCAACTCCAATAATTTGGATTTGAAGTCGGATAGGGCGCTTTTAAACTGGCGCTTATTTTGTCTGAATAAAATGTTGAATACCCAAACGGTAGCTGTCCATGCCGAAGCCGGCAATCACGCCTTTGCATACCGGAGAAAGGAAACTTTTATGACGGAAAGCTTCTCTTTTGTGCACATTAGACAAATGGACTTCGATTACCGGGGTATTCACCGCTGAAATGGCGTCCGCCAAGGCGACTGAAGTATGGGTGTATGCTCCGGCATTGAATACGATTCCATCATAGGAAAATCCGACCTCATGGATTTTGTCAATCAGGGCACCTTCGTGGTTGGATTGATAGTATTCCAGTTCAATTGCTTCAAATTCTGCTTTTAATTGCTTAAAATAGTCTTCGAAGCTTTGTGAGCCGTAAATACTTTTTTCGCGTACGCCGAGTAAATTCAGGTTTGGACCGTTGAGTATAAGGATTTTCATAGGGTGATTGAATTTATTTTTTAAACCTAAAGATAATCAAGCCCCATAAATTGCCCAAAAGACAGTGATTTTTGATGGTTTTACTATTTTTGCATTATGAATTGGCAATATTATATCGACGCATTTAAGAATTACCTTCGATTGGACCGTCGGATGTCCGAAAATACGGTGGAGGCTTACCTCCGTGACATGTATAAATTGGAGCAATTTGCCAAAATGAAGGGCTGGAAGGAAAATCCGGCGGAGCTTACCGAAATTCAATTGCACGATTTTTTGGAATATCTGGGAGAGCTGGGCATGGCTACTTATACGCAGGCGCGGATGCTATCCGGTATCAAGGCTTTTTATCGCTACCTGCGATTTGAAAACGAGATCGAGATTGACCCTTCGGCCAGAATTGACAGTATCAAGCTGAAGCGAAACCCTCCCGAAGTGTTGAATATTCATGAAATCAATCAGCTATTGGATGCGATTGATTTGAGCACAGCTGAAGGTCCGCGGAATTTGGCTATTTTGGAGACTCTTTACAGTTCGGGATTGCGGGTGAGTGAATTGATAAATCTGAAGATGAACGATATTCATCGGGACATTGGCTTCCTGCGCATTCATGGTAAAGGGAATAAGGATCGCCTGGTGCCGATAGGAAAGCCGGCGCTGAAGCATATTGATTTTTATTTAGAGGAAGTAAGGCCGTCTATTAAAGTTAAGCAGGGAAATGAAGAGTATGTCTTCTTAAACCGCAGAGGAGCTAAGCTGACGCGGGTAATGATTTTTACCATTATCAAAAGATTGGCAGTAGCGGTGGGTATGCAGAAGGCGGTGAGTCCGCACACTTTCCGACACAGTTTTGCAACGCACCTGATAGAAGGCGGGGCCGATTTAATTGCCGTACAGGAAATGCTGGGCCATGAATCTGTTACCACTACCGAGATTTATACGCATCTGGATCAGACTTATCTGAAGCAGATCATTACAGAGTTTCACCCAAGAAGCTAAAGAGACAGAAAAGGAGAGCCGGAGGTTTTCCTTTTTTTGATGGCTTATGAATTTGCTAAAAGCTGAAAAAGGATGATTGATCCATGAAAATGGTTTGTTTATCGATGTATAATATTATCATCCGTTGTTTTCCTAATCTTTGAACCGTTCACTAAATATTTTTAAAATTATGAATTGGTTTGTTCGATTTTTTATCATGGGAGGCTGGGAGTTTATGAGCTTGGTCTTGATGAGTGGTTTAGCGGTAATCGCTTTTTTTATATTGTTATTGATTAATCGGGCTAATGAGGAAAAAGCCCGGTATTTTGAAAAACTCATGCGGGAAACCGGCAGATTTACTTTAGCGGTAGGTTTGCTGGGGCAGGTGATTGGACTTTATCAGGCGATGATTTTTATTGAGGCGAATGGGGCTGTGGCCATGCAGACTTTGGCTGCTGGCCTTCGGGTTTCTTCTCATCCTACTTTATTGGGGCTTTTCTTTTTTGTGCTTTCTCTGTTATTCGCTGTTTTTTTTCAGGCAAGTCGGAAGCCTCAATTAGGGAGCGCTTGATCGGAATAATGCTAGCCTTAACCATAATGTAGGATTTCATCATAGGCTAAGGGTTGTTTCAATAAAAAGAGGCTGTCTCGAATTAGGAGACAGCCTCTATATTTTTATGGTTTGAAAGGAAGATTTCCTTCAAAAAAGATGTTTTGCTTATGAATTTTGCCCTTCAAAAAAAGTAATAACTTCCTCCCGGAATCGCTTACTTACCGGAAGGGTCTTGCCGCCAACTTCCACCAGTTCCCGGTTGAAAGCGGTCAGCTGTTCCATATTGACAATAAAAGAACGGTGGATCTTTAAAAAATGAGGCGGTAATTGTTCTGCCAATGTTCCAAGCGTGGCTTTCGTTCTCCAATGCTGTGCTGACCCGAAAATCTCTACATAATCTCCCTGACTTTCCAGATATTGGATATCCTGAAAATCAATTTTATGGTGCTTTCGGTCAGCACGGATAAAAAGGTAATGTTGTTTAAAGTCTTGTAATTGGGAAGCTTGCAACGGTTTCATTTTACGGAATTTATCCAGAGCCAGAAGAAAACGGCTTTCTGGCACGGGTTTTAGCAAATAATCCACCACATCTAATTCAAATCCTTCAAAAGCGTATTCCCGAAAGGCGGTGACCAGAATGACTTTCGGTGGATTGGCCAATGTGCGTAAAAAATCCAGACCGTTCACTTCCGGCATCTGAATGTCCAGAAAAAGTAAATCCACGGGTGCTTTGGCCAGTACTTTAAAGGCTTCCATGGCACTGCCAGCTTCTCCCTGAATGACAAAGTCCGCTTGTTTTCCAAGATAATTTTTGATGATCCTGCGGGCAATGGGTTCATCATCCACAATCAGGCATTTATACAGGTTGTTGTTCATTTTCTTTGATTTTTATGGACAAGCTTACTTCAAATTGTTCCGCTGTTTTTCGATAGCTTAATTGATAATTTTTGGGATAATGAAGCTCCAAACGCTGCTTTAAATTGATCAATCCCAGTCCGCCATTTTTCGTTTGCAGTGGTTTTTCGGGCAGACTGTTGATGACTTCGAACTGGAATGAGTCCTTTTCCATCCACGCTTTCACGGAAAGGAATGTGGAGCCGGAGGCCGGTTTCAGGCCGTGTTTGAAAGCATTCTCCACTAAGGGGAAAAGCAGAAAGGGACTGATCCGAAATTGACTTTCTTTGGTGGATATTTCAATACGGGACTCCAGCCTTTCTTCAAAACGTAATGTTTCCAGAGCGATATAATCCTGAATAAGCTGCAACTCTGTGCCGAGAGGGATATACTCTTTTTGTGATTGATAAACCAGGAAATCCAGCAACTGGCTCAGGCGAAGCAGGGCTTCGGGTAATTTTTCGGATTTCTCCAGCGCCAGGCCGTACAGGTTATTGAGGGTGTTAAAAAGGAAATGAGGGTGAATTTGCTCTTTGAGGGCGTTCAATTCCAGTTCTTTCAGCCGCATTTTCATTTCAAAAGCATCTGATTCCAGCCGCTGGATTGCTTTCTGTTGTTGGTTTTCTCTTTTTAACTGAATAATAACGGTGAAAACAGTAGCAATCATGATCTGGATGACCCATAGCAGGGAAAGGTCATCCATCATGGGGTTCATATTTTTGTATTGTAATTCTGCCAGTGAAATGAAAAACACCATAATGGCCATTAGCTGGAACCAGGTGGCGGTGACCAGACCATAAAAGAGGTATAACCAAAATTTACGCCTGAGTCCTTTTTGCCAAAGTTCTCGGATCAGAAAATTAGCCAGAAAATAGGAGAAGCTCACCATTACCGGCATCAGCATCAGGCTGAAAAGGAAGGTGTTTTGGTATTCATGGTGAAAATGGCCAAGGAAAATGGCAATAAAGATCAGTGCAAAAAACCAATAAGCAAACTCCCAAATGGAGGGGCGATATATCTTGTTTAATAACTTCACTTTTAAAATTTCGGTAAAATTTTGCGATTAATCACCAAAAACCGTTGAATGAACGGTTTTTGTCGACGAATGACTTTTTATTTTAAAAGTGATTGGTTTAAGTTTAATTTAAAGTAGAAAGCCTTTATTGATCTACTAATACTCGTGCTTTACCGACCTTTGATATTTTTCCTTGCGGAATTTGTCACCTTCGAAGGGTAATCAATAACCACAAAAAGAAAACATTATGAAATGGTTTATGCAATTCTTTTATGAAGGGGGATGGCTCTTTATGAGTATGGTGACAATAGCAGCTTTGGCAATGCTGGTGTTTTTTGGCATTGCTTTAGGGAAAAGAACGGACCCGAAACGTGCGCAATTTTATTTAACGATCACCAATGATTTAGGGCTTTTAGCTTTAATGATCGGCTTGTTAGGGCAAATCATTGGTTTGTATCAGGCGATGGAGTATATCGCTGAAATGGGGGAGGTTTCCATGCAATTATTGGCCGGAGGGATAAAGGTCTCGTCTCACACCACTTTGTACGGTTTTTTCTGGTTCATTATCACTAAACTCCTGATAGTGGGTTACCGGATTTCCCCCTTTTCTGCTTAAAAATCTTAACCAGGACTATTCATACTTAAATCCTCGTTTAGGGGTAGGGCGGAAAAAATGAAGGAATTTTTCCTATTTCGAGTTTATTCCAACGAAACAGATGAATGAGGAGAAAGCAAGCTTGCCCAAAATTAGGCTATTATAAGTCAAAGAAAATAAATTGGAAGTAAATCACTTGCGCTTAGTTGATGAATTTAGCGGTGAATAATTCGGCTTAATTCGAATGGTGATGATGCCCTTCAGAATGCATGGCGCATTTTCCTGCGGGGCATTCTTTCGCTTCAGGTTGGAGGGTAATGTGTGCCAGTTGGAATTCTTTGTCCAGGGTTTTTTTGAGCTTGTCAATAATCTCATTCGTAGTAACAAGATCATAATTGTCATCCAGCACCACATGTGCTTCCATCATGTTCTGATTTTCGTTCAATTGCCACATATGCACATCATGTAGGCTAATCACCCCTTTTACCGTCCGGGCCAGTTCATTGATATAGGAAGGCTCCACCTTTTGCGGACTCATCTGCATGATGATCTGGTAACATTTTTTGAGTAGAGGGTAACAAGAATATAGCAGATAAAAGGAAATGGCGGTGGCAATTAATGCATCTACCCAGTACCACTGAAATGCCCACATAGCTCCCGCGCCGATGATGACTGCAATAGAGGTCATTAAGTCAGTTAATAAATGCAAATAAGCTGACTTTATGTTTAAACTTCCTTTGGCATCATGATGCAATAAAAGCAGACTCAGCCCATTGGCCACCACACTAAAAGCTGCGGCAGCTAATATCCATTCCGGATCTTCTATGCTTTCTTTGCCACTGATCAGGGTGGTTAAACTTTCATACAGCAGTACGCCTGCGATAATGAGCAGGCTGATCCCATTTACCAGCGCTGATAAAATTTCTACCCGGTAATAACCATAAGTAGCATGCTGATCCGGTTGTTTCTTGCTGAAAAGGTTGGCCAGCCAGCTGATCACGATGGACATGGCATCACTGAAGTTATGCGCCGCATCGGTGAGCAGGGCAAGACTTCCGGTAAGGATGGCCACCACAATTTGCACCACAGTGATCCCAATATTCAACAGAATGGTGAGGAAAAGATTTTTTCCGTTCAAAGCATGATGATGGTGGTGATGTCCGTGATGATGACTCATGGTGTTTTTCGTTTTAGGATAGAAATTTAGGGAAAAGCTTTTTCTACCTTGTTGCAGGAAAAACAAAAGCACCCAAAAATATGGATGCTTTTGCTTTTTTGTAGAGTATTTTAGTCAGCCATTTTGGTGAGTTTTTCCGTGGCAGTTTCAACCATTACGGGAGAGCCAATAAACAAAGGCGTCCTTTGGTGCAGATCTGTAGGTTGAATTTCTAAAATTCGCTGATGACCGTCTGTAGCTTTTCCTCCGGCCTGTTCTATCAGGAATGCCAAAGCATTGCACTCATAGCATAGGCGAAGTTTTCCATTGGGATATTTGGAGGTAGCCGGATACATATAAATGCCTCCTTTCAGCAGATTTCGATGGAAATCGGCCACTAAGGAGCCAATATATCTGGCCGAAACACCGGAATGCTTGCATTCATTGATGTATTCCTGAACACCCTCCTCGAAGCTGAAGAAGGAGCCTTCATTTACAGAAAAATAGCTGCCGTCCTCAGGCGTCTCAATGTTATTGTGGGATAGGAAATATTCCCCTAAAGAAGGTTCATAAGTAAAGCCGAATACGCCTGCTCCTGTGGTAAACACCAGCATGGAGGAAGAGCCATACAATAAATAGCCGGCCGCCACCTGATTATCTCCTTTTTGCAGCACATCATCCATGGTAATCTCCGATCCCTGGGGGGAGATTCGGCGATAGATGGAGAAAATAGTTCCGATAGAAACATTGACATCAATATTGGAGGAGCCATCCAGCGGGTCAATGGCCACTACATATTTTCCGTCCGGATTATTGAACTCAATCACACCGGCTTCTTCTTCTGAGATGATGGCCGAAACCTCACCGCCATGTTTGAGTGCGCGAATAAAGCGTTGATTGGCAATGATGTCCAGTTTCTGCTGCTCTTCTCCCTGCACATTTTCTTTGCCCATGGCCCCTTCAATGCCCAGTAAGCCGGACTTGCCGATTGCCATATTCACGATTTTTCCGGCCAGGGCAATGTCACGGAGCAATTGGGAGAGTTCCCCGGTAGCGTAGGGGAAATCATCTTGTTTTTTCTTAATAAACCGATCGAGGGGAACACCTATTTGCAGGTTTAGTTTTTTAAATGCCATTTGGTTTAGCTTTAAATGATGAATGGTTATTATTTACGTTTGGGGTTGATTACAATGCAAAGGTGTTGAATCCTGATTTCCTGATAGTTTATATTTGACGTTCGATTTAGCTTGTTAAATTTGCGACGTTATACGCATTGATGTATTAATAATATAACAAATTTTTTGCATTAAAGTATGTACACCTAAGGTGGTCTTTAACCTGCAAAAACTCCCTTGAACATATTAAAAATTATTATAAAAGTCTAGCCATGAAAGTTTTCAAATTTGGAGGGGCTTCCATTAAGGATGCCAAAGCTGTCCGGAATATGGTTGATATCATTGAAAATTACCATCAGGAGCCTCTTTTGGTGGTGGTTTCGGCTATGGGAAAAACCACTAATGCTTTGGAGCTGGTGCAGGCTGCTGCCTGGGAAAAAGGGGATTGGAAAACCGAGTGGGAAAAGCGAAAAATGTTTCATGATGAGATGATGGCGAATCTTTTCGCGGATCCGGAACATGAGGTTTTTGCGGTGGTGGACACCCTTTACTTCCAATTGGAGGAAATTTTACAGACAGCATGGGAAGACTTTAATGCCATGTATGATGCGGTGGTGTCTTTTGGGGAAATTTTAAGTTCCACGATTATTGCTCACTATATCAATACTCGGGGGATTGCGTGTAAATGGTTGGATGCACGCTCGGTAATTAAAACTGATGAGCGGTTTCGGGAGGCATGGATTTCCTGGGATATGACCACTCAAAGAATTAAAATGGATGTTCCTATGCTTTTGGAAGAAGGGATGGTCCTGACGCAGGGCTTTATAGGATCCACCATTAGCGGAGAAACGACCACCTTGGCAAGAGAGGGATCGGATTTTAGTGCCGCCATATTTGCCAATGCCCTGGATGCGGAATCGGCGACGATTTGGAAAGATGTGCCGGGAATCCTTAATGCAGACCCCAAGCGGGTGGCGAATACGGTGAAATTTGAGGAGATTTCCTATTACGAAGCTGCGGAAATGACCTTTTATGGGGCTTCGGTGATTCACCCCAAGACGATAAAACCATTGGCGGATAAAGAAATTCCCTTATTGGTGAAATCCTTTGAGCATCCCGAAGATGAGGGAACCCGGATTCATCGTGGCCTGAAAACAGCGCCACTGCCCAATATTATTTTCAAGGATAATCAGGTGATGATGACCTTTAAGGTGAGAGATTTGGCCTTTTTGAATGAGGAAAACCTGTCGCTTATATTCCACCTGTTGAATCGGTTCAATATTAAGCTTAATATGCTGCAAAATACGGCTTTGAGCCTTACGGTATGTTTTGATAACCGTCTGGAGAAAATCCAGGAAGTGAAGGAAGCCCTGGAGGATCAGTTTATCATCACTTTTCAGGAGGATTTGCAGCTGATTACCCTACGAAACTATACCATTCCACTGGTGGAGGAGTATGCTGCTGCGCATGAAATTATTGCAGAGCAAAAATCCCGTTCCGTCTTTCAGCTGTTGGTGAGGCAGCTGGATTGAGGTTTTTTGTAGAAAATATCCTGCATCAGCATATTGCAGTATTTGTTGGTTGTTTTGCAGTACCGGGGAGTAGGTGTGGAAATCATTTTGGCATTATTATTTCAACATATAGATCGAACTAAAAACTGTAAAAAGATGAAGTATTTCGTTTTTATTTTGATGGTGGGATTGATGTCCGTTTTTTCTTTGGAGGTATCTGCTCAAACGCAATACAAAGTAGTGACCTCCGTAGAGTCAGTCGTGCCTATGGGGATTGGGCGTTCCAGAATCATTGATGCGCAGGGAGAGAAAGATTATGCTAATTATACTACGGATCGCTCCAAGGGAGAGAAGAATGAAACTTCCCGTAAGGAATTGAAGACAACCGAACTGGAGGAGACCAAGCTGTTGAACTTTTATTCCGCTGCAGGGATCAATTTTAGTAATATCGCCTCGAATGATATGGTGATTTCTTCCAAGATCAATGCCTTGGTGGAAGAGGGTTGGGAATTGGCTTTTGTGACTTCAGGCGTGGAATCTGACGCCGGAAAAGGAGATGGAAAAGGGCTTTTTATTACCCGTTATATCTTTAAGAAAAGCATGCCGGTTCCGGTACAGTTACCTGAGTAAGATATATTTTGGCATTTATAAAAAATCCCCGCTACATTGCTGCAGCGGGGATTTTTTTATTTGTCGTTATTTTCTTTACCGATACGGTCAAGCTTATGTGGTGTCACCATATTCTCTGGTGAAAGAATACGGTCTAACTCGTCTTTTGGAATAAGTTCTTTGTCCAATACCATTTGGTAAATGCTGCCATTGGTAGCTAAAGCTTCTTTGGCTAAAGCCGAAGAAATTTCATAACCCAAAATCGGGTTCAGTGCGGTAACAATACCTATGGAATTCAGCACCATATCTCTACAGTGGTCTTCATTGGCGGTGATGTCATCTACACAGTTAACGCGCAACGACTTCATTCCCCTGCGCAACATCTGAATGTTTTCGAAAAGGCTTCTGACAATCACAGGCTCCATCACATTCAACTGTAATTGGCCGGCCTCAGCGGCGAAGGTGATGGTCAGGTCATTTCCAAAAACAATGAAACAGATTTGGTTGACTACCTCCGGAATTACCGGGTTCACTTTTCCCGGCATAATTGAGGAACCAGGCTGCATCGGCGGAAGGTTGATTTCATTTAGGCCGGTTCTTGGTCCGGAAGAAAGTAATCTCAAATCATTACAGATTTTCGATAGCTTTACCCCAAACGCTTAATGGTTCCGGAGTAAATTACGAAAGCTCCGGTATCTGGTGTGGCTTCAATAAAGTTGGAGGCTTTTACCAATGCAAGTCCGGTGATATCTCTCAAATGCTTGGTGACCTTTGCCGGATATTCCGGGTCGGCATTAATACCGGTACCAATAGCAGTAGCGCCCATGTTAATTTCATGGAATAGATTCGCATTGGTATTCAGGCGGTCGATCTCTTCCTCCAATGTAGCAGCAAAAGCCTCAAATTCCTGACCAAGCGTCATCGGAACAGCATCCTGAAGCTGGGTGCGGCCCATTTTGATGATATGCTTAAACTCCTCTCCTTTCTGTCGGAAAGAAGCCACCATGCATTTCAGTTCTTTCACCAACTCCTCATTCATCCAGGAAAGGGCAATGTTGATGGAAGTAGGGAAGGCGTCATTGGTGGATTGCGCCATATTCACATGGTTGTTCGGATGGCAATACTGATACTCCCCCTTTTGGTGTCCCATGATTTCCAGCGCACGGTTGGCCACCACCTC
The DNA here is from genome assembly GCF_001274635.1 of Persicobacter sp. CCB-QB2. Classification (GTDB taxonomy): domain Bacteria; phylum Bacteroidota; class Bacteroidia; order Cytophagales; family Cyclobacteriaceae; genus Persicobacter; species Persicobacter diffluens. Next base: position 2,306,143 of record NZ_LBGV01000001.1, on the reverse strand, counting down.
ATTGATGTTCATATTGGTGGAGGTTCCGGCTCCCCCTGAATCAGGTCGATCGGGAATTGCTCATTGTGCTGGCCTTCCATGATTTCCTCACAGGCTGCTACAATCCCTTCCTTGATGTTTTTGGGTAGTAAACCTAAATTATAATTGGCTTTTGCGGCCGCCATTTTTACGGCTGCTAATGCCTTGATATATAAAGGGAACATATTGGCTTTTACGCCGGAGATGTTAAAGTTCTCAATCGCGCGTAAGGTTTGAATGCCATAATAAGCATCTGCAGGTACGTTCTTGTCACCCAACAGATCATGTTCTACTCTGTATTCCATTTCAGTGCGTATTTCAGGAATTTGCGTTTTTTTTCCGGTCAAATGTAAAGGGATTTATATCGATTTCCTATGTACCAAATGGCGTTAAATTGGCTGGAAATGGATATTTGCAATAAAAATCCTGATCCTTTGAATAGATGTAATAAAAGCGGGGAAAATTGGATTAGAAGAAAGCGGAAGCCCAAAAAAATTATGAATTTTTTTAGGGAGAAAAATTAACCCGGATTATTCAAGCTAAATCCTCGTTCAGCTGCTTTTTTTGAAAAAAAACTCGAAACAGGGACTATTTCTTCATTTTTCCCACCCTGCAGCTAAACGAGGGGTTAAACATGAAAATTTCGGCTCAGCTATTCAAAATCCGGCTTAATAAAACTGCCATTTGTAAATGAAACCAATCATCATCCGATTATTGTTGATTTGGCTGGTTTCAAAGTAGTCATTGTATTTTTCCGTATTGGACCAATAGGTGCAAAATAGTTTCAATGGCTGTTCCTCAAATGGCTGGTATTCTGCTCCGAAATAGTGTCTGTTTGCCGTTTCTAACCAACCCGCATTTTCTCCTAATGAAGTATCGTGAGCAAACACATCTTCATGTGAATATTGATAGAAAAGGTTCCATCCTTTATAAGGCTGCACGTCAATTTTGGCCAGGGTAGACTTGTAGTGGGTGTCTCTCAAAGCGGCATATTCGCCATCATTCATGTCTCTGACGATGGAAGTCGCAAAGCCCGTTCTGTCGATATCTTCTTTGGAGTTATGGTAATCAACCGTAATCTGCCATTTGGGTTGATTGAACTTCGTACCCAAAGCCAAATATTTGGTGTACTCTTCTTTTCCTTCGTTTGTCACAGCATATGACCACCTGGTGCTGAATAAGCCTTTTAATAAATCACCATTCCAGTTGAAAGCATAATTCATTGGGTTTTCGGCCGCTATGAAATCCTCAGGTAACTCTCCATAAAAACTCTCAATGCTTTCAGTATGTGCGTTGGTAAGCTGGAAATTCACCTCCTGTGCCTGCCATCTGTATCCTACATTCACACCCGTTAAGAATGCTTCTTTCCAGTTCAGAATTTGAGAGTATTCATAAATATCAGTAGGGGTGGCGTCAAATTCATATCCACCATAGGCAGCCCATTGCTTACCAAAGGTGATAAATACATTATTTTTGAAAGTATAAGTTAAATATGCCCAGTCAGTAGCCAGGGAGGTGTTATCGATTTCCTCCGCTATACTGTTGCTGTTGAGTCTTTGTCTGACGTCATACTCCAATCCTGGTAAAATTTCTCCTGTTAATTGAACCCTTAACTGGTTAATGGAAAAATTACTGCCTTGGGCAAAGCCAGGGCCATTGTTCACATTGAAGCTACTTTGCATTAAGATATAACCATTATGTCTGCGCTTAAATACATTCGCCAAAGCATTTTTACTTTCTTTTTCTTCTTCTTCGAAATAAATGATTTCTTCCTCCTGCACCTCAGCTTCTTGTGCTGATGCCATCCCACAATAAAATAAAGGGAGTAAAAGCGCGATAAATAATGGTTTTTTCATTGGATAAATATTCGTTCGACTGAACTATCCAATATTTGTGCCATTTCAATAAAATAGGGATGTTAAAAAAAGAATAAAAATAGGTGGATTCTTAGCTGTGTCGACTTAAAATATTGTTGATTACCATTTTAACGGATGTTTTTTTGTGTAAAAATAAGGCTGATACTATAAGTGGGGTTTGTGGTTTTTAGGATTATTTTGATTCGGTGTTTAAACATCTTAGGCTGATGATTTCCTGAAAAAAGAAAAAGCCTTTCGATGTCTCCATCAAAAGGCTTATCAACAATCAAACTAAAACCCGAAAGATGTACCTCTACACCTTTCCAAAACCCTAAAACAAACAATAACCACAAACTGGTCAAAAACCAATTTGAATATATAAATCTGAACTAGTCAGAATTTAATGCATTTTAAAGTGATTGTTTGAGAAGAAAAACTCCCGGCCTTAATTAAAGCCGGGAATCCAATCAACAATCAAACAAATTCTCAATAAAGGAGAACCCAACTCCTTTATTACAAAACCATAAAACAAACAATAACCACTTAATGTCACATGATGCGAACATCTAAGATGTTGACCACTGACAACAATACAAATGTAGGGAAGGGGAATGGATTGAAGGTTGATGCGTTTTATGTTGTTTTATGATTGTTATCAGGTAATTTGATTTAAATATCAATTATGTCTATATAACATTGGATTATTAGGGTGTTTGCTAGCTGAATTTTTGATTTTTAGGTAAATGTCATGTTGGATGCCGGCTTATTTGGCGATGGAAGGCAGGACTTTTTTTGCGCTAATTACAATAATTCCGGGCTGGTTTTTTTATTATTCTCTTTTCCAATCCTAAAATTGGCCATGGAAGATGATGTATCCATAAACTCTTATCTTAAATTTACAGCATGAAGTTTAAGTTACTTTTTTATTCAATTTCTCTGTGCGGTGCATTTGGAGCAAACGGACAATCCCTGGATAGCCTCTCTGAGGTGGTTTTTTATCATGATTCTGCCTTTACCCAGGTTAAAGCACGTTATCAAATAATTCATCAGGATAGCAGTAGAATTCAGGGCACTTTTAAATCTTTTCATCCGAATGGGCAGCTGGCCTCTAAGGGGGAGTTCAATGATGGTAAAAGAGAAGGCCTGTTCGTGGATTTCTATCCGGATGGCAATATTATGCGCGAAATTCCTTTTGAGAATGGTTTAAAAGAGGGTTTTGTAAAAGTATATAATGAGCAGGGAACCCTTATTCAGGAAGCTAAATTTGCCGGAGATACTTTATCGGATCAGGTAACTTCTTATTATGCGGATGGGCGTATTCGCAATCAGACGGGATTGAGTGGCGGTAAGCCTGAAGGGAAAGTGACAGATTATTACGATAATGGGAAGCCTAAAAAAGAGGTGACTTATAAAGATGGTAAGCCCAATGGACTGACCATTACCTTTTACCCTAATGGTAAGCCGGAAACGGAGGCCACTTTTGTAAACGGTTATGTTTCGGGTTCCTATCGTACTTTTTATGAAGAAGGAGGGGTGGAAACGGAGTATCAGCATTTAAAAGGAAAAAAATCAGGAGTTTTTAAGGATTATTACCGGTCCGGTCAGTTGCGCCGCACGGGTGCATATAAAAACGGAAGGCTGGAGGGTGAAGTCCTGAGTTATTATGAGGATGGAGCGCTTTGGCAGAAATTTAATTATAGTAAAAACGTACTTTCCGGAGAAAACCTGGTCTATTTTCCAACAGGGGAATTGCAGGAAAAGATTGTCGTGTCGGATAAGGGGCAGGATCGATTATCGAGCGAATATGATATTAATGGAGCCTTAATGGCCGAAAAGCACTGGTATAATGAGCAGCCGGTGGATGTTTGGAAATTTTACTATACCCAAAACGGTCAGCTAAGAGAAAGTCGTCCGCATGATAAGGGAAGTATTCATGGCATGGTGCGCCTGTATTATCCGAATGGCAACCTGGAGCGAGAAGCACAGTATGCGCATGGTAATTTGACCGGCATTGTCAAAGAATATTCTCCATCGGGAAAGTTAACCGTCGTGGCGAATTATTCCAGAGGGAAAAAACATGGCAAGTATTTTACCTATCATCGTAATGGAATAGTAGAATGGGAAGGGCAGTACGGGGGTGATGTACGGTATGGAGAGTGGAAGTACTACAATCGCAGAGGTAGCCTAAAGAAGGTGGAAACTTATGAAAAAGGCCAATTGGTGAGCGAGAAAGGGTTGGATTAATCCTGGTATTGGCAACATTGTGTTTTCATTTGTAAAAAAAGCCTGATTTTTCAACGCATTCCCGAAGGGTTAATTATTTTTGTGTCATGGCAGCAGCAATAAAAGAAACCAATTTCAAATTTGATGGTCAAACGGATTTTTACAGAGGAAAAGTTCGTGACGTTTATTATTTCGGAGAAAAAATTGCCGTAGTGGCTTCTGATAGAATCTCCGCATTTGATGTTATCCTACCGGAGGCAATTCCGTTCAAAGGGCAGGTGTTGAATCAAATTGCAGCAAAATTTTTGGCTGCTACTCAGGAGATTGTCCCTAACTGGTTGGAGTCCACCCCGGATCCACGCGTTTCCTTTGGCTTGCATTGTAAGACTTATCCGGTGGAAATGGTCGTTCGTGGTTATTTAGCCGGACATGCCTGGAGAGAGTACCGGGAAGGCAAGCGTGAATTGTGTGGCGTGGCTTTACCCGAAGGCTTAAAGGAAAATGATAAACTTCCACACCCAATCATCACGCCAACCACTAAGGCTTATGAGGGACATGATGAGGATATCTCTCGCGAAGAAATTTTAGCTCAGGGCATTGTTTCCGAAGCCGAATACCTGCAACTGGAAAAATATTCCTTAGCATTATTTGCGAAAGGAACTGAGATGGCCAAAGAACGCGGTTTGATTTTGGTGGATACTAAATATGAGTTTGGAAGCCATAATGGAAAAATCTACCTGATTGATGAAGTTCATACACCGGACTCTTCACGTTATTTTTATGCGGAAGGGTACGAGGACCGTCAGCAAAAAGGAGAGAAGCAAAAGCAACTTTCTAAGGAGTTTGTACGTCAATGGTTAATTGAAAACGGTTTTCAGGGAAAAGAAGGCCAGCAGGTTCCTGAGATGACTGAGGAGGTGATTTCCAATATTTCGAATCGATATATTGAGTTATTTGAACAAGTGACCGGGGAGAAATTTGAAAAAACTAACCTGGAAAATGTTGAAAAACAAATGGAAACCAACATCAATTCAGTGCTTTAAGGACCGAATAAAGCATTAATTTTTACATAAAGGTGGCTGATTTTTTATATATTTATTACTCAGTTTCCTTTTTTTAACGCAATCGGTTATTATGAAATATTCTATAAGTAAGGAGGAAAAATATTCTTTGATTCATTTGGATGAAGAGAAGTTGGATTCGCGTCTTTCTCCGGTTTTAAAAACAGAGGTCATAACATTACATGCCGAAGGGGTTCAGAATATTATTCTCGATCTCAGTGATGTTAAATATGTGGATTCTTCAGGATTGAGCTCTCTGTTAGTGGGGAATCGACTCTTTAAAGATGAAGGTGGGGTATTTGCATTGGCTTGTCTTAATGATCATGTGAAAAAATTGGTTAAGATTTCTCAACTTGATAGTGTTTTGGAAATTTTTCCTACCGTTCAGGAAGCAATTGATGCTGTTTTTTTCAATGAAATAGAGCGCGATCTGAATTCCACTTCCGAATAAGTAATCATTTCTCATAATTCGTAGAGAAGGAAGCAATAGATTGCTTCCTTTTCTTTTAACTGCTTCTGCTTTTGGCTTTTCGCGTTTTAGTTTTGGGCTCAAATGCCGCAGCCCCCGCCCATAATCGATTTCACTCGAGTCAGTTAGTGACAGTAGATAATCATAATTTTTTGATAGACTGTGGGGAGGGAGCACAATTACAATTATTAAAATACCGGGCTAAGCTGGCCAAAATCTCCCATATCTTTATTTCTCATATGCACGGCGACCATTATTTTGGATTAATTGGTCTGCTCTCTACCATGCATTTGTTTAAGAAAAAAGGGGAATTGCACCTCTATGGACCTCCTGAGTTAGCAGAAGTGATTACCGTGCAGTTAAAAGCTTCTCAGACTTTTCTGAATTTTCGCATCGTTTTTCATATTACCGATCCCCATACTCCGAAAATACTTTTCGAAAATAATAAACTGCAGGTGGAGAGTATTCCATTGGAACATGGGATTCATTGTACCGGCTTTCTGATAAGGGAGAAACGAAGGGAGCGCCGGATTAATAAATCCAGGATGCCCTATGATCTGAGTCTGGAGAATATTGCAGATTTAAAGAAAGGGAAAGATACGGTATATAAAAATCGAATACTCAGTAATTTGGAGTATACCCATGATCCTTTACCTTCCTATAGTTATGCTTATTGTTCCGATACCCGCTATACCCAGTCTTTTCTGGAACAAATCAAAGGAGTCGATTTATTATACCATGAGGCCACCTTTATGGATGACCTGAAAAACAGGGCCAAGGATACCTTTCACTCCACTACTAAGGAGGCGGCTTTGCTGGCTGCGCAGGCAGGGGTGAAGCAATTAGTGATTGGTCATTTTTCAGTGCGCTATAAAGAATTAGAGCCCCTATTGAAAGAGGCGGAAACTATTTTCAAAAACACCCTATTAGGGGTAGAGGGGACCAAAGTTTACCTGAGAGAATAAGGGTTTTATAAACCCACCGAAGGGGAAGGAATGCTCTGCGCTATTTTGTGAAAGAAAATCCCGGATTGGTTTTTATCAATGCTCTTTTGTAGGTTTATTTTGGATTCTGAAAAAACGCAATAAAGGAGTCCTTTCCAATCTACAACCTACTGCTATATGACCACCACCCTTACAAAAAAGAAAACCAATCTGTTTATTCTCCTTGGCGGAATTTTTATTACCAATGCTATTTTGGCGGAGTTAATCGGGGTGAAAATATTCTCAGCCGAAGCCATGATGGGTTTGCAGCCTGCTCAGATTCCGCTTTTTGGAGACCTGGCATTGGATTTTAATTTGACAGCCGGAGCTGTTTTGTGGCCAATTGTCTTCCTTACCACAGACGTCATTAATGAATACTATGGCAAGGCCGGGGTGCGGAAAATTAGTTTTTTAACAGCAGGCCTGATCGCCTATGCATTTTTTGTGATTTTCGGCGTGACCCATCTGCCTCCTGCGGGTTTTTGGCTGGAAGTCAACGGGCAGGATGCTGAAGGGAATCCCTTCAATATTAATTATGCTTTTCAAACCATTTTCCGACAGGGCCTAGGGATTATTATCGGTTCGCTGGTGGCCTTTCTGATAGGTCAGCTATTGGATGTGTATGTATTTCAAAAGTTGAGACGATTTACCGGCCCGGATAAAATTTGGTTGCGGGCAACCGGCTCCACCCTGGTGTCTCAGTTTGTAGACTCTTTTGTGGTTTTGTGGATCGCCTTTTTTGTTTTCGGAAACTGGACCTGGGAGTTGGTAATTGCGGTGGGGATCATCAATTACATTTACAAATTTGTTGTGGCCGTGGTATTGACGCCTGTGCTGTATGTTGCCCATCACTTCATCGACCAATATCTGGGCAAGGATGCCGCTGACCAAATGGCCGATGAAGCGAGTAAGAGCTCCTTATTTTTTATGGAAAAGCCCTCCTCATCGGGGACGTCGGATGTTGTCGCAAATGACGGCAGTGGCGATAGCAACGTTTAGGGACTCAGCTCCTCCCACTCTTGGAATGTGGATTTTATGGCTGATCAAAGGTTTTACGGCCTCAGAAATACCGACAGATTCATTTCCCATAATGATAAAGCCACCCTGATCAAAGTTTTCGTGGTAGATGTTATCTCCTTCAAGAAGGGCGCCGTATACGGGCAGACTTTGATGTTGAAGATAGGGTACCAGGTCAGTGTACTGGAACTCCACCCGAGCAAAAGAACCCATAGACGCATTTAAAACCTTGGGGTTGTAGAAGTCCGCCGTATTAGGGGAAGCAATGATTTTTTTGATGCCATACCAGTCTGCTATGCGGATAATCGTACCCAGGTTGCCAGGATCGCGAACGTCATCCAGCACCAGTGCAAATTCATCTTGCGCTAAAGTAATATTTGCACTGATGTTTTGCCGGGCAACTGCAATACCTGCATTGTTAGTGGCAAAAGTGCCCAATGCGGATAGTTGTTGTTCGTCAGCGACAAATATTTCACAGTGTGGGTGGTTTTCAAGCAAATCCTTTATACCTTTTAAAAAGGATGCTGTGCCGACTACCAGCTGCACCTCGTATCCATTAGAAAGAATTTCTGAAGTATTTTTCGCTCCCTCAACAAAAAATAGCTGTTCTTGTTTCCTGTACTTTTTTATTTGAAGGGATTTGATCAATTTTGAAACTCTTTTGGATAGTTCCTTATACATCATATAATTCGTTATTCATTTGCGAAAGCATTTTTATATATACCTCATCGCTATTAGCCTGCTTCCTTTGTTGATTTCCGGTTGCACCACTACCCGTTTTTTGAAGGATGGGCAATATGTCTTAAACCGTCATCAGGTGAAGGGCAATAGTGCCATTAAAGAGGAGGAACTGTTAAAGTGGACCAAGGCGAAACCCAACAGCAGGACCTTATTTTTGCCTGTAAACTATTACGTTTCCATGTATCAACATGGCTTAGGCCGATATGATTCCGCTAAATATCAGCAGGAACTTTTGGCGGTCGAAGCAAAGTATGATCGTAAGTTAAAACAGTATCCGGTTGATTCGCGAAAATACAACAAACTGTTGGAAAAGAAGCGCTCCAAGGTAGAAAAGAAGGAGACCAAATTAAAAGAAGGGAACTTCTGGATGCGAAATGGAGAACCATTGGCCATTTTCGATAGCGCCAAGGTGGAGGCCTCAGCGGCTTCGATGGAGGCACTTTATCGTGCCCGGGGGTATTTTTCATCTACGGTTAACTATGAAGTAGGGTATTTCGAGAAATTGGCGCGGGTGACCTATCGCGTGAAAGAATCCAATCCGCATTTAATGGATACCGCTTCCCTGACCACAACGGATGAAGATATCTATCATATTCTATTAGCGGACTTGCCCAACAGCTTGCTGAAGAAGGGGATGGTGTATTCTCAAAATACACTGAGTAAGGAAAGAGACCGCATTGATGCGCTCATGAAAGATGAGGGTTATTATGAATTCAGTAAAGAATATGTGAGTTTCAAAGTAGATACTTTGAATCATCCGGGATTTTTTTCGGTGGAAACGATCATTAGTAACCCCACGGATGAGAATGTTCATCAGTTATTCACCCTTGATTCCGTCACCTTTACTACTGATGCCTCTGTTTCCGGTTTAGAAAAAGCCCGAACAGAACAAGAGGTGAGTGGAATAGTCTTCAGTTCAGAGGATCATAAGATGTCCGAGAAGGTGTTGTCTCGTCGGGTTTTTATCCGACCAGGGGAGCCTTACTCTAAAACTAAGACCTTGCAAACGCAACGACAATTGGCTAACCTGGACATGTTCCGCTTTGTGAACGTAAATTACGATACCACGGGAGGGAAAATGGTCGCGCATATTTTTACTTCTCCACTGGAAAAATATCAAACCAGCTACGAGGCGGGGCTTAACGTGACCCAGGGTATTCCGGGGCCTATTTTTAATTTGGGGGTCAAAAATAGAAATACCTTCAGAGGTTTAGAAATTTTAGAACTTTCCGGCGGATATGCCATGGAAGGGGTGCAAACTTTGAATTCGGAGGGGATATCCCGAATAGATGTCAGTCAGCAGTGGCGGGCTAATTTATCCCTGACCTTTCCTCAGTTCCTTTTCCCTTTGAGTGAGAAAAAGCGACTGGAGCTCGGGCAATTGAACCCTAAAACAAAGCTGACTTTGGGTTATGGTACGATTGATCGTCCGGATTATTTTAAGTCTAATGTAAATACCACTTTTGATTATATCTGGCGTTCCAAAAAAGGTCATCAGTATATTTTTACCCCTTTTGAAGGGGCTTATATCAATTCTCGACTCTCTGAGCAGTTCAGGAAGGACTTGGAGGAATTGGCTCGGCAGGGAAATAACCTGATTAACTCCTATTTGCCCTCTGTGGTAACGGCCATGAGTTTTCGGGGGATTTTTAATTTTAATCGGGATTTACAAAATCCTGATCGGGGAGCCTATTTGCAGGTTTTCGCTGAAAGTGGAGGCGCTATTATCGGCGATTTGTTGCAGTCAGTTTACGAACGAAATAATTTACAGTCCTATCGATATTTTAAATATTCTTTTGATTTTAGGAAATATGTTACCCTGAATGATAGCAAAACGGCTCGCTTTGCCTATCGGTTAAATTACGGGATGGCCATCGCCTACGGGAAAAATAAACAGTTGCCTTCAGAGCGGTATTTCTTTGCCGGGGGCTCTAGTTCTAACCGGGGGTGGGTACCGAGGCGTTTAGGACCCGGATATTTCGTGGCTCCGGCAGGAACCAATTATGACCAGCCCGGAGAAATGATCATTGAAACAAATTTTGAATACCGCCAGAAACTATTTGGGTTTTTTGAAGGCGCCTTGTTTGTGGATGTGGGGAACGTCTGGACGCTGGGTTTTAATCAGGGAGGAGAAAGCGGTATAGAAGATGGGCCGCCTGTTGATGGAACGGAGTTGCCTCCTGAAAATGATCGGAATATTGCGGGTAAATTTGAATTTGAAAGCTTTCTGGGGCAGCTTGGAGTGACCGTAGGGGCTGGTCTGCGCCTGGACTTTGATTTCATGTTGATTCGTTTTGATGTGGGGGTAAGGGCTTTTGATCCGGCCCGACCGGATGGAAAATATTTTGTGCTACCGGATTTGAGGTGGAGTGATTTCCGATTAGCAGTGAATCCGGCAAGTCAGGTTCTATTGAACATTGGTATCGGTTATCCCTTTTAATCCGGATTTTCCAGATATTAATTCGGGTTTTGAGCGTGTTTACAACCCAAAATTCGCAGCGAAAATTTGATTATTGCAGAAGCGATAAAGGATTATTTTGAGAGAATTGCATCGCTATTGTTGAGCAATCATTCAAATTCGCTTCCAATAATTGGAACTTGCAGCCGGCTGGTGTGCTTTTAAACTCGCGCTTAGATTCGGATTCATTTTTCTTGGCTTTTTTAGAAAAAAGGGTCAAATTTGTGCTTCCAAAATCGGGAGACGTCTCAAATCTTCCTTTTTAGGATTCAAAATCGCCCTAATTTCGCTTTAAATGCATGTTTGGGCATTTTTTACCTTAACTTTCATCTGGCCATTCCCTTTTCCCTATGAAAAAGATTGCCATTTTTGCTTCCGGTAGTGGAAGTAATGCGCAAAAAATAGTTGAGCATTTTCAATCTCATTCAGAAATTGAGGTGAGTCTCTTGTTGTGTAATAAGCCCGAGGCCTACTGCTTGACGCGGGCGAAAAATCTGAATATTCCTTCTCATGTTTTTACGCGTCCGGAGTTCAAATCCGGAGAGGTATTAAAAGTGTTGCAGGATAATGAAATAGACTTTATAGTGTTAGCGGGCTTTTTATGGCTGGTTCCTGAAAATTTGGTGGAAGCATTCCCGGATAGAATCATTAATATTCATCCTGCCTTGCTGCCGAAGTTTGGGGGGAAAGGGATGTATGGAATGAATGTGCACCAGGCCGTAGTGGAGGCGGGAGAGTGCGAGTCCGGCATCACCATTCACTATGTGAACGCGCAATATGATGAAGGGCAGGTAATTTTTCAGGCTACGACAAAGGTGAGCCCGGAAGATTCTGCAGAAGATGTCGCGCAAAAAATTCACGCACTTGAATATAAGCACTTCCCGGCTGTGATTCAGCAGGTGGTGGAAAAAATATAAACTAAAGCCCTTGATTTTCAGGGGCTTTTTTTGTTCTCTTGCCATTGTTTTCATTGGAGAACATGATCAAATTAATTCCCATATTTTATAAATATCTAAATACCAATTCCGATGTCTGTAAAAAAGATCAAATCAGCACTGATTTCAGTATTTTACAAGGATAACCTTGAGCCAATCATTAAATTATTGAAAGATAATGGAGTAACCATTTACTCAACTGGTGGGACTCAAAAATTTATTGAAGAGCAGGGCGCTGAAGTGATTCCGGTGGAGGATTTAACAAGCTATCCTTCAATTTTAGGAGGCCGTGTGAAGACGCTTCACCCAAAAATTTTCGGTGGTATCCTGAATCGTCGTGATAACGAAACAGATCAGGCTCAAATTTCAGAGTTCGATATTCCGGAGATTGATTTGGTGATTGTAGACCTTTACCCATTCGAAGAAACGGTCGCTTCCGGAGCAGAGGCTCAGGCAATTATTGAGAAAATCGATATCGGTGGAATTTCTTTGATCCGTGCAGCGGCAAAGAATTTTAAAGATGTAACTATTGTTGCTTCTCGTGAGCAGTACGGGGAGTTGGAGCAAGTGTTGGCAGCAAAAGAAGGGGGGACTACTTTGGAAGACCGTCGTCGTTTTGCAGCACATGCTTTTGGGGTTTCCTCTCATTATGATTCGGCTATCTTCAGTTATTTCAATCAGGAAGAAGCGCTTCCGGCTTTTCGTGTGAGTGAAAATGGTGGCCGCACCTTGCGCTATGGGGAAAATCCACATCAAAAAGGAGAGTTCTTCGGGAAATTTGATGAGATGTTTGAGCAGTTGCATGGTAAGGAAATTTCTTACAATAATCTGGTGGACATTGATGCAGCCGTTTCTTTGGTAGAGGAATTCAAAGGGGAAACTGCTTTCGCGATTTTGAAGCATACCAATGCCTGTGGATGCGCTACTGCTTCTTCCGTAAAAGAGGCTTATTTGAAAGCTTTTGAGGCTGATACTATTTCTGCTTTTGGTGGCGTGCTTTGTACTAATGGTAAGGTAGATTTGGCTGCTGCAGAAGAAATCAACAAGCTATTCTGTGAGGTTTTGATTGCTCCTGAATATGATGCAGAGGCTTTGGAATTGCTGAAGTCAAAGAAGAATCGTATCCTTTTGGTTCAAAAGCAGGGCTTGTCTACTACAAAAATGTTCAAAAGCTGTCTGAACGGTGCGATTGTTCAGGATCGTGATTTGAAAACTGATGCCGAGGCCGATTTGACCCTTTCTACCAAGCGTGATGTAACGGCGGAAGAAAAGAGCGCTTTATTGTTTGCCTCTAAGGTATGTAAGCATACCAAGTCAAATGCGATTGTTTTAGCCGCGGAAGGGCAATTGTTCGCAACAGGTGTTGGGCAGACATCCAGAGTGGATGCATTGCGTCAGGCGATTGAGAAGGCAAAATCTTTCAATTTTGATCTATCCAAGGCTGTTTTGGCTTCAGATGCATTCTTCCCATTCAATGACTGTGTAGAGATTGCACATAAAGAAGGAATTAAAGCGGTAATTCAACCAGGTGGTTCTGTTCGTGATAAGGATTCTGTGGAGTTCTGCGACGAGCATGACATGGCAATGTTGATGACTGGTGTTCGTCATTTCAAACACTAATCGCTCCAAATATTAAAAAGGAGGGCCGCTTTCGAAGGAGAGCGGCTTTTTTGTTTTTTGAAGTAAAACTTACATGGCGCATTAGGGGGCAATTCGGTCAATAGGTAGTTAAAGGGTCTGGATTTTTTATGAGGTACATTTTAGACTTCATTTGTCGATAATAGTATTGATAAATGGTACTATGCTGACTTTCGATGTTCTTTTTGTAATTTGATTTTTATTCTATCTTTGAATAAGATGAAAAAAAATTAATATGAACGCTAGATTTTACTCTTTCTCCGCCCGACTTTTTTTCCGTATAGCCTTTGGTAGTATGATGATGGTACATGGGGTTACAAAATTGGATTTATGGATGGCGAAAGGTAAACAGGCGGAATTTTTTGATTTTTTGGGCCTTGGAAGTATGTTGTCTCTTCTGCTTGCCATTTTTGCGGAAATGGTCTGTCCTTTATTGATTATTATTGGCGTGAAAAGTCGCATTTTTAGTATCCCGCCGATGATCATCATGTTGGTGGCAGCATTTTGGGTGCATGCTGAAGACCCTTTTGCTCACAAAGAAAAAGCTATTCTTTATTTATTGGGATTTTTAGGGATTTTCCTTTTGGGGGACGGTAAATATGCGATGTTGCCTGATTATAAGCGAAGGGGCTTTTGGGGATTTAAAAAACAAACTTCCGCTTATTCCCCTAAAAATAGAGTTTTAGAAAGAGTTTAATACACGATAATATATTACTTTTGTTAGCCTTCATTTTAATGTTAGGCTTTTTTTATGTCCGGGGATTTTCCACAAAGAAGAAAAAAAATCAAATCACTTAATAGATTGTTTTATCATTGATTTCCAGGTTTAGAGGCGTGGGGATGATAATCAAGCAAATTCTAAAACTAATCGTTTAGAAGATGGTATTCAACTCTGACGGCCTTGTTGCTTAGGATTGATTTTTGTGGTGAACCAGGGACAAGAATAATGCATTAGTTTATTGTGTAGTGAAAGACCAGAATTATTTTAAACAGACATATATAACGCTATTGCTGGTGTTCTTCATTTTGTTAGGATATCAGTTTGTGGCGCCTCAAGTGGTTTTTTTAGAGGGCTACCGGAATTTTAAGCTTTTTTCGGATTTGGTGATTAGCGAGGAGCCCCCCTTATTGGCGAATAAAAACGTTTCTACCGACCAGATCCTTCAGGCCATAGAGGCTGCCGCTAGTGATGAAGAAGGATCTTCTTTTGTAAAAGAGGAAGAACCAGCCTCAGGGCAAGCACCAAAAGCCCCTGTTTTAGCCTCAGAAAATAATCCATCCCCTAGTTCCAAAGATGATATGCAAGCTTCAGGCGAAGCTGGCTTGAAAGCGCGACAGCCCAAACGGTCCCTTCCTTTCCCAAAGGAAGAGTTTCGATCCAAGTCTTTAAACTCTTTTTATAAAGCGCTGGACGAATTACGGAAAGGCAGAAAGGACAGGGTGCGGATTGCCTTTTTTGGAGATTCGATGATTGAGGGAGACTTGATTGTCAGCACGCTTCGATCCCTATTTCAAAGTAAATTTGGCGGACAGGGAGTAGGCTATGTTCCGCTCACCTCTCAGGTGGCCGGATTCCGGGGCACCATTCGTCATCAGTTTTCTGATGGCTGGAAATTGGATAATTATATTTTCAATCGTCACGAAAGTCCCTTTGATTTTGGAATCAGCTGTGATGTCACCTATGCCCAGGCTCCGGGCAAGGAACAATGGGTGAAGTATGAAGGCGTACATAGAAAAAGACTGGATTCCCTTCAACGCGTCCGCTTATTTTACGGGACGCCTAAGTCTGAAAGTGATGAGTATAAATTGACGGCCATCCTCGACAAAAAGGATTCCGTGAATTTGTCCTTAAATGGAAACAAGGTGGTCAATGAGTTGCAGGTTTCTTCTATTCCGGTAAAAACTCTTGAAATGAAATTTGAAACAGATGCTAACTTACCCATATATGGGGTGAGCGTAGAGTCCTCTAAGGGCGTTTTTGTGGATGACCTCCCCTTAAGAGGAAGTAGCGGAACGCATCTGCGTCACTTGAATCCGGAGGTGCTGAATTCTTTTAATGATTATTTGGAGTATGATCTGGTGATTATGCAATTCGGGACGAATGTGGCAGATACCAGTAGTCTGAATTATGCCTGGTATGGCGCTAACCTTTATAAGACGATTCGGTATATACAGGAGGAGATGGATGCGCCCTGCCTGGTGATTTCCATGGCAGATAAAGCCCGTAAGATTGACGGCGAATTAAAGACTGACCCGGCGGTTGCTGGTGTAATAACGGCCCAAATGGGCGCTGCAAGCAGAGCCAATGCAACCTTTTTTAATTTATTTCAGGCCATGGGAGGAGAAGGATCTATCATTGATTGGGTAGAGTCTGAGAAGCCATTGGCAAATAAAGATTATACGCACTTTAATTTTAGAGGCGCGAATAAAGTGGGGCATTTGCTTTTTGACTTTTTGATTGATGGCTGGGGGAGTCATCGGGCGAGCAATCAGATTGCGCCAAAGCAATTGACACAACGGAAATCAACTCCGGTAGAAATTTTAAAAGCAAAAAAGATTCGTTAAATACATGATCAGAGGTTTATTTTTTACGCTTTGGATGCTGGTGGGGAGTTTAAGTGTCTGGGCCGGGGAGGAATTGGGAGCAAGAGAAGAGCGACCATTGGTTAATGAAGTGGCGGATACCATTGGCAATGCCGGTCATTTGCGTGCTTTCTTTAAACAATTGGAGGCTTTAGAAAGCAAAAAGCAACAAAAAGTAAATATTGTCCATATTGGCGATTCCCATATTCAGGCTGATTTCTTTACCGGGGAAATGCGGAAGCTTTTCCAGGAAGACTTTGGCGATGGCGGTATTGGGCTGACCTTCCCTTATAATTTGGCTAAAACCAATGGGCCAAAGCAGGTTCGGTTCAAATCTAATATTTCCTGGACTTCTAAACGAAATTCCAGATCCAAGCCTGTGCAGGAGACAGGGGTTTCGGGTCATGGGATCAAAACGCCTTCAGATTATTACCAGATTAACCTGAATCTGGCGGATTCTGCTGCAGGTTTTGACCGTCTGTGGGTGTTTTATGAGCCGGGAAATCATACTTACGATTTAAAAGTAGGGCAGCCTAAGCCCGGTGCCAGTACCGAAAGGAAATTTATACCCACACCGGAAAAAGTTTACCATACCGTTCGCTCAGGGGAAAGTCTGTATAGTATTGGGCGGAAGTACGGCGTTTCGGTATCCAAAATACAATCCTGGAATAATCTGGGAAGTAAATCATTAATTCGCCCCAAGCAAAAGTTGGTGGTGAAGAATGGCGAGCATCCTTCGGCAGTAGACCGGATCAAGGCGGACGATATGCAGTGGGCTGCTGTTGATCGCCAAATCTTTCCATTGGGTATGCAGGTCTTTGAATGGGATCAGCCGCAACAGGCCGCCATTGTGCAAGGCTTTAAAAAAGGAGATGCTCAAAAATACGCCAATTTAACCGGCTTTTATGTAGAAGATAGTCAGGCGTCCGGTATCGTGTATAGTGCCATCGGTTCGAATGGTGCTAAATATCTGGATTATAATAAATACAATTTGTTCTTTGAGCAATTGGGTGAATTACCGGCAGACCTCTATATATTTTCCATGGGGACCAATGAATGCTTTGCGCCTACCTATAGCCTGAAGGACGTAGAGCGTGATGTGCTGGATTTTATTCACCGTGTGAGAAAAAAGCATCCTAACGCTCCTATTCTGTTGACCACCCCGGCAGATAGCTATACGGGGAGAGGCAGAAATCGGAAATTCAATCCAAGGGTAGAGCAAGTCCGAGATGTCATTATTGAGGTGGCGCAAAAGGAACAAGTTGCCTATTGGGATTGGTGGCGAGTGATGGGAGGAGCCAATGGAATTTCAAATTGGAAGAAGCAGGGCTTTAGCCGAGACTATGTGCATTTTTCAGCCGATGGCTACCGCCTTCAGGGGGAAATGCTTTATGAAGCCTTGATGAGAGCCTATCAAAAATCGCGTATTGGAGAAGAATTGCCGATTAAGGGTTTACATTCGCCACAAACGATGCCCGCCAAAATACCCTTTGAAGGGAAAATGGAGCAGGTGGATCAGAATGCTTTAAGCGGATATTGGATAGATCAGGAGGCTCAGGTTATGACTGCTGGCTGTTTTTCCTCAGGAAGTCTTGCGGCCCTAAATCCTAAGTTTTTTTCTGATATTTTTCAATACCAGAAAAAGGCTCCTTTGCTTTTCAATTCAGGGGTTTTCTTTGTCTTGTTTTTAATTTTTTATGCCATTTATCTGAAGTGGGAAAAAGTACAGACCTTTCGGGTGGTTTATGTGACCTTGTTTTCCTTGTTCTTCTATTATAAATCCAGTGGGTTCTATTTCATTATTCTTATTTTTTCTTCCATAGTGGATTACTATTTGGGAAATAAGATTTATGAGGAGGAAGATGATAAGAAACGAAAGCTCTATTTATTAGCCAGTGTGGTCTGTAATTTGGGGATTTTGGGTTATTTTAAATACACCAATTTTTTCATAAATTCTATCAATGGTTTAACAGGAGCTGAAATTGGTTCTCTGGATATATTTCTTCCAATTGGGATTTCCTTCTATACTTTTCAGACCATGAGTTATTCTATTGATCTGTATAGAAGAAGCATGAAGCCGGCGGAATCCTTTTGGGATTTTACCTTTTTCGTAACCTTTTTTCCGCAGCTGGTGGCGGGGCCAATTGTTCGGGCGGCGGACTTTATTCCTCAGATTCACCAAAAGCTGAGTCTTTCCAAAAAGGACATGTCTTTGGCTTTTAGTCTGATTATTGGCGGCTTGATCAAAAAGGCGATTATTTCCGATTATATTAGCATTAATTTCGTAGATCGGGTATTTAACGCTCCGGCGCTTTATTCAGGTTTTGAAAACTTAATGGCTGTTTATGGCTATGCCATTCAGATTTATTGTGACTTTTCAGGCTATTCGGATATGGCCATTGGTATTGCATTATTGATGGGTTTCCGGCTCCCCGTGAATTTTCAAACCCCTTATAATTCAGGGAGCATTACTGAGTTTTGGCGCCGTTGGCATATTTCCCTGTCTTCCTGGTTGAGGGATTATTTGTATATTCCATTGGGAGGGAATCAAAAAGGGAAAGTCAGAACCTATGTTAACCTGATGCTTACCATGTTGCTTGGAGGATTATGGCATGGTGCTTCATGGAATTTTGTGCTTTGGGGGGCGCTTCATGGAGGTATTTTGGGAATAGAGAGATTGCTAAAAGGTCGTTTCCAATTTCCCAAAAGTGATGCATGGCGCTTCTTGGGACAAGTTTATACTTTCCATTTTGTATGCTTGGCCTGGATATTCTTTCGGGCGGCGAATTTTGAGGATGCCAGCCTTTTGATCAATAGGATCATGACTGATACTGCTTTCGGGCAAATTCCTCAGGTGTTAATGGGCTATAAGGAAGTGTTTGCTTTGATGTTCCTGGGCTATGCGACGCATTGGGCTCCAAAAAATGTGGGAACCACCGTAAATCGCATTTTTTATCGCTTTCCATTATGGGGCAGAGCCTTGACGATGGCGGTGGTAATTTGGTGCATTTGGCAGGTTTCTTCCTCTGAGGTTCACCCCTTTATCTATTTCCAGTTTTAAGGCTTGATTAAAAGCGATAAGTCACGAGAGGGAATTTGATTTGAGTATTTCAGGGTTTTCCATATTGGTGGCACATGTTGCTAAAAAGACCTTCTTTCTCTGCTGTAATAATCAAGTTTTCTTGGTGAATATGGTTTTTTCGTCATGCCCCTGACGGAAATATCTTTTATTCCCCATTTTTTTTAACAGGACTTTCCTAAATTATTAGTCACATTTCGGAGAGTCATATATATTTTTAAAATGAAAAAAATAAATACGGACCGTTCATTAGCGGTTTTAATAGATGCAGATAATGTAAGTTCCGCTTTTGTAAGTGAAATGATGGAGGAAATTGCGCGCTTTGGCCTTCCTACCACCCGCAGGATTTACGGAGACTGGACACGACCAAATTTATCGGGATGGAAATCGGTACTGTTAGAGAATGCGATTAATCCGGTGCAGCAATACAGTTATACCCAAGGGAAAAATGCGACGGATTCCGCTATGATCATTGATGCCATGGATATATTGTATTCGGGTAAGGTGGATGGTTTCTGCATTGTTTCCAGTGATAGTGATTTTACCCGATTAGCCACTCGATTAAGGGAGTCGGGCATGTGGGTAATGGGGGTTGGAGAGCAGAAAACACCGAAGCCTTTTATTGTGGCCTGTAATAAATTTGTGTATTTGGAGGTGTTGAAAAAAGATTCCTCCAAAGAAGAAAATAAAGCCAGCGGTAGTAAGGAGGAGAGTTTAAATCGGATTAATCAACGCCTGATTTCGTTATTGCAATCTTCCGTTGATGATGTTTCTGATGACAGCGGCTGGGCCAATTTAGGTGAATTCGGTAGTTTGTTGAGTAAAAAGCGTCCTGATTTTGATGCTAGAAATTATGGCTTTAGCAAGCTGATGAATATGATTAAGTTCTTATCTGATTATTTTGAGCTGGATGAAAGAGTTTCCGATCAGGACTCCGCCGTAAAACATGTTTACCTCAGATCGCTTCGCAAAAAAGAAGCGAAACGAGGACGGAAATAATAATAAATAGGGCTGTTTAAAATAGTCTTTGCCAGTATTAAGCGCATGTTTAAAAGCACGCTATCCGGCTACAAATTCGAATTATTGGAAGCGATAAAGGTTAATTGCTCAAAATAGCATTGCTATTCTCTAAAAATAATCCTTTATCGCTTCTGCAATAATCAAATGCTCGCTGCAAATTTTGGCATTTAAACACGCTCCTAAACAGCCATTTACCGAAAGATATTTTTCATTCTTTTACGAAATGATCTTCCTTTAAAATGTCAGAAGGGGATTTGCCATATTGCTCTTTGAATTTTTTAGAAAACCTGCTAATGTGGTAAAATCCATTATCATAAATTAATGCCGTGATATTGGTCTCCTTTGGATCCGCCTTTTCAAGTAAATCTTTAACGTGATCCATTCGCATTTTATTAAAATACTGAATGGGGCCCATCCCATAGACTTTATTGAAGTGGTGCTGGATAGTTCTCGCAGGTACTTGGCAAATGTCTGCCACCATGCCTAAGGAAATGGAATCTCCTTTTTTAATTTGCTCCTCAAAGAAAGTAACCGCTTTTGCAATTACAAGATTAGATTTATCTGCAGGTGGAAACATAGTCAATCGATGAATTTGGTTTGAAATGGTAATGAAAGTCTGAATAGGTTCGCCTTTTCTTTTGGGGGAAACAGACAGACCTGATTACAAGCATTTATTGGCCTCATTCACTAAATCGTAAATATGGGGTATAATTTTTTAAATAATAAATACAAAGCTAAGAGGGAGAATTGGTAATGTATAGCCTAATTACGCAAATGGTGAATTATATCCATAAAGGGATGTAAGGTTTTAGGAGATTGTCTTGTTAAAGAGGCTATTGCATGAGGCAAAAAAAAAGGTTGCCGAAGCAACCTTTATAGTTTTTTTTTAAAGCTCGTTTTTAATAGTATTGATTTAGCATTACTGGCATTACTAACATGAGCAAGTCTTCATCTTCATCCTGATCAGAAGGGATAATCAATCCGGCTCTGTTAGGTTGGGAGAACTGGAAGGTTACTTCAGTGGAGTTTAGATTATTCAGCATTTCAATCAAGAACTTGGCGTTGAACCCAATATCGATATCTTCTCCTTCATGCTCGCAGGAAAGCGTTTCATTCGCTTCATTAGAAAAATCTAAATCTTCTGCGTGTACACTTAACTCTGTGCCTTTTAAAGATAATCTCACCTGATTGGTGGTCTTGTTGGCGTAAATTGCCAAGCGCTTTAAAGTGCTTAGGATTTGCATTCTATTGATGGTCATCTCATTGGTGTTGTCCAATGGAATGACATTTTCATAATCCGGAAAGCGCTCGTCGATTAAACGGCTAATTAATCGAAGGTTTTCAAAAGCAAAGTGGGCATTGGTATCATTGAATTCAATGGCTACCGGGCTCTCATCTGCCGGAAGGTTAGACTTCAATAAGTTTAAGGCCTTGCGTGGAATAATGATGGAAGCACCCGAAGCCCCTTCCACTTCTTTTTTGCGGTAACGCACCAAACGGTGGCCATCCGTGGCAACAAAAGTAGCTTCATCTTCCTCCAAATTGACGAACACCCCCGTCATGGCAGGACGTAAATCATCAGTACCTGCAGCGAAAATGGTATTGTTGATCGCACGGCTCATAGCATCACCACTAAGTTCTATGCTGTGCCCGTTTTCAACTACCGGAATTTTAGGGAAGTCTGTAGCATTTTCCCCGGACAGTTTGTAGTGACCATTTTCAGAAATAATCTCAATACTGTAGGTTTCTTCGTCTACCGCAATGGTTACAGGCTGCTCAGGCAGGTTTTTCAGCGTATCCAATAGGATTTTTGCCGGAATAGCAATGCTACCACTTTCTTCCGCATTTACTTCAATTTCAGTAATCATGGAAGATTGTAGATCAGAGGCGGTCACGGTCAATTTGCCTGCCGCGCCATCTACTTCAAATAAAAAATTCTCCAAAATCGGGACTACCGGATTTGTGGTAACCACACCGTGAATTTTGGACAATTGCTTCAACAATGAAGAGGAAGAAACAATAAACTTCATATAAATGCAGGGTTTGTAATTTTCTTATCTACCTCACTCATTCTAAGTGAGTTATTGAAATTGCGATTTCGCAATGTTAAATATATAAAATTAATCTCATTTTATGAATCCCCATCTCCTCTATCGGATGGAATAATGGGAGAATCAGGTTTTTTATTGTGGGAAGTCGGGGAGTTGGGCAAGCCATTTAATGCCTTCCGCATTACATTGAAGACAGCCGTGGGACAAGCCATTGGTGACGACTATATAAGGCGCCCGAAGGGTTTGGTTATAGGTGGCAGCCTGCTGTACTACCTTTTGATCCAATTTGACTGAGGGTGCTTTGCACTCAATGAGCATAAAAGGCTGACCATTGCGGTCAAAGACTAAGCCGTCGGATCTTTTTTGAATGCGATTATATTTAAGGCCTGTTTCCAGCGCGATAAGGCTGGCGGATAGCCCAGGCTGTTGATTAAATACTGAATAAAATGCTGGCGCACCCACTCTTCCGGGGTTAGCACAATTTCTTTTTTGCGCAGGGGGTCAAAAATATACTTGCGCCCCTGATCTTCCCGAATTCTGAAAGGGAAGCTGGGTAAATTTAATTTCTCCATAAATCAGGAGCGCAAGATGCAATGATGTGATTGAACACACAAATTCCTAGCTGGCAGAAAGCATGGGGATCATCTGTTTTTTTCGAACCACTGCTTTCAGGGCTACCTTGATTTTCTCACGGATATTGCTGGAGCTTTTTTCTTTCGGCTCATAACTTAGGGCTTTATGTACTGTATTTAATTTGCTGAGCCCTTTTTGTAAGGGTTTAATAGCGGAGGGATTCAGGTTGACTAAGATATCATATTGCATTAGGGAAGGGATCAAACTTTCCTTGGCCGACATTTGCTGAATGTTGATTCCCTGAGATAAAAAGGTGTCGGTAATAGACTTTAAAGTGTTATCTCCTTCGTCTGTAAAAAGCGTAATCCAAAATTGTTTTTCCATAACGATGATAATTTTAGGGTTGGGGGATAAAAAAAAGTCCTTCTTTCCAAGGGAGAGAAGGACTTTTCTATATTTATTAACGCAAAACATTTAATATATATACAATCATTCTCTCACCGTATTAGGGGTGAGCAGTAGACCTGCTGAATGTTAAACATATATCGTTTTGTAGTTTTCATATTAAAATCTTTTCAGTACTAATTTAACAAGTACCGTTCCAAATGTAGAGGTTAGGGGGTTAAATAGCAAGAAAAACAGGGATTTACTTGGTTGTTTGGCTAAAGAGATAGCGTGGTGGTGAGTGTAATTTTTTTTTAATATTTTGAGCGGATGAAATATGCTAGCATTGCTCATTGTTTGGAAGAATCTTTATTTCTAACTTCCCGCCAGTTGACTTTTTCTAGTCTTTGAAATTTTTCCATATTCAAATAAATATGCTTTCAGAAGCGCTTCAACCTTATTTCGTATTGGGCGTTACCTTCCTGCTCTTTACTTTAATTTACCTGGATAAACTTAGGGCTTCCGTCGGCTTTTTGTTAGGCGGTTTGGTATTTGCCCTCACCGGTATTTTGAATGGAGATGATCTTTTGGCGGGCTTTTCCAATAGTTCGATCATTTCGGTGATGTTATTGATTCTCATTACGGCAGGTATACGGAAGAACTTTAATCTGGTGATGTGGCTGGATAAAATGTTCCCGGCAAATGCCACCTATAAAGGATTTCTGGCCCGCATGATGGCGCAGGTAGCAGTGGTTTCTTCCTTTATTAATAATACCCCAGTAGTGGCGATAATGACTCCCTATGTATTCAATTGGGGGAGGAAAAATGGCGTAAGCCCTTCTAAATTATTGATTCCGCTCTCATTTGCGACTATACTGGGCGGGATGCTGACCCAGATTGGTACCTCTACCACTTTAGTGTTACAAGGTTTTTTGAATGAGGCGGCATTGCCGGGTTTGGCTACATTTGATTTATTAAGGATTGGCTTGGCTGTGGTGACGGTCGGGATTGTGTTTTTTTTAGTGTATGGGCATAAATTATTGCCGGATCGCCAGGGAGCAATAGCCAAATTTCAGGAGAATATTCGGGAATTTGTAGTCGAAACAGAGCTTTCCTCCAAATCAAAATTGGTCGGAAAAACGATAGTGGAAGCAGGATTAAGAAATTTGAAGGGCGTTTATCTGGTAGAGATTATTCGGGAGGATAAGGTGATTTCTCCGGTGCAGCCAGATGAAATAGTGCAGGGAGGAGATCATTTATTCTTTGCGGGAGACACCAGTTCTATTCATGATTTGGTGCTTTCGATGGAAGGATTAAGGTTGCCCAAAGACAAATACCAAAGGGAAAATGAGGCGGTACAAGTCATTGAGGCCGTGGTGGCCAAGACCTCTCCTCTCATTGGAAGAACGGTTAAGACTTCCGGCTTTCGAAATCGGTATGATGCTGCCGTGGTGGCCATTCACCGACAAGGAGAAAGAGTAAGCGGGAAAATTGGTGATATCACCCTGCTTTCCGGAGATTTACTATTGTTGTATGCCGGAAGAGGATTTTCAAATCGGGTGAATTTTTTCAGTGACCTTCATGTGGTCAATCAGGTAGAGGAGTTTGCCAAGCCCAGTAAGCAGCGCTCCTGGTCTTTGGTGCTGACGGCCTTAATGGCGATTGGTTTGGCCGTCACCGGGGTATATTCGTTGTTTTTGTCGTTGATGCTTATTTTTGCAGTGATGGCAGCCACTTCTCTGGTTACGATCTCGGATATTAAAAAGTCAGTGGATATTGACATGTTTTCCATTTTGGCTTTCTCGCTGGTGCTTGGAAATGCCATGGTCAAAACGGGGGCTGGTCAAATGCTGGCAAGTGGACTGCTGGAGGTATTAGCCCCTTTCGGTCCGCTCTCCATTATGGTGGGGCTGTTTATTATCACCACCTTATTGACCAGCTTCGTAACCAATGTCGGGGCGGTGTCCATCGCATTCCCATTGGCTTTAGCAGTGGCACAGAAAATGGGAATAGACGGTACACCCCTGTTTCTCACGGTGGCCTATGCCGCATCAGGTGCTTTTTTAACGCCCATAGGTTATCAAACCAACCTGATGGTATTTGGCCCGGGAGGTTATACTTTCTCTGATTTTATTAAAGTAGGCGTGCCAATCACCCTGCTATATATGCTGGTGAGTTTAGCAATGATTTACTTTTTGTATCATGATCAGTTAGTTCCCGTTTTAGCCGGCTAGTTCCTGAACCGCATATTTCAACAGTGCCGCCACAGAAATGCCCTCCGTGATTTCCTGCCGGTCGATCATTTGTAAAGCTTCTTTGAGGGTGACTTTTTTCTGACGAAGTACTTCGGTTTCATCGGGGTTGGTAGCTCCGGCCCGTAAGCCCGCGCAATAAATACATAGGCTTGTTGATCCGTGGACGAAATGGAAGGGTGCAAATGCAAAAAGCCCTTCCAGTCATTAGCGGAGAAGCCGGTTTCTTCCTGGAGTTCTCTTTTGGTCGCCTCCAGTAAGTCCTCATTTTCTTCAGCACCGCCCAAAGGAATTTCCCAGGAGTAGCGGTCTACCGTATAGCGGAATTGCCCTACCAGCCAAATTTTGCCATCCTCATCGATGGGTAATGCTCCGACAGCAGTTTGTTGAAAGTGAACTTTTCCATAAAAATCCTCTCTGCCGGAGGGGTTAATGACCTTGTCCTGTTCAATTTTGATCCATGGGGTTTCATAAACGGTTTTGGTGTTTAATTTTATCCAGGGGTTTTCCATGAGGGGATTAAATTTTTGGGTGCGGATGATATTTTCACTATTCGAACTAATAACGATAGATCGACATATAAATAACTACAATTCACCGATATTTTTTATGTGATCCTTAGCGCTAAGCTAAATATTTATGAAATCGAACCTTTGGGTTACCCTTAGAGGTCCTGAGGTTATTTTTCATATCTTTTTGATTAAGTGGTTTAAGCTTGAAACCGTTGATCCCTATTATTTATTATATCAATTTGTAAATCAGGCCTAACCTGAATTGTTCCTGCATAAATCCTCTTTTAGCTGCAAGGCTGAAAAAATGAAAGGATTTTTTCTGTTTCGAGTTTTTTCCAAGGGAGCAGAAGAATGAGGAAAAAGTAAGTTTAGCCAAGTTGGGGCTATTAATAAATCAGTGAGTACTACCTTATTGAACTGAAAAGGGATCATTTAGAATGAATGGCTAAATCCGGAGATAAATAACTTGGGCAAATATTTCTAATTTCTCCTTCCTTTTTCCTCCCATTTTTCTTTCCTCAGCTTTCATGAAAAAGCCGTGGCTCCTTTAGGAAAAATTGAGGGATCGCAAAAATTAATTCTATTTTTGCGGAATGAAAGAGATTAAAGTGTTAGCAGCGCAGCGAACGCCCGACTTAGTGGAAGCCGGATGCGATGAGGTGGGAAGAGGGTGTTTGGCAGGGCCGGTAGTGGCTGCCGCCGTTATTTTGCCTAAAAATTACAGTCACCCCTTGCTGAATGACTCGAAACAGTTAACTGCTAAAAAAAGGGAAGCACTTGAAAAAGTGATCAAGGAGGATGCTTTGGCCTGGGCAATTGCCGAAGTGGATCATCAGGAAATTGATCGAATAAATATTTTAAATGCCTCCATGTTGGCGATGCACAAGGCCATTGATCAGTTGGAGCTGCGCCCGGAGTTGCTATTAATCGACGGGAATAAATTCTCTCCCTATATGGGCATTATGCATGAGTGTATTGTGAAGGGAGATGGTAAATTTCTGTCCATTGCTGCCGCTTCTATTTTAGCCAAAACCTATCGTGATCAATTAATGGAGGATTTGGCTAAGGATTATCCGCATTATGCCTGGGAAAAAAATGCGGGCTACCCGACAAAAGTGCATCGTGCCGGAATAAAAGCACATGGGCCTAGTCCTTTTCACCGGATGTCTTTTAAATTGCTGCCCGAAGAATAAAAACTTTTTTTTATGGCTCGAAATACCTGCTGGATAGTGACGATCATAACTATCTTCCTTAATTGTTGGGGAGGTTTGCAGGTTTGTGGCCAGACAAAACAAAGCAGGTGGTTTCACTTATCGCTGGATAGTTTGGAATTTCCCCATGTCATAGAAGTGGAAGAGGATACATCCACGGAAGTGATTAATCAGCATCTGGAGCAATTGATTAGTCCCACCAATATAGAGGACTCGCTCCGAACACGAAAGATGCTGGATTCATTGAAGTCCTTTTCTGATCGAACAAAGGTGGGCGCGCGCTTATATAGCTTACTGTTCGTCAATAATGCCGGTGGAAACAATGAGCGCTATACCCAGGGGCAGATTCAGGATGAATACCAGAAATATTCCGGAGATAGAGTAAATAGTATCACTCTTAAGCAAATTGATATTTTTGGCACCAATATTTACGAACCTTCCACCTGGGACTCGGAAAGGAATGAAAACTTTTGGGGAAATAATCTGACCACTCAGACTCGTCCTTTCATCCTGAAAAGGTTTATTTTGCAAAAGGAAGGGGAGCCGCTGGATGCCGAATTGTTGGCGGAATCGGAACGTTTGCTTCGTGCATCCTCCAATATTCAGGATGCCCGCGTTCTGGTGATGCCGGATCTTTTGGATAGTACTGCCGTGAATGTACTGATCGTCACCAAGGATGTCTTCTCTATTCGGCCCCTGGCGGAAATTAGTAGCCCACAATCAGGCAAGCTGGGATTGGAAGACCGCAACTTTTTGGGCCTGGCGCATACTTTTAAATTACAGGGATCTTATGATTTTCGGGATTCCACCCAATTGGGGATAGAGGTGGGCTATGAGTTACGCAATATCAGGGCTTCTTTCGTGGATGCAGGAATAGAATTTAAAGATGATTCGAGGGAAACTCGTCACAGAGCCTATGTTGATCGTGAGTTTGTTTCGGCTAAATTGCGATGGGCGGGGGGCGTTGATTTGAAGCAAAATACCATCAAAAATCAATTTATCTCCAGACAAGATACCATACCAGGGCCTATTAGAAATATTGAGCAGGATTATTGGGCTTCTGTGGCATTTCCTTTAGGCGATAAAAATGACTTACAGGCGCCCCGGCTTTTTACGACAGGGAGGTATTTTGATAGTAAGTTTCCTGAACGGCCTTTTGTGTCGCCGGACTCTAATCGATTATTTGAGAATCGGAGATTATTGTTGGCAGGCCTGAGTTTAAACCAACAAGCTTTCTACAAATCCAATTTAATTCGAGCCTTTGGGCAGACAGAGGATGTTCCGGTAGGGTGGAAGATCAGTGGCAATGTAGGTTATCAGTGGTTTGAATTTCAGCAGGGTATTATATATAGTGCAGAATTGTCAAAGGCCTGGTATCGTCCCCGGAAAGGGTATTTTTACGCTTTTTTATATGGCTCTCTGTGTACGGATTATGAGAAAGTACATAATTATGCAGTGAGCACCCAAATGAAATACATTAGCCCTTTATTGAAATTAGGCTCCATGAGATTGCGTAATTTTTTTGAACTAGAGTTTAGTCAGTTGTTTGGGTATCAGGGAGTGATTGACCTGGAGCTTGATCGGGAAAGGGATGTACGTGGCTTGAGTGTGCCCTGGGTATATGGTGATCGTAAAATTTTAGGCAGATACGAAAGTGTGGTTTTTACCCCTTGGCAGTTTATTGGTTTTAAAGTGGCCATGTTTGCCTTTGCTGATATTGCGCATATCCGAACGCCGGAAGTGGTAGTGCCTTCTCAGGGTTTTTATAATGGCGCGGGGGCCGGATTAAGAATAAGAAATGAGGAGCTGGTATTCAATACTTTTCAGTTTCGTTTTGGTTATTATCCTAATGCTCCCCAGGGTATATCAGCATTTGCTTTTGATGTTTCAACCAAAACACTGATTAATTGGGATGATTTCAAAATCCGGAAGCCCAATGTACGCTTTTTGGAAAACTAAGTCGGATTAACCAAGCTTAAACCCTCGTTTAGTCCCAGTGCGGGAAAAATGAAAAAATAGTTCCTTATTTCAAGTTTTTTCCAAGGAAGCAGATGAATGAGGAGAAAGCAAGCCTTGCCAAATTGGGGCGAATAAAAAAATAGTAAATCTATCGTAATAAAGTCGTATTAAGCATTTTGAGGATATTCGATGAATCTGGTGATGAATAATTCAGGGCAACATGAAAGGGGGCTAAATGCGCCAAAACAGGTGCTCCGAAAATAGATTTCTTAAAGCATCTGTTTCACCGCGAGTTTAAAACCGCAGCATCCGACTGCTAATTCGAATTATTGGAAGTGATTTTGAGCCATTTCGCAACATTAGCGCTGCTATTTTCTGAAAATAATGGCGTATCGCTTCTACCATATTTCAAATTTTCCCTACGAATTTTGGCTTTTCCATCCGCTCTTATTGTTTAAAGAGTGGATACCAATTCCTTTTTAAAGGGCTTCCAGCAGGTTTCTACCTGACAGCAGCTTTTTCCCAGACTATTGTTAATAATTGTGGAGTGTGCAATGAAGTTGCCCTCGGACTTTTGACCTACCGAATGAACACTCACCTGATTTTCCAGTTTCGTTTCGGCCAGATAATTTACTGTTAGTTTACTAATTTGATGCTTTTGCCAGATGCTTTTGTCCAGATTATCAATGGCCCATTGCAAGTATCGGGTATTATTTACATGATTGTTCAGGTCAATATCTCCATACCGAACGTGAAATTGGAAAGGCTGCTCCACTTCCACTTTGGGGACTCGCTGAGGGGATTGCTCAATGCCATGTTTTTCGGGAAAAGCAGGCATTCGGTCGGCAGTATCTCCTATTAAGCCTGGGCGTCTGGTCTGATGGTCAATGATTACCCAAAGGGTAGTCGCCTTGACGATACATTCGCCATCGTCATTAAATATTTCAAAGTCCCGGTGTGAAAAGGATCGCTGGTAATTTTTTACCCAGGACTTTACCCGGACATGTTCTCTCCATTTAGGGAATTTAAGGAATTCGATCTCCATTCTGCTAAGTACCCACAATTGTCCTTTGGCCAGCATATCATGAAAACCAAAACCCCGGTGAATGGCATGGTTTCCCGCTGCATCTTGTAGCATGTCAGCAAGAACAATCGGGCGTGCGAAACCGTATGGATCGCATTGATAGGCGCGAATATGAAAATCCTGTTGCCAGATACCTTCTATTTCTTTCATTGGGTTAAGGGGTTTGAATTTTTGATCCAATGTAGTGAACTCTTCCCAAAGTGGGAAATTTCTAAAAGAAAAGGGTTTCCTTATGCCTTCAGCAGGTTTTTAGCGATCAAAAAAATTTCTGATCTCGCTGCAAAATTGATGGAATTGCTGTTTTTGCCAAGACGATTTTGTATACTTGCTCTTAATAAAATTGCAAACTAGCTAACTCACGATATAATGGACAAGGAAAAATTAAATGACGCACTGATAGCACTGGCCCTGAAAAGAAATCAATTGAGTGCCATGGATTATTCAGATGCAAAATACGATGACGTTGAGGAAGAATTACATGATTTAGAGGATGATTTTTTGGAAGAATATGGTGATTTTCTAGAAGATGTAATCACGGATATTCATGACCAATATTGTCCGGAAAGTGATGTGCTTTCCCCAATTGCGTATTTGGCACATAGTTATTTGAATTTGGGCGAGGATGATAATGGCAAGCCTGCATTTGATGTAGGAGCAAAAGAAGGGGTGATCGTTGATGTAGAAGAAATGGAGGATCGTCTTTGCCGATTAGTGATCGTGCCAAACCCAACGCGCTTTATCATTCAGTCCGGAAAGGCGATGAAGAAAGAAGTTTGGATGGGTGGCGATGTGCTATAAAACCAAATAAAATATAGATCAGAAAAGGCACCGGATTCCGATGCCTTTTTTTTGTTTTCGATTATCGAATTTCTACGCTGGCAGGTAGGGGGAAAAGGATGAATGTTATTCCGGATGAGGCAGGCTAGGGTTTCGCTTAGCGAAATGGCCGGAAAAAGGAAGGAATTTTTCCTGTTTTGAGTTTTTTTTCAAAGAAGAAGAGGTAGGAGGGATGAGCTAGTTTGCCCAAATTTGAGCTAAATAAATTAATGAAAACAAATTTTTATGAACTGAAAATAAGTCGCTTGCACTTAGTTGGTGAATTTAGCGGTGAATAATTCGGGCTATTTTGTGAAAATATAGCACAAAAAAAGACAGTCCCTTTTGAGAACTGCCTTCCTATTTTGCTATGAATTCATTTTAGGATTTAATATCGATCCCCTTTAACACCCTTCTGATATCATTGACCCGTTTCATGATCTTGGTGCTGCCGATCATGTCTTTGTTGTCAATGATTTGTTTAAAATCTTGCAGGTGCTCGATATATGACCCTAGTGCGAGGGAAATATTGTCTGCATTCTGCTCGAAAATAGGGGCCCACATTTCCGGAGAACTTTTAGCCAACCTCACCGTGGACGAGAAACCCGAACCCGCCATGGCAAAGATGTTTTTTTCATTTTTCTCCATATCCAGCACTGTTGCTCCAAGGGCAAAGCTACTGATGTGAGACAGGTGTGAAACATAGGCAATGTGCTTATCGTGCTCAATGGAGTTCATATAGGAAACCCGCATGCCCATGTCTTTAAAGATGCTTTTAATCATGTGATAAGCCAAAGGATCACTCTTTTGCCGGTCGCAAATGATCATCGATTTATTGCGGAATAAACCCTTAAAGGCCGATTCCGGGCCGGAATTTTCCGTACCCGCAATCGGGTGCGTTGCAACATATCTTAATCTTTGAGGATGATCATCGGCCGCCAGGCAGATGTTTTCCTTGGTAGATCCCAGATCAATCACTACTCCTGTTGGGGAGATTAAATCTAAAACGGTAAGGATTTGTTTTTCAATGATGTTTACGGGAGTGGCCAATACTGCAATTGAAGATTGCGGAACGGCTTCCTCCAGCGTCATCACTTTATCAATAATTCCTAACTCCAGTGCTTTTTGTGAATGCCCGGGATTGATGTCAACTCCCAGAATTTCCACTTCATCCAGGGCATCTTTTACGCTCAGGGCAAAGGATCCTCCCAATAGCCCTAAACCTATAACACATATTTTCATAGCAAAAAATAGTCTTAAGGGACCTCAGTATAGATTAGAAGTCGCTAAATATATTGATTAAAAATTAATTTAATTTATTGATATCAAAGGTCTTAAGTCGTTCGATAACCTCTTTGATTTGATTTTCATGAGTACACAGTGAAACACGGATATAGCGCTTGCCTTTATCACCAAAAATAAAGCCGGGAGAAAGGAAAACGGAATGCTCATGCAATAAGTGGTCGACTAACTGTTCCACTTCTTTAACCTGATCCGGAATTTTTGCCCAGATGAACATGCCGGTCTGGTTTTGATCCCAATGACAATCCAGTTGCTTGAGCACTTCTTCCATCAGTAATTTACGATTGGCATAAATTTCATTTTGTTTTTGATGCCATTCATCTGTATTTCCAAGAGCTGCTACGGCCGCTTCCTGCAGCGGTTTGAACATGCCGGAATCTACATTACTTTTGATTTTAATGATTTCATTCAAATAATCAGCTCCACCATTGATCCAGCCAATTCTCCAACCTGCCATATTATGCGATTTGCTCATGGAGTTTAGCTCTATGGCGACCTCTTTTGCACCTTCCACTGCCAAAATGCTGATCGGATTGGAATGTGGCAAAATCATGGAATAGGGATTATCATGGCATATTAAGATTTTATGCTTCAATCCGAAATTCACCAATTTCTCAAACAATTCCTCACTGGCCTGCTTGCCGGTAGGCATATTGGGGTAGTTTACCCACATCATTTTGACGCCCGAAAGATCCATTTTTTCTAAGGCGTCAAAATCCGGTTCCCAGCTTCTTTCGTTCATGGGGAAATTTACCGCTTTGGCACCAATCATTTCTGAAACGGAACGGTAAGCGGGGTAGCCCAACTCTGGTACCAAAACCTGATCTCCGGGATTTAAGAAAGCCAAAGAAATATGAGTAATGCCTTCTTTGGAGCCTAAAAGCGGTAGGATTTCCTGATCTTGATCCAATTGAACCCCATATACACGATAATACCAGTTTGCCATCGCTTTTCTTAAAGGCTCAATCCCTCGGTAAGGTTGATAGCCATGAGCGTCAGGTTTTTGGGCGGCAGTCTGCAAGGCCTCTATGGCTGCTTCAGAGGGCTTTTGGTCAGGATTGCCAATGCCAATATTAATAACAGGTTTGCCTTGAGCCATAAGCTCGCGAACCTCTTGTAGTTTGACGGAAAAATAGTATTCCTTGACACTATTTAGCCGTTCGGCTCTGGAAATGATCATGTGAAATTATATTAGGGAGTTCGAAAAAAAAGATAATAGAGGAGTGGTCTGGCTTGTAAGATTTAAGCCTGATAATAACGATAATAATAATATCGTACGGGGATGATATGTACGCTTACGTTATTCATTTTCTTTTTCGAATGGGACAAACATAAGGTACCCTAATTAAAATTCCAATGGTTATCCTGAAAAAAAATATGTCTATAGCATAAAATTCGGTGATTTATTAGGTGAATTTAAAAGATGGCGATAATTAATTATGAAATTTCCGATTATCCAATGGCAGATATTCCTCCGTCCATCTGAATGATTTGCCCGGTAACCCATTGGGCATGTTGTCCCATAAGGAAACTAACCATATGTGCGATATCTTCACTATTCCCAATTTTTTGAAGAGGGTGGCGGTTTTGCGCCTGTTGTATTTTTTCTGGACTGGAAAGTAATTGGCCCGCAAGCGGAGTCTGGACAAGGCTGGGAGCAATCGCGTTGATCCTTATTTTAGGCGCCCATTCCGCGGCTAAAGACCGAACTAGCGCTTCGATGCTTCCTTTGCTGGCGCTAATGGAGGAGTGATACTTCATGCCCGTTTGTACTGCCACCGTACTGAATAATACCACAGCGGCCTCGGCTGATTTTCGTAAAAGAGGAAAATAATGTTGTAATGTTTTGACGGCCCCCAGGAAGTTGAGTTGCCAGTCTTCTATAAACAAGTCTGGTTTGATGCTTTGAAAAGGCTTCAGCTGAATAGATCCGGGGCAATAAACAATACCATCCAACTTTTCTAAAGCAGGGAAGTTTGGGGCTTCCTCAAGGATATTCAATGGGTAAAAGGAAAAGTCCGGATGATTTATTTCCGGAGTGTTTCGGCTCAGGCCAATCACTTGGTGGCCTGTTGCCAGGAGGTGGGAGGCCGATGCAAGTCCTATGCCGCTACTTGCTCCGACAATGAGTATATTTTTCATATGGGGTATCTTCATTGATTTTCAAGATACCCCTATGTGAAGCTTAATTGTTTGTGACTTTGTTCAATACATACTGGACCAGCTGCTTCATGTGTGGTTTATAATCTCCTCCAAATTCACCTCTTAGCCTATTGGCAATGATCAGGCAAATGGTGGCGGCATGATGTCCTAGCATGGCGGAAAGCCCATAAAGAGCCGAACATTCCATTTCGTAATTGGTGATTTTTTGTCCTTCAAATGCAAAGGAGGTGATTTTCTCGTTTAGCCCGGTGTCCTGAGTTTTTAAGCGGAGCATCCTGCCCTGAGGTCCATAAAATCCGGGGGCGGAAATGGTTACGCCGGCGGTGGTGTGCTCAGATTTCAGCTTTTCAATTAAATCGGCAGAACCAGGGACCACATAAGGAGCCGTAAGCTTTGGCGACCATTGCGTATGCTGCATGAATGCGGCCTCTAGCGCATTATCGGAAACTTTTTCCCGGTTGGCGTAGAAATTTAACAGACCGTCAAAGCCCATGCCCTTTTCGGATAAAAGGTAAGAATGAACAGGAAGGTCCGCCTGTAGTGCTCCTGAGGTACCAATTCTGATGAAATTCAGGCTTCTTTTTTCTTCTTTGACCATGCGGGTATTCAGGTCAATATTCACCAAAGCATCCAATTCATTGATCACAATATCAATATTGTCGGTGCCGATGCCCGTAGCCAGAACGGAGATTCTTTTTCCCTGATAAGTACCCGTTTTGGTGATAAATTCACGATTTCTCTTCTCTACCTCTACTTTATCAAAAAAGGAGGCGATTAAATCCACCCTGCCAGGATCTCCCACCAATAAAATGGTATCCGCAATGTCTTCCGGTAGGAGATTCAAATGGAAAATACTACCATTTTCATTGATGATCAATTCCGATGGTTCAATAGCTTTATTCATATTCATTTATGTCGTTTTGCATTATTTTAACCAATTAGGTGGTCTGTTGGCTCTCGAAGTTACATAAAAAGTACAAAACCCTAATGAAGAATGGGGTACAAAAAAAGCGCAATCCGGAGTGGATGGCGCTTTTTGGGGAAAGATTAATTTTTAAAATTTGAATCTTACTGAAATTGCAATGTCATCGGCATGAAAATCTCCCCCACCAGGGCCGAAAATATCAAAGGCCGGCTTCCAGTCCATACTGATGTTCAAGGGGATTTCATCAAAATCATATTGAAGGCCAATGATGCCATCGATGCCGACTGTTGCCCCATTGATGATCTTGGTATGTGCACCGGCTCCTGCATACCAACTTAAGCCCGGGACCTCCGGAGAAATTAAACCAAAATTGTATCGATATAGTCCGGTGACAATGGTGGCGCCCCCTTTAAATTGCAGTAAGCCTTCCACTGACTGAGGTCCTCCCAATTGATAGACGCCAGAGATTCCCGGAGCTACACTCAGTCGCATACCAAGTTCAAGATTTCCCTGAGCCTTAGTGGATTGTGAAGCGCCCTGGGTTTCTGCCTGTGCGAAAGCGCTAATCATCAGGCTTAAAACGAATACGATAATTTTTTTCATAATACACGCTGTCTTATTCTTTGCGCAATCTATACTAAATAATCAATTTATCAACGATAATAGTTTATATAAATATCAAAATTAGGTATATGATAAAATTATCTTGGAATGGCCTGATAAAGTGGAGGTTTAAGATTTATGCGTAGTTGTTATCTAATGATCTGCTAGTCATATTGTTAAGCTTGTAAAGTATTTGATCCAAATCTTCTGCGCATATTTTCATTTTATGGATAATGTCCTGAATTTCCTCTGAATTATTTTGGTAGTAGGGTAAAATATTGGAAAGCCCCAGAATGGAAGCTACCGGAGCTCTGAGCTGATGAGAATTCAAGTGAGCGATTAATTCCAGCTGTCGGATTTTCTCTTTCAGTTTGAGTTCAGAGTGTTTAATTAATTCAATGTTTTGAATGGTACCAATGCTTTTGGTGGGGCGATTATTTTGATCTCTTTCAAATACTTTGTCATGACGGCTCATCCAAATATATTTTCCATCAGCGGATTTAATTCGGAATTCAATGCCGAAGGTTTGGTCATCTTTGGCGAGTAATATTCGGGTGAGGTGTTTCCTGATCTTAAGATGATCTTCCTGGTGAATTAAACTAGTCCACAGGTAGGCAGAGTGTTCCTCCAGAAAAGAATTACTATAGCCCAATTCTTTTAGCAAATTACCCAGTCGTAGGTGTAATTTATTCTGCCGAAGGTCATAAATATTCAGGCAA
Source organism: Persicobacter sp. CCB-QB2 (assembly GCF_001274635.1). Classification (GTDB taxonomy): domain Bacteria; phylum Bacteroidota; class Bacteroidia; order Cytophagales; family Cyclobacteriaceae; genus Persicobacter; species Persicobacter diffluens. Next base: position 2,269,508 of record NZ_LBGV01000001.1, on the reverse strand, counting down.
ATGGGGGCGGTGTCCAAAAGTCCTTCTAAATACCTTTGATGTGTTTGTTGCTTCCACATATTTTTTCGTGTAGAAGTAACTTCTTTAATGATTCGAATGATATAAGGCTTTTTTTCCTTGTTTTTATCTACCCAATATCCATAAGAATGAAAGTGCAGGACGGTACCATTTTTACTTATGAAGCGATAGTCTTTGGGTTTTCCTGCAAAATCTTTTTTGAAAAAATCAGATATGGTAAGCATTTCCATATCATCGGGATGGATATGATTTAAAAAAGCGAAAGGGTTTTTAATAATGGTTGCGGCCTTTATGCCTGTAATTTTTTGAAAGGCCGGAGAGATGTAGTTGAACTTTTTTTCTTCCGGGGAGATGATCATAACTATGTCTTGCTCGTCTCCACTTAGTTTTGCAATTATTTCTTTCATGGGGGATGGTGAAGAATTAACCAGAGATTTTATTTTCTCTAAAAGCTTAGGGAGTAATCGGAATCAAAGGTTTTTGGTGAAAAAATAACAAAGGTAAGTTATAATGGGTTTGTGGATTAATTTACGATTTTATTTTAAAAAAGGTTTAAGTAACTAGGTTTAAGTAAAGTAAAAATGAGAATTAGTCAAGAATAATGTTCAAATAGCCTTGTTTAAGAAATGTAGTAAAACAAAGTTAATTGAAAATTAATCGCTTTTTTTGCTGCATTACTTGTGAAATCCCAATTTTTCGTACACATTTGCATCCGCAAGTCAGGACGACCAGCTCCTGCTGAACTCCCCCAGGGCCGGAAGGCAGCAAGGGTAAGTGGTTGAGCGGTGCGATTCTGGCTTGTCTTTTATTTTCTTTTTCCCGCAGGCGCTTCCGATCAGAAGGGCTTTTTTTATGCCCTTTTTTTTGACTAGGACTGACCTTTGAAAAATTTATCACATTTTTTCTTGCGCCACTAAGAATTTCCCCTACCTTTGCATCCGCAAGTCAGGACGACCAGCTCCTGCTGAACTCCCCCAGGGCCGGAAGGCAGCAAGGGTAAGTGGTTGAGCGGTGCGATTCTGACTTGTCTTTTATTATTTTTCTCTCGCAGGCGCTTCCAATCAGAAGGGCTTTTTTTGTGCCCCAATCTTTCTATTGTCCATCTTTTCTGAGCCGGACTCCTCTATAAAAAGTATTTATCCGCCTAACTTATTGGGAATCAAAAGGAGAGTGGTTGTTCGGGAATAATTTTTCAAAAAACGCCTAATTTCGCTTGTATAGCCAGATAAAAGCCCTACTTTTGTCATGCGATTCGACAAGAACTGCTCCTGTTGAACTCCCCCAGGTCCGGAAGGAAGCAAGGGTAAATGGTTGAGCGTTGCTATGTCGGATCGTTTTTTTATGTCCAAAAAATACAATTTTTCCCCTGGCATAAATTCCTCCGGGTTTTAGATAATTTTCCCACTTTCATTGTAAATTCTTTCGGCTTCTGTTTAATTGTTTGGAAATCATTACCAATCAAACAATAGCGAAATGAAATTTTTTATCGATACCGCCAATTTGCAGGAAATTGAAGAAGCTGCCGCCCTGGGTATACTTGACGGGGTGACGACCAACCCTTCTCTTATGGCCAAAGAAGGTATTAAAGGGAATCAGGCGATTTATCAACACTATAAAGAGATATGTAATCTGGTTGATAATAATGTGAGCGCGGAGGTGATCTCTACCGATTATGCAGGTATTTTAAGAGAGGCGGAGCTACTGGCAGCCATTGATGCCAAGATCGTGGTTAAGGTCCCGATGATCAGGGAGGGAGTTAAGGCCATAAAATATTTAAGTAGTCAGGGCGTCAGGACCAATTGCACCTTGGTATTTTCCGCTGGTCAGGCGCTGGTGGCAGCGAAGGCGGGCGCGACCTATGTTTCCCCATTTGCGGGGCGCTTGGACGATATTAGTGCTGATGGGATGGCATTACTGGGGCAGATTGTGGAGATTTACGACAATTATGGTTTTGCTACAGAAGTTTTGGGGGCTTCAATTCGTCACCCTATGCACATTATTGAGGCGGCTGAAATGGGAGTGGATGTGATCACCGCTCCGCTGAAAGCATTGGAGGCTTTATTTTTACACCCTCTGACCGATATTGGCTTAGAGAAATTTTTGGCAGATTATAAAAAATCTCAATCCTGAAACTGATTCGGGAACAAAAAGTAAAGCCTAATAAAAAAGTATTTTGGAGAAAGTAAATATCTTTTGGTTCAGACGAGATCTTCGGTTGCACGATAATCATGGTTTTTTTCAGGCATTGAAGGCTGGGGAATCGGTGGTTCCTGTCTTTATTTTTGATCGGCAAATTCTGGATGAATTGCCGGAGGATGATCCTCGAATCACTTTTATATACGAACAGCTTGAACATTTGCAGAAGCAGTTGCCCCAAGGCGATCTGATGGAGTTTTTTTATGATGCTCCCAGGGCTGCTTTTGAAAAACTGCTGGACCATTATGAGGTGAAAGCGGTATATACCAATGATGATTACGAACCTTATGCCACCAAAAGAGATGGGGAGCTTGCGGATTTTTTTGCGAGCCAAGGGATTTCCTTCCATGCTTTCAAGGATCATGTGATATTCGAAAAATTGGAAGTGGTGAAACCGGATGGTACCCCATATAAAGTTTTCACGCCATATAAGAAAGTTTGGCTTGAGCAGTTTCGCCAACACCCTCCGACTAATTATCCGTCTGAGACCCTGCTGGATCAGCTTTTTCAAGGAACTGCCCAATTTCCAATGCCGAAATTGGAGGAAATGGGTTTTTCAGGGGAGGGATTATCCATTCCTGACAAGAAGGTGGCAGACCACCGGCTGATCGAATATGGAGATAAAAGAGACTTTCCGGCCATAGAGGGAACGACAAGGTTAGGGGTGCATTTGCGTTTTGGTACGATCAGCATCCGGCAGTTAGCCTTGAGGGCGAAACCCTTTTCAGATGTTTATTTATCAGAGCTGATTTGGCGGGAGTTTTATATGATGATCCTTTTTAACTTCCCTCATGTGGTGGATAAAGCCTTTAAGCCTCAATATGATCAGGTGCCTTGGAGGAATGACCCTAAGGCTTTTGAGTTGTGGTGTAAGGGGGAGACAGGTTTTCCCATGGTAGATGCGGGTATGCGAGAGCTGAATGCAACCGGTTATATGCATAATCGGGTTCGGATGGTGGTCGCCAGTTTTTTAACCAAGCATTTACTGATTGATTGGCGTTGGGGAGAGGCTTACTTTGCGGAAAAGCTCCTGGATTATGAATTGGCTTCTAACAATGGAGGCTGGCAGTGGGCTGCCGGTACCGGCACGGATGCCCAGCCCTATTTTCGGGTCTTCAATCCTGAAAGTCAATTGAAGAAGTTTGATCCTCAATTAGAGTATGTGAAAAAATGGGTGCCCGAATATGGAACCGTGGGCTATGTGGCACCTATGGTGGATCATAAATTTGCCCGGCAGCGCGCTATTGATACCTACAAGACCGCTTTAGCTTAAGTCGGATTATTCATCCTTAAATCCTTATTCAGCGGCAAGGCGGAAAAAATGACGGAATATTCCTATTCTGAGTATATCTGTAAGCAGATGAATGGGGAGAAAGCAAGCCTACTCACATTTCGGCTAATGGAAAATCAGTAAAAACAATATTAATAAACTGAAATAGAGCTTCTTAATCGGTGGGTTGAATCTGGCGGTGAATAATCCGGCTGAACTCTTGATCATGCTTTTTTACTTCTTATCCTATCTATTTGCCTCCTATTTGATTTAACAAAAAAAGCAATCCCTTAATCGAGTTCATTCGGTATGGAAGCCCCATACTGATGATAAAGAGTTGTCCAAAAAGCTTCCTATTCGGAGCCTTTTTGTATTTTGCGGCCTATTGAATTTAAATTTTTTATGAGTCTATCCGCGGCTTTTTGGTGGTTGCCCCTTTTGTGTTTAATCCTTTGGATGTTAATGGATTCCCTTCCTTTCAAAGCTGGGGGTGAAAAGGCCAAACTTCCAAAGCGTTTATTTTATTTTCTGTTTTGGTATGTTTTGCTAGTGGTCGGCCTGGCCATCGCCTGGTATCAGCACATGCCTTTGCAAGGATTTCATTTTTTTAATGATCTGGATGAATGGATGGGCATGGACAAGCTGGGACATTTTTTCACTTGTTTTCAAATGGTGCGCTGGATGAATGCCTATTTGAAAGCCGATATTGCAGAGGATCAAAAACGTCACCGATTTGCTTTTTTGTCGGGGGCTTTGGTATTATTCCCTATAGAGCTCATGGATGGCTTTGGAGCGGGCTATGGCTTTTCGGTATATGATATGTTGGCAAATGCGTTGGGCGCCTTTGCGGCTTTTATACAGCTTCAGGCATGGGGGAAGGTCAAGTGGTTTCCGCGTTTTAGTTTTTGGCCATCGGACTGGGCGCAGCATAGGCCGCAATTGTTGGGGAATAATCTGGGAGAACAGTTGTTGAAAGATTATAATGGTCAGGTGTATTGGTCTTGTTATTCTTTACGGGCATTGTTACGAAAACCATGGGTGCCGTCTTTTTTGATGCTGGCCATAGGATACCGTGCTCAGGGAATGGTGTATGGCAGACTGGAGGAGAATTTGGCGCAGGGCTACCAGCCGACACCATCCTTACTCCTTAGTGTTGATTTTGATTATGAGCAGCTACCTCTGGGGCCTTTTAAAAAGATTCAAATGATCTTGGAGATGATCAAGCTACCGATGCCCACCGTGGAGGTGAATAGCCGGGGAGAAGTGGGTTTTTCCTTATTTTATATTTAGGGGCTAAGGTCTTAATTCAAAAGGGAGATCCTTTCCTTTTATTTCTTCAAAAAAAGATTTTCGGTTAAAGGTATAGAGTAACAGCTATCACTTGTAGTTAATTCCTTTCCTTATCTCTTTGCATAAGCTCGTAGGCGATCGTTATTCAGGTTTTAAATCAAAAAAAGCATTTAAACCCGATTGATCCATACCTCCATCTTCCTTTAGTAGAAAGGCGGGGAAAATGAAGGATTAGTTTCTTGTTTAGCGTTTTTTCCAAGCAAGAAGATGAATGAGGGAAAAGCAAGCTAACTAAAAGTGTGCTATTAAAAATCAACGAAAATGCGCATAAATAAATTTTCCCGAGTAACTAGGGTTAGTTTGATATATTCAGCGGTGAATAATTCAACTTAAATTTAGCATACCCATGAGCCGACGTTGATTTTTACTAATAAATCGCGATCAGTTGAATTTTCTCTTTTTCGGAATCCAGAATGGCCCCATTTTCAATTTTCAGAATACGATGCGGGTGTTTGTCAATCAGGCTATAATCGTGGGTAGCCATCAGGATTGCAGTTCCCTGACTGTTGATTTTATCTAGTAATTCGTAAATCCCTTCCGTAACCTCCGGATCCAGATTTCCGGTAGGCTCATCCGCAATTAAGATTTGCGGCTCATTTAATAAAGCTCTGGCAATTACCACACGCTGCTGCTCTCCGCCGGAAAGCTGGTGAGGCATTTTGCTGAGATGACCGGTCAGCCCTACTTTCATCAAAACATCAGTGATACGACTTTTTATTTTTCCGCTATCTGTCCAGCCGGTAGCTTTCAAAACAAATTCCAAATTTTCAGATACCGTACGGTCCTTGAAAAGCTGAAAGTCCTGAAAGATGATGCCAAGTTTTCTCCTTAACATCGGCACGTCTTTCCTCTTTATTCCATTGATGGTAAATCCTGCTACCGTAGCCTTGCCCTCTTCCAATTCCAAATCAGCATAGATGGTACGCAGCAGAGAAGATTTCCCGCTTCCGGTACGTCCTACCAAATAAACGAATTCTCCCTTGCCAATATTAAAGGAGGCTGATGTTAAGACCGTTCGGGTTTCCACACTGATTCGTGCATTTTCTAATGCTACAACGGGTAAGTCGGAGAAGGCTGACATAGGGAAAAAATTAAAGGTTCAATGGTTGTAATTTGCCAAAAGGAAGGGCTTCAATGATGGCTTTCAGGGCTTCTTCTTTTCCTTCCAATCCGTATTTCTCGAGTTTTTTTAGCGGTCGATCAGCACGGAAGTAAGCCACCAATACAAAATTATCATCGCGGAGCTGAATATAATCCGGGATCTTCGCTTTTCCTTTTACCTTAATAATGTACATAATAATCCGATTTCCATGCGAATATATAAAAAAAACGGCGATCGCCGCTTTTCTTATCTATTGCTTTGTGGAATTATTCCGTTGGAATTTTATCAATTTTCAAATAGGAGGTCATGATTCCTTTTATCAAAGCGGAAGAAAATCCCTGGTGTTCCATCTCATTAAGACCTGCGATGGTGCAGCCTTGCGGGGTGGTCACCTTATCAATTTCAAATTCCGGATGTTTTTTATTTTCTATTAACAGGGAAGCGGCACCCTTAACCGTTTGCGAGGCAATCAGCTGGGCTACCTCAGCCGGAAAGCCGATTTCAATTCCCCCCTGGGAGGCGGCCCGGATAAAACGCAAAGCATAGGCAATACCGCAGGCGCCTAATACTGTGGCAGAATTCATTAGTTCTTCATTAATGATAATGGCCTGCCCCACCTGATTGAAAAGCTCCACCACCTCTTTTTGGGTGCTCTCAGGAGCATCTGCTGCGGCAATACAAGTCATGGATTCCCGAATGGCAATGGCAGTATTGGGCATGGCCCTGAAAAGCGCAGGTCCTTCCCCAATAGCTTTTCTCATTTGCTCTAAGGATACTCCTGTCACTACGGAAATTACGGTTTTGTCCGGGCTAATTGCGGATTTTATCTCCTCTAGTACTTTGGTGGCTAAATGGGGTTTTACCGCAATGATAATCCATTCTGCCTGCTGAGCTGCAAAAAGATTATCAGACAATACGTTTACGCCGCGTTCTGCCAGTGTTCCTAATTTGGCGATTTGCCTTCGGGTAACAAAAAGGCTTTCGGCCTGAATAAAGGATTGGTCGATCAAACCAAAGGCTATTGCGGATCCTAGATTTCCTCCGCCGATGATGGCTATTTTCCTGCTCATAGTAAAGGCTTCATAAAAGGTGATTTTGAATATAATATATATTTTCGCAAAATCATCCGATTTTTGTTGGACCAGTTTTTTTTAGCAGGGGAGAAGGTTCGCTGAATTGATATTTTGAAACCACGAATTTCCCTAATTATCACGAATAATATTTCCGGTTTTTGTAAGGAATAAACACCTCTCAGACCATTTCCGAAGCGAAAATACACTATCAGCCATTATCTCTTCCAAATTACATCCAATACTAAAAATTAGTGTAAATCGTGAAATTAGTGATTAAAAAACACGCTTCGGGGTAATTGTTAATCCATGCGCTTGTCAATTCCCAAGGGTTTGATTTTTAGCAAGCACGAATTTCCCTAATTTTCTCGAATAATATTTCTGGTTTAGTAAGGAAAAAAAACTCTCAGGCCATTTCTGAAACGAAAATACCCTATCAGCCATTATCTTTTACCAAGTACATCCAATACTAAAAATTAGTGTTAATTCGTGAAATTAGTGGTTCCTTTCTTGCGTCCAACTTCCCTTCAATAAAATCGTGACAACAACTATCACCTTACCCTTTAAAAAAATTAGTGGTTAAAAAGCTTCAACCACCGTTTTAAGCTAACTCCTCAGTCCAGATCTTTCACTAACTGATATCGCTCCCAAAACTCCATAATATCCAGGGTGAGTTGATTGCGATCAGCAAAAACCACGAACATAAAATCGGGTTCATAAAATTCCAGAAAAGCAGCGGCTTCCCTTTCTGAAATATTGAGCAAACTACTCACGACCTGATTGTTGAGCTTTTTTTGGTAAATGGCAGCGTAATAATTTATTTGCGCTTCTTCCGCCAGTATTTTTTCCATCTTCCGAATTTCTTTTCCTCTGCGTGAAACGGCATTATAAATAGAAGTAATCGGACTACCGATGGCGCCCATGGCTTTTTCAAAGCCCGTGAGGTCACGAGGTTCCGGATAGGTGCCGTCGGGATTTTGTCCTAGACCTGGGATGTAATAAGGTTTTAGTTCTTTCTTACGCAGGGGGTGATCCTCTCCGATGGCAAAAACGTCCACATTTTTTAATTGTATAGCGGTTTCCTTTAGCAGTATAACATTGGGCAAGGTCAGGTCGGTGGTGTCTTTGAAGCAATATTCTCCATAGGCGAAGCCCAGGGCACTAAAGATAAGGGTGTCTTCCGGATAAATTTTTACGGCAAAAGCACCATCTTCATTGGCGGTAATACCGCGGATACTTCCCTTTCTGACAATTTGGGTAAAAGGAATCGGCGCCCGGGTGGAGTCATTCAGAATGATTCCTCTGACCACTATTTTTTGCTTTACTTCCAGGCTGTCGCTTTGGGCAAAAGAGAACAGTGGTAAGAGTGTGAATAGGAAAAAAAAATATAAGTCTGCTCGCTTCAATATCTCGTCCGGTTATCCGCCTAATGATTTATAATAAAGTAAAGGCTAATTGAATCGCTTTCCAAAAGTGGTACGCTTATTTCACGTTTTTTAACGGAAAAGCAGGGCAGAGGTGCAAGAGCGCGGTAATTTTGCGCGCTTGTTTATACTTGCTGCCCTTTCAGGCTTTTAAACTGCATTTGGTGCAAACGCGCATAATAACCATTTTTGTCCAACAGACTTTGATGGTCGCCTTCTTCCACGATATGGCCTTTGTCTAAGACTAAAATCTTTTCTGCATTTTGAATGGTGGACAGACGGTGAGCAATCACAATGGCAGTACGGCCTTTCATTAAGCGTTCAATGGCGGTCTGAATCATTTCCTCTGTTTCAGAATCCACGGACGAAGTGGCTTCATCCAAAACAATGATGCTGGGTTGGTAAACGATGGCCCTTACAAAAGAAATTAACTGGCGCTGACCAACGGAAAGGGTCGCTCCGCGTTCCATGACATTGTAATCAAAGCCACCTGGAAGTTTTTCAATAAAATCCAATGCACCTACCAAACGGGCTGCATCCTGAATTTGCTCATCAGTAATGGATTCATCCCCTAATCGAATATTCTCCCGAATGGTATCTGAAAAAAGGAAGACATCCTGCAATACCACTCCAATATTTCTTCTTAAAAAGGAAAGCTGATAGTCTTTTACCGGAATCCCATCAATTTTTATGCTTCCTTTCTGAATGTCATAAAAGCGATTAAGTAAATTGATGATGGATGATTTTCCCGCTCCGGTGGCCCCAACCAAAGCAAGGGTATGTCCCTCTTTTACTTCAAAAGTAATATCTTTTAGGACAAAATTCTTTTCATCGTAGGCAAAGCTGACATGGTCAAAAGAAACATCGCCTTTCTCTGACCACTATTTTTTGCTTTACTTCCAGGCTGTCGCTTTGGGCAAAAGAGAACAGTGGTAAGAGTGTGAATAGGAAAAAAAAATATAAGTCTGCTCGCTTCAATATCTCGTCCGGTTATCCGCCTAATGATTTATAATAAAGTAAAGGCTAATTGAATCGCTTTCCAAAAGTGGTACGCTTATTTCACGTTTTTTAACGGAAAAGCAGGGCAGAGGTGCAAGAGCGCGGTAATTTTGCGCGCTTGTTTATACTTGCTGCCCTTTCAGGCTTTTAAACTGCATTTGGTGCAAACGCGCATAATAACCATTTTTGTCCAACAGACTTTGATGGTCGCCTTCTTCCACGATATGGCCTTTGTCTAAGACTAAAATCTTTTCTGCATTTTGAATGGTGGACAGACGGTGAGCAATCACAATGGCAGTACGGCCTTTCATTAAGCGTTCAATGGCGGTCTGAATCATTTCCTCTGTTTCAGAATCCACGGACGAAGTGGCTTCATCCAAAACAATGATGCTGGGTTGGTAAACGATGGCCCTTACAAAAGAAATTAACTGGCGCTGACCAACGGAAAGTGTCGCTCCGCGTTCCATGACATTATAATCAAAGCCGCCGGGAAGTTTTTCAATAAAATCCAATGCACCGACCAGACGGGCTGCATCCTCAATTTGCTCATCAGTAATGGATTCATCTCCTAATCGAATATTCTCTCGAATGGTATCTGAAAAAAGGAAGACATCCTGCAATACCACTCCAATATTTCTTCTTAAAAAGGAAAGCTGATAGTCTTTTACCGGAATGTTATCAATCTCAATGCTTCCTTTCTGAATGTCATAAAAACGATTCAGCAAATTGATGATAGAAGATTTCCCGGCACCGGTTGCTCCTACTAAAGCCAGGGTATGCCCTTTCTTTACTTTGAAAGAAATGTCTTTAAGTACAAAATTCTTTTCATCATAGGCAAAGCTTACATGTTCAAAGGAAACGTCGCCTTTGATGCCATCTGTAATGAGCTCACCATTATCAGCAATTTGTTCTTTGCTATCCAACAAATGGAAAATTCGGGAAGCCGACACTACACCCATCTGCAGAGTATTGAAGCGATCGGCGATCATGCGAATGGGGCGAAAGAACATTTGAATGTACATGATAAATGCAATGAGAATACCGGGCGTCACCTGACTGTCTTCCAAAATTTCCTGTGCTCCGTACCAAACCAGCAATCCGATGGAGGCTGCAGAGATTATCTCCGCCACCGGAAAATAGATGGAATAATAAAGTACTGATTTCAGATTGGCGTGCCGGTGTTTCTTATTGATCTCCACAAATTTCTCATATTCTCTTTCTTCACTGTTGAAGATTTGCACAATAGACATCCCCGTTATGTGTTCCTGTACGAAGGAGTTCAATTGAGCTACTGCATTTCTGACATCGGTAAAAGCCACTTTGATTTTTTCTTTGAATATATAAGTGGAAAAAAGCAGAATGGGAAGTGTGGAAAGGCTGATCAAAGTGAGTCGCCAGTCAGTATAAAACATGATAGCGGTGATGACAAAAAGCTGCAAAACGTCCCCGATGATGGCCGCGACTCCCTGACTGAAAACCTCCGCGAGAGTTTCAATATCGGAAACGGTACGGGTTACCAGTCGACCGATGGGGGTATTGTCGAAAAAACGCAACTGTAAACTCAGTAAATGATCGTAAAGCTGATCCCGAATATCTTTAATGGTGTACTGCCCCAGCCAACCCGAGATATAAGTGTGCAGGTAGGTGACGATTCCCTGCAAAACCAATAGCCCAATCAGGAGGATGGTCATGTTCAGTAAACCCGGGAAATTGCCATTGGCCACATGCTCATCTATGGCAATATGGATGAGGTAGGGGCGCAATGGGCCTAGTGTAGCGACTCCGATGGTGAGGAGCACTAAAAAAAGAAACTGTTTCCAGTAAGGTTTTACAAATTTGAAAAGGCGCTTTAGGACTATGGAGTCAAATACCTTTCCGCTAATATTTTCGTCTTTCAATGGTTTTTCGCTTGCCGTCTTATACTAAAACGTTTGGTCAAAAAAAGGTTAATGTCTTGTTCTTATTTATTGGATGCTCCCTCCATAAATGGATAAAGCACTTCGCTGAGGTAAAGTCCGTCTGCCGGAACCGATCGTCCCGCTACGGAACGATTTTTACTTTGGATAACTTCCTTGACGCCTTCAGCCGGCATTTTTCCTCTGCCCACTTCCAGTAAAGTTCCCACCACTGCGCGTACCATATTTCTTAGAAAACGGTTGGCCGAAATATGAAATACCAACTTGCCGGTTTTTGAATCATATTCCCATTCCGCCATATAAATGTCACAGAAATAATTGTTCACATCAGTCTTTACCTTGGAGAAACACTGAAAATCCTGTCGTCCCAAAAGAAAGTCCGCTGCCTGATTCATGGCAGCTATGTCCAATTTTTCTTTGTGAAAATAGCTTAATTCTTGTAAAAATGGGCTTCTTTCCAGGTGAATATGGTATTGATAGCTTCGTTTGGTAGCGTCAAAGCGGGCATGTGTCTCATCTCCGACCTTGAATAAATTTTTGATTACGATATCGAAGGGCAATACCGCATTAAATTTATACTGATATAATGCAGTATCCAGCGCTCCCTCATGGTCAAAATGCGCAAATTGCTGCATGGCGTGCACCCCGGTATCGGTTCTTCCACTGCCAACTATCGCTGTGGTCTGCCCCAAAATTTTGCTTAATGCAGCTTCAATCTCTCCCTGAACCGTTTTTACTTTTTGATTCTTTTGGCTTTGCCAGCCATGGTATGCCGTGCCTTTATAGGCGATTTCAATAAAATAGCGCAATTGCTTTCCTTCTTTTTGTAACAAAATAAAGCATCCCTTTGATAATTCTCAAATCTAAGAGCATGTTTAAAAGCCAAAATTCGCAGCGAAAATTTGAAGTATGGCAGAAGCGATTCAGTATTATTTTGATCGAATAGCATCGCTATTGTTGAGCAATTATCTGAAATCGCTTCCAATAATTCGAATTTGCTGCCGGATGGTGTGCTTTTAAACACGCTCCAGGCGGCTATAGATAGAGGAATAAGGGTAATCCTACCTGATATTTTTGACAGCAATATTTTCACCAGTCTCCGGGAGTTTCTTCCTTAAGCGTTTGCTCCTGAAAAAATATAGTATTTTGTGTGGCTTTTGTTTCAGCTTCTTGCCGGATTGTTTTTCACCTGAGGGGATTTTTGTAATTTTGTCGCTGAGAAAATAATAATCATTATGATACAACGTATTCAGACCGTTTTTTTATTCCTGGTATCGGTTTTATTGATTGCCGCCTGTTTTTTTCCAATGTGGTCTTACCAGCCTGAGGGAGGAGATGCCCATGAATTATTTTTGACCGGTTATCAGCATATAGTAGATGCTGAAATGGTAAAAGAAAATCTTCCGTACGGATTATTGGGAATGCTGGCCATTGCCGCAGCCACGATTTCAGCCATCTCTGTTTTTCAATTTAAGGATCGGATGAAGCAATTGAAGCTAGGGTATATCAACGCCTTTATGATGTTGGCCATCATGGGTGGAGGACTTTACTTCATTAATATGGAATTGATGGAAAGCGTTGGCGCTAAAGGTGCTTACGGTATTGGTTTTTGGTTGGTGATAGCTGCAGTGGTTTGTAATATGGCGGCCTCCAAGTTCATCCGTAAGGACGAAGAGTTGGTGCGCTCCATGGATCGTATGCGCTAGTACAAAAAATAATTGCGATAAGGAGCCGGCTTTTCTTGTGAAAGGTCGGTTTTTTTATGTCTGGCTGAAAAGGGTAGTCATCTTACTGTACCCGTTTTTCCGAAGGGGAGCCCATAACCATTACTGCTTATTTTCATTTTTTAGCCCGAATTATGCACAGGTAAATTTAGTGGGGTGCTGTAAAGGATTGATGGTTATTTCGTTACGGTTGGTAAAGCTGATTTTTTTATCGCTCAAAATTGGGTGAGCTTGCTTGCTTCCTATTCATTTGCTTGGTTGAAAAACCCTACAATAGGAAAACTTCTTTCATTTTACCGCCTTGAAGCTAATGAGGATTTAAACCGAATTATTCACCGCTAATTTAGAGGCTACTGTAAGAGGCCGACTATCACTTAGTTGTTATTTGTCCCGCCAAATTTCCGATAGTCCAAATTTGGGTAGGCTTGCTTTCTCCTCATTTATCTGCTTCGTTGGAAAAAATTCGAAATAGGAAACTATTCCTTCATTTTTTTCGCCTTACAGCTAAACGAGGATTTAAGTATTTATAATCCGGCTTAAAGCCGGGCAATGTTTTTTTGAGATGGCGTAAAACTCAGGGAGGAGTGCGCGGTATTTTATTTTTAAAGAGGGTTAGGATAAATGTCCATATAAAAAAAGCGACCTGCTTTATCAAAACAGGTCGCTTAAAAAAAGCCTCCAGTGGAAATTGAGGCTTTATATTGTTTTTTTATTTTGTCATTCGAAGGGTGTAAGTACCCACACCTTTCACTTTTGCTGGAGAAGCAGAGTTAGTGAAGTTGATGGTCAATTCTTCCGCAGAAATGCTGTTGATTGTGATGGCATTAACAGTACCTCCTACAGAAAGTGCAGTAGTAGAAGCACCTTCAAAAGCCCAGTCAGAACCGAAAGCACCTGCGATCTCCGCATCAATACCACCTTCTTTTAATGAACCACCAGTGAATTCTTCGTTAGTTCCGAATTCTAATGTTAGTGCATCAAAAGCGGTATCATCGCCTAAGATTGTCTCGGCAGCAGTCCACTTACCTTCTAATAATTTCGATTGTGTTTCTTGTTGTGATGGAGGAGTTGGCTCCGGATCATCACCACCACAAGAAGTCATCACAGCTACGGCTGCGAACATAAAAAACAATTTTGCAACTTGGTTGAACAGCTTTGTCATTTTTTGAACAAGTTAATGTTTAAAATAAAATTTGCATGTGTATACTCAAAAGGTTGATTAGAACCAATGATGACGCATTGATCCCGCAACCATTTTTGACAGTTTTCAGTGTACCAATTAATTCCCCACTCATCCAGATTGGATGTTGGCTCGTCTAAAAATACCAAAGGACATTTGGTCGCAAAAGCCAGGCCAAGACGCACCCTTTGTTTCATTCCCGATGAAAAAAATTTGATGGGCTTATCGGTATGTGCTTGTAAAGATAGGAATTTTATTAAAATATCAATGGAGAAATAATCTTTTAATTCCTTAAAGCGAAAGTGGAATTCTAAAAATTCACGCAGTGTTAATTCTTCCGGTAGTTCTAAATAGGGGGCGACATAGGTCAGGTGTTGGAAGAAATCATCTCCATGGATTGTTTTTTCTCCCACAAGGTATTCTACTGATCCTTTGGTGGAGGGGGTAGTTCCCGCCAACACTTTCATTAGGGTGGATTTTCCACTGCCGTTTGGGCCGGTGATGGCGTAGGTGTTTCCACTTTCAAAAGTATAGTCTAAACCGCGGAAAACCCATTCGTTGATGTAGCGTTTGGCAGTTTGTTTCGCTATGATTTTAAACTCTTCCATGCATAAAAAATGACAGCCACACTGAAAGCATATTTCAATGTGGCTGAAATTAATGAAGCGCAGATCAATTATTTGATAATTCCACGCTCTGAATTTCTGATGAAGTCCAGAATTTGATTTCTCTCTTCTGTAGTTGGAATTTCACTTTCCGCTACGGAAGTGGCTTTGGAAATATTGTATCCGCGATTGAAAATCGTGCGGTAGGTCTCCTGAATAATGTTAATTTGTTCGGAGGAAAAATTTCTTCTTCTCAAACCAACAGAATTAATACCACTATATCCACCCTCACGGGTAGTCATGGCGAATGGAGGAACATCTTTCCCTAGTCGGGTACCACCGGCTACCATGGTGTGAGCACCAATCTTACAGAACTGATGCACCGCAGTAGTTCCACCAAGAATCGCCCAGTCTTCAATGATGACGTGCCCTGCCACCTGTGTTGCATTACCCAAAATACAGCGATCTCCCACAATACAATCATGGGCAATGTGTACATAGGCCATTAGCAAACAGTGAGATCCTACCACGGTTTTATGGCGGTCTACAGTCCCACGGTGAACCGTTACATATTCCCGAATGACGGTATGGTCACCAATCTCTGTGGTGGAATATTCTCCTGCAAACTTAAGATCCTGTGGTGTGCCTGAAATAGCCGCTCCACAGTGAATCTCACAATTTTTTCCTATACGTGCACCGTCCATGATCACGGCATTAGGACCTACCCAGGTGCCTTCGCCAATTACCACGTCTTTATGCACGGTAGCAAATGCTTCAATGGTTACGCCTTCACCAATTTTGGCTTCCGGGTGAACATTTGCCAGTTTACTGATATCTCCTTTCATTAGTCTTTAGGTACAATTCTAGCGGTCATTTCGCCCTCACACACCAAATCATTGCCAACGTAAGCCTCGCCTTTCATTTTAGCAATTCCCCTTTTTATAGGAGAGATAAGCTCACATTGTAAAATAAGGGTGTCCCCCGGTTTTACCATTTTACGGAACTTCACCTTGTCCACGCCAAGGAAGTAAGTCCAGTGATTTTCAGGGTTTTCGTAATTCCCTAGTACCAAAATCCCTCCGGTTTGTGCCAATGCTTCAATCATTAACACGCCAGGGAATACTGGGTTGTCCGGGAAATGGCCTGTAAATATAGGCTCATTAATACTAACATTCTTAATTCCCGCTACATATTTGCTATCCAGATGGAAAATTTTGTCCACCATTAAAAAGGGAAAGCGGTGCGGTAGCATTTCGGATATTTTGTTAATATCGCAAACTGCGGGCATTTTTGGATCGTAATGCGGGATATTGCTGTGGGTCTCCTGCATCATCTTTTTTAGCTTTCGGGCAAAGGCCACATTGGCGGCATGCCCTGGTCGTGCAGCCATAATTTGTCCTTTCAAAGGACGGCCTGCCAGTGCTAAATCACCGATAACATCGAGCAGTTTATGTCGGGCTGGCTCATTTTTATAGCGCAGCTCCACATTGTTCAGGAATCCCTGATTGACCACGATGTCTTCCTTGTTAAATATTTTTTGCAGGCGATCCATCTGCTCTGGCTGTAATTCGCGGTCCACAATCACGACGGCATTGTCAACATCTCCGCCGCGAATCAGGCCTTGCTCATACAACATTTCCAATTCATGCAGGAATACGAAAGTCCGGCATGGGGCAATCTCTTTTTCAAATTGCTTAATATGGGTGATGGAAGCGTGCTGCGATCCCAGAATTTGGGAATTATAATCCACCATTACGGTCAGACGGTAATCGTCTGCTGGCATGGCGGCAATATCAATATCTTTTGATTTGTCGCTATAATATACGCTCTTAGGGATTTCGAAGTAATTTCGAAGGGCATTCTGTTCTTCAAGACCGGAATCCTTTAAGGCTTCCACAAAAAGAATAGAGGAACCGTCGGCAATTGGTGGTTCAGGACCATCCAGCTGAATAAGGGCATTGTCAATTTGTAAACCTACTAAAGCCGCCAATACGTGCTCCACAGTATTTACTCTGGCTTCTCCCTTTTGCAGGGTTGTTCCGCGAGAGGTATCTACGACATAGTCAACATCTGCCTCGACAATAGGTTGGCCCTCTAAGTCAACGCGCTGAAATTTATAACCGTGGCCCGCTTCTGCCGGCAAAAAAGTCATGGTCGCCATTTGACCCGTATGCAATCCCACACCGGAAACTGAAACCGGTTTTTTTATAGTGTGTTGCTTAGTGTTCATTGATAAATATAATTGGAGGGCAAAGTTAAGTATTTTCTTTTAATTCTTTCAACTCTGCTTCCAATTGAGGTAATTTCTTGAATACAGAGTAAGAACGAAGATAATCCTTAAGGTTGTATGCAGGAGAACCCATGAGTACTGCACCCTCTTCTTTTACGGATTTTAAAATTCCGGCCTGCGCACCGATGGAAACTTTGTCTGCCAATTGAAGGTGTCCGGCAACGCCCACCTGACCAGCAATGGTGGCGCCATCTCCAATTTTTGAAGAACCGGAAATGCCCGTTTGGGCTGCAATAACAGAATTCTTACCGATGGAAACATTGTGGGCTACCTGTATCAGGTTGTCAAGCTTTGCGCCTTCTTTGATGATGGTGGAGCCCATGGTAGCGCAATCTACGACCGTATTAGCGCCGACGCTCACGTTATCTTCCAGGATGACATTTCCCATTTGCGGGATCCTTTTATAGGTGCCATCCTCCTGTGGGGCAAAGCCAAATCCATCAGAACCGATTACCGCATTGGCATGGATATAACAATTTTTACCGATTACGCTGTCTTTATAAACTTTAGCGCCGGCATCAATAACAGTATTGTCACCAATTGTTACATTATCTCCAATGGCGGCATGCGGATAGATTTTTACATTGGTCCCCATTTTTACATTTTGACCAACATAAGAAAAGGCCGCACGATAACCATTTTCTCCCATGGTAGAGCCTTCGCCAATAAAAGAAGGTTCCTCTACGCCGGTTTTAGCATTTCTTTGAAATTTATCGACTTCCTCCAAAAGAGCAGTAAAGGAAGAGTAGGCATTTTTTACCCGGATGAGTGTAGTACTAAAGGACTGCTTAGGTTCAAAGTCTTCATTTACTATTACTCCACCAGCATTGGAGGTGTATAAGTAGTTTTCGTACTTTGGATTGGATAAAAACGAGATGGCTTCTGGTCCGGCTTCTTCGATTTTTCCTATAGTATTGACAGTTTTGTCGCCGTCACCTTCAATGGTGCCGCCCAAAACTGCAGCAATCTGATTCAGTGTAAATTCCATTCAGTCTCTGTCCTTTTTCAAAATTCAATCACAAAGATACATTTTTGGATAAGCATAGATAGTATTTTTTTACAATTTTGCTCATTGCCGTGATGTTTGGTAGGTCTGAAGCAGATTCCAAATCCACAATTTCCCCATCTTTTTGTAATATAAGTATCTGATCGCCATGGTTTAAGTAGGCGGAGTTCGATACGGTGCCATGGGCCATCAGGAAAGAAGCTTCTTGTTCACTTATTTTAAAATAATCACAAACTTTTTTTAATCCAGCTTTAATCAAGGGGGTTGGGATTTGTTGATTTTTGAGTTGAATTTTAAATATTTCGCGATTGAGTAATTGATGGCTTAATAGGGAAAGTACGCGGTCGGGATGATTCCCCCAGGTTTTCATAGCCGCGATGATGTCATAATCATCTAATTCTACAAAATATTGAGCGGCCAGGTCGAGCTGATCGAAATTTTTGTCCACGGGCTGTTTTAGAAAAAATGTCAGGGCCTCAGAGGCCGGAACATTTTCTCCGTTTCTGGCCAAATATTGCGCTCTCTGAATCAGCTTGATTAACATTTGCTCTGCCGCCAGGGCGGTCTTGTGCAGATATACCTGCCAGTACATGAGTCGGCGGGCGTTAAGGAAATTCTCAATGGAGTAAATCCCCTTTTCTTCCACCACCAGTTGATCCTGATCCACTGCTAGCATTTTAATAATCCGCTGAGCACCTATGGTACCTTCGTGCACTCCGGTAAAGAAGGAGTCCCGCTGTAAATAATCCAGGCGGTCCATGTCCAGTTGGCTGCTGATCAACTGTCCAAAAAAAGGGCGTTCATATTCCTTTTTATACATTTTGATGGCTAAATCCAGGCTGCCATTCCAGGATTTATTGATCTTTTCCATCAAAAAAAGCGAGACATCTTCATGATTAACGTTTTTTAACAAAGTAAATTCCAGCGCATGTGAAAAAGGGCCATGGCCCAGGTCATGAAGCAGGATAGCGGCCTTAGCGGCAAGGATTTCACTGTCAGAAATCTCCACACCCCGGTCTCGCAATTGTTCTAGTGCTCTGGTCATCAGGTGCATGGCGCCAATGGCATGATGGAAGCGGGTATGCATAGCTCCGGGATAGACCATGTCTGTAAGGCCCAACTGGCGTATTCTGCGAAGTCGCTGAATATAAGGGTGTTCGATTAGGTCGAAAATGAGCTCATCTTTGATGTTGATGAAACCATACACCGGGTCGTTGATGATTTTCTTCTTATTCAAGGGCGCTTTTACTATTTTGCTATCGGATTGACTAAAAACTATAAATTTTTGCCAACGTAAATAGCAGTGATATTGGGAAGATTTTTACTTTTGAAATCCCTATTAATTATAATTAAAGAAACCAATAATCCTTGATTTATGCAAAGGTACAAGATATTGTGGGCAGATGATGAAATTGAATTTTTAAAGCCTCATATTTTATTTTTAGAGAAGAAGGGCTATGATGTAACGGCAGTAAACAGTGGGGCAGACGCGCTGGAGGAAGCGGGGAATGAACATTTCGATGTGGTGTTTTTGGATGAGATGATGCCGGGGATGACCGGCTTGGAGACTTTGCATCAAATTAAGAATATCCGTCCGAACCTCCCGGTAGTGATGATTACCAAAAGTGAGGAGGAAGATGTGATGGAGCAGGCGATCGGTTCCAAGATTGCCGATTACCTGATTAAACCGGTGAACCCGAATCAAATTTTGATGGCCGTGAAGAAAATCACGGACAATAAACGTTTGGTTTCGGAGAAAACGAATCAAAATTATCAGCAGGAATTCCGAAATATCTCCATGGCTTTTATGGATGATATGAACCATGAAGAATGGGCGGAGATTTATAAGAAGTTGACTTATTGGGAGCTGGAGATTGAGAGCTCTGACGATAGTAGTATGTCCGAGGTATTGGAGATGCAAAAGTCGGATGCCAATAATAAATTTGCACGATTTGTCATAGATAATTATGAGGACTGGCTGAACGATCCGGAATCTGACCGTCCGGTGCTGGCGCACAATCTGATGAAGCAAAAGGTGTTCCCGGTGATGGAAAACGGGAAGCCGACTTTCATGCTGTTGATTGATAATTTACGATGGGATCAGTGGTCTATTTTGGAACCATTATTCAGTCAGTATTTCAAAATTGATCAAAGAGAGACTTTCTATTCCATTTTGCCGACTACTACGGCCTATGCGAGAAACGCCATTTTCTCCGGCCTGATGCCTTTGGAGATGTCTAAGCGCTATCCTCATCTCTGGGTAGGCGATGAATCTGATGAAGGGAAGAATAATCACGAGCACGAATTCCTGGAAGAGCAGCTGAAGCGAATGCGTCTGGACTATAAATGGTCTTATCATAAAATTAAGCAGCTGAACCAGGGTAAGCAATTGGCGGAAAGTATTCATAATCTGATGAATAATGACCTGAACGTCATAGTCTACAACTTTGTGGATTTACTTTCTCATGCCCGGACAGAGATGGAGGTGATCCGCGAATTGGCGCCTAATGAGTCGGCTTATCGTTCCTTGACCAGATCCTGGTTTGAGCATTCTCCTTTATTTGACATTGTTCAGCGATTAGCCAATAAAGATGTAAATGTGGTGGTGACTACTGACCACGGAACGATGCGTGTGAAGCGGCCTTATAAAATTATCGGGGACCGTAATACGAATACCAATCTACGCTATAAAGCCGGAAAGAACCTGAGCTTTAATGAAGGAGATGTATTGGTAAGCCGTAATCCTGAAGATCTGCATTTGCCAAAGCAAAATGTATCAACGGCCTACGTGTTTGCGGTGGAGGATAGTTTCTTCGCTTACCCGAATAATTACAATTACTATGTGAAATATTATAAGGATACCTTCCAGCATGGAGGAATTTCAATGGAGGAAATGATTTGTCCTTTTGTATCCATGGTGCCGAAATAAGGTCAGCTGCTAAAATTTAGTCGTATTTAAAGGGAAGTAAGCTTTTTTCTATCAAATTTGTATAGAAGAAAGGATACTTTCCTTTGTTGTTTTAAGACAGTATCAAAAATTTTTTGCATTTTGAAAGAACAATTGATCATCGAGACTCACCGCTTGGAGGATTTGCCGCAGGCAGCAGCAAAGATGTTGGCCTTTGGGAGAGATTACCCTGTTTGGTTAATGAATGGGGAGATGGGAGCAGGCAAAACGACCTTGACCATTGCGCTATGTAAAGCATTGGAAGTGGTGGATGATCCGACTAGTCCGACTTATTCCCTGGTGAATGAGTACAGAACCAAGGCGGATCAGGCGGTTTATCACTTTGATTTTTATCGAATCGATGAGGAGGAGGAAGCGGAGGAAATGGGTGCGGAGGAATATTTTTATTCCGGAGATTTTTGTTTTATAGAATGGTCATCCATGATCCCTAATTTGATTCCTGATCGTCATTTATTGGTGGAAATTGAAGCGGTTGATGAATCACATCGGTTAATAAAACTAACCAAAAATGGCTAAACAGACTCCTTTTGGATTTTCGAAGTTGGCGCAGGAATCCTTGCTGACGCAGGAGAAACCCGCGAAAATTTCTAAAAAGCAGCAATCACTTCAAATCGGTTTACCGATGGAACGCTCCATGCAGGAAAATCGGGTCGCGCTTACCCCTGACTCTGTCGGGCTGATAGTGGCCAATGGGCATGAGATAGTGGTGGAAACCGGGGCGGGTTTATCTTCTAACTTTTCTGATGACGAGTATGCAAATGCCGGGGCTAAGGTGGCTTATTCCTCCGAGGAGGTGTTTGAGTGCCCGGTGGTGCTGAAGGTGGAGCCTGCAACCATAGAGGAGTTGGACATGATGAAGCCGCAGTCCACCCTGATTTCTGCCATCCATTTGGGGACGATGTCTTCGGCCTATTTAAAAAAGATAAAACAAAAGCGACTGACTGCTCTGGGTTTTGAATTATTAGAGGATAAATCCGGAGGAATGCCTGTGGTCCGGGCCATGTCGGAGATTGCCGGGATGAATGCCCTCTTTATCGCTTCAGAATATTTAAGTAATGTGCGCAATGGGCGGGGGGTGATTCTCGGTGGCATTACCGGGGTAGCGCCGACTAATATTGTGATATTAGGAGCAGGAACGGTTGCAGAATATGCAGCGCGGGTGGCCTTTGCATTAGGCGCTCGTGTTCAGATTTTTGATAATCAGATTTATAAACTTCGTAGACTGAAGTCAGCACTAGGGCATAATATTGCCACCAGCACTATTGATACGGAAACCTTGAGAACCGCCCTGCGTTCTGCGGATGTGGTGATTGGAGCTATTCGTCCGGAAAAAGGTAGGAATCGATATTTTGTGACCGAGGAAATGGTGGGGAGCATGAAGCCCAATTCGGTGATTGTTGACATTACGATCGATCAGGGCGGTTGTTTCGAAACTTCCCGCCCCACCACTCATGAATCTCCCACATTTCGGAAATTTGAGGTGATACATTATTGTGTGCCTAACATTCCTTCCAGGGTGGGACGCACAGCGACGACCGCATTAAGCAATATTTTTACCCCTATCATATTGAAAGCGGGTGATCATGGAGGAGTGGAGGAGATGATGTTTATGGAGGAATGGTTCCTGAAAGCGGTTTACAGCTATAAAGGTTGCCTGTCCAATGAGGCCATTGCCAATAAATTTGATATGGAGTTTAAAGATTTAAACCTGTTTGCCCCACCTTCCATGGAGTAATAAAAAAACCGCTGAAGAAAAGTTTTCCTCAGCGGTTTTTTTGTGGTTTAAGCCGGATGAATTCATGCTTAAATCCTCGTTTAGCTGTAGGGCTGAAAAAATGAAGGAATTTTTCCTGTTTCGAGTTTTTTCCAACGAAACAGATGAATGAGGAGAAAGCAAGCTTGCTCAAATTTAGGCTATTAAAAATCAAAGAAAACAAGGTGTAATAAGTTGCAAATAAGCTATTTACTTTTATCTAATAAATTTAGCGGTGAATAATTCGGGTTAAGCTTCGTTTGTTATCACTTCAGCAAAACAAATGGCTGAATAATTCGGCTTAAAGCACCCTTATATTTTCATCCCCTTGAGGGTGACTTCACATCTTTCCTGGACGATTTCAGAAATACTGCGTTTTTCAATTTTAGAATCCAGCCAGACCAAAAGATCCAGATAAAGGAAAGGACGCTGCTCCCTTGGATCTTCTCTAAGTTGATGTAAAATCGTCCGGTATTTTTTAAATTCCTCCATTAGCTGATCATGTGCCAAATAAGGGAGTCTTCGGATAAACCTCAGGATCACCCGCTGCACTTCATATAATTCACTTTCTTTCATTAGGAATCGGTAAGTGGACTTAAGTAAATATTCCAGATAATCGTATTCCTCCAGTTCAAAATAGCAGATCACTAATAACAGGCGCGCAAAAGCATGAAGATCTCCCCTGAGCTCTGTGTCTTTGAAATCAACAATCCTGTTGAGGTATTTAATGGTGGTGTGGTAATCTCCATCCCCAAAATAAAGACAGGCAATTTTATAATAAAGAGATAGGACAATGTGGTTATCCAGGTTTCGTTTATAGCGTGCAAGGCCTTCCTCTATCACGGGCACTTCTTTGATGCCTTCCTTATACTGCCCATCCATAAAATGCTTATTAATCAAATGGGTAGAGCGGGTCGTGAATTGCAGGATCCGAATATTCTCTATGTTCATCAATGGCTCTTCTTCATGAACTGCCTCTAATTCCTGAAAGATTTCATTGAACTTGCTGTAATAAGCCGAAAGAAAACAGGCATTCAGTAAGTTGTCAAGCCCCTTAATGTACATGTCTGGAATAATGGACTTCATTTCCGGTTGATCTGCAAATAGTCCCACCCATTTAGAACAATATTTATAAGCATTTCGGAAATCCTGAGTCAGGTAGTAATACCATTGTTTGGCATGATAAAGGTTAAGTTTTTCGTGAAAAGTTAACTCTTCTTCCACATATTCTGGCAGTCCTTCCTGGTACATCCGATCTGCCTCCTCCCGGTAGGCACCATCATAGGTATGTCCCTTTTTGAGGAAAAGCCCATATAATCGAATGGCCAAATTTGAAAAAAGAGACATTCTTTGGGAAATGGTATTGATCTTATCTGATTCCCGCGTCAGGTCTTCCGCCCGCGTTGAAATACTACGTGTAATGAACTGACTTTCAATTCGCTTTTCAAACTCAATAATGGTTTTGATCTGGCGAATCTGATGGTATTTATAAGCCAAAGATTTAACCTTATCCAGAATTTTCAGACTTTGCATATAAAGCCCCCGATTGTACAGAATCTTAGCGTAGTCAATTTGTTCCCGAATGCTGATGGCAATATCACTGTTCTTATAATTCAGGCGGAGACTGGTAAGGAGCTGTTTGTACAAGTGTGCTTTAAGATTAGATAACTGCACTTTTTTGATGTCCTTGGCTTTTTTCATTAAAAGCACCTCATCATATTCTTCCTGCTTATCTATCAGGTCAAATAATTGTAGAAATTTTGCTCCCTCGGAACTGCTGTTTCTTTTTACATAGAGCTTGAAGTTCCGTTTTTCGGATTTTGAAAGGGATTTTACCAGTTGAAAAAGATGGTCGGTTTGCTGCTTAGCCATAGTATCTGTAATTCCTGAAAAACAGGGGTAGAAAGCTGTTAGTCAAGGTTTTTGTGTTGTTAAAGTCCGTTTTGGGCTTCGTATAAGATTGTAATTTATGTTTTTCCTACAAAGCCCTATTCCAATACATTTGAAACCATAATAAGATAATAGAACGGGAATATCCCACGGAATGGCTTCAGATAAAAGTCTAAAAAAATATTTTTTTGTTAAAAACCCTAATGAATATATCCTAATAACGATTCACAAATATGGATAAAGAGAAAGTATATATCTTCGATACCACCCTAAGAGATGGTGAGCAGGTGCCGGGATGCCAGCTAAATACTGATGAAAAGGTAATTGTAGCGCAGGCCCTGGAAAGCCTCGGCGTGGATATTATCGAGGCAGGCTTTCCCATTTCCTCTCCTGGTGATTTCGAAGCGGTGGAGGCAGTGTGTAAAGCCGTGAGGGAGCCCGTAATTTGTGCGCTAACCCGAGCAGTGAAAAAAGACATTGAAGTAGCTGCCCAATCATTAAGATATGCCCACAGAGGTCGTATTCATACCGGAATAGGGACTTCAGACTATCATATAAAATATAAATTCAACTCGAATCCGGAAGAAATCATCCGACGCGGAGTGGAAGCAGTAAAATATGCGAAGAACTTTGCTGAGCAGGTGGAATTTTATGCAGAAGATGCCGGACGTACCGATAATGAGTTCCTGGCACGTGTGGTGGAGGCTATGATCAAGGCCGGTGCAGATGTGGTGAATATTCCGGATACTACCGGTTATTGTTTACCAAACGAGTATGGGGCTAAGATCGCCTACCTGAAAAATAACGTTCCCAATATCGATAAGGCGATTATTTCAACGCATTGTCATAATGATTTGGGAATGGCGACAGCCAATTCAGTTGCGGGGGTAATGAATGGTGCGCGTCAGGTGGAAGTTACCATGAATGGGATTGGCGAACGTGCAGGGAATACCTCCCTGGAGGAAGTCGCCATGATTTTGAAAAGTCATCCATATTTGGATCTCTATACAAAAATTCAATCCATCCAATTAGCCAAAACCAGCAAGCTCGTCTCGACGATGATGCGTATGCCGGTACAGCCTAATAAAGCGATTGTGGGAAGAAATGCTTTTGCGCATTCCTCCGGCATCCATCAGGATGGGGTGTTGAAACACCGTGAAAACTATGAAGTGATTGATCCTAAAGATGTAGGGGTGGATTCTTCCGAAATAATTCTGACTGCTCGCTCAGGTCGTGCAGCATTACGCTACCGTTTGGAGGGCATTGGCCACAAAGTAGAAGGCGGAGCGTTGGACTCTATCTATGAGAAATTCTTAAAAATGGCAGATGAGAAAAAGGTGATTGAGGATAATGACCTTCACCTGCTTATCGCTTAAATAATATTCATTTGGGTTTATGTTGTTCGAAAGGCATTGCAGCAATTGCTGCAATTCGCCTTTCCTTTTTTGCCCTACTATCGGATGCCTAGCCATCCTACTCAACAATGCAGCAATGATGAAAAAGACCTTATTTGATAAAATCTGGGAAAAGCATGTGGTTAAAGAAATTGAAAATGGCCCATGCGTTTTTTATATCGATCGTCACTACGTTCATGAAGTGACTTCCCCACAAGCCTTTGCCGGTTTGGATGCGCGCGGAATGAAAGTGCGTCGTCCGGATTTAGTGACCGCAACGGCTGATCACAACGTTCCGACCATCGATCAGCATCTGCCGATCAAAGATGAGCTTTCCGCTAAGCAGGTGAAAACCCTAGAGGAGAACTGTGCCAATCATGGAATTGAAGCTTTTGGTTTGAATCATAAACACCAGGGGATTGTCCATGTGATTGGTCCGGAAATGGGATTTACCCAGCCGGGTATGACCATCGTTTGTGGTGATTCGCATACTTCCACCCACGGTGCTTTTGGCGCGATTGCCTTTGGTATTGGTACTTCTGAAGTAGAGATGGTGTTGACCACCCAGTGTTTGATGCAGCGTAAGCCCAAGCAAATGCGCATCAATGTGGATGGAGCGCTAAAAGCAGGCGTTACCGCTAAGGATGTGGTGCTTTATGTGATTTCTAAACTAACGACTTCCGGTGGAACGGGGTATTTTGTAGAGTTCGCAGGTTCTACTTTCCGGAATATGACCATGGAAGAGCGTATGACTGTTTGTAATATGAGTATTGAAATGGGGGCGCGTGGAGGCTTAATCGCTCCGGACCAAACCACTTTCGATTATCTGGAAGGTCGTCAGCAAGTGCCAAAGGGCGCTGACTTTGAAAAAGCGGTCGCTGATTGGTCTCAGTTGTTTACGGAGGAAGAAGCCGTTTTTGATAAGGAATACCATTACGATGCGCAGGAAATTCCAGCCATGATTACTTTTGGAACTAATCCGGGAATGGGCATTGGCTTGAGTGATCATATTCCAACAGCAGACGAGGTGGATGATACGGAGAAACGCACCCTTGCCAAGGCTTTGGATTATATGGATTTCCGAGAAGGAGATGCCATTGCAGGTAAGAAGATCGATTATGTGTTCATCGGTTCCTGTACTAATGGCCGTATCGAAGATTTGCGTGCCGTTGCGGAGGTGGTAAAAGGCCATAAGAAGGCGGATCACGTGACCGCATGGATTGTTCCAGGTTCCAAACTAGTGGAAGAGCAAGCCATTGAAGAGGGGATTAAGCAGGTATTGAATGAGGCGGGATTTGAGCTTCGTCAGCCGGGTTGTTCTGCTTGCCTGGCCATGAATGATGATAAAATTCCGGCAGGAAGCTATTGCGTTTCTACCTCTAACCGAAATTTCGAAGGCCGTCAGGGTCCTGGTTCCCGTACGCTTTTGGCTTCCCCAATTACAGCTGCTAAGGCAGCCATTTCAGGGGTGGTAGTGGAAGCATAATTTTTTATTGAACGAACATCATGGAAAAGCTAAAAATAGTTAATTCAACTTATATTCCACTTCGCAATGAGAATGTGGACACTGATCAGATTATCCCTGCACGTTTCCTGAAGGCTACTTCCCGTGAAGGGTTTGGCGATAATTTATTCCGCGACTGGAGATATCAGAAAGACGGATCGGTGAATGAAGATTTTATTTTCAATACCGGCAAATACAGCGGTAAAGTATTGGTGGCCGGGAGAAATTTCGGTTCCGGTTCCTCTCGTGAACATGCTGCCTGGGCAGTTTATGATTACGGTTTCCGCGTGGTAGTTTCTTCAGCCTTTGCTGATATTTTTAAGAATAACTGTACCAACAATGGCTTGTTGCCGGTAGAGGTATCTCCTGAATTTTTGGAGGAACTTTTCAGCCGCGCTGAAGCAGATCCTAAAACCGAGGTAACGGTGGATTTGGGGGCGCAGACCATTAAAATTGAGGGCACTTCACTTTCAGAATCTTTTGAGATCAACGGTTACAAAAAGCATTGCCTGATGGAAGGTTTGAATGATATCGACTTCCTGTTGAGTATTACCCCTGAAATTGAAGCATACGAACAAGCAAAATAAAGATGTCTAAAGTCACTAAAAATATAACTGTTTTACCGGGCGATGGAATCGGTCCGGAGATTGTAGCTCAGGCACAAAAAGTGCTTCAAGCCGTGTCGGAAAAGTATGGAGTAAATTTTGAATTCACCGAAGGATTGATCGGCGCCGCTGCCATTGATGCCACCGGTGAAGCGCTACCAGCGGATACAGTAACCGCCTGTCAGCAAGCGGATGCTGTTTTGCTGGGTGCGGTAGGCGATCCAAAATTCGATAACGACCCGAATGCCAAGGTGCGTCCGGAGCAGGGTTTGTTGGCCATTCGTAAAGCCTTGGGCTTGTTTACCAACATCCGTCCCATCCGTACTTTCAATGCACTATTGGATCAAGCACCGATTAAACCGGAGCGTTTGGAAGGAGCCGATTTCGTGATTTACCGCGAGCTGACTGGAGGGATTTATTTTGGCGCCAAAGGTAAAGAAGGTGAAGACAAAGCTTATGACCACTGTGTTTACGAGCGTTCTGAAATTGAGCGAATTGCACACCTGGCATTCAAAGCTGCCACTCAGCGCCGCAATAAACTAACCTTGGTGGACAAAGCCAATGTATTAGAAACCTCCCGCCTGTGGAGAAAAGTAGTACAGGAAATGTCCGTGGAGTATCCTTCTGTAGAAGTAGATTATCTGTTTGTGGACAATGCCGCCATGCAGGTGATTTTGAATCCGAAACAATTTGATGTGGTATTGACGGAGAATATGTTCGGGGATATCATCTCGGATGAAGCCTCTATCATTTCCGGTTCTTTGGGGATGTTGCCTTCGGCTTCTGTAGGAACAGGCTCTTCCCTTTTTGAGCCGATTCACGGTTCTTATCCTCAGGCTGCCGGTAAAAACATCGCCAATCCAATGGCCACCATTTTGTCTGTAGCGATGATGCTGGACCACTTGGAGTTGTTTGATGCCGCAGAAGACGTTCGCAAGGCCGTTGACTTCGCTTTGGATGAAGGATTTGCCACAGAGGATGTGAACAAAGCCGCACCGCAAAGTACTACCGCAGTAGGTGATTTTATCGCTGCGCAGATAAAAGATACAGTCTCAGCTTAATTAAAAGTCCTTTAACACCTTTTTATTAAGAATATTCTGTTGTTTGTTACCCGCTTTTACTTGAAAGAGTAGAGTGGGTTTTTTTGTGTTTCAATTCAAAGGTTGTTTTCGAATTAATATTACAGTTTTTGGAGTAGTTATAATATAATATATTTCAAAATAGAAGATTATGTTTTTTTTATGTATTTATTTTAGGTATAGTATTTTTATTATTGGATAATTTGATTTGCCTTCCTAGATTCTTTCTTTATGGGTTGTTTTTTGCCGCATTAGGATAATTCGTAGGGGTGAAATGGGTCGATGATGTGGAAAACTTTAATTTTTGCCTTTTGATGATAATTTTTCAAGTGCAAATGTTGAACTCTGGGAGTTTTCAAAGTAACTACGAATTGTAGTTTATTATTAAGTTTTATTATCCATCTTTTTTTAAAATGAATGCATTAAAATTTCCATTTCAAAACTCATTTTTGAATTGTGTTTCTTGTTCTGTAGATGAAAATAGATATCTAAACATTGAATTCTATAGTCTGATTTTAGCCTCAATAATTGGGGTTACTTTTACTTTTATTTCGCTAATTTACTTCGAAGGCCTTTATTTCATACCCTTGGCTGGTACATTGACTTTTGGGTCTGTGTCCTTCTTAAAAGGAGGAGCTACCCATAAATTTGTGAGATTTTATCTAGCTATTATGCCTGTTGTTTATTCCAATTGGTTTGCCGCCTACTTTACAGATGGCGCTACTATTCCCTTTGTCGCTGTTAACCTATTGAATTTGGCTTTTTATCCCTGGACCACCGTTCTTTTTGATTTGAATTCGGAGCGTCGGTTTGTTATCTTTTCTTATTTTGTTCAAGTACTGATCTCTTGTTCATTCCTTTTGTATGCACCTTATTTTATTCCAGGCCCAAATGTAGAAGTTGGTTTATTGCAATTTGGGTGGTTGGCACCATTGACAATTTTGGTGTCTTTATTTTTTGTGATAGCAGGAACAGTTTGCAATATCCGAGTTTACAGTAGGAAATAAGATGATGATTTTGTGTTTCTTTTATTATGTAAGTCAGAACTATTTACCGCTAGATTCAATAACTTCAATTATTCGTCCCTAGATTCAGGACTTCATTTTAGTGGCTTAATTATCAGTTCGATTTGATCGAATTTTTAATAGCCAAAATTGAACAAAGCTTGCTTTATTCATTCATTTGCTTCATCGGGAAATACTCGAAATAGGGATCTATTCCTGTATTTATTAGTCTTGTGGCTAAATGAGGATTTAAGGGTGCATAATTGAGTGTTTTCCTAATCATTTGGAATGGCTTCCTCTAGGGGTAAAATAGTGAGGTTTTGTGTTCTTAAAAATAAAGGCCGACTTTAATTTAAAGTTGGCCTTTGTTTTATTAATAAAATAAAGAAGGTTTAGCAATTAATTTTTAACCTTAATTCTTCAATTTCTAACTCTTTATTCTTTATTTCTTGTTGAAAGGCTAAAGTTCTTCTTTCTGCCTCCTCTTGGGTAGCTGTTAATTCTTCCATGTTTTGCCTCATTTCTTCTTCTTGAGCACGTAGCATTTCAGCATGCATTTGAGATTCTTCCAAAAGTTTTTGAGTTCTTACATTTATTCTATGATTCATGACAAAGGCAGCAACACTTTGTCCCATGTTTTCTAAGAAAGTTATTTGATAATCAAGGACGGCTTTAAATGAAGCTAATTCCAATATTGCAACTACCTCATCATTGTACAAAAATGGTACAACAATTAGGTTGGTTGGGTTTGATTCCCCTAAGCCAGAGGTAATATTAATGTAGTTGTCAGGGATTTCGGTTAAAAATATTTTTTCTTGTTCTAAATAACATTGACCGATAAGACCTTCTCCAATGTTTATTTTTTTGTTGACGAATTTTTTTCTATTATATGCATAACACCCAACCATCTCAAGGTATTGGTTTTCTTTTTCTTCTTGTTGAACCAGGAATACTGCACCTTGATTTACTTCCATATATTTTATGAGAAAGCTGAGTAATTTATCAAAAACGGCATCTTTATCTTCTTCGGTCCTAAGAAGGTAATCCACTTTGGATTGTCCTTCGGCAATCCATTGTCGTTGATTGTCTTCTAATTGTTTAACCTCAATCTCTCCAATATATTTATTGAGTTCATTGTTTTTTATCGTCATTTCCTCCTGCTGTTTCTTGATATCACCCATTAATTTCAAGGTTTTTTCCTGATTTTGGGTATTGATGAAACGGAAAGTCAACATGATAAAGAATGAAATGACTAATGCAGAAAATACAGAAACATAATGCATAAACCCTGAAGTAAATAAAGAGGTGTCAATCTCGTTTGTGTTTTTTCCTTCCACTGTTACTAGGTATACAAAGCTGGAGATTGCTATTAAATTGGCAATGACAAATAATCCTTTTTCTTCTTTTTTAAAAAGCAAGAAACCGACTAAAGCAAAAGATAGTTGCACTAGGGAAAGCCCAACATTTAACCCCTCCCAGGACTCCTTAGGGCAGTATGATACATAGCTAAGGCAATTCCTGAACCAATAATTAATGCAATTCGACTTATATTAATGTTTTTAAACTTATTCAGGATTAAAGGGGAAGCAAAAAATATCGAACCAATTATTGGGTAAATAACTCCTTGAGGAAAAGCGAAAAAGGAAATTATTCCAAAGAGACTACCTACCATGGTTAGAAATACAGAGATGATGTTAGTTAATAGGTAGGTGAACTCATCCTCTTCCGAAAGGCCTTTCGGAAGGGTGGAGAGAAGCATAGATTTTAGTGACATTTTACAATCAATACAGGTTGGTGAGTAAATCTTCTAATTTTATGTTAACAATGATATGGGGGAGTAATTTAGGGATTGAAAAT
The DNA here is from genome assembly GCF_001274635.1 of Persicobacter sp. CCB-QB2. Classification (GTDB taxonomy): domain Bacteria; phylum Bacteroidota; class Bacteroidia; order Cytophagales; family Cyclobacteriaceae; genus Persicobacter; species Persicobacter diffluens. Next base: position 2,237,304 of record NZ_LBGV01000001.1, on the reverse strand, counting down.
GAGAATCTCAAAAAAGTTATAAAATACTAAAAAAAAGAAGGCGTGGTTTCCCACGCCCTCAGTTTGCAGAAATAAAACTCCTCGGAGTCTATTGTCTTTCAATTATTATAGCTGTAGCACCGCCTCCTCCGTTGCAAATTCCTGCAACGCCAAGGTTACCAGTCTCTTGTCTTAATGCACTTAATAGTGTGATTAATATCCGGGCACCGGAACAGCCTAGTGGGTGACCTAATGCGACAGCTCCTCCGTACACATTAATCTTATTATAATCTAATTTTAGTTTTTGCGTATTGGCAATAGCTACAGCAGAAAATGCTTCATTGATTTCGAAAAAATCGATGTCTTCTATCTGCTTGTCTGCTTTTTCCAATGCTTTTTGTATTGCCTTAGTGGGTGCGGTGGTGAACCAAAGTGGATCTTGAGAAGCATCGGCAAAAGAGATGATTTTGGCTAAGGGCTTTAAACCTAATTCTGCTACTTTTTCGCCACTCATTAGTACCAAAGCAGCAGCACCGTCATTGATGGTGGAGGCATTGGCAGCGGTAACGGTTCCCTCTTTATCAAAGACGGGCTTTAGGTGAGGGATTTTATCTAATTTCACGTTTCTGAACTCCTCATCCTCATGCATAATGATGGGCTCTCCTTTTCTTTGCGGGATAGTTATGGGCGCAATTTCAGCTTTAAATTTACCATTCTCCGTAGCGTTTTTTGCTCGCGTATAGGATTCCACCGCATAATCATCCTGCATTTGGCGCGTAATATTCATTTCTCTGGCCGTATTTTCAGCACAATTGCCCATGGGGAATTTATAATAGGGCTCAAAGAGCCCATCCTGCACCAGCCCATCCACTAATTGGACGTGTCCGAATTTATTCCCGGTTCTGGCTTTTGGCTGGTAAAATGGAATGTTAGACATGCTTTCCATGCCTCCTGCTACGACTATCTCATTTTGTCCACTCATTATGCTTTGAGCCGCAAGTGTGACCGCTTTAAGGCCGGAGGAGCACACTTTATTAATTAGAGTGGAGGGGATTTCATATCCGAGTCCTGCTTTGACGGCGACTTGTTTGGCGGGGGCTTGTCCCAGGTTGGCAGCAACCACGTTTCCCATGAATATTTCATCTGGTTGGAAAGCATTTTGGGGCAGTTTGTCTAAAGCAGATTTTACGGCATGAGCACCAAGTTCAGTGGCGGAGAAGCCGGAAAGTTTGCCCATAAAACTTCCCATCGGGCTGCGGGCTACCGACACGATAAATACATCTCTCATTTCAGGTTTTGGGTTTGTTGTTTATTTAAAATACAATTTTTAACTGTATTTTTCAAATGGAAAAACCTGAATAATAGCCTGATGGTGGTGCCGTTAAGCCAGATCACACCTTTTTACCTCCTCGTTTCGCTGCAGTTGGAGAAAAGGTAGGATTAGGCTCCTATTTCGTTTTTTTCAACTAATCGGATGAAGGAAGACATAGTGAGTACATCAAAATTTGACCTATTTTAAAAAAATGAATCTATTCAAAATGCGCAGATTATGCAGATATTATAGTAACTCCCTGAACCTAGCGGTGGATAATTCGGGTTAACATTCAAAAGCCTCTCCCAGAAAGAAATAGCAATGAGATCCTAAATGTCCTTTTTGAAGCCATTCACAATAGCGTTTCATGCCATTTACGGTGATAAGCAGACGGGCCTTTTGATGAATGATTTTCAGCATATTGGCAGGGAAACCGGTAGGGGTTTCTCTGCAAAGAAAGTCGGTATAATGCATTTCCTCCTGCAAAAGGTTGATTTCGCGGTGTTCATTCATAAAATCTTCCAGCCACGGGAAATACCTACCTTCCATTTCCAGTAATTGATCATGGGCCTCGGAGCCGAAAGCCATTCGAAGCAGAACCTGAAATTGCCGGTTATCTTCAAAAGCCATGGCCACCTGAGTGCTGAGATAAAGATTGCCTATGTTTTTTTCTTTTTCGGCCAGAAAATATTGGGCAGAAACGGGGGTTCGGGCCCATTGCGGAAAGTGGGATTCGTTAAAGAGGGATTCCAGTTTTCGGTATCTATCAAAAATCATAGGTCTGCTTTAGAAAGATTACCGATTCCCGTCCGAATTGTTTGTTGAATCTGAGTGGATTCTTGCCAAATACCGGCAGAAGGGTGTTTTTAAAAATTATCCACTTGGTTTTCTATTATAAGCGCATGTTTAAAACCGCACTTCCCGACTGCAAATTCGAATTATTGGAGGTGATATTGGATAATTTCTCAGCAATAGCACTGCTATTTTCTCTTAATAATCGGGTACCGCTTCTATAGAATTTCAAATTTTCGTTACGAATTTTAGCTTTTAATGTGCTCTAATGCCTTTATTTTTTTGGTCTTTGGTTACGGAGGATAGTCAATATCATATAAAAGCCCAAAATGGAGCTAAGGAAAAAGCCAATAAATCCCAGAATGGGGATGTCATAAATTAGTGGAGGGATTTGTGCAAAGATGATTACAGAAGAACCGATGATAATCGCAGCGGTGATGATAGCCAGGGAGATGCGATTGGTGGCGGAGTCAATGGTTTGGCGGAAATCTTCTAGCCCATGGTGTTTGATGTCTATTTTGAACTTTCCCTCTTTAGCAGTATCAATAAGGTCTTGCAAATCATGGGGGACATTCTTCAATAAAGTGCCTAAAGTGAATAGGGAGCTGAGGCTGTCTTTGGCAATTTTTTTCGGGTCAAGGTGATTGAGTACAATTTTTTTCCCAAATCGGCGAAGCTTATCAAAGATTTCAAAGTTAGGATCCAGGTTACTTCCCAGTCCTTCCATGATCAGCACAGCGCGAAATACGGAGTGAAGGTATTGTGGTAATTCTATCCGGTATTTATAAATCAGGCTGGTGAAGGTTTGGGCCATTTCCTTTAATTCAATATCGGCCAGGGACCGATCAAAACGCTGAATTACCATTTCACATTCTGATTCAAAGATTTTCATGTCCGTGATTTCATGGGAAATGGCAATTTCCTTGACTGTCCGAGCTATTTGACGGTAGTCTTTTTGAAGAAATTGAAAGAAAAAACGGGAGAGTAGTTCTCGTTGGGAACTGGTGAGCCTTCCCATATTTCCAAAATCAATGAAGCAGATTTCTCCATTGTCCTGCACCAGAATGTTTCCAGGGTGTGGATCGGCATGGAAAAATCCATATTCCAGGATTTGGCTAAAGAAAGCATCAATGAGGGTGTCAATCATTCGCTGCTTCAGGGAGGGATCTTCGGGCTGCCATTCATCGATTTTATGGCCCTTCATCATCTCCATAGCAATGATTTTTCCGGAACTACAATGCTCGTAGGTTCTCGGGCTGGTGAGCCCATCCCATCCTTTATATTGATGATAAAATTCTTTGATATTTTGAACCTCATTGCGGAAGTTTAATTCTTCCAACATGTGCTTTTGAAAGCTCTCCACCAGTTTTACGGGCTGAAAGGTGGCGAATTTTTCTATATTGGATTCCGCCTGGGAGGCAATCAGATGCAGGATTTCCAGATCCGCTTCAATGATGGTGGCAATGTCAGGGCGCTGCAGTTTCAGTACCATTTCCGTTCCATCGACATGAATAGCCCTGTGAGCCTGAGCTATTGAGCCGCAGGCCATGGGTTGATGATTTACGTATCGGAAAATTTCCTGGAAGGGTCTTCCCAACTCTTCGGAAATAAATTTTTCCACATCCCAATTCGGTACCGGACTGGATTCTTTTTGGGTTTTGGCTAGTTCTTCCAGCCATTCTGCCGGAAGCATGTCCGGCCGGTTGGCCATGATCTGGGCTAATTTCACAAAAGTGGGCCCCAGTTCTTCCGATGCCAGACGAATGCGTTGCGCTCTGGTGTATTTTAAGGTTTCCTCCGAAACTGTTTTGTTCAGCAGGGGAGTGGAGACTACCAATTCTTTAAGGCGGGAATTTGCGATAAAATCTTCAAAACCATATTTGATTAAAATGGAGATGATTTGCGCTATGCGTTGATTCTTGCTGGTTCCTGCCATAATTTTTTGATATAAAAAAAGCAGGAGCCGGGCCCCTGCTTGTACGTTTTATTTTTTCACCTGATATCCGAAGGCCTCATTTGCTTTATGCGGGTAACGAAGAAATACTTCATTCACAATTTTCTGCATCGTCTTATCCGGATTTTTCATTTTTCCGTCAATAGATCCGGTAGCTACCCCTTGCCAGATTAACTGTTTTTTCTTAGCATCCACAATGTCAATGACCAGGTTACCTTCGGTATATTCCGTCACCTGTGGACCACGATAGGGACCCCAGGGACCGTACCAACCACCCCAATATGGATCGTAGTAAACGTTTTTCTTGTCTTTTGTTTTGAGGTAGAAATTAATCAACAAATCGGGATTGTTTTCTACTTCCTCATAACTTCTGGCGGACATTTCTCCCCCAATATTGGACATCACACGTCTGATCATCAATTCATTCAGGCCTACATTGATTTTCTGATCAGGGTCTTTGATCATGAAACTGTAAGTTTGGTAAGAAGAGAAATCCGCTCCGCGATCATAGTCATAGGAGACATTAACACTGCTACAGGCAGAGAAAGTGAGAGCGGCGATTAGTACGAAAAATAGATTCTGCCAATTTTTCATCGTCTATAAAATTAAGTTTGAACTCATTGTACAGTGGCAAATAGGGATCACTATTTTTCAGAAGTTAAGTATGGTATTTGAATAAGGGAAAAAAATATTAAATATCCGATAAGGAGATGGTAATAAAACGAAAAAAGATCACCCATAAGATGATCTTTTTTAAATTTTACCAATCCGGTTTACTATTGTCAGGCTTTTGAGTGGCCTTTCTTTTATTCTGTTGCAAATACTGCACTTCGGCATTTCGCATGGCATCCAGTATCATTCTTGCCTTATCTTCAGACATATTCATTTCCTGCAAGCGCTCTGCTGCCGAAGGGCTTGGTGGAGGACTGTCTTCCTCGTTTTCTTGCTCTTCATTGGCCTGGTCCTGCTGCTGTTCACCCTCCTGAGGTTCCTGCTCTTGCGAGTCTCCCTCTTGCTGCTCAGCATCTTCTCCCTGTTGCTCCTGATTCTGTTGATCCTCTTGCTCTTCCTGGCCTTCCTGCTCTTGCTCCTGATTTTCAGAATTCTCTTCTTCCTGCTGATTTTCTTCCTGATTCTGCTGGTCTTGGTTTTCTTCCTGATTTTCGTCCTGATTCTCTTCGTTTTGCTGGTTCTGCTGCTGATTTTGTTGATCCTGCTGGTCTTGTTGCTCCCGGATTTTTTTCAGCAATTCCTGCATGGCCAGATTGTCCGGCTCCTTTCGAAGTCCTTGTTCCAAGGCGGCGACCGCCTGGGGGATCTGTTTATTGATGTAGAACTGGGCTCCTTCGTGAAACTCCGGGGGATTACTGATCTGTGCCTGTGCTGTGTTCATTAAGCCAAAGCATAACAGACTGAAAAGTGTATATAAGATCTTTTGCTTCATGATGTTATTTCGCATTAATTTCTGCCACCACACGGGTTCGATGGATATAATCATTATAGTTCGCAACGGAAGGATCCTGCTGCAAGCCATCCTCCATTAATTGCAGGGCTTGTGCGTAATTTTTTTGCGCAATCAGCTGGTCTGATTTTGCTTTAAGCTGTTTTGCAAATGGGGTTAGTGGCGGAATATCCGGTTCCTGGTTTTGATCTTGTTGTTGCTTATTATTTTCAATTACTTTTTTGACCAGCTCATAATTATAGCGTGCTTCTGCATTATTGGGGTCTGCTTTTAAGGATTCCTTAAAATGGGCAAGGGCTTTGTTAAAGTCTTGCTTTTGATACTGGATCACCCCCATCTGCTGATTGGCTTTGGCGCGAATCTCGGTGTTTTGGCTTTCCACTACAGCACTATAGTACTTTTCTGCATTGGTGGTGTCCTGCAAATGAAAATAGGCATTGGATAAATTTAAAACGGATTCATCCTCGGCCACCTTTAAGCTGTCAATAAGCTCATGATAAAGCGCAGTGGCGGTTTGAAAATCTCCGGAAAGCATGGCTTCCTCTGCTTTCTTTTTAAGGGCATTAGTTTTGGCAATATGATTGAAGCCGTCAAAACTAAGGGCCGCAAATAATAAGATAAGAAGCGTTCTCATATTTTGATGGTTCGGATGCTGGTCAAAAGATCAATGGCCATAAGGAGTAAACCTAATGCCAGAAAATAATAAAACTTATTGGCGGAAACATCCACCCGGCGGCTGTCACGAAGTTCTCCTTCTATTTGACTGATGTTATTGATAAGTTTTGGAATATCATTACGCTGATCATTTACTTCAAAATAGCGTCCCCCGGTTTTAGATGCCAGCTTTTTAAGTGCAGTGGCTTCTAATTTGGTTACCACCGGACGACCTTGCTTATCCCTTTTAAAGCTACGTCCCATGGGGATTTTTCCACCATCAGCAGTTCCTACTCCAACCGTAAATAATTTAATGTTGTTTTCTACAATTTGGCTTAGTGCCTCATTGGTTTTCTCTCCAAAGTCCTCTCCATCACTAATCAAAATGATTACTTTTGACTTAGGCGTATTGGCAGATTCTTCTTCGCTGGATATTTTACTAAGTGCCATTTCCAAAGGAGGGCCAAAATCAGTTCCGGAATGTGGCACCAAGCCGGTATTCATGGTCTCGATAAAAAGATTTAATGCACCCTGATCATAAGTGAGCGGACATTGCATAAAAGCTTCAGAAGAAAAGATGACAATACCTACCCGGTCTGAATTGAAAGCGCTGACCAGGTTTTTTAGTTCAAACTTTACTTTTTCCAGGCGAGACGGGGGAATGTCTGTCGCATTCATGGATTGGGAAAGATCTACACAGATCATGATGTCTTTTCCTACAGATTTTATTTCCTGGGAGATTTGTCCGAAGGAAGGGCCGAGTAATGCTAAAATAAAACAGCCAAAATACAGGGAGCGTAGCACCAGTTTAATAAACACCCATTTGAATCCGGCTCGTAGCCTATTAGCGATTCGGATGTTTCTCCAGACAAATAATAAGTGGAGCAATACGAAAATAATGATGAAAATTGATTCCGTAAGCCCGAGTGATTTATACCAGGTCATATAATTTTGAAAAATTCTTCTGCGAAAAATAGAAAAAAGGAGCGCCGATAGCAATATCTATAGGAATTCCGTCTTGCTCCCCGTTGGCCCTTGCCTCCGATTTTTAAGGCCTAATATTAGCAATGTTTGAAAATGGAATCAAGCTAATTCCGCTTGAAGGAAAATTTTTAACATTTTTTACAAATCCTTTCCACTCACTAGAAGGTTGGAAAACATGAATTTATCTGTTTGGTGACGCTGTCGGGAAATTTATCATCATTTATTTTTTTTGGGAAGGCTTGGTGGATAAAAATAAAGCCCGTATGTTTGCATCGCTTTTGAGGGAAACGCCCTCAGAGACGCAGAAATGGACATTCTTATCCGCTTCGAAATCAGAAATTAGTTTTGTCGCTCAAAAGAAAATAATCGCCATTTGAATGTGAGAAAGATTTGAAATCTTGGAATTGTACTAAAGAGAATGTTATTTTGATTTAGCCGGATATGGCTTGATCAATAATAAAAATAAGGGCTCTTAGCTCAGTTGGTTCAGAGCACCTGCCTTACAAGCAGGGGGTCACTGGTTCGAATCCAGTAGGGCCCACAACTTAATGTTGTTCGGGAAGAGTTTTACTCAAACCTTATTTACATCACAAAAATCTTTAGCCTCCATAGCTCAGTTGGTAGAGCAACTGACTTGTAATCAGTAGGTCGTTGGTTCGAGTCCGACTGGAGGCTCCAGGAGAGTTGGGTGAGTGGCTGAAACCACCAGTTTGCTAAACTGACGTACTGGAAACGGTACCGGGGGTTCGAATCCCCCACTCTCCGCACTGGTATAGACAGGATATGTCCTGTCTTATTAACTCACCACAAAAGAAATTTTGAAGTGAGCATCCGGGCTCTTAGCTCAGTTGGTTCAGAGCACCTGCCTTACAAGCAGGGGGTCGCTGGTTCGAATCCAGCAGGGCCCACAGATTAAAAGGATTAGGATTTGATTGTCGCCATTGTTTTGGTCTGATAATTGAAGATTCAAAATCCGATCTTTAGCCTCCATAGCTCAGTTGGTAGAGCAACTGACTTGTAATCAGTAGGTCGTTGGTTCGAGTCCGACTGGAGGCTCTATTTAGTAGGGGAGAGACGCGTAGTATTTAAAATACCATCAATTCTTTCAACTGCACGGGGTGTAGCGTAGCCCGGTCATCGCGCCTGCTTTGGGAGCAGGAGGTCGCAGGTTCGAATCCTGCCACCCCGACAGCTTGGACAAGGAAATTCTTGTCCAGTGCAAAAAGTATAGACAGGGCATGCCCTGTCTCAACCGACTCACCAAAAGAGAAACTTTGAAGTGAGCACTCGGGCTCTTAGCTCAGTTGGTTCAGAGCACCTGCCTTACAAGCAGGGGGTCACTGGTTCGAATCCAGTAGGGCCCACAGTCTTCGGACAGTGGAAAAACACCGCGGGGTGTAGCGTAGCCCGGTCATCGCGCCTGCTTTGGGAGCAGGAGGTCGCAGGTTCGAATCCTGCCACCCCGACAGCTTGGACAAGGAAAGTCTTGTCCAGTGCAAAAAGTATATACAGGGTATGCCCTGTCTTAACCGACTCACCACAAGAGAAATTTTGAAGTGAGCATTCGGGCTCTTAGCTCAGTTGGTTCAGAGCACCTGCCTTACAAGCAGGGGGTCACTGGTTCGAATCCAGTAGGGCCCACAGTCTTCGGACGGTGGAAACACACCACGGGGTGTAGCGTAGCCCGGTCATCGCGCCTGCTTTGGGAGCAGGAGGTCGCAGGTTCGAATCCTGCCACCCCGACAAGTACCGCAGCAATTTGTTTGTTGTCGGTTTGTTGAGACAGGGCATGCCCTGTCTCAGCCGACTCACCACAAGAGAAATTTTGAAGTGAGCATTCGGGCTCTTAGCTCAGTTGGTTCAGAGCACCTGCCTTACAAGCAGGGGGTCGCTGGTTCGAATCCAGCAGGGCCCACAACCGAAACGTCGGTTGTGAAATTTAGATTTCATATTGCCTCCATAGCTCAGTTGGTAGAGCAACTGACTTGTAATCAGTAGGTCGTTGGTTCGAGTCCGACTGGAGGCTCAGGGAGTAATTTCCCTTTCGTTCGGGGTGTAGCGTAGCCCGGTCATCGCGCCTGCTTTGGGAGCAGGAGGTCGCAGGTTCGAATCCTGCCACCCCGACAAAAAAATAAATTTAGAGTACAGTATTGCAGATATCAAATTTTGCTTTACCTTTGTACTCCCTTCGAAAGCGAGGGCCTTCGGGTGTAGCGTAGCCCGGTCATCGCGCCTGCTTTGGGAGCAGGAGGTCGCAGGTTCGAATCCTGCCACCCCGACAGCTAGGATGAGAAATGTCTTGTCTTTTGCGTAAAGTACAGACAGGGCTTGTCCTGTCTCAACCGACTCACCACAAGAGAGATTTTGAAGTGAGCACTCGGGCTCTTAGCTCAGTTGGTTCAGAGCACCTGCCTTACAAGCAGGGGGTCACTGGTTCGAATCCAGTAGGGCCCACAATCGAAACGTCGATTGTGAAAATTAAATTTTCATATTGCCTCCATAGCTCAGTTGGTAGAGCAACTGACTTGTAATCAGTAGGTCGTTGGTTCGAGTCCGACTGGAGGCTCCAGGAGAGTTGGGTGAGTGGCTGAAACCACCAGTTTGCTAAACTGACGTACTGGAAACGGTACCGGGGGTTCGAATCCCCCACTCTCCGCACTTAGGTAAAGACAAGGCATGCCTTGTCTCAACTTAGGGCTCTTAGCTCAGTTGGTTCAGAGCACCTGCCTTACAAGCAGGGGGTCACTGGTTCGAATCCAGTAGGGCCCACAGTCTTCGGACGGTGGAAAAACACCACGGGGTGTAGCGTAGCCCGGTCATCGCGCCTGCTTTGGGAGCAGGAGGTCGCAGGTTCGAATCCTGCCACCCCGACACAAAACCTGATCAATTATTGGTCAGGTTTTTTTATGCCCAATAATTTCGATTTTCATCTTTCATAGTCCTGATTTTCCATTTATGTTTTCATTTCGCCATTGGTAAAAGCCTTACTGTAAAACTGCCTCTACTTCCTTACTTTAGTGTTTAAGTCAATATTTAAATTCGAAAAATACTATTTATGATTTCAGTTAAGGGCTTAAGTCAGCAATTTGGTCAGCAGGTGGTGCTTGATCAATTAGATTTGGAAGTAGGGGCGGGACAGATCTTTGGGTTGTTGGGGAAGAATGGTGCAGGAAAAAGCACCCTGATCAATTTGATTTTAGATTTAATTCAGCGACAGGAAGGCGAGGTAAATGTTTTTGGGAAGGATGTCCGAGCTTTCGTTGCGGCAGACAAAAGACGCTGGGGAGTCGTCGGGCAGGATTTGGGGTTAATTGAAGAATTTACTGCCCGGGAGTTTCTGGAGTTTGTTGCCAAAATTTACAGTATGGATGGTCCAACCCAAAAGGAGCGGATCAATGATCTGATCGCCTATTTTTTTGAAGATGAAAACCCCTTAAAGAAATCCATTTCTTCCTATTCCACGGGTATGCGCAAGAAAGTCGCCTTTTGTGCGGCTGTTTTGAATACTCCGGATCTTCTGATTCTGGATGAGCCTTTTTCCGGTTTGGATATTTTGGCGGCTGAGAAGATGATTCGCTTCATCAAAAAATATGGTACGGGCCAACGTGCGGTGCTGGTCTCTTCCCATGATCTTTCCTATCTGGAGAAACTGGTCAGTCATATCGGATTATTAGATAATGGGCAGATGACTTTCTCCGGCACCTTTGATGAATTTACCGCCAACTTTAAAGGGCAGTTGGATGAAGCATTATTGTCCAAGCTGGAAACAGAAATGACCAGCACAAATTTGAGCTGGATATGATCAGCTTATATTTTCAGAAAAGCCTCATCACCTGGCTCCGTGGGCTTAAATCCGGTAAGAATCTGCTGAGCTTTTTAGGGCAATTGCTTCTGGCGGTAGGCTATGGTTTTCTTTTCAGTACATTAATGAATGAAGCCTGGGCAGCCGAACGGTTTTCCGCCTTTGACCGCTTATTTTATGCGACCGTCAATGGCCTTTTACTGTTGCCTTTACTGGCGTTGATTTTCCCCGCTTATACGCCCTATGTGACCAAGTGGTCGGTGTATTTGCCGATGAAACGGTGGCAACGTTTTATGGTCGATGTCATCGAATTGCTGATTTGCCAGCGGAATATGTTCTGCCTTTTGTTCGTGGGCATATTTGGTCTTCGTCTGGATTTATACCAAAGCGAGTGGTGGCTAATGTCCGGAACGGCAATCGTTTTGGGAAATTTACTGCGCTTACAGGTGGCGCAGGCACTGGCGGTGACTTATCGTCCCTGGGTTTATGCGTCCATGGTGTTGCTATTGTTACTGGTGGCGGCTTTTGAGTGGATTTTATTCTCCGCTCCGAATCAGATGGTGATGACGCCTGCTTTCGCGATTGGAGGTTTGGGTTTGTTGATATTCCGCTATGTAGAAAATAATTACCGCAAAAGTATACTGAGCCGCTGGACGATGAGTTTTGGGCCATTGTTAAAGTTGCATACCAATAAAAAAATGCGACGGCTTTTGCTGATGGCTTACCTTTTAAGAATTTATTTTTTGGGCATGGCCGTTGTACAATTGAGGAATCCCGATTCTTCGGGTGCGGGAGTTTATAGCGTACTGATGTGGATGTTTGTGGTTCCGATGCCGCTGTTTACTTATTTCTACTTGAATTTTTGGGGGAACTGGCGTGGTCTGTTTCAGGCCGTGGAGCTTCGGAGTGGTAGCATCAGGGAATTTTGGCGGGTGCAGTTAAATATCATGAGATGGCCATTGTTGATTGATTTTGTGCTAGTGGCCGTTTTTATGGTATTTTGTTTTCCGGAGAAGATCGTAGCTTTCCTGCTGTACTATGGCCTGGTGGTATTGATGTTCATATTGCTTTCATTAGCGGGTAGCCTCCATTTGCCTATGCCTTATTTGGAAAAGATGAAGACTGGAAAGAAGATGGTCTCCATGAGGTTGAGCTTGGCCTGTTTTCCGATATGCGCCAGTGTCTACGCCATTCAATGGTCTTGGTGGTTGGCTTTTTTGCCCTTGCTGCCCTTGGTGGGATTGGTATTCTACTTGCGAGATGTCGCCGCCAATTATCCGAAGTACCGCTATAAGGTGATTTGGGTAACGGGTAACCCTGAAGTATGATCCTTAAAATATTCACAGCGAGAAATATGATCCAACTATACCTCCGCAACTATTTTAAAGCCGGTGAGCGCAGACTCACCGACGCCAAAGAGCTGGGCTTCTTCTTTTTGTTTCTGATCTTTGCTTTACTGTATGGCCCCGGATTTGGCTGGTTCCTGAAACACTCCTGGAGTGAGGGAGATTTCGAAACCTATAACAGCTTGTTCTCCGGCCTGCTGACTGCCCTTTTAGTTTTTCCGGTGCTCAATTTATTTTTTCCGCAATATGTTACCTACCGGGATAGCTTTTCGCCTTATCACCCTGTAGCAGCATGGAAAAAATACTTTCTAGATGTTTTTAAAACCTTTTTTCGACAGATGAATCTGTTGCTGTTGATTTTTGTCAGCCTGCTGGGCTTGTTTTTGGAGCAGGATCAGACCTATTGGTTTTATGCCGCTTTGAGTGCCTTGATGATGGGCAGTTGTTTTCGCCTGCTACTTGCCAAAATGCTGGTGAAAAAGGCGAATGCCAAGGGACGTTGGCTTTTTCTTTTACAGTCCTTATTGATGCTGTTAGCGATAGTCGCCATATGGTTGCGATGGGATTCCATCTTTTTGGTGTCCGGCGCGAGCTTACTATTGTTTTTTGGTGGAATCATTAGTCCCCTCTTGAAAGGTGCTAAGGCCATGGCTTTGCCGGAAGCCTTCGGAGGGAATAAGGTGATGAAGCTGTATTTGGGTAAGAAGGTGCGAATGGCCTTCATCGTAGCAATTATTTTTAAAACCATTTATCTGATCGGCTGTGTGTTCGTCCAAAGTAAGGGCAAGGAGGTGGTCAACCTGGATCCGCAAGGCCCGCTTTTTTGGTGGTTTACCAGCCCCTTGCTCTTCTATACCTACCTTTATTTAAATTTCTGGGGCTATTGGCCCGGTCTGTATTGGAATATGGAAGTGCGCAACGGCAGTTTGAAAGAAATCTTGAAATTGCAATGGAGCATCATGAAGTGGCCCGTGATTGCAGATCTCATTTTAAGCACCACCGTGATTCTTTTGTTCTTTCGGTCAGAAGCCCTGACCTTTTTGTTTGTAAGTGTGTGTGGCCTGCTGTTTTACACTGCCCTGGCTTTTGCGGGTTCTATCGACAAAGCACGAAAGCTCAAGGGCGGTTTAAATTTGAATAAGAGCGCGTCCCAAACCCTGGTTTTTGGCATCATGTTCGGCTCCGCTTTATTTTTTCCGGTACGCTTCAGCCTGTGGTTCCTTATTCCAGCGCATTTGGTCGTCGGATTGGGGCTGTGGTATTTTTTCCGGGTGATGAAGCAATACCCCACGAAAAAATATCAATTGGTGCAGCAGATTGCGAAGCCGGAGTGTTAAGTTTTTTTTTGGGACTGCCATCGCAAGCGCTGGCACCGGGCTGGCGCGGCTCACCCCATCGGCCTTTTGGGCCGCTGTGGTTTAAACAAGCCCGCTTCATCCCTGTCCCTGCGGAGCTTCGCTCCTGTAGTACTCGAGGCGCGCCGGCAGAGGGATAGAGGCATTGTTGGAGCTCCTTTTTGACCGCCTAAAGCGCAGCGGGCTCGTCAAAAAGAGCGACTGCCGAAAGCCCGACCGACGTCAGGAGGGCTGCTCCAAAAAAACATCAGGATTATTCCTGCTTAGCCTTAGTTTTATTTGGTAGCGGAAATTTCCTTGGGCTTTGTGCGCAGGATGTGTATTTTGAGGGGAAATTTTTCGGTATGAGCACTACAATCGTTTTTTGGGTCATTGCGGCCTATTTTCTTTTTTTGATGTTGTTGTCCTGGGTTACGGGTAAGTCTTCGGATAGCCAGGCATTTTTCTCCGCCGACCGCTCATCGCCCTGGTATTTGGTGGCTTTTGGAATGGTGGGCGCTTCCCTGAGTGGGGTCACCTTTATTTCTGTTCCCGGACAGGTGGGCGGCGGGGGTTTTGCCTATCTGCAGTTTGTGCTGGGGAATTTTGTGGGCTACTGGATCATCTCGCAGGTGCTGTTGCCCCTGTATTATAAGCATGATGTGGTGAGTATTTATGAATTGCTGCGGGATCGCCTCGGGGTGTATGGGCACAAAACGGCCTCGGTGGCTTTTGTGGTTTCGCAGATGATCGGTGCTTCTTTCCGGATGTTTCTGGCGGTGATGGTACTGCAAATGGCCTTTTTCCAACCGATCGGCATTCCTTTTCCTGTAACGGTGGGGATTATGATTTTGATGATTTATGCTTATACTTTCCGTTCGGGCATTAAGACGATCGTCTGGACGGATACCTTGCAGACGGCCTGCATGTTGATCTCTGTGCTGGTGGCGGTTTGGTTTATTGCTTCGGATCTAAATTTGAGTCTGCCGGAACTTTGGGCCACAGGTAGCGGGGAAGGTTTTACCCAAATATTTTTCTGGGATTGGCAGGCCGCGAACTTTTTTCCCAAGCAGTTTATTGCCGGTATTTTCATGACGATTGTGATGACGGGGCTGGATCAGAATATGATGCAGAAGAATCTGACGTGCCGGAATCTGAAAGAGGCGCAAACGAATATGCGTTGGTTTTCGGTGAGCTTTCTGCTGGCCTGTGCATTCTTTCTCTTTATGGGTTCCTGCTTGTTTCTGTTTGCTGAAACCAAAGGAATTGCGCTTCCGGATCGTACGGATCAGCTTTTTCCTTTACTGGCCATGGAGCATATGCCACTCTTTGTGGGCATCACTTTCTTGCTGGGCATTATCGCAGCGGCCTATTCTTCGGCAGATTCTTCCCTAACCGCCCTGACGACTTCCGTCTGTGTGGATTGGTTTCATCAACCCAAAGCATCCAAAACTTTCCGAACGAAGGTGCATATTGCTTTGGCTTTTACCATGTGGTTGGTGATCACGGGATTTGCTGCCATCTCGGATGAGTCGGTGGTGCAGGCGGTATTTAAGGTGGCGGGCTATACTTACGGGCCTTTGCTGGGCTTATTTTGTTATGCCTTTTTTCTGCCGACGGCCGGTATTTATGAGAAAGGAATTCCGATTGTGGGGATGGTTGCGCCCCTGTTGTGTTATATCATCTCTGCCAACAGTGAGCAGTGGTTGGGTGGTTACCGCTTTGGTTTTGAGTTATTAATTCTGAATGGGCTGATCAGCTTCCTTTTGTTGTGGGGGTTAAGAAAAAAGAACGGATTGGTGCAAGCCTGATTTCACCTTTCGCGGCAATTGATTAATTTTACGCTATGGAAAACATTGATTTAGGATCCCTTGGGGGAATAACCATAAAATATTACTCTGGCGACGTACCACCGCCGTATTGTTGTCAGTATGAACTGGCGATTGATTTTCAGAATCAGTTGTTCAGCCGTTACAAAATCGAATATCTTTTTCGGGAGGAGCTGACCGAGGCGGAAATCATTGATGAGGGCTTTGCGCCGGATGATAATTTCAGCTGGAAGGGTAATTTGCCCGTGTTGTGGGAGGAGGAATTTGAGGAGGTGCTGGCTAAAACGTCCTGGATTAAAAAGAAAACGAATCGCAATGCCGAAGATCCGATCATTGAGGTAACCATGATGGATTTGGAAGGCAATGTGATGGTGGGTTATCCCGGAGAGATGGACTTGTGGTTGTACTTCATGGAAGAAGCCATTCAGGCGGTTTATGAATTGGCCGGACGCTCCAAGCCACTTTTGATTAAATATATGGACCTCGGAGAAGAGCCCGCATTTAAAGTGGATATAGAGGCGAAGTTTTCCGTACGATCCTTTACCGTGACGAAAGAGCAGAATGGTCTGGCGCCGGTGGTTAAAGAGTATCCATGGCATGACCTGAAGCATACGCTGAAGGATATTTATCTGCCGGACTACAATTGGGAAGCGGTAGTGCAGGGCAAGCCGAAAAAAGGGGCCAAGTATCTGGATCCCGGGAAGGCGCCTGGTTTAAATTTAACAGTGGGGTAGTGAACCCCAGCCCAAAGGTGGATGCCCTGAAAAGGATAGCTGAATTGATGAAGGAATTATAATGGAAAGCCGCAGTGATGCGGTTTTTTGTTTTTGTGGAGGTTTTCGCGCTTGGAGGTCGATTAAAACCGCACTGGTCGTTGCATTTTGCTACGACCCTATATAATAGGAGCGTCCGCTCCTGCAAATCATTGGCTTTTAAGGCGGTGATATCAATGCGCTAGACTACCTCAATATTGGTGGGGAAATGTTGTGTTGAATTCCCATGCATTGTCCCATTGACATTGTATAGGCAGATGAATTTTACCTGGATCAAAAAGGAGCGGACGCTCCAATAGTTTTGGGTCTTAGACACAGCCTAAGACCAGCAAGTGGTTGGCGCTCTAGTCCTAGTTTTGCTAGGATCTTATGCGGACATTCCTGTTTTTTTTGTTTCAGATTTCGCCTAAAACCAGTAGGGAGGAGGGAGAGTGCGTATTTCGGGCGAGCCCACACACTGGTCGTTGCATTTTGTTACGACCCTATATTATTGGAGCGTCCGCTCCTGCAAATCATTGGCTTTTAAGGCGGTGATATCAATCCGCTTGACTACCTCCATATTGGTGGGGAAATGTTGTGTTGAATTCCTATGCATTGTCCCTTTTGATATTGGGAATGCCCAGACAGGTGAATTATGGCTGAATAAAAAAGGAGCGGACGCTCCAATAGTTTTGGGTCTTAGACATAGCCTAAGACCAGCAAGTGGTTGGCGCTCTAGTCCAAGTTTTGTTAGGATCTTATGATCTTATGCGGATATTCCTGTTTTTTTGTTTCAGATTTCGCCTAAAACCAGTAGGGAGGAGGGGAGAGTGCGTATTTCGGGCGAGCCCACACACTGGTCGTTGCATTTTGCTTCGACCCTATATAATAGGAGCGTCCGCTCCTGCTAAAACCAAACGGATTTTAAGATGGTAATATCAATCGCTTGACTACCTCAATATTGGTAGGAAATGTATTATTTAATTTCGACGGATGATGTTTTTAGCATTGGTAATGTATAGGCAGATGACTTATGCCTGGATCAAAAAGGAGCGGACGCTCCAATAGATTTGGGTCTTAGACATAGCCTAAGACCAGGCAGGGACCAGGCAAATGATAAATTAAATGGATTAATACCTGGTCCTCAAGGATGAACAAACCCTACTCAAAGTTCGCCATACGCTCATGCAGCCATTCTTCATAACTCATCAGGATGTTATGATCCTCTTCTGAAAGCGGATTTTCCTGATCATCATACAGTTCCTGAATGCGTTGTAAAGCCATATGAGGGGTGAAACGATCTTTACCCGTTTTGTCCAGAATCTTCTGGTCTGTCCAGCGCTCGGTAAAGAATTCCATTTGTGCCATGGATAATTCCGGAGAAAGCTGTTGCTCATTTCTAAAAAGAATTCTTCGGCCCAAAGTGCGGGTGGTTTCATCCTTCATGGTGGAGCAGATATCATAACGTTCCTGCCAGTCACGCGCCTGATGGAAGGCCACATTCTGTTTTTTGATGCTATCATTCCAAAAGCCATTATAGATCAAGTCATCGGTATCAACGCCATCCACCTGCGGATAACGATAGTCCATTTGGAACTGACACATTGCCTGCCACTCCGTCCAATTTTCTTTGATCCACTGCACATTGGATTTCATCAGTGCACGACGTTCATCGGTGATAAAATCTTTCTGTAATCGCTCGAAGGGAAGAATGAACGGAGGCTCACCATATTTGCATCTCCAAACGCCACTTAATTCCTCTTTACGTTCTGTTTCATTGAGCTCAGCCAAATCCGCACGGTCCAATTGCAGGAAGAGATGCTGCTTCATATTGGAATGCCCCATATAAATTACGGGTGCCTGATAACCGGCATTCCCTCCAATGCGGTTATGCATCAATAATCCCCAGGTCAGTTGGCCCACCTCTCCCAGCGGTTTGTGTTCCACATATTTATCCAGTCGGGCATTGAAGGTGTTTTTGTCAAAATACTCCATTGCCCAGGACCAGATGGTTTTGTTGGCGGCCAGTTTTTTGGCCAGTGCAAGTGTCGCCTCTACATCCACCATGGCATCATGCGCCATACCATCGGCCAGTCCGTTTGCTTTAGATATTAATTCTAGCTTCATGCTTGGCGTTCCGTCCTCCTTATGCGGCCAGTTAATGCCCTCCGGATTAAACTGACGGAAGATGATGGCAATCGGTAGTAAATCTGCCCGCTTGCAACCATTGGCATAACCATGGGTGTAAGGGTCGAGCAAATTGCGGAAGAAGGCATGCCGGATCATCAAATCATCAAAGCCGATGGAATTGTATCCGATGCTGGTGGTATTGGGGACGTTCACCAGTTGGTGAATCCGTCGTACGGCTTCAAATTCATTCATCTCTCCTCGAAATTCCATCGGATCAATCTTGGTGGTCGTCAAGGCCTCCGGGGAAGGGATGACATCCGGGCGAATGTGTACGCGGAATTCATGGCGCTCCAGCTCATGGAAGTTTTCATCTGTTCTGATGGCGGCAAATTGCAGGATTTGGTCAAAAGCATGATGGAGTCCGGAAGTTTCCAGATCATAGAACAGATAAGTGCGCATGAATGAAAAATTAAATGTTGAAACTTGCGCCAAGTTCACTATTTCCATCGAAAAAAGGAAGTAGTAGACCGGACATAAAAAAACCGATGAATCAAATCATCGGTTTTGACTTTTTTAACCCGGATTATTCCTGCTTAAATCCTCGTTTAGCTGCCAGGCGGAAAAAATGAAGGAATAGTTTCCTATTTCGAGTTTTTTCCAACGAAGCAGATGAATGAGGAGAAAGCAAGCTTACCCAATTTTGGGCTATCGGAAATTTGGTAGGACAAATGACAACTAAATGATAATCAGTCTCTTCGGGTAGATCCTAAAACTAGCGGTGAATAATTCGGGTTAAATCAGAGATTGGCTGAGGTACTGCAATACCGGATCAATTTCTGAGGGTTTTAAGTATGGTTTTGGTAAATGCTGTACTTTGTTGAGCATTCCCCTGTCTACCAGTTCATTGAGGATGGGTAAGTATTTAATGGCGGTTTTCCCGATAAATAAATTATTCAAATCTCGACCTTTTGATTGTAACTGTAGAATCCGCTTGAAACCACTCAAATAAAGGTAATCTTTGGTAAAACCTCCTCCGCGATATACCCGGGCTACGATGTAATACAATTGATTCGGGTCCGGATTGTAATTTTCCAACAATTGCACATAAGTGGTTTTGAAGTCATTCCCCTGGATTAAGGAATTAACCGCCATGACTCTTAGGGCCAATTGTCGAAGTCGTTTTACTTCCAGAAAACCACTTTGCAATTCACTCAGGATGGCCAGCCCTTCCTGCGTTTCAGTGTATTCAGGCATGCCGAGTTGAAATAGTTTTAAAGGTTGTTCCTCCGCATTTACTCCAGTAAGCACATGAACGCCTATTTCGTGGTGTAATAATGCGTTGAGCCTGTTTTTATTAAAAAGAGCAGACTTTTTCAGGAGTAATTTTCGTCTTCGGCTTAGGACGTAAGCATCTGCCGCCTGATTTTCCTTTAGTTCAATATTAAAGTTAAAGCCATATTGAGCTCCCTCTTCATAGAAATAATCTTTAGCCTGGGCCGCATCAAAGATTTCTTCCTCACCGAAGTTTGGTGTTTTGCCAAATAATAAGAACTGGGCATTCGCGATGTCCTTTTCATTGGGTGCACCAAAGTGTCGGAGTGAGTTGAAGAAAAACTGATCCGTACCAATGGTATTGAGCATGTCAATCTTATCTGAATAAGCCTGAATAACATCCAAATAAAGCTGGCGAATATGTACGTCCTCAATCTCCGCTATAGGAAGTTTATACATATTGGCCTTAAACTCATGGGCATCGGTAGTTAAGGGCTTATATCTAAAAGATGGATTTTCGGAAAAATTCATTTTAAAAAATTTCCGTTTTTCCTGCTCCAGATTAATGGGGTTGATAGGAGTCAATAATTCAAATTTGCTCAAAAGCTTGAATAACTTTTGATCAAACTGAATCACATTTTTGGGAAGTGTACTCGAGAGCACATCCTCTTTATGACTAAAATTTAAGTTACTTCTATCATTAATAAATTGCTGTGAGTTCAAGGTAATGGCCTCCTTAAATCCTTTTGCCAAAGCCTGAATAACTTTGGGGTAGGGCTGACCAGTATCCTCATTCATGAAGATTTTCTTTACCTCGGTGGCCATCACCAAAGTGTTATTAAAATGTTCACGGACAAACCTTAACAATTCCCCCCTTCCATAGAAAATGTGGTTTACAGAGACATCCGGAATTAGCCGAGAAGATTTCATTCTCATCAGGGCGTTTTTCCAGTGGGTAATCTGTCTGTTATACCGCGGAATATCTAAGTTTTCAATTCCAATATTGAAAAGAAAGGATTGGTCATGGCGCTTGTAATTATAGGAATGCAGGTCATAGACAATTACGGCCTGAAACATTTTTTCCAGTTTCGAAATTAATGCTTTCACCACTTGATAAAACCGTTGATGTTTTTCCAGCGATAAAGCTTTTTCTGCTTCCGTTAAAGGGGTTTTCCAAACCTCTTTGCCCCAGGCAGATTCATAGACACAATTCTCCACTCCACGATTAAGGTCATATTCGTAGCGGGAGTCATTTCCAATTAAGGTAATGGGCATGGATTGAATAAAGGTGGCCGTATGCGGATCTTCCTCATACAACCTTTCCTTATCAGTCAGTAGGCAGTTTTCTTCTAGAGCAGGCCTTAGGCGATGGCCATTGTGAATGGCCGCGCAAACCACCGGAACATATTCATGAATTTTGATGAAAAAGTCATCATCATGGCTGGCCTCAAAGCAGATCCCCTGCTCAATATTGGCCAGAATTTCATCAAGACTGATTTTTTGCATTTTGAACGGTCATGCGATGTGTCATTCTTCTGTTAAGGGCAGATTCTTTGATTTTGATTACATCCTCGACAAAATCAATGACTTTTGTTTGTAGTTTAGTTCTGTTTAAACGATTTATACGGGTAATCCCTCCGGGGCTTAATACATTCACTTCAATGAGTTTTCCATTGATGATGTCAAGTCCTACGAAATAGAGACCATCGGCTACCAACTTAGGCCCTACCAGATCACAAATTCTTTTTTCTGCTTTGGTCAGGCTATGTTTTTCTTCTCTTCCTCCAGCGTGGATGTTTGACCGAACATCATTTTCAGCAGGTACTCTTTTCATGGCTCCAATAGGTTTGCCATTGAGCATCAATACACGAACATCTCCTTTGTCTGCTTCTTCAATGTACTCCTGGATAATGACGTATTTGTGATCTCTGATTCCTTTTTGGCCAGAGATGTAGAAATCCAGCAGGGAATTCATGGATTGACTCGCTTTCTTTTCCAAAACGATTACGCCACTTCCCCCGAAACCATCCAAAGGCTTCAAAATCATTTTTTCGTTATTGGATTCCTGAATCATCCGAAGCAGGTAGTCCTTGTTCTTGGATACATAGGTGCGGGGAATAATATCCGCCTGTCCGTCAAACATGGTGGCGGTATACAATTTATTGTTCGCCTTTCGGATGCCGTCAATATCATTGATGAAAAATACATCATCTTTCACCGCATCTAAAAAGTTCAGCATGGTGGTGTCCACTGGTGGGTTGGCACGTAGAAAGATGGCGTCAAATCCGGAGATGGGCAGCATTTTTTCTTTGAACTGCACCTTATCTCGGAATTTTACAGGATCCGCTGGTACTTTCTCCATGCTTTGCAGCAGGCGAACAAAGCCAAAAACTTCATTGGCCCGAACGGTCAGGTTGCTCGGTACCATTACTCCAACATTATGGCCTCTGGAATAGGCCTCATGTATAATTCGCAGTGTTGTATCGTTGTTACTAATCCGGTCCCAAGGATACATAATAAAACAGATATTCATTGTCAGATAAGTGGGGAATGCTCCCCAAATAGTGTTGTATCTGCTTTCGCGGCCATGAAATTAGTACAGGGTGCTTTAGGCCCCTCAGTTTTAGATGGTTTAAAAAGCTTGCAAGTGTAAGCAATAAAAATGAATTGTCAAGTTATTTGCAAAGAAATTTATCAAGATCGCTGCGTCATTGCAAGTAGTTGTGAGGTAGGGTTTTATCTCTTTGTGTCAAGGGGCGCTAGGATTATAATTCAAATCATGAAAAAAAAAGACCGCCGAAGCAGTCCTTAATTTTTACTTTGATTTTTTTTGAAGGAGTTCGTCATCTTCCCAGTCACCTTCTATCAGGGTTTTTCCCTTCGCATTCACCAGTTTTCCTTTGCCATGGCGAAGGTCATCTTTCCATTCTCCAATGTATTGTTCCCCGGATTTAAAATGGTAGGTGCCCTGTCCGTTTCTTTTACCTTTTTTGTAGGTGCCCACATAGTGGTCACCGTTGATCCAGTAGTATTCCCCCTCTCCATTTCTTAGGTTATTCAGCCATTGGCCTTCATAGAACCCTTGTTTGTTGAAGACCGCATATCCATGTCCTTCCGCCTGATTGTCCACGGCATGCCCGATGTATTTTACTTCTGCTCCATCATCCGTTTGAAAGGTTAACATCTTTTGGGAGGTTTGGGACTCCCGTAATTTAAGCTTAAGCTGTTGGTTTTCCTGTTCCAGCTCTTCCAAAACATTTTGCCTTGCGATGGCCTGTAGTTGAAGGCTGTCCAGTTGCTGTTCAAGGTGATTGGCCTTTTGTTTTTCTTTTAAGCGCTCCTCACTTAACTGATTTACTTTCCCCCCAAGCACTCGGTAATTTTTTGAAAGCCCTTCCAGTTCTTCGTTTTTCCATCGTTCTTCAGAAAACCAACTGCTGTCCATTGCTACAGGGTAACCTTCCGGACGGAGTGCTTCTGCTTTTTCGAAAAGTAAACTGGCCTGGGCTACTTTTTGGCTAAGAAGAAGGGAGTCAGCCTTGCTGATCAGTTTTAAATAAGCAATTTCTTTTTCCCATGGATTTTCAACAATAACGTCTTTCTTTTCCATCGAGAAGAAGGTGAAATTGATACTGGCTGAAATCACCAGTAATAATAAAAGGGTGGAGGTGAAGAGATGCTTTTTCATATTAATATCCTAGGTTGATTCTTGGTAAGAGATCTTTGATTTTTCGGGTATCCAAGCCAATGAAGACGTTGAATCGTAGAATATGACTGGCCTTATATTCATAGCCACTACTTTTTTGCCCCAGGGTGTACATGTGTCCGACAAAAAAGGTGATGTTGTTGTTCAAAACATAACCAAAACCATTGTAGGTACGGAAATCTTCCATGGGGTTGGCAACGATGGATTCCCCGCTATGCATAAATATCTCCGCACTAGGGGAGAAGAATAGGGTCTTTTCTTTAATTTCTTTGGAGTTCAGGGGGATGTAGGCAAAAATTTTATAACGGAACCGGTCGGTATAATCATGTTCAGAGCCAACTGAATTGTCTCTTTTCCATCGGTGTTCGAAACGAAACTGATGGTAGATTTTCATATTGTACATCGTGGGCATTTTTAACAGCCATTGATGCCAGATTCTGGGCTCATAACTGATTTTATCAAATTCTTCGTTGCCGGGCTCTGGGTGAAATTCAGTACCAATGTTGGCCCGATAACGGCCTCGAAGTAATCGTTAAAGAAAATATTTAAACCTGCACGGTTATATAATTGTCGCGGACGCCCGTAAAAAGACCAGACATCATCGATATCATTCCGAACCCGCCAGTGATGCTCTCCATAATACCCAAATCGCTCCGAAAATCTGACCTTTAAATAGGCACCGAACCACATACCGGTTTCCTCCATATTGGTGACTGATCCGCTGGGTTGTTCTTGTGCGGAGACCGAAAGCGGGAGTAATAGGATAACGAGTAAAAGGAAAATATTTCTCACAAAAGTGTTGTATTGATTCTTCAAATGCAATTTCGTTTTGGATTGTACCTTAACGGACTTCCAATAATAATGCAATTGGTGCCTATTGGTGATTATAAAGGCTGGAGAAAGATCTTATAAGTTGGTGATAGGATTTTCCCTCATTTTTAAGGCCAAAAAACCGTTTTGTGGGCCTGATTGGGAATTAACGGCTACTCGGTTTAATCCGGATTACAATTTTTAATTTTAAATACAGACTTGTGTAGGGGAATTTGTAGAGTTGGTGTGAGTTTTTTATCGGGAGGCTTTAATTTGGCATGCAGAAACAGGGGTGTAATGCCGTAAATTCTATACTGTCAATCCATGGATTGAGCGATAAAAAAATATGCCACAAGCGTATTTATGTCCCTTTTTAGAGTAGTTTTTCCATTAATAGAAAAATTGGATACATTAATTCAGATATCACTTAACTTGAATGAGGTGTCGGGAATTGCTTAAATCGGACAGGGCTTGAGTGCCGGTTTAATTTTTGATCAGTTCATCTTTTTCCCAAACTCCGGAAACAGTTTCTTTCCCGTCTTTATTGAAGATTTTTCCTTCACCATGTCGCAAATCATTTTGCCACTGTCCCACATATTTTTCGCCCGAGTGGAAAAAGTAGGTGCCTTCGCCATTTCTCTGCCCCTTTCTGTACTGCCCTTCATAGATGTCCCCGTTGGTCCAGTAGTATTTTCCGTCCCCGTCTCTTAGGTTATTGTGCCAATGTCCCTCATAAAATCCCTTTTTGTCAAATACTGCGTAGCCAAATCCCTCCGCTTTATCATTAATGGTATGTCCGATATATTTAACCTCAATCCCGTCTGGGTTAGTAAAACTTTTGATGCTCACGGCTTTTTCGCGATTTAGCTGCTGAAATTTGAGTTGATTGATTTCTCTTTCGGCTTCTTCCAGATTATTCAGTTGGATGGAGTGCATGATTTTGAGACTGTCGATCTGACCTACTAAATGACGAACTTGTTGGGAGTTTTGGTATTGCAGATTAAGACTGTCTGCTTTCAGGTTGGCATTGTCACGGTTGAGCGCTAGAAAGTCTTTTTCTATTTTTTTTAATTGTTCATTTTCCTGAAGGGTGAAGATCATTACACTGTCCAACTGTTCAGAGAGGTGGGCTGGTCTGAGGCTGTCCAATTGTTGGTAAAGCACCAATGCCTCCGCGTATTGTCCGCTATGTAGCAGGCTGTCGGCCATCCGTTTTGTTTGAAAATAATCCATCTCTGGAAATTCCTTGGTTTGTTTTTGATGTCGGATGGCGTCCCACAGGACGAGGTTGCCTAAAAGGGAGGCCACCAATAGCATCCCGATGATGATGGATGAAATACTGTTTTTTCCCATGATTAATATCCCAGGTTAATTTTCGGAATAGTATTATCCGCTTTTTGGGTATCCAGACCAATGAATACGTTAAATCTCAAAATATTGCTGGATCGATATTCATAGCCAGACGTTTTTTGGCCCAATGTATACATATGTCCTACAAAAAAAGTGATGTTTTGGTTTAGTACATAGCCAAAGCCATTGTAGGTACGGAAGTCTTCCATAGGGTTGGCCCCAATGGATTTTCCACTATGCATAAACAGTTCGGCGCTGGGAGAGAAGAAGAGGGTTTTGGGTTTGATTTTTTTCGTGTTCAGTGGAATATAAGCAAACAGTTTATACCGGTACCGATTGGTGTATTTATATTCTGCATTGACATCATTTTTACGTTTCCACCGGTGTTCAAAACGAAATTGATGATATATTTTGAACCGGCCAATTTGCGGCATTTTCAGAAGCCACTGGTGCCAAATCCTGGGCTCATAAGTTACTTTTTCATATTCTGGATTACCCGGCTCAGGAGTGAAGTTCAATACCAGCGTGGGGCCAATCACTCCTTCAAAATATTCGTTGAAGAAAATATTCAGCCCAAAGCGGTTATACATCTGTCTTTTTCGGCCATAAAAGGACCATACATCGTCCAGGCTGTTTCTTACCCGCCAATGATGTTCTCCGTAATATCCTAATTTTGGAGAAAATTGGATTTTTAAATAGGCCCCAAACCATAGGCCGGTTTCTTCCATGGTGGTGACCGAGGGTTGATCTGCCTTTTGGCCTAATGCCTGAAAAAATACAAAGAGTAGGCTAAGTAGGATTAATGTACTTTTTGTCATATAAACTTATCCGATTCCGCGGAGAAAAGTTTATAAAATCAGTAGCTTAATCAACAGAAATGATATTTTTTGAAAGCAGCTAAAAATTGAGAGCTTTAACTAATTTGGAACGAATCGGTTAGAAAAGCTAAAAAAAGGGCTTTGAGAGGCTTTCAGTGCTTAAAACCTTTATTCTTCAATGGAGAAGAGCTTGTTGGTAGCATGGTAATCCAATGGGTTGGCCAATAAGTCTTCGGTTTTATTATTCAGGATTTCTTCAGAAAAGGATAAGATATTTTGAAGCACTGACCTTACGCCAGCTGAACCAATGCTGACCCGGTTTACGCCTAAATTTTGTAGTTTCCTCAAATCAGGACTCAGTCGATTCAGGATGATGTTCAGGGGAGCATCAATCTGATCTTTCAGCTTTTTGACGGTATCATAGTCCGTTGCGCCTGGAAGGAAAATGCAATCTGCACCAGCTTTTTGAAATGCTTTGGCTCGTTGAGTAGCGATATTGATGTTCTCTTCAGTTTCCCCAATTTTTAGCCAAAGCACACAGCTTCTGGCATTAATGACAAATGGGATGCCCATTTCTTTTTTCAGGGCAGACAATCTTTCAATGACCGCAGTTTGGAACTCCAGGTCAGCCAATTGTCCGCTGGCTAATCCATCCTCAATATTAATGCCCACGGCTCCGGCCTCAATCACCTTTTTGATGCTTTGTGCAATGCTTTCCGGGCACTTTCCGTATCCCATTTCCATATCAACTGATAGGGGAAGGCTGATTCGTTTTTGAATTTGTTCCGTCAGGCTGAGAATGTCTTCCAGCTGAATTTTTTCTCCATCCGGATACCCCAGCGTATAGGCCATTCCCGCCGAAGTGGTGCCAATGGCTTGGAACCCGGCTTTTTGAAAAATAACAGCGCTACCCGCATGCCAAGCATTGGGTAAAATAAGAGGGGCCTGCTGCTGATGCAGCGACTGGAAGTAAAGTGCTTTTTCTTTTTGATTCATAGGAATGGGGTGAAAAAAAAAGCCAGCCCGAAAAGGCTGGCTTAATGATCTATCTGAATACGGATTATCCGTTAACAGATTTCATGTGCTTGATCAACTCGATTACTTTGTTAGAGTAACCCCACTCGTTATCGTACCAAGAAACAACTTTTACGAAGTTGTCAGTCAATGCGATACCAGCTTCAGCGTCGAAGATAGAAGTACGAGCGTCAGTTTGGAAGTCAGTAGAAACAACTGCATCCTCAGTGTAACCCAATACACCTGCCATAGCGCCTTCAGAAGCAGACTTCATAGCCGCTTTGATTTCCTCGTAAGAAGCAGGCTTCTCCAAGTTTACAGTCAAGTCAACTACAGAAACAGTAGGAGTTGGTACGCGGAAAGCCATACCAGTCAATTTACCGTTCAATTCTGGAATTACTTTACCTACTGCTTTCGCTGCACCAGTAGATGAAGGGATGATGTTCTGACCAGCACCACGTCCACCTCTCCAGTCTTTCATAGAAGGACCGTCAACAGTTTTTTGAGTTGCAGTAGTCGCGTGAACAGTAGTCATCAAACCGTCCTTGATACCCCAGTTGTCGTTCAATACCTTAGCGATTGGCGCCAAACAGTTAGTAGTACAAGAAGCGTTAGAAGCGAATACAGTACCTTTTTCGTAAGAAGTGTGGTTAACACCCATAACGAACATTGGAGTGTCGTCCTTAGAAGGAGCAGACATTACAACGTATTTAGCACCAGCGTCAACGTGAGCTTGTGCAGTTTCTTTAGTCAAGAAGATACCAGTAGACTCGATTACGTACTCAGCAGCAACTGCGTCCCACTTCAAGTCAGCTGGGTTACGCTCAGCAGTTACACGGATTTCCTGACCGTCAACAACCAAGTTACCGTTAGCTACTTCTACAGTACCAGCATAACGACCGTGAGTAGAGTCGTACTGCAACATGTATTTGATGTAATCTACATCCAACAAGTCGTTGATACCTACTACTTCTACATTCTCGTCAGCCATCGCTACGCGGAAAGCCAAACGACCGATACGGCCGAAACCGTTAATACCAATCTTGATTTTAGACATCACTAATTATATTTTTCGTGAATGGTTAACAATGTTACAGTGCAAATGTAGGAAGACGATTCAGTTTTTAAACAGGAGCAAGCCTTTTATTTTTATGATCTGCATCAGGTTTTAGTGTTTGACATAAAAAGGGTGTAAAATTTATATAAATCGCCGATTTTGGGGAGCTAAAGGAGGTGATTTTAAATTTTTGATAAGGAGAAATTTTGATGGTAGTTTCCGTAAAATTCCTCAAATGTTAGGATCCTGACAAAAAATAAGGCGGAGCTTACGTCCGTCTGAGAATTGGATTAATTTGTTAATCTCCTAAAAGAGAAATTTGTGCTTCTTTGATTTCCATATTGTGGAAGACTTGCTGCACATCGTCGAAGTCTTCAAGCATATCGATCATTTTGCTCATCTGTATAAACTCGTCGTCCGCTAATTCCACATAATTGTTTGGGATACGAATCAGGTTAGCGGCTTTGGCTTCCAGTCCGATTTCTTCCAGCTTTTTCTGCATGTTCCCGAAGTCTTCCATAGCGGTAGTAATTTGCAGTTCCTTTCCTTCCAGCTCTACTTCATCGGCTCCTCCGTCAATAAGTTCCAGTTCTAGTTCGTCCGCTTCAAATTCAAAATCTTCCGGGATCTCAATTTCAAAAATGCCCTTACGTTCGAAAATAAAATCGGTAGAGCCGTTGGTACCCAGCTTTCCCTGGTATTTGGAAATGGCATGTCGCACATCTTTCACGGTGCGGTTGGTGTTATCGGTCATGCATTCCACAAAAATGGCAACACCCTTTGGGCCGGTCCCTTCAAAGGTTTGGGTGATATAGGTTTCGCCTCCTTCGCCGGCCGCTTTTTTAACGGCCCTTTCGATGGTGTCCTTGGGGACGTTTTGCCCTTTGGCGTTTTGCACGGCGAGGCGTAGTCTGGGATTCCCGTCGGGGTCAGGACCGGATTCTTTCACGGCAACATGAATTTCTTTGATCAGCTTGGTGAATAATTTCCCTCTTTTTTTGTCCTGAGCGCCTTTACGGTGTTTGATATTGGCCCATTTACTATGTCCCGCCATATGAATGCTATAATTTTTTGATAATGGACAAAAATAAGCATTTTGGAAAAAGGTCAAAAAGTAAAGAAGCCTGCAGGCGAAATCCCACAGGCTTTTTAATTATTTTTTGAGCAATGAATTAAGAAACGAAAGTCTTTTTGTTCATTGCTTTAGCTTCTCCTTTAACAACCAACTGGTCCGTTTCAATATGACGGATGTTGGTCTCTACTACCGCAATATGCAATCGGCCAATGACTCTTTTTACCTCCAATTCAATGCGGTACATATCTCCGGGGTACATAGGGCCTTTGAACTCAATGTTTTGTCCCAGATATAGAGAGCCTTCACCAGGCCACTGCGTACCCATTACACGGGAAATAATGGAAAGTCCAAAAACTCCGTGAATCACCGTACGGCCAAACTCAGAAGTTTTCGCAAACTCCGGATCCACGTGTACCGGGTTAGTATCTCCTGTGATTTTGGCAAATTCATTTACTTCTTCCTGGCTGATAGAGAAGTCGTATTCGTATCGATCTCCTACTTTTAAAATCATGGTGTTATTATTAATTCAAGGCGTAAATGTAACAAATTATTCTGGTGTGACAGAACTTTCGATAATTTGTCCATCCCGCATTTCTAATTTTCTGTCGGTCATTTCGGCTAATTCCGGATTGTGCGTGACAATTACGAAGGTTAATCCCATCTCATCCCGCAATTCGAAGAATAAAGTATGCAGATTTTGCGCCCCTTTGGAGTCCAGATTTCCGGAGGGTTCATCTGCAAAAATGATCGCCGGTTTGTTGATGAGTGCTCTGGCCACGGCAACTCTTTGTTGTTCTCCACCTGAAAGCTCCGCCGGTTTGTGATTCATGCGGTGTCCCAGTCCTAATCTGTCCAGCAAATGCTGCGCTTCTAGCTCTGCGGTTTCTTTATCTACTCCGGCTAAATAAGCTGGCAGGCAAACATTTTCAATGGCAGTGAATTCCGGTAAAAGGTTGTGAAACTGAAAAATGAATCCGATTTTTTGATTGCGGAAGCGGGCCAAATCATTTTTGGAAAGCTTGGAAACGGATTCCCCATCAATGAAAATGTGGCCTTTCTCTGCCTTGTCCAAAGTACCCAAAATATGGAGCAGCGTGCTTTTTCCAGCACCTGAAGCGCCTACAATGGAAACAATCTCTCCTTTATTAACCTCCAGGTTTACCCCTTTCAGAACCTCCAGGTGACCAAAATAACGGTGAATGTTCTCAGCTTTTAACATAAATCGCCAAAGTTGTTTTTTCCCTTCACTGAATTTTGGAAAGGGAAATCAAAAATTAGATTTTTGCGGTCTGTTAAAATAGCATAGTCCAGATTGTCCTCTCTACATTTACCGCAACAATTCACAAACATAGTAAAATTTTAATCAAGCAGCCTGTTTTGTTAGGGTGCAATTCCTTGGTAATTTTCTCCAAAAAAATTACTTTCGGTAAAAGAGACAATCAATAACCTGAACATTAAGATGAACATTCACGAATATCAAGCAAAAGAATTGCTAAAATCCTATGGTGTTAAAATTCCGGCACAAATTGTGGCCGAAACACCTGAGAAAGCTGTTGAAGCCGCTCAACAGTTAGCCGAACTTACCAATACCGGAGTATATGTGATTAAAGCCCAAATTCATGCCGGAGGTCGCGGAAAAGGTGGCGGCGTGAAAATTGCCAAGAATATGGAAGAAGTGTATCAGTTGTCCGATAATATTATCGGTATGCAGCTGGTGACGCCACAAACGGGTCCTGAAGGGAAAAAAGTCAATAAGGTGATCGTTTGTGAGGATTCTTACTATCCGGGCGAGGGAGAGCTGAGTGAGATTTATCTTTCTGTTTTACTAGATCGTGCCAAAGGTTGTGATGTGATCATGGCTTCCACCGAAGGGGGGATGGATATCGAGGAAGTGGCAGAGGCTACACCAGAGAAAATTATCAAGGAATGGGTAGACCCGAAGGTTGGTCTTCAGCCTTTCCAATCCAGAAAAATTGCCTTTGAGTTGGGATTATCCGGAAAGGCTTTTAAAAATATGGTGAAATTCATCAATCAGATTTATGCAGCTTACCGTGGTATTGATGCCTCTCAGGTAGAGATCAATCCCGTTTTGAAAGCCTCAGATGATGAGATTATTGCTGTGGATGCTAAGATTAACCTGGATGATAATGCGCTTTACCGTCATAAGGATTTTCCTGCCTTAAGAGATGAGACCGAAGAAGATCCATTGGAAGTGGAGGCTTCAAAATCCGGCTTGAACTATGTGAAGCTTGATGGAAACGTGGGTTGTATGGTGAATGGTGCTGGTTTGGCAATGGCGACTATGGATATGATTAAATTATCCGGTGGTGAGCCCGCCAACTTCCTGGACGTAGGAGGTGGAGCAAATGCGCAAACGGTAGAGGCTGGTTTCAGAATTATTCTTCAGGATCCTAATGTAAAGGCGATTTTGATTAATATTTTTGGAGGTATTGTTCGTTGTGACCGTGTGGCTTCCGGTGTGGTGGAAGCGTACAAGAATATTGGAGAAATCAATGTGCCAATTATCGTGAGATTGCAGGGAACCAATGCGGAAGAAGGTGCCAAAATCATAGAGGAGTCCGGTCTATCGGTAACTTCAGCCATTATTTTGAAAGATGCGGCAGAGCGTGTAAAGGAAGCTTTGGCCTAAGCCGAAAATAAATAAGAAAAAAAAGGCGTCCTATGAGACGCCTTTTTTTATTCCCAGATCAATTGCCTTCTTGTGCTACCAATCATAATGGTAAACAATAAGGCCATACCGAATATGGTACAGGAGCAAAGTAATATTTGGTCTTTTGTTCTCAATATAAATTGCTGAATGTCTTCACTTCCAAAAATGGGATTAAACCACTGCATGGTCGGGATTTCTGCTGCCTGAAAAGCCAGTAAAGTGAGGAAGGCGACGAAATAAGCACTTACCCATTTGGTAAAAGCTTCCCAACCCACAAAAAAGGCAATTTGACAAACGGATAAAATTCCCCACAGAATCACCAGTCCTGAGTTCAGAAGGTCCCCTTGTGTCAGGGTGACGAATATGGGGTTGATGATAAATCCAAAGCTTTGTAGTTTGATCGCTGTCTCAGTTGATTTGCCTTTTAAGACCATGATCAGACTCCAAACATTCAATATCTGAAAGATGCTGAGGTAAAGAAATACCCGGTATAGCCCAAAGTAGGCATGAATTAAAAAGAAAACTACTGTGAGTCCAACAACTGCATATAAATAAAGGGCAGCGGCATATGCCTTCGGATCGGACTTTAATTTATCAAGTCCCAAAAAATTGCTTAAAGTGCTCATAAAATTGTTTGTAAAAAGTATTGCACTTCAAGGATAATGTGAATTTTTTAATTATAAAAGGGATTAAAATTACCTAAAAAGCATATTGTTCATGTTTTAAATAATAATAGTTATATTTTGCGCAAATTGAATCTCCGTAATTTTGGAGAGGAATAAGGGTCAAGAGGGCGATTTTGCGTAAATAAGTATTCGAATGATCGAAATAAATATCAATAAAAGTCAATTTTGTGAGGTTTGTAAATTTTTAAAAATTTTCTTCCTGAATGACCGCTTTTAATGTCCCCAGACCCTGACTGACCTCTTCCCAGCTTTCAATCGCAAAATCTATTTTAATAAGCCCGGCTGGTTGCAGATAGCCAACGGTTTGGTCGGTGAGCATTTCCGCCAGGTAAGGGATTCCGGGATGGTGAGCCACAATGGCTAAGTGATTGACCGTTGCATCGACCTGGTTAATAGCGCGCATTAACGTTCTTACTGTGCCATTGTACAGGTCCTCAATGTAGGAAAGCTTTTCGGTAGGTAAGGAAAGCTGTTCACTGATGAGCTTGGCCGTCATTTCAGTTCTTCGGGCGGGAGAAATGAGCATTAAATCAATATTCCAGTTTTGAAGTTTAAACTGTTCGGCGGTTTTAACGGCGGAAAATACGCCGTGCTGGGTTAATAATCTCTCGAAGTCGGGTTCATGGTATCCACCTTCCACTGCTTCTGCATGCCTGATAAGGAATAAAGTCTTCATTTTTTTGAGATCAATTTTTTTAGATTTTAATAATAGGGATTGAGTGGTTAACCTGAATTACTCACCGCTAAATTTAGCGGATTAATTTAAGTGATTCTCTTTCAGTTCAATTAAGTTGTACTTATTGATTTATTAATAGCCCGAATTTGGACATGCTTGCTTTCTCCACATTCATCAGCTTCGTGGGGAAAATGAAAAGGGAACTATTCCTTCATTTTTTTCGCCTTGAAACTAAAGGAGCATTTAAGCATGAATAATCCCGGTGAAGCGCGAATAATACCCGAAATTGGATACGAAAATTTGAAGGATAGCTACAGCGATAGGAGATAATTCCAAAGGATAGCACCATTAATTTTCCGGAATTATCAAATTTCGATATAGCGTTCAGGCCTCAATAAAGGCTTTTGTCCAGCAAAAGTAAGTTAAATGTGGGCTAAATAAACAGTCCGTCTAAATGAGGAAGCCAAAAAATGTAATTTTTTGTTTTTTAGAAGATAGACCTATTTTGTAAAAAGGTTTTTAAAAGGATGAAAACCACTTTTTTTCGATCATTTTACTATGGAGCAAAACTTCAAATTTAGGGATTTTGGTGATGATTTAGGATTTCTGATAAAAGTCCGAAATTAATTTTCTTTTTCAAAAATTTGAATTTCCCCATCAATTAAGGCTATGTTTGTAAATATGCACAACCAGATTAGGGCGTTTTGAGTTGAATTAAATCGATAAATAGTGCATATTCTATTTTTGTTTATGATGCCGCTTGATTCAGGCATTTTAATATAACCCGTGCAGCAACGATGCAAAAGAACTTGGTGATAGTGGAGTCCCCGGCAAAGGCCAAAACCATAGAAGGCTATTTGGGCGAGGATTTTAAGGTGGTTTCCAGTTTTGGCCATGTCAGAGACTTGCCTAAAGGAAATGGTGCCATTGATATTGATAATGGATTCAAACCTACCTACGAAGTAAGCCCGGATAAAAAGGAAGTTATCCGGGACTTGAAAAAACTGGCTAAGGATGCGGAGCTTATTTACCTCGCATCCGATGATGACCGCGAGGGAGAGGCGATTTCCTGGCATTTAAAGGAGACTTTAAAGCTGGAAGATGCTCGAACGAAGCGGATCGTTTTTCATGAGATCACCAAGAATGCCATTGTAAAAGCCATTAACAATCCAAGAACCATTGATGAGAATTTGGTCAATGCGCAGCAGGCCAGAAGGGTATTGGATCGCTTGGTGGGTTTTGAGCTGTCACCGGTACTTTGGAAAAAAATTAAGACGGGTCTTTCTGCCGGACGAGTACAGTCAGTGGCGGTTCGCCTGGTCGTGGAGCGTGAGCGCGAGATTGACGCCCATCAGGTCAGTTCTTTCTTTAAGGTGAAAGCCGTTTTCGATTTACCAGGAGGAAAAGAAGTAAAGGCGGAATTACCGGGTAGGTTTAATACCGAGGACGAAGCGCACGCTTTTCTAAATGATTGTAAGGGTGCTGAATTTAAGATTAATAATCTGGAGAAAAAGCCTAGTAAAAAATCTCCGGCCCCTCCATTCACCACTTCCACTTTACAGCAGGAAGCCTCGCGTAAATTGGGTTTTTCGGTTGCTAAAACGATGTCTGTAGCACAGCGCTTGTATGAAGCCGGTAAGATTACCTATATGCGTACCGACTCCCTAAACCTTTCGGATGATGCTTTAGCGGCAGCAGCGAAAGAAGTGGTGTCGGCTTATGGAGAGGAATATTCCAATACCAGAAAATATACTACAAAAAATTCTTCTGCCCAGGAGGCTCACGAAGCGATTCGCCCAACGAATTTTGCGCTGCATAAATTGTCAGCAGGTGAGCGCGATGAGCAGCGGCTATATGAATTGATCTGGAAGCGTGCTATTGCCTCTCAGATGTCTCAGGCGGAAATTGAGAAAACTACCGCTAAAATCGGGATTTCCAGCCGTCCGGAAGAGTTGAATGCGACCGGTCAGGTGGTGACTTTTGAAGGTTTCCTTAAGGTCTATATTGAGTCTACCGATGACGAGGAGAACAATGAAGAGTCCAAGGATATGTTGCCTCCATTGACGATTGGCCAGGTGTTGCGTCTGAATGAGATGGTGGCGCGTCAGGGCTTCACACGTCCTCCGGCAAGATTTACGGAAGCCTCTTTGGTGAAGGAACTGGAAGAAAAAGGCATTGGTCGTCCTTCCACTTATGCGCCTACTATTTCCACGGTGCAGCGTCGAAACTATGTGGTGAAAGAACCAAGAGACGGGGTGGAGCGTCCTTATCGCGAATTGACATTGGATGCAGCATTTGAATTTAAGGCTTTTGATAAGGTTGAAATTACAGGTGCTGAAAAGAATAAATTATACCCCACTGATATCGGGATGGTGGTGAATGACTTCTTAGTGGAGTATTTTCCATCAGTAGTTGATTTCTCCTTCACGGCAAAAGTGGAGAAAGAATTTGATGAAATCGCTCAGGGCCAGCAAAATTGGGATGAGATGATTGGCGGCTTTTATGGCGGATTTCATCAGAAGGTGGAACAAGCTGAGCAAATTGACCGTCGGGAGATCAGTTCCGCCCGTGAATTAGGAATTGACCCTAAAACAGGTAAAATGGTGATCGCTCGATTGGGTAGATTCGGGCCATTAGTCCAGTTAGGGGAAACTTCAGAGGAAGAAGGGGCAGAGAAGCCTCAATTTGCCAGTCTTAGAAAGGGGCAGTATCTGGAAAAAATTACCCTGGAAGAAGCATTGGAATTATTCAAACTTCCTCGTGATGTGGGGATGTATGAGGATAAAAAAGTAGTAGCGGCCATAGGTCGTTTTGGTCCATATATTCGTCATGATGGTAAATTTGTGTCCTTAGGGAAAGAATACGATCCCCTTTCGGTAGAATTGGATACTGCCATTGAGCTGATTGAAGCCAAGCGAAAGGCGGACCGGGAGAAATTTATCAAAGCTTTTGATGAGGATACTGAAGTACAGGTGCTGAATGGTCGTTGGGGTCCTTACATCAAGTTTGGTAAA
Organism: Persicobacter sp. CCB-QB2; assembly: GCF_001274635.1. Lineage (GTDB taxonomy): Bacteria > Bacteroidota > Bacteroidia > Cytophagales > Cyclobacteriaceae > Persicobacter > Persicobacter diffluens. Next base: position 2,200,825 of record NZ_LBGV01000001.1, on the reverse strand, counting down.
AAGAATGTTAAGATTCCAAAGGAATTTAAAGAGAAACCACTTGAAATTACCTGGGAACAGGCCTTAGAGTGGGAAGCGGCTACCCCTGAAAAAGGTAAAAAAGCTGCGGCTAAAACCACTACCGCCAAGAAGACTACGGCCAAAAAAGCACCGGCCAAGAAGACTGCTGCAAAAAAGACAACCACAAAGAAAACCACTACCGCCAAAAAGACGACGACAAAGAAAGCGTCAACTACGGCTAAGAAAGTATAAATTAAAAATCCCGCGGATCACAGCGGGGATTTTTTTTATTCATATAATTCCGGTACGTAGGTTTGTTCCTCTCTGGGTGGGCGGATATAACCTTTGGATCTGTCTATTTCCGGCAGTTCAATGTTCTCATCAGGGATTTCCTCATAATCAATTTTAGAGAGCAAATGCGCAATGCAGTTTAATCTGGCGGCTTTTTTGCGATCTGCCTCTACTACATACCAGGGAGATTGTTTGGTATCGGTATAGGCAAACATCTGATCTTTGGCTTGGGAATACTCCATCCATTTTTCCCGTGATTTAATATCCATCGGACTAAATTTCCATCGCTTCATTGGCGTATTGATCCGTTCAGCGAAACGCTTTTCCTGTTCTTCATCACTTACCGAAAACCAGTATTTGATAAGAATAGTACCTGAACGAATGAGCATTCTTTCAAACAAAGGACAACTTCTAAGGAATTCCTCGTATTGTGTCTGCGTGCAGTAGCCCATCACATATTCCACGCCCGCACGGTTATACCAGCTGCGGTCAAATAGGACGATTTCGCCAGCGGCAGGTAAATGAGCGACATATCGTTGAAAATACCATTGCGATTTTTCCCTTTCTGTCGGAATTCCCAATGCCACCACTTTGCAAATGCGTGGACTCAGGTTTTCTCGAATACGTTTGATCGCACCTCCTTTCCCCGCGGCATCTCTCCCTTCAAAGATCACCACCACTCTTAATCCTTTTTCTTTTACCCATTTCTGGAGTTTGACTAATTCGATTTGTAAGCGCTCCAGTTCTTTCTCATATGTTTTTTTGTCAAGCTTGATGGTTTCTACTTTTTGAGACATAAGTGTTCATGGTTTTGTTTGATGGAATGATAATTAAACCGGATTATTCACCACCAGATTCAGGTAAGTGTGGTAAGTGACTCTACTTTAGTTTGTTGAAATTGGTTGTTCCGATTTCCAATTAGCCCAAATTTGGGTAGGTCCGCTTTTTCACATTCATCCATATCTTTGGGGAAAATTCGAAATAGGAAACAATTCCGTCATTTTCCCGCCGAGCTGCTATACGAGGGTTTTAGCATGAATAATCTTATTTAAGATAAAAGGCTTCAGCTTAACTAACAAGTTTCCAATAAAAAAGGGCAAGCCCCTAAAGACTTGCCCTTTATCAAAGATTTCTAAATCCGCTATTTATCATTCATTTCCTCACTGTGAGGAAGTGGTTGAGAGTGATCCGGTAATACCAGATTAAGGAAAACTCCCACAATAGAGGCCAGCCCAATACCGGATAGGGAAAAATCACCGAACTCTAGTACAGCTCCACCAATCCCAATGGTGAGTATGACGGAAACAATGACCTGATTTCTGGTTTTTTTGAAATCAGTATGAGATTCCGTAAGCGTATTGATCCCCACTGAAGCAATGGTTCCAAACAGTAACAACATAATTCCACCCAAGACAGGGGCGGGGATGGACTTCAGGAATCCACTGATTTTTCCGATTAATGAAAAAACAATGGCAGTGATGGCTGAAATTCTCAAAATGACAGGATTGGTAACCTTTGTTAAGGAGATCGCTCCGGTAACTTCTGAATAAGTGGTGTTAGGCGGGCCCCCAAGGAATCCGGCTAATGCGGTGGCTACCCCATCACCTAAAAGGGTTTTATGCAAGCCGGGGTCTTTTACAAAGTTCTTTTTTGCTACCGCTCCCACGGCATACATATCTCCGATATGTTCAATCATGGGCGCAAAAGCAACTGGTAGCATGAATAGGATGGCATTCCAGTTGAATTCCGGTGTTGTGAATTTTGGCAAGGCAAACCATTTAGCGTTGGAAATTTGAGCCAGATCAATAGTGATGGGAGGAATTTGAAAACTTATCGGGCTTAAGTTGGGGAAAAGTCCTTGAAGTCCCGGGATGAGTTCATGTAAATCAAATACAAATGGAGTTGGATTAAGAAAATGTAAACTTAGCGACAGGAGGTAGCCGACGAACAATCCTGTGAAAATGGGAATTAGTTTGAAAAAGCCTTTTCCATAAACGGTAGTCAACAAAGTTACCATCAAAACCACTGTGGCCACAAGCCAGTTCTGTTTCGCCATATCCACACCAACCGAGGCCAGAGATAAACCAATGACCATAATGACAGGGCCCACCACTACCGAAGGGAAAAGTTTTTCAATGAGTTTCAGGCCTCGGAAACGAATAATGGTGGAGACAATGGTATAAAGAATACCTACGGCAATTAAGCCTGAAAGAGTAGCAGGTAGTCCGTACAGCTTGGTACTTGCGGTAATGGGAGCAATAAATGCAAAGCTGCTGCCCAAAAATACCGGGACTTTCTTCTGAGTAATCAGGTGGAAAAGCAGGGTTCCGGTACCGGCAGTAAATAACGCTACAGCAGGATCAATTCCCACTAGCAGGGGTACCAAAACGGTTGCTCCAAAAGCAACAAAAAGAAATTGCACGCCAAGTACAATTTGTTGACCGTTTATTTGATTCATTGGTAAAGGATTGATTAAAATTTCACAAAGATAGCATTAGTAGCTGAGCTAATGGATGAGAAAAGTTAGCCTTTGCGTTTTTCTGTAAATATTGACAATTGATGGTTAGTTATTTATAATCTTATCTCCCCTAACATTTATGAATTTTATTTTTTTTGGCCTTTCTTGTGTTTTCTTAATAGGCTTTTTTTATTGCGGAAAATTATTTTGACCCAATGAATACCATTCGAACAATTATTTTTGATCTGGGGGCAGTGTTGCTAAATATTGATTTAAAAAAAGCAGTGGCCGCCTTTAGTGAATTATCCGGAAAAAGTGAGGAGGAGTTGTCCTCCCGTATTTATGAAACTACCTTATTCAATCAGCATGAGATTGGCGCTATTGATAATGATACCTTTTTGGCAAAACTTGGAGAGGAGTTAGGGGTAGTCGGTCAGCCACAGGCCTTAGCAGCGGCCTGGGATAAGGTTTTGCTGGATTTTCCACAGGAACGCATTGAAATGCTGAAAAAATTAAAGCCAAACCACCGTTTGCTACTGCTTAGTAATACCAATGAACTTCATGTGCTGAGTTTTAATCAGCAGTTGGCCCGGGAGAATGGAGTGCCTGGTGGTTTGCCTGAATTGCTGGATGGGGTTTATTATTCCTCTCGTATGGGCTTTAGAAAACCAGATCCGGCCATATTTAAATCAGTCATACAAGCCGAGGGGATTAAGCCAGAGGAAACTTTATTCATTGATGATAATCCAGCCAACTGTACAACCGCCAGGTCAATGGGCTTTCAGGTCGAGCAGATGAATCCCAACAGTGGAGATTTTTCGTTTTTTAAAGAATACAACATTACTTATTGATCGTCTGTCATGCAGAAAAAAATTCTAATTCATCTCGGCCTGTTTATTCTTACATTAATTACCACCACTTTAGCCGGAGCAGAATGGATGTTTGGCAAAAGTTGGTTTTTTGGGGAGGAGGTTTTGAGTAAAAAGGAATTTTTTCAGGGCTTTTGGTATTCCATTCCTTTTCTGGGAATTTTAACTGCTCATGAATTTGGGCATTATTTTGTTGCACGTAAATTGAAGGTGAATACCAGTTTGCCTTATTACATTCCACAATGGTTTTTTTCTTTCACGATGAGTTTAGGCACCTTTGGTGCATTGATACAGATTAAAGATAAAATCAACTCCCGGAAAAAGTATTTTGATATCGGTCTTGCAGGGCCACTGGCTGGTTTTATCGTTTGCCTTTTTGTATTGACTTATGGGTATACGCATCTTCCGGACCCCACATTTATTTACCAGATTCATCCGGAATACGAGCAATATGGATTAGATTATCCTCAACATGTTTATGCCTATGACCCTGCCGATGAAAATGCCAATCCCCCTATTCGGGTAGGGGGCAATTTACTGATGATGTTGATGGAAAAGGTATTGGTCGCTGATCCCACTAAAATTCCGGATCCACATGAAATGATTCATTATCCCTTATTGTTTGCGGGTTACCTGGCGCTTTTTTTTACGGCGCTCAATCTTTTACCGATTGGGCAACTGGATGGAGGACATATTTTATATGGTTTAATCGGGGATAAGGCGCATCGTATTGTTTCCAAATATTTGTTTATGGGCTTATTGTTTCTGGGAGGAATCGGGCTGATTAATCCCGGAGATTCCACCCAGGAAATTATTATTTACAGTCCGCTATACCTTTATTTTCTGTACTTGTGTTTTTATAAAATGACGAATGACCGGCAGGAGCGACTGTTTTATGCGGTAATTATTTTCGCAATGCAGTATTTCGCCAAATGGCTATTTCCCTCTTTTGAGGGTTTCACGGTTTGGCTGGTATTCATGTTTGTTTTAGGGCGATTTCTGGGCGTCTATCATCCGCCTACCACCGATACGGCGCCGCTGGGAAAAAAACGGATAATTTTGGGTTGGTTAGCGATGGTTATTTTTATTATCAGCTTTGTGCCGCAGGTGTTGGTGTTTGGCTAAGGTCAAGAGCGGGAAGTCGGGATTAAGATCATGTTTAAAAGCACACCATCCGGCTGCAAATTCGAATTATTGAAAGCGATTTTGGCTAATTTCTCCATAATAGCGATGCTATTTCCTCAAAATAATCCTATATCGCTTCTGCAATACTTCAAATGCTCGCTTTTTAAACCCGCTCCATGCCGCTAGTATTGATTGGTTTGTAATAATACGAGCGTACAAGCTTCCAGCGCCATTATTCCATTTTCTTCCAGCTTTTGCATAAAAGCATAATTTTCGGTGCCCGGGTTAAAAATGACACGCTCCGGTTTCAGGGAAAGCATAAAATCAATATAATCTTCCTGATTCTTCGGATTGAGATAAAGGGTAATGGTGTGAATGTTTTCCAGTAGGGGAGGCTGTTGTAAGGGTAAAATGGCAATCCCACTAATTTCTCCTTTTCTAATCCCAAGAGGAAAGGTCTCTATTCCTCTTTCTCGCAACATGCTGGTGGCCAGATAGCTATATCTGCCGGGGTTTGGTGATGCGCCTATTACCACAGTTTTTTTCATAACTTTATACTATTTTTATGTAAAAAATGTATTTGTTATAGATTACCTTTCGAATATTACAGTATTTCCTGAAATTACTTTTATTTTTTTTATTTTAAGACGGTGCTATAATTTTTGCTGCTTTGATGTCTGAATTCCGACATATCTTTTGCTTTCTCTGGGGCATGGCCATAATGCTAATCATGCCCGGTACGCTCTGTGCCCAAAAAGTCATTACTACTTATTATGATGAGGCCGAATCAAAGGTGATGGAGCGGTACGAACTCAAAAAGGGGAATGAAAATATTATTGAGGGAAACTACCAGTTTTTTTATAAAAATGGCATGCCAGCTGCCGAAGGGAAGTATTTCAATAATGAACCAGTGGGGTTTTGGAAGTACTATTATGAGAATGGGCAAATCAAAATGCAAGGAGAGATAATTAACCGGGTTAATGCCGGTTTGTGGCAGTATTTTTACCCTTCCGGCAAACCCAAAATGCAGGGCGAACTAAAAGGAGACGAACGAGAGGGAGAGTGGCTTTTTTTTCATGAGAGTGGTGAATTAAAGGCAAGCGGCAGTTTTTTGAAAAATAAACGACAGGGACAGTGGAAATTTTTTTATGAGAATGGCAAAAAGAAATCCGAAATAGACTTTAGCCGTGCTTATGGTAGTTTCAGGGACTTTTATGAAAATGGGAGTCTGAAAGGAGAAGGGCAGCATTTCCAGGGGAAAAGAACTGGCTTTTGGACATTATATCATCAAAATGGGAAGGTGGCCGAGCAGGGAAAATATGATGGGGATTTAAAGGAAGGACTCTGGCAGCAGTATGATTCAAATGGCTTTTTGGCGGCAGAGGGAGATTATGAAAATGGGGAAAAGAGTGGGGGATGGAAAGAATATTTCGATAATGGCATTGTCAGAAGTAATGGTGCCTTTATTCATGGGGAAAGGGAGGGGAGCTGGTCTTTTCGACAACCCGATGGTGCTTTTTATGGAACCGCCATTTATAGTGGAGGTCATGGTCAGTTTGTGGGAAAAAACAAGAAGGGAAACATCACTGCCAAAGGGCAGTTGGTCGGAGGTCAGTTTGAAGGGATATGGGAATATTATGATGAAGAGGGCAAGGTGAAAGCCTCCTGTCATTATAAAAACGGGGAAGGCCGGTATAACGAATATTATCAAAATGGCGCCCTGAGATTGAGTGGGATGCTGGTAAATGGTTTAAAAACCGGCGTTTGGGTACTTTATGATCAGGATGCGGCGGTGGCGGGCTATTATCATCCCAAAGGAGAGGAAGGAGAATTGATCGCCGTTACCCTCGATAAGGTGGAGGATTCCATGGAGGAGCCGCCTATGCCCCGCGTAGGCCTAAAGCCGGATTATCGGTATAAGAAAAAAGGTTCCCGGTATTTTCTACCCCGATTGAACGAGTTTAGGGGATTTATTCTTTCAGCAAGTCCTATAAACACGCTGGTAGGAGAGTTACCGATTAGTTTGGAGTATTATATTCAGGAACGAATGGGGATTCAGGTCACCGTAAGCCTGGAGCGAGACCCATTTTACGGGCAGCATGAGGAAAAAGAAGGCGTAGTGAATGGACTGGGTTATGCCATTGGTATTCGCCAAAAGTTTTATCAGCCCAGGAAAAAGTACGGGATGCTATATTTCGCTCATGAGATTAAATACCATGAAATCACACATACCACTAATGGGCGAATTCCTTCCGGGCAAACTTTAGAGCTTCAGGTGCTGGAGCAACGGCTTCAATATAGCTTGTTGGTAGGAGACCGGATTATCTTTGAACCAAACGGTCCGGCAAATAAGTATCGTTCAGGCGTGCGTTTTTCACTGGATTGGTACATGGGTGTTGGGGTAGGGCCACGATTCATTTCTCGCAATTATGACGAATCAGCGGACTTTGAGCAGTATTTTAGTGATATAACTGATCAATATTTCCCCATAACCTTTCGCTTCGGGGTGGATCTGGGTTTTGTGTTTTAGAATACATGTACCTAGTTTTGAGTTATGCTTGAGTTAAAGCATTGTAAATCAAAGAAACTTTCCATATGAAGAAGTTTTTAATCGCCGGGGTCATATTACTGGTTATTGTATTGGTAACACCTTCTTTTATCATTGAGAATGATCAAGCCCCGGTGGATCCGCATTTAGTATTAGGACAAGCCATTCACTTTCGGGATGTGTTCCAGAAAAGACTTACTTAATTGTAGGGTATCGAGAGACTTATGAAGGTCCGGTTGAAAAAAAGTGGATGGATCAGGAGTATTTGGCTTTTGTATACATTACTGACCTGGGAGAATATAAGATGGGTACTATTCATCGAAATTCAGTAATTAAAGAATAAAGAAATCAATTAAGACCAATAGGAAAGATTGATATATCAAAACGTTCATCAGCTTGTTACATACTTGGAGGAAACAGAGTATGAAACGAGCTTTTTTTATTTTTAGCCTAATTTGTTGCACCTTGGTATGCCAGGGGCAGATTCCCATTCAGGATCCGGTCTTATTGAAGGGGGTGATTTTAGATGCAGAAAGCCTGGAGCCATTAAGTGCTACCAATATTACGGTGCATTCGGCCCATGGCCGAGCCACTTTGGGTTATTATACCGGCGAGGTGGGTAGATTTTCCTTTTTTGCTTTTCCCTTAGATACCATTCGATTCAGTAATGTTGGTTTTAAGCCAAGAGCAGTGGTGATTCCTTTGGAGGTTCCCAATGACCAATATACGCTGATTGAAATCATGGAGCATGACACCATCATTCTCCCCAGTATTCTGGTCTCTGATAAATTAATGCTGGAAGACGAAATCGATCAGATCGTAAGTCGTGTGATGACAGACACCTCCTTTGTGCCCAATGTCGAGCAGGTCGTAAATTATCAAATAGAAAAAATCTCGTTGTTTCAACCGGTTTATGGGAAGTTTCAGATTTTATGGTTGCATCACAATTATCATATCCCCAAAAACCAATGGATCAACCCATGGGTGTGGGTTAAATTCATCAATGACGATCAGGAGGATAAATATACCTACCTTGAGATGGATGATTTGTATTTTTCAGGAAGACCTTATCCACATTTTGAAGACCAATGGGTAAGTCCTAGTATTCCCTATCAGTATGAAATGTTCTACGCCCGGGAAAAGGAAGAATGGGGAGAATAGCATTTACTGCTTAAGTAAGCGCCTCTAAATCGTAATGGATTTCAAACTTATCCTGATCAAGATAAGCCGGGAATTTGGTGCGAAGATTAACGATGTCTTCGTATTTAAGCGTAGTCGTGCTTATTTTTTCCGCTGTACCCAAATCATCAATACAAAAGCCTTTAGGGTTGAAAGATTTGGATCCTCCTTCGTAGGTGATGTCATTGCCGTCTTCGCCAATTCTATTCACACCGATAATAAAGGCCTGATTTTCCATTGCCCGAGCAGCTAAAAGGGTATTCCAGACGTGCATTCTGCTTTTGGGCCAAGAAGCAATGTAAAGTGCCAAATCGTAAGTAAGGTCACCATTTTCTTTGACCACATTTCTGGACCAAACCGGGAACCTCAAGTCGTAGCAGACCAATGGGCAGATGTCCCAACCTTTTAGGTTTACCACCAGGCGTTCGTCGCCGGCATGAAAAGCAAGATGCTCCTTACCCATTCGGAATAAATGGCGCTTGTCATAGTAGGAATAAGTGCCATCTGGTTTCATCCAGATCAGGCGGTTGTAATAACTGCCGCCTTCTTTGATCATTAAGCTTCCGGCCAGCACGGTTTTAAGCTGGGCGGCCATTTGTTTCATCCAGCGAAAAGTATTGCCATTCATCACCTCCGCCATTTTTTGATTCATGGTGAAGCCAGAGTTGAACATTTCAGGTAGCAAGATGAGGTCAGTGTCCAATTCTTCCTCCCATAAGAGCTCCTCCAGCTTGGCTAAATTAGCAGCAGAGTCTTCCCAGTATAGGTCGGTTTGGATGGTGGTTACTCTTAAGTCTTGCTTCATCTGATGTAAAATGGCGATTAATTTTAGAATGAATTATGAAATAGGGAATTTTTTGTTTGATAAAAGATGATAAGACTCATGTTTAAACCCTTACTTAAAAAAAATCCCGCTATTGTTCAAAATAGCGGGATTGTTATTGAATTATTTTATTATTTGAGGAACTTCATTCTGTAATCGATCCCAATGTTTCCTTTGGAGATATTGGTCAATTTTTTCTTTAATAGGCGTTTTTTCAATGGAGATAAATGATCTGTAAAAAGAATCCCTTCTATATGATCATATTCATGCTGAATGATGCGTGCACGCCATCCATCATACTCCTCCTCATGTTCTACCCAGTTTTCATCCCGGTAGCGAATTAAAATTTTCTCCGGACGATAAACCATCTCGCGAATGCCGGGAATACTTAAACAGCCTTCTTCCACGCCCCATTCTTCTCCGGTCTCTTCAATGATTTCCGCATTGATGAATACTTTTTTGAAACCGGCACATTTAGGATCTTCCTCTGACATCGGGTCGCCATCAATCACAAAAATGCGGAGATTTTCGTTTACTTGAGGGCCCGCCAGCCCGACGCCTGAAGCCTTATACATGGTCTCAAACATATTGTCTACCAAAGCCTGAAGGTCGATACTTCCCTCTTCAATATCTTTAGCGACCTTTTTCAATACCGGCATCCCGTAGGCCGTAATTGGTAAAATCATATCTCTTTAATCTAATTTTTTACATTTCAGGTGATACTCACCATAACAATACAAGGGTCCCTTTTTGTTAAGAAAACCGTTCTGGGGTGAAATTTAACCTTTGAGTCGAATTCCTTCTTCGTCAATTTCGATCTTGCCGGATTTATACAATCCCCCAATTACTTTCTTAAAGGTCCGCTTTGACATTTGAAAAATTTCCTTGATTTCCTCCGCATTGGATTTGTCATGGTAGGGTAAAAAACCACCTGCTTCTTCCAGTTTCTCGATAATATCATCCGTGGAGTTTACCACCGCCTGATATCCTTCCTCCTGTAGGGTGAGGTCAAGCTTTCCGTCTTCTCTTACTCCTTTGATATAACCATTTACCGTATCTCCAGGGCGAACCATTTTGAATATCTGATTGTCAAAAAGCATGCCTTCATATTTCCCATCAACTAAAACGGTATAGCCTAGTGGGGTTTTACGATAAATCATCATTTCTACTTTTTGCCCCCTTTCGAGTTCAGCAGTTTCCCGATCAAAAAATACTTTGATCTTGGAGGAAGCGATGATGCGGTCAGATTTATGATCGTGAAGAATTCTCACGACATATTTTCTGCCCTTGACCATGGGCTCATCCATTTCACTTTTAGGAACCAATAGGTCTTTATCCAGTCCCCAGTCTAAAAAAGCGCCAAAATTAGTGGTGTCTACACACATTAGGGAGGTCATTTCCCCGACCTCAGCCTTTGGCGTTTGTGTGGTGGCGGTCAGACGATCTTTAAAGTCTCTGTAGATAAATACAGAAATTTCTTGTCCGATTTCCATATCGGATTTTACAAATTTATTTGGTAACAAAATGTCTCCTTCAGTAGAATCCAGAATGAGTCCAAATGGAATTTGTCGTAAGATCTTAAGCGTATTTGTTGCTCCGATTTTTAACATGCTGCAAAGGTAAGCATTTCCTTTGTTAGGAAGGAGGTTTGGGGAGTTTAGACGAGGATTTATTTTGTGAAAGGGTTAAAAATAGGTGGGGAAGGTTGTGCCGGCGCACCAAATTAACTCCAATAGCAATATATTCTAAATAAAATTGAATAGCCTAAATTACATATGCTTAAATCCGGCTTAGCCTGAGTTATTCACGGTTATATTCGGTGAATAATCTTAGTTCGCTTATTATCAGGGTGTTTGTTTGGGTTGGTTGATTTTTTATAACCCCAATTAGGGCAATCTTGTTTACTCCTCCTTCATCTGCTTCCCTGGGAAAAATTCGAAATAGGAATAACTCTTTCTTTTTCCTGTCTTGCTTCAAAACCAGCGTTTAAGCATTCATAATCCGGTTTAGCGAAGGAGGAGTTTGATGCGGAATTGCTTCCCGAAAGGCCATGCTACTTAGAATCTAAGCAACAAAAAAAGGGACCATCGGCCCCTTTTCAATGCATTGTGTTTTCTTATTTGGATATTTTCACCTCTCCGTTCTCAAAGGTTACGGTGAAGGATACGAATCCCTGACTTACTGTAAAGGTATTGTCACAATCTCCGGATCCAAAGTCAATGGTTCTTGCATTTCCATTCCACTCCATTTTTTTAATGCCCGAAGAAGGAAATACAAAGCCCTGGCTTATGCAGTCTACTTTATAAATAATGGCATTTTGCTCTTCTGTGGTATGGGTATAGGAGGTGTCATCTGAGGTGATGCCATTGATTGTTCCCCAATAAGCTTTTTCTGAACCGGTAAATTCCGAAGCGGAAATCGTAGTTCTCTCGTAAATCACGCCATTTCTTTGGGTGCTCTTTCCGTTTTTGGTGATTTTAAGATTGTTGAGGGTGATTTCGTAGGTTTTTTCTTCATTCAGGGGATCTTCCGTAATATTCTTAATAGAACGGCTTCCTTCTAATGCATATCCGGCTACTGTATAGTCTTCGAAAGTCATTTCCCAAATAGCTCCTTTGGTTACCGGAAATAAAATTGGATAGCTTACACTTTTTAAGGTCAGGATGATTTTACCTGTTCGCTCAAAGCCGTTGTAGGTACATCCCTCGCCGAAATCAATGGTTAATTTTTTTTCGGCTAAATTATAAGTCGCTACATAACAGGGTTCAGTACTACTGGCTTGGGCCTGGCGGGTGGGGTCGGCCTGTTTGGCGAGTTCAATTTCGGAAACCGCCACCGCGTCATTTAAATAAAGGTCCATTTCGGTGTCCTCTACAATACCTCCATCAGATACAGCATCTGTGGCAGATGTAACTTTTTCTTTTAAATCGCATGCAGAGAATGTGCTTATGATTAAAGCAAATAGTATAAAAAACTGCTTTTTCATAGATTAAAGTGGGTTAATGTATTGGTTGAATTTGATTAAAAAAACCTTCTAACGGTTAGAATAAATTTAAATACAAATGTAAGAATGGGATTGAAAATTAAATAAAATAGTAGAAAAAGCTACTTTTTTATTTAAGTTCTTGCTTTTGTTTCGAATCGTCCGCCTCCTTTTGGCGAATGGTACTGGTGGGGATATCATCGTCTTCCGGGCTAAGCTCTTTAGGTTTTAGCGGGTCAATTTGAGGGTGTCTTATCCGCTTGTCTTTGTGAGCGTCCTCTTTTTTGGAGCGGAATGGATTAAAAGCTCCAATCATTTCCTTAAAAGAGTTAAAGGAAGCGGTATGCAACAATGAAACTCCTGTGGTGGTGGAATTGGCCTGGTTAAGCCCTGCATCAAGGCTGGAGAAATTGTTTCTACTGTACATTTTTACCCGGTATTTTCCGGATTCAGTCAATAGATACTCTACGGACCAGTCCCCCGCAATGGAGGCGAAATCAACCTTGGACTGTTCATTGGTAAAGCCACCATCTCTGCTTACGCGTAATCGCCCATCAAGGAAGGTGTAACCTAAGCGGAGCTGGAAGGTGTTTACGGCATCAGCATCCATTTGTCCCAGATCCACCGCGATGGATAATTTATCATCCACCTGATTGATCCAATAGCTTAATTGGTTAGATACAAACTCACTTAAACTACTTCCTACCGTATTCGAGGTGTTAAAGGAGTTAGCCGGTGCAAGGGAACCTAAAACAATAAGCGAAAAAACCTGACGTTTCATTTCCTGCTCATTGACATGAATTTGGTTTTTAAATCCAGTCACATAGGTGTCGAGGCTCAGTGCATTTCCTTCATAGGAAAAAGTACTGGGGTATTTATCGATGTCAATATCAAAATTCAGCTCCGGGCTCATCATGGGGCCTTTCAGGTTAAGCATTACCTTAGCCGGATAACGCCTTCTTATTTCGGGGCTGTCGGCATAGGCGGTATCTACAATGGCAGTTAAATTGGTGAGCTGATCATAAACCGCATCAATGTTTAATTCAGCAGAATAGGGGTCTCCATTCCAGGTGATTTTGGAATTGGGTTCAATGATGAATTCCTTATTGATAATATTGGAAAGGGTAAAATTATAGGAGCCTTCAGTAAATACCACATCTCCAAATACACTCATATCTCCCTGGGGGTTTATTAACAACTCTAAGTCTCCGTTTCCACGGCCCTGAATGATGTCACCGGCTTGTAAGTCAAATATCAATTGGGCGAAAGCATCAGGAGTCACTTTAAATTTGAAGTCATAGTTGACGCCTTCTACTTTTACTTTTTTCACTTCTTTTTCGAAAATGTCTTTCAGGAATTCGAACTCATTTTTCTTTTGAATAAATTCAATATAATCCTGAGAACCTATTTCATCGGAGGTGGAGGCCAGTGGAATATTAAAACGCGTATTTTTTCTCGTTTCCATTTCGGCCTGTATATTAAACTTTGATAAAGGCCCAAAGAAGTGCATATTTCCGGAAGCATAGGCCTTTCCATAGTAGAGATCATTGTCCTTAGAGGTGGTGTTGAGCACCATCATATTATTGAAAGCCGCCCGGATATCAAAGTTAAAATCCTGAAGGCCCTCATGTTCAATGGCACCATTAACGTTTCCATAATTCCCTTCCCCATCGGTAACGGTCAGGCTTTTTAAAACGAATCTTTCAGGCTCTATCTCCACGATCCCATTGGTCTGGTAGGTAGTCTGGAGATAGTCGATTTTTACCGAAGCCGTATCGATCGCGATAAATCCCGTCATTTCCGGATGGCTTAATTTTCCCTTTATGGAAATATCGCCGCTCAGGTTTCCCTTCAATTTTGAGGCATAAGATTTGAGGAAAGGCTCTGCTACGGCTAGCGGTACTTGCTTAATGTCTAATTTCAGGTCCAGGTTGTCCTGCTCCCGATAGGGGTAATAGGCACCATTTAAGGCAAGAATATTCTCTTTGGCCCGATCGCCCTCAAAGAAAATGTCCAGCTTGGAATTGGGCGCATCCCAGGTAGCATTACCTTTCATTTGACCAAGTGGCAAATGATTGAAGCTGAAGTTATCAACGAAAATTCTATTTTGAATCAGTGGAGTATTGTAATAATTTCGCATGGATAAATACCCATTGAGGATACCATTTACCTCCGTATCGATGAAGTTCTCCAGGTGATTTAACTCAAAGTCTTCCACCATTAGTCGAAATTCCTCCTTAGGGTTATGAGATATGGCCCCGGTCAGGGCAATGCGTTGTCGACTTGAACTTAGCGTAACTTTTTCAAAATGCAGTCGGCCATCTTTCAGGGTGATTTTGTTTTGGGGATTGAGTTTCCAATAATCTCCCAGCATGAAAAGCGAAGGTGCCTGAATATTTACTTTCGTATATTTTGTGGAGAAATCAATAGTACCCGTCAGGTCAGCATGGTTTTGTTTTGGGTCTTGCTTTACTTGAAAAAGATACTCCATATGCTTTTCAAACCAATTGATTTCCGTGACCAGATTATTGGTATTCATCAGGTTAAAAAAGCGCTGCCGGTCAGCGGTCAGGGTCACAATGGCCTGCGGATCCGGATCATTTGCATATTTTGAAGTTTTTAGGGATAATGCAGCTCCTGACAAAGAATTTCCATTCCAGTGCAAGGAATCCATATAAGTGTCCAGCACCAGATTGTAAGAGTAGCCCATGAGTAGTTTTCCGCTGATGTTGCTGCCCGTAGTCATATAGAAGTCGGGGCTGAACATATTCATGATGGGATTGAAATCGAAGAAACGAATATCAAATTGCGCATAGGACGGATTTTGATAATCTACCGGTGCTTTTTGCTGATAATAAGCTGCTATCTCTTCCGGATCATTTTTTAATGCCAGGAGATATTCGGAAAGCATCATGGGTACTTCGTTCACTAACTTTATGGGACTAAAATCTCCGATCACCCGAAATTGCCCAAAGTCAGAATATAAATCTAAAACCCTATGGCGCTTTTCAATAGTGGAAGTAAACCTCATGTGCTGGAAAGCCACCGTATCCTCACCATAATTGAGGACCAAATTTTTGGCTTGTGCGGTTCCTTCCAGCTCATCCGGATGTAGTCCCTTGAAATCAATGTTTAAGCTTCCGGAAAGAGAAGACACTTTATCGGTAACCTTCATGCTGTTCAGGTCAGCAAAGGGGACATCGGCCGTTACTTTCAAATAGGGATTTCTGTGACCCAGATTTACGGCGGCATTACCTTTCATTTGAAGGCTGCTGTCGTTTACATTTAACTGCCCAATAAATATTTCCTTTGAAAACCTCCCCTTCGTTTCAATATTGTGGTAGTCATAACCGTTTACTCCAAGTTTACTGGCTTCAGCATTAAGATTAAAGTCGGCAGTGGTTACGGTAAGTCCTTGTCCTTCAATATCTCCTTCCATGCTCAGGGTCTGAATATATTCCGGGGCATCCATCACCTTTCCCAGGTGAAAATTTTCTGTAATCAGATGTCCCTTGTAGTAGGGAAGGCCTCCCTCCAAAATTTTGAAGTTAATATCGGAAATAATTGTTCCCACTGGTGCTTCAAATTTTCCATTGGCTACAAAGTCAAGCGGGAAACCGGTGAATCGCCCCTTGAATTCTAAATTGTCTAGTTCTTTTAATTCTCTTTGTGGACTATTCCCGATATAAGGGTAAAGATCTTTTACATTGATGCGGGAGTTTTTAAAGTCGGCATCAATAAAGGATTCATAAAATTCCGGAAGCCCGCTAAAGCTGATTCGTCCACGTAAAACTGAGTTTTCCCCAAAGGATAAATCCATATTCCGGATGTCGAAATTGCTGATAGGTCCCCGCCAGTGCCCCTTAAAACGGTAGGTGTCCAGGTAGCCTCTTAAAAAAGGAAGGATAGCAGCCAGATCCCGGGAAGTAAGATAGGACTGTGACACCTTGGCGTCAATCCGTACTTTTTCCATGAAGTCACTATAGTCTTCCCAGCCATTATAAAAGAAATGCAGATCTCCCTGTAAACGGCTTTCTCCTAAATAGAGGTTGGTCTTGTCCATAAGCAAGGCGTTCCGGCAGATCATAAAATCAGAATGAAAGTCCAAAACAGGCAGGTCGCTGGTTTGTTCATGCGCCTGCATGGTGAGTACTTTCATCGAGATGGTGTCTGAATCAATACGGAAATTTTCTACCTCGCCAAAAATTTCTTTCACCGTAAAGTTATGATTGTCAAAGCCAAAGTCAACGCTGTCAATATGCGCATTTTGCATGCGGAAAGTGGAGTTTTCCACCGTGATGCTGCCTACTTTGAAATGCACATGTGAGCTATCAGTGGGATCTTTTTTTTTCGTTATGGCCTTGATGCCATCTACCCACTGGTTAATACCGTATCCTTTTTCTCCGTGGGCAATCAGTTGAACGTCGGCTTCTTTCAGATGCGCATGCTCAAATTGTAAATCTCCTTTCAATAATAAATTCCAAAAAGCAAAGTGGGCGTCAAGTCGGTTGACATTGATTACGGGAAGGCCCAAAGAATCTTTTACCGAAACATTATGTAATATGGCCTCATCTACCCAGGAAAACTCAATCCTGCCAATTTCCATATCAGCTTGGATTTTCTCCCCGACTTTTTCCAGGAAGTAATCCGCCAGTAATGTTTGGAAAAAAGGAAGACGCAATAGCGAACCGATTAAAATCCACGAAAAAAGCATGACCGCGGCGATCCAGAGAGATATTCTCAGGAATCGTCGGTTCCGCTTAGGAGTAGCTTCGGTTTTATTAATTTCTTGCGTTGGTTCTTCCATTTACTATTTGTGGGAACCACAAAAATAAGGTAAAAAATGAGGATTTTATGGCTATGTCAATATTTTTAAAACGGCATCTGTGCAATTATGGGTTATGAAAAAGTCAATACATTGATTACCTTTGCAAACTGCAAAATAATGCAGGTGCAAAGTGTTCTTGCCTGGCAGGAAACGCAATTAATCCAAAAGGGAAAATGGAGAAAGGAAAAATGGCGCATATTACCATTTTAGCGATAGAATCCTCATGTGATGAGACCTCCGCTTCCGTCGTTCGGGATGGAGTGGTTTTGAATAATGTAGTGGCTACCCAGAAAGTGCATGAAGAATATGGAGGCGTGGTGCCGGAATTAGCCTCCCGTGCGCATCAGCAAAATATTATTCCGGTAGTAGAACAAGCGCTGAAAGAAGCAAAGGTGGAAAAAAAGGAGCTTTCGGCCATAGCTTTTACTCGTGGGCCCGGACTTTTGGGTGCTTTGTTAGTCGGTACCGCTTATGCGAAATCCATGGCTTTAGCACTGAACATTCCGTTGATCGAAGTCAACCATATGCAGGCGCATATTCTGGCGCATTATATTGATGACCCGAAGCCACCTTTTCCATTTTTATGCCTGACGGTGAGTGGCGGCCATACCCAGTTGGTGGTCGTGAAAAGTCATTTGGAAATGGAAGTGGTCGGAAAGACATTGGACGACGCTGTTGGCGAGGCTTTTGATAAATCGGCCAAGCTGTTGGGGCTTCCTTATCCAGGAGGACCATTGATTGACCGGTATGCACAGGAGGGAGATCCGCATCGATTCGAATTTCCCCTGTCTGAAATGGAAGGTTATAATTATTCCTTCAGTGGAATTAAGACTGCCATCCTTTATTTCTTGCAAAAGGAAAAAAGAAAGGATGCTGATTTTGTAGCACACAATTTAAAGGACATTTGTGCCAGCATTCAGTATACTTTTATTAAAATGCTGATGCAAAAATTGAAGCGTGCCAGTCGTGAATTGAAAATCAGACATATCGCCATTGCCGGAGGAGTTTCTGCCAATAAAGGGCTTCGAGAAACCCTGGCCGCAGAAGCGGAAAAGCAAAAATGGACGGTTTATTTTCCGGATTTTCAATATTGTACGGATAATGCCGGCATGATTGCCATCGCGGCACATTATAAATATCTGGCAAAAGATTTTTGTGAGCAAACGGTGGCGCCGGATCCACGTTTGGCTATTTAACAGGGGATTTTCCCCCAATCCATGATTTTTTATGGCAAAGCAAAAAAATAAGAAAGAACGTTTTAGTAATAATATCAATATCCGCAATAAAAAAGCTTCCTTCGAATACGAGTTCATTGAGAAGCTTACTGCAGGTATTGTATTAAAAGGATCGGAGATCAAATCCATCCGCGAGGGAAAGGTGACCCTAGGAGATGCCTTTTGTGTGTTTCATCGGGAAGAGCTGTGGGTGCGTCATATGCATATCGCTCCTTATTCCCACGGAAATATTGAAAACCATCAGGATACCAGAGAGCGAAAATTATTGCTGAATAAGAGTGAGCTACGCAAGCTGGAGCAAAAGATGGAAGAAAAGGGGCTGACCATTGTTCCGATTCGACTATTCCTTACCGGTAAAGGACTGGCCAAAGTAGAAATTGCCCTGGCCAGAGGAAAGAAGCTATTTGACAAGCGGGCGACTATTAAGGACAAGGATGTGAAGCGCGATTTGCAAAGAATGAAATATTAAATTTTAAGGGGTGATTTATCACCCTTTTTTTATCTTCAGTAAACAGATAAAACAGGACCCAAGGATGAATTTAGGACAGTGTAAATTAGCCGTGATTCCATTACGAGGATCAGCCGGCGATGCTCATGAACAGGTTAGTCAGTTATTATACGGCGAAAGGTACGAGGTTTTGGGCGAGGCCAGGGAAGGGAAATGGATTCAGGTGAAATCATTAGAGGATGGCTACGAAGGCTGGATTGATTACCGTCAGCATTTTCCGGTAGAGGAAGCCGCGGCACAAAATTATATCTGTATAGAACCGATGATTCGGCTGGAGCAGGGGATGTTATTGGCCGGTAGTTTGGTGGAGGAAATTCCCGATCAGTTATTTTCCCTGTTTAAGCCGGTCGATAAAAAATGGTCCGCGGATTTGGTGGCCGGATGGGCACATCGCCTGTTAGACGCTCCATACCAGTGGGGAGGGAAAAATATGTTGGGCATTGATTGCTCTGGCCTGACGCAATTGGCTTATCGTATCGGAGGCCTGGGATTGCCCAGGGATGCAAGTGAGCAGGTAAAAGAAGGGGTGGAGGTACTTTTTGGAGGCCACCGGGCAGGAGATCTGGCATTTTTTCAGAATGTGAAAGGCAAAGTGACCCATGTGGGAATTGTTTTGGATGAGCAACGGATTATTCATGCTTCCGGTAAAGTGCGTATTGATCAGTTCCGCCCGGATGGTATTTTTTGTGCGGAAGAAAACCAACTGACCCATCAATTACATTCCATCAAAAGAATAATTACTGAATGACGATTGTTTCTTCTAATCAGAAATGGCTTACGGCTGCAGGGACACTTTCAATTGGAGTGAATGTCCTGCTTTTTCTGGTGAAATATTATGTAGGTGCCGAGGATGACTCTCTCGCCTTAATTGCTGATGCCTGGCATACCCTTTCAGATTCCCTGAGTTCCGTCATCTTATTGATATGTGTGCGAATTGCCGCCAAGCCGGCTGATGGCGACCATCCCTTTGGTCATGGTCGGGCCGAGCTGTTGGCATCTTTAACCATAGGCGGTATGCTATTGGCTGTAGGCTTATCTCTTTTGTTGCAGGGGGCAGAAGTACTGATTGACCGTGAGGTACCGGACTATTCGGTTTGGGCAGTAGGCGTTACGATAGTTTCGATTCTATTGAAGGAATTGATGGCACAAATTAGCTTTTGGGTAGCCCGAAACACCAATTCCCAGGCCTTGCGGGCAGATGGCTGGCATCATCGTTCCGATGCGATGACTTCTCTGGCGGTTTTAGCAGGGATTTATCTGGGGAAATACCTTCCATGGCTGGATGGGGTGATGGCCCTCGGTGTTGCTGCTATTATTCTTTATTCTGCAATAAAAATATTAAAAGAAAATATCCATCATTTTCTGGGCTTGGATGTGGATCCGGAATGGGTGCACAAAGCCAAAGAAATTTGTAACCGGGTAGCGCAGACGGATGTGGATGCGCATCATATGCATGTGCATGATTATGTGCATCACCGAGAAATGACACTGCATGTTCGACTTCCCAAACATTTATCCCTGATAGAGGCACACGACTTGGTTACTGAAATGGAAGTGGCATTAACCCAGGAGTTAGCGGTGGAGACGACCATCCATATGGAACCCTATTTGTCAAAAGCAGAGGAGTAGGTCTTGCTTAGTCTGATTCAAGCGTGAATAATCCGGCTTAAAATATTCTGGCGGTACTTTTTTAAACCCTCTTGTAACGGTATGCTCGGCCAATCTTGAGATACCAAAATCATTTTTAACCCGAATTATTCACCGCTAGTTTTAGGTTTCTCCGTAGTAGGCTGTTCTTCAGTTGTTTGAGGTTGAGTCTCTGATAGCCCAAATGTGGTCAAGCTTGCTTTCTCCTCATTCATCTGCTACTTTGTAAAAAACGCTAAATGGGACACGATACTATTCCGTCATTTTTTCCGCCTTGCAGCTAAACCAGGATCTAAGCATTAATAATCCGGGTTAATAATTCGAGTTTGAAGTTAGAATGGCTGTTATTGAGTATGCTTAATTGTTAAATAGTGCTCAATAATTCTTTAAAACCTTGTTTACAGCCTGTATTGTGGCGTCTGATGTCGTAATTGGCTTAGTTTTTAATACTTACAACGGGGTGTTTATATGCGACAGATTTTGTACTACTGAAAATTTGGACATAAAAAAAGCACCTCAGAATACTGAAGTGCTTTAGTGGGGAGAGCAGGATTCGAACCTGCGAAGTCGAAAGACAACGGATTTACAGTCCGTCCCATTTGGCCGCTCTGGAATCTCCCCTGTTGTAGCTAAGCTACAAAATCAAAATGTTTTTCAAATACTATTTAAATAAGAGCGGGCGACGAGGCTCGAACCCGCGACCTACAGCTTGGAAGGCTGTCGCTCTACCAACTGAGCTACGCCCGCTTATTATTATAAGTGGTGGGGAAGCAGGATTCGAACCTGCGAAGTCGAAAGACAACGGATTTACAGTCCGTCCCATTTGGCCGCTCTGGAATTCCCCCGAAGATAGTCAAAGACTATCGAAACAGTATTTTTGTGATTGAAACCGATCGTTTCACTTGAGCCAAGGAGGAGAATTGAACTCCCGACCTCTTCCTTACCAAGGAAGCGCTCTACCCCTGAGCTACCTCGGCTGATGATGTTTTTTCCGAAGAAATTGAGCGGGCGACGAGGCTCGAACCCGCGACCTACAGCTTGGAAGGCTGTCGCTCTACCAACTGAGCTACGCCCGCTTGTCATCATCAGATGGTGGGGAGAGCAGGATTCGAACCTGCGAAGTCGAAAGACAACGGATTTACAGTCCGTCCCATTTGGCCGCTCTGGAATCTCCCCGAGATGTGATCAATACGATCTATTCAATAATTTTAAAGACAAAACCTGTCGTTTTGCTTGAGCCAAGGAGGAGAATTGAACTCCCGACCTCTTCCTTACCAAGGAAGCGCTCTACCCCTGAGCTACCTCGGCTGATGATGTTTTTTCCGAAGAAAGATGAGCGGGCGACGAGGCTCGAACCCGCGACCTACAGCTTGGAAGGCTGTCGCTCTACCAACTGAGCTACGCCCGCTTATCATCATCAGATGGTGGGGAGAGCAGGATTCGAACCTGCGAAGTCGAAAGACAACGGATTTACAGTCCGTCCCATTTGGCCGCTCTGGAATCTCCCCAAAATTTGATCAATAAGATCTGATCATTAGATTGTTTCAAAACCGGTTGTTTTGCTTGAGCCAAGGAGGAGAATTGAACTCCCGACCTCTTCCTTACCAAGGAAGCGCTCTACCCCTGAGCTACCTCGGCTGATGATGTTTTTCTCGAAGAAATTGAGCGGGCGACGAGGCTCGAACCCGCGACCTACAGCTTGGAAGGCTGTCGCTCTACCAACTGAGCTACGCCCGCTTATCATCATCGATGGTGGGGAGAGCAGGATTCGAACCTGCGAAGTCGAAAGACAACGGATTTACAGTCCGTCCCATTTGGCCGCTCTGGAATCTCCCCTTAACCGGTTTGATCATTAATGATCATTCAATAAAATTTTAAATCCGACCTTTTGTCAGGATTATTGAGCGGGCGACGAGGCTCGAACCCGCGACCTACAGCTTGGAAGGCTGTCGCTCTACCAACTGAGCTACGCCCGCTTATCATCATCAGATGGTGGGGAGAGCAGGATTCGAACCTGCGAAGTCGAAAGACAACGGATTTACAGTCCGTCCCATTTGGCCGCTCTGGAATCTCCCCAAATGATATTTTGTGCTTTTAAGATTTTCTTTTTGAAATTATTCGCTGTCCGAATGATCTTAACAAGAAATGCTTGTGGCGCACAAAGGTATGATATTTTTTTTAATTCAAAACCTATTGTTTGAAATTATTTTTCCCTTTCTGGTGGCTGTCATTTTTGTTGACTTCCTTTCCGTAAGGGATTGCAAAGGTGCAGTCTTTTTTTGAAAAGTCAAACCCTGTGCAAAGAAAAAAATTGCGTTTACAGCCTCTCAGTGGCTAAGTGGTTGAGGGATAGGCGGAGATTTTTTGAAAATTTTTATTCTTTTAAATCGGGTTCCTTTCGGTGGTATTGATACTTTTGCAGGGAAGAGTTTACCTTTTTTGAGTGTAGAGATTTGGGTGCTGAAATAAGTGCCTTTTGCTTAGTAGATTATCATGAATCAGGATTTTTTCTCCAAATTTTCGAATAGAAAAGCTTTCCACCTTCAAAAAAAGAAGGAATGGAAGCGGAAATTTTATGTTTTAGGGGCAATGCGCCTTTCGATGGTGCTCGCCGTGGTGTATGCCTTGTATACTATTTTGTATAGTAAGCAGGTTTACCCTATGCTGTATTTGGTTATTTTTGAGGTGTTGGTCTTTGTGAGTTTGCTTTGGTGGACTTCCGAAGTAAAGCGGCATTTGAATTATCATGATAACGGGCAACGATTTTTTGAAAATGAACTGGGATTGCTCAGCGGGAAGGAAAATCTAATTTTTAATAGTGGAGCCGAAGGGGAGAAAGCTGGTTTTTCTTTGGATTTAGATTTACTGGGAGAGGGGAGCCTATTTCATCGGTTGAACAGAACAGTAACTCCCGCTGGCCAAAAGTCATTATTGAAGCGTTTTAGTTTGGAAGGGGTGTCAGAGGAGTTGATTCTTCAAAGGCAGTCAGAGATTTCCGCTTTGGCGCAAAAGCCGGAATGGCTGGAGGCGTTTTTATTGGAGGGAATGGCGGAAGATTTACATTCAGCCGGAAGTCTTCAGGTTGATTTACCTAAGGCGGAAAAGCCGCTGAATAATTTCTGGAAATATTTCTCTTTTATATGGCCGGTTTTGGGAGTAGCAGGCGTTTTACAGTATCTGTTGTTTGATCAGTCCCAGATTTTCGGTTTGGTATTTTTAGGGAGTTGGATTGTTACAGGCTTATTTTCTAAAGATTTATCGGCTTGTTTTTATTTTCTGTCGGAGAAAGTCAGCTTATATTATCGGTATAGCAGAATGATGCGTCTTTTACATCATTTGGAGGGCGATGCGATCCTGGCTTCGAAGATTGAAGGGTTTTCAGCAGGAGAAAAGGCCCTAAATCAATTGAGAAGCATTTCCGGTATCGCCAATCAAAGGATGAACGCGCTGGCTTATTTTATTTTTAATTCCATTTTTGTGCTGGATTTGCAGTGGTATGTTAGGCTGAGGAAATGGGAGGAAACGCATCAGGCTACTTTTAATGCTCAGATGAAATTGCTGGGGGAAATCGATGCCCTGGTCAGTTTGGCTTGGTGGCAATATTTACATCCGCATTTTAAGCCTATGGAGATTTCAAATGATGTGGTGGTGATTAAGGCTTTGGGGCATCCATTATTGTCGGAAGAAGTTTGTGTCAAAAATGACTGGACCCTTGATAAGGAAAATCGTCTGGTCCTGATCACCGGATCTAATATGGCGGGAAAGAGTACTTTTTTGCGAGCTCTAGGGGTGAATATGGTTTTGGGGCAATTGGGGACAGTCGTTAATGCGACGAAATTTGAAATGCCTTGTTGGCAATTATTGAGTAGTCTTCGGCATGATGATTCCCTGCATGAAAATACCTCTTATTTTTATGCGGAATTATTAAAGTTGAAATCCGTGGTAGAACAAGCGGAGAAAAAACCCGCTCTGATCTTATTGGATGAAATTCTGCGCGGAACAAATAATGACGATAAGTTTGAAGGAGCAGCCAGAATAATTGAGCGATTACGTAATCATGCAGGTTTGACCGTCTTAGCGACTCATGATACCGCCCTGTGTCAACGTTTTCATGGGAGGAAGGATATCGTTCATTTTTGTTTTGAAAGCCAAATTGCAGGTGGTGAATTAAGTTTTGATTATAAAATTAGGTCAGGTCAGGCCAAGAATAAAAATGCCACTTTCCTGATGGAGAAGCTTGGGATTGTATAACTATTTTGCAGGAAATAGGTATTGAGCAATGGTTTAATCTTTTGAAGCTTTAATCCATTGTTCAATTTGCTCCTGATCAACCTCCAGTATTTTCGCGATTTTCGTGAGGGGAAATTTTTCCGCATGTAATTTTAGGGCTAAGTTTTCTTTTTCTTCTAATTTACCTTTCTCGATTCCTTTTTCTATTCCTTTAGCTTCCCGATAATCCAGTGTATTCTTGTAATCTCCCATTTTTCCTTTGGCAATAATATATTTTTCAGCTTCTTCCGGTGGCAATTTAGCGATTTTCGCGCGATCGAAAAAGCGCTGAAATATTCTCTCCTGTAACGCTTTAGGTCTTTTTTGTAGGTTGGGTAGGTTTTTAAGCAGGAAAAGCCATTGATCTTTTCGGTTTTTTAATTCGGCAGGTGCTTTGTTGAATTTGGGGACTTCGATAAAGAGGTAATTGAGTTTATTGGATAATGGCTGTTGTTGGTGGATTTCCATTATTTGCCCATGATGAATCAAGGCGTTGCCCAGTCCTAATCTTTCCTCCAAAAGGAAGTCCAGTATGCTGATAACATATACCTTTTGTAATTGATAATTCCAGTTTTTACCTTTTCGACCTTGTTGCTGAATGAGAAAGGAACTGTAATAAATACTTCGATCAACGATGTGCATTTGGGTGGCTCGCTGTAGTTCGATGATAAAATGTTCCCCGCTCTGATTAGTGCAATACAAATCGAAAATGGCCTTTCGGTCGAGGGCTGTTTTGGGGAGGTGTTCGTTTTGGCCGTATTGTAGGTGAGAGATCAGGTCTTCCTTTGGTAATATCTGGTTGAGGAAGTCGATGAGGTGTTCCTTGCTTTCCTCTTCTCCAAATAGCTTTTTGAAACCAAAGTCAGTGAAGGGGTCAATGTAGATATCTTTGGGCATGGTATTTTTTCCCATAAACCCAAAAGAGTATATGTAGTTGATTTTGGTGGGATTGGCTGAGGTTATTTTTTCGAGCTTTTCAGCCACTTTTCAATTTGCTCTGGATCAACCTCCACCATTTCTGCGATTTCTTTTAACTGAAATCCTTTTGCGTGTAATTTTAAGGCTAAGTTTTCTTTTTCTTCTAATTTACCTTTCTCGATTCCTTTAATAATTCCTTTCTCAATTCCCTTCGCTTCCCGATAATCCAGTGTATTCTTGTAATCTCCCATTTTTCCTTTGGCAATGATATATTTTTCAGCTTCTTCCGGTGGCAATTTAGCGATTTTCGCGCGATCGAAAAAGCGCTGAAATATTCTCTCCTGTAACGCTTTAGGTCTTTTTTGTAGGTTGGGTAGGTTTTTAAGCAGGAAAAGCCATTGATCTTTTCGGTTTTTTAATTCGGCAGGTGCTTTGTTGAATTTGGGGACTTCGATAAAGAGGTAATTGAGTTTATTGGATAATGGCTGTTGTTGGTGGATTTCCATTATTTGCCCATGATGAATCAAGGCGTTGCCCAGTCCTAATCTTTCCTCCAAAAGGAAGTCCAGTATGCTGATAACATATACCTTTTGTAATTGATAATTCCAGTTTTTACCTTTTCGACCTTGTTGCTGAATGAGAAAGGAACTGTAATAAATACTTCGATCAACGATGTGCATTTGGGTGGCTCGCTGTAGTTCGATGATAAAATGTTCCCCGCTCTGATTGGTGCAATACAAATCGAAAATGGCCTTTCGGTCCAGGGCTGTTTTGGGGAGATGTTCGTTTTGGCCGTATTGCAGGTGAGAGATCAGGTCTTCTTTTGGTAGTATCTGGTTAAGTAAATCAATGAGGTGTTCCTTGCTTTCCTCTTCTCCAAAAAGCTTTTTGAAACCAAAGTCAGTGAAGGGGTCAATGTAGATATCTTTGGGCATGGTATTTTTTACCATTAACCCAAAAGAGTATATGTAGTTGATTTTGGTGGGATTGGCTGAGGTTATTTTTTCGAGCTTTTCAGCCACTTTTCAATTTGTTCCGGATTAACCTCCAGTATTTCCGCGATTTTCGTGAGGGGAAATTTTTCCGCATGTAATTTTAAGGCTAAGTTTTCTTTTTCTTCCATTTTCCCTTCCTTTCGCCCCTTCGCTTCCCGATAATCTAGTGTATTCTTGTAATCTCCCATTTTTCCTTTGGCAATGATGTATTTTTCAGCTTCTTCCGGTGGCAATTTAGCGATTTTTACGCGATCGAAAAAGCGCTGAAAAATTCTCTCTTGTAACGCTTTAGGCCTTTTTTGGAGGTTGGGCAGATTTTTGAGCAGGAAAAGCCATTGATCTTTGCGGTTTTTTAATTCGGCAGGTGCTTTGTTGAATTTGGGGACTTCGATAAAGAGGTAATTGAGTTTATTGGATAATGGCTGTTGTTGGTGGATTTCCATTATTTGCCCATGATGAATCAAGGCGTTGCCCAGTCCTAATCTTTCCTCCAAAAGGAAGTCCAGTATGCTGATAACATATACCTTTTGTAATTGATAATTCCAGTTTTTACCTTTTCGACCTTGTTGCTGAATGAGAAAGGAACTGTAATAAATACTTCGATCAACGATGTGCATTTGGGTGGCTCGCTGTAGTTCGATGATAAAATGTTCCCCGCTCTGATTAGTGCAATACAAATCGAAAATGGCCTTTCGGTCCAGGGCTGTTTTGGGGAGGTGTTCGTTTTGGCCGTATTGTAGGTGAGAGATCAGGTCTTCCTTTGGTAATATCTGGTTGAGGAAGTCGATGAGGTGTTCCTTGCTTTCCTCTTCTCCAAAAAGCTTTTTGAAGCCAAAGTCAGTGAAGGGGTCAATGTAGATTTCTTTGGGCATGGTATTTTTTACCATAAACCTAAAAGAGTATATGTAGTTGATTTTGGTGGGATTGGCTGAGGTTATTTTTTCGAGCTTTTCAGCCACTTTTCAATTTCCGCCGGATTAACCTCCACCATTTCTGCGATTTCATTTAATGGGAAACCTCTCTCGTGTAATTTTAGGGCTAAATTTTCTTTTTCTTCCAACTTCCCTTCAATTCTTCCTTCCAATTTTCCTTCTAGCTTACCCTCTATTTTTCCTTCCTTTCGCCCCTTCGCTTCCCGATAATCCAGTGTATTCTTGTAATCTCCCATTTTTCCTTTGGCAATGATGTATTTTTCAGCTTCTTCCGGTGGCAATTTAGCGATTTTCGCGCGATCGAAAAAGCGCTGAAAAATTCTCTCCTGCAACGCTTTAGGTCTTTTTTGTAGGTTGGGTAGGTTTTTGAGTAGGAAAAGCCATTGATCTTTGCGGTTTTTTAATTCGGCAGGTGCTTTGTTGAATTTTGGGACTTCGATAAAAATGTAGTTGAGTTTATTGGATAATGGCTGGTGTTGGTGGATTTCCATTATTTGCCCATGGTGAATCAAGTTATTTTCCAATTTCAGTCTTTCCTCCAAAAGGAAGTCCAGTATGCTGATAACATACACTTTTTGTAGATGATAATTCCAGTTTTTACCTTTTCGGCCTTGTTGCTGAATGAGAAAGGAACTGTAATAAATACTTCGATCAACGATGTGCATCTGGGTGGCACGCTGTAATTCGATGATAAAATGTTCCCCGCTCTGGTTGGTACAATACAAATCGAAAATGGCCTTTCTGTCCAGTGCTGTTTTGGGGAGATGTTCGTTTTGGCCGTATTGTAGGTGGGAGATCAGGTCTTCTTTTGGTAGTATCTGGTTAAGGAAATCAATGAGGTGTTCCTTGCTTTCCTCTTCTCCAAAAAGCTTTTTGAAGCCAAAGTCAGTGAAAGGGTCAATGTAGATTTCTTTGGGCATGGTATTTTTTACCATTAACCCAAAAGAGTATATGTAGTTGATTTTGGTGGGATTGGCTGAGGTTATTTTTTCGAGCTTTTCAGCCACTTTTCAATTTGTTCCGGATTAACCTCCAGTATTTCCGCGATTTTCGTGAGGGGAAATTTTTCCGCATGTAATTTTAAGGCTAAGTTTTCTTTTTCTTCCATTTTCCCTTCCTTTCGCCCCTTCGCTTCCCGATAATCTAGTGTATTCTTGTAATCTCCCATTTTTCCTTTGGCAATGATGTATTTTTCAGCTTCTTCCGGTGGCAATTTAGCGATTTTTACGCGATCGAAAAAGCGCTGAAAAATTCTCTCTTGTAACGCTTTAGGCCTTTATTGGAGGTTGGGCAGATTTTTGAGCAGGAAAAGCCATTGATCTTTGCGGTTTTTTAATTCGGAAGGTGCTTTGTTGAATTTGGGGACTTCGATAAAGAGGTAATTGAGTTTATTGGATAGTGGCTGATGTTGGTGGATTTCCATTATTTGCCCATGGTGAATCAATTTATTACCCAGTTTCAGTCTTTCTTCTAAAAGGAAGTCCAGTATGCTGATGACATATACCTTTTGCAGTTGATAATTCCAGTTTTTGCCTTTTCGGCCTTGTTGCTGAATGAGAAAGGAACTATAATAAATACTTCGATCAACGATGTGCATCTGGGTGGCACGCTGTAGTTCGATGATAAAATGTTCCCCGCTCTGATTAGTGCAATACAAATCGAAAATGGCCTTTCGGTCCAGCGCTGTTTTGGGGAGATGTTCGTTTTGTCCGTATTGCAGGTGAGAGATCAGGTCTTCTTTTGGTAATATTTGATTGAGGAAATCAATGAGGTGTTCCTTGCTTTCCTCTTCTCCAAAAAGCTTTTTGAAGCCAAAGTCAGTGAAGGGGTCAATGTAGATTTCTTTGGGCATGGTATTTTTTACCATTAACCCAAAAGAGTATATGTAGTTGATTTTGGTGGGATTGGCTGAGGTTATTTTTTCGAGCTTTTCAGCCACTTTTGAATTTCCGCCGGATCAACCTCCACCATTTCTGCGATTTCTTTTAATGGGAAACCTTTCCCGTGTAATTTTAAGGCTAAATTTTCTTTTTCTTCCAACTTCCCTTCTTGTTTACCTTCCTTTCGCCCCTTCGCTTCCCGATAATCCAGTGTATTCTTGTAATCTCCCATTTTTCCTTTGGCAATGATGTATTTTTCAGCTTCTTCCGGTGGCAATTTAGCGATTTTCGCGCGATCGAAAAAGCGCTGAAATATTCTCTCCTGTAAAGCTTTAGGTCTTTTTTGGAGGTTGGGCAGATTTTTGAGCAGGAAAAGCCATTGATCTTTGCGGTTTTTTAATTCGGCAGGTGCTTTGTTGAATTTGGGGACTTCGATAAAGAGGTAATTGAGTTTATTGGATAGTGGCTGATGTTGGTGGATTTCCATTATTTGCCCATGGTGAATCAATTTATTACCCAGTTTCAGTCTTTCTTCTAAAAGGAAGTCCAGTATGCTGATGACATATACCTTTTGCAGTTGATAATTCCAGTTTTTGCCTTTTCGGCCTTGTTGCTGAATGAGAAAGGAACTGTAATAAATACTCCGATCAACGATGTGCATTTGGGTGGCGCGCTGTAATTCGATGATAAAATGTTCCCCGCTCTGATTAGTGCAATACAAATCGAAATTGGCCTTTCGGTCTAGGGCTGTTTTTGGGAGATGTTCGTTTTGTCCGTACTGCAGGTGAGAGATCAGGTCTTCTTTTGGTAGTATCTGGTTAAGGAAATCAATGAGGTGTTCCTTGCTTTCCTCTTCTCCAAAAAGCTTTTTGAAGCCAAAGTCAGTGAAAGGGTCAATGTAGATTTCTTTGGGCATGGTATTTTTTTACCATAAACCCGATAGAGCATATGCAGTTGATTTTGGCGCGATTGGCTGAGGTTATTTTTTCGAGCTTTTCAGCCACTTTTCAATTTCCGCCGGATTAACCTCCACCATTTCAGCAATTTCTTTTAACTGAAATCCTTTTGCGTGTAATTTTAGGGCTAAATTTTCTTTTTCTTCCAACTTCCCTTCAATTCTACCTTCTTGTTTCCCTTCCTTACGCCCCTTGGCTTCCCGGTAATCCAGTGTATTCTTATAATCTCCCATTTTACCTTTGGCAATGATGTATTTTTCAGCTTCTTCCGGAGGCAATTTAGCGATTTTCGCGCGATCGAAAAAGCGCTGAAAAATTCTCTCCTGTAACGCTTTAGGTCTTTTTTGGAGGTTGGGTAGGTTTTTGAGCAGGAAAAGCCATTGATCCTTGCGGTTTTTTAATTCGGCAGGTGATTTGTTGAATTTGGGGACTTCGATAAAGATGTAATTGAGTTTATTAGATAATGGCTGATGTTGGTGAATTTCCATTATTTGCCCATGGTGAATCAATTTATTAACCAATTTCAGTCTTTTCTCCAAAAGGAAGTCCAGTATGCTGATGACATATACCTTTTGCAGTTGATAATTCCAGTTTTTGCCTTTTCGGCCTTGTTGCTGAATGAGAAAGGAACTATAATAAATACTTCGATCGATGATGTGCATTTGGGTGGCTCGCTGTAATTCGATGATAAAATGTTCCCCGCTCTGGTTGGTACAATACAAATCGAAAATGGCCTTTCTGTCCAGTGCTGTTTTGGGGAGATGTTCGTTTTGGCCGTATTGTAGGTGGGAGATCAGGTCTTCTTTTGGTAGTATCTGGTTAAGGAAATCAATGAGGTGTTCCTTGCTTTCCTCTTCTCCAAATAGCTTTTTGAAACCAAAGTCAGTGAAGGGGTCAATGTAGATTTCTTTGGGCATGGTATTTTTTAACATTAACCCAAAAGAGTATATGTAGTTGATTTTGGTGGGATTGGCTGAGGTTATTTTTTCGAGCTTTTCAGCCACTTTTCAATTTCCGCCGGATTAACCTCCACCATTTCTGCGATTTCATTTAATGGGAAACCTTTCCCGTGTAATTTTAAGGCTAAATTTTCTTTTTCTTCCAACTTCCCTTCTTGTTTACCTTCCTTTCGCCCCTTCGCTTCCCGATAATCCAGTGTATTCTTGTAATCTCCCATTTTTCCTTTAGCAATGATATATTTTTCAGCTTCTTCCGGTGGCAATTTAGCGATTTTTGCGCGATCGAAAAAGCGCTGAAAAATTCTCTCCTGTAACGCTTTAGGTCTTTTTTGGAGGTTGGGTAGGTTTTTGAGCAGGAAAAGCCATTGATCCTTGCGGTTTTTTAATTCGGCAGGTGATTTGTTGAATTTGGGGACTTCGATAAAGATGTAATTGAGTTTATTAGATAATGGCTGATGTTGGTGAATTTCCATTATTTGCCCATGATGAATCAAGGCGTTGCCCAGTCCTAATCTTTCCTCCAAAAGGAAGTCCAGTATGCTGATAACATATACCTTTTGTAATTGATAATTCCAGTTTTTACCTTTTCGACCTTGTTGCTGAATGAGAAAGGAACTGTAATAAATACTTCGATCAACGATGTGCATTTGGGTGGCTCGCTGTAGTTCGATGATAAAATGTTCCCCGTCTTGATTGGTACAATACAAATCGAAAATGGCCTTTCTGTCCAGTGCTGTTTTGGGGAGGTGTTCGTTTTGGCCGTATTGCAGGTGAGAGATTAAGTCTTCTTTTGGTAATATTTGATTGAGGAAATCAATGAGGTGTTCCTTGCTTTCCTCTTCTCCAAAAAGCTTTTTGAAACCAAAGTCAGTGAAGGGGTCAATGTAGATTTCTTTGGGCATGGTATTTTTTTACCATAAACCCGATAGAGCATATGCAGTTGATTTTGGCACGATTGGCTGAGGTTATTTTTTCGAGCTTTTCAGCCACTTTTCAATTTGCTCCGGATTAACTTCCACCATTTCTGCGATTTCTTTTATTGGGAAACCTTTCCCGTGTAATTTTAGGGCTAAGTTTTTCTTTTCTTCGAATTTACCTTTCTCAACTCCCTTCGCTTCCCGATAATCCAGTGTATTCTTGTAATCTCCCATTTTTCCTTTGGCAATAATATATTTTTCAGCTTCTTCCGGTGGCAATTTAGCGATTTTCGCGCGATCGAAAAAGCGCTGAAAAATTCTCTCTTGTAACGCTTTAGGTCTTTTTTGGAGGTTGGGTAGGTTTTTGAGCAGGAAAAGCCATTGATCCTTGCGGTTTTTTAATTCGGCAGGTGATTTGTTGAATTTGGGGACTTCGATAAAGATGTAATTGAGTTTATTAGATAATGGCTGATGTTGGTGAATTTCCATTATTTGCCCATGATGAATCAAGGCGTTGCCCAGTCCTAATCTTTCCTCCAAAAGGAAGTCCAGTATGCTGATAACATATACCTTTTGTAATTGATAATTCCAGTTTTTACCTTTTCGACCTTGTTGCTGAATGAGAAAGGAACTGTAATAAATACTTCGATCAACGATGTGCATTTGGGTGGCTCGCTGTAGTTCGATGATAAAATGTTCCCCGCTCTGATTAGTGCAATACAAATCGAAAATGGCCTTTCGGTCCAGGGCTGTTTTGGGGAGGTGTTCGTTTTGGCCGTATTGTAGGTGAGAGATCAGGTCTTCCTTTGGTAATATCTGGTTGAGGAAATCAATGAGGTGTTCCTTGCTTTCCTCTTCTCCAAATAGCTTTTTGAAACCAAAGTCAGTGAAGGGGTCAATGTAGATTTCTTTGGGCATGGTATTTTTTACCATAAACCTAAAAGAGTATATGTAGTTGATTTTGGCGGGATTGGCTGAGGTTATTTTTTCGAGCTTTTCAGCCACTTTTCAATTTCCGCCGGATTAACCTCCACCATTTCTGCGATTTCTTTTACTGGGAAACCTTTCCCGTGTAATTTTAATGCTAAGTTTTCTTTTTCTTCCAACTTCCCTTCAATTCTACCTTCTAGCTTCCCCTCTATTTTCCCTTCCTTACGCCCCTTCGCTTCCCGATAATCCAGCGTATTCTTATAATCTCCCATTTTTCCTTTGGCAATGATGTATTTTTCAGCTTCTTCCGGTGGCAATTTAGCGATTTTCGCGCGATCGAAAAAGCGCTGAAATATTCTCTCCTGTAACGCTTTAGGTCTTTTTTGGAGGTTGGGCAGATTTTTGAGCAGGAAAAGCCATTGATCTTTGCGGTTTTTTAATTCGGCAGGTACTTTGTTGAATTTGGGGACTTCGATAAAGATGTAATTGAGTTTATTGGATAATGGCTGATGTTGGTGAATTTCCATTATTTGCCCATGGTGAATCAAGTCATTTCCCAATTTCAGTCTTTTCTCCAAAAGGAAGTCCAGTATGCTGATGACATATACTTTTTGCAGTTGATAATTCCAGTTTTTGCCTTTTCGGCCTTGTTGCTGAATGAGAAAAGAACTATAATGAATACTTCGATCGATGATGTGCATTTGGGTAGCACGCTGTAGTTCGATGATAAAATGTTCCCCGCTCTGATTGGTGCAATACAAATCGAAAATGGCCTTTCTGTCCAGCGCTGTTTTGGGGAGATGTTTGTTTTGGCCGTATTGCAGGTGAGAGATCAGGTCTTTTTTTGGTAATATCTGGTTAAGGAAATCAATGAGGTGTTCTTTGCTTTCCTCTTCTCCAAAAAGCTTTTTGAAGCCAAAGTCAGTGAAAGGGTCAATGTAGATTTCTTTGGGCATGGCCATCGTTTTATGCGATCAACCGAATACCATTACTTTGGTTGGTGATTCAATAAGGTCCCCGATGTGCTATAAAACACAAAACCCGACGAAATGTCGGGTAAGTATTTATTTTAGGCTAAGAAAGAATTTAAGCACCGTCCGACTTCAAATTCGAATTATCGTGTGCGATCTCGGTTAAATTCTCAACAATAGTGATGCTATTCTCTCAAAATAGTCGGGTATTGCTACTGTAATAATCCTAATTTTCGTTATGAATTTCACCTTTTATGTACGCTCTAAAAAGGCCTGAATTTTTTGAATCATCACTTCATTCAGCCTTTGGTAAGACTCAAAAGTCCACCCGCCCACATGTGGGGTAAAAATCACATTAGGCCGTTCCTGAAGTTTTTTGAGCTCTTCTTTTTGTTTTGGGGTCAGTTTATCAAATTTTTCAACCTCCAATACATCCAATCCTGCTGCCAAAATTAACTTTCGATCCATGGCTTCATTTAAATCATGGAAAGGAGCAATTTCTCCACGGGCAGCATTGAGGAAGAGGATCGGTTTTCGGAATCTTTTGAAAAATTCTAAAGTACACCATGCCCGGGTTTCTTCTGTTAATGGGGTGTGGAAGCTCAGTACATCGGTATCATTGAAAATTTCTTCCAGACTTGCTTCCCGGGCGTATTGATCCGAATAATCTAGTCGGTATTTGTCATAAGCCAATATTTTTACCCCAAAGCCAGCCAGCCTTTTGGCAAACGCCTGTCCCATATGACCATAACCAATGATGCCAACCGTTCTGCCCATTAATTCCCAGCCGCGGTTACCTTCCCGATCCCAAATGCCTTTTCTGACTTCCAGGTCAGCGGTGTGCATTTTGTTCATCAGGAGTAAAAGCATCCCGATCGTATGTTCCCCTACGGCATCCCGGTTGCCTTCCGGTGCATTAATGAGGTGAATGCCCTTTTTTGTAGCGTAGGCATCATCAATATTATCCATGCCAGCACCGGATCTGGCAATGAATTGGAGTTTGGTGCCTCTGTCCAGTTCAGGCTGATCGAAGCGCATCTTACTGCGCACCATAATGCCTTCGTATTGGGGGAGGATTTCCAAAACCTCTTCTTTTTTTATTTCGGGTCGGTAATCATAATGCAGGTCTGCCGCTTTCATCAAGGGATGAATGGACTCGTGCAATTGATCGATTATGAGTATTTTCATTTAAATATTCGGCTTCTCCCTTTTGGAGAAAATTAATTACAACAATAATAAATGGGCGACTGTGAAGTAGACCGTCAGGCCTAAGAGGTCATTGGCAATGGTGATAAACGGTCCCGAGGCCATGGCGGGGTTAATACCCAGCTTTTCCAAAACCATTGGAGTCAGGGTGCCCAGTACTGAAGATAACATCACCACTGTATAAAGTGCGATACACACCACCATGGATAAATTCCATGACAAACCCATGGCCATATTAATCCCAAAAACGATGGCATTCAGTACCAGTCCATTGATGGCGGCCACTCCAAACACTTTCAGTAGTCTCACAATTAAAGGTTCGCGAATCGCCAGAGGATTGGCCAGTGACTGTACCACCAAGGTGGAGGATTGTAGTCCTACATTTCCCCGGTAGCGGTAATTAGGGGGATAAATGCCGCCAAAGCAGGGATTACCGCCAGGTCATTTTCAAAATTTCCTATGAACTTGGCCGCCAGCATTCCGCCTCCCATACCAATGATCAACCATGGCAGTCGGGAGCGGGAAAGCTTCCAGATGGAGTCATCTTCCTCTACATTGTCCGAGACCCCGGACATCAGGTTTCTTTCGTCTTCTGCTGCTTCGGTAATGACGTCAATTACATCATCAATAGTAATTCTACCTACCAGTCGGCCGCGGGCATTTACCACCGGAAGAGCTTCCAAATCGTAGTGTTGCATCACCTCGACCACTTCTTCCTGCGAGCTATCGGTAGAGATGGTGTTGATCTCCGGAACGTAAATGTCTCCAACTTTTGTCTGGTCTTTCGCTAAGAGCATTTCTTTCAGGGAAACGCGACCTAGGAGCCGATCAAAATCATCCACCACATAGATGGAGTAAATTTTTTCAACATCCTCCGCCTGCTGACGAATGGCCTCAATAGTTTGTACTACATTC
The DNA here is from genome assembly GCF_001274635.1 of Persicobacter sp. CCB-QB2. Lineage (GTDB taxonomy): Bacteria > Bacteroidota > Bacteroidia > Cytophagales > Cyclobacteriaceae > Persicobacter > Persicobacter diffluens. Next base: position 2,164,483 of record NZ_LBGV01000001.1, on the reverse strand, counting down.
CATTTATAGTTGGCCTTGATTAACTCTTTGGCCATCAATCCGCCCGCAGTGTCCTCATCATAGCGCAAAAGGTCGATGATGTTGTTTTGGGCTTCCTCATCATTAATGTGGGCAATCACCTCGTCCCGCATCTGATTGGAGATTTCCAAAAGCAAATCCACGGCATCATCGGACTCCATCTCCTGCACAATGCCGGCCAGTTCTTTAGCGCTGAATTCAGCCACAAAAGGAAGCAGTACGTCTTCATCCAGGTTGGACAGGATTTCTGCCGCCAGTTCCTGATCCAGTAGCATCAGGATGTATTTGGATTCATCACTGTCCAGCTCTTCTAGGACCAGGGAGACATCGGCAGGCTCTACTCCGCGAAGGGACTCAATGATGAATCGCTCATCTTGCTCTTCCACCGCCCGCTCCAGGCGCTGAACAAAGTCTTTGGTTATTTCGAATGGGGTTGCGAATTCCAATCTGCTTCAATTTTTTGAGTGAGTAAAACAAAATCAGCAACGGTAAGCTGCTCTGCACGTTTGTCCAGCATCTCCCAGGCTCTTAGCTCATCACTTAAATTTAGCGGTTTTAAAGAATTTCGAAGCGTCTTTCTTCTATTATTAAAGCCTTGTTTTACTACACGGAAAAATAATTTTTCATCGCAATCCAGAGCTTTTACCTCATTTCGTCTTAATCGAATAACGGCAGAATCTACTTTTGGCGGCGGGTTGAAAACCCCCGGAGGAACTGTGAATAAGTATTCTACTTCATAAAATGCCTGGATTAAAACACTCAAAATGCCGTATACCTTATTCCCGTGTTTAGAAGCAATACGTTCCGCCACCTCTTTTTGGATCATGCCTACACATTCCGGAATGATATCCCGGTTTTCCAGCACTTTAAAATAAATCTGCGTCGAAATGTTGTAAGGGAAGTTGCCGATAAGTCCAAAAGCTTTGCCTTCAAATCTTTTGGAGAGATCCATTTTTAGGAAATCTCCATCAATGATGTGATCTCCAAGCTCCGGATACTTCTGGTGCAGGTAGGCAATGGATTCCTTGTCAATATCGATCAGATGCGTGTTAATGTCCTGTCGTTTTACCAAAAAGTCCGTCAACACGCCCATGCCGGGCCCTACTTCCAGTACTTCCTGGTAGTCCTTATAACCAGTCATGCCATCGGCAATTTTTTGGGCAATATTCAGGTCGGTCAGGAAGTGCTGTCCTAAATGTTTTTTTGGTCTGACGTTATTCATATGATTTTTAAAGGATTATCAGGTAAATCTTGCCAATCAGCGGCCATCTGTTTGTACAAAAATAATGCCTCCTTTGCTAAGGCTTTCCTGTGGGAAATCCTTCATTTTTCAAAAAAAGCTTTAAATTGCAGGCTCAAAAATAGATAAATTCGCTGTACCATGCACTATGCATCGGCTTTAATATCCGACAGGCATGTGCTGGCGAAGGTTTTTTCATCTTAATCGTCAATTCAATGAGGAAAGAGTCCACCGCTACGGATATGAAGCCTAAAGTGGGTATTTCAATAGGAGATATTAATGGCATCGGGCCGGAAGTTATTGTAAAGGCTTTGGCGGATAGTCGTATTCTCAACTACTGTCTTCCTGTGATATATGCCTCCCCGAAGGTGGTATTATTTTATCGTAAAAGATTTAAGATTGACGGTTTTTCCTTCCATCCGGCAGATAATATCAATAGCCTGCAGGAAGGAAAGGTGAACTTGATTCAGGTGTGGAATGATCCTTTGGAGATTACCGCAGGTAAATCTTCTGAGGTAGGCGGGCAGTTTTCCTGGGCTTCTTTGAAAGCAGCGGGAGAGGATTTAAAAGCCGGACATATTGATGCCTTGGTGACCGCCCCGATCAATAAACACAATATTCAGTCAGAGGATTTTGATTTTCCCGGCCATACCGAATACTTAACGCAGCTATCAGGGGAGGGAGAATCTTTAATGCTCCTTTGTAATAATGCGGGCTTGCGTGTGGGTACGGTGACCGGGCATATGCCGATCGCCAAAGTGCCTCAGGCGCTGACGCAGGATTTGCTTCGTAGAAAGATGAATATCTTTATTCAGAGCCTGAAGCGTGACTTTGGAATCTCCAAGCCGAAATTGGCAGTTTTGGGCTTGAATCCCCATGCCGGGGAGGAAGGCTTGTTAGGGTCTGAAGAAGAAGAGGTGATTCGTCCGGTATTAAATGATTTCAAAAAGCATGGGAATTTGGTTTATGGTCCATTTCCGGCAGATGGCTTTTTTGGTACCGGCAGTCATAAGAAGTTTGATGGCGTGTTAGCCATGTATCATGATCAGGGATTGATTCCTTTTAAGTATGCTTCTTTTGATTCCGGGGTAAATTATACCGCCGGATTGAAATTAGTGCGCACTTCGCCGGATCATGGCACGGCTTATGATATAGCAGGGAAGGGAAAGGCGGATCCGGAATCTTTCCTCGAAGCGTTATTTATGGCAGTAGATATCTGTAAAAATAGAGTGGAGAATGCAGAGCAGGTGAGGCGACCAAAAGTTTCGGTAGAAGATCTTGATCGTAAGATGTCGCGCAGAAAAGATCTGCCGCAGGATGAGATTGATAGCGAGCTGGAGAAGGATTAATAATTCCGGATAGTTTAGAATAAATTTTAGAATTATGGCCGGCAAGAGGCTTTTTTAAGCAGGTTGAAAATAATTCGTGAATTGATGGCGTGATTTTTAAAATTAATTTTTAAATTTGCGTCCTTGTTAGAGAAAAGGCGATGAATACGCTTAAGAAATTTGACATCGAAATCTTTCAGTTAGGCTTACAATCCTATGATTATGAGCTTGATTTTGACGATTCGCTCTTCAATGAGTTTGAACATAGCATCATTGAAAAGGGGAGCGGTTTGGCGAAGATTACCTTAAAAAAGGAGTCCCGCCATATTAGTATGGATTTTGACATAGAGGCCAAGGTGGAATTGATCTGTGATCGTTCACTGGAGCCTTTTGAAGAGGAAATATCGGTGGAAAACACCGCTTATTTTAAATATGGAGACGAAGAGGTGGAGTACGACGGGGAGTTTGCAGTAATCACAAAAGATACCCTGCGAATTAACGTGGCCTACTACATCTATGAGTTTCTGACCCTGGGGATGCCGATGAAAAGGCTTCATCCGAAATTCCGTGAGGAAGAGGAAGAAGAAGATTTATTGGCGGAACTACTTCCTGACCGTCGGGACGATGGCAAACTGGTGTACCAGTCGGGTGCAGAGGAGGATTCTGAGGAGGAGGCCGATGATTCTGCAACTAATGACGACCAGCCTGTTGACCCACGCTGGGAGGCATTAAAGAATTTGAAGAAAAAATAATTGGTGAATCCTAATAATTATTTAGAGCAATGGCACATCCTAAACGAAAGATCTCCAAAACTAGAAGAGACAAAAGAAGAACACACTATAAGGCAGAGCCTGTAACTTTGTCTGTATGCCCAACTACTGGCGAAACGCACGTTCGTCACCGCGCATACTGGCACGAAGGTAAACTTTACTACAAAGGTCAGGTTTACATGGAGAAAGCAGAAGCTGCTATCTAATATAGTTGATAGTACTAAAGAAGCCCCGTTCCTTTGTTGGATGGGGCTTTTGTTTTTTATAAGCTTTTTCTATACTCAAAAAGGGTGTATTGGCTTAGCATGATGATTCAGAGTGAAATAGTGCAATTTTACGGCTTGGAATTAATCTACACAAATTAATGGGAGGTTAAGGAATATTTGAAGAATTGCCAATTTTTGCCCTATATTTGCCAACTAAGCAAGTCAAAGATCGAAAGGGAGAGAGACTCTTTTCGAATTTTTTGCTGAAGGCCAGAATACTTTGGTGTTTTTGTTTTTTGCTTATGACTTGCGAATCCGGGAGGGAAAATTCGAAAAATGATCTAGCTGGTGAAAGCCGCGAAGATTTATTTGTATCTTTCCGCCCTTTAAAAATGATCAATTAGCAAAATTTAGCCAAGAGGCGCTAGGAATTACCTTCAGGCATGGAAAACTTAAAAGCAGCAGTTACTGGAGTTCACGGATATGTTCCGGACTTTGTAATGGATAATAATGAGTGGGCGAAGTACGTCGACACGAATGATGAGTGGATCGTCAGCCGAACCGGAATTAAAGAAAGACGCTTCCTGAAGGGAGAAGATCAGGGTTCTTCTGTGATGGGTATTGAGGCGGTGAAAGGACTTCTGGAAAAAACCGGAACGAAGCCGGAAGAGGTGGATTTGGTGATTTGTTGTACCGTTACACCGGATATGTTTTTCCCTGCTACTGCCAATATCATTGCGCATGGCGTTGGGGCAACGAACGCTTTCGGATATGATATGAATGCCGCTTGTTCAGGCTTCCTTTATGGAATAGTGACCGGCTCTCAGTTTATCGAAACCGGTAAATATAAAAAAGTAGTCGTGGTGGGTGCTGATAAGATGTCTTCCATAATTGATTTCAAAGATAGAACCACCTGTGTTTTGTTTGGAGATGGTGCGGCAGCGGTGATGTTGGAGCCTACTACAGAGGAATTCGGTATCATCGACAGCGAATTACAGTCCGATGGCGTAGGAGAGCCTTATTTGCATATGAAGGCCGGAGGGAGCCGTCGTCCACCAAGTCATGCGACTATCGATGCTAATGAGCACGTAATTCACCAGGAAGGTTCAACGGTATTTAAATTTGCGGTGACCAAAATGGCGGATGTAGCAGCCCAGGTTGTGGAGCGTAATGAATTGGCGCCGGAAGAAATCGCTTATTTGGTGCCTCATCAGGCCAATTTGAGAATCATTGATGCCACCCGTCGCCGTGTTGGTTTGCCCGAGGAGAAAGTGATGATTAATATATCCAAATACGGCAATACCACCAACGCTACTATCCCATTGTGTTTATGGGATTTTGAAAGTAAACTGAAGAAGGGTGATAATCTGATCCTTGCCGCCTTTGGTGGAGGCTTTACCTGGGGGGCGGTTTACCTAAAATGGGCATACGACCCAAAATAATTCCCTTCTATTTTGTTGAAATAAAGGATAGTCCTTACTTTTGACCGCCGTAAAAAAAGTGGGCAATTTTTAAGGAGTTTCCATTCTAGAAAAGAAACTACTCAAAATAATAAAGATATAGATAATGGCAACTACAGCTGATATTAGAAACGGTTTGTGCATTAAGTTTAAGTCTGGATTGTATGTGATCATTGATTTCCAGCACGTTAAACCCGGGAAAGGTCCTGCTTTTGTTCGTACCAAGTTGAAAAACCTGATGACGGGAAAAGTAATCGACAACACTTTCTCCTCTGGTCACAAAATTGAGCCGGTTCGCGTAGAGCGTCGTCAACATCAATATTCTTACACCGATGATTTCGGTTTGAATTTCATGGATACCAACACTTGGGAATCTGTGAATCTACCTGTGGATATGGTGGAAAACGCCGATCTGATGAAAGAGGGGGAGATGGTAGAAATTTTATTCCATGCCGAGGAAGAGCGTGCCTTATTATGTGAGCTTGCCGCCCACGTAACTTTAGAGGTGACTTATACGGAGCCTGGAGTAAAAGGCGATACCGCCACTAATGCAACGAAACCAGCCACCATGGAAACAGGTGCCGAAATTCAGGTACCATTGTTTATCAACCAAGGTGATAAGATTAAAGTCGATACGCGTACGAGATCGTACGTGGAACGTGTTAAAGAATAATACCCTATGAAACCATCAGAGATTAAAAGCCTGATTGACTTTATCTCTAAGTCAGGACTTAACGAGGTGAACATTGAAACAGAGGAATTTAAGATCTCTGTAGTACGCGAGCCAGAACAACCTACTCGAGTAGTAGAGACTGTTGCTGCCGCTCCTCAAGTAGCAGCTGCGGCTGCTCCTGTTGCTGCTCCGGCCCCTGCGGCTGCACCAGCATCAGCTGCGGCTCCTGCTTCTGAAGCAGCGCCTGCAGCTAATGCCAATTTGGTTACCGTTAAGGCACCGATGATTGGTACTTTTTACAAATCTGCTAACCCTGAGTCTCCGGCCTTTGTACAGGTAGGAGATAAGATTCAGGCAGGTCAGACCGTATGTATCATTGAGGCGATGAAATTGTTCAATGAGATTGAGTCAGATGTAAGCGGAACCATTGTGGAAATTTTGGTTGACGATGCTACTCCGGTAGAATTCGATACACCACTCTTCCTGGTAGATCCGACGAAATAATTTAAAAGCCCGGACTACGGTTTGGGCTTTTTTCATTTTTAGGCGTAGAAACTAAAATCAATTTTTAGGTTTTGCCTTCGTTGGATAATTTTTAATTAGCTAAAATTTCAGAAACGTGTTTAAAAAAATTCTGATTGCCAACCGTGGGGAAATCGCCATGCGCGTGATTCGTACCTGTCGGGAAATGGGCATCAAAACAGTAGCGGTTTATTCCACTGCTGATAAGGATAGTTTGCATGTGAAATTTGCAGATGAGGCGGTTTGTATCGGTCCGGCACCATCGAATGAGTCTTATCTGAAAATTCCAAATATCATTTCTGCTGCGGAAATTACCAATGCGGATGCCATTCACCCTGGTTATGGATTCCTTTCGGAGAATGCGGAATTCAGCCAGATTTGTAAGGAATACGAAATTAAATTCATCGGTGCTTCCCCTGAAATGATTCAGGGCATGGGCGACAAGGCAACTGCCAAGGCGACCATGAAAGCAGCGGGTGTTCCTACCATTCCGGGTTCAGAAGGCTTGTTGGAGTCTTTGGAGCAAGGATTGGGCTTGGCGAAGGAGATGGGTTACCCGGTTATTTTGAAAGCAACTGCCGGTGGTGGTGGACGTGGTATGCGTTTGGCCAATACCGATGAAGAGTTTGAAAAAGGTTGGCATGATGCCCGCCGTGAGTCTGCTGCTGCATTTGGAAACGATGGTCTTTATTTGGAGAAGTTCATTGAAGAGCCTCGTCACGTAGAGATTCAGATTTTGGGTGACAGCTCCGGAAAAGCCATTCACCTTTCAGAGCGTGATTGTTCCATTCAGCGTCGTCACCAGAAGTTGGTAGAAGAAACCCCTTCACCAGCATTGGATCAGGACTTGCGTGAGCGTATGGGAGCTGCTGCAGTGCGAGCTGCAGAGGCGGTAAAATACGAAGGAGCAGGTACGGTAGAATTTTTGGTGGATAAGCATGGTGCATTTTACTTCATGGAGATGAATACCCGTATTCAGGTGGAGCACCCGATTACAGAGGAAGTGACCGGCGTTGATTTGATCAAAGATCAAATCAAAATGGCCTGGGGCGAATCTGTGAAAGAGGGAGACCGTTATCCTGAGCGCGTATCGATTGAGTGTCGTATCAATGCCGAGGATCCGGGACGTGACTTCCGTCCGTCACCCGGAAAAATCACCAACCTTCACTTCCCTGGTGGTCGTGGGGTACGTGTGGATTCTCATGTTTACGCTGGATACATCATTCCCCCAAACTACGATTCTATGATCGCCAAATTGATCGTGACGGCACGTACACGTGACCGCGCTATCATTCGAATGAAGCGTGCTTTGCAGGAATTCGTGATTGAAGGGATCAAAACCACTATTCCTTTCCACCTGAAGTTAATGGATGATCCGACCTTCCAGTCTGGTCACTTCACTACGAAATTCTTGGAAGATTTTGATTTTGAAGATTTGAAAAAATAATACAATGGAAAAGCCGGGTTTTTGACTCGGCTTTTTTTTGATTTGAACCACTAATTTCACGAATTATCACTAATTATTTGTTGTAGGTGTAGTTGCTGTTTTGATGTGTCAAGGGTGGATGTGATTTTTCCATGATGAAGTTTAAGATCTCCTTGAGGACAAAGGAGTGCCCGATATTCTTAAATCGAAAAACCTAATTCGTGTAAATTAGTGCAATTGGTGCTTTCTAAAACCACACAGTAAGCAGGTAGAACCAAGAATTATCACTAATTTTTTGTTGAAGGTGTAGTTGCTGTTTTGATACATCAAGGATGGATGTGATTTTCCCCTGATGAAGTTTTAGATCTCCTTGAGGAGGACAACGGAGTTCTCGATATTCTCAAATCAAAAAATCTAATTCGTGTAAATTAGTGCAATTAGTGGTTATAAAAATTAACCGCATCAACAAATACCCATATACTTCCTCCATTCATTGAGTGAATCTCCCCTTTGATTGAATTTTTTAGGGCAATCTCCTTCCACTGCTTATCTTTAAAGCATGAATTTAGCAATCAAGCATAATGAAAAACTCAGATGGTGGGAAATCCTCGTTTATTTGGGGCTGGGATTGGGCTACGGTCTGATGTTGGTTTCCTTCTATTCTCAAAGATTACCATGGGAACTTTCCTATAAAAAGGCCATGATGGTCATCATAGCCATGGGCTTGGTGACGGCCCTGAATGTGATCTGGCTGATTCCCGCTTATATGCACAAGGGCAAATGGGCCACTTACTTTGTGCTCACCGTGATTTTGATTTTGTTGATTTCCTACCTTCATGAAAAGCTGGACCAAAACCTGATGATGCAATATATTGATGAGCTTTCGGGTAGGGAAAAACGCCTGTTTCGGGGAGGGCCGCCCCCGCATATGCGCAAAATATTTCGCTTCGCTTTTTTTGGGCAATACATTCAGTTTGCCTTAGTGCTTCTGCTTTCCACCTCCTATGAGATGACTAAATTTGCCATGGGAAAAGCCCGGGAGGCTTTAAAGCTTCGGGAGGAAACACTGCAAAGTGAGTTGAATTTCCTGAAATCACAGATCAATCCGCATTTTCTCTTCAATGCCCTGAATAATATTTATACCCTGGCTTATCTGAAATCGGATAAAGCACCGGAATTGATTTTAAAACTGTCCGATATGCTGCGTTATATATTGTATGACTGCAAAGAGGAAAGGGTAGAGATTAGTAAGGAAATCCAGTATTTAGAGGACTATATTGCCTTGCAGCAGTTAAAATCTGAAGAGCCGCTGAATGTAGAAGTAGATTTTGGCCTTTTTCCCGAGGAAATGATGGTGCCCCCCATGATTTTTATTCCTTTTGTGGAAAATGCCTTTAAGCATAGTAAGATAGAGGACCGGCAGCATGGATGGGTGAAAATTCAATTACTTCCCAAAGAGAGCGGGCTGGCATTTGAAGTTGAAAATAGTATCCCGCAAAAAGATTTTACCAAAGATCAAGTCGGTGGGATTGGGCTGCATAATGTGGCTCGTCGATTGGAATTGTTGTACCCTCAAAGCCACCAATTGGAAATTGTGGAGCAGGAAGATCGCTTCCGCGTGCGTTTACAACTGAAAAATAACAAAGCCTGACGTCATGGAAATGGAAAAAATAAAATGCCTGATCGTAGATGATGAGCAATTGGCCAGAACCTTGCTCACCGATTATGTGAAAAAAATGCCGGAGCTGGAGCTGGTGGACTGCTGCGCAAACCCATTAGACGCCATCGAGGTTTTGAAGGCCCGGGAGGTGGATTTGCTCCTGCTGGATATTCAAATGCCGGACCTTACCGGTTTTGAAATGCTTAATACCCTGGCAGATCCTCCTTTGGTGATTTTTACCACGGCCTATTCTGATTATGCAATAAAAGGTTATGAAGTGAAGGCAGTGGATTATTTACTCAAACCCTTTTCCCTTACCCGTTTTATGCAAGCGGTGGCCAAAGCGAAGGAGCAAATTGAACTCAGAAGAAAAGCAGCGAATAGCAATGCAGAGGAAGAGGCCTATTTGATGGTAAAAGAGGATTATCGCTACCATCGCATCAAAGTCAAAGACATTGCCTATGTAGAAGGCATGCGCGAATATGTACGTTATCATACGCCCGAGAAAAAGGTGATGGCCCTGGCTTCTCTTACGAAGCTGGAGTCCGAATTACCTGCGGCAGACTTTATGCGTGTCCATAAATCATATATTGTGAATTTTCAGTTTGTCACCGGCTTGGAAGGTAATCAGCTGAAGGTGCTGGATCAGTATTTACCGATCGGCAAGACACATAAAGACCGGGTGTTGAAGCGGCTGGGGGTTGGGTGATTTTTGAAACCACGAATTTTACTAATTCACACGAATTATTGTTTTTTTTATTTGTCGTTGTTGGGCTTTAGAGAAATTAGTGGTTGTTCGTGCAATAAGTGGTTCTATTAACTTTGGATTGTTTTGAATCCACGAATTAAATATTTTTTTAAATTTTGGTGAATATAGTTTGGTGTTGGGCGCTTTAGGGGATTTACTTGTCGTTAGCCTTTAAAAAATTAGTGCAAATTCGTGTAATTAGTGGTTCCAACAATTTTCAGATGGATTTTAAAGCGGCAAATTTTGGTGATTCATGTAATTAATGGTTCCTAATACTTAAAAATCCTTAAATATATAACTGCGTCATTTTATTTTTCAATCAAAGCCTTAGTTTTGAACTTTAAACCACTTCAGGCAGGAAGGCAAGTGAAAAGGAGCCTGAAGTAATTTTTCCACGGCAATAATATTTTTCCATACATTATATCCTATAGTAAATATCATGGAACAGCAAATCATTGAAAAGGCGCAGTCCTGGTTACAGATGAACATTGATGCGGATTCAAAAGCAGCCATTGAGGCATTGTTGGCCGCAGAAGACCAAACAGAATTGGTAGATGCCTTTTACAAGGATCTTGAATTTGGAACGGGTGGACTACGTGGCATCATGGGCGTGGGCTCCAACCGCATGAATCAATACACCATCGGGAAAGCCACTCAGGGGCTGTCCAATTATTTATTAAAGACCTACCCAGGGGAGGAAATCAGCGTGGCTGTAGCACATGACCCTCGGAACAATAGCCGTTTCTTCGCGGAGATCACCGCGGCGGTATTCTCGGCCAATGGCATCAAATGTTATTTGTTCAGCGAGTTGCGTCCTACTCCGGAATTGTCTTTCGCAATCCGCTCTTTAGGTTGTAAGTCCGGGGTAGTGATCACGGCCTCTCACAACCCAAAAGAGTACAATGGTTTCAAGGCGTACTGGAATGACGGTTGTCAGGTGATTGCCCCGCATGATAAAAACATTGTGAATGAGGTGAACAGCATCGCTTCTGTGGACGATGTGAAATTTGATAAGAATGAGGATTTGATCGTTCCGATTTTGGAAGAGGTAGACAATGACTTCCTGGCGGCGATCAAAGACCGATTGTTGTCTCCAGAGGCGATTGCCAATCAGAAAGATATGAAGATTGTCTTCACCGGAATTCACGGAACTGGTAATACTTTGACCCCACGCCTTTTGGAAGAGATGGGCTTTGAAAATGTCCATGTGGTAGAGGAGCAAAAGGTGATTGATGGCAACTTCCCGACTGTGGTTTATCCTAACCCGGAAGAGGCGGAAGCTTTGTCCATGGCTTTGGCCAAAGCCAAGGAACTGGATGCAGAAGTATTGATGGGTACGGATCCGGATGCGGATCGTGTCGGGATAGCGGTGAAGAATCACCATGGCGAATGGCAATTGTTGAACGGTAACCAGACCGGAGCGATGCTGTTGGCTTATGTGTTACGTCGCTGGAAAGAATTGGGTAAGATTACCGGTAAGGAATTTACCTGTTCAACCGTAGTGACCACCGGCCTTTTGGAAGATATGTCCAAAGCGGCAGGCGTGGAATACTTCAACGTATTGACCGGATTTAAATTCATTGGTGAGAAAATCAAAGAACTGGAAGGTCAGAAAACTTTCATCGGCGGTGGAGAAGAATCTTACGGTTACCTGTTCGGGGATTATGTACGCGATAAAGATGCGATTCAGGCTTGTGCCATGGTAGCAGAAGCAATCGCATGGATCAAAGATCAGGGCTTGACGGTATTCGATTTCTTGATGGAAATCTACGAAGAGCATGGCTTGTACCTGGAGAATCTGATCTCCCTGACTAAAAAAGGAAAAGCCGGCGCCGAAGAAATCCAGGCGATGATGGCGGCTTACCGTCAGAATCCTCCTCAGGAAATCAACGGATCCAAATTGGTGAAACTGATCGACTATCAGGAGTCCACCGTAAAAGACCTGGTAGCCGGAACAACTACCTCCATTGATTTACCAAAATCCAATGTATTGCAGTTCTTCACCGAAGATGGTTCGAAGATCTCTGCTCGTCCGTCCGGAACCGAGCCAAAGATCAAGTTCTACTTCTCAGTGAAAACGCCGCTTGCATCCAAAGCCGCTTTTGATGAGACTTATGCTTCCCTGGAAGCGCGCATCGAAGCCATTAAGAAAGATATGAAATTGGTTTAACGATCGATTGAAAGAAGGAAAGGCAGTTCGGGAGGACTGCCTTTTTTTGTTGCCTCAATTTTTGAAACCACTAATTTCACGAATTAACACTAATTAGGATAGTTGTAGTTTGAGAAGGTGTTGATAGGGAGTGTTGTCATGATATGGAAGTTGATTGCTACAAAGTTAGAAACCACTAATTTCACCAATTAACGCTAATTTTAATACTTCTAGTGGATGGGTGCTATTGAGAGATAAAGGGCTTTTATTGAGTTAGTTTAAATTGGTGGGTAGGTGAATAGTTATTATTTTTCTGAATATAATAATGGGAGCTGATGAACAATCTCTGAAGGGTGTTCTTTTTTCACTATGGCATTGAAATTTAAAGAGGAATATTATCTGATTGTTGGGGCAGCGATGAAAGTCCATCAATATTTTGGGAATGGTTTTTTGGAGGCAGTTTATCAGGAAGCCCTGATGCTAGAATTTGAAAAACAAAGAATACCCTTTCGTCGTGAAGTAAGCCTACCACTCTATTATCATGACGTACAAATGACGAAGTATTATGTGGCAGACTTTATACTCTACGATAGGATATTGTTAGAATTAAAGGCAGTAAAAGCGATCGATCAAAGTCATGAAGCACAAATCATTAATTACTTGAAGATCACTAAAGCGCCACTTGGGGTATTACTGAATTTTGGGGCTAGAAGCCTTCAGCATAAAAGGTATTTAATGGGTAAATAACAAAATTGTCCCTTGACCTTAGTCTCTTTTTCTGAGTGCCATTTTTCCTGATTGGCTTTATCTCCTTTACCAGCACTAGCTAAAAAATAATTAGTGTAAATTGGTGAAATTAGTGGTTTCCCTTTTCAGTCAAACTTTTTCCCCCGGATATTAGCCTCTTGCACTTTAGCTCGCTTTTACACATAAACCTTTCGAAAAAAATAATTAGTGTTAATTCGTGAAATTAGTGGTTCCATCTGTCAATCCAACTTTCCCAGCCACCATCCCAAACAACACTCCCATCTCTACCGCCACCTGCTCATTCAGCTCCGCATACACCCCTTCTTCCTCCAGGCTTCCATCCGCACTTTTCGGATCCGGATAAAGCAAGCTGAAAGTCAGGCGCGCGCCGGAAATAGCCGGTACCCTTTCTTTTGCGGTAGCGGAAGTATAGATTCCTAAAAAATGATCTTTTGGGTTCGGCGCATCCTCCAATAATTTTGAAAAAACCGCCACCGGTGCTTCTCCCTCCTGATAATACAGCTGATAGTGCGCATTTTCCCGGGCATCCAGCCGGTTGACAAATAATCCCGCATTATTCAGCGCATCCAGGGTATTGGTATGAATGGCCTCTACTTTCGTGCCGCCACTGTACATCTTGAAGCCTTTCAGCCCATGGTGCATTGCCCAGCACTTTGCCCACACCTGACAAAAGATACTACGCCGACTGTTATGGGTATCAATCCAAAGGAGGTGAAGGTTGCCATTTTCCTGCATTTCCACCATGTTTTCGGCCAGGCTGGCCAATAAAGACAAGCGTTCCTGTGGGATTTGAGCCGCCTGCTGCTGGCAGTGAGATTTGAATTTTTCGAGCATAAAATCTTAAATGGGATTAATAGTGCAAAATAGTTTTTTTGTGGGAGCAATCAAGAAGAGGATCGACTACTTTTAGGCTTTTTTAAAGCATAATATTTGAAATCCCTTAAACTGAACCGCATCTTAATTTTATCCTGAATTCAATGTAATATTGATGTACTTTAATAGGGTGGTTCTGGTGTTTTTTTAAATGTAACTAGGTATTAGTCAGTCCGAATGTTGCGGTTTTGGAGCGTTTGCCAAATATTAAAGCATTCAAATGGTTAGGATTTAATCAAATCAAGCAGTAAGAATTTTATCAATTTTTCTAATAAAATATTGACTTTATCGAATGAATATTCGCGCCTTTTCGTTGTTTTTCATTTTGTTTCCTTTTTTCTTTGTAAAGATAAAATTTAAAGTTTTTTGCTTTTTTTAGTATGTAAGGTTATTTTAAGATAGTCAATGATGTCTTTAATAATCGTTTCGGTTGTTGTTTTTTAACGATAAACCTGCTGAAAATCAGCGTAATATCTACTTTATTTTTTGTCATTTATATGATGTTGTATAACGTCATGTTTTATTTAATTTGATACAAATACCATAGTATTTTTACACTAGACTGATATAATTATGGGGAAGAGGCTACTGTTATTTTTATTTTGTTGCTTGCCGCTGGTGGGGATGGGGCAGACGGTGACTTGGACTGGGGCTGCAGGGGATAATCTTTGGAGTACGATCGGGAATTGGGAAAATGAAAGAGGTGAAAATCAATTGCCTACATCTCAGGATCTCGTTGATTTGAAAAATGGCTTTACCGATGTTACAGGTGAAGTATTTGCGAAAGATATAATTAATGGAAGGGTTTTTGCACTTGAGGGTTCTATTATTAATTTGTATGGTACTATAGGCTTTTCTCCGTATTCTATTGCTGCATTCGGGAGTGACTATACAATTAATTTTTTAAGTGAAAGTGATGGACTTATAATTCCTGCTAATAATTATAAAACGTTGAATTTAGCGGGGTCGGGAAAGAAGATTATTAACAGCAATTTATCTGTAACTACATTTGATGCCTCCTCCGCCTCCTCAGTAGAGTTTCAAGGAGCCGTTGCTGTCCCTAGCGGATCTTATGGGGATTTAGTAATTTCAGGTTCTGGTGTGAAAACAATGAAGGATGATTACATTGTGAACTCTCTAACGGCAACTTCTGATGTCAAATTTAATGGTGGAGTTGGTTTTTCAGGTGCTTCAGCATATTCTTTTGAAAATATTGAATCGACCACTGGTGCTATAACAGTTGATGGTACATTGAACGTAGGAGGTGAATGGGTGGCTAGTGGTACAATCATATCAACTGGAACGGTAGTCTTCAATTCCTCCTCAGAACAAACTATTCCTCAAATTACCTACAGTAGCTTATCACTTTCAGGAGGCAAGAAACTGTTGAATCATAATTTGAACTATACTGGTGTTTTCGACCCAAGTGGTGCAATAGTAGAATTTACAGGAGGTGTGACGGTAATTCCAGCGGTATTAAATTACGGGAGTGTTTTGGTAAATACCTCCTCTGCGGTCAATTTAAGTGGTAATTATGGAGTGACAGACACTTTCATTGCAAATAGTGATGTTAATTTGAACAATACTACGCATTTTTTGGAAACAGGGCTGGTTGAATTCAATAATAAGGTTACGACTAGTGACATTAAGTATGAGTTAACAGTGGAAGGAGATGTGAATTTGGGTAGCGGAGCCAGGTTTTCAGATGTTGCATTGTACTTTAATGGAGCAAGTGATCAAACATTTTCAGCATTAGATTCAGTGCCAGATGTGGTTGTGGAAAAACCATCAGGTAAGTTAATTCCATCTAATATTGAATTTTCAGGGAACCTTCAGTTAACTTCTGGTAATCTTTCCTGGACCGCCAGTTCTAGAATAGCGGGTAATCTGACTATTGGTTCTTCATTTTCAAATATTGAAACCAGCCAAACTGCCCCTTTGACCTTTTCAGGTAAGGAGACGCAAAGCATAACAACTAATGGTAAAGTAATAGATTATTTTCGCTTAGAGAAAACTACTGGTACTTTAACTCCTACCGATGAACTTCAGATTTCAAAAGAGCTTCAAATTGCTGGTGGGGTTTTAAACACCAATGATAATGTTACTTTACTGGCCAGTGCAAGTTCTCAGGCGATTATTCCTGAGATTACCGGTGGAGAGATTTCTGGAAATGTAAATGTGGAGGTTTACTTTCCTTACGATAAACAGGGCTATGCACAATTTAATGCACCGGTAAATGGCATGGCATTTAATGATTGGGCCGGACAAAATGGGCAAATTGTAGAAGTTGGTGGGGTTCATAGATATAATGAGTCTATTAATAAATGGGAGGCGCTTACAGCTTCAGAATTGGCCTCTGCCACAAGTGCTGGCGAAGGTTATAATATCTATGTGTATAATGAATTTATTAATAGTGGCAATACCAAATTGACTTCCACTGGAGGAGTTAATCAGGGAAATGTTACTAAAGGAGTAACTTTGGAAGGAGATGGTGTGGGGGTTGGCTTCAATTGTATAGCAAATCCATATGCAGCGCCTATCAGTTCCTCGGAGGTGTTGGATGCCCATTTTGGGAAAATTCAGGGAGAGCTGTTGCAAGTTCGAAATATGGCTACCGGTGGGTATACTCAGATTGTAAGAAATGGACAGAATGATGGATTTGAATTTTCCTTGGGTCAAGCTTTTTTCATTCAGGCTACTGAGAATTTCACATTTAACTTTCAGGAATCTTTTAAAACCAATTCCGCCAATGTGAAGCCTCATCGGACTCAAAATAATGGAGGCTTGATGACTTTTAGTCTGCTGGATGATCAGGGGAATGAGGATAATGCTTTTTTGAGAGGTACAGAAGAGGATATGTTGAATTTTTATTCGGTCTATAAGCTAAAAGGTGCAGCCCATAATATTGCTTTGCAGAGAGATTCTATTGAAATGGTAATGCTAGGTTTCGATGAGGATCAGGAACTGGATAGTCTGGTGTTGCCAATTTGGGTAAACTTCAAAAAGATTGGCTCCTATGAGATAAAGTTGAATAATAAGATTGAAAGCTTAGATGCTTTTGATTTAATCCTTTTTGATCATTATACTCAAGACTCTTTAGTCGCAGAAGGAGGGGAATTAAATTTGAATTTTGAGGTGTCGCAAGAACCATCTTCTTATGCTTCAGATCGATTTTCACTACAAATTGTAAGGAAAAAAATTATTACCGATTTGGATCAGCTTAGGGAGGTTCGAGTATTTCCTAATCCAGTAACCTCAAAGAAGATTCATGTTGATTGGGTTAAACAACCTACCCAAATAGAAGTTGCGGTTTTTAATATTTCAGGTACTATAATTGATAATTTTCCATTGAATGGTACTGTGATTTCAGGGAGGAAGTGGTTAAGTCAACCAGGAATTTACTTCTTGACTTTAAAGGCGAACGGTGTTTCCAATACCCATAAAATAATAGTGAACTAGGATGAAAAATATTTTATGTACAATCTTATTGTTGTTTGGGCTGATGAGTTTAGCGCATGCCCAAAATACAACGAGGTCTAATGGGCTTCAAAGGTCGGCTCAATCCAGTAGGTCTGGGGTTTCAACCATGAATGATGGGTTAATTGGCATAGATCCTGATCCTACTCCACCTCCACAAGCCCCCATTGATGGGGGGGTAGGTTTATTGGCTCTTGGGGCAGGCGCATTAGGGGCATATAAGCTACGAAAGAAAAAAAAATAAGGATAAAAAAAGGTGACTGCTTGGTCACCTTTTTTTATAAAGGGTAATGTATTAATTCCATAAAAAATGATGAAACAGTGAAATAAAGGATAGGTTATGTAAAAAAAACATCAAACCTATGAAAATCTACATCTCTAAACTGTTTGCTCGTTTCAGCTTTAACAGCTTACTACACTTCTTCTCGCTTTTCCTATTTTTTTCCAATGCAGGAATAGCAATTGGAGGGCAGCCGGTTTTTACCACACTGACCGTTACTGATTCAAGAGGTATTTCGGATCAGGTTATTTTTAGAAATCAAGCAACAGCGCAATCAGGTTTTGATTTCTACGACGGGAGTAAACTGGAAAATGATCATTTAAATGTTTTCTCAGTATTAGAAGATGGGAAATATTTGGTAATAGATGCGCGTCCGTTTGAAACACAAGCTTCTCCGGTGACCATCGGGCTGAAAAATGATACAATCGGGCTTCATCAATTTTCTTTCTCTGATGAGGTGTTTTTTCAAAGTGTTGTGATTACTGATTTAAGCAATGGGCAACAATATCAGTGGGGGTAGGAGATGCGGCATTTGCTATGGAGGTGTTTTTGTCTGAGCCAGAGGAGGTACATTGGTATCGTTTAGAGTTTATGATGGAGGATCCAACACAAGATGATCAACTTACCCTAAGCTCTCAGCAAGTCTCTCCGGACAGTACCTTTTCCATGCCCTTAACAGGCCCTTCAGGAGAGTTTTTTGGCTTTCAGGCCGGTTTTCAATTTGATCCCAATGCTTTGACTTTGGAAAGTATCACGGCCGGAGATATTCCCCTTTCAGAAAATCATTATGCGGTGGCGAATGGGGAGATTCGCATCAGTTGGGATAGCGGTAGCCCTGTACAGGTAGGGGATCATTGGCTTACCCTTAATTTTCGATTGAATCAATTGGCCGCAGGAGATTCCAGCAGGGTGGTTCCACTAGTATCTTTTCCGGCAGAAATTATTGATGCCGATTACCAGCTTATGGAGCCGGAAGTATTGGGAGGATATGTGAAAGTTCTGGAAATGGTACAGGCGAATTTATTCTTTGAAAAGGCGGAGAGTGGAACGCCGGTGCCGCATTTCCCCTTTATTTGGAATGGTGCATCACAGCTGGCCGATGCTAGTGGTGGTTGGACTTATAGCAACACAAAAGGAAGTCCGTTCCAATGGTCAGTCATGGAATTACCCAATGAGGCTTATGGTACGGATGTTTCCACTTTGGATATTCTATTGGCGAGGCGATCCTTATTGACTGGAGATCCATTGAGTACTGCGGGTGCCTGGGCAGCGGATATCAACGGAGATGGGAATTTGAGTACGCAGGATTTGGTGTTGATGCGTGCCCATATTTTGCAATCCACTGCTCCACTCCCCATCATCGCCCAATTTGAAGGCTTGCAGCAGGAGGAAGGAGTACTAAACCAGGATGTTGAATGGCGTTTTCAGGCAGTGCAATTGGGGGATGTAAGTGGGGATTGGCTACAATCGGCGAATAGAGAAGCCGAGCCGCCGCTTTTACAGTTTACTATGAAAAAAGTAGCCAATGGTTGGGGGTTGTTTGGGGATTTTGGCGATCAGGAAATTTCCGCCCTGCAATGGCAGCTTAATGGAAATCAGCATCAATTGGGACTAACTAGCGCGGATATCTCTCCCTGGTATTTGAATGAGCAAGAAACTGCCCTTAATATGGTTTACCTGCCTCAACATCCGCTTGCCCTGGATCCTCAGGTGCCGTTGCTTGTAATGGAACATGTTAAGGCAGGACAGGATTTATTAGGAGCCGGGCTCTTGCCTCGCCTTTGGGATCAGGATTTCAATGAATATGGGGTGGAACTGGTCTGGGAATATGGGCAAGTCGCTAAGGAAGTATTGGCCTTTCCTAATCCGGCAAGCGATCAATTGCTGCTGAATACCGGCGGGCGGGCGGTGGTTTATCATATTATGAATCAGCAGGGGCAGCTAGTAGCTCAGGGGAAGCTGGGCAACGAAGGAGCAAGCGTTTTTCCCCTGCAGTGGTCCAATAGTTGGGGTACCGGTGTGTTTATGCTGCGTCTGCTGAAAAATGGAAAATGGGAGCAGCAAAAAGTGATGATCAGATAGGGCCTGGGTTTTGGTTTTTGAAAAAAGGGAAGCGGAAATGCTTCCCTTTTTTTATATTGCGCTTCACAACAATAATAAAAAACCGATGAAAGCAGGCTGGCATGTCCTTTATACCCAATCCCGAAAAGAAAAAGTCGTGGCAGAACGACTGGAAGAGGTTGGGCTAGAGGTTTTTCTCCCACTCCATAAAGTTTTACGCCAATGGAGCGACCGGAAAAAATGGGTAGAAGTGCCATTATTTAACTCCTATGTGTTTGTCAAGCTGGAGGATGATCAGGCTTATTTAAAGGCTTTGAATACCAAAGGGGCTTCCTGGTTTGTGCAATTTCAGGGTGATGCTGCGCGTGTCTCCCAACAAGAGATTGACATCATGCGCTATATGATCGGGCAGGAAGAACAGATCCAGGCCACCGAAGAGGCTTTTGCCGAGGGCGAAAAAGTATTGATTCAATATGGCCCCTTCCGTGATCTGACTGCCGAGATTGTCGCCATTCAGGGTGGGCGGCGTGTATTGCTGCGTATTGAAAACCTGGGGCAGGGGCTGTTGTTGAATATGGAGCAAGTCGCTTTGAAGAAGATGTGATGGGTTTTAAGCCACAAATTTCACAAATTAACACGAATGAAATTTAAGGAAAAACAGATCTTAGTGGGGGAATTAAGCACCGCACCCTTTTGATAATTGTGCCCACGTCCAACTTTATCCCAAAAATTTGTGCAATTTGTGGCCACCATCAATACCCAACCCTTCAAAAAAATTAGTGTTAATTCGCGCAATTCGAGGTTTCTATCTCGCGACTAAATTCTGCGTCTTTGGATGGGGTCGTAGTGATGCTCGCACGGCTCGCTGTAACACTACGACCAGGGTAAGAATTAAGCACGGCACCCTTTTGATAATTGTGCCGACGTCCAACCTAATCCCAAAAATTTGTGCAATTTGTGGCCACCACCACTACCCAACCCTTCAAAAAAATTCGTGTTAATTCGCGCAATTCGCGGTTTCTATCTCACCACCAACTTACACTCAGTAATAATTCGAGGCTACATTCTTCGGCTTTGTATGGGGTCGTAGTGATGCTCGCGCGGCTCGCTGTAACACTACGACCAGTATAAATTCGATATAACACTACAATCAGTATAAATTTACTGTTACACACCGCCTAGTTTTGTGCCCTCTTGCCCATCCTAATCCTAAAAATACGTGAAATTTGTGGCCACCAACAACGCTCACCGCTTTCAAAAAAAAGTATTCATTCGTGACATTATTCCAACTACAGACAGGAAAGCTTGCGCCTTTCCCACATTCTTTCTAATTTAAATAAATAAGAAAACTGCTATGGAAGGGAAAGATTTTGGTATTAGCGAGCAGTCCTGGCGGCAGCTAATAGAGGCTTTGAGCCGTTTTCCTCAAATTGAGCGTGCCGTCATTTTCGGATCTCGAGCTTTGGGGAATTATAAAAGAGGATCTGATATAGATTTGGCCATTTATGGTAAGCAAGTGGATGAACGGTTATTGTTTCAATTGCGATCCTTTATTGAAGAGGAAACCTTCATTCCCTATTTTATGGATATTCTACATTATGAAAAAATCACCCATCTTCCTTTAAGAAATCATATCGATCAAGAGGGAAAGGTTATTTTTGCGAAGCAACTGGTTTAGAGGAATGATTTAATTAAATGGAAGATAATAGATTTCAATTACGTTTTCAAAATTTTGATTTAGCTTTTCATCAATTACAGGAAGCTGTAGGGCGGATTGCTGAATTAGATGACCTGGCGAAAGAGGGACTAATTCAACGTTTTGAATATACTTTAGAGTTAGCGTGGAAGTGTATGAAGGATTATTTGGAGGAACAGGAAGTGGAAGCAAAGTTCCCAAAGGAAGTCATACGACAGGCTTTTAGGTATGAGATTATTGATGATGGCGAGTTATGGTTGGAAATGCTTAGTAAAAGAAATCTTTTGGCACATACCTATAATGTTGTTTTATTTCATGAGGCTATTGATGAAATCCTTAATAGATACTATAACGCTATTCTTGCCCTGCACTCCTATTTTCAAAAGGTACAGGCTGGTTATGACTGAGTATATTGATTTTTTAGCTGCAAACTTCCCAAATTATCAAGAATAGAATTTTAGGAATGGAATGCCGTAGTGGGGCTTTAAAGAAAAACATTCCCTTGAGTATTACTCTCGCAGCCAAATAATCCTAAACATTTGCGAAATTTGTGGCTGCCACCACCACCCAAACCTTTAAAATAATTCGTGTTAATTCGCGCAATTCGTGGCTTCTATCTCGCGCCCAACTTACACTCAGTAAAAATTCGAAGCTACATTCTGCGGCTTTGGGTGGGGTCGTAGTGATGCTCGCACGGCTCGCTGTAACACTACAACCAGTATAAATTCACTGTGACACAACGCCCAGTTTAGTGCTCTCGCACCCAAATAATCCCAAAAATTTGCGCAATTTGTGGCAACAATCACCGCTCAACCCTTTCAAAAAAATTAGTGTTAATTCGCGCAATTCGTGGTTTCTATCTCGCGACCAACTTCCATTCAGTAAAATTCGAGGCTAAATTTTGTGGCTTTGTATGGGGTCGTAGTGATGCTCGCACGGCTCGCTGTAACACTACGACCAGTGTATATTGCTCTCTTGCCCATTTTAATCCCAAAAATTTGCGAAATTTGTGGCTACCACCAACACCCAACCCTTTCAAAAAAATTAGTGTTAATTCGCGCAATTCGTGGTTTCCTCCTCGCGCCCAACCAAATTCCATAATTTTGTGGCAAAAAAGCTCAAATCAATCACATTCCTGATAAATTTACCCTGTGGAAAGCAATCATCATATTAACTCCCTGGAAGCTCCCCTGAAAATAGGGGTTATCGGTTTAGGCTATGTTGGCCTACCACTCGCGGTGGCTTTTTCAGCAAAATATCCCACCATTGGCTTCGATATTGACGCTCAGCGAGTATCGGATATTCAAAATGGAGTGGATCAAACAAAAATGGTTCCTCAGGCAGAAATTCAGCAGGCCAAAGACCTACAATTGAGCCATGAACTTTCTGTTTTGAAGGATTGTAATGTCTATATTATTACGGTCCCGACACCGGTGGATCAGCATCATCAACCTGATTTTTCTTTTTTATTGGGGGCAAGCAGGATGGTGGGGCAACTGCTTAGCATGGGAGATGTAGTGATTTATGAATCTACGGTGTATCCCGGGGCTACGGAGGAAAAGTGTGTACCCCTTTTAGTGGAAGTTTCTGGTTTAACTTTCAATCGGGATTTTTTTGTAGGCTATTCCCCGGAACGTATCGTGCCGGGAGATGGCCATAAAAAGCTGGGACAGATTAAGAAAGTCACTTCTGGCTCCACTCCTGAAATTGCCCGTAAAATTGACGCCCTCTATCAGGAAATTATTTCTGCCGGAACGCATTTAGCCTCTTCCATTAAAGTGGCGGAAGCGGCCAAGATTATCGAGAATTGCCAAAGAGACATTAATATTTCCTTCATGAATGAGCTGGCGGTAATCTTTGATAAAATGGAGTTGGACACGCAGGAAGTGTTGGCCGCTGCCCGTACAAAATGGAATTTTTTGCCTTTCTACCCGGGCCTGGTAGGTGGCCATTGCATATCGGTAGATCCTTATTATTTGGCCATGAAAGCGGAGGAATTGGGGCATCATCCTGCTGTAATTCTCTCCGGTCGCCGGATCAATGATCAAATGGGTAGCTTTGTGGCCTCAAAAGTAATCAAACTGATGGTGAAAAAAGGCATTCCGATCAAAGATGCCCCGGTCTTGGTTTTGGGGATTTCATTTAAAGAAAACTGCCCGGATATCCGGAATACCAAAGTGGTGGATCTCATTCAGGAACTCAAGGATTTTGGGGCAGAGGTGGATGTTTTTGACCCTATAGTGGATGCGCAGGAGGTAAAGCGCAATTTCAATATCGATCTATTGGGAAAAGTCAACAAGCAGTACGCGGCAGTTATTCTTGCGGTCAACCATACTGAATTACTGAATTGGCCCGTGGAGGAATATTTACAAGCTGTATCGGTCGTATTTGATGTGAAGGCCGCCTGGCCCAGGCATTTGGTGGATGGGAGGTTGTAGATTTTTTTAGCCACAAATTCCCCAAATTAATACGAATGGAATTTTAGGAATAACCACACCCTTTTGATCATTGTGCTCGCATCCATCCTAATCCCAAAAATTTGCGCAATTTGTGGCAACAACTATCACCCAACCCTTTTAAAAAAAATCGTGTTAATTCGCGCAATTCGTGGTTTCTTTCTCGCGACCAACTTCCATTTAGTAAATTTCGAGGCTACATTCTGCGGATTTGGATGGGTTCGTAGTGATGCTCGCACGGCTCGCTGTAACACTACGACCAGTGTAGTCGTAGTGATGCTCGTACGGCTCGCTGTAACACTACGACCAGGGTAAGTTCCCTTGAGTATTGCTCTCGCAGCCAAATAATCCCAAAAATTTGCGAAATTTGTGGCAACCATCATCTTCCAACGCTTTCAAAAAAATAGAGTTATGGTAATAAACGCTTTCCACTCCGAAATGCAACAAATCTCCCAAGACCACTTTTTAAGTTAGCAGCTTTGCAATTGGCCGGATAGCTGGGAGGATCGGCGATGGTTTTGAAGATAATTCGTAAGATTTACAGGATTTTCCAGAGGGCGATCCTCCAATAGTGGCGTAATAGCGCGATTATTTTCATGAAAGGGCATGCCGGTACTACCAACCTCTACCAAAATGGAGATGGGGCTTAATTGTTTTTTTGGTAAATGTGGCTGGTATTCCATTAGGCTGAAAACAGCCGGAATGCAAGGGATTGCCACTTTCGTAAAGCGCTTTCGCCGCATTCGTTTTTTTTGTACAAGGGAGGTTCTTCGGCCAAAGAAAGCTCTTCCCCAATCCAATCGACTGCCGCCCATTCGATAATGAAAGCCAAATTTTCTTTTTCGCCAGTATGGTAGGTGAAATACAAAGGGGGTAGGAGCTCCGCCGTGGAGGTGGAGAGAGAAAGTCCGATGATGGTAATGAAGTTTGGGTAAAAGCTTTATGAATTTCAAAAACGGGTCGTGCACGGCTTTTATGGCTTTGAGGGTGCCATGCTTTTTGTTTTTAATGAAGAATTTCCCTGTCCGTAATAGTAAGGCCATATGTCTCCTTACTTCCGATTGCTCCGTAGCGGATCTAGCCTGATAAATGCCGTCTTTGCTGTTTCGCTTAATTTCACGGCAAATAGTGGCTCGTGACCGGCCTAGCTGGCGGGCGATGGCAGCGGGCCGGTGGTGCTGAAGGAGTGCCTGCTCAATATGGTGTCTTTCGCTATAGGAGAGTTGTTTCATTTTAATATTGTCGCAAGTATCTCGGACTAAAAGGATTTTGACTTGTTGTATTTTAGAAGTATAGAGGGAATTAGCCTGATTTATGATTGGGAATTCACGATGATGAGTTTATATAATTCATGCTTTTATTTCTCTCTCCCTGAGAATGCCTCGGGCGTAGTGATGCTTGCGCAACTTCCCGTAACATTACGACCAGTTTAGCGCTCCTGCGCCCAAATAATCCCATAAATTTGTGGCAGCAACCACCACCCAAACCTTTCAAAAAATTAGTGTTAATTGGCGTAATTCGTGGTTTCCTTCTCGCGCCCAACCAAAATCCATAAATTTGTGGCAAAAATCAATGGTTATTAAAAAGGCAGACCTTTAATAGGCCTGCCTGCTCCTTCGGGACAAATAAGCTTAGGAAGCGGTATAGTCAGTATCTTCGAAAGTGACTGTTCCGGCACCTAAAGCACCATTGGTGAATTCGGTGCATAATGCTGTTCCGAGTTCCACCAAATCGGCGATGGCATTCATGGTTTGCGCCATCTCGTGGGCTTCCATGATGTCCTTATCCACCCCTTTTGATAATGTTCGCTTCAATTTTGCCAGGGCGGCTTGTAGTCCCTGCATCTTTATCTGATCATCGATCAGACTGTCTTCATCCACGGGGTTGTCCAGGCTGTACTGAAGTGCAGAAATCTCACCTTCCCTTTTGCGGATGTCAGATTGTAATTTGGTTAACTTTTTCTCATCCACGATCTCGCTGAATTGATCATTGGACAAGTCTTGTCTTAGCCCTTTGATCATAAAGCTGACCTGTGCTAAGAATAGTCTAAAGGCCTCAACCGATGGGAATTTTCCCAGCTGGGAGGCAATGTCAGGTAATAATGTTAAGGTATTTTGCATTTAACTTTACATTTGTTAGAAATTGGTCCCGAAGGTTGTAGCAAGAACGAGCCTGCCACTGGCTTGTTCGTCATTTTTTTGGCCAGCCAAATCGGATTTTCATCCTTTTCGATTGCGTTTTTAGGGATTTCCATTTTTTTATATTTTGAAGATTAGCTTGTTTCAGGTGGAAACAGCCTTATTTCTTATATATTTTTCGGACTTCGTTTTTTTTTCTAAATGTTAGAAATGAGCATGTTTTCTTTCTTTTTGTTGTATTTATCGCAAGGGTGGACTCCATATTCGGAATGCCTGGTTTAATAGAAATCGTGGGCAAAATCCGCGGTATTGTATAGGGTCGAGCAGTGAGGATGTAGTTTTTTTGCCACAAATTTCCCAATTTAACACGAATGGAATTTTAGGAATAGCACTTGTAATGGGGTTATTAAGCACAATGCCCTTTTGATCATTGCACTCCCGCTCAAATAATCCTAAAAATTTGCGAAATTTGTGGCAACAACTAACACCCAACCCTTGCAAAAAATTAGTGTTAATTCGCGTAATTCGTGGTTTCTAACTCGCGACCAACTTCCATTTAGTAAAATTCACGGGCAAAATCCGCGGCTTTGTATGGGGGCGCAGTGATGCTCGCACGGCTCGTAGTAACTCTACCCTAGCCTTGTGAGCGATAAGTATCCTTGGTTTTTATTGTATTTTATTTATAGAGTTTCTATTTTAAAATAAAAAGACTATGGGGAATTATAGGGATTACGGTTATGCTACTTCTGGTTTTCGTCATGCACATTCATACCTTGTATCACCAGTTGAGGAGATGTTAGACAATAAGAAAAATCGGAAAATATTAGACGTGGGATGTGGTAATGGTGCAATAGCCAATTTTCTAATAGACCGGGGTTTTGATGTCTTTGGAACAGATGCAAGTGAAAGCGGAATACGAATAGCTAATGAAATGAATGAAGGGCGTTTTTTCATTCAGGATTTAGAATCGGATGAGGTGCCTTTTCAAATCCAAAGTTTAAATTTTGATACGATTATTTCCACCGAAGTAGTAGAACACCTTTATGCCCCTCGAAAGTATATTAGTTTTTGTAAAAATGTGCTATTGAAAAACGGTGGCGGTGAAATTATTATTAGTACCCCCTATCATGGATATTGGAAAAATTTGATCATGGCTGTTTTTGGCAAGTGGGATAAACATTTAACAGTTTTATGGGATGGAGGGCATATCAAGTTTTGGTCTAAAGAGACGCTAAGCAAATTGTTGGAGGAACAAGGGTTTGAAGTGGTCGCTTTTAAAGGGGTCGGTCGAATTCCATTTGTCTGGAAGAGTATGATAATTAAAGCCAGGTTGTAATCAGGTGAGAGCTACAAATTTGAGGGAGCTTATAGGCTATTGATACGCACACGGCTCGCTATAACAATGCCCCTTTTTTTAGCCACCAATATCACAAATTAACGCGAATTGAAAATTATTTTGGGTAGTGGGAGGAGAGAGGATTTTATGGTTAAAACCATGCCTAACGCTTTCATAAAATTTACGTTAATTCGCGCAATTCGTGGTTTCCTTCTTTTGGCCAACTTTCATTCAATAAACTTTTTGGCTTGTATGGGGTCGTAGTGATGCTCGCACGGCTCGCTGTAACACTACGACCAGTGTAAGCTCGCACGGCTCGCTGTAACACTACGACCAGTGTAAGCACCCATTTTTAGAACCCTCGCGCCCAACCCAATCCCAAAAATTTGCGAAATTTGTGGCTACAACCACCGCTCAATGCCTTCAAAAAAATTAGTGTTAATTAGCGCAATTCGTGGTTTTATTCTCGCGTTTAACTCCATTCCCCACCTTTTCAATTTTATTACCCATACAAAGCCTTTGCGTTTTAACTCCAATAGTCTTGCACGATCAGTCTCTTGCCAATCCTACTTTTTAAGGGAATAGTTTTAAAAGAGAAAAGCAAACCCTATCGAAAAGCCTATCCAAGCTTGATTTTTATCAGCCTTCGCCCCTCATTTTGTTTTAATTCCCTCCTTTAGGACCCAAAGTCAATCTTATAATTTTGTAGGATTTGTTGATTAACAATAAGGTAATAAAGGTCTTTAACTCATTGAAAATTAATGCGATAAATTTCATTTATTACAAATCGGCTTTTTCACTTTAGCACGAATAAAGTGAGGGGGCTTGTGCAAACCAAAGCATTGTGCAATATTGCATAGGATTTTTCCCCTTATAATTTTACTTCTATCAGGTAATGGCCTAAGGGAAAGCAGGGTAGGTTTCGGCGATGGGACTGAGCGGGCGAAGCTGTAGCCCGACGGATTTGATTTCGAATATTATTTACCAGGCTTATTCAACCTTACAAAATTTAAAAACCCTATACATGTTGCAAAGATTACTTCAGGCGAGCCTGTTTATGGCGGTTTGTGCTTTACTTTTTTCTTCCTGCGTCACCAGGAGGAATTCGGTTTATTTGCAGCCTTCCGGCGACAATAAAAAGAAAAACATCACTTTTGATGAAATCTACAGTGAGTTTGAACGCAAGGAGCATCAATACCACTTGAAACCCGGAGATGTGGTCAGTATTAAGATTGGATCTTTGACTAATTCGGAGTTTGATTTTATCAATCAATATGCCGTGCAGATGGGGGAGTTTTTATATTTGTCTCCTAAGACCAATGTAAACAATTCTGCTGGAGGTAACCAAATTGCTGTAAACAATCGAGTTCAACAAACTCAAATTGCAGATAAGGTCATGTATTCAGATGAGGGGAAGCCGATTGCTGTGGGGGAACCTCAATCAACAGGTTTTGTTGTGGATAAGGAGGGTAATATTGAATTACCAAATTTGGGTATTATTCCTGTCCGTGATATGACGCTTGTGGAGTTGGAAAATGCAGTGAACAGTAAGTTGGGAGGCTTTTTTGAGAATCCGGAAGTAAGGGTGCAGCTATTGAACTTCAGCTTTATTGTTTTGGGAGAAGTCAATAATGAAGGGCAATTCAATACTTATAAAGACAATACGAATCTCTTTGAGGCCTTGGCCATGGCGGGCTCTCCTGCAGAATTTGCCGATAAGAGCAAGATCAAAGTCGTGCGGGAAGATGGCAGTTCTTCAGAAGTAGCCTATGTAAACCTATTGGACGAAAGCTTTCTTTCTTCTCCTTATTATTATATTCAGCCAGGGGATGTTATCATCGTGCCCCCATTGGGCGCCAAAGCTTTCCGCAAATATGGTATTCCCGATGCCATGAACTTTGTGGCGCTGACCAGCTCTTTAGTCTCTATTATTGCATTAATTTATTCAGCCCGATAGAAAGATGACCGAACAAAGTCAGGAATTACAGGATATTTTGCGCTTGATTAACAAACTAAAGCGCAACTGGTATGTGGGAGCAGGGCTGGTTTTTGTCGGCTTGCTATGTGCTTTCGTTTATTTACGCTATGCCTCCAAAATTTATGTGGTGAATAGCCAAATTGTCAGCAAACGTTGGGAGCAGCAAGGGGGGAGTAGTAGTTTTTTGCCCATACCTAATGAGTTAAATAAACTGTTATGGAAGGATGTGGACATTCGAAAGGAAATCGCCATTATTACGCATGAGGATAATCTGAAGGAAACGATTAAACGGATGAATATTCAAACGACTTATTTTGCGGAAGGCAAAATAAAGCGTTCAGAATTGTATCCGGCACAATTGTATCAGGTAGTATTAAACGATAAAAATGATGAATTGAATGGTCCTTACGGCCTTGTATTTTCTATTGACTTTAATGAGGATAAAAGTTTTAGCTTAGAATTAGATGACCCTTTAAATCAATGGGCTCCTTTATTGGAGAAAAAACAATATCAGGAAGGAGAGGAAATAACCTTAGGGGCCTTCAGTTTTAAAGTTAATTTTATACAAGGGGAGTTTGGGAGCAAGCAAGATTTGCCTAATGGTCTTCAGTTTGTCATTAATGATTTGGACTATTTGGCTGATGTTTATAAAGAGCGCCTAAACATTAATTGGGTGGAAGAGGGGTCCTCTCTATTGGGCGTTTCTATTCAGGGGGAAACACCCTATAAGGAAATGATTTTCCTATCTACTTTTTTTGAAGTAATAGAAGAAAGCTCCATAGAAAAGAAAAATGCCAGTCTGAATCAGGTGTTGAGCTTTGTAGATCAGCAGTTATTTAATCTGAGTGATTCCCTGAATCGCTTCGATGAGGCCAT
Source organism: Persicobacter sp. CCB-QB2 (assembly GCF_001274635.1). Classification (GTDB taxonomy): domain Bacteria; phylum Bacteroidota; class Bacteroidia; order Cytophagales; family Cyclobacteriaceae; genus Persicobacter; species Persicobacter diffluens. The sequence continues at coordinate 2,134,344 of NZ_LBGV01000001.1, read as the reverse complement.
CAATCAGTTTGCCCTGGAGAACTGGGAGTATCTTCAAGGGGATACTTCTTATTTGGCCAGTTTGAAAGATGTGGAGTACAGCCGCATGCAGCTGGAAATGCGTAACCGCTATATTGATTATCTGGAGGCTTACCTGATTGAGAAAAGAGCTGAAGATGTGTTTGCGCCTAATGCTTTGGGACTTGATATTCCCCTGCTGCAGGAATTGGTTATGCAGTATGTGGAGCTAAAATTGGAGCAAAAGGCTTTTAAAGTAAAGGCCAATGAGATGAACCCTTTGGTGAATAAAGTGGCACGGCAGGTAGAGCGGATTGAATTGAGCATATTGGAGAATATAGCCAATATGAGGAGGGAATACGCCTATCAGGGTGGGGAATTAGATAAGGAACGTAAGAAATTATTAGCGGGGCTGGGTGATCAGCATACCAGTGCCAAGCTGATGTCCAAAATGGACCGGATGTATAAACTGAATGAAGACATTTCCACCATGCTTATGCAGAAAAAAATGGAGATTGCCATTATGCGGGCCGGAGCTACTTCGGATTATGAGGTGATGGTAAAGCCAAAGATTTCTAATAATGCAATATCCCCAAGTAAAAAGATGGTATTGGGTATAGGGAGTTTTGTTGCTTTGTTGCTTTTTGTGGGAATTTATTATTTTAACATTATTATTGAAACAAACGTGACAATAAAGGAGGATGTGGAAAGATTAACAGGTATTAGTGTTATTGGAGCTGTTTATAAAGGGAAGGCAAGTAGACCAATTTTGGATGATCCGGTTAGTGCTGTTTCAGAGAGTATTAGGCAATTGAGAGCATCTTTATTTATGTTAAAATCAAACAAAGGTGCTCACATAATATTATTGTCCTCTGCTATGCCAGGAGAAGGGAAAACTTTTCTTGCCTCTAATCTTTCGTGGGCAAATGCGCTGGCAGGAAAAAAGACACTTTTGATTGGTGCTGATTTGAGGAAACCTACCTTACATAGATATTTTGATATTGAGAAGGATAGTAAAGGTTTAAGTAATTACTTGACGTCGCAGTATGCTGGCTTTCAGGATGTTTTATTTTCTCCTCATAAAGAGCTTGATGTCCTTCCTAGTGGAATTATTCCACCAAATCCCTCTGAATTATTGATGTCAGAAAAAATGAATCTTTTAATTCATGAACTAAAGGATAAATACGAGGTGATTATCATTGATACAGCTCCTATTCATGTCGTATCAGATGCTATGTCTTTAGTTGAACTAGTAGATACAAAGGTTTTAGTAGTTAGGCAAAATAAAACCCCAAAAAAGATATTGAAAGGAATACGAGAAAGAAAAATGGACATATACTTGGATAATACTTTTCTTGTCTTTAATGATGTCGATTTGAAAAGTTCTGATACGCAGTACAGTTATTCTTATCGATATGGAGAAGGATATTATGCCGAGTAAGTTAAAAAATATTTTCCGGTTCAAATTTAAATCAAGCAGTAACCAAGCCTTTTTATGGAGTGGGGGTAATGTTTTTGTAAATATTATTAAACAATTGCTTATTGTTCCTTTTTTTTTAGATGTCGTTGGGGGCGAGCAATATTCAATTTGGTTAATAGCAAACTCTTATGTATTTATTATACGTTCATTGAATTTAGGCAACTTGAATTTCTGTTCAAATGAAGTGAATTTAATGACTTATAAGGGTGAGTTAAAATACCAAGATATAAGTAATGGTTTTTCAGGGATTGTGGTTGGGTTAATTATACAAGTGAGCTTAGGTTTTTTACTGGCAATGATCGGAATTTTCTTTCAGGACATGTCTATAGGCTTAGGGTTGTTTGGCTTTGCTTTTATTCTATTGTTACTTGCGCGGTTGTTGAATCAGGTATTTATTATCTTTTTTCTCAGGCTTCTTGAGCCTATAGGTAAGATCCACTTACGAATAAAATATGAGGTGTTTAACGATCTTGGTGAAGTGATATTGATAATTATAAGTCTGGTATTATTTAGATCACTATCTGCAGTTATTATACTTTTGTTTTTGTTTCAGGTTATTTTTACTTTTTTCATTTCTTATATGCATTGGGGGTTGTTTCACTCTTTTTTAAGAAATGCCAGATTATCGTTTATTGGTGGAGTGCAGTATACTAAGCGAACTTTTGGGTTGCTTATAAGCTTTTTGTTCGATAAATTTTATGAAAATGGTTTAATAGCTTTTATTGGTCTTTTGTTTACTCCACTTTTTGTCCCTATTTTTTCAACCACAAAGGTCGTGTCCAATTTTTGTTTAAAATGTTCGACTGTGTTTACAGAACCATTGTTGCCTGAGTTACAAAAGCAATATGTTTCTAATAGTAAGGAACGATTGCTGGATTTTTTTTCTTTTTATTGGGGAGTATCAAGTGTGATGATTGTTACGACGCTTTTGATTTTGTTTCCCTATATTGAACAGGTGTTTTTAACCTGGACGCGTGGTGAATTGGATTTTAGTATGGAATTGTTTTTATGGACCTTTTTGGGTGTATTTTTTTTAAATTTCAATAATGTAGTTTTGCAGTTCTTTAAGAGGATAAGTGAGTCTAAATTGTTATTGCGCTATTCCTTTTTGAGAGCAGTATTTATTTTTTCGGGACTATTTTTAGTTTTATTATTGGATGTTGACTTTTATAATGTTGGTCTGGTTATTTGTTTTTCCGAATTGGTTGGGTTGATTTTTTTAATATTAGAGTTAGATGAGTTTTTGGGTTTGCCTTATTTGAGGGTAAAGATTTTCCCGTTTATTATTACAAATATTTCTTTTACTTTCGGTGTTTGTTTATTTGTTTTTTATGGTTTTTCTTTATATAGCTTTAGTATTATATCAATTTGTATTTCATTATACTCAATATATTCTAAAAGAAATATGATTAAGGATTTTATTCAAGTGTGAGGTCGTTATTTTAGTTTGAAGTTGTTTTTATATGTATACATGTTTATTCTTTGTTGTTAGAGTTTATAGGAGGTTTTTACGGGAATGCGCGACTTTTTTTTGGAAGATTTTCATACATCATACTGGTGGGGTAATTATGTTTGGGCAGGGAGTATCCATATCTAGGCCTAATAATATTTTTCTTGAGGGTGATTTTCTTGTGGAGAAAGGCGTTGTATTTTCTACTGAGTTGGGATTTGATAGTGGGGTGGCAAAAATAGGTGATAAAGTTAAAATTTGCTCAAGTTCGGAGATTGATTATACTGGGGGACTAATAATTGGAAATAATGTGGTAATCTCTCGAAATACTAAGATTTTTACTCATTCACATGGCTACAATCCTAATTCAAGGCCGATAAAAAAGAGTCTTGCTATTGGGCAGAATGTTTGGATTGGAGCTTCTGTTATTGTGTGTGAGAATGTTGAATTTATAGGCGAAGGGTCAATAATTGCAGCAGGTTCTGTGGTAACAAAATCAGTACCTAAAAATACAATTGTAGGTGGAAATCCTGCGCGTTTTATAGGTAGAAAGGATTGACCATGGATCTGTCTATTTTTATTGTTGCCGTTTGGTTTCTTTTTTTGTATATATGGGGGATGCGTTTATTTAGAAAAGTGGATGTTTTTTTTCCAAGTAAAATTATGTCTTTTATTTTTCTAGTTAGGAATGTTCCATATATATTTTTTACTGCTTTTGATGAATCCTTTTTCAACGAACGAGTTTTACGTTATTTTAATAATTATGCTAATATTGCTTTAGATTGGGCTTTTTTAAAATATGCGTTTGTTCAAACAGTTGCTTTCATTTCACTTTTAGCTGGGATTTATTATGGTTCTTCGAGTTTTAAGCCAAGTTTAGATTATTCAAGAAGTTTGAATATAGATCGTAAGCCACTTTTTTTAAGTGTTTTTATTTGTTCTCTTATTGCGTTGGCGGGATATGTTTCTTTCGTAAAAAGTTTAGGTGGAATTCAAGTTCTTCTAACTAATTTGCATGATAGAGTAGCTTTGCAAAGTGGTCAACATGGTTTGAAGTTGAGGCCTTTACTGGGGATGTCTACTGTATTTCTTCTAATTTTGCAGAAAGATAAGAAATCGTTTTTTGGTTATTTGCTTATAATTTGTTGGGTGTGTTTAACAATATTTGTTTTTTCGTCAACTGGGGCCGAAAGGATACTCTTTATTTAGTTGTTATGCTTCTTTCTGCTTATTATTATTATGTAAATAAAATTGAATTTTCACTTAAGAATTTTTGGAGGTTTTCCCCATTTTTTGCTCTAATTTTCTTTTATGTTTTTTTTGTTCCTTTGCTAAGGTCAAAAAATGGGTTTGATAATATTATTTCAGGACGAACTAGTATTGTTAATGAATTAGGTGTTTCCGATTTTTTTTCTAATTTATCTTATACTTACATAGATGTTTTTACTGTAAATCATTTTGATAAGGATAATATTTGGAGGTTTTCTTCCTTAGGAACTATTCCATCCAATTTATTCCAGCGAAATATACCATCTGAAGAAAGGCCTCCAATTGATGAAGGAATGTATTTTGTGAGTACTATTGTTAGAGGGAAAAACTATGTGCCTTTAATCCCAAGAAACCATTTAAGGGAATTTTCTTTCCCTATAGAAAACATGGGGTTTGGTTATGCGAATTTTCTGTTATTAGGGGTTGTTTTAGCTTTTTTTGGTTTAGGAAGATTTAATGTTTTTTTATATAAATTGATGTGTAATACAAATTATTCTCCTTTTTGGTTTTATTTGTATTTATATTCAGTCTTTAATTTTAATTTTAGTAGTCTAAGGCTTATGAATATGATTACAACATGTAGTTTATTGTTGTTTTTTTACTTTATTTATACTTTAACCAGAGTCTTTTACCATGGACGTTGATTATTATATTAATAGCATAGAAGTTAAATCTGGTGGGCCGTCGCGGAGTTTAACTGGCCAGATTTCTGCTTTGTTAGAAAAGGATATTAATTTTAAAGGTCAGTTGAATTGTTTTTATATTGAGGATCCAATAGTGAATAATTTTGCAACAAGTCGTTTTAAGATTAATTTAGTCGATTTTTTTGCTCTCACAAAATTTCTAGTGTTCTTTCGAAGTTTGAATAAATTCAAAATTGTTCATTTGCAAGGGGTTTGGGAATGGCAATTTTTAATTATTTTGATGATCGGTTTGTTTAAAGACCTAAATATTGTGATTTCACCACGAGGAATGTTAGAGCCATGGGCTCTTAAGGAAGGAAGGTTGAAAAAAAAGGTGTTTTTGCTTTTTTTTAGGCTTCTATTGAGCAAGAAGTGCGTTTTTCATTGTACTGCCAAAAGTGAATTGAGAAGTATTAGAAGTTTAGGGTTTGAAAATCCAATCTCAGTTATTTCAAATGGAATAAACCTTAATCTTTATTCGCCCGCATCAATGCAAACTAAGCCGAAAGGGGAAAAGACTATACTGTTTCTTTCCCGAATACATAAAAAGAAAGGTTTGGAAAATCTAATTAAAGCTTGGCGTAACATTGAATCAGGGTTTAAAAGGGGCTGGAGACTACAAATTGTTGGAAATGGTTGTCCAAGATATATAGCTGATATTCGATCATTTATTAATGAAGTGGGGCTAGAAAATGAAGTGTATTTATTGCCTCCCTTATTTGGTCATGATAAACAAAAAAAATATCATGAGGCTGATTTATTCGTTCTTCCCACCTACAGCGAAAATTTCGGCATTGTAGTAGCAGAAGCTTTGGCATGTGGTGTTCCTGTGATAACGACAAAAGGCACTCCATGGGAAGAATTAAGTACGCGAAATGCGGGTTGGTGGATTGATATTGGGGTAGATCCACTTGTTAAGGCGCTGGAACAAGCGCTCCAATTACCCTCTTCTGAATTGAGAGAGATGGGAATGCGGGGAAGAAAATTGGTGGAAGACCATTATTCCATAGAGGCGGTAGCCGAAAAAATGGCTTTGCTTTATGAATGGATTTTAGGGAAAACGGAAAAACCGGATTTTGTTTATTTAGATTAAGATGGAGGAACAGCAGGTCGATTTATCCAAATATGTCAATAATTTAGGGCGCTGGCATCAAATGAAAAGGTTGTTATGGCAAATCATTTGGGGCCTTTTCGCACGACCATTGCCCCGGAGTGTGGGAATGCCCTGGAAGCGCTTACTGGTACGCTTATTTGGAGGGAAGGTGCACGGCACGGCCAATATTTATTCATCGGTTAACATTTATGCACCTTGGAACCTGATAATGGGCCCATATTCCTGCCTTGCCCAGAGGTGGATTGCTATAATGTGGCGCTGGTCACTATTGGCCCTCATGCTACTGTTTCTCAAAAGACTTATTTGTGTACCGCCTCCCATGATATTATGAATGCTGATAATCCATTGATTACAGCGCCGATAATGATAGAAGACCAGGCATGGGTCGGCGCAGATGCATTTATTGGTATGGGGGTGAAAATTGGACAGGGGGCTGTGGTTGGCGCCCGGGCAGCTGTTTATAAAGATGTTAATTCCTGGGAAGTGGTTGGGGGTAATCCGGCCCGTTTTATTAAAAAACGAATAATTCAGTAGTTGTGCTAGACATATCAGTGATTATCCTCACCTATAATGAGGAAAAGCATATTGAAAGATGTATCAATAATGTAAAAGGTTGGGTCAAGGAAGTTTTTATTGTGGATTCTTTTTCTTCTGATAAGACGGTGGCTCTGGCTCAAAAAATGGGCGCTCAGGTTTTTCAAAATAAGTGGGAGAAAAACTATGCCAAGCAGTTTAATTGGGGCTTAGCTAATTTGCCTATCACTGGAGAATGGGTTTTAAGACTTGATGCAGATGAATACCTTTTACCTGAATTGGTGGCTGAACTTCAGGACAGGTTGCCCAATATAGAGTCGAGGGTTTCTGGTATTACCTTTAAAAGAAGACATATATTTATGGGGGATTGGGTAAAACAGGGCGTCTATCCCGTTAAATTGTGTCGACTATTTCGTAAAGGAAAGGGAGTTTGTGAACAGAGGTGGATGGATGAACACATTGTTTTAAAGTCAGGAACTGATTTGGAGTTTGAGCATGATTTTGTGGATCATAATTTGAATAATTTATCCTGGTGGATTGGAAAACATAATGGGTATGCCATAAGAGAGGCAATTGATTTGCTGGATATGGAATATGGTCTTATATCAAAAGAAACAGTGCCTCAGGATTTGGAATTAAATAGGCAGGCAGATTCTAAGCGGAGTAAAAAATATAAATACATGCGGCAGCCCCTTTTTGGGCGGGCTCTGGCCTATTTCATTTATCGCTATTTTTTCAAAATGGGCTTCAGAGATGGGAAGGCTGGTTTTATGTGGCATTTTTTTCAAGGCTGGTGGTACAGGACTTTGGTGGATGCCCAAATTTTTGAAATTAAGCAAAAATGTGGAGGTGATACCACAGCCATTAAGCAATATATTGCAAAGGAATATCAGATTCAGCTTTAATGAAGATTTCTATTATTACAATCTGTTTTAATGCAGAGGAGACCCTGCAAAGTACCCTTGATTCCGTAGCTTCACAGGATTATCACAATATAGAATACATCGTAGTGGATGGTGGTTCCTCGGATGGGACAATGGATTTAGTGAAAGCCTGCTCAAGGGTAGACCGCTGGGTAAGTGAACCAGATAAGGGGCTGTATGATGCCATCAATAAGGGCATTGGCATGGCGTCGGGAGATTATGTGGGCTTGATCCATGCGGATGATTTTTTTGCTTCACCGAATGTGATTTCGAATATGGTGGCCTTGCTGCAAGAGCGCGGAACGGATGGGTTATATGCTGATCTGCAATATGTGCAGCAGGCCGATACAGATCAGGTGCATCGCAACTGGGTGTCGGAAGGCTATGACGTGCAGGAATTTTATAAGGGCTGGATGCCGCCGCATCCTACTTTTTACTGTAAGCGAGAATTGTTTGCGGAGCTGGGCGGCTATCGCCTGGACTTTGGTTCTGCTGCGGATTATGAACTGATGTTGCGCTTTATGGTAAAGCATAAAATATCGATGAGCTATTTGCCGGAGGTGATGGTGAAGATGCGCGTTGGCGGTGCGAGTAATGTGAGCTGGCAGGCGCGCTGGAAGGCGAATCAAATGGATGCCAGGGCTTGGGAGGTAAATGGATTGGAGCCGAAGTTTTATACGCGTTATGCAAAGCCTTTGCGTAAGCTGGTGCAGTTTTTTTGATCTTTTTGCCACAAATTTCACAAATTAAAGGGATTTTGAGTTGGAGTGATGAGGGGAGTCCACAGATAAGTGGGATTGATGGGATTGGGTTGGATTGATGAAATGGGTCCACAGATATTATTCAAGAGCTTCTTCTTTAAAAAATCATTCGAGAAAATTCGGGTCATTCGTGGCTAATATCTCGCGTACAACTTGCTTAAAATAATTCGTGTTAATTAGTGCAATTAGCGGTTTCTTTTTCCTCGTCCAACAATAATCCAAAAAATTTGTGAAATTTGCGGCAAAAAACTCGCATCTAAATTTCCCTCACAAACACTCCTCCAGTTTAGATTCAATCTAAAGTATAGAAATAAAATTCATGAAATTTAGCTTTCATTTGACCTCCAACTATACTTTCATTTAATTTAAATTAATAAAGCACATTACCTTATTTTGAAAAAATTGGGTGTTTTATTAGGAAATTGCACATAAAGTGCCTTCGATTACCGTCAGGCCATTATATCTTTTTTATTTTCAGGCATTTATTGGCTTTATCATTTTTATGCTTGGATTTATCAATGTAAGTGCTCAATTTTGAGATCATTACACCCATCAATTCTTGGCGCTTGTAGCCAGTGAAAGACCATTTTACCTATGAATATTGAAATTCAGTTCCCCTTTGAATTACAAGCTCTAGTGGCCTTTATTGCCGCCCTCAGTTTTGCTTTTATTTCCATTCCTGTGATTATAAATGTTTCTTTAGCCAAGGGATTGTTTGATGAACCCAATGGCAGAAGTTCGCATATGCGGGTGACGCCGACGCTGGGCGGGGTAGCCTTATTCATTAGTTTATTGTTAAGCTATTTGTTGGTGGGCGGGGAATTTTTGACCAGCCGGATGCAATATATTTTTGCTGGCGTGGTGATCATCTTTTTTATAGGGATTAAGGATGATATTTTGGTGATTGCCCCTATGAAGAAATTGGCGGCGCAGATAGTGGCGGCTTTAATTGTGATTTTACTGGCAGATATTCGCATAGGCTCCATGTTTGGAATCTTCGGGGTTAACGCTTTGCCTTATTGGTTTTCTGTAGTAGTAAGCGTTTTCGTATTTGTGGTCATGATTAATGCCATTAACCTGATTGATGGTATTGATGGCCTGGCTGGGGAATGGGCATTGTGATGACCAGCTTTTTGGGCGTATGGTTTTATGCGAATGGTTTATATTCCATGGCCCTTTTGGCGACGGTGATGATCGCTGGTCTCCTAGGCTTTTTAAGGTTTAATTTTTCCAAGGAGCGTAAGATTTTTATGGGAGATACCGGCTCCTTATTGCTAGGTTTTATATTGGCGGTTTTAAATATTCAGTTTATCCATTTGCATGAGCAGCCGGAAGCCCTGAAATATGCCTTTCATTCTGCTCCTTCTATGGGGATTTTGCTTTTTGCGATTCCTTTATTTGATACCTTGAGGGTTTTCTCCATTCGCCTATCTCAAAAGAAATCGCCTTTCTTTCCGGATCGCAATCATATTCATCATATCTTTTTGGATAAGGGTCTGGTGCATTGGAAAGCAACGGTTTTGATTTGCGCTTTTAATATTTCTTATGTATTACTGTTTACCTATGTAGTGGAAGCCCTTTCGATCCCGATGTCCTTTTTATTCATTGGGGTATTGTTCGCTTTTTACTTTTATGGGATGAACTTGTTGAAGATGCCCATCAAAGGCAGAATGTTCCTAAACCGCTCGGAGGAAGTGATTGAGCGATACGAGCAAATGAAAAAGCGGGCTTAGGTATTTGATCGCCACAAATTTCACAAATTTTTGAGATTTTCTTATATGGTTAGGGTGTTATTGCGGAAAGGGTTACTGAAGTGGTTATCCCTTCTGCCCATTACTTTTTAAGGGTGCTACTATATCAATTATTGAACACTATGTTTTTTACTATCTCTTAAGGCCATATATCATTTATGAAAATTTGTGAAATTTGTGGCAAAAAAATGCTGCATAACATTAAAAAAAAGAATAGTTGTTGAAAATTAGTGCAATTCGTGGTTCCCTATTAATCCTGTTACTTGTGGGGCCACTTTTAGAGGCGTTGGGACAGCGGGCAAGTATTCCCCTGAATGAGGAGGTCTATCATTTGATCGATCGCTTTGAGGTGCTTTCCGGGCGAAACAGTCCGACCTTTCATTCGGCTGTAAAACCCTATCGGAGGGATCAGGTAGTTCCTTTTTTGCAGGGACTGGACCAAAATCAATTTTCTTATGTGGATGATTTTAATTATGCTTATTTATTAAATGATTCCTGGGAGGCGGTAGCGGAAGATTCTTTATGGGGCAATAGTCAAAAGGCCATTTGGAATACTTTTTATAAGAAAAAATCCGACTTTTTAATGGTGAATGAGCCGCGCTTTGATGTTCATTTGAATCCGGTGCTTTACTTTGCCGGGGGAAATGAGCGGCCTGGGCTGGTAGGGGAGAGCGGTACAACTCAAAGGACTTTATTTCAAAATACGAGAGGACTGGAGGTTAGAGGGCAGATAGGTGGTAAAGTAGGTTTTTATTCTTTTATTGGAACGACGCAGGCGGTTTTTCCGGGCTATGTGCATGATCGGACAGAGCAGTATCGTGGTCTTCCTGGCGAAGGAACGATTAAAAATTTCAAGGAAAATGGTTATGATTTTTTTACTTCCAAAGGCTATTTTACTTTCAATTTATTGCCGGAAATAAATGTTCGGGCGGGTTATGATAAAATTAAGATAGGGGAGGGTGAGCGTTCCATGATTTTATCGGATCATGCCAATAATTTTTTATTCACGGAATTAAATACACAAGTCTGGAAGCTGCAATACACCAATATATGGGCGAAGATGATGGCTTTTCCCGCTCAATTTCATGATTATGTATCAGATACTAAAGCCTATTCCAAATGGTTTGCTTTTCATCGCTTGGGTCTGAATATTGGAAAAAAGGCTAACATCGGGGTGTTTGAGACCGTGGTTTATGGTGGACTTGATTCGGCAGGGCATGCTTTCCCAATGCCTTTGGATTTTTTGAATCCCATCATTTTTTTGAGAGGGGCAGAATTGGAAGTAGGTTCCTATGATGGGAAAATGCAATTAGGTTTTGACTGGAAGTGGAATTTTTGGCCCGGCTTGCAATGGTATGGCCAGTTTGTATTGGATGAATTTCATTTAGAATTGTATAAACAGCGGAATGGTTGGTGGGGGCAAAAATATGCTGGGCAAACCGGTTTTAAGTATTTTAATGTGGTGGGTTTGGATAATCTGGACCTACAGGTGGAGACTAATTTTGCGAGACCTTATACCTATAATCATCGAACGGCCTGGAGTGGGATGACGCATTTTGGACAGTCCTTAGCCCATCCCTTGGGTTCTAATTTTTATGAGTTGTTGGGAGTTTTGAGGTTCCAGCCTATTCCACGTCTATCATTTTCCTCCAAAGCGCAATATGCATTATATGGGCAGGATTTTATTGGGGAAGATGGAGATGAAACCAATTTTGGAAGTGACCCTATGAAAAGCTATGAAACTAGAGAACGGGATACCGGAAATTTCATAGGCCAGGGCAATACCACCCGTCAAATTATGCTGGATGTCTTGGCTAGTTACCAATTGAAACACAATCTGTTTTTGGATGGACGCCTTTGGCTGCGGAAACTGATGCCGATTATGACAGAAAGTTATACGGATATGGCATTTGTAGTGAGCATGCGCTGGAATATTGGCTATAGAAGGGATTTTTATTAGGGATGGTTGGTTTTAAAAAAGGACTTAGTCATTATTTAGGCTTGGGGGTTTTATTGCTTTGCTATTTTGGACTATCGTGGAAGACCAATGAAGGGGTTTTTGATCTTTTTAATATGGTTCCGGGAAAGTTTTATATTCCCTTTTCTGGAATTGCTTATTATAATTTTCCGGTACGAGGAGATGGCTTTTGGCTTTATTTGACGCATAGCCCGGTATTTATTAATTATTTGGTTTTTCAACCACTTTTAGTGGTATTGAGTTGTTTGATCATTCTGCTTTATACAAAGGAAAAAAGATATGTTTTTGGTTATTTGATTCTTGGGAGCTTAATCATATTAAATGGGTTGCTGGCCTATTTTTTTTCTCAAAATGGGATTGAACCAGTCACTTTTCAATCCATAGCCATTGGGTCCATTAATATTTTTAAAAGCCCCTTTTTAATGCTATTGATTCTAGCGGTGAAAAAAGGTCAAGAGGAAGGCTTATTTCATTTTTAGCCATTTAAGGCTAAGGAGCCAAAGCATAAAAATTATCGAATAAACGAGGAAGGTAAAGATATAGTGATGGCTGATGTCCAAATACTGGGGGTAATAGAGTTGAATATGCAGTAAAGCGATTACTCGTAAAATGTTGGCCATATAAATGGTGAGCGAGCCCATGATGACCATGGCTAATTTCTTCCACCAGGAACCGGGAATTAACAGCAAGAATCCACAATATATGGGGTAGAGCACCTGCCCATTGCAGGAGTGAGCGATGCCAATGAAAACTTTATCATCTATGCAGACAATTTTTCCGCTACTACCATCGGTCAAGCACATATAAGGCATGGAATCAAAATAAGTATTGATGATTTCAGTGCTGTGATCCGCGACCATGGCGGTTAACCAGGGATCTAAATTGCCATAAGGGGAGAGGAAACCGTAATAGAGAAGCTGCCATAATAAATATAGAGCACTTCCCTTAAGTAGGAAATTGAATGCGCTTTTATTTTCGTGATAAAGTTTGGTGACTTGCTGCATTTTCGTTTTTGATTTATGGGAAGCAATTTAAAGTATTGTAATTAGAATTAGGATAAATGAAACGAGTTTTAATCACCGGTGCTGCAGAATTTTTAGGATGGCATTTATGTGATTGATTCTTAAAGAAGGGTTACCATGTGATCAGGATGGATAATTTCATCACAGTTTCTTAGGAAAATTCACACCATTTATTCCCGAATGAGCATTTTGAATTTTATCATCATGATGTGACTAAATTCGTCAGTGTACCGGGGGATTTGGATTATATCCTGCACTTTGCTTCTCCTGCCAGCCCGATTGATTATTTGGAAATGCCCATTCAGACTTTGAAGGTAGGTTCCTTGGGGACTCATAATTTGTTGGGGCTTGCGAAAGACAAGGGCGCACGTTTTATCATTGCTTCCACTTCTGAGGTTTATGGAGATCCAACGGTTCATCCACAAACCGAAGAGTACTGGGGGAATGTGAATCCGGTCGGCCCTCGCGGGTTTATGATGAGGCCAAGCGTTTTCAGGAAGCGATGACCATGGCTTATCATACCTTCCATGGGGTGAATACGGGTATGGTGAGAATTTTCAATACCTATGGCCCTCGAATGAGACTAAATGACGGTCGTGCATTGCCAGCCTTCCTGTCTCAAGCTTTGCGTGGGGAGGATATTACCATTTTTGGAGATGGTTCTCAGACCCGTTCTTTCTGCTATGTGGATGATTTGGTAGAAGGAATTTTCCGTTTGACCATGTCGGATATTCATGATCCGGTGAATATCGGGAATCCATCTGAAATCACCATTCGTCAGTTTGCGGAAGAGATTGTCGCCTTGACCAATTCCGGTAGCAAATTGGTGTGCAAAGATTTGCCAAAGGATGATCCGAAACAGCGTCAGCCTGATATCAGCAAAGCAAAAGCACTTTTAGACTGGACCCCACAGGTAAGCAGATCAGAGGGTTTGAAGCGTACTTTGGAGTATTTTGAATCAAAAGTAGAAACGCCGGCTTAATTGCAGGTCAAAGGATCAGGTTTTTACTAAATGGGTGAGAACTTCATTTAACCATTAAAAAATTAAAATAATTCGTGTAATTTGCGGCCAATTTCTACACGAAGTTGAATTGAATAAATCATTATGAAAATAGCAGTAGTAGGAACCGGCTATGTCGGTTTAGTTTCAGGAACTTGTTTTGCCGAGACGGGCGTATCCGTTACTTGTGTCGATATTGATGAAAAGAAAGTAAAGCAAATGCAGGACGGGATCGTACCGATCTATGAGCCTGGTTTGGAGAATCTTTTTCATCGCAATATTGAGCAGGGGCGTTTAAAGTTCACTACTTCATTGGAAGAAGGCATTAAAGAGGCGGAAGTAATTTTCTTAGCCTTGCCTACCCCTCCGGGAGCGGATGGTGCTGCGGATTTGAAATATGTATTGAAAGTGGCGGATGATCTGGGCCATTTGTTGGATCACTATGCAGTAATCGTGGATAAATCAACTGTACCGGTAGGTACGGGAGAGAAGGTGCAGGCGGCCATCGCAGCCAATGCCAAGGTGGATTTTGATGTAGTTTCCAACCCGGAGTTTTTGCGCGAAGGGGTAGCGGTAGAGGATTTTATGAAGCCGGACCGTGTGGTGATTGGTTCTACTTCCGAAAAAGCTGCGGGCATTATGGATCAGTTGTATGCCCCATTGGTGCGTCAGGGTAATCCGATTATTCATATGGATTTGCGTTCTGCGGAATTAACCAAGTATGCCGCTAACTCTTTCCTGGCCACTAAGATTACCTTTATGAATGAGATCGCCAATATGTGTGAGCGTTTAGGCGCTGATGTGGATTTGGTGCGTAAGGGCATCGGCACGGATACACGTATTGGTAATCGTTTCCTTTTTGCGGGAATTGGTTATGGTGGTTCTTGCTTTCCAAAAGACGTATCAGCATTGGCGATGTCAGCGGAGGAAGTGGATTATGACTTCCGCATTTTGAAAGCGGTAATGGAGGTGAATCAAAGCCAAAAGACTAAATTAATTTCTAAAGTTTCCCAATACTTTGATGGAGAGTTGAACGGAAAAAAGATTGCCCTTTGGGGATTGGCTTTCAAGCCTGAGACTGATGATATTCGGGAGGCACCTGCCTTGTACAATATTGAAGCTTTACTAGCCGCTGGCGCTGAAGTAGTCGCTTATGATCCGGAAGCTATGGAGAATGTGAAAGGCATTTTGGGTGACCGTATTACATTTGCTCAAAACGAATATGAGGCGCTGGAAGGCGCGGATGCTTTAATGATCATGACGGAGTGGCAATTGTTCCGTACGCCGGATTTGGATCGAATGAAAGCTGCTCTTAATAATCCTGCGGTTTTCGATGGCCGTAACCTTTATGATGTCGCGCAAATGCGTCAGGATGGTTTCTATTATGTCTCTGTTGGTCGCCAGACCGCAGAGGAGCAGGTAGAGGCTTAGGTTTTGTAATGCTGAGGCCTAAGGGCTTTGTGTGAAACCCACGAATGAATTCATGGGTTAGGAAATGTGATAATTGAAAGGGCTTAGTCCTCGCAATGCAGACTGTTTGTATGAATAGTTGAGGTATTGCGATGGCTAAGTCCTTTTTTGGTTTTGGGGCCTTTGGTTTTAGGGCGGAGGATTGTTGGAATCCCACGAATAAATTCGTGGGTGAGGGAATATTTTTGGGGGTAACGCTATTGGCCAATACTGGTCTTAGTCTTCGCAATGCACACTATACGGTTTACTGCGATAGTCCCCGCGGCGACTAAGACCTTTCATCAAAAAAAAATCGGTTTAGAGGTCTTAGTGATGCTCGCACTGCTCGCCGTAACACTAAGACCAGGGAAATTTAATGGCATAGGCAGGACTCTGGTCTTAGTCTTCGCAATTCACACTATACGGTTAACTGCGATAGGCACCGCGGCGACTAAGACCTTTTAACAAGAAAAAAATCGGTTTAGAGGTCTTTGTAATGCTTGCACAGCTCGCTGTAACACGAAGACCAGGGAAATTTATTGGCATAGGCGCTAAACTGGTCTTTATCACAATACTGGTCTTAGTCTTCGCAATGCATACTCTACGGTTAACTTCGATAGTCCCCGCGGCGACTAAGACCTTTTATCAAGAAACAAAATCGGTTTAGAGGTCTTAGTGATGCTTGCACGGCTCGCCGTAACACGAAGACCAGGGAAATTTATTGGCATAGGCGCGAAGCTGGTCTTTATCCCAATACTGGT
This sequence comes from Persicobacter sp. CCB-QB2, assembly GCF_001274635.1. Taxonomy (GTDB): domain Bacteria; phylum Bacteroidota; class Bacteroidia; order Cytophagales; family Cyclobacteriaceae; genus Persicobacter; species Persicobacter diffluens. Next base: position 2,118,172 of record NZ_LBGV01000001.1, on the reverse strand, counting down.
CTTAGTCTTCGCAATGCATATTATCCGGTTTACAGCAATAGGCCCCGCGGCGACTAAGACCTTTTATCAAGAAACAAAATCGGTTAAGGGGTCTTAGTGATGCTCGCCCGGTTCACAGTAACACGAAGACCAGAGAAATTTGTTGGCATAGGCGCGATACTGGTCTTAACCACAATACTGGTCTTTGTCTGCGCAATGTAAACTCTACGGTTTATTGCCCAATACTGGTCTTAGTCTTCGCAAAGCATACTCTATGGTTAACTGCGATAGGCCCCGCGGCGACTAAGACCTTTCATTAAAAAAAAATCGGTTTAGGGGTCTTAGTGATGCTCGCACTGCTCACTGTAACACGAAGACCAGAGAAATTTATTGGCATAGGCAGTACTCTGGTCTTAGTCTTCGCAATGCATACTCTACGGTTAACTGCGATAGGCTCCGCGGCGACTAAGACCTTTTATTAAGAAAAAAAATCGGTTCGAGGTCTTAGTGCTGCTCGCACGGCTCGCCGTAACACTAAGACCAGGGAAATTTATTGGCATAGGCGCGATACTGGTCTTAGTCTTCGCAATGCAAACGGTCCGGTTAACTTCGATAGGCCCCGCGGCGACTAAGACCCTTTTATCAAGAAACAAAATCGGTTAAGAGGTCTTAGTGATGCTCGCACGGCTCGCTGTAACACAAAGACCAGGGAAATTTGTTGCTCTTCAGACTACCGGACGAAACTGGTCTTAGTCTTCACAATGCATACTCTACGGTTTACTGCGATAGGCCCCGCGGCGACTAGACCGTTTAGGAAAAAAACTCGGTTAAGAGGTCTTAGTGATGCTCGCACGGCTCGCTGTAACACGAAGACCAGGGAAATTTGTTGGCATAGGCGCGAAACTGGTCTTAATCACAATACTGGTCTTAGTCTTCGCAATGCATACTCTACGGTTTATTGCGATAGGCCCCGCGGCGATTAAGACCTTTTTGGTAAAGAATAAAATCGGTGCTAGGGTCTTAGTGATGCTCGCACGGCTCGCTGTAACACGAAGCCCAGGGAAATTTATTGACAAAGGCGCGAAACCGGTCTTAATCACAATACTAGTCTTAGTCTTCGCAATGCATACAATTCGATTTACTGCGATAGGCCCCGCGGCGATTAAGACCTTTTTGGTAAAGAATAAAATCGGTGCTAGGGTCTTAGTGATGCTCGCACGGTTCGCTGTAACACAAAGACCAGGGAAGTTTATTGGCATAGGCGCGAAACTGGTCTTTATCCCAATACTGGTCTTAGTCTTCGCAATGCATATTATCCGGTTTACAGAAATAGGCCCCGCGGCGCCTAAGACCTTTTATTAAGAAAAAAAATCGGTTCGAGGTCTTAGTGCTGCTCGCACGGCTCGCCGTAACACTAAGACCAGGGAAATTTATTGGCATAGGCGCGATACTGGTCTTAGTCTTCGCAATGCAAACGGTCCGGTTAACTTCGATAGGCCCCGCGGCGACTAAGACCTTTCATTAAAAAAAAATCGGTTTAGAGGTCTTAGTGATGCCCACACTGCTCGCTGTAACACGAAGGCCAGAGAAATTTATTTGCATAGGCAGGATTCTGTTCTTAGTCTTCGCAATGCAAACTTTACGGTTTATTGCGATAGGCCCCGCGGCGACTAAGACCTTTCATCAAGAAAAAAATCGGTTAAGAGGTCTTAGTGATGCTCGCCCGGCTCGCCGTAACACGAAGACCAGGGCACTTTTCACTCTTCAGCCTACTTCCAATATTAATTTGTGTTAATTAGTGTAATTCGCGGTTCCTTTCGCCTCCGTAGCGACTAAGTCCAATTTCACAGAAAATAGCGCCTCTCCTTCAGCAGAAAAGTTTGTTTTTATTTCCAGTTCGCTGCTTTTCTGTTTTTCACAGGACTTTCCGTCAAAAATGCCGGTGAATAAATGAAAATGTTTTAAATTTCGTGTTGGTAGTTTCGCAAATGAAATAGCAAAATGTTTGAATATAATAAAGAAACAGATCAGTACTATATTTCATTGGATTTGCCTCAAAGGCAATTCAACTATGAATACCGGCTCCACTTTGGGTATGAGGGGATTCAGGAGCGCTTTCTGTGTTTGAATAGTGAGGTTGATGATCAGAAAGTCGTGTTTGTCCTACGGGAACATAAAACAGCCGGTAAATACCAGTTGAATTTTAATGCACTACCGCGGGAGGGAAAAGTGGCGGTAAAATGTAGTTGTGGTGCGACGCCTAATGGTTGTGAACATATTTATGTGGCCATGAAGTCGGTGTTGGAAAGTTATGATTACTATGGTGATATTTTTGAGCATATGTTCGACTGGGCGAAGATTGAAAATTTGCGAAATGAGGAAAAAATAGAACAGATTCTGGATAGGGCGGAATATCCTGCCGGCCGTACCTATGAGGATGACTTTGAGGTCAAGATGCACTATGGGGAGCTTGCTTTGATTCCCAAAGATCAGCGATTATTACTCAATGCCACGGATAAGCAGGAGTCCTGGAAGCAAGGATACCGTATTCAGCAGGCGCCAACAGATTATTTAAGGGCAAAAAAAAGCCTGGAACAGCAAGGAGAGAGAGGATTTGCGATGGTTTGGGCCAATTATTCCCGAGATGACTGGCGGATTCCTTTATTATTTGGTCTGTCAGGCAAGGTTTTAAAAAACGGCACCTTAGGGACCCCATTCCTTACTTTTGATGATCAATACACCCCCCATTTTTTTAAGGAACTGACCCGGCCGGCGGAATTAATGTTATCCTCTTTCTGTTTACGACTGAAGGAGGAGTTGTTGGAAATGCCGATGAAGGAGGGTACCAGGCTAAATTTTGCGAAAACCGAGATTATGGCCCATTGGGAGGAAATAATTAAATATCCTGCTTTTTTGGCCTCCGGTTCGCCTAGCTATGGAAAGATAGCGAAGACAAAACTGCAAAGCGTAAGCTATGGGAATATAGAGGATTCGTTTTTCCGCCTGGAAAAGGAAGGGGAGTTTATTGTGCTGTATCCGGTGGTAGTGGTAGAGGGTGTTCCTTATTTTGGGAAGGATTTACTTTTTTTTACTTATGGTTTTGCCCGATGCGGGGACATCTTAGTGCCAGTGGAGAAAAGACTTTTTGATTTGGTATTAAGTTTTCATAATCCTGAAGGGATAAAATGTTATCCGGAGGTTTTTGAAAAATTAAAGCAGGATCTATTACCCCGAATTCAGGCGGAATTTCGTCTGGAGAATCATTTGGAAGAGGAGGTTTTTGTAGCACAGGAAGCGGAAACGCTTAAATTGGCAGGCAAGCGCCTGTATATTTTGGAGTATGAGGACCATTTGATATTTGAGCCGGCGGTGCTGTATAGTGTGGACGGGCAGCTGAAAGAATATAAATGTGGAGAGCTTTCGAACGAGGCGGTGAAGCGAAGAAAGGATGGGCAGGGGATTTTTGTCAGGCGAGATGAGGAGGGAGAAAAACTCTTTTGGGAAGAGATCCAGGCGACACACCCACATTTTGAAAAACAACAGGCAGATGTTTTTTATTTGTCTTTTGAGCAAGCCATGAGCAATATGTGGTTCCTGGATGCGCATGCCCAATGGCAGGAAGCGGGTATTGAAGTGTTGGGGCAGGAGAAGTTGAAAGGCTTTAAATATTCCATGCATCGCCCAAAGGTCTGGATGTCTGCCGGGCAATCCAAAGACTGGTTTGACCTAAAGATGGAGGTGAGTTTTGGGGAGGAGAAGGTGAAGCTCTCCGATATCCGCAAGGCTTTACAGAAAAATGAAGATTTTGTGAAGCTTTCCAATGGGGAAAAAGGGGTGCTGCCACAGGAGTGGCTGGAGAAATATAAAAAGCTGTTGCTCTCCGGGAAAATTTCCAAGGATAATGTGCGGATCAGTCAGTTTCAGCCTACGCTGATTGATCAGTTGTATGAGGAGGTGGAGAATAGTGATTTCTTTGATGAATACCGTCAAAAGATAGAGAAGCTGCGCAATTTTGAAAAAATGCCGGCCTTGCCCAGAAAGATTAAAGGCCTGAAAGCGGATTTGCGCCCTTATCAAAAAGAGGGGCTGCGTTGGATGCGATTTTTGCATGAGATTGGCTGGGGAGGCTGCCTGGCAGATGATATGGGTTTGGGAAAGACGGTGCAGGTGTTGTCCCTTTTGGCCTCTGTACACAAGGCAAAAAGTACCAGTTTGATCATTGTGCCGCGCTCCCTCATATTTAACTGGCAGAAAGAGGTGGAGAAATTCTGCCCAGAGATGAAGGTATTGAATTATGCAGTGGCGGATCGTAAGCCGCTTCAAAAGGAAATGAAGCAATATCAATTGGTGCTGGCCACCTATGCCACCGTACGGCAGGATATTGAATTTCTGAAAAGTCAGCGATTTTTTTATGTCATACTGGATGAGTCGCAGGCCATCAAGAATCCCACCACTCAGACGGCCAAGGCCATGAAGTTGTTGAAGTCCAGCCATCGTCTGGTGATGACGGGTACGCCGGTGGAAAACAATACGCTGGACTTGTATTCGCAAATGGACTTCCTGAATCCAGGTATGCTGGGGAGCCTGGAGCATTTTCGTAATGAATATGCGCGAAAGATTGATGTGGATCGTGATCAGGAGGCGGCAGAAAATCTTCGGAAAATCGTTGGTCCATTTATGCTGAGAAGGAAAAAAGCAGATGTAGCGACTGACTTACCGGCAAAATCCGAAACCGTGGTGTATTGCGAAATGGGTGCCGAGCAGCGTAAGGTTTATGATTATCATAAGGATAAATGGAGAACGGATATCCTGGAGACGATTGAGACGGAAGGAAAGGCAAAGGCGGGCATCAAAATCGTTCAGGGATTGTTGAAATTGCGACAGATTTGCAATTCTCCGGCCTTGCTTTCGGATGGTGACTATGGCAAAGAGAGCGTGAAGATGGAGATGCTGCTGGAGCAAATTTCTGAAATCATCAATGAAGGGCACAAAGTATTGATTTTCTCCTTTTTTGTGGAAATGCTGGAGATGGTCAATGATCGCCTGAAGACAGATTTAAGCATTAAAACGCAAATGCTGACCGGGGCAAGTAAAGACCGACAAAAACTGGTGGAGGATTTCAAATCCGATGAGGATTGTATGGCCTTTCTAATTAGCTTAAAAGCCGGTGGCTTTGGACTTAATTTAACAGAAGCCAGCTATGTATTCCTGATCGACCCCTGGTGGAATCCGGCGGTAGAACAGCAGGCCATAGACCGTACTCACCGCATAGGGCAGGATAAAAACGTTTTCGCCTATCGCTTCATTTGTAAAGATTCCATTGAAGAGAAGATTTTGGAGATTCAGGAAACCAAAAGCGCGGTGGCTGATGACGTGGTATCGGTAGAAACCGGATTTGTCAAGAAACTGGATAAGCAGCAGATTGAGCAGTTGTTTCAATAAAATATTGGTCTTAGTCCAAATACTGGTCTTAGTCTTCGCAATGCATACTCTACGGTTTACTGCGAAAGGCTCCGCGGCGACTAAGACCTTCTTGGAATAAAATCGGTTTAGAGGTCTTAGTGATGCTCGCACGGCTCGCTGTAACACTAAGACCAGGGGAATTTATTGGTACAGGCAGGACTCTGGTCTTAGTCTTCGCAATGCAAACTTTACGGTTTACTGCGATAGGCCCCGCGGCGACTAAGACCTTCTTGGAATAGAATCGGTTCGAGGTCTTAGTGATGCTCGCACGGCTCGCTGTAAAACGAAGACCAGGGGAATTTGTTGCTCCTCAGACTACCTCCCATATTAATTCGTGTTAATTAGGGTCTGCTGAAATAGCGCGAATTATCTAAAAACGACTGAAAATCAACTCATTAAATCACATTAAATCTCTTTTAGTGCAAGGGGAAATTTCGTAAATTGTCCTTTAAATAGCCCCAGGGCTCCTTTCATACTTTTTTAGCTTGCACCATGATTAAGCATTCCCCTGATCAACTTGAGATTTCTGATTTTATGGACCCGTATTTGGGTGGCCTTAATCCCAATAACAGATGGATTATTATGGCCAAAGAAATTCCTTGGAGTCAATTAAAAAGGATCTATGAACGGAACATGTCCTTCGACAAAGGAGCTAGACCTAAACCAGCGCGTTTAGTGATTGGAGCCTTGATTATCAAACACAAATATAAGTTGTCTGATAGAGAAACAATTGAACAAATCAAAGAAAGTCCATATCTACAATACTTTGTTGGATTGCATAAATTTCAACATGATCAGGTATTCGATTCTTCATTATTTCCGACAATTAGAAAGCGTTTGACCATAAAAGACTTTAATGATTTAAGTCACTTACTCCAGAGTCATGACGTTAGTATTGATGAGCAAAGCGAACTTCGTGATGAAAAAGGTGTAGAAAGTGATACAAATTCTAATAAGCCTGAAATTGAAAACTCGATATCAGTTGACGCTACTGTAGCGGTGCAAGAAATTCCTTATCCGACCGACCTGGATTTGATCAATAAGGCTCGCATTGAATCAGAAAAAATCATCGATATATTATGGGAATTTGTTAAAACAGATTCTAAGAAACCTAGAAGCTATCGACAAAAAGCCCAAAAAGAATTTCTAGCGTTGACAAGAAAAAAGAAGAAAGGTGCCGATTTTTGGAGGGCTGCAAATCGAAAACAACTACAGTATCTTCATCGAAATATAGGGCATATTCATCGTCTATTAGACCAAATTAAGGTAGGTATTCCTTTGAATAAGCGTTTTTTGAAGCTATTGTATGTTATTCAAGAAGTGTATCGCCAACAAATGGAAATGATTGAAGAGAAGAAAAATACGGTTGGTTTCCGTATTGTAAACTTATATCAACCGCATATTCGCCCCATCATAAGAGGGAAGTCCGGAGCGAATGTTGAATTTGGAGCTAAAATATCAATATCCATTGACCAAGGCTATTCTTATATTGACCATCATGATTTTGAAGCATACTATGAAGGGGAAGAGGAGATTGTCAAAAAGCATATTGAAGCACATAAACTACGGCACCCTCACACTAAGCTAAATGGAATTGTTGGAGACAAAATTTATGGAAATCGAAATGCTAGAGAAGTTTATGATCAAAATGATATAACTTTCGTCGGCTCACCTCTTGGAGCTCCTCCTAAAGATCCTGAAAAAATTAAAGAGCGAGAAGAGAATAAGGTTATCCATCAAAAATTGAGGAGTCATGTAGAAGGAAAATTTGGACAAACTAAAAGAGGGTATGGATTGAATAATATTAAGGCACGAAGATCAGACACCACAAATTCTTGGATTGGTGCCATCTTCTTTATTGCTAACCTTGAAAGATTCATGAAAGGAATCTTTTTTGACCTGTTTTTTAATATTTATAAATATGATTTATGGGCATTAGTTACATCAATAATCGAAGCTGGAATTGGTCAACCAAATTTCAAGGGAAATAAAGAGACCTTTTTTAAGCAGACCCTAATTAGCGTAATTCGCGGTTCCTTTCCAATACTGGTCTTAGGTCTTCGCAATGAATACTTTACAGTTAACTGCGATAGGCCCCGCGGCGCCTAAGACCTTTTATTAAGAAAAAACTCCCTCCAAAAAATAAACTTACGCATTAATTTCATGTAAAATTACATGATTTTTTTGACCTATGGTTTGATAAATAAGAAGGGAGTGAGATATTTGAATTCGCATTATATTTTTAAGCAAATTAACCTTAAACTAGATTATAGATGAAAAAGGCTTTGATCACCGGCATCACCGGTCAGGATGGAGCATATTTAGCGGAATTATTATTGGAAAAGGGCTATGAGGTACATGGTATCAAACGTCGTAGTTCCTTATTCAATACGGATCGTATCGATCATTTGTATCAGGACCCACATGAAAAGGAGGTTCGTTTCAAATTGCATTATGGAGATTTAACGGATTCCATGAACCTGACCCGTATCATTCAGGAGGTGCAGCCGGATGAGATCTATAATTTGGGGGCCATGTCCCATGTGAAGGTTTCTTTTGATACACCGGAATACACCGCCAATGCGGATGGTATTGGCACTGTTCGAATTTTGGAGGCGATCCGTTTGTTGGGTTTGGAAAAGAAAACCAAATTCTATCAGGCTTCTACTTCGGAGCTTTACGGTTTGGTGCAGGAAGTGCCACAACGTGAAACTACGCCATTCTACCCGCGCTCTCCCTATGCGGTGGCTAAAATGTACGGTTATTGGATTACGGTAAATTACCGTGAGGCTTATGATATGTATGCTTGTAACGGCATCTTGTTCAACCACGAATCTCCATTGCGTGGGGAGACTTTCGTCACCCGTAAGATTACGCGTGGTGCATGTAAGATTGCTTTGGGCTTGGAAGAGACCATTTATTTGGGCAACCTGGACGCCAAACGTGACTGGGGGCATGCCAAGGATTATGTCAAGGCCATGTGGTTGATGTTGCAGCAGGAACAGGCTGATGATTTTGTAGTTGCGACGGGTATTACCACTACGGTGCGTGATTTTGTAAAGATGTCTTTTGCGGAGTTAGGGGTTGAAGTAGAATTCACCGGCGAAGGCGTAGACGAGATCGGAACCGTGGTTGCTTGTAATGGGGAGTACCAATTACCAATCGGACAGGTAGTGGTGAAGGTAGATCCTAAATATTTCCGCCCTACGGAGGTAGAACTATTGATTGGTGATCCGACCAAAGCAAAGGAAAAATTAGGTTGGGAGTTGGAATATGATTTACCGGCTCTGGTAAAAGACATGGTGACTTCCGATATGGAACTTTTCAAGCGTGATAAGTTTTTGATGGACGGCGGTCATAAAGTATACAGCCAATATGAATAAGGAAGCAAAAATCTATGTGGCGGGTCACCGCGGAATGGTGGGTTCTGCCATTGTGCGTAACCTGCAGGCCAAAGGCTTTAAGCATATCATTACCCGTACCTCCGCGGAATTGGATTTGCGCGATGGTGTGGCGGTAGCCGAATTTTTCGCTGAAGAAAAGCCGGATTACGTGTTTTTGGCAGCGGCGAAGGTAGGGGGAATTGTGGCCAATAATACCTACCGTGCGGAATTCATTTACGACAATATGATGATTCAGAACAATGTGATTCATCAGTCCTATGTGAATGGCGTGCAGAAGTTGATGTTCCTGGGTAGTTCTTGTATCTATCCTAAATTTGCAGCACAGCCGATGCGGGAAGATGCTTTGTTGACCGGAACTTTAGAGCCTACCAACGAACCCTATGCCATTGCCAAAATTGCGGGCATCAAAATGTGTGAGGCTTATCGCGCGCAATATGGTTGTGATTTCATTTCGGTAATGCCGACCAACCTTTATGGCCCGAATGATAACTATGATCTGCAGAATTCCCACGTTTTGCCGGCTTTGATTCGTAAGTTTCACGAAGCCAAAGCAGAAGGAAAAGCCTCTGTGGAGATTTGGGGAACAGGTTCTCCAAAGCGGGAATTCTTGCATGCGGATGATTTAGCAGAAGCTTGTGTGTATCTGATGGATCATTATTCTGAACCGGAATTGATCAACATCGGAACAGGAGAAGATATTTCCATTAAGGATTTGGCCTTATTGGTCAAAGAGACAGTGGGCTTCGAAGGAGAGTTGGTATTTGATACCAGCAAACCGGACGGTACCCCAAGAAAATTAATGGATGTCAGTAAATTACACGGCACCGGTTTTAAACATAAAATCGAATTGCCCGAAGGCATCGCAGCGGTTTATCAGGATTTTGTCAAAAATCCCCCCGTCAAAGCATAAAAAAATGGCCGTCCGGATTATCCCGACGGCCATTTTTTTTGCCGTAGCGACGCATCGCATGCGTCGCTACGGATCACGCCGTTACGGGTTGCATATCGCTACGGATCACGCGTCATTCCTGGTCATGCATAGTCCCACGTAGTTCAGGCCGTGCGCCGTTCCGGGTCACATGCATTGTTACATGCGATACCATTTCCCGCCGGGACGTCTGCGATGTAAGCCTTCAGCTAACCACTGTTTCCTCCAACCTCCCCATCACATACCTTTGCTCTAAAAAAAATGAGGAAAACAAAGGCCGTTAAAGAGGCTCATATCAAAAAGTGGGAGATGAGTGGATTGAGTCAGGCAGATTACTGTAGGAAAAATGGGATCCCTTCAGGGTCCTTCAGAGGGTGGTTAGCTGCCTGGAGGAAAGAGCAGGATGTTGAAAAAACACCAGAACCGCGTTTTGTAGAGATCAAAACCGATATGATTTTAGAAGAAGCAGCCCATGCTTCAGCAGTGATAGTATTCAGGCTGAAGACTGGTAATGCTATAGAAATTCCGGTCTCCGCACCGTCACATGTTATTGAATTAATTCTTTCCACATGCTTAGCGTAGGTCCTAACGATAAACTCAATTTCTATGCGGAGGCTGTAGATATGAGAAAAGGTTTTGATGGCCTGAGTGGCCTGGTGGAAAATGAACTGGAAAGAGACCCCACCAATGGAGAGATATTTATTTTCATTAATAAGGCGAGAAATAAAATCAAGTTATTGCAATGGGAAGCTGGAGGGTTTGCCATTTACTATAAAAGGTTGGAAAAAGGGACGTTTGAAATTCCGAGTCATAAAGCTGGAGATAAATCCATTCCAATCCCGAAACACACCTTGGAAATGATGCTCTGTGGGATAAGTTTGGAGCAAAGAATTCAGAGAAAAAGATATGCCTGATAGACATCAAAAACCGCCTTAATTTATGTTTTAAGGCGGTTTTTTCGTATCTTTAGGTATGTCAGAGCAGCATTTTGAATCAGTTATTAAAGAGAAGGATGATGAAATTCTTTCATTGAAAGAACAGGTTAATTCTCTGCAACAACAATTGGATGCCGTCCTGAAATTACTAAAGACAGGTAAGTCCGAAAAACGAAAAAAATCGCCCAAAGATTCTGATATCGAAAAGCCTGCCAGAAAAGCTCCAAAAGAAGGTTCTATCCCACCGGTAAGAAAGCCGATTAGCGACCATTTGGAGCGTGAGGTTGAACATTGTAAGCTGGAGATCCCGGGAGCTCATTTTTTAGGCACAGAGGTTTCCGAATATAGGAAGATTTATCCCGAACGGATGGTGGTCAGACAGATCATCCGTTATAAATACAAGCTGCCAAACGGCGATATCGTTATCGCTGATTTTCCTCCGGATATTGTTTTGCCTAAGAGTGGTGCAGATGCGTCATTAATTGCTTATTTGCTTATTGGCAAATTTGACGACCACCTTCCTTGGGACAGACAGATTAAAATTTTAGCTCGTGAAACCGGTGAATCCCTTGCACCGAGTACCGTGATTAACTGGTTCAACAATGTGAGCCGTTTAATGCTACCACTTTTTGAAGAGGCCGTGAAAATGGCCCTAGAGGCGGGATACTTACAAATGGATGAATCACCCATTCAGGTACTTGATGGCGAAAAACCTGGTTCCTCTCACCGGGGATATATGTGGGTCAGGCATGTCCCCGAAAGCGGTTTGGTCATTTTTGATTATGCCAAAGGGAGAGGGAAGCAAATCCCAAAAGATTTATTAAAAAAGCTGCCTGATTTCCTGCAAACCGATGGTTACGCCGCCTATGATCAGTTTGGTCAAATTCCGAATATCAACTTGCTGGCTTGCTGGGCACATGTCCGGAGAAAGTTTGACGCCGCACTCAAAAACCACAGGAAGAAAGCGCAAATTGCACTGGATTTAATAGGGAGGCTTTATGCCCTGGAGGCCAAAGCTAAAGAGGAGCAGTTTTCCCCGGAACAAATCCTGAAAATGAGAAAATCTGATAGCATAAAGATTTTGGAGGAACTCAAAAGTTGGGCACTTAAAGAACAGAAAGATGCGCTTCCAAGATCGCTCATCGGAAAGGCGATTAACTATATGCTTAACCTCTGGGATCGATTGATCACCTTTACACAAGATCCCCAATTACATCCGGACAATAACCTGATTGAAAACCTGATCAGACCTTTAGCCCTCGGAAAAAAGAACTTTCTTTTTGCGGGCTCACATGCTGCTGCCCAAAATATTGCGATGTATTATTCCTTCTTCGGCACCTGTAAAGCTAATGGAATAAATCCATCCAAATGGCTGGAGGATGTGCTTCGAAGAATTAATAACCATTCTATTTCTAAAATCAGAGAGCTCCTCCCGCTAAATGAAAATTTGGCCGCCAACCCTCAATGGCTTTGATTTTTTTGCAAGTGTGGTTGGCTGAAGGTTTACTCTGCGATACCATTTCCCGCCGGGACGTCTGCAATACCATTTCTCACCGGGATGCATGCGATACCATTCCCGCCGGGACGCATGCGATGCGTCCCCACCGGGATGTATGCGATGCGTCCCTACGGGTCATGGTATATCCCATCAAAATCATTCCACCCATTCAAACCCCTTCGGGTTCTTCGCGCCAATGGTTGAAAAATACGATTGTAAATCCGCCTCTTTGATGATAATTCTACGCCCTTCATTGGCAGGATTATCCACCAGGTTCAACGCATCCCGAATGTCGCCGGTGGGTAATTGTACCGGAACGATCAATGCCGCATCAGTGATGTCAGGCTGATCGGCCAGGGCAATATTGGTGGCGGAGGTATAGGGGCCTTCATGTTTAAGGTTGGGCCCCGAGGAAGTCGTACCGACGATATAACCCACGACATCCACATCGTTGAGCCCTTCATTGGCCAGCACCTCGGGTATGGTCAGGGCATTTCCGATTTCCGGTGTGGGTTCCGGATCGGTGCCTGTGTCCGGAATGGAGTCGGTCATATTTTCACAATTCAGGCTATCAAAATGAAAACTAAGGGATTGTCTGTCCAAGGCAATGAGTTGCTCATGGGTGATGCTTAGGTTTCGCTCTTCCTCATGCCACATTACTTGAAACTGATAAAGGCTATCTCTGGGGAACAATAGGTATTGATAGGGTTCCGGATCAGCATTAATCCGAATGAAAGGGATGGCTGCTCCGGTATGATCCCGAATAATGGGGTCTCCCTGAAAATATTCGATTGCCTGCAAGTCACAATGGTAACGGAAGGCGGTAAGAAATACCGAGGTGATTTCATAAATCGCAATTTCCAGCTGACTGTAATCGGCGGGGCCATTTTCCGAGGGCGTATAATTGTTGGTCACCCCTATGTGTAATGGAGTGGTAATCCCCTCGATAGCTTCAAAAGGGATGGGAAGGCAGGCATGATCGATCAGTTCACAAAAGTGATGGTCTTGTGCCGGAGCAAAATATAACGGATCTCCATTGGCATCCCTTAATTCGAATTTTTCGATTTGATAAATTCCGGCAGCTAAAAGGAAACTTTCGCAATGAATCTGTCCCTCAGAAAAAATTACTTCCAGGCTATCAAAGATATGGGGAGTAGCATTGCTGGTATTGGTCAGCTCGAGGTAGGCATGATCAATATATGCAATTTGCTGGAGGCGGCTGTTGTCCATTATGATAGTAAAAAGTGTAATGTTGGCCTTGTCTTGTTGGACTTCCGGATGCTTCAGGCAGGCGGTCAGGAGTAGGGTGGAAAAGAGGAATAGGGTGTAACGCATAGCAGGAATTTTTCTTTTCCAAAGCAGGATTCGCAGGCAGAGGTTTCCACTTTATTCCGGGGAGGAGGTATAAAAAATGCCAGACGGATGGATATTTTTTAAATATTTTAAGACCCGCCTCACTTTCTTACTTTATTCAGCCAGACAATTTTTAAGTTAGGGCAATGGTTTCGCTATCCTGTTATTCTTTTTTGGGGTTAAATGAAGATCTTTTGTTTATAAGAATGAATAAGATCTTACATTGGTTAATTTTTAACAAAAGCCGAATTATTCACCACTAAATTTACTGGTTCAACTCAAGAGGTTTGTCTCCAATTCTTTATGTGTTTTTTTTCTGTGATTTTTAATTGCCCAAATTTGAGCAAGCATGCTTTCTTCCCATTTCTCTGCTTCCTTGGAAAAAAACGAAATAGGAAAAATCCCTTTATTTTCCCAACTACCAGTAAAATGAGGATTTAAGCATGAGAATTCCGGTAAATTGCCTTTTTTGATCAATTGAACGACATAAATCCACTATTTTTTAATCATTTTGATGGTCTGAATTTCATTTTTACTGTCTTTTAATTATACAATTTCAATAAAATGGAAGGACGTGTTTTGTCCACATCAAGCTTCTGTTAATTCCTTGCTGAGGCTTCCAAAAGTGAAGATTATTCCTTACCTTAAGTTTCTATTAACAAAATTTTTATTAGAAAAACCCAATAAAAAATTTTATGGCTGGAGCGGAAACGGATCGAATTACGGAATTGATTAACAGTAGTGATCTAATTAGTCGGGATCTGAGTTGGTTGAAGTTCAATGAACGGGTATTGGATCAGGCGAAGAAAGACCGGACGTTACTGGAGAAGTTGAAGTTTTTGGCTATTACAGACAGTAATCTCGATGAATTTTTCATGATTCGGGTAGGTTCTTTGTATAACTATCTGGATTACGGCAAAGAACGTACGGATTACTCGCAGTTAAGAGAATATCAATTCAAGAAACGATTGTTTGCTGAGACCCAGATGTTTGTGGAGGATCAGCAGCAGTTGTACGGATTGCTCGCCTCCCAATTTGAAGCCGAAGGCTTTATTATTGAGCGTAATCTGACCAACCTGACGGTGAATGAGCGGGCAGAAGTGGAAGAGTATTTCGATCGGACGATCTTCTCCATGCTTACGCCGATGGCGCACGATAATTACCACACCTTCCCCTTGCTGATGAATAAACTGCTGATTTTCGGGGTTTGGACGCAGGTAGAAGACGGCAGCGGGCAGAATCGCCTGTCTTTTGTGCAGATACCCAGTAATTTGCCCAAATTCTATGAGATTGACCGCGGCGATCAGTTGGTTTTTATTCCGATAGAGGAGGTGATCCGCTACCATATGGAAAAGCTGTACCGCAATGTGGTAATCGAGTCTATGACGCTTTTCCGCATAACACGTAATGGCGACTTTACATTGGAGGAATCCGATGATATTGAAGCCAACTTTTTGGAAGAGTTGCGTCTGAAGTTGAAAACCCGTCGTACCGGACGAGTTGTGCGGGTAGAAACCGAATATAATCCAGATCCAAATTTGTTACTCATCCTGAAAGAACGTTTCGGGATTGATGAAGACAATATCTTCCGCATGCATAGGGGAAGTTTGGTGGACTATACCCGTTTTTGGCGAATTGTGGGACATCCGGCGCTGAGGTCTAAATTGCCGAAGCAGCCCAGTACGGTAAGGCCAATCAGTTTGCCGGAAAAAGGAGAGCAGAATATGCTTGAAGTCCTGAAGCAACGGGACATTCTATTGCATCACCCCTATAATAATATGGAGCCTTTATTGGAATTGCTGGATCAGGCGGCCAGAGATCCGAAGGTATTGTCCATTAAAATGACGATTTATCGCCTGTCTAAGGAGTCCCGAATAGTGGAAGCTTTATTGAAGGCGGCAGAAAATGGCAAGCACGTTTCTGTATTGTTTGAGGTGAAGGCTCGTTTCGATGAGGAAAACAATATTGAAGCGGCCAAGCAGTTGCAGGCCGCCGGTTGCTTTGTGATCTATGGAATTTCCAATCTGAAAACACATACCAAATTGTGTTTGATTGTCCGCAAGGGAGAAGAGGGGATTACCTCTTACGTGCATATGTCCAGTGGGAATTACAATGAGTCTACGTCTAAATTGTACACGGACCTGGGGATGCTAACCACTAAGCGGGAGTACGCCAAGGATGTGGCGGAATTCTTCAATGTGATCACTGGTCATTCGAATCCGCATCGTTTTAAATCCCTGATTACGGCGCCGAATAATATGCGTAATCAGCTGATAGAGATGATTGAGCAGGAAGGGAAAAATGCACGGGAAGGCAAGCCTTCCGGTATTTGTTTTAAGATGAATTCCCTACAGGATAAGAAAATTATCACGGCGCTCTATGAAGCTTCGCAGGCCGGTGTGCCGATCAAAATGATTGTTCGGGGAATTTGCTGTCTGCGTCCGAAGCGTGTGGGACTTTCTGAAAATATTGAAGTGATGTCCATTGTGGGAGATTTTCTGGAGCATAGTCGTGTCTATTATTTCCATAATGAAGGCGATCCTTTATTGTACAGTGGTTCGGCCGATGTGATGGTGCGATCTTTCGATCGCCGTCTGGAATCTCTCTATTTGATTACGGATGATTTGTTGAAGCGTCAGGTTATTAACCTTTTGCATTTCAATATGAAAGACAATGTGAATGCCTACGAAATGCACGAGGATGGTTCCTTTACGCGTAAAAAACCTGCGGAGGGCGAAAATGCTTTTAGTGTGCATAAAGAGTTTTTCAGAGTGCGCCCGCATCATATTGAGCAGGTGGCTATATTTTAAATACGGGCTATTGCTCAGCTCTGGTCGTCGGGTTTTCTACGACCATTTATCACAAAAGTGTTTGCTGCTGTAATGAAATGGGGTGGTAAAAAGGGGAGCGGATGCTCCCGGGTTTTTGGGTCTTAGACGGGCGCCTAAGGCCAGAAGCGGGTTTTTCAAAATGCCTCCGCATCATATTGGGCGGGTGGTTATATTTTAAATTCCTTCCATCGCTGGTCGTGGGGTTTTCTACGGCCATTTATTACAAAAGTGTTTGCTGCTGTAATGAAATGGGGTGGTAAAAAGGGGAGCGGATGCTCCCGGGTTTTTGGGTCTTAGACGGGAGCCTAAGACCAGAAGCGGTGTGCATAAAGAGTTTTTCAGAGTGCGCCCGCATCATATTGAGCAGGTGGCTATATTTTAAATTCCTTCCATCGCTGGTCGTATGATTTTCTACGACCATTTATCACAAGAGTGCTTGCTACTGTAATGAAATGGCGTGGTAATAAGGGGAGCGGACGCTCCCGTGATTTTGGGTCTTAGACGGGAGCCTAAGACCAGAAGCGTTACGACTATTTATAGTTTTATCTTTTTTTTTGGGGCAGCCCTCCTGACGTCGGTCGGGCTTTCGGCAGTCGCTCTTTTTGCGAGCCGCTACGCTTTAAGGCTGCAAAAAGGAGCTCCACAGAGCCTCTATCCCTCTGCCGGTGAGTCTCGAGTATGCACGCGGGCAATCGCCCGCTTGGGGCAAGGATGAAGCGGGTTTGTTTAAACCACAGCGGCCCAAAAGGCCGATGAGGTGAGCCGCGCCAGCCTGGTGCTGACGTCTAAGCGGCAGCAGCCCCCCTTAACCCGAATTATTCACCGCTATATTTATTAACCAATCGTAAGTGACGTATTTTCAGTTTTTTAAAACTTATTTTCTTTGAATTATAATAGCCCAAATTTGGGCAAGCTTGCTTTCTCCTCATTCATCTGTTTCGTTGGAAAAAACTCGAAATAGGAAAAATTCCTTCATTTTTATAGCCTTACAGCTAAATGATGATCAAAGCATGAATAATCCGGCTTAAAAAAACAGGATATAAAAAAACGCCTTCCGGATATCGAAAGGCGTTTTTATTATTTCTGATCTTCATTAGATATCGATATTCGCGTATTTGGCGTGCTTCTCGATGAACTCACGTCTTGGTGGTACTTCATCTCCCATTAGCATGGAGAATAAGTGATCCGCCTCTGCCGCAGATTCTACCGTTACCAATTTCATGGTACGGGTCTCCGGGTTCATGGTGGTTTCCCAAAGCTGCTCCGGGTTCATCTCTCCCAAACCTTTGTATCGCTGTACGGAAACTTTATTCTCGTCGCCGCCCATTTCCTGAATGGCCAGTAAACGATCTTCCTCTGTCCAGCAGTACTTTTGTTTCGCGCCTTTCTTTACTTGGTAAAGTGGTGGTTGAGCGATGTACACATAGCCATTGTCAATCAAGTCGCGCATATAGCGGAAGAAGAAGGTCAAAATCAACGTACGAATGTGGGAACCATCCACATCGGCATCCGTCATGATTACGATCTTGTGGTAACGCAACTTCTCCATGTCCAAAGCTTTCTCGTCGCCATCTTTACCAAAACGAACGCCCATGGCGGTGATCATATTTTTGATCTCTTCGTTGTCGTAAATCTTGTGCTCCTGGGCTTTTTCTACGTTCAGAATCTTTCCGCGCAATGGCAAAATCGCCTGGTATTCGCGCTCACGCCCCTGCTTGGCTGATCCACCTGCAGAGTCACCCTCCACCAGGTATAGTTCGGAAAGGGCTGCATCTTTGGAAGAACAGTCGGCCAACTTACCCGGAAGGGAAGTGGAGCTCATCACGTTCTTGCGCTGTACCATCTCACGTGCTTTACGTGCCGCGTGGCGCGCCTGGGCTGCAAGAATTACTTTCTGTACGATTTGCTTCGCGCTTCTTGGATTTTCTTCCAAATAAGTGTTCAACATATCGGATACCGCTGAATCTACCGCACCTACCGCATCGGAGTTACCCAATTTGGTTTTGGTCTGTCCCTCGAACTGTGGCTCTGCCACTTTTACCGAGATTACAGCAGTCAATCCTTCGCGGAAGTCATCCCCGCTGATGTCTACCTTTACTTTGTCCAACAAGCCGGATTTGTCGGCATAGTTTTTCAAAGTACGGGTCAACGCACGACGGAAACCGGAAACGTGAGTACCGCCCTCGTGGGTGTTGATGTTGTTTACATAAGAAACCACGTTCTCGGAGAAGGATGTGTTGTAGCTCATCGCTACCTGCACCGGAATATTGGCTTTCTCTCCTTCGATATAAACGGCTTCGTCAATTAATTTCTCTTTGGAATCATCCAAATACTCCACGAACTCCTTGATTCCTCCTTCGGAATAGAAAGTCTCCGATAAAGGATTGCCTTGCTCATCCACATCCCGTAAATCTTCCAGAACAATGGTGATGCCGGCATTCAAAAAGGCTAATTCACGTAAGCGATTCGCTACGCGATCCCAAACATATTCGTGGTGGGTGAAAATCTCATCATCGGGCATGAACCAAACGGTAGTTCCCGTTTTGTCGGTTTCTCCTACCGGAGCTACGGGTGCCTGTGGTGTACCTTTTTTGTAAGATTGCTCGTAGATTTTGCCGTCTTTAGAGTGAACGGTTACTGTCATATCTTTTGACAGGGCGTTCACACAAGAAACCCCCACACCGTGCAAACCTCCGGATACTTTGTAGGTATCCTTGTCGAATTTACCTCCGGCGTGTAGTACAGTCATTACCACTTCCAATGCTGACTTATTCTGAGTAGGGTGCATACCTACCGGAATACCACGTCCATTATCAGAAACGGTGATGGAATTGTTCTCTTGGATGCTAACGGTAATGGTGTCACAGAAACCTGCAAGGGCTTCGTCAATAGAGTTGTCCACCACTTCCCAAATCAAGTGATGCAAGCCTTTGATGCCAACATCTCCGATATACATGGCAGGGCGTTTTCTTACTGCCTCTAAGCCTTCCAAAACCTGAATATTACCGGCTGAATAGTCTGCTGGTTTGTTGGTTTGTTCGCTCATATTTTAAATTAATCCGATTCAACCACCCAAAAAGGAAAGTTTTGAGACTTTATGTGTCTTTTTTTGGTGGTCTTACTCCTTGATAATCAATGCTTCACTGTTAAACAAAAATTGCGTCTCGCTCATTTCCTAAAAATTGCTGAAAAGCTTCCAAAAAATGCAGTGACGCAAGGCTGTAAGGGCAATTTTGAAGCCTTCACAACTTGTCAAAAATAACATAATCCTGACGAAATATCTAATATTTGAGGTCATTTTCAGGGGGGAACTGCACGTTTTTTGCTTTGGGATGAAACCTTTTTTGAATAGGGGGAGTCGCAGAAGGATTTTAGCAAAAAGAAATACGAATTTGGGATAAAAGTAAAATGTAAGAAGAAATATTTTTTTACGCATTTATGAATTGAAAAGCGCGGGGAGGGTATATTGAACGTTGTCTTTCTATTAAGAGAATGGGGTGGCGGGTTGTCAAATCCTCAGACTATCAATCAAAAAGCAGTTAATTTTTGAATTTTTCTCAACTGAAGGAAACTGCCTATGGAAATGGGAGTGGAAACTTAGGAAGTTTCAAATTGTTTTTTTCGTGAAGGTTTCTTTGGTGCATTAGAGTGGATTTTCTTATGTTTGAAAACTAAAATGGTAGAGGACAACAGAAAAAACCCATATAGTTAATATGATAACCATGCGTAAAGCAGCAATTACTGCGGTCGGAGGATATGTTCCGGACTATGTTTTAACCAATGCGGAATTGGAAACCATGGTGGAAACCAACGACGAATGGATTGTCAGCCGTACCGGAATTAAGGAACGTCGGATTTTGAAGGGAGCAGGAAAGGGAACTTCGGTTTTGGCGGTGGAGGCAGTGAAGGATCTGGTGGCGAAGTCAGGTCTGGACTTGCAGGAGGTGGATGCCGTTTTGGTGGCCACGATGACTCCCGACATGTTGTTCCCCTCAACGGCCAATATTGTGTGCCATGAGTTGGGAATAAAAAATGCTTTTTCCTTTGATATGCAGGCTGCTTGTAGTGGGTTTGTATATGCATTGTCCACCGGGGCTGGCTTCATTAGTACGGGGCAGTATAAAAAGGTATTGGTCATCGGGGCGGACAAGATGTCTTCTGTGATGAACTATAAAGACCGCAACACCTGTATTTTGTTTGGGGATGGTGCCGGAGCGGTACTTTTGGAGCCGAATGAAGAAGGTTTGGGTATTCAGGATTTTATTTTGAAGAGTGATGGTATTGGCAAGGATATGATCCGCATGAAAGCGGGAGGTTCTGCCTATCCGGCCACTATGGATACGATTGCGAATCAGGAGCATTATTTCTTTCAGGATGGTCGTCAGGTGTATAAGCATGCAGTGACCAATATGAGTAACGTTTCCGTGGAGATCATGGAGCGTAACGATCTAAGTGGCGATCAACTGGCTTATTTTATTCCACACCAGGCCAATAAGCGTATCATTGAAGCCATTGCCAACCGATTAGGGGTGGGAATGGATAAAGTGACCGTGAATATTGAACGCTATGGAAATACCACGGCCGGAACGATTCCGCTATGTCTTTGGGAGTGGGAAGAGAAGTTTAAGAAAGGGGATGATATTGTATTGGCCGCTTTTGGAGGAGGATTTACCTGGGGGAGTGTTTATTTGAAGTGGGCGTATTAAAAAAGAGCTAGCTTGAAATGGAAAAAGCCTGTTGTTCTGGATGGATAACAGGCTTTTTTTTATTAGTCCGAATTATGCGCGCTACCCCTAGGGTATTCATGCATAAATCCTCGTTTATTTGCAAGGCGGGAAAAGTGTAGGGATATTTCTGTTCTTATTGTTTTTTTCAGGCTCGCAGATGAGTGAGGGGAAAGGCCGCTCCCAAATTTTGGTTGTTAAAAATCAAGGAATACAATTGAAATTAATGGAGGGTAATCGGATGCGGCGGTTTGAAAATTCGTCTGTGAATAATTTGGCTTAGTGCAGGGGAAGTTGGGAGAGGTTCTGGGGCATATGGTCTCAATGGAATCAGTACGGCTTTAGTCGATGAAAGCATGATTAGTTCGGATTGTTCATGCTGTAACCCTTCGATAGTGCTAGTGTGGAAAAGTGTAGTGGTATTTCCGTAGTTAGCGTTTGCTAAAAGGTAGTAGATGAGCGAGGAGAAAGAATACTCAGACTAATTGGGGTTAAAAATTAGTGAAATCACTCGATGCGCACCGGTTTTAAGGGTTTTAGTTTAATTATAAAAATCTGGTGGTGATTAATTCAGTATTAATTGAAAGGGCTTTTTGGGGTTGTAAAACCGTGTGCGTAAAGACTATTAAGCTAAGATTTTACCATTAGTTTATTTAAGAGTGAATGTTTTTTTTAGGATAGATGAGAGTGAACATTAAGAAAAGTAGATTTTTAATGAGATTATCATGAATGGTGGTGGGGAATACTCGCTGATTTTAATATCTTAGCGATCTTTTTTTACCAAGCTTTTCAATATGACTACTAATCAAAAAAAGGGGATTTCATTTCAAAAAGCACTGATTTTGCCTCTTGGGATTATTTTGACAACATTGGTTTTAGTGGTGTCAATTTTTGGATATTATCAGCGCGCCAATAGGATGGAGCAGATGTTCAAGGAGGATAAGATGCCCCTGATGGTGCAGGGTTTGGTGGAGAAGGTAACGGCAAATTTTGATAAACCTCAATTTGTGGGTCAAACGTTGTCGGCCAATGATAATTTATTGTATTTGTTGCAGCATCCGGAAGAGGATATCGAACAGATAAAAAGAATCATTCATCGAACCCAGGTGGGGTTAGATTTGATTTATCTCAATTTTTATTGCCTGGCGACAAACCAGGTGTTAAATGAGGATGGTTTTTATAAAGAAGCTGATCGGGACAATGCCAGAGATGCCTGGATTTTTTCCACACTGGAGCATCAAAATGACTTCACTTTAAATATTTCCTATCTGAAGCATTTGGGTCAGTATGCATGTTTTATTAACCAAAAAATCAAAGATCCAGATTCTGGGGAAATTATTGCATTGGTTGGTCTTGCGGTTGGGATTCCGTTGGTGGAGCAAATGATAAAGGAGGAGCAAATGGGGGCTTCAGGTTCTAATTTCCTGCTTGGGCATGATGGTGCGTTAAAAATTTATGACCACGAAAAGATGGTTGGGGGGAATATTTTTGAACAGGAGGAGTATCAGGCGCTTTCAGATTTTATAGGTTCAGGTCAGGAGGGGCTATTGGAAAGCGAGTATGAGGGGGAGAATCACTGGTTTTATGTGAAAAAATTACCGGGATATGACTGGCTGGTGGTGGCACAGGTGCATGAGGATGAAGTAATGGCAGAATTGAAGGAGGAGCTCTTTACGATTGTATTTTTATGCATCATGGGATTGCTGGTTATCTTTGGTACGCTAAGTTATTTTATCCGTCGGATAAATTTGTCTTTTCAGCAATTGATTACCTACGTAGAAAATGTGAAAGGCGGGCAGGAGGATGTTGAGTTGTTGATGGAATCCAGAATAGAGGAGATTGTATTGTTAGCGGAAAGTTTTCAGCAGTTTGTTCACAGTACTACGGCGGCGACCCGATTTGCAGATCGGATTGCGCAGGGAGATTTGTCGGATAGCGATGAAGAATCGTTAAATGGGGATGATCGCCTGGGAGGTGCGCTCCTGGCAATGAAAAACGCTTTAGCTTCGAACAAAAAGCAAGAGACCACTCGTCAATGGATAAATCAGGGGATGGCCCAATTTGCTGACTTGCTGCGGGATCAAAATTTAGAAGTCTCTGCTTTGACGGACCGGGTGTTGAGTAGAATAATTAAATATTTGGGATTAAATCAGGGTGCCTTATTTGTTTTGAGGGAAAAAGCGGGGGAGGAAGTTTTGAAACTTTCAGCCTGTTATGCATATGACCGAAAAAAGTATATGGATATGGAGGTGTATCCGGGGAAGGATTGGTTGGGCAATGTTTTATGGAGGCAGCCCCCATTTTTCTGACTGAGGTACCACAGGAATATATTCAAATTACCTCTGGTTTAGGAGATGCCCGCCCGAATAACATTTTTATTGTTCCCCTGAAACAAAACGATGAAGTTATAGGGGTAATGGAATTGGCTGGCTTTGAAGTGTTGGCAACCTATAAGCAAGAATTGGTCTTGAGAATATGTGATGCAATTGCGGCGACTTTAATATCAGTCATGCGAAATGAGAAAACCCGAAAATTATTAGAGGAAACCCAATTACAGGCGGAGCAGTTGAGGGCTCAGGAAGAAGAGATGCGTCAAAATATGGAAGAGATGATGGCCACTCAGGAGGAAATGCGGCGGGTAAATGAGGCATTGGAGGCTAATATTTAACCCGAATTATTCACCGCTAAATTTATCAACCAAGCGCAAGTAGTTCGAATTCAAGGTTTTATGGTTTATTTTTTTGAATTATAATAGCCCAAATTTGGGCAAGCTTGCTTTCTCCTCATTCATCTGTTTCGTTGGAAAAAACTCGAAATAGGAAACTATTCCTTCATTTTTTCCGCCTTACAGCTAAACGAGGATTTAAGCATGAATAATCCGGGTTAAAAAGTATTGGCCAGCAACGAAAAAAATATTAGCAAAAAGCCCTGTAACTTGCTTGGAGTTGCAGGGCTTTTTAATTCATAGGATGCTTACTTATTTCTTGAATAATGCATGCTTCCTTCTTTAGCTGTAAGGCGGGAAAAGTGCTCTAATTTTCCTCTATTAGCGTTTTGCCAAGGAAGCTTTGGGCGAGAAGAAAGCAGGCTTTCCCTAATTAGGGCTATTTAAAAATCAGAAGAAAACATCTTGTCATATCCGGAAATTACTGGATGTCAACAATATAAATTATTATGCTTTCACCGTTGCCAGGTGATCCGCATTGTTAAATTCCAATAATTTGAAATCGCCATTTTCCGAATCCCACTCAAAGCGGGTGATGCCTGTATTCTGAGGTACAAAAGTGTGCATTTCAGTCAGGGGCTTATTGGTTAGTGTGCACATTAAAATCCGGATGGCGCGGCTGTGCATCACGAGTAAAACCGTTTCTTCCCCCTGTTGCGACAGGATTTCATCCAATGCTTCTTTTTGACGCTTTTGAACATCCAAAGGACTTTCGCCACCTTCCGCTTTGGCTTCGTAATCACCTTCTTTCCAGGCATTCATGACCGTCCAGACATTATCACCTTCCTGGTAGATCGGTGTGTTTTCATAAACGCCATAATGTAATTCATCCAGGCCAGCCTTTTTTTCGGTCGGAATGCCTTTTTCCAACAAAAGTCGGGCGGTTTGCCAGGTGCGTTGTAAGGAAGAAGTATAAATTTTATCAAAAGGAACTTCCATTAAAGCCTGTGCCATGGCATCACCTTGTGCCTGTCCGAAGGCATTCAGCGAAGCGTCAATGGCTCTCCCCTGAACCAAATCGGCTTTATTGTAATCGGTCTGACCATGGCGGGCAATATAAATGATCTTTTTCATCTCGAATGCTTGTGTAAAAAGGTAGGCCGAAAATACGATAATCGGCTTTATTTTCCTGCTTTTTCCATGATTCTGTTAGATTTGTAGCGTAAAATTCACTTTCCCTTTACATGAGGGAGATCAACGACAAACCATTTAACCTAAAGCCTGTCGGTGGTTCCTTTTTTGGGGAATGAACCCTTCAGGCAGAAATTAACCACAATATGAATCGACAATTTTTATCCGGATTATCTTATCTGTTTGCCATTATTTTTCTGGCTTCCTGCAGTCCTTCCACCGATGAAATGATGGGAGAAGCCAGAAAGTATTTGAATGAAGAAAATACGGGGGAAGCGAAAAAATGGCTGGACCGTATAATTGAAAAAGATCCCGAAAACGCCATTGCTTATAATATGCGCGCGGTGGCCTTTTTTATGGAGGAGCAATACGGACGTACGGTAGAGGATTGTTCCAAAGCCATTGCACTAGCGCCACAGGAATATAAAGCTTTTTATAACAGGGGAAATGCTTACCGCGAACAGCAAAACTGGACTAAAGCCCTGGAGGATTATAATGAGGCGATCAAACTCAAGCCCAATGTGGAGGATTTGTATAACAATCGGGCATTTGTCCTGGTGGAATTGAAAAATTATGAGCAAGCCCTGAAAGACTATAATTTTGCTTTGGAAATGAATGCTGACAATGCCGGGATTTTGTACAATCGTGCGCAGGTTGCTTTAAAAATGGGGCAGGAGGATGCTGCCCGGGAGGATTTGGAGCGTGTGATTTTGAAAGATCAGGGCCATGCGGAAGCTCACTTTCTTTTGGGGATGATTGAATATTTGGCGGAGAACCAGGAGCGGGCTTGTCAACTTTGGCGACGAGCTGCCAATTTGGGATCAGAGGAAGCTAAGGAAAAATTGACTGCTTTTTGTAATTAGGCAACAGGATTTTTACAAGACATAAAACAAGAAAAGGGCAGCTGCGGGCGGCTCTTTTTTTTTAGGTTTTTTTACCCGAATTATTCATCACAGGATTTATTAGCTGGGTCTGAGTGGTTCATCCATATGGTTGTCCGGGGGTCTGGTTGTTTTTGTGCTTTTGTAATAGCCCGAATTTGGCGAAGCTTGCTTGCTCCTCGCTCATCCGCGTGCTTGTAAAAAACTCGATATAGCAAATTCCTTTATTTTCACGCCTGGAAGCTAAAGGAAGATTTAAGCAGGGATGCTCCGGCTTCAGGCTGTCGTAGCTACCCATGGAAAAAAAAGGATTTGCTACGGAAGCCCCATTGCGCTTTTCGAAATAATAATATCCCTTAAATTTTACTTAACTTGCGGGAAATTTGAGGAATAAGAAAAGTATGGGCTTGAGAGCAATTTGGGATTCAATCAGGTATTACAGTCAAGATAAAAAGCGATTTGCCGATTTGGGGACAGAGGAGGAGGCTGCAAAATTATTTACCTATTTGCAGGAATGCTATGTGCAGCATTACGGATTAATCCCAACGGAATTAGAGGATGAAGAGGACAATGCCTTGCCCTTACAAGCAGCCTATGCAGTTCAGGGGCACAATCCGGACTTTGTTCAGAATTTTTATGCCGGTATCATTGCCATTGAAAAGATAGGCTTGCAAGTGAAAGCGCAGTGGCAGATTGGACTGGAAGCGGCCCTGCAATGGGGTAATGGAAAAGTGTTGGGGCAATTTCTTTATGTGGATTTTCAATATGATGAAGAGGCCACTACTTACTCCGGTCGGGTATTATATAAAAGAGTGGGGAATAGTCTGGTAGGATTTTGGATGGAACCAAAAATTTCCTCCGTGGGCTTTGAAAGATTAGTGGAAATGGAGGAAAGTTTTTTCTGACCATATGCTTCGCTGGAAAAGCTTTGCCAGTGGCCTGAGCGCGTAATAGCATTTTTATACCAGTGAATAAACACTGGTATTTTTTTTAACCGGAATTATTCACCGGTAAATGCAGTCGTTCGATCTAATGATCCTGATTTCAGTTTGTTAATCGAAATAATCACCGCTTGATTTTTTGGTCAAAATCAATTGACCTATATTCAATGGGTTATGGTTATTTTATTGGGTTTATTATAGCCCGAATTTGGGCACGCTTGCCTTCTCCTCATTCTGCTGCATCCTTGGGGGAAACTCGAAATTATTCCTTCGCATTCTCCCTCATGAAGTAAAATGAGGATTAAAGCATGCTTTATTCGGGCTATAAAAGTAGACTATAGATTTACCAATTGGGCCGCAATCTCCTCAACACCGGCACGTTCTGTAAAGTCCGGATTATAATGAATATAACGAATATTACCGTCACGGGAAATAATATAAGTAGCAGGAACTGGCAGCATATCCTCAAGATTACCGTTATGCTTTCTCGCATTTTTTTGCATCTGCTTGAAAGAGGCAGGGACAATTTCTCTCCCAAGTTTAAAGGCCACCTTATAATCCAACATGATTTTATAGGAGGTATCATGTAAAATAGAAAATGTAGCACCAGATTTTTTAACCATCTTTTCTATAAATTCCGGTTGTTCAGGCGTTACCACTACGACATTGGCTCCTTTTTCGGTGATTTGTAAAAGGTCCTTCTGTAAATTGGAAATATGACGACGACAATGCGGGCACCAGGTGCCGCGATAAAAAACCAAAACCATATCGCCCTTAGCCAGTACATCCTCCGAACGGATGAGTTTACCATTTTGATCCGTTGCTGAAAATGAAGGAGCCGAATCACCCACCTTCAGGCCTCCCTGGGCAAAAATGAAAAGCGGAGACAAAATTAATAGAAGTGCTATAGCAAAGGTTTTCATGATGTGGTTTTTTGATGTTGATAATTATTGTTAATGATTGATTACAGCTTTTCGGATTCATAATAGTTTTAATCTCTCAGTCGTGGCGTCATCATGATGACAATACTTCATTATTTCACTTATAGATGAAGTTTTGGTGTGTCCCATTGATCAGAATGGCGACTATTGGTTAATAAATATAATTTTACTCTTTTTTTTTATTCTAAATAGGGTTAAAAAAGACTGTCTGAGCATATTATTTTTAAGATGAATTTTTCATTTTTGTAGTCATAAATGAATGTTATGCTGAGAATTAAATCCCCTATCTACCTATCAATTCTTCTTACTGTAAGCTGTGTGTTTTTACTGCAGCGGGCTAATGGTCAGCGAATTGGGCTTAAAGCAGGCGCCGTGGTGGGTAATGCCTATGCCGTGGATGCCGATAATCTACGGACTTTTACCGATCCTAATTTTGGCTTTATTGCGGGATTGGGCTATGAGCAGCAATTCTGGCGGTATTTTATTTGGAATGCCAGCGTGGATTATCAGCAGCAGGGATTTCATTATTATCAAAAAGATGATCGGCTGACGATGAAGATGGGCGTATTGAATGTCCCGGTTAATTTTGGTTTTCGGGTAGAGACCAGCCAGCGAACTTCCGTTTTTCTTCATTTGGGCTTTTATGGACAATTTCACTTGCATGGCAAGGACGAACAAGGCAATGCCCTGCAATGGGGAGGAACATTGGAGAGCTTTCAACCCTGGGACATGGGTTTTAATTTTGGTGCCGGAGGTGATTATGGCCCCTGGCGATTGGGTTTCTATTATCAAACAGGCTTTCGGGATTTAGATAACCAGGAAGAATATACCCTGAAGCAATACAATTATCAGTTGGTGCTGTCTTACTTTTTTGGAACTTCCAGAAGAGATGGTTTACCAAAAGTATTGAGACGTCAGCCCGGAAAGCAACGGAAACGCGACTGGGCAAAGCCCAATCGAAAGAACCCAAATCATCAGATGTATTGATGAGCCTTCGACGCCAAAGACCGCATCGGTAACTAAGGAAATTACTCAGGTCTGGGGAGATAAATGAATGATGCCTTAGGACGTGTTTTATAGCCAAAATTCGCGGCGAGCATTTGAATCCAGGTATTGCAGAAGGGCTATCCGATTATTTTGAGAGCATTGCATCGCGATTGTTGAGAAATAATCCAATATGGCTTCCAGTAATTTGAGTTTAAAGCCGGATGTTGTGCTTTTCAACTTGCTCTTTTTTGTATTTTATGACTTAAGCAGAATTATTCTCTGGTAGATTTAGTGGTTTGTTGAAAAATATTCAGGGTCAATGCAATAGGGCTGAATGGACTAACTTCTTATAGCTCAAATTTGTGTAAGCTTGTATTCTCCTCATTAAACTATCTCGTTAGATCAATACGAAAAAGGAAAAATTACTTCATATTTCCCGCCCAGCTAAACAAGGTTTTAAGCATGAATGATCCGGCTTTAGCCGATTTAAATATCGCTGGATTTATGGAGTGCAATCAAGAAGGATAGATGCTATAGGTATGGAGTGTGTTTTTGATTTTTAAGCCGAATGATTGACAGCTAAATTTATTGGTGCAACCCAAAGTTTTTATCATCAATTCATTACCGGAATTTTTCTTTGATTTTTAAATGCTCAAATTTGGCTAAGCTTGCCTCTCTCTCATTTGGGTGCTTCCCTGGGAATAATTCGAAAAAGTAAACTAATCTTTCCTTAGTCCCGCCATGCTGCTAAGGAAAGATATTAACATGAAATAAACCGGCTTAAGTTGAATTCTCGCATTGTTTGCCATTGGCATTTTGGCTAAATTGCTTAGAATTTATAGAATTTTTATTCAAAACGGAGGCGTCTGGCACTCCTTTTAAATTGATTAACAGGCATGAAGCAATATCTGGATTTGATGCAGGACATCTTGGACAATGGGGTGAAGAAAGAAGACCGTACCGGAACGGGAACCATCAGTGTTTTTGGAAGACAAATGCGCTTTAATTTGGCAGAGGGCTTTCCTTTATGTACGACCAAGAAACTGCATCTTCGTTCGATCATTCATGAATTATTATGGTTCCTGAAAGGGGAAACCAATATTGCTTATTTGAAAGAAAATAAAGTACGTATTTGGGATGAATGGGCGGATGAAAACGGGAATTTGGGACCGGTATATGGAGCGCAATGGCGCTCTTGGCCCACCGCTGACGGTCGAACTGTTGATCAGATTGTGCAGGTGCTTGATCAGTTGAAAAACAACCCGGATTCCCGCCGTATGATTGTAAATGCCTGGAATGTAGGGGAGATTGAGAAAATGGCACTGCCACCATGCCATACCATGTTTCAATTTTATGTAGCAGACAATAAATTGTCTTGCCAGTTGTACCAGCGTTCAGCAGATTTCTTCTTAGGTGTTCCTTTTAATATCGCCTCTTATGCGTTGTTGACCATGATGATGGCGCAAGTTACAGGGCTGGAGCTGGGAGAATTTGTTCATACCTTCGGTGATACACATTTGTATTTGAATCATTTGGAGCAGGCAGAATTGCAATTGTCTCGTGAGCCACGAGCATTACCGAAGATGAAAATTAACCCTGAAGTAAAAGATCTTTTTGATTTTAAATTCGAGGATTTCGAGTTGACCGATTATAATCCGCATCCGCATATCAAAGCTGAGGTTTCTGTATAATCCGGTATTTTAAAAAAGAAGGAAGGATTAATCCGAATTATGCTTGCTTTCTCCTCATTTAGCTGCAAGGTGGAAAAAATGACGGAATGGCTCTCTATTTCGAGTTTTTTGCATGGAAACAAATGAATGAGGAGAAAGCATGCCTACTTAAATTTGGGCGATTAAAATCTAGGGCTGTCAAAAACCCTTTAATGGGAGGTAATCAACCCCTGTTCTGATCACGCCAGAACCATTCATCAGGAAGAAACCAGCTACCAGTCCGAAATATTCGACAGCCTAATTAAAAACCAAAGAAAATATCTGAAATCAACTGAAAGTAAGGATGTTGATTGAGGTTGGTGAATCTGGCGGTGAATAGTTCAGAAAAATTCGGCCATTTTCAAAGTTTTGTTACAATTTCCGGTTGGCGAAACATGCTTTAGGGTTTTAGTTTCCAATTTACTTCTAAACCGGGATCATGTTTTTAATAAAGAATAGCTGTGCCGGGGCAGTTAGCCGTCTAGCGTGACATCTTTCTGTTGCATTTAAGTTTATTTCCTCAATCGTTTGTTAAAAAATGCCATGCACTCTAAAGTACTCAGGATACTCTTAATATTCATAATTTCATCGGTAGGCCCTTGTCAAATAGCGTAAGGTGGCATGCGTCATATTAGAAGTAAATAAGCTTATATTAATTCAAGATGGGAAATTTGATATTCTACCATTGTGTCGGAAAGTTTCCATAATATTTTAGCTTTTTGCTAACTATACGCTGCGGTTTTTGTAAATAATGTAATTGTTCATTTGCCCTGAATGGGATATGATTTAAGTCATATTAGGGGCTAGGGGAATGCCTACCTTTGAATGCATTATTTAGAATAAAACAACAAGACTAAGATGTCCATTTCGACTAAGCGTACGAAGATCGTTGCGACCGTAGGTCCTTCCAGTAACACTAAAGAAATGTTATTACAATTTGCCGTAGCAGGGGTAAATGTAATGCGTTTGAATTTTTCTCATGGTACTCATGAGGATCACCTGAAAGTGATCAACCACATTCGTGAAATCAACAAAGAATTCAACTTCAACATTTCCATCCTCCAGGATTTACAAGGCCCAAAAATCCGTGTTGGTATGATGAAGGATAACGGTCAGCCTATCGAGACCGGACAAGATTTGATTATCACCACTGAAGAGTGTGAAGGTACCAGCGAGAAGGTATCCACCGTTTATCAGAATTTTTCTAAAGATGTAAAAGTCGGTGAAAAAGTTTTGATGGACGATGGTCGTATCCAATTGTTGGTAAAAGCGATTGATGGTAAAGAAGTATTGACTGAAGTATTGGTAGGTGGTTTGTTGAAGTCTCGTAAGGGAATCAACTTGCCAGATACAAATATCTCTGAGCCGGCTTTGACTCACAAAGATTTGATTGACCTTGAATTTGGTTTGGAGCAGAATGTAGACATCATTGCCTTGTCTTTCGTTCGTAATGCTTCTGATGTAGAATTCTTGCGTACTAAGATTCAGGAAGCTGGCCGTACTTGTCGTATTATTTCAAAAATCGAGCGTCCGGAAGCTTTGGTGCATATCGACAAAATCATCAAATCTTCTGATGCAATCATGGTAGCTCGTGGTGATTTGGCGATTGAAACCAATGCTGCTGAGGTACCATTGGTACAGAAGTCTATCATCAAGAAGTGTCATCAAATGGCACGTCCGGTAGTAGTGGCGACCCAGATGTTGGAGTCTATGGTCAAAAGCCCGATCGCTACACGTGCAGAGACCAATGATGTGGCGAATGCAGTAATGGACGGCGCAGATGGCGTGATGCTTTCAGAGGAGTCTGCAGCAGGTCAGTTCCCATTGGATGCTGTGAAGACGATGGCGGACATCTGCCGTACAGTAGAACTTTCTGCTCAGTATGAGTACGATCGTGACCATGAAGTAGCGAAGGATTCTCCTCATTTCATGGCCAAAGAGGTGGTACACACCGGTACTATTTTGGCGAGCTCGATCGGCGCAAAAGCCATCATTGGTAACACCACTTCTGGTTTCACTGCAACGAATATCTCTCGTTACAGACCAAAGGCGAAGATCTTCATCTTTACTAACGATAAATCCGTATCTACGCAGTTGAACCTGATCTGGGGTGTTCAGCCATTCTTGTTGCCTAAGACTTTCAGCACCCTTCGCGGATTGCACGAGCATGAAGAAAAGACATTGTTGAACGAAGGCGTATTGGAAGTTGGAGATTCAGTGGTTCACGTTTCTTCATTCCCAATGGACGGCGTTCACCGTACCAATATGTTGAAGTGTGCAACTATCGAAGAGAATAAATAATTCAAAATATTATTGAAAATAAGGAGCTTCTGTTTCAGGAGTTCCTTTTTTTATTTTGGGGCAAGCCTGCGCTACACTCCGGCCCGGGCTATCAGCCTCGCTATTTTTGTCTGATTTTTAATCTGAAGACGCAGACGGTACTTGCCTGCCATATTTCAATGAGCATTCTTCAATGGTGGGACTCAAAAATGAGCTCATGCAAGCCTTCTATCCCTTTGCCAATCATTCCCTGCCCTTCATCCCTTTCTCCTTCATTTTCTGTTATTTCTTTTTTTAAAAGCGCATCACTTATATCGCTTTTCTTGGTAAATTTGCCTCTCAAGGGTTTATTCCTAAGGTTTTATGAACAAAAGTAATCGAGATATTTTCTTTGAGCATCAGGCTCAAACTTCCCCTTATCCTCTAGGAATTGAGATTGAAAGAGCGGAAGGTGTTTATATGTATGATACCGAAGGCAAGTCCTATATGGATCTGATATCGGCTATATCAGTCAATAATCTGGGGCATCGCCATCCTAAAGTAATTCAGGCCATTAAGGATCAGATTGATAAGTATCTGTTCGTGATGGTTTATGGGGAAATGGTGCAAAAACCGCAGGTGGAGCTGACTAAAAGCTTGTTATCGGTTTTGCCGGAGCAGCTGAACTGTACCTATTTCGTAAATTCCGGAACGGAGGCCAATGAGGCAGCTCTGAAATTGGCCAAACGCTATACGGGGCGTACGGAATTGGTGAGTTTTAATCGTTCCTACCATGGAAATACCCATGGCTCTTTAAGTGTTTCGGGTAACGAGGTGAAGAAAAACGCTTTTCGTCCCATGCTACCTGAGGTACGTTTCATCGACTTCAATGTGGAAGAAGACCTGCAAAAGATTACCACCAAAACTGCCGGTGTAATTGTAGAGCCTATTCAGGGAGATGCAGGTGTCCGGATTCCTTCCATCGCATATATGCAGGCTTTGCGGAAAAGGTGTGATGAAGTGGGCGCCATCCTGATTTTTGATGAAATCCAGACGGGCTTTGGTCGTACAGGGAAGTTTTTCGCCTTCGAACACTTTGGCGTTGTGCCGGATGTGCTGACCATGGCAAAGGGAATGGCCGGTGGGATGGCAATGGGTTGCTTCGTTTCCTCTCAGGAAAAAATGAAAGTACTTTCCCATGATCCCATTCTCGGGCATATCACTACTTTCGGAGGACAACCCGTTTGCTGTGCGGCCGCAAATGCCGTCGTGAATGTTTTGAAGGAAGAAAATCTGATCGAAGCCTCCGAGGCAAAGGGGCAATTAATCGAAGACTTGTTAAAGTTGCATCCAGCTATAAAAGAAATTCGCCGGAAAGGATTGATGTTCGCCATTGATATGGAAAGCTTTGATTTGGTGAACCGGGTAGTGACCAAATGTATTGAGCGAGGGATGATCACCTATTGGTTTTTGTCCACGCCAACAGCTTTTCGATTGGCTCCACCTTTAGTCATTACAGAGGAAGAAATTCGCGAGGCTTGCCGGGTAATACTGGAAGTGATTGAAGAGGAATGGCAGAAATAGGCCAAAAAGATATTTATTTGAGGGTTTAGCCATGGAATTAACCGTGGCTTGCCTATTTTTAAGGATTGAATTTTATTTTTATGTCGATCATTAAGAAAATCCTTAGAACTAATCGATTCAGCGCCGCTGCATTGAATATATATTTTTTAAACCGTTTTTATTTAAAGCCTAAAGGCTGGACGGAAAGCCGTTTTTTAGGGCAGTCGATTAACGGTGAAGGGGATCCAATTCCATGGTTCACTTACCCCATGATTCATTTTTTATCCAATCGAATCACCAAAGAACATCGTGTTTTTGAATTTGGGATGGGGAATTCTACTCGTTGGTTTGCCGCTCGCGCCAAAGAAGTGGTGGCGGTAGATCATGATAAAGGCTATTTTAATTTCATCTCCCCAAAATTGGAACAGTTACCCAACGTAAAGTGTGCTTTGCGTGAGGATGTGAGAGAAGGATATCCCAATTATCTATCCGGGCAGGAGGAAGACTTCGATATAATTGTGGTCGATGGACGCAATAGAAACAAATGTGCTGAAAAAGCATTGAAATCGCTTTCGGCGCGGGGTGTAATAATTTGGGATAATGCGGAGCGGGAGGAATACCAGAAGGGCATTGATCATTTGCACGAGGCAGGTTTTAAACAACTTGATTTTTCCGGTCATGCACCTATTAATTTCCAGGAATGTGTTACTGCCATTTTTTATAGGGCAAATAACTGTTTGGATATTTAGCGATTGTTGAAATCGCTAAATTTGAATTTATTTCAGATGGATGGGGTTTAAACTTGATAGGAGCCACTAATTCAAGTTTTGCATTTCCGCAAAACTGAGTAATAATTCATGATCCATTCGGGCTTTATATTTAGCCAAAGAACATCTACAATCCCCTTCTGGCAATTGCGCCACCATGCTCTCGTTAATGAAATTGACGACGATATTGGAGGTGTTACGCCATGGCGTATTTAAATTAATGATCACCGCTTTTGAATTGTTGGGGTGAGTTTCAATGCTCTGAATTAAAGCAGCTCCCGCGAGATCGGTGAAATAATACTCTGCTAAAATGTTTTGCTGAATTTCGTTAAGCTCCATGACTGATCAAATATGTTCATGAAAAGTTGATAAAAAATATTGTTTTATAAAAATTACGCAAGATCTCTTTAAGTAAGTTTTCACTCAAAGTTAATTTTTTACTAACCTAGATAAGGGGTTTAAGCGCGGTAATATGGTTCGGATACCTGAATTTAGCTTCAAAATACAAAATGCCAAACTACATGGAGAAGCTAGGGTACTGTTTCTTGATGTGCGGTTTCGATATTTTTTATTCATTTTTTGTATTTTTTTTGGAGCTAAAACCTTCTTTTTGAAAAGCTTCAGTTTAGTCCTTCCTGTTTTTTTCTATTATTTTCTTTCCTGTAATAGGGGGATTCCATTCCTCAGGCATCCTATAGTTGAAAAGATCTTTGCCGATTGTTTTCCAACTGAGGTAATCAATAAATAGATGAAGAAGGATAAATCTGATCCCCATCATGCGATGGTGAACGGGGTCTGCTGTGCCCAAATTTTACGACTGCTGTTACTTTTAGTATTGTTTTCACCGCTTCCTAGCCATGCGGAAAAATCCATGCTTAAATTGAAAGGCTTATTGCTGGATCTTGATACCGGGGAGCCATTGCCATTTGCCACAATTTCTATTAGGGATGCCTATGGTGTGGGGTGTCAAACCGATTTGGAAGGGAAATTTGAATTACTATATGATGAGCAATACCTTTCCGAATCTCTGGTAATTCAATTTGTGGGTTATGGAACGCTATGTATGCCTGTGGAGGAAGCAGCGGCTCAGGAAGTTTTTTACCTGAAAGAGCATCAAAAGGTATTATCCGAGGTAGTGATTGAAGCTGGAGAGAACCCCGCTTTTGAATTTATCCGAAAACATCAGGCCAGCTACCAACAGCAAGAAAACGCTCAGGAAGGCTCCAGGCAGAGCCGGGTAGAGGTGAGTTGGTGGGCCAGTCCGGAGAAGCAATGGATGCAGAAAGATTTGGATCGCTATGGGGTCGTTGGGGCCGATGGAAGGCCGGCCATTCCGGTGGTTTCGGCGGAATATGAGGTGGAAAAGGTTTATGCTGAAGGCCGGATGACGGAAAATCATTATCAAAATGTTAAGCAGATGGCGCTGGGCTTCGATGCACGGGGAATATTCGGACAGTTATTGGTGAATCCGGATTTACTGATCCACGATTTGATGTGTAACCAGCTGGTGGTGATCGACAAGAATTTCCCTTCTCCTTTTTCTCTTCGATTTGCGGCATATTTTGATTGGGATTTGAAGGATAACCCTATCGAAGAAGACGGACAGCATGTTTGGATGATTCATTTTGAGCCAAGATCTAAAAGTCAGCAGGGCTTTGAGGGAGATTTGTACTTTAATACCAGTGATAGCACCTTGGTCAAGGTAAACATGAAAATGGCTAAAAGAGCGTCCCAAAATTTTTGGTCGGATTTTGCACTTACTCAATATTGGCAACCGGATGGAAAGGGAGAAAACTGGCCTGCCATTACCCAATATCATCAAAGGCTGGAAGATGTGCCGCTTTATGGACAGGTAAAGGCATATTATAAGATTCAGGAAGGGGCCATGAGAAAAAATGTGGAAGAAATTTTAAGTAACCCACCGTTGGCTGAGGTTCCCCAGGGAAATTCCATTCAGCTTTTGGAAGAAATGAATCAAAAATCGCGGGCAGCTCATTTTAATCGTTCCATTAACATAGCTGCCAGCGGGTATTGGGAAACGCCAAAATGGGATGTTGGTCATGCGATGAATTATCTGATATTGAATGATCTGGAAGGCTACCGACTTTCCGTCAGCGGGCTTTCAGACCGGCTATGGGAGGATCATATTTGGGTGAAAAGTGGAATAGGTTTTGGTCTTGAAGATGAAAAGTGGAAATATCAGGTCGCTGGAAAATGGTTAATTAACCCTCAGCAGCGACAGATTTTGTCCATCAATACGCAGTACGATTTGATTCCGGTATCCAGCATCGGCTTCGAAAGTGAAATGTTGGAAGCCGATTACCACTTAGCACAAATTGGAGCGCTTAGTGAAAAAAGGCCTTTTTATCAAAATAAATCGGAGGTGAGCCTGTCTCAGGGCTTTCGAAGAGACTGGACGATTACTGTGGGTGGAGAATGGATGGATTTAAGAAATGCCAATCAATTTCTAGGAAAGGAAGCCATGACGGCAGGCCATTTCGCTAGCCGGTCAGCAAAAATGGAAATGCGGTGGTCTTTCAAAGACCGAAGCGCTTACAATAAGAATTATCGCTTGCTAAGAAAAGGCGGACAGCCCTTTCCGGAAGTGAAGTTGGGGGTAAAAGCAGGATTTGTCCATGATCAGCAACAGGAACAGGTTTTTCAGCAACTGTATTTACAGCTGGATCATCAGTTTGCTCTGCTATTCCCGAAGTGGGGGCAGACTTCCTACCGCTTGAATGCCGGTAAAGTGCTGGGAAATGTTCCTTTTCCGTACCTGAAGATGCATCAGGGGATTGGCGGACCCGTCTATGCTTTTGGAAGTCATCAGTTGATGAATAGCTTCGAGTTTACTTCCGATCAGTATGTGGAATTATTTGTGCAGCATTTTTTCGGGGGCGCCCTCATGTCCAAAGTGCCGGGATTGGCCTGGCTGCATGAACAGACTGGTGCAGGCATCATGATGGATTTTGAAATGGCTTATGGTACGCTCTCCCGGGCAAATGCCCAATATAATGAAGTCTTTTTAACGGAGGGGCAGCCACTGAACAGCTTGGGTAGGCATCCCTATATGGCCGCAGGGGTAGGAGTACATAATATATTTAAGGTTTTCTTTGTGGAATATTGGCACCGCT
This sequence comes from Persicobacter sp. CCB-QB2, assembly GCF_001274635.1. Classification (GTDB taxonomy): domain Bacteria; phylum Bacteroidota; class Bacteroidia; order Cytophagales; family Cyclobacteriaceae; genus Persicobacter; species Persicobacter diffluens. The sequence goes on along the minus strand of NZ_LBGV01000001.1, from coordinate 2,080,019 downwards.
TGTCTTACCAGCAGATGTCCTATGGCTCCAATGATCAGGCTTTGAAGGTTGGATTGGTGATTAGTCTTTAAGGTATTACCAATTTCTAGTAGCATTAAGGCGAACGATGTAGCAATTTATTATACTGTAGAAGATAATGTCTAATTTGAGGGATTTTCCTTGTCCTAAAGATTATACTATTCGTAGAGAAAGCTGAAAGCTTTTTTAAACTTAACCCCCTCACTTCATGGAATTAATCGAAAATCTCAACTGGCGATACGCCACCAAAAAATTTGATGCCACCAAAAAAATCAGTTCGCAGGATCTGGATACCATATTGGAAGCGGTCCGGCTGTCGGCCAGTTCTTATGGATTGCAGTTGTATAAAATTTTGGTGATTGAGGATGCGGAGCTTCGGGCTAAATTGCAACCGGCAGCCTGGAACCAATCGCAGATTGTGGATGCCAGCCAATTGATTGTTTTTTGTAATTACAGTTCAGTGAAGGCGGAGCATATTGATGAATACCTGCGGCTCAAAGCGGATACACAAGGGATGAAGTTGGAGGATCTGAAAGCTTATGGTGATTTTATGAAAAGCAAGCTGGGAGAATTTTCTCCCGAAGCCCAAGGGGTTTGGACTGCCCGGCAAACTTATATTGCTTTGGGCTATTTGTTGAATGCTTGTGCAGCACTTCGTATAGATGCCTGCCCGATGGAAGGTTTTGAGCCGGAGAAATTCAATGAGATTTTAGGCTTGCAGGAACGGGGCTTTATGCTTCCGTGATTGCCACTATTGGTTATCGTTCGGAGGAAGATCCAACCGCAGGAGCGCCTAAAGTCAGGAAGTCGAAAGCGGATCTTTTTGAAATAATCTAGTATCAGAGGTCATAGTGTCTAGCATGCTGCACATTTGATGAAAAACAAAAGCGCCTTCGGTTTCCGAAGGCGCTTTTGCATTTATCTAACTAAAGGTGTTGGCCGGTTAAGCCGAAATATTCACCGTTAATTAATGAACTAAGCTCAAGAAGTTTATTTCCAGTTCATTATTATTTATTTTCTCTGATTTATAATAGCCCAAATTTGGGTAAGCTTGCTTTCTCCTCATTCTTCTGTTTCGTTGGAAAAAACTCGAAATAGGAAAAATTCCTTCATTTTTCCGCCTTATAGCTATTTGAGGTTTTCGCATGAATAATCCGGCTTAATCCATTCGATCTTCCTTTGGGGGTTTCAAATGTTTTCCCTGCTTTCGCAACTCACCAAGATTTTCCTGAATATGTTCTTTACTGCCAATGTGTTTAGGTACAGCCACTTTTTGAGAAGCATAAATGCCGGTATGTCCGGAGAAATAATAGGCGGTATAACAGGCAATGGCGAAGTACAATAAGTATTCCGATCCGAAAAGCTCAACGCCCATGATCGTACAGGCTAATGGGGTGTTGGTCGCTGCGGCAAATACGCCTATGAATCCTAAGGCGGCAAATAAGGCTACCGGTGCATCTAACAATCCTGCCATAGTATTGCCCAGGGTAGCCCCAACAAAGAATAACGGTGTTACCTCTCCACCCTTAAAACCTGAGCCCAGCGTAATGGCTGTCAGCACCAGCTTGGTGATCCAGGAATACCATTCGGCTCCGCCTTCCTGAAAGGCCGTATTGATCCCAACACCACCTTCCCGATAAGCTTTCACTCCAATCCCGATGTAATCGTAATTTCCTAAAAGGTTAATGGCGATGATCACCACTACTCCTCCGATCACCGGAATCAGGTAAGGGTTTTTTACTTTTGCCTTCAGGGTATCTTTCACTTTATGAGTAAGCTCACCAAAAAGGTAGCCTGCCAGACCAAAGGCCATTCCGGCAATGATGATTTTCCCAATGATCAGGCTGATGTCCAGGTAGTGCAGGTTTTCATTGAACTGCACCGAAATTTTATCCGTAATATTGATCAGCTTGTTATGACTGTGATGTGTCCCCCAGGCGGTAGTGATAAAATTACCAATCACCGAGGCGAATAATGCCGGAATAATTGCATTGAATTTGATCTTTCCGATAGTCAGCACCTCTAAAGCGAAAATGGCTCCTGTAAATGGGGTCCCGAAGATGGAGCCAAAACCGGCAGCCACCCCCGCAGTCAAAATTAATCGGGTATCATCTTCATCCAGCTTCAATAAATTTCCTAATTGCTGTGCAGTAGCTCCGCCAATTTGAACAGCAGTACCCTCTCGGCCTGCAGAGCCGCCGAAAAGGTGGGTGATGACGGTGGAAAATAAAACAAATGGACTCATTCGGCCCGGTACGCCACCTCCCGGTTTGTGAATTTCATCCATGATCAGGTTGTTACCCCCTTCAGCGTTTTTACCAAATTTGCGGTAAACCCATACAATGGCCACTCCTGCCAGGGGCAAGAGGTAAATGATCCAGGCATGTTGCTCATAGGTGGAGATTCTGAAATCCGTAGCCTTCCCCAATAGCCAAAGGAAAAAAGCATTCAATGAACCGACCACGATCGCCAAGGGCGTAATGATAGCAATCCATTTAGCCAGTTGCCGAAGTTGGTGTCTGAGATTACGGGAAAAAGGTAAATTGATCTTCATGCTTTATTTTTTATAGCCCTTGAAATGTTTGCCTAAAAAGAGCAGCAACTCTTTATAATGCGTGTGTTTTTGAGGATTCAGGCGGATCATCTTATTTGGAAAAGCAATGATTAACTCTTTAAACGGCTTGCCTTTCACTTCAATATCGGATTCCAGCCAAAGCTTCATTTCCGTGGAAGGAAATACGGTCTTTTGTAATCCGAACAAACGGGTTTCCTCAAATTCTTTTTTGATGAAGGTATAGCTTTTCATTTCCATCAGGAAGCGCACTGTACTGACTATGGATAATGCAAAGGCAAAAGCCGTTGATATCAACCATAACAAGGAAACTTCCGGGCTGTTGGCGACGTGGTAGAAATTATATAAAAATGCACTGTAGCTGACCAAAACCAGCAGAGAAAGGGTCCAGCGCAAACCCGATTTAGGATATACTTTAATCATATTATTTAATGAGGCGGGGGAGTAGCGTTCCCCTTCATACTTTGAATCCCGCAAATTTAAGCATTCGTCCTGAATGTGGGTAGGATTAGGGGCATAGTTTAAGCCGGATTATTCAAACTTAAATCTTCATTTAGCCGGCAGGCGGGAAATATGAAAGAATTTTTCTTGTTTGGAGTCCTTGATAAGGAGGCAGACATGCCTTTTTCACAAAACTACAAATTATTGGAAAGATTCCGTTCCCTATGAAGATCGATTTGATTTGAGCGCTGGTTTATTAGAAAGGTTACTATCTTTGACAATATTGATTTTATAGTACAATATCTTCCACATCAACAGTTCGGCCTTGATCAATTGGCGGTAGCCATGGGTTCTGCTGTCGAAGAGAAGTCATCACAGCGTTATTTCTACAATATTTTTTTCTATTCGCTCCAATTATCAAGTAACGCCTTGATGGATTCCGGCAGCAGGTTCGGTGGCTCGCCAGAATTGATCACAGCCTTGATTTTTTTGTTTCGTTTTTTATCAAGAAAAAAAGAAAAAGAAACGATTGATTATTAAATATAATGGTTGAATGGCCGATTTAGCTTTTTATGAAAAAGCCCTGAGGAGGCAGATGAATGAAAAGCAACCAAGTTTACCCCAATTTGGACTATTTTAAAAATCAGAAAAACATTAATGCTGTTCTGGTGGTGAGTGGGTTAGGCTGATTTTCAATATCTAAAGGTGAATAATTCGGGTTAAAGAAGGTGATGTTAGCGTTGCAGGCCTAAATTTCTTTTTAGTGATAGGATAGCGGGAATTGGTAAATTTTATTTGATCAATTCCCAATCAAAAACATCTACATTTTTTTGCTCGCTATTAAAGTGAATCCCAATCAGATAAACCGAAAGGCCCTGGCCTAAATAGGGTTCATGATAGCCACGGTCTTTAATTTGCCTCAGCGCCTCTCCCGGGTTTTTGGCATCCACCTTAAATTCAATCACATAAATGGATTGACCTGTGTCAATAACTAAATCCGCCCGCCCCTGAGCAGAAGCCTCTTCTGCATTAATTCGAAAACCAATGGACCGGAAATAGGTGTAAGCCACAGCGGCATAATACCCTTCCTGCTTTTGCAATTGGTTGCCCGTATAATTTTGATGGGCAATGGAACTGAACATGGTCCGAAGGGAGGTTTCCAGTAGCTCCATATCCTGAAAAAGGAGCGCTTCAGCAGCAGTAATTCTTTTATGAAGGTGCTCATCATCCAGTTGGCTGAGCACCCGAAAGAATAAACTGTTCAGGGAGTCTGCAATTTCCATATTAGGAATGCGCATTTGATAGACAATCCGGGCCCCAACATTCACTTCCCGCTCAATGGTAAGGTAGCCCGCCTGAAAAAGTAGCACTTCGAGCTTTATGTTTTCTACATCAAATGCACCCAATTGCTCTTCGGTAATCCGACTTTTGCCTACCTGAGGGAGATCATAACTTCCAGTCTGTAACAGGTTGATCAGGAAATTGGTCTGCCCGGTCTGCCACCAATAGTTTTTGAATTTATGTCCCCCATCCAGAAACGGTAAGATATCAAATGGATTGTAAACGGAGTTCCCCAGGAAGTTATAGCCATTGTACCATTCCCGGACTTTTTCCATATCTGCTCCGTCAAACAAATTCCCGAACTGTTGGAGTAATTCTTCATGGGTAAATCCCACAATGGTGGCATACTTTGGGTTCAGTGATATGTCCGTATAATTATTCGCTCCGGAGAATAAGCCCATTTTCCCAAATTTGGTGATGCCCGTCATCAGGGAGAATTGGAGGTGATCATCGCTGCTTTTAATGGCACTGTAAAAATCTCTTAAAGCATCCCGCATGATTATGGGAAGCTCCTCCTTGTCCAAAGTGTTCTGAATGGGTTTATCATATTCATCAATCAGCAAAACGGCCTTGGCTTTGAATTTCTTTTCGAGGCTGATGAGGAAATGACGTAGCGTGGCGTTTAGGGTCGGGCGCTCTATGTCCCGAAAATCAAAGCCAAATCGTTCAGCATTGGCCCGGATAATTAAGAGTAATTCTTGTTCCAGGGCCGCTCTGCTGGAGTTATTAATACCGCTCAGGTCAAAGCGGATCACCGGAAACTGCTTACTCCAGTCCCATTGGTCATAAATCCAAAGCCCCTTGAACAATTCCTGCTTACCAGAAAAAATGGCGTCAATAGTAGAAAGTAACATCGATTTACCAAACCTTCTGGGACGTGAAAGAAAGAAATAACCCTCTGAAGAGATTAGATTATGAATTTCTTCCGTTTTGTCCACATACAGGAAATTGGTTTTACTGTCGCGAAGTTTAGAGAACGTCTGTATGCCTAAGGGTAATTTCAGTGGATCCATTGGTTTATGAGCGCTTATATAACAAAGATACAAGGGAGGGGGGAATTTACAATAGGGGTAAATGTTGCGCTGATTTATTTACTTGCAGAGAAGTAGTGGTATAAATAGCGCCTTTTTAGGTAATTCAGACATTCGGAAGAGAATAATAAATCCGCCCGCCCAAGAAAGTGACTATTCCACCCCGGTTTGCAGGGCAAGGGCCTGACTCCAAGGGGAAAGAACACCCCAATCAGCATTAGCCTTCCGCCTGTGCCAGTCTTTTTTCATCGCTGGCCTGCGTGAGCTCCTGATAGAACTCATTAAAGAGGCCATGGAGTTGTTCACCATGTGCTTTCAGGTCTTCATATGCGCGATTCATTTGGTTTTCATGACGTACCCGGCTGCTAATACCGGCAAGCGCTTGAGCGATTCCAACCTCAGTGGCATAGGTGAGTAGCCAATTGTCCCGGCTCATATAATAATAGATATGGCTGGCCCGTTCGGGCAAATGTTCCTTATGATCGGCGATATAGGCATATGCTTTTTGAGTGTAGGATTCCAAAGATTCCCCTTCCCACTGTTCGAAGTGGGCCGCCAGGAAGTGGTCAAAGAACATATCCATCACCACGCCCGACCAGTGGCCATGCCGGTGGCGGATCAGTTGCTTGGCTTCCAGTACAAGGGGATGGGTGTCCGTGAAGTGATCGATGAAGCGATGCAGGAGCACCCCATTTTTGATCTCTTCAGGATATTGCATGTAGTTTTTTCCTTTGACAAAATCTCCCATGAAGTTGCCCGTGAGCAGGGCGGGTTGATGGTGGGACAGCTGCAAATGAGCGAGGTAATTCATGTAGTATGGAATGGTGAGTCGGCAATCTAAACTTTTTACGCTAATAGTTTGTCCGTAGCTTGGGCTTTTTCATGTAATTGCTTGCGGTGCTGCCGACAAATTAGCGATCTTGTCCGCCGAAAATTAATTCCTATAAAATGTCCGACGCTACAAAGAAAGCCATACGCTACACTGCTGAATTGTTGAAAAAAGAAAAGGAGGAAGATCTGCGCCTGTTTAAGCAGCAGGTGATGGAGACCTCTATTGATAAGAAGCGCAAGGATGGTGTGTGCTGGTATCCAATCCAGCTAAACAAGCATTTTTATGGGACAGGGGAACGCTTGGTCATTGAAGTGGAGCGTACGAAAGGCTTGGAACTGAACCATCAATTTTCTTCGGGGAAATCGGCAGGCATTTTTGTGAATGTGAATGGGCAGGCCGGGAAGTATTGGTTGCAGGGGGTGATTCAATATGTGCGGGAAGATGTGGCGCGCATCGTGGTGCAGGAGGATGAACTGCCGGACTGGATTCATGATGGGCATTTGGGTTTGCAGCTGATGTTTGAGGAGACTACCTATCGGGAAATGGAGCGTGCTCTCAAGATAGTGGAGAATGCCAGCGGACGTGCCGCGGAATTGCGGGAAGTACTCATTGGTCCGAAGTTGGCCAGTTTTCGGGAGGCTTACCCTGAGCAATTGCCACAGCTGAATCCTTCGCAGAATAACGCGCTGCATAAGATCATGACGGCAGAAGAAGTAGCGATAGTGCATGGCCCTCCGGGCACCGGAAAGACCACTACTTTAGTATATGCGATCCGACAGGTTTGTAAGAAAGAAAAGCAGGTACTGGTTTGTGCACCTTCCAATGCGGCCGTGGATTTGCTGACCAATAAGCTGGACGAAATGGGGCATCAGGTGTTACGCCTGGGGCATCCCGCCCGGGTGACTGAGGCCTCTATGCATCATACTCTGGATATGCAGATTGTCGAGCATCATGCCTATGGGGATTTGAAGCAAGTCAAGAAGCAACGGGAAGAATATTTGCGACTGGCAGGGAAATATAAGCGGAACTTTGGGCCGGAAGAACGGGCGCAAAGAACAAGATTGTATCAGGAAGCCAGCAGACTGGGCGATGAGGCCCGTATGCTGGAGAATTATATAACGGATGATCTGATGGCCCGTGCCGAGGTGATTACCTGTACGCTCGTGGGGGCATCACATCAGTTGCTCCGTGATAAAACTTTTAAGACGGTCTTCATCGATGAGGCTGGGCAGTCTTTGGAACCGGCGAGCTGGATTCCGATCCTGAAAGCCCGCAGGGTGGTGTTGGCAGGTGATCATTTCCAATTGCCTCCAACCATTAAATCTTTGGAGGCGGCACGTGAGGGATTGGCCACCACCTTATTTGAAAAGGCCATTAATAGTAATGAGGCTGACGAGATGCTGACCATTCAATACCGCATGCATGAGCAGATCATGGGTTATTCCAATCAGCAATTTTACAAGGGCCGATTGAAAGCACACCCAACGGTGCGCCACCATCAGTGGGAGGGTTTAGCTCCAATGCTTTGGGTGGATACGGCCGGGGCAGCTTATTTCGAGCAGCAAAAGGCGGATAGCCGGAGTAGTTTTAACCCACAAGAGGGAAGGGTATTGCTGGACTATCTCAAACGTTTAGCAGAAATGCCGCATGAGGAATTGCCTTCGGTGGGTATTATCGCGCCTTATAAAGCGCAGGTGGAATGGTTGCGTGCCGAGATTGATGGGGAATGGAAAGAACACCCCTGGTACCGACAGATCAGTGTAAATACCGTGGATGCTTTTCAGGGACAGGAACGGGATATTTTGTTGATGAGCATGGTGCGTTCCAATGGGGATTATAAAATAGGATTCCTGCAGGATCAGCGTCGGATGAACGTCGCCATGACCCGTGCACGGAAACATTTATGGATGATCGGAGACAGTGCTACGCTATCCTCCGATACTTTCTTTGATGGATTGCTGGCTTATGTGCAAGAGATTGGAGGGTACCAATCTGTGTTTGATCCGGAGTATTTTGATGGCTAGGCTGCTTCAGGAGCCTGTCAGACTATTACAGATTTCATTTAAATCGCAAAATTTTATTCCGACAACTTATTTCCAAATGAGGCCACTTCGGACCTAAATGCTATTTGTCAAGGGTTTGACAGGAGTCTTCTTGAGTTTTAAGCCGGATTATCCATGCTACAATCCTCGTTTAGCTGTAAGGCGGGAAAAATGAAGGAATAGTTTTCTATTTAGAGTTTTTTCCAACGAAACAGAGGAATGAGGAGAAAGCAAACTTGCCCAAATTGGGGCTATTAAAAAATCAGCCGACACGAATGTAACATACTGATAGTTAGTCGATTAAATAGGGTGTCATAATCTGGCGGTGAATAATTCGGGTTAAAATGAGTCTACCATTAATATTTAGCATAAATAATCCGGCTTAGCATGCCTTAATGGGCCCGGGGATTCAGCTTCTTTTAGGATAATTTTGAGTAATGGCCCATAAATGATATCTTTCAAAAAATAGCAATTGTGCTAATTTGACAGAGCTTTTTACACATGGGCATTAAACAGAAAATCATTCTATTGGTGGTCACCATCGTCATCTTGGGAATCAGCGCCCTGACCTGGGGGATCAATAGCATGACCCGAAAATATACCGCCGAGTCCTCCATGTTTTTGGCGACGCAGATCTCAAAGCGTTATGCATTCAACATAGAAGAGATGCTCAGCTTATCATTGCATAAAGCGGACTTGTTGCAGGAGGTTTTTGAAGAAATTCAGAACAATTCCGATCGTCCCCGAAGACTGATGAATACCATATTGGAGAAGTCCGTTAGGGATGATGAAACCGTCTTTGGTGCCTGGACCATATGGGAGCCTAATGCCGTGGATGGTAAAGACGCCCGTCATACCGAAAGTTTTGGCTCCGATGCGAATGGGCGTTTCTGTCCTTATTTTCATGAAGCCGGGGATTCTATCATTATGGAATTGCCCAATGAAGATCCGGATACTTCTTTGTGGTACCTTCAGCCTAAGCTGGTGGGGATGCCCATGGTATTGAATCCGTATTGGTTCGAAGTATCCGGAAAACAAACCTTATTGGTTTCTGCCGTAATTCCCATCAAAGATGAACTGGGAGAATTTGAGGGAGTAATCGGGATTGATGTAGAACTCAGGCGGTTGCAGGAAAGGATTGAGGAGATGGGAGAGTTTGTCACCGGACGTGCCATGCTGGTGGGCAATGACGGAACCATCGTGGCGGACTCGGATCCCACTCAAATTGGCATCCGCCTGCAGTCCTATGAGGAACGCCTGATTGATCCCATGGTGGTTTATCAGGGCGGGGAATTAGACCGATTGGTAGAGATGGATGGCCAAAAGACCTATCAGTTTTATACTCCTATCAAAATGGGCTACGGAGAAAATCCCTGGTCATTCGTATTGTTGATGCCCGAGGAAAGGGTCTTGGGTTTGTCAAAAAGAATTACAGCCCGGATATTGTTTTGGTGTTTGATAGGAGTGGTGTTTCTAATCGTTGGCTTGGTAGTGATGATCAATCAAATGGTGAGCCCCATGATCATCATCTCCAAAATGATGCGGGACATGGCCTCAGGAAAAGAGCCGGATGCCCATAAATTAGATCTGGGGAGTAAAAAACGCAGTGATGAGGTCGGGGATATGATGGAGTCTTTTGGTGTGCTGGCGCATGCCGTTCAGGAGAAGCTGGTGGCGGAGGAAGAATTGATTACCGCTTTTGAAAGCCTGGAACAGTCGAATCAACAAGTCACAACCTTAAATAATCAGCTGGAAAAGCGGGTGGAGGAAAGGACGCAGGCTTTACAGGATATCCTTCATGATTTAGAAGAGAAAAATGATGAGCTGCAGGAGAATAAAGAGCACCTGGAGCAAGAAATGAAGATGCGCGAGCATGCCCAGCAGGAATTGCGAACCAGTGAAAAGCGCTATCGTACTCTGGTAGATAACGCATTAGTGGGGGTATTTCGCCTCAATGAAGAAGGGGATTTTCAATTCCTTAATGATGCGGTGGCGACCCTGTGTGGTTATGCCACCACGGAGGAATTAATGGACGAGCAGCCCTGCTTTTATTGTATTTGGGTGAAAGGCGAGCGATCTGTAGACTTCCAGCAGGAACTGAAAGCAGAGGGCGAAGTCAAGAATTTTCAGGTGGAGATCTTTACCCGCGCTGGGGAAATCCGATATCTCATGCTAAATGCCACCTTGCAGGATGACATAATTGAGGGGATGTTGGTGGATAATACAGATACCAAAGTCGCCCTGAATAAGCTGAGAGAAAATGATCAGACCCTGCGCTTGTCCTTGAAAATTAATAATACCAGTGCCTGGGAATGGGATATTGCTTCCGGACAATTGAGCGTCACGCCGAATTTTTATGAGGTATTTGATTTTCTTCCGGAGGAATTTGATCATCAGGCCGCTTCCTTAGCCAAATTCTTTGTTGAAAATGATCATATGTTTGCTCAGGCGCAGGGCGAAGATTTGGCAACGAAGTACTCAGAGGAAGAGTGGGAGCAATACGACTTTGAGGAGCGTACCTTTAAGATTCTCACCAAAAATGGAGAAGAAAGGTTTATTTTAGGGAATGAGCGGGGTATTCTCAAAAATGGAAGAAAGGTGCTATTGGGAACCTTTCAGGATGTGACCGCCAAGAAGTTAGTGGATATCAGGCTGAGACAGTACCGGAAGATTATCTCCACGGCGCATGAGATCATGGCGCTATTGGATGAAAACGGCTGTGTCGTCCGAACCAATAAGGCTTTCCGCTCAGCCGTAGGCAAAGAATACTTTGAGATTGAAGGGCGATATATCCGAGATGTTATCCCATCCCTGGAGGATAAGCATATGCGGATTCTTACACAATTTCGTCAGGGAGATTATGAAAAGACCGAAATACAAGATTGGTTCGTGCTCCATGATGGCTCCCGGCTATTTTTCAGTGTTCGGTTGCTGCCCGTATTTTCTGAAGACGGACAATATGAGGGGCTTACCCTATCAGCCCGTGATGTCACCGATATCCGATTAACGCAGGAGCGGATGGAACGGATTCTGGATTCAGTGGACAACGGGGTTTTTGAGCTCAATTATAATGAAGAGCAATTCTTCTATTCTGAGAACGTATTTAATATGCTGGGTTATCACCCCGGGGAGTTTAAGAACTTTCAGCGGGAGGTGGTAGATTTGGTACATCCGGATGATGTGGAATTTTTTAAATCCAGAGTCAAGCAATTTATGTTTGGGCAACGCTCCCGTTTGGATGTAGAGATGCGCATGCGTACTGCCTGGGATACCTACAAACCAATCCTGATGCGGGCAGTGGATTATGAGCGGGATAGTGAGGGCAAAGCCATAAAGGTGATTGGTACAGTGACGGACATTACGGAACTGAAGCAAAAGGAGTACGATCTGAAGGCGGCCAAGGATGCTGCCGAACAGGCCAATAAAGCCAAGTCAGAGTTCCTGGCCAATATGTCTCATGAAATTCGTACGCCGATGAATGCTGTTATCGGCTTTACGGAACTATTGGAGGGGCAGATTACCGATAGTCGCCATAAGGGCTATCTGCAATCGATCAAAGCGGGCTCGAAAAGCCTGATGACACTGATCAATGATATTCTGGACCTTTCGAAGATTGAAGCCGGCCGTATGGAAATCGAGTATGAGTCCGTTAATCCTTTTGGCTTTTTTAAAGAGATCCAGCAAATATTTGAGGTGCGCATTGCTCAAAAGCAATTGGACTTTTTGATTGATGTGGATGGAGATTTACCTCCAAGTCTGATGATGGATGAGGTACGGTTGCGGCAGGTGATTTTCAACCTGATTGGAAATGCGGTGAAATTTACCGATCAGGGTTTTGTGAAATTATTGGTGAGCCGGGTGACAGGGAAATCCGAGGGAACCGTGGGAATGGAAATAGCAGTTCAGGATACGGGTATAGGTATTCCCGAAGATCAGCAGGATTTGGTCTTTAAGGCTTTCCGACAGCAACAGGGGCAGAGTACCAGGAAATACGGGGGAACAGGCCTTGGGCTTTCTATTTCCCGCCGATTGGTCAATATGATGGGGGGAGAAATGCGCCTGAGCTCAAAGGAAGGAGAGGGCTCCACCTTTACCATCTTTCTTCCGGAGGTGAAGATAGGTGATGAACAAAAAATGAATCATCGAATCCCTGAAGAGCTGGGACGTGGCATTATTTTCGAAAGCTCTAAGGTATTGGTGGTTGACGATATTGATATTAACCGGGTACTCATTTTGGAGAGCCTGAAGAATACCGCCATTAAATTGTTGGAGGCCCGAAATGGATTAGAGGCCGTAGAGATGACCCGCCAACACCATCCTGATCTGGTATTGATGGACATCCGAATGCCTAAGATGGATGGCTATGAAGCCACCCGCATAATAAAGGGCGATCCTGATGTGGGGCACATTCCGGTGGTGGCGCTGACGGCCTCTGTGATGCAGGAAGACCAGAATAAAGTTTTTGAGGCTGGCTGTGACGGCTTGTTGCGTAAACCGATTAGTGCGGATGTGCTAATGCAGGAAATGGCGCAATACCTTCCTCATCAGTTAGAGGAATTAGAAGAGGAAGAGACTTCAGCATCCTCTCAAAATGGCGCCCTATTTTCATTGTCTCATTTATCTGAGGAACAAAAGCAGGAGTTTTTTAAAGTCATCCATCAGGAGGTGAAACCACTTTGGCAGCGAGTGGATGAAGACCTGATGTCTGATGATGTGGAGACTTTAGGAGGTTTGCTTCAGGCAGTGGCCAAAGAGTATAAACTGGATATTTTTCAGGCTACCGGAGATCAGTTATTAGAAGACCTGGCTAGTTTTGAATTGGACAGGATGGAACAGGGCGTGAAGAATTTTGGGATAATATTAAATAAAATGAAGTAAACGTTAGAGAGTAATTGACATATATCATGTCTTGTTATGAATTTTTAATTTTATTCTCACTTTCCTGATCTAGGGGATAGTTTTTGGCAATTTTACAGTTTACTTTTGCTGCGTTTTTAGTAAAAGTAAACTTAAAATGAAGAAACGTTTTACCCCATTTATGGTTCTTTTCGCTCTTATGGCGATCTTCTTTGTTCAGGAAGTAAAAGCACAGAATGTACAGTTGCACTACGATTTCAATCGCAGTCGTCCATTGAATAGTGATCAGGCACAAAACTATGGTGCGCCGGTTTTTACTTCTACTTTTGAGTATTTTAAAGCCACAGAAAAAGGTGAATCCTTTATGTTTGCCGATGTGGATTACCGTAACACCAAAGATGGTGGTGCTGGTTTGTTTTATTGGGAAATTTCGCACAAGTTTTATTTGAATGAGAACAAGTTGAACTTGCATGTCGAGTATGACGATGGTTTTGCTACCTTTGCTGATGGTTCAGGGCAATTTCCGATCAAGCGTGCAGCGCTATTGGGGTTGGGCACCCATTTGTGATTGGCGATTTGTTCCTTCATGCTACTGTGATGTACAAGTACCACCCACGCGCTTATACCAAGGCCGATGGACAGTTTACCGCCGTTTGGTTCTGGCCATTGTTCAAAGGAAAAGTGATGTTCAATGGTTTCTTAGATCTTTGGTCAGAAGATCGTAACTTTGTTGGAGATGGTGAGGATATCGGGAAGCAGGCCGTGTTCTTGGCAGAGCCACAGATCTGGTACAATGTAACCGATAATTTTGCCGTAGGAGGTGAAGTGGAGGTGTCCATGAACTTTGCAGAATACAATCCTGCTTTCAATGGCATGAACAAGTGGATGGTCAATCCTACTGTAGCGGTCAAATACACTTTTTAATTTATTGCATCAATCAACCTTTAAATAGCCTATTATTATTACTAAAATTCCCATTAGGGAATGGGAGGATATTTTCCTGATTCACCTTCCGCTTTGGCAAAAATAATAGGCTTTATTCCTAACGTTCGGTTGATTTCCGGGCATTAACGACATTAAATAATCATGGAGAAGTTTTTCAATCTGCAGGCACGTGGTACTAACGTGCGGCAGGAAGTCTTTGGTGGGATCACAACTTTTCTTACCATGGCCTACATCATTTTTGTAAACCCTAATTTGTTGGGGATTGCAGGAATGGATCAGGGCGCCTTGATCACGGTAACGTGTTTGGCGTCCATCATCGGTACTTTATTGGCTGCTTTTTGGGCAAAGGTACCGTTTGCAATGGCTCCGGGTATGGGGCTTAACGCTTTCTTCACTTTTACTTTAGTTAAAGGACAGGGAGCCAGCTGGGAAGAAGCCCTCGGGGTGGTATTTATTTCCGGTATTGTTTTTCTGATCCTGACGGTGATCGGAGTGCGCGAGAAAATTGTTTCCAGCATTCCGGTTTCATTAAGATTGGCAGTGGGCGCCGGTATCGGTTTGTTCATCTGTTTTATTGGTTTCCAGAATATGGGGCCATTTGTGCCTGAGGCAGGCAAAGTAGTAGGATTGATTGTGGATAATCCGGCTACTTTAGTAGGCTTGGGAACTTTTAATACGGCTACAGCCTGGGGTTTGGCCGGTTTGGTATTGATCGGAATTCTGGAAGTGCGTCGTGTGAAAGGATCTATTCTGATCGGAATTGTATGCTGTACATTGGGGGGCATGTTGACCGGTGATGTTCAGGTGCCGGATGCGATTATCGCTATGCCGAAATCTATCGCTCCGATTGCATTAAAATTAGATGTTTTAGGGGCTTTGAAATTGTCTATGATCGGGGCGATCTTCTCCTTTATGTTCGTGGATTTATTTGATTCCATCGGCACGATTGTGGCGTGTTCTTACGAAGCCAAGATGGTCGAGAAAGATGGTAACATTCCTGTGATTGGAAAAGTACTGGAAGCGGATGCATTGGCAACCGTGATCGGTTCCTTATTAGGTACTTCGACCACTACAACTTATGTAGAGTCTGCGGCAGGTATTTCTTCTGGTGCACGTACCGGTTTGGCCTCTGTAGTAACGGCTGGTTTGTTCTTTATCGCGATGTTCTTCGGTCCATTAATTGGTGTGGTGCCTGCTTTTGCGACAGCACCAGCTTTGGTGATCGTAGGGGTGTTTATGTTTAAAAACATCAATCAGATTGATTTCAAAGATTTCAATGAAGCCATTCCTGCTTTTTTGACCATCATCCTGATGCCTTTGACTTATTCGATCTCTACAGGTTTAAGCTTTGGTTTTATCGCTTATACCGTTATCGCCATTGCTAATGGCAGAGCATTGAAATTGTCGCCAACGATGTGGTTCATCACCATATTATCCTTGATTAACCTTTACTTCACCATGACCGGTGGAGGAGCATAAAAAGAATATGCTTATATTCAAAATATGGGAAGCGCAGACTGTCGGGTTTGCGCTTTTTTTGTGTCTGGGATAAACTTCCGGAGGCCTGGCCAAGGGATAGAGGCGGAGGCGCAGCCGGTTGTGGAGCTCTTTTTCGTTGGGCAGGCCCTGGTTTTTATTCAAACTGCCCGGCGAAAAAAGCGACCGCCGAAAGCCCGGATGAGCGGAGCGAATTGGCCCCGAATGCTCCCGTTAAACTGATTCTTTTTCTTTTAGCTGTTCCATTAGCTGATCCACTTTCAGGTTCAGGGAATCAATTTTCTTTTCGAGCTCATCATTATTGTCCATCACCATGGCATCCACGAAAATGGAGTTGACCAGGGAAAGGCCAAAGATACCACCGGTGAGTAGAATGATGACGAAGAAGGATTTGATGCCAACTTCCTGCCAGGGGGTTGCCGCTTCCATCATGCTTTCCGGAATTTCATACCAGCCTTCAATGGTGAAGACCTTAAAGACAGAGTAGAGAGAGCTGAGTGGGTTGCCGAAGTGTTCGGGCGAAAGTTCGGCAAACATATAGCAAGAGAGTACTGCCACAATAAAATTGTAAATAAAGAAGGCCATGATCACCAGCACGGAGGCTTTTAAGGCCCGCTTGATACCGGAGGTCAGCACCTGAATGCCGGGAATGAACCGGAAAAAGCGGATAAACTTCAGGGCTCTGGCTGTCCGGAAGATGAGCAGGAAGTCCAGGCCGGCATTGTCGTTGGAGCTGAACCAGAACAGCAGGGAAGGGGTGGCCAGTAGGATCAGGAGGAAATCGAAACGATTCCAGCCATCTCGGAAATACTGGCGGCTGCCCAGTAATTTAACTTTATACACCGCTTCTGCAATAAAATAGAGCGTGAAGATGTTGTCCAGGTCACTAAGGCGATGGAGCAAGTTGGACTCCAGGTGGAAGCCTTGTAAAAAAATAGTAATTGCATTCAGAAGGATGACCAGCATAATGGCCTCTTCAGAAAAAAATAGTCGCTTTTGAATATTCATAATGCTCTCTTTTGCCGCAACAAAATTAATAAATTCTAATCCATTGGGCAGGATGAAATACGACTATGTGTTTTAGAATTTATTGAGATATACATAAAAAAAGTATTAAATACGACCTGGTGGTAATATGATGGAGTGCTGTAACGAAATAATGATCAGCAGGCGGAGTGAAGGGTAGTGGTTTTAATTCGAATTATATCCCACTAAATTCATTAACTAGTCGCAAGTAGCTTTATTTTAGCTCGTTATGGTTTATTTTCTTTGATGTATCATAACCCAAATATGGGCGAGTTTGCTTTCTCCTCACTCCTCTGTTTTGTTGGGAAAAACTCGAAACAGGAAATTATTCCTTCATTTTACCCGCCATGCAGCTAAAGGAGAATAAAGAAGGAATAATACGGCCTAAGCAATACGGAAACTATTGGTTCGAAGTGGACAGAATAGGAATGTAGGGTATTCTGCAGAAAGATAGGGTAAGTAAACTGAATGCGGTTTCCCAGGTAGCCTTTTGGCGGTAATTAATGCTTTCCGTTTTTTTAAAATTGCTGAATGTAATCCTTAAGGTTTACTTCTTTAGGTAAAGCCATTTTCTTTTTCAATCGGTACCTTTTTAGGTCCACGCTGCGAACGGTGATATTGAAAATAGGGGAAATTTCTTTAGAGGTAAGGTTCACTTTCAGATAAGCACACAATCTGAGATCCTCATTGGTGAGTCCCTGGTGTTTTTTCTGTAATTTATTGAAAAAATGCGCATGGGTCTCGGTGAAGGCGGATTCGAAAATTTGCCAGTCTTTTTTTTCATCAAAATTGCGCTCGATGATTTTATTCAGACTTTCTATATCCTGCTTCTGTACATATCGTTTCTGCTCCCGGATGTGAATAAGCTCCTCCTTAATCTCCTCAATGATTTCCTTTTTCTTATTATTTTGGATCAGTAATTTGGAAAGCTCATTGGTCTTATCTTCTATTTCAGTCCTTAATTGTCGGGCTTCCACTTCCATCAATTTTTCGTGATTATATACCCGGATCTCGTTTAGTTTAAATCGCTCTTTTCGAAGATTTTTTAGCTTTTGTTTTTTATACAAAGTATTGAACCAAAGGAATAACAGGTAAAAGATCCCGAATATGAGCAAAAAGTATAGGCCAAAGGCAGTCGCAGAAAAATAAAAAGGAGGCTGGATTGAGAATTGATACTTCACTTCCTCCGGATGGGCATCAGACTTTAGGTGAAGTACATATTTCCCCGTAGGGAGATTATGGAAGCTCAGCTTGTGATTGGAGGTGGCAGATTGCCATTGGTCATGATAACCGGACAAATAATAAGAATAGTGAGAATTTCCCTGAAAGTTTAAGTCACTGTAATGGAAGGTGACAGAATTAAATTTGTATGGAATTTTATTGGCCTCAAAGCCGTTGAGGGGTTTCCCACTTCGGTCGTTATTAAAGGATATTTTGGTGATGTGGGTTTTTCCTTTTGGCTTGGGACGCGCTTCAAATTTATTAAGATCAAAGAACAGGAGGCCCTCAGATTGCGCGATAGCAAAGATCCGCTTAGGAAATACTTTGATTTGTTCGTAGCCGTAAATCATCTTATTTCCCATTTGCGCAATATGCGGAGGGAGAAAGACTTCCTTTTTGCTGGCTGCATCGTAGAGCATCAATTCCTGTCCCTTGCGCGCTAAATAATAGGAGTCGATAGCCGGAGAAAGATAATTTATGCCCTGCAATGCAGGTGCTGCCGGTACCCATTTTTCCTCTTCAAAAATCATGGTCTGGTGATCGGTGGCTATAAGCGCCTTGCCTTCAAAGGGAAAGAGACGAATGCGATTGGTGGGTTCAAATATATGCGCCGCGTTTAAAGACTGAATGGTCGCGATTCCCATGCCATCCTCCTGCAATTTTATTTGATAGCATTTGTCATTAATGTCAGTAGCCAATAAATCCCCGTTCGGGAGTTCCATCAGGTCTTGCGTCTGCGTCGAAATTTCATTGAGTGTTTTTTGGTATTTTAATTGGCTGTTTTCCCATTGATATACCGATAGCCCATAATAAGAAGACTGATATACCAAATCAGGATGTCGTTTGCTTTGGACCATATGATAGCCGCCTGCTACCGGTGATATTAATTGCAGCCTTTCGCCCTGAAGTTGATAAGTGCCTTCATTATGCCCTACAAATATTTGGTTTTTCAGCTCCGAGATGTCCCAAATCTGCCCCTCAGAGGCAGAAATTTTGCTAATCTTTTGTGCATAGGGCTGCCCTTGTTTTTGACTGACAAATAAACCCTGGTTGGTCGCGATATAGCATTTTGACTGAAAAATGTGCGCATCGTATACACTCCCGAGTTGGTCATTAGGAGTAGAAAGAAAAGCAATAGGGGAGGCCATGTCAATGAGGGCAATACCATTATCCGTGCCTATCCATAGTAATTGATCTTTCAAATGCAGGGCATGGATCCGGTTATTCGGTAAGCCATTATCCGTATGAACATGTTGGGTGATATGTCCTTCCAGGTCGCCAATGATCAGCCCTCCATTCATGGTTCCAAAAGCCCATTGTTCTTGATCGAGGCGCACCACTTTATTGAGCTGATAATTTTTCAATAGGTCATTCATCGCGCTGTTAAGTGGGGCAAGTTGGCCATTCTTTAATAAGAATAAGCCATTTTTCAGACTTCCTAAAAGCAGACTGCCATCCTCTAAAGGGGCGATGTAGATGATCTGATAAGGCTTTAATTGTGCGGGTTGATTAAGCGGGAGGCGAACAATGTCGCGGGCCAGATTGGTGGTATAAATACCCTTTGGAGCAACATGATAATAGATTTTTCCATTGTGCGGATAGGAGTAGGTAGTGTTTCCCGCATTAATCTTTTCATAACCAATATGCCCGGCCTCATCAATGAAATAAAAACGATCGAAAGACTGGAAAATGGTTTTGCCTTCAAAGGGATAAATCTTCCAGATATCGGCATTTATATTAGCTAATGAATGAAATCCTGAGGCAAGATCATGTTCAAGAAAATAGCCCAGGGTTTTATTCCCCCCGACAAATATGGTGTCTCCTGAACAATAGACACTCCGGGCAATATGCGGTAGCTTCATCAGTGCCCATTCTTCGCCGTCATATTTTAATAATCCCAGGGTGTTGGCAACATACAGATTACCTTCTTCCGACTGATGAATATCCCAGTTTTGGTTTTCAGCATGATAATCCTGCTTTTCAAAAACGATGAGATCAGGGGAAATGGTACCCGTGAATTTACCGGCAACTTCCTGAGCATAAGCTAGTGAAGAGATGAAAAAGAGTGAAATAAAAAATCCCCGCATAGTACATGTTTTAAGCATGCAAATTTGTGTAATATTCATCAGTATTTCACGCTATAGAGGGAAAAGTTAAGCTTTGGCTTCATTAATTAAGAAATTACTAAAATCACCCAAAGTCATTTGAGAAATTTTCACTAATGGAAATAAATTCGACCTCAAACTAAAATAATTCAAAATTGAGGCTTTTTTGTTGATGACTTAAGATTACATCACCCAAAAAAATAAGGGGTTTTAGGTATGATTTTTTCAATAGCGTAACTCTCTGTAAATCAGCAAATGTAATCCTTTTTAAAACGAATGATGTGCCTTTGATGATGTGCCGATTTGCGTATTTACCGCCTGCTTTAGCACATCTTTGTTTGAGGCAGGGAGCTAATCGGAATATTTACATCTCCTTTTTTTTCAATGCCAGGTCTTTTTGTAACGGCTCGATTGAGCATACCTCATGGGAATCAAAAAGGCCACCCGCTTAAGTTATTGCTGACTTCGAAAATTATTTTAACGATTTACATTTAATTTATCATGACCAAAAAACTATTCTTGTTTTTTATGATGCTTGGAAGTTTCTCCGCTTTTGCGCAAGATGCTTTTGAGGTATCAGGTGTCGTCAAGGGAGACGATGGAGAAGGTCTTCCCGGCGTGAGTGTGATTATCAAAGGAACCACGCATGGGGTTTCGACCGACTTCGATGGCGCCTTTACGCTTTCGGGGGTCTCCGCGGAAAATACCCTGGTATTTTCTTTTATAGGAATGAAGCCACAGGAGTTTGTGGTCGGCAATCAAACATTTTTTGAGGTAGACTTACAGCAAGATGTGGAGAATTTGGAGGAAGTGGTAGTGATCGGTTACGGTACCTCCAAATCAAAGGATTTGACGGCCCCCATTGCGAATGTGGACAATAAGGACCTGAATTCCATGTCGGTTTCTTCAGCGACTGAGGCTATTCAGGGTAAAGTAGCCGGGGTAAATATTGTTTCCAGCGGTGCTCCGGGAGAGTCTCCTCAAATGCAGATTCGAGGCATCGGTTCCTTAAATCAAAGTGATGTACTTTATGTGGTGGACGGTATGCAGTTGTTCGATATCGCCTGGTTGAATCCGAATGATATTGAAACGATGAGTATTCTAAAAGATGCTTCTGCTTCTGCGATCTACGGTATGCGGGCTGCTGGCGGGGTAGTGATCATTACCACCAAAACCGGTGCGAAGAATGAAAAGATGCGCGTGTCTTATGACGGTTACTATGGAGTGCAAAAAGTGACTCAACGTTTAGAGATGGCCAACTCGGCGCAGTATGCTGATTTTATCAGATCTTCCAATAATTCGGATTTGATTAAGCCCATAGATGCGGCCATGGAAAGATATGGAAGTGTGGATGGAAATCCTGCCATCTCCACGGACTGGTATGACGAGCTGATCAAATCGGCACCGATTCAAAACCACAATATCTCCATCATGGGAGGAACGGAAAAGTCCACCTATAATGTGAGTCTGGGGTATTTTAGCCAGGGCGGTATTATGAATGAAGGTCAGGGGAACTATGAGCGTTTTTCATTGAAGACCAACTTTTCGCATACCGTATCAGAGGCCTTCAATTTTGGTTTGAACATGACCATGACCACTGAGGATCGTATGACAGATGATGATCGTGCCTTCTTCCAGGCCTATATCGGTAGCCCGATGTATCCGGCCTATGATTATAGTTTACCGGATTCGGAAGCTTATCCAAAGAAGTTTGCCAATCCACACAATTTGGGATTTGATACTTATTATACCAACCCATTGGGAGTGGCCTACTATCATAGTAATAACAGAACACAAAATTTCAGAGTATTACCAAACCTTTACGCAGAATTCCGTCCTTTCAAAACGGATAAATTGACTTTCCGCTCCAGCTTAAGCATGGATTATATCAATTCCAGAGGAAGTAATTTTACGCCGGATTACCAAATAGGAAATACCGTGCAGCCTATTAATTCCCTAACGAAAAACCAATACTGGACCTATAATATGGTTTGGGATAATTTCGCTACCTATGAAGAAGCATTCGGGAATCATAATTTGAAAGTAATGGTTGGTTCTTCCACTATTGAAGAAAACACCCGCTTTTTAAGCCTTACTGCTCAGGGGGTAAAGGATCCCAATTATATCCATACCGGAGATGAATCTACCTTAACGGGTTTTGATGGTGGTGAGCGATACAGAATGCTAGGTTTATTTACCCGGGTATCTTACAACTATGATGATCGCTATTTGGTGACCGGTATGATTCGTCGTGATGCCAGTTCCAAGTACCAGGAAAAATGGGGTACTTTCCCTTCCCTGGGATTGGGTTGGGTAGTGTCTGAAGAAGAATTTTTCAAGAGCTGGAACCAAAGCACCCTGGATCATTTTAAACTGAGAGCGTCTTATGGTGATTTGGGGAATGCGCAAGGGGTTGCCAATACAGGTTTTGCTGCTATTTTGAATGGAGGATTGGGACAGTCCGGTCTTTTTGGCGGAAGCCTGATCATGCCCGGGATGATTCAGCAAGGGACTTACTCTCACCTTAGCTGGGAGCGTACCCGTGAATTCAATATTGGTTTCGAGTCCAAATTATTTGATTACCGTTTGAACTTTGAGGCCGATTATTTCAATCGTCAGACATTAGACATGATCATAATGCCGCCATTGTCCAATGGTCTTGAACCTACTTTGCAAAATGCCGGAGATATGAAAAATACCGGTCTGGAATTGGCCCTGAATTGGTCTGATCAGATTGGAGATTTCTCCTACAGCCTTGGAGGTAATTTTACCAAGATTAACAATATGGTGACGAGTTTAGGTGGGGCGCCTTATATTCAGGCCGGCACAGAAGAGTTCCCTCAAATGTTGATGCCTGGTGAGGCCGCATACAGCTTCTATGGCTGGGAAGTAGCGGGTGTTTACCAGAACCAACAAGAGATTGACGACTGCCCGATTGCACAGGCCAACAACCTAAAGCCTGGCGACTTCCGCTATGTAGACCGTAATGGAGATGGCGTGATTGATGAAAGTGATCGTACCATTTTGGGAGATCCAAATCCGGACTTTTACTATGGCTTTAACTTCAATGTAGCCTATAAAAATATCAGCCTGTCAGCCAACTTCATGGGCTCACACGGAGGTACGATACTGAACAGAAAGCGTGCGGATATTAACAAACATGCCGGTAATAACATTGATGCTAATTTAGCGAACAATCTTTGGACAGGAGAAGGAAGCACCAACGCCTATCCTTCTGCTGAGGGAATGTTTAATACCTGGAATAACGGCCGATTGAACAGCTTCTATCTGGAAGATGCTTCTTTCTTCCGCCTGCAGAATATTCGCCTGACGTATAATTTGCCATCCTCGGTGATGGAGAATTTAAAGATGACCGGCGCTTCGGTGTATTTGAATGTAGACCGTCCGTACACCTGGTTCAATACCAACGGATTCACGCCGGAAGTACCGGGTGGGGTTGATGAGCAAACTTACCCCATACCAGCAGTATTCTCCTTAGGGGCATCTCTTACTTTCTAACGCTTAAATAGTAACGAAAATGAATATCAGATATAAATTCATCGCAGTGCTTTTGGCTGTAGTATCCTTAAGTTCCTGTAGCAACTGGTTGGATATCAATCCGGAAGGGGTGGTGCCTTCAGATGATATCGATTTCACTGATCCTAGTCAAATGTATGGTCCGGTTTCCGGTGTATATGCCGAAGCGCGTACCAGAATGACGCAGTGGGAAATTTGGCCTATTTTGAATGTCCGCGGGGATGAAGTAACCAAGGGGGGAGGCTCTGCCGCAGAGCAGATGGATTACAGCAATATTGAAAACTTCAATTATGCGGCGGCTAAAAATTTCTGGGCGATGAACGCTGCCTGGGAAGCCTTTTTCAAAGTGGTGAACACGACTTATTTCAACGAAGAGCTGTTGGACCGCTTTTTGGAAAATTTAACGGACGAGGCGGATGTGGCACGTGCAGCATCTTATCGTGGGGAGATCGTGTTTCACCGTGCATTGGCGTATTTCTACCTTCATCAGTTATGGGGAGAAATTCCATTGGTGGATCCGGAAAATGTAACCAACGCCTATTTGTATAAATCCAGGGTTGAAAATGTGCGCGTACACCTTCATGAGTTGCTTGACTATGCTATTGATGTTCTGCCGGAACAAAATGAACTACAGGGTGCGGTAAATAAATATACGGCCATGACACTGAAAGCAAAACTGGCACTGAATGAGGGAGATTTCGAGTTGGTAAAAAGCCTGACGGATGAAATCATCAATAGTGGCACTTATGCTTTAGTGGCTCAGGAAGATTATTACGACTTATTTAAAATTCACGGTAAGCTTTCTTCAGAATCCATCTATGAGTTCCAATTCTCGGATTTGGACGCCGGAGATGGTCCGCAGATTTATGCTGGTGCATGGTTTCAGCATCAGGGACCTAGAAATAACCCGGTGCCTATTACCGGTTGGGGATTCATGCTTTTACAACCTGAATACCTTGATTTCCTGAACCAGCACAATAATGGAGAAAGAGATGAGGAACGTTGGAATCTGGCAGTCTTGGAATCCGGAACAACCACTCCTTCCGGGGATGAGATAGCGGAATTTGATCCGGATTATATGGAAGGCAAAGCCCACTATAATGGCAAAGCTTATACGCCGAAAGATCAGATGACCGAGGGACGTCCGGATTATGGTACGAATAACAATGTGCGCGTTTTACGCTATGTGGATGTGTTGTTAATGAACGCAGAGGTGAAAGCCCGACTGGGAGGAGATGCGGCCACGCCATTGAATTTAGTGCGGGAGCGTGTTGGTTTGGCGCCTATTGCCAGCCCTACAGTGGATCAAATTTTGGAAGAGCGCCGTGCTGAGCTGTCAGTAGAATGGGGAGATCGTTTTAATGATTTGGTGCGCACCGGACAGGCAGCTAGCGTCTTGCCGGGTTATGTAGCAGGAGAGTCCGAGTATCTGCCTGTGCCTTTGCGCCAGGAGGACTTGAACCCTAATTTATTACAACCTGCGATTTAATCGTTTTTTGGGGGCAGGTCCCCCAAAATATTATTTGAAAAAAATAGGAACGAAAAGATGAGTCTAATGAAATTTATAAATTGGAAAAAATCAGCTATCCTAATCGGTGCAGTGGTGAGCGCCTCTTTTGTTCAGGCTGCTGATACGGATAAAATTCCCGGTTGGAAAAGCTATAGTGGGGATGAGCAGGTAGAGTTCAAAGTGGATTCCCTTTTGTCCATGATGACCCTGGATGAAAAGATTGGGCAGATGAATCAGTATTCTGCCAACTTTGCTCCTACCGGAGAAGTAGCGGATAATCAGTCCGGGCTTTACCTGAAAAAAGGGATGATCGGTAGTACTTTTAATGCTTTTGGAGCAGAGAACGTACGCATGTTGCAAGAGCAAAATATGAAGTATTCCCGATTGAAGATTCCAATGCTTTTCGCTGCGGATGTTATTCATGGGTTGGAAACCACATTTCCTATTCCATTGGCGGAAGCTTGTTCCTGGAACCTGGACCTTATGGAGCGCACAGCACGTGCTGCTGCCGAGGAGGCGACAGCTTCCGGTGTAGCCTGGAACTTCGCCCCGATGATTGATATGTCTTTTGACCCTCGTTGGGGACGGGTAATGGAAGGTGCCGGAGAGGATGTTTTCCTGGGCACAGAAGTTGCGCGCGCCAGAGTAAAAGGTTTTCAGGGGATTGAAAATCCGAGTGACCTGAGCCAGAATAATACCCTGATTGCCACGGCGAAACACTTTGTCGGATACGGAGCTGCTCAGGCCGGTCGCGATTATAACTCGACCGATATCTCAGAACAGCAATTGCACGAAACATATTTCCCTCCATTCCAGGCTGCTATTGAGGAAGGCGTAGGTTCTTTCATGACTTCCTTCAATGATCTGAACGGTGTTCCGGCCACGGCCAATAAGTATTTATACAAAGACATCTTGCGTGATTCCTGGAATTTCAATGGCTTGGTGGTAACGGATTATACGGCCATTTTGGAGTTGATTGCGCACGGCTATGCTCAGGACCTGAAGCATGGTGCACAGTTGGCTTTGGAAGCAGGTATTGATATGGATATGATCAGTGAGGCTTTTGTGGCGCACTTAAAAGCTTTGGTGGAAGAAGGTAAAATTTCTGAAGGCCAAATTGATGTAGCCGTAGCGCGTATTTTGGAGATGAAATTTTTGCTAGGCTTGTTCGACGATCCTTACCGTTATTGTGATGCCATGCGCGAGCAAGAGGTGTTGATGAATGATAAATTCGTGGATTTGGCATTGGAGGCAGCGCAAGAGTCCATGGTGTTGTTGAAAAATGACAACAATGTTTTGCCTTTGAAAAAAGAGGAGGCGAAAAAAGTAGCTTTGATCGGTCCTTTTATCAATGAGCGTGAAAGCTTAAACGGCGAGTGGGCCATCAAGGGTGATCGTAGTAAATCCGTTACGGTAAAAGAAGGCCTGGATGCGAAATACAAGAAATCTAAGGTGAAATTCACCTATGCCAAAGGAACAGATCTTCCGTTAATTGATCCGGTGACACAAAAAGTAGCGGTAGCCGAGCCAAGTGAAGAAGGTTTTGCAGCTGCTGTGGAAGCAGCAGAGAAAAGTGATGTGGTATTGGTAGCCATGGGGGAAAACTACCACTGGTCAGGAGAGGCGGCAAGTCGCTCAGATATCACTTTGCCAGGTAACCAGCGTGCCTTATTGAAAGCGTTGAAGAAAACCGGAAAGCCGATTGTTTTGGTGTTATTCAATGGTCGTCCATTGGATTTATCCTGGGAAGCCGAAAATGTTGATGCGATTGTGGAAGCCTGGTATCCTGGTCTGATGGCTGGAAACGCTGTGGCGGATATTATCTCCGGAGATTATAATCCTTCCGCAAAATTGGTAATGACTTTCCCTCGCAATGTAGGACAGGTGCCAATTTTCTATAATCAAAAGAATACCGGTCGTCCTTTCAATGATCAGGCTCCGGCGGATTATCGTTCCAATTATATTGATGTAGCCAATACGCCATTATATGCCTTTGGCCATGGATTGTCTTATACCAATTTTGAGTATAGCAATTTGCAATTGAGTGAGTCTACTTTTTCCAAAGGTGGAAGCATAGAAGCCAGCATTGATATTACCAACACCGGTGATATGGATGGAGAGGAAATTGTCCAGCTTTACATTCATGATAAGGTGGCTTCCGTTACCCGTCCGGTAAAAGAATTGAAAGCTTTTGAAAAAATTGCCCTGAAAAAAGGGGAGCGTCGTCAGGTGAAATTCACCATTGATGAGGAAATGATCGCTTTCATTGGATTAGATAAAGAGAAAATAGTGGAGGCAGGAGAATTTGAACTTTGGATTTCCAAAAGTTCTGATGACCAAAGTCAATATGCTACTTTCAGCTTTCAATAAATAATCGTTGCCTGAGGCCTAAGGCTTCAGGCAACCTTTTTTCTACAAGTTTCTACAAGAAAAAGAATCCTTTTGTCTGCTGCCTAAGCCGAATTATTCACCGCCATATTTAATAACTAATCACAAGTAACTTAATTTCAGTCCATTACAATTTATTTACTTTGATTTATTTATTAGCCCAAAATTGGGCAGGCTTGCTTTCTCTTTATTCTTCAGGGTTTTGTCGGGAGGGCAAAAAAATGCGAAAAAGGCAAGCTCCCCTGGATTTGGCCCATTATTTAACCGAAAAATAGCTGTAATGCATTAGTAAAGAGCCCTTTTGCGAGTTGGTTAATCGTGAAGATGTATAATTCGGGCTAACTGTAGAGCCGGAAAAGTTGTTTTGCATCTTGAGGATTTTGGGGAAATGATTGCCTTGGGATCTATCGGAATATTCAGTCAAAAATTTATCCTATCGAAAAATGAGTTTACGACCTTTTCTCCTTAGCACACTACTGATCCTGGCCCAGATGGCTTGCCAGTCGCCGACTTCCCGGCCCTCCCAAAAGTCCCAACGCCCCAATATTCTGTTCATCATGTCTGATGATCACGCCGTTCAGGCCATCAGTGCCTACCAACATCCCATCGGGAAATTAGCCCCCACCCCAAATATTGACCGCCTGGCGGAAGAAGGTACCCTTTTCGAACAAAATTATTGCGCTAACTCGCTGTGTGGCCCTAGTCGCGCCAATATCCTCACGGGTAAGCATTCCCACATCAATGGTCTGATGAAAAACGATGGCACTAAATTCAATGGCCATCAGCAAACGATCCCCAATTTGCTACAGCAGCAGGGGTACCAAACCGCCGTTATCGGGAAATGGCATTTAGTCTCTGATCCGGTGGGTTTTGACTATTATAAGATATTAAATGATCAGGGGGAATATTTCAACCCTGACTTCATTACCAAAGACACTATTCAGCAGGAGAAAGGGTATGTCACGAATTTAATCACCCGCTTTACTAAGGAGTGGTTGCAGGAGCGTGATCCTCAAAAACCCTTTTTTCTGATGATGCACCACAAAGCCCCACATCGTAATTGGGTGCCGGAACCTCAGTATTATAAGCTTTTTGAGAATACGAAATTCCCGGTGCCGGATAATTTCTTTGATGATTATCAGGGACGAAAAGCCGCAGCCACGCAGGAAATGAATATCTATCGGGACGCCTATGAAGGGCATGATCTGAAAATGGTGACGGGCGTAAATTCCGATTCTCTCCTTTATGACCGCTGGCCTCAGGTATTCTTTGGCCGCATGACTCCTAAGGAAAGAATGGAATTCCTCGAGGCTTACCGCGATAGAAATAACGATTATTACACCACAGCTCGCACAGAGAAAGAAAAAGCGGAGTGGAAGCTACAGCGCTATCTGCAAGATTACCTCGCCACCGTGAAATCGGTGGACAACAGCGTGGGGGAAATCTATGACTACCTTCAGGAACATGACCTGTTGGACAATACCATTATCGTCTACACTTCAGATCAGGGCTTTTTCCTCGGAGAACATGGCTGGTTTGATAAACGGTGGATGTATGAGGAATCTTTCCGGATGCCATTGCTGATCCGCGACCCTTTTCTTGATCAACCCAAAGCTAAAGTAAGCAAGCTGACGCAGAATATTGATTTTGCGCCTACCTTCCTGGAGATGCTCGATATGGAAATTCCAGCCGATATGCAGGGAGAATCCTTTCTGCCTTTGATGAAAGGAGAGGAAATTCCATGGCGAAATGCCCTGTATTATCACTTTTATGAATTTCCCGGTTTCCACAGTGTACGCGCTCATGATGGCGTGAAAACCGATCGCTATAAGCTCATTGACTTTTATAGAGATGGTAATTTTGAATTATTTGATTTGCAGGAGGACCCTTCGGAAATGAAAAATGTCTACGGAGCGTCAGGATATCAGGAGATTCAGAAACAACTCCATCTGCAGTTGGATTCATTAAGAAAGCAATATCAAGTTCCCCCAAAATATTTGAAATAGTTAGGATGGATTTATTGAAACAATCAGGATTGATCTGCATCTGTGCCTTTTTTTTGGCACTGAATGCTATCGCCAAAGACAAAATTAACCTTCAGGTACAGGGTTATGACAGCCATGTGGACCTCCGATGGGACCAATCAGAGGCAGAGGTAAATTACCAAATATATGCGCGACCCAAAGGATCCGAATCCTTCGACTTGCGTGCCACCACTTCGGAGGCGCGCTATCTGGATTTCGTCACAGACCTGGGGCGAAACTTAAGCCTGGAATACAAAGTAGTGCCCCTCAAAAAAGGGAAACCCCAGCAAGCCTCTGCGATCGTCGAAGCGCAGATTAAAGATTTTTCCGATGAGGAGCTCATGGACATGGTACAGCGCTATACCTTCGACTATTTCTGGGACTTTGCCGCCCCGAATTCTGGGCTGGCGCTGGAACGCTCCCATGACCCCAAAGCAGCAATTACCCTTGGTGGCGGTGGTTTTGGTTTGATGGCGGTGATCGTTGGGGCAGAAAGAGGTTGGATAAGCCGGGAGCAGGCGGTAGATCGCTTTTTGAAAGCTACCCAATTTTTATCGGAGATCGAGCGTTTTCATGGCATGTGGTCCCATTGGTATTATGATAGTGGAGAACTGAAAGCTTTTTCCGAGTATGACAATGGTGGGGATATAGTAGAATCCGCCTTTATGGCGCAGGCGCTATTAACCGCTCGTAGCTATTTCGGTGGTGCTACTCCTAAAGAGGAAGCTTTGCGAGCACGCATCACCGACCTTTGGGAAGGGATGGAATGGGATTTTTATACCAATGGCACCAATGGGTTGATCTGGCATTGGTCCAAAGAGCATGAGTTTAAAATGAACCATAAAATTAAAGGTTATAATGAGTGCCTGATTACCTATATTTTAGCAGAAAGTTCTCCTACGCATTCCATTGCCCCGGAAGCCTATTGGGAAGGCTGGGGAGCATGGGATAATCCGGAATTCGGGACTTATAAAAATTATTATGGCATGACCCTGCCGCTGGGAAATACCATTCAGATGGGCGGGCCGTTATTCTTTGCGCATTATTCTTACCTTGGACTGGATCCTCGTGGACTGGCGGATCGTTTTGCGAATTATTGGGAGCAAAATCGTCGCCATACCCTGATCAACCGGGCCTACTGTCTTGACAACCCTTATGGCTGGGAAGGCTACGGGGAAAAATTATGGGGACTAACGGCCTCAGACCTTGTTCCTGCCGGCTATGGAGCTTCCGCACCGGGCTTCCAGTTTGATAAAGGCACTATTGCCCCAACGGCGGCCATATCGTCCATGCCATACACGCCGGAAGAGTCCATGGAGGTTTTGAAATATCTGTATCGCGAGGAAGGAAAAGATGCTTTCGGAATTTATGGTTTCTATGATGCAGTGAATCCTACCTATAAAAAGCGGGAAGAGGATTGGGTAAGAAAAAATTATATTGCCATTGACCAGGGACCACAGGTGGTCATGATTGAAAACCACCGTAGCGGTTTATTATGGAAGCACTTTATGCAAAATGAGGATATTCTAAAGGGCTTAAACAAGCTAGGTTTTACCCGATTTGGACAGCCGATTGAGGTGAAATAAATTGATCAGACGAATGATTAGTTGTAAATTTTCAGGGGTATAGCTTTGCTGTAAGGAAGCAATCCGTTTTCCATCGGTTGCCTCCTTCTCTTGTTTTTTAACCGGAATTAGGCATGCTTCATTTCTTATTTTACTGAAAGGCGAAAAAATGAAAGCGTTTTCGAATTTGAGTTTTTGCCTAAGAAGTAGCCGAATGAGTAGAATACAAGTTCCTCCAATTTTGGACTATTAAACAATTCGCAATGCCACCTAAAACTTATTGTTGTCGAGCCTATTAATGCGGCGCACTGCCTCTGGAGGTAAAGACAGCCTGCCTTTTTACTCACCCAAACGGTAACACTATGAAATCAATTTTACCTTTTTATTTCGTGTTTTCATTATGCTATTGGCTCACCATTGGAAAGCCCCATCCGGTAAAGGCGCAAATTATTCAGCCTTCAACCGACTATAAAAGTTATCCTGCTGTGGTGACCAAACCGCTGGATCATTATCAGCGAAAAGTATTTGTTCAGGGAAAAGATAGCCTGCAATACCGCATCTTGTTTCCTGATAATTTTAATCCTCAGAAATCCTATCCTCTGGTATTGATGATTCATGGAATGGGGGAGCGTGGAAATAATAATGCCAGCCAACTCAACAATGGTGGTGCATTTTTTCTTGATTCCGCTTTCCGGAAAGCGCATCCTGCCATAGTGGTATTTCCACAGTGTCCCCTGGGCACGCGTTGGGACTCCAAGATGATGCCCGGAACAGCAGAAGAACAATATGGCCATGCCAAAACGCGGTGGTACTGGCAATATCAAAAAGCCGCCAACAAAGACTTACAATTGCTGATGGATTTTGTGGCCGATTTCACCAAAAGAAGCGGCTATATAGCTCAAAGTCGTTGCTATGTGGGGGGTATATCTATGGGAGCGATGACAGCCTTTGAGCTGGCCTATCGAATGCCGGACACTTTTGCAGCAGGTTATTTTATGTCCGGTGGAGGTAATCCGGTGGATATCGCTGAAAAGCTTCCTCATATGGCCTTTAGATTGATGCATGGAGATGCGGACAATGTGGTGGACTACAGTTACTCATTAAGAATGTATGAGGCGCTAAAGGCTGCCGGAATAAGTGTGAAATTGGATACCTATCCGGGGCTTGGACATGGCCCCTGGAATGATACCATGTTTCAGGAGCCCGGGCTTATGGACTGGTTATTTAAATATAAAAAATAGTTTATATCATATACAATTGCATAGATTTTGAAAAATTGGTTAAAAAGAATGAGCCTCTCGGTCTCTGTACTGCTAGGCATGAGCAGTCTCACGGAGGTACAAGCTCAGGATCAAACGTATTGTAATCCCCTGAATGTGGATTACACCTATATGATTTACAATTCCGTTCGCGACATCTCTTACCGTTCCGGGGCAGATCCTGCGGCGGTAGAATTCCGCGGAGAATACTATTTGTTCGTTACCCGATCTATGGGCTACTGGCATTCCAAGGATTTGGTAAGTTGGGACTTCATTAAGCCTGAGAACTGGTATTTTCAGGGCTCAAATGCGCCCACGGCCTTCAATTATAAAGATTCCTTATTGTATGTGACCGGTAACCCTTCCGGAAACATGGTTTTACTATCCACTGATGACCCAAAAAAAGGAAAGTGGGATGCCGGTGTTACCATCCTGAATAACCTGCAGGATCCGGAATTTTTCATTGACGATGATGAATCCGCTTATATCTATTGGGGTTCTTCCAATATTTACCCCATTCGTGCGCGCGAATTAGATAAGCAAAAGCGCTTTGTGCCTGGAGAAGAAATCCATGAGTTGTATAATCTCGATGAGGAAAACCATGGTTGGGAACGCTTCGGGGAGAATAATTTCCACCCGACCCTGAAAGAAGGCTATATTGAAGGCCCGGCCATGACCAAGCACAACGGTAAATACTACCTGCAATATGCTGCTCCGGGAACGCAATTTAACGTTTATGCGGATGGTTATTATATGGCAGACAGTCCGCTTGGCCCTTGGGAATACGCTCCGAATAACCCGATGTGTATGAAGCCTGGAGGCTTTATTAATGGTTCTGGGCATGGTACCACCATGAAGGACAAACATGATCAATATTGGCATTTTGCTTCTATGGCTTTAGCTTCTAATTCCCACTGGGAACGCCGCCTGTGCATGTTCCCTACCTATTTCGATCAGGACGGGCTCATGTATTCCAATACGGAGTATGGTGATTATCCACGCTATGGGGCGGATCACCCCAAGGCAGGGGAATTTAGCGGCTGGATGTTGCTGTCCTATAATAAGCCTGCCAAAGTAGCCTCTTCTTTGATTGAGATCAATAAATCCACCGCAACTGATGGTGACTATATCATTGATACTTTACAAACTCGCCAGGAAAATGGAGCATTGTATGTTTCAACGCTGACGGATGAGAACTCTAAATCATATTGGGTAGCGGAAGCGAATGATGCGGCGCAATATGTGGAGCTTGACCTTGAGCAGGCCGGGGATATTTATGCCCTACAAATTAATTTCCATGATCATGAGTCCATGCTTTTTGGTAGACCGGAAAATATGCATCACCGTTACACCGTGGAGACTTCATTGGATGGTAAGGAATGGAAAACCATTGTAGATAAATCTAATAATTGGAAAGATGTGCCCAATGAATATGTGCAACTGAAATCCCCTGTTAAGGCACGCTATGTAAGGTATAACAATATTGCGGTGCCTACACCAAATTTCGCGATGTCCGAATTTCGGGTATTTGGAAAAGGTAGCGGAAAATTACCGGCTAAGGTACGTAATTTCCAATTGGACAGAAGCAAAGACCCAAGAGAGGTAGAGATGAGTTGGGATGCCGTTAAAGGAGCGCAAGGCTATAACATTCGCTGGGGTATTGCACCGGATAAGCTATACCAATCCTGGATGGTTTATAATGAAAACTCCCTTAAGATTCCATCTTTGGATAATGGAACCGATTATTATTTCTCTATTGAATCTTTTAATGAGAATGGTATTTCTGAAAAAACGAAGCCCGTTTTGGTGAAATAATAAATGATCCGCTTTAGCGCGTGTTTTGAACACGCGCTTTTTCGTTTTTTCCGAATGATGCAGCGCCAACTTTAGCTCGATTTATTCACTGCTGAATTTATGGGATCGGCCCAATCTGCTTTTAAACAAGCGCATACTTTTAATTACCGCTATTTTTCTGTGCTTGTTAGTCGCCCAAATTGGGGCAGGCTTGCTTTCTCCTTATTCCTCTGCTTTCTTAGAAAAAATTCGGAATAAGGAACTATTCCTTCATTTTCCCGCCTTGCTGCTTTCCGAGGATTTACGGATGCAGCATTCGGCTTATTGGTTGCAGTTTAGCCCATCCGCTTTTAAATCGGATGGGTTTTCTTTTGTGAGTGTGTATAAAAGCCAAAATGTGTAAGCCGAATTATGCGCCCTTGGATTGTTGAGGTCATCATCAATCGCACATTATTTATAGCGCCCACTTTTTTATGATTCTTAATAACTTCAGCATGGGTAAGCTTACTTGCTCTTCCTTCCTCTGCTTTAACCCGAATTATTCACCGCTAAATTAATCAACTAAGCATAAATGACTTTATTTCAGTTTATTATAATATGTTTTCTTTTATTTATAATAGCCCAAATTTGGGCAAGCTTGCTTTCTCCTCATTCATCTGTTTCGTTGGAAAAAACTCGAAATAGGAAACTATTCCTTCATTTTTTCCGCCTTACAGCTAAACGAGGATTTAAGCATGAATATTTCGGGTTAATGGAGAAAACTCGAAATGGTGGAATAGTCCTTCATTTTTCCTGTCTTAAGTGATCTGAGGATTTTAGCCCGGATAGTTCGATTCAAGGAGGGATAATTCAGCTGAAAACTAAAAAAATGATAGATAATAGTGTGATTTTACTTTACTATTGATAAAAATAATCTCAATAATTAAAAAGAGAATAGGTCTGGGCAAATTTGGCTTTACGGTAGCATTCAATGGGCGATATCGTAAAAACCTTAAATTGCGCAGTAAAAATTAATCCATTTTTTCAAAAATTTTAATCCCTGCTATTTTATTAAAATTGAAATAAATTGGAGCGATCCATTTATCCATTGAATTAAAGCCACAAATTGATTATTTTTCGAAATAACGTTGGCCAAACCGTCAACAAATGGGAGCCGGTCCGCGCACTGTTATCTACCATTAAAAAACCTTTAGCTGACTGCTCCTTTCACCACAACCCATGATATCATGAGTAGAACGATCATCGTTTCCAACAGATTACCCATTAAAGTATTAAGAGATGAGGCCAATGAGCTGCAATTTGCCACCAGTGAGGGGGGATTAGCTACTGGTCTCGGATCTGTTTATAAACAAGGCGATAATTTATGGATAGGCTGGCCGGGCTTAGCGGTGGATAATCAGGAGGAAAAAGAAATAGTTTGTGATAAATTGAAATCCGGCAATATGTTACCTGTTTTCCTGACCGAGGAAGAGGTGCATGAGTTTTACGAGGGTTTTAGTAATGAGACTCTTTGGCCGATTTTTCACTATTTTTCTTCCTATGCTAATTTTGATGAGGATCATTGGAAGGCTTATCAGCGCGTTAATCAGAAGTTTTGTGATATTATATTAAGTGTAGCGAAACCCGATGACACCATCTGGGTACATGATTATCAGCTGTTATTGGTGCCGCAGATGATCCGCGAACAACTTTCGGAAATCAGCATTGGCTTCTTTCAGCATATTCCTTTTCCTTCTTTCGAAACATTCCGGGCTATTCCATGGCGCAGAGAATTATTGATGGGCCTTTTAGGGGCTGACCTGGTAGGTTTTCATACTTATGACGATATGCGTCACTTCTTAAGCTCTGTATCTCGTCTGGCCGGGATGAAAGTGAATCAGGCACAGGTGGTGATGGGCAACCGCACCGTGACCGTGGACGCCTTCCCGATGGGGATAGACTTCGATAAATATGAAGGCATGGCGAGTCATCCGGACACCTTAAGCAAGGAAGTGGAATTTCGGACCAGTATTGGCAAAACGAAGATGATCATCTCCATCGACCGACTGGATTATTCGAAGGGAATTCCGAACAGGCTGAAAGCTTTTGAACAATTTTTTGAGCTGTATCCCCAATATATCGGCGAGGTTTCCTTGTTTATGATTGTGGTGCCTTCAAGAGATACCGTGCCCCGTTATAAAGAGTTAAAAGAGGAGATTGACCTGGCAGTAGGGAGGATTAATGCAAAGATTGGTACGGTGAACTGGAAGCCGATTCATTATTTTTACAGATCCTTTAATATCCACGATTTGTCTGCTTTTTACCGGATGGCAGATGTGGCCTTGGTTACGCCTATGCGGGACGGAATGAATTTGGTCGCCAAGGAATATGTGGCTTCTAAATTGGATAATAAAGGGGTGCTCATCCTTTCGGAAATGGCAGGTGCCTCCAAAGAGCTGTCGGATTCCATCCTTATCAATCCAAATGATATCCACAGCCTGGCTGATGCGATCTTTGAAGCTTTGGAAATGGAAGTGGAGGAGCAGAAGATTCACATGGCCGTGATGAAACAAACCATCAAGCGATATAATATTCACCATTGGGTAAGCCTGTTTTTGGAGCAACTGGAAGCGATAAAATCCGAACAGAAAGCTTCCGGCGCCAGGCATTTGGTGGCCAATCTGCAGGGCGAATTGGTGGCTCAATACCAGTCCTCTGAGAAGCCATTGTTGTTTTTGGATTACGATGGGACGCTTTCAGGTTTTCATCACGATCCGCAAAAGGCGAACCCTGACGAGCATTTATTGAATTTACTTTCTCATTTGGGAACCTCCAAAGGGCATGTGGTCATCATTAGTGGACGTGATCGCGAGACCCTGAATAAATGGTTGGGGCATCTGCCGGTGGATTTAATTGCCGAACATGGTGTTTGGTACCGTTATCAGGGACAAGAATGGAAAATGCCAAGTGCCCTGAGTGGCGCCTGGAAAGAGCAGGTAGGCCTGGTGATGGATACTTTTGTGAACAGAACGCCGGGTTCCTTCGTGGAGGAGAAAGATTATTCGCTGGCATGGCACTACCGCAAGGCCGAGCAGGGTTTTGGCGAGTTGAGAGCGCGAGAATTGGTGAATCACTTACGTTATATCACCCACGGAATGAGTCTTCAGGTCTTGGAAGGAGATATGGTGATTGAAGTGAAGTCAAATGAGGTGAACAAAGGAAAAGCGGCTCGCCGCTTCATTCGCAAGTTTGAGCATGATTTCCTGATGGCCATTGGTGATGACTGGACCGATGAGGATACTTTTGAGGCGGTAGGAGATCAGGGGGAAACCATTAAAGTGGGACGTGCGGCCACTGAGGCGAGTTATTTTGTGGAAAATTATCAGGAAGTGAGAAAGCTGCTGGACAAGTTTGTATTAAGCAGTATTCCTGCCGAATAAAAATTTTGTTTAATTATATAAAATTTGAAAGCCCTGAGAGGGGCTTTTTTTTGGTTCGTGACCGAAGCCTAATTATTGGCTGCCAGATTTATCGGATCGGTTTAAGTGATTTATTTGAAGTTTAATAAGGGTAAATGTGCTGATTTATTAATACCTCAAATTTGGGCCAACATGCTTTCTCCTTATTCTTTTGCTTGGTTGGAAAAAACGCAAAATAGGAAACAATTCCTTCCTATTTCCTGCCTTATGGCTAAAGGAGGATTTCAGCAGGAATAATCCGGGCTAAGCCCGATATTTTTTTGGCTTTTGGGAAAATCCCTTATTTTTCGAAAAATTTGACTATGAAGGAAATTGCAGCAAAAAGGAGATCGGAAAATATCTCTGAATATATCCTGTTTCTGTATCAAATGGAGGACCTGGTGCGGGCTTTTAATTTTGATATGGAGCAGATGGAGGAATATGTGGTGAAACATTTTCCGGTAGAGGAGGAAGAAAAGGAGGCGCAGCGAAAATGGTTTTCAGCTTTGATCCGGCAGATGAAAGCTGAAGGCGTGGAGCAGTCCGGGCATTTGGCTTCTACTCAGGCGGAAGTGGATAAAGTATTTGATTTACATATGAAGCTTTTAGTGGAGGATGCAGAGTATCAAAAGCTTTTCAATGCCGTAAGGCCTTCCATTCAGTTTTATCTGCAGAAGTCCGAAGGTAAAGTATCGAATCCCATGCAGGTTTGCATCAATGGTTTGTATGGCTATTTACTTTGCAAGATGACGGGGAAGCCGGTATCGGAGGAGGATAAAAAACATGTGGAAGCCTTTGGCGACTTGCTGGCTTATCTTTCTTATAATTTCAAGGCCCTGGCTTTGTAGGCAGGCTAAAGACAAAAAAATAAGGATGAGTTACTCATCCTTATTTTTTTTGAGGGTCATTTTAATATTCTCTTTGGTGACCTTTCCCACCCAAAGGTGCTCCTTGGCATCAAACATAACAGGCTTGTTGCCGCAGTTATTGCTACAGCTCATTTTGATGCACTGATAGTCCTTAAAGGCATTGTGCTTTTTGGCCCATTTGAGCAACCCCTTATTTTTCTTTTTGCAGTTTTTACCCATGCAAAAAAACAGGGTCTTTGGGGAAGCCTTCAGTGGGATCATAGCATTTTTAAGCGTCTGGTTTAAGAGTCAAACTTGCCAGATATTGATCCTGTTCGTCAGTCATTAATAAATCACAATAAAAACCTGCCTTGTCCGCAATTTCCTGCATGGTGGCGAAGTCCACATACACCCATTTAAACCATTCGCCCTTCAGGCTCTGGAATTGGTAGCGGAAGTCAATTTCCCCATAGTAATGATCTTTAGGTTTGGGCTGATCATCATAAAGGTAAGTCACATCCGAGCTGTCAAAAAGGATTTCTCCGCTGTCATCCAGCAAAGTTTTTAACTTTTCTAACAGGGTGGAAACTTGTTCCAGGGTTTGGGCTAATCCAATGCCATTCATCATCAGGAGAATGGTGTCAAACTTTTCATCTTCATATTCGAAGATGTTGGCCACCTGGGCATTTTTGACGCCACGCTTTTTCATCACATCCACCGCCCCCGGAGAGGTATCCAATGCGACCACTTCACAGTCACGGTTTTGTAATTCCACCGCAAAACGACCCGCTCCGGCCCCAACGTCCAGTACACGTCCTTTGCAAGTTTCCAATGCCACATATTCCAGATCAGACATTTCGTCTTCTCCTTCAAAGAAGTAAGTGATGGGCATTTCATCCGCCTCACCAAATTGGTTATGGATAAAAAAGTTAGCATCTCGGTTGCCTGCCCAGTATTCCTTCAAGCCAATGCCGAGTACATCTTTAATCATATCGAAATCGTTAATTATGGCTTTAATAAAACAGCTTTTTTCGTCCTTTGAAACAAAATTGAAGGAAAAAAATCAGAAAATTTCGGGCGAAAAAAAAACGATCTCAAATGCATGAAATCGTCCTTTTTATTTCTTATAATGCCGTTTTGTTAATTTCGACTGCGAAAATTAAAGGCTTATCTTTTTAGCATATTCAGCTTGATTTGCGTTAGTCTTCTTTTAGTATCCTGTGGGAAATCACCACGCATTACCCAGTCATAATAGGCGGGCTCACGTTTCAGAACTTCTTCTACCGGCTTGCCTTTGTGCTTTCCAAAATTAATCAATGGAACGCCCTCCTCCGAGTACACCATTCTTCCGGCCAGGTCCACCTGATTACTGGAGCTGATGCGGTCAATCACTTTCATGTCATTTTGAATAGTGCCCAACAAGTTTCCTTTCATGTCAAAGGCCTCTTCTCCCTCGTACTTTTCTACCTGCGCCTTAAAAACCTCTAGAGTGGCAATTGTATCCGCCTCAGCAGAGTGGGCATCTTCCAGTGTTTTGCCACAATAAAATTTGAAAGCAGCAGAAAGATTACGTTTTTCCATCATATGGAAAATTTTCTGCGCATCAATCAGGTTCCTTTTGGTGATGTCGAAATCAATCCCCACGCGGTTAAATTCTTCCATTAATAGTGGCACATCAAAGCGCACAATATTGAATCCCCCCAAATCACAACCTTCCAGAAAGCGCGCCAAATCTTTGGATACTTCTTTAAAGGTAGGGGCGTCCTTTACATCCTTGCTGTAAATGCCGTGGATCAGGGAAGTTTCAACCGGAATCGGAATTTCAGGATTAATTCTGGAAACTAATTTTTCCGTGCTGCCATCAGGATTTTGCTTTACAAAGGCATATTCCACGATACGGTCAGCTGTTATATTGACACCGGTAGTTTCTAAATCGAAAAATACCAGTGGCTTGTTTAATTTTAAATTCATGATTGCGTTATCGTTGAGCGCAGATTGCGCGGTGTTGTTTATTTGGTCCAGTCGTCGGCAAGTTCCATAATTGGTACTCCTGCCAAATTTCCGGAAGTCATGATCAGTAAGTTGCCTTCCTTGGCCAAACCATTGAAAGCGGCTTTAAGTTCTTCGGCATTGCGCACATATTGAATATCATCCTTTTTAAAGGCAGCCTTTATTTCTTCCTCCGAAATTGCAGGTAAGCCTTTGTGCTGAAGTACCTGTTCATTCACCAGTATGATAGGCTGTTTCGCACTATCCAATGCTCCGGCATATTGGGGAAGGAAATCTTTATTTAGAGAACTAAAGGTGTGTAATTCTAAAAGCACCTGAGTGTTTCGGTCTTTGAATTGCTCGGCAACCGCTTTGGTAGTGGCCATGACTTTACTGGGCGAATGGGCAAAGTCCTGATAGACCATGGCCTCCGGGGTGGTTTTCAAAGGCGTCAGGCGTTTGTTGGCGCTTTCGAAAGTAGCCATGGCTTCGTAAAACTGGGTATCGGTAATGCCCAATTGCTTACAAATGGCTTTGGCACCCGCCAGGTTTTCCATATTGTGTTCGCCAATGATATTGACCGCCACTTTGCCATTATCGGTTTTCAGGAAAGTTTGTCCGTTTTCCACCGTATAAGCGTGTGTCTTATAAGGAATGCTGTTGACATCCGTTCTTTTGGTCTGCCCGATTTTCTTCACTTCCGGATCCTTTTCATTGTAAATCAGGGAGCCGGCCTTGGGGCTTTGGTCAGCCAGGTCATGGAACAATTGCACATAGCCTTCATAAGTAGGGAATACGTTAAAATGATCCCAAGCAATACCGGAAATCAAAGCGATGTGATGATGGTATTTCAGGAATTTCGGGACACGATCCAGGGTGGAGTTCAAATATTCGTCTCCTTCAATGATGATGACCGGAGCGTCCGAAAGCTGCACCGATAGGTCAAAGCCTTTTACCTTAGATCCGACCAGATAATCAAATTCCTTTTGCTGAAAGTTCAATACGTGCATCACCATGGCGGTTATACTCGTTTTGCCATGGCTGCCAGCGATGACCACTCGCTGTTTATTTTTGGATTGTTCAAAGATAAATTCCGGAAAGGAGTAAATCTTCAGCCCCAGCTCCTGTGCTTTGGCAAGTTCCGGGTTGTCCTCGCGGGCGTGCATTCCCAATATGATGGCATCCAGCTCAGCATGAATGTTTTCCGGATTCCAGCCATTGTGCTCCGGCAGCAGGCCTTCGGTTTCCAAAGCTGATTTGGCAGGGTCGAATATTTCATCGTCAGATCCGCTGACCTGATGTCCGGCACGTTTTAAAGCGATGGCTAAATTGTGCATAATGGCGCCGCCAACCGCAATTAAATGTATCTTTAGGGAATTATGATTCGTCATGGATTTCATTTAGAATAGAAAACAAAAATAGAAATTTATTAAAGGCGCCCAAAGTTTGCCGGCCTTATTCGATGCCATGCGATTATGATTTTTTAAGATGGAAAGGGAGAATGGGAAGGAGATTGAACTTTGGGAAGAAAAGAGGGTTTAGAAGTCTTGCTTCCTTGTTTGGTTAGCGTATATTTGCGAACTTGTTTCACTGCTAAAATTTCCCATAATAGGATTTTAGTGTGATTCGACTTAAATTTTGACGGCATTCGCCATTTCACGAATATATGATGTCTGAGGAAAAAGAATTGGGTGCAGGAGCTTTTCGCTTGCCAGTTACAGGAAAAGAGGGGGTAGCCAAACTGCCAACAAAAACAAAACTGCCGACTACCTTGGCTACGGGGAAAATCCCTCCGCAGGCCAATGAATTGGAGGAGGTGGTTTTGGGTGCGTTAATGTTGGAGAAAGATGCGCTGACCAATGTGATTGATATCCTGCGTCCGGAAAGTT
Organism: Persicobacter sp. CCB-QB2; assembly: GCF_001274635.1. Lineage (GTDB taxonomy): Bacteria > Bacteroidota > Bacteroidia > Cytophagales > Cyclobacteriaceae > Persicobacter > Persicobacter diffluens. The sequence continues at coordinate 2,037,851 of NZ_LBGV01000001.1, read as the reverse complement.
TTTATAAAGAAGGGCACAAATTAGTCTATAAGGCCATTCGTGATTTGTTCAATGACGCCGAGCCGGTGGATTTGATGACGGTGACCAACCGTTTGCGTAAGAATGGTGATCTGGAAAAAGCCGGAGGACCCTTGTACCTTTCCAAGCTGACCTCCAAAACTTCCAATGCTGCTAATGTTGAGTTTCATGCCCGCATTATTTCTGAGCAGGCTATTAAAAGAGAACTGATTCAGGTGGCCTCTAAAATCCAGACGGAGGCTTATGATGATACCCGTGATGTATTTGAGCTGTTGGATGATACGGAGCGCTCGCTTTTTGAGGTGACCAACTCCAATATTCGTAAGTCCGTATCGGATATGCGTTCGGTAATGGGACAAGCCATTGCAGAGCTGGAAGCCAAAAAGACCATGAAGGATGGTTTGACCGGAGTTCCTTCCGGACTGACCCAGCTGGACCGCGTGACGGCCGGATGGCAGCCTTCCGATTTGGTGATTATTGCGGCACGTCCTGCGATGGGTAAGACGGCATTCGTATTGACAGTGCTTCGTAATGCTGCGGTAGATTTTGACAAACCTGCGGCGATATTCTCTTTGGAGATGTCCAACGTACAGCTGGTGAATCGTTTGATTTCAGCGGAGGCGGAACTGGAGTCCGAGAAGTTGAAGAAAGGGATGTTGCAGGACTTCGAGTGGGAGCAATTGGTCGAAAGAACCAACAGACTGACGAATGCGCCGATTTTTATTGATGACACCCCGGCACTTTCCATACTGGAATTGAGAGCGAAGTGTCGTCGACTGAAGGCACAGCATGATATTCAAATCATCATCATTGACTATTTGCAGCTGATGTCCGGAGATTCCAAGTCCGTGGCAGGCGGTAACCGTGAACAGGAAATCTCCTCCATCTCCCGAGCCCTGAAAGGTTTGGCCAAGGAGTTGAATGTGCCGGTAATTGCGCTTTCGCAGTTGTCTCGTGCGGTGGAAACCCGTGGTGGTGATAAGCGTCCACAGCTTTCCGATTTGCGTGAATCTGGTGCGATTGAGCAGGATGCCGATATGGTAATGTTCCTTTACCGTCCGGAGTATTATGGAATTACACAGGATGAGGCCGGTAACCCGACAGCAGGTACTGGTGAGGTGATTATTGCCAAGCACCGTAATGGTGCACTGGACACCGTTCCCTTGCGATTCATCGGTAAGTACACCAAGTTTGAAGATTTGGATTTGGGCGGATTCCAGAACTTCTCCCGCATTCCTGATGGCTCTGCTTCTTTCGATCCTGAAAGTAATGGCATGATTATCCAGTCTAAAGCCAATGAGGGCTTAGGAGAGCCGCCAACAAATATGGGAGTGCCTCCGGAAAGTGACGGGCCGGCGCCTTTCTAAAGAAATTAAGATTTATAATTTTATTTGATAAATGAAAAACGTTTCTAATTAACAATTGGAGACGTTTTTTTTTGTGCCTACGAATCCTTGTATTAATTTGAAATTTAATCATCAATCGAGGCTCATAAATTATGGATTTTTGGGATAAAGCCGGAGAGGAGAAACCTCCAATAGCAGGAACCTGGACCAATTTGTATCTGTGGACCATTGGTATTTTTTGTTTTTATGTTATCATATTCACCATTTTAACACAGGTATTTTCATGAATTGGTTAGACTGGATTGTCTTAATCGGAACGCTGCTTTCCATTGTTGGCTATGGGATTTTTAAAACCCGGAATGCGAAGGATATCAAGGGATTTCTGCTAGGGAATAAAGAACTGAAGTGGTGGACGATCGGGATCTCTATTATGGCGACGCAGGCTTCTGCCATTACCTTTTTGTCTACTCCGGGGCAGGCTTATGCCGATGGCATGCGCTTTATGCAGTTTTATATTGGAATGCCTTTAGCCATGGTGGTGCTCTGTGTTACGGCCATCCCCATCTTTTATAAGCTGAATGTTTTTACCGCTTATGAGTATCTGGAAGGTCGGTTTGATTTGAAAACCCGTTCACTGGCAGCCTTTCTTTTCCTTTTTCAGAGGGGGTTGGCGGCAGGGATTACCATTTATGCACCCTCTATTATTTTGTCCACCTTATTGGGTTGGCCCTTGTTCCAAACGAATCTGATTATCGGGGTACTGGTCATCTTTTATACCGTGTCCGGTGGAACGAAAGCTGTAAGCCAGACCCAGCAACATCAGATGACCATCATGATGGGGGGAATGATATTAGCCGGTGTTTTAATTGTATATCTGTTTCCCAAAGACTTCACGCTTTCTGATGGGGTCGCCCTGGCTTCGGGTCTGGATAAGATGGAGCTTATTTCCTGGAAATTTGATCTAAGTGATCGTTATAATATCTGGTCCGGAATATTGGGAGGTTTTTTTCTTTTCTTATCATATTTCGGAACCGACCAATCGCAGGTACAGCGTTATCTTTCCGGTAAGTCAATGACGGAGAGTCGTTTGGGGTTGTTGCTGAATGGCATTTTGAAAATCCCCATGCAGTTGATTATACTTTTTATTGGGGTGCTGGTGTTTGTGTTCTTTCAGTTCGAAAAGTCGCCGCTGTTTTTTAATACTTCCGTCGTAAATCTGGTATATCAAACGGAAGGCAGGGAAGATTTTCAGGCCCTAGAAAAAGAGCATGAAGCAGTTTTTGAAACCAAAAAACAGGTGATCGCATCATGGGCGAATCAGGACCATTCCCCGGAGTTAATGACCACCATTAATGAGCTGAATGAAAAGGAACAGGAGCTTCGGGCGCAGGCGGTGGAGGTGATTAAGGCCAGTGTGCCGGAAGCGGAAACCAGAGATACCGATTACGTCTTCATTACCTTTGTGATGCGCTATTTGCCGCATGGGATCATTGGCTTGCTGTTGGCGGCCATATTTTCGGCGGCCATGTCTTCTACTGCTTCTGAATTAAATGCTTTGGGTTCCACCACTTTGGTGGATATTTATAAAAGAAACATTAAAAAGGACGGAGACGATGAACATTATCTGAAAGCTTCGCGCTGGTTTACTTTTATGTGGGGTGTTATTGCGCTGATTTTTGCCTCTTATGCGTCTATGTTTGAAAACCTGATTCAGGCGGTCAATATTATCGGATCTTTATTCTACGGCACTATTTTGGGAATTTTCCTGACCGCCTTTTACCTGAAAAAAGTTCAGGGAGATGCGGTGTTTGTGGCAGCGCTGATCGCAGAAGTGTGTGTGGTAATTTTGTATAAATTCACGAATGTCGGATATTTGTGGTTCAATTTGATTGGTTGTGCTTTGGTCATATGTCTAAGCATGATTTTTCAGCAGTTTTTCAAAAATAAACAAGAGGTTACAGCTTAATGGGGCGTAGGATAGTGATCATCGGAGGAGGTGCCGCCGGCTTTTTTGCCGCAGCGAATTTGCAGCAATTACCTAATGATGTGGAGGTGGTGATTTTAGAAAAATCGAATAAAACCCTTTCCAAGGTAAAGGTTTCCGGTGGAGGTCGATGTAATGTCACCACTTCAGTGGATCAGGTCGGGCAGTTAGTGAAGCAATATCCCCGTGGTGAAAAGCCGCTCCGGAATTTATTTAAAGCCTTTGGACCTGTGGAGTTGCGCCAATGGTTTGAGGAAAGAGGGATTCCCCTGAAAACCGAGGATGACGGGCGTGTTTTTCCTACTTCAGATAGCTCTCAAACGATTATTGATTGTCTTCGGGAAGAAGCGCAGCGTTTGGGGGTGAAGGTCATGCATGGAGAACAGGTCGTAGATTTATCACAAAAGCCCGAAGGATGGACCGTGACCACTAGTGGAGGAAAGCTATGGGAGGCGGATTTGGTGATGGTGGCCATGGGTGGTCATCCGAAATCTGCTGCATATGATTGGTTGTCCGCCTTGGGACTTGAGCTTGAAAAGCCCTTGCCTTCTTTATTTACTTTCAATATTCCGAATAGTCCATTGCTGACTTTGGCCGGTACTTCCGTGCCTTCCGCAGAGTTGAAAATTGCCGGCACTAAATTTAGCTATACAGGTCCTTTATTAATTACCCATTGGGGTTTAAGCGGACCTGCGGTATTAAAACTTTCCGCTTTTGCGGCCCGGCATTTAGCGGAAAAGGATTATCAATTTCAGGTATTGGTGAAATGGGATCAGGAGTGGAATGAAGATGCAGTCCGGAACTGGGTGAGTGAAAACCGGAATAGTCAGGCGAAGAAAAAGATAGTGAATTGTCCGCTACGCCCATTGACCCAGCGCCTGTGGAGTAACCTGATGGAACTGGCCGGGATTCCGGAAGAGATGCGCTGGGCGGATTTGCCAAAGAAAAGCGCCAATAAGCTGATTAATGCGATGGTATCGATGCCATTTGAAGTGGCGGGAAAAACCACCTTCAAAGAGGAATTTGTTACGGCCGGAGGCGTAAAATGCAGTGAAGTGGATTTTAAAAGTATGCAGTCCCGAAAACTGGCCGGTTTATATTTAGCCGGAGAAGTATTGGATGTGGACGGGATTACCGGTGGTTATAATTTCCAAAATGCCTGGAGTGGGGGCTATGTGGCTGCCCGGCATATGGTGGAGCAGCTTAAAAATTAACCAGAATTATTCGCCAGTAAATAAAGTGATTCAGATTAAAGGACTTACTTCCCATTCAATAAGATTAGGGTTGCTGATTTGTTAATAACCCAAATTGGGGCAAGCTTGCTTTCTCCTCATACCGTTACTTCGTTGGCAATAACCCGAAACGGGAAAAATTCCTTCATTTTTCCCGGCTTTCGGCTTATCGAGGATTTAAGCAGGAATAATCCGGGTTAACAGTTTCGGAATGCAATTCCCAATATCGGGCTTGCGCTTCACGAACAATGTCGAGGGCGGAATTTTGATCTTCCCAGCCTTCCAGATCCATCTTATGATCCTCAAAGCGGGCATAAGCGGTCAGGAATAGTTCAATCTCTTTCATTAAACCGGCGTCTACCTGATGCAGGTTGAATATTTTATTCCAGCGAGGATCTTCCACGGGAATGCAAATGAGTTTGTGATCCGGCCCTTCCTCTTCAAACATTTTGAACAATCCAATGGGGCGGGCATGAATTATACAGCCGGGAAAGGTAGGCTCATCAATCAGCACCAGGGCATCCAGGGCCTTGTGGTCTTCGTCTAGCGTATTCAACACCAGGCCATATTCAGCCGGGTAACGAAGGTTATGGAAAAGGGTGCGTATAAAACGAATGCTTTTGCTTTCCTCCTCCCAAACGTATTGGTTTTTGCTCCCTTTGTTGGTTTCTACTAATACTCTGATGTGTTCTTCTTTGCGGTGGGGGTTCATAATTTTAGTAGATTGTGTTCCTTGAGGAGCGGAGATTATTGACTATTTTTGAGCGGCAAATGCTGCGTCGTATACTAAAAATACAAATTATTCTAGTTTTCCCAAAAGCAATATTATTTCGTAATGTCAACAGCGCTTTCACATCCGGTCCACTTTAAGGTGTATCCTTATCAATTGGCTTTTAAATTTGATGCGGGAACTTCCCGTGGAGTCTTAAAAACCAAAGATACCTGGCTGATCAAACTGGAGTCGGGAGGCAAGGTGGCCTGGGGAGAAGCAGGGCCATTGAAAGGGCTAAGCATAGATGATGTGCCGACTTTTCAGGAAGAAATCGAAAAAAAATTGCAGAGCTGGCAAAGCCTTCAGGAAGTGCCTGACCGTTTGGATGCCATCAGTCAATGGGCCAAAGAGCAGGTGCCGGATCATTTGCCCGCTTTTCGTTTTGCCATGGAGACTGCCTTTCGGGATTTATTTCAGGGCGGGATACGGAAAATATTTGATACGCCATTTTTTAGCGGAGCCGAATCGATTCCGATTAACGGTCTGGTGTGGATGGGAGAAGAGGATTTCATGGCCGGGCAGATGGAAGAAAAACTGAAAGCCGGTTTTTCCTGCATCAAGATGAAAATCGGGGCGATTGATTATGATCGGGAGATGAACTTACTGCACCGATTGCGTAAGCAGTTTACCGCCAATCAGCTGGTGTTGCGGGTAGATGCCAATGGGGCTTTTGCGGAGGATGAAGCGGCTGAGGTATTACGGGATTTAAAACGGCTAGAGATTCATTCCATTGAACAGCCGGTAAAAGCAGGGCAATGGGAGGCCATGGCCAGACTTTGTGCGCAGGAAATTACGCCTATCGCCTTAGATGAGGAGCTGATAGGAGTGATGGCGGCTTCGGAACGGGAATTGTTAATGAAGACTATTTTGCCGCAATTTATCATCTTAAAGCCCACTTTGGTCGGGGGATTCAGGATTCACTGGATTGGATTTCTTTGGCAAATAAGTATAGCCAGGGTTGGTGGATGACTTCAGCGTTGGAATCGAATATCGGGCTGAATGCCATAACCCAATTGACTTCTTTCCTACAGGTGAAAATGCCGCAGGGTTTAGGGACCGGGCAGTTATATCACAATAATTTTAGCTCTCCTTTGACCATCAGGAAGGGAAGTATCCATTATAAAAATGAGTTGCCTTGGGAAATTGGACTGGAATAAGTCAAATTATGCATCGGTAAATGTGGTCTGTCGACAAAACTCGCGTATCCACATTGGGCTATGGGTGTTTTTAAACAGAATATAGCGCAGACAAATTCATCAGTCCACACAAAGGTTTTATTCTCGAAGCAAAAAAAGTTTTTTATTTGATTAATAATTGCTCAAATCAGGGCAGGCTTTCTTTCTCCTCTTTCATCCGTTTTCTTGGAAAAACTTGAATTTGGAAAAATTCCGTCATCTTTCTGCCTAGCAGCTAAACGAGTATTTAAGCATGCATAATTTGGTTTCAGCTGGAATAATCCGGCTTATTAAGGCAAAAGCCGGGCTAAGGGCATGATCCTATAAAAACGGTCAGTATAAAAAAAACTCCTCCAATCCAGGAGTTTTTTTATGTCTTTTTTCAAGTTTGAAAACCACTATGGGTTATTGGGTTTCCGTTTTGAGCGATTTCGCTTTGTAAGGATTTTATCTTCGGGGTTGGAAACTATTTTCGCAAAAGGAGGATATTTTTTTTAATATTGAATTTTTTCCCAAAAAAATTATGCATAAATTATAATAAGCGCAATGTATTGGCGATGGGAAACATACCCCTTGTACTACGGGTTTCTTTCAAGTTAAACTATTGCCGCACTATGAGTTTCCTTTTTTGGTATATGAATAGTGAAGTTGTTAATAGTTTTTTCGCTTTCCTTTTCGGTAAGATAGGGTGTGAAAATTTCCTGATCGACAATGCCTTCGTTTGATTTAACCTAAAACAAACTTTTTCCTACTTATGAAAAAAGGAGTATTACTACTCGGCATGCTTGTAATGATAGGCATGGAAACTATGGCCGCGGGTTACCAGGTGCTTTTGCAGGGTAACCGCAACACGGCGATGGGTAACCTTGGGGTGGGCTTGCAACCTGATCCCTCCAGCATTTTTTGGAATCCCGGCGCCTTAGCTATGGCGCACCAAAGTGGTGTTGCCCTTGGGGTGAATATCATTAATTCAAAGATCAATTATTGGGATTCAGAAACTCCCGGAAGCAGTTATACCACTACTACGGATTCCCCTCTTGGTACGCCATTTCATGTTTATGGGGCGTTTCAGCCCAAAAATAGTGAGGGGGAATATAGTAATTGGGCCTTTGGCCTGGGGGTTTATACGCCATATGGTTCTTCTGTGGAGTGGGATCCGGCCTGGAAAGGGAATTCGTTATTGCAATCCATTGATTTGCAGGCCATCTTTTTTCAACCCACGGTGTCTTACCGTATTTCAGACAGATTTTCTGTAGGGGCCGGATTGGTGATTTCCACGGGTTCCGTTAACCTTCAAAGAGGCATTCCTCAGGTGGGTCCTGATGCGGGTATTGAGCTGGATGGTTCCGCTGATATTGCCTTCGGTTATAATGTGGGGCTTTACTTCCAGGCTTCAGAAATGGTGAATCTGGCTTTTAGCTATCGATCGAAAGTAGATGCAGCAGTGAAAGGAGGCGATGTGACTTTTAAAAATATTCCAGCATCCATTTATGTCACGGGCCTATTCCCGGAGGGAGGTACTCAGTTTGATGCCACCTTACCTTTGCCTTCAGTGGCCTCAGTGGGGGTAACGGTAACACCGGATGAAAAAGTGACCATCGGCTTTGAGGGTAATATTGTGGGTTGGTCGGCTTACCAGTCTCTGACTTTTGATTTTGTAGATCCTATCAACGGCGAGCTCAGAACCTCTTCCCCTCGTGATTATGAAAATGCGCTACAATTTAAATTAGGGGCGGAGTATTTATTGACTCCTGCCTGGGCATTACGAGCGGGGATTTACTATGACCAAACGCCTGTTCAGGATGGTTATATGACGCCGGAAACGCCTGGAGCGGATCGCACCAATCTAACCTTTGGCTTTGGCTGGATGCCCACCGAGCATTTAAGGGTGGATGCCTCTTTTCTTTGGGTAAATGGACAGGAGAGAAGACAGTCCTTTGCTGATGCGGCCAATGCAGGTACCATTGCCGGCTTCGATGCCGATGGTAATGTGACGGATGTGAATGGTCCGGTACAGGAAGTTATGCCGGGAACATATAAGTCTACCGCTTTGATCGGTGGTGTTACGGTGACCTATTTGTTTTAATGCCTAATATTTTGACTCATGAAATTAATGAATAACTATATTAAATTATTGGCCGGAGCAGCCTTATTATTAGGCTGTCGGGAGATTCAGGATGTGCCTTCGCCTTCGGCTGGAACAGCTGATTTTTCCAAATATGTCGCGGTAGGAAATTCTCTGACGGCCGGATATGCCGATGGTGGTTTGTATGAAGAGGTGCAAAAACAGTCTTACCCCTTAATGATCGCCAACCAATTGCGTGAAGTGGGAGGAGGAGCATTCTCTCAGCCGGAGGTTCAGGGAAATGGTTCCGGCTATTTGAGGTTTGCGGGTTTGGACGCCAGTGGATTGCCGGTTTTAGAGGTGGAAGAAGCAGATCCCTCTTTCTTGCAAAATTTATCAAATGGCCCAAATTTTGGCAATATGGGCGTTCCGGGTATTCGTGTGGTAGATGCGGCAGTGCCTAATTATGCTGATTTTAATCCTTTCTTTACCAGAATGTTTCCGGGAGAATCCGCACCGGTATCCTATCAGGATGTCCTGGCGTCTTCCGATCATACCTTTTTCACTATGTGGATGGGTAATAATGATATTTTAGGCTTTGCGGCTTCCGGTGGAGTAGAGGGCGTTGGAAGTCCATCGGACCCCTCAACAGGTTGGATGGATCAAATTACGCCTACGTCAATTTTTTCCGGTGCATATGCAGCTTTAACTGCTGTGATGACCGCAGGTGATCAGAAGGGATTGCTGATTTCTGTGCCGAATGCTTTGAACAGCGCTTATTTTACCACCGTGAATGCGACCTTATTACCGCTTTTAGAATCTCCTGCTGTCGCGCCTTTGGTGACCTTTGATCAGGCAACGGCGGATCAGGCGAATTTATTATACTTATTAGGCGGCTTTAATGGTGCTAATTTCGTGGAAGGAATCAATTTGCCTATGATTCAGTTAGGCCCCGGCACATCCAATGATGTGCGTGCTTTTTTACCAGCCGAAGATTTGGCATTGTTGACTTTTGCGGAAGTGCAAAATGAAATTTTGGTAAATGGAATGGGGTATTTGAACTCGACTAATGTAACGACCCTGTTAACCGATATTGCTACAGTAGAGGCCGGGGGATCGGTACCTACGCCACTCATTATTGTTTTAGGTTTGATTACCGGAGATGATGCCACCCTGGCAGGTCTGACCTTACAGTATGTGGGGGCACGAAATGCGGGTGCAGATGCCGCCACACTGGATCGTATTGCCGGTCAGGTTTCCTTGGCTACCGGAGGACAGGTAGATTTAAATGTTTTGGTGCCGGCAGCGGAAGCTGAGGTCGGAACGCGTGCATTATTGGCGCCCATCCCCACCCAATATGTGTTGGATAATGGCGGAAGTGACAATTATCCCAATGAAATTGAAAGTGTAAAAACGGCTACCACGGCATTCAATGCTGCCATCAAGTCCATTGCAGATGCCAACCCCAATTTAGCTTATTATGATATTCAGCCATTATTGGATCAGGTGATAGGCGGGTATTATGTGGACGGGGTGACGATTACAGGGGATTATATTACCGGGGGAGCCTTTTCAACCGATGGAATTCATTTGACACCCAGGGGATATGCGGTTGCTGCTAATGGAATTATAGGCGCGATTAATAATAATTTTGCCGCCTCCATTTCACCGGTTTTGGTGAATCAATACCGAGGAGTTGAATTTCCATAATCCTTAAGGGGGTTAAGCCGGGTGATTCAGGCTTTAACCCTCCTTGAGTTGCAAGCTGGAGAAAATGAAGGAATAGTTTTCTATTTCGATTTATTTCCAAGCAGGCAGAGAAAGGAGGAGTAAGTAAGCTTGCCCAAATGGAGGCGATTGAATCATCGGAAATAGGCCTCAAATGAGTTGAGGGCAAGTTGCTGGAATTGATTTATTAAATCTAAGCGGCCATCATTAGGCTTCGTTGAATATTAAAGAATAATAAAAAAACCGCTAAGTGATTAGCGGTTTTTTTGTGGCTTTACCATACCTGAAAGTAAAGCGGGATCAAAAGTAAGGCGCCTGCGGCAAAGAATAACACCAGCATCAGCGGAAGCATCCATTTAAGCCATATTTGATAAGGTACCTTTGCAATCGATAAAACACCCATGGTAACCCCGCTGGTAGGGATAATCAGGTTGGTCAGCCCATCTCCGAATTGAAATGCCAAAACGGTGGTTTGTCGCGAGATGTCCAGTAAGTCACTTAGTGGGGAAAGAATGGGCATCGTTAATGCGGCCTGTCCGGAGCCGGAAGGAAGTAGGAAGTTCAGGCTGCTTTGAAAGGCCAGCATGGCCATTACCGAAACCGAACGCGGCAAGCCCTGCACACTATCAGAAAGTGCATACAATATGGTGTCGATGATTTTTCCATCCGTAGCAATGACTAAAATTCCTTTACACATGGCCACGACTAGTGCAGCCGTCATCATTTCTTTGGCTCCCCCAACAAAGGCTTTGTTGATGTCTGCCGCAGATAAGCGACCAATGACACCCGAGATGATGCCCATTCCTAAGAAAAGCCCTCCAATCTCTACCATATACCAACCCTCAACTGATACTCCCCAAATTAAAAGGCAGATACCTAATCCGAAAATGATCAGGACAATCATTCTGGAAAGTGTCAGGTTTTCCAATGTTTTATCCTCCTGTTCATTTTCTTCAAAATGCAGTAGTTTTTTGTCGGGATTTTTGGTGATGCGGTAGGCGTAAATCATTAAGTAGGCAACGGTAATGCCTGTAAAAATCAGCCATACCAAAGTGCGGTATTCCCATCCTGAGAAAAGTGGAATTTCTGCTATACTTTGTGCAATGCCGATGGTAAAAGGGTTGAGGATAGCTCCGGCAAAGCCTGCACCGGCACCCACAAAAGGAATGGCGACGCCCAGTATAGGATCTAGCTTTAAAGCTTTGGCCAGTGGCAGCGTAATCAAGATAAAGACCAGCACTTCCTCGCTCATCCCAAAAGTGGCCCCGGCCAGGGAAAAAAGAATGATGATTACCGGTAGGAGAATCCATTGAAAAATTGGCTTTTTGTGGCAAATGCTTACCACTTGTGCCAGTCCGGCGGAAATGGCTCCCGTGGCGTTAATAATCCCGAAAGCTCCCCCGACGAATAAAATAAAGGCAATAATTTCTGCGGCAGCACTAAAGCCTTTTAATGGAGCGGTAAATACGCTGACCAGCGGCTGTGGATTGGCGGTTACTTCCTGATAGGAGTTGGCCACTAATACCGTACGTTCATTGACTTCGGTACGAAGGTATTCTCCTGCCGGTATTATATGAGTAAATCCTATGAAAAACAGGAGAATAAAAAATACGATGACTAAAGTATCGGGTACTTTAAAATTATTGGAGGATTTATTCATTAAATAGACGTTTGGATTTTTCAATTTTAGTAATAAAAATACGCAGCTTTTTGTATTTGCCCTAAAAATTTCAAAAAACTGCTTAAAAATTTATCTTAAACTTGACTCATTTGTGAGAATTTCATTATATTCGGTTAAGTTGAAATTATAAATAAATATGAAAGTATTCACTATTCCTCTTTGTAAGTCGCTTTCTCTTCAGGGCTTGCAACCTATTTTCGACAATTAGTCGCCTCTTATTTGAATCCGCCCGGATTCAGGAATAGTTTGTCTTATTTATTATAACCTTTATTACTACTTATGAAACTCCTTCCTTTTTGGTGGGGGCTGATCTTTTTATTTTCGATTTCTAGTGCTAATGCTCAGGGTGCCTTGTTGTTGGTGGGTGGAGGAAGTGAGCAGCATGGGGGCTGGAGCGATGCGCCTTATCAATGGTTCGTGCAGCAAGCAGAAAATAAGAAGGTGGCGATTATTAGCTATGCCCCGGAAGAGGATTCCTGGCTGTCGCAGTATTTTGTGTCATTAGGCGCTGCGGAAGCCCGGCATTTTCAAATTGATGCCTCAAATGCCAATGAGGCCTCCCTTATTGAGCAGCTATCCTCCTTTGATGCCTTCTTTTTTAAAGGAGGGGATCAATGGAAGTATTATCGATATTATCAGGCTTCCCGCTTTGCCGATTGGCTTCGTATTCGCTTTGAACAGGGGGCAGCTATTGGGGAACCTCTGCAGGAATGGCCATTCTTGGCGAATGGGATTTCACTGCTGAAAATGGAAGTTTGCTACCTGTAGATGGCATGGAAAACCTGGATGCGCGTTATTTTCGTTTTCAAAAGGAGCTATTGCCCTGTCTACCGGGATTTATTACTGATACACATTTTGCCGAGCGTGGACGATTACCTCGGATGCTGTCCATTCTAGGGTATATGCAGTTGCGCAAGGGAGTGGAGTTGTGGGGGTGGGGGTTGATGATCGTACTGCCCTGATGGTAGATGCCACAGGGGTGGCGACCGTCAGTGGTACCGGAGCCGTGACCTTTGCTGGCATTTCCGGGGCATTGTCGGCAGAAGCAAATAGTCCCCTAAAGGCAGCAAGTTTTGATATAGTTTCGTTAGTGCAAAATCAAAAGTTTGATTTAAAAACTAAGGAGGTTATGACGCAATTCGAAAAAGTTTATGTGTCAGTTGATCAGTCTTTTATCAATAGAGAGATGGCCTTGGTTGGAGATTTGGATGATGCCAATGTTAAGCAAAAATCTATAGTATTTTTAAATAATATTGAAGGTAAAACGTTAGTTATTGCTCAAAATAATTTCTTTTCAGAAGGTAGTTTAAAAGAAGCGGTTCATGTCCTTGATCATGAATGGCCGGAAGGTACCAGACAGTGGCTGCCTGAAATTACCAAAATTGTTTTAGCCACGGATGATTATGCCGCGGTAGCCGCATTGTTGGAGGATGAAAATTATGGTCCGTATTTACAGGCGCTGTTAAAAACTTCTTCAGTGGCGATCCTGGCTGGTGGGGCGAGTGTCAAATTTGTTGGGGATGTTTTTTGTAATAACCTCCGCAGTCGCGATGACCATGCTTATAGAGGAAACCTGAAATTTGAGCAGGGACTAGGCTTATTACCCGGCGTGATGTTGATGGATGCTTTTCTAGAGGAAGGAGATTTTGCCGAGAATGAAATGGCGACCTATCAATATGGCTTATGGACCCACTCCTTGTCTCGTGTCATCTCACTCGATGCCCGGGCTTTTATAAAGACCACAATAGTGGATGATCAACTAGTATTAGAGGTACCTGAAGGAGTACAATCTTTATGGGTCGTAGAAGCCGTGGACGGTGGCTATCTACCGGATGCCAATAGTAACCGTCAGATTATTTCCTTTGCAAAAATGAAGGCGAGCATGCGCTATGGGGAGCTTTATCCCTTGGGCAGCCTATCGGAAGCTGATGACCCGGCGCGACCTGAATTGCCTGAAGCGCCAACACCATTAAATAGTATTCCAAAAATCACTGACCCGCTGGGTGCAGGAGAAAAATATTGGCAATTGTATGATGAGGATGGCCGGCTGGTGAAAGCCTGGCATTCTTCCGATCATTTCTTTCGCCAGCCCGTGGTTCCTGATGGTCTATATATTGTCAATGGACAAGTAAACGGACAATACCTAGAGGGAAAAATTTATATCAGCAAAAATCCTTAACCTGACATGACCAATTTACTACTTATTTCCGGGAGGGCGCATTTCCTGCTTTGGACCTTGCTTCTCCTCCCATGTTTAACAATGCCGGCCCTGGGGCAAACCATTCAGGGCAAAGTGACCGATGCCGGCAACGGGGATGCCCTGCCCGGAGTGGCCATTAAAGTCAAAGGGACCTCTTATGGGACGATTACCGATGTTGCGGGTGCTTACCAGTTGGAACTGGACGAGTATCCAAAGGCAAAATTGATTTTTACTTTTTTGGGGATGAAAACCCAGGAAGTGGTGGTCGGAACTCAAAGTCGCGTGGATGTTCAGCTCGTGTCGGATTCTCAGGAGTTGGATGAAGTCGTGGTGATGGGTTATTCCGCTGAAAGTAAGCGGATGCTGACGACCTCTACGCAGGTGGTAAAAAGTGATAAGCTGGAGGACCTTGCTGTGGGGTCTTTGGATGCGGCGCTTTCCGGTCAGGCGGCCGGGGTGCAGGTGACGCAAAACTCGGGTACGCCCGGTAGTGCTTTGTCTGTGCGTGTGCGTGGGGTAGGTTCTGTGAATGCCGGTAACCAGCCTTTGTATGTGATTGATGGAATTCCGGTAACGTCTGAAAATGGTAGTCAGGTGAGCTTCAGTGGTCAGACGATCAGCGCACTGTCTGATCTTAACCCTTCCGATATTGAAAGCATCACCATGCTGAAGGATGGAGCGGGAGCCGCGATCTATGGGGCTCGTGCAGCGAATGGGGTGGTTTTGATCACCACCAAGAGAGGAAAGAATGGTAAGGATGTGATCAATTTCAATGCTTATTATGGTATTCAGCAAGCCTGGAAGCAATTGGATTTATTGAATAAGGAACAATGGTTTGAATATAAAAACGATCAGTTGGGTTTTGAGAAATACTCGCCGGAATACATTGCGAATTACGAACACGATACGGATTGGCAATCGGAGATTTTCCAAGTAGCGCCACAAGCCAATTATGATCTATCTGCTCAGGGCGGGAATGAAAGAACGAGTTATTTCCTTTCAGGAAGTTATTTCAGACAGGATGGTATTGTGAAGGGGAGTGCTTATGAAAGAATGTCCTTGCGCCTGAATCTAGATCATATGCTTTCCGAAAAGTTGAAAGTGGGAAGTAGTTTACAATTCACCTATTCGGATACCGATCGTATTGAAGGAGACCAATCGTTGAACGCTCCCTTGCCCAATGCCTTATCATTGCCAGCCATTTATCCGGTGCGCAATGAGGATGGTAGCTTCAATGAAGATGGTCCTTACGCCAATCCGGTTGCTATTGCGGAGAATGCCGTGAATAAGGCCTACAGTTACAGAGGATTGGGGAATGTTTATCTGGATTATGAGATTATTTCTAATTTGAATTTCCAGCTTAAAGGAGGTTTCGATTATTATCAACTTCGTGAGCATAGCTATGATCCGGTGACCACTCGTCAGGGAGCGACCTATAATGGATTAGGGTTTAATGCCAATAGCCAAAGCTTGAATGCGACTGTTAATGCCACCCTGAGATACAACAAACAGTGGGCGGATGTGCACCGATTGGATGTGTTGCTAGGCTGGAGTGCGGAGCAATATCAAAGAAGAACCAACTTCCTGAGAGGGCAGAACTTTTCCCGTCCGGAATTTGAATACATTACTTCGGCCTCGGAGATTGTAGCAGCGGACAGCTATGGTTTGGACAGAGGAATCAACTCTTATTTCTCCAAAGTGAATTATGGCTATGCGGATCGATATCTGTTTACCGCCAGTGTACGTCGCGATGGTTCCTCGAAATTCGGAAATGATAACCGATATGGTTTATTCCCAGCAGCCTCTTTTGCATGGCGCGCGATTGAAGAGTCCTTTCTTCAGGGGCGTAAAAACCTTTCCAACTTAAAATTAAGAGTGGGCTATGGACTGACCGGAAATGACGCCATCGGCGACTTCCGCTATCAAGCCTTGTTCTCTTCAGGATCTGACTATTTCGGACAGCCGGGTATTCGCCCTTCACAATTGCCGAATGAAAGTTTGCAATGGGAGACCGTAATTCAAACCAATGTCGGTTTGGATATGGGCTGGTGGAACGATCGCTTGAGTGGTAGTTTCGATTATTATATCAAGACTACGGAGGATATGTTGCTTTCCCGTCCATTGCCCTTGTCCAGTGGTTATTCTTCTGTGATGTCCAATGTTGGGTCGATGCAGAATAAGGGTTGGGAGTTGCAGTTGTCTTACGATGTGCTAGCGCAATCCAAATCAGTGTATTGGAATACGAGTCTGAACCTGGCCTCCAATAAAAATGAGGTCTTGAAACTGTACAACGGTCAGCCGATCGATAATATTGGTCGCGGATCCAACCGCATTCAGGAAGGCAGTCCGATCAGTGTTTTTTATGGCTTTGAGGCCCTTGGCGTGGATGCTTCCACCGGTGATATGGTCTTTGCCGATTTGAATCAGGATGGAGAAATCACCACTGAGGATCGTACGGTCATTGGAAACCCTCATCCCGAGCTTTTCGGAGGTTGGAATAACCAACTGCGCTGGAAGGGATTTGATGTGCAGTTATTTTTCCAATTTTCTTATGGGAATGATATTTATAATGGTACCCGCGTTTATCTGGAATCCATGAAGGGAGCCGATAATCAGATGACAACCATTCTGGATCGATGGCAACAGCCAGGAGATATTACCGATATCCCACGGGCGACGGCGAACGACCCGAACAATAACAACCGGACATCGAGCAGATTTGTGGAAGATGGGAGCTTCTTGCGATTGAAAAACCTAACGGTGGGTTACAGCTTGCCACAGCCGGTATTGGAAAAGCTTCATTTGAGAAAATGTCGCTTCTATGTCAGTGGACAGAACCTATGGACATTGACGAATTATTCCGGTTTGGATCCGGAGGTGAATTATGCCGGAGATGACGATGTGCGATTGGGAACGGACTTTTTCACCTATCCTAATCCCAGAGTATTTGTGGCTGGTGTCAATTTAACCCTTTAATGAATCGCTATGAAATCCTTTAAAATAATCTATCTTTTTCTATTCTTTAGCGCTGGTCTTTCGGCCTGTGATGGATTGCTGGATGTACAGCCCGTGGATGCGGTAACGGCCGATCAGGCCATAACGGATGCCGCAGGTTTGCAATCTGCAATGTTAGGGGTGTATGACGCCTTTCAGTCCAACAGTTTGTATGGTCGGGATTTATACATTGTCGGGGCCTTGTCCTCCGGTGATGCGGAAAGAACCGGTACTTCTCTGGATTATCAGCAAATCAGTAACCGCAATATTTTGGCGGATAATGCGGTAACCGAAGGGATTTGGGCCCAAAGTTATACGGCGATTAATCAGGCGAATGCGGTGATTGCAAAAGCCAACAGCCTGGGTAATTTGACGGAAGAACAAAGAGAACAATTTTTATTACAAGCCTATGGCTTGCGTGCTTTGGCGCATTTGAATTTGGTGCAACTTTTCGGTGCCATTCCTTATCGTGATCAGCCCGTACAGGGCTTGGAGGGACTGGACATTGCCCGTACTTCGGAAGCCGAAGTATATGAAAATATCTTGGCCGATCTGGAAATGGTGGCAGAATTTAGTGCCACGGTAGAGGGACGATCGTTCATGAACTTGTCCGGCATCATGGCGCTGGATGCGCGTGCCTCTCTGTATTATGCCACTTTTTTAGCGCAAAATGGGCAATCCGCGGGGCAATGTATCAGCGCGCTTTTGATAAAGCCGCCACTTTGGAAGCTTCAGCAGGCTTTGATTTGATGGGAGCGTACAGCACCGTATTTGAAAGCCCGGAAAACGATGAGATTCTATTCGCATTGAACTATAGCATTCAGGATCGTAACCGTATGGGTTATTATTTATCTCCAACAAGCGTAGGGGGAAGAGGAGAAGTGGCTTACACCAAGTCTTTGTTCAATGCCTATTCCTCTGGTGATGCCCGTAAGGATTTCATCTTCAGAGATATTCCAACTTTGGATGGTCAGCAAGTCACCTCAGGGGTGGCCAAATATTCGGATGTTTCCGGTGGGGCTGATCCTGTGGTTGTATTCCGTCTTTCCGAAATGTATTACATCATGGCAGAAGCCTTATGGGCACTAGATGGGATGTCGGCAGAAAGCCAAATCCTAGCCTTATTGAATATAGTAGAAGAGCGCTCAGGTATGGAGGTACGCAATTTGGGCAGTCGTCCGGTGAGGACCATACTGGAACTGAAAAGGAAAGAGTTGTGCTTTGAGGGACACCGTTGGGTGGATATTTGTCGGACGGAGAGCTTTGATTTGATCTCCGGCATGCTACCAAACGAACGTTATTTCCCGATTCCACTAGCTGAAATTCAAACCAATGAACTGATCTCTGAAGTAGATCAAAATCCTGGTTACTAATTACCCCATTGAATTACAGTGATTTTTCCAGAGGTGGCTAAGAGCGCTACCTTCTGGGAAATCCAAAAACTTATAACCTTAACCTTTAATCAAATTACATGAAAATGATTAACCTTTTTCGCCAGTTGAAAAATATTGGCTTCTTTGCCTTGATCGGGATGATCTTGGCATCTTGTGGAGGCGATGAGCCCGCACCGCCATTGGCTTCTGTCGTAGCAAATTTTTCCTATACGGTAGACAATGAGGGCTTCGCGCCAGCAACAGTGACTTTTACAAATGAGTCTTTGGCGGCTACTACTTACCAATGGGATTTCGGTGTGGAAGATGGGACTTCCTCTGAGGAAAATCCTACCTTCTTGTACGAGGATTTCGGTACGTATACGGTAAGTCTTACCGCGATTTCTGAAGATGGTCGTGAGGATACCAAAACGGAGCAGATCATCATTAAAGATCCACTAGGTGGTCGTCTGCCAACGCTTTACTATACCGACAGAGCAACGGGTATGATTCATATGGTGGTATTGGATGAGGATGCAGAAACACCCGTAGTGCAATCTTTCGGAGGAGATCACTTTAAGCCTTATGGTATTTCAGCGGATTTGGAAAATGAGACAGTATTTGTGGTGGGGCATGAAGATGGTATCATTTTTAAATATGATGCTTTGGTGAACGGTGATAAAGAGGTGTTGTTCAATATTGCTGACGAGGCTGATGCCCCATTCGTCGATTATCCTGCGGGAATTACCGTAATCGGATCAAAAATTTTCTGGGGAGCCTATGGAGGTATTTACACTAGTAATTTAGATGGGAGTAATCCACAACAGTTAGTGGAGGTTGTAGGTGGAGATTCCTCGCCTTTGAGTTTAAGCTATGATGCTGAAAATGATTGGATTTACTTCTGTAATGATAAATATGATTTTGATGGCGGAGTTTACCGTGTTCATACAGACGGAACTGGATTGGAATTGGTGATTGACGGTGTTGATACCGGGGCAATCTCATACTTGGATGGTAAGCTGTATTATTTTGAATATGAGGAAGGTGGCGTAATCTATGATATTGCCGGAGGATCAAAGCAAACTTTTGTTGAGTATCCTGTAGAGTTTGTTTGGGGGACGATTGCAGACCCAATTACTGAAAAAGTTTACTGGACGGATCGTGGTACTGAAGATGATGGTTCCGATGGTGTAATATGGTGTGCTAATTTGGATGGATCAGAGCCGATGATGCTATTAGAGGCCGCTGATGCACCGAATGGTATTTTGCGTCCTTATGCTTTGGGACTGGGTTTATACTAAAAACGGATAAAGACTGACCAGCCTGTCGGCTTTGTCCGGCAGGTTTTTTTACACTATGAGAAATTTTTTAATACTGCTCAGCCTGATGGTGCTGGTGTTGAATACGACCTGTACTGCCCAGCATCCCAAAGGGAGCCTGTTCATTATCGGTGGAGGTAAACGTCCATTGTCCCTGATGAAGGAGATGACGGATAAGGCCAAGCTGGAAAAAGGATACGGCCTCATTTTGCCACAGTCCAGTGGTGAGCCAGACTCTTCGGCTTATTATGTTTTGAAGCAGTTTGATGCGCTAGGATTTCGTAATGTAGGTGTTTTACAAGGAGCTTATCAGGAGGAATGGTCGGATAGTTTGAAAAATGCCTCCCTGATCTATATGACCGGGGGAGATCAAAATCGCTTCATGTCCACCTTTCAGGGATCACCCCTGAAGCAGGTCATTCAGACAGCTTATCAAAATGGGGCGATGATTGCCGGAACGAGTGCTGGAGCCGCCTTGATGAGCGAGCAGATGATTTCGGGAGATGAACGACATTATCCGGATTACCGAGACACCAATCGCCATATAGAGGAGGAGAATGTGATTTATAAACCAGGTTTAGGCCTGTTGCAGCATGTCCTTGTAGATCAGCATTTCATTAAGCGGTCACGCTATAACCGTTTGATTGCAACGGCGATCGAATACCCATCCAAAATTTGCGTGGGGATTGACGAGTCTACAGCCCTTTATGTGAAAGGCGAAAAAGGACTGGTGGTGGGCGAGAGTCAGGTTGTTTGGATCAGGGCCTTATCCGGGAAAAAAAGTAGGCATGAAAAAAAGCTGGGCCACCAGAATCTGGGTTTAAAGATATATCTGCCCGGAGAAGAAATTGATTTAAGAGAAGTGCATAACTGAGGAAGAGTATGAAGCAATTTGCATTAGCGATACATGGAGGAGCCGGTACTTTGTTGCCGGAAGAAATCACGCCTGAAAAACAACAGGCCATTGATGAAGGACTACGCGCTGCTGTATCAGCAGGAGAAGCCATATTGAAAAATGGCGGAAATGCAGTGGAGGCGGTGAAGATGGCGGTAATTTCCCTCGAAAACTGCCCATTGTTCAACGCAGGCAAAGGCGCCGTTTTGGACCATGAAGGGAGCTTTGAGCTGGAAGCCTCCATCATGTGTGGAGAAACCGGTGAAGCCGGGGCGGTGGCCGGAGTACGGAATGTGAAAAATCCGGTAGCCCTGGCGGAAGAGGTGCTCAAGGATGGGCGATTTGTCATGCTGCATGGGGAAGGTGCTAAAGACTTTGCTACGGAGAAAGGTTTGGAATTAGTGGAAGATGAATATTTTCTGACGGCTGGTCGGCAAAAACAGTGGGAAGCCGCCCGCGAAACAGGCGAGATGTTGGTGGATCATGATGGAGAAAGGAAATTTGGCACCGTTGGGGCAGTAGCTTTAGATATGGACGGTAACCTGGCGGCCGCCACTTCTACCGGTGGTTTGGTCAATAAGCAATATAGCCGTCTTGGGGATAGTGCGGTGATTGGCGCCGGAACATATGCAGATAATGATACTTGCGCCATCTCCTGTACAGGATACGGGGAATATTTTTTGAGAAATGTGGTGGCTTTTGACATTGCGGCGCGTATGGACTATGGCGCCAAGTCTTTGGAGAAATCGGCGCAGGAGGTGGTCATGAAAAAATTGGTTGAGCGTGGTGGTGAAGGCGGCATCATAGGTTTAGATGGAGAAGGCAATATTGCATTGGTTTTCAACAGCGCCGGCATGTACCGTGCATGGGTGAAGTCTGGAGGGGAGATCCAAACCGCCATTTTTGAATAGAATAAAATATCGATGCAGTCTTGTCATCCTGCTTCGGGTGAAAAAGAATTTGAAAGTACATTTAAGCAAACAGATGATCGGGAGGATCGGAGGGTAAAGCATTTATCCACCGGTTCTCCATTTTTTTTGCGCTCCTTCGTCATCATTTTGACTTCACCGGTAGATTATTGGCTTTAATCATTGGTTGGTGATCGAATTTGTATTTATTTCGAATATTGTCATAAATTTGATAATCAATCAAACGGATCTGTGAAAGAATCATAATATGAAAGACCTACTGTCACTGATAGGAAATACACCACTGGTAGAATTGGCGCATTTGAGTCCAAAGCCTACCGTTAAGATATATGGCAAATTAGAAGGACATAATCCGGGTGGCTCTGTAAAAGACCGGGCGGCTTATGGAATGATTAAAGGAGCTATAGATCGTGGGGATTTGAAGCCGGGAATGAAATTAATTGAGGCGACCTCCGGGAATACAGGCATTGCCCTGGCCATGATCGCCCGATTGATGGACGTGGAAATTGAGCTGGTCATGCCAGAGACGGCCACTGCGGAGCGCGTCAAAACCATGGAAGCCTATGGGGCAGTGGTGACGCTCGTGTCCGCTTCAGCGGGTATGCTGGGTGCGCGTGATTATGCCCTGGAGAAAGTAAAAGAGGGAGGTTATTTCATGCTCAATCAGTTCGATAATCCTGATAATTACGGCATGCATTATAAAACCACGGGCCCGGAGATCTGGCGCGATACGGAGGGGACGGTCACCCATTTCGTCTCTGCCATGGGGACAACGGGCACGATCATGGGGACTTCCCGCTACCTCAAGGAGCAGTCCGAGGCGGTGCAGATTGTGGGGGTGCAACCAACAGAAGGTTCCAAAATTCCGGGTATTCGTCGTTGGCCGAAAGAATATCTACCCAAAATATTCGAACCAGAGAGAGTGGATCAGACGATCGAAGTATCGCAGGAGGATGCCACCATTATGGCGCGCCGATTAGCCAAGGAAGAAGGCGTATTTGGTGGGATGAGCAGTGGGGGAGCCGTAGCCGCAGCGGTTCGTTTAGCGGAAACTCTGGAGGAAGGGGTAGTGGTATGTATAATATGCGATAGAGGTGATCGCTATTTGTCTTCCACTCTTTTCGCTTAGGAGAATATGCCGCTTAAAGATTTCAATTAATATAACTCTACAATAATAAGAACAATAGGTATCCCAATTGGGGTGCCTTTTTTTGTTTTTTGAAGAATGGAGTGCATTAGTTTTTTAAATGCTTTGCGGAATTTTTTACCTCAGATTAAATGTAGTTCCCAGCGAGACAGGCTCTGGATTTAATGTTATTTTAATTTTACGGAAATAAGTCACTCTTGTACTTTCTCATTAAAAATTGTTTTGTTTTTTTTAAATTTTGAAGCCAAATAAAGCGTGTGGATTTGAAGGGGAGATTTAAAAAACTGAAGATTAGTGCATTGTGCGGTTTTATTTCAGGGTTTCAGAAGGGACTTGTGGATTCTTGAGAAATTCTCAAATTGCACTATTTTGTACCTGATCCAAGTAAGATTAAGATTATTTCTATATTTTTTAAGCGATTGATTTTAAAATATCTGAATTATTCTTTTTATTCGAATTGGTTTTAATTTTTAAAACCTATTTCAACCTTACATCAACCCAATATCAACCTTTATCCATGACTGCATTTAAGGGCCGAAGGATAAGTCATTACCTATCTGTATTTGCCATTTTGATGGCTGTGCTTGTTGGTTGCGTTTTGGAAACGCCGGAATTTCTGTTTCCCAAACCGGTATTCACTGCAGTATCTGATAGTTCCTATTTTCTTCATGTAAATTGGGATCCCATTTTAGGAGCGGGGGCCTATAAGGTTTATTATGAAATTGATGATAATGACCAGGGGGAGTTGGCAGACCCTGAAGTGGTTTCAATCAATGATGCAGGGATAACTTCTGTTCAAATTGATGATTTTCAAAGTCTGGTTCCCGGGAGAGATTTCAAAGTGGCGGTAGAAGTTTTGCAGTCTACTAATGCTGCTCTTGGTCAATCTCAGATGTCGGACATTGCCAATGTCAAGATAGCGCCTTTAAGATTGGCCGGCATTTCAGATGAAGTTCATGAGGATGGGGCAATATCCAGAATTACCCCTTAAATGCGGAGAATACCAATTCTATTAAGTTTTCGTGGCCAGTGACCAAAGGAGCTACGCATTATGCTATTCAGCTATTCGAACATGCACCTGAAGCAGGCTATCAGGATAATTATCGTAAAGATCGTTCTCCCATTGTTTCCAGAAATCAGGATATTCCGCTGGGAGAGAATCAAATGCAGTCCATTAATGAATTAAACCCCGACACGGAGTATTGGGTAAGGGTTTATGGCTTGTATAAAAATGAACAATTGATCCCTTCGGATTCTGTACGATCTGTGGATTATTTTCAGGTGGCAGCCAATCAGGCGATCAAAACAAATGAAATTTATCCACCGAATGCTTTACAGGTCTTAGAGGAAGGGCTTGATTTTGTGCAAATTCAATGGGATCGGGATTTGGTCAATACCGGTTATTTTTATTTCCTGCAGATTTCCTCTAATGGTGATTTTTCTCAGGCCGATGGGGAATATTTTAAAGAAATAAAAATAAATGCGCAGCAAGAGACTCAACCAAAGGTGCAGGTACTGGTAGATGGTTTGCAGGCCTCGAAGGCTTCTGAAGCACGTGTCTATTATTTCAGGGTTTATGTCGAAAATGATTATACCATTTCTGATTTTTCTGAGGTAGTAGCGGCCCAAACACTGGTTTTTCCGGCGCCTATTAATCTTCAGCATAGCCATACCAAAAATACCATCACCATCAGTTGGGATGCGGTGGAGGCGGCCACCCATTATGATGCGGAATTGAGATCTGAAGACGGATCCGTTTTTAAACAGGCAACGAACATAGTAGAAACAAACTTTACCTTTACCGCTTTACCGGCAGATACCGAATTTACCTTTCGGGTAAAAGCCCGGAATAATAAACCTAATCATGGTTATGAAAGTGATTTTTCTGATCCAGCCGGGGCTATCACCGAAAGTGTTCCGACGCCTACCGGCTTTAGGGTGAGTGAGGTTTTTCTGACCAAGTTGAAATTAGTTTGGGATGCGCAGTCAGAAGTTGATAAGTACAGAATCTTTTATTTTAAAGAGGGAGAAGCGGAAACGGAAGCCAAAACAAAAGAGGTATTGGCCAGCCAAAATACGACCCTTCTGGAAGGATTAGAGCCGGGGCAGGAATATCAAATCAAGATCGTAAGTGTTTTTGAAGGGTAGAGTCCCAAGCCAGCCAGGTGTTGGATAATCCTTTTTCTACCGAGACCCTGAATGCACCCACTTCCTTACTTTATGAGGTGGGCTATGATACTGCGCGATTAAAATGGAATCACCAATTTGATCATGTGGCACCGGTAAGCTTTGAGGTGTTATTTGAAGAAAGCAGCAGGTTTGATCAGGGAGAGTTTCGGACAGGTGGTTCTACGGAGGCATTTTTCACAACTCCCAATGATTTAGTCCCCAATAGTACCGCCTATAAGTACACGGTTCGGGCAGTATATGATGAGGCGGGACAGATGTATTATTCTGACTATACTGCTCTTTCGGCGGAGTTTTTGACTGTAGACTTAGCAGTTCCGGCTGATCTAAGTTCTTCAGAAGAGACCATTGATGCTTTCAGGGCGACTTGGTCCGCGGTGGATTATCAGGGGCTGGGGTCCAGTGGTGATTATATGGTGCAATATGCGACGCAGGCGGATTGGTCAGACAGTGTCAATGTCCTGGTTAGTGGCGCCACGGAAGTATTGCTGGATAATTTAAGTAAAAGTACGACCTATTATTATCGGGTGAAGGGCCTCTTTAAGGAGTATGCCTCTGCCTGGTCTTCAACTAAGCAGGCTCAGACTTTAGGTTTACATTCTCCGGATCCATCAACGGTTACGGTTGATTTGACTTTCAATTCGATGCAATTGAATTGGGGATTAGTAGCAGATGCAACAGCCTACCGATTGGCCATCTATGAGGAATCCGACTACTCTGATGAACCCGTGGTGTTGGAGTTAAGTGCCAATGCGTACCTTTTGCAAAGCTTACAACCGGGCACCTACCGTCATTTTAGGCTGTACTCCAGATTTGGAAATGAGTACTCAGACGTACCCACCGCTTTTGCTGCCCAGACCTTATTCTTCGGGCAACCTATGCCTCCTGCTGTGGTGGGGAATGATTACACCTTAATTTCCTTAAACTGGCCCACCGTTTCGGCCGGTGAATTTGAGGCGGAAAATTATACCCTCTATTGGTCACAGACAAATGACCTGTCTGCTGCGGTAGCCATTCCTGTTTATGGGAATAACCAAACCATCACCGCTTTAACTCCGGAGTCCGCTTATTATTTTTGGATTCAGGCGCATTATCAGGGGCACAGCTCCCCAATTTCGGAGGTGCGGGAAGGATTCACCAAGACGCTGGAAATTCCGCTAATCACAGGCAGCAATTCTACCAAACCGGATGAAATCATCCTCTCCTGGTCCATGGTGCCTTATTCCAATGCTTATGAGTTGGAATATTCCACCGATGAAAATTTTAACACGGATGTCAATGTCCTGAATGTATCCGGGAATACCTATACCTTCAACAGCCTTAAAAAGAATACTACTTATTATTTCAGGGTTCGGGGAATTTTTGAAGGAAATCGTTCCGCCTATTCTGTTGTCAAAGAACAGGCGACGATTGATTTGCCCACCCCTGAAAACTTAAGAGAAAAAGCCGTGGATTTTTACTCCATGGAGGTAGAGTGGGATGCGGTGACGCCCGTGACCTCCTACACCCTCTACATTTCCGGTACGGCTAATAATGCTTCGGCTACCCCGGTGTCCATCCCTTCGGGACAAACCCGTTATCTCATTAGTGATTTGAGTCCCGGAACGGACCGTTTTTTTCGAATTCGGGCCAATCATAATGCCGAAACTTCCGAGGTCAGTGCGGAAATCAAATTGTCGACCTTGATTTTGGTGGAACCTACCGGTTTAAAATTAGAAAATGCTCAATATAATGCGATCGATGCCTCTTGGGAAGCGGTGAATTTGGCCAATGAATATGAATTGCAATGGGCCACTGATAATAATTTCTCCAGCCCTAAAAGCGTTACACTGAGCGCCTCAAGTCTGGCGCATACCATTACGGATTTAGATCCTAATCAACCCTATTTTGTTCGCTTTAGAGCCAAGGTGGGAGGTTATTATTCCCAGTTTTCCGGCATCGAACAATTGAATACCTCAGCACTGGCATTGCCCGTGATTGCCGCCGGAGATAATATTACCGCCTCAGGATTCAGAGCGAATTGGGCAGCTTCCGGCATGGGTTATGAAACGGAATATGAAATTTGGTTGGGGAAAGTTCCACTGTTGGGGGAGAACCGACCATGAAAGTGGGCATGTCCACGGATTATGCTTTTTCCGGTTTGGACAAAAATAAAAGCTACTATTACCGGGTCAGAGGTTGGTATAATGCACATTCTTCCGAATGGTCAGATGCTGAACAAGTGACCACGCTGGAATTAACTGCTCCAACGAACCTGACCATTAGTAATATTTCATTTAATAGCATGGACTTGCAGTGGGATGCGGTAAGCACCGCCAATGCCTATGAATTAGTCTGGGCAGACAATCCTTCCTTTTTAGATGCTACCACCAGCACGATTTCTTCCACCAGCTTCAGGCTGACAGGTTTAAAAGCAGGAATGCACTGGTACTTTAGACTATACAGCTTATTCGATACCGAAAAATCTGATACCTATACCACGGCGGATGCCGCTACTTTGGCATTGGAAAAGCCAGAGTTATTGGCTTCGACTGATATTTTTTATAATGGCTTCACCACGCATTGGAAGCAAGTGGAGAATGCCACTAAATACACCATTCAGTATAGTTTGCAGTCAGACTTTTCTATAGTGAATGAGGTGGAGGTGACTGATGGCAATCAGCTGTCCGTAGCTTTGACGGATTTGAAACCAGATTCGGATTATTATGTGAGAATACGAGCCTGGATTACGGATCATTTCAGTGCCTATTCTGATCCGATGGTGACCAAAACGGCGGCCATTCCTGCTCCTGCCGGTTTAACGATTTCGAATATTCGCCAAGATGCCTTTACGGTAAGCTGGGTCGCCAGTAATTTTGAAGAATTTGAAGTGAGTATTTCCGGAGGAGTGAATAAGACGGAGCGCGTAGGAAATGTTTTCACTTATGAAGTGACAAATCTGACCAAAAATACGGATTATGAAGTAATGGTGACCGGCGTTTTTGGGGGAGATTATAAGGTGTCCTCTATTGCCGAGCCTGTGCGCACCCTGGATCTTTTAGCGCCAGCCAACTTCCAGGTGGATGCCGTGAGTTTTAATACCATTCAGCTCAGTTGGTCAGCCGCTACTGATGCGCAGTCCTATGAAATTCAATATGATACGGATGCGAATTTTACTGCTTCTCCCAAAACAGAAGTGCTGAGTGGAACTACCTATGAAATGAATAATTTATTACCAGGTACCGGCTATTATTTTAGAATCCGTAGCGTTTACAATACCCAGCAATCAGCCTATTCCAGTCCGGCAATTTTAGGGACTACTTTGGAATTGGAAAGGCCGGTGCTGAAGGCTGCCAGCAATATCAGTTTTAATAGTGCCCAGGTAAATTGGGATTTGGTGGACAACGCCAGCCGTTATACCATTGAGTATGCAGAGGATGCGAGCTTTTCAGTAACTTATCAGCTTGAGGTAAATGATGGGGCCGCCACTATGGCGATATTAAGTGGCTTAATGCCCGCCACTACCTATCATTTGAGAATGCGGGCGTGGATTACAGATCATTTTAGTGATTACTCCAATGTCGTTACCCTTAATACCAATCCCTTAGTGGCTCCGGTTATTACTGCCGTGCATTCCATTAGTCAGGATGCTTTTACTGTAGACTGGTCCGGGACGGATTTTGATTCTTATGAACTTATTATTTCCGGAGGTAAGTCAGAGGTGATCAATGCTGGCAATTTGACCAGCTGGACTTTTTCCGATTTAGAAAAAAATACCGTTTATGGCCTTATGGTAGTAGGGCTTTACGCCGGTACCTATAAAGTGGAAAGTGCGGTTAGTTCAAT
Source organism: Persicobacter sp. CCB-QB2 (assembly GCF_001274635.1). GTDB lineage: Bacteria > Bacteroidota > Bacteroidia > Cytophagales > Cyclobacteriaceae > Persicobacter > Persicobacter diffluens. The sequence goes on along the minus strand of NZ_LBGV01000001.1, from coordinate 2,008,984 downwards.
GCAAACGTTGGACCTGCTACCACCGACTAATTTTGCGGTAAGCAGTGTTGATTTTAACAATATTAACCTGAGCTGGACTGCGGCAACGGATGCGCAAAATTACGAGATTGCCTATGCGACCAATACTAGTTTTACCGATCAAAAGGTAATTGCTGGTCTTAGTGGTAACAGTTATACTTTTATTGACCTGTTGCCCGGCACTACTTACCATTTCAAAATCAGAAGTGCTTATAATAATGTTCGCTCAGATTATACCTCAGCAATTAGTGGAGGGACGGATGATTTGGCCACTCCGGTATTGACCAACTTAAAAGATTTTACCCACCACACGATAACTGCGGATTGGAATGTAGTGGACAAAGCAACCTCCTATACGCTGGAATATGCCACGGATAATTCCTTTGCTGCTGCAGGACAAATCATCATCGCGGATGGGGCGACTGCTACAGAAGTGATGACGGGTTTAATGCCCGATACTCAATACTATGTAAGAATGAAGGCCTGGGTGAATGATTATTCTACCGCTTATTCGAATGTCTTGTCTGCAAGCACCCTAGCGCTTGCGATGCCAACATTGGCTGCCGCTTCAGATGTGGAAACAGATGGCTTTACAGCGAACTGGCAAGCGGTTGATTATAGCCCAACGGAAGGTTATGTATTGGTCTATAATAAAGATGGAGAAAGTGCGCAGGAGCTGAATGTAGGAAATGTTACCTCCTATGTTTTGTCCGGCCTGGAGCAGTCTTCTACCTATCATTATACGGTGAAGGGAATTCACAACGGATACCAGTCTGCGGCTCAAAGTCCGGCAGTGAGTGTTAATACCGCTACCGTTTTGGCCCCCACATTGGCCAGCGCATTCCAAAGTACCTATGCTTCCTTAAAAGTCAACTGGACCAAAGATGCCGGAAATAATGGAAAGGAAACCGGCTTTTTGTTAAAATATGGGCAAATGGCGGACCTTTCCGATGGAGTGGTTTTGAATCTGCCCGGCACCGCGACCGAATGGACGATTGATAATCTGGATCAGAATATGACTTATTACTTTTCGGTGGCTTCCGTGATCAATGGTCAGTCATCGGTCTACCCTCCGGCAGTTTCGGGAACTACCCAGCAATTGGCCGCCCCAAATGGACTAAGCCTGGGAGCGGAAACCGTGGACCAATTTACCGCTAGCTGGTTCAATATGGCCGAGGCCGATGAGGGTTATGAATTATGGATATCTGAAAGTAGTGCTTTTACCAATACCCTAAAATTTGACTTAAGTGCCGGACAAACGACGCAATTAGTATCGGGGCTGGCACAGTCCACAAAGTATTTTGCAAAAATTAGAGCGAAGGCCGCCGGGATTGTTTCGGACTTTTCCACCACGGTAGAAATAACGACCAAGACTTTGGGGACGCCAGGCACACCGACCATTACTGGAGTAGATTTCGACCAGGCGACCGTTTCCTGGACTGCCGCCACGGAGGCCAATGCCTATGAGTTACAATGGACGGATGGGGATGCTTCCTTTTCCTCCTATGCCAGCCTGCCCCTTGGAGATGTTTTAACGGCTAACATTTCAGGTCTTAATGCGAGTACGACTTATTGGCTAAGGGTGGTGGCGCGCTATAATGCAGAAGAAAGCCTATCTGCCAACAATTCCTTCTCGACCTTGACTTTGACAGCGCCAACCATAGCGCTGAACAATGCCACTACCAATAGCCTGGATGTATCCTGGAGTGCCATTACGGAGGCGACCGAATATTATGTGGAGTGGGCGAAAGATAATGCTTTTGCCACAGGAAAGGGAAGCACAGTAACTTCCGGAACCAGCTTCACCATAAGCGGACTGGAGGATTACACGACCTACTTTGTTCGCGTCCTCTCCAGCCGGGGAGGAGGGGTGCTCTCCGTTTTTTCAAATGTGGAAAGCTTACCAACCAGCCAGTTGGCAGCACCCACCAATTTAAGTGTAGTGACCGATATCGATAATGGAGGACTAAGGGAGCTTACGCTTTCCTGGGATGCCGTTCCCGGAGCCGTCAAATATATCTTAAGAAGGTATAGTGACAGTGGCGTACTTTTGGAATCGGTTGAGGTTTCCGCGAATAATTATACTTTTTCACCTTTGAATGGGGGTACAAGCTATAAATTTAGGGTTTCGGTGGTGATTGCCCAGGAAAGTCTTTTATCGCCTGAGCTGAATTATACCACCTTGACGACCTGAGTTTTTTAAAGACTAAACCATTAATGAAATTATATAATCAACCATATTTTATCACTTTGTTGGCTTGCTTATGGCTGACGCACCAATCGGCTTGGTCACAGCAGGCGGTGAATGATATTTTGCGTTTCGAGGTGGAACGTGATATCCTCACCATGCCTGTGGATGTTTCCGCCAGGGCATTGATTAGTTCTGCTACCGGAAAAATGGAGGAGACCAGTGATGTGCCTGTGGAAGCCTATGTGGTGTCTGCAGCTAAGCTGGTAGATCACGGAATGCTGACCCTGGAAGAAGGTTTGAAAATGATTCCGGGACTGATTGTTCGTCCCAAATTAAATGGTACTTACGATGTAATGATGGTGGGGCAGCAGGGGCAAAATGCTGCTCAAAGTATGGGGGATATTGGTGGTCAGGGATATCTTTTGTTAAGAGATGGAATGCCCATGATGGATCGGGTATATAACCGGCCACGATGGGAGGAAATCCCGGTGAATTTGAATCAGGTCCAGCGCATTGAGGTGGTGCTGAATGCCTCCGCAGTTACCTATGGTGACGGCGCTATGAAGGGGATTATTCAAATTATCACCAAAAAGCCGGGAACCAATAAGCTTCACTTTAATGGAGCTGTGCAGGCAGGAGCGCCTAATACGGTAGATACCCGGCTGAATGCAGAATGGGGAATCAACGATCGCCTATATTTTAAAAGTGGATATAACCATACCTATATAGAGCGTGTCGTGGAGGAGAGTTATGTGAAATCTCAGGGGGGCTTCCGGTCTAATCAGGAATTGTTGTTCTATGAGCCTAATGCCTATTATACCAACCCCTATCCTTTCATTGCGAAAAATCGACATGTTTTTGATTTGGGCACTAATTTGGTGATTTCTGAAAATCGCGAAATTGCGCTGGATTATTCCTATGTGAGATCACAGTTTCAGGATTTATACCAGTCTCCCTCCAACTTAGCCTTAAGTTATACGGACTCCAAAACCCATTATTTAAATTTGAATGGCCTTTGGGATAAGTTTCGATACCAGCTTTCCTATCAATCAGGAGATAGCCAGACCGGTGGAATGATTGGTGGTCAGCAGGATGTTGATTATTTAAATGGACGGTTAGAATACCTGACGAAATTTTTTAGAGGGGAAGGAATCATAGGTTTACACTTCCAGCGGGAAGGGATAAAATCTTCTACAGAAGAAGAATTTTCAAAATATTTGACCTTACCCCATAATGCCCTTTTGCAGGAATATAAAAGTCAGACCATTTATCCTTATTACTTAAGGCAAATGTACGGGCTGTATGCCAAGAATAATTTTAAGCTGAATCGCTGGTCTTTTAATTATGGAATGCGGCTGGATTATTCCCAAAATGGAAGTGCCCATTTTTTGCCCGCAATTGAACTGCAGACAAAATTTGATATTGATAAAAATAGTAATGTATGGGCCAATCTTTCCAACAGTTACCGATTGGCACCCTACGGCCTGACAGATTTCCATTCCATTTTTTTAAATCCGGTTTATGATCCCGATGCCCATGGTACGGGAGATTTGAATCTGGTTCATTATGGAATGAATCAGGAGCTAGCGCCGCAAATGTTGAGAAATGTAAAAATCGGCTACCGCAATGCTTTCCATGAGATGTTTTATCTTTCATTGGCCTATGGCTTTTCCGCTTCCGATAATCGATGGCATGGCGCCATGACAAAGGTTTCGGATCAAACCGACTTAAGTGTGACCTCATCCCCCGCGGGTACGGATTATATTATCAAATATGAAAATGTATCCGGCACCGAGACCACCAATGCCCTTACCGCTTCCTTGGAGTTTATGCCCAATAACCGCTTTCATCTAAATGTATGGAGTGCTTACCAAAAAGGAGTGGCTTCTGGGGAAAAGGTGCTGAGTATGCCAACTTACGTCGGGGGATTTAACTCTTACTTTAGGTTTTTATATAATAGAGTTTTGGTAAATACAACTTTTACTTATAATACCGCTTATCAGTATACTTTGATCGCCAGCGAGGACGCTGCGATGGCAGGTGCCAATGTCTTTGAAATCCCTTTTAATTATCAATGGCAACTCGGCTTGACTTACCAATTCTATAAATTTTCCTCTGTATTTGTGAATGTTAGAAATTTACTACCTACTCAGGATGCTTTTTACCCCATGGGAGACCCCACAAGGGCGCAATTTATGATCGGGCTTAATTTGAAGTTATAATTTTGAGATTAATAATTACATATAGGATTTTTTTACTAACCCTTGGACTGCTGTGGAGGGGCCATGCTGTTGCGCAGAAAGCCGAGATGGATTCCACTCAGTTGATGACCGCTCGCAATATAGAGGTCATGCTGGCCGAGGGGAGAATATATGCCAATAATGAGGATTTTATTCTGGCTTACGCTTTAGGAGAGCAGGCCCTGGAGCTTGCGCAAAAAGAGTTCCTGGAAACCCAGGAATATGAGATTTATTTGTTTATCGCAGATATTCATTCCCGGGAAAACCATCTGGATTTGGTATTAGAAAATTATATGGCGGCACTGCGGGCGGCTGAAGTTATCGCTGACCCGGAGAAAGAGGCGCAGGTTTATTTATTAAAGGCGAAATATTATGACCATAGGGGAGTGGTTCCGCTGGCCATTGCTGACCTGGAAATGGCAGTGAAAAAATATGAAGAAGTAGGAAATCAGGAACGCTTAGCTTTTTCAAAAGAATATTTGGCATTGTTGTGCCGCCGGGAGGATCCCAGAAAATCTCAGGAGGTTTATCGTCAATTGTTAGTCTATTATCAGGGGAAGCAGCTAGAGGATAAAATATTGGCCACCCGATTAAGAATTGCCAATATTGATTTTGAGCTGGAACGCAATGATCAGGCCCTAAAAGCTTATTTATCGCTTTTAAAAGATTATGCAGCCAAAGGGGAAGTAGAGCTGCAAGCCACCATTTTAAATAACCTGGGAGTGATCGAAAAGCGGTTGGGGAATATGCGGCAATCTGCCTCTTATTTTGCGGAAGTGACCGACTTATTAAATGCCAGACAGGAAGAATTAACGCCGGTAGAAGAAATCCGCTTCCACCTTAATGTGGGGGTGGCCTATTCCAATTTGAAGTCCTACAATAAAGCCAGAGAGCACTATACAGAGGCTTTTCGAATAACGGAGCGGACAAACAATGAATATGAGCAGGCCAATGCATTGAATCATTTGGCCGCCAATTATTATGTTTCCGGATATTCGGTAGATGCCTTACGGGAAGCTTCAGCGGCCTTACAGATTGGAATAAGGGAGGATTTCAAGGATCTGCAAAGAACGAGCTATCGCATTTTGGAAATGATTCATCAGCGCGATGGCAAATACAATTCTTCCAAAGATGCCAAATCAAAGTATGAAGAAATCGAAGCGATCCAGCGCTATAATAAGGAGACGGCTTTTGATTTGGACGTCTTGACCCGAAACGAGGATCAGATTAAGAAGAAAATCGCGCAACGATATCGCAGGATGGAGGATGACAGACGAAGGAATACCATGCTGGCCATGAAGGAGAAAGAATTAAGTATTCTGCGGCAAGAGGCCGAAATCCGCGATGTGGAATTAAAGAACCAGGAGCTGGAACGCCTGCGTGCCCAGCAGGCACGGAATATAGTGGAACGTGAGCTGGAAGCCATCAAGCAGGCCAGTGAACTGGACAAGGTGACCCGGGAAAAGGAATTGCAGGAGATTGAATTGCGAAATCAGCAGATCGAAAAAGAAAAGCGACAGGAGCAAATTCGCTTGTTAGAGTCACAGGAACGCGCAAAGCAGGCCGAGTTGGACGCTACCCAAAGTCAACGCAACCTGTTTATAGTGGTGATATTCTTTTTCCTGATGGGTATTATGGGCTTAATCTTTTCGGTGAACCGAAAGCGGAAGGACAACAAGATTTTGCAGGTGCAGCAGCAGAAAATCGAGAAAGCCAATCAGGAAATTACGGCGGCCAAGGAGGATCTGGAAGAGAAAAATCTGCAAGTGACGCAATCCATTCAGTATGCGCAAACCATGCAGCAGGCCTTTTTACCCAATGAAAAGCTGATCGGTGAAATGTTTGAGGAAATGTTCCTGATGTATAAACCGCGAGACATCGTTTCCGGGGATTTTTATTGGGCAAAAAATCAGGGCCACCGCAAATTGGTGGCGGTGGTGGATTGTACAGGCCATGGTGTTCCCGGCGCTTTTTTGTCTATGGTCGGCATGAACGGACTGAATGAAATCATCGAAAAAGAGCATGCTCTGCAGCCTAATGAAATGGTGGAAAGCTTACATGCCAATATAGTGGAACGCTTCAACCAACAGGAGAGTCGGAATAAAGATGGGATGGATCTGACGGTCTGTTCATTCGAGGAAATAGGTGAAAATAAGATAAAACTTACATTTGTTGCGGCCAAGCAGGTGGTGTATTTCCGTCATCAGGGAGAAATTCATGAAGTACTGGGAGAACGAAAATCCATCGGTGGGATTTACGCACATAAAGTAGTGGAATTTGGACAAAAAGAAGTGGTTCTGGATAAGGGTGATATTGTTTACCTGCCTACTGATGGTTATATCGATCAGGCCAATCCGGAGCGTAGGAAATTTAATAGAAGAAGATTCAAAGCATTATTAGAAGAGATACAGGAGCTCCCTTTAGCCACTCAGCAAGAGCGACTTTCGGAAGCACTCACATTGCATCAAAAGGATGCCGATCAGCGAGATGATATCACTGTTTTGGCATTAAAACTATAATACCATGCGTTACGACCAAATCAAACAAAAGCGAAGAACCATATTTTGGCAGTCATATCCTGCCAAATTAGAGGTTTACGGCCCCTTTAATTCGGGGAACATTGGCTTGGTAGGCAACTATCTCAGGGTGAAGTTCGGGGATAATTCCAGCCTATGGAAGCGGGCTTTTTCCATCTATATGGAATTAGTACAAAACATTTCAAATTATTCAGCTGTTCGTGACCGGGAATCCGAGGCAGGAGTAGGATTGTTTAAATTGGAGGAAACCGAGACTCATTTGGAGATTTGGGCCTGCAATGAAGTTAACAAAGCAGATCTTTCCAAGGTAGAGCAAAAGGGGGAGTTGATCAATCAATTGGGCAAGGAAGGTTTGCGCAAGATGAAAAGGGCATATTTATTACATGCAGATGAAAATCGCCCAAATTCTGGCAATATTGGGATCATACAAGTTGCCATAAAAGCGCAAGGTCCGATCACCTTTGACGTCGAGGATATTGACGACAGAAGATCCTTATTATCTATTTTTGTGAAACTTGAAAAATAAAATAACCATGCAAGATTTTATTGTTGAAGGAAGTCGGGAAAAGTTCTTTATCCCGAATATTAAATTAAGTGCTGAGGAGCGTAAAGGTACTATTGAAGGGGAGTCTTATCTGGAAGAGCCCTACCAGTTTTATGAAGATATTTTTAAGTGGGTTTCCGTATTCTTTGAAGAGGGTGGAGAGGAATTCAATTTAGATATTAAACTGACGTATTTTAATACGGCCTCTTCCCGTGCGTTACTGGATTTATTTATTAATCTCAAAGCACTGGAAGATTCAAATAATAATATCACGGTCAACTGGTTCTATCCTGACCCGGATGATGAGGAGATGCTGATGGAAGCAGAGGATTTTATTGAGGAGAGTGAGTTGGAAATGAACCTGGTAGAATACGAGCTATAATCTAAAAACTCGCATGGATATAGTTTTCCCAATGGGTAAGATTGGAATCTCACCCATTGGGCATTTTTTTGCTATTTCCACATTTCCATCAATGGCCAAACCACATTCATAAAAAGCGGTGTTAAAATGGCCGTGATCACGCCGCATAACCCAAGTGCCAGTCCTCCATAAGCTGCATGCACCTGCCCCTCTTCCGATACTGCTGCAGTGCCAACGCCATGCGCACAAGCACCCATGCCTAGGCCCATGGCTTTAGGGTTGGTGATTTTTAAGGCTTTTAAAATCGGAACTCCGACAATCCCACCGAAAATCCCTACAAGTACCACAATAATAGCGGTAAGGGATGGAATGCCACCAATACTTCCTGAAATTCCCATTGCGATTGGGGTGGTCACCGACTTAGGAGCGATAGAGAAAATCACTTCCTTGGTGCCTCCAAAAAGGAAAGCGAAGAAAACACCGGATAATATCCCGATGATACATCCGATAATCAGGGAAATTAGAATTGGTCCTTTTTGAGCACGGATTTCTTCAATTTGCAAGTATAAAGGCACCCCCAGTGCCACTACGGCTGGCCCTAGAAAAAAGCTGATATAATCCCCGCCTTCTTTATAGGTTTCATAGGAAACCCCGGAGATTTTCAGATAGGCGATCAATACGGCGATGCTTAATAATACAGGGTGGAATAAAAAGAAATTCCTGCTCCTGGCATACAGTTTTTGGGAAAGCAGATACACCAAACAGGTAAAGGTGATGCTGAAGATTTTAGTATTTAATACGGCGTATAACTCATCCATTGGTTTTGTCTAATTTTTGCATGGTGAAAGCCACAACGATGAGTACGATGATGGTACTCAGGACACAGGATCCCACAATGGCCAGAAGTTGTGATTGAATGGTGGAGATGTACTGAATCAGTGCCACCCCTGGAGGAACGAATAGGAAGGCCATATTTTTATTCAAAATAGTGGCGAATCGCTTTACATCATCCAGCAATAAAATCTTAAAATGCAGTGCTGCAGTCAGCAAGAGCATACCAATAATACTGCCTGGTATGGAAAGATGCCCGAAGGTCTGGATGATTTCACCCAATAACAGGCATCCGAAGATATAGGTAAGACTTTTAATCATTCTGCTTCAAATTTTTGAGAAGACAATTGGAAGGCGGAGAAACAAAAAATGATCTGAAGTGCCTCCAGATCATTTTTTACTTTCATGGTCTGTTTGACCGTAAGCCCGAAACTAGGCTTAGATTTTCACCTGATTGGCGCTGATCACACCTTCCTGATGTTCTTTAATGTTCGTCAAGGTAACCAGAGAGATTTGGTTCAGGGCTTCTACCGTAAAGAAAGCCTGGTGCGAAGTGATCAATACGTTAGGGAAGGCCAACAATCGGGAAATGGTATCATCCGTAATGATTTTCTCCGAGTGATTGTGGAAGAACAAGCCTTCTTCCATCTCATATACATCAATCGCTAAATATCCCAATTGACCAGTCTTCAGGGCGTCAATAGCAGCCTGTGTATTGATCAGTCCACCACGAGAAGTGTTAATCAACATGGCACCTTCCTTCATTAAACCAAAAGTATACTGGTTCATCATGTGGGAAGTTTCCGGTAGCAGTGGGGTATGCAGCGAGACAATGTCCGACTTTTGCAATAGTTCCGTCAGGTCTACATAACGCATCCCATCTTTCTCGAATTTTTTGTTCGGGAATTTGTCATACATCACAATTTCACAACCAAATCCTTTCATGATATTGGCGAAGATCATCCCGATTTTACCGGTACCTACCACGCCCACAGTCTTTCCATGCAGGTTAAAGCCTGTTAAGCGAGACAAAGAGAAGTTGCCGTCACGAACACGATTATAGGCACGGTGGATCTTGCGGTTCAAAGTCAGAATCAAAGCTACAGCGTGCTCGGCAACCGCCTCCGGAGAGTAAGCCGGTACACGACGAACGTCAATGCCAAATTCCTGAGCAGCTTCCAAATCTACATTGTTGAAACCGGCACATCGAAGGGCAATCAATTTGATGCCGTTGGCTGCCAGTTTTTCAATGATTTCGCGGTTAAGTTTGTCATTTACAAAAACACAAACAGCATCACACCCTTTGGAGTAATCCACTGTTTCCTCGTCTAGCTGAACACGGAAATATTTGAATTCGTAGCCAAAGTCTTCGTTACAGCGATTAAACCATTCTTTATCATAAGATTTGTAAGAATAGAATGCAATTTTCATGTATTTATGTTTTGAATTGGTGAGGGATCAACTTCTTAAAAAAAAGCTAATCCTTGATGTTATAGTAAGTTTCTAAGCGCCTTGAGGGGGCGCTCGAACCTATATTTCTTTTTTTTTCAATACAAATTTAGATCATTTATTGAATAGTGGAAGCTAATGAGGGTGGTTTGTTTAACTGACCACGATCATGTTTTGTGATATTCCCTATTTCCATACTGCTTTTTTGAGGAAAACGCTTTATGCAGGGCTTTTTGTTCCCGTCATATGGTAATTCACCAAAATCCCCCTTTAAAAAAAACCGGAATTTTTCCTTTTCAATCGTTTTCTAATCCCATCAATTTTTTTTCGGCTTGCTTCCAATCGCTTTAATTTTCGTATATTTGCGTACTTATGCCTAGGGCTGTGAATAATTCCCGGGATATCACCATAATTGAAACAAATAATCTTCAATGGATCATATTAGAAATTTTTGCATCATTGCGCATATCGACCACGGTAAGAGTACTTTAGCGGACCGACTGCTGCAGGAAACTTCCACAGTGGGCGATCGGGAAATGCAGAGTCAGGTGCTGGATGATATGGATCTTGAGCGCGAGCGCGGGATCACGATTAAGTCTCATGCCATCCAGATGGACTATGAGAAAGACGGACAGAAATACACCCTGAATTTGATTGATACTCCCGGCCACGTGGATTTCTCTTACGAGGTTTCCCGTTCCATCGCGGCTTGTGAAGGTGCATTGTTGATTGTCGACGCTTCTCAGGGAGTTGAGGCGCAGACCATCTCCAACCTTTATTTAGCGATGGAGCATGATTTGAAAATCATTCCAATCCTGAATAAGATTGATTTGCCATCGGCGGATCCAGAGGCGGTCTCAGATGAGGTCGTGGAGCTTTGCGGAGTAGACTATGATGAGATCCTGACGGCATCAGGTAAAACCGGACAAGGGGTTCCGGAGATTTTGGAAGCGATTGTGGATCGTATTCCTGCCCCAAGCGGAGATCCGAAGAAACCTTTACGTGCGATGATTTTTGATTCGCAGTTTAACCCATTCCGTGGGGTGGAGGTAATCTTCCGGGTGTATGACGGTATGATCCGCAAGGGAGATAAAGTAAAATTCTGTGCCACCGGACGCCAATATAATGCTGATGAAATCGGAATATTGCGCCTGGAGCAGGATCCTCAGAAAGAAATTGGGGTAGGAGATGTAGGTTACCTGATCTCTGGTATTAAAGATGCCCGCGAGGTAAAAGTGGGGGATACGATCACGCATGTGGAAAACCCGACCACCGAAATCGTAAAAGGTTTTGAGGATGTAAAACCGATGGTCTTTGCCGGTATTTATCCGGTGGATACTACGGAGTTTGAGGAGCTACGATCCTCTATGGAGAAATTGCAGCTGAATGATGCTTCCTTAGTTTGGGAACCGGAGACTTCTGCTGCCCTGGGTTTTGGATTTCGTTGTGGATTCCTAGGCATGTTGCACCTGGAGATCGTGCAGGAGCGTTTGGAGCGTGAGTTCGACATGACGGTGATTACGACGGTTCCTTCCGTACAGTTCCGTTGCACCACGACTGATGGTCAGACGGTGGCGATCAATGCGCCTTCTGAAATGCCGGAGCCGAACTTTATTGACACTATGGAGGAGCCATTTATCAAGGCACAGATCATTACCAAGGCGGAGTTTATCGGTCCGGTGATCGGTTTGTGTATGGATAAGCGCGGTACCTTGTTGTCGCAAACTTATCTGACGACGGATCGGGTGGAATTGATCTTTGAAATTCCATTGGCCGAGATCGTATTTGATTTCTTCGATAAGTTGAAAACCATCTCCAAAGGTTATGCTTCATTGGATTACGAATTGATCGGATTCCGTAAGTCTAAATTGGTGAAGCTGGACATCATGTTGAATGGCGAAGGAGTGGATGCGCTTTCTGCTGTAGTTCACCGTGACAAAGCCTATGAGTGGGGTAAGCGACTGTGTGAAAAGTTACGTGAGTTATTACCGCGTCAGCAATTCGAGGTGGCCATTCAGGCCGCAATTGGTACCAAGATTATCGCTCGTGAAACAGTAAAAGCCTTGCGTAAAAACGTAATTGCGAAATGTTACGGTGGTGATATTTCCCGTAAGCGTAAACTTTTGGAGAAGCAGAAGAAAGGTAAAAAGCGTATGCGTCAGGTAGGTAATGTGGAAATCCCACAAGAAGCCTTTATGGCCGTCTTGAAATTGGATGATTAAGTTTGGCGGCCTTTGGTCGTTTTAAGATAATGCAAAAACACCGGCTGTAAGGTCGGTGTTTTTTTATTTTGTTATGAAAATTATAATTGTCTGATTCTGCTTGGAATTGGTTTTTTGTAAAAGTTATTTGGAGGTGATTTCCACAAAAAGAGCGATTTACTGTTGGGTATATTTTGTGGAAGTATTTTAAATAACGGTTTATGGCTTTTGAATTAGAAAATGTAGTCCCATGGGGTAGGACAATGGGCGAATATCAATCCATGTTTGCTTTATCACCTAAGGATTTCAAACGAAAAATCATCAGTTTTGGAGACGGTCCTGCCAGTTTTAATCAGGAAATGACGGCCCTGGGAAATGCGGTAGTTTCAATAGATCCAATATACCAGTTTTCCAAAAATGATATCGAGAATCGTATACTGGAGACCAAAGAGATCGTGATGTCGCAAATTCGCCAGAATGAGCAGCAATTCGATTGGTCGGTTTTTAAAGATGCGGATGCTCTGGAGAAATGCAGGATGGAGGCTATGCAGGCTTTTTTGGATGATTTTGAAATGGGTAAAAATCAAAATCGATATATTTTTCATGCCCTGCCTCAACCAATGCCCTTTGATGATCTTTCTTTTGAGCTTGGGCTGAGCTCTCATTTTTTATTGCTATATGCAGAGCTTGGGCTGTCCTTCCATCTGCAAGCCATTTACGAAATGCTGAGAGTGTGTGAAGAAGTCAGAATTTTTCCTTTATTAAATCTGTCCGGACAACCTTCAGAGGTTCTACCCGGGATTTTGAAGGCCTTGGAAAAGGATTATGTCCTGAGTATAGAGCAAGTGACCTACGAGTTTCAGAAAGGGGGAAATGAAATGTTGCGAATAATGTTGCGATAGCTTGGAGTTGGCCATCAACTATGCGTTTGGGGCTTTTCTAATTCTCCGTGCTACCCCAAGAAATGTAATCCAATGTAGTAGTGATTCCATTGGATTTTTCTTTGATAGGGAGTTAAGGCCAAATTCCTTTTTTTTAAAATCACATTATACTCTAAGAGTCTCTGGTGAGGTATAAATAGTTATTAGCAATGATCATTAAAGCCAAGAAAAAGTATAGAATAGTTATGGTGCATCTAGCGATTTTGCTCCTAATGCTTATTAGTTTAATTGTGGTAAGGAATTGGCCACAATATTTTTCAATGATCGAAGAAGATTATTTCGGCTTTTTAATATTTGATCTACTGGTCATGATTGTTGGTTTTCCAATGTTTGTCTTTATTGTCAATCACTGGATATTTAGGCTTAAGCTATTGTGGCCTTCGATGCTTTATCTTTCAATTGTTTATGGTAGCTTAAATCTAGTTTTGCCCTCAATTCTGAATGATGATGTAGGGTTATTTAGTTTTCATGATCGGAATTTGATCTATCTGTATTGTCCTCTGGTGATGGTGACATATGTTTTTGCCTATTTCATTTCGACCAATTTTTTGTGCGGAGATAGTAAATGGGTAGAGCAATAGAGTTTTGTAAGGTTGCCTCAAAAAGCTCACCTATTCCCCAACCTCAGGCGTATTTTTTGTTTTGGAATAATTTTTGTGATTTTTCTAAGTATACTGACCATTTGGTGAGGGCTGATGACGGGAGTAGGCAGGTCGGTATATTTCATTCCTAAACTCCAAAGCGATGAAGTATCTAAGCAACCTCTTATTATTCCTGTTTTTATCGACCCCCCTCCTTGCACAGGAAATTTCCTCCAAAATCTCCAAAGTAGACTTGTTTGAGTCCGGTGCTACCATTCATCGAAAGGCCATCAAAAGTTTGAGTAAGGGAGAGCATGAAATTATTTTTACGGGCATCAGTCAGGGAGTGGAGGAAGCGAGTATTCAGCTAGCTTCCAGTGGGCAGGTATTGATCAAAGGGGTCCGGTTTGACTACGATTATAAGACCGACAAAATCCGACTGCAACAACAAAATTATACTGATTCTCTATTCCTGCTACAGGATCAGAGGGAGGAGCTGGAGTTTGAGCTGGAATCCCTAAAAAAGCAACAAGAGATCCTTAAGCAAAACAGTCAGCAAGCCGGAAATGAACATCGTTCTACAGAGGAAATCAAGCAACTATTACAATATTATGCTCAAAAGGACGCCGACTTGTTTCGGGCAATCAATAAGACGCGACAAGCACAACAGCAGGCAAAAGCAGTTTTTCAGGATTTTTTGAGAAGAAATAACAAGGGAAGTTATTATATTACAAGCGGGGCGGTAATCGTCAACCTGGAAGCTTTTCAAGCAGTCAAAGCGACTTTCGACCTCAATTACCGGGTCTCTGCGACAGGATGGGAAACACAGTATGACATTAGGATAAAAGATATTCAAAGTCCCGTTCAGCTGGTGCACAAGGCAGAGATTTATCAGAGTACCGGAGCCGATTGGAAACAGGTACCTCTTACCTTAGTAACCGGGAATGCCAACAGTAATCAGCAGTTGGCGACACTAAACCCTTGGTATCTGCGGGAAAACCAGCCTTCGAAAATCATGGTGCGTGGGGCTGCTACCCAAATGATGGAATTGGATATTGACTTGGACTATGAAGAAGAAGCGGTGGATGAGGATTTTGAGGTAAAGGCTAAAGCACCCGCCATGCATCAATACACCAAAACGACTACGAACGTGATCCAGACCGATTTTTCCATTGAGAAACCTACCACCATTCTATCTGAAAAAATGAATGGCTATGTAGAGTTGGCGCAATATGAACTTACGGCGGATTATCAATTCAAGGTCGTGCCAAAGGAAAATACCAGTGCTTTTCTGATCGCCACCCTCTTTGATTGGGGAGATCATCCCTTGTTAAAAGGTCCCTCGCAGAATTATTTTGGTGGCCGTTATGTGGGGCAGGGCTATATTGATCCTGCTGTTTCGGATACGCTCGTCATCTCCCTTGGGGTTAGTCCGCAAATTCAATGTAGCCGTAAAGAACTGAAGCAAAACAAAAGCAAAAGGGTATTGGGAGGCAAAGTTCGGGAAAGCCGGCTTTATCAAATTGAGGTTCGGAATAATGGTCAAAACACCGCAAAAGTAGCCGTCGAAGATCAACTGCCCGTGAGTCAGAATGGTAAAATTGTGGTGAAGCCCACCGAATTAAGCGGAGCGGTGCATGATGCGTTTTCAGGGAAATTGAAATGGGAATTTGAGCTTGCTCCCGGAGCCAAAAAAACCATTCAATTAGGCTTCGAAGTGGAATATCCCAAGGGGTTTTCAGTGGATGGGCTATAGGTGACTTTTCTCCTGGGGGTTGCCCTCAATCGGGCTGACGCGGCTCACTTATGAGGCGAAGGGCAACGGCCCATCAGCTGGATATTCATATTTAAATCCTCATTTAGCTGCCATTCGGAAAAAGGACGGCGTTTTCCTATTGCCATTTTTCTCAATCAGGCAGACGAAGGAGGAGAACGCAAGTTCACCCGAATTTGGGTCATTCAGTCACCTCTAAATCGACCAAAATAAGCTGAAGTCTAGCTCCTTAAAGCGAATTTTTAAGGCTAATGGTGAATATTCCGGCTCAAGCTTTTCTTCAATGGTAATCATGAAAAACAGGGTGTTTTTTATTTTTGGGCGGCCCCAGGCTAACGCCTGACCGGGCTGTCGGCAGTCGCTCTTTTGGGGGAAGATTGAGATTCATCAACGGATTGCTTCCCCCAAAAGGAGCTCCAACAACCGGCTTCGCCGCTGCCTTCATCCCTGGCCGGGGGTGCAGTGAAAACCCACCCTCGCCCATCAGTAAAATAATGCTCCTTTTTAGCCTCATTTTTTAGGCAAGATCTTTATTTTTAGGGTGCAAAAATCAATAACATCATGCTTAGCCTACTTAGAACCGACTCCTCTCACCAAGATTTTCTTCAGCTGGTGCAAAATTTAGATCAGGATCTCGCCATTCGCAATGGAGAGGATAATGCTTTCTATGCGCAATTCAATAAGGTGGATGCCATTCCTTGCGTGGTAGTTGCGTTTTTGGAGGGCAAGCCGGCGGGTTGTGGGGCCATGAAATTTTTTAGTCCCGGGAAAATGGAAATCAAGCGCATGTTTACGCTGGAAGCGTGCCGGGGAAAGGGAGTGGCCTCCGCCATATTGAAGGAGTTGGAGCAATGGGCCGAAGAGCTCGGTATGCAAAGTTGCGTACTGGAAACCGGCATTCAGCAACCGGAAGCGATTGGTTTATATCAGAAGCAACAATATCAAAGGATTCCCAACTATGGGCCATATGCCATGGTGGAGGACAGCCTTTGTTTTGAAAAGCAATTGGCGGAAATTTAACACAATTTTTAAGCCGCATGATTCAAAATCCAACCATATTTTGATGAAAGGCTGGAAACTGAATCTATACAGGGCAGAAATCTCTTATTCTGCCTGCTTCCAAACTCTTTTTTCGTTGATGATTTCCTTCTGTCGGAATGCCTCTTCCAGATTTACTTCATAGCGGTTGGCTATGGCGCAGAGATAAATGAAGATGTCGGCCAGCTCCCCGGATAAATTTTCAAATTTGGAATGTTGGTCAATGGCCAATCCTTCCGCCTTGCGAACCGCTTTAAATAGTTCCCCGACTTCTTCACCCATTAACAGGCATTTGTCCCGTGCAGATTGCTGATCAAATCCTCTTTCGATTTCCATCTCTGTGATGTATTGTTGGAAGTCCTTGAGGGTAG
Source organism: Persicobacter sp. CCB-QB2 (assembly GCF_001274635.1). Lineage (GTDB taxonomy): Bacteria > Bacteroidota > Bacteroidia > Cytophagales > Cyclobacteriaceae > Persicobacter > Persicobacter diffluens. The sequence continues at coordinate 1,991,907 of NZ_LBGV01000001.1, read as the reverse complement.
GCTGTGATTTGAGTTTTGGCATTATGAAATGTTATGAAAATTGAAATTAGGCGGGAAATTAAGGATTCTCTTTCAATCCCCTTTTCTTTAAGCGGAATTTCTTTCAATAAAATTCCACTACTTCTAATGTGGAAAGCGGCCGGGAATTTATCCTTCCATGAATGACCGCTGCAGGATATTCTTGTTTGCTGGTGGACAGGATTCCGGAAGATCACTTATTTCCTTGTTTGAAATAATTATATTTATAAAAATTTGAATTTATAATACAGATAAGGTGGCGAAAGAAATTCCATTGCAAAAGGGGAAAATCATTTTTGAGAAAGACCTGATTTGTATTTCAGATGGTAAAGTTACTCAACGGAGGGTTTTTCTGACGATATTTGTACTTTGGCTGTTTGTCATCATTGGCAGGATTTTCTATGAGTCTGAAGCTGCCGGTTTAAACTTCTATTTTGGGGTGTTTCTGATTCATTTTTTATTGGTTACTGCCTGGAGTTTTACCTCCTCTAAACATCGAATTCACCGAAGGGAAATAAGAACGATGCAATTAAAAAAATACTGGTTCGGCGGGCCTTTACAACTTTCTATCCAACTAAGATGGTGTCGTAGAAGAAATGTAAATATCCCGGAAAATGAAAGAGTTCAAGTCGAAAAACTATTAAAGGAATGGTCTGCAAACAGGATTGATCTTGAGGCGGATGAATAGCAAAAGTTAGCAGCAGAAGTGCATGACAAACTCCGGCTTGCTGATTTAGTGCTTTATTTTGAAAGGCTATCTTTTGTGCTACTTAATCCGAAATATTCACCGCTATATTTATAAACCAATCGGAAGAGGTTTATTTTCAGTTCTTTGAAACTTGTTTTCTTTGAGTTATAATAGCCCAAATTTGGGCAAGCTTGCTTTCTCCTCATTCCTCTGTTTCGTTGGAAAAAACTCGAAATAGGAAACTACTCCTTCCTCTTCCCCGCCTAGCAGCCAAACAGGGATTCTAGCATACAAAATTCAGGCTTAATGCTAATCCCAAAGAGAGGTTGCTGATGATATTTTTGTGTTTTTATAGCTACTTTTAATTTAATATCATACTGAATATCATTTCTATAGTTTGTTTTCTCCATATGCCTTCCATAAATTGAAAGCTTTGTTGTAGCAATAAAATTCGTATGCTACAGTATTTTTCAAAAGGCAACCTACTTATGGCAGAAGGTCAGGATCAATATCAATCTTTATTAATGAGGCTGGATCGTTTGCAGGCTCAGTACCAGGCGCAGCAAAGAGAGCTGATGGCGATCAAGCGGGAATTATTGGAGCAGCAGGCACAAAAGATGGAGTCTTCCTCAAGCGCTCTAGAATCTGAGCAAAAAGTTTCTCCTGCAGCTGAAGCGGTGCTAGAGATTATAGAACAACCCAAGTCAGGGCCCGCTTTCTCTCCAAAACAAGCCGAAGCGCCATCCTCCCCAAAGCTGGCTAAAAAGACCGCCGAAGCCTTTTCCTTTAATTGGGAGAAGTTCATCGGCGAAAATCTGATCAATAAGATCGGGATTTTTATTTTGGTTCTGGGAGTGGGGATTGGGGCGAAATATGCCATTGATCATGATTTGATTAGCCCATTGGCCCGAATTATTATGGGGTATTTAATGGGGATTGGCTTGTTGGGTTTTTCGTTTAAATTAAAACCGAAATACGAAAACTACAGTGCCGTCTTGCTAAGTGGGGGAATGGCTATTTTTTATTTCATTTCTTATATCGCTCACAGTTTCTATGACTTAATGCCACTCGGTTTCGCTTTTTTCCTGATGGTGGTTTTTACCGGATTTACAGTCTTTGCGGCCTTAGTTTTTAATCAGCAAATTATCGCACTATTGGGAATGGTGGGTGCTTATGCGGTTCCTTTTTTATTGGGTAACAAAGCCGGAAATGCGAATGTCTTTCTGGGCTATATTAGTTTAATCAATATGGGGATTTTAGTGCTGGCTGTAAAAAAATATTGGAAAGCATTATATTATTCGGCCTTTTCCTTTAGCTGGCTAATCTATTCTTTTTGGATGTTTTCTGGCTATAGAGCAAATGAGTATTTTGTCACCGCTTTAGTCTTTTTAACGATTTTCTTTTCCCTGTTTTATTTGACCAGCATTTCCTACAAGCTATTGCAAAAAGAAAAATTTGGCAGAGCTGACTTATATTTAATTCTGGGGAATGCTTTCCTTTATTATAGTTTTGGGTATTACATTTTAGCCGGACATGCGATTGGGGAGGATTTCCTTGGTTTGTTTACCCTCCTCAATGCCCTGCTACATTTTTGTGTAGGTTATGGTGTTTATAAACGAAAATTATCAGACAGTAACCTATTTTACCTCATAGCTGGTTTGGTGTTGGTTTTTATCACTATTGCAATACCTGTTCAGCTGGACGGGCATTGGGTAACCCTTTTATGGTCAGGGGAAGCGGCTTTGCTGTTTTGGATTGGGAGGACTAAATCAGTGGAGATTTATGCGAAATTAGCCTTTCCCTTGATTATTTTGGCCGTAATTAGTTTGCTGCATGATTGGGGGAATGACTACCCGTCATTATCTCTTTTTGATCAGGTGAAATCAGTGCCTTTTTTATTCAATACCGCATTTTTAAATAGTCTGTTATTTACACTGGCCTTTGGTTGGATGACCTATGTTTATCAGACGAGCAGGCAACCCGTCGAGCTTTCTGAATTTTGGAACAAGTGGTGGCTGCCAGCGATTCCTGCAATTTTTCTATTCGTTTTGTATGGCACCTTCTTTCTGGAGGTCAACAATTATTGGGTGCAAAAATACTCTAACTCCATGCTAAAAATACCGGATCGGGAAACGGGAGATTTGGTGACGGTGTTTGATACTTATCAATTGAAGTTCAGGGAGGTCTGGCTGATCAACTATTCGGTTGTCTTTCCCTCGGTGCTTATCGGTTTGAATCTGTGGAAGTTGAAAAACAAGTCCTTGGAAAAGGTTAACCTGATATTTCAATTTCTTTTTGTGAGTCTGTTTATTTTGGCAGGTACGGAGGAGTTGTCTGCTTTGGCGGAGGCCTGGAGATTCCCTGATGTTGATAGTAACTATGCGGTGAACTTCTATTATTTGGGCATCCGTTATTTAAGTTATCTGATATTGGCCTTCGGAATGTATATGCTTTATTTACAAAAACAGCAAAGTGATTGGGCAGAAATGCTTCGTATTCCTTATGACCTGTTATTGTATATTACCCTGATTTGGGTATTGAGTAGTGAGTTATTATTGTGGATTGAAAATGATGACTCTGCCATGAAATTAGGGCTGAGCATACTTTGGGGGTCTTATTCATTAATGCTGATTGCATTGGGCATTTGGAAAAAGAAGCAACACTTGAGATGGGCCGCCATGGTGCTTTTCGGAGGCACTTTATTGAAATTATTCTTTTATGATATCGCCCATTTAAGCACTATTTCCAAAACCATCACTCTGGTGGCACTCGGACTATTACTTTTGGTGATATCTTTCCTCTATAATAAGTATAAAAACCTGATAGGTAATGAATAAGCTTTTATGGTTACTTTTATTAATAGGTAGTCCAATAATAACGGAGGCTCAGGCAGATAATGAGTATGCTTATCGACGGCCATTATCAGAGGTAAAAGATGTTTGGCATAAGATATCCATCCCCAATGAGATGTTTTCCCAGCTCAATGGGGACCTTTCTGATCTTCGTATTCTGGGCAGGACATTGGCAGACACGCTGGAGGTACCCTATATTTTAAAGAAGCTGGAGGGGCAAAGTCGTAAGTTGATGGTGGACTTTAAGCTGATCAATCAGGTTAAAAAGGAGGGTATTTATTTTTATACCTTTAAGTTAAATGAAGGGAGAAGTCTTAATAGGATTGAACTCGATTTTGGTCAGCAAAATTTTGATTGGAAAATACAATTGGCTGGTAGCTACGATCAGCAAGAATGGTTTGAAATACTTGCTGATTATAGGATTTTATCTCTTCATAATGATGCTGCTGATTTTAAATTTTCCCGGTTAAATTTTCCGGAATCTGAATTTACTTACTATCGAGTAGCCATTAAGAGCGCTACAGATCCATTATTTCAAAAAGCCAGATTATGGCAAGCGAAATTTGACCCGGGAACTTATAGAAAATACTCTTTTTTAACGCAAGAGGTAGAAACGGAGTGGAAAAGGACGGTAATCCGATTGAATTTAGCAGGGGAATTGCCTGTAAGTAAGCTGGAAATTCCTGTCCATTCTGAATATGATTACTACCGAAAGTTTGTGGTAATGTGTGCCAGCGATAGTTTTAAGACCGCTAAGGGATGGCGATGGAATTTTAGGCCTGTTTATAATGGGGTGTTGACTTCTGTTCGGAAAAATGAATTCGATTTTGAATCGGTGCGGGCGAAAAAAGTTAAAATCCATATCGAAAATGAGGACAATGCCCCGCTTTCAATTGGTCAAGTTTCCTTAGAAGGACCAGCATATATTCTTCTGGCTCGATTTATTGAAGAGGCAGATTATTTCCTTTATTATGGAAATAAAAAGGCCATATTTCCACGATACGATATTCATCGCTTTTCCGCTAATATTCCTAAAGAAGTCATCGCGCTGAATTTAGGGGAGGAAGAAAAATTGACTTCCCAATCCCCTGATGAAAAATCAAATGGGCTGTCAGACTACTGGTTTTGGGGCGTTATGGTTTTGATTATTTTGCTTTTGGGAGGTTTTACCCTTTCGATGCTGAAGGAAAAACAAGCGACAGAGGCAGATGGAAATTCTTTTAACTAATCCATAAATCTTTTATGGGTCCCCTCAATCCGTATTATTCATGCTTTTATCCCGATTAACGGCAATACGGAAAAATGACGGAGTTTTTCCTTTTTTTCAAGGTAGCAGGTGAATGAGGCAAAGACAAGTCTGCCCAAATTTGGGCGATTAGAAAATGAGCATAATCAATCTCCATCAGCAGGAATAAAGGGCTGTGGGCGAGCTACTTAATCTAGTGGTGTGTGATTTAGATGAATTTGCCCGAAAACGTTTAAAAAACCGTTTCCTCCCTGAGCCGGCAGGAAAGAAGCGGTTTTTTTGGGTGGCCAATAAGTCGTCGGATCATATCAATCAGCGATCAATGCTTTAATTTTATTGACCGTTTCTTCCGGTAGTGCAACCAGGGTTTGGATATGCTCCGTATCGGTTTCCCAAAAAGTTTTCGGAGCACGGGCATTGGCAAACAAAGTTTTTCCATGCTCCGCCTTTACCTCCCGGTCCTTCTTACTATGGATAATGAGTTTTGGGAGATTTTGGATTTTAGCAATATCACGTACAGCGACATATTCCTGATTGAAATTTTCCGGATGTGCGATGGCCTGTTTTTTAAGGAAATCTACAGGGGCATAATCAATGGCCAGTTGTTGGGCCGAAGGGATACTGCCATCTGTCACCAGCGCATCCACCTGCTCCTGATTGTCAAGGGCCAGCTTAATAGCGACCTGCCCGCCAAGGGAAAGTCCCATCATAATCGTTTTTACACTATCCTCCTTAGTTTTGAGAAGGAAATCTTCGAAGGCATGCTGGCTATCACTCAATACATTTTTGTAGTTGGGTTTGCCCATGGATTTTCCATAGCCTCGCCAGTCTGGAATGTAGACATTGAATCCCGCCTGAAGCAGGGGTTCTATTTTGGACGCATATCTGCTGGCATTTCCCCCTGCTCCATGAACAAAGAATATATTCCCAATCAGACTGTCTGTCTTTTGTTTGAAAAAGTAATGATATAGCGAGAGGGAGTCCTGCTCGATGAGCTCCACTTCCTGATAGTCAAAATCGGATAGATCGGCCAGCTCTTTGGTAGGAAAATAATACAATACGGATTCATCATTATCTACAATGGCCTTTATCCTGGGATTACTATGGTATAGGTATAGGCCAAAGCCAATAGAGGTGAACAGAAATAGTAAAAGGAGGGCTCCCAAAACTTTCAATATTTTCATCATAAGGTGTTAAGGTTAAGGTTAGCGTGGCAAAATATGTCGGTATATTTTAATATCAAAATTTATTCCTCCGTATAAGTCGTTTTTCAAATGGGGGCATATAAACTAAATGATGCATGCACAAACCCTCCTCCAGCCACAGGAGGGGAGTTAAGGGCTAGTGCCTTATTTGGCGTTTTTTCGAGGGAGAAGGAAGCAAGCCAACCCCAATTTGGGCAATTAGGACAGCAGTAAAATCAGTTTGCGACCTGATATGAAATTCTTTAGGGCAATCTACTAATGCTTGCGGTGAATAATTCGGTTTAGGAATCTTTAGGATTTAGAATGAGCCGCAAATGACGATTTCTCATTGAGTGGATGAAATTTCAGGGCATAAAAAAAGCCGAATCTTTCGAAACGACTTTAAGAAAAAAGGATTTGATCCTGTGATTATACGCGACGTACGTTCACGGCATTCAATCCTTTTGGTCCACGCTCTACGTCATATTCCACTTTGTCATTTTCGCGGATATCGTCCTGTAGACCTGTTTTGTGAACAAAAATATCTTGATTAGTTGCATCATCTTTGATGAAACCAAAACCTTTTTCGTCGTTAAAGAATTTTACGGTACCTGTACTCATTGTATTAATTATTAAAATATATTATTGTTGCTGATCTTTCTTTTTCTCAGCTTTATTTTCTCGTTCTTCTGGAGGGACAGTAGTAATATTACCAAATTCGTCTACATAGGCCATCATATCTTCCAGCTTTCCGCTGCTATCCTGAGATTTACGATCCAGGCGTTTCTCGAATTTTTCAGCCTTTTTTTTCCGCTTCTTTTCCGCTTTCTGTTTTTTGATAAAACTATTCTGTGACCTTGCCATACGCTCTTTTCATGTTAATAATGCCTCCTTGGGAGGGTGTCGTCATAATCAAGGCTTCCGGGAGGAAGTATATTGTTAAAGAAAAGAATTAAAACCTGATAGGAGGGAACGCTTGCCTTTATGATTAAATACAAACAGTGGCAGATGCATGAGGGTTTTGCTTATCGGAGCCGGAGAGTAAAATTCGTGAAATTCCGGCGGCACAAATGACAAACTTACTGATGAATAGCAGACTGTACAATGAGTATAACTTGACACAAAGGTAAGAGGAACTTTTGCCGATTCCTAATGGTATTGTGGATATTCCACTTTGAATGCAGGCTTACGAGGTGTTATTTGACCGTTTTGGTAACCGAAATTCAGCCTTTTTTAATCCAATAAGCCTGCTCAGCGCCTTGTGCGCCTGCTTTGAGTTAAATCATTGAAATTGACTTTATTTAGCAGAAAAATGGTCTGATGGTTACTTTTTTGCTCATTTGATGGGCGAATTTGAATATCCGAACCGCTTTAGCCGGATTATTCAGCTTAAATCCTCGTTTAGCTGCAAGGCGGGAAAGATGAAGGAATTTTTCTTATTTCATTTTTATCTAAGGAAACATATATATGAGGAGCAAGTAAGTTTGCCTCAATTTGGGTTATTAACAAATCGGTAAGCATAGCGCTATTGAATTGAAAATAAGTGACTAAGCTGGTTTACTTAATTTAGCGGTGAATAATTCGGGTTAACAATTTATAAGGCCAGGCTAGTATTTTTTTGTTTGATATTCGCCCGAAGGATAAACCCTAGCCCAAGTAAAATAAATGGAATGCTGAGCCACTGGCCCATATTGAAGAGCATTTCCTGTTCGGCAGAAGTTTGGTTTTCCTTGACAAATTCCAGAACAAAACGAGCAGTGAACACCAAAGCAGTGGAAGTTCCAAAAAGTAGCCCGGGCTGCGTGATGGCATTACGTTTTTTATATAAGAAAAAATTTAAGCAAAAGATACCCAAATAGGCAATGGCCTCATAAAGCTGCGCGGGATGTCTGGGTTGCTGATCCACCTGTTCAAAGATAAAGGCCCAGGGGGCAGTGGTGATTTTTCCAATAATTTCGGAGTTCATCAGGTTTCCCAATCGAATAAATCCGGCGCCCAGTGGCCCAACGACCGCCACCATGTCCAGGGTTTTTAAAAGAGGAATTTTTGCCCAACGACTAAATATAAGGAACACTAATAATAAGCTCAGGGTTCCTCCGTGACTGGCCAGGCCCTGATAGCCGATAAAGGTAATGTCTCCGCCAGGGGAGATGGCGATGGGGAAAAGCATCTCTAAGGGCCGTGAAAGGAAATAGCCAGGTTCATAGATCAGGCAATGGCCCAATCGGGCGCCCAGTAAGCCACCGAACATGCCGCCATAAAAAAGTTTCTCCAGATGCCCTGCCGGGATGCTTTCTTTTTTGAATATAAGATAGAGAACATAAATGCTCAGCAAAACGCCGATCATAAAAAGAAAGCCATAATAACGAAGGGGAACACCTGCCACAGAGAAAAGCTCCAGGCTGGGGTTCCAGTGAATATAAAAAGCGGTCATGATTAAATTGTAAGGAGGGCGTCCTGCCCATTAATATAGGTTGAGGTTTTTATTCTTCTTCTTCAATCCACTTGAGTACTTTATCAAAAGGATAAGTTTCTAAAAGACCATAGCCGGCTGTTTTTTTATTGCGCAGGCGGGAAAATTTCGGCATGCTCACGCCCAAAAGGAATTTGGTCATCAGTCGGGCATCCAGTTTGCCGGCCAGTTTTTCTGCTTTGGTGAGAATATTTGCTTTGTCGAGCTCCTCAAAATTATCGGAAAAGGCGCCCTCAGGGAATACGGCTGCCTTTTGGTCACGGCAATAGCTGCATTTACCGCAGCTTTCCCAATCGGTGTTTTCACCAAAGTAAAGGGATAATTTTTTACTCAGACAGCCTTGCGACTTAAAGAAGTTTACCATTTCATGCAGGCGATCTACTTCCGCAATCTCTTTATGCAAAAATACCTGATACAATTGGTCGGTCATTTCCTCTATAGAATAGCGTTCCGGCCAGTTCACTTCAAAAGCTTCTTTCATTTTACTCGCCTCCATTTTGATCAGGCTTTGCTGTTGCAGGCTTTCGAGCACGGCAATAACACTTTTGCGATCTCCCTGAGGGTAATGTTTTTCAATGGCCTCAAAGTCTATGGTCATCCACATGCGGGCCATTTTGCTACTTTTGAAAATGGCTTCGATCAGGGGTTTCTGCTCCGGCGCGCATTTGCGCAGCACATTTTCCTTGAGTGTTACAAATTTTATTTTGTATTCGGAGAAATAGGAATGAGAAGGGGTGATGATCCCTTCGTTTTCCAAATAGACCAGCATGGTGCGCAGCGGCGTTGGGCGGAAGTTGGCATTATAGGAAAGGTCATAAATCTTGGGCTCCCATAAATTATTCTCTGCCCGGTCAATAGATCGTAAAACACGTGCTACGGCTTCTTTGTCCGGGGTGTCTCCATAGATGAAGTTTTCCAATAGGGCAAAATTACTTTCATCCGCCATCATGATACACTGGGATTCCTGCCCGTCACGGCCGGCACGGCCAATCTCCTGAGAATAATTTTCTATAGATTTGGGCAGATGATAATGAATGACATGGCGGATGTCGGCTTTGTCAATACCCATTCCGAAGGCGATGGTAGCCACAATCACATCTTTATCCCCACTCATGAATTGCTGCTGAATTTCCTTCCGTTGGTCTGAAGGCATTCCGCCATGGTAAGCGGTGGCATTGATGCCATTTTCTCTCAGAATACGGGCAAGATCTTCGGTATTCTTTTGCAGGGTGACATAAACAATAGCAGATTCTTCCACATGCTGCCTCAAATAGTCAATAATGGCTTCCTGTCGATCTGCATCATTATAAGGCCGGACATTAAGAATGAGGTTTGGGCGGTGAAAGCCGGTAACCGAGAAGTTATCCAGCGGAATGTCAAATTTCTCGCCCATATCTTCAAAAACCTTTGGAGGGGCCGTAGCCGTGAGCAAAAGTACCTGTGGGAATTGGAAGGTTTCTTTATACTGCGGTAATTTGATATAATCCGGACGAAAGTTATGTCCCCATTCCGAAATACAGTGGGCCTCATCAATCACCAGCATGGAAAGCTTTAGCTGGCTCAGGAAATTTCGGAACCTTTCATTCTTAAAGCGCTCCACCGCTATAAACAGGACCTTGTATCGGTCCGCTTTTAAGTCTGCTGCAATTTGTTTAGCCTCTTTAGGATCCAGGGTGGAATCAATTCGAGTGGCGGCAATACCTTTAGCATGAAGAAACTTCAGTTGGTCTTCGATCAAAGCCAGTAGGGGAGATACCACCACCGTTAAATGGGGTAATAAAATCGCCGGTAATTGATAACACATGGACTTACCGGATCCGGTAGGAAATATGGCGCCAGCCGATTCTCCCCGCATAAGGGTTTCAATAACTTTTTTCTGTCCGGGACGAAAGTCGGAGTAACCAAAGTGTTTTTCAAGAGACTGCTCAAGTGTGGCCATAGACGAATAATTTCAGTTTTTTTTCGCTTGTCAATGCGGATTCCAATTCCAACAGGTAAGTAAATAGAAAAAAATGGGAATAAATAGTTCAGGCAAGAAATCCTGCCAATGTTGATAAAATTGAAAATAAAAAAAGCAGCCCAAAGACTGCTTTTATTTAAATTTTTGTGGTGTCGCTTAATCCGGATGATTCATACTTTAGCCTGAATTTTTCACCGCTAGAATCAGAGTGTGCCATAAGAAGCCGTATGTTAATCAGTTATAATTTAGTCTGCCAAATTTCTGATAGCCCAAAATTGGGTAGGCTTGTTTTCTCCTCATTCATCTGCTTCCCTGGAAAAAACTCGAAATAGGAAACTTTTCCTTCGTTTTTTCCGCCTGGCAGCCTAACGAGCATTGATGCATGAATAATCCGGCTTAAATCTTCGTTTTTAACGTGTTTAAGGGCCGAAATTCGCAGCGAAAATTTGATTATTGCAGAAGCGATGCCCGATTATTTTGAGAGCATAGCAGCGCTATTAATGAGCAATTCGAAATTTAGCAATGATTAATTCTCGTTATATCACCTCTTCCACCAAAGGGGCCTTTTCTTCTATGGCTATATTTTTCTTTAATTGAACACTAGGCTCTGCCGGCAATTGGAACAGCGGAATAAAGCGGTCCCAGCCCGTGAAAGTAGCAATCAGGATGGTAGCCACCGCTATCATCGCCATATAATTGTATTGAATAATGCTGATCGGATCAAATTGGTAAAATTCCTTTGGGTAGACTGCCGTGGCAATTCCGACATAGAATCCAATATAAACATGCCAGGGGATAAGTTGCGAGCCGAATACCCCCAGGGCATCGGAGAAGGTCGCATTGCGTAATCGCAATTTGTATAAATCTTCTTCACTACCTTCCACATTGTCATCCACCAGGTTCTTAATCATCGGTCCTACCGTCACGATCTGGGCCATCTCATCTGCCAAAGCCGCATTACCCAGGATAGACAATACGCCATTGGCGGTCATCAAATGTCTTACTTTAGTTGAAATTCTGACCACCAATAAAGACAAGGGTTCAAAGGCGTTGATCTTTTTCATGATGCCCCAAAGGCTGCCACCCACATCATCATCACGATCACCCAGGATCCCGCACCGGAGAAGCCATCATAAACCAATTGGCCAAAAGCGGCAGTAGATTCAACGGTGCCTTCATAAAGTCCGAAGCCCATCGCACTGATAATCCCGATAAACAAGCAGGCCAGAGTAGGTAATCCTTTTATGGCGGCGATTAAAACCAATATTAATGGAATCGTCATATACCAGGCCATGCCTTCTTTTACCTGATTGAGCAATGCCACGGCAGAGGCTCTTTCCGTTTCTAAGGCGGTCCAGGCACTTTCCGGAATGGCCGCAATGGCAGAGGTGGCGTCTGCCGTTTCAGTAGGTAAGTCCATGGTGTAACCACTGATGCCAAAGGCAATCACGCCAAGCAATAGCACCAGGCCTGACCACACTCCCTGATGGCGAATGCGATCAATCACCTCTACTTTTTGGATGCCGGAGCTGACAATGGTGGTGTCGGAAATCAATCCGATGTTATCTCCAAAACAAGCGCCGCCTGCAATGGCGCCAATGGTCAGGGCCACATTTCCACCTAATATATGGTTCAGCCAAAGGAATACGGGTGCGCAAGCCGCAAAAGTTCCCCAGGAAGAACCTGTGGCAATGGATAAAATGGCGGTCACCACGAGGCCAATCATCGCGATGCTTTGAGCGGTTACGCCTAATTCCAGCGCCAGGTTTATGATGGAGGCTCCTACGCCTGTGGCCATAAATGCTTCGGCCATCGCATAGGCCGCCATTAATATAAAAAAGACCATCTGCATCTCTTTCACATTGTCTACGGCGGCATTGAGCACCTGATTGAAATTTAATTTTTCTGAGAAATACGCTACCACTGCAGCATAAAGGGTAGCAATCGGAGCAGCCAACAGCACATCCATCCCGGAGATCATCATTGCCGCAAGCAAGAAGACCGGGCTGATTTTAATCAACGCTAACATGTATTCTTTTGTGTTTATGTCGTGTTATTCAATTGCAAAGGTAGTGGCTTGTCAGGAATGGAAACGGAATTGTTCTAATGAGTATAAATTCAATCGTTCGAGTTATAAATATAACAAAAGATGGTTTGCATTTAAGAGTAGATTGTATTATTCCAGCATGGCTTTGGCGGCTCAATGGGATTTATGTCCTTCATATAGAAAAAACAATTGTTGTTATTGATGAAACAAATATCGGGGCGTTTTTAGAAGGTTTGGGCTTGAACTACCCTTAAAATGGCTTTGAAATTTCTCTTAACTTGATTTTTGTGAGGTTTTGCTGGTATAATTAGGAGAATGCTTGTTATATTTTTGAATTGAATTTCAGTTTTTGTTTGTTTGAAGGAAAAGCCCTAGCCAAGATTTTGTAGGGTTCTCCTTTTCCCTAATTTTGCGGCGTCCAATCACAAAAATTACACTTATAATAAGAATGGAAGAATTAAAGTCAATTATAAATAAGGCTTGGGATGATCGTTCCCTTTTAGAAGATCCAAAAACGGTTGAAGCTGTTGAGACGGTGATCGAAATGTTGGATAAAGGTGAGTTGCGTACTGCTGAGCCTGTAGGAGACGATTGGCAAGTTAACGAGTGGGTAAAGAAAGCAGTAGTACTTTACTTCCCATTGCGTAAAATGGAAACTTTGGAGGCAGGTCCATTGGAGTTCCACGACAAAATGAAATTGAAGACTAACTATGCTGACTTGGGTGTGCGTGTAGTACCTCACGCAGTAGCGCGTTATGGTGCTTATTTGTCTCCGGGTGTGGTCATGATGCCTTCTTACGTGAACATTGGCGCGCGTGTAGGTTCCGGTACTATGGTAGATACCTGGGCAACCGTTGGTTCTTGTGCACAAGTTGGTAAAAACGTTCACCTTTCCGGTGGTGTTGGTGTAGGTGGTGTTTTGGAGCCATTACAAGCCGCTCCGGTAATCATCGAAGATGACGCCTTCATCGGATCTCGTTGTATTTTGGTAGAAGGAGTACGCGTAGGTCGCGAGGCTGTTTTGGGAGCGAACGTTACCTTAACAGGTTCTACAAAAATCATTGACGTTACAGGTGACGAGCCGGTAGAATACCGTGGTTATGTGCCTCCTCGTTCAGTAGTTATTCCAGGCACTTTGCCGAAGGAATTCAAAGCAGGTACTTTCAATGTGCCATGTGCATTGATCATTGGTAAGCGTAAAGAGTCTACTGATAAGAAAACATCTTTGAACTCTGCATTGCGTGAGAACAACGTATCTGTTTAATTGATACTGATTTAAAGAGATAACTTTTTGTTATTGAAGCCCATCATTTTACTATGATGGGTTTTTTTATTTTATTTGAATATTATTTATTTAATAATTCTTATGATGAAAAAGTTATTGATATTTTTTAGCGTATTTATGATCACTAATTTTGCGCACGCGCAATATGAGCCTGCTTCGAAATGGTTGTTGGGAGTACATTTAGGTTCCGGTTTTACCTATTCCAATGGAGTGGAGTTGGGGTATTTGGCGACGGAAGATTTTCAATTAAACGCGGGCATAGGAACTGGTTTGGCCGGAGGGAAATTTGGCCTAGGTATGCGTTATTTTTTGCTTTCCGGACGCTACGTTCAGCCTATTTTAGGGGCTCAGTTTTATCGCAATAATGGATTTAGTGATTTGGAAGTAACCTATAACGATGGGTACGATGCTACTTATGGTTATTACGATATTCATGCTAATAATACACTGGTTTTAAATACTGGTATAAAAATTAGAACCAATTCCCGTTTCTCTGTTATGATTGAATTGGGGCACGGGATTGCCTTTGACAATCAAAGATATACCATGACTTCAGGTGAGGGGAATAGTTCCACCAATGCCTTAGCAGGTTTCATTGCTCCTGGAGGTTTTTCATTTGATGTTGGATTTATGCTTAACCTGGGGAGCTAATCATGGATTCCCTGATGAGCGTTATCTCATAAGGAAATGTGTATCCAAGGTGAAATATTTTAAACCGAATTATTCATCGCTAAAATTAGTGGCTTTTATTAAGTTGTTTGTTTTCAATCCAATATGGTTGTATTTACTGATTTATGAATAGTTCAAATTTAGGCTAGCTTGCTTTCTCCTCATTCATCTGCTTCGATGGAAAAAAATGGAAATAGGGAACTATTCCTTCATTTTTCCCGCCTTGCCGCCAAAGTGGTTTTACAATGTATAATTCGAATCAATTCATTTGAAGCATATTCAATTCGGATTAGCTTCTAAAAATAAAAAGGCAAGCCATTCCGCTTTGGAAATTAGCTTACCTTTTTAGTAGCCAGGAGGAGCTTAGTCCTTCAGATGGTTGGGGATGCCCATGGTCATTTTTCGGCCGTCATTTTGAAGGTAACTTATAGTTAATTTACTGTTGCAGTAAGGGTTTTAACAAAATTTTGTAGGCGATCCTCACTATCCTTTCCCTCCATTACAATATCAGGGGTCGTTTTCATTTGCGTATTGGAGCTGCCATCCGGATTGAGGGCCAATTCTCCGGTATACCGGAACATGATCTTGCTGTTCGGTAGCATTTGAATGACGGCGTCAATCGAGCCGGCCCCATCTCCTGCAGTTACTTCTCCTACCACGGTCGCCCAATGGCTGGACTTACAAAAAACCGCCAAGCCCTCTGCCGAGGAGAATACCCCTTTGTTGACCAGTAAATAGATTTTTCCCTGATAGGGGCGCGTCCGTTTTCCTTTGATGGTGATGCTTTCTGACCAGAAATCAAAGTCTTTGGCGTTTAATTCCGGAGGTAAGGCCGGTAAATGCTGTAGGGATTTAAATTTTTCTTTTTTTAGATCAATCGTGCTGAAATAGGTTTTCAGGAAATCGCTTTTCCGGATAGCGTATAAAGCGTTGTATTCTTGGTCTTCATGAGAGAGTAATGGGACCAGATGATCTTTCCAGTAATGAGAATCTCCTCCTTCATTATCTTGAATGTCAATGATCAGATGTGGATAATCCTCAATGGTGGGGAGAAATTGCTCAATGCGTTCTATGTCTTGCTCTATCTGGAAAGTATCAAAAGACCTTATTTTGATTACCGCCACGTTTCCGGTATCAAGGATAGCGCAATTTAGTGATTCAGGGTGATAGGGCTGTTCGTCCTTGGAGGTAAAGGGTTTGTCTTCTACTCCTAATAATTCACTCCAATAGTCATTTCCCTGTTCCAGCGTTCGTCGCCAGTGAGCACGTTCTTCTCCGGCAGTTTTATAGATTTCAAGAAATGCATTTCTTTTTATGGTGGGGAAAAGATCCGTGTGCTGACTTTCCAATTGTTTTAATATATCAAATACGGCAATAATAAATTCCTTATCATTAGTCGTGTTAATGATGTTATTACGGAACTCTTCTTCTTTTTCCAGCCACTTGATTCCATGCGTTCTTTCGAGTTCCCCGAATAGGGGGTAGTTTTCTTTAATGGAATTAAATAAAAATTGGAAGTCTTCTAGTTTTTCCTCCTGCGTTAGTGGTTGGGCAAAGGCAATTTTTAGTGGGAGTAGTGTTAAAAAAAAATAGTAGCGTTATATTTCGCATAGGTCAAGATTTTTATTCATTGAATTTTTTTTCATTCAAATATTAATATTCAATTACAGCAATGATTTTATAGTAACCTAATGTTGGGATTCTAACAAAAAATAATGAATCCCATTGTTGTGGAAAGGGGCCTTCGCCAGCAAGTGCTCTTTTGGAGCTTGGTGAGTTTATGATTTTTGATGGAGCACTATATTATGAAGAGGTGGTTGTTCTACAATAGGTAGGTGGTTGCGATCAGATGTGGGCTGCGCTATAGTTGGTTTTGTTAGTTTGGGTCGATGAGAGGTGAAATAGGAAAGACCAAAGTGAAGTCGATGGTCTATTATTTTATTTATGAGTAGATCTTCTCTTGCCTATGCGAGGATTTTTGGCGCTTCTTTTTACTTCGCCCCCTCCATAGTAAAAAGCCTGTAACGGGCAGACTTGCACTGATGAGACTCGCGAAGAACATCAGAAACTTTCCGGCAAGGCCCAGGATCCCTCCGGTGTGAATGTCGTAATTGAGCTTCATTATTTTTTGTGCAACCGTGGCGTCTTCGTGCCGGCCACGGAAATCCAAAGCGGGATATTCTTCCATGGTAAACTGATCGAAATAGCGCCAGTCCAACCGACCATAAGTGCCATAATCAGGGCTACTATAAGTGGTGATGACCTCCTCCGGGCTTATGGGAAGATAGATGGTGATACCTAAAATTTCGGGGTCGTCAGCCAATACTTTTTGCCAGACCCGGTCCACCATCGGCGTATTGATCGAAGCTTCCTCTTTAACTTTGGATTGTAGTTCGCTCTTTTTTAAATGATCTCCACCACTGAGTAAATAATAATAGCTTTTTTCAAACCATTCGAAAGACCAGACCAGGCCGGTAATAGCGGAGAAAATTAGAATCCAGCAGGCATAAAAACCCAATACGGAGTGGAGATCATAATTTTGACGCCTCCAACTGGCTTTCCATTTGATTTTGAATTTTTGCCGTACGGCTTTTTTATTTTTGTTGCGTGGAAACCAAAGGTATAGTCCACTGATCAGTAAGACTAAAAACAGCAGGGTGGATACTCCGATAATTTCTTTTCCATAGGGGAGTAACAAGCTGATGTGGAGGTAGAGGATAATGGTAAAGAAATCCTTTTCCAGATTTTTGACCTTCAATACTTCTCCGGTATACTGATCGATGAAAGTAAGGTAATAGTAGGGAGCATCATCGGCATAGTGCAGGGCGATGGCGCTGGTTTCGGGATGTTCATAATAAATTCGACGGACCAACATACCATCGGTAGCTTCCAATGCAATTTCTTTGATTTTGGAGGGAGGAAGCATTTGGGTTCCTTTTTCTTTCACCCAGCGGTAGGGTTGACTGATTTCCTGAATCTCATGTTCAAAGGCGTAAATGCATCCAGTGATGGAAACAATAAAAACGACCAAACCGGTCATCAGGCCAAGGATAAGGTGTAATTGACCCAAAAATTTCTTGAAAGTCATGCAAATGCGAAATTGGGGAAGGTTTCCCTTCCCCGGTTACAGAATTGAATAGGATAATGAAGCGGTACTTTTTTGATCTTGACGCTTTATGGTGTAGCCATTGAGGGCCTTTAGGTTTTCAAAAGGAAGACCTTTACCCGGGTCATTTATTTAATACAAAGATCCCTTTCGCATAATGGCCATCAATATGCGCACCTTTTTCGGCAGTTGCGGTTTCTGGGTCTACCTGATAAATATGACCACCCCTGCTGTCCGATACATTAATATATACTTTGCCTTCATGTACCAAGTGAGCCATTCCCCATTCTCCTCCATGTAATGGAACATCGTTAACAACGGTGACGGTTTTTGTAGTTAGGTCAGCAATGGCCAATCCACAAATTGGTGTTTCGGTATTAGGGCCATATGCCGCCCAAAGACCAGAATCGTCGGTGATGGTACGCACTACCATTTTGCCATTACCGGCATAAATGGCATTGTTGATTTTCAATCCACCACTAGCTTGCTCAAAGTTGAAGAAGTAGTCCTCATCAAAATCTGATGCTCCGGCTTTGATTCTCAAGAAGCCAGATGGATTTGTGGGGGTTGGGAAAAAGCCCGAAGCATTACTGGAGGTGGAGAAGGTATAAAGGTCTCCGTTTTCTGTTTCCTGAATGGCCGTGACTGCGGTGTAAACGCCAATGTCTGAAGTGCGGTCATCCGTGATCAGGCCTTCAAATACTAAATCAGGATAACTGTAAACTGCGATCCGGGCCTGGTTGGAATTAGGTGTGGCAAAGGCAGGAATACCACCTTCCTCGCCCGAACCCATCAAGTAATAAGAAAGAAAAACCTGGTTTCCTCTGCGGTAGATGCCGGTGGGGAAGGCGACCAATCCTTCTTCTTGACGCTCATCAATTCTGGTCAGTACTCTTTTGGAAATGGCCATATTGTTTTTGTCGATCACATAAATGGTACGGTCTTCATAGCCGGCGCGGGTGGTACCTACGGCCAACATCACCTCCTCATCCGCGCTGGTAGCAGCATAAATGCCCTGGTCGGTAATTAATGTTTCACCGGTAAGCAGGTTACCATCAGCACCTAAATTATAGGCAGTGGAGATATTGTCACTGGTGTATCCGGTGGCAATAATTTGGTCACCACCACTAAAGAAAGTCATCCAGGCGGGTTGTTCTACGCCCTGACCCATAGGTGAGATTTCCCCGGTTGTCAGGTCATCCACGGTCAGCAATACATCGGTGCCGGTAGCCGCCTCAACAGCCACAACAAATTGTGCTTCTTTTAGGTCTGGTGTAGCAGTTTCATCACTTTCACAGCTCCATAATAATACAGCGGTTAAAGAAAGGACGGATAGAAGAAAAGTAGTTTGTTTTTTCATGATTTTATTGGTTTTTCTGTAAGTAAATTCTGCTTTTTAAGCTGTATGCTCTTCCGGGTTTGGGCTGATTTAAATTATCAAAAACTTCCGCGTCCATGATGTTGGCGATCAGGAAGGAGAAGCTCAATCGCCCTTTTTTCCTGACATAGGTCAATTCAATATTATGCGTCAACTGGGAGGGGATTACCGCTTTGCTGTCCTGGTTGGCAATGGAGGGCCACTGGAAATAAAATTCATGAACATAGCGATGAGTGGTAGCAAAGGAAAGTTCATTTCGGTCATCCAGCGGCAGCTGATAGATCAGGGACAGGTTTCCGAAGAGGTAAGGTTCATTCGGGATTCTGTCCTGGTAAAGCGCGGAGGCTTTATCGTTATTTTTGAGAGACTGATAAGTACCGGAAAAATTCACATTAAGGGTATTATCATAAGCATAGTTTAAGGTCAGATCAAGGCCTTTGGCCAAAACTGCCTCGTCGTTAATATATCGACTTCGGTTCATTCGCGGTTCAAAACGAATATAGTTTTTGGTATCGCGCATGAAAGTGTTCAGCTCCGCCCGGATACTGTGGCTTCCCAATTTATTTAGCCGGAATCCCAGGTTATAATTCTGACTTTCTTCCGCTTGTAGATTTTGGTTCGGGATTACATTCAGTCCATCCCCGAACAACTCATAATACTCCGGAAAACGATAAGCTTTTTCGAAAGAAGCCTTCAATTGGATGTCACCAAAAACGTATGTACTGGCGATCCCTAAACCATTGTTTTGTTTAAAAATTCTGACTTCTTCGGAAGAGCTGCCATCATAGGATGCCTCTACCGCATTTAACTCATATAGATATTTCTTGCCAAAAACATTTGTTTTCCATTTGTCATGAAGGGCTTTAACCGAATAGGATAATCCCAACACGTCTTTTCGTACCTCATTAGGTTCACTAAATTGGGTGTTGTTCTGTGGCTGGAATTCATCTTCTCCCTGTACGGAGAGTTGATTTAGGGAGTAATTAAAGGCCAAACCATGGTGTTCACCCAAACTGTATTCAGTATTGAAATTGCCCAGCCAGTTTTCTCGATTCAGCTGGAAGTTGGTTTTGCGTCCCATCTCTCCTGTGGTGGGATGCACATTGGGTTCATAGTTGCCAAACCAGTCATAACGGTGAGGGCTTATGTCGACCATTTGATCCTGTCCGCTGACATAAACGACATATCCGGCTACATTTAATCGCTTGGTCAGTAGTCCTTTTTTTCGGTAGGATAGGTTCCCGATTTTGCTTTGGGTTTTGCTAAATGCTTCGCCTGTAGGGAAGGCGGAAATTCCGGTGGCATAGGGAGATTGTTGGAATTCATTGTGATTGGCTGAATGCAGGAAGCCGAGCATCAATTCATCCGCAAAAGATTTGTTCTGAAAGCCAGCTTCTGCCCAAACCATATTTGATTGGTAGGCATCATGGAATCGGCGCACATTGGTGCTTTCTTCGGCCAGTTTACCGGTTTCGTAATCCAACAAATGGACATTTACCTTATAGTCATTGTCTGATTGATTGTAAAATGATTTCAATCGGAAGGTTAGGCCACTTTTGGGGTGGTGCCATTGCCCGTTTACAGCGGCTTTATGGGTGTTGAAACTACCAACAGAATAGGAGGCATCCAAAAAAGTAATGGGTTGTTGCTTCAGGCTGATATTTACTGCTCCGCCAAGGGCATCGGATGATAGATGAATGGGAACGGCCCCCTTATAGACTTCAATGGCTTCAATTTGATTGGCCGGGAAATTATTTAAGGTTAGGGAATTACCGAAATAGTCCATCGGGACGCCATTAATGAATGTTCGTACCCGGTTTCCTGAAAGGCCATTTAATGAAAGGTTAAAGCTGGAACCCAAGCCTCCGTTTTCCCGAATATTTACGCCGGAAATCCGTCCAAGAATTTGATTAACATCCACACTTGACTTTTTAAAGGATTCGGCTTCAATGACTTCTATGGCGTATGCTGCCTCACGTAATTGGGTGGCCTCGGACTTTCCCCGAATGATGACCTGATCTAATTCAATGTTTTTGGGCTGCAATTTGATCAGAAGCAGCTGGTTTTCCAGGCTGGAAGCTTTAATGTTCTTTTCAAAGGCGATAAAGCTTAAATGTGATACGGTGAATGTTAAACTACCCTTCGGGGGTTTGTGAAAAGTGAAATAACCACTTTCATCTGAAAGTAAAATCTCTCCACTTGGTTCAATCAGGATGCTGGCGAAGGATACCCCAATTCCTTTTTCATCTATTACCCGTGCCTGATGCGCGTTTTGGGCTATAGTGCTAAGCGGTAGAAAAGTCTCACAAATAACCAACGGTAGCAAAAGAAGGAGTTTATAGGATTGATTTTTTATAGGAGTCATAGTGATCTTGACCAGAAATTTCATTTATTTAGATCAATTAAAAATAGTGGATGCAAATTTGTGAATTCCTTTTTGTGGTGAGTTATGAAATGCGGAATAGTTTTTATGAAATCAGGAATAATGCCTTTGTGCTTTGGATACTGCACAAAAGTTGATTTTTAAGCCCGTTGTTTATCAGTCTTATAGCCTTTTTTGTACTTATTTTTGCTGAAATGTTGACCTCTGAAAACATCAATGTGCGCCTTTACATGAATGGACAAGCCTTGGGGATATCCCCGATTCTAGCGTGTTAAAGGCTGATGGAAATGATAATTGTAATGCTTGGTGCGAGTACTCCTCCTCTCCCAGGGTGGCGCTTGGTTTGGTGTCTCAGTTTGATTGGACGGTCCAGTATTTGGAAATTGAAGTGGAGGAGGAGTCTAAATTAGAAGTGATTTTGAAACTAGGAGGCTTTGCTTATTTCATCATGCTGGAGGATCATATTCCATTTAAAGAAATCAAGCGGGCAGCGCAAGATGAAAATACATCTAAAAGAGGGATTAGCTATCACTTGGAAGTCGCTTTGAAAACAGGGCAGGCAGTAAAAATTTATATCATTGGTTACTCGGAGCAGGATATTCAATCGCTATTGACCGGTAAAAACCATAACACTCCCTCTGTTCGCATTCAGCCCTATGACGCGAGGGTGAGAATAGAAAAGCTATTGCCTTATATGCAAAAAGTGGTTGCAAAAACAGCAGATCGAATGCTGTTGCGGTCAAAATTTTTCGATTTATTGGCCCATATTTTCTTGCTTCAGCAGCCTGTTGAAGAAGACCTTTATGAAAAAGAGGTAATTGCGGCAGAACAATTAATATTGAACAATCCACAACAGCAATGGTCTATTGCGCAATTATCCAGATTGGTTGGGCTGAATGAATTTTATTTGAAAAAGTATTTCAAAACCAAAAATCAAGAAACCATTTTTGAATTCTCGAATCGACATCGTATGGAAAAAGCCCGGGAATTACTTAAAGAAGGAGAGTTGTCAGTGACCATGATTTCAGAAATAGTGGGTTTTCAGCATAGCTCTCATTTTTCTTATGCTTTTAAAAAGTTTTACGGTTGCAGTCCGTCTGTTTTTAGAAAAAAACGATTGCTTTGAGGCAAGTGGATGGCGATCTGTGAACGAAACTATGGTCAGCGTTTAAGGTGAAAAGTAATGGAGTTGATCAGACAGGGGAGTGCAGCGGAAATTTGCCATTGGTTTAGTCTCCAAGACGAATAATGTACACAGCCCAAGCTTTCCGATTCATTAGCCTGTTTTCAAAATTAACCCGGATTATTCAGGCATAAATCCTCGTTTAGCTGTAAGTCGGAAAAAATAAAGGAATAGTTTCTTATTTCAAGTTTTTTCCAACGAAACAGATGAATGAGGAGAAAGCAAGTTTGCCCAAATTTGGGCTATTATAAATTAAAGAAAACAAACATTAAAGAACTGAAGATAAGCCACTTGCGCTTAGTTAATAAATTTAGCGGTGAATCATTCAGGTTAAGTAAGTGATGCCTTATGCATGTTAATAGTTTTATGGATTCAAAGGTTGGTTTTCCCAAAAATACTATAGTTTGGTAGAGAATGGGTATTGAATTAAAATCTGAATTCCAGTGAGTGAAACTGAATCCTTCTGACTAAATTGGGATGATTTTTTAGCACAAGAGGATGCTATTGTACAAAAAGTTTTAAGCACAAAACGCATGAGTCCGGAATTTTTGTTGGAATTAGCAAAAACTGAATTTATTAGGTCCAAAACCACGCCCTATCATCCCTTCAAATACATCGCTTTGGCGACCGTGAATGCCAAAGATGGCTCGCCAGAGGTAAGGACGGTTGTAACACGCGCCATTTCCGAGGAGTTGGGGGTGATTTTTTATACCGATTCCAGAAGTCCGAAAGTACAACAAATGATGAAGGAGGAAAAAGTCTCTTTGCTATTTTATCACCCGAAGAAACAATTGCAAATTCGCATGAAAGGCAGGGCACGAATAATCGCGGAAGAAGAGCAGGCTTTTCAAGATGGCTTGGATCAGGTTCAGGACACCGGTAAAATTAAGGATTATTCTACGGTAGCCTCTCCGAGTAGTAATTTGTTGGCCGGAATCGGGGATCAGCCTTACGGGCAAAAAGTGAATTTTGCTGCGATTGAGGTGACCCCTGAGGAGCTGGATGTGTTGTTGTTGGAGAATGGAGGTCATTATCGGGCGAAATTCACCAAAGAAATTGATGGCTGGGAGGCGAATCCGCTGGTGCCGTAAGGGAAGCCGGAGGTTTGTCGGATGAGGTGAAAATACTTGTGTAAGGAGGTTTTTGGCCACAAATTTTCACAAATTATTTAACCCGAATTAATGCATGCACAAAACTTTGTTTTGCTGCGAGCTGGGAAAAATTGGTAGGATGGTTCCCTGTTTTGTGATTTTTCAAAGCAGCAGGCGAATGTGAGGAAAGCATACTTGGCCAAATTTGAGTGATTAGAAAATCAGTAAAATTAATTTAAGTGAACGGGCCTAATGCTTCTAATCGCGACTTATTAACCGGCTCTACTCGGAAAATCCTCGTTTTGCTGCTAGGCGGGAAATATGAAGGAAATTTTTTTCTGTTTCGAGTTTTTCTCAACGAAGCAGATGAATGAGGAGAAAGCAAGCATACCCAAAATTGAGCTATTGATAATTCGATAAAACTAATTAGAAAATACTGAAAATTAGACACTTATGGTGAGTCACTAAATCTAGCGGTGAATAATTCGGGTTAAATCTAGTGGAGAATAATTTGGATTAAGAAAAACCCCTTTGATTGGTTTTTTAAAATTTTTCAATGCAAAAGACGAGTTGAAGAAAGTTATCAAAGCCGGAGGGCAATCCGGCTTTTAATTTTTTGAAATTTTAATTGGTTCGGAGGGTCAATCCGGTATTTCGGATACTTCCATGGCAAAGGCTTTGAATAATTGAATCGCTCCGGCAATAATTAGCCCATAGGTAATCACATGCCGACCACCCATATCCGAAGCAAAGAAATAACTGAGAACGGTAATGATGATGCCGAAAAGCATCAAGCCTGCTCCCTTGGCGATCGCCCCATTTTTGTTTTCTTTTTCGGTGCGGTGTTTTGCACTATAGTAAGCCTTTCCCCAATCTTTTATCATACTTTCCGATACAAATTCATTGGCCAACACTTTAATCGCGGAATGATAGCCCACCGTCCGCTTAAATTGCTTTAAAGCTTCCTGATGGATAGTGGATCGATAATCATCTATGCCTCTTTTATAGATATATTCAGCCGCCTCTCCTTTAATTTCCTCTTCAATTTGTGATCTTAGAGTGGTGACGGTGGCCCCTTCCTTTATCCATTGATATATCCGTGGCCGATAAGCTTTCCTGAGATCATTTTTGGCCTGATCAATCATTTTTTCAGTTCTCCTAAGGCCTATTTCGGGAATAAGACTTTCCCTTAAGGCTTCCGTACTCTTGCCGGATTTCATTTGCTCGAGGAGGTCAGATTTAGTAGGTGGAGTGGTAATCATATTGATTATTTAAATTAAAAAATGCAATATAATGGGACTTTACAATCTATTATAGAGTTGAAAGATATTATTTACTGGTAAGATCAGGAGTACAATTTTAGATGATTTAAGCCGAATTATTCATCGATAGAATTTTGGTTAAAAAGTAAGGGTCTCTTTTTGAGGGAGTTACGGTGGTGTTTGTTTTTTTAGCCCAAATTTGGATAAGCTTGCTTGCTTCATGCATTGGCTTCTTTTGGGAAAAACGCGAAATAGGAAAAATTCCTTCATTTTTTCCGCCTGGCAGCTGAACGTGGGTTTAAGCATGATGAGAGCGTGTTTAATAGCTCACCATCCGGCCGCAAATTCGAATTATTAATAGCGATTTTGAATAATTTCTCCACAATAGCGATGCTATTCTTTCTAGATAATCGGGTTTCGTTTCTGCAATACTTCAAATTTTCGCTGAGAATTTTGGCTTTTAAACTCATTGTAAACTGGCTTAAGCATAAGGGCATAAAAAAAGCGAAGCCCATTATGGACTTCGCTTTTTCAATAGGATATTCTGGGCTTAGAAGTTGAATCTCGCGCCAATACCAAATTGTGGAATCACACGACTTGGAGCCACAAACTGAATCATCATATCAAATTCGGTAAAGAAGGAAACCGGAGCTGTAGGAAGGGTATATTCTAATCCCACTACGCCATCTAAACCAAATTCAACCCGGGTGATGCGGTCGCGAGCATCTACCCAGCGGTCACGTCCGTTAGTATAGATGCGCTCGCGGAAACGATATTCACGGGTTAGGAAACGGAATTGTGCACCAAATCCATAGTACAGACGCAAGCCCTGTACATCTCCCAGCTGAGTAGAGAATAAATAGTGACCCTGAAGAGATACAGAAGAGGTAGGTACGGAGCCTCTGTACTCATAATCCTGACGATAAAAACGATCTCTTTTGTAGAATTGGCTTTGGTAGCTATAGCCCCACTGATGGGTGCCTCCCAAATTGATTTCGAAAGCTCTGCCACGCGCTAAGTATTTCTTAACGGTTAATCCAAATGGATCTCCTATTCGAAGTCCAATTCCCCAGTCATATTCATTAGCGTAAACTTGTGAATTTGATCGGGAAGATGAGCCACCAGAGGAGCTACTGTTGTTGGACGAGTTGTTGCTTGAGGATTTTGAAGAATTCGAGCCGTTGTTGGATTTATTCCCTTTAGCGTTATTCTTGTTGCTCTTGGACGAGTTGTTATTCTGCTTTTTAGGTTTATTCTCGTCAATATATTTAGAAGAGATGTAGCCTGTGTTGCCTTTGTATTTTACCTCTACCCATTCATCATTTGTTCTGGAGATCACATGTACCTTTTCGCTGTAAGGAATAGAAGTAATCACCTCGCCGGAGGTAGAAGGTGCTGATCTTAAATTCAGTCCATTCCCGGACTGTACATACATTTGTTTTTGTGCATAAGCATTTAAGCCCATGAACATTAACATGATAAATAGAATTCTTTTCATTTTGTAAAGATAGATTGAATTGCGAAGGTAAGGAGAGAAGTAGGTATTGTGAATTAAGTCGGCGTTAGGTTGGTGTGTAATTTTAATTAGTTTTTTACACAAAAATCTAAATTTTAATATCTGGATCTGTATTGTTCATTAAACGAAACAGTTATTGATATCTACAATGGTATACTTATATATTGGATTGTAAATAAAAGTTGAATTTTTCATATGAAGTTAAGCCTGTGTTTAAAAGCATACCATCCGGCTGCAAATTCGAGTAATTTAACCACAATAGGGATGTTGATCTCCCAAAATAATCGGGTATCGCTACTGCAATTCTTCAAATTTTAGCTTCGAATTTAGGCTTTAAACACGCGCTAAATATGAATGATGGATGCTTTAATCCTTCTATAGCTGTAAGAAGGGAAAAAGGAAGGGATTTTTCCTATTTGGAGTTTTTCCAAAGCGGCAGCAAAAAGAGGTGGGAGCAAGCTTACCCTAATTGGGGCTATAAAAAGATTAGTGATACTAACCACAATAAGCAGGTTGTGAATCCTTTATCATAGTATACTAAATATAGCGGTGAATAATTCGGCATCAGAATGCTAATCGGGCTCAATCATTGGTAAAATGAATAAATATCCCTTACTTTAGCTTTTAAGACTTAATCAGTGGATATGGAAGATAATTTAATATATATAATATACATCGTTCTGGCTATTCTTTGGGCGATCTTCAAGCCCAAAAAGAAGAAAAAGCAGGAAGAGCTTCCATTTGAAGACGAGTATCCACCATCCGGATCGGAAGCGCAAAATCCCAATGAGCCCCCCTTAAGTTTTGAAGAAATTCTGGCGCAGCTTTCCGGGCAGCCAGTAAAAAAACAGGAGCAGGAGCAAATATTGGAAGAAGAGGAAGAGCTACCGGTAAGAACGTATTCCTCTCCTTTTCGGGAAGAAGCCCAACCAGAGGCTGAATCCCTGAGTCCTGCTTATGAGGTGAAGCAGCCGGCAGATGAACCTCTGAGCGAAACAAGAAAGTCTTCGGAAAGCCTTATGAAATCTGTAGAAAATGCTGATAAGGAAAGGTTAGGCGCCTTCCGGATGCCCAAAAAGAAAAAATCTGCTAGTAAATATGGCAAACGCCTGAGATCAAAAGGCGGATTAAAAGATGCTGTGATCATGGCGGAAATAATCAACAGAAAATACTAATTTTGGAGTTTGAAACTCCTTGAAAAATATTGGGGGAGGCAGCTTCCCCTTTTTTATTGCCTCAACTATTTATGACAGAAGAAGCCAAGTCTAAAGCATTAGAAAAAGATCTGGGTTTTGCCCTGGATTCTCGCAATCGGGCCACCAGAGTAATCAACGATGACGGATCCTTCAATGTCCGCTACCAGGGCTTTAGGGAAATTAGCCTTTATCAGCAACTTTTGTCTTATTCCTGGAGGAAGTTTTTCCTATGGACAGGCCTGACCATGATGGCCATCAACTTTTTCTTTGCCGGCATTTTCTTTTTAATCGGGCCCCAGCACTTCTCAGGGATCACCGCTACAGATCCTTTTAACGAATTTCTGTTTTACCTTTATTTCAGTTTCCAGACCTTTTCCACGGTGGGCTATGGAGGCATCACTCCGCTGGGGCATTGGGCTAATATTTTCGCCACCATGGATTCCCTCATTGGCTTATTGTTCGTGGCCATGGCGACTGCCTTGTTTTTTGCCCGTTTTTCTCAGCCCCGGGCGAGCTTACGCTTTTCCAAAAATATCATCCTCGCGCCCTATAAAAAGGATAGTAAGGCCCTTATGTTCCGGTTTGTCAATAACCGCCGCCATTCCATGACCGAAGTGAACATCCGCGTGGCTTCCCGAATGGAGAAAAAAATGGCCGATGGTACCTATCATAGTAATTTCCAGGAATTGCCGCTGGAACGAAATGAAATCATGTTCTTCCCTTACAACTGGACCATTGTGCATGAAATAGATGAAGAGAGCCCCTTCTATCATTTTTCTAAAGAAGATTGGAAAAAGCCATTTGAAGTGGTGATCCTGGTCAAAGGCTTTGATGAAGCTTATGGGCAAACCGTGCAGCAGCGCATGTCCTATAATGAATCCGACTTTCTTTATGGCCGGAAGTTTGAAAAAATGTATTCCAGAGCGGAAGATGGGGTGATGGATGTCTTTATAGATGAGTTAGATACTGCCGGTCGAAAACCGCTTTAATTTTTTTTACAGAGGGAGTAGGGGTGAAATCGTTTTGGCTTATCTTAATAGTGAAACCGGATAATATAAACGATATGAAACAGCTTTTACTTTTTACCCTGGCGATTTTGTTCTCTCTGAATGGCCTGGCAGAGGCCTTTGTGGAGGATGCTCCTAAAACTTTAGCAGGCAATAATTTTCACAATGGTGGCTATGGAGCCGTCATGTTCCATGGAACGACCTTCAACGGTAAATTCTTACCCATGGCCGGCCTTCGAGGGGCCTGGGTGATTAACCGCGCCCTGGGCATTGGCCTCGACATGCAGGGCTTTATCCCCTCAGAAGTGTACCGGGTGGATGTCCGGGAGGGATTCTTCAGAGGAGAACAGGATGCCCGCCTGGCTGGTGGATATGGTGGTTTACTCCTGGAGCCCGTCATTTTTTCCAACAATGTAGTGCATGCTACTTTTCCGCTTTCTGCCGGTGCCGGCTGGGCAGGTTATCTGTCAGATTTCCTGAGTGATGATTATTTCTATCATCACGGCGAAATCTACGATCAGTCCACCTTTTGGTATTTCCGGCCTGGGGCAGCAGTAGAAATTAATGTGGCATCTTTCTTTCGGATCAATCTGGGCGTCTCCTATATGATGGCCACCAATTTTGCGCTCATCTCCACTTCTTCCAACGCCCTGAATAATTTTCAGTACAGCCTTGGATTGAAGTTCGGAGGCTTTTAAACAGCCCCCCTCTCCATTTTTTTTTTGGGCCTGGGCTGGCCGCCCACCGCGCTGGCGGCACTCGCTCTTTGGGCAGGCGATCAGGGATGGATATCTAAATGCATCTCCTGCCCAAAGGAGCTCAAACAACCGGCGCTGCCGCTGCCTTCATCGCTGGCCCGCCCTTTATCTGCACCGGCCTGTGGAGGGCTTTCACGTCCTGCCTTTTGCAAAATATTTCCTTCGTTCAAGACAAAAAAATATTCCGATGTAGGTCAAGATAATTAAGGAAAAAAAAGACCGCGCAAGCAACCATTACATTGGAACGTAATAGATTACTTGTGCTCTATTCCAATGCATAACCCCATCAATTTCTTGTGCATCCTCATGCAAATACTGACTCAGGTCAATAAAAAAATCTTTGCCTCCGGTGAAAACTGTCGCAAAATCAGGGTTCACATTTTCTGGAAGTTGTAGCTGAAATACTGTTTCCCGATCAAAATGAAAATTGGTAATCCCAAGAAAATTCCTTGTTTCAGGGCAAATAGCGGTATACGTTATTATATCCACCTGATCTCCGCTCGTACTGAGTTTTATCGCTTCATCTGAAATCTCATATTTGACTTCTGGTTGATAGGTAGGCAAATTGGTAAGTATATGGTTTCTAAGCGCATAAACTATATTTGCTTTTGTTCTGATATTAGTAGTAAGGTGCTCACTCGTATTCCCAATAAAGAAATTTGCCTCATAAATATCCTCCTCCTTACTTCTCCAAAGGAGGCGATTAGGATTCATTGGGGTTCGGGAAATATCAGTTTGACCAATTTGCGAGATGGCATAGGGAGATTTAAAGGTGACCTCCGAAGCAGGTGTTGGGTTGATGCCTCTGGCATCTATTGCTGTATTCTCCTTCCCCATGGGAATACTCCAGTAGTCATCAAATAATTTTCCGCTACCTTCAATGTCACGGTGGATGTTAAGCCGTAAAACAAAGTCATCTAGGAAATGCCAATGAAGGTCAAAAGTGAATAGCGCATACTCTGATTTGAACTCTACTTGTTGATTTTCAAAATCATAGGCTGAATCTACCCAAAAATGATGCTTTTCGGGTGGTATTCCCTCTTTGTAAGGTAATTTGGCCACTACTTTAAGAATATACTTGCTTTGTATTGCAGTTGGAGAAATTATAGGCTCCGGAGATTCAAACTTCACGGTTCTTGGGTTATAGGTCAAATCGTACCGATCATTCGCATCTGCCTGGCTTGCATGAGCAATCAGG
Source organism: Persicobacter sp. CCB-QB2 (assembly GCF_001274635.1). GTDB lineage: Bacteria > Bacteroidota > Bacteroidia > Cytophagales > Cyclobacteriaceae > Persicobacter > Persicobacter diffluens. The sequence continues at coordinate 1,961,407 of NZ_LBGV01000001.1, read as the reverse complement.
ATGTTTTGTTCCGGCGAATCATCCGGAGCGTAGAGCACCTCCTGTTCATTATTCGGATCGCAAAAGTCTATCGCTTCTGTTAAAATATGACCTTCATGATCCACTGCCCAATAATAAAAATGTTTCCAATCCGTTTTTGGGTTTTCAGGAAGCAGAATTACATTGTCCACCTGTACCTGCCAGGATTTTTCAAAGGCGGCATCCCCATTTCGAGGCGTAGCCAATACCGTTAATGTTTTAAGTCCATCTTGAATGACTCTGGAGTTGAAGGAGATTTGAAATGGGGCCTGTTGACTGCTGCCAATTTCTTGCTCATCCATAAGGTAGCGAACACTTTTCAGGCTTTGTAATTCCGGAAGGTTGGCTAACTGAATTTTCGCTTCACGCCCGCGGATAAAATCTTTGCCTACAATTTCAATCTCGATCTGCTCAGATTCGATGTCCGGAATAATATCTTGCTGGCAGGAAAACAGCAATATGCAAAAAGCAATAAAAGGTAATAGTGGTTTCATCTAGTTGTTTTTGGCTATTGCTCCACAAGGATCAAACCCCTTTTACCTTTATTCAATTAGAATGACCTTATAATCGTCTTATCTTGATATCCTCCATCATTTGACTTGCTTTCCTTTTTTAGTTTTGCGGATAAAACCCCAATAAACTATCCTTTATCCGAGTCAAATTCCCTGAACTGATTTTTGATTGGGGCTATTCCTTAAACATGATTCTTCCTGCATAAATCTCGTTTAGCTGCTAGGCGGGAAAATGAAGGGATTTGTCCCACTTCACTTCTTTAACAAAGCAGATGAAAGGGGAGAAAGTGAGCTCACTCAAATTTGGGCTACTAAAAAATCAGGGATAATACTCGTATGGAGATAGAAATAAATCCATTGGGTAGGGGGTGTGAGCCTGGTGGTTTGTTATCCCTATTAGTTTATACCCACTTTGTTAATTTGTGCCGGTGTTTAATCACCTGAATTTCCTGATAGCTCATATCTCCTTTTAGTAAATAAGTACGGCCCACTTTTCCATAAGCGCTTTCGTGGAGTTGATATCCATTTTCATAATAAGCCAAAAACAGTTCGGTAAGTCCAATTTCCTCCTTCATGCGGTTTATTTGAAAAGTACAGGAGAAGTTTTTAGCACCTTTAACTTCAAAAGTGTTTTGACTTCCATCAATGAAAAGATTTTTGTTCTTGTACCCTTCCACATAAAACTTGATCTGATCTGTGTGCTTATCAAAGGGTGTAAAAACGTCATTGACGGAATAGCCCTCCTCTGAAAATTTTATTTTACCTGAGACAACTGGCTGAGTTACGTTATATGCCTGCCCTTTCATAAAAACACGAGGTACTTTAATCATCCAATAGACAAAGTAAAACATGATTGAGAAAATGAAAATCACAAACAAGTCATCTCCAATGAGTTGTGCGATTTTTTCTCCCAGTCCAAAAAGGTTAAGAACTGGGAATAATAAAATAAGGTAATAAGCCCGTTCTGCTTTTTTCTTTTTCTTTACCCTTTCCTTATTCACAATATGTTCAGTAATATCGAATTCCATTTCGCTCAAACTGATTTTTTATTTACAAAGCTAGAATTTCCGTATAGAGGGAACAATGAGATTTAAATTTAATATTATCCTGTTCCGTGTAATCTCCAACCAAATGGGTACCACCCTTCCAATCGAAAAGGGTACCATTAAAAGTAAAATAAATAGGCTAAAAGCCCATGGTTGTTTTCAATAAAATATTCCTGTTGCATAAGATTCATTGTCTCTCTTAATCGATAAGACTCCCCTTCCATATTGATCAAATGAGGTTTGTGAGTCAGCCGGTCACTAAAGGCTGCTAATAGGACTGGGTCAAGGAGTATTTCATGCCATTTCTCAAAGTCCAGATTTACGGTTTTGTAAATGTAATTTTTGTCCATAAAATATAAGGTATCAATTATTATTAATAAAATAATATTTTGAATTGGTAAAATGGATCGGAGCCTTCCGAGAAGCGGAAAATGCAATTTTAATGATTCTTCTTTCCACTTTCCTTGGCCAACCGTGCTCAATTGTTACCACTTTTGGCACGATATTTAGGTTAATCCCTCTCTCCTGGGTTTTGAAGAGACACAATCGCTTGCAGTGAAAAAGGGAGATAATTCAAAGCCAAAGGCACTGTACAATGGTTGATAATGATATCTTTGCGGATATTAGGAATAGAATAAAATGGGGAAATCAAATTCAAATCAGCAAGCCGGTTTGTGGAAAATCACCTGGCCGCTTTTTTTGGAGATTTTATTGTTCATCATGATGGGAAATGCCGATACCCTGATGCTGAGCCAGTATGCCGATGATGCAGTGGCGGCGGTGGGGGTATCGAATCAGGTGTTGAACCTGCTGGTGATCATGTTCGGCTTCGTGACGACGGGTACTGCTATATTGGTGGCGAATGCCCTGGGTGCTCAGCGGGAGGAAAAAGCACGTGATATCATTACGGTTTCTTTTTGGGCAAATGGATTATTCGGACTGATCATCAGTCTGGTGATGGGACTTTTGGGTTGGCAGATCATGCAATGGATGAACCTGGAAGCAGCTGTGCTAGAGCAGGCGGCTCAATATACGCAATGGGTAGGTGGCTTCCTGGTGGTACAGGCGCTGGTCATGACGGTTAGTGCTTCACTGCGCGCTCATGGCTTTACCAAGGATTCCATGATGATTACCCTTGGCATGAACATTATCAATGTAATCGGAAACTATATTTTAGTTTTCGGGCCCTGGGGACTGCCTTCTTACGGCGTGATGGGAGTGGCTTTTTCAACCACCTTTAGTCGGATTTTGGGGATGATCGTGGGCCTGGTTTATCTGCAATATAAGCTCAAAAGACCGATAAAACGCTGGAGCAAAATCACCGCTCCAACGAAATATTTAAAAGAATTATTGCGAATTGGTTTACCTTCGGCAGGAGAACATTTGACCTATGACGCCACCCAAATGGCGGTGACTTATATCATTACTTTTATGGGGACTGCTGCCCTGACTACCAAGGTTTACGCCACGAATATTGTGATGTTTATCTTCTTGTCCGCCATTGCGATCGGGCAGGGGACACAGATTTTAGTGGGTTATAAAATGGGAAGTAAAGCCTTTAAAAGTGCTTATCAGCAGGGGATTCAAAGTTTGAAAATAGCCATTGGCATTTCCTTTTTGGCGGCCATAGTGGTTTATATTTTTGCCGATCCTATACTGGCCATCTTCACGCAAGATCCAGAAATAACGGTAGTGGCCAAGCAAATTTTATTGCTCTCCATCCTGATGGAGCCCGGCCGTGCTTTTAATCTGGTGATGGGTAATGCCCTGCGGGCCAAAGGGGATGTCCGCTATCCGATGTATCTGGCGATGGCTTCCATGTGGGGGGTAGCCGTTGTTTTTTCTTATGTTTTTGGATTAGGTTTTGGTTGGGGACTAATCGGTTGCTGGCTCGCCTTCGCCATGGACGAATGGTTGCGGGGCGTATTGATGTTGATCCGGTGGAATAAAGGTTTCCGGGATACCGGGGCTTTGAGGGCCATGTCTTTTTAGCCCGATTTCTCGCCTGCAGATTCAATAATTCTTTTTAAGTGGCTTATTGCTAGAGAGGGAAGGTTTTTTCTAATTTTTAATAGGCCAAATTGGGAGGAGCCTGCTTTCTCCTTATTCATCTGTTTCGGAGGAAAAAACTCAAAATAGGTAACTATTCCTTCATTTTTCCCGCCTTGCAGCTAACCGCCCGGCTTTTTCATAAAATTAAAAAAGGACAAATTATAGGAATGATCTAGTTTCCAATGAGAGTTTATTTGATTTGAGCGCTTGTTTATGAGTTAGCTTTCTATCTTTTACAGTATTGCCTTTATAGTATAAAATCTTCCATATCAACATCCGGCCTTGATCAATGGGCGGATAGACAAAGGTTCTGCTGGCGATAAGAAGGCATCACAGCGACATTTTAGCCATATTTCACCAGTTTCCTGCCCTGTCCAATGTCGCCTTGATAGATTCCGCCAGCGGGTTCTTTGTCCCGCCAACATTGATCACAAGCCTTGATTTTTTTGTTTCGTTTTTTATCAAGAAAAAATGAAAAAGAAACGATTTATGATTAAATATAAGGTGTTGAATGGCTGATCTAGCTTTTTATGAAATCGCCCTGCAGCTAAATGAGGATTTAAGCAGGAATAATCCGGCTTAGAAAGCACAATTTTAATTTGATAACCATGGATAACAATCTGAAAGCCACTTATGCAGGGAGAATGAATGAGGTTTTTACCTATATTGATCAGCACCTGTCCGGAGATTTGTCCCTGGAAAAGATCGCCGGGGTGGCTCATTTTTCCCCTTTCCATTTTCACCGATTGTTTAAATTTATCACGGGGGAAACACCGGGGGAGTATGTACAGCGCCGCAGAATTGAAAAATCGGTAAGCCTGCTCCTGCATCAGCAAAAATCGGTTTCCGAAATCGCCCATGTCCTGGGGTTTAGTGACGGGTCTGCCTATTCCAAAGCTTTTAAAAAGTTTTATGGCATAAACCCCTCCGCTTTTCGTCAGGAGCATCCGCATCGGCTGGAACGAATTCAATTTCCAAATAGCAAGATCGGACATGAATATCCTGATGCGGAGGCTTATCTTCGGAAATTAAATCATCTGAAAGCATGGATAAATATGGAAGCTAAAATTGAAGTAAAGGAGATAGCCCCAATCGAGGTGGCTTATATTAATTGTACCGGACCTCAAAATCTGGCTGCTACTTTTCAGCAATTGATCTCTTGGGCGGCACCAAAAGGACTTTTTGACCCTACCAGCAAAATGGCGACGGTCTATTATGATAGTTTTAAAGTAACGCCGGCAGAGAAGGTAAGAATGAGTGCTTGTCTTTTGTTGGAATCACCTCTAGCAGCAGAGGGAGCTATCGGCCTTCGCACCCTGGCCGGAGGGAAATACATTGTGGGAAGCTATGAGATTCTCGTGGAGGAATTTGAAAAATCCTGGACCGCTTTGTTTTTGTGGATGAATGAAAATGGTTATGCGATGGGAGATGCCGAGCCTTTCGAGATTTATCACAATAATTTCAATGAGCATCCGGAGAAAAAGGCCATAGTGGATTTTTATATTCCGGTGAAGAAATAGCGGGGAAGTATGTTACTTCACTCGTTCATTCTAGGACAAGGAATGCGGTGAGATTCTTGAACCCCAAATTTCACAAATTTTCACCCATGGATTGTACATTTTTTTTGGGAGGGATAACATTGTTCGTTTCCTTAGATTTTATTTCCCTTTTTATCATCATGAAATGAGGGTGAGAACTGGATTGACAAAATTAATTGTCTAATTTGAGTAATTCTTATATTTGAATAAAGTCAAGATTATGCAGGCCAGAGATCCTTTTTTGTCCGGCTGTACAATCCGGGAAATACATTCCCATGAATAAGAAATGTTGGAGGATTTCTTGTATTGGGCCATTTTTCAGCCAGACCCTGGGAATATTATCCCCAGAAGTATCATTCACCAGCCTGCCGTAAGGCAATATATTCAGGATTTTGGCAGTAGGGCGCATGACGATTGCCTATTGGCAGAATTTGAGCAAGAAATTATTGGGGCTGTCTGGGTTAGAGTATTGAAGGATGGTTTCGGAAATGTAGATGATTGCAGTCCTGAATTTGCCATCGCAGTGAAAGAAAATTTTAGAAGGAGAGGGGTCGGAGCGCTTTTAATGAGAAGAATGATTTTTCGATTAGAGGAGGCGGGTTATTCCAAATGTTCCTTAGCCGTTCAGAAGAAGAATTATGCGGTTAAATTATATAAAAAGTTGGGCTTCCAAACGGTTAGAGAAACAGAACAAGAATTTGTGATGGTGCTACAATTGGGGTAGAGCGTGTTTAAACGCCAAAATTCGTAGCGAAAATTTGATTATTGCAGGCGCGATACCCGATTATTTTGAGAGAATAGCATCGCTCTTGTTGAGGAATTATCCAAAATCGTTTCCAATAATTCGAGTTTGCAGCCGGATGGTCTGCTTTTAAACACGCACTTAATTCCATTAAATTTGAGCTGAACATCCCAAACCTTTTGGAAATTATCCTAAAGTTCACCGATAGATATTTGAAGCCCAATACACCCTTCTATCTTTATATAATGCAACACTTTCTCCTTCTTCTTTTCATTTCTCCTTCTTCTTTTCATTTTTTCTTGATAAAAAACGAAACAAAAAACCAAGGCGGTGATCAATGTTGGCGGGAAAATGTCCCGGCTGTTGGAATCCATCAAGACGACATTTGCGAAGAGCTGTAAACTAGCTAATGATCAGTTGAAATGTCGCTGTGATGCATTCTAATTCGACAACCTAACCATTCTCCTTACGCCCATTGATCAAGGCCGTCCTGTTGGATTGGAAATTTCTTCACTATATTTCGAAAACATCACTTATGGCTCATCGATGCCCCTATTCTAAAAAAACATTCGAGCACATTAGGGACATTCGTGGCTAAAATCATCACTCCTAATCCTCAAAAACTAATTAGTGGAATTGGGCTAATCCGTAGTTCCAAAAATACATTCCTTGAACCTTTCTTTTCATTTTTTCTTGATAAAAAACGAAACAAAAAAATCAAGGCTGTGATCAATTTTGGCGTACCATCGAACCTGCTACCGGAATTCATCAAGGCATTATTTGGGTCATTTCAGAAATAGATTTTAATGTAGTGGAAATAATGCTGTGATGACTTCTTATCGGCAGCAGATCCTATGGATTTTCGCCAATTGATCAAGGCCGATGTGTAGTAATGGAAAGTACCGCAGCCACCCAATCCACAAAAGCAACCTTACAATAATTCGTGTAAATTAGTGTAATTCGCGGTTAAAAAAATCTCTCCACCGTTCCAGTACGAAATGAGCAATAGGAAACAAAAACTCACCACGGGTCTTAGCGTCCTTGCTATGCCCCAAAATCGAATGAGCCTCCGCTCATAAATCCACTTCATTATGTTGCTTCATCCCTTATCTCCTGAGAGCCATTTCTAAAACCCATTGCCAGAAACAGGCATCCCAAAACACCCTGCAATCATTTTGCAATGCAACACTTTCTCCTTCTTCTTTTCATTTTTTCTTGATAAAAAACGAAACAAAAAACCAAGGCGGTGATCAATGTTGGCGGGAAAATGTCCCGGCTGTTGGAATCCATCAAGACGACATTTGCGAAGAGCTGTAAACTAGCTAATGATCAGTTGAAATGTCGGTGTGAAGCATTCTAATTCGACAACTTAACCATTCTCCTTACGCCCATTGATCAAGGCCGTCCTGTTGGATTGGAAATTTCTTCACTATATTTCGAAAACATCACTTATGGCTCATCGATGCCCCTATTCTAAAAAAACATTCGAGCACATTAGGGACATTCGTGGCTAAAATCATCACTCCTAATCCTCAAACACTAATTAGTGGAATTGGGGTAATCCGTAGTTCCAAAAATACATTCCTTGAACCTTTCTTTTCATTTTTTCTTGATAAAAAACGAAACAAAAAAATCAAGGCTGTGATCAATTCTGGCGGGAAAATGTCCCGGTTGTTGGAATCCATCAAGACGACATTTGCGAAGAGCTGTAAACTAGCTAATGATCAGTTGAAATGTCACTGTGAAGCATTCTAATTCGACAACCTAACCATTCTCCTTACGCCTATTGATCAAGGCCGTCCTGTTGGATTGGAAATTTCTTCACTATATTTCGAAAACATCACTTATGGCTCATCAATGCCCCTATTCTAAAAAAACATTCGAGCACATTAGGGATATTCGTGGCTAAAATCATCACTCCTAATCCTCAAACACTAATTAGTGTAATCCGTAGTTCCAAAAATACATTCCTTGAACCTTTCTTTTCATTTTTTCTTGATAAAAAACGAAACAAAAAAATCAAGGCTGTGATCAATTTTGGCGAGCCATCGAACCTGCTACCGGAATTCATCAAGGCATTATTTGTACCATGTCAGAAATAGATTTTAATGTAGTGGAAATAATGCTGTGATGACTTCTCATCGGCAGCAGATCCTATGGCTTTTCGCCAATTGATCAAGGCCACTGTGTAGTAATGGAAAGTACCGCAGCCACCCATTCCACAAAAGCAACCTTACAATAATTCGTGTAAATTAGTGTAATTCGCGGTTAAAAAAATCTCTCCACCGTTCCAGCACGAAATGAGCAATAGGAAACAAAAACTCACCACGGGTCTTTGCGTCCCTGCTAAGCCCCAAAATCGAATGAGCGTCCGCTCTTTATTCTGCCTTTTGGGAAAGAAGAGGAGTTGTAGTTTATGTTGATTTCCATATATTGTCGCTTAGAATAAACCTCAATCAATGACTATGAGCTATTTCCAGCAAGAAAGCGAACGATTACTTTTTCGGAAACTCCATTTGGAAGATATTCCTTCCTGGGAAGCATTTTTCATGAATAATGATCGCTTGCCTTTTCTGGGATTGGATCCCGGCAAAAGCCCGAAGGTTTTGGCGCAGGAGTGGGTGGAGAAGCAGCTGGGCAGATATGAGGAATTTGGATTTGGTCATTTGGCAGTAGAGTTGAAAACTACGGGGATTTGATCGGTATGGGAGGTATTTTGCCTCGTCCTTATCAGGATCGGTTGGAATATGAGGTGGCCTATTCCCTAAAACCGAAATATTGGGGAAATGGATATGGGACAGAGATTGCCAAGACTATCAAGCAGTGGGGGATGGAAAATTTGGAGACAGATAGACTCCTTTCGCTGATCCATGTTGAAAATAAAGCTTCTGCTCATGTGGCAAGGAAAAACGGAATGCAGGTTTTGTTTGAATTGGAGATGATCGGCATGCCCTTGGTCGTTTATGGTGTTCCGGTGAATGGGAAAGAAGCGGAAGTTTGATTATGAAAAGAAACGGACATGCAGGTCTTAGCACGTTTATCCAATTTATTCACTACTAGATTTATAGTGAAGATCTTAAGGGTTTGTTGCTAGTGTGTTCCGGTGGGATTGCTGGTTTTTAACTGCTTATATTTGGCTAAACTTGCTTTATCCTCATTAATTTGCTTCCTTGGATAATACTCAAAACAGGGAACTATTCCTTCATTTTTTTCGCTTTGTAGCTAGCTAGATGAGGACTGAAACATGCTTTAATCGGCTTAGATCTTATTCGGGAAAGGGGAGGCTTGATCCAGAGCCATATATAATGCAAGCTTTTTTTATGATATGGCCGTTATTTGAAAGATAAATGCGAACTTTCGGAAACTTAAAAAAAGAAATATGCTGGACTTGAGTATGATCGGTTTTCGTAATATCGAGGAGGGAGTGGAGTTGATCGGGCAGATAAAAAAGAAAAATATGGAAGCCTTTTCGGTCATAGCAACAGCAATGATGAGCCGTCAAGCAGTATTACAATCTTTTGCGAACAAAATAATTGCTGAGCTTGGGGCGCAGTGTATTCCCTTGCTCCATTATCTATTTTTCGTTTTGTGGTCAGAAGGGCTGGTGATATTAGAAAAAAAAAGTGAGCATATTGCTGTTTGTCTGTATAAGAAAGAAGTGAATCGATTGCCCCGATTATTTGCTGCGGTAAAGAAGAATCGTAAAAAAGCCATTAATGTATATATCAGAGGTGTCCGCTTGGGTAGTGTTAAGGTCTTGGCTCATGCTTTGGCCTACGGTTGGGAATCAGTAGGGGTGAAGTTGGATCAAAGGCAGGCGGATTATTTTTTTCTGCATACTATGGCTTTGCTCTATACCGTGCAGGAATGTGTAGTTTCGGAGGATGAGGAGGAGCAGGGAGATGAAGCTGATTTTTTAGACCTTTTGGAGCCGGATATGGTTTTGTGATGCTGGATTTAGAATAAAAAAGTAGTTTATGAAATACATCTCACTCAATACCCAATTTGATAATACGGAAAACTGCGGTTTTGCCGGGTTTCATCTTGCACTTATTGAAAAAAGAGAGGAGGGTTATTTTTTAAAAATTGACAAAGCCTTATTCAAGGGAGATTTTGCCTCAAAGGAAACGGCTGAAGGGAGTTGGATGGAATCCGTTTTTCAGGATTGGAAAGGAGACGAAATCGTGCATCGCTTTCGGGTGGTCATAAAAGGCAGGGATTATTATTTCTATTGGGAAGACAGGCATTTGCCTACTTGAATTCAGATGATTAGAATGTATCGAGGAATAGCTCATGCTTGCGGAATCTTTTGGTTCAGAAGATCAACTACCCTCCAGGTAGTCGCGTCAACGGAGTTTTGCTATTGGCCAATGATCAGGTTGCCGTTCCTAATGGCATAAGCCAAGAAAGGAGTAGCCGTCTTCAAGAGAGTGTCTTCGAGCCTGCGGGCTTCCTCCTCAATTCAATAGGATTGATTTTTTTTACTACTGCCTGATCGGCGAATTTTTTTTCCTCATAGGAAAATCCTGTCCGCGTTTTGCCTTTTACGATTAATTCTCCATTGCTTTTTCGGGCTTCCAATACCAAGCTCGTGGAAGGGCAAACTGCTACGCTGGCCTTACCTGCCTCATAGAATCTGGCAAATAAGTTTTCAGGGATCTGTTTCTCCGGAAAGTGTACATTGGGCCCTGACCACCAACCAGGGAAATGGCCTCATAATCAGCGGCCGATAATGCGTCGATTTTTTTCGTATTCTCAAGTAATTGGAGGAATGAGGGGATATGCTAAAATCCCAGACAGATGATATTAGGGGGGGATATCCACTATTGTCCAAGGGTATGGAAAAGGTGTCTCTTTCGATTATACCATCATGAGTAGAGGCAATTTCTACCTCATAGCCGGCTTCCTGAAAAACACGCATCGGATGCGTTAGTCCTGCAGACTAAAAGCCAATTGGCCAGGTGGTTTGTGTGGAAATAGCAGGGCTGCTGGTCACCATAAGCATTTTTCCTTTGATCGACATGCCCTGCGCATGAATATAGTGGTGATTTGCTTTGATTAACGTCATTTTATTAGATTTTTTCAGGAGGATGATTGCTTGTCTATGGTCTGGGGGAGAGGATTGATTTTTGCCTTTATATTTGAATAAAATTAGAAAATAGACTTACCTTACACTATATGATTACCCAATCGATATATACTTGCTTTTTGGGGAGTGATGCTGTAAATCAAGTTGTTACAGCTGAGTTTCTCTACGATAATAAGCTTTGCCATAAGCCGGTTGAGTTTACACTGGGTCGTACAGGTGGTATCTGGGAAATGCCCATTCTCTGACGGTTAAAGGATAGAATCATTAGATTTGGTGAATTGGAAAAAAACGTTGCCCGCATAACGGATAAGATATTGACCGGTCAATTGCGCCAATTGGAGCGGGAGGGATTTATTCATCGGAAGCCGTACCCGGTGGTTCCCTTCAAAAAAGTGGAGTATTCTATTTCCGACAAGGGAATGACCGCCATCCCCATCATTGAAGCCATTCGAAATTACGTATTGGAATTAATGGAAGCCGAAGGGGTAGGGGAAAAGAAAGAATGAGGAAGTTGACGCAATATTTGGGTAAAGCCATATGTCGGTGTGGTGTTTATTTTAATAGATAATTTTAAATATAATTCAGACTATGATTAAGTTGTTTCATTATTTATTGGCTTTCATTTTTGGCTTATTGATGGCTTGTGAAAATGCCAAGCCAACGTCCCCGGAAGAGTCACCTTTGGAGGAGGCGGAGAGCCTTAGGACTGCTTCTGGTATGCCCGAGCTTCATCAGGCCGTGATGGACAATCAAATCGATAAAGTGGAGGCTATGTTGAAAAATGGCGCCGATGTAAATCAACTGGATCCTCAAATGGGAAATGCACCATTACATATTGCAGCACAGTGTGATTCTCCTGAAATGATCGCTCTTTTATTAGCGCATGGTGCTTTTGTGAATTTACATACACCACGCGCTGGACATACTCCCTTAATGGTGGCTTGTTGGTACAGTAAGGGAGAAAATATGAGAGCATTGTTAAAGGCCGAGGATATTAATATTTATGCGCGATCACCACATGGCGGTGCGATGGCGAAAAATATGATTGGAGGAGGAGATAAAAATCCGGATAAAAATGATGTTGCTCGAAATACTGCCTTATTAAAAATTCTAGCGGACTATGAGGCTGAACTGAATCAGCGTATTGCGGATCAGGAAATTTATCAGGTAGTCATTGATCAGGAACTGAGCCTGAAGGAAAAGGAAAATAAAGTGAAGGCATTGATAAATAGTGGCGCTCCCGTGAATACGGAGTCCATGGTGATTGGTAGCGGAAATGATCGTCACTCCGCACTATTGGTGGCATCACGGGAAAATTACCCAAATATAGTAGAAATGTTATTGGAAGCTGGAGCAGATATCGGTCAGCGAGGCTATATGATGAATGCCATTCCATTTCATAAAGCTGCCTATAAAGGAAACCCTGAGGTAACTCGTTTATTGGTGCAGCACCCCGACGCGATGAGATTTATAAATGATCAGGGACTTAATAATGGTTATACACCATTGCATGATGCCATTTGGCATGGAAATACAGCGTCAGCAAAGATTTTGGTGGAAGCTGGGGCAAGACTCGATTTGAAAAATTATGAGGGAGATACTCCCCTTGATTTGGCTAGGCGCTATCAGTATGAAGATATTATAAAGTTCATTGAAGCTTTTCAAAGCAAATAGATAAGGAAGCGGACAGTGAGGCTCGTCCGCTTTTTAATATCCGGCTTTCCACGAGGAATGTAAGGTAGCTGATGCTCCTTGTCGGTGGGAATTTTTAATTTCGCCAAATGAAATACATCTCACTCAATACCCAATTTGATAATACGGAAAACTGTGGTTTTGCCGGGCTTCATCCTGCACTTATTGAAAAAAGAGAGGAGGGTTATTTTTTAAAAATTGACAAAGCCTTATTCAAGGGAGATTTTGCCGCAAAGGAAACAGCTGAAGGGAGTTGGTTGGAATCTGTTTTTCAGGATTGGAAGGGAGACGAAATCGTGCATCGCTTTCGGGTGGTCATAAAAGGCAGGGATTATTATTTCTATTGGGAAGACAGGCATTTGCCTACTTGAATCCAGATGATTAGAATGTGTTGAGGGAAAGTTGTTGAAAAATTAAAATGACAGGGGTTCTATGGTGTGTCTTAACCGTTTTGTTAATCATGTTAATCGGAAATTTGGCTTTGTTAATTTCCTGTAAAGTATAGTGTTAGTATTATAAGTAGATGGACTATTGAAATCTGTATTTCAAATTAGGTAGGTTTTTCTCTGGTTTCGTTTATGACCTTTTTTAGGGATTTAGCCGAATTTATTGCGCTGATTTTCTGGATGTAAAATTTTCAATGTTCACGATTTATTTTAGTGAGATCGAGATTAGAATAGGGTTAGGTTTGCGAAATTAACATTTATTTAACTATTTTCCATTGCGCATTAAAGGGGGATTCGTTTGTCTTTATGTGAGGGTGGCCGCTATATTTGTAAGTGAAATCGATTTCGGGTCTGAATGGTCAAATCCGGATCGAAAGCTAAATCCTCCTTTGTTAGACTAATGAAAAAACGGTTAAAGTGGACCATCCTCGGGGCGGCAGCCCTAGTGGTAGTGGTAATGATTTCTTATTCAAGAGTAGCCCGGTTTTGGGAAGAGGGAGACTTGTCTCCTGTTGCCGAAAAGAAAGCAGAAAAGGTATTGCCTGTCCGGATCATGATTCCGGAAAAGAATACGATAGATGATATTTTCAAAGTGGCTGGATCCGTGATGGCCAATGAAAGTGTGGACCTTCGATGTGAATCCTCAGGAACGATTACCGCCCTGCATTTTCAGGAAGGGCAGTATGTGAAAAAGGGGACTTTACTTTTGGAGACCAATAATGAGGATTTGAAAGCATTATTGAGTAAGCAAAAACATACGCTGGAGCTGAATCAAAAAACATCAGAACGCCAAAAGCAATTGTTGGACAAGGAGGCTATTTCCAGAGAGGAATATGAAATTAGTATGAATGAGCTTTTCGCTATTCAATCTGATATTCAGCATACCAAAGCCTTGATTCGCAAGTCTCAGATCTATGCGCCCTTTAATGGGAAAATAGGTTTGCGCTTTGTCAGTGAAGGGGCATATATTGATAATAATGTGGTGGTGGCCAGTCTGTTTAATATGGATGTGGCTAAAATTGAGTTCTCCGTTCCGGAAAAATACGCATTAGAGATGCGTCCGGGGAAGAAAATTTACTTCACAGTCGCTGGGCAGACCCAACGATTTGAAGCAGTGGTATATGCACAGGAATCTAATATCAAGGAGTCCACGCGTTCTTTGAAGATCCGCGCCCGATGTAGCCGAAACAGTGATCGCCTGATTGCGGGGCAATTTGCCAACATTCAGGTGGTGTTGAACTCCTTTGAGGAGGCGATGTTATTGCCCACCTATGCGGTAGTGCCCGAGCTTGATGTACATAAAATTTATGTGCTCAACGGGGGCGTTGCGGAGGAGCGTGAAGTGGAACTCGGGGTTCGCACAGAAAATAAAGTACAAATTCTTTCCGGTTTGAAATCTTCTGACCGGGTGATCATCTCCGGACTTCACCAGATAAAAGACGGGATGAGGGTTTTGGTAAAAGAAGTGGACGCTTAAAAGAGGGAAGCCATGAGTTTATCAGCAGCAAGTATTAAGCGCCCGGTTTTGGCCTCGGTGATGTCCATCATCATCATCATCTTCGGAGTGCTGGGTTTCAGCTTTTTGGGGGTGCGGGAGTATCCGGTAACGGATCCCCCGATTGTGAACGTGCAGACCTCCTATCCGGGAGCGAATGCGCAGGTGATTGAGGCACAAATTACGGAGCCGATTGAGGAGCAACTGAACGGGATTCCCGGAATTAAGAGTTTGACATCAACCTCTCTGGAAGGGCGATCCAATATCAAGGTAGAGTTTGAACTGGGGATGGACCTGGAAGCCGCCACCAATGATGTGCGGGATAAAGTATCTAGTGCACAAAGGCGCCTGCCGAAAGATTGTGATCCGCCGGTAGTTCGAAAGGCCGATGGAGATGCCGATCCGATTGTGTTTCTGAATATGAGTAGTGAAAAGCGTTCCCTGTTGGATTTGAGTTATTATGCCGAATCCGTGATGAAGGAACGTTTACAAACCATACCGGATGTGGCCGAAGTGCAGATCTGGGGTTTCAAGCAGTATGCAATGCGTTTGTGGATGGATCCGGACAAGATGGCCGCTTATGGTCTGACAGCTCTGGATGTTTATGATGCCTTGCAAACCGCCAATGTGGAATTGCCATCCGGAAAGGTAGAGGGAATGACCACCGAATTTGCCGTGAAAACGCAGGGCCGATTATCTAGCCCGGAAGAATTCAACGATCTGATTTTGTTTGAGGATGAAACAGGGGTGATCCGTTTCGGAGATGTGGGAACAGCAGAATATGGTCCGCAGTCCGAAGTGGCGGTTTTGAAAAGAGATGGCGTGCCGATGGTAGGTTTGGTTTTAATTCCACAGCCGGGAGCGAATGCGATTGAGATTGTAGATGAATTTTATAACCGTCTGGAAACCATTGAAAAGATTATTCCGGAGGATTTGAAGCTGGATATCGGTTTTGATAAAACCAAATTCATCCGACGGTCTATCGGGGAAGTGCAGGAAAGTATTTACTTCGCCCTGGCCCTGGTAGCACTGATCATTTTCGCCTTCCTGCGGGACTGGAGATCCACGGTGATTCCCTTGACCACTATCCCCATTTCCCTGATCGGTACCTTTTTCATGATGTACATTCTGGGGTTCTCCATCAACGTACTGACGCTCCTGGCCATGGTTTTGGCCATTGGGCTGGTGGTGGATGATACCATTGTCGTGCTGGAAAATATTTATACCAAAATTGAAAACGGCATGCCTCCATTGCAGGCCGGCCTGAAAGGTTCCGGGGAGATTTTCTTTGCGGTAGTCTCCACCACGGTGGCTTTGGTATCCGTATTTTTGCCGATTATTTTCCTGGATGGAATGATCGGACAGCTTTTCCGCGAGTTCGGCCTGGTGCTGGCCGGTTCGGTGATTATTTCTTCTTTTGTCGCCTTGACTTTCACGCCAATGGCTTGTACCAAGTTGTTGAAGAAGAAGCAGAATCCTGGTTGGTTTTATACCAAAACAGAGCCACTCTTCCTAAAGCTGAACGATTGGTATGCACGTTCTTTAAATGCTTTTATGCGTTATCGCTGGCAGGCGTTTCCCATTTTGATTTTGAGCATAGTGGGTTTGGTGTGGCTGAATGGAGAAATTCAGCAAGAGCTGTCCCCTTTGGAGGATCGGGATACCTTCCGGGTGAGCTCCACCGCCATGGAAGGCGCCACTTTTGAGTATATGGATGATTATATTGATCGGGTAGAAGAGGCCGTTCGGGAAGAAGTGCCGGAAGAAAACCTGAGAGGTATCGTGTCTATGGCTTCCTCGGCCTATGGTTCCGGTTCGGTGAATCAGGGCTGGGCCAGGGTTTATCTTAAGCCCTCGGACGAGCGTCCGGATGATCAGCGGGATTTGGCAAGAAAAGTAGCGACTAAACTCTATACCATGTCCGGTGCGAAGTCCTTCGTGCAGCAGGATCCTTCCATCAAAATTTCCGGTGGAGGAGGTAAGAATGATGTCAATTTCGTCTTGCAAGCCACCAGTATTGAAGATATGGTGGATAAATTGCCGGACTTTATGGATGAGTTGAATGGTCGGGAGGAGTTTAGTTATACAGACATTAACCTTCGATTTAATAAGCCGGAAATTCATTTGTCTATCAACCGGGAAAAAGCCATGAATATGGGTGTTTCGGTTCGTGATATTGCTTCTACTTTGCAGTTGGCATTGAGTGGGCAGCGTTACGATTATTTCCTGATGAAAGGGCGACAGTATGAAATCATTGGGCAGATTATGCGGGAGAAGCGTAGTTCCCCGACAGATGTCCGGTCCTTATATGTGCGCAGTCAGAAAACCGGTGAATTGATTCAGCTGGACAATGTGGTGCATCTAAAAGAAACCTCCATGCCACCGAAATTATACCGCTATAACCGGGCAATTTCCGCCACTGTCTCAGCGAATATGGCCGAAGGCTATACCATGGGTGATGGCCTGGAGATTATGGAGGATATTGCCCGACAGACTTTGGATGAACGATTCACCACCAGTTTGGCCGGTAGTTCGCAGGAATTTAAGGAAAGTATGCGCAACCTGCAGTTTGCCTTGCTGTTTGCCATTATCCTGATTTACCTGGTGTTGAGTGCGCAGTTCGAAAGTTTTATTGATCCTTTGATCATCTTGCTGACGGTGCCACTGGCCATTGTTGGAGCTTTATTTGCCATTTGGTATTGCGGACAAACGCTGAACATTTTCTCTCAGATCGGAATCATTATGCTGGTGGGGCTGGTCACCAAGAATGCCATTCTGATTGTGGAGTTTGCTAATCAGCGAAAAGAGGAAGGTATTCCGTTTTATGAAGCGATTGTCGGAGGGGCAACTGCCCGTTTTCGTCCGGTATTAATGACCGTTTTGTCCACGGTATTGGGAATTATCCCCATTGCAGTAGCCACGGGTGCAGGAGCCGAAAGCCGTCAGGCCATGGGGATTTCCGTAATCGGGGGCATGTTGTTTGCCTCCATTTTGACGCTTTATTTAATCCCGGCTTTCTATAGCTATTTCAGTAAAAAGAGAAATAAAACCGCCGAGGCGCTGAAAGCTTTGGAGCAAGAAGAAATGGAGATGAAGGCATGAAAAAATTGATTTTAATATTGGCGGTAACAGCTCTGGCCTTCCGGACATATGCTCAGCCACAGGTGGAGGAACTGGACTCCACCGGTATTCGCCTGACATTGCAGGAAGCCCTGCTGATTGGCCTGGAGAATAACTTTGAATTACAGCTTTCGCGTAATGGTCAACGCTTGTTAACCAATGAGGTGGCTTTGGGGAATGCCGGATTTTTGCCCAGGGTAAACCTGAACGGCGGACTGAATGGGTCGGTGAATAATACCGAACAGGCTTTCCATGACTCGGAGCGCGATGCCAATACCATTTACGGAGCGCGTTCGCATCGTTATAATGCCAATGTTGGCGTAGAGTGGCGATTGTTCGATGGTTTGCAAATGTTTGCGGCTTATGATCAGCTACAGGCGCTCGAACAACAGGGGAATTATAATTTGCAGGCCGCCATTAATGCAAAACTGGCAGAAATAGGCAATGTATTTTTGGCCCTGGCTTTAGAAGAGCATAAGCTGGGCGTCATTAAGGAGAAACAGGCGCTGTCCGCTTTGCGACTGGAAATATCTGAAAATAAGTACTCCATCGGAAAGGCCTCCCGTCCGGAGTTTTTGGCCGCTCAGGTGGATTTTAATGCGGACCGTTCTGAGGTGGTGCGGCAAATTGCGGTGATCAATAATTTGCGCACTGAGTTGAACCGCCTGATGGGGATTCCGGATTTGCAGTCCGTTTATGCGGTGGCCTTTGAGTTTACTTATCTGGAGGATTTGAGTGTGGATCAGATGCTGGAGAGTGGCTTGAATATGTCACCAGAGCTCATGGCTGCTCATAGTCAGGAAACCATTGCTTATTTGGAGCGGAAGAAGGTATTGGCAGAGCGCTATCCAACCCTGGACGCGAACTTATCCTACGGTTATAATCGGAATGCCTCTCAGGCCGGAGTAATGGCTTATACCCAAACCATGGGTTTTGATGGCGGCTTAACTTTGCGCTGGAATATTTATGGAGCCGGTGATGTGAAGCGAAAAATTCAACGGGCGAAGATTGAACAGGAAAGTGCAGCCATTGCGCTGCAGGATCAACAGCAGCTTTTGGAATCCAATATTTTGAGAAATTTTCAGGATTATAGCAGCTATGTGGTTTTGGTAGAAGTTGAAAAAGATAATGTCGAAGTAGCGCGTGAAAATACGGAATATATGTTTGAACGCTATAAAATCGGGAAGAGCTCCTTTGTGGAATTAAGGGAGGCCCAGCGTTCTCAGGCAGAAGCAGCTATCCGGTATTTGGAGGCGGCCTATCTGGTAAATCAGAGCCAGATGGAGCTCAAGCGCCTAACCGGGGAAATTGGTGCCTTGGTGCAGGAATAGAAAAAATAGTCCTTAAGCCGGATTATTCATGCTTAAATCCTCGTTTAGCTGTAAGGCGGAAAAAATGAAGGAATAGTTTCCTATTTCGAGTTTTTTCCAACGAAACAGATGAATGAGGAGAAAGCAAGCTTGCCTAAATTTGGGCTATTATAATTTAAAGAAAATAAGCTTTAAAGAACGGAAAATAAGTCATATACGATTAGTTAATTAATATAGCGGTGAATAATTCGGGTTAATATAATTTATGGGAGCACAGGCTAATAGTTTGTGGTCCCTTTTTTAAGTCCAAAAAAGTACCCGCAGGAATTTTCCCGCGGGTCAAAAAATATACACCTGTTAAGTATTTTGTACTGAAACGATCTTACAGCTTTATGTCACTTATTTGATGGCCTCCCATTGATAGCCCTCACCATCCCAGAAAAGCACTCCTCCGCCCTGCACTTCCTCAGAAGCGGAAAGTTTAATGGCTGCAGTCTGTAAAGATTTATCCTCTACTGAATCAGTGCTGATAGCTGTCTCGGTCACTACGAGAGAATCAGCGATCACTTCCGTGCTTGCCACTGCTATAGAATCGGCAATTGCTTCCGGAAGGGTATTCCCTGCCTCCAATATGGTGAAGGAAGATACCCAGTTTAAATCCTCAAATTCCTGAATCGGGCTGTTCTTATCAAAGAAAAAAGTGGTTTTGGCACTATCGTTATGAACAATGTAAACCCCTTTGATTTGTTCTCCCTCCATAATGAGCGCAGCCAAATCCTCCTGTTCGTCTCCGTTGAAATCCGCTCTTAAGACAGCGCTTTCGTTTATCGGCAGGCTATCGGGAATAATGCTGACTTCCAAAGAGGCCTTCAGAACTTCGATCTCCTGGCTTGGAGTGGTTGCGGTAACCGCTTCAGGGGTCTCAGTCGTTTTCTCACTTGCTTTGTTTTCGCAGGCCACAAAAGCCATTGCAGCAAACATAAAGGCAAATAAATTTTTCATAGTTTAAATAAGTAGGTTGATATGATTAAATCAAATCTAAGAATTTTTCGTAATTATCATGTCATTTTTTGGATAAATTTCAACTCATTTAATAATTTTTTAATGCGTTAAATGATTGAAAATGAGCCGAAATATTGGTTTATGAGCCACAATAGTTGATTTTTGAGTGAATCTATTTGTGTAATTTTTGGTCAAGATTTTGTAGTTTTTATTAAGAAATATCGTTTTTTGTGCTTCATTCTGGTGAGATTCTTTCCCGCGAATGACCCGAATTTTCACGAATGGTGTTTTCTATATCAATGTGGGCTCCTTTGTTGAGCATTATTAACCACGAATTTCACCAATTTTCACGAATTATTTTGTGTTTGCTTTTGGGGATGTGGTTGGCTGGGGTACTCTCCATATCAACAGCCGGCCTTGATCAATTCCGGTAGCATGTTCGATGGCTCGCCAGAATTGATCACAGCCTTGATTTTTTTGTTTCGTTTTTTATCAAGAAAAAATGAAAAAGGATAGGGGGTTTTAATATGAAATGTTAGAAGGTTGTTTTTGGTTTCGAATTTCTATCCGTGAGCTTTGGGTTTGATTTGCAGAAGGTTAGGGGTGAATTTAGTGGATTTATGAGCGAACGCTCATTCGATAATGGGTCTTAGCGAGGACGCTAAGACCAGTGGATAGGACGTTAAGACCATTATTAGGGCTGTTGTTGAGCATTATTAACCACGAATTTCACCAATTTTCACGAATTATTTTGTGTTTGCTTTTGGGGATGTGGTTGGCTGCGGTACCCTCCATTTCAACGGCCGGCCTTGATCAATTGGCGAAAAGCCATAGGTTCTGCTGCCGGTAAGAAGTCATCACAGCATTATTTCCACTACATTAAAATCTATTCCTGACATGTTACAAATAATGCCTTGATGAATTCCGGTAGCAGGTTCGATGGCTCGCCAGAATTGATTACAGCCTTGATTTTTTTGTTTCGTTTTTTATCAAGAAAAAATGAAAAAGGAAAGGAGGTTTTAAAATGAAATGTTAGAAGGGTATTTTTGGTTTCGAATTTCGTTCGGTGAGCTTTGGGTTTGATTTGCAGGAGGTTAGGTGGTAAATTTAGTGGGTTTATGAGCGAACGCTCATTCGGGAATGGGTCTTAGCGAGGACGCTAAGACCAGTGGAGGACCAGGAGTGATGATTTTAGCCACGAATGTCCCTAATGTGCTCGAATTTTTTTTGATTATGGGCATTGATGAGCCATAAGTGATGTTTTGGAAATATAGTGAAGAAATTTCCAATCCAACAGGCCGGCCTTGATCAATTGGCGAAAAGCCATAGGCTCTGCTGCCGGTAAGAAGTCATCACAGCATTATTTCCACTACATTAAAATCTATTCCTGACATGTTACAAATAATGCCTTGATGAATTCCGGTAGCAGGTTCGATGGCTCGCCAGAATTGATCACAGCCTTGATTTTTTTGTTTCGTTTTTTATCAAGAAAAAATGAAAAAGGATAGGGGGTTTTAATATGAAATGTTAGAAGGTTGTTTTTGGTTTCGAATTTCTATCCGTGAGCTTTGGGTTTGATTTGCAGAAGGTTAGGGGTGAATTTAGTGGATTTATGAGCGAACGCTCATTCGATAATGGGTCTTAGCGAGGACGCTAAGACCAGTGGATAGGACGTTAAGACCATTATTAGGGCTGTTGTTGAGCATTATTAACCACGAATTTTACCAATTTTCACGAATTATTTTGTGTTTGCTTTTGGGGATGTGGTTGGCTGCGGGCCCCTCCATTTCAACGGCCGGCCTTGATCAATTGGCGGAAAGCCATAGGTTCTGCTGCCGGTAAGAAGTCATCACAGCATTATTTCCACTACATTAAAATCTATTCCTGACATGTTACAAATAATGCCTTGATGAATTCCGGTAGCAGGTTCGATGGCTCGCCAGAATTGATCACAGCCTTGATTTTTTTGTTTCGTTTTTTATAAAGAAAAAATGAAAAAGGAAAGGAGGTTTTAAAATGAAATGTTAGAAGGGTATTTTTGGTTTCGAATTTCGTTCGGTGAGCTTTGGGTTTGATTTGCAGGAGGTTAGGTGGTAAATTTAGTGGGTTTATGAGCGAACGCTCATTCGGGAATGGGTCTTAGCGAGGACGCTAAGACCAGTGGAGGACCAGGAGTGATGATTTTAGCCACGAATGTCCCTAATGTGCTCGAATTTTTTTTGATTATGGGCATTGATGAGCCATAAGTGATGTTTTGGAAATATAGTGAAGAAATTTCCAATCCAACAGGCCGGCCTTGATCAATTGGCGAAAAGCCATAGGCTCTGCTGTCGGTAAGAAGTCATCACAGCATTATTTCCACTACATTAAAATCTATTCCTGACATGTTACAAATAATGCCTTGATGAATTCCGGTAGCAGGTTCGATGGCTCGCCAGAATTGATCACAGCCTTGATTTTTTTGTTTCGTTTTTTATCAAGAAAAAATGAAAAGGGATAGGAGGTTTTAAAATGAAATGTTAGAAGGGTGTTTTTGGTTTGTAGAAGGTTAGGGGGCGAATTTAGTGGATTTATGAGCGAACGCTCATTCGATAATGGGTCTTAGCGAGGACGCTAAGACCAGTGGAGATGACGCTAAGGCCAGTGGAAACCCGTAGAGATACCCAAATACCAGTGGAGAGGAAATGAAATTGATAACGAAACCTTACCATTTATACACCGACATTTGTTTTATCAAAAAAAGAGATCAGACCTTCAGGTCTGATCTCATAGTATCCAACGCTTGTTTAAAAACGAAGTGTTATCATTAGAGTAGGGCTTGTACTAACGCCCTAATAAACTGGCACCGATTAAAATCCATACAGCTTGTTTCCGGCATTTTCATATTTATCGCCGCTGGTCCAATAGGGACGTTTTTTATCATTCCCAATCAGCTGCCCACTATAGATGAAAGCCTTAACGTATTGGTTTAAATATTCATAATCCATATTTTCAGGATTATCGGCCTGCTGGTGATAGTACTTAGTGATTTCTTCATCGAAGCCAGTAAAGCCAAGGCTCAACATGGGAGCGGGAATTCCCTTTTGTGCAAAGCTTACGTTATCTGAGCGATCAAATAAACCAAAATTTGTAGGATCCTTTTTGGCAGTAAGGTTAAAGGTTTTTGCTGCTTTTACAAAATGACGTTCCGCCGAAGTTCGGTGTAATCCAATAACCGTAATGGTGCTTGGGTCATTTAGTCCGCCACTATCATTGTTGAGTACAAAGACACTGTTCTCCAAAGGAATTACAGGATGCTCCACATACCATTTACTTCCCAAAATGCCCTTTTCTTCTGCAGTTAAAAATAGGAAAGCCGCAGATCTTTTCGTTGGGGTCTTGGTCATTTGTTCTGCCGCATTCAGTACGGCTAAAACTCCGGAGCCATTATCTCGGGCGCCATTATAAATAGAATCTCCTTCGGCATTAGGTAAGCCCACTCCGATATGATCATAATGCGCCGTATACAGGACGAATTCATTTTTTAGCTTAGCGTCCGTCCCCTCTACAATGCCAATAACATTTTTGGATTTCACTAAAGTCATTTTCGGGAGCGTCACCTCCATTTCAATTTCAAAGATGGTTCCGGGGTTCATGTCCACCACTCCTGCATCCAATTGTTGCCACACTACTGGAAATTCTTCCACGGCGGTGGATTCCAGTTGTAGTTTGTCACTACTATAATGATGATCCAGTTTATCCCAGTCTTTTGCATCTCCGGAATATAGTTCTACCAGGGCTTTTGCCCCTTTTTGTTCCGCAAGGGCCTTTTTTTGTTGCATGGCACCCATATTGCTTCGCAAATCGCCCGATTCGCCGTTTCCGGCAAGGGTAATGACCACTTTGCCTTTAATGGCTGTATTTTCAAAGTCTTTTTCGCTTCCATAGCCTAAAAAGATCGCTTCCTGTTGACCGGAAATACGATTAGCTGAAAATGCCAGACTGGCGCGGGCCTCCCATTTTTCTGCGCTCACTTTCGCAGTAGGTGCCGACTTTTTATAAAGGAGTACTTCCTGGAAATAGCCGGAAGTTCCTGTTTTCGGACTTTGAACGCCAAAGGACTGCATGGTGGCCGCCAGCCATTTGGCGGCAATGTCAATCTCAGGAGTGCCAACATCTCGTCCTCTGAGTTCATCGGAAGCAAAGAAATTCATTTGGCCTTCCAGCTTCACCGGATTAACATCGATGTTTTTGGGATTGAATTGCGCCATGGAAGGAAATGCGCAGCTAAAAAATAAAAACAGTAAGGCAAATGCCTTTATTGACTGAAACATAGAAATGGTAATTTTTTTGTAAATATATAAAAGCCGTGTGGTTCTTCTTCGTAATAAATTAGCATAGGGTTATTTTCTGTTTTAGCCCTGTTATTTTTAATATTAGTGGCAGGAAAAAACGCTGGCAGACATTAACCTTAAGATTATGAAAATATACCGGAACTGTTTTTTTGCTTTGGTAATCCTCTTCTCTCTGCTGGCAGAAAAGGTTGCGGGACAGGATAAATCCCCATATGAAGCCCGGGCAAGAAAGGAAATTCAGCAAATTTTGACCCAGATGGATTTTGGGGAGGATAGTCTCCGGGCAGCTTTTGAATGGGTGGCTAAAAACTATACCTATGATTTGGCCTTTTTAAGGGCGCCCAAAACGTATGAGAGTAATTATCATCTGGTTTGGGAAGCTTTGAAAAAGCGAAAAGGGGTCTGTCAGCATTATGCGGAGACTTTTCATTTGATGATGGAAGAGTTGGGGTATCCGGCCTATGTGGTTTCAGGCTATGTGCTGGATGAAGGGAAATTTCGTTTGGATCTGGGACATTCCTGGAATGCAGTGAAAACGGCTGAGGGATGGTTTTTATTTGACCCTACCTGGGCCTCCGGCACCGTGGATGAAAGAGGATTTCATCCGGAGTATCAGGCGGAATGGTTCCGGCAGACTGCGAAGCTATTTTTTGATAGGCATATTCCCTTTGATCCTTTATGGCAATTGACGGATAGCGTTTTTTCTCATCAGCAGGTAATAGCAGGGATGGAGGGGCAGAGGCCTACATTGTTTTATCCGGTTGCTGAAGTTTGGGGGCGATATGAAGTAACTTCAGTGGATTGGAAGGAACAGGAGGTAGCCCGTATTCGTAGCGCTCAGCCGGTCAATGAATTGACAAAAACTCACCTGAAACGTATGGAAGAGCAGCTCAGGGTGCGGAAATATAATGTGGATGCCGCCAGCATGAATACGGCGGTGGAGATGCTCAATAAACAGATTGAAGAGTTAAATGCCTTTTATCGGAAACTGTCTTCAGGAAAAGTAGCAGTGGAAGATCAGCATAAGGTGATGTTGGCGGCCTACCAGCAATTGGAGGCGTTGTCAGTGCAAATGAACGGGATTCAAACAGCGGAACCGGTTCTTTTGGAGCAGCTAAGCTATAACCAGCAAGTGCTGAAAGAAGTCATGAGTAGGTTGGAGGGTGATATGCGGAAAATGAATGTGCCTTAGTAAATTAGCTTTCCTCCAGTAAATCGGATTTTTTCTCGACCAAACCCATTTTGATATTTTCCGGAATGAGATCATGGCGGTATCCCTGCATGACCAAACCGGCAGAATTCCTTACCCCAACTTTTGCATCATATTGTTGCGGTGGTTTTCAATGGTTCTGGAACTCAGGTTAAGGATTTGACTGATGTCCTCAGTAGTGTATTCCAAACAGATAAAACCCAGAATCTCTCGCTCTCGCTTCGAGATCGTGAATTGGTCCATTTTCTTCGTGCTCTTATCTTTATTGGCCTTTTTTAAAGCCTCTTTGATGTGCTCATTGTGGTAAAAGCCCCGCTGATAAACTTCCTCAATGGCTTTGCCTAATTCCTCCGGGCTACGGTCTTTAAGGATATAGCCGTGAATGCCCATTTCCAACATATGTGCAATCATTTTGGGCTCATCATACATCGTTAAAGCAATGATCTTGGATTTTTCGTTTTTTTCCAAAATGATCTTGCTCGCCTCCAGCCCGTCCATAATAGGCATTTTGAGGTCCATCAGAATGATGTCTGCGGGATCTTCCAAGGCCTTCTCTACGGCCTCTTTTCCATTTTCTGATTCCCAGGCCAAAGTTAGATTGTCGTGGTTTTCAATGAAAAAGCACAGTCCTTTGCGGAACATGGTGTGGTCGTCGGCTAATCCGATTCGAAGCATGTTAAAGTGGGTTAAAATTAGGCTTTAGGTAACTAAGTGTCAGAATAGGGTGAATATACAAAAATATTGATTTTTATTCCGGACTGTTTGTGGATTCTTTTATTAAAATTTTATGAGTAGGCTAAAAAGCAATCGATTATTGACTTTTAGATTTTGAAAAAGCCCAAGTTTCCTTGGGCTTAATTTTTAATGGATGTTGTCGTTACAAGGAGGGCAAGGATTTGAGAAATCATATTCTGAATTGATTTCTGCATTCACCATTCTTAAATTGGATAATGCAGCCGCATTTCTATTCAGATGAATAATGGTAGCCGCTTTTACAGCGAAAGCCTCACCGCCCAGATCAAGCTCATTTTCCTGATGTTGCCCTAAAATCAGTGAAAATTGGCTGATGGTTTCCGGAAGCTCATACAATCCCAAATGGGTTAAGCCATTGTCCTGAATAGTAGGATAGTTGGCCTCCGGCATTGAGAAATAAGCCACTCTTTCTTGCGTAGCAGGATTGGTG
Organism: Persicobacter sp. CCB-QB2; assembly: GCF_001274635.1. Taxonomy (GTDB): domain Bacteria; phylum Bacteroidota; class Bacteroidia; order Cytophagales; family Cyclobacteriaceae; genus Persicobacter; species Persicobacter diffluens. Next base: position 1,934,618 of record NZ_LBGV01000001.1, on the reverse strand, counting down.
AATTGCTGCAGGATGGCCGATCTTTCGGTAGCTGCCAGGGTGTTTTTCAAATTATTAGACATCGCTACAGAAAGTAGGCCTGTTTTTTCAAAAGCCTGGCTTCTCTCCTTGAGTCCGATGGATTGTTTTGGGGCTTCACTGGCGTATAAGGGGAAGAAAGCGCCTTCTCCTTTTTGTGCTAACCAATAAAATTCCAAAGTACCGGCACTAGATCTGCTCAGCGCAGGGAAGAATCGGAAATCTCCTTTAGTCGCATAAAGAGCGGCAATGTTTTCTGTTTCGAGTGTGAATGCGGTATTGGCAAAATCAGTGCTCGCCAAGGCTGTGCTTACCTCTTCCTCTGGAAGGGTAGTCCATCGGCTTTGGTCGATGATGGCGGTTTCCTGGTTAAAGGTGGTGGATTCCGCTTGTTTTGCTTCCTCTGTGCTGGTGCAGGAGTAGAGGAAGATGATAAGGAGTGTAAGTAGGTTGAGTTTTTTCATTTTGAAAAAAGTGAATTTAAAAAGTTAAATATAAATCCATTCTTTAAATAATGGAGATGATTAAGTTTTTAGGAAGAGAGTAGGAAATGCCCAAGTTTCCTTTGGTTCAAATTTTATTGGAGGTTGTCATTACAAGGAGGACAAGGGTTTCCAAAATCATACTCTGAATTAATTTCTGCATTCTCCATTCTTAAATTGGACAATAAAGTCTCATTTCTCTCCAGATGAATAATGGTAGCCGCTTTTACAGCGAAAGCCTCACCGCCCAGATCAAGCTCATTTTCCTGATGTTGGCCTAAAATCAGTGAAAATTGGCTGATGGTTTCCGGAAGCTCATACAATCCCAAATGGGTGAAACCATTCTCCTGAATAGTAGGATAGTTGGCCTCAGGCATTGAGAAATAAGCCACTCTTTCCTGGGTAGCAGGATTAGTGAATTGCTGTAGGATGGCCGATCTTTCGGTAGTTGTCAGTGTGTTTTTCAAGCTATTGGACATCGCTACAGAAAGTAGGCCTGTTTTTTCAAAAGCCTGGCTTCTCTCCTTAAGTCCGATGGATTGTTTTGGGGCTTCAGCGGCGTATAAAGGGAAGAAATTGCCTTCTCCTTTCTGTGCTAACCAATAGAATTCCAAAGTACCGGCATTGGATCTGCTCAAAGCAGGAAAGAATCGGAAATCTCCTTTTGTCGCATAAAGAGCGGCAATGTTTTCAGTCTCCAGTGTAAATGCGGTATTAGCAAAATCAATGTTCGCCAAGGCTGTGCTTACCTCTTCCTCTGGAAGGGTAGTCCATCGACTTTGGTCGATGATGGCGGTTTCCTGCTTGAAGGTGGAGGATTCCGCTTGTTTCGCTTCCTCTGTGCTGGTGCAGGAGTAGAGGAAGATGATGAGGAGTGTAAGTAGGTTGAGTTTTTTCATGATAATAAATTATTGGATCCCGGCATTACACGGCGGGCATGGATTGGCAAAATCGTATTCAAGGTAATTTGATTGAGTTGAACTTAAATTGGCTGTTCGAGACTTTGTTGAAATATCTTCTCTACTTAATTTAAGGATTGTCGTAATCTGAATTTTATACTCAGTTCCTTCTAAGTTTTCTTCTCCTTTCTCGTGTAAACCAAACTGAATACTAAATTCTGTAATACTTTCAGGCTGATCATATGCACCCAAATAAATTTGATCTCCTACAATTATTGACGGGTAATCCTTTTCAAACATTTCAAAGAGTTCTACTCTGTCATTACTCTCCTCGTCATTAAATAATTCAATAAATTTTTCTCTTGCAACGCTGTTTAGGCGTTCCTTCAAAATGGCCGACATTTCTTGGGTTAAAAAGCCTGTGTTTTCGAATTCCTGTGTTCTGATCTTAAGAGGAGAAACTGTCTCATCAATGGGTTCTGCATATAGTGGATAAAAATCTCCATCCCCTTTTTGTGCAAGACAGTAGAACTCAAAATTTCCATCATTTTCGTTTAGAGCAGGATAGAACTTAAGGTTTCCACTGCTCTTATAGAGGTTTAGTATGTCAGAGGCTTTGAGTTTGAATTGAGTGTTTGTGAAATCAATATTTTCTATTGTTTCACTAATATTATTCGCTGTCTGTCCTGTCCATTGGGCAATTCCATTTTTAGCAATATTTTGATCAAAAATGTTATGAGTAGGATTAGTTTGGTCAACTTTCTCGCAGCTCAATATCGAGAAAAGGCTTAGGTAAATGAATAGTTTTTTCATGAAATTATAATTTTATTGAGTTTTTAGAATTAAAATATATTTTTGCACCAAAACCGTGAGGTTTTATATTTATGTATTCCACTTTACCATTCATCAATGAAATTCTACTTTCAATAGATTTTAATCCTAATCCATTAGTTGGATTTTGAAGCGATTTTGAATGGTCAACACCAATCCCATTGTCTTTATAATTTAAAACGGAAATATCCTGATTGATATTTAAGGAGATTTCAATTTTATTTGCATTAGCATGTTTTAGCGTGTTGTTAACTAGCTCTTGTATTATTCTGTATATTCCTAATTGCTCCTCTGATTCTAATATTTGTGTTGATTTATAATTGAAATCAGCTTTTATAGTGGTGTTGTTAATTGGTTTAAGAAAATTTTGAATTGCTTCTTCTAATCCAAACCTTTCAAGCGCAACTGGTTTTAGATTTTGAGAAATACGTCTAACAGATATTATCGTATCGCTCAAAATGTTTTTTGCTTCTGCTGCTAATGAAATAGTGTTTAGGTTTTCTTCGGTTGATAGTATTTGATTAATGTAAAGCCTTGATGTGGAGAGCATAGCTCCTATTTCATCATGAAGATCTTTGGCGATTCTTTCTTGTTCAGACTCTTGAGCTGCTACTGAGGCTTCATGTAGTTTTCTATGATGATCTTTCTCAAGGTTTTGAACAAGTTCTTTACTTTCAAATAGTCGTCTTTGGTAAACAATGAAAAACATGACTATTACGCAGCTAATAAAGAACATCCCTACAACTACCAATATTATGATGCCGTATAATTCTAATTTCGGGGAGTAATCCATAGTGCAACGCCAAATAAAATGTATTTAATGATATCTAAAAATACATTGATAGTCCAAATGTTTGTAGCGGAGTCATAATCATTCATATTAATAATGTTGCCTAGTGCAAAAATAATCATAGTACTTGAGTTGTAAAGTAATACTCCTGTACAAACCCAAAATATGGGTGAGTTTTCTAGATTTTTTTCATTTAAGTTTTGGATTAGAAAGTAAAAGTTAGAAAGGACTAAATATATTAAGAAAAGGTCTCTAATCAAGGTAGAATACGAATTCATTTGATTACTACCCTGAATATAGATGTAGTTAAATGCGGTGAAAAAAATACATATTATGCATAAGAATAATGTTGTTCTTTTATGCAAATTAGAGCTTTTATTTGTTGTAAATAATCTAAAATAAAAAATTAATTCACAAATTATTACAAAGGGAACGTATTTTAAGTTTTCCATTCCAGCCACAGAGGTGTATAAAAAGAAGCACTCAGAAATAAAATAAAAGGTTGTTAAATAAAACAACCTTTTTTGAGTGAGCTCCAATTTATCCCTTCTGATGATTCCTGTCAGCACAGGGAAAAAAGCGAAAAGGGGAATTGATCTGAATAATAATTTAAGGAGCATACGTTTTTTTAATTTACTCCAGCGCTACAAGGAGGGCATGGGTTTGCAATATCATAAACCCCGTTTTGAGTAGGTTCTTGAGCTACTGACATTGCCATGATTTGCGGTTGGTTATCCTGGTTTGCAACGGCATCTAGTTCCTTTTCAATTTTCACATGGATAATGGGGGTAAAAGATACCATATTGGCGGCCTCCTTATTTAAATCTTTCCCAAAATAGATGTAGATATTGAAGTCATCAGCGGATAGTCCATTCAATTGGTTGCGGATGCCTAAACCCACCTCTTCATTATAGGTGAAATGCTCCACGCGGCTATAACGCATTTCCTTGGTCTCCGGATCTTCGTATTCAACCATAAACTGATCTGGCATGGTCGTGTCCGGCATTTTCATCCAGTTGTCGGTCCACATTTCCATGAATTCTTTGGGGAAATTCCCGACCGTCTTTCCACTAATCTTTTGTCTTTTTCCCTGAAAGAAATTCAGTTTGAAATAACTTCCTTCTTCTCCTTTGCAGGCATCGCAAAGTTCCATAACCGGCTTCAATGCCACAGCACGGTTTTCTTTTTCGTTAGCCTCATTCTTTTCCATGCCCAGGTGAATTTTCACGATGGCATGGCGCTGGATGGCCTTCAGGAAATCGGCTTTTTGATTTTTGGCCAGTTGATAAGATTGTCTTTTTTCATAGCCATAGCTTTCCTTTGCTTCTGTCCGCATAGAAGAAGCATTAAGCGTGGCTTTAGTCGACTTTACAAGCTTATTGAAGTGTAAGGCGTTGTCTACTGCATTGCTGTCAGCGTCAAGCCAGCTTGCTTTAAGCTTTTTTACATGGCCGGGATTCATCCCCAAATAGGTTGTTTCTTTTTCCATTTTTAATTGATAGCAAAAATAATTTTCAATCACATACTAACCTAAGTGGTTAGTGATGCTAAAATAGAAAGGAAAAGTTGGACTGGACAAATTAAGGTTTCCTCCAATACAATGGAAAGATACATATTGGATGTAAGAAATCCTACAAATATGAATGTTTATCGATAGCTTTAATCGTTTTCTAATCAAAATTGCGTAAATTGCAGTATTTGGGGTTATTTTTTAAAATTAGGTATTTTTACTCTGTTGTAATAGCAGGATTCGGGAGATATTTGTGATGTGATAGGGAATTCCCTTCGGGGAAATGATTTGTCAATAACACCGAATTAAGTAATGAGTTATATTTACCAACAGCCATCCGGACGTAATAAAAGCCAACATACCATTGCGCTTTTGATTTCCTCCAACAGATTCGAGCGGGAAAAGTCAATTGTGCCTCCCACTCCCTTTGCTGCTGTACAAATAGATAATCAGACTGATGAGCAGGTACAATACCTGTTTAGTCAAATGCATAGAGGTTGTTTAGAGCGTACTCCGGGGCCTGTTCATCAGGTGGAGAATGAGGTTTTGTGGATGGAGCCGGATAGAAGGGGCGGTATTGACGGCTTTATATTTTTTCAGATCGGTGGTTTGCACCTTTTTAAATTGCATTTATCACTCATGGGACAGGATCAGCCTCCGGTGATTACTTGTGGTAATTTACCCAAGGGATATACCTATGAGCTGGAGGTAAAAGATCAGGGGCCTGTGAAATCGGTGGTTTGTTCCCTTAAAGCCAACACGGATTATGTATCGGCGCCCCTTTTGGAGGATATTCAAAAGGCAATTTATGGGATGTTTCCCATGGGGGACCTTCGGGATGTTTTAACGCTTCGTGTAGAGGGGCAGAAACCGTTGAGTTCCTGGGTGGACAAAAAAGCCATGGCCATTTATGAAATAGGCCATCTGTCAGTGACTCCCGTCGCTGGGGATCACGCAGCATATTTCTTAACTGATGTGCATTTTAAGAAGATTCGTCGTTTTGGGGAGGAACTGTGCGTGAAATGCAGACTGCAATTCAATATTACCAATGGCTGGATAGTTGGTTTCTCTATTTCAATGGACAGTTGTTTGCAGGAAAAGGCTACCGTGATTTCCTGTATGGGGAAAGACCGTTGCGGGATTGAGTTTTCAGAAATGGACAGTCAAATCCAGGAGCAGGTAGCCTGGAAAAAGGATGCAGAAAAACAAGCGGAAGTATTGGAGGTATGGTCAGAGATTTCGACCACCCTGCTTTCTATTTGTAATAAAATAAATAGCTTATACTAAGATTATAACTATCAATTACCTTCGAAAGAAGGATTCCATCTTCTAATTTTCTATAGTAATTTGGGCCCCGAAAGGGGCCACTTTTTTTTTCAGGGGTTTTTGGATTTAGGGTCGGGAGACTCCTTTTTCGACTTTTAGGTCAGGGGCATTGGCTACATTTTACGCGAGTATATAAGGGGATAGATCCGAAAGATGCAGCGCTTGCTTTAGTGAGCAGTCTTAATGGATTTACTCATTTTAGGAAGTTGGATTCCTGTTTTTTATTCGCCGTACTGTGGTTATGCTTGCTTTTCATTCCTCTTTTCCCCGGGAAAGTCAGGGTATTGAGTACTATTGCTTCATTTTTTCCGTCTTGCTACTCAAAGCAGTTTTAAACATAAAATTCCAGGTCAGATTCAGGAGGTCCTGCCAAAATCTTTATTCTCAATGCGATCCAGTTGGTTTTGTAGGTTTTTCCATAACCCCTCGGGCAAACTTACTGTTCATTTCTCTCCTTTCCTGGGAAAAACCCGAAATAGGGAACGACGCTGTCTTTTTTCCGCCTTACAGCTAAACGAGGATTTAAGCATCAATAATTCGGGTTAGCATGAATAATTCGAAATCATTAAGCCAGATTTGAGTATAGTGACCGGAATTCATTTTAATGGATGGGGAATAAGCGCATGTTTAAAAGCGCACCCTCCGGTTGTAAATTCGCATTATTGGAAGCGATTTTGGATCATTTCTCAACAATAGCGCTGCTCTTCTCTCAAAACAATCGGGCATCGCTGCTGTAATAATCAAATTTTCGCTGGGAATTTTAGCTTTTAAACACACTCAATTTAAAATCGAGCTTCAACTTTTATTATTGGTAAAAGGAAAATGACGGTGGATGATCTGGCCTAAAGGTGGCCAAAGAGGATTTCTGTTTTTGGGGTAATTGGGGAATTGCTCCGAATACCACTGATGATGATTTTTGGCCCGTGGGATTAAATTGGCGCAAGTCCAAAAAAAGAAGCTAAAAGCAGGCTCATTCCATGCGAGTATGGCGAAACCGCCCCATTCGATAATTTCTCCCAAAAGATTGGGACAGGAAATATATTGGAATAAGCCTCCATAAGGAATCTTGTAGCCTTTTTGGTGTTTTCGAATTTGGATGAGCAAATGATCATGGTATTGGTTAATGGCCCAGCCTGCCATAAAAATCAAAAGACCGATCCATTGCCATTGAAATGGCATTTTTTCCGGGGCCAAAAAAGTAATCCACAGCCCATTGAGTAAACCGTTGATCAGATTAAAAAATAGGGCTGAGATAACGATACTGATGGGCATTTTTTTTCCCTTGGTTTTAATTCTTAAGGGGAAAATTAGAGTGCGGTAGCCATAATGCAGGGTCCATAGCGCAATTAGCCCGATTTGAAAAGGATGAAGGGAAGGGCCAAAGAACGGAATAAGGGGAATTAGCAGAAGTGCGGGCAATTCCATTAGGAACCAGGCGAATTTATTGTCGATCATAAAGCCCCATCCGGCCTGACTATGTCGGCCGTATGGTGCTCTGATATTAGATTTCCATAAGAAAACAAAAGTAATCAATGCCATTATCGACCAAATGAGGGTTATTTGGTGGAAGTACAGGAGTATTTTTTCCAGGATCATACAGAAATATAGGTATTCTCCGGAATAATTCGATGTGCCATTCTGCCAACATTTTACCATTGTATATAATGAGGCTATTTGTTGAGTATAAGACCCTTGCAAAATCATGTAAGAAAAGCATTTGAGGTGTTGAATTTCTGAGGATGGGATCATTTCGATCATTATTGGAGTTTGTGGGTAGGGTGAGGGTTTCTATACCTGTCCTGGATTCAAAACATTTCGTTTGGAGTAGGAACGGATGGGCTTGTTAAATTATAATTGCCCTCCGGATTGGTCAAAGGAGATGATGCTTGTTTACCTTTAATTTTTTTTTTGAATCATAAATAAAAAAGCCTGTAATGGTGATGGTTAGCTGCATTTTTACGTAAGCAATACTATAGCAAACTTAAATCATGAGCCTATGAATAACACTTACATTATTGCGTTATTTTTGGTGGTTTTTGGAAGTCTGCTGGTAATTTGTTTTGTGTTTTTGGTCTCTGCACCTATTAGTCCTAAGATGGAATTTATTGGAATGCTGATGACCTATATCGGCCTTGGCGTTTATTTATTTGGTAGGTGGAAGGCCACAAATTAGTATCAGATCAAAAAATCCTCCTCTAAAGAGCATGTACCTTTTATATGAAGTACATGCTTTTTTATTATCATTTTTTGTAAAAAAATCGGTGGGATAAAAACGAGGAGGATGAGGGAGAGATGATTTTCGACTTAAGTTGTCGAGAGTAAGGGTTTGAAATCCAACTCCCTTTTTTCTTGAAGTCATGAAGTTGATATTTTTTTTGATACCCTTGATTTTGACGCTGTCACTGGTCTTAGCGATATTGCTAAGACCCAAAATCGCATGAGCGTCCGTTCATAAAATTACTACGTTTACATCTCCTAAATATCTCAAAGTCAATCTTACAGTAGTTCCGATGCCCTCCCGTCCATTGATCAAGGCCGGCTTGTTGTGATGGGAAGCCTCCAACCGACTGCAAGACCCAATCCATCCCTAAAATTATTCGAGTTCATTCGTGGCTTAAAAAAAAACACCTCTGGTCTTAGCGTCCTTGCTAAGACCCAATACCGCATGAGCGTCCGCTCATAAATCCACTGAAAGTTGTTCTCATCACCCTAATATTTTAAAAGACATTTCTGAGTTTTAATGGATGATTATTGCCGGATATTATCAAGGTGTTCATTAGTAAGGGTTTGGGGTTGAAAGCATTCCTCTTTTACCACAAAATTTAAGGCTTTCTATTTTCATTTTTTCTTGATAAAAAACGAAACAAAAAAATCAAGGCTGTGATCAATGTTGGCGGGCCATGGAACCTGCTGACGGAATTCATCAAGGCCTTATTTGAATAATGCAGTGAACTGAAAATAATGTCATGGAAATAAGGCTGTGATGCCTTCTGTTCGCCAGCAGAACCCATGGCTTTCCGCCCATTGATCAAGGCCGGCTTGTTGGAATGGAAAGAACCACCACCGACTGCACAGCTCAATCCCCCAAAAATAATTCGTGTAAATTGGTGCAATTTGTGGTTAAAAATACTCCCCATCATCCCTAGCAACTACAAAAATAGTAAAGCATCGCCTATCGTTGTAATTATAAAGCACCACCACCGACAGCTTCACTCAATCCATTCGAGAATATTTGTGGCTAAAAAACGCCGTCTCATTTTCATTTAAAAATTCGGAATTTCCAGTCAAAAGCATCTTTAAAACACCTTACTTTAACATGTTGCTCTTATCTTTAGAATAAGCATTTGGCAGGGTACATTGATCCTTTTTCGTGAAAATAGAGCTCCTATGCATGCAAACCAGTTAAAATATCGGTTGAACTTATTATTAATGCTTCCTTTTGCCCCCCTTTTAATCTTGCAGGGCAAAAAGGTAAAAGCAAAGGTGCCTAAAATCAATCCGGCAATGGAGGAGTCAGGGCATATCGGTAGCGGTAAGCCCTTAAAATTACTTTGTCTGGGTGAAAGTGCCATGGCAGGCATTGGGGAGTCTTCGCATAAGAATGCCATTGCAGGACAGCTTTCCGGTTTAATATCGGCTAAATATCAGCGGGAGGTGCATTGGGAAGTTTTGGCGGAGAATGGTATTAATTTAAGAGATCTTCATCGTAAATATTTGAAAGCGGCCCCCACGGAAATTCCTGATTTAATTGTGGTGGCCATGGGAGGTAATGATACTTTCGAGATGAGGGCTCCAAGGGATTGGGAACGAGATGGTGAGGCATTGATTCGAAAGATTCATCTTCTTTGGCCGGGTGTACCGATAATTTTCATGCACTTACCTCCCATACATGAATTTCCAGCCTTTCCTTTCCTGCTAAAACGTTATATGTGTCGTCATGCGGCAATTTTATCCGCTAGTTTGAGAAATGTGGTGTCTGGATTTGAAGATGTATTTTTTCCTGCCAATGAAATTGACTTTGAAGAATGGGGCGAGCGATATCAAGTAGAGGTGAAAAGGGAGGAGTTATTTTGCGATGGGGTTCACCCTTCCCAAAAGGCTTACCAAATTTGGGCAGAGGAGATTTTCAGATTTATGCAGGTTTTTAAGGTGATCAGGAATGTCCTGAAAGGGTAGCCTTCTTTTCTGGCGGAGGCACTGGCTGAGAGAAGGGCATGAAAAATTCGCGAAATGCTATTTTGGAATTGGGGTAGTTCAGGATGCAATATGTTTTACTGTAATAATTATATATTGTCAGGAATATGAAGGCAACTTCGAATTTTTTAGGGATTGGTATAGTCATTGCATTTTAAAAGATCATTCCGGTTTAGTGTAAATTTTGGAAAATTTCTAAGGTTTCGATGAATCTTTGGTAATAACTCTTCCATTTCTCACAATGTCCGGAAAAGAAACCCTATTTTGCGTTTCTTTTTGAACTTTGTTTAATCCATAAAAATTTATAATGCAGGATTCTTTACTGTCGTCTATTCAGAATGGTTTGTTGTGGGCGCTAAATAGTAGTAATAATTTCCTTTGGTCTTATGTGTTAATCGCAGTCCTGATTCTTGCGGGACTCTATTTCACCATCAATTCAGGCTTTGTTCAGTTTGGAATGTTCAAAGAAATGGTCAAGCTATTGGCGGATGGCCGTTCCAAAAGTGAATCTAAAGGAACCTCTTCTTTTCAGGCTTTTTGCATGAGTACCGCCTCAAGGGTAGGTACCGGAAATTTGGCAGGAGTAGCGCTGGCAGTAGGCGCTGGTGGGCCCGGAGCGGTGTTTTGGATGTGGTTAATTGCTTTGATCGGATCGGCCTCTGCATTTGTGGAAAGTACATTGGCTCAAATTTACAAAGAAAAAACACCTCATGGTTTTCGGGGAGGCCCCGCTTATTATATGGAAAAGGCTTTGGGGAATCGTTCTTTAGGAATCGTGTTCTCCATTTTGATTACCATTTGTTTTGGTTTTATTTTTAATGCGGTGCAGGCCAATACGATTGCTGCTGCTTTTCACGGAGCATTTGATATTGAGGCGAAGTGGATGGCTTTAATACTCGTTGTAATTTCAGCCCCTGTAATTATGGGAGGTGTAAGGAGAATTGCCGTTGTAGCGGAGGTCATTGTACCGATTATGGCCATCGCCTATTTATTTATAGTGATTTATGTATTGGTGGTGAATTTCAGCCAGATTCCGGCGGTCATCTCATTGATTTTGGAATCCGCTTTTGGCTTGAGAGAGATGGCAGCCGGTGCAGTGGGGGCGGCATTAATGCAAGGAATCAAAAGAGGTTTGTTCTCCAATGAAGCCGGTATGGGTTCTGCTCCTAATGCCGCGGCAACGGCTTCCGTAAGTCATCCGGTGAAGCAGGGTCTGATTCAGACTTTGGGCGTTTTTACAGATACCATTTTAATTTGTACGGCTACGGCGATGTTGATTTTGGTTTCCGGCGTAGAAGCCGCTGGTGCTGAAGATGGAATTAAGTTAACGCAGGCTGCACTTCAGTCTCAGGTTGGAAGCTGGGGTGGAATTTTTATAGCCGTGGCGATTCTGTTATTTGCTTACAGCTCCATTATTGGTAACTATTATTATGGTGAGGCCAATATTGATTTTATTCACCGTGGCGATAGTAAGTTGAAAATGATTTATCGATTTGCGGCATTGGGCATGTTAGTCTTCGGTGCATTAGTAAAGGTTCAGACTGTCTGGGATATGGCCGATTTGTTCATGGCTTTGATGGCACTGGTAAATATTTATGCCATCATTAAGTTGGGGCCGATTGCTTTTGCCGCCCTTAAGGATTATCGCCAACAGAAAAAGGAAGGGAAGGATCCCGTTTTCAGGGCCAGTAATATTGGTATAAAAGAGGGCGCCGAATGTTGGGAAGAGCCCAAAGAACAGGTAGTGATGTAAAGTAGTATATCATTTGTAAAAGGTCTGGTTTTTGAAATCAGGCCTTTTTTTGTGTCCAAAAAAAATGATAAAAGTGCTCTTTTTATTACTTGAATATTATGCTCAAGCATTTTTTTGGGGTGGAATAGTAGTCGGATGCTTGGTGTAATGCGCTACAAAAGGCAGTTAAAATCCCATTTGTTGCGGGTGACGAGGACGTTTTACTGGCAGAGGATAGATCTTGATAATTTTTTGTTCCGTGTTGGAGCGTATTTGGAATGCGTTTGATTTTCAATGGGGAATGTTGAATGTGGTCGTCAAGCAGCTTGTAGAGATTATCCACCATTGCCCAGTTAATAACATAAGCTGAAGTTAACGATAAGCATTTGGATGGGTAATCGGCGGATAGGCTTTTTTAAATCGGGTTTATATTGTTTTCAGCTCCTTTTTTAATTTGAACGCCTATTATTTGGTTTAAAGCACTTCTTTTTTTTGACCCTTTTTTTGCGTTTATCTGAAGACCATTGAATAGGGAACTAATGGTTTTTCTTTCAATTTCTCCGCTTACAGACTGTTCCACTGATGGCTTTCCATATAGCCGTCAAAATTGTGGTTAAGCCCTATAAACCTTACTACAGCCAGCATTAGGGCGGTTGATCAATGCACTTTGTAGTTGGTTACAAATAGTCAAGTCCTTTGATCAAACTCAAACAGTTTGCTCAGGCAAAATTATTTTAACCAACATTGACCATTATGAAGAGGGTGAGTAAAAAATGGACATTATTTTTTGTTTATTTTTTGACGATGCAGGGGCTTTGGGCCCAAACGTGTGCGGATATTAATAATGACTTTACTTTAACGCCGATAGCCATCAATGGCTGCTCCGGTGATGCCGAATATATCCTTAAAGTGGGCTGGATCATGGATGCTGCCCAAGCCGCCAATGCGGAGATCCTGGTAGATTGGGATGACGGGCAGGCACCACAGGTTTTTGGAAGTTTATCGGTGATCGAATCCGTAGGTTCAATAGATTATTATGGTATTACCGGGCAAACGCATACCTATGATTATGCCAATGGCTACCCCAGTGGCAATAATATTAATGCAGATACAGAGAATTGTACTTTCGTTCCCCGCATTTACCTTCGGATCAATGGGGTGGACTGCCCGGATTTGTTTACGCTTGGTACTCAGGTGACCGTTTGGGATACCGAAGATAACTTTAACCTCAATGCAGTGGATGAGGAAGACCCGGCTGCCGGAGGTACAGGTTTATTTACCACGCCTGCTGCTGGTGATTATAATATTTGCGCGGGAAACACCAATGCACATCGCTTACAGGATATCTCCATCTGGAATTGTACCACTAATCCGGAAGAAACTTTAAGCCCGAATGAAGAAGGTCGATGGGTCCAATATATTTATGGCGAAACGAATTCTTTCTCGGGTGGCACCGTTACCGTAGGAGGGGCGAATGTTCCAGCCGGCCAGGTATACTACGGCCCGATCCAGTGGGTGGCCGATCCTACCGCTGCCACTCCTGCATCGGCAGCAGTTGTTTTTCCGGCCAATGCAGGGGTGGGAGAGTGTTTTTCTATTCGGTTTAGAAGCTGGAACGTGTGTAATGCTTATGGGGCAGATGGAAGCACTGCAGCCGGTTTTTTAGGTGCAGCATCCGATAATTTAAACCATGGTGGGGCAAATGATCCGGTTGATTTATGGACCAGGACGATATGTACCATTGAGGCGCCACCAGCTCCTGCGGTGACGCAACCTACAGTCTGTTTCGAAGGCGATCAGACCATTACCGCCACTCCTTCAGATCCCAATGCTATTATTAGCTGGTATGATGAAAATATGAATTTTATCCTGGATGGTTCGAATACCTATAATCCCAATATCAACTGGGCCGGGATTTCCACCCCAACAACAGTAGCCTTTTTCGCAACTCAAAAATACGATGCTGGCGCAGGGGTTGTTTGTGAAAGTGTCCCCAGCCCGGTTACCCTTACCTTATATCCTGAAATTGACAACAGCCTGAGTCCTTTAGCACCGGCAGACTTTTGCTTTAATACCAATCTGGGAACGATTTCGGGCAATGTGGCTTCCGGTGGGGCAGGTAATGGTTATCAATATCAATGGGAGTATCGTTTCTCGGGTGATGGCAGCAGCTGGGGCGCCTGGCAGAATGCTCAGGGAAGTGCGAGCGGACAAAATTATGATACCGAAGAAGGGAATTATAAAACGAATGAGGGCTATTATGAATTTCGTCGGGTGGTTGCATCATTGGTTTCAAATTGTAATGCTGGAAATGGGAGCGGAAATGATGCTTGTGTGGCTACCCTTTGCGAGAGTAATTCCAATGAAATTGCATTACGCGTATATCCGGATTTGTCCAATAACACGATTGATTTTAATGAAAATGGGAACGCCACCATTCGGGTGTGCTATGGGCGAACCCCTGTTCAGGTGGATGGATCCACTCCCATGGGGGGAAAATTGATGGATGATCCGGATTATCAATTTGCCTGGGAGTTCTCCTACTTGAGTGATTTTTCCGTACTGGAAAATCCTGCTACCGCAAATTCAAGCTTAAGTGGTGTTGAGATTACGGAAGCCTTGCATCAGGATTTGTATGTGAGGAGGATTGTATGGAGTGATTGTGATGAACATTTGATTGCCGGGCATTCGGCAGCCATTTCCAATTCCATTAGGGTGATCGTCAAGGAAGAACTGCTTCCTCCGGAGATCTTTTTTGACTTGGCCGGAGATAATAATGAACATACCACGGCGAATATCTGCTATGAGGAAGATTTCAACATTGTGATAAAAAATGGCTCCGCTCAAATCGATGGATTGAATGTCCAATACCGGGTAAGAGGTAATTCAGGTGGCAATTATTCCACCAAAAGAGGCTGGCAAAATGGGCAGGATGGGCAAATTACCATTAATGTAAGTGAACTAACCGGTTCGGGAGGTTTTAATTATAACAATCCTAATCAAAATTTTCGGGTGGAAATGAGGTATTCTACCCGGGATGATTATGGCAATCGATGCAATGTCAATTCAAATGTGATCAGCCTGAATATCAATGATCAGATTACGGTGGCCGCCGGATCTGATGACCAACTTTGTGAGGGGGACCAACTGTTGTTAGACGCTCCAAATGCAACGGGTGGTTCAGGAGCTTTTAGTTATACCTGGACCGGTCCCTCTTCACTTTCTCAAAATGCGCAAACCGTAACCATTACTGAGGGAGACGCTACCTATCCGGCTTTAAATACCGATCATACTTATACGCTTACCGTGGAAGATACCGGTTTTGCGCATTCCGTTGCCGGGGAAACCTGCCCTATAACCGATACCAAACAGGTCATCATATATGAAAACCCAAGCGCGACACTGGATGTAAGTGATATTACCATTTGCCCGGGCGCTGCATTGGAATTGGCGAATACCATTTCTGCCGGAGGCGCATCCGGTTCATTGACCTATAATTGGAGGTCAGATCGGGAGCCGGACGGAGCCGTAACGGATTTTTTGTTTGATGATGCTATCGGTTCGAATGATAATGCCCATGATGAACAAACGCCCTTTTTTATCCCGGATGGGAGCCTTGCAGGGACTTTTGATTTTTGGGTAGAGGTGACGGAGACCAATGCCGGCCATGGTTGTTTGGTGTATTCTGATACGGTGCAGGTGTCGATTGATAGTAATGCGCCCACCGGAGGAATATTGACCAATATTGATCATTCCACCACGGATATTCCACCGGGACTTTTACAGGCAGATGGGACCACTTTTGCTCCTTCAGATTGTAGTACCGATGTGTTTTTATATGCCGGCGCTTCCGTGAATTGGAAAAATACTTTAGCCGGTGATTTGAATTTTCCTGCTGCCAACTTTGATCAGGTAGAGGTATTGCTGTTTGATAGCCTGGGGAATATTGTGATGGCCCGGCATGTGCTTAGCGGGAATAATACCACTAATAATTCCTCCACCTCCAATGAGTATCAATTCATTCATTCTGGGGAATATCGGTTGGAGATGATTTTTACCAATACCAGCGGTGGTTCGGGATGTAATGTAGCGACAAGACCTCAGACCATTCGTGTTCAAAACCTGCCCTTTATTCAGGAAATTGATATTCCGGATATTTGTCAGGGAACCACTGTGACGATAAATGAAACTACTGATTGGGTCGGCAATAATTTTACACCCACCTATTACCAATGGGAGGTAAAAGACCTGTCAGATAATAGTACCCTTCTGCTCAGCGGAGATAATGGGGGAGTGGATGCCTTTACGACCTATAATTTTCCTGATTTTGGGGAATTTGAACTTCGGGCAATTGTTACGGCCCTTTCTCAAAATGGACTGAGCTGTGATTATTCAAAAGTGATTGATACAGTGAATGTTCATGAGGCACCTTTGGTAAATGTGACAGATGCGAATCCCTTTCAGGCCTGTGGTGCATTTGAGGTAGATCTTGCCGCTATGGCATCTGCTATAGGCTTGGCTTACTCCGGGCAAACGGAGGTGGAGTGGTTTGTCGAATCAGGAGCCGGTAATTTTAAATTTGATGATACGGGGCTGGAAGCTTCCGTGAACAGTTCAAAGGAATTTAATAATTTCTACCTGCCCGCTGCCGGAGATGAAAATTCCAGCGTCACCCTGCGCTTTGTGGTTCGGAATCCTGCGAACGTAGCAGCCTGTGATTCGGCCTATATTGACATTCCGTTATTCATCCATGCCAGTCCAAGGGTGAACGCCCAGATAGATACCAAATATTGTTATGGGGCGGAAGTCACTTTATTGGCAGAAAGAACCGATGTGGGGATTGCACCCGCGAATGTAAATGATTTTGCCTGGGATACCTTGGGCGCTAGTCCTGATTTTCGGGGTACTATTACTTCCGGTGTATTTTATCCCAATACCGCTACCAATAGCGCCGTAACCAGTGATTTAATCCTCTATCCCACCAATGTGGTAGCGGCATGTAATGTGGAGGTGATGCAAAACTTTTCCGACACCATTCAAATTGAGCATAATGCCAGAATCGATATTTCGAATTTGCCTGATCAAATTTCCCTATGTTCCGATGAGGTGGATACCCTGATTGCAATAGTCAGCGGGGGAGTGGCAATTATGATTATGAATGGTATGTTGGCGTAAATCCTCAGGGAAATAATGCACCACAATTTAATTTTTCGCAAAGCGTGCCTTTTGCCGATGATTCCACCATCTTTCCTATTTTGCATGAAGTCAGGGATGATTTTATTACTACTCCCGGAAATGAATGTACGCAAACTTTTAGCCTGAATGCTTCCGTTTTCGCTTTACCGGAAGTGACTGCAGGGGCAGATAAGACTTTTTGTTTTGGTGATACGACCTCTTTAAATGCGGTGGTAAATCTCCCGCCAAGCAGGAGCCTGGCCATGACTTATTGGTATGACGGTTTTGTATTGGCTGCTAAGGATTCAATCAATGGGACTATTGATTTCACTGACCAAGATTACAGTAATATTTATCCGCAATCTCCCACCTATCCCGGTTATAATGAGGTTACCTATCGGGTTCAGATTGAGGATGAACATGGTTGTAGAAGTATTTTTGGAACCGGTATTCCTTCCATTGAACAAAGCTTAACCGCCTATGCGTCCCCTCAGCAACCAATTATTAATGGGGAAGATGAGTTGTGCCTTACCGGAGGCGGGCTGAACCCAAGTGGTTTTTATACCTTTAACCGGAATGCTTATTCTATCGCCAATACCACTTATCAGTTTACAATTGATCCCGCAGACACCACTACCAGTACTTCGGTGGTGGGGGCGCCTTTTAATGCCTATTTAGTTGAATTTAAAGATGATGGAGTGTGGGATGTCCAGCTGGAGGTTACTCACCATTATACCGGATTGTCTTGTATTTCTCCAGCGGATACTATGCAGGTGACAGTTAATCCGGAACCTACGGATCATATTATCAGCCGCGAGCCCGGGACGATTTGCCAGGGAGATACGCTATTGTTCACCATCGCCCCGGTCTCGCCTGGTGGGGCTTTTGAGTATGAATGGCAGGTGAACAGGTCGTACTTTGATACCTTAAGCGGGCCGGCTGTCCATCAGAAATATTTGGTTTTTAATGGGGATTTTGCCGGAACTGTGAAGGTAGAGGTCGAGGTGTTCAACCTGATTACGGATGCCTTTGGCAACACGGTACGGGGTTGTGGAGTCACCGATACCCTGTCGATTTTTATAAATGAAGCGCCGGATTATACTTTCACAGCAGATGCTTATAATATTTGTTCCGGGGCAGCAGTGGTACTGAGTCTTGAGAATACTGACGTTGATTCCCTGACTTTTGATTATTCTTTCGATGGTGGAGGGTTGATCACAGGAGGATCCACAGCTGTTCAGACCGTCCCGGTAGCCTCTCCGCCACCGGCGCCCGCCAATTTTTATGATTTTACAGATACTCTGCTGCATGCTGAAACTTCCGCTATAAATGCCCATTACCGCTTAGCGGTTACCAATAACAACAGTGGTTGTCAGGCTTTGGATTCTATCACCATGCTGGTTAATCCTTCCATCAGTAATCCGGTAGTTTCGGTGGCTCCGGATAGTATATGTGCTAATTCAACGGCCGAAATAACGAGCAGCATCACCAACGGTTATGCCTACAATTGGATGATCTCTACTGATGGAGGATCTACTTTTGATTCCTTAGCAAATAGAGGTGATCTGGTTCCTTATTTAAGGGACAGAGGTTCGAGCTTATCGGTGATCGATAGTGATTATGAGGTTTTAAAAAATACCCGGATTTATCAGGAAGTTTTGGGCTGTGGCGGCATAGAGCAGAGTAATTCGATTGATCTACTCATTATTCCAAGGCCGGAAATCGTTCAATCTCCTTTAGATACAGGAATATGTGAAAGGACTACTGCCGCTTTTGTAGTGGAGATCGATCCTTATGATAGTTTAGAGCCCGCATTAAGGCCTGAAATTTATTGGGAAGTCCGGCAGTTAGGAACCTGGGAGCGCATCACGGATGCAGACAGCCTGTTTTTTGCAGGCTATGAAACTAATCGCCTGGTGGTGAAAGATACTTTTGCCTTGCCGGAGAACGACCGCTCCAGGTTCAGGGCTAATATTCGGGGCATTTGTGATGCAAACTTTATTCCTTCGCAACCTGCCATGCTGACCATTTACCCTCAGCCCGGTTTAAGGGTGCCGCTTGATTCCATTTCGGTCTGTAACACTGCTCAGGAAGTGGCCAGTTTTTATGCTGATGCATTAAATACTTTTGAGCCTACTTACGCCTGGAAAGTTAGTTTTGATAGCGGGGCCACTTATCAGTTGGTAGACACTACCAATGTGTTTTTTGCCGATTTCCGAGGGCAGGGAACCGATTTATTACAGGTGGAGAATGTAAATGGCAAAGGAGGTTTAAGATTCAGTGTAGAAATTGGCTCAAGTTCCCTGGCTTGTGGCTCCACTGTGGAGCCGGCAGCGGATGAGGTAGGGAAATTAACCGTTTTGGCCTTACCCAATGCTTACGACCAAAGCATTTCATTTTGCTCGGACGATGAATTAGGAAATTCGGCTTTCCTAAGATTGACGCATTATGATTCATTGGTCAATGGAGGTACTAGTAATTTTGTAAGTTGGTATATGGATGCCTCGTTCAGTTTGGAGGTTTCCAATAAATTCTCCCATTATACTGAAGATGCTGATACACTATACGCCAGGGTGGTGAATGCCAATGGTTGTGCCAGTGGGGCAGTGGTTGTTTTTAATTTAACCAGTCGACCGCAGATGGCAAGTACAATGTCTACCGCTTATTATGTTTGTGATAGCACGGCTTTAGTCGTTCAGCCGGATGTGAGTCCATCAGCGATCGTTGATCAGTATCATTGGCAATTAGTGCCAAATGGCAATATCGAAGGCCTGGCGATGGATGGTTTTGGAAATACAGTTACTCAGGGCACGGATAGTTTGACATGGCTTTTGAAGAATAGAACCACTACGGACCAATCATTGGAAATATCGTTTACTGCTGAAAATAATGGCTGTTTTTCAGAGCCACTAGTGGTGAATGCCACGGTTTATCCCCAGCCATCTGTAGTGGTGGAGAATAACCGACCGGAAATTTGTGATCAGGCCGAAACGGCCATCTCTGTGAGGACGGGCGTTAATCCTGCTAATTTCACCTATTTCACTTATGCAGTGGACGGCGTTACCCAAAGAGATAGTCTGAACAATCCCATTCAATTGACGAATTACGGGGCCATTATGGATGAATTGGAAAATACCAGCCAGATACCTGTGGATTTCGAGTTCAGCCTTACGCCCTGGCGTTTGGGTTGTCCCAATCCCGGTCCCTCAGATTCCGTTTTGGTCGCTGTAAACCCTACGCCGATTGCCTTAATGGGTGCCCTCCCGGATACCCTTTGTAGTGGAGAGCTGGTCAATATTCCCATAACAAGCAATACCAGCCTGATAGATGGTTTTGATCTGGTTTATACCTACAATTCCGTATCAGATGGAGGTTTTGGGACGCTTTCGGGCCCAGGAGTACAAAATGGTTTTGTGGTAGATACTGCTTACACGATTTCAGGCCAAATTGACAATGTGACGGATGAGCCTAGAAAACTAATTTATTCGGTAACACCAACCATCCAGGGCTGTAACAATAACAAGGTGCTGACCATTAGCGACTCCTTAATAATTAAACCCGTGCCGTCCATGACGATGGTAAATGAGGCAGAGCGTATTTGTAACTTTGGATCAACTGAAATTAGTTTGAATACCACGAATGTAACTAATAGCAATTTGCCAATGGCCTCCATTGGTTTTGTGGGGACAGCCACCGCTTCGGACCCCTCGCTTAGTGGTTTTGCCTCCTCCTATAATTTACCTGCGACAAGTGGGCATGCGGTTATTGAGGATGTTCTGGTGAATACCTCCAACCAGCTGCAAACGGTTACTTATCGCATAAGGCCCTATTTTGATGGTTGTTTGGGAGCGGAGGTGGTGACCACCGTAGAGGTGTATCCTACACTTGATATTACGGTTAATAATTTAGACCCCAGGATATGTTCTGATGGTTCGGCGGCCTTGCTGTTGAATACCTTGGTGAATGTCCCCAATCATCAGATAAATTATAGGGCCACCGCCAGTGATCCTTCCGTATTTGGTTTTTCAAATTTCAATAGAGTGGCGAATATTGGAGATACTATCAGGGAAACCATTACCAATTATAGCAACACACCACAGCTTGTGACTTATGAATTTCAGGCGGTTACAGATGATGGGGCTTGTACTGGTCCACTGCTTAACCGATCCGTGGCCATAGATGCGGATTTGACTTTTGCGGTGGAGGCTGTTCAGGATCAAATTTGTAATGGAGATACCGCTATAATTGAGTTAAGTACTCCTGTGCGTACTTCTGGTGGACAGATTTTGCAATATCATTTTAGTCCGGTGGTGAACTCCCATATTACAGGGGCGTTGCCAATGGCTTTTCAAACCGCGGATTCCTCCGGATTGGCCAGTTTGGCTTCTGTGCTGGTCAATGATACTACCACCATTCAGGAGCAGCAATATCAGCTCTGGCTCACCTTAACTGATGGGGCGAATAATATTATTTGTCAATCTGCTGAGCAAGTCGTGAGTATTTTTGTCCGACCAACCCTATTTGTAGATCCGGTAGCCGATGTGGTGGTTTGCCCGGATGAATTAGTGGTTATTCCGCCATTTTCCGGTGCAGCCACTTATACCTGGACCAATGATAATACGGCGATTAACCTTGCCGCAAATGGCAGTAGAAATATTCCGGTATTCACCTCTGCGAATGTTCTGAATGTAAACGAAGTGGCCAATATTACGGTGCAGGGCTTAAGTCAGGGTTGTAATACACAACCCCTGAATTTTACCATCACCGTAAAGCCAACGCCAAACGCACCCTTAGTAAACGGTGATCGCGGTTATTGTCAGGATGATACTTTAAGGCAACTCGCAGCAACAGGCTCCAATATTAACTGGTATAACAGTAATTTATTGAGTGCCAATTCACTGATTGGCGCAGGTAATAGTTTTACCCCTGACACCACAGATGTAGATAGTCGATATCCCGGAGCTTATGCCATTTATGGCACACAAACCATCAATGGATGTGAGAGCCCAGCGACCACCGTTAATTATACTATCAATCCAAAAGCATTGGTCGCCTATAATTTGATTCCGCTTTCGGATTGTTCCCCAACATCGGTAAAACTGGTGAATGTTACTCAGGGACAGGATACTCTTCAGGATTTATGGGAATATCAAATTCTGAATGATCCCTCCAGCAGGCAGGTATTCTCCTGGGATGCGAATGAGGAAGCGGTTTTTCAAAATACTGCCGCCACTGCCGTTACTTATGAGTTGATGTATACTGCTACCACAGCATTGGGATGTGCTGAAATGCACCGCCAGCAGATCGTTGTAAATCCACAAATCGACTTCTCCTTCCGGGTGGTTCGTCCTTTGACTTATCCATCCTCCTCCTGTTCGGGAACTGCTTATACTTTTGAGCGACAAAATTTAGGCAATACCAATGCCATTCCCGACCTTAGGTATATTTGGAATTTTGGCGATGGAACAGTGCTGGAGACCGATTCCCTTCAGGTTACCCACCTTTTTGAAAATGCCTCCTTCCAAAACCCAAGGACCTTTAATGTCAGCTTAACGGTGGAAAGTAGTTTTTGTCAGGAAAGCAGAACATTGCCGGTGGAAATTTACCCACAGGTATTATCAAATTTGGAGTTGCTGAATAATGTGGGTTGTGGTCCATTAGCGGTTACTTTTATTAATAATTCTCGTGGATATGATTTATCCTTAGGGCAGTATGAGCGCAGAATTTTGGGAACGACCACTTGGCAGTCTTTTAGCCCGCTGAATAATGAGTTTACATTTGATAATACTACTTTCGATCAGATCGTTTGGGAAGTTCGCTATGTGGCACGCAACCAATTCAGTTGTCCGGAAGTTTCCGCCATTAGCCTGGTGACGGTAAACCCAAGGCCGGTTGCAAGTTTTAGTCATCCGACTTTAATATGTGAAGGGGCGCCTGCAATTTTCGATGCCACTGCTTCCACGGGTGATATTGATAGTTATCAATGGGATTTTGGGGACTTTAGCTTGCCAAAATATGGGGACAGTTTAACCTATAATTACCCCTTTGCCGGTTATTATAATGTGCTCTTAACCACTACCAATACCGTCGGCTGTACGGATACTATTAGTGCGAATCTTCAGGTTCAGATCTCCCCACAGGTGACGCTGGAATCTCAGGGGCCGGTGAATTTTTGTGACGGGGGAGCGGTAGAAATTACCAGTACGGTAAATGATAGTGTCACTTATCAGTGGTTAAAAGATCAGGCCGTCATTTCAGGGGCGACTAATCCAAATTATAGCGCCACTGAGACTGGTGCTTACGCGCTGGTAGTGACGCAAACGGCTGGCGTGGGCTGTTCTCGTTTGTCGGATACCCTGAGGGTTCAGGTTTATGATTTGCCTAATGTTCAACTGGTTCGGAATAAGCCTGATAAAATTTTATGTCCCGGAGAAGAAGTGGTCTTTACGGCATCTGCGGATTTAAATATTCAGCATTTTATTTTCCATGTTAACGAACAAGCCTATTCTGCCAATTTGGAACGAAATGAATTTAGGTTTAACAGAATTCAGGAGTATGATACGGTTTTTGTTCAGGCGATCACGTATGAAGGTTGTTTGGGGCAAAGTTCTGACTTGATTCAGGATACGGATATTCTGAACCCGGACTTTACCGTGATAGGTTCTGCAGAGGGATGTAGTGCTTTCACGGCAAGCTTTGAATTGGACACGCTCGTCAATGGCTTGCAGTATACCTGGGATTTTGGGGATGGTGTTATCGAACAGCATAACACGGCCCTGGTATCCCATACCTATATCAACAGCGATGCCTTTCTTCAGAATCG
This sequence comes from Persicobacter sp. CCB-QB2, assembly GCF_001274635.1. Lineage (GTDB taxonomy): Bacteria > Bacteroidota > Bacteroidia > Cytophagales > Cyclobacteriaceae > Persicobacter > Persicobacter diffluens. The sequence goes on along the minus strand of NZ_LBGV01000001.1, from coordinate 1,910,838 downwards.
GCATGTGGTAACGCTAACGGTGTTTAATCCAGCCACAGACTGCTCGGCGAGCGCGGAGGGGGAAATAAGGGTGAACCCCAGTCCGGTGGCGGATTTTGATTTAACAGCGGATAGGGGCTGTGCGCCTTTGAGAGTGGGGGTGATTAATAATTCTGCCTTGGTCAATAAAATTAACGGAAGCTCTTATTCCTGGGTGGTGAGCGACTCTTTAGATCAAAGGGTGATTTTCACTTCGGCATTAGATAATCCTTATTTTGAATTGCCGAATGTGTCTACCTCAAAGATTATTTACGAGGTAAGCCTGACCGTAGAAGATGCCTATGGGTGCGAGAGCACTGCTACTCGCTATGTCACGGTTTATCCTGAAGTGCGTCCGGATTATATTGTGGATGCCTTGGATAATACACAATTATGGCCTGATCGTGAGTTTTCCATAATCAATACCACCAACGAAGGGGAGAAGCCAAGTGACTGGAGATATGTATGGAGAGTAAATGGGGAAGAGGTGTTTTTGGGAGCAGATATTCATTCCCTGTTTTTTGAACAGCCAGGCTTATATAATTTGACGCTGGTGGTGGAATCCGGGCCTTGTATTGCGGAAGTGACCCAGTTACTGACCCTGCAAGGCACAAATCCAATTGTAGATTTCTTGCCCAACCCTAAGGTGGGTTGTGTACCTCTGGAAGTCCATTTTGAGAATTTATCCAGAAATACAGATGAATTTACCCTCTTTACCTGGGACTTTGGGGACGGGGGACAATCCAATGAGGAAAATCCCACTTACACTTATGAAAATCCGGGGACCTATTATGTGAGTTTGAGTGCGAATAATTTGGTGTCGGATGGTTTGTTCTTTCAAAAAGATACCATTATCGTTCATCCAACGCCAACAGTGAATTTCCGGGTGACACCCGAAAAGGTCTTTCTGCCGGAGGCGGAGGTAGAGATTAATAATTTTACCACTGGTGCTTTTAATCAATATACTTTGGACTGGGGGGATGGCACCATCGTAGAAAATGCCAGTCCGGATGCAGATCATATTTATTCCCAGCCAGATGATTATTTCGTCACCATGACCGTAGAGAATGAATTTGGCTGTGCGGCTTCCTCCACCATTGAACAACCGGTTTTGGTGCGGGATGGAGGTAAAATACAGTCTCCCAATGCTTTCCAGCCTCGGGGAGATGGTCCATCCGGTTCGGTTATTTCTGAAAATGATAGTAGATCCGGTTATTACCCCATCTTTGCGCCTTATACCCCGAATGTGGTGCCTGAAGGATATCAATTGGAAATCTATACCCGATGGGGGCAAATGATTTACCAAACACAGGTATTGGGCGAGGGCTGGAACGGCTATTATTTTAACAATGGGAATCCACTTCCCGCCGGGGTTTATATTTATAAATTGGATGCGAGGACGGTGGATGGCAACCGGGTAAGTCAGGTAGGGGATGTTACCTTACTAAAATAAATGTTTGAAAAAGGGATCTTCGGATTCCTTTTTTTTATATTATTAAATATTTTTTTACCATAATAACAACACTTTTTTTTGTCTTAAAACGGTATGGATATTGTTTTTTATTTTCAATATTTCTATTATTCCTGACTTTATAATGCCTATAAAAATTCGCTTGATAAGTGATGTGGTTAGGCGAGATTTTATTGATATTTTTATAATTATATCAAGAAGGTTTCCTTTTGGAGTATGATTTTTCCTGTTTTTCGGTCTTAGTGTAAGTACTGTCTGTGTTTTTTAAATCCAAAAAATGTAATTCTTTATGCTTTTTTGTTGTGAATGAGGAAAAAGTTACGTGTGTTTAGTTTTGCTTCATTTAGGGATATTTTTAAGCGTAATCGTTATTTATTTCCCGATGTTCAACTTTTTATACTAGGTTTTAGGCAATTTTAGAGGGTGCTTATTACAAATTTTCAGCCACTAACAGTGGACTTATTGATTTTTTTATCTTTTCTTACATTTGTAATGGAGGTGAGATTTTCTTGTCGTTTTTTGATATGTTCTCTTTTTGAACTTTTTCTATAAATCAATTCTCGGTTTTATAGTTTAGTTTCCCCTCTTAGTTTCAATTGTTATCAACATCGACCTATATATTATGAGAAGGACGTTTACGTTTTTTCTTTTTTGTTGCGCTTTATTGTTTAATCGCAATCTTCTTGCGCAAGATTGTTCTATCCTTGGTGATGCCGGCGCTGACCTCAAACTATTTACCCCTAGTGGTAACTGTTCTGGGGAGGCTACAGTGACGTGGAGTTATGGATGGAATTTGAGTGCAGCTAATGCTGCTTTATGTGAAGTGGAAATCGATTGGGATGATGGGGTAGTAGAAGTTATTCCCATTGAAAACCTATCAATGAATTCTAATTTTTGGGGGGTAAGTGAAAGACAACACACCTATGATTATCAAAATGGTAGTGGAGCCCCAGGGGGGAATAATGATGATCTTGCGGTGCAAAATTGTACTTATTTACCAAAACTTTACATTAGGATTAATGGGGTGAGGTGTACCAAATTTGTAGGGGTTGGTAGTTTTGTTACTGTTTGGGATACAGAGGATAACCATTTTTTGAATTCCATTAATGAAGAGGATGCCTTAAATGGTGGTTCAGGTCTTTTTACTTCTGGAGGAGTAGGAGACTACAATATGTGTGCGGGTAATACAAATGAACACTTTTTAGTTGACTTGACCATTTGGAACTGTACTACTAATCCAGAGGAAAGCAGAAACCCCAACAATGAGGGCCGATGGGTACAATACGTATATGGCGAAACCAACTCCGTCACGGGTGGAGAGGTATCCGTTGGTGGTCAGGATATCCCCAGTGGACAAGTTTATTATGGACCAGTAGAATGGATTCCAGGCGGTACTGCTGGTGGAGGCCGCACACTGCCGGTGCGTTTTCCTCCACTGGCGGGAGAAAATGAGTGTTTCTCCGTGCGTTTGCGGAGTTGGAACGTCTGTAACCGATATGGCCCCAATGGATCAGATCAACCTGCAGGCTCATTTAACCCTAATGATTTTCCGTATGCAAATGATCCGGTAGATTTATGGACCAGAACCATTTGTACAGTAGAGGCGCCTGAGCCTCCAATTGTTCCGGATGTCACGATTTGTGCGGGGGGTGATCCTACCTTAAGAGCAACGGCTCAAAATGGAGCGACGGTAAGATGGTACGATCAGGATCCTACACTTTCGCCTACGCCAATAACGCCAATTTATGAGGGCAATCCGTTTAGTCCCTCTGTGAATGTTTTTCCCAATAATATTACCACTCATACTTATTGGGTGACGCAAGCTTACGCCACTGTTGGATCGGAGGAGTGTGAGAGTTTACCCACAGAGGTCAACCTGACAATTTATCCGGAAATAAAAAACAATACGATTGCAGCGGATCAGGAGATTTGCTTTGGAGGAAATCCGGCAGAACTGACTGGTTCGAATCCAACGGGTGGTGCTGGAGCAGGCACTTACACTTACCAGTGGGAACGATCGGTAAATGGGGGTGGCTGGTCCAATATTGGAGGCGCTACTGGTAATACTTATGATCCTCCGGTGTTAGCGAATACCACCAATAATCCTATTACCTATTCCTTTAGAAGAAAAGTATACTCCGGAACCTGTGATAATGGAGGAACTCCCGGAAATGAATGTACAGGTGGGCTGTGTGAATCTATCTCAAATGAAGTAGACATTATTGTTTATCCGGAGCTGAAGAATAATTCCCTGCGGTTTGATCGAAATAATAGTACAGAAATCGAAATTTGTTTTGGGGAGTCCCCGGGTCGCATTAATGGCTCTACGCCTACAGGTGGCTTTGGAGGATTATCCTATATCTGGGAAAAATCCGAAGATGGCGGCAACAATTGGTCTTTGATTGCAGGGGCAACAAACAAGAATTACACGCCTGGGAATTTATTAGTGGATACTCAGTACAGAAGGACGGTCACTTCGGCCAATTGTGGAGATGATTTGGTTTCTAATGTAGTCAAGGTTTGGGTGCGACCTGACCTAAGCTTTAATGGCACGCCCTATGTAGAAGTGCAGTCCACCAATGCGGGTCAGCATGCCTTTATTTGCTATGAAGAGGCATATAAAGTGGTAGTCCCGAATACCATTCGGGACGTGGTTTTAGGAAATGGAGATACAAGGCGAATTCAATATGCTGTTTATGAAGGAGCGAGTAGAAGAAAAGGCTGGACAGATGGCAACAATGGTGATTTGTCTTTCTCATTTGATCCGGAAACCTCCAATCGTACCTTTAATGTCCGCATCCGATATAAGGATCAGGATAATTTCGGAGATCGTTGTATAGAAAGGTTTGATGAACTGAAAATTACGGTTAATCCGGAAATCAATGTAGATGCGGGGCTGGATTTATTATTATGTGAAGGAGAGTCTATTGTGTTGCTGGGTGCGGCCAATGGCGGATCCAATAATTTTAAATATAATTGGTCAGGCCCTTCAGGGTTAAATCAGAATAACATCAATGTGACCATTAATCCGGCTGATGGCACCTATCCGGCATTAAACACCACGCATACTTATACTTTTACGGTGAGTGAAAATGGATTCAACCATTCTGTTTCTGGTGAAGGTTGTGAAATTCAGGATACCAGAGAGGTGACGATTTTTGAAAACCCCACAGGGACGGTTGATATTAGCGACAAAACCATTTGTCCGGGTGTTCCCTTGCAATTGGAGACGACTACCGCTGCGGGAGGTTCTGGTGGAACTTTGACTTACCAGTGGAGATCAGACCGAGAAGGGGAGGGAATTATTACCAATTACCTTTTTTCGGATGCGGCAGGAAATAACCCTGATGGTGGAAATATTGCCTCACCTTATTTTATTCCTGATGGGAATTTGAGTGGTAGCTTCGAGTTTTGGCTGGAGGTTACCGAAACCAATAACGGGCATCCCTGTACTATTTCTACTAATCGTGTGCGGGTAACCATTGATTCCAATGCCCCGACAGCCGGTATTTTAACTGATAAGGATGAGAGTGGCATTTCCATTCCTGCCGGATTGTTAAATGGCGATGGTTCCGCTTTCAGCCCGGACTGCACTTCGGATTTATTTGTATATGAAGGCACCGCATTGAAGTGGAGAAATACCATCAATACAGATTCGAATTATCCTGCGGCCAATTTTGACCAGGTAGAAATTCGGGTTTTGGATCAGAGTGGAAATGTGGTAGAGGCGCAGCACCTGCTGGCAGGAAATACCGCCACGCAAAATGCGAGCTGGTCTAATTTGGTGAACTTTCCTAGCGCAGGAATTTATCGGGTGGAGATGATCCTAACCAACACCGCCGGTGGCTCCGGTTGTAATGTATCCATTGTAAACCAATTGGTGCATGTGATGAAATTGCCGAATATTTTAGAGGTTAATTTTGCCGATATTTGCCAGGGTACCACGGTAACTTTGGAAGACAAAACAAACTGGTCGGCTTTGGATTATACGCCTACTTATTTTAAATGGGAAATTAAAAATTTAGCGGATAATTCCACTGTTGTGGTGGATGGAGAGAATGGAGGAGCAGACCCTGTGGCTGATTATGAATTTAATGCGCCGGGCTCATTTGAAGTGCGACTCATTGTAACAGCAGCAGCTTCTAATGGAGAAGTTTGTGATTACTCTAAAGTAGTAGGGCAGCAAGAGGTACATGAGATACCTTTAGTGAGTGTGTCAGACCCCAGTACTTATGCCGCCTGTGGTGCTTTTGAATTGGATTTGGCCCAAATGGCTACAGATATTGGTCTGACCTTCTCTGGAGAAACGGAAGTGGAATGGACCATCTTAAGTGGCAGTGGTAAATTTAAATTTGACGATAGTGGCGCTGAAGTGGATGTGAGTTCCTCCAAGTATTTTGACAATTTCTATAAGCCGGTATTACTCGATGAGGATCAGCAAATCACCTTAAGGTTTTTTGTTCGCAACCCTTCCAATATTGCGGCTTGTCAGGAGGCCTTTGTGGATATTCCGGTTTATATTTATCCAACTCCGAAAGTCAATCCTTTAATTGATGATAAGTTTTGCTATGGTGTGGAGGTCACCCTTAATGCCGAGCGAACAGATAAAAATATCCCTTCCGCAAATGTGGGAGACTATGCCTGGGATGTGGTGGAAGCCATTCCTGATTTCCCGGGTACCATTGGTGGAAATACCTTTACCCCTAACACTTCGACTGAGGATGGGGTTACCAATAAATTATTATTGTACCCGACCAATGTAGTGGCGGCCTGTAATGTGGACGTCAAAAAGAATTTCTCAGATACGGTTGCCATTTATCATAATGCCAAAATTGTCATTAGCAATTTACCGGATGAATTGGCGGCTTGTTCGAATGTCAATGAATTACTAGAAGGGCAACAAGTCGGTGGTACAGGGAACTATTCCTACCGCTGGTATTTGGATAATGTGAATCAGGGTAATAATTCCCCTAATTTTAACTTTAGCCAGACCGTCGATTTTGCTGATCAGTCCAAAGAATATGTCATCAGATATGAAGTGATGGATGATTTGATCACGACCTCCGGTTTGGAATGTAAAGCTGAGCATGAGATTGAAGCCAAAGTTTATGCTTTGCCGGAAGTGAAAGCGGCCGGGGATCAGGAAGTATGTTTTGGGGATGATGTTGCCCTGGAAGCCAATATTTTAATGCCTGATGGCCGTGCGTCTAATGAGGTGAGATGGTTTGAGTTTGTCGGAGGCCAGCCGGTGCAAATGGCTACGGGTGAATTGGTCGACAACACCCATCCGGATTATGCGAATATTTATCCTGATGAACCATTATATCCGAATTTCACCGGTAAGTCTTTTTATGTTCAGGTAGAGGATGAGTTTGGTTGTAAAAGCGTATTGGTGGATAACAACCCTGATATTCATCAGGGCTTGTTAACCCGTGCCAGACCTGCTGAGCCATCCATGACCGGCCAATCGGATTTCTGTATGGATTCCGGGATTTTACCACAGGGGATTTACGGTTTTAACCAAAACGCTTACACCGGAACCTGGAATTATGATTACCGGGTAGATCCGGATGACGGTTCGACCACTTCTTCCATTATTTCTCAGACGAAGTCTTTCTTCGTGCAGTATAATGTGTCTGGTGCTTATGATATTCAGGCGCAGATCGTGCAGCAGTATCCAAACAATTTGGACTGTCCCTCTCCATGGGCAAGTTTGCCGGTAGTGGTAAACCCGGAACCATTGGCGCATGCAGTATCTACTAATGAAAACAAAATTTGTGAGTTTGAAACGGTCACTTTCAGAATTGATCCCTTTGTACCGGAAGATTACGAATATGAATGGGTGCGTTCCTTTGACTATCAAATAGCCGATGGTGCAACGGATCAGGAAAAGGATTTGACTTTTATTTCTTCCGGTAATATTAAGGTGCAGGTGAAAATTAGCACCATTGTCAAAGATAGTGACGGGAATCCAGTGTTGGATGGTGGCGGAAATGTGGTAACAGGCTGTGCGACAGTGGCTGAAATTACAGTGCCTGTGAGCCCTAGTCCTGATTTTGAAACCTTCCTGGCGGAGAACAGAATTTGTTCCGGAGCTGAGGTAGATTTAAATGTGAGTTCTACCACAGCTTATGATTATGAGTACACTTTCGATGGAGCGAATATTTCCGGTGGAGTGGACGGTTCATTTGGCAATGTGACCACTTTTGATATTAAAGATGTCCTGACCCACAATGAAGCCGCTACGCAAATTGCCAAATACTCCATCAGAGCTTATGAAATTGCTGCCGGTAGCAAGCGTTGTTTCACCGATAAAGAGGTGGAAGTGGAAGTGGCACCTTCTATTGGAACGCCAACCATCTCCGTACAGGCTTCCCAAATTTGTGATGGTGAGCGGGATATCGAAATTGCTTCCGACATCATTGAGGGCAATACCTATACCTGGTACATCTCCACAGATGCTGGAGCAACTTTTGGTTTGGTAACCGATTTTGATGACGGAATGGGAGGGGATTATTTAACCTATTTTTCCAATGTTTCTTCCCCAACCTTAGTGGTGAGAAATGCCAACTATCTGGTATTGAATGGTGCGCAGTTCAAACTGGAAATTTTGGCCTGTAATGGTTTGGAGGAAAGTAATGCCGTTACCCTGAATATCATTCCAAAACCGATGATCAGCAGAGATCCGGTGAATGTGGAAATTTGTGAGGACAATCCGGCCGCATTTGATATTGAAATTGAGCCCTATGATTCCGCTTTACCTGAAAATCGCCCTGTTATCCAATGGGAGCGTTGGGATTCCGGATCCAGAGCCTGGGTAGCTTTGACTGATGGAACTGAATTTTCAGGAGTAAGTACGCGACAACTTACGGTTCATGAGGCTTTTACCACGGCGGATAATAATAATGCCAACTTCCGTGCGAAAATCCAGGGATTGTGTGATAATGGCAACTGGCAAATTTCGCAGAATGCCGTGTTGACCATTTATAAAAAACCGGCCCTAAGAGTGCCATTGGTTTCGCAGTCGGTTTGTGATGCTTTTGGGGGAAAAGCGGAGTTTTATGCCGATGCTTTGAATACTTATCAGCCGACCTACCAGTGGCAGGTAAGTACCGACGGTGGTGCCAGCTGGGTGGATATTGATCCGGCAGATGCGGATTATGAAGGAGTAAATCAGGAATTCCTGTTGGTGAAGAATGTAGGCAGCAAGGATCAATATAGATATAGTGTTACCATCGGTTCCTCCGCAGGCTTCTGTAGTACAACAGCCAGACCGGAGCCGGGAGAAGAAGCTATTTTGACCGTATTACCATTGCCGGATGCTTTCCCGCAGACCTATGAGGTATGTACGGATAATGCAGGAGGATTAACCTCAACGGTGAATCTGACCAATTATGAGGCAGACGTTAAAGGCAGCACGGATTCAGACATTTTAGTGTTCTGGTATGTAGATGAACATTATACTTCCGAGGTGAGCAATAAATTTGCCCATCAGGTGAGAGATGGAGAGAAGGTATATCCATTGGTGAGAAATCTGAATAATTGTCAGAATGGAACAGAGGTCGTGTTCAATATCAATGTTCGCCCTGCTATGGATCCTAATATGCCATCCACCCTGGCGATCTGTTCTGATACGGAATTGGTGATTACGCCGGAAACCGAAAGCGGAATGGCCGTGACGGACTTTAACTGGGCGTTGGTGCGTAATGAAAATATTAATGGATTACCTACGGCAGATAGTGGCCAAGGCGCCATTAATTGGACTTTAGGTAATACTACCTATTCTGATCAGGGCTTCGAGGTGGTTTATACAGCCTATAATGGTGATCCGGGCTGTGTTTCTCTTCCATTTACCATAACTACCATTGTGAATCCTCAGCCGGTAGTGACTTTGGAGAATAACAGAGCAGAGATTTGTGACGAAGCAGAAACGGCTATCCTGGTCAGAACACCGGTGAGTCCGGCGAATCAATTGTATTTTACCTATGCTATTGATGGCGTTCCGCAGCTGGATGGCAATGGAGACCCAATCAAGCTGTTGAATTATGAGAGTATAGCCGAAACTTTGGAAAACCTAGGGCAGGATCCTCAGGATTATAGCTTTGAAGTTACTCCATGGAGAAATGGTTGTGCATTACCTGGCCTGACCGAAGTCACTACTGTAAGTGTAAATCCAACACCGGTGATCAGTTTGTCCACTTTACCGGAGAGCATTTGTAGCGGGGATCAAATTAATCTGGAGATGACCTCGGCAACGAATTTGATCAATGGATTTAATTTGGTGTATACTTACTCTTCTATTTCGGAAGGTGGATTTGGAACTGTAGTAGGAGATGGCGTTCAAAATGGATCAGTGGTTGCTCCTGCTTACACCATTGCCGGTGTGTTGGAAAATAGAACTTTCGAACCTCAGAAAATGGTTTATGAAGCCACCCCAACGGTGCAGGGTTGTGATAATAACAAAGTGGTATCGGTTAGGGAAGAAGTGATTGTGAAGCCGGTACCGGTCATGTCCATTAGCAATAAGCTGGAGAAAATTTGTAATGGAGCGGCAATGGATATCCTATTGAGCTCACCAAATTTGATCAACGCCCTATTGCCTAATGCCGAAATTAGATTCAAAGGAACGGCAGTAGCTTCCGATCCGGCTTTATCCGGATTTAACCCAAATATTGATCTTTTAGCGGTAAACGGAGAAGCCCAAATCTTGGACGCTTTATCCAATACCTCCAATGAAATACAGACTTTAACCATCACCTTGCGCCCTTATTATGACAATTGCGAAGGGGAGGAAATCGTAACAACGGTGCAGGTTTATCCGACTTTGGACATTCAGGTGAGTAATGCCGCGCCGAGAATTTGTTCGGAGGGGCAGACCAGCCTAGAATTACAATCATTGATTAATATTACAGGTTTCCAGATTGCTTATCGTGCAGAATGTGCCAGCGATCAGGTCTTTGGTTATTCGAATTTTGAACGATATGGTAATGTGGGGGACGTATTGGCAGAGACCATCACCAATATGTCTGCTGTGCCGCAGACCGTCACCTATTATTTCCGGGCTGTAACCGATGGCGGCTTGTGTGATGGACCTGAAATTGTGAGGGAGGTGGTAGTTGATCCAAACCTTACCTTCGATTTGAAAGCCCAGCAAGAGCAAATTTGTAATGTGGAATACGGAGGTTTTGAGGTAAGTACCCATGTACAAACCTCAAATGGTCAGAAAATTCAGTTCCGTTTTGAAAGTATTGCGAATGCCAACGTCAATGGCGCATTGGTGAGCGGTATGTTTGAAGTGGATGCTAATGGAAATGGCGCCGCCGGTTCTGTATTGACCAATACGGATGCCAATATTCAGGAACAACGCTATCGTGTTTGGATGTTGATTACTGATGCCGCCAATAGCATTCTGTGCCAATCTGTAGAACGGGAAGTCGGTATTTTCATTCGACCAAGCCTAAATGTGGATCAACTTCCCGATGTGGCAGTTTGTCCGGATGAGCTGGTGGTAATTCCGGCATTTTCCGGTGCAGCCTCTTATACCTGGACCAATGATAATCCATCCATTGGTTTGGCGGCTTCCGGCGATAGAAATTTACCGGTATTTACTTCAGTGAATGATACTGATGTGGATCAGGTGGCGAATATTGAAGTGATCGGAAACACACAGGGCTGTTATACAACCCCAATGAGGTTCACCATTACCGTGAAGCCGACGCCGGAAACCCCGGTGGTGTCGGGAGTGCTTGATTATTGTCAGGATGATGCGCTACAAGCCTTAACCGCTACGGGGCAGGAGGTCAATTGGTACAATAGTAGCATTCTGGGTTCAGGCTCTTGGGTCGGATCCGGGAATACTTTCACCCCTGCCGCAGAGGATGTGGATACCAGTTATCCCGGTCTTTACACCCTCTATGTGACGCAAACCATTAATGGTTGTGAGTCAGAGGCGGAAGAGGTAGAATTTATCGTGAACCCCAAACCATTCATTGCCTATAACCTGGTGCCGAATTCGGAATGTACGCCTTTAAGTGTAAAATTGGTGAACGTGACCAGCGGTCATAATCCTGATCTGGATCTTTGGGAATATCAGATTAAAGGCGATCCATCTTCTAAACTTCCCCTGAACTGGGATGGAAACAATGAAGCCATTTTCCAAAATAATACGGGCTTGCCATTGACTTATGAGGTGATTTATACCGCAGGGACGGATTTGGGTTGTTTTGAAACGGTCATTACTGATTTGGAGGTGATGCCGCAGATAGAGTTTATGGTGGAGGTGTTACTACCGGCCACGCATCCGGATCCGGCTTGTTCTGGCACCGAATACACCTTTAAAAGAACGAATCTGGGGAATACGGATTTAATTCCAAATTTGAAATACACCTGGAGCTTTGGAGATGGAAGTACCCTGGTGACCGATGAGCCCGAAGTAACGCACCTTTATGAGAATGCTTCTTTTGAAAATATTCGGAACTATCCGGTGGCGCTAACCGTAGATGCCGGTTATTGTCGCCAGACCGAACAGCTCAATGTGGAGATTTATCCACAAGTCTTGGCAAATCTGGATCTGTTGGACAATTATGGCTGTGGACCTTTGGAAGTGTCCTTTATCAATAATTCCAGAGGGCATGATGAAAGCCTTGGGGAATATCAAAGAAGATTGCAGGGAAGCTCGGCTTGGGAAACCATTACGCTAACAGACCTTAAGTTTATTTTTGATAATACCACCACGCTGCCGCAGGTTTGGGAAGTACGTTATTTTGCCAGAAATCAATATGGTTGCCCGGATATCTCGGCAGAAAGACTGGTGACGGTGAATCCACGACCTGTCGCTACCTTTGTTCATGACAATCTGCTATGTGAAGGTTCCCCGGCGGTATTTGATGCTTCTGCGTCTACCGGAAATATTGACAGTTATCGTTGGGAAATGGGAGATTTCACCCTGCCTCGCTATGGAGAAACATTAGAGTATACTTATAAAGTGGCGGGATTATACCGGGTGACGATGACGGCTACCAATGACCTGGGATGTACGGATACCTATAGTAGTGAGATGCAAATACAGATTTCTCCGGATGTGGAGATCAATGCCCAAGGGCCAAAAGAATTCTGTTTTGGAGGATCTGTAGCCTTGACCAGTGAGGTAAATGAAAATGTGAGCTACCAGTGGTTTAAGGATGAGGTGGCCATTGCTGGGGAAACCTCAGCGGATATCTTGGTGGCTGAAACCGGGGCTTATCATTTGACGGTCACTCAACTGGATGGTGTGGGTTGTTCCCGAGTTTCTGATACCTTAAGAATTACGGCTTACGAAATTCCGAATGTGGTCTTAGAGCGAAACAAACCAGGGAAAATTCTTTGTCCGGGAGAGGAAGTGGTATTTACAGCAGATGCAGATTTGAATATTCAAACCTATATTTTCTATGTGAATGATGAGCCTTTTGCGGCTAATTTGGAGCGAAACAGTTTCCGTTATTCCAGATTGAAAAATGGAGATCAGGTGCGCGTTGAGGCCATTACTTATTCCGGTTGCTCAGGGCACAGCGAGATACTGCCACAATCGGTGGATAGTATTAACCCCAATTTTGCCATTGTGGGACCTTCTCAGTCTTGCAGTCCTTTTGCAGCGGTCTTTGAAGTGGAGGAATTTGTAGCAGGATTGGAATACACCTGGAACTTTGGAGACGGAACCGTGGAAGTTCATGACAGCAAAGTGGTGACGCATGAGTTTATCAATTCCTCTCCATTCCTGCAGAATCGTCATACCGTTAAACTTACTGTATATAATGCGGCAACGGACTGCTCCAATGTTTTCGAGCAGGAGATCAAGGTGAATCCAACGCCGGAAGTTTACTTCGAATTGACTGCTGACGGAGGTTGTGCTCCTTTGACCATCGGCGCGGAGAATAGCTCTAATTTGGTGAACATCACTGATGCTTCTTCATGGGCATGGGCTGTTACTAATATGACCAGTGGTGAGGTTATTGCGACTTCCGAATTGGAAAATCCTTTCTTTGAGTTGCCTAATATCACGCTGGACGAGATTGTTTACGAAGTGAAACTGGTCGGTACTGATGCTTACGGCTGTCAGGATTTTCATGCGGTTGAGGTAAAAGTATATCCGGAAATTCGTCCTTCTTTTATTGTGGATGCCAAGGACAATACACAACTTTGGCCCGATAATGAATTTGTCATTATTAATACCACCAATGATGCTTCCGTTCCTGAAAATTGGACCTATCGTTGGATATTAAATGCACAGGAAATTTTTGTGGGAGCCCAAATAGGTTCAGTAGTACTAGAAAAACCATCTGTCGCTAATCTGACTTTATTGGTCTCCAATGAAAGATGCGAAGCTCAGGCTACACAATTCCTAAAATTGGAGGCGACCAACCCTATTGTGGACTTTGAGCCTACTCCGGAGGTGGCTTGTGCGCCGCAGGTGGTTAAATTTGAAAACCTAACGAAGAACACCGATGAAACCACCATCTTCACCTGGGACTTTGGGGATGGGACCAAGTCTAATGAGGTACATCCGGAGCATGAGTATGAAAATCCTAATACTTATACGGTAAGACTTGAAGCGACGAATGCGGTGTCTGGTGGTATATTCAGTATCATTAAGGACGTTATTATTCACCCTGTTCCTAGTGTGAATTTTAATGTGAAGCCTGAAAGAGTCTTCCTGCCGGATGCGGAGGTACAATTGGAGAGCTATGTGACCGGTTCCAAAAATATTTATACCATTGACTGGGGAGATGGCACCATGACGGAGTTTGCTAATCCTGATGCAACGCATCTTTACACTCAGCCGGATGATTATTTCATCACCATGTATGTGGAAAATGAATTTGGATGTGAGGGGCAGAAAACCATCGAGCGACCAGTGATGGTACGGGATGGTGGTAAAGTCGATACACCAAACTCCTTCGTCCCTAGACAAGATGGTCCGGGTTCCGGTCATATTTCTGAAAATGATGGAACAAGAGGTTATTATCCCGTCTTTGCACCTTACACCCCTAATGTGGTTGAAACGGGTTATCGACTGGAAGTTTATACCCGTTGGGGCCAGTTAATCTATCAGACAGAAGTATTGGGAGAAGGGTGGAATGGTTACTATTTCAATTCCGGAGATGCCCTGCCGGCAGGGGTTTACATATTCAAGTTGCAAGCCAGAACGGATGACGGACAGCGCGTGAGTTTGGTAGGAGATGTGACGCTGCTGAAATAAATGAAATAAAAACTAAAAAAATCTCGCTTTAAATTAGAGCGGGATTTTTTTTGATTCTAATTGCCTACTCCTGTAGGCTTGCTTTTCCCTCAAACATATGCTTCGGTGGGTGCACTTTGCTGAGGTGGTTGTGAGATTTTTTGCCACGAATGCCACGAATTATTTTGAGGAAGCTTTTTGGACTGTAGTTAGCTGCGGTACCTTCCGCCACAACCTTCCGGCCTTGATCAATGGGCGGATCGACATGGGTTCTGCTGGCGACCAGAAGGCATCACAGCGACATTTCTGCAAGATTTTACCATTCTCCTGTCCTCTCCAAATGTCGCCTTGATGGATTCCGGCAGTAGGTTCCTTGGCCCGCCAACATTGATCACAGCCTTGATTTTTTTGTTTCGTTTTTTATCAAGAAAAAATGAAAAGAAGAAGGTGTAGCATTATGTGAAGATAGAAAGTAAACCTTCAGCCAACGACACTTGTAAAAAAATTAAAGCCATTGAGGATTGGCAACCAAATTTTCATCTAGCGGAAGTAGCTCCCTGATTTTGGAAATAGAATGGTTATTAATTCTTCGAAGCACATCCTCCAGCCATTTGGATGGATTAATACCATTAGCTTTACAGGTGCCGAAGAAGGAATAATACATCGCAATATTTTGGGCAGCAGCATGTGAGCCCGCAAAAAGAAAGTTCTTTTTTCCGAGGGCTAAAGGTCTGATCAGGTTTTCAATCAGGTTATTGTCCGGATGTAATTGGGGATCTTGTGTAAAGGTGATCAAGCGATCCCAGAGGTTAAGCATATAGTTAATCGCCTTTCCGATGAGCGATCTTGGAAGCGCATCTTTCTGTTCTTTAAGTGCCCAACTTTTGAGTTCCTCCAAAATCTTTATGCTATCAGATTTTCTCATTTTCAGGATTTGTTCCGGGGAAAACTGCTCCTCTTTAGCTTTGGTCTCCAGGGCATAAAGCCTCCCTATTAAATCCAGTGCAATTTGCGCTTTCTTCCTGTGGTTTTTGAGTGCGGCGTCAAACTTTCTCCGGACATGTGCCCAGCAAGCCAGCAAGTTGATATTCGGAATTTGACCAAACTGATCATAGGCGGCGTAACCATCGGTTTGCAGGAAATCAGGCAGCTTTTTTAATAAATCTTTTGGGATTTGCTTCCCTCTCCCTTTGGCATAATCAAAAATGACCAAACCGCTTTCGGGGACATGCCTGACCCACATATATCCCCGGTGAGAGGAACCAGGTTTTTCGCCATCAAGTACCTGAATGGGTGATTCATCCATTTGTAAGTATCCCGCCTCTAGGGCCATTTTCACGGCCTCTTCAAAAAGTGGTAGCATTAAACGGCTCACATTGTTGAACCAGTTAATCACGGTACTCGGTGCAAGGGATTCACCGGTTTCACGAGCTAAAATTTTAATCTGTCTGTCCCAAGGAAGGTGGTCGTCAAATTTGCCAATAAGCAAATAAGCAATTAATGACGCATCTGCACCACTCTTAGGCAAAACAATATCCGGAGGAAAATCAGCGATAACGATATCGCCGTTTGGCAGCTTGTATTTATAACGGATGATCTGTCTGACCACCATCCGTTCAGGATAAATCTTCCTATATTCGGAAACCTCTGTGCCTAAAAAATGAGCTCCCGGGATCTCCAGCTTATAATGTTCAACCTCACGCTCCAAATGGTCGCTAATCGGCTTTCTTACCGGTGGGATAGAACCTTCTTTTGGAGCTTTTCTGGGAGGCTTTTCGATATCAGAATCTTTGTGCGATTTTTTTCGTTTTTCAGACTTACCTGTCTTTAGTAATTTCAGGACGGCATCCAATTGTTGTTGCAGAGAATTAACCTGTTCTTTCAATGAAAGAATTTCATCATCCTTCTCTTTAATAACTGATTCAAAATGCTGCTCTGACATACCTAAAGATACGAAAAAACCGCCTTAAAACATAAATTAAGGCGGTTTTTGATGTCTATCAGGCATATCTTTTTCTCTGAATTCTTTGCTCCAAACTTATCCCACAGAGCATCATTTCCAAGGTGTGTTTCGGGATTGGAATGGATTTATCTCCAGCTTTATGACTCGGAATTTCAAACGTCCCTTTTTCCAACCTTTTATAGTAAATGGCAAACCCTCCAGCTTCCCATTGCAATAACTTGATTTTATTTCTCGCCTTATTAATGAAAATAAATATCTCTCCATTGGTGGGGTCTCTTTCCAGTTCATTTTCCACCAGGCCACTCAGGCCATCAAAACCTTTTCTCATATCTACAGCCTCCGCATAGAAATTGAGTTTATCGTTAGGACCTACGCTAAGCATGTGGAAAGAATTAATTCAATAACATGTGACGGTGCGGAGACCGGAATTTCTATAGCATTACCAGTCTTCAGCCTGAATACTATCACTGCTGTAGCTGAAGCATGGGCTGCTTCTTCTAAAATCATATCGGTTTTGATCTCTACAAAACGCGGTTCTGGTGTTTTTTCAACATCCTGCTCTTTCCTCCAGGCAGCTAACCACCCTCTGAAGGACCCTGAAGGGATCCCATTTTTCCTACAGTAATCTGCCTGACTCAATCCACTCATCTCCCACTTTTTGATATGAGCCTCTTTAACGGCCTTTGTTTTCCTCATTTTTTTTAGAGCAAAGGTATGTGGTGGGGAGGTTGGAGGAAACAGTGGTTAGCTGAAGGCTTACGATAGAAATGAGCAATTGGCCGGATAATTCTACTAATGAGCTTTTGGGATGATTTTCAGGAGATAAGGGATTAACAAATGCAATTTAGTGGATTTATGAGCGGACGCTCACGCAATTTAGGGTCTTAGCGAGGACGCAAAGACCAGGGTTGAAGAGTAGGGGAGGAAATGTACTTATTTCGCGTGGTTGGCAAATTGGCGCTCACGATTAAATGGATTTTTTTTTAGCCACGAATGGCTCGAATTTTTAAGAATTATTTTGAGGAAGCTTTTTGGACTGTAGTTAGCTGCAGTACCTTCCACAGCAACCTTTCGGCCTTGATCAATGGGCGGATCGACAAGGGTTCTGCTGGCGACCAGAAGGCATCACAGCGACATTTCTGCAGGATTTTACCATTCTCCTGTCCTCTCCAAATGTCGCCTTGATGGATTCCGGCAGCAGGTTCCTTGGCCCGCCAACATTGATCACAGCCTTGATTTTTTTGTTTCGTTTTTTATCAAGAAAAAATGAAAAGAAGAAGGTGTAGCATTATGTGAAGAGTGAAATGTGCAATTGGATACGTAATTCTGCAAATGAGCTTTTGGGATGACTTTCAGGAGATAAGGATTTACAAATCCAATTTTGTGGATTTAT
The DNA here is from genome assembly GCF_001274635.1 of Persicobacter sp. CCB-QB2. Lineage (GTDB taxonomy): Bacteria > Bacteroidota > Bacteroidia > Cytophagales > Cyclobacteriaceae > Persicobacter > Persicobacter diffluens. The sequence continues at coordinate 1,892,780 of NZ_LBGV01000001.1, read as the reverse complement.
GAGCGGACGCTCACGCAATCTAGGGTCTTAGCGAGGACGCAAAGACCAGGGTTGAAGAGTAGGGGAGGAAATGTACTTATTTCGCGTGGTTGGCGAATTGGCGCTCACGATTAAATGGATTTTTTTTTAGCCACGAATGGCTCGAATTTTCAAGAATTATTTTGAGGAAGCTTTTTGGACTGTAGTTAGCTGCGGCACCTTCCACAACAACCTTCCGGCCTTGATCAATGGGCGGATCGACAAGGGTTCTGCTGGCGACCAGAAGGCATCACAGCGACATTTTTGCAAGATTATACCATTCTCCTGTCCTCTCCAAATGTCGCCTTGATGGATTCCGGCAGCAGGTTCCTTGGCCCGCCAACATTGATCACAGCCTTGATTTTTTTGTTTCGTTTTTTATCAAGAAAAAATGAAAAGAAGAAGGTGTAGCATTATGTGAAGATAGAAATGAGTAATTGGCCGGATAATTCTACTAATGAGCTTTTGGGATGATTTTCAGGAGATAAGGGATTTACAAATCCAATTTAGTGGATTTATGAGCGGACGCTCACGCAATTTAGGGTCTTAGCGAGGGCGCAAAGACCAGGGTTGAAGAGGAGAGGATTAACTTATTTCGCGTAGTTGGCGAATTGGCGCTCACGATTAAATGGGTGTTTTTTTTGCCACCAATTGCACAAATTTTCACAAATTATATTGTGGTTGCCTTTTAGGTTGTAGTTAGCTGCGGCACCTTCCATCACAACCTTCCGGCCTTGATCAATGGGCGGATCGACAAGGGTTCTGCTGGCGACCAGGAGACATCACAGCGACATTTTTGCAAGATTATACCATTCTCCTGTCCTCTCCAAATGTCGCCTTGATGGATTCCGGCAGCAGGTTCCTTGGCCCGCCAACATTGATCACAGCCTTGATTTTTTTGTTTCGTTTTTTATCAAGAAAAAATGAAAAGAAGAAGGTGTAGCATTATGTGAAGATAGAAATGAGCAATTGGCCGGATAATTCAACTAGGGAGCTTTTGGGATGATTTTCAGGAGTTAAGGGATTAACAAATGTAATTTAGTGGATTTATGAGCGGACGCTCACTCAATTTAGGGTCTTAGCGAGGACGCAAAGACCAGGGTTGAAGAAGAGAGGATTTACTTATTTCGCGTAGTTGGCGAATTGGCGCTCACGATTAAATGGATTTTTTTTTAGCCACGAATGGCTCGAATTTTCACGAATTATTTTGAGGTTGCTTTTGGGGCTGTAGTTAGCTGCGGCACCTTCCACAACAACCTTCCGGCCTTGATCAATGGGCGGATCGACAAGGGTTCTGCTGGCGACCAGGAGACATCACAGCGACATTTTTGCAAGATTATACCATTCTCCTGTCCTCTCCAAATGTCGCCTTGATGGATTCCGGCAGTAGGTTCCTTGGCCCGCCAACATTGATCACAGCCTTGATTTTTTTGTTTCGTTTTTTATCAAGAAAAAATGAAAAGAAGAAGGTGTAGCATTATGTGAAGATAGAAATGAGTAATTGGCCGGATAATTCTACTAATGAGCTTTTGGGATGATTTTCAGGAGTTAAGGGATTAACAAATGTAATTTAGTGGATTTATGAGCGGACGCTCACTCAATTTAGGGTCTTAGCGAGGACGCAAAGATCAAGGTTGAAAAGGAGAGGATTTACTTATTTCGCGTAGTTGGTGAATTGGCGCTCACGATTAAATGGATTTTTTTTTAGCCACGAATGGCTCGAATTTTCACGAATTATTTTGAGGTTGTAGTTAGCTGCGGCACCTTCCATCACAACCTTCCGGCCTTGATCAATGGGCGGATCGACAAGGGTTCTGCTGGCGACCAGAAGGCATCACAGCGACATTTCTGCAGGATTTTACCATTCTCCTGTCCTCTCCAAATGTCGCCTTGATGGATTCCGGCAGCAGGTTCCTTGGCCCGCCAACATTGATCACAGCCTTGATTTTTTTGTTTCGTTTTTTATCAAGAAAAAATGAAAAAGGAAAGGAGGAAAATTATCCATTTATCTTAATCCGAAATAGGTGCTGAAGGTCCCAAAAGTGCTTATAAAAATTTAATTTCAGGGATATAGCTTTTTTTTGATAAGCCCAAGCTTATTAATAGGCTATTACAAGATCAACAACAAAGGCTTAGTCTTAAGGTAGCTAAACCAGGCTCAAAACCTAATTCCACTTTAACATCCGGACTTTCTTCTTTTTCCGAAGGTGTGAGAGCAGAATCCGGTGCGTATCCCGATTATTTTCATAAGCCTGAATGAAGTCCCTCAAATAATGCACATCATTTTGGTAGTACTCCTTCTCCACATAACCAAAGCCTTGATAAACCCCATTCTCCACCAGCACGAGGCAATATTCGCCCGGTTGTCGACCATCTTCCACCAAAAGAAAATTTTGCTCATCATATTGAAAACGATCCAGGAGTAGTTGTGCACGCTGATTATAGGCATTCACTTCTTCTTTTCCCAGGCAGGCTCCCTTACAGCGTTTCAGGGTATAATTAAAACACTCTTTTTGACTTTTATATAAACCACTAAGCTTTTGGCAAAGGTCATATTTTTCTACTGCCTGAAACATAAATTCCTGTGCGGCATTCCGGTTGGAAAATTGGTAAATCGGCGTGCCATGAGGATCATCCTTGGCAATATTGAAAGTGATGTAGCCTTCCAAATTATAGCCCGCGAATAGCTGATAATGAAATTTACTTCTTCTCAATGCCCGGTTGAAGGGTGGTTTATTTTTCTTAATCTCATGGGACTCCAAAAGCAAAGCCGCCAGTTCGTTTCCAGTAGAAACAAAATCAATATTGACGATTTGTGATTTGAGTTGTATCGCTTTTTTCGTTTTAGTATTGTACAGATGACTTAATACCCTTTTGTGGATATTAATGCTTTTTCCAATATAGAGTAATTGTCCTTGCTCATCCAGAAAATAATATACCCCCGGATCTTCCGGAAGCGCTTCTACATCTTGATGTTGAAATTTTGGATGTAAATGGTTTCGGTATTGATGCGCTTGTGGGAGCTGAAGCTGAATTTTGCCGGTATCCTTTTCTAGCAGGATTTCAAAAAGTTTTACGGTCGCCTCCGCATCTCCAAAGGCGCGGTGACGGGCCGAAATGTGGATCCCAAGCCGGTCCGTCAATTTGCCCAGACTATAAGAGGGGAAACCCGGTAAGAGGGCGCGACTCATTTTCACAGTGCAAAGCGTGGGACGCTTATATTCAAAACCCAGGCTTTTGAATTCCTGCCGAACAAATTGGTAATCAAAGCCGACATTATGGGCGACAAAAATACAGTCCTCCGTGATCTCCACAATTTCCTTCGCCACCTCAAAAAAACGAGGAGCATCAGCGACCATCTCATTATCAATGCCGGTCAATCGGGTAATGTGATAGGGGATGTTTTTCTCCGGATTGATCAAGCTGCTAAACTCTTGGATCACTTTTTCCCCATCGTGAATAAAAATGGCGATTTCCGTAATTTTTTCTTCCTTGGTATTCCCACCCGTCGTCTCAATATCAATAATGGCGTATTTTTTTGGGAAATTTTTATCCTCAACCATGGTTTTCCTCCCGGCTTATTCGTCCTTAAAATTTTTAATTGAACTTAAACAATGTATTTTATCCTTAAACCTAGATGTTGGTATTTTCTTGGAATCTTCCATCGCTTAGGCAGAGTTATTGTAATTGTATCTGCGAACATAAACAATTGAATAATGGAAGAAAATAATTTAGATAACTTATTGAATTCCATGCGTGAGTTGAACGACGCATTGGAGTCTTTGGTGAAAAAATTGGCAGAAGATTTTGAGTATGCTGATGATTTAATGAGCTATCAAACTTCGAAAAGTCCTGTTTTGGATGAGCAGATAAACGGTTTGAACTTATTACAGGATCTGGCCAATAGAATGAATTAATAGCAGGCCAAAAAAAAGGGACACTATTACTAGCATCCCCTTAATATTTTATGAACTCCGCCCTTATAGTTTTTCCAGGATGTAATTCGTCATCATGGTGTAAAGGTGTCGGGTAGCATTATCTCCGTAAATGCCGTGGTTTCTGTTCGGATAGTAGAAAGAGCGGAACTGTTTGTTAGCACTAATAAGCGCATTTTCCAATTCTACTGCATTCTGAAAGTGAACATTATCATCGGCTGTTCCATGAATCAGGAAGAAATTTCCTTCTAATTTGTCTACATGGAATACGGGAGAATTATCATCATAACCGTTGGGGTTAAGCTGTGGTGTAGATTGGTAACGTTCCGTATAAATGGTGTCATAATAACGCCAGTTCGTTACCGGAGCAACCGCAATAGCAGTGCTGAAAACATCTGCACCTTTCATCAAGCAAAGCGAGGACATATATCCACCAAAGCTCCAGCCCCAAATACCAATACGGCTTTCATCAATATAGCTTTCCCGGGCAAATGATTTTGCCGCATAAATTTGATCTTCGGACTCTATTTTCCCCAAATCCTTATAAGTGATGTGCTTAAAGTCACGTCCTTTGCCACCGGTACCGCGGTTGTCCACACAGGCTACTAAATAGCCCTGGTTGGCCAACATAAAGTACCAGGCATCCCTGGAAGAAGGGAAGGAGTTTTTCACCATCTGTGAGCCTGGCCCGCCATAAACAAACATCAGCAAAGGATATTTTTTATTGGGGTCAAAGTCGGCAGGCTTAATCATATAAGCGTTAAGGTCCGTTTGACCATCCGCCGCTTTTACCGTCATAAATTCCTTTGTCCCGATTTGGTAATTGGCCCAGGTTTCTGCCTGTGCTTCATTTTCCTCCAGAACTTTTAATTCCTGTCCCTTTGAATTGTGAAGCGTCACTCTTAGTGGCTGCTCCACATTGGATTGGTATTGAATGTAGTATTTGAAGTCTCCGGAGAAATTGATGCTGTGATTACCTTCGCGAGTGCTTAGCTGCTTTTTACCTTTTCCTTTATAGTCCACAACATAAAACTGATCTTCCAGGCTGCTTTGCTCTCTTGACAAAAAGTAAATTTTCTTTTTCTTCTTGTCCACTCCCACAATAGAACTCACCTCCCAGGCTCCACTGGTGATCTGGCGGATTTCCTTGCCAGCGGCATCATGCAAATATATGTGTTTAAAGCCATCCTTTTCTGAGGTGCGGATGAAGCTGCCGTCTGCCAGGAATTCGATCTGATCGTTAAAATCAAGATCAACATAAGTCTTGCTTGTTTCTTTCAACAATAGCTCAAACTTTCCATCCGTAGCATTGGCTGCTCTCAACTCCAATTCATTTTGCAATCGGTTCATCCAGATATAAGAAAGATGCTGACTGTCATTGGACCAGTACATTCTTGGGATATATACATCTTCTTCACTTCCCTTATCAACAGCGGTGGTCTTTGCGGAAGCTAAATCATAAATGCTCAGGAAAATATCTGAATTCTTTTCCCCTGCCTTCGGGTATTTGAATTTATATTCCACCGGATAAAGACTGCCATACATTGCCATGGAAAATTCCTTTACTTCAGACTCATCAAAAGAAAGGTAAGCTAATTTCTTACTGTCTGGTGACCATTTGAAGGCTTTGGCGATGGAGAATTCTTCCTCATACACCCAGTCCCCCATTCCATGCAATAAGGCGTTATACTGGCCATCTGTAGTAACGGCAGTTTCTTCCATGGTGGCCAAATCCGTCACAAATAGATTATTGTTTCTTACAAAAGCCACCTTATTACCATCAGGTGAAAAGGTCGCAAAAGATTGCTTGTCTCCTTCGGCTAAGGCCACTACGGTGTTTGCCTGACGGTCATAAACATAGTAGAAAGCTTTCCACGAACGGCGGTAAATGGCTTCATGCTCCGTTTCTATCAATATTTTTTGCTCATCGGCAGAAAAGTGGTAGGCATCAATGCGGATGCTTTTATCCAATAGGTCTGTCAGGCCTTTGGAAGAGGCCAGGGTGTCCACCGGCAGGCCGGATTGAATGTCCATCTTGACTACAAAATCACCGTTGATATCCCGGATCATGCTGCTGTAGTACTGCCCATCTTTCATCCAATTAATGCCGTATACAGATTGGCCTCTGAATACGCCATTTTTAAAAATGTCATCAATGTTAAGGTCTTTTTTCGCCTGTGCCCAGGCAAAAGCACCCCAAAAACATAGGGTAAAAAGTAATAAGGATTTTTTCATAAAGGGTAATTGTTAAGCCATTAGAATTTACTCACTGCCGAGATAAATCCTGCTACCATCTGGGCGGTTTCCTCTGGAGCTTCAAACATGCCCATATGTCCTACATTGTCCAGTTGGTGCAAGGTGATGTATTGACTTAATCGGGCTTGCATTTGGCTGTCCTGAAGGCTAACGGCAGGGTCTTCCTTACCGGCTATCATAAATATTGGTCGGTTAAATTGTTCTAATACTGTTTTGGCGTCTGCCCGGTCTCTCATGGCGGCGGCATAATCACAAAAAGTATCTTTAGGCGTATCCGCGGCCAATTCGGAAAGCATTTTTATCTCTTTTGCCATTAGTGGAACATTGGCCGGGGCGAATAGATTTTTGACAAAATCTTTAGAGAAAGCAGCAACTGATTTTTCCCGAACAAACTCGATGGTTTTGGTGCGGTTTTTCTTTTTCTCTTCCGCATCTTCATAAGCCGTGGAGTGGAAAAGGCCAAAGCCTTTAAGCTTTTCCGGGAACAATCGGGCAAACTCCAGCGTGATATAGCCGCCAAGTGAGTGCCCCACCATAATAGTCTTTTCAATGCCTTGCTCCTCCATAAAATCAGCTATATACCGAGCGATATCTTCCAGAGATTTTGGATGGATAGGATCACTTTTCCCAAATCCGGGTAAATCCAGCGCGATGCTTTGAAAGCTTTTCGGCAGAAGGTTTATCCATTGCTCCCAGATTTGGGAGGTCTCACAAAAACCATGGAGAAAGATTACGGGAAATCCTTCTCCATGGGTGGTGTAAAAATATTTTGACATAGATTGATTAAATCGATTTCAGGCCTGCACGTTTACTGTTTTATTGGAGGGTGCAAGCATTTCGATAATAGTATTTTTTATTCCTTCCGGATCGAATCCGCATTCCTGATGCAGCTCTAATTGGGTACCATGCTCGACGATGGCGTCCGGAATGCCCAATCTTTTAAGTTTTGAAGTATATTGATGATCCACCATGAATTCCAATACGGCAGAACCAAATCCGCCCATTAAGCATCCATCCTCTACCGTGATCACTTTATCAAATTTGCGGAATACCTCATGCAACATGGCCTCATCCAGGGGCTTTACAAATCGCATATCATAGACCGCAACATTGGCGTCTTTCGCAACCGCTTCTGCAGCCGTTAGCGCATAGTTTCCAACCGTTCCAATCGTTAGAATAGCGATATCTTCCCCCTCTTTCACTTTTCGGCCCTGGCCAATTTGAATTTCTTCCAATGGGGTTTTCCATTCAGGCATCACTCCTTTTCCTCTCGGATATCGAATAGAAAATGGACGCGCATTTTTCTCCAATTGAGCGGTAAACATCATATTGCGCAATTCCTGCTCATTCATAGGAGCCATCACCACCAAATTCGGGATGCAACGCATATAGGCCAAATCATAAGCCCCATGGTGGGTGGGGCCGTCTGCTCCGGCAAATCCGGCACGGTCCAAACAGAAGATCACATGCAAGTCCTGAATACAGACATCATGAATCACCTGATCATAGGCTCGCTGCATAAAGGTGGAGTAAATATTACAAAACGGAACGGCTCCCTGGGTGGCAAGGCCGGCAGAGAAAGTTACCGCATGTTGTTCGGCAATGCCGACATCAAAGGCACGCTCTGGCATGGCCTTCATCATGATATTAAGCGAACAGCCTGAAGGCATCGCAGGAGTTACTCCCATGATTTTATCATTTTGTTTCGCTAGTTCCACGATGGTATGACCAAAAACCTCTTGGTATTTTGGCGGCTGTGGACTTAAGATCGGCTTTTTTTGAATCTCTCCGGTAACCTTATCAAAAGTTCCGGGTGCATGCCACTTGGTTTGATCCTTTTCCGCAGGTGCATAGCCTTTCCCTTTCGTGGTGAGCACATGCAATAATTTGGGGCCTTTAATGGATTTAAGGTCGCGCATAACGCTCACCAGATGATCCAGATCATGGCCGTCTACCGGACCAAAATAGCGCAAATTAAAGGATTCAAAAAGATTGCTATGCTGCATGAAAAAAGCTTTGGTGCTATTTTCAATCTTGGAGGCAATCTCTTGTGCATTAGGACCAAATTTGGACACCTTCCCAGAAGATCCCAAACCTCATCCTTAATTTTATTGTAAGTTTTGGAAGTGGTAATGTCGGTGAGATAGTCTTTCAGCGCCCCAACGTTCGGGTCAATGGACATATTATTATCATTCAGGATAATCAGCAAATTGGTGTCTTGCAAATCTCCGGCATGATTCATTGCCTCAAAGGCCATTCCGCCAGTCATCGCCCCATCGCCAATTACGGCAATGTGGTGGCGATCGTCTTTGAACTCATTATTGGCCACCGCCATTCCCAAAGCAGCAGAGATGGAAGTGGAGCTGTGACCTACGCCAAAAGTGTCAAATTCACTTTCTTTACGCTTTGGAAAACCTGAAATACCGCCATAAACACGGTTGGTGTGAAATTGATCTCTTCTTCCGGTTAGTATCTTGTGGCCATATGCTTGATGTCCAACATCCCATACCAACTGATCCTTAGGAGTGTCAAAGACATAGTGCAAAGCCGTTGTCAACTCCACAGTTCCCAAACTCGCACCAAAATGCCCACCGTAAACTGATACATTATCAATAATGAATTGTCTCAACTCATCGCGAAGCTGGTGCAATTCTTTTGTGTTCAGTTTTTTAAGGTCCTCAGGACAATTTATATTCTTCAGTAATTTACCGGGCTCTATCAGCATAATCAATTTGTTTTTCATGATCTGACTCGCAGAACAATCCATATTCCAAGCCACTAAAACTTGTGGGCTCGAATGTGCAAAAATAAGCTATGTTTTTTAGAATGTACTAAATTCAACCTATAAATCCTTGAAGAATCTTTTGAAACGTTCGGATCATCGGTCCAATTTTTATACGAAGTATCTAACAGAATCAATAAATATTTGTTGAAATGGACTGTTTTCAAATTTCATGATGGCAGATCCCGATAAAAATAATAATTTTGAAGTGCCACAATTAAATAGATTGATGCTTTGCCCTTAACTGTTTGGATTTTGTCATTTGAAATAAAACTGCCGCTTTTTGAAGGTCCCTTTGATCTTCTGCTTTTCTTTATCCAGCGCGATGAGTTGGACGTCAATGATATTCCTATTGCGAAGGTGACGTCAGACTTTCTGGCCTATATCCGGGAAATGAAAGAGTTGGATGTAGAGTTGGCATCTGAGTTTATGGTGGTGGCGGCCACCTTAATGCGAATTAAGGCCAAAATGCTTTTGCCTCGTCCGGAATTGGATGAGGAAGGGCAGGAAATTGACCCACGGGAGGAGTTGATGCAGCATTTGTTGGAGTACAAAAAATATAAATCGGTTTTAGAGGATTTTCGACAACTAGAGGAGGCGGAATTAGGTAAAGAAAAAAGGGGCAATCTGCAACGGGAAATATTACAAATGCAAGCGGCCTATTCTACAGAAATGGAAATGCACAATCTGGATATGTATAAGCTGCTTAAAGTTTACCAACAGGTGCTCAACAGAGCAGAAAAAGCAGCGCATCAGCCCGTTCATGAAATTGTTCCCTATGAATACACTATCGCAGATCAGAAGATTTGGCTATTGGAAAAATTAAAATCCAGATCGCAAATGGACTTTGGGACTTTGGTAGAGGAAGTAGGGGATCGGGTAGGTCTGATTTTTACTTTTTTGGCCATCCTGGAATTGGCGCAATGGCAGGAATTGAAATTGGTGTTGGGAGAGGGTTTCAATAACTTTTGGATTGAATCGGCTTAATCAAATATGGATATTTCCAACAGAAAGATTTTTTCAACCCTGAATCCAAGAAATGTCTGGATTCCGATCATTTTAGGACTGGCCATTGCGGTATTGTTATTTATGAGTGATGATCAGGTTTCTTGGGAAAACCTAGGGATTCTTTTTCAGCCTGCCCGTTTATTTCCATTGCTCATCGCCTTTTTGGTGATTATTTCCCGTGACGCGGGCTATATCTACCGCATCCGAACACTCACCGGGGAAAGACTGAGCTGGAAATCCTCCTTTTATGTGATTATTCTTTGGGAATTTTCTTCCGCGGTCACTCCCTCTGTGGTGGGAGGAACGGCAGTGGCAGTCTTTATTTTGATGAAAGAAGGGATTCCCTTTGGCCGGGCGCTGGCTTTTGTAATGCTGACCGCCATTCTCGATAATTTATTCTTTGTATTGTTTGCCCCATTGGTGCTATGGTTAAGTCAGGGAGATGTTTTCAGTGGTATTCCGGATAATATTTTTGATCGGGGATTGCCTTTTTTCTTTTGGCTTTCCTACAGCTTGATAGCTTTATACACCCTGGTGATGTCCTGGGCTTTACTCTTTCATCCCCGTGGTTTTAAGTGGTTTTTATTAAAAATGACGACCCTTCGCTGGTTAAGGCGTTTTCGAATTAAAGCGAACCAGCAGGGTGATGAAATGATTATTGCTTCTCAGGAACTCAGAGGGAAGCCCCTTGATTATTGGTTGAAGATTATTTGTGCGACTATTTTCGTTTGGGTTGCCCGCTATTTGATGCTGAATTCTGTAATGGCGGCTTATGTGGATTTGTCCTGGGGGCAGCATCTTTTAACCTTCGGAAAGCAGCTGATCATGTGGATTGTTATGCTGATTTCCCCAACCCGGGAAGTAGCGGAACGGCGGAGTTCTTTTTTCAGCAGTTTTTTCAATCGCTTTTAGGCGAGTATACCTTCGGTATCAGCTTACTTTGGAGATTGTTGTCTTATTACCCTTACTTATTTTTGGGCGCTGTATTTCTTCCTCGTTGGATACAGCGGGTGTTTTTTAAGAAAAATGTGGAGGAAGTTTTAAAGGAAGAAAAGGATAAAATATAAAGCTGGTATATTTATTGACATAAAGGTTGTTACAAATAAATTTGATCATTTTATTGCGGTCAATTACTATTATTAACCTTTATTTGATTTTTAGATGAAAAAGTTGGTGGCATTTTTTGCTCTTTTTATGGTGTCTGTAGCAGTTTTTGCTCAAATCGTAAGCACTCAAGTTAAGATAACGGTATTGGACAAAAATGGAAATCCGGTGAAAGGCGCTTCCGTGACGCTTTATGCGAATGAAAAGGATTATGATAAGAATGAAAATCCTGTTCAGGAAACACAAACTACTGATGAGAAGGGGAGGGTTGCCTTTAAAAAATTGAATGTAAAAAAGTATTGGGTTCGAGCTGAAAAAGGAGAAGCAAGTAACTATTGGGGAGCTGATTATATCGAAAAGCTTAAGCCTAAAACCATTAATAAGGTCAATTTGATCATTGAGTAAGTAAAAAAAGCCTGAGTTGGAGCTCAGGCTTTTTTTTTATCCTCGGGTAAATACCCAGTCATTTCCTTTGGAAAGTGCTTCATTAAATTGATAGCCATCCTGATCAAAGGCTTTCAAATCTTCCGGATTTTGAATGCGGTGGGTAATCATAAACCGAACCATCTGTCCGCGGGCTTTTTTGGCAAATAGCGCAATAGTTTTATAGCTGTCTCCCTTTTTTTCTTTAAAAATCGGGGTAATGATTTGGCCCTTTACCACTTTTTTCTGAATGGATTTGAAATACTCATTAGAAGCCAGATTGATCAATACCGGATTTTCTTCCTGCTCTAAATCCGCATTTAATGCTTTGGTGATGCGATCGTCCCAGAACTGATACAAGTTGTCATTTCCCTTGGTGGGTAATTTGATTTTCATCTCCAGTCGATAGGGTTGGATAAGATCCAGAGGGAGTAAATATCCATAAAGTCCTGAAAGAATTCTTAAATGATCCTGTGCAAATATTAAATCTTCATCTGAAAGGTTATGCGCGTCAATTCCGGTATAAACATCTCCTTTGAAGGCCAGTAATGCCTGACGGGCATTTTCCGAAGTGAAAGGCAGGTGGAAATTACGATAACGGTCGTAATTCAATTCTGCCAGATTATCACTAATCTCCATCAAAGATTTTAGATCCTCTTTTTTATATTTCTTTAAAGAAGAAATGAGTTTTTTGGACTCGTTCAAAAAAGTGGGTTGACTAAAAGCTTCGGTCCTGATGTCTATAGAAAAATCCTGAGATTTTGCAGGTGAAATAATTGCGATCATATTAATGTCTGTTCTTTGGACAAAAATAAAAAAGCGAAGGAAAAGTTTAATCTTCCTTCGCTTTCTATTTTTATTGAAAATCCTAATGTCCGGATTTATGAAAGTGATTATCGGATGAGCAGCACACTTCCGCGTACCTCTTCAATAGGGGAATTTTCGGTAATGCTGCCAAATCGGGCAACGTAGGAATAAGCTCCGGCAGGCATTTCACGACCGCCTCTATCCGTACCATCCCAACCTTCGTCTTTGAACGTTTCATAATCCTCCGTTTGGAAGATCTTCTCTCCCCAACGGTTATAAATTTCAATGATGAATCGGTTAGGATCCAGGTTCTGGGCATATTCTACCGAGAAGATGTTTCCTCTTTCAGCCCTATTGCCATTGAAGCTTCCTCTGGGGGCAAAGGCATTGGGGAATACCACTGTGGGCTTACATTGATTTATAATATTGAAGATCATCTCTGCTGGGCAATTGAAAGCATTATTAAAGGTACCTTTTATGGTACCGATCAGTGCTTCATCATCAGAAAGCTCCAAAGCGGACTCATCTGAAAGGAAAATATCCTGATCCAAATTCACCCATTCATAGCTAAGAAACTGCCCGGGATAAATCACGGAATCTTCCGGAATCTGATCTTCATCGAAAAAGCAATAGGCCGGATTCACTCCCAAAACATTTGGGTTTATAATGGTAGCCGGAAGTGGTTGTATGTTGAAACTGGCCGTATCCTGACATCCGCTAAGCTGAGCCGTTGCCACCACAAATATAACACTGTCTGCTCCACCGTAGGAAAGGGTTGCGCCAGCATCGGGCAGTACATTGTTGTCTTCCAGGCTTCCCTGGTACCATTGGTATAACAAGTCTTCGGTAAAATCAGGAGCAGTAGTGCTGGCGATATTAATCGGAGATTCAGTGCCTTCGCAAATGGTTTCGCCGGTGAGGGCAATTCCAATTTGTTTGGCCACTTCTACTTCATCTGCCAGAGTGCTTTGACATTGGGTTTGTTTATCTGTTACCGTTATCACAAAGTTGCTACTTTTGGTGGCCAGATAATTGGGGCCATTGTTGGTCGTGCTTACCCCAGCAGAGGTGATGGCCCAATTGTAATCAAAGGCCAAGTCAGCGTCGACCACGAAAACGGTGACTTCCCCATCACAGCGATCCCCACTTTGATCAATTTCGAAGTCTTCCGGAGCGGAAGCAACATTAATAGGAATGGTTTTTTCAAAGGTACAAACGCCGGTAGTGGCGAAGAATGTAGCCGAGGCCGCTTCTTCATTGTCGACGATAATACTATTGATGTTGACATCCTCTTGTCTTTCCAATATGGATCCGTTGGCGGTATAATATTCAATGTCCAATTGGTCAATGGTTCCGCCTCCAATAGGACTTAATGTAATGTTAGGCGTTCCATCCAGACAGGCCATTAAATTGTCGGTAGAAAGGCTGAATTCCGTGCTGTTTTCTTCGAAAACCAGGGCCTCCGAGGTTTCACACCCACCGCCATTTTGCTCAATTTGTAGGGTGTAATTACCGGGGGTAATATTGTTGAAGTCAAGTCCATTTGGGGTGATTTCAGTCCCATCTTCCTCTCTGATCAGGGTGAACTGTAAACCTGCATCCGGATTTGAAATGCGAATGATTCCAAAATTACTGCCTGTATTGCATTTGTCAAAAATTTCGGTGTCGTAGTCTGGTTTAAAATCTGTCGCCTCAATGGGAACATTGAAATTCACTTCGCATTTATACAAATTATCAATGACGTTCACATTATAAGCTCCCGGTTCCGCTTCATATTCAAAGTCTCCGGTGGCCACCACATCTGGTGAATTCCAATTAAAGGTCAATCGGTCAAACTCAATGCCCTTGTTGTTTTCAAATTTAATGGCAGTGGTAGCGCCACAAGCAGCAGATAATGGTAGGGTAGGGCCGTCAATAACTCCCACCACTTTGATGTCTGCGGAAATCTCCACAAAACAGGTCGCGTCATCCGGGTCCTGCACCTGCATATAATAGACAAAGTCTCCGGGGGTGTCGGTTTCTACCGGGAAAGTATTGGTGCCCGGGCTGTAGGCCGGCGAATTGGTTGGGGCGTTCTCCACCGCCCATTGGTAAGATAACAGGCTGGAAGCACCTGAGCTCAGAATAACGTCTTCGGTGTTTTGACAATAGGTGCTATCCGGGAATCCGGCATCCACCAGTGGGGTGGTCAGTAGTACTTCTCTTTCTGCCAAACAACCATTAGGATCTTCTACCTGGATTAAGAAAAACTCATTATGGAAAACCGGATTTTCCGTATCCACCTGAATGACATTGCCTTCATGCACCACGGTTCCACGGTTGGTCCAGGTGATGGTATAGCCGGTGGCATCTCCGGTGAAGGCCGTCAGTTCAGTGTCCTGACAGACTTTTTCCCCATCGGATACGCCCCATTGATCGTCTGGAATAGCAGGGTTTACGGTGATCGTATCGGTTAACACCGGATTGAAGCTGAAAGGGGCTGCGCTACAATGGTTTTTCCAATCTACTTTATAAATATAGGTGTCGGCTTCTGCATATAAGTGGGTAGCCTCTGTGGTGGTGTCCTGACGCTGGGTGTTGCCGTCGCCAAATTCCCATAAAAGGGTAAAGTTACCCGCGGAGGTGTAATACTCTCCCATATTGAGGTTAAAAACGGCACTATCTCCCAGGCAAACATCCTCCGCTTCCAAAGAAGGATCTCCTCCGCTTCCCTGTCCTGCCTGAAGGACAAAACTTGGTAGCCCCAATTGGCTGGTGGAAGTTAAAGAAAACTGTGAATCTCCTACTTGTAGATTCAACCCACCACTTTCGGTGTTCCCGATACCGGTAATTTCTTTTAGGGTGTTGCTTCCCTGGTTTGCGATATAGATGGAATTGTTAGGGGCCGCAGAAATTTCTCCCAAAATCCCCCACCTCCGGTACTGGTGGTGGATATTTCTCCTAATTGCGTACTTTCCGGTTTTAAATCCTCTCCATTGTCTTCATATATCTGGTACCTTAAGTCCGCTGCAAATACCTTGGAGTTGTTATTCCCCTGTAATGAAACCATGACAAAATTCCCATTGAATTCCACACCATAAGGTTCCAGGTTATCGTCTCCTAATGGAATTTGGATGGGATTGTATAATTTGTCTACATCCACATCCGGAATAAAGGCCGGAGTGCCGCCGGAAGCTAAAGCAGCAGAATCATAAGTGTCAGGATTGGGGTTGAGGTCATAAACATCCAGATAGTTTAAGCCACTATTGAGGTCTTTTATGGCGACCGCTACTTTTGATACCAGACCGACATCCGGTACATCGAAAGTGCCAATTTCTCCATAGTTGAAGATTACGTTTTCATCATAAACTCTGCCGGTGGAACTGATCACCGGATTGCCCAAGCCCTGTGCGGTCACCGGAAAAGCTTTCCAGTTATTATTGCCGTATTCATGGGCAACTAGATAACCCTGATTACTGATCAATCGACCCATGGCACTTTCCATCAGGAGCACATCCTGAGCAATAGCAGTAATGGTGATAATGCCATTATTCAGATCCAGGGCCGCCACATCGATCAAGGAATAGCGAACTTCATATTCTCCGGGAGCTCCTCCTGCTTTTTGACGGGTACTGAAAACATAGTATTTGGTTTCATCTTCTACCAATTGGATTACCGCAACGGCAGAACCCGGCTCGGCATCTCCACCTAAAGCGACTCCCTGCACGCGGGTGAAATTAACCCCACTGGTGTCTGCAATCCAAAGGCCATCTCCATTCGTCACGAAGAAAGCACGACCTCTTTCATCATAAACGGTCTCTACATCGTCCATGGCATTAAGGTCATCCAGGCCGATAGGTTCAATGGGCTGGGGAATATTATCGCCATAGAGGTCAGTGTTAAAATCCAGCCCGGGCTGAGTGCCGAAGTACCATTGCCCAATTGTGGACTGTTGGGTGGTGTCCAGCAGGTAGCCGCCACCATCTTCTTCCAGCACCATTCTGACCTGTACTGACGCTCTGACATTACAACCCCCATTATCGTAGGCTTTTACCCAATAATTTCCAGGATCAGTAATGGTGTCAGAAGGTTCCTGACTGCGGTTATACCAAAAACGGGCCGCAACGGTCGCATCATTGGCCCAGCCTACAAAAGGTGGCGCACACATTAAAGTGTCCTGTACATAACGATTTCCCACCTGGTTGCCGGCTCCACCGCCTCCGGTTCCGCCACCACCGGGTAAGCCACCGCCACCACCGCCTCCTTGTTGGGAGGATAAATCCGTTGGAGTATCTTTGATGATACTGTTAGGGTCCAATTGGTTTTGTGCCGCATTAAATGTTCCTGATCCAAAATAGGTGACCCCACCCACTTCCGCGGCTATGTTGATGCTCCCTCCCGGTGCGGATTGCGGATTGATGGTAGGGATAACCGAA
Source organism: Persicobacter sp. CCB-QB2 (assembly GCF_001274635.1). Taxonomy (GTDB): domain Bacteria; phylum Bacteroidota; class Bacteroidia; order Cytophagales; family Cyclobacteriaceae; genus Persicobacter; species Persicobacter diffluens. The sequence goes on along the minus strand of NZ_LBGV01000001.1, from coordinate 1,876,032 downwards.
GCCACCGGTCCTTCTCCCAAATCCCAAAAATAGGCATCTGCCGCTATTTCGACGCCGTTTCGGGTGACGCTTGGGTGGAATTGGTTATTCTGCTGGTCGCAGATAATTTCCTGGGTAGGTACATTGCTTACATTTATATCTTCCACCCTTGGAGGGGCAAATACAGGGAATTGATCCGCATTCAATTGGGCTACACTTCCATTTCCAAATTCGGAGGTCAAGCTCACCCATCGATCCACAATTTCCCCGGCAATGGTAGGTCTTATCCGCCCCACATTATTATTAGCCTGCAGGAAATAAATAAAACCATCCGGCGCCATTTGAATTCCCTTTACTGAGGTGGCTCCTTTGTTGGCCAAAATGTTAGGGTAATTGCCATTGGCGGTATTGCCTCTATAATCAAATTTTAAAATGGCATTGTCGGCAGAAATGAGAAGAGTAGTGTCATTGACCCATTCAGTATCGTAAAAGGTAGCCGCAGATTGGTTGAAAACTTCCCGATCATTTTTTTCAATAAGCGGACCGTTGGCTGGGTCAAACCAAAAGTTGGCAAACATTAAATTGTTGATGCCATTTGGGGTTAAGGCCACTTTTCCCGGGTTCAATACCTGAATTTGGTTATTGGGATCAAAAGGATCCTGTTCCAGAGAAATATAAGGCGGGGTCCATTCAAAATTTTGGAAAGTAGCCCCATAAGCATCAGTTCTGACAATTTCGGATAAACCATTGGTGATGTCCAGAAGGACTAATTCTCGGGTCGTGGCATCCTGAACCAGTAGGCGCAGGACTACATTCCCCTGTGTCATTTGATGGATCACCCGCATGGCAGGAGCAATTTGAAAGGCCAGCGGATTGCCTTCTGCCACAGCTGGGCCGGCCAGTCCGTCATTATCAATCGTTACCCGATATTGATGAAGGTCTCCGTTATTGTTTACCCAGAATAAATAATCCGCTCCGATGGATCCGTCTGCAGGAGCTGCCGCCACTCTTTGATTATAGGTCGGGGTGGCTTTCACCGGCAAGTTATCCGTAATGAGGTTGCCCGCGGCATCTTTGCGGTAGAAGTTTTGCCCATCGGTATAAAAGTGCCAGTCTCCGGTGAAGCCATCAGTGGCTACAGCGGTATTGCCCTGAGGGTCAAGATTGGTGATGGCAACAGGAGACTCCGGGAATCGGCCTTCCTTGGAAAAGTCCCATTGTAGATTGGCAGTAAACCAGTTTCTTTCTGTTTGTCCCTGCCCAAAAACGGAATAGGGGGAAATAAAAAAACAGGCTAAAATCAGTAAATAAAGGCGGATCTTCATGGGTGTAGTCTGAGATTATGTTTTTTTTAGTAACGTCACTTATCGCCCTAAGGTACAAACAATGCCGCTTAAAGTGTAAAAAATGGGCCAAGTGTTATAGAAAAAATGTGATTTCTATTCGGAATAATGCTATTTTTGGGCAATTGGCCTTAAATTATAGCGATAAAGTGTTTTTTTTGAAGGAATCTTCTTTCAACTTTGGTTATCATTGTAGTTCAACCGTAAATACAATTAGCCCCATCAAACCTATGACTATGCGTTGTAAGCATCTTCAATTTTTAATTCTGATGACCTTAGGACTGACTTTTGCGGTGCAGGAAGCCCGTGCTCAGGATCCTCAGTTCAGTCAGTTTTATGCTGCTCCACTATATTTAAATCCCGGTTTTACCGGGAATACCCAGATGACCCGCTTCGGTTTGAATTACCGGAATCAGTGGCCTTCATTGCCGGGTTCATTTGTGACCTACAGTGCTTATGTGGATCATTATATTGATGATTACAACAGCGGTATTGGTTTAATTGCATTGGGAGATCGTATTGGTTTGGGCTCGGTAAGCTCCAATATGATTGGCTTAAATTACGCTTATCAGTTGCCCATTTCTAAAAAATTAACCTTCCGCCCGGGAGCTCAAATTTCATACACCTCTCAAAATGCTAATTATTCAAATCTTATATTCGGTAGTCAGATAGATCCGGATACCGGGGAGGTCCTCCCTCCGGGTCAGGGAATAGATCCAGGCTTAGAAGGGGTAAATCAGGGTTTTATGGATTTAGGTCTTGGAGGTGTTTTGTATTCCAAGGAGCTATGGATAGGGCTGAGTGCTTATCATTTACTACAACCTAATTTATCCAATATAGAGGGTTCGGAAGATCAGCTTCCAATGAAATTTAGTGTACATGGCGGTTATAAATTCCTGATCCAAAAGAAAGCGGGAAGAGGCTATTCCGCCCGGGAATTCGCCATTATTCCTACCTTTCAGTATAAGCTTCAGGGCAAATTCGACCAATTGGATTTAGGACTATACGGTCAGTTTGATCCTTTGGTGGTGGGGCTTTGGTATAGAGGTATTCCAGTGCAAACCACCGGTGATCACAACAATAGTGATTCCATGGTGGCATTGGTGGGATTTGAATGGAACGGATTCAATTTCGGTTACAGCTATGATTTTACGATTTCCGGTCTTGGAGGGCGTTCCGGTGGGGCGCATGAGGTTTCCGTAACCTACACCATTTTTCTTGGAGATCACCGAAAGCCTGCCAAGCATATTCGCCAAATCCCTTGCCCAAGTTTTTAGCGGGGCATTGCACTATTTTTTTCTTAGTGGGGATTATTCCCTATTTTGCAGCAATAATCAAGATTTAGTAGGGAATTTTTTATGGATGCCATAACGATAAAGTGGATAGTAGTAGGCGTTTTAGGGTTTAACTTTTTGATAGACAAATGGCTGTCAATGTTAAATGACCGGCATGAAAGAGGGGTGGTGCCTCCTGAATTAGATGGTTTGTACTCTCCGGAGGAAAGATTAAAGTCTCTGAATTATCATGATGAACTAAAAAAATTAGGGAATTGGTCCGGATTAGTTTCCCTGGTCCTGACACTTGTGGTGATTTTTTCAGGCGCCTTGGGTAGTTTAGAACATTGGATAGGGCAGTATACCGATTCCACGATTTTCATTACGCTGGGATTTTTTGCAGCGATCACGATCATATCAGATGTTATCTCGCTGCCTTTTGATTGGTATGGTACTTTTACCATTGAGCAAAAATATGGCTTTAATAAGATGACGCCCAAAACCTTTTGGTTGGATAAAGCGAAAGGCTATGCCTTAGGGGGACTATTGTCTGGTGGTTTATTGGCCGGATTGGTCGCTTTTTTGGAGAATTACGGCACCTCTTACTGGTATGTCTTTTGGTTGATTTTGGTGGGATTTTTATTCTTAATGAATATCCTTTATCCGACAGTGATCATGCCGCTTTTCAATAAATTTACTCCTCTGGAAGCCGGAGTGCTGCGTTCTTCCATTGAGCGTTATTCTGCCTCTGTGGATTTTCCTTTGCAAAACATTTTCGTGATGGATGGCTCAAAACGCAGTACAAAGGCCAATGCTTTTTTCGCCGGGCTAGGGAAGTTTAAGCGCTTAGTACTTTTTGATACTTTAATCGAAGAGTTGGAAGAGGAGGAAATTGTGGGCGTATTTGCCCATGAAGTGGGGCACTTTAAAAAGGGGCATATTTATCAGGGCTTCATCATTGGTGCAATGCAAATGGGCTTAATGGTGTTTTTATTCAGTTGGATGGTTACAAATCCGCTATTTACTGAGGCCATGGGAGGAAGTGGATATTCGATTGGCATCAATTTATTAGTTTTTGGACTGCTTTTCTCTCCTTTGAATCTGATTCTTGGATTTTTTGCCAATTTGTTGAGCCGAAAGAATGAATATGAGGCGGATGCTTATGCCGCTTCCACCGCTTCAGGTTCTGCATTAATTGAGGCCTTAAAGAAAATATCTACAAAAAGTTTGAGCGGATTGAATCCTCATCCTTATTTTGTAGCCTTACATTACTCTCATCCGCCCTTGCTTTATCGTATCAGAGCAATTCAGGAAGAGACGGTAAAACAATAAATTAGTAACCCAACAAAACTTTATAGCAATATGCTTCAACCAAAACAGTGTTTCTTACTGCTTTTCGCTTGGGCAATAATGGCCGGAGGAGCGATGGCGCAGTCGGTTAGTTCATTGGAGTCAAAGGCGGAAAAGCTGTTTCGCACCAGGCAATATGAAGAGGCGATAGGCATTTATCAGCAGGCAGTGGAAAAAGGATCCGAAAACCCAAAGACATTTTATGGGCTGGGAATGAGTTATTTTTCACTGGCAGATGTAAATCAACGCGTAAAAGGGGCTGAGTCTTTGCAGAAAGCCTTGGATTTGGATGCCGGTCGATTCCCAAAATGGACTTATTTGAATTTGGCGAAATTGTACCACCTCAATGAGCAGATTCCTCAAGCGGAAAAAGCATTGGCGGCTTATGAGCAAGTCATGGATCGGCGAGATCCAAAAGCGGTGCAAGAAGTGCAAGCTTTTAAAAAGGCGCTGAAGAATGCAAAAAAATATATCGGAAAGCCGAGAAAAATAGCCGTTCATGATTTTGGCTTCCAGGTGAATTCTGAGCACGTAGAGTATAATCCGGTAGTATCGGCAGACGAGGCCATTATAGCTTATACGGTTTTGCATCCTGATGAAAAAGGGCGTGAAATGGTGGAGCAAATTATGATGACTACCAAGGATGGCATGGGCAATTGGAAACATCCTGAGAAAGTGGAAATTGAGACCAATGCTCGTTTTAATGTGGGAACTGCCGGAATTTCTCCAGATGGTGAGCAAATGCTGATTTATATGGGAGGAGCTTCCAATACTGGCGATATCTACGAGGTGCTAAGAACTGAATCCGGCTGGACTAAGCCCAAAGCCATGAATATGGTGAATACTTCCAGGTTCCATGAAACCACGCTTTCTATTACTTCGGATGGAAAAACCATTTATTTCGCCTCAGATCGTCCGGGAGGATATGGCGGAATGGATATTTGGAAGGTGGAAAAAGGCCAAAACGGAAAGTGGGGGCAGCCTAAGAATTTAGGTCCCAAGATTAACTCCCCCGCCAATGAGGATGCGCCATTTATTCATCCGGATAATATTACCTTGTTTTTTACCTCCGATGGACATGAAACCATGGGGGGGAATGATATTTTCAGATCGGTACTGAGAGGCAAAGAGTGGACAAAGCCAGAAAATATGGGTTATCCTATTAATACGCCGGCAGATGATAGCTACTTTACCTTGATCGCGGATGGATCCAAAGGTTATTTTTCCTCCAACCGAAAAGGAGGGCAGGGACTTCAGGATATCTACTACTTCGATATGCCGGAACAGGAAGCCAATATTCCTTTGACGATGCTAAAAGGTAAGATTGTTGGGGAAGATGGGAAGCCGATTAAGACCTCCATAAAGATGGTCAACCGCAAGACGCAGGAATCGGTAGACTTTGTTTACGATCCTAATCCAAATACCGGTAACTTCCTGATTATTTTGCCTCCGGGACAGAATTATGATATGATTATCGAGTCAGAGGGATTTATGCCATATACCATCAATGTGAATATCCCGAATCAGACTTATTTCTATGAGTTGTACCAAATGATCCAGTTGAAAAGCATTAAGCAGTTCGGTGTTTTGGTTGGTCAGGAAGTGAGTGTGAAGAATAAGTTCTACGATGTGGAGCAGGAAGTGAATTCCATGATTGATCAGAAGTTATTCAAAGAGTCGCAGTTGGTGCAGAATGACAGCCTGGACATGTATGAGATGATGGACCTGATTGTTGCTTCAGAGGATGAAGTGGCGATGGACTATTTACTTGATTTAGCTTTTAAAGTAAAACCGGTAGACCTAATTAACTTTGATCAGGAAACGGAAAAGATGGAAGTAGCCAAGAGAAGATATTTCTTTGATGAGAGTACTACGGAGCATTTGGAAAGAAAGGTGGTTGATGGGCAGGAGATTTTCACCTTGCCTACGCTTTCGGTAGCGGAAGAGTCTAAAAAGCAAAAAGCGCAGAAGGCACAGCCAAAAGTTTTACAGTCTACTTTTGAAGCCTCTTTACTCAATAAGCAACATCAGGTTTTCTTCCAGGTGGGTTCTTCAGAGATGGAGGATAAATACAAACCGGAATTGCAGTCACTGCTGGAAGACCTGATGAAGTATGAGGATTTAGGTATTGAGATTTCCGGTCATGCCAGCCAGGATGGAGATGCGGCTACAAATGAAAAATTATCCAATGAGCGGGCCATTGAGGTGTTGAATTTCTTTAACCACAAAGGGGTGGTGAGAAGACGGATCAAAGCCAAAGGATATGGGGTGATTCAGGATGAGCAGGTGAGCAAGGAGCAGGCCCGAAGGGTAGACATTCGCCTGGTGGATTTAAAAACATATGAAAACTAAGCCGAATGATTCACCGCAAGATTGAGCGGGCGGAGCCAAGGGATTTTATTGATTCGAATGGCTCATATTTGGCTAAGTTTATTTTCTCCTCTTTCATATGCTTGGTTGGGGGAAGCCAGAAATAGGAAAAATTTCTTCCTATTTCCCCCTTTGTTGCTAAACGAGGATTTAAGCATAAATAATCTAGACTAAAATAAAAAGGCTGGCATTTTTGCTGGCCTTTTTATCTTTCATAATATTCGTTGAAGGGAACGGTAGTGGGCTTTTCTACTTTGTAGTCCAGGAAGTTTTGAGAGATATTGTTGTCCATCATGATGTTGAAGGGGGCAAGTCCCTGAGGGGCTTTAGGGTAATAAGCCAGTCTGATCTGCAGGGTTTTGAAGGTGAAATGGTCATTTCTCATTCTTATTCCTCCGCCAAAGGCACCATAAAAAGAGCCTCCGAAGGGGCTGAAATTATGCTCCGAAATAAAGGCCATGTCCGCAAAAGCGAAGAAAGCCATTCGAAAGCCTAAAGGTTGAAAGTCAGTGAATTTGATGGATTCAAACCGAATAAGGAATTGTTCCTGATCTCCCACTTTATCCGATCTAAATCCTCGTACATCCCTTTGGTCCAACACTATTCTTTCGTTTTCCCGCCTGTTATAGCCTGTCACGTAATTTACTGTTATAAACTGCCTCATTCTTAACTGATCCGGGCCCAGTAACTTACTGAAATATTGCATTCCGGTACGAAAAACCCCTTCATTATAGTTGGCGGGACCGAAGAATTGACCTGCGGCAAGTTCCCATCTCAAATATCCAATTTTCGGAAACGGCCGCCCGTGCGCATATTTAAACCCCAGATAGTCCCGGGTAGTAAATTCACTAAAATCTCGTCCTGCCAAAAGTTCTAAGCTCATCCCGAAAGGGATATCCTCATTTCTTCCGAATTCATACAAGAATTTGTCCGTATAATAATTCCGATTGGAATATCCAATATTTCCCAATAGCATGGTCCGATTATGATAAGGGAAATTTTCATCCTGCGCTACTGTTGGCCTTTCTAAAAATTGATCTTGGAAATAGCGCGCAGAAAAAATTATTCTTTTCCGGTTAGAAGGGTCATTGCAGGGGAATTTAAGGGCTCTGGACACCCAATAGTCCTGTGTAATATGTTTGAAACGAAATTCGGTATAGTATGCACTGTCGGGCTCATAAACGCTTGCGAATAGTCGTTGATATTGCACAGTGGCCCCACCTGCCCAATTGAGGTCGGGGGTAAGGTAGCCCCGATAGGCATTGAGTCCGATGATATCCTGAGGATAAGTTTGTCGATAATCCAGCTGTACGTCAATAAAACTTCGGCGAATATTTCGCATTCCTAATCGAAAGCCATAACCCCAATGTGCTTGTTGGGTGGCCTCCTCGGTCGTTTCGTCCTCTACCCGGACTTGATCGAGGTAAATGGTGTTCCGGAAGGTCAGACCGGTGCCGAATAGGTTTCGGTGCCCAAGCATTAGTGAGCCTCTATCAAAACCCTTGGGAGCTAAACCCACTTCCAATGGCATGATGTCCTGGGTTACCACAATTAAATTTACCAATTGCGGATTTAGCGGATCCTCCTGCACATAAATGCGTGCATCCCTGATATAGGGAAGACTACGTAAGATCCTTTCATTGTCCGCAATGGTGTTGGCATTGATGTCATCGCCAGCTCTGATGATCAGGTTGGTTTTAATATTCCAGTTTACGGTATTGACATGTGTTTTATTATAGGTTCGAACCCAGGGATTCTGCGCCGTTTTGGTGGTGTCATCCACATCTTCTAAAAACACGCCTACCTTTTTAATGCTAATGCTGTTGATGGTCTTTCCCTCAAATTGTTTGAAGCGCTCTGTGGAGTTTTCATCTTCGACAATTTCCTTAGAAGGAGGGATGGTGATAAAAGCATCTACCAGGCTTTTGCCTACCCAGGAGGTACTCATTTTATTTTTTAGGTTTAAATAAAACCGACGGTTGACATCCTCCGGCCTTAAGACCTCCTCTTTAGGGATAAAATGATAATCTTTGGTTACGCTATCCACAGGATTGAGGAAAGCGGGATGTCGGGGGCAATTAAAGCACAAGCCGCCCTGTGCGGAAACTGAAGTATTCGTCAGAAAAAAGCACAAAAGTAGCGTTAGACTTAGCCAAAAGCCTGTTATGGTAGGGGTAACGATATGTCGCGTATCATTCAAACACAAAGGACTTAGTCAATAAACAGGTTCTTTCGCGCAAAAAGTTCGGGTGCGCTAAAATATCCAAAAAAATAGCTGTTATTCCTTAAAATAACAATATTCAATGTTTAGTTCAACGATTGTCTGATCGAATCGTTTTTGTTAAGCATAAAAAAAGTCGGCACCTGAAAAGATGCCGACTAATTTTATAGAAAGTCAATGTCATTGTGAAAAGGAATCTTCATTAATCGCCTTAAGGCGTGATCCACTGTTTCCTCTTCGTATAATACCTGATAGATGCTTTCGGTGATGGGAGCACGAACCCCAAAGTGTTCGCAAAGCTTTTTCATAATCCTGACCGTCTTCACACCTTCCGCAACCTCTTCCATAGAAGTCACAATGTCCTTGAGCTTTTCTCCCTGAGAAAGGCGGTAACCTACCGTATAATTACGGCTAAGCTTCGAGGTGCAAGTCGTGACTAAGTCCCCAATACCCGCTACCCCGAGGAAAGCTTCTGTATTTCCACCTAACATTTTGCCTAGGTAGATGAATTCTACCAAGCCCCGACTAATTAATAGTCCGCGGGCATTTTCACCAAAGCCCAGGCCCGAAATAGCACCGGAAGCAATGGCTAAAATATTCTTTAAAACACCTGCAAGCTCAATACCGATCAGCTCTTTGGAGCCAAAAACCTGAAATCTCTCCGAGCGAAGCAGTCGTTGTCCTTCCTTGATGACCTCATCGAAATGGCTGGCCACCACAGTAGCCGCCGGGTGCTTTTCAGCTAATTCCCTGGCCAGATTAGGCCCTGCCAGGCAGCCGGTTCTTACCACCACAGACTCTTCCGAGATCACCTCGCTCATTGTTTTTACATTTTCCCGGCTTACTTCATAGACGGCCTCCAGGTCCTCTAAAATATGGCTGGGGAGATCCAGGCCTTTGGTGCCATGAATCAACATATGGTAGGGACGCAAATGAGGAGAAAGATCTTTCATCATTTGCCGGAAGGAGATGGAAGGTACCACCGGAAAAATCACATCACATCTATCGGCAAGTTCTCCATAGTCGGTAATGCAGGAAATTCTTTCGGATATCTGCTGATTGTTATAAAAGCGATCCACATTAATCGCATGAGCTACCTGCTCCTTACGTGCATAAACCAATACCTCACTGTTTTCAGCCAGCAGATTGGCCACGGCAAGCCCAAAGCTTCCGGATCCGATTACCCCAACGGGTTTATGTTGGTTAACATTCATAGTGTTCGGCGCTTAAGGTTAAATCGTAATATGTTCATCCAGATGGTATCCATCCAGGCGATTGTGGTAATAGAAGAGCAGGTTCATGTCCTCCGATTGTATTCTCTGTTGGTCTTTCGCTATATACAGGGCCTGCTTGGAATGGTACATTCCAACATTTCTAATGCCGGAGGCAATCATTTTATCCAAATCCAGGTCCTCCCGTAACAGGTGGTCAGCAACTTCAATTTTTCCCTGCTTTTGCATTGCCTTAATCGTTTCCAGGAGTTTGGCGAAATTCTGTTTGAAGGCTTCGTAATCAATGATCAGTTCCTCCTCCGGTAGCCTCAGTAAATTAAAGAAATCTATTCGGCTATGCTTTTTCTTCAGCATCTGATAGGCAATAAATGCCGACAGATTACTTCCCTGCACACAGTTGATATCGTAATAAGCTTTGGAAATTTTATCCCCCAACATACGCGTATACTGGTGCTCCCGCTGGTGGTCGATATTAATTTCGCCATTCTTGACAAAATAGTCGCGAACATCAACCACTTTGTTGCGGCTGTCCAGGCTTTCGCCTTTTTCATTGACCAGATTACCCACTACATCCATAGGTTCTCCAAGGGAAACGGCGATAGAGGAGCCTCTGGTAAAGAATTTGATTAAAAATTTAAGGATTTTGTAGGAGTCCGAATATTCATCATTCTCCACATAATAGCGTTCCTGTCCTTTTAGCTTCAGGTACTGGTCAATCAGCTCAGGAGCTTCTAAAACGAAGTTATAATTGATGACCAAAGGGACTACATAAATCTTGCGGTCTTTATTTTCGTCAGTACTGGTGAAATTGTAGCGTTGTGCTTCAATGGCTGTGCTCAATAAGCCCAATTTCAACTTTTTCTCCATCTTTCCTGAGCGAGAACGGGTACCGCCCGGGAAAAACAGGGAATGCGCTCCCTCACGAATCGCTTTGGAGGAATACGTTTTCAGCGCCTCCAGATAAATCTGGTTTTTCTTTCTTCGGTCTACCTTATAGGCGCCAAGGCTATCCATAAAATAAGCGAAGATTTTAATATTGAAAAGATTCAGACCCGCCCCATAAATAAATGGCGGAAGGCCTAAACGGTGAATGACATAGCCTAAAAGTACGGAGTCCAGATTGGAAAAATGCGTAGGCACCAAAATGATGGTTCCCTTTTTCGCCAGTGCTCGGATTTTATCTCCTGCCCCTTTAATTTTTATTTTCTCGTCCAGGGTGTAGTCATTTTTGAAAATACCCGTGAACTTATGCAGCTTGGCCGCATTCAGCAGGCGGGTTAATCCAAAAGTTACCACCGTACGGGCCAGGCGGTAATGAGAAGGTTTAAAATTTCCAGCGATTTCTTCCGCATAGCGACTGACCACTTTGTGAACCATCACTCGCAATTGTCCCATTTTTTCTTCCTCGGAAGATTGCTTATGGGAAAGGGCGCCCAGTTCTGAGCGCAGACTGTTCCAGAATTTACGGTCATCCTCCGGGTCAACATCCCATGGATTTTGTTTAATTCTTAGTCGTTCCTTAAAAACCGTAGTTTCCAATTCTTCAATCAGAGCAGCACTGGAACGTCTGTTTTCCAATAGCCTTTCCAGGCTTTCATCTGCTACTGCCTTGACAAAAGCCTTTCTGTTGCGGGCCATTTTTACTACTGGCCAACGCGAAAGATCCCCCTCGATGGGTTGGTAATTAGAGTTGTCAGGACTTTTTGCCTTCTCCTTCATGTGCATTAATTACTGATTGGAGTTCCCTCTCAGGTTTCCCCTAATTGTATGGAACCGCCATTTTTTATACGGGCATACTCCATACTCCAAGCTGCAAAAATACTATTTTTTTTGATTTTATCGGAGCGGCTGTCCTTAATTTCCTGCAATTTTTCGTCTTTAATGTTAAGATCCTGAGAAGTTGATGGTTGTAATTTTATGGAGGGGAATTATTCCTTGCACGGTTCCGATAATTTGGCGATCAGCAGGATGTAGCTGCAATTGGATACTTTCCTCCTGACCCTCATAATGAAATTTAATCAGGATTTGATCCAAGCCAGGCTGGCGTGGAGGCTGGAAAGAGGCCGCTTGAGGGCTGGGGAAATGAAGTGCCTGGTTTTCCAATGCCTGTGGCCAGAGCTGAACAGGATATTCGAAAAATACTATTTTTTTCTTCAGTTGAGGGAGCTTTCCATTGAGCCAGCTGCAAAAGGTCATTAATTCCTTATGCGGGATGGATAGGGGGAATCGTCTTTCGTAATTTTTACCATAAATGGTCAGCATCATTTGGCCACGCCAGCCATAATAAAAACAGAGAAAGCCAAAGACGAGCACAAAAAGTAAAGAAATGCCTGAGCTTATGGTGTGGGTGAGGAAGGCGACAATTGCCAAAGGCATAAGGATTCCGCCCAAAAATACCCAACCCATTTTTTTTCTTAATTCCACCTGGAGCTGATTCACCTCCCCTAAAGGAAAGGAAAAGCTTTTTTCTGAATGAAAAATCCATAGGCTTCGATTGGAGAGTAATGCTTTATCCACATTTTTCTCACCAGCATTTAGTGGACATTCAGCCAAAGCGGCTTCCGGCTTTTTTGTTTCCATTTATATTTTATTGCAGGATATTCAGTGTTGAGACAAAAATGTGAAATCTTTTGTGTTAGTTTGAACAATCTTTCAAAATAATCCAATTAATTTCTAGATGATGCAGGTTTTGGTCCTGGGGTTATATATACTCCTTTTAATGGTGATTGGCTGGCTTTCTTCCCGAAAAATTAAAAATGAAAGTGATTTTTATGTTGCAGGTGAGCAGGGGAGTGCCTGGAAGGTCAGTGGGAGTCTGATTGCGACAGTACTGGGTAGCTCTGCCATAATCGGCACTATGGAGTTGAGTCAGAAGCAGTCCTGGGCTGCGGCCTGGCTGTTGCTTTGTGGAGTAATTGGCCTGGCGGCATTATCCCCCTTGGCCGGAAGAGTGAAACGATTAGGGAAATTCACCTTGCCGCAACTGCTAGCCGATTTTTATGGAGATACCGCCGGCCGTATTGCAGGCATGATGATCGGCTTGGCCTGGATGGGAATTATTGCAGCTCAAATTATGGGTGCGGCGAAAATCCTTTCCGCCTGGATGGATTGGCCTGTGCTTCACACGATGTATGGCAGCACGCTGGTCATCACGGTTTACACCATTTTGGGTGGGCAGTGGTCGGTGATCAAGACGGATTTCTGGCAATCGATCATTATTTTGGTGGCTTTGTATTTGACCGGTTATTTTTTAATGAGCGTTGAGGGAGCGGTTCCCCTGCCAAAATTGACGGACCATTTTCCTTTTGAAGTAAATTTTCAGCCGGTTGATCTACTTTTATTATTGTTAACTTATGCCTCCACTTTTTTGGTTGGCCCAGATATTTACTCTCGTATCTTTTGCGCTAAAGATGAATTTTCGGCGAAAAGGGCAGTGCTGATTTCGGTGGTAGTCATTCTTCCATTGGCTTTTCTGGTGCCTTATTTGGGGATGAAAGCCATGACGATTTATCCGGATGCGGTAGATGTTTTTCATGCCTTTGTCGGTGTGGTTCAAAACCATCTGCCGGGTTTTTTGGGTATCCTGATGATTCTGGCTCTTCTTTCTGCAGTGATTTCTTCTGCAGATACTACTTTGCTATCCGCCGCCTTAATTTTAGGGCAGGTGATCAAGCCGAAAGTGGCGCTACCGGTGAAGCAAAGTAGAATCTGGATGGTGGTTCTGGCCATATTAAGCTTCGGGCTGGCCTGGAAAATGCAATCCGTGATCGGTTCTTTGTTATTAGGATTATCCATTTATTCAGGTGCTTTTATTTTACCCATGGCTTTAGGCCTGATGGGATACCGGGGGAAACCGCTGTTTGTACATCTGGCCATGGTATTTGGGGTGTGGTGGCCGGTATTGGAAAGTTTATAGCGAATAGTCAGCCGGAGCTAAGCGCCTTATTCATTTTTGCAGCCTTTGGCTTAAACCTGCTTTTCCTTTTCGTAGGCTTTGAAAAGTGGGAGAAGTTGCGGTAGGCTTTCTTGCCAATTTTCCTGACGCATGCGGTCCATCCTTTCGAGTTCCTGAAAAAATGCCGGAATAAGCGCGGTTTTAGATTCGGCATGCATGAAGCTCAATAGCGCTCGGTAGGCATCTTGAGTGGTTTTGCTAAAGGGCAGATCACTTAATAATTTTTCGATTTTTTGATGAACTTGCTCTTTCTCACAGGAAGTTAGGGCCTGAATGGAAAATATTTCAGGTCGGTGAAGGATGTTCAGTTTGATCGCATCCGGAGAAATATTGAAATGTTCGATCAAATATCGATGGTCTTTCCCCCAGGAATGGATGTTCATCAGGCTGATGGTAGGCTCCCATTTAATTTTGGCATTTGGTACTTCCAAAATTAATCGCTGGATGTTTTTTTCGAATAGTGACCACCGTAAATCTTTCCGGATGTATTCTCCGGCTTTTCCAACGGCATCTATGCTAATGCCTATTTCCAGTCGGGGGAATTTTTTCCAATACTCAATAATATCTTTGCCCTTAAAAGTAATGGTGGAAAGGTTGGTGTTGTAACGTAATAGGGTGTCTGTTTTTTGCTGCGCAAGGAGGAAGTCCAGAATTTCCCAATGTTCCGGAATTAAAATAGGTTCTCCACCCGCAAAATAAAAGTCACGCGCCGTTTGAAGGCTTCCATGAGTGAAGTCTTTCCAGGATTTTTCCTCAAAGGCATGGATCAATTTTTTGTCAGAGGCGGTTCGGTTCAGGCTTTTAGCTTCTTCATACCATTTTGAGCTGTTGCCATGGAAACAACTTCTGCAGCGCAGATTGCATTGATTGGAAAATCGGAGGTCCCAGGACTCCGGCTTGAGCTTAATTTTTCCTTCGGGATTAGTATGAAGGATTTTCTCTCTGAATACTTCGAAATATCGCTTGATGGCTTCTGTTCTTAAACTATCGCCCTGAGCGGCCTCCATTTTATAGCAGGACTGGCACCTTTTCTCCTGCTCGTCTGCCAAAAGTTTTTTCCGAAATCTATTGGCAGGTTTTCCCTGAAATATCGCTTCGGCGGATTGTTCTTTCACCCTTCCAAAATGAAGGAAGTTGCTGCAGCAGGGCGTAACTTTTCCATCAGTAAAAACATGCAAATGCAACCAGGGCAAGGGACAGAATGCCTGGGTATGCAGCCAGGCTTCCAGTGGCGCATTTTCATGGGCAAGTTTGGAAATGGGGGATGCGGTCATGTTTTTATTTCAGTACTGAAAGTAAGGTATTGCACTTCATCTCCGTTTCCTGCCATTCTTTTTCCGGATTGGAATCAATGGTAGCACCTGCTCCGGCATAAAAAATGGCTTCATTTTTTAATAATTGCATGCACCTTAAATTCACAAAAGCGTAGGATTCGCCATCCGTATTGATGGGACCCAGATAACCGGAGAAAAAAGCACGATCATGTTTTTCTTCTGCCAGTAAAAATTGCTCACTTTCTTTCAGAGGCATACCACAAACAGCAGAAGTGGGATGGAGCAGATCAATCATTACGCCTCCTAAGTCCGGAAAGTTGATGGCCTTGGTATCAATTTCGAAAGTCGTTTTCAGGTGAATTAAATTACCTGCACGAGCCGTCTTAGGGCCATTTTCAATAAATTCCCGTATGCGTAATTTTTTTAAAATGCCAATGATATAACGACTTACCAATGCCTGTTCCTCAATTTCTTTTTGTTTCCAGGCCACATCTTTGAGGTCCATATTTTCCTCATAGGCCTGAGTACCGGCAAGTGCAACGGTATGGAAAATTTTCTCCCGATCCATATGGATTAATATTTCAGGAGTAGCTCCCAACCAGCTGCCGGTTTCTGACATGCTCACAAAAGAGACAAAAGCATTGGGGTATTTACAGGATAGCTTCCAAAGGGTGTCCATTAGTTGGAAGTGCTCCAAAGCCATTTTTTTGCATTTGGAGGGGACAAATTTTTCCATTTTACCATCCTGAATTTGCTGGATGCCCTTTTCTACTAATTGAATGAAATCTTCCCGGTTTCCCATGGTGGACTTTTCATTTCCGGCAAGTTGATGATACTGCCAGTCCGAGGGAAGGTTGTCCGTGGATAATTGTTGGTTTATTTCGTCTCTTAGGGGGTAATATTCTGCCTGATTGGCCTTAACTTCCTCATCCCCTAAAACCATTTCTAAATGTGCCTGAAGATAGTAGGCGGCTTTGGCGTTTTTGTTTTCGAAAGGATTAAAAATGAATCCTGAAGGTAAATTTTCAATGGCCTCGCCACAAGTGTGGGTTTCTTCACGGGTGTCAATCATCAGCTTGAAGCGGTCTTGGTGCGGCAGGCGGTAACAGGCCACACCATAACCTTTTTTCAGGGCTATTTTGATCACATTTTCAAAAGTGACAATTGCTTTTTCAATTTGGATTTTAGCTTGCGTAAGGGGGGTATTCATATTAAATCAACGCTTCGTTTAACACCGGCTTCATTTTTTTTCAATCACTGCTACAGTCAGGCGGTGAATACTTAAAAGTCTTTCCTCTTCATCCTGGATTTTGATCTCCCAAACATGTGTCGAACGTCCGATGTGTATGGCTTTGGCTTTCCCAAATACCATGCCCGCTCTCACGGATCTGATATGATTGGCATTGATGTCCAGTCCCACACAATGGTGAGTTTTGGTGTTAATGCAAAGGGTGGCCGCCATGGAGCCTAAGGTTTCGGCCAATGCCACTGCTGCGCCTCCATGTAATAAACCGGCAGGTTGGTGGTTAAATGGCCCCACCGGCATGCTGGCACATAGATAATCCTCCCCAATGTCGGTGTATCGTATGGATAATGTTTCCATAAGGGTTCCCTTGTTCCGGGCATTCAATTCTTCCAAATTTTGGTGAATGTTGAGCATATATTTGGGTTTATTTAAGGATTTTGGCCATTTTGTAAGCCATGTGCCATTTTTTTAATGGATGCAAACGCAAAAATAGGGAAAAAATGAAAAGGAAGAAACTATACATCATTCGTCATGGGCAAACAGATCTGAATAAAAAAGGAATCGTTCAGGGCAGTGGGGTGGATTCCTCACTGAATGATCTGGGAAGGGCGCAGGCCAGTGCGTTTTATGAGAAGTATAAAGATTTTCCATTTGAAAAAGTTTATACATCTGCCCTTAAGCGCACCAAGGAGACGGTGCTGCATTTTGAGGAGGCCGGATTTGTGCCTCAGGAATTGCCCGGGCTGAATGAGATTTCCTGGGGCGTGGTAGAAGGCAAAAGTCCTACTCCAGAAAATAAGGCCCGCTATCAGGCTTTATTGCAAGCCTGGGCTGATGGGGACCTGTCTCAAAAATATGAGGGAGGCGAGAGCTTACAGGAAGTGGTGGAGCGCCAAAAAGTGGCGATTGATCATATTTTAGCTCAGGAGGAAGAATGTGTGCTGGTGGCCATGCATGGCAGAGCGATGCGGATTCTTTTAGGTTGGTGGGTGAATGATACCTTAATAGGAATGGATCAGTTTTCTCATTCCAACCTGTCCTTATATGAAATTGATTGGGAGTCGGATAAAGGCCCTAAGATTGTACGATTTGACGATCGCTCTCATTTAGAACATTTATAATCGCTATTCAGAAATAGTCAGGTATAGCATAAAATACCTGACTATTTTTTGGCTCGTCACAGCCTTAATAGATTACCTCTGCTCTATTGGTTGTATAAATTCAAAGTGAGGGTTGCTGCTAAGGCGGCTGTTTCTGTTCTTAATACACTTGGTCCTAAGGAAACTTTTTGGAATCCACCGGCTTGCGCCATAGTGATTTCCTCCGGGTCAAAATCACCCTCCGGCCCAATAAACATCTGATAAGATTGCTTAGGTTGGATTAAATCTTTTAGGTGATTAGGGTTCGCGCTGTCCACATACGCAATGAATTTTTGTGCATTTTCGTCAATTTCTTGCGTCATCCAATCTTTAAAAGAAAGCGCTTCATCAATTTGTGGTAAAAGTGCTTTTTTCGACTGTTTCATAGCAGAAATAGCTTTCTTTATCAGTCGGTCAGTCTTTAAGATCCTTCTTTCAGAATGCTTGCAAATAACGAAACTAATGCGGTGAACCCCAATTTCAGTCGCTTTTTCCACTAACCATTCAATGCGGTCCAGGTTCTTGGTGGGAGCCACAATTAAATGGATATGGAAGCCATTCAGGAATGCAATGTTTTCCTGACTCAGGATCCTAATACCCACTTTTTTATGGTTGGGTTCCGTAATTTCTGCTTTATAAAGGGTGCCAAGGCCATCCGTAATATCGATGGGATCACCGGCTTTTTTTCGAAGTACTTTAATACAGTGTTTGGACTCATCGGGCTCTAAATATAGAGCACCGTCTCTTAGTCCGGGTTGGTAAAATAGCGCCAAAATAAATAAAGGTTTATTCTGGCGTAAAAATAAAAAAAACTACCGAGAATCACTTAGTAGTTCAGTTGTCCTGCGATTTTATTCTTTGCCCTAATACTCACACTAAATTTATTGACTCGCCTTCTGTGGCTTAATTTTAGCTCAATAAGATTGTGTTTATTGATGTATTACTATCTCAAATTTGGACAAGCCTGCTTTCTCCTCCTCCGTCTGTTTTCTTGGAAAAAAACGAAATAGAGGACTATTCTTTCATTTTTCCCACCTCGCAGCTAATCGAGGATATAAGCAGGAATATTCCGGCTCAATCAACCAGTGCCTATTTTAAGTGCTTAACGCCTTTAGTCCTGTAGTTTTTTTACCAGTTCAATGTAATTCAGCATGGCATCTTCCTTGGACATGCCTTTTAATTTTTCCCATGCCTGGTGCTTGGCAATGGCCTTAAAGTCAAACATGGCCGGCTTTCTTTCTACGTTATCTCCTTCTTTGGCTTGTTTGAAATGCGCATAAAGGGATAGAAGGTCTTCATTGGAGGGGCGTTCAGTTAATGCCTTAGAGGCTACTACCGCCTTTTCGAATAGTTCAGTTAAGTTTTGGGTCATAATGGTTTTGTTTTTACTTAAACTACAAATTTTTACATTCATATCGAAAAATTAGTTTCCATTTCTTTCCCGAATTAGGAATCGATGTATGATAATGGGAAAAAAGCAGGAGAATGTTCGGTCAAAAAGTGCGTTTTGGGCTTGAAACGTACATGATAAAAAGTTGGCACAGTATTTATAATATGCTGACTATGATGCTCTTATATTATTTCAATCAATTATCATTTAAGGTCAAATATCAATACACGAAGGAGTTTGGTCGTTTGATCGCTTATCGGGACGAGGAAAAACAAAAAATTAACCTCTATTATGTGGGGCAATTTTTTGTTGAGGTTTGGTATGATCCGGAGACCAACTTATTGACGGATATCAAATCATTTAAAAATGCGACCAGCTTGGAGCCCTATCTGGGAGAAATTAATATTTCTTCTGTATTTGTAAATTAATCCATAGCGGATTGCCGTCATTATTGGGAATTGGTTAAACCTTTTAGCTATCTTTGCGGCATGAGTACGATTGTATCCCCATCTTTATTGGCTGCAGATTTTGCCAATTTGCAGCGCGACGTAGAATTAGTGAATGAAAGTGCAGCTGAATGGGTGCACATAGATGTAATGGACGGTATGTTTGTCCCTAATATTTCTTTCGGGATTCCGGTTTGTGAGGCAATTAATCGCCATGCAAAGGTTTTTCAGGATGTTCACCTGATGATTGAGGAGCCTGGGAAATATGTGGAGGCTTTCAGAAAAGCAGGAGCAGATTTGATCACTGTTCATTACGAGGCTTGTAGACACCTACACCGAGATATTCAGTTAATTCACAGTACTGGAGCAAAAGCGGGTGTGGCCCTGAATCCACATACGCCGGTAGCAGTACTCGAAGAAGTAATTGAAGATTTGGATTTGGTGCTGTTAATGTCTGTAAATCCCGGTTTTGGAGGTCAGAAATTGATCCCGGGGATTTATGACAAAGTACAACGCCTAAAAGAACTGATTGAAAAGAAAAACAGTAAAGCGTTGATAGAGGTAGACGGTGGCGTAAATGCAGATTCAGCGCCGAAGTTAGTGGAAGCTGGCGTAGATGTATTAGTGGCAGGAAGTTACGTTTTTGGGTCGGAGGATCCGAAAGCTACCATTCAACAATTAAACGAACTTTAAATCAAAGGACAGAGCGGTTGATAATCAATCGCTCTTTTTTTACCTTACCTGATGACGCCAAATGCTGGGGTCATTTTTTCATTTTATACCATTACCAATGCGCTTTCGACCTCGGCCTCAATTTTCTAAAACTCAATTTTCTGGCTTTTTTTTACTGGCGTTTTATTTTTTCCTGTCCGGGGCTTCGGTATGGGGACAAACCATAGATTTGAAAGGAAGGATTATCGATCAGTATGATTATAGCCTCTCTTTTGCGCAAGTTATCGGACAAAATTTTAAGGGCCAGAGCCAGACAGATTCCCTGGGGAATTTTGAAATTGCGGTTCCGGATTCTTTACAAATTGTACGCCTAAAAATATTTCACCTTAATACAAATGCGGAGGAGTATGCACTTCCGCTGTCAGACTGGAAGGGACATCAATTAATTCGCCTATTCCTTAGCGGTAAGAAGCTGGAAGAGGTGGAAATCAGTGGTGATCGTTGGGATGATAATCGTCGGCAGGCCGGTGTAGTCACCATTGAGCCGGAGCAAACGGTGAATATGCCTACGGTAGGCGGAGAATTTAATCAGGTTATCGCTTTGCTGCCCGGGGTGAGTAGTAATTCAGAGCTTTCTTCTAGTTATTCGGTAAGAGGTGGTAGCTTCGATGAGAATTTGGTTTATGTCAATAATATGCCCATTTATCGTCCCTTTTTGGCGGCTCAGGGTCAGCAGGAGGGTTTGAGCTTCGTGAATGGGGATATGGTTTCGGGCGTTACTTTTTCTGCAGGAGGCTGGCAGCCCCGATATGGCGATAAGATGGCTTCCGTTTTAAATATTGATTATCGCCATCCGGATCGAACAGGCGGAAGTGCCGAAGTTGGATTACTGGGGGGGAGTTTGTTCCTGGAGCAAAAGGTTAATGAAAGAGGTGGTTGGATGATTGGTGCCCGACACAAAAGAACGGATTATCTATTGGGGACATTGGAAACGGAGGGAGAATACAAGCCTCGTTTCACTGATGTGCAGGCCTTTGGTCATTATCGCTTATCCAAAGATTTAGCAGATCAAAACCGATATACCGAGCTGGAATTGTTGTTTGGTTATGGTAGAAATCAGTATTCCGTTATCCCCACCAGTCGAAGAACGGAATTTGGGACGCTTAGTCAGCTTTTAAGTTTTACCGTGGCCTTTCAGGGGCAGGAGGAGTTGAACTACCAAACCATGCAGGCCGGCCTAAGATTAATTCGAAAGTGGAATACCCAATGGAAATCCGAATTTATTGCCTCTGGCTTTGGGACAGCTGAGCGAGAGCATATAAATGTCCAGAGTAATTATCGTTTGTGTGATATCGTCGGGGGAGGAGGTCCCAATGATTGCGCCACCATTATCGGCGTAGGTGGGGAGTTTCATTATGCCCGAAATGCCTTGGATGCCGAAATATTGAGCCTGCAGTCGCATCATGAAGTTCAAATTGATGAAAAGCGTCGGCTGTCTTTTGGCCTGGAATGGAATGGACAGGCATTTGATGATCGGGTAAAGGAATATAAAATTGTAGAAGATGGGGGAGAGGAACTGGAAGTGATTGATCAGGCGGATGAGCACCATCAAATATTTAAATATTGGCTGTCTGGCTACGGGCAGTATGATTGGGAGCCCCTGAGTGGTTGGTCATTGACGGCCGGCTTGCGTGCCATTTATAATCAGCAATCCGGAGAGGTACTTTTTAACCCCAGATTGCAAACGGCCTATCAGCTCCCGTCTAATCCTGATTGGGTGCTCCGGGCTGCTGTGGGAAAGTATGATCAACCTGCTTTTTATCGGGAAATGCGACGTCAGGATGGAACATTAAATGAAGATTTACTAGCGCAAAAATCATGGCATTTTTTGGCAGGTTTTGACCGGATGTTCCAAATGTGGGACCGCCCCTTTAAGCTGGTTTCGGAGCTTTGGTACAAAAGGATGTCAGATATGGTACCCTATGATGTAGATAATGTACGCCTCCGATATTATGGGGAGAATGTGGCGGACGCCTACGCGGCCGGGGCAGACCTTTTCTTAAGTGGGGAATTCATTCCGGGGACTCAATCCTGGGTAAGCCTCGGGTAATGAAAACCGAAGAGTTTATTCCCGAATACGGCTGGCAGCCACGGCCAACGGATCAGCGGTTTCGTCTGGGTTTGTATTTTCAGGATCATCTGCCTAATATTCCTTCGGCTAGGGTGTTTGTCCGTTATTTCTATGGGAGTGGACTTCCTTTTAGTCCGCCGGGAAGTTTGGAAGGTCGAAATAGTTTGACAGGCAAAGCTTATAATCGGGTAGATTTGGGTTTTTTTAAAGTTTTTGAATTAAATTCAGGCTTAGAAAAGTATAAAAACCCGCTGAATTTATGGCTTGGTTTAGAGTTGCTTAATGCTTTTGGTATTGATAATGTTATTTCTTATAACTGGGTGAATGCCACTGGTGGCGGTCAATATGCCATTCCTAATTCCTTGTCGGCACGGTTTTGGAATATGAAAATTAAGATAAATTTTTAATTAAATATCGCTTAGCATGAAACTTACCCTTAGAAAATTTTTGTTTTTCGCTGTAGTGGCGACAATTACTTGGGGCTGTCAGAAACGCACGGTGACACGCGTATCGCCGGATCAGCAAATTGATTTAAGTGGCCGTTGGAATGATACGGATTCCAAAATGGTAGCACAGGAGATGATTTCAGATGTCATGACACGTCCATGGGTGGAGGAGCATTTACGTGCAACGGGTAAAAAACCGGTCGTCATTATCGGTTCCGTCAAGAATAAAACTTCCGAGCACATTGATCCGGAAGTGTTTATTAAGGATATGGAGAAGGAATTTATCAACTCTGGTAGAGTGCGTGTGGTTCAGGATGCTTCTTTCCGTGAGAAAATCCGCGAAGAACGTGCTGATCAGTCCGATTTTGCATCTAAAGAAACCGCAAAAGGTTGGGGTAAGGAGTTAGGTGCAGACTATATGATGTTTGGAGTGATGACTTCCATTACAGATGCCTATAATAAAAAGAAAGTGGTGAATTATAAGGTCAACCTGGAATTGGTTAATTTGGAAACCAATGAGAAAGTGTGGTTGAATGATAAGGAAATTAAAAAGTACATCACTAACTAATTTTGTGGTTTATAAATGGCTATTAGATAAGGAGTAGTGTATATTCATTACTCCTTATCTTTTTGGAGCGGATTTTAAGCCACACCATCCGACTACAAATTCAAATCTCTGGAAGTGATTCCCGATGAATTTTCAATAATAGCTGTGCTATTCATTCAAAATATTAAAGGGTTTAATTGCGTAAAAGTCAGATGTTTGTAGCGAATTTTGGGTTTGAGATTGAGCCTCTTTATAACGAGTGAATCTTCCAAATTCTACCGATTGATATCATGAGATCATCCAGTTTTTTTGCTCTTCTTTTTATTTTCTGCCTGACCTCCTGCGCAACTTATTATCAGATTAACCAGAAGTTTAATGCTGAGTTTGAATCCGGTAAAATCAGTCAGGCTGAAAAAACCCTTTCCTCTGATAAAAAAGGAGAGGAGGGCCGAAATCGCTTCCTTTATTTGGTGAATATGGGAGTGGTTAATTCTTTGATGGGGAATTATGATTTAAGTAATGACTACTTTGAAAAGGCCTATGTGTTCGGAGAAGATTTTAAAAAGAATTACGGACAGGAAGCATTAGCAATGGTTTCCAATCCCATGGTGACTACTTATCCGGGAGAGGATCATGAGCATTTATTACTGCTCTATTACAAAGCATTGAATTATTTGATGATGGGTGATACGGAGAAGGCTTTGGTGGAATGCCGGAGATTAGATATTCGTCAATATGCCCTTTCGGATAAATATAAATCCGAAACCAAATACCGTAAAGACGCCTTTGTCCATACGCTGATGGGCATTTGTTATGATGCTGACCGGGATTATAACAATGCTTTTATTGCGTACAGAAATGCTTACGAAATCTTTAAAAATGACTATAAAAAGCTTTTTAACTTAGAAGCTCCTTATCAATTAAAGGAAGATCTGATCCGAACGGCGCTTTTGTCCGGCTTTCCCGATGAAGCAGACCAGTACCGGAAGGCCTTTAATATTGATTATCAGTTACCGAAAAATTACCGAAAGCAGCAGGGGGAATTGGTGTTTTTCTGGAATAATGGCCTGGGGCCGGTCAAAGCGGAGTGGAGTGTAAACTTTACTCTTGGAAATAATGCCGGTATGGTTACTTTCGCGAATCAAGACCTGGGGATGAATTTTGCTTTCCCCTATTCTCCGGGAAAGGAGGGTAATGATCTTTCCAATCTGCAGTTTGTACGGGTGGCCTTTCCAAAATATGTGGAGCGCCCCGCGGCTTTTCAAGGAGCGCAATTAGTTGGGAATGGAGAAACTTACCCTTTGAATAAGGTGGAGGATGTGAATGCAATTGCATTTAAAACCTTACAGGAGCGGATGCTTTTAGAGTTTAGTAAAAGTTTGTTGCGCGTGGCGATCAAAAAGTCTGCGGAATATGCCGTGCGACAGGAAAATGAAAATGCCGGTTTCGCTGTGGGGATTTTAAATGCATTGACTGAAAAGGCAGATACTCGGAACTGGCAAACCATCCCTCATACCATTTATTACAGCAGAGTGCCTTTGAATGAAGGGGTCAATGAATTTGATCTGAACATTCAATCCAGTGTAGGGCCTCAAATGAATCAAAAGCATCATTTTAAATTTGAAGGAAGTCCACGCAAAACGGTTTTCCAAACCTTTTATTCCCTGGAGATTGATCCACGCTGGAAAATGCCTTACTACTAAGAAAAATAGAAAAATTACCGAAATCCGGTAGTTTTTTTATTTGATGTAGTTTTTTTGTGAAATTTGTAATAATTAATAGGCTTATTAAATGAGATATTCATGTAGTTTTTGCTTAAAAAAAGCTAAAATTGCAATACATGACTAATCGGCACTTTATGGCTTCCAAAACCGTCTGGATTATAGGGGCTTCCTCAGGAGTAGGGAAAGCTTTATTATATGAATTCTTAAATAGAGATTACAGGATTATCGTATCCTCCAGTGATGCCCAAAAACTTCAGGCGGCAGTGCGTGAGGTAGTTTATGTGGAAAAGGATTTATTGGTAAAACCATTAAACCTGGAACAACCTGATACTTTTCCCGATATCGTCGACGAAGTATTTCGGTGGGCAGAGGGATCTATTGAATCGGTTATTTTTTCAGCGGGTATTGGGCAAAGGTCATCTTTCGTGGATTTGGAGTACTGGGTATTTGAAAGGGTGATGCAGGTTAATTTTATGAGCTATACTTACCTCACCAAATTAATCCTTCCTTATTTTGAAGCTGCGGAGGCCGGTAGATTTGTAGTGCTGAGTTCCGTGCAGGGTAAATTTGGGATTCCTAATCGGACCGCCTATGCTGCTAGCAAACATGCTTTGCATGGTTTTTTTGATAGTTTAAGGGCTGAAAATTTCCCTTGGTTAAAAGTCTTATTGGTGTGCCCGGCTTATATCAATACAGAATTTGCTTTTCATGCCATGCTGAGCAATGGAAATGAGCAGGCAAAACAAGATAAAGGGCAGGCGCATGGGATCTCTCCTGAAGAGTGTGCCGAGGATATCCTTAAAGCCATTGATAAAAATAAGCGGGAGATTGTGATGGGCAAATGGCAGCAGCGTATTGGAGTCTGGATTAAGCGCTTTTTTCCGGCATTGCTGGAGCGGATAGTGAGGGCCAGGGTAAAAAAAAAGGTTGACCAATCAGTCGCCAACCCTTCTGATTTTTAATTAGAATGATGCACTACCTGGGGCAATAATTCTATTTTTATTGCCTGTATCCAAACCTTCCAAATTTGGTTCTCTAAAATTTTAAAAGCCCAATATTGGCAAAGCTAGCTTTCCCCTTATTTATCTGCTTCGATAGAAAAAATGCCAAATTGGGAGTTTTTCAATCTTGCAGTTCAATGAGGATTTAACCCAAATTATTCACCGCTATATTGTTAATCAATCATAAGCGACTTGTTTTCAGTTCTTTAAAACTTATTTTCTTTGAGTTATAATAGCCCAAATTTGGGCAAGCTTGCTTTCTCCTCATTCATCTGTTTCGTTGGAAAAAACTCGAAATAGGAAACTATTCCTTCATTTTTTCCGCCTTACAGCTAAACGAGGATAAAAGCGCGAATAATTCGGGTTAAGCGTGCCTCATTCAGTTTAATTTTATTATATTTTTTGAAGTACCTTTGCTGCAATGGTTTCTCCTATGGCCAGAGATGCGGTAGCAGCAGGAGAAGGCGCATTACAAACATTTACCACATGCTTGGTCTCATAAATGAGGAAATCATCCACTAAACTTCCATCTTTTTTGCAGGCCTGTGCTCTGATTCCGGCGCCACCAGCTACCAAGTCTTTTTCCTGAATAGATGGCATTAATGCCTGCAGAGCTTTGGTAAAGGCTGATTTACTGAAAGAACGGTACATTTCCCCCATGCCGGTTTTCCAAAATTTGGAAGCCACTACCTGAAAGCCCTTAAAAGTTAAGGTTTCCAAAAGCTCTCCCAGATTGATTTGCATTTTTTTATAGCTCTCCCGGCCAAAAGCCAGAACCGCATTCGGGCCGGCTTCTACACCACCTTTCATCATACGGGTGAAATGAACGCCCAAAAACGGGAAATTAGGGTCCGGCACTGGATAAATAAGGTTTTTAACCATATTGGTTTTTTCCGCGCTCAGTTTGTAGTATTCCCCACGGAATGGAATAATCTTTAAATCAATCTCCGGCTGGGTCATCTTTGCAATTTTATCTGAATACAGACCAGCGCAGTTCACTAAAAGTTTACTGGCATAACTGTGTTTGTCGGTTTCCACATAGCACTTCCCTGATTTTTCTTTGATATCGGTCACCTTTTCATTCAGGTGTATATGACCTCCTGTTTCTGTAATGATATCAGCATATTTTAAGCAAACTTGCTTATAGTCTACAATACCGGTTTGGGGGACAAAAATGCCCGCAACGCCGGCCACATTGGGCTCGTACTCCTTTAGTTCCTGTGCATTGAGAATTTTCATGCCTTCCAGGCCATTGGCTATTCCTCTTTCATGCAAATTATGCATCAACGGAACTTGTTCCTCGCTGGTGGCTACTACAATTTTCCCGCAAAGATCATATGGAATCTCGTGCTGGTCGCAGAAAGCGATCAGTTTTTGATAACCTTCTCGACAGTTGATGGCTTTTAGGCTTCCAGGCTTATAATAAAGGCCAGAATGGATTACCCCTGAGTTGTTTCCGGTTTGATGATGCGCCAGTGAAGGCTCTTTTTCCAGAATTAAAAGTTTTAAATCAGCTTGTTGCTCCTTTATTTTAAGGGCGGTGGCTAATCCTACAATACCACCTCCCACAATAATAATGTCGTACTCCATGGGTTATTTCAGAAAAATTTCGTGCAAAAATAGAATAAAAATTACCTCATTACCATGATCTGTAACAATCCTTGAAAAAGTTTTTTATGCTCAGGGATAGGTGAATACAAAAGAATTCAATTGTTTGATTCAAATTGGACTTTCTTGAGGGATTTTTCCTGTCTTTTTTTAGGATTTATTTCCCAATTTGGGAAAATAGTGGGTGCCAAAAGTAAACAAAAAAGTGCTGTAAGAGGTATTAATACAAACCCATAATTATGCCTGAAAACAAGCTCATGAAAATTTTTGTACTGGAGGATGATTTGACCTATAGTGCCTTCCTGAAGCATATTTTATCTCTCAATCCGGATTACGACGTTAATTTGTTTCAAACTGCTAAAAGTTTGCTTTCGAAGCTGCATGAGAATCCGGACCTGATAACGCTTGACTATAAGCTCCCTGACATGGACGGAGATGAGGTTTTTCAGAAGATCAAAACTCATGATTTGGATATTCCAGTGATTATTATTTCCGGTCAGGAAAACGTAAGAACGGCTGTTTCTCTCCTAAGACAAGGCGCGTATGATTATATTCCAAAAGATGAAGATACCCAGGAGCGCTTGATGGCAGTCGTCCGGAATGCTTTGCAAAAAGTTTCTATGCGGGAGGAGTTAGATTCGCTAAGAAGAGAGATATCGGATAAATATGATTTTGAAAATACCATTATCGGAAATTCAGCGGCCATTCGTCGGGTATTTTCTTTGTTGGAGAAGGCGGTAAAAACCAATATTACGGTTTCTATCACTGGAGAGACCGGAACCGGCAAAGAGCTGGTGGCTAAGGCGATTCATTTTAATTCTTCCAGGCGGTCTCAGTCATTCGTTCCGGTAAATATTGCGGCAATCCCTGCGGATCTTATTGAAAGTGAGCTTTTTGGTCATGAGAAAGGGGCTTTTACGGGAGCTTTTTCCAGAAGGATTGGGAAATTTGAAGAGGCAAATGGGGGGTCGATTTTTTTGGATGAGATTGGGGAGATGGATTTGAACTTACAGGCCAAATTATTACGTGTGATTCAGGAGCGGGAAGTTGTTCGGATTGGTGGGAATTCCGTAAACAAAATAGATGTTCGCATTATCGTTGCAACACATCGAAATTTATCACAAATGGTGAAAGATGGTACTTTTAGAGAGGATCTTTATTATCGTTTACTAGGTCTTCCAGTGCATTTACCACCTCTTCGTGAACGAGATAATGATGTTTTGATGATTGCCAAACATTTTTTGGACCATTTTGTCCGCGAAAATAAGTTGGAGCCAATGTACCTATCGGAGCATGCTAAAGCAAAATTAATGAAATACCGTTTCCCTGGTAATATCCGGGAATTGAAGTCAGTCATTGAGTTAGCAGCTGTTTTAACACAAGGAGAAGAGATTGGCCCGGAGGCGATTAGTTTTAATAGTGTCGTGAAAGAAGAGCATTTTATAACGGAAGAATTAACATTAAAAGACTACACCTATAAAATCATCAATCATTTTTTAGAGAAATACGACAATAATGTGATGTTGGTAGCGGAGAAACTAGATATCGGGAAGTCCACTATTTATCGATACCTTAAAGAAATGGATGAAGTGGATCCTAATCAATGAAATTTGCGCTTAACTTAAAGATACAATGAGTAAATTAACCGACCTAACCTATCTTAAATCTGTATGCGACGGAGACAGCTCCTTCATGACAGAAATGATCGAAACTTTTTTACAGGGAACTCCTGAGATTATTGATCAGCTGAAAGTGGCTTGTAAAAATCAGAACTGGGCTGAAGTAGGAGCTGTAGCACATAAGGTCAAGCCATCCATTACCTTTATGGGGATTGAGTCTATGAAGGATTTAATTCTGGATATTGAGCACTCCGGTAAGGATGCCCGAAATGTGGAGAAGTTAATGGGTAAAATTGAGGAATTTGAAAATGGCTGTGAGATGGCCTACCGAGAGCTGAGAGAAACTATTGCTGAAATTAATGCATAAAAATTAGCGTAAAAAAAAGGGTGATTGCTCACCCTTTTTTTATTAATCGATAATCACGATTTTCTCAATTTTGTCTCCCTGACGAATATCATCAATTACCTCCAAGCCTTCCGTCACTTTGCCAAAGCAAGTGTGATTGCGATCTAAATGTGAGGTATTTTTGCGACTGTGGCAAATGAAAAATTGCGAGCCACCCGTATTACGTCCGGCATGTGCCATAGACAGTACTCCACGGTCGTGATATTGGTTGTCCCCATCCAATTCACAGTCGATAGAATAACCTGGTCCGCCGACACCAGTACCTTGCGGGCACCCCCCCTGAATAACAAAATCAGGAATGACACGGTGGAAAGTTAATCCATCATAAAAACCTTCTTTTGATAATTTAACGAAGTTCGCAACAGTGTTAGGAGCATCATTATCGTAAAATGATACTTTCATTAGGCCTTTTTCGGTATGGATTTCTGCTTGAGCCATCTTATATTTTTATTTATTGATAATTGAATTAGTAATAAATTGAAAAGACTAAATTTTTTAGCCTGTTTTGTTTGGCTAATTATTTTAGGTTTCCTATTTTTGTTTTATCGAAGAGCTAAAAATAGTAGCACTATGAACATAAATAGCCAAAAGATCAAAGAAGCCCTTGAGGCTAACTTGACGCTGACTTTGAATGCAAAAAAACTAAAATCAGGCAATTTTCAAATTAAATTTCTTATTCATCAGGAAGAGAAAGAATTGCTTTATGGTTATCTTCTGAAAGAAAAAGCACAATCCGCTATGCTTCAGGAGGAAATTGTTCAGGAGATTGAACATCGCGTGCTTTCTATTTGTAAAGATGATTATTTTCAGCATAGTCATCTTTATGGTGTGGGAGGAAAGCGGAAAGCGGAAGATTTTATGATTTATATGTCTGCCTAAAATTTTTAATTTTATGTCTTTAATTAGTGCTAATATTAAGTGGTTAAGAAAGTTTCATCATTTAACGCAGGGGCAGCTGGCTGACGCGCTTGAGGTAAAACGTTCTTTGATTGGAGCTTATGAGGAAGGGAGAGCAGATCCTAGGATTCAGAATCTACTCAAAATTACTAATTATTTTGGTATTTCAGTGGATCAATTGGTGAAGGAGGATTTTGAAGGCCATGGAGCGGAAATTCTCGCTGAGAAGGCCGGGGAATCAGCTCACTTCCGCGGGAATCGAGTTTTAGCTATTACAGTAGATAAAGAGGAGAATGAGAATATTCAGCTAGTGCCTCAAAAGGCTTCTGCGGGTTATTTGAATGGATATATGGATCCGGAATATATTGGCGAGTTGCCGAAATTTAACCTGCCGAACTTAAATGGCTCCGGAACTTTTCGGGCTTTTGAAATCAATGGCGATTCCATGTTGCCCTTAGAATCAGGAACCATCATCGTAGGAAAATATTTGGATAATTTGACCCAAATAGCCAGTGGAAAAACCTATGTGGTGGTCACTACAAAAGAGGGCGTGGTATATAAACGAGTATTTAATTATTTGGAGGATAAAAGTTCCTTGTTTTTGGTTTCGGATAATCAACAATACTCTCCTTATGAAGTATCCGCTGATGAAGTTTTGGAAGTTTGGGAGGCCAAAGCTTTTATTAGCGTGAAATTTCCAAGCCAACAAACCCAGTCTAACCCCGAAGAGCTTGATTTAAAGAATCTGAGTAGAATGGTGATGCACCTTCAGGAAGAAATCATTAAACTTAAAAATGATTGATTGGTTGTGGCCTTCTGATCTTTGTATTATGTTTGTAGACCAAGCTGGGTAGAAATTAAAGATTTTAATAAAACATGAATATTCAAGGAAAATTGGTGGAGATTTACGCTGTCCAGAATGTGTCAGATCGTTTCCGCAAGCGTGAGTTTGTTATTGAGTACGCGGATAACCCGCAATATCCTCAATTTATTAAGTTCGAATTCATTCAGGATGCTTGTGAGGAGTTGGATAAGTACCAGGTAGGACAAGATGTAAATGTTGAATTCAATTTGAGAGGTCGTAAGTGGGTAAATCCACAGGGACAGGCCGTTTATTTTAACACTTTGCAGGCGTGGAGATTGAGCCCTGCAGCGGCGACTGCTGCTCCGGAAGCTCCAGGTGCAGTACCACCACCTCCAGCAGAACCTCCATTTATCACTAATGATGATTCTGGAGATGACCTTCCTTTCTAAATGCGCTTTAATCGCATAAATGATACCCTGCAATTATTTGCGGGGTATTTTTTTGTCTTTTTTCCGATAGTTGGATGCCAATTATTTTTATAACTTGGAAGAATTATACAATCATTCAAAATATTATTTACATGCCGAAGGCAATCACATTTTTTTGCTTGTGCTTCCTTTCTCTTTTTGGTTTTGCACAAACTAAAAGTGCTGCAGAATTGCAATTACAATTGCAAAAGCTCCCTGTAGCCGCTCGAGTTCTTTATATGGCTGCTCATCCGGATGATGAAAATACCCGTCTGATTTCCTATTTGAATAATGTGGAGCATATTGAAACAGCCTATTTGTCCCTTACCCGGGGAGATGGAGGCCAAAACCTTATTGGTCCGGAGATTTGGGAAGGCCTTGGGCTTATCAGAACACAGGAACTTATTGCCGCTCGTGGGTGGATCATGGGCAACAATTTTTTTCCAGGGCTTATGATTTTGGATATTCAAAGCATCCGGATGAAACTTTTGGCTTCTGGGATAGAGCAATGATTTTGGGGGATGTGGTCAAGGTGATTCGGGAATTTAGACCAGATGTGATCATCACCCGGTTTCCAACAACCCCGGGTATTACCCACGGTCACCATACGGCCTCTGCGATTTTAGCTTTAGAAGGAGTTGAGGCTGCGGCTGATCCCCGCCAATTTCGGGAATGGGGGGCTGCACATCAGGTAAAGCGCGTGTTATGGAATACTTCGAGTTGGTTTTATCGTGATCACCCTAAGGATTTTGAAGCCCTTGAGGTTCTTGAACTTAATATTGGAAAATACTTGCCTCTACAGGGGCAGTCTGTTGCGGAAAATGCCGCGCTAAGCCGAAGTCAGCACAAAAGTCAAGGCTTTGGCAGTAAAGGAGCCCCGGGAGAAATGATGGAATACCTGGTAGCCATTGATGGGCAGGCTACTCCTGATGAAATACTGGCAGGACTGGAATTAAGCTGGTCAAGATTTGAGGGCGGTAAAAGTTTGGACAAAAAGGTCGCAAATTTGGTAGAGGAATTTCAGCCCATGGCTCCCTGGAAGTCTGTTCCGGATTTATTGACCTTAAAGGAAGATTTGGAAAATCTTCCCTCTTCTTTTTGGAGAGATGAAAAGATCAAAGAGGTGGAATCCCTCATTTTTGACTGTAGTGGGCTTTACGCACAAGTATTGTTTCCAAGTTCAGAGGTATTTCCCGGAGAGGAAATTAATTTACAAATCAAACTAAGCCATCCTTCTAATTTGGCTATTGGTTTGGAAAGCATTCTTCTTAGCGGGCAGGAGTTATGGGCTGGTGGCCCTCAGGATTTACTCCAAAATGAGCTTTTCACCAAGGAGGTGAGCTATCAGGTAGAAGCTGATAAGCCATTTTCACAGCCCTATTGGCTGGCAAACTCTCATGGTTTGGGTAATTTTGAGGTGGATGATGTGCTGAATATAGGAAAGGCAGATTCAGATCCTTCTTTCAAGGCTACAGCCCAAATGAAAATCAATGGAACGCCATTTTCTTGTCCTGTGTCGGTGTTATTTGAGTCATCTGACCCTGTGAAGGGTTTGATTCAAAAGCCAGTTTACAATGTGCCCAAGGTAGAAGTTGCGCCGGCAGTGGAACAGCTTATTTTTGATGGGGAAAAGCTGAAAGCGCTATCGATTAAGCTAACTGCCAAAGTCTCGACCAGAGGCTATTTAGGGGTGCAAACCCCCGCGGGCTGGGAAGTAATTATGCCGAAAGGAGAAATAGAGATTGGGCCTATTCCTCAGGAAGTTGTGGTGAGGGTGAAGGCACCGGATTCAGCTGATTTTTCTGCTTTGAAGTTTTATTTTGAAGAGTCTAATGGGCAAACTTATACCCAATATGTGCAAAGAATAGCATATGATCATATTCCAATTCAAATTTGGATGCATAATGCTTCGGTGGTGGTGAAGAAAATCAATCTTGCCGTTCCAAATCGCAAAGTGGCCTATCTTCAGGGGGCTGGGGATGTAATTCCCGAGGCTTTGAAAGAGGTTGGAATGCCGGTGGCGGAATTGGATGCACAGCAGCCCTCTGCCAAAGTATTATCAGGCTATGATGTGGTCATCCTGGGAGTTCGGGCTTTGAATACTTTAGAGAATATGCCGGAATGGTCTCCATTATTAAAGGATTTTGTGGCAAAAGGAGGTACGGTAATCACGCAGTATAATACGTCCTTCCGCCTGAAAGATGATGATTTTGCACCCTATCCATTAAAATTGGGAAGATCTCGTGTGACGAATGAGCAGGCTGATGTACAAATATTATCTCCCCAGCACCCTGTTTTGACCAATTATAATCAGATCAGTCAGGATGATTTTGATGGATGGGTACAGGAGCGTGGTTTGTATTTTCCTCAGGAGTGGGATGAGAGATATGAACCGATTTTATCAATGCATGATGAAGGGGAGGATGCTTTAAATTCATCTCTACTAGTGGCTCCATATGGAAAGGGCGTGTATGTTTATACCTCTTTAAGTTTCTTTCGAGAATTACCGGCTGGAGTTCCGGGAGCTTATCGACTATTTATGAATATAATTGGTTTGGAAAAAAATCAATTTAAGGGCGCCGGTAAGTAATCCATTCTTTCGAGTTTTCTTTTTTGTCTGAATAAACAATCACTTCGGAATAGTATTCTGGAGTGATTTTTTGTTTTATCCAGTGCATTTGAAGGGTGTCGTCCAGAGAATTGTACTTCAGATTTCCCGTCAGCAGTTCATTTTTTTCTTCCAATTCATTCGCCAGGATAAGCCCTGACTGTTCCCGGCACCAAAAATAAAGGAGATTTTTGGGCAAGGAGGAAATGAAAATGATTTGATGATCCAAGAGTTGATGAAACTTGATTTTATTTCGAATATTTTCGGGAAATAACAAATTGGATTTTTTCAGAAAAAACCGTTTGCATTGTTCTTCCAGTACAAACAAATTTATGCCTTTAAAGTACTTCTTGATCAATGATCGCTGATAGGCATTTTCTGAAATGAGTCGAAAATCATACAATTTTTTTTTCCATAAGAAGAATAAATCCTGGCTCCAAGAAGGCTTGTGTCCGAAGGCAAAGGGGATAAAATGTTGCATGTATTTTGACGGGGGAAGAATATTGTCTAAATCGAAAATTACAAGTGTGGTGGAGTCCATTAAAACATGCCAATTTTAGGTATATTTCAAATAACGATGGACTTGCTCATTTTGTGTTGATTTTGGGGAAGGATTACGAATAAATATTACTGAATTCATCCGGGGAATCTCCCTATGCATGTTTGAACTTTCCAATAATTTCAATTACCATTGTTAACTAGAAAAAGCTAAATTAAGAAAATGAAGATCGCGGTAGACTTTGATGGAACTATTGTGGAGGATCAGTATCCTGAAATTGGAAAACCTATGATTTTTGCCTTTGAAACTTTAAACGAATTACAAAAACAGGGGCATCAATTGATTCTTTGGACTTATAGAAAAGGGCGGCCACTTCAGGAGGCGGTTGCGTTTTGTGAGGAGAAAGGAATAAGCTTTTATGCGGTTAATGAAAGCTATCCTGGCGAACAAGTGGAGGGGATTAGTCGTAAAATTGATGCAGATGTCTTTATTGATGATCGAAATATTGGAGGCTTTTTAGGTTGGAGTAAAATTTGGCAGCTCTTAAATGAAAATGAGCCAGAGGCTCAAATGATCGATTTTGCTGCCCATACTAATCATCGGGAAGAAAAGAGTTTTTGGAAAAAAATATTTGGCTAAATGAATTATTGCAGTCACTGTGGGAGTAGTAAAATTGAATTGGTTATTCCGGAGGGAGATAGCCGGGCCCGATGGTGCTGTCCGGACTGTAATACCATTCATTATCAAAACCCCAGAATCATCGCAGGAAGTTTGGTGGTGAAATCGGGAAGGGTGATGCTCTGCAGGCGAGCGATTGAGCCTCGATACGGGCTGTGGAATTTACCTGCCGGATTTCTGGAGAATGGGGAAAGTGTAGAAGAAGGTGCCATACGGGAGATTTGGGAAGAGGCCATGGCCCGGGTGAAGATTTCACACCTTCATACGCTTTATAATTTGCCTCAATTCAATCAGGTTTATTTGATTTACCTTAGTGAGTTGGAAGGGGAGGCTTTTGGTGCTGGAGAGGAGACGCTGGAAATTGACTGGTTTCAGCCCGAAGAGATTCCTTGGAGTGAATTAGCCTTTGAAAGTACCAAATTTGCATTAACAAAATGGATTGAACAAGAATACCCGGATAAACGGGTTTATCAAGGCTCTTTGGTACTAAAAGATTGGAATCAAAAAAAGGGAAGCTGCTGAGCAACTTCCCTTCTTTGTTTATTTCCATTCCACAATTTCTCCGTTTTCAGCGGAGTGCATGCTAGAAGGAACTGATTTCTTTAATTCTTCTTCTAACACTTTGATCAATTTCTTTTTTGCAAAGTTCCTCGTATACACCAGGCTGATTTCCCGGTAGTGTTTTCCGTGACCAATTTGTCTCAACTGGCTTTCAGAAATTTGGTCTGTACCCAGCTCAGGTAAAACAGTCATTCCCCCTTCTGTGTCTACAATTTTTCGTAGCGTTTCCAGGGAGCCACTTTCAAAATCAAAACCCGGAAGACTATTGTTCTTCCCAATTTTGCATAGGTTCATCATTTGATTTCGGAAACAATGCCCTTCAGATAGAAGCCAAATTCTTTCTCCTTTAAGAATTTCGGGGGAAATGGGGTTTTGAATTTTATTGACTTGGTTTTTATTCAGATATAAGAAAAGCTCTTCATAAAATAAAGGGATTTCCTCTACTTCTGACTCATTCAAAGGGGTTACCAAGATGGCCACATCCAATGAATCATTTCTTAGGGCTTTCAAAATATCCTGGGTAAGCATCTCCTTAATGTTCAACTTAACATTTGGAATGCTTTATAAAAGTTTCCAATAAATCGAGGAACAAGGTAAGGGGCTAGGGTAGGTATAATCCCTATCTTTAATTCTCCAGCTACGGTATCACGGTATTCCTGAAGAATATCATTGATTCGTTCTACCTCATTGAGGATAATTCTAGCCTGTTTAATGATTTTTGCACCCGCATCGGTTGGGATAATGGGTTGTTTTGTACGATCAAAAATGGTTACCCCTAATTGATCCTCCAACTTCTTAATCTGCATACTAAGGGTGGGCTGCGTTACAAAACAATGTTCAGCAGCCGTAACAAAATGGCGATGTGTATCCACCGCCACGATGTATTCCATTTGTGTCAATGAAATATTCAGCATCATACGAATCTCTAAAAATGTAAGGATTCTAAATTAGATGCCTCATGCGAATAATCCAAAGTTTTAAGCTCTTTTAGCCCTTACTTCATGCCCTAAAAGTCCAAAAACCACCAGGTCTTCAAAATGGTCATAGTACCATTCGCTTTGGCGTAATTTCCCCTCTAGGTTAAATCCTAATTTTGATGCTAATTTTGCAGTTGGTTCATTGTCGGCTTTGCAACGAATTTCAAGTCGGTTTAATTTCCAGTCCATGAAAGCAAACTTAATCACTTGTTGCATGGCATTCTCAGCAATGCCTTGATTTTGATACTCCTGACTAATCCAGATGGAGATTTGACCATTTTTGTTGTGCGGATCAATATCAAAAAGTCCAATATTACCGATCAGCATTTTCTTGTGAAAAATACCAAACATAATCCCTCTTTTGCTGGACATTAATTTTTGATAATGGCTAATGAAATGGGCTACATCCTCTCGGCGTGTTTGGGCCTCCAACCAGGATAGGTTTTTCTGTAAAAAATCCCTGTTTTGGTCGATAAGTTCAAGTAGTGGTCCGATATGGATATGGTCCAGGGGTTGAAGTTTTACAATAGGGTTAATCTCTAACGCTAGCATAGTTTTTCAATGGGTTATAAATAAAAATACTGATGCAAAATCGAATTGTTTGATGAAGTGGGGCTAAAGTATGGATTTGGACCTAATTATATAAAGATGTACAAAGGATTGGAATTGGATGTGATTTAATGGATATTTGATCATCTATTTGGGGAATCAAGAAATCATTTAAGCGTTGGGGGACGTAAAATTTCTTGTGACCTACCGTATGAAATTATTTAAACTATTATTAGGGGTTGTCCTTTGTTACAATCTGTCTGGTAACTTGTTGGCGCAAAGTAAATTGGTGCCCAACAATTTAAGATCCATCCAATTAACATTGGAAAATGATTTTTTCTTCTTTACGGATAAGTATTACACTAATGGGGTAGCGTTGTCGTATATCGATCCTGTTTTCAAGCATTCTCCATTGATTTATCCGCTAAGTCCCTTTGTAAGGGATACTAATCAAATTGTGTCGGGCATTTTGTTTCGTCAGAATATGTACACGCCTGATGATACCCATTTGGATATAGATCGAAGTGGTGATCGCCCTTATGCCAGTACATTAACGATTAGTCAAATTGCCTATGGTTTTATTCCAGAACGTAAATTAAGGTTTCGAACGGCCTTTACTACTGGCTTGGTTGGGCAGTATGCATTGGGTGGGATTACTCAGGGCCTGGTGCACAAAATTACACCTTCGCACCCACCATTAGGATGGGAAAATCAGATCAGGAATGATTTTTTAATTAATTATTTCTTTGAAGTAGATAAGGGTTTGTGGACTTCTTCTTTAATGGATGTTATCCTTCATGGAGAGACGGCTGTTGGTACCTGGCAAGATAATGTAGGGGTAGGTGCAAGAATAAGATTTGGACACCGATCTCCTTATTTTAGCCAAATAGCCCCATTGGGTGCCTCCCCCAGAAGGGGTTTTGATTTTTATTTAACTTTTGGGGCAGATGTCAAGGCGGTTTTTTATGATGCCACCATGCAAGGGGGATTAGTTTTTAATTATGAAGAGAGTCCACACGTTATTGAAAGGGTAGAAGTTGAACCAATAGTGCAGCAATATTATTCTGAAATGGGGCTAAGTTTTCGAAGACATCAAATTGTGGGGAAGCTGGTGCTTTTAAGTCCGGAATTTATTGGATCTGGTTGGCACCGATTTGGTTCGGTCAGTTATAAGTTCTGGTTTTAGGCGAGGCAGCTTATGCAGATAATAAAACTCCGTCGGGAGTAGATTAATTTTTTGAACAGATGCCGATTTGTAATAGGCAAAAGTGATCCTATTTTTTCAAATGAGGTTGGATAATATTTACCATACCTGGATTCTAATTTTAAATCCTCGTTTTGCAGCATTGCGGGAAAGGTGATGGAGTTATTCCATTATTTGAGTTGTTCCCATCAGGCATATGAAAAGGAGAAAGTAAGCGCAGCTCAATCCGGATGATATAAAAGCGAGGTATAACCCCTGTCTGCTGGGAAATGATTGTTGGGTTTACTGCTTATGGCAGTGCATAATTTGGCTACAAAAAATAATAGTCTAATGTTTCGATTCGGATGTGGGCTAAATCAAATCGATAAAGAAGAGCCTGCTTTTGAGGGGAAGGTTGTTTTTTTTGGATTTACGATCTTACAAATACTTCATTTTAATAATAATATGGGCGTCAGTATTCAGGCTAAAGGAGGTTCGATCGAAGGAAGGGGGGCCGGACAAGAGGCGATGATTGTTGGAAAAACCGAAACCTTCTGTGGGGAAGCCTACCCAATTATAGTTCATTTTGAGGTCCTGATTTTCATCATGGAGTACCACTACAGCATAATCTGCTGATTTCAGCCCTGAAATTTCGATTATCCCATCTCTTGCATGCACTACATTTTTTCTGATGGCCCGTTCTTTTTTGTCCGGAAAGCCCTCTTCCTGATCAAATAATAAATAGTTAATGGCACCATTTTCATTTCTGAGTCCCTGTATTTCTATGGTCAGTTTGTTATTTTGTGCCACTAGGATCAAAGGAAAGGAGATTAA
Source organism: Persicobacter sp. CCB-QB2 (assembly GCF_001274635.1). Lineage (GTDB taxonomy): Bacteria > Bacteroidota > Bacteroidia > Cytophagales > Cyclobacteriaceae > Persicobacter > Persicobacter diffluens. The sequence continues at coordinate 1,836,601 of NZ_LBGV01000001.1, read as the reverse complement.
AATGATAAGCGGGATGAGTTTGGTCATTTTCAAAATCTTGGAGTATTCCCCTACGATCTACTTTACCGGAAGGAAGTAGTTTGAATTTGTCTACCAAAATAAAGCATTTTGGTAAATGATACCGGTTGGGGAGTTGGGTAATTAGTTTTGTTTTAATTAACCCTTGAAACTCCCTGTCTGTTGTGGAGGTTTCAACAAATAAAGAGATTTTTTGTCCTAACTTTTGATCCTGCGTACCTTCAATAAAATAATGGGCCTTTATATGATGTTTGGTAAGTATCTTTTCAATCGCATTTTCAATTAATTCGGCTTGAATTTTTATACCTCCGGTGTTAATCGTTCGGTCTATTCTGCCGAGCCACCGAAAAGAGGAAGGGGAGGTGAGCTCCACTAAATCATTGGTAGTGATTACATCTTCTGCTGCGGTAGGGCTTTCTATTTGGAGGCAACCCCTTTCATCCCGTTGAATTTTTACGCCACTTAACGTATGGAAATCTTTTTGTGGCTGTGGCCCATTAATGGCTTTCAGGGCGATGTGGCTAACGGTTTCCGTCATGCCATAAGTGGCGTAAACAATGCATTTTAATTTTTGGCATTTTTGAATGAGGCCTTCCGACATGGGAGCGCCACCAATAATCACCACTTTCGCCTGATTCAAAAGTTGATAGGAATGGGGATTTTCTATGGCTGCGTCTAATTGCATAGGGACCAAGGCTGTAAAATCAAAAGGCTGTTGAATATCCAGCAATGGGTTTAGACTGGCTTCCACCACTTCTAATGCCATTTCTGTCACCAAAGCCCGAACGATCATCATTCTTCCACCCACCATATTCGGGTTCATGCCCAATACTGCCCGGTCTCCTTTTTGCAGCTGGAGCGCCCTGGCGGTCATTAAAGCACTTTGCTCCATTTGCTTTCTGGAAATTTTAATGGCCTTTGGGGTGCCGGTGGAACCGGAAGTATGGAGTTCAAAGTCTTCCTGACCAGCTTCCCATGCTTTTACAAAATGAAGAATTTCCTTTTCAATAGCTGTGAAGGTTTTTCTCTGATCGGAAAGCATTTTCCCATTGATGGTAATTGGAATCATCCTTTAAGATGTGCTTTAAATTGGTCAAATGAGGATTTATTCTCTTCTTTGTCTACGAAAATTTCCAATAATTTTGGTCGCTCTGATGCTTTAAAAAAGTCAGGTAAAAGCGTATTGAGTGCTTTAAAGTCAGAGCAACTGAAGTAATCTAAGTTGAAATCTTCCGCCGTGTTTTTGGCCTTTAATTGTTGGTGAGTTTCAAAATAGGTGGCCAACTCTTCTTGTTCTCTTGGCCCTTGAATGAGACCGAAAATGCCACCAGCATGGTTGTTGATGACGATGATTCTTAAATTGGTTGGTAGGTAATTGTTCCAAAGACCGTTTCTGTCATAGAAAAAAGCCATATCTCCCGTAATCAGCGTTGTCAACCGTTCAGTTTTCATGGCAGCTCCTATGGCGGTAGAATTGGATCCGTCAATGCCACTGGTGCCTCGATTACAGGCGATTTCAATATTTTTCTGAACCGGGACGCCTACAAAATTCACATTCCTAACCGTCATAGAGTTTGAAAGATGAAGCAGACTATCCTGAGGTAAATGATTTAATATTTGATGTGCAATTTTTATCTCTGTAAAAGGGCTTACCTCCACAAATGCTTGTAATTTTTCTTGTTGCCGCTTTTGTTCCTGTTGCCATAATTGGAAATAGGGAGCAGAAAAGCTAGTGGAGGCCTCTTTCATATGTTGAAGAAAAGTTGCGGGAGATACCGGAAGAATCTCGGTCAAACACTGAAAGGTATCTGCGGTCATCCCGGTTTCTTCAAGATGCCATTGGGCATTGGGAGGGTAACTCCTCAAAAACTGTTTCAATGGTTTTGAAATTACAGAGGCACCAAATGTGATTAATAAATCAGGTTGAAGCGATTTTTTGTCTTGCTTGCCAATCAAAATGTTGTCAGGCAGACTGATTACATCCTCCAGGTCGTGAAAATTACTTATGCCATCTGCAATTACCGGAATTTGATGTTTGGAGGAAAATTGCCCCAGGGATTCAATTAGGTCGGCTCTTAATTTTTGTTGCCCGAGGACGATGAGGGGTTTTGAATACCGGCTAAATTCCTGTTTGAGCTCTTCCCAAACCTGAGGCGAAAAATCATTTAGAACGCTCCTTTTTTTAATGACCCTGCAACTAGCGTCAAATTTTATGGCCTCCCCCTTTTCCGGGTAAAAAGGTTCTCTTATCGGAATGTTTAGGTGTACAGGGCCCTTCGGAAAACTGTTCGCTTCCAAAATAGCTTCGTTTACCTGTCGATTAAATTGCCATTTTGCATCCGGATGTTGATGATCTACCGGTAGGTCAAAAGACTTTTTAACGTGTTTGCCGAATATGCCGGATTGTCGGATGGTCTGTCCATCCATTTGGTCTACCCACTCCGGAGGCCTGTCTGCCGTAATGACTAACAAAGGAACCTGAGCGAAAAATGCCTCCGCTACCGCAGGAGCGTAGTTATAAGCGGCACTTCCACTGGTGCAAACCAATACCGAAGGCTTGTCCGTCTCTAGTGACATGCCCAGCGCCGTGAAGGCAGCAGCTCTTTCATCGGATAAAGTAATGGGAGAGAATTGAGGATGTCGGTTGAAGGCTATCGTAATAGGAGCACATCTTGATCCAGGGGATAATACGACGTCTTCAATTTTGTGTTGGGCGCAAATTTCTGCTATACTGTTGATTTCCGGCAATACCATGCGATTAAATCTAAAAGGGCTTGGCTAATTTTACTGCAAGATACGGAATGCTGAGAAAGCAAAAAAAGCAGTGGTCCACCTTAGCGGTGTAAACTATCGTTTAAAATGCTTTCTTTGTTGAAGTTGGCGGCCATAATATTTTTCCATTTTATTCCCATCAACAGAATGTCGTCTGTTTGCGCCTGCTGGCCTTTCCATTCATTGAAATTTTTTTCAATAGCTTTTTTCTGCTCATTTAAATCAAGCCCCTGAATGTCAATGAGGAGCAGTTCCAGGTTTTTAATTAGAAATTTTTGATCTCTTGGTCCTCCAAATTGGTCCTGCAGGCCATCGGTCATCATGTAAAGGGTTTGGCGCTCATTGAGCATAATTTTGTGCTGCTCAAAGATATTTTTAGAGATGAAACTACCCCCAATGGCAGTGCGGTCGCCAGGGAATTTGGATAAACCGACCTGTTCTTCATAAATGTATAAACGCTGAAAAGAGCCTGAAAATTCTAATTGATTTTGTTCCAGGTCCATGACGCAAAGCCCGATTTCCAATCCCTCATTTCGGTTGGGGTTATTATGGTGGAGGATTTTTTCCAATCTTCTTTTGAGCAATTGGAGAATTTTAGCGGGTTGGTCATTTTTCTCCACATTTATGATTTGGTATAATAAACTGAAACTGGTCATGGACATGAAAGCACCAGCCACACCATGGCCTGTGCAATCTATGACGGCCCAGAAAATTTTATTATCGATTTTTTCTAGCCAAAAATAGTCGCCACTCACAATTTGCATGGGTTGAAAAAATATCAAATGATTGCCTAATAAGGCCTTCAATTTAGCATCATTGGGCAATATGGCCTCCTGAATGCCTCTTGCATATTGGATGGAACTGAGTAAGTCCGTTGATTTTTTCTCCACTTCCAGATTGGCCTGCTCCAATTTTTGATTAGCTTCTGAAAGGTGGAATCGCTGCGCTTCTATTTCCTCGTTGGAGGCAATTAATTCTTCATTTTGTGCTTCGATTTCATTCTTACTTTCTTGTATGATTTTAAATAAATTATCCTTTTCCTTTTGTTTCTTTCGGAATTGATAAAAAACAATAAGACCTATCATAAAAATGCCCCAGGTCAGACACATGACCAATAAATGATTTTTCCTTTCCATTTCAAGAAGGGCGTTTTTTCGGTTTGCAGCTTCAAGCTCCAAAGTTTTATTTTCTAATTCGTAGGAAGTTTTAACTTTTGATAGTTCGCTAATCAGATTCTGATTATATAAAGAGTCTCTTAACTGAATCTGCGCCCAAAGCATTTGATAGCCTTTTTTATAATTTTGTCTGGCGGCATAGGTTTCCGCTCGTCCCAGATTTGCGTCCAGCTCTAAAGATTGAAATTGATGCTTTTTGGCAATTTGCTCCGCCTCCTTGAAAATGGAGGATGCAAGGGCGTATTCTTGTTTCCGGACTGCAATATCCCCTAAAGCATTTTTAATAAAGACCATCCCGTAGTGATCATTTACTTTTTCGGCATATTGAAGGGAAAGTAAATATTTTTCTTTGGCAATATCGAATTGTCCTCGAGCGTGATAAATGTCTCCGATATTGCCAATGGCGATCCCCATATAAAGGGTGTCCTCTACCATTTCCTGATAGTCTAAATAGGTTTGAAGTAATTTCTCGGCCTCTTCATACCTTTTTAATACAATATAACAGGAAGCAAGATTATTCAATAGGGAGATTCTGGTGTCTTCATCGGCCAATTCCAAGGCTTGTTCAAAATAATCCTTGGCAATATTGACTCGGCCATCATCCTTTTCCATGGCGCCCAGATTATTCAGGATTTTAGCCCTGAGAATATTTAAATGGGCTTTTTCTGCTACAATTAAAGCACGGTGAAAATTTTTGGAAGCTTGTGCTCTGAATCCCTTCTTTTGTTGCCCATAGGCGACACAGTTGAGGGCGAAAGCGATTCTTTCCGGGTTATTACTTGCCTCGGCATATTTTAAAGCTTCTTTTCCATATTTGATGGTAAGCGATGGGTTCTTTTCCCAATGTAGTTGCGCCAGACCTACCAGGTAATATGATTTTTCATAGTTATCATTGGTAGATTGTAGTTTTTTTAGAAACATTTCCTCAGAAAGGTATTCCTCCGCAAAAGAAGGGAGGGCAAAGAGGAAAAAGATGATAAAAGTTGGTAGGAAAAGAATACAGCGCATTATCAAAAAATTATCATCGGGAATATAGAAAAAATACCCAATAAATTCTAATAATTGGTAGCTTTCAACTTTGGATATAAAAAAACCGCTTCAAATATTGAAGCGGTTGGTGGGCCCAGCTGGGCTCGAACCAGCGACCTCCTGATTATGAGTCAGAAGCTCTAACCAACTGAGCTATAGGCCCTGAATGTATGAATAACATTCGAAAGATTTTTATTGTCTAAGAAGACGGAAGTGGGCCCAGCTGGGCTCGAACCAGCGACCTCCTGATTATGAGTCAGAAGCTCTAACCAACTGAGCTATAGGCCCTGCAATGCAGGCATTACTGCCGTTTTGCTCTGCAATATTAGGGCAATTTTACGGTAACGCCAAATACCAAAATGATATTTTTTCGCCTTTTTTAGGCGATGAGGGCTAATTTGCTGAGCGTCTTTGTATTAATTTTTGCCTTTAAATCATGTAGGAGGTTATAAAGTCCGAAATAGGTTCGATTAATGTATAACCCGTGGCGGGAACCTCTTGCCGTCCTTGATTTTCTGATTTCCTTCATGTTTTTTATTCTTTCCCCTAAATAGTAGATCTGGTTGAAATATTGGGAATCACTAAAATCGAATTCCTCAAAATGGAAGGGCTTACCTAATAATTGGATCATCTCCCGGAAAATGTCACTGAAGAATCGTTTTTCATCGGGGGTATCTTCTGGAAATAGGAACTCCAAGTCGAATAAGAGCTTTTCAAGGATTTCATCATTTTTCACCAGGTCTTTAGCTAATAAACTAAAATAGGCCTGATAGAATTTATCGGGAATTACTTTCACACAGCCGAAGTCGATAATCCCTAAATCGCCGTTCATTTGCATCAGAAAATTGCCTGGATGCGGATCTGCATGCACTTGCTGAAGGGAGTGGATCTGGAAATCGTAAAAATCCCACAGGGCCTGCCCAATTTTATTTTTTACCTCCTGACTGGGGTTTTGCTGAAGAAATTCTTTCAAATGTGCTCCCGGCATCCAATCCATGGTTAAAATCCTTTTACAGGAAAACTCCGGATGATAATTGGGGAAGATTACATTTTCAATATGAGCACAGGCGGCGGTGATTTCCTGAGACCGCTTAAGTTCCAGGTCATAATCTGTTTCCTCCAGTAACTTTTCTTCTACTTCTCCCATATACTGGCTCACTTCTGCATTGGATAGCCCAAAAAGTTTTGCCGCAAGGGGTTTCGCAATCTTTAAATCAGAGCTGACGGATTCCGCCACCCCCGGGTATTGGATTTTTACCGCCAGGCGGTTCCCATTCGCATAAGCCTCATGTACCTGACCAATGGAGGCGGCATTTAAGGCGGACTGGGAAAATTTGTCAAACATCTGGACAGGACTTTTTCCAAAATATTTCTGAAAAGTTTTTACCACCAATGGATAGGAGAGTGGAGGCGCACTGTATTGCGCCATGGCAAATTGATTTTGATAGGCCGTAGGCAATAAATTTTTATCCATGGCCATCATTTGCGCGACCTTAAGCGCACTTCCTTTAAGCTCACTTAAGGATCCATAAATGGCTTTGGCATTATTTTCATTTAAATCAGCTTTATCGGTTTCATCACCGGAAATTACTTTTTTCGCATAATGCTTAATATAATTTCCACCTACCTTCACACCGGCCTTCATGAATTTGGAAGCGCGCTCAACTTTACTTACCGGAATTTTATTTTGCTCTTTCATGCGAATATTTGTCTCGGTTATGAAATAAGAATTTCCCGAAATCCAGAATGGAGTCCAGGGCTGATGCACCCATCAATTCAAAACTAAGATTGACGGTTTTCTCTACAGCGGCATCGGTGGATTCGAAATTTTCACTTTCATCTTTTATCCAAAAATCAATCAGGAATACACATTGCGCCCAAAGCGCTTCTTTGTATTTGTTGTTCACCTTTCCTCTGGATTGTATTTCGCCGGTATCCATGCCTTCCTGAACCAAATCCTGAACGTAGATCAGATAAGCATCCTTAAAGGTTTTTAAGTATGCGGCCTGCAAGAATTCTTTAGGGTTTTGGGGAAATTTGGCACTCACAAAACTGCGCTTCTTTTTTAAAACTTCACACAGGGTAAAATAGAAGGAAAGTAATTTTTCTCTGACAGAATAGGTTTCGTAGACTTCTTCAGATTTAATTCCCTCAATGGTATTTTCAAAGAAACTTTTCCAAATGAAATTATTGATGCCCTTAAAGGAGTTAAAATGCTTGTAGAATTCTTCTTCTGAACTCCCTATTTCTTTGGCAAAATGGTAAACCGAGGCGGGTTCTTTGCCCTCCGTAAGGTAATAGTCCATATAAGCCTGAATTATCGATTCCTTGTTAATGACTTTCTTGGCCATGATGAATTTTTTGAAATTTCAAGATATTAGTTCAGACTCTCTGTAGAGTAAACAGGTTCCTTCTGTTTAACCATTTTTCAGACTTTTAATCCTTTGGCTGTATTTGAACCAAAAATGGAACAAGTGCTGTCGGTCAATGATTTTGAGGGCGCGTAATTGATGAATGCCGTAAAGCATGCCGATAAACAGGGTGTTAATCGTCACAACGGCTACCCAGTTGAGTTGAGGCAAGAATAGAAGAATGAGCACATCGCCAATGACATTGCATGAAGCCATCAATACCACTTTTTTGAGGTTGATTTGGGGGAGGTTTACGGCATCCAGGGTGATGCCGGTAAAACGATCCAAGGGTAGGAAGATAGCAGCCACGAGAAAAATCCTAAAAATAGGGTAGGTTTCCCTGTAAGCGGCTCCCCCTACAAATTCTACTAACCAGGGGGCGAGCAGGAAAGCAAGCAGAAGCATTGGGAAATAAATGATGGAGGCGAAGGTAGTGTATTGTGCAAATAACTGGCTGACTTCGGTTTTGGAATTTTGGTTGGCGGCCTTGGAGATCTTGGGCAAGGCAGTTTGTGCGAGTGCCCTCAATGGGATTTCCAGCATTTCTGTAAGCCGTAAAGGAATATTATATAAGGCGGTGGCTGCAGGCCCTAAAAAGTAATTGATTAAATAGGTGTCGGCACTTTTTAACAGATTGGAGCCTATGAGTGTCCCGATTGAAAATTTCCCGAAATTTAATAATCTTTTGATCCATTGAAATTCAGCTTTTTTGATGGCTAATACATTGGACCATCCTCCCAACAGAGCCACTAAACCTGATAAAAAAGAGGCGGCTAAATGCGCCCTGATAAGCCATTGAATGGATTGGGGTTGAAAGTAATGATACAAAAGTAAGATGGCCCACAGGCCGGTTTGTACCAGAGTGATTCTGAAAATGTGAAAAAACTTTCGATAAGTCTGGAAGCGGAAAGTAGCATAATGAAAAGGCAGGATCACTAAAGAATATAGCGGATAATAGTAGAAGAAATATTGAAAACCATCGGACACTTCTAGGGGCAACCAAAACAATAAAAGACAAGCTAAAAATACGATGCCGGAAAACAGGATGGCCAATATCCAACTACTCCCTTCAATGGGATCCCTGTCCACCTTTTCCAAACCACTGGTATATTTTACGTAGGCTGTACGCAGAAGGCCAAACCGAACCATTTCTACGAAGTTCACCGTGGTCAGGTAAATGATCCAAATCCCAAAATCGGTTTTTGAAGTGCTTCTGGCCAGCAGGGTGAAATTGAGCAAACGCATCCCAGCCAACAAGCCATTGGATAATAGAGCACCAAAATTGGTGGAGTTTTTAAATCGGTTAATAAGGAATTTGCTCATGCTGTTTGGCTAATTGCATTATCGACTCTAAGAATACGGCCCCCCGGTGTTGCCAGCTATTGTTCGCCGCAAAGGCGGCATTTTTAGCAATGCGCTCCTCAGTCAATTCTTCTAGGGCTTTTTGACAAGCCGATGCGAATTGTTCACTGTTTTGGCTAATATAAATTGTATGCTCAAAATCTTTCAGGTCCCCAAAGTCGGTGCTGACCACCTGTTTCCCTGCTGCGAGGTATTCATTGATTTTGAGTGGGTAAATATTTTTGGTGAAATCATTATGGACAAAAGGAATAAGTCCAATATGAAAATCTCGGATCTTGGCCGGGATTTCCTGAGCGTCCATATTTCCTTCATAATGGAGGTTTTTATTTTGTGCCAATAGCGTTTGAAAATGCTCAGATTTTATCGGTCCAAAAAAGTGAAATTTCCAGTGCTTGAATTGCCCGATTAAATCAGCAAGTAGGGAGTAATCCAGGCGGTCATCGATCGCGCCAATATAGAAAGCGGAGGGCGTGCTGCTTCGGTCTGATACCCGACAAAATGCCTGATGGAACAGGTCATAGTTAACCCCATTTTGTATCAGGAAGGCCGGGATTTCCTTTTTTGATTTTGTTTCTAGAAGCGGTTTTGAGCTAAAGAAGTGCGCCGCTGTTTGCGTTAAAAACTGTTCTTCCAGATAGCCCCCATGTTTCCCGGACCATTGGGTGAGTTTAATTTCATCATAGCAGTAATAGTAGTGTGGGTATTTCTTTTGAAAGTCTTCTGGATAATAAGCGCCTACAAATGGGTTAAAGGCATTGATAACGGCCAGAGGCTGAAGTTCACATTTCGTGAGATGATTTTCAAGTCGGCGGATGAGCATCCGGGCATTAACACGGGAAAAGTAATCGAACCATTTTCCTTTGGGTAAAAATTGATTGGGTAAAAAAGGAGGCGGATAGAGTACCGTGACCTCTCCTTTATCATATTGAAAGGTTTTTTGGTGTGGATTTTTTAGAATTTCAGCTAAGGGTAATCTTTTCTTGCCCAATATTCCCCTTACAACATCAATCATTGTAAAAGGGTAATTAACATACACCACGGGTATTTGGGAACTCATGACCTTCATTAATTCCAATGTGGATTTGGTGTAATTGGTATCCCAGGAAGGGAATCCTATACAAACGATTACTGGTTGTTTTTTACCCAAAACTTTTTGCTTTTTAGTTTAAGTTGAAGAATCGATTTTACAGTGGCCCTAAATTTTGATCGCTGTTTGGGGATTTCCCCAATGAGTTTTTCTATTTCAAATAAATTGATGTTGTTCAACAGGATATCAAACTGAACCGATTCCAATTGCTTGATTTTTTCGATGGCCTTAGTGTCCGCATTGGACCAACTACGATGGACATCGATGATTAGGAAGCTATGGTGAGCCTTCGCCAAAAGCTGTATAGGATATTCGAAATTTAGGATTGCCCCGAGTTCCAGAATGATGTAATCATATTCATTTTGTATATAGGGGTTTTCTAAAAATTTGTCAAAATCTTTAGACTGATGGAGCGATTTCGTCTGCTGGTAATACCAGGGTTCCAGATTTTTGCTCACTATTTTTTTGGGTTCTAAAGTGGAATTGCCATTGCGAACCAGCAGAATTTTATTGTATTCAGCCAATTGTTTACCCACTTCATAGCCAATAGTGGTTTTGCCTTCCTGCTCTCGAAGGGAAACTAAAGCTAATAGCATGGGCTTAGATTTAACAAGGGTCTGTTTTTGTCGGATATCAGCTTCAATTTGACGAGAAAGCTTCTCCTTAATTTGCACCATATCTACTCCCTTCTCGATTTTGTCCATCTGAGGTAGTCCTCCTACCACCTCAGCACCGGTAAGTTGCTGTGCCTTGTTAATGGTGGTAATCGAGGAATCCATGAAATAAGCTCCGATAATTACAGAGGCAATGAAAATGAACATGCCCATGAATCCTGCCACAATGATCAGCTTGCGCATGGATGGGTCCGGGTTGATGGGGTAAAAAGGAATATCCACCATACTGATGCTATGGCTTACCGTGAGATTTTTGAGTTTCGTTTTAGCTTTTTGGTAATCGGTTAACAGGTGGATGTAGTTTTCCTGAGCAATGAAGATATTTCGCTCGATCATTTTAATTTCCAGTTCCATTTCGGTTACACTGGCATAATCATTCCAGAAGTCGGCCAATATTCTTTTAGTTACAGCAATTTTGGATCTTAAAGCTTCTACCTCACTCATGGTGAGTGCGATTACTTCGGCATCGACGGTATTGCCGCTTTTTTGTGAAAGATTTTCAGATATTGAGCTCTCAAGTTGTTCCTTACTTCTGGCGATACGTTTTTCGAGTAATTTGACTTCTTTATCGTCTGATTGGTTGGTAATTTGAATTAAAGAAAGGCGGGCATTATCTTCTGCGAGTTTATTCTTAATTTCTAGTAATTCACTGGAGGGTTTAATTTTAATATTTTCACCACCTCCGGCTTCCAGGGCTTTTAGTTGGGCCTCTTTGGCGGAAAGTTCTATTTCATAAGATTCCTTCAGGTTGAGTAAATCGTCCCGCTTGAATTCCATGAGTTTTACATGGTCTTCCAAAACCAATATCTGATTGTCTACCTTTAGGTTTAATAGTCTTCGCTCTGCCCCTTTTAGTGCATGGTAGGTGGAGTCCACCTGCTTTCCAAAATAGGCCACTACCTGCTCAGCTTGTTGTTTTTTGAGGTTATTATAAACCTGATTGAAGGCTTTGGCCAGGAAAATTAAGGTGTTTTGAGCTATCCCGGGATCCGAGCTTGAAAACTCAAAAGACACCAAATCACTTCCCTGTAGCCGTTTTACGCTGTAACCTTTAATCGATTTAAGGGAATAGTAAGGATGGGAGCTTTGGAGTAAATCGGTTATTTCATTTTTTACAGAAGAATGTCGGAATTTGGTAAGGTTTCGATATGTTTCCGCTTCATTTCCTTTATGGACTACTTGGCTTAAGGTTTCAGGAGTAAATATGCTTTGGACTTCTTTATAGTTTTCATTTTTTAAAATAAAGGGATTTTCCTCCTTCATGGATAAATGCTGGGCCAATAATTGAAGGGAAACCTCCTCGGCCATCTTATCTGCTTTGATCAGGTTGATGGCATTGTCAAAAATGACCTGTGATAATTTATAGTTGAAGTTTCCTGCTGCATGGGTTTCAATATCGTAACCTGATGCTAGTCCCGTATAAATTTTGGAGGCAGTAGTGTAAGTGCGGACTTCATCCTTAGTTGCATAGGCAATCGCTATAGCGGTCGCTACCGGTAAAAAAACCAGGTATTTCCAGTTGGAAATGAGAAGCCGTATGAGGTTGATTAAATCCATCTTTTGCTTGCCTATTCATTATAAAAATTGATGAGAGGAAGGCCCACATATTCTTCCAAAATCAGAAATTCCATCAAAACATTCATTTTTTGTTCTTCAGAAGCAGTTTGACTGGAAGAATACGCTTTTTCTAATTTCCCCAAATCTTCGAGTGGAAGAAGGCCGGCTTCAAATTCCTGCTGCCCTTTTTTGTATGCGTAATAAGCTTCATTTTCAGTTTTGATGGTGGAGGCAAGGCCCAGTTGGGCTTTCCCAAGTGCAAAATATTGCCTTAATATGGTGGTCCGTACCTCGGTGATTCCATTCCTTAATTCTAAATTGGTTTGTTGTAATTCTAGTCGATCCTTTCGCAATTGTTTTGGGCGATTTAACAGGTCGATCAGGGAGAATTGAAAATTTATACCAAAAAGCATTCGCCCCTGGTAACCAGAGGCGCGGGTATCGCTATAAACAGGGGTTTGTCCATTGGAGATGTCATTATAAATGACTGATGTAGTATTGGTATAAAACCCCTGCGTAAAGACTTTAAAATCTTTCCATATTTCATTTCGATTGATGCGAAGTTCCAGCTCAATGCGTTCGGCCTCTATCTTTTGGATAGTCAGCAAAGGAGAATGATATTGGGCACTGTCCACCAAGGCTACCCGGTCAGGAAGTTCTTTGAAAATTTTTTCCTGATAAATTTCGATATGCTGGCCATAGCAGATCAGGGGCGCAAAAACCAAAAGATATAAAAAGAGTTTTTTAAACATTTTCAGTTTGAAGTAGGGCCGGTATGGTTTTGAGAATTAATCCCATATCATACCAAAAATTATTTTTCTCCGCGTATTCGTTGTCCAGGGCAATACGTTCCTCTTGTGACATTTCTCCCTTTCCTCTTTTGCTGACTTGCCAAAGTCCGGTAATTCCGGCCGGAGCAAAAAATCGCTTGGAGGATTGATCGGTAGTCAGTTTTTCCGCTTCATATAGTGGCAATGGGCGGTTGCCCACTATGGACATGTCTCCCTTCAAAACGTTGATTAGCTGGGGCAATTCATCAATAGAGGTATTTCGGATAAACTTGCCAATTTTCGTGATCCTGGGGTCCTTTTCTACCTTAATAAAAGTATTGAGTTTTTCTTTTTCCTTAAGGAATTGAATATGCTTTTCACATAAGATTTTCCCATTATTTGAGAAAAGGTATGGACTACAGGTTCCTTTTCCTTCTAAACAATTTTCGCAGTGATTAAAATAGGATTGTTGGTGGTTTTTGGCATATTGGTTTTGGTTTTTAATGCTGTTTAACAGTTGATCCGCCCCAATTTTCATGCTTCTAAGCTTATAGAAGTCAAAAATTTTATATCCGGCACCCACTCTTTTAGAAGCATAAAAAACGGGTCCGGGCGATTCTATGTAGATGAGTAAAATCACGACCAACAAGAGCGGACTAAGTGCCAGCAAAACAGATACGCTGACAAAAATGTCAAAGGCTCTTTTCAGTGGAGATATATGGATTTCATGTTCCTGATTTGTGTTGTGGGCGAGGTAGTTAAGTTTGTTTTTCCTGAAGTTAAAAAGGAAATTGATGCGTTTAAACAGGGAAGAAAGCTTTACTGGTTGAAAAAAAACATCATCAATTCCCAGGTCTAAGGCCTTGTAAAGAATATTCAACCTAAAGCCTTTTGTAATCAGAATAATAGGTACGCCATTATGCTGACAATAGTCTTTTAATTCCCAAAAGTGAGGATCAGCAAGCTTATCGTGCGCCTGATGGTCAAACAGGATTAATACCGCTTTTTCTTCCGTTTCGACCTGGTCTTTTATTCCAAGAAAGATATCCGAAATTTCGGAGGAATAGGCTAGCGGAATTTTTAACGCCTGTGCCTGTAATTCCAAGGGATCCAGGCGTTCTCCCAAAATAAAAAGTTTATAATTTATTTGGTGTTTGAGTTCAGAAGCTTTGGGCTGGGTGAGCAAGGGGATATTATGCATGGTATTTATATCTTTTTATATGCTCCATTAATCTTGCGATTCTTAGCTTAAGTTCATGAGGGTTAAAAGGCTTGATCATATAGTCATCTGCGCCAAGCTCCAGGCATTTAATCCTCTCCTCACTTTTTTCCCTGGCGGATAGCATAATAATCGGAATCTCTTTGTAGAAGCCGGAATTCCTTAAAATCTCAACCAGCGTATAGCCATTCATTTCCGGCATTTCAATGTCGGTCACAATTAAGTCGGGTACATTACCATCCTCCAGCCAAATCATGGCCTCCATGCCATTTCGCTTTTCAATGACTTGAAATTTCTCTTTAAGCGTGAAATTCAATAGCTTTCTGATACTGGTTTCGTCATCTATCGCTAAAATGCTCATTTTTTCAGGAGCCTCAGGTCCGGGAAAAGTAGTTTTAAGCGCTTCCATATTCATCATTTAGTATATCTAGTGCGTACCTGATGAAGCAACTAAAGGTTAGTTGTCGAATGTTGGAAAAGAATAAATTTTTAAAGAAAAGTGGGGGAGATTAAGGAGGGGAATAGATAAGAATATTTTGTTAGTCTATTCTGATGGATTCAAAGACTTTTTAGGAAAGGGAAATGGTCATTTCCTATTATGTTATTGCAGCTTGATTAAAAAATTTACATAGGTAAGGTTTTAACCTATTTTATTTACTTTTCAAGGGGTATGGGGAAATTTATCTCCTCAACAGGGAGGGGGCTTACTTTAAGCCTCGTATAGCCGCTGGGCGGAAAAATTGACGGAATGGGTTCCTTTTTTGTGTTTTTTTCAACGAAGCAGATGAATGAGGAAAAGCAAGCCTACCCCAATTGGGGTTAATGATAAATTAGTGAAACCAATATTAACAAATTGAAATAAAGTTACTTAGGGAGTGAGCTGAATTTGGCGGTGATAAATTTGGGTTAAAGTAGATCTTGTTTATCTAAAGGTGCTCCAGGAAAAAAGTTTACTACATTGACAAAAAATAGACAAAAGCCGATTCTTGACTCAATTAAATAGTAGCTTTTCCAGAATGAGCTCCATGCCATTGGTAGCTTTTTCATTAAAAACATGAAAAAGCGGGGGAGGCGTAGTTGCCGTGCATTGGGATCCACTAAATACACTTCTGCATTTGATGGCCTGTAATCGATAAGGCCAGCGGCAGGATAAACCTGTAAGGAAGTGCCAATGATGATGACGATATCTGCAGTGGAAATTTCCTCGGCCGCTACTTCAATCATTGGGACTGCCTCTCCGAACCAGACGATATTGGGTCGTAATTGGCTACCTAATGGGCACAAATCGCCTATTTCGATTCCCTTATCCGGAATTTCGAAAATTAAATTTTCATCTATGGAGGAGCGGGAGGTGAACAGGTTCCCATGTAGGTGAATGACATTCGAGCTGCCGGCAGCCTCATGTAAATGATCTACATTTTGGGTAATGACCTGAACCTCATACCTTGCTTCTAATTGTTGAAGAGCCCGATGGGCAGAATTGGGTTGGGCTAATTTAGCTTGTTTTCTCCTTTCATTATAAAAATTTAAAACCAGCTGTGGATCCCGCTCCCAGCCTTCCGGGGTGGCCACCTCGGTGACGTTATGTCCTTCCCAAAGCCCGTCAGAATCCCGGAAAGTTTTTAATCCGCTTTCCGCACTGATGCCGGCTCCGGATAGTACAACTATTTTTTTCTTCATACCTGCAATTTGTTGAACAATTGATATTACTGCAATATTTGTCGAAAAGTTAAATTTATCCGGATTTCTGTAATTTTTTTTTGAACGGGTATCTGGTGGTAAAAATGTTCCTGACAACCCTTTCCCATAATCAGCAGCATCCCGTCTTCTAGTTGGATGGCGTATTTTTCTTTTGGATTTTTTTTTGACTTAAAATCCATGCGTCTGCTTGCTCCAAGGTTCAAAGAGGCGATCACAGGTTCCGGGCCTAATTCTTTTTCATTATCGGCATGCCAACCCATTTTATCCAGGCCGTTATTGTATCGATTCAAAAGCACTGAATTGAACGCCTGACCTGCTTTTGATTCAATTTGCGCTTTAATATCTAAAAGGGAAGGAAGCCAGGGCGCTGCCGCATGAATCTGTCCTGAATATTTGTAATGGATTCCCTCATCACCGAGAAATGCGGTTAATCGTGGTACCGGATAAATTTTCCCAAAAACTTTTACCTGAGTTTTTTCCCAGGCAATTTCATTCTCCAATATGTCAAATAAGAGGGAAGATTGACGCCTGTTTAGGAAGTTTGGGAATAAAGTTAGATTTAGGCCGGTAAGGGGATTTAAATATTCCAATTTATTAATCAATTGATTTATTTAGAAGTTAATCAATAAAAGTGAATTAGAGGTGAATGGAGTCAAGGTTAATAGGTCGTTAAATCAGTTTTATGAAATAAATCTTAAGAAGTGAAATTTATATAATCTGAAGATTTTGATTAGATTTGCTCATCAAAATAAGGTTATGGCGTTGCACCTCACTTCATGATAAATAACCTGTGATCCCCTAAGCGCCAATCATGTATTAATCCAAATATATTTATTATGGAAGTTAGTCAATATATCGATCACACGATACTTGCAGCTAATGCAACAGAGGAACAAATCAAACAATTGTGTAAAGAGGCAAAAGAATATAACTTTTTCTCTGTTTGTGTAAATTCAGCCTATGTACCTTTGGCTAAACAGGAAGTGGCCGGATCAGGTGTGGCGGTGTGTTCGGTAGTTGGATTTCCCTTGGGGATGATGTCTACCGCTGCTAAAGTGTTTGAAACGAAGCAGGCAATTGCGGACGGTGCAGATGAAATTGATATGGTGATCAATGTAGGCTGGTTGAAAGATGGGAAAAACGATCTGGTAAGAGAGGAGATCAGCCAGATTAAGGCAGCTTGTGGTGATCGGGTGTTAAAAGTGATCATTGAGACTTGTTACCTTACGGATGAGGAGAAGAAAGTAGCCAGTGAGTTATCCGTGGAAGCTAAAGCGGACTTCGTGAAGACCTCAACAGGTTTTGGAACAGGAGGAGCCACTTTTGAGGATATCCAGATTATGAAGGATGCGGTGAACGGACAAGCCAAATTGAAAGCATCCGGAGGTGTGAGATCTAAGGAAGTCGCAGAAAAGTATATTGCAATGGGGGTGGATCGTTTAGGAACCAGCTCCGGAATTAAAATTGTGAAGGGCGAGACTTCTACTTCAGGCTATTAATTGCTGGCGAGATGAAAGATATTAATCGTATCGTACTAATCGTATTGGATTCGGTCGGTGTGGGCTTTGCCGCTGATGCGGATGAATTCGGCGATTTGGGAGCCAACACCGTAGGTCATATTGCGGATGCGGTAGGCTTGAATGTTCCGAATATGGAGCGTTTGGGTTTGGGGCATTTGGGTAATTTTAAAGGGATAACTGCGGTAGATTACCCGGAAGGAGCTTTCGGAAAGGCGAAAGAAGTTTCCAAAGGAAAAGATACTACAACAGGGCACTGGGAAATTGCCGGCCAGATTTTAGAACAGGCTTTTCCCACCTATCCAAATGGTTTTCCGAAGGAAATCATTGAGGAATTTGAATCCAAAACGGGAAGAAAAACCATTGGAAATAAGGTGGCTTCCGGTACGGAGATCATTATGGAATTGGGCGATTTCCATGTGGCCAGCGGTGATTTGATTGTATATACGTCTGCAGATTCTGTTTTCCAAATTGCAGCGCATGAAGAAATTGTCCCCTTAGAAGACTTATATCGCTATTGCGAAATTGCAAGAGAGATGCTGGATGTGGGTCGAGTGATTGCCCGCCCATTTATTGGAAAAAGTGGCGCTTACCAGCGTACTTCCGGACGACATGATTATGCCCTGGAGCCTGCAGATAATATGATGTCGAGACTGCAAGCCGCCGGACAGGATGTACGTGCTGTTGGTAAAATCTCTGATATTTTTGCCGGAAAAGGGGTGACCCATACGGTTTCTACTAAGGATAATCAGGAAGGGATTGATCGTACCCTAGAGTGGATAAAGGAAGATTTTCAGGGCTTGATTTTCACTAATCTTGTGGATTTCGATATGCATTTTGGACATAGAAGAGATGTTCATGGGTATAAGAATTGCTTGGAAGAATGGGATGCCCGGATTCCGGAGCTTTTGGAAGCGATGCGTGAGGATGATTTACTAATTATTACTGCAGATCATGGTAACGACCCGATCTTTAAAGGGACGGATCATACGCGCGAGCATATTCCGATTTTAGTGGCTGGTCGAAAAGTAGATGCGGTGGACATTGGCTTCCGCCAGACCTTCAAAGATATTGCAGATACAATTGAACATGTTTTAATGGGTGAGGAGAAAAGTGGTTCTTTTGCCCCTGAAATTTTGAGTTAAGAAATTATGAGTGTACATATTGGCGCCCAAAAAGGGGAAATTGCAGAAACTGTTTTGATGCCCGGAGATCCCCTTCGTGCAAAATTTATCGCGGAGAACTTTCTGGAGGATGCAGTTTGTTACAATGAAGTCAGAGGGATGTATGGCTACACCGGAACGTACAAAGGAAAGCGGATTTCTGTTCAGGGTTCTGGTATGGGCTTGCCTTCTATCAGTATTTATGGTCATGAATTGATCAACGAATATGGCGTTAAGAAATTGATTCGTGTAGGGAGCTGCGGTTCTTTTCAGCCTCACGTTAAGGTGCGTGATATTGTTATCGCGCAGGCTGCTTCTACCAATGCCTCCGTTAACCGAAACCGTTTTAAAGGGATGGATTTCGCTCCTGTTGGAGATTTTGATATGCTGATGGGTGCTGTTGCCAAGGCGATGGATATGGGCATAAACCCACATGTAGGGAATATTCTTTCTTCGGATATTTTCTATGATGATGATCCAAATGCGTGGAAGCTTTGGGCAGAGTATGGCGTGTTAGCGGTAGAAATGGAGACTACGGCGCTTTATACGCTTGCGGCTAAGTTTGGGGTGAAGGCTTTAACCGTTCTAACGGTTTCAGATTCTTTAGTCACGCATGAGGCGCTTCCGGCAGAAGACAGAGAGAAGACATTTACCCAGATGATGGAAATCGCATTAGATATTGCATAAATAAAAAAGGGAGGCTTTTCGGGGCCTCCTTTTATGTTAGATAAATTTAGTCAATTAGGGGTGTTTTCCTACCGGAACGGGGATGCTCCATTGATTAAACATTTTTTCAAAACCATCGAATATATAGTCGATCGTTTCAATGGATTCAATAGCGGTTTGCCCGTCACATTGAATTTTTTGAAGTGTCTTCAGATCACTTTCAATCCACAAGGGGCTTTCATGTGCTTCTTCGGCCATTTGGTGTGCGTTTCCAAAATAAGACAGGGAATTCATTTTGCCCATTTGCTCAATCACCGGAGCCATGACATCATTGAAAGATTCAAAGGCCGACTCCAATACTTGAATGAGGACTAATTTTTGAAAGGGATGATCATTGGATTCCTCTGCGACCTTCATGCATTTGTATAGGTGCTTCCGAACCGGATACCAATCTCTTTGGTAAATTTCTGAGGAAGTGGGTGGGAAGCTGAAGAATCCTGCATTGGCCAATTTTTCACAATCCTCCAAATACCAAATCCAATGGTGGGCGTCTTCTTTACAATGTTGATTAATTTCATCTTGTAAAGGGCTTTGGAATGAATGATCTTCTAATTCCAGTAGGATGTCACGAAATCCTAAAACAAAGAAGTACATTTTGGGAGCAAAGGAAATTTTTTCTTCCGTTGGCACCTTTGGGTTTTTCATCCAATGGCAAAAGGGATTATGATCCAACTGGACTTTTCTTTGGGACAGATGTTTAACCACCTCCACAATATTATTTTCAATCATAAAATAAGCGTTGGTGAACATCTATTATTGATTTAGCCAATTGAGTGCCTCAGCCTCTGATTTAAAGTAGTTTATCGTGATTTTCCCTACAATTTCCTCCACTGTATTGGCCGCTTGAGCGGAAGCCTTTCCGAAGGGATTGTCTGGCTCGATAAAGGCCATTTTTGTCAGCTTGGTGGAAAGGGCTTTGGGGAACCACTCATGCTTTATCCAATCTTGGTTTTCTGCCCGAAGTACTTTCAGTCGTTCAGTATCCACGAGAAGGCGGGTGGTGTTGGTGCTTTTCAGTGTTTCAATGGTTTTTAGGCCGATGTTTTGGAATTCCTCCGAGGAAAGGAAACCAACATAAATGGCACGAACAAGATTTTGCTCTTTGTCGAAAAAGCAATTTGGTTCATTTGTGCTGTCTTTTTTGAGTTTATTAGGGGTAATTTGCATAGTAATTGAATGTTGTGCCCTGATCTAACATTCAATTTTAAATTTAGATTTTTGTCTCAAAGATCCCATTATGTAGGATTATTTACTTTTTGGTAGCCGAAGTTTTGGCTAATCTTTAGGGCGTCGAATGTATTAAACCCCTCTTTTAGGCTCTAAAAGCGTAATTTTATTAAAGAATAAGGTAACCTTAATTTCCTTTTGGCTTGTTAATTTTGGCCACTATTAAAATTCATAAATGTATTTTTTCAGTGATTTATTCTCAAAATGGCCGAAAATTGTTTGCGCAAAACGACAGGTTGTTGCGCGGTTTATTTTTTAACCAAAGAAAAATTGAAGGCGGAAAGATTAGCGTCTGCCACGAATTTGGCTTGAATTCCTTCCTTCTTTAGGTAATTCCGGTTTTGTGCTTTAAAACCAACGGCATAATTCAATTGGTTTGGAGGAACGGATATTAGTACTTGTGGCGCTTTTTGGGCATGCATGGCCAGGGCAGGTTTTAGAATATTTCCCCAAATTCTACTCAGTACCAATTCTTTAAAGGAGGGATGAAAAGGCCCGGCGACCATCGCTTTCCCTGACCTCAAATCGTCTGAAGGGTGTAATCCGGTGCGTAAAACTTTTATGCCAGCTGCTTCAAAAAGGGGTAGAATTTCTGCCACCCAATTCACGGCATCCTCTAGTTCCAGTGGTTGGTAGCGATTGGTTTTGTAAAGCCGATGCAGGGCGGTATTGGGGATAATCAGGGTAGGATAGATTCTGGTAGTTTCTGCACCCAACTTAATGATTTCTTTGGCGGTGAATAAAGCCTTTTCCAGCGTATCTTCGGGCAGGCCAATCATCATTTGAAGGCCCAGTTCGAAATCATATTTTTTGATCAGGGCGACCGCATCATAAACGTCCTGTATGGAATGGCCGCGAGCGGTTCTCTTTAGCACCAGGGGATCCATGGACTGTGCCCCTAATTCAATCGCCGTTACGCCAAATTTTTGAAGACGATTCAGGATTTCTTCATCAATATAATCAGGGCGAGTAGAGAGGCGAATGCCATGAACTTTTCCCGCCTTCAAATAAGTATGCGCGGCGGATAAGTATGCCTCCTGCTGCTCAGCCGGTATTCCGGTAAAGCTACCTCCGAAAAAAGCAATTTCAATTTCCGCTTTACCGGCATCCATGGTTTGCAGATAGGATTCGATAATGGTGGGCACTTCTTCCGGTGCCGGGACTTCCTCCTCTCCGCTGATTTGCACCTGATCGCAAAAGACACATTGGTGTGGGCAAGCCAGCTCTGGAATAAAGATGGGGATATTATAATGCTTTTTTTTCACGGGAGTTTGATTGTTTGGGCAAAAATAATGCTTTTCCTTAAAAGGAAAATCCCCAACCGAAACAGCTGGGGATTTTTTTTATTGAACAGGAATGTTTTGAGGCAGGGAATAAATTAATGGTGCATCCGGCCCGATCGGTAACGCAAATAACATCCAAACCACCAGCAGCGCCGTCCACACCAGCATAAAGACGATGGTGTAGGGGAGCATGGTGGAAATAATGGTGCCGATACCTGCATTCTTATCATATTTTTGCATGAAGGCGACAATGAGCGCAAAGTAGGACATCATGGGGGAAATAATATTGGTCACCGAGTCTCCAATGCGGTAAACTACTTGCGTTAATTCCGGGGATAAACCAATCAGCATAAACATGGGAATGAATACGGGTGCCATTAAGGTCCACTTGGCGGAGGCAGATCCCATCACCAGGTTGATTAAGGCCGTGATGAAAATAAAGCCGATCATTAAAGGAATTTTCGCCACCATAGAAGTAGTTTCTCCATCAGGGGTACCGATAATGCCTTGCAGGAATTCTGCTCCTTTTACAGCTACGATCATTCCCAGATTGGTCCATTTAAAGTAAGCCACAAACTGGGCGGCAAAGAAAACCAATACAATATAGATGCCCATGGTTTTCATGGATTCTCCCATGCCGTTCATGATATCGGCATCGTTTTTTATCGTTCCGGCGCCTTTTCCGTAAGCAATACCGCAAGTGGCAGCAATCAGGAAAATAAAGGATACAATCCCTTTCATTAATGGTGACCGAAGTACGTCTCCGTTGGCACCTCTTAAAAATCCTTCTTCAGGAATAATGCCCACTAAAATAATCGCTAGCCATGCAATGGAAACCAAAGTAGCATAGCGCAATCCTTTTTTCTCCGCCGGGCTCAATGGTTTTACTTCTTCCTTTTCTGCATCTCCTTTATATTCTCCAAGTCTGGGGATCACGATTTTTTCAGTAACAAAGGTGCCGGCTAATGCGATGAAGAAAGTAGAAACGAACATGAAATAATAATTGGCGGCCGGGTTTACGGTATAGGTCGGGTCAATGATCTGTGCTGCTTCCTCTGAAAGTCCTGAAAGCAGCGGGTCAATCGTGCCCAAAAGCAAGTTCGCGCTATATCCTCCGGAAACTCCGGCAAAGGCAGCAGCCAGTCCGGCCAGGGGGTGTTTCCCAAAGGCATGGAAAATGATGGCTGCCAAAGGGACCAATAATACATAGCCGACTTCCGAGGCGGTATTGGAAATAATACCCGCAAAAACGACCACAAAAGTGATAATGGATTTTGGAGAACGAACCACTAATAGACGAATGAGGGCACCGATGAGGCCACTTCCCTCCGCAATTCCTATGCCCAGCATAGCAACCAGCACCACGCCTAATGGGGCGAAGCCCGTAAAGTTTTTCACCATATTGGTGAGCATCATGTGGAGTCCCTCTACGGAGAGAAGGCTGAAGGGCTCAATAATTTCATTAGTAGTTGGGTTTTTGGCAATAAAATCCAGTTCAGCCATAATGCCAGAAAGGATAATTACCATAAAAGCCAAAATGGCAAATAAAGATGCCGGGTGTGGTAGAGCATTACCTACTTTCTCAATGGTCCCCAAAAATGAATTGACCAATCCCCCCTTTTTCGAAGCCTGCTGCGCCATGCGTATAATCTGTTGTTTAAATGAAAAAATTGTCCTGTTTTTAATGATCGCAAATATACTCTTTTGGCGAGGAATCAATGCTTTTTTTAAGGGGGAATGTTATAAAATTCGGCGTGTTTTAGATTATCTGATATAAAAAAAGGCCATCCGGAAATGAATGGCCTTTTGAGAAGTATGTTTAACTACTAATAGGAACGCTCTTCGCTGTTCTCCATAAATAGTTTAAATGCTTTATTTACTACGCGATTTCCACCTGCGGTAGGATAGTTTCCAGTAAAGTACCAGTCACCCGTATGTTCCGGACAAGCTTTGTGCAGATTGTCCACGGTTTGGAAAATGACTTCCACTTCAGATTCCATCACCTTCGGAGTCACGATTTCCGCTACCTTTTTAGAGATTTGCTCATCTGTAAATGGTTCGTAAATCGCTTTCACATAGTTCTCTTTGGTCAAATCCTGCTCATTCTCAATGATTTTTTGATAAACATCCTTCAGAATTTGAGACTGACCGCTTTCTTCCAACAATTCCAAAGTAGCGCGGAAAGCAATGAATTCTTTCATACGCGACATATCAATTCCGTAACAGTCTGGGAAACGGATTTGAGGAGCAGAAGAAACGATGACCACTTTTTTCGGTCTCAGCTTATTCACCAAAGTCAAAATTGATTTCTCCAAAGTAGTACCACGAACGATAGAGTCATCGATGATGACCAAAGTATCTTTACCTTTTTGAACCACCTCGTAAGTGGTGTCATAAACATGGGCTACTAACTGATCGCGGTGATCATCATCAGCAATAAAAGTACGCAACTTAGCGTCTTTGATTACCAATTTTTCAATGCGAGGGCGGAAGGTTAATACCTTTTTCAGGGCCTCCACATCATTGGAATATTTTTGAACAGCTCTTAAACGTTCTTCAACCAGATAGTTGTCTACCGCTTCTGTCATTCCCAGGAAAGAAATTTCCGCCGTATTCGGAATGAAAGAGAAAACGGTATTTTCTAAATCATGGTCAATGGCCTTCAAAACCTGTGGAATCAATAATTTCCCAAGGTCTTTTCTTTCCTGATAAATATTTGGATCAGAGCCACGAGAGAAATAAATGCGTTCAAAAGAACATGACTTTTTCGGAAGGCTGTCAATGAAAGGTACTACTTTATATTCAGCGTCCTTATCAATGATCAGGGCATGAGCTGCCGGAATTTCTTTGATCTGATCATAGTCAATATCAAAAGCCGTTTTGATGGCAGGCTTTTCAGAAGCCACCACAATCACCTCATCATCCGCATAGTAATAGGCCGGACGGATACCTGCAGGATCACGCGCTACAAAAGCACCACCGTATCCCGTCATACCGGCCATGGCATATCCACCATCCAAATCCTTACAAGAGCGTTGCAGTACGCCCTGTAAATCAATTTGTTCTTCAATAATGGCATTGATGGACTGATTGTCGTACTTGTCTTTGTTTTCATCAAACAGACGCTGTACTTCCATATCCAGAAAATGACCGATTTTTTCCATTACGGTAACGGTATCGATCTTTTCTTTTGGGTACTGTCCAAGGCTTACCAGTCTGTCGAATAGCTCATCTACATTGGTCATGTTGAAGTTACCGGCAACGACCAGGTTGCGGCTTCTCCAGTTGTTTTGACGCAAGAATGGATGACAATTTTCAATGCTGTTTTTCCCGTGGGTACCATAGCGTAAATGCCCTAGCCACATCTCTCCGGTGAAGGCAGTGTTCTCCTTCATCCATTGGGCATCCATATAACCTTCTTCATCGATTTTTTTTGCCTTATTGTATTTTTTGGCAATTTTTTCAAAAATCTCCTGAATGGGTTTTTCGGCTACCGAACGGTAACGGCTGATGTATCGGCTTCCTGGAGGAAGATCCAATTTAATGTTGGCTACCCCAACTCCATCTTGTCCACGGTTGTGTTGCTTTTCCATTAATAGGTAAAGCTTACTCATTCCGTAGGAAGGGGTTTTGTACTTGTCGTAATAATACTGAAGTGGTTTGCGCAGACGGATCATTGCAATACCGCATTCGTGTTTAATTGCGTCGCTCATCCTCGTTTTTGTGTGGCTTTGGGTTAAAAATTACCCTAGAATATGAAACCATGCGCAAAAATATTCCATTTAATGTTTTTTGGCACATGGTTAATCAGTTTTTTTTTAATAAATCGGATTTGAAGCTGATTTAGACTATTTATCACCATATTTGTGCCGAAAGGTAATTTTTAAATTAAAAAAGTGATTAAATGTTATGGGGATTTCAACGATAAATGTCAGAGTAGGTAAAAACTATCAATTGACTAATTTCGGGGAAAAACTACAATTTCAGGTTTTGGAAATCTTCAGTAATACGGATTTTCTTTGCAAAGACCTGAATACCATGGAAGAATACCATTTTGAAGAATTGGTGGCTTATGGGAAGGGTAATGATTATGAGTTGGAGGAATTATAGGGGTATTTGCACCAAACTATCTGGAATTTCAACTGCACATACCCCCATTATCCAAAGCAAAAATTATTCTACCAATATCCTGGCAGATACAATCGCGCCGGTGCGGCTTTTAGCTTTGACCACGTACATGCCGGTCATCAAACCCTGAAGGTTCAGGCTGATTTCCTGACTAATTTCTCCCATAGTGGAATTCACTAGTCTGCCTTGCAGGTCAAAAATGGCCATGCTTTGAATTTCATCCGCCACTTCATAGGCCAGATCTTTACGGATGAGTCGGGCGGAAACTTCTCCCCGCGCCGGATTTGGGAATAGCAGCAGTTGAAGTTGAGGCGGGTTTTCAGTGTATTTTATGGTATGGAGGGTGGTGTTGGTAATGATCGGATCCTCAAAGTCAAAGACGATAGAAGCATTGTTGAGAATGACTTCTCCACCCAGCAGTGTTGGTTTGGCTTTTATTTCATATTTAATAAAACCATGGCTTTCCGGTTCGTTACGATTACTATCCGGTAAGTTAATATTGAGGAAATTTACTGAAAAATGGCCCGTACTATCCAGGGAGTAATTGTATGAGTGGCTGGCGCTGATTACTCTGAAGGAATTCAAATCCAACATTTCCGATAATTGATTTTTGATGTAAACATTAGTGGCCCACCAGGTGCCCACATTTTGAAATCGGATGGTGTAGATCAGGCTTTGGTTTTTATTAATGTATCCTTGTTCTCCATCTCCCCCCGGGCTAACTAATATATCATTCGGGTCTATTGCTCCCACAATTTCATTACTTTCACTAAAGGTGTTATTCGCCGGGTTCAGGTCTGTACCCTCCGAGGTCAGGTTAATGCTAACCGGGTAAACATCTCCTACTGAACTTTCGAGGGTAACATAATCCGTGAGCTGAATGTACATTTCACTTCCCATTTCCAATAGGGATATATTCCAGGTGTAGGTGTTGCCACTTTGGGAGTCCCAGGGAATACTGGCAGATTCAATTATCACTTCAGGCGGATAGGTAACCGTCAATGTAACATTGGTGGCGTCTGAGGTTCCTACATTGGCGATATAAATGTCGGAAGTATTGGTGAAACCTCGCCTCCACGCGGTGCTTCCGTAGGAAACGCATAGGTCATAATTAGTGCTTCCGGTGCTTAGCCCCAGGTTTTTGGTGTAAACCGTATTGATATCGGACCCCACCGTGAGGGAACCACTACAGTTTAAATTCCAATAATCGCTGTCCAGATTATAATTATAGGAACCACTTTCGATATAAAACTGGTAATTACCTTCCGAATCGGTTGAGATTCTCATGCCCGAGGGGCTTAGGGTAAATTGTGCATGGGCAATGGGGCTTTCTCCTTCGTCCATAACGCAGTTCCCGTTTTCATCATGATAGGCGGTCCCTTGTACCAAGCTGGCATTTTGCTCGGAGATGGTAATGAACTGGTCGGCAGGAATATTGGTCTCGTATTGGGTATAGCCGGAAGGCCATTTTATCACGATGGAATCAATTGAGGTGGCACAGGCCAGACCAAAATGTTGCCTTAAGCTATTGGGACTACCAAATCCGGATTGGGCCTGTACTTCTCTGGTTTGCCACTTTCCGTCGCTTTTTACCCGAATACGCGCGCCTATAGCCGAGCGATTACTATTAGTTCCTTTCAGAAGAATATTGGACCAGTGATTGGCATTTCCCTGATTACAAAAGAGGTGATTGACTTCATTGCCATGGGTGAATACCGCCACATCCAGAAATCCATCCTTATTGAAATCCGCCCAGCTGTGCCCAAAGCTGCTTCCATAGTTTTGGTTGAGCAGACTTACACTATTGATAAATGTGCCATTGTCGTTGTAGTACAGCTTTTTTTCTTCACTATCATTGGTTACATATAGGTCTAAATCGCCATCATTATCCACATCTGCCCAGCTAATGCCATGACTATTTCCCTTATCGGTGGCAAAAACGCCCGAATTAATCCTGGTAAAAGTACCGTTTCTGTTATTTCTGTAAAGCTGATTAACTTGGTTGGAGGAATTGGCCACCACCAGGTCCAGCCAGCCATCATTATCATAATCGCCCCAGGCCGCACCAACGGAGTTGAATTTATCGGTGACAATAGCTCCGGAGGTAATTTTCTCAAATTGTCCGTTCCCTAAATTTTTGAAGAGGGAGTTTCCCTGATTATTTCCATTTGGAATAAAAAGATCCGGCAGGCAATCATTGTTGTAATCCCCCCAAATGGGAGCCATGGCACGTTGATTCTCAAGGCTGATGGGCGAATTTTGCATTCTGCTGAATGTGCCATCTCCATCATTGTGATAGAGGTGATGGAATCGGGTAGGGAAGAAATTCGTCAGGACTAAATCCACATACCCATCATTGTCATAGTCCGCCCAGGCGGCTCCATGGAAATATTCCGGGCTGGCGTAAATGTCGCTATTGGTAATTTTATTGAATTGTCCGCCGGATGCTCCTTTCAGTAAACTACTGCTCACTTGAGTGGCATTGGTTAAAAAACCATCAATAAAGTTGTCATTATTATAATCTGCCCAGCTACCACCAGTGGTGGGGCCTAAAATATTACTAATGGCCGTGTTGGTGACTGAGGTAAAGGATCCATCGCCATTATTTCGGTACAATTTACCTGCCTGGTTTTTGTTTTTATTAGCAATGAAGAGATCCTCATCATTATCATTGTCATAGTCCATCCAGGCACCATTCCAGCTGTCCATGATATCACTGGCCAGGGCCCCACTGGCGCAAGACTGAAAACTTACGCCCTGTACCGGACATTGGAAATTATTATTATCTCCACCGGAGCTCACTCCTGTGGCTTCTGAGTCGGTATTGTTGGAGAGTTCGGAATCGGTACCGATGGAGGTTACGGATACACTATTACAAACATCTTCACTACCATTACACTGATCTCCTCCGGTACCGGTAAAGCCACTGCTACTTATGATTTCTACCTGGTAAGTCAAAGTGGCGATCTCTCCGATATCCATATAGGAGGTGGTAAGTATCAGACTGTTATTTTGTTGAGTTAAAGTCCAACTATCTCCGGTATTGTCAGAGATCATGAGTGAACCAGGCACATAGGCTGTATTGGCATCCAGATTATCGATGATTTCAATGGCATTGGCCACGGCATTTCCATCGTTGCTGATGGTTAGGGTGTAGGTGATGTTGTCCCCAATGGCAATGGGGTCCTCGGCATCTGTTTTGGAAACAGTCATATTTACATCTGCCGTCAGGAAATCTCCTACCTGTAGGAGGGGAATCTCCTGATTACCGGTATTGATGCTGGTTTTTTGCGTTTCGCAGGAGCCGATCAGGCTGGCTCCGGAAAGCCGGGTTTTTACATTTCCCCCCAAAGTTTCCGGGACATAATTTTGCAATACCAGCCAAAGCTCCACGATAATTTCATCACCGGGATCTAAGCCTGTGATGTCCACGGTAGTTTCAATCGTATTGCCGTTTAAAAGCCAGGAAAAATTGGACACGTTGGCGGAGGTACCGTTGTCTATCAGTCCGGGATCTGTTCCGGCATCTACAAAAGCAGCGATTAATCCCGCATTTTTGTCGAAACCAAATGGGTGTCCGTTTGTGGTTACGGATAAGAATTCTCCATTTATTTGAATCTGATCGTTATTACAGGCACCATTGGCATCTGCCCGAATTTGATATTCAAAAGCGACGATCTGTCCCAAACCTAAGAATGGAGGTTGCAAAGATTCTATTGTTTGACTATGGCTGGTATTGCCTAAAGGACTGATTATCCGCCCGGAAGGATAATTGCTTTGAGAATCATACATAATGCGATCATAAATCGCGGGATCATAGGCGCTAAAATCAATAGAATAATCCCCGGAAGCATCGTTAAATGTGGTCGTCGCAATACGAGAGGAATACCCACCCTGGGCAGAAAGTTGAAAGGTGACGCCTAAGTCTGAATTTTGAACCAAATAAAAGGGCTCAGCAAATTGTCCCAGGGCATTGGCATAGAGTGTGGTATCTTTGTTTAAATGCCTATTCGGGAACTCTTCCAAATAGAACCGTACTTTTTCAAAGGGATTCCAACCCTTTCCGGTGAGTATTACGGTTTCGCCTGGCATATAATCTACCTTATCAGTGGAGATGATCTGACCATGAGCCATATTGGCTGAAATCAGGAACAGGTAAAGAAAGAATCCAAAATAGCGCAAGTTCATAGCCTTTAAGTTTTTTCTTAAACGATTCAATAGCCAAGCCATTTTGAAAAAAGGGGGATTGGAGCGAATTAAGAGGGAATCGGCTTATTTCACTTGTCCAAAATTTGGAATCTTTCCACTCTTCAGACGCATAATAATCCTTAAAAGGGGCTTCAGTTCGCTTAGAGGCTGATTTTAAGCGTTGGCAATGATTTGGCAATAGGTAGGGAAAAAGAAACCACTATGAAAATCTCCGACAGCGATCAACGCCTCCTTTCTAAATTATTCGTTTCTGAGGAAAAGCTATGGCAACAGGAATCCGAAGATTTAAAAGGAGTACCATCAGAGCCGGTATTAAGTGAGACCCCTCTTAAGACCACCGACTCATGGAAGAGCGTTAAATTTCTTTATTTTCAAAATACAGATCTTTCTATTCGCTGGATCATACCAGCTCAGGTGAAAGAAGCTTTATTTTTACATTTATACAATGGAAACACCTGGAAAGCAAAATTGGGAAGAGGTCTTGTAAAATCTCTTTATCAAATGAGGGGACAGCAATTAGTCGCCGATGGAAGCTTTTGGCTTTATTACCAAAATGAGGCACCGCTTGCCTCCCGATTTGAAACGAAACAGTACGCCATTTTTACTGGCACGGTTGGCCCCAACCGAAAAGTCATTGCTTTCGCCAAAACAGAGCGCGGTGAGGAGCATTTTTATAAAATTCCTTTGAATGAAAAAAGTGCAGAGTTGGTAAAAAATGAGCATCAGGTGCTAAAAAATCTTAATCATCATGCTTTTGAAATTTTAACTTTTCCGAAGTCTGTTGAAAAAGCTAACGCGCTCAGTCTGAGTAATGGAAGGCAAAGTGGAATGTGGAGTAGCAATGATTTCAGTATGCTTCATTTACAAGCGCTGGCAGAAATGTATGAAGGACGTGTGCATTTTCAGTTTTTATCCGAGAGCAGATTTTGGGACGAATTGGAACAGCTGCTTGAGGCCATTAGCCCTTCCATGCAGTTGCCGGAAAGTTTTAGAATGAAGGAACTGTTAATTGACCTAAGGGAACAGCTGCTGTCACAGGAATATTTGTTGCCTTGCTCCATGGCGCATGGTGATTTTACCCCCTGGAATATGTACCGAAATCAGTCGCAATTGTATTGTTATGATTGGGAACTGAGTATGGCGGAGGCGCCTCTTTTGTTTGATCTCTTCCATTTCGTAATGCAAACGGAAGTGCTGGTGCACCATGCAGATTATGGGAAAATCAGTCAAATGCTACATGCTCTTTCCCAAAACTCCGCTGTACTTCGGATGTGTCAAATCTATGAGATTGATTTTCAATTGCATTTCCGTTGTTATCTGTTGTATCAGATTTCTTATTATTTGAATCTGTATTTAGAGCAGGGAGAATTGCATCAGCAGGCGCACTGGTTATTAAAGATTTGGGAAGAAGCGCTTAGGGAAGAAAATTTATCAACGAAGGAGCTTTGGGAGAATGACCGGATGGTGTTCATTCGTAATTTCTTTCCAAGGATCAGCAATAAAGCTTATGCGGTATTGAAAGCAGCCGGACAATCGGTTAGTGAGTTTCCTTCGACCGCTGATATTGATATGGTCATTGATCCCTCAGAGTTTAAATCCATAAAATCGTTGGTGGAGCGTGACCCGACGATAAAAAAATGCCAGCAAAGGAAGTTTCCGCATTTGATCCAGCTGTTTTTGTATTTTGAAGATGAGAGTTTCCTGCAACTGGATTTCATTCTGCATTTTCAGAGAAAGTCGATCACCTTTTTGTCTGCACGGGAAGTTTTACAAACCGCCAGAACGGCAACGGATGGAGTGAAATATGCAGATGTGGCGCAAGACTGGGCCTATATCTATGGTTTTTATACCTTAAATGGAGCTGATATTCCAGTTCATTATCAAAATTGGTTCAACAGCCTTTTGAGTACGCAGCGGCAATATATCAATCGTTATTTTCAAAATAATTTTAATTGTCGTCCTGAACCGGAAAACGCTCCCCAATATATCGCGGTTTTGAACCGCAAGCAGCCTATATGGAAGAGGATACCAGCAGCTTTCCGCTATCTCGCCTATCTTTTCAAAAGCCTCTTTCGGCAACCTGTTCTTTGGATTAGTTTCAGTGGAGTGGATGGAGCAGGAAAGTCCACCATTATTGAAGAGGTAGCAGGTCAGTTAAGGAAAAAATATCGTCAAAAAGTAGTGGTTCGGCGCCACCGTCCCAGTATCCTTCCTATTTTGAGTCGATGGTCTCTGGGAAAAAGAAAATCACGGGAAAAGGTGTTGTCCCAGCTTCCTCGGGAGGGAAAAAATCAGTCCTTTTGGGTATCTGTGATACGTTTTTCCTATTACTATCTGGATTATTTATTAGGACAATGGTGGGTTTGGCTGAAGGCGGTATTATCCAGGGAAATTGTGCTTTATGATCGCTATTATTTCGATTTTATGTCTGACCCAAAACGGAGTAACCTGGTGGGTATCGAGACCCTGGCCCAATGGGGACACCGCTGGCTGAGGCTTCCACAATTGAACTTCTTCCTGTATGCGCCGGCAGAGGTCATCTTACAAAGGAAGCAGGAACTGTCTCGGGAGACCATTGAAGCACTGACTGCTAATTATAAACAGACATTTGACTATTTGGGTAAATCAGACCCGAAGCATCAGTATTTATGCCTGTCAAATATCTCCAGGGAAGATTCAGTGGAGCAAATTATGCAACAAATTATTAAAAAGCTTTGAGTGATGTGGAAGAGAATAATTGAATCGTTGATCAGAAAGCGGAATCCGCAGTTTGCCTTTGATCCCGCACTTACAGGTGATATGCTCTTAGGGCAATTATGGGAAATTGGTTGGGGAATGATCCGCGGCCTGGGCTGGAACCTCGTTGGCCTTTCCGCCAAAGGATTATTGGCCGGACGTGGCCTGCGTCTAAGCTGCAGGAGCAATATGAAATTAGGCAAATGGGTGAAAATCGGGGACTACGTGCATTTGTCGGCTATGGGGAAATTATCCTTAACGCTGGGAAATGGAGTGGGCATCGGCTCTTTTAGCCGGATTATTCTGAGTACTTCCATGAACCAAATCGGGGCTTACATTCATTTAGAGGATAATGTCAGTATAGGTGAATTTGCCTATCTGGGTGGGGGTGGAGGCCTGACAATCGGTAGGGGAACCATTGTCGGTCAGTATCTGAGTTGCCATCCGGAGAATCATCATTTTGAAAATTTGGATCAGGAAATCCGTCAGCAGGGAGTGAGCCGGCAGGGGATTAGTATAGGAAGAGATTGCTGGATTGGGGCCAAAGTCACCATCACTGATGGTGTGACGATAGGCGACCATTGCGTAATAGCCGCCGGGGCCGTGGTCACTAAATCCATGCCTGCTTATACCGTAATTGGCGGAGTTCCGGCGCGTGTTATTCGATCCAGACAAATAAAGGAAATTGCCTGATGAAAGCATTAGAGAAAAATATTAGGGTGTTGGCGACCACCTATGCCGTGAACCCTTACAAAGGTTCTGAAGATGGGATGGGCTGGAATTTTATTTTACAAATTGCCAGTCATCAGGAGGTGGTTGCGATTACCCGGGAAAATAATCGGGAAGACATTGAAGCCTATCAGTTGGACCATCCCGATGCACGATATGCCCGTATTCGATTTGAATATTTTGATTTGCCCTATTGGATGCGATTTTGGAAGAAAGGAGGGCGGGGCGCCTTATTGTATTATTACCTATGGCAATTGTTTTTGCCTTTATTCATCTGGCAGCGGTCATTGGCTTTTGATGTTTGTCATAATGTAAATTTTCATAATGACTGGACACCTACTTTTCTTTGGGTACTGGGCAAGCCCTTGGTATGGGGACCTGTAGGGCATCACCCGGCTATTCCCACCAATTGTTTGCGCAGATATGGATGGAAACAATGGTTGAGTTATCGCCTTCGGGATGTGGTAAAATGGACTTTGGGGCATTTCGATCCACTCCTTTGGCTTGCCCGCTGGAAGGCCGACCATGTGTTTTGTATGAACTCCAAGGCCTGGTATTGGGGATCTGACAAAAGTTTGATGCCATCGGTGAGTTCTGAACCAAAAAGCTTAAAAATGGAGCAAAAGCAGAAAGGCTTTAAAATTCTTTCTGTGGGTCGTTTTACTCCATTGAAGGGTTTTGATTTGACCATTGCCTCTTTTGCTGCCTTTTTAAAAACCTTGCCCCTGGAAGATCGGGAAAATGTTAGTCTGCAGCTTATCGGGCAGGGGACTTCTGAAGAATTTCTTCGTAATGAAATTCAGCGACTTGGAATTGAAGAAAATGTAGAGGTAATCTCCTGGGTGGATCGACAGCAACTGGATTTGTATTATCAACAAGCTTCCGTTTTTTTATTTCCTTCTCATGAGGGGGCCGGTATGGTAGTCAGTGAAGCTTTAGCTTTTGGTTTACCCATTGTTACCCTTGACTCCAGCGGAGCAGGGGAGTTTATTGATGCCCAATGCGGGTTAACCATCTCCTATGGAGGCTATTCTCAAATGGTCGGTCATCTTTCACAGGCATTGACTACCCTGTTTTCCAATCCCATTTTGCGGGAAGAAATGTCGAAGTCGGCAAAGGAAAGACATCAATCGCTTTTTGACTGGGACCGGAAGGCGGATAAGTTGAAAGGAGTTTATCAAAAAGTATTAGCCGGAAAATCTGGCGCCAGCCTTCCTGAAATGAAAAAGAACCTCATCACCACTTAAAGCAGGGGATTATGAAAGTAAGTGAAAAATTAGAAAATCGGGTTTATTGTCATTTATTTAATGATTATAGCGGGAGCGCAGTGGTGCTTCGGGATCATTTGCAGAAAGAAGTTCAGGAGGGGCGTTCCTGCATGCTGATCACCTCCAATACCAACGGGGTACTTTCCGGTCTGAAAGGCGTAAGGACTTTACATTTCCCTTACCAGCCCGCTTCCAATAAGCTGATCACTTTATTGCGCTTTTTTTGGGCGCAGCTTTGTATGATTTATTTATTATGGCAAAATCGTAAGTGTTTTGAGCAGATTTATATCAATACTTTATTGCCTTTTGGGGCGGCCCTGATGGGCTATGTTTCACAAACCCCCTGGGTTTATCATATCCACGAAACCAGTATTCGCCCGGAGATTTTTAAGCAATTTCTGAAATGGCCTTTGATAGGCGCACAGGAAGTGATTTTTGTCTCGGCTTATTTGGCCAGGGCGGAAGGCCAGGGTTTAACGAATATTCGGGTGATTTATAATGGTTTGTCAGAAGAATTTATGCAGCAATCGGAAGCCCCACGGACCTCAAAGAAAAAGGGTTTTGTTGTGCTGATGTTATGCTCCTTAAAAAAATATAAAGGGGTGGACACTTTTGTAAACCTGGCCGCCTTCCTGCCGGAATACCGATTTAATCTGGTCTTGAATGCCAGTATGGAGGAGGTGGATCAATATTTCCAAAACCGCCCTTCTAACCTTTTTATTTATCCGGCTCAAAAAAATATTCATCCTTTTTACGCAGAGGCTGATCTCTTACTGAACCTGTCTGATCCCGAACAATGGGTTGAAACTTTTGGAATGACACTGTTAGAAGGAATGGCCTATGGTTTACCCTGTATTTGTCCGAATGCCGGCGGGCCATTGGAAGTAGTAGAAAACGGAGTGCAGGGGATATGTTGTGATGTTACGCATATGGCAACGCTTTTGACCCACATCCGGAAATTTGCCCGTGATAAAACCTATTACCGACAGTTATCCGCTGCGGCTAAGGTACGGGCCAATGAATTTACCTCCCGAAAGGGGATGAAAGCAGTTGGCTAATGATATTCAATCGG
Organism: Persicobacter sp. CCB-QB2; assembly: GCF_001274635.1. Taxonomy (GTDB): domain Bacteria; phylum Bacteroidota; class Bacteroidia; order Cytophagales; family Cyclobacteriaceae; genus Persicobacter; species Persicobacter diffluens. The sequence continues at coordinate 1,800,768 of NZ_LBGV01000001.1, read as the reverse complement.
AATTCTTCGCTACAGCCCTTATGGTCCGTGTGTTTGAGTGGCTTACTGATGCTTTCCAGGCAGAGAGAGGTCTGCATTGGCTTGCTTTCTCCTCATGCATCTGCTTCTTTGGGAAAAATCAGCAATAGGAAAAATTCTGGGTGAACATAGCCAGTGGATTATGAGAGTATAGTGCGTTTTATTTTAATTCTCCACTTTTCAACATATTGTAAATGGTGGATTTTCCGATATCCAACTCACGGGCGGTAGTGATCACATTGCCCTCATTATTGTCTAAGTGATGCTGAAGAATTTTCTGTATGTATTTTTTTAAGGTCATTTTCTCCTCCATCAATTCTGGAAATTCTTCCAATTCCGCAAAAGTAAGGTCATCTGCCTCTATGCAATTTCCATGGGATAGCACCGTGGCCAACTCGATTGCTGAACGTAGTTCACGGATGTTTCCTGGAAAATTATAGCTGAGTAGTTTTTTCTTGGCAAGGGGGCTAAGTGTTTTTTCACCCAAATGATTGTCTTTGCTGAAGGTATTGATAAAATGCTGGGCAAGGAGAATGACGTCATGCCCTCTTTCTCGCAGCGGGGGCAAAACTATGGGTAATCCCCACAGCCGATAAAATAAATCTTTTCGGAAGGCACCTTCCTTGACCGCATTTTTGAGATTCCGGTGAGTGGCCGTAATGATCCGTACATTTAGTTTGACGATTTCATTTCCTCCTACCCGCACGACTTCTTTTTCCTGTAAAACCCTGAGTAATTTGGCTTGTGCGGGTAAGGGCAATTCCCCTATTTCATCCAAAAAAAGAGTGCCTCCCTGTGCTTCTTCAAATTTCCCGATATGGCGTTTTTGCGCGTCCGTAAAGGCGCCTTTTTCATGTCCGAATAACTCACTTTCCAATAAATTTTCCGGAATGGAGGCAATATTGACCGCGATGAAGGGTTTTTGCTTGCGCTTGGAGTTGTAATGAATGGCTTTCGCCAGCACTTCCTTTCCCGTTCCGGTTTCCCCATTGATCATTACCGTGATCTCCGTTTGAATCGCCTTTTCAACCATGGCATAACATGCCTTTAGTGCAGGGCTTTCTCCAATCATCTGATTTTTGAAATGGTATTGTTTCACCACCTCTTTTCTCAGATTCTTGACCTCTTTTAATAACTTTTGCTGTTTTTGTACCCGGTGCATGGCTTGCCATAACCTTTCCGGCGCATCCTCATTTTTGACGATATAATCAAAAGCCCCGGCTTTGAGGATTTCTATGGCGGTATTGACATCTTCCTGCCCGGATACCATGATTACCGGTAATTCTTCGTCGAAGGATTGTATTTTTTTAAGTAAGTTGTCTCCATCCAAATCGGGTAATTCATAATCCAGAGAAATCACATCTGGCAATTCTTCCAGATGACTGATCAATTGTTTGCCAGTGGCGAAATGTTGGACTTCAAATTCTGGATTACGACTCAGGTGGTGACAAAGAAAATTGGCGTACCAGTCGTTATCCTCAACGATAAAAATTTTCATGTAATATTATCCCTTATTTTTCAGGAAAATAACGGCCATGGAAAAGTCAATGTTATAGGGAATGGATGAATGTGATTTTTTTTATAGGAAGTTGAGCTTATCGATATACAATTCATTTTGTAGCGGCTAGTTGCCGAATTTTGAGGATTTGTTTTTGACTAAAATGAGGAGAAACATCAATGACGAAAATCAAAAAAAGAAGCTGATAGAACAGTATACCGTAATTGGTTTCTCCAAAAATGCCAAATTCCGTGAAGGAGTTGATCAGGACGGGAATGAAGACGGCTGTGAAAAACCTTTTCTTATTTGAAGATTTACTTTTGACACAAGCATAGAGGGTTAAGGCTAATTGGCTCAGGCAAATGAAAAAGCCAATAATGCCCAGATTCATCAACACCTGAATAAAAGTATTATGGGTCATTTTTCCGGCGTAAGTATTCACGCTTTGAAAGAAGCCTTCATTGGATATGCGCATAAAGCCAAAGCCCAGCCAGGGTTGCTTAGGGAATCCTTCGGTTAACAAGGCCTTCCAAAAAGGGAGCCGGCCCGTCATGCTCAGCACTTCCTTAAGGTCTCCTTCTTTAATAAAGATAAATTGCACAATTATGGGAATGCTCAGTAATAGTGCCCCAATGACGACCCATCTGAACCAGCGGTTGTTGGTCAGATTGATGGCATAATAACTCACTAAAAGAAAGCCGATCATAGAGGAACGTGATCCGGTAAGGATCAATGCATACAGGGCACAGGCAATTCGGAAATAGTCCCAATAATGATTTTTTTTGGCTTGGAATAATTCCAGATAAGAGGCGGCTATTCCCACTACCGCCAACATTCCTAATTCATTGGGGTTCATTAAAAATCCGCCCAGTCGGGCTACTTCCTGTCCGTGGGTCAGGCGGTAAAAGGTGTCCGGGAAAAACCAGGCGCCCAAAATATTCCAGGCCATCAAAAGGAATACCGCCCTGGAAAGGAGATCACTGAGGCGGATTTCATGCTCCCCGGCATATTGATTGACCAATAGGATTAAGCGGATAAATAGCATGGAGAAAATGAATGTCTCCGTGTCCATAAACCATTGTAGCGCCGAATAGGCTACATCGGTACTCCACAGAAAGGAGAAGAGGGCCAGTAGTAAATAGGTGCAGTATCCCCAAAATACCAGACTATTGGATTGCCGAAAATTTGCGGCATAGCCTTTAGCCTGATAGTGAAAAATGAGGAAGGCCGTAGTGCCGGTGCAGGCCATCCGGATTAATATTTTTAGTCCTCTGGTAATGGTAATATTCTCCGAGAGGGTAAAAAATCCCAGAATTTTCAGGCCCAGAATCACAATGAGCCATGGGATAAGGTGATTCACCGGAAAGGTAGGTTTCTGAAGGGCGGGGATTTTCATAGGGCGGCATAGATTTTTGAAAATCGCTGGGCAATCTGCTTCCAGTTGAACTGTTCCGCAACGGTTTTGCCCGCATTTTTTCGCATGCTGAAATACTCCTCAGTCTGCCACTTTCCGGCAGCAAGTTCCATGCTTTTTTGAATGGCTTTCGCTTTGGTTTGCGTAATTTCCATGCCACAGTTTTCGTCCAATACGGTGGAAAGAATATTGGTGGCCGGAGTGACTAAAACCGGAATTTCTAACCCCAAAGCTTCTAATACGGCATTTGGAAAGCCCTCATATCGGGAGGGGTGGCAGAAGTAATCCATTTGCGAAAGCAGCTTGATTTTTTCGGCTCCGTATTGCGCGCCTAGGAATTTTACATTGTCGGTTATTTTTAATTTTTCTGCTCTGGCTTTGAGTTTGGAACTCTCTTCACTGTCCCCGATCAACCATAGTTCGGAAGGTTGTGGGCTGTTTTTACTGTAAGCTGCAAAACCATCCACTAATTCATTTAGCCCTTTTACATAGATTTTAAGTCGGCCGCAGAATCCAAAAACCAGCGTTTCTTTTTGTGCCGGATAGGGCGTTGCCTGCGCCTCTGCCTCATAACCGTTAGGAACCAGCACCACTTTGGCCGGATTGGCCAGGTGGATGATATGGTCTTTTTCACTTTGTCCGAGTAAGTGCAGACACTGTGCATTCTCCACCACCTTTTTGTCGAATAGCTTAAAATAGATGCGTTTTCGCCATTTAGATTTTTTCAGTGCTTCTGCGTTGTAGCTACCATGAGGCGTGAAAATATAGGGGTATTTCCATTTTTGAAGTAAACTCGACATCCGAAACATGTCTGGTATAAAGCCCCCGTGTAAATGAAAGACCACCTTTTCTTTTTGGGGTAAAGTACTCAAAGCCTGATTTATTTTTCCGTCGAGTTTTTTCCAAAACGGATGCGATTGAAAATACCGACAGGGAAAGGGGCGGTTCGGGCCGGCAATATCCGGGCTTGGAGTGATGCCCCATATTTCAATATCATAACCAAGTTCAAACTGAGCTTTAGTCAGGGCATCAACTACGCGATTTACACCATTGAGCCGATCCGGATTGGCTTTGCCTAATATGAAGTGGATGATTTTCATAATTAATTATGTTCAGGGCTTTTATTTAAGGCGGAAAGATTGTTTTTGGTCGCTTGAGATACTTCCTTTATCCGATGGGACCAAAAAATTAGACCCAGCAGCAGGCTGCTTGCCATCAGGAATTGGGCAGCTCCCAGTCCGATCAGCAACCCCTTTATTTCAAAATTTTTCAGGAGCCAGGGAGCTATGGAAATACTGAACAGGGAGACGATAATATTCGAAAGCAGAATCAAACCGTTTTGTGAAAAACAGCGGGCGGCAATTTTTAATTCCAGGCTCCACAAGCCCAAAAGCGAAAGGGCTGCCATGGGGGCGATCCAATGCGCAAAAGTGGCGTAAGTTTTTCCATACACCCCTATCATTAATGATTCTCCAAACATCCAGGCCAGCAGACATACGAATATGATGAGGACAGAGGGGAGCAGACTTTCCCTGATGAGCACCTGCGCCCATTTTTTTTCTCCGGGTAGTTTTTTCATCCAGCGGAAAGGAAGGTAATTGTCTATGGCCATCATTCCGATATTAAGTAGTCCGGTCAGGTTTTGTACCAGGCGAATGCCGGAAAACAGAAAGGGAGCCAGTAAGGTACCGGCAGCCACCCAGAAGGCATTTCCGGAAAACCACTGAAAAACAGCGGTGGCCATTAGGTATCGGGCATAAATCCAGTGTTTTTTCCAGGGCAATTGATGCAAAGCCGCCGGCCGGACCTGCGGGAGGTGAAAATAGCTCACCATACTTCCTGACAATAAGGCCAAAGCCAGGAGATAGAGAATATAATCGTAGTGGAGCTCTTGCAATAGAATGAGGCCTGAAATACCACCGATACAAAGGAGGCTGAAGGTGATGACACTTCTCCACTGGCCCTTTTTGTTTTGGTGCATAATGAGTAAATGCCGGAAAAAATAAAAGGCATTATAGGAGAATGCCCAGCACAGGAGCGGCAGGTGAGCCTGCCGGTTATGGGTGAGGGCATCATAACCCACTAGAAAGAGCTTGAAGCCGATTAGGAACAGGAGTTGGAAAATGACAAAAAAACTGATGAATTGCGTCTGGGTGCTTCTTTTGCCGTTTTTTTCAGAAAAGTAGGAAAGGGGCTGAAGCAGGTAAGCCTGCAGGAGGGCAAAGCCAAATAAGACCCAAAGAAAAGAGAGGGCATATTGGGCAAAGGTTTCCGCGCTGGCATATCTTCCCAATAAAATAGTGAGCAGGAAGCTGTTCAGGCTCAAAAGTGCCTGTTCGCCCAGCTTTTCTGCTTTCGATTTTATTTGAAGAAGCACTTTCATTTTTTGGAAAAGCCGGCTATACTGTTTTTAAATTTTGCGATGAGCGACCGGCGATAAGATTGTTGGTCGTTGAACACTGTTTCTAATTGTTTCAGTTGGTATTTGTTTTTGAAATAGGAGATGTCCTCTAATTTACTGATAGGGGTATGGTTATAGCGGATAAGATAAAGAATGCATTGACACTCCTGAAGAAAAACAGTCATCAGGGAGTCGGATTTCAAAGGAGGGAAGTCCACTATGATCAGGTCAAATTTTTGAGCCAGAGAAGCAAGGCGTTGCTTAAAGTTGGGGTGGAGAAATAGCTGTTCTTCTGAAGGGTAATTCCCCAGATTCATAAAACTGATGTTTTCTTTTTTATTGGCCATTATTTCGCTCTGTGGACTTTGAAGGTATTCCCAAAGTCCCTTAGCTGATTTTTTTTTCGGGTCTAAATTACATCGGATAAATAGAACGTTTTGCTGTAACTGGTTGAGCTGTAAACATAATTTCTGACTGATAAAACTCTTTCCTTCTTTTGCCCCTGAGGAGGTGACCGCCACCATGTTTCCTTTTTGCAAACTCCCCTGCTGATATAGCGTATTGAGTAATCCCCTGATTTCGATTTCTCCTTTAGGCATATGTGGAATTGTGGCCAGTACCGCTTGATCCGAATATTTTTCAATGGTGGAAATTTCCTCCACCTTTCCGTAAAAGAACTGTCTGAAATAAACAATTACCAGTCCTGTCACCAGCCCCAGGAAAATGGAAACCACTAATACCAGCGTTATATTGGGTGAACTGGCTTTTCGAGGTGTTTTTCCCTCTTCCAGTATTCTGTGAAATGCGATGGTGGCATGCCTGGAGATTTCCGCTTCTATACGTTTTTCATTCAGGAAATTATAGCTGTTCTGTAGTAGCTGGAAGTCTCTTTGTAAAATTACCAGTTGCCTTTCCTTGGAAGGTAAAGTCTCAAATTGCCTTTCTGCCTCTTGTACTTCTTTGGCGATAGAGGCTCTTTTAATCGCAATTTCCTTTTGATTTTGGGCAATACTCCTTTTTATATAGCGCAGAATATCCGATATGTTTTGATCGATATTTTGCACTTCTTCATGCTGGGGTCCATAGCGGGTCAACAGTTCTCTTTTCTCCGCCCGGTAGGTTTCCAGGCGTTTGATAAGGTCTGTGAAAAGCAAACCCACGGTCATATTGGTATTCAGGGACAATGTTTCCAGGCGTATGGTGTCCGACTGCACATTTTTATTGATACTATCCAGAGACGCCATTTCCATATCCAGATTGGCTAACAGGGTTCGTAACTGAGCGGTTCTTCTGAGACCGGTTTCTGTTTCCTGCCGGGTATTAACAATGCCATTTTTCAATCGGAAGCTTTCTATATTGGCTTCGGCTTTTTGAAGCTGAATCCCCATGTCCTTTATTCTCTGATCTAAAAAAGTGAGTGTTTTTTGTGAAGCCCCAATTTTATACAGGATATAATCTTCGATATATACTTCGCAGAGGGTATTTACTATCATTGGAGCTTTTTCCGGTACCGGAGAGGTATAGGCAATTCTTAATATGGGAATGTCCTCGGCCTGTGGGGTGATTTGTAAATTTTCTTTGATGAGCTGAATTTCCTGCTCCCGGGAAAGGATTTCAAAAAAGAAGGTGTCCTTCAAATTTGGTGCTTTTTGTTTGGCCCAAAAAGATTGATTTTTTCTGATGATCCATTGAAAATTTGGGTTTTTCAGTATATCATCCCAGCTCCCTTTTTGGGTGATGAAGCCTCCTCCTTCCGGGATTTTTAATTCGAAAGTATCTGGTGAGGTAAAATGGAGTTGAATTTTTTTATTATGAAGTGAAGGGGAGGTGTCCAGATTAACCAATAAAAACGGGCTGTCGTAGTAAAGTTCTTTTGTCTTAATAAGCCCCTTTCTGTAGTACATTTGCTGGAAGTCCAGCTTTTCCGCCACTTTTTCCAAAATTTGGAAAGATTTCATGGTCTCTATTTCGGTCTCAATGTTCTTCTTGCTGGAGAAGTAATCCAAATCTTTGTAAAGGTTATTTTCGGTAAACCCACTTTTGTCATCCAGCCTTAGGATAGCTACGCTCTGGAATTGAGCAGTAGAATACAATAAACTTCTTTGTCCCAGAAGAAAAGCAAGGAGTATGCAGACCGCAATGATGCCTGAACCCCGGATTATCGGTCGGAGGATTTTTAATATTTCCGAGCTTTCATTCATTGTACTGAAATTAGAACCGCAATGGCCGTGATTACACTTGCCAATGCGACGATTAACGGGGTTTTTTTGTCTACCGTTTTCCCTCCTTTGGTAGGGACATAAATGATATCTCCATGGTAAAGCCACATTTGGGCTTGTTGCCGATCGGTGGTTTGAGTGAGGTCAATTAAAAACTGTTTTTGTTGATGGTTTATGGTTCTGATTATCTTTATGTGACGGGTGTCCGCATAGAAATCAAAACCCCCGCTTTGCGCCAGGGCTTCCACCAGAGTATTACGCTCTTTTTCTAATAAAATGGTGCCTTGTTGCATTACTTCACCCAGGATATTAACCTCCCTGTTGAGCACCTTGATGGTGAGAATGGGGTCTTTGAGCCATGGGCGGTAGGCGGAAGTGATGAGGGCATTGGCTTCCTGAGTGGTCAGGCCTTTTACCTGTAGTTTGCCCACTTTAGGTAACAAGATAAATCCCTCCTGATCGACCATGGTCCATTTTCCATAAACTTCATTGGAATTATAAATTCCGAAAATGGAACCAATGCTTAGATCATCATGATTCCAGATGCTCAGACTAATTTTGTCATCTGCCTGGAGGAGATGAAGCGGTAATGCCTGACAATCCTCAATAAATTCTTCTATCCCCATAGGCGGGGTGGCACTGTCAAATAATTTTCTGGTTTGACAGGATAATAGGTTGGCAAACAATAAAATGAGACAGGCCCATTTGGTTGAGGTTTTCATGAAAAAATATAATTTATCACAGTTTGTTTAACGAAACTCTTTAGAATAAGTGATCTAGGATTTGCCTGAATTATTTAAAGTGCAATATTTTTAGATGACTTTAATTTATTTATTGGGTATGAACGGTTGGATTTCGGAATATTTAGCATTTTCAACTGTCTGTTTCTTGTTGGTATTGATCTTTGGGCCAGCGCTAGCCAGGGGTTGAAAGCATCGTTTGATGGTCCAAATCATAGAAAAATATAGACCCACCAAGGAGAGAATCGCGAACCAGTGAGAAAAATCTTGCAGCAGCATACACATTAAAATGCACAGGGTCTGAAAAGCAACAATGGTTAAAGTTGCCTGCGGCACATTGATGTATTTCAAAAGGATATGGTGAAGGTGAGTTTTATCCGGTTTCAGGGGGGAGTTTCCTTTTAACATTCGTTGTCCAAAAACCCGCAGCATATCCATTACCGGTAAGCTGAAACATCCAACGGCCACCTGAAAATAATATGCTTCTACTGGCGCCATTGGGCCTTGTACCAGTCTGAGCCCTCCGTAGGCTATTGTAAAACCCAGAAGCATGGATCCTGAATCTCCCATGAAAATTTTGGAAGGTGCCCAATTCAGGCTGAGGAAAGGAACTAAAGCAGCCATCATGGCTAACATCAAAAGCGCCGCTTGCATATCATTGACTAAGAAAAGGCAGAAAGCCAAACAAGCCATCACCACCAGTGCTAAACTTCCTGCGAGTCCATCAATGCCATCCATCAAATTAAAGGCATTCGTGCTGGCGACAATGAATAGGGTAAATAACATCCACACAAGCGGGAAGGGAAGATGCTGAAGAAACAAAAGGCCTGGGGTAAGCGCCGGGTTTTCAGCCAGCGGGAATGCAATTATGGCAGCTAAGCTCAATTGCCAGAATAATCGAAGCAGTGCGCTTAAAGGTCGGTAATCATCCCATAAACCCATCAAAAATATGCCACTTGCACATAATAGAAAAGTCTTGGGAAGATGGTCTGACTGCAGGGAGATGTTCATCATCATGAAAGCCAAATACAAGGCAATTCCCCCGAGCAGGCTTTGATGGATAAATGCACCTTGCGCTGATTGGGTTTATCCAGTAGCCCTATTTCGTATTTAAAATGTAATAGAAAATGCAAGATAAGGGCACTGATGGTCGAAGTTAATAAGAACTGAAGTGGTAACATCACGATGAGATTTTAAGAATTATGCCAGTTTTTGAGCAGGTTCCGGAATGGTTTGGGAAGTTTCCCAGGGTTGAATGAGATGTTGGGGGATGGGGTAGGTGAAAATTTCCGGTTTCTGATAGTCCTCCATAATGCCATTGATGAGGCTTGTATATTGTTGACTAATTTGAGCCCATTGGTAATGGGTTTGGGCAAGGTCGTACATCCTGTGGCTACATTGTTGATATTCCTCTTTTGTGAGTCTTTGTAGCAAGTCATTCAAAGATTGATGATCTTTAAAATAAAAGGCCTGCTCATTGGTCGTACAGCGGTTATAGATCACGTCAAAAGCAATAATGGGTAAGTTCAAATTCATTGCTTCTACCAAAGAAGGATTGGTGCCACCGGCACTGTGCCCGTGAATGTAGCAGAAACAGCGGCTTCGAATAAGATTTAGGGGCCTGTTCTCATAAATAGGATCGAGTAAATGTAAATGGGAATGACCTCTATAAATTTGCTTTAATTTTTGGCCGTAGGGACTATTATCCCAATTGCCAACCAACACCAACGGCATATTTTCCTGGGTGGAGAAGGCTTCTAAAATTAAATGGATATTGTTCTCCGGCTCGATGCGACAAACACCAAATGCATAGGGCTTCTGAAGGAAGGGGAAATTTTGAAAATCCTGTGCATTGGCAATCACCTTTTCCGCCTGATCTCCACCATAGGCGATGCAGGCGCTGAGGGTTCTGTAGCGTAAGGCAGTATATTTACGGATGGCTTCATTATCGGCAATATCTGCATCAGAAAAACGTACGGCTACCATTTCGGCAAATTTCAAATAGGCTTTTGCCAGCGGATGCCATTTGGCTCTTTTCCACTCCAATCCGTCAATGTGAACAATGACTTTTTTATTTCTGAATAATTTCACAAAAGGAAGAATGATACAGCCGGATACCCCAAGAATGAGCAAGACATCGGCAAAGAAGAGCGCATGAATGATAGATAGGATATCGTAAAGAATGCTTTGTACCCCGTTGGCTTTCAGCGGGAGGTATACTAATTTGGCATTATTCCAATTTCTTGGTCTTTCTCCTTTCGGGTAATGGTGCGCACTGCAATAGACCGTAAAGTCAAATTGTTGGTTAAGATGAAGCACCAGTTGATGTACCAGGGTTTCAAATCCTCCGTAGCAAGCGGGAACTCCCACGGTTCCGATAACGGCTATTTTTTCTTTCATAAGGCCAAAGCATTTTCTTATGCTATTCTATTGACCAAATTGATTCCAGTTTTAAATATTTTTAAAAATAGGCTTTCAGAGTTTCGCAGGAGTGTTTTTGAGAAGGTGTGGATTACCAGGGAGGTTTTTGAATTGGAAGATTTCCAAAATTTGGAAATAGCAGCACTTGCTAAATGGTATAATACGCTTTATTTTTTTGATTTAAATAATAACGTAGGAATTTAGAAGTGAGCGGTTGAAAGGAAACGAGCGAGATTGGTGCTCCCAATTGTTGGAAGTTCTTCTGCTAGGAGGGTGGTAAATAGGACTTTTGTAGGTTTTGTTAAGGTTTATTTATTGGATTTGAGTTAATCCAATTTTTTGGGAATTCTTTTAAAATAAGTAGGGGCGTTTTGGTAACCTCTGATCTTTTAGATGGTTAATAAACAAAAGACCTGTGTTATGAAAAAATTGAATTATTCTATTTTACTCTCTGTTTCCCTGATTTTTTTGGTGGGTATTATGGCCATGAATCCCAAAAAGAAAAAGGAAAATCCACTGATGGGTTCATGGGAAATGTCTTCTTTTAAATATGGTGCTGATCCTGATTTTTCAGAACTCCCTCAAATGATGAAGTATGTGAAACACATCACGGAAGACCATTTTACCTGGGTTTCTTATTCTCCTAACGATGGAAATGTGGTCGGGACCGGAGGAGGAACTTATGATCTGACCGATGATTTTTATACGGAGCATATTGATTTCTTTCAGCCCTCCGGTTCGAAATTAGCCGGTACCTCTGTTAAATTTAAGTACACGGTAAAGGGCAATGAATGGCGGATATCAGGCTATGTACATAATGTACAGATGGATCCTAACTCCGGCAAGTATGTGGTGGTTGATTCTACTTTACTGGAAGAAATCTGGCACAGATTATAAAAGCAATAATTTTATTTGTCATAAGAAGCTCCTGAACAGGGGCTTTTTTTATTTAGGGTATATCAGGATTGCGGTTTTTAGATTAAAGGGATAAATATTATGTTTGCCCTACATTTAAAAATTACATCTAATGAAAAAATACCTATTGACTGTCTTGACCATGCTAATGGTGACTTTTGCGGTCAGCGCACAGGAGACGAACTGGAGAAAAATTTATAATCCTTCTATTAATGGTGAGGAGCAAATCGCTGCCGCTGTAAATCAGGCAAAAAAAGAAGGTAAAAAAGTATTGGTGCAGGTCGGGGGCAATTGGTGTAAATTCTGTATCCGATTGAATAAATATGTCATGACGGATGCTGAATTGAAAAAGATGATTGATGATAATTACGTTTATGTGCACCTGAACTACAGCAAAGAAAATAAAAACGAAGCCTTATTGGAGAAATGGGGAAATCCTAACGAACACGGTTTTCCGGTTTATGTCTTTTTGGATGAAAACGGAAAGTTGACCAATGTACAAGAGACGGGCAGTCTGGAGGAAGGAGAGACTTACAATAAAGGAAAGTTAGAAAAGGTATATCGCGAAAATGCCGGATAATAAAAAAGCCGATCAGTGATGATCGGCTTTTTTATTACTTTGTTTTTTCTTTTCCTGTGGGTTTGAGGTCTTTGGTAGATTCCACAAAGCATTCAATGCCATCTGACAGCTTATCGCCATAGGAGCCTTTTAGGTCCAAATCCCGGTTTTTTCCGTCATAGTGAATTCTGGCTTTGGTGACCATTTTGGCCCGAAACATATCTACCAATTCTTTATCAATTTTAAAGGCCATCAAATAGGGGTTGATCGCCACCGGCCCTGCATATTGATATCTTTTTATTTTTCCGGCCCTGGTTTTTACTGCCAGATAAGGGTTCTGATAAGGTCTTAGCGTAAGGTCATCCATCACTTCTTTTAAAACGGAAACGTACACGTATACTTCTTTCCCTTTGGTGGGGTATTGATAAGAAGCAAAAGTTAATTTGATATTTCCCATGGGTGCCACTGAAATTTGGCCGGTTTGTACGATGTCGACATCTTCAAAGTCGTCATGGCCTTCTACACATTGTGCATGGCTAAAATTGAAATAGGCATAAAACCCAAAAATCAACAGGAATGAGCAAATATTTTTCATAATCGGTTTATTTCCTTCTTAATCGAATAGAACACAATTTATAAAAAAATATAATAAAAGCGGATTTGTATGGATGCTTTGAGGTTTTTTTATAAAAAATAGCACCCGATTAGGGAAAAAGGACAACAAAACGGCATAAAAAAGCCCCGTTCGTTATTCAAACGGGGCTTGTCTCTTTATTTTTCGCGATTAATAACAATCGTGGCAAAATCTGAAAGGTAAGTTTTCTGCTGCTCATTTAGTGGCATGCTTTCCAGTATACCGAATGCTTCTTCAAAACTACTTTGCATCAGTTGCTCCGTAATGTTTTTAATGTCCAGCTGATTATAAATTTCAGTTACAGCTTTCACTTTATCTTCCGCAATTGGATTTTCATGTGCAATCCATTTTTCCAATTCCGCTGCCAACTCACCGCTTGCTAATTCTTTGGCTTTTATCAACAAATAAGTCTTTTTGTTTTCAATAATGTCTCCACCAACCTGCTTCCCAAATTTGGCCTGATCACCGTAAACATCCAGCAAGTCGTCTTTTAACTGAAAGCCGATGCCTAATTTTACCGCGAAATCATATAAACCGGATTGAATTTCCTCAGGGGCTTTCGCCACCATTGCACCCAATTGTAGTGCCAGCCCCAAAAGTACGGCCGTCTTTTGGCGGATCATGTCCAGATATTCCTCAGCGGTGACATCATCACGGCTTTCGAAATTCATATCTTTCTGTTGCCCTTCGCAAACTTCCGTGGCATTGGCATTGAAAGCTTTCAGGGCTGCCGGCAATATTTCAGGATCCAATTCCAACAGGTGATCATAAACCTTGATCATCATCACGTCTCCACTCAGAATGGCAATATTATCATTCCATTTAGTGTGGACGGTTTCCTTTCCTCTTCTCAAAGGCGCCTTGTCCATGATGTCATCATGTACCAGGGTAAAATTATGGAAAGTTTCCACTGCCATGGCCGGGGCAATAGCCGGACGAATATCATCATTGAAAAGGCGATAACCTAAAAGGGTAAGCAAGGGGCGCAGTCTTTTGCCGCCCAAACTCATGATGTATCCTATTGGTTCGTATAATTCTTTGGGTTCCTCTCCCCACTGGTGCGCTTTGATTGCTTTGTCAATGGTTTCAATCAAAGGATTTAAAATATTATTCATGTTCCTTTTGTGAAAAAATAAGGTCGATTGTTCTTCTGTTAATGTCGGTGTGTTTTACCCGAACATACACTTTGTCTCCCAGGCTGAACATTTGCTTATTATGACGGCCTATGATACGCATATTTTTTTCATCGTATTCATAATAATCGTCATCCATGTCCATCATGCGAACCATTCCCTCGCAGCGGGTTTCGGTGATTTCTACAAAAATACCAAACTCCGTCACGCCGGTAATCACGCCTTCATAAGCCTTTTCAGGGGCATTTTCCATGAATTCCACCTGCTTGTATTTGATGGATGCGCGTTCCGCTTCAGCGGCTCTTTTTTCCCGGTCAGAGGAATGCTCACATTCAGTTTCGTATTCCGGTGCTGATACCGATTTTCCTCCATCCAGATAGTGTTGCAATAATCGGTGCACCATCATATCCGGATAACGGCGAATAGGGGAAGTGAAGTGCGAATAATGGTCAAAGGCCAGTCCAAAGTGCATCAATGGCTCGGTGGTGTAAATCGCCTTCGCCATGGAGCGGATCGCCAATTGTTCCAAAACATTTTGTTCCGGCTTGCCCTGAATCTCCGCCATCAGCTTATTTAATTCCTTGGAAACGCCGGTTTCACTCGTTTTGAACTGGTGGCCGAATCGTTTGGCAAAAGATCCGAAACTTTCCAGTTTTTCCGTATTTGGATAATCGTGGGTTCGGTAGACAAAAGTTGGAGATTTGGCGTCTCCCTTTTTCTTTGAATTGAAGACAAATTCTGCCACTCGTTTATTGGCCAGCAGCATAAACTCTTCAATCAGTTTATGGGCGTCTTTTCTTTCTTTGGGAATCACCATTAATGGCTTGCCATTTTCATCCAGTTTGAATTTTACTTCAATGGTCTCAAAGGCAATGGCCCCATTGCTGAAACGGCGGTCTTTGATGATTTTCGAAAGGCGGTTAAGCTCAATGATTTCTTCATGGAAATCCCCTTCCTGCGTTTCGATTCTTTCCTGTGCTTCTTCATAAGTGAATCGGCGATCAGAATGAATAATGGTACGACCAAACCATTCTTTTTGAATCTGCGCATTTTCATTCAGTTCGAAAACGGCTGAAAATGTCAGTTTATCTTCATTTGGTCGCAGTGAGCACAGCTGGTTGGAAAGTCTTTCCGGTAACATCGGAATGGTGCGATCCACCAGATAAACCGAAGTTGCACGATCGTAGGCTTCCGCCTGAAGTTGGGTATTCGGCTGAACGTAATGGGTAACATCCGCAATATGCACCCCTACCTCAATATTTCCATTGTCCAGTTTACGAAGGGAAAGAGCATCGTCAAAATCCTTGGCGTCGAAAGGGTCAATAGTGAAGGTGGTGATGTTACGGAAATCACGTCTTTTGCTGATTTCCTCAGCTGAAATTTCATCCGGAATGCGTTCAGCTTCCTTTAAAACACGTTTCGGGAATTCAAAAGGAAGGCCGTATTCCGCCATAATGGAGTGAATTTCGGCTTCGTTTTCTCCTGAAGCACCCAATACGCGGGTCACCGTACCCACCGCGTTTTTATTTCGGTCATCCGACCATTTATCTATTTTGACAATCACCTTGTCATTATGTTTTGCTCCCTTGGTTTTTTCCAATGGCACAAATACATCTTTGTAGATCTTTTTATTGTCGGGAACAACGAAAGCATAGCGGGGAAGAAGCTCAATTTTTCCTACCCAGTCTTTTTTGCTTCGTTCAATGATGTTGGTGACACGACCTTCGGCACGACCTCCACGGGTGGAGGTAATGGCAACTTCTACCTGGTCGCCGTCCAGCGCATCATTTAATTTATCTGTGGTTACTTTGATGTCATCTTCACGGCCTTCAATAATGATAAAAGCGAATCTTGGATTGACATGGTCCACCTTCCCGATTAAGCGGTCGGCGGTATCTTTAGCCTGATAGCGGGCATCTGAAGTAAATATAATATCTCCTTCACCTGCCAGGTCTTCCAAAAAGAAGGCGGCTTTTTGTTTACTCATGCGGTCTTTAAGCAGGAGCTTTCTGCAAAGTTGCTTAACAGACCAGGATTTGGTGGGGTCGCTGTTGAGGAGTTGCAGGATGCGGCTTTCCAGATTTTGGGTAATCCGTTTTTCTCTGGTTTGTCTCTTTTTGAAAACCGCGGTTTTTCTGTTTTTTCTTCCCATATAAAAGATTTCAGCCTGATGGCTGTGAACTATGTTTAATTAACTTACTCCTTGTGGAGTCAAGCGTGTTCCCGGGATTAATTATTTAGAAGTTAAACTTCAGGGCTCAAATCCTCAAAAATTTGGCTTGCAATTTACTAATATTATCAAGAAGCAGGGTAAAGAAATAGTAATTCGTATTTTTTTTTGGTTAATAAATAAATTTTCCTCAAATCTTATTGTTTTTAGAGGAGTAGGGTTGCTGGAGGTTATGGAATTCTATTTTCGGAATAGCTTCCAATAGTCTTTGGGTGTATTGGTGTTTGGGTTTTTCGAAGAGCACCTCTGCAAAATCCTGTTCCACTATTCTTCCTTTGTTCATAACCAATACCCGATCGGAGACGGATTTAATGACCGAAAGGTCATGGGAAATAAATAAAAAGGAGACCTTTAATTCTTCTTTGAGATCCATCAAAAGATTGAGGATCTGCGCCTGAACCGAAACATCAAGGGCAGAAACACATTCATCGCAAATGATGAGTTCCGGCTCTGTAATTAATGCGCGTGCGATCGCGATTCTTTGGCGTTGTCCACCACTAAAAGCGTGGGGATAGCGATATAAAGCATCCTGAGGTAATCCCACTTTTTTAATCCAGATAGCGGCCAGGGCCCATCGATCGGCTTTGTTCTTGCCGATGCCGAATGATTCCAGTGGTTCCATCAGGCAATGCGCTATGGTGTGTCTGGGGTTCAAGGATTGAAAAGGATCCTGAAAGATGATGCCGATTTTTTTTCTGATTGCAAAAAGCTCCTTTTGGCTTGATTCCAGTATATTTCTCCCATTGAAGATAATGCTTCCCTCTGCGCCCTTAACGAGTTGCATCAGAATACGAGCCAGCGTGCTTTTGCCTGATCCGGACTGGCCCACAAGACCTAAAATCTCCCCTTCATACAATTCAAGGCTGACCGAGTGGATCACTTTTTTACGCGTGGCGGAGGACCAGGGGAAGCGTTTAGATGCGTTATAAGCAAAGTTTAAATCCCGAATTTGAATCAGAGGTTTTCGTTTAAAAAATGCTTTTCGCTTAGTTTCCAATGCTTCATCAGTAAGCACCTGCTGAATGATGGCATCTTCTACGGCTTTATATTTGGCCGGATTGCCATTTTGAGGAAGAAAATCATTTAGAGTAGGTAGTCGGTTCATCTTTAGATCCAATCTTGGCCGGCATGCGATGAGTCCTTTGGTGTAGGGCGCCTGGGGATTTTCGAAAATGACATGGGTATCGCCCTGCTCTTCTGTTTGGCCTTGATTCAGTACCAGTATTTTATCCGCTAATTTAGAAACCACGCCTAAATCATGCGAAATGAACAGCATGGAGGTTCCGTACTGTTTTTTTAACCTTTCAAAGGTTTGGATGATCTTATTTTGAATGATTGTGTCCAAGGCAGTTGTGGGCTCATCCGCGACCAATAATCGTGGATGATTCACCATGGCCATGGCGATCAGGATTCGTTGCTTTTGTCCTCCGGAAAGCTGATGGGGATAGGCGGAGAAAATTCTTTCCGGTTCACTAAATGGGATGTTTTCCAGTACTTCAATGGCTTTGGACTTCGCCTCTTTTGGATGAAGCTTTTGGCGCCTTTGTATCGCTTCCAGTAGTTGTTTGCCCACTTTCATCAAGGGATTCAGGGCGGTCATCGGTTCCTGAAAAACCATGGCAATTTCTTTTCCTCTGATTTTCAGGAAATCCCGTTCTCCGAAATTCAATAAATTTATTTTTTCTCCATGGGGCAGATAGTACCAGGCTTCGCCCTCATAATGATGAACCTCCGGCCCGGTCCACAGTCCTAGAATACTGGTGGCCGTTACGGATTTTCCGGAGCCGGATTCTCCTACGATCCCAGAGTTTCTCCTTCCCGGAGGCAAAAGGAAAGATTTTCGACCACTTTTATAGGGCCGGACTGACCATTGAGCGTAATGCTCAGGTTGCAAACCTCTAGCAGAAGTTTCGCTGGATTAGAAATATCCTCAGGCATGGTTGGTGTTGGGTTGGTGTTGCCAATTGGAATGGGCAAATTAGGGGATTTTTATGGAAAAGGAAATCTCAAGGTGAATAAGGCCATTACCTTCTTTGCGAAAAATGCTTTTCCGCTAAATGTTACGGATTAATGAAGGGATTGTCTTGTTAAATTACTAATTTTGCGGACTGATTTAAAAACCGCCTTTAGCGCAACATAATTATAGATATATTCCACGATGAGTTTAGTTGAGGAAATTAAGAAAAGAAGAACCTTTGGTATCATTTCTCACCCTGATGCCGGTAAAACGACCCTGACGGAGAAGCTTTTGCTTTTCGGGGGGGCGATTCAGACTGCGGGTGCGGTAAAATCCAATAAAATTAAGGATCATGCCCGATCTGACTGGATGGAGATTGAGAAGCAACGTGGTATCTCGGTAGCGACTTCCGTAATGGGATTTGATTACCGAAACAAGCGTATCAACTTGCTGGATACACCGGGTCACAAGGATTTTGCGGAAGATACCTACAGAACCCTGACGGCCGTGGACTCTGTAATTATGGTGATTGACTGTGTGAAGGGTGTGGAGGAACAAACCGAGCGATTGATGGAGGTTTGTCGAATGCGTCAGACGCCGGTGCTTTGTTTTATTAACAAATTGGACCGTGAGGGTCGTGATCCTTTCGAGTTGTTGGAGGAGATTGAGGAGAAGTTAGGCTTGCAGGTTCATCCATTGTCATGGCCCATCAATATTGGTAAAAACTTCAAGGGGGTTTACTCTTTATATGAAAAGAAATTGGTTTTGTTTGAAGCGAGCCGTCAGAAGCTGTCTGCTGAAAAAATCGAGATTTCTGATATTGAGAGCCCTGAATTGGAGCAATATGTTGGCGAAAATGATGCTGCTCAATTGCGTGAAGACGTGGAGTTGATCAATGGAGTATATGAGAAATTCGATACAGAGGAATATTTGGCAGGAAATATTGCACCCGTATTCTTTGGCTCAGCAGTGAATAACTTCGGGGTGCAGGAGCTGTTGGATTGTTTCGTGGATATTGCGCCGGCACCAATTCCACGTGAGACGGAGCTTCGCGAGGTGGAACCTCAGGATCCAAAATTCTCCGGATTTATCTTTAAGATCCACGCCAATATGGATCCTAAGCACCGTAACCGTATCGCCTTTATGCGGGTGTGTTCCGGTAAGTTTGAGCGTTCGAAGCCTTATTTGCACATCCGTCATGATAAAAAGATGAAATTCTCCAATACCACCGCTTTTATGGCGCAGGATAAGGAGATTGTCGATGAGGCATGGCCGGGCGATATCATCGGTTTGTATGATACGGGTAACCTGAAAATCGGCGATACGCTTACCGAAGGAGAAAAAGGTAATTATAAAGGTATTCCTTCCTTCTCGCCGGAAATGTTCCGCGAGGTGGTGAATAAGGATGCGATGAAAACCAAGCAATTGGAAAAAGGGCTTTCTCAGCTAATGGAGGAAGGTTTGGCGCAGTTGTTTACTTTCGAGATGGGATCCCGTAAGGTTGTGGGTGTTGTAGGACAACTTCAGTTTGAAGTAATTCAATTCCGATTGAAGGGGGAGTATGGGGCTTCCTGTGATTTCCGTCCAATGAACTTGTACAAAGCTTGTTGGATTTCGGCAGAAAATGAAAAAGACATGGATGCTTTTATCGCGTCCAAAGGTCGTCATATTGCCCGTGATAAAGATGGTAAATTGGTGTTTATGGCGGAATCACGTGCGTGGTTGCAGATGGTTCAGGACAACTTCCCGAATATTCAATTCCACTTTACTTCGGAATTTTAAGATCATTTCAAACCCATGGAGCATGATTGTATGCCTGTGGGTTTTTGTTTATATTTTGAGTGGATTCTGTTATGATTTTACCTTAAAATATGATCATGAACGAAATGTCTTCTCTTTCTAATATGCAATTTTTTGAAAAGGTTGCTGCCTTGCTGAATCAGGCCAGAAATCATATTGCCCGGTCGGTCAATGAGACGATGACCAATACTTATTTTGAGATTGGTCGGATGATTGTGGAGGAAGAACAGCAGGGAGAGGAAAGGGCAGCTTATGGGAAGGAATTGTTGGCCGATTTGTCAAAAAGGCTTACCAGCGAGTTTGGGAAAGGTTTTTCAGCAACCAACCTTCGGCAGATGCGGACTTTTTTTCTGGCTTTTGAAAAACAGCAGACAGTGTCTGCTGAATTCAAGGAACTTGGGGAGTTAGAGCATCAGGAGAAACAGCAGACAGTGTCTGCTGAATTGGCAGATACTCTGAAAAGTACTAAAAATGACCCTTTGTCCAATCCGTTTCCGCTGAGTTGGTCGCATTATTTGCGGTTGATGCGGATTTCAGATGAAAAGGAGCGACGGTTTTACGAGATAGAGTGCTTGCGAAATAACTGGAGCCTCCGGGAATTTAAGCGACAATATGATACTTCTCTCTATGAACGCCTGGCGCTGAGTCGTGATAAGGAGGGCGTTCGGAAGCTTTCGGAAGTAGGACAGGAGATACAGACGGTGCATGATTTGTTAAAGGATCCTTATGTGCTGGAGTTTGTAGGCTTGCCGGAAAAGGAGCGTTATTCCGAGTTGGATCTGGAATCTGCCATCATTGAGAAATTGGAGCACTTTCTTTTGGAGTTGGGACAGGGTTTTACCTTCGTGGGCCGACAGGAACGCATTTCTTTTGATGATAAACACTTTTGGGTTGATCTGGTATTTTTCAATCGGATCCTGCAAAGCTTTGTGTTGATTGACCTGAAGATAGGCGAATTGAGCCATCAGGATTTAGGTCAAATGCAGATGTATGTAAATTTCTACGACCGGCACGTTCGTTTAGCGCATGAGCATAAAACAGTGGGAATTATTCTCTGCAAAGAAAAGAATGAAACCCTGGTGAAAATCAGTCTGCCGGAAGATAATGACCAGATTTTTGCCAGCAGATATAAAACGGTTATCCCAAGTAAGGAACAATTTAAGGCTTTGCTCGACGGATAGCCAAAGAACTGTTCTTTGGAATGGTT
This sequence comes from Persicobacter sp. CCB-QB2, assembly GCF_001274635.1. Lineage (GTDB taxonomy): Bacteria > Bacteroidota > Bacteroidia > Cytophagales > Cyclobacteriaceae > Persicobacter > Persicobacter diffluens. Next base: position 1,779,622 of record NZ_LBGV01000001.1, on the reverse strand, counting down.
TCTGTAATTGAAAGAACAATTGGAGGATAAATGCCTCCCAAAAATAAATACAACAGGTATGAATAAGAATAAATATCCATTCCGCGTCGTTTTTGAAGACAATCACTTATTGGTGGTGGACAAGGACGCGGGCGTTTTGGTTCAGGGTGACGCAACAGGCGATAAGACCCTATTGGATTATGCCAAAGAGTATATTAAGGAAAAATATAATAAGCCGGGGGCGGTATTTTTACATGCGGTGCACCGTTTGGATCGTCCGGTGTCGGGATTGGTGATTTTAGCCCGAACTTCCAAGGCATTGGAAAGAATGACTAAAGCTTTCCGTGATAAGAAAGTATATAAAACTTATTGGGCGGTGGTGAAGAAACGTCCGCCGAAATGGGAAGATAAGTTGGTGAACTACCTGAAGAAAGATGGAAAGCGGAATGTAACGACAGCTTATGATAAGGAAGTGGAAGGCGCGCAGCGTTCGGAGCTGACTTATAAGTCTTTGGGTAAAATGAATGAGCATTTCCTATTAGAGGTGAATCCGTTGACGGGGCGTCCGCATCAGATTCGGGTGCAGTTGTCCCATATGGGTTGCCCGATTCGTGGGGATTTGCGTTATGGTTTCCACAAGCCTAATCCGGATAAGTCGATTAATTTACATGCCTTGTATTTGAACTTTACCCATCCGGTAACGAAGGAGAAGATGTTTTTGAGAGCTGGTGTTCCTGCGAATGATTTCTGGGAGCAGTGGTTGCAGCTGGAAAATCGCAAGCTGAAGGACAAGCATATGGAGCGCTACCACGGCTAGGACTTTCCGGTTTGCGGTTTTGGCTTAGGGATAGCGGCAGAGGCGTTAGCCGATTGTTGGAGCTCCTTTTGGGCGGGCAGGTTATTTGATTTTTTCAGGACTGCCCGCCCAAAAGAGCGACTGCCGCAAGCCCGACCGCCGTCAGGTGGGAAGCCCCAAATTACGAGCGTGTTTAAAAACTTACCATTCTACTACAGATTCGGATTATTGAATTGATTTTGAATTATTTTTCAACAATAGCGTTGCTATTCTCTCAAAATAATACTTCATCACTTCTACAATACTCCAAATTTTCGTTTCGGATTTTAAGTTTTAAACATGCGCTAAAAACATTTTGATCAATTCGGGAATGGGCATTGGGAGGTGTCTTCCGGTATGAAGAAGGAATTTAATTTAAATGTAGCCCCTGAGGTAGCGTTTGATGAGCAGGCATTTGATGCCTATGTGCGCAAGCGTGAGGGGTTGACGGATCGTGATCAGGTGCATGTACGCATGACGCGCCGTTCGATTGATGCGCGCAAGAAAAAGGTGCGCGTGAATGTGGGCGTGGAGGTTTTTGTGGATGAGCAGCCTTCGAACACGATCAGTTATCAGCGGGATTATTTGAACGTTTCGAATGCGAAGCGTGTAGTGATTGTGGGCGCTGGTCCTGCGGGATTGTTCGCGGCTTTGCGTTTGCTGGAGTTGGGCGTGAAGCCGATAGTGGTGGAGCGCGGCAAGGATGTGCAGGCGCGTCGTCGGGATTTGGCGGCGATCAATAAAGAGCATACGGTGAATCCGGATTCCAATTATTGTTTTGGAGAAGGCGGTGCTGGAACGTATTCTGATGGTAAATTGTACACGCGTTCTAAAAAGCGTGGAGATTTCCGCAGAATATTGGAGATTTTGGTAGCGCATGGTGGTCGTGAGGAGTTGTTGGTGGATGCACATCCGCATATTGGAACGAATAAACTACCGAAGCTGATTGCAGAGATTCGCCAGTCGATTAAAGATTCGGGTGGAGAAATTCTGTTTGATAGCCGGGTAGAGGATATCAAGATTCGCAGCGGTAAGGTGCAGGGTGTGGTGTTGCAAAGCGGGCAGTATATCGAAGGAGAGGCTGTTTTGCTGGCAACCGGACATTCGGCCAGAGATATTTTTGAACTGCTGAATCGTAAGCGCATTCTGATTGAGAACAAGCCTTTTGCCCTGGGTGTAAGGATTGAGCATGCGCAACCGTTGATTGATAATATTCAGTATAGTTGTGGGCCTGATCGTGGGATTTTACCTGCGGCCGCTTATTCATTGGTTTCACAGGAAGCTTTTAAGGGCCTGAAGAAAGGGGTATTTTCTTTCTGTATGTGTCCAGGAGGCTTTATTGTGCCGGCGGCTACGGCTCCGGGAGAGATTGTGGTCAACGGGATGTCGCCTTCCAGAAGGGATTCCAAATATGCGAACTCCGGAATGGTAGTGGCGGTCGATGAGGACGATTACGGGCATTTGATTCCGGAATTCGGACAGTTGGCGGCGATGGAGTATCAGCGTAGAATAGAGCAGGCGGCTTTCCGTGCGGGAGGTGAAACGCAGGTGGCTCCGGCACAGCGGATGATGGACTTTGTGAATGGCAAGGTGTCGAATTCGCTTTTGGAGACTTCTTATCAGCCGGGGTGAGTTCTGTGGATATGCGGAATGTGTTGCCGGAAGCCGTGGCGCATCGATTGAAATTTGGATTTAAATCTTTTGGAAAGAAGATGAAAGGTTACCTGACCAATGATGCACAGATATTGGGGGTGGAATCCAGGACTTCTTCTCCCGTGAGAATTCCGAGAGATAAGGAAAGTCTGGAGCATCCGGAAATTAAGGGGCTTTTCCCATGTGGGGAAGGTGCTGGTTATGCCGGAGGTATTGCTTCTGCGGCTATTGATGGCGAGCGATGTGCTGAACGTATTTTTGATTTATATATCAGGAAGTAATTTCACAGATGAAATAAGCAATAGTAAAAAGCTGCTCCGGTTGGGGTGGCTTTTTTGCTTTAGGGTAGAAATTGCTTGTACCGGGGTAATTTTTGAAGTCAATTTGATGGGAATGGGAAATAGTATATGGCTGGAATATGTTTTTAAACCCCAACTCAGTTGATGGATGAACCATACGGAATGGAAACAGTTAGTGGACGCTAATAATGCCAGTCAGGATTTCAAGCCTTCAGTCAATATCAAAGATGTCCTTGAGTGGGCTGTCGAAAATCCCTTAATGTGAGAATAACACCCCCTGTTCTGATCACATCAGAGCCATTTGTCAGGAAGAAACCAGCTTTCAGTCCGAAATATTCGACAGTCTGGTCCTTGGTTCAGAAAATAATGGACTCTTTAGTTTAGTGGGATGAGGTAAAACAGGATGGGTTTGAGTTGATGGAATGGATTGAAATTAATCCAATAAAGGTCACCCATGTGGGGCCACTTTTGGACCCGATAAAGGAAGATTTTTCCCTTTTTATAGAAAATGCATTGAAGGGTAATACTATTCCTTCTGAGTTAAATCAAGGTGTTTTCAAAGTTAATGGATATAACCAATGATCGAAAAAAAGCTAGCCTCAGCCATGATTAACTTAGCCCGAATTATTCACCGCTAAATTAATTAACTAAGTTCAAGTGGCTTATTTTTAGTTCATTATAATTAATTTTCTTTAGTTTGTAATAGCCCAAATTTGGGCAAGCTTGCTTTCTCCTCATTCATCTGTTTCGTTGGAAAAAACTCGAAATAGGAAACTATTCCTTCATTTTTTCCGCCTTACAGCTAAACGAGGATTTAAGCATGAATAATCCGGGTTAGGGTAGCTTTTTTGATTTATAGCTCTAAACCAATGCGTCGGCTTCGTTTTTCCAATACTGGAAATTGTTTTTTGTCCCAGCCATATTGGGCCGGCATATTGTCTTTGTCCCAAGCTGCATATGCCTCTTCCAGCATTTTGACAATCTCAGGCTGCTGCTCATAAAGATCAGTGGTTTCGTAGGGATCATTGGCGATATGGAATAACTCGGTCTTTTTTCCATGTTGTACCAACTTCCACTGATCATTTCGAATAGCGCGATTAGCGCCTAATTTCCAGTATAAGTATTCATGAGGAGCTTGTGCCTTCTCGCCTTTTACAAAAGGGAGCAGGTTGACGCCATCGAAATTAGCTTCAGCTTTTTCCGGAATGTTGGCCGTAGCTAAAATGGTTGGGGTCATATCAACGCCGGAAATTGGGTGCGCATATTTTTCACCGGAAGGAATTTGTCCCGGCCAGCTCATAACGAATGGAATATGAATACCACCCTCATAATACTGTCCTTTTTGTCCACGCATTGGCGTATTGTAGGAGAAATTGTTTTTTGGTTTCCCGCCATTATCACTTAAGAAGATTACCAGCGTATTTTCTCTGAGTTGGAGTTCTTCCAGTTTATTCATGATTTTCCCGACATTGGCATCCATTCCAAATTGCATGGCGCAAAGCTTACGACGGTTTTCATTTTCAATATGCTGGAAGTGGGCAAGGTATTCTTCTGTAGCTTCCAGTGGGGCATGAACGGCATTAAAAGGAAGGTAGATGAAGAACGGATTTTCTTTATTTCTCTCGATGAAATCCACCGTTTCGTCGCCTAAAGCATCCGTAAAGTAGCGGGGCTCCATTTCCAGTTCCTGCTCGTTGCGCATGTATTTCTTTTCTTCATTCTGATGATCCAGGTAGCGGGCTGCCCCTTCTAAAAATCCAAAGTATTCATCGAAGCCTCTTTGGCGGGGCATCAGCGCCTCATTGCCTCTTTCGCCTCCTAAATGCCATTTTCCAAAGCAGGCGGTTGCATATCCTTCGGCTTTTAAGGTTTCGGCTACATTGGTTTGGCTGAGTGGCATTCCGACTATTACTTCTTCATCTAATTTATAGGGAGCCGGATTGTTTTCACACCCGAAACGCTGTTGGTATCTGCCAGTAACCAAGGCCGCTCTTGTTGGTCCGCATACGGAAGCGGTAACATAGCCATTTTCAAAAATTACCCCACTTGCTGCCAGTTTGTCCAGATTCGGGGTTGGGATTTCACTGCTTCCATGAAAGCCAACGTCTGCATAACCTAAGTCGTCAGCAACGATCATGATAATATTAGGGGTATTTTTCTTTTTGTTGTGGGCTTCTGCTATGCTCAGAGATAGGGCAAAAGCAGTGGCCACTAAGGCGAATTTCTTCATCATCCTAATTTGAAATTATCTTTATTGAGGGTTAGTTTATTTCCTTTGCTAAAAAACCACATTGACGCTTTTTCTGCTTTATAAATTGTGGAATTAAGACTTAAGGAAATTTGAAGATCGTTATTATTGTTAAATTAATTTTGTCCCATTTTGGGAAATTAATATCGAATATTAACTGGTTTTTTGGACTGGATGACGGGCTAATTTTGGGGAAGAGTGAAACGAAATGGGTATGTTTGTCGTTTTAAAAAGTATAATTGTAAATGGGTGGTTTTTTATGGAATCCAATGATAAAAAATTAAAGGAATATGTGGTGGAAGAGCTTCCACAACCCATGGTGTCTGATTCAGAGGTTACTTACGGAACCTTTATGGAGGATAAGTTGCAGGTGGCCAAGGCGGTCCGGCATGGGGTTTCCTTTCCTTTGTTTGAGGAAATAAGAGGTAATAGCCCTTTGTCCGATAAGCAATGGGCCAATTTGTTAGGGGTTAATATTCGTACTTTTCAGCGGTACTTGAAGGATGAAGATCATATCTTCAATTCCTTACAAAGTGAGCGGATTTTTGAGTTGGCAGAGGTGTTTACCGCCGGTAATGCGCTTTTTGATGAAGAGGCTCATTTTTTACAATGGTTGCAGTTGCCCTGTCTTGCTTTGGGAGGAGAGGCACCGATTCAGTTGTTGGATAGCTCTTACGGGAAAGATTTGGTGATGGCGGAATTGAACAGAATTGAGCACGGGATTTTTGTTTGATGCAGTTATTCAGGTTGAGCCGGTTTCCCTATAAGGATGAATTATCAGGCAAAGGGGCTGCTAAGTTTGGAAACCGATGGAATTCCAAAGGAACGGAGGTGATTTATACTGCTTCTTCCAGAGCGCTGGCGAATGCGGAGGTGGCGGTTCATTTGCCGCTGGGAATTTTACCTCAGGATTATTATATGGTAGAAATTGGGGTGCCGGAAAATTCATCCACATTGGAGCTTAATATGGAAGACCTTCCCAAAGGCTGGAACGCTCTGCCTCATATTCCTGCCACTCAGAAAATCGGAGATTTGTTTGTCAGAGAAAATGCGTTTTTGCTATTGAAGGTGCCCAGTGTGGTGGTTTTCGGGGATTTCAACTATGTGATCAACCCCTTTCATGCTCAACTTTCTGAAGTCAAAATCGTGAATACCTATCCTTTTCCATTTGACCGACGATTACTACGGATATAAAGAAAGCGACACCTCAAATTGAAATGTCGCTTTTTTTATGCTTTATTTATTCTCCTTATTTCTGAGAAGCTGTCGGTTTATACGTTTTGATCCAGCTTTTGTACTCCTTCAGGTCTCTTTTTACCACCGGAGCTAACAAATATAATCCTATAATATTAGGCGCACACATGGCGAAGGCCATGGCGTCTCCGAATCTGAATACTGAAGTCAGGCTTAAAGAGGAACCGATGACTACAAAAATGCAGAAGATCAATTTATAGGATAAATCGGCTACTTTATTTTCTCCGAAAATATAGGTCCATGCCTTCAGTCCGTAGTAGGAGCAGGAAATCATGGTGGAAAGTGCGAATAATATTACAGCTACAGAGAGCACAATCGGGAACCAGGAGATTACGGAACCGAAAGCACGTGAGGTTAATTCAACGCCTTCGGTAGCGGATGGATCAAACGAATTGGTAAGAATAATCACCAAAGCAGTCATGGTACAAACCAATACCGTATCAACGAATGGTTCTATCATGCCGACATAGCCTTCAGACACCGGATGTTCTGTTTTAGCAGGTGCGTGAGCAGTAGCAGCCTGTCCGATTCCCGCCTCATTGGAAAAGGCCGCTCTTTGAACGCCTATTACCAATACCCCAATGAATCCACCGGCCACCGCTTCCGGATTGAATCCCTGCGAAATGATTTGCATTAATGCGGCCGGAATATCTGTCCAATGTGCACCGATCACAAAAAAGGCTGCCGTCATATAAATGACCACCATCATTGGGACGATTTTGGAGGTTACCTTTGCAATGGATTTTATGCCTCCTATGATAATAGAACCCGTAATAAGGGCGATAATTAATCCAAAGATCCAGCCTTGTCCGTAAAGGATACTTTGTTCTCCACCGGTGACATTAATCAATTGTTTTGTAGCCTGATTAATCTGTATCATGCAGCCTCCTCCAAAAGAACAGCCCACAGCGGGGATCGCATATGCTAAGGCCAGGCCTTTACCCAACCTGCCTTTTCCCTGCGCGGTAAGTCCCTGCCACAGATAATACATCGGACCACCGGATACTTCTCCTGAAGCGTGAACAATTCTGTATTTAACCGCTAATGTACACTCTACAAATTTGGTGGCCATTCCAAAAATACCGGCCATTATCATCCAGAAGGTAGCGCCCGGACCACCAATAGAAATTGCCAAAGCTACTCCGGCAATATTTCCGATGCCCACCGTGCCTGAAAGGGCTGCAGTTAAAGCCTGAAAATGGCTGACTTCCCCTTTAGAATCGGGTTCGTCATATTTTCCCCGAATCACATCAAAAGCATGTTTGAAACCACGGAAGTTTAACCCTTTAAAGTATACGGTAAAGATTAGTGCTGCTGCAAATAACCAAATCACTACAATAGGAAGGGAAACATCTTCCGTGATGGAAACGGTAAAGAATATTATTTTTTCTAATGCACTAATGAAAGGTTCCAAAGCTTGATTGATGCGTTCATCTATACTCAAGGCAGAGGACTGAAGGTTAATGGGGCGTTGAAGTAGTTTTTGAAAGAAGGGTAATAATTGTAAAAGATCACTCATTGGTGAAAACTCGATGTATTTATAATTTATTTTTGCAAAATTTTGCCAAAGGTAGTTTTCAACCTTTGTTAAAACCAAAGAAAGCCTCTTTATTTTGAACTTTTGTTAATGGGTAAGATATTCTTCGGTTTATGATTTGGTAATGAAGGGGATGAAGCGAACAAATTTTCATATTTCGTGCCAAAATTCTCTTTCCTTTCACTAAAAATGGTTTTTTTTGCAATACTAAATCTACAATAACCAAACCTGTTGAACATGCCAACAATATTAGATGGAAAGGCCACTTCCATAGCATTACAAGAACAAATAGGGGAAGAAGTTAAATCATGGACTGCTTCGGGTGGAAAAAAACCTCATCTGGCTGCTATTTTAGTAGGTGATGATGGCGCCTCTCAGACTTATGTAAATCATAAGGTCAAAGCCTGTGAAAAAGTGGGATTTGCTTCCACACTGAAAAGATTTCCTGCCGATATTTCAGAGGAAGCTTTATTGGCCGAGGTGGAAGCCATTAATGCAAACGATGATATTGATGGCTTGATTGTTCAATTACCATTGCCCGGGCATATCAATGTGACGAAGGTGACGGATAAAATCAGACCTGAGAAAGATGTGGATGGTTTTCACCCGATCAACGTTGGGCGGATGACTTTGGGACAACCTGCTTATATTGCCGCTACTCCTTTTGGGATTATGAAATTATTGGAGCAGTATAAGGTGGAAACGGCCGGTAAGCACTGCGTAGTGATTGGTCGTTCGGATATTGTAGGACGTCCTATGAGTATTTTGCTATCTCAGAAAGGGACGCCGGGAGATTGTACGGTCACTATTTGCCATAGCCGGACGAAGAATTTGAAGGAAATGACTTTGCAGGCCGATATTGTGGTGGCGGCTTTGGGTATTCCTGAATTCCTGAAAGGGGATATGGTGAAAGAGGATGCGGTAGTGATTGATGTGGGGATTACCCGTGTGGAGGATGCTTCTAAAAAGTCCGGTTTCCGTTTGGTAGGGGATGTTGCTTATGAAGAAGTAGCACCGAAATCGAGTTTCATTACTCCGGTTCCGGGCGGTGTAGGGCCAATGACGATTGCATCCTTATTGTACAATACTTTGCAGTCGGCCAAAAAGGTGATTTTCCAATAACAGAAAAGATATTCTTTAATAAAGGTCCGGCATGTGTCGGGCCTTTGTTTTTTTCCAGCCGGAAATTTATTTAATTTTGCGGGAAAGATGGAGTTCGTCCATTAACACTGAGGAAGATCAGTGCAATACGGAATAGCCGAAATTTATGAATAAAGGACAAGCAGTTTATACCACAGCGATAGCAGCTGGGGAAGAATTACCGATTATGGAAGCCTTCTACACTTTACAGGGAGAGGGGAAGTATGCAGGGCATGCGGCTTATTTTATCCGCCTGGCAGGCTGTGATGTGGGATGTGTATGGTGTGATGTGAAAGAAAGCTGGGATGCAGCATTGCACCCGGTCCAAACGGTAAAGCAAATTGTGGACAATGCCGCTCAGCATCAGGGGCGTCTGGCAGTGGTGACCGGAGGGGAACCCTTGATGTATAATTGTGATTTGCTGACAGACAAGCTGCAGGCAGCGGGTTTTCAGACCAATATTGAAACCTCCGGCGCTCATCCATTGAGTGGCCAATGGGATTGGATTACCTTATCCCCCAAAAAATTCAAAAAGCCCTTAGTGGAAGTGTGTGAAGCTGCTGATGAGCTGAAGGTGGTTATTTTTCATAAAAGTGATTTCAAATGGGCGGAGGAATATGCCGCCATGGTAAAGCCTGACTGTAAATTATTACTGCAGGTGGAATGGGGGAAATCTGCAGAACTGCTGCCTCAAATCATTGAATATGTTAAGGAGCATCCGGAATGGCAGGTGAGCCTGCAAACGCATAAATATATGGATATTCCTTGATTGTGGGTCGGTAAAACCAAAACCTGTTATAGATATGAAACACCAGTTCAAAACCAATATTAATTGTGGAGGATGTATTGATAAAGTAAGTCCTGCCATGAATGCTCATTTTTCAAAAGAGGAGTGGTCGGTAGATACCAGCCATCAGGACAAGATATTGTCTGTAGAGACCAATAAATCTCAGGAGGAGGTGATGGAAATCGTCAGAACGGCCGGATTTCAAATCAGTCCCCTAAAGAAGAATTTGCTTTCTAAACTATTTGGTTAATAGTTCATGTAAAAGGAATTTCCCATTATGGTCGAACAGGTGGGGGTATTCCTTTTGCATGAGAGCCTTGGCCATTTCCACTGGAAAGTCGTCGAAGGTTCCGTAATCCTCCAGGTACTCCATAAATTTCCCGCCTTCCCGGTCATACTCATGGAAAATGGAGTCCGTTTCGCCATCCCAGTCCAGGGGGTGTGTTCCCAGTTTTTGGCATAATTGTTTATTGAATGCCGGCGTACATTTTATCCATTTTCCATTTAAAAATACCTCGGTGTAGCCATGGGGTACCAGAACATCGCTTTGCAGGATTTCTTCTAATTTTGCCGTCCCCATGTGGTTGCGCACTTTAGCCATTCCCAATTTGGCTGGTATATCAGCAATTCTTAGACAACAACATAGGAAGGAAGCCTTGGCAATACAGTGGCCTGAACCTACTTTTAATAAATGACTTGCCTTATTTTCCTGATCTGAAAAATAAATCAAAAAGGGGTTGTAAAGAAATTGATCCCGCACGGCATAATAAAGCAATTTGGCCTTTTCCTGAGGATTTGTTTCGTTGCCTACCACATTATTGGTGAAATTAATAAGGTCTGGATTTTCTATATCAAAAAATTGATGAGGCTGGTTCAGTTTCATGAGTATTTGGTTCTTGTATGATTGCCGGGAGAAACCCTTATTATAAAATAGGTTTTTCCTCCTGATTATCATAGTTTTTGTGTAGATAATACTTTTTGTTTTCGTGTATTCATGAAAATGGAAATTATTCGACCAGAAGCCTATTCGTAATGATGTAAAACTGATTCAGGCTTATTATATTGTTTAAAACAAAAAGAAAATTATAGCATAACATTACTTTTAACTATGGCAATTTTTGAGCGGATTATGATCGTCGACGACGATGTGGTGAGCAATTATATTTGTGAACGTACATTGGATCGATCAAATTATGCAAAAGAAGTATTGACTTTTTCGTTGCCGGAAAAGGCTTTAGGACACCTCAATAATATTGTTAAGAAGGGATTGTGGCAAGAATTACCTCAGGTGCTTTTTTTGGATCTACAGATGCCGAAAGTCAATGGTTGGCAGTTTTTAAGTCGATTAAAGGAAATTGATCAAGAAATTGCACAAAAAATCTTTATTGTGATGTTTTCTTCTTCTATTTTTTCAGAAGACATGGAGCAGGCAAGAAATCATCCAATGATTCAGCAATACCACGCTAAACCCTTAAAAGCCGAAATGTTGGAGGAGATCCAACAGCAGGCCGTTGGTATGTTTGAGTAGGGTGTTTACACAAACTAATGGAGAAAGTCATGGTGAAAACGGTGACTTTTTTTTTGTGTCAAAATTTATAAAAGGAATAAATCTCTTGCGTGAAATAACCTGTCAATATACGCAATACCTATTTCCAAAACACCGATTGAGGTTTAATAAGGCACCGCTACAATATTTTTTTTAGTTTTTAAACGCTGTTTATTTTTAAATAGGACTATTTTCTAACATCTTGTTTTGGTCGAAAAGTAATAGTGGTAATTTTTTTTCGTCCACTGGATGAACTTTCGACCGGCAATTTTATTTGATAAGCATACTAAATCTCTTACAAACATTAATCTATTATGAAAAAGAGTTATTCGTTTATCATTTTATTGCTGCTAGGTTCAGTAGCGTGTACCAATGATTTAGAGAAGGAAGTTGATCAATTGGATCAGGATCTGCTGTCTCAAGAAATGGTCTTAGCCGATGTTAACCGAAAAGAGTTGGCGTTGGATAATGTCGAACAGGAAGTTGAGGATTTATATAAAGAACTTCTCCTAACATCAGCTGAGTTCTCCACCTACAATATGGAGATTGAAGATTTGCAATTTCAATTAGATTCTGTAAAGTCAATGCTTACTGCTGATATGCCTACAGATCAAATGAGTCCCTTGATAGAACAGGTAGAGGATGGTTTAATTTCTCTTAATGGCGCCCTGAATGAGGATTTTAATTTTATGTCTTCAAGTTCTCCTGAGCAAATTATTGATGCTTTTTATGAAAAGTATGAAATCTACTATTTCCTGAAGTCTGTGAATGATTGGGGAGGGGCATATCCCGAATTTGATATATATAATATTATTAATATGTACTCTAATTCGTGGTATGATAGTGATTTGCAGCAATATGTTGATAATTATGTTTTGCAATTGGATGCTAATTATCATCCAAGTATATGGAAGTATCTTGGAGAGGATAAGGATTGGGGGATGAAGAGGTAGCCTCGTTAATAGCACTAAGGCGCTATGTCCATAATTTTATGGCCTATACTGGTACGGTTAGCATGAGTGATTATAATCAAATCATGGATTTCGCACAGCGTAAAATGACTGATTATTATGATTTTACTGAGCGGGAGTATCAATATTATGATGAGTCCGATTTTATGTATGAGGTGTATGATATTACCTCAGATGAATATGTTCCTCAGGCTTGGATGCGTACGTTTAATCAGGGGAGAGCAACGTTTTTTGACGGGTTAAGCGAAATGGGCTATGAGGCATCCGTTTTTTCCAAGCTAGGAGGGTTTTTAGAGGATTCTTATAATGATCCGAACTGGATTTCTGATTTCACGAATATGGATGTGGAAGATGACCAAAAGGATATCTATTTTACTGATATCAGGATTAATTCATATGATCAGTCTTATGCTTGGTTCGATTATAATTTTGATTGGGATCAAGAATTTAATTACCGGGATTCTTATGGGGTTAGAGTGAATCATGACAAACATTATAAAGCGGCCTATTTTTTTGAAGGGGATTCGATGTTACTTGATATTGATTACTATGATGTCGATTTTTATATCCTAGATAGTTTTGATTTTGATTATTATAATTATTCAGATTCGAAAAATGGAATTTTGAATGCTTCTTCAGGTTATTTTGAATATTTCACCCTTAAATCTACCAATAAAACTTATACTATTGAGGGGCAGGAATTAACTCATGAAGTTTTAACCGAATTGTGTTATATTGTTGACTTAGATGCAGGGCTCGTTACTATTCGAGAAATAGACTTTCTAAATGGAGAGCTAAATGTTAATGTTATCGTTGATCAAAAACCTATTGTAAGTAAATCTGTAAGCGGATCCTATGCGTTTGTTGTATATTTTGATAATGGAACGGCCAATAATGAGTATTTGCATTTTGACGTAAATGATATCGTGTATTATAATTCATCAGGCGATTATGTGAATGAAGTTTCGGGACGGAATATCAAATTGTCCGGAATTCCACACTGTAGTGTAATAAAAATTAGTGTAATAAAAAAGGCGTCGAATCTTCGACGCCTTTTTTTATGCTTTATTCCGGTTTAGCCCTCTAAAATATTGGAGATATAATCTTCGGTTACCTTAGGAATCAAAATAATTTCAATTCTTCGGTTAAGGCTACGGCCTTCTTTGGTGTTGTTTTCGGTAACCGGATAATGCTCTCCTTTTCCAACTGCCTGTATGCTTCCGGGGCTAACGCCAGCTTCTAATAGAATGCGGACGATAGAAGTAGCTCGTGCAACTGATAGATCCCAGTTATCATTCATGTATTTTGAAAATCGGGATACCGGAACATTATCGGTGTGGCCCTCCACGGATACTTCAAAATCTTCTTGGGACTTAACGACCACCGCTAATTTTTGAAGTGCTTTAATGCCTAATTCATCCACTTCTACGGATCCGGAGCCAAATAACAATTTATCCGCTACAGAAACGTATATTTTTCCTTGTCTGGTTTCAACCTGTAAGTCGTTTACTTCAAAATCAGTTAAGGCATTATCTAATTTTTGCTTCAAAGAGTTTACCGCTTCTTCTCTTTGCTTCACCACCTTTTCCAATTCCTTTACCCGTGCTTCCCGGATTTGTAAATCTTGTTCCAGCGCCTCATTGTTCCTGCGGGAAACTTCCAGGTCAGCGGTCATTTCGCTTAATCGTCTTTGTTGATCAGCTACCGATTGGTTTAATCGACCGGAATTGCGCACCATATCATTGTAGAGGAAGTCTACATTTTTGTATTTAGCCTGTAGTTTTTCAGCCTCTAGTCTTTCTTTGGCTGCCTGATCATTGAGGCTTTCAATGAGTTGATCATTTTTGTTTAAACGATCTTTTAAACGGTCATTTTCATCCTGGACAAGTTCCAGAGCTTCATTGGCAGAGGCATTTTCTTCCGCAAGTATATCTCTTCGGGCCAGGATCTCATCATATTTTTTCTGACTGACACAGCCGGACAAGGCAAAAAGGGCCAAGGCAAAAGTCAGCCCACGTTTCGTTGTAAAAATAGTTCCCATACTATTGGTTGATTGAAAGGAAATAATTGGGTATGAAGCACTTAAATGTTTAACTTTTAAAATAGTTGGAATTAGAGGTACTTCATCGGTATTGAAACTCAATACACAAACAAGAATAAGCAATTTTGAAATAAAAGAAGTAGGATTTTCTTTAAAATATTGATCCCAATTTACGTCAAAATAAAAAAGCAGCCCTTTTGAGCTGCTTTTTTAAATTCAATATTGCTTATAAGCGTAGCGTATGTTTAAAAGCATACCATCCGGTTGCGAATTTTAGCTTTTAAAACCGCTCCTAGCCGTTTGCTTTCGAAGAAGCACGCTTACGTTCGTTTTCATCTAAAATGATTTTACGCATACGGATGCTCAATGGCGTAACCTCTACGTATTCGTCTTTTTGGATGTACTCTAAAGATTCTTCTAAAGAGAACTTACGAGCAGGAGCGATTTTGGCCGCGTCATCAGATCCTGATGCACGCACGTTGCTTAATTTCTTGCCCTTTTGTACGTTAACTGCCAAGTCGTTAGAACGAGAATGCTCACCAATCACCTGACCTGCATACAAATCTACCCCTGGGTCAACGAAGAAAATTCCACGGTCCTGAAGTTTATCCAAAGAGTAAGCGGTGGAAGGTCCGTTTTCCATAGAGATGATGGAGCCGTTCAAGCGCTCTGGAATACCTCCTTTGAAAGGAGCGTATTTCAGGAAGCGGTGCGTCATGATGGCCTCACCCTGAGTAGCGGTCAACATATTGTTACGCAATCCAATCAAACCACGAGATGGGATTTCGAATTCCAAATGTTGCAAGTCACCTTTAGGTTCCATAATCTTTAACTCACCTTTACGCTGCGTCGCCAATTCAATTACTTTACCTGAAGTTTCGTCCGGTACATCTACCACCAACAACTCGATAGGCTCATGCTTTTCACCATCGATCTCTTTAAAGATCACCTGTGGCTGTCCTACCTGAAGCTCGTAGCCTTCACGACGCATGGTTTCAATCAATACCGCCAAGTGAAGAATACCACGACCAAATACTAAGAATTTATCCTCTGTATCGGTTTCTTTCACGCGAAGTGCCAGGTTCTTTTCCGTTTCTTTGAAAAGACGATCCCTCAAGTGACGAGAAGTGACAAACTTACCTTCCTTACCGAAGAATGGAGAGTTGTTAATAGCGAAAAGCATACTCATGGTAGGCTCATCAATAGCGATACGAGGCATTGGCTCAGGGTTTTCTACAGAGGTGAAAGTATCACCAATTTCAAAACCATCAATACCTACCACGGCACAAATATCACCAGCACCTACTCTTTCTACCTTTCTTTTACCAAGACCTTCAAAAATTTGAAGTTCTTTCACTTTAGACTTAGTGATGGAGCCATCAGCTTTAGTAACCGCTACCCACTGACCTTCTTTGATTTCGCCCTGGTATACACGACCAATCGCAATACGACCAACGAAAGAAGAATAATCCAGGTTAGTTACCTGAAACTGAAGGTTACCTTCTGGTTGTGGAGCTTCCGGAATGGTTTCCAAAATTTCATCCAATAAAGGTGTGATACTATCGGTTGGCTTTTGCCAATCGGTAGACATCCAGCCATTTTTCGAAGAACCATAAAGGGTTACGAAATCCAACTGTTCTTCTGTAGCTTCCAAGTTGAACATCAAGTCGAATACCTGCTCGTGAACTTCATCAGGACGGCAGTTTTCTTTATCGACCTTGTTTACCACTACGATAGGCTTCAAACCAAGCCCTAAAGCTTTGCTCAATACGAAACGTGTTTGTGGCATAGCCCCTTCAAAGGCATCTACCAACAATAGTACACCGTCGGCCATTTTAAGAACCCGCTCTACCTCACCACCGAAATCGGCGTGACCAGGAGTATCGATAATATTGATCTTAACTCCTTTGTAGTTTACGGAAACGTTTTTTGCGGTGATGGTAATTCCACGCTCACGCTCCAAATCGTTGTTATCCAAAATCAAGTCATCGAATTCCTGATTTTCACGGAACAACTTCGAGGCGTGGATAATTTTGTCTACCAGGGTCGTTTTCCCGTGGTCGACGTGTGCAATAATTGCAACGTTTCTGATGCTTTGCATAATATTTTATAGAGAAATTTAATTGCCTTCATTGGGTAGGAATTGTTTCTATATACTTGCAGAATGGACTATTTTGACAAGCATTTATTAAGGAAAAACAATCCCATTTTCAATTGACGTGCAAAAATAGCAAATTTAATGAGGGAACTACCTTTTTTTGCAGAGTAAAATCAAAATACTTGTGTTTATTTTAATTTCTTCTCTGAAAAATGAAAAATCCCCAAAAAAACAAAGGGCTAATTGCTTTTGGGGATTCTGTTTTTCGCTTGGCGTAGTGATTTAATCGTCTAATCCATTTCTTACACTTCCTTCAATAAGTTCCAATCGGATAAGGACCGTTTGTCTGTACGGGTATTGCCCATTACTTTCCTGATAGTGATAATCAAAGGGCGGAACAGTGAGGGAAGAAATTTTATTGGCGATATAGTGGCGCATTTCCTGACTGGGGAAATTAAACCCAATGGTGTCAGCATATAAGCCGGCATCAAAAAAATGAGCGGAATAGAGCTGGTTTTTTTCCCAGATCTCATTGCTCAGTGGCTTTACACGGTCGAAGGAAACATACCAGTCGGGGGATGGATTGATTCTGGCAATACCATCCAGGAAGGGGTAGTGCAGGTTGAAATTCACTTCGAAAACTTGCGAGGTATCCGGGGCATTAGCCATTGGACTGGTCCAGTTTCGGTTGGCCATGCCGGTTTCAACAAAGCTTTCGGCCTGCCTGATGAGTGATGAAGTACTCAAATAGTCCGGGTTGATGAGTGTATCTAAATGAGGAGAAGCATAATTATCGAATCGCTCAAAGAATTTGGCTCTTTGATCCCCATTGTTAGTCATAAGTACCCATTCTGAAAAATGCGGTTGGTCCACGGTATCGGCCGGAAATGCGTCAGAATTCCAGTTGTTAATGATTTGAACACGATAATCGGCCTGATAGTAGGGGAGCTCCCGAAGGTCTACCTCCTCTTTACAGCCACCATAAAACAGGCTGATCAGACAGATAAAAGTTAGGTTGATGTATTTCATAGGATTATTTCTATTTCAAAAAAAAGAAAAATTATTGAATTTCTCTCACATAAAACGTTAAAACCATTGAGGAACAGATTTACCTTGTTTATCTTATACTATACATAGTATTATTTTTACCTTGAATTAATAACCCAAACCCATCACGATTTGAATACCTACATGCGTTTTTTGGTCATTTTCGCTATTTTCTGTTTATCATCCGATTACCTTTTCGGTCAAGGAACACTGGACACTGGACCTGCATCACTAAAATGGAAGTCCATTAATGTAAAAAGTGTAAAGGTGATTTACCCTGAAGGAGCAGATTCTTTAGCGATAAGAATGTCCAATACGATGGATCATGTGCAGGAAGCCGTTTCTTTTGGCTTGGGGATTACCCCTAAGAAATTGCCTTTGATTCTTCAAAACCAAACCATGATTTCGAATGGTTTTGTTTCTATGGGGCCAAGGAGGACGGAATTTTTCACTAATTCTACTCAGGATTATAATTTTTTAGGCACTATTGACTGGATGGATTTACTGGCGGTACATGAGTATCGGCATGTGGTGCAGAATGAGCTTGCCCGCACGGGAACCGGTAGTGTGATTGAGGCATTGTTTGGGACTTTGGCCGCCCGGGGAGCCGCCGGGGTCATGGCGCATTCCTGGTTTTGGGAGGGAGATGCCGTAGCAGCGGAAACCTCACTCACCCGAGGGGGAAGAGGAAGATATCCGCAATTTGATATGGTATTCCGGATGAATTTGTTGGAGCGCGGTGGTTTTAACTATGAAAAGCAAATTGGGACTTCCTTTAAAGATTTCGTGCCGAATCATTACGTGACCGGCTATCATATGGTGACTTATGTGCGCAGGAAAACGGATGATGTGAAAGTATGGGGGAGTATTATTAACCGTACTTTTAATCGACCCTTTATTCCATTTACTTTTTCTTCTTCTATAAAAAAATACTCGGGGAGTTATGTCCGCTTTACTTATGGGGAAATGCTTGATGATTTGAAACAGCAGTGGGAGCAGCAGATCGCTTCTCTGGATATTTCAGGCTTTCAACTGGTCGTGGATCGACCTAATAAAACCTATACCAATTATTCCGCACCGGAATTGCTGCCCAATGGAGATATTATAGTTGTGAAAAGTGGATTAAGCCATATCGATGAATTGGTGCGCGTTAAACCGGATGGTAGTCAATCGCTGATTAAAACCTTAGGGCGTTTTAATAACCCCGGTTTTATTTCGGTGGAACAAAATAAGGTGGTGTGGGCGGAGTTTGAATCTGATCCACGGTGGCCGATGCGGGTGTACTCTGTGGTGAAGTGGATGGACCTGGATGAAAAAAAAGTGCATAAGGTAGTCAGGAGAAGTCGTTATATGGCGCCTAGTTTTTCGCCTGATGCAGAGCGTATAGCCGTCGTGAAAAGTAATGAAAATGGGACTTACGGTATTGCCATTCTAAATGCTTTTACGGGGGCTGAATTGCAATATTTTTCACGAGCGGGAGAGTGGAATGTACTTACACCACGATGGACAGTGGATGGTAAAGCGTTGGTCTATGTGACGACCCTTGAAGCAGGCAAGGAAATGGTACAGTTAGATTTAAAAACCGGAAAAAGAGAAATCCTGATTGGTCCCACGCTGGAGAATTTTGGTTTACCCAGGCCTTCTCGTGAATTTGTTTTGTATAACTCGCCCATTTCGGGGATCGACAATATTTATGCTTTGGAGCGCTCTACAGGGGAACGTTTCCAGCTAACGTCTTCCCGATATGGGGCTTTTAACGGTCTTTTCGATTCAAAGTCAGGGAATTTAATCTATAATGATTTTGGGAAGAATGGGATGAATATCGCACTGGCTCCTCATGGAAATCCGGATCATTGGAAAAAGATGGAAGAGGTGAAAGATAATGGTATTCATTATTATGCACCCTTGGTACAACAGGAGAATAAGGAAGCCCTGTTGGATCACATACAAAAGGAGGAACATCATTCCAAAAACTACCATAAAGGCGCGCATTTGTTCCATCCTTATCTTTGGGGAGTTACCGTGGATGCTAATACTGATATGGATGAATTTTTAATAGGGCTAACTTCCACTTCTGACCTTTCTAATTTTGCATTTACGGGAGGGTATAAATATAACCTGACGGAGATGACCGGTAAGGCTACTGCCGGGATCAGCTGGCAGGCTTGGTATCCGGTGCTGAATTTGTCTGCGGATTACGGAAACCGATCCGTCAACGAAACATTCCGCTCCGGAGATGAATTGGTGAGCTTGCCCGTGAAATGGACGGAGGCTAATGTTTCCTATAGCGCAGGTATACCTTTGAATTTTACCCGCAATCGATTTTTTCATTTTGTAAATGCGAGAGTGGGGATGGATCATACCTACATTACTGATTATGATTCTCCCACTGTTGATAATTCCGTCCAGCCTTTTGAACAGGGGAATGGATATCTGAATACCCTGAACTCTCTGGTTTCATGGAGTTACTTATTTAAGCAATCGAAGCGAGATATTTATTCCCGATGGGGAGCTACGGCCTATATGCAATGGAAGACTTCCGTTTCGGGGGATTATGAAGGAGAGATTGTCGGGGCAAATGCCAGGTTGTATTTGCCAGGCATTTGGCGACATCATTCCCTTAGGGTGCGGGGCGCTTATCAGTATCAGTATTTAAAAGATTTGACCACTTATTCTTATAGTTCCACCATTGGATGGGCTAGAGGGGCGGGCTATCCTACAGCAGAAAACTACGCCCTGGCTTCTTTTGATTATGGTTTTCCGTTATGGTATCCGGATATTCATATAGGGCCGTTGGTAAACATTCAACGCGTTCGCCTGAATTTGTTTTCAGATATCGGTTATTATAAAGGGGTGTTTGTTCCTGTCTTTAACAGCGGAGGGGAGCTGGTGGATTTTAGACTGGATAATGGGGTGGATAATCAACAGCTGACTTATGGTTTAGAAATGATGTTTGATTTCAATGGTATTCGAACCCTGCCCTTACTTTCGGCAGGATTTCGTTTGGCGCAGGAAGTAGACGGGGATACGACCTTTAGTTTTTTATTAGCTTTCTAATGCGTGTGATGGAATGAAATCAACTTGATGTAAATCATAATCAATTCCTTCTATTGCGAGATAGAAAATAATTTTTTACGGCTTTTTTGTTTTCTTTCAGGTGAAAATGAGCTGCATGCATCTAAAAAACTGATATTATTAATGTTTTTACTTGAAACAAGTCCCATTTTCTGTTTCAGCTAAAGAATTATTTCTTTAATATTGCAGCGGTCTCCCAATCCATTTTTGCTGGGAACCACAAACAATCGAAACCTAATTTTAATATCCAAACAACACAATCATAGAACTATGGCAGAAGTGATCCGCATGCCTAAGATGAGCGATACCATGACCGAAGGTACTATCGCATCTTGGCTGAAAAAAGTAGGAGATAAAGTTGAATCAGGCGATATCCTTGCAGAAGTGGAGACCGATAAAGCCACGATGGAATTGGAGTCCTACGAAGAGGGCACATTGCTATATATCGGGGTTGAAGAAAAAGCGAGTGTACCTATCGACGGTGTAATCGCTATTATTGGAGAAGACGGAGAGAATATTGACAGCTTGTTGGCAGACATCCAGAGTGGTGGTGCTTCAGCACCAGCAGCTGTAGAAGAAGCCGCTCCGGCTCCAGCAGCAGAGGCCGCTCCAGCCGCTGCTTCCGTGGATACTTCTAAAATTGCAGCAGAGGTTATCCGCATGCCTAAAATGTCTGATACCATGACCGAAGGGGTAATCGCCTCTTGGGTGAAAAATGTAGGAGATGCTGTAGAGACCGGCGATATCCTTGCAGAGGTAGAGACCGATAAGGCGACCATGGAATTGGAATCTTATTCTGATGGGAAATTATTATACATCGCTGTAGAAGCAGGTGGGGCAGTGCCAATTGACGGTATTATTGCTATCATTGGTGAGTCTGATGCAGATTGGAAAGCTTTGTTGGAAGCTGAATCGGCGGGTGCAGCAGCGCCAGCACCGGTAGAAGCACCAGCAGCAGAGAAAGCAGCGCCTGCGGCGGCTCCAGCGACAACTCCTGCAGCAGCACCGGCTGTTTCTTCCTCTAATGGCAGAATCAAAGCATCTCCTTTGGCGAAGAAAATGGCAGCTGATAAAGGCATTGACCTGAGTCAGGTAGCAGGTACCGGAGATCACGGACGTATCATTAAGCGTGATATTGAAAACTATGTTCCTGCGGCAGCACCTGCACCAGTGGCAGCGCCAGCAGCAACTTCTTCCAATGATGCCGCACCAGCACCAGTAGCGTTGCCTCAGGTAGTAGGGGAGGAGAGCTTCGAGGAAGTAGCGAACTCCAAGATGAGAAACATTATCGCTTCTCGTTTGACAGAGTCCAAGCAACAAGCACCTCACTATTATTTGACCATGGACATCGACATGGATTCTGCTATCGCCGCGCGTAAGCAGATGAATGAAGTGTCTCCAGTGAAGATTTCCTTCAACGACATGGTAGTGAAAGCAACTGCTTTGGCATTGCGTCAGAATCCAAAAGTGAATGCGGCATGGCTGGGAGATAAAATCCGATACAACCACCACATTCACATTGGTGTAGCAGTAGCGATCGAGGATGGATTGGTAGTACCAACGGTTCGTTTCACTGATAACAAATCTTTGTCGCACATCGGTGCTGAGATCAAAGAATTGGCAGGTAAAGCGAAAAACCGCAAGTTAGGGCCAGCAGAGATGGAAGGAAATACTTTCACCATTTCCAACTTGGGAATGTTCGGTATTGAGTCTTTCACTTCTATTGTGAACCCTCCTTCTGCTTGTATTCTTTCCGTAGGGGGTATCAAGCAGGTGCCAGTAGTGAAAGATGGAGCAGTGGTTCCTGGAAATGTAATGAAAGTAACTTTGGCCTGTGACCACCGAGTAGTGGATGGTGCTTTGGGAGCAGCTTTCCTAAAAACTTTCAAGGAATTGTTGGAAGAGCCAGTACGCATGTTGATCTAATCAACATCAAAAAATATAACATAAGAAAGCCTGTGATTTTTCATGGGCTTTTTTTTGTGCCACTTGTGTTTGGTAGGAGTGGAATTAGGCTCCAAGTTCACTCCTGAATTGCGTCGATCATTCCTGGGAAAATTATCCCGAATTATTCGCCGTTATATTTATCGCTTAATCGCAAGCATCTTATTTTCTGGTTGTTATAATTTATTTTCCTTGGTTTATAATAGTCCGATTTTGGGCAAGCTTGCTTTCTCCTCATTCATCTGTTTCGTTGGGAAAAACTGGAAATAGGAAACTATGCCTTCATTTTTTCCGCTTTACAGCTAGACGAGGACAGAAGCATGAATAATCCGGATTATTTCAAATCCCTTTCTTCCTTAATCCTTTGTTTTTTCATGAGGATCCTCTAATTTTTCTAAAAATATTGGACTATGAAAAGATACATCGTTAATCTGCTGGTAACCACGCTGGCAGTACTGTTTGTGGTTTGGGTGCTGGATTGGGTACAAATTGATCCAGGGCAAAACAAATACATCGTCGGTCTGAAAGTCGCCTTCGTGCTTTCCATTTTAAATGCCTTTATCCGTCCGCTGATGCTTATATTTACCTTGCCGGTAAATATTTTAACCCTCGGACTTTTCACATTTGTCATAAATGCAGTGGTGATTTTATTCGCCGATAGCATCGTTTCTGGCTTTCATGTGGCCGGTTTTTGGGCAGCCCTCTTTTTTAGTATTCTGCTATCTCTGACCACCACCTTTCTAGAATCTATTTTGGGCATAGAGCAATAGTCAGGGATATTTTGGCGGCTTTTTACTCCATTATTGAGCGGCTTGGAACAAATAAAAACCATTAATCGGGCAGGGGATGAATTTCCTGCCCGATTTTTGTACCTTTGCATGCTAAATTGAATCATCGGCCTGTCGGGGCCAGAGGAAATAAACAAAATCGTTGTGCATTTCGAAGATATTAAATTGAATAAAAACCTTGCAAAAGGTATTCGTGAGTTGGGATGGGAAGAGATGAGCCCCATTCAGGAGAAGTCGATTAAGAAGATTTCTTCCGGTAGAGATTTGGTAGGAATTGCGCCTACCGGTTCCGGTAAAACGGCCGCTTACCTGATTCCAATGATCAATAAATTGCAATATGCGCAGGGCGAAAATCCGCGTTTGATGATCATGGTGCCAACCAAAGATTTGGTATTTCAGGTGCGTGAGGTAGTGGAGCAGCTGTGTAGGTTTAATAATCTTCGGATCACTTCCATCTATGGGGGAAGTGGAAAGCAGCGCATGATGGATGAATTGGAGCGCGGTACGGATATTTTGATTGCCACGCCCGGTCGTGTACAGGAGTTGGCGGTTACCCGTTTTTTGATTCTGAAGGATATCAAATATTTGGTGGTGGATGAGGCCGATTCCATGTTGGAAAAGGAATTTTACCGCCAGGTAGAAAAGATTTTGGAGATGTTGCCGGAGGAGCGTCAGAACATCTTTTTCTCGGCAACCTTTAATCAGGAAGCGGATGAATTGTCTCAGCTGATATGCCTTAATCCCATGAAAGTGGAGATTTCTGAGGAGCAGCGTCCGGTAGAGCAATTGCAGCAATATGTAATGTATCCGATTAACAAGCCGACGAAGTTGAACTTGTTGTCCGGTATGCTTTGGGATTATGAGAAATTCACCAAGGTGATCGTGTTCGCAGCTTCGAAGAAAGAGGCTGATGCGATTACTTCCAAGTTAGGCGCCACCATTCCGGGTGAGGTCCGCGTGATTCACTCCAACAAAGATGAGACTTACCGTCAACGTTCCTTAGAAGAGTTCCGTTCTGGTGAAGCCCGCGTTTTGGTAGCGACGGATGTAGCGGCTCGTGGTATTGACGTGGAAGATGTTTCTCATGTGGTGAACTTCAATACGCCGTACACCTATACTGATTATGTACACAAGGTAGGACGTACTGCTCGTAATGGGGCAGAAGGAGCTTCTATTACTTTTGTGGGGGATATTGAAAAGACCCACTTTGCGTCTATTGAAGAAATTTTGGGGGAGAAAATGGAGGAAATTCCATTGCCGGACAACTTGCTGATCATCGAGGAGACGGATCGACCTAAGGCGGATCAGCATTATGGTAACACCATGAAAAATTCCAACCGCCGTCGTTCGAGATTGGAACGCGAGCAGAAGGAGAAAGGCGCTTCCACTCATGAAAAAAGTGCGAAAAACAGTAAGGAATTTAACCTGAAACCGCGCCAGAAATGGTCGGCACGAAAAGGCTTTAAGGAAAACACCAACCGCATGGTTCGGAAGGATAAATAATTTTAAAAAAAACCGGAGAGTTAATGCTTTCCGGTTTTTTTTGGCCTGTATTTATGAAGATTGAGGTTGCTTTGTTCTTACTAAAGCGGACTATAAAGAAAGTGCTGGTTGATTACCCCAATTAAATGCGGAAATGGGAATGGTGCTTTGGTCACCTGATCCAATCCCTCCATCAGGATTTCCAGCTTATCATTGATAATGGCATAAGTGGTTTGACCCTCCTCATCCTTTCTGGACAAGACCCAATAATTTGGAATTGGAGGATCTTCGTAGAGCATCGCATAATTTTCAAAAAGTGCCATTTTCGCTTCTTTACGGATAAGTACATTCGAACCAAAATTGAGATAATCCAGCGCATCACTTTTGTCCCATCGGGCATATTTGTTCAATAGCGCCTGAGCAACGGATGCTGAAGTTTCGAAAGGAGGAAGTTCCTCTTCAAAGAGGAAATAAGCTTTGTCCTTTTTCCATCCAATGCCCAGCAAAGGGAAACAGTCGGATTTTATTGCGATGGAGTCATATTCGGCCGGAATGATAAATTTCTGTTGGAGATAATCCTGAATCCCGGATTTACCCTTCATTTCCTTAATTTCGAGATAGGTCGAAGTTTCCTTCACATAGGGACGTTTGTACAATTGATCATAAAATTGCTGATCCAAATTGTGCAATAGGGGGAGTCGGATGATTGCTGCTGTCTTTTGGTCATATTTGATCAGCCACTGATTATCGGTGGAGACAGTATGCCCTTGTATATAGCGGTCAACAGTCACTTCTTTTATCTGGAAGTTACTGTCGATAAGGATTTGGTATTGCTGCTCCAAACTGAAAGTGTAAAGGGCTTCGTCCGCTTTTTCCAGATATCCGGTACTTGCATATATTTCGGTGATGACTTGTCTTTTGTAGGCTTCTTTGCCTTCATAGGGGAAGAGTTTTTGGTTGAATGCAATGCTGTCCAATCCCTCATTTTCTGCTATAAGCTTTTTAATGATCATCTCTGAAGGAAAGGTTTGATTTAAAAAGACTTTCAGCGTTTCGCATTTCAGCAATTCAGAGATAGGTGGGTCCTGTCTTTCGGCAGTTTTCGAAGTTTTTAGATTTTGGAGTTCTCTGAATTTACCGTTCTTTTCAGGTGTTAAAACGACCAGATGAATACTGTCTTCTCCAATTTCTTTTGCGCAGTAAAAGACGTCATCCCAAAATTCAATATGATGAAAGGTATGGGGAGTAATGGGTTGTTGATCACTAAGTGAGACCAGCTCGTACTCCTTGTTGTCCAGTTCATGGATCAGGGCATTTTTGCTGATCTCGTATCCTTTTTTATCCGTCCAAATACATTCCTGATCAGTGTTCCAGAATTCTGTGGGCTTACCGGACTGGAAGCTGATTTCATAAATATCCAGTTTTTTATGATATCCTATTTGACTGATTTTTTCATCGGCCAGGAGTCGTTCCCCATTAATATCATATAATTCTTTATCCCACCTTGACCAAAACAGCCATTTTTCCGTCGGTAATTTAGGATAAATGATATCGCAATCATTGTTAATGGGTTTTTTTAGGACCTGCTGAAACTGTTGGTCAAAAAACTGTTGAAGGCGACGTTTACGGTTTTGGGCATGATAGAGTATGATTCCATTTTTCTTCCGATCGGAATACTGTTCCGACTCCTTATCATTCTTTTGATGGTAGTATTTTGTCTCCAGGACATCAAAAGTATTCCCACTGGGATAGTGTAAATAATGGGTGCGCCACAGACTTTCATTCAGACTGATGAGTTGATTCGTTTGTCCGTCATCGTGCAGCAGCTTGCTTTCCTCTCCGTTGATTTCCATTAGTGCCTGTCCTTGCTCATTCAGCAGGGTGTAGACTTTCCCCTGTTGCCCGACCAATAGATTGGTTCCCACATAGTAGAGCTTTTCATAGACAAATGGAATGATGGTTTCCTGTTTGGGGCTTATAAAACCATAGAGGTCTCCTTCAGCATAAGACTTTGCCACAATGAATCCATTTTCATTCGCAGCCTTGGCGTCCTGGAATTGGGGAGTGATGACCTCTTTTCCTTCCTGATTGTGGTACCCCCAAATACCATTAATCGAAAAGGGGATGAACTTTTCCTGTGCTTGAAGCCCTAGGGGAGCAAGTAGGAAACATATGATCAATAAATAATTATAGTTTTTCATATTCGAATAGCGCTTTTCCGTTGGGGTGAAAATAGAATGGGGACTTTCCTCTGAGAGCCTTTATTAGTCCATTCGGGAGCAATACGGGTGCTTCAGAAAAGTAAAAGTGTTCCTTATTATCAGGGTGCCAGAGCGAGTATCTTTTTGAGTTGCTTGAATCGGACCATCCGGAGGAATAGCGGAACATAATCCAGTCTCCAAGACTAGTCGCTTCCTGGTATTGGATGTCCAAAAATGCGCCGTCTTTGGTTACTGCCGAGCTTTTCTTTGGTTCACGATCATACACTTTACCCAATATAAAATCGCATTCATCTCTGGTGTAATAAAAGTTTTCTGAGATCAACTCATTCCCCTTGTATAAATGATCTTTCTGCCCCCTTTTTGTTGCCACGATCCACAGAGAATTGGCTTTTTGAATCGGATGCACACTGCTATAGCCAAGGTCTGAAGGGAAAATAATGTCCATAGTGTTGCTGTTCATCATTCCCGCTTTCCTGTCATCAATGTACAGATAATAGCCTTTGCCTGAATGTGTGAGGTATTTGGTAATGGCGAAAGGGGTGGAGCTTTTATACCCCAGGCTGTCGATTAACCAGTATTGATCTTCTCCTCTCAGTGCCAGTGCTTTGTTGTCCAGTAAGTCGTAACGTTGGTGTCCACGGTGAAGGATGGTGCCGTTTTGGTCAATGATCACGCGTTCCTTGCCCATGCTACCCTCTGCGAATTGCTCATTGATGACCCTCAGTCTTTGAATGTTAAGAGGAATTGCGGGCTTTGCGCCGTTTTCCATCCAAAGGTTTTTTTCGTCATCCTGGAAAATCACTTTTTGGTTGAAAAGACAATAGAGCTCTTTGAAAGGCAAAAAGGTAGTGTCTCCTTTGCCAAGCGTAAATTGTCCGAATTTCCCCTCCTGATTGGTGAAATAGGCCTGATGATCAAAACTAATCGTTAATGTTTTTAAGTGACTGATGTCAAAAAATTGTTTCCCCGCCACATCGAACAACTGCACATGTTGCTTTTCCTGATCGAAAACCAGATAGAGATGATCTTCATCTTCGTCATCTTTTTTTCGGAAATACTTGATGGTGCCCGGCTGTCCCGGAATAAGCACTGCGCCCTGATGGTTGCATAATTCAAAGTGCGGAACACTGTCTTTTTGGTAAGTGAAAATGAATTCGCTGTCTGTGTAGCTGTTGTAATAGTCCCAGCTATTACGGGAAGGGGGAATTTGTCTTAAAAACTCGCCTTTCGCATTGAAGATGTCTTTACCGTCCTCTTTTATTCCTAAAATGAGATGATCAGCACTATTGCCCGCTGAAATATCATCGTAGATGAAATCGGTGAGTAATTCTCCTTCCGCATTGATCAGCGCTAATTTATAATCTTTATTCTGTATCCGAAAAATGGCGGTGTTATGCTTATTGGTGGTCCAAATCGCTACGGCTGCTTCAGGAAGTGCAATTTTTTTTCTGTTCTGTTGAAAATATAGATACAGCTGTTCTTCTGCCTTTAGTTGGAAGATTGTCTCTTCTTCATTAAGGGGCTTGACCTCCTTATAGCTGCTATGGTCGGCAGGGTCGGCGTATTTATTGTAGTAGATTTGGCCATAATCGAAGCCGTATTTTTCTCTTGGATTATGATACGGAGTCTCGATTTTGGTCAATACATTTCCCTCCAAATCATGGATGACCGTGGAGGATTTGGTTGCCGCATATAGGTAGTTTTCTGTTCGATTGATGTATTGGTATTCAAAGGGGATAACGATTTTGCCTTTTTGATTGATGGCTCCCCAGAGGAAACGTTGGCTTTGGTCTTTTTGAACAATGGCTAAGGAGCCTTCGAAAATTTCCGCATTGTGGAAGGCCGCCTTGAATGCCGGTTTTCCATTTTTCTTGAGAAATTGATAGCCTTTTTGGTTTCTAAATGGAATAGGGGTTTCCTTTAATTCCTGAGCCTCCACAAATGGAGTATTTAGAATTAAAAGAGTAAGTAATATTAATCTTCGCATAATGAATTTCATAGGGCTGCGAAGATAGCTAAAAAGGGATATGATTTATGCTAGAGAATATTTTCTTTTTATAGTTAATAAAAAAAGGCAGACTTTTTAAGTCTGCCTTAATTTCATTGTGAAGTCTGTTTAATTTTTTGCAGTTAATTCTGCAATTCTGACAATCACCTCAGTCGCTTTTTCCATGGATTGTACCGGTACGAATTCAAACTTCCCGTGGAAATTATGCCCTCCGGCGAAGATATTCGGACAAGGTAAGCCCATATAGGAAAGACGAGAACCATCGGTTCCACCGCGAATCGGCTTGATCAGAGGTTTAATGTCCAATTGTTTCATGGCTTCTTCTGCCACATCCACAATGTGCATCACCGGCTCGACCTTTTCTCTCATGTTAAAGTACTGATCCACCATTTTAAGGCTGACCATATCTTCTCCATGTAATTTTTTATATTTTTCTACGGTGTCGGTCATGAACTGCTTACGGGCTTCATATTTCGCATGGTCATGATCGCGGATAATGTATTGCAATTTGGTGTCCTCCAGATTGCCATCCATACCCACTAAGTGGAAAAATCCTTCATAGCCTTCCGTATGCTCCGGAACTTCTTTCTCCGGAAACTCCATGGCAAATGCAGCTGCCATGCGCATGGCATTCACCATTTTGTCTTTGGCAGAACCCGGGTGTACGGAAACGCCCTTGAATTGAATTTCAGCCCCTGCAGCATTGAAATTTTCGTATTCCAATTCTCCAACCGGTCCACCATCTAAGGTATAGGCATATTCGGCACCAAATTTCTCCACATCGAAAAGATCGGCGCCGCGCCCTACTTCTTCATCCGGCGTAAAGCAAATACGGATTTTTCCGTGTTTAATTTCCGGATGTTGGATCAAGTATTCCATGGCCGTTACAATCTCGGTAACCCCGGCTTTATCATCAGCCCCCAATAGGGTAGTGCCATCAGTAGTGATCAAATCCTGACCGATATAATCTTCCACCTCAGGGAAATCAGCGACTTTAAGCACAATATTTTGCGCCTCATTTAAAACCAAATCGCCGCCCTGGTAATTCTCCCAAATTTTCGGCTGAACATTAGCGCCTGAGAAGTCCGGGCTGGTATCCATATGAGCTACAAATCCAATAACGGGAACTGCATGTGCTACATTGGAAGGTAAAGTGGCCATCACATAAGCATGCTCGTCGATGGTTACTTCTTCCATTCCGATTTTATTCAATTCCGCTACCAAATGCTCAGCGAGTAGGCGTTGCTTTGGGGTGGAAGGAATGGCTTCAACACCGGCTTCAGATTCGGTGTCGAATTTTACATATCTAATAAATCTTTCTACGATGGGTTTCATCCTGTATTGCTTTTTGGGAAAAGGGTGAATTATTGACGATAAGTCAAGTTTCGCTCTTCTAAAGTATATTTGACCACATTTTGATAGTGAAAACCAAATTCCGTTTTTAATCGGCGCCTGGTCCAGTTGCCTTGTTTATCTTTGTTCAAATATTTATAGGAGGTCACATAGTGGAATTCATCGAAATTGATCTTTCGTTTATGGCGACTGCCTTTTTCCTCTATAATTCGTCCTTTCTTATCATATTTGAAGGCAGCCTGCTGGAAGGTGGAGCCATGTTCATTTTTGAATTCAATTCTTTGCATTTGGCCCTGTTCATTATACAGGCAAATGATGGTTGTTTCTTCCTTTGCCGCATAATCATTAATAATGATCTGGGAGATGTTCCCTTTGTCATTTAATTGTACATCCTCCTGGCAAAGCAACTGGCCCTCTTCATTGAAAATCTTTTTGAGGTAACTTTGATCCCCCATAGAGATTTTCACTTCCTGATTTACAGGCTCTTTACGATTAGATTTTCGGTTTTCTTTCCTAACCGCACCAGCTTCAGATGTACTGATTTGCAGCTCATCCGTCTTTTCCTTTTTTTCAAAGGAATTGATGAGCCCTAATCTCTTTTGCTGTTCCAAAAAATATTTCTCATGTCGAAGATCTGAAAAATCCCCTTTTATGTCCTTTAAAAGGCATTCTTCAGGTAAAATCGAGTTGATGATCATATATACACCACTAAATGTTGAAGCTTCAAATTTATACTTTTTTCCCGCTTTTCAGTGAGCCCGAATCCATTATTTTAGGAATCATATCATCAGCAATTAGCATAGTCCTTCCTATTTCATGTAATATTTGGCTAAAAGCTATTTCTTTTGTGTCGATCAAATCGTTAGACCTTTTGTTAAGTGATTGCCTTTCAGGGGACTGATTTGGCATGATAATGGAATAAAACCCTTCAAAGCTTGGAAATCATGGAAAAAGAAAATTCAGATATATTTGTAGGACCCGGCGGAATTCTCCTTAAAAGGGAAGAAAATCTTTATCGGGCTTTAAAATGGGTGGTGAAAAAACAAGTAAGCCGCACTTCGACGAGTTTAAAAATTGGATAAATAGCGTTTGAAACCTGTTTTCATTTTGAAGCAGGTTTTTTTATGTCCCATTTTTTAAAATTATGGCCTTCGATGTTTAAATTATAGACCGTTATCGGGGCATTATGAATATGTTAGCCCTTCAAAACCGAAAAAGACAGACCGTATGAATGCCTTCGATGCTCTCAGAGATTTTTTTGAACCCTTTTCTTTTTTGTCTGCCGCCACGGTGGAAGAATTGCTCAGTAAAGGACAACTGAAAGAATTGAAAAAGGGGGAGTTGCTACTTCAGGAAGGGCAGGTGAGTAATAAGCTGGCTTTCATTCATAAAGGTGTTCTTCGCTCCATATATTTGAATAGCAAAGGGGAGGAAATTACTTATTGCTTCGTGTTCCCGAATCGGCTGATGACGGCTTATTCCTCTTTTATTTCTGGAAAAAAAAGCGTGGAAAGTCTGGAAGCCCTTACAGAGGTAAGTTTTATTGAATTTAAGAAGTCAGATTTGGAAGCCATGCAGGCGAAATATCCAGAATGGGAACATTTCCGCAGGCTAACAGCAGAGCAGCAGTATATGGAGCTGGAGCAACGGATTTTTCAATTGCAACGAGAAACTGCTGAAGAACGGTACGGGTATTTATTACGTCATTATCCGGAATTTTTACAATTTATCCCCTTGCAATATCTGGCTTCTTACCTGGGTATTACCCCAAGACATCTGAGTCGCATACGGGCTGGTTGGCAGGAGGAAGGTGTATTGACTGGTAAATAATAAGCGGGTGTTTAAAAGCTAAAATTCGCAGTCGGATGGTGTGCTTTTTAACATGCCCTAACTGAATTATTCACCGCTAAATTCATTAATTAAGATCAAGTGGTTTATTTACAGCTCATTATAATTTGTTTTCTTTGATTTATTAATAGCCCAAATTTGGGCAAGCTTGCTTTCATCTTTTTCGTTGGAAAAAACTCGAAATGGGAAACTATTCCTTCAATTTTTCCGCCTTACGGCTAAGCGAGGAATTAACCTTGAATAATCCGGGCTAAGAACTTGATGTGCGTTGAGTATTGGTGAGGAGCCTTTTTCCGTGGAAAATATTTTGAAATGGTAGACGAAATGGACAAATGTCTTTTCCCTCTTCAATAGGAATGCCTTTCTTTAAAATAAAAAAACAAATGGGAAAAGTGCTCATTATCAACGGAAATCCGAAGCCGGAAAGTTTTTCTAAGGCCCTGTCTCAGGCTTATGCAGAGGGCTACGGTTCACAAGCGGAGGTGCTCCACTTAGTTGACCTGAATTTTGGTCTGGATTTAGAGTTTGGCTATGACCAACGTACACCTTGGGAAGCCGATTTGCAAATGGCTTATGATAAAATTCAGGAGGCCGATCATTTGGTGTGGGTGTTTCCGCTTTGGTGGTATGGATTGCCTGCAAGAATGAAAGGTTTTATTGACCGCATTTTTTTACCCGGATTAACCTTTGAAATTACAGCCGACAGTCCAATGCCCAAAGGCCTGTTGAAAGGCCGAACTTCCGATATTATCATGACCGCCGACAGTCCCTACTGGTATTATCGTTGGTGGATGGGGGCTCCAGCTAGTCGGCAATTTAAAAAGGGTACTCTGGAATTTTGTGGTGTGAAGGTACTGAAGGAGGTTTTTATTGGTCCGGTAAAAGGTTCCAAAGACCTTAAGCGCCATCAGTGGCTGGAAAAGGTAAGGCGTTTAGGTAAGAAAAGAGCACAAAAATTACCGACTGCTTCAAAAAAAATAATGAGAGAGGCCGCAGGGAGGAAGGACACGGCTTTTTCATAAGATTACAATTGGGCAAATTATTGGCAGGATCTGGTTCCCCATGAAGGTCTATTTAGTTTGAGCGCTTGTTTATGAGTTAGATTATTATCTTTTACAGTATTGATTTTAATATAAATAATCTTCCAGATCAACAGACGGCCTTGATTAATGGGCGGATAGACAAAGGCCCTGCTGGCGATAAGAAGGCATCGCAGCGACATTTCTGCAATACTTTACCAGTGCCGCGTCAACTGCATGTCGCTTTGGTGGGTTCCGTCTGCAGGTTCTTTGTCCCGCCGGCATTGATCAAAGCCTTGATTTTTTAAAAGGCCAAATTGGGGTAGCATGCTTTCTCCTCATTAATTTGTTGCGTTGGAGAAAACTCGAAATAGGAAAAATTCCTTCATTTTCCACCCATGCAGTTAAACGAGAATTTAAGCATGAAAACACAGGCTGAAACTGGCAAAAAATCGTCCATGAGCTGCTTAGCTATAAAAATGAAGAGATAGCACAATATTCTCTCGTGATTTACAGCCTGCAGCTTAAGGATGATTTCAGTTTAATATTTGAACGGCATTATGCCGGCAGGATACTGATCCATTTATCCGCTTTCTGATATTGCAATTGGAAATTGGTCAGTCCTTGTCCTCCTGCAAGGGTATTAAGAAAGTGACCTAACCAGCCAAAAGCAAGGTAATGCGTGGAAGCATTGGCCCCCTGGGCGAATGGTAAATCATTGAGTTGCTGATACAGGGCAATAAAATCAGAAAAATCCTCTTCCAATGATTCTTGTAAAATGACCTTTGGCGCAAATGTTCGCAAGGCAGGAATTGCCGTGTCCACCTTATCCAGCCAGCCGCTGCTATAGATCACATCCCAGCTGCAGCCCGGGCCCATATCGAGTTCGTTTTGATACCAATTTGAGAAGTCGGTCCGTATCATTTGGGAAATCACCCGGGGTTCTTCCAGCAAATTCCGGTAAAGGTCCCTGCATTGATCTTCATAAAAGGCATCTCTGAACTGTTGTCCGTTCCTCAGATAATTAAAGAAAAGAGGCTCTAAACCTTGCTTTCGGAGCAGGGAGCTGTTGGAGAATGTATCGCTAAGCGGGAAAATTTCAGCCAAAGTTTGTGCCGCGAATTCATGGATTTTAGCTTCCTCGAAACGGTTCATTACGGACCAAATGGAGAGCATTTGCTGAGGATTTAGTCGAATGCCGGCTTCCATTTTTATCTTATCTGCGGGGCGTAGTTTTGCCTCCCACTGGGCAGCGATTTTGGAATAAGCGGCAGCATTGATGGCACCGGTACTCAAACTGAACAGCATAAAACGCTCAAAATCCCTTTTGTCCCAGGATCTTATTTTGGAATCCTCCCTTTTGTACTGGAAGTCCATAAAGGTCTCTAAATCTCCATAACTGGGATTGCTTAGGAACTTGGGGGTTTGTAGCCCAAAGTCCAGATAAAGCAATCCTTTTTCGTGTTTGTTCGGTTGCCGTTCTCTTACTGCCTGAGCTTTGAGGGTGAACTTTTTGAGATCCCCTAATTTTTCACTTAGGCTGTAAGCCAAATCCCGTTGATTTTTAGCATTGGCGCTCCAGCCTCCAATCTCTAAACCAATATTGAAAATACTTCCTCTTTTATAGGTTTGCTCATCAAAAAGGGCGGTAATCCTGATGCTTTCGTCTTGTTGCGCCTTTTCCTGGATTTTATTGATGCGTTTTAAAAGCAAATCAGTATGGATTTCCGAAAGCGAAGCATAGGGCATTTCCATACTAATGATGGTAGACCGTTCTTGTTCCCTTTTCAATTTCCATTGCAGTCCCAGGCGAATTTGTTTTTCTGCATATTTGATGACCTCTTTTTCGATATCTTCCGCTTTTATGGGGATATTATCCAATGGTAATTTTTGAATAAATGTCGAAATTTTAGTCTTTGCTTCCTCCGAAATGCTAATGCGGAGATTAGGACTCAGACCTAAATTCCAACTTTTAGCTGCTGCCTTTTTAATGGTTAAAGCGAATTGATCCGTTGCTTTTCGGTAAAGTAGCGTATCAAACTGGTCGCTAAATGCAACTTCGAAATTAATTACATCATCCACCAGAGCAAGCTCCACCAATTCCTTTGTGGTCTTTTTCAATTGTTTAAGCGTGGTTCCTAAAGCGGGAACCAAAAGGGTGGAAAGGTCGAGGCCGACTTCCATCGCCAAATTACCTCCATAGCCTATTTTGATTCCTTCACCAGCGGAAAGTTCATTGGCCGCTTTGGCTGTTAAAAATACGGGGAAATGAGGAAGAGCAGCCGATAAACATTCCAATACAGTTTTATCAGCATTTACTTTTTGATAGAAAAACAGATTCAAATGGCGGTCAGCGCCTAAAGTGAAGCCCAATGATCCCAATACCCCTTCAACAGCGCCACCAATTTGCCCCTCCAATTCATAACGGATATAATACGCTTTTTCCTTCAGGGCTTCTCTTATCATTTCCGGATCCAGGAAGTTTTCCCCACTGGTCTCCAGCAGGTCTTCCTCTGTTCTAAAAAGCCGAGCGCTTAGTTTTGCTCCGGAGGCAAAATTTAGGGGAAATTGTTCATGGATCACCGGAAAGGATTGCTCCTGATCAAATTGAATTTGATCCCCAAATAAATTTTTACATTGTTCCGGACTTAGTTTTGAAAGGGCAGGCCACTTAT
The DNA here is from genome assembly GCF_001274635.1 of Persicobacter sp. CCB-QB2. Classification (GTDB taxonomy): domain Bacteria; phylum Bacteroidota; class Bacteroidia; order Cytophagales; family Cyclobacteriaceae; genus Persicobacter; species Persicobacter diffluens. The sequence goes on along the minus strand of NZ_LBGV01000001.1, from coordinate 1,743,773 downwards.
TCTTTAAGAGGGATTTGATTTGGCCGTTGGATAAAAGCTGGAGTATCATGATGGATCGGTTAATGAATTTTAGGGAATCTACATGCTTTGTCTGATGATGTCAATAATTATTGAATAGAAATTATAAAGCTTTCTGGATTGGGGTTTGTGAGTAAGGTGTAGCATTTCATTCTAACTTGACCTCCAAGGAAAATTAAAATGATTGAAATGGATATCCCTTATTTTTAAATTCCAAAGGTATATCCTCTCAAAAAACACTCATCGCGCAAGCTTTCAAATTCCAGCTTTTTAAAAAACACGCTAAGCCGGATTTTACTGCTTAATTCCCCCTTTAGCTGCACGGCTGGAACAATGAAGGAACTTTTGCTATTTCGTGTTTTTTCCTCCAAAAAGGGGAATGAGGAGAACGCAAGCTCACTCGAATTAGAGCTATTCAAAAAACAGCGAAACAAACCACCAACCATCGACAATAAGTGATAAATTTCGGTTTTTTTAAGTCTTCCGGTGAATAATTCGGCTGAAGTTTTGCTGGTCATATTTGGCTTCCTCCTTGAAGTTGCCTTCATGGCTTTAGCGATGCATAGGGTTATTTTTTCATGATTTAAAATAGAAGTGTCTGATTAGTTGGGGGCTGGCAGAAGGGGAGTTCTGCGTAAATGTGATGCGGTATCGTAATATAAACCACTCACTGACGGTTTTTAGCTAGATTTTATTTGACAAGGCCGGTTGGTTTAAGGAAAATAAATTTTTACCACCTTTACCTGAGTTTTTTTTGCACCCAATTCATAATGGTTTCTTTAATTTTATTCCTGTAATAAGTGCGCGGTTAGGTCGCATCATTTCAAGCAATTTCGCATTAGGTGAAATTGACTTCATGTTTTTAGCGGTAGCGGGCCATTTTCTTTTAAATATACTGGTGCCGTTTTGTCAAGGGTGAAAACTCCCCATGTAGTTTAGGGCTATTCAACTAGCTAATATGGAACACTATTTTTTGAAAGCGTCATTTTATAAACCATTACCTATAGATTAGAATGAAAATGAGAACCCTATTTTTTCGAGTATTTGGATTTATCACTGTGGTGGCATTGACTGCAGCCAACCATTCCGATTTTTTTGACCGATTGAAAGCAGAGCGGGTGGAATCAGAAGGCGATATTGTTTGGAGCCAGGTGGGGCCCGGGAATGCAGGTTTCGCTAACGTCATGCGTTATCATCCCACCATTCCTCAGAAGGTAGCCACCATTCCTGATATGTGGAATGCCTATCAGTCTGACAACAATGGGATCAGCTGGTACCATATTACTGATTCAGATGGAAAGGGTGAGTTTTACCATATCCGTGATTTATATTATTCTCCTAAAGTACCGGAATTTGGTATCGCCATTAGTTCTGCTCGCATGTATCAGACCCATGATACAGGCAGAAGTTGGCAAATCGTGCCCAATTGTCCGTGGTATAAGCCCCTGGCAGATGGAGATGATCAGGAATCCTGGAAAAAGAAAGTCGCCTCCCTGGCGATTGATCCGAATGATGAAAATGTTTGGTTCGTGGGGGAGGCTCTTTTGTGCGGGGACAGGAGTGGTTGTCCTGTTATCAAACCGTATCGCAAGCGACACCGCATGGTAAAGAAGCCGATTTTCAGGGCGACCTTTGGCGTACCAAAGATGGTGGTATTAGCTGGGAATTGGTGAACACCGGCCTTCCGGCCAAAGCGCAAGTGGGCAGAATAATCGTGAATCCCACGAATTCCAATCAGGTGTTTGCAGCTTCTAATTACGGTATTTTCCGTTCCAATGACGGGGGAGATAGCTGGGCTTCCATTGGTGAGCAACTGGATAATGATATCATCATGGATATGGATTTTTACTATGATGAATCACGTCAGAAATTTATACTTTATTTGATTGACCAGGTGCAGTTTGTGGCCGCCGGAAATACCACTGCCTGCACGGGTGGAATTTTCCGTTCCGAGGATAATGGAGCCAGCTGGATCAAAATGAATGGGGATATTGGGCTGGATATTAACCGGCTCACAGGAGGAACACCAGCAAGTTATTATAAATTTATCGCCTCCTGGTTTGGCATTAAGGAAGCCGAGGCCAAAGCTCAGTATTCCGAATTGCCTACAGCGGCCATGCAATTTTTCTTTATGCTGAGTGCAGATCCTAGCCGGGAAGGCGCTTTGTATGTAGGATTTGCTGATCCTCAAATTGCGAATTCCTTTGTTCCAGGCCGATTGTGGACTACCAGTGATAATGGTGACCATTGGGTGAATACGGCCAGATTGGGGGAGCATGTTTGGGAGAATGATAAGGCTTATTGGGAAGAAAGAGATAACCCATGGCATGAGAATATGGTGGTAGGGCATGAGTCTCCGCATTTCCAGTTCGGGAATAATTATGCGCTACGCTCTATGCGCGGGCTTGATGTCGGCGTGGATGGCAGTGTGATGATCATTTCGGATCACAGTACGATGTTGAGTACGGATCATGGTGCCAGCTGGACGCAGGTAGATGAGGATTATACGGAGGGAGGCAGTATCATCGGTCGCGGAAACAGTAATTTGCCTGGCCTCACTATTGGGCAGGACAAGCGATTGGATTATATGGTGTTGGGCTCAGGCGAGCACCGGGTATGGATACCGACCGCAGACAGTCCGGATGAGCGCCAGGCCATGAAATTTATTGAAAGTGCACAGGAAACGGTGTCCAATTTGGCCTTTGATCCTTATGATGCGAACATCATTTATGCCACCTCTAACCGACAAGCCGAGAAGCAATATATTTATCGCAGTTCAGATGGTGGCTATCATTGGGAAAGGTGGGGTACGGCCACACCAGCGACCAATAAATGGCTGGATGATTTTTATACCAATGGTCTGACGATCGACCCCATCAATCCGCAATACATGTATCATGGGATCAACAAGATAGTAGATGTAAGTAAGGCAGATCAGGGGGGCTTTTTTGTGTCCAAAGATGGAGGGAAGACCTTTCAACAATCCAACAATGGCTTGCCAAACCCTGTGCGTATTAAGGACATCGCTTTTGATCCTCAGGACGATAGTCGGGCTTCTTTATTTGCCGCGGCAGAGAAAAATGCCTTTAACCAAGAATCCCCGGTGGCGGAAGGTGGATTGTACCATTCTTCAGACCGTGGTGCGAATTGGACTAAAGTGTCCACTCCTGCGGCCATTGGCGGAGTAAATGAAATTGCCATCGATCATGCTAATCGGATCTATATTACAACAGGCTACCGTGGAGGTGGTGCAGGCCTTTGGTATTCCGATGACTTCGGCGAAAATTGGGTGAATTGCTTCCCTTATGCCGGGGCGATTAGCGTAAATGTTTCTCCTTTCGATCATCACCTTTTAGTGGTGACGGTAGGCTTTTTGGAAAGAAATCCCGGCGTGTACGTGAGTCGTGACCGAGGGCTGAATTGGAAAAAAGCCAATACCGGAATCGTGACCCCACATCGGTTGGAAGAAATTGAATTCAGTATTTTTGATGCCAGCGAAATCTGGATTGCGAATTTGGGTACCGGATTTTATCAGGGATCTATTTCCGGCGGTGACCAGATTCAGGTGGTGCAGTTGGAACAACAGCATCTTGATATTCGGGAAGGGGTTGACCTGCAAATCGCTGCCAATATTATCCATTCCGATTATGAGGACGAAACCATCGAATGGAAAACAGAGAATCCTGCAGTGGTGACCGTGGATGAAAATGGATTGCTAAAGCCAGTAGGTAGGGGAAAAGCAAAGGTATATGCAACGGTGGCAGATGGCCGTTTTGCCGATTATTGTGAGGTGGTGGTGCATGAAGTGGTGGATCCGGGAGCGCCAGAACCTCCATTGTCTGCTGATCCTAAATCCGGTAAATTGAGCGTTGCCCCTGTGCCTGCGCAAGACTATTTTTCTGTTTCAGGTAATTCTTCAAATGGTTTATTGAGTTTGGTGAATATGAATGGGCAGAAGGTATTAGAGAGTGACGTCACTGAAAATGTAAATATTGCTCATCTCCCGGTTGGGCAATATCTGGGGGTGATAGAGGTGGATGGACTGGTACAGACTTTTAAGTTATTGAAGGATTGATGCTATTTTAGCGCCTAATCAATCCGATTTATTCATGCTTTAATCCTCATTTAACTGCTAGGCGGGAAAAATGAAGGGATATTTTTCCATTTCGAGTTTTTCCTAAGGAGGCAGGTGAATGAGGAGAAAGCTAGTATACCCAAATTTGGGTGATTAAGAAATTATCATAAGCTGACTGAATGATGGGCTGGGATTAAAGTTTTTTTTGGGTAGATTCCTGAGCCAGGTGAAGAATAATTTAGATTAACTTCACAGTTTTTGAGAATGGCTTGAATTGTGGAGTTGGTATAGATTGGAATGAGTATTATTTTACTTATTATTTTTTACTCAAAAAATGCGAGTCAATCGCTCGGTTTACCGTAAGGGGTTGAATAAGAGGTTCTTTTTTTGAGTTTTTTCCACCCAGTAAATGAAGGAGTAGAGTGCGAACTTACTCAAATTATAGCGATTAAAAAAAATAAAAAACCAATAGCAATTGATCGCTAAATAATTCCTTGTTTGGATTCGTTATTCTGATGGTGGGTAAATTGGGATAAATTTCAATCGAGGTATTAAAAAAAAACGACCAAAAGTGGTCGTTTTTTTAATGTCCATTTCTGAATTTAAAGATTGTTAAGCATTGTTTCTTGATTTGATAAATTTATTTTATCCACGGTACACTTTTCGGATGTTGTCTGATAATCCACTTCTGTAGTAAGTTGGGGAGGTCATCAAATATAATTGTTTTACCTGTTACCGGATTGATTAAGGCTTGCGGAAATGATATAGTGTATTTTTTTGTGTTACACTTGTATGTTTTTCCATTGTGGGAAATGTTAAACGTTTCATCCTTATTGGCTGTGTAATTCAATCCATTTTCATCATATAACGGAATTAGGATGCTATTTTTTCTAAACCTTAGATAAAGTTGCTTCGCTTTTGTTATTCTGAAGAGAAAATAAAGATGAATGATCCAGAGAAAGTGAATTTGAGAAATGCCAATGGAGGCCTCATTTGATATATTATGATCATCATTGAATTTTATGTCATATTTATCAAATGTTTGATTAGTGTTTGTTTCGAATTCGGAAATTTTTTCTTCTGATTTTATTTTTTCCTGACCTGGACTGGTAAGTATTAAATAGGTAAGTAATGCAGACGCAAGAAGTAAAAAAAGTATAGGCCAAAGTATTAGTCTAAGACCTATTTTTAATGGAATTGGTTTGATTGAAGTCATGGTTTTGTTTGAGAGTTTGGTCAATGATACGAATGAGAGACTAATTTTATGATAAAACCACATTATAATTTGATTAGATTATTTACGCAATTATCGTTTTTTGAATTGTGCAAATTTTTGTTTTGCGCATATTTTTAAAGTTCAAATAAATAATGAAATTATTTATTCATTGTAAATAGGATGATTAATATTGCGTAAACTTATTTTAATTTTTGCGCATGATATTTCCTCTATTATCAGAGGAGTAGAAAGGGACTGAGGGCGATAATTTTTTTATTTTGTTTTTCTGCGGGTCTTTTTGGTAAAGTTAATAATGTGTTTTAGGGTGGGAAATCGTTTGTATGGGTTAAAAATTTCTCTTTATCTGGATCTCATTCTGGAATTGTTAAATATTGACCACTTGGTGTGGATTTATGGCTAATTAAGTATTACGTCATGGTTTTTTAAGTATTGAGATAAAATTTTCCTTTTTTTTGATTTAACATCAATCAAATGTCGGGTCGCGTGAAATTAAAAAGGGCTTAAAAAAATAATCGATAACAATTTGCTTATGGCCCCTAAGGGGGTCTGGTATAGTGCGTTAATCTAATTTTAATAATAAAATGGAATAATATTTCGTCTTTCGGGTCAAGGTTAGAATACCATGTTGCGTTTTATGTTTTTGTCTTTGTAAAAAAATTCTCTCCTTTGTGGGGGAGAAGAATATAATGAAAGAATTAATAAATTTTGGTTTTACAGCCAATGAAATAACCGTTTATGAAAAGTTATTGCAGTTTGAACAAGCCTCTGCTACCACTTTAGCCAAGGAGGCAGGGGTCGCCAATTCAAAAATTTATAATTTACTCGCCAGACTGAAAGAAAAAGGCTTAGTGTTTGAGGTGGAGGGGGAAAAGCGCCTTTATCAGGCAAAAGATCCGGCAGAGGGTTTCCAGGGCTTGCAAGAGGAGTATCGGCAGAAAGGCCTGCTGTTAGAGCAATTAAAAAGTTTAGGCCGCGAGCTATTTCAGGCCAAAGGAGTACAGCAATCTGAACGGGTAGTGAAGGTGGTGACCTCCAAAACGGCTATCGTTTCTACCTTCAATCAGCTTTTTTTGGATGCCAGGGAAGGTGGGGTTGGTTTTATTAAAGGCCCCTATTTAATGGATTTGGATCAGGTTGCTCATCAGCCCAGTGCTATCGAGGAGAGCATAAAAAATGGGCTCCATTATCGGGCCATTTATGAAGTGGGAGATGAGCAACAGGAAAAAGTGCAACAGATAGCCAGTCACTTTCAGGCAAAAGGAGAAGAGGTTCGGTTGCATGATGAACTGCCTATGAAAATGGTCATTATTGACCGTGAAAAGGCTTTTATTGCTTTGGATAGTCCGGGGAGTTCTGGTACTCTGGCCATTTTGGTCAACCATCCGGTTTTCAGTCAGGTTCTTCAGGAGACCTTTGAACGGTATTGGGAACAGTCTAGTGAAATTTAATGCCTAATATTCTGAAATAGTCAGAATTATAATATCCTAATTTTAACCATTTACTTACTACTTATGGCACATCTTTTCAGATTTGTCCTGGCATTGTATTGTCTTTTGATAACGTGCAATGCCATGGGACAGGCCCAGTTTTCTATTGACCGACCGGGTCAGCATTTCATACCGGAGGCTACCGGCATGGATTTTCTCCAACAAAAGGCCAATACCAGACAGGCAGTGGGGGAACCGCAGTATATTGTCATGCAATTTTTCACGCCACCCACTCAGGCGGAAAAGGTTGAATTAGCCGCCAATGGCATTTCCCTGAAGAACTATATTGGTGGTAATGCCTATTACGTTCAATTGAGCAGTGCCCAATTCCGCTCTTCTTACACTAACAAAAATATTAGAACGGCTTTTGAAAGTAATCAGCTTCGAAAAGTGGCGCCTCAGTTTCTGAATGATTCTCTCAAAACCAACACCTTTGACCTTGTGAAAAAGGGAATGGTGCATGTGATTAAAGACGTTCCGGAAGCGCAGGTTTTGTCCACCTTTAAAGAGATGGGCGTTCAAAAGGTCAAGCGACTGAAGGGCTTTGACTTATATGAGATTAGTTTTTATGAAAATCAATTGGATCAAATCGCTTCAATTGATTGGCTGACGACCCTGATGCCCCTTACTCCTGAAAGAAAGTCTTTGGATATCACCGGACAGAAAATGTCCGGAATTATGAATGGCAAAAGGAATTACGGAGGGCTCAGAGGAACCGGGATAAATATTGGGGTATGGGATACCAATGTGACGGATCATACTGATCTGGGCTCCCGCGTAAATGCGAATGAGTTGGAAGATCATACCAATTTTCATGGAATGCATGTTACCGGTATTATGGCTGGTGCAGGGGTGATTAATCCGGCATTTGAAGGAATGGCGCCTGGGGCAAAAGTGGAAAGCTGGAATTTTAATGTAGGTCGTAATGGCTTGCGTGAATTTGAAGAGATGGCAATATCCGCCAAAGAAAAGGAAATAAAGATTACCCAAAATTCTTATGGTTATAACAACCCACTAGGGGTCAAATTTCCTTATGGTCCAACGGAATACGGCCTTGATCAGGTGGCGAATGATTATGCGGATTTATTACATGTATTCGCCTGTGGGAATAGTAATCGACAGAAGGACCAGGCGGGCAGTGAAACTTATTCCACGGTTTCCAACTCTTCCAAAAATATGCTCTCGGTAGCCAATTTGGATTATACGCGTGCCTTGAATTGGTCGAGTTCCTATGGGCCGGGGCATCATGGTATGCTGGTGCCACATGTAGCCGCATTGGGGACTAATGTGTGGTCTTTACACTTATACGATAAGTATGCTCCAGCGACGGGCACCTCCATGGCTTGCCCATTGGTATCCGGAGGTGCTGCCATTTTAATGGAATACTATAAGCAGCAATATGGGGAGCAGCCTGCTTCTGCTCTCATCAAGGGGTTGATTTGTAATACGGCTCATGATATTGCCCAGCCGGGACCAGATTTTTATTCCGGTTTTGGAGAAATTAATGTAGAAAAGGCGCTGAAGAGTATTGAGTTCGGCCGTTTTGAGCAAGGTGCCGTAGAGCAGGGGGAAGAGTGGACTTATCGGTTTACGATTCCTTCAGGCCTATTAGAGGCTAAAATTATGCTGAGTTGGCTTGACCCTGCTTCCATTCCCACATTGGGCAACCCTTTGGTGAATGACCTGGATTTGGAGATCCATGGTCCATCAGGAATTCAACTACCATTGGTGCTGGATCCGCTGAATCCGGATTTTGAGGCCAAAGCCGGTGTAGACAGAATAAATAATATCGAGCAAGTAGTACTCCAACAACCCGCTCCGGGGCAATACACCATTAAGGTGAAAGGATATAGCGTTCCGGAAGGTCCTCAGGAATTCTATGTTAATATGGATTATGTGGAAAGTGGCTTGAATTGGGTGTATCCTTTTGAAGGGGAAAATCTTACTTCCGGAGCAAATACCTTTTTCCGTTGGAATTCTACTAATCATGATGCTCCAACAAAGTTGTATTTTTCTGCTAATGGGGAAGATTATGAGTTATTAGCAGAGGCTGCTGCAGGACAAATGCAGGCCATTGCTGTGCTTCCTGATGTGGTGAGTGATCAGATGCATTTACGGTTGGTGCAGGCAGGAGAGGTTCGGGAGGTTTCCGGAACCATTATGGGCAGAGTGCAGGAACTACAGGTAATTCGGGAGGAAGGCAAACCTGTGCTTTCCTGGGAAATGATCCGCGGAGCCAGTCATTATGAAGTATTAAAATATGAAACCGATAGCTTTCAGTTATATAAGAAGGTGGCTTTTGACAAGTTCAGCCTGAGCCTGGAAGAAGTTACTTCCGGGGATTGGTTTGCAGTGCGAGCCATACAAGAATCTAACGGTATTAAAGGCCTTCGCTCTTTGGCCATTCAGGTGGAAGATGCGGCACCTATGACCACGCTTAGTTGGCCAATTTCGATGGACTTTGAATCCGAGGAGCATCGCCCCTACTTTCAGGGTTTGGGCAATGCAAAAAATGGCCCTTTTGCTCAGGCATTGTATGGCGCTCAAGACCCTGAAGTTTTCAATAGCAAGATCCTTCTACTTACCGGAAATTCTTCCATTGGAAATGAGGCCTGGGTGGGGGCAACGGAAATCGGCGATTTGGAGAATCAGGTACTGAATGCGAAAAAAGCCTTTGAAAATAACCAGGCCTTCCTGAGCAAGGCGGTGCTAAAAGTCAAAGTACCCGAGAAAATCAATAATCCGGTGGTGAAGTTTGATTTGCTATTGTTATCCGCCTATGCGGATGCCACCTATTTCCGTTTGACGGTGAACGGTAACCCATTGAGTAATACTTTGGGCCAAAGTTATTTCCATCGACAGTCTTTTGCTGATTATGAGGCCTGGCCGGAGATGAATCCTAATTTTAGATCGGTACTCAAGATCGAACAACCAGTTTTTAGTTTAATGGCTTATAAAGGGCAGGAAGTTGAAATTGGTTTTGAGGCTATTTGCCGTTCAATGCGTGCCACCGACGGGGGAGATTACTATGGTGCTGAGGTGAAAATAGATAATATTATCCTGGAGGATTTTGTAGGGGGTAATAACCTTAAAATTGAGGATTTCACCCGATTGGTTTCCGGCCCGGGAGAAAGTAGTCAGGAGGTAGAGATGCAAATTACCAACTGGGGAGATATGGCTGCCATGAGTCTGGATTTTAAATGGGAGTTATTGGATCGGCAGGAGAATGTGGTGAGTTCTTACAATGAAATGGTGCATCAGGTGATTATGCCGGGCTTTGGTTATCATCATAAATTCCGTAGGCCCGTAAACATGGAAACGGTAGACGAATCATATCAGATTCGATATTCCGTCACTTCCAATTTGGGGACAGTAAGTGAAACTTATGGCCCCGTGGATCGCTATGGAGACTATTTCAGATTGGGGGTGAAAGATTTTCTTGGAAGTCTTTTGAGTCCGAAAGTTAACCAGGAGTTATATATTACTGATTTAGGAGGCAGGATTTATAATTATGATGCCGGCCATGCGGCAGGCTACCCAGTGGCTCCAAAAAATCAAGGGAAACGTATCATGCTGGAGGTTCAGGAACTGGACTTGGCAGAAGGTGACCGACTGATTATTCTGGATGGTGCTCGATACGGCATATATGAGGAGCATATTGTATTGGATTATGTTGGAGGGCAGGACTTTGAACTGGGGCAGCAGGTGGTTTCTACCACTCCCAGTGGTCAAATGACCATCATTTTTATCTCCGCTGAACTATCGGAGGAGCGACAGGAAACTGCTCAGGGATTTGTGATCAAAGCGACCGAGGTTCCTCCCATGTATACAAAGGACTTCTCGGTAGAATCTGTGCGGGCCGGAGAGTGGTTTTATGATTATCAGTCTACTCTAGAAAACAAATACCGGGTATCATTTACTTTGGGAGTAAGTGGTAGTGAAAATTTATATGAATTTGATGCCCGATATTTTGTTGATGGGGTACAAAAAGGCGAAGCGCATTTCGCAAGATCAGCAGGTTTGGATTATAATAGAACCACGAGCTTTACCTTTATGGATGATTTGCTTCCAGCGCTGAGCCCGGGCGAGGAATATGAAATTATGGTGGAATTGATGGTAGAGGATGAAGTGCCGGAAAATAACCGTAAAACTTTCGTGTTGAAAATGGAAAATGATCCGGCACCAGAAACTTTGGAGGAAGTGTATATTGCCAAAGCCAGTATTGGTGATTTCTATTTTAATGAAAATGGCGGCCAGCCAGACCAGGAGTTTACCAATGATCAGTATGGCTATCAGGATTTTTCCGATCGGATGTTCCATCTGGAATATGGGCAGAAAAAAGAGCTGGAGGTGATTTTGGATGGATATCTGGCAGGAGCCATGAAGCCGGTAGTTTTTGTAGACTGGAATGAGGATGGCTATTTTTCTATGGAAGAAAAAATGCGCATGTATCAGGACCATGATTATGACCATCGCTACTATGGCTATTTGGAACCGGAAAAAATTGGCGGTGCTACTGGGGTGAAAGTGATGAGAATAGCCGCAATGAGTGAATATTTTTCAGGGGAAGTGGCAAATGACTATCGTATCGATTTGCGAGGGACGCCTTACAACCATGACATTCGTCTGGATTATTTAAGTACGAAACACAGCACTTTTCAAGACGAAAATCTGGAGGTGAAAATCGGACTGATGCAGACCATTCAGCCGGAAGAAGATGTAGATATCGTACTGCAACTTTTCGATGAGTTGGGTAGAAATCATAATGATGATTATTCCTTTTATTATTTTGATGATACCCTTAAGGATATCACCATGGAGATGTTTTATGAAACGGCTTTTCAAATTCCTTCGGAAAATTTTAAGTGGAGTGGAGGGAAAAGCATGACCTTGTTGGCAACAGTTTTGAATGAGGAAGATGGCTATTTAGACAATAATTCCGCTTCGGCGTCTTTGAAAGTACTTTCCAAAAGCCAAAAAAACTATCTGTTAGCCTCTAATGGAGGAATCCTGTTTAGATGGGATAGAAAAGAGCCCCTGAAAAGAGATCGCCTGAAGCTGTTTGATGCCAAGTCTAAAATTATTTCAACCACTTGGGCGAGTAATTTCAGGCCAAATGTACAACCAAAGCTATATGGTTTGTCCGAACGGACTTATTTGGCGGCTCCTATGATTTTTGAAATTGACCCCTATAATGGAGCTGTAATACGATTGGCCGAAGATTCCCTGGCATTTAAAGATTTAAACCTCTTTGAAATTGCCTATAGTCCAAAGTGTGACCAGCTATACGCAATAGGATCATCAGCAGGTAAGTACACCATGTACAGGATTAACACTAGTGATGGGGCACCTGAATTATTGATTGCCAACCTTCAAATGAATGCGGGGGCTCGTTATGCCGGAATGGATGTTGATATGGACGGTACACTCTATTTGCTCGATGCGATCAACAATGAAATTGTGACTTATAGCCCGGATGGAAATGGAGGATTTCTAAATGAAGCAAAAACGTATTGTGTTTTAGAAAGAAATTTGCTTTCCAGCCAGGGAGTTTATTTTGATCGAAAGGATGGTCATTTGTACATCTATGGCAATGAAGTGGTACAGACGGCGGCCGGGGAAGATGTTGTCAATCGTGTATTCCGATTAAATGAACAGGGTCCAAAACCAAAGCTTGAGGTATTAAAAGATTTTGCTGAGCTGGATGGACGACAGTTGGTCGGAATGACGCATGTTGCCAGCGAATCTTACATACGGGCTACCCAGCACCCAAGGTCCTTCCAGATTGAGGGGGCTTATCATACTACCATTGACCATGAAAAGGGAAATATTTTGATTTATTTGCCGGAAGAAGTTGCTGAAGAAAGTGTTCGCCTTGATTTTAAATTGGGGAACGATGGGAAGTTCATCGATCGGAGCTCTGGTCTTGTTCAGTCGGGTCAAACGGTTAATCTGAACAGACTAAAGGATAATTTTATCTTTCTAGATTTTTATGGGAATATAGGATTTAGGTCATCAGAATGGATTTCAACACTGGAGCCTTCTTCTACCATGGCGCTAGCAGGTGAAAGTGCTCGGTTGGCGTCGGTACCCTTTAATCGGGGAGATGGAAATTTACCTGCTTCTGATAATTGGGCTATGCATATTTTTAAGGGCGATTTTTCTAATGAATTTAAGCGTTTTGACCTTTTGGTAATGGATAATCCGATATTGGATCAGGATATTATTGGCGAAATTTCAGGACAGAGTATTTATTTGGAATTACCGGAAGGTATAAGTCCGAAGAGTTTAGTGCCTGCTTTTGATATAAGTGAGTATAAACAGGTTTTGGTAAATGGGAAGCTTCAGCAATCGTCGAAGAATATTGTAGACTTTAGTGCCCCTGTAATTTATACGGTATATGATGATCTCAAAGAAATGTATTTAGAATACATTGTCTTTGTGAATTATGCTCAAAATTCAGCCGCTGATCTATTTACTTTTGGAATTGCTGCCGAGGGACAATCGGAACTGGAAAGCCCGATTCAGGCTCAGATTGAGGGCAATGAAGTCCAGCTTGACCTTTCCTCTCTTGGTCAGTTTGAATCCTTATATCCTTACTTTACCATGTCTGAAGGTGCTGAATTATTCTATAAAGGATTGTCATATCCATCTGATGAACATCCTTTTGATTTTAATCATTTTGATGGCTTTAATATCATTTCTGAAGATGGGCAGCAGGAAAATTCCTTTACCTTAAAGGTGAAGTTCTTCCTGAGTGAAGCAGCTGACTTATTGCGATTTGCTTTGCAGGCACAATATAATGATGCCTTGCAAGAAGATGTGGAAGCAGAAGTGGAAGAAGGTAAAATCAAAATGGACCTTAAGTCCCTTTTGGGCGCACCTTTACAATTAATTCCTTCCTTTGAAGTTTCAGAGGCTGCCAGTTTAATGCTGGATGATGCAGAAGTTTTATCCGGTGAAACGATTATCAATTTTTCAGAAGTGGAAAGTCTTCACGTTTTGGCGGAGGATGGGCAGACTTATAAAACCTATCAGTTGGAAATTGACGAACACGTCCTTCAGGTGAAGCCTCAGATAAGCTTTGCCCGGATCTACCCAAATCCGGTAGTAGATCAACTGAATGTGGAAGTATCAGGTGCCTTTGAATGGAGAATTCGGGATATGGCAGGTCGTTCGCAGATGAAAGGGACCAACCGTGATCGTAGTGCCTTGTCTTTAGCCCCCTTATCGTCGGGTAGTTATATTTTAACCATTATTCAGGGGCAAAAAGTGAATCATTTTAAAATCCTGAAGCAATAATTCAGTGGAGGAGTATAATTTAATGATAGTTTAGATACAGTTACCTTCGTAATTGCTGTTAGTGAAGCCGGTCTTGAGGATCGGCTTTTTTTGTTATTTACATCATCCGAATTATGCATGCTTTCATTCTCCCTTAGGTGCACGGAGAGAAATAGGAAGGAATAATTCTCTCTTTCGAGTTTTTTCCAAGGAATCAGCTTAATAACATAGTGGCTAGGGTGTTTTTCAAATTCCAATCCATCCCTGGTGGAATAGGTAAGTGTACCACCTAAAGCGGTTAAATTGACGTATATTTGAAATTCTGGAAAGGGAAAAAGCGGCTAACTCAAAAATTTTTTAGCGAACCAGTCATACCCCTTATTATTCGGAGGAGCCGGAATCAGGTCTCCTTTGTCATCATCCTCCCTGCATGCGGGGAAGGTGAAACTTCCACAGTATAACCGGTAGTCGATTTTCTGCTTTGAACAAAACTACTTAGTCCAAGGGGTTTTGTGAACCATTTTAATTCCTGATCAATAGCGGTTAAAAACGACCTGACACATCATCATTATAACCTTTTGAGGAAAGGGGTACAGATTTCGGAGTCATTTACAATCTCAGTGTCGGTTACGGATGGCAGAAATGAGGAGAAAGGCATATTCTAAATCTGAACATGGCTGAATTCCGGCAGCAGCAGTTTTTCCGGTCCGATGTGAGTGCGGAATGTGATAAAATCCTCCATAAGGGTAAAATTAGCACCGAAGATATTTTTGTTGATTATGCCGTTAGCGCAAGACGGGTCAGCTGTCTTATTTTTTGACACTATCACAACCTGTATGCTTATACATTTACCCCTCCTTAAGGCCTTGGTTTATTCTGTTCTCCCCAAAACTTACTGGTAAATTTCACATACCATTAGATCGTTATGAAGCGTTTTCAATGTCCTTTCCTAACAGGAGAGGGATGTTTGACAGCATTAATGAGCTGAAGATGGAATCAATATTTTTTCAGCTGTTTGTATAACCCATAATAAGTAAAATTTTATGAAACAGATTTTTTTACCAATCTGTACAAGCCTGTTAGTGGCCTTTTTCCTCCATTTTAGTCCGGAAGTCCGGGCGCAGTCGGAGCCTGTATTTACTTCCGGACATGACCCCAAATCCACCGGCCAAAGCTGGGTGAAAGTGGAGGCTTTGACCGATGAGTTTTCGGGAGGGACATTAGATCCTAATAAGTGGACGGCTAATCCCGAGTACCTGTGGAACGGGCAGGATAGGGGATGGTATGGTTCAGCCCGCTCCCTCTTTCAGGAAGAAAATGCCACGGTGACCAACGGCCAAATGCGCATTGAAGCGAAAATGTTTGCAAGCCCGCAATATGCCCCTTCTGATGACCAGTCCAATCCGCCTGCCCGGAAATATGGCGGAGCCTATGTATACGGCAAAACACTGGCAAAGCCGGGCTATTATATGGAAGCCAGAATGCAGGCCAGCCAAACGGCCATGTCCGCTGCTTTTTGGTTAATGTCGGAATCTAAACCTTGTATCGAATTACCTAACAATGGGGAGAAATCAGAACTGGATATACAGGAATGTGTAGGCGTGATGACCGGAGAGCTGGGAGATGAATGGACCAATGATGACTGGGCAGTGAATGCGAAATGGGACCGGATTTTTCATTATAATACCCACCGTCATACTACCTGGAATTGTTATTCAGGAGAACAGCAAACCGTAGGAGGTAAGGTGAATTTGGAGAGTGGAACCAATGCCAGTGCTTTCCACATTTACGGGGCTTATTGGTACCCGGATGGCAATCGAGTGGACTTTTTCCTTGACGGGGATTTCATTAAATCCGTTACGCCTGCGGTTCCTTTTACCGCTCCTCTGAAACTCATCATGTCCAGTAATTTTTACGACTGGATTAAGGAAATTGAGCCTGAGGCGATGGGTTTCAATAAGACCAGGGCGGAGCGAAGTACTAAGTTTGACTGGGTCCGGGTCTGGGAGCTGGAAGGGGAGGCACAGGAAGTGTTCTTTATTATCAATAAGGAAACAGGAAAAAAGATCCGTTGCGGGAATAATACCGACGGAGCTCCTTTGCAACTGGTGCCAGCCAGTTGGAGTGGTAGCCCGACGCAGTGGGAGAAAGTCGATACCGGGGACGGCTATTTCCATTTAAGAAATGTGGATACCGGTTTCTATTTCCGCCCGACGGATGAAACAGACGGCTCGGTGCTTATTCAGCGTCCGGATAGTTATAACGGGGATTTCACTCGTTGGAAAACTGTTGCGGCCAGTGGAGGCTATTATTATCTGGAAAATAAGGAGACGGGCATGTGGTTTCGCCCGGAATCAGAGGTAGATTATTCGCCGCTATTGCAACGCCCCACCAGCTATTCCGGTGACTGGACCCAATGGCAATTGGTGAGCGTTCAAACCGGTACTCCTCTGAGGACGGCCGTTCCTTTGTCAGCGGATTATGGCTTGCAGGAAGTAAAGGTATTCCCGAACCCCGTGACAAATGGCTTGCTGCATATGCGTTTACCGTCTAGTCCGGTACCTGCACAAATCACGATTACCGATACCTCAGGGCGGACACTGTATCAGGAAATGCATTATTCCGGAGAGCTTAATTTGCCAATCAATGGAATGCTTCGGTCCGGGCAGCTATATTTAGTGCATGTTCAGGTGGAGGCGAAAAGCTATACTGAGCGGATATTAGTAGAGTAAAAAATCAATCCGGATTATGCACTGCCTGGTGCAACTAAGCGGCTCGGGGAAATTATTTTCAGGGCATGGAGGATGTAACTGCTGATATTTTTTATTATCAGAATAGGCGTGAGCTTGTTTTCTCCTCCTTTACCCGCTTTTGGGGAAAAATGCCGAAAAAGGGAACTCCTCTTTCATTTTCCCCGGCTTAAGCTAAGCGCGTTTTTTAAACAGGCTTTAACCGAGGGCTTAAGTAGCATAATCCGGCTTAAAGGCTTTCACCGGAGCACTTTCAGGAGTGTTCCGGTTTTTTTTTGAGCCAGGGAGTGCTGGTGCCTTAAGGAGGTTGTTTTCAGTTGGTTGATCACTAAATCGAATTTAAGAAAGCGTTTAGCTGGCAGGATTATTTGCAGGATAATGTTTATAGCAAAAGGGGTATAAGATAATTTTGAGTAAATAATAGGGCTATGGTCAAAAAAGCCTGAAATCGTTTTCAATAATTTGAATCGTCCCGGACGTTGCGGTTTTTAAACACGCTTTAAATTGTCCATTTATTTTACACCTGTCCGTATGATTTTTTTACAATACAGAAATGCCCGGATGCGCTGTTGAGCAATGCAGGGGGATAATCTGAATGGCACAAACTTGGCTTGTATTTATGCAGAGGATCATTCAATTTATGGTTCTGAATCGTTGGTGATACTAAGCTCAGCCATTATGGGATTTTATCAATTTTTTAGTCCGGATAGAAAGTATAAATTTTACTTATTGATCGCGGTGTTCAGTCTGGCGACGGGCTTTTCCACTGCTGCTTTTTTATTTAAGTGGGTAGGTCATGAGATGAATTTCGATACTTTTCATCAGGATGCGGAGCATACTTACCGGCTGATTTTTGGCGGAGAGGTCAATGGGAAATTTCTAAAGGGCAGCGGGCTGAATTTACCCTTATTTGAGGCCTGTAAAAGCCAGTGTCCGGAGATTACGGCTGCAACGATTTTGAATCCGGCTTATTGGGCTGAGGTGGAGGTGGAAAATGTTAATGCTAAGCGCTTTCGTACTCCTCATTTGGCTTTTGTGGATTCTGCTTTTTTTAGTTTCTTTGATTTTCCTCTGATCTCAGGCGACAGGGAAATGGTCCTGCGCTCCCCTGATGATATGGTGGTGTCATCCGGTTTTGCAGGAAGGGTATTTCAGGGAGCAGACCCTTTGGGAGAACAGCTTTCATTTTTTGGAAAGAACTGGAAGGTGGTGGGGGTGTTTCAGGACTTCCCCTCTAACACCCATCTGTCCGGAGATATTTTAATCCCATATTATGGGCTGGATTGGTTTGATCAGGATGCAGATTTTCTTATCTATTTTAAACTGGCCCCTTCCGCAGATCCGCTACAGGTGGCAAAGAAAATCGGGGGGATCAGAACGGGAGGGAGATACGAAAAGATGGGCATCAGGTATGAATTGCAGCCGCTTTCGCAGATCAGGTTCAGTACAGATGTTCCTTCTGATTTCATTAAGGAAAAACGGCAAAAAAGCATACTCCTTATTATTGCCATTGTAGGTTTATTGATGCTTTTCATTTCGGCGATTATCTATATTAATTTGATGTATGCTGTTTACCTTGCCCGGACCAGGGTGTATGAAGTGAAGTATATCCTCGGTGCAGGCAGGAAAAGGGTATTTCTGGAGGTTTTAGCTGAAGTAGTCCTGACGACGATTTTTTCACTATTACTGGCCGGCCTTATTTTTAAATCAGGGAGTCCATGGATGGAGCAACATTTGGGAGTAAAATTATGCTTCTCCGTATTTTTCAGGAATGCTCTGATGGTGATGAGCATATTGATTGTTTTGGCTTCTGTTCTTCCGGCTGTTTTTATCGCCAATCGGGTCGTTTTGCAAAATGGAAACAGCGGTCGGGAAAAGGTAAAAGTAAATGGTTTTCAGGCGGCACTGCTTATTCTTCAGTTTTCGGTGGTGTTGTTTTTGATCTCCGGAATTCTGATTATTGAAAAGCAGCTGAAATATGCTTTGAAATTGCCCCTGGGATATGAGATTGAAAATACCATATTTTTTCATCCTCATGAGCAATTCTCCGGTCGGTATGATTTTATCAAACAGGAATTGTTAAGACATCCGGCAATAGCCGGGGTTACGGTGAGTAACCGGATGCCTTTTGAAGCCGGGGAACTTTTTGAAATCAGCACCATGTCGAATGAAAAGCGAGTAGGGGCTAATCACTACAGGGTAAAGTCCAACTATTTCCAATTTATGGGAATTCCCACTTATTTTCAATATGATTTGCAACAGCAGGATCGGGATTTTACCACCCTGGCAGTGAATCAAAAGCTTTTGAATTATTTGGATTTAGCTCCGGATGATGATCTATATTTTACGGTAAATGGTCAAAAGTTCATAGGGCGGGAGGTGATTCCGGATATATTGCATACTGGTTATCAGGCTCAGGAAGCACAAATATATACGATCATGAACCAAGTGCAGCCTTCTGATTGTTTTTTGATCAAATTTAATCAGGATGTTGCTTCAGGAATTGAATATGTGGATCAAATTTGGTCCAGATATTCGAAGCGGGAATTCCAGTATAAGTATTTAGAGGATGCCCACAGGGAGCAATATCAGAAGGAAGAAACGGGCAGGTTTATTTTTTATGTGTCGATGGTTTTGACACTTTGGATGTGTTTTTCCGGTTTATTGGCCATGATTGTTTTTACCACTAATCTCCGGAAAAAGGAAGTTTGTATCAGAAAAATAAATGGCGCCGGATTTTTCCATTTGTACGGACTGCTGTTAAAAAAATATCTCCTCTGGCTGACTTTTGCCATCCTGATTGCCATTCCGCCAGGCTTTTTCCTGATGAATTTATGGCTGGAAGGTTTTGCTTACCGGATTGCTTTGAGTCCCTTGTTTTTTTAGAGCTGAGGGATTAGAACTACTCTTTATCTTGTTAACCACGGGTTTTCAGATTTGGAGAACCATTTACACTAATCCTGTTCGTTTTCTGAGCAGGACATGAGCCGTTCCGGTGGGTAATGGTGGAATTATGGAAATAATGGGCAGATAAAAAGTTTTTTATGTTGATTAACCAAGAGTAAAGTGAATTTTTTATGGTAATTTTTGGTGTTAAATATTTTTTTAAAAAAAGGTAAATGCTCGTCCTGACTGTACCATCACGGTATTTATCTTTCTCCAATATCATGAAATGAAAGCACCCTTTACGCTTTGTTTGATTATTTTTTCAGTTTGCAGGCCTCTGTTAACCTTTGCACAGGATGACTGGCAGCAGGATTATCAATTATCCCTGGAAGCTTATGCCGAAGTATTTTACGTGTATGATTTTAACCGGCCGGAGGGCAATAGCCGGCAGCCTTTTTTCTATAATTATAATCGTCATAATGAGTTCAACCTGAATTTGGGGATGATTCGCCTGAATTTGGATCATTCAAAATACCGGGCCAATCTGGCCTTTCAGGCGGGTACTTATGCGCAGGATAACTATGCAGCAGAACAGGATTTATTAAAAACTATATTTGAAGCCAATATAGGGGTTTCCCTAAATCAGAAGAATAATTTATGGCTGGATGTTGGGGTGCTACCTTCTCATTTGGGCTTCGAAAGTGCCCTGGGAATTGAAAACCCAACCCTTAGCCGCTCTTTGTCGGCAGAAAACTCTCCCTATTTTTTGACCGGTGCAAAGTTGACTTTTAATCCGACAGATCGTCTGGAGCTGGCCGGGCTGGTGGTTAATGGCTGGCAGCGGATTCAGCGGCTGGAAGGAAACAGTCTGCCCTCATTTGGCACACAGGTACAATTTGCCGCCTCTGATCGCATGTTGTTGAACTGGAGTACTTTTATTGGGACTGATTTCCCCGATGAGGAACGCCGGATGCGGTATTTTAATAATTTGTATGGGCAGTTTCAGTGGTCAGAAAAGTTCCTGCTCCTCAGCGGCTTTGATTTTGGCTTTCAACAGCAAAGTAAGGGAGGTGCGACTTATGACTTATGGTGGGTTCCTACCATTATTGGCCAATACCGTATTAATCCTAAATGGCAATCGGCATTTCGTTTAGAATATTATCAGGATAAAGGAGGCGTGATTATTCCCACCGATGCCACAGGCGGCTTTCGAACCAGTGGTTTTTCCCTCAATTTTGATTACCAACCTAATCCACGAATCATTTGTCGTTTAGAAGGTCGATGGCTACAGAGTCCTGATAATATTTTTGAAAAATCTTCCGGTTTTACGAATCAGAATGTTTTTGTGGCGACATCATTGGCGATGAAGTTTGGAGAAAAGTTGCGGTAGGGAAAGATAGGTGTTCCTTTTATTTTGATTTTAATTGGGTGGAATATCGGGGCAAAGCCTTTTCATAAAAAGTTGGAATGGTCTTTCATTGCTCTTTATTTAATGCTTAATCACTCCACCTACTTTGATAAAAAGTGAAACAAATAATTAAAGCTGTAATCAATTTTGACGAACCACTGAACCGGCTGCCGGAATTCCTCAAGGCGTTATTTGAGGATCAGGGAAAAAGCAGAAAGTTTCATTGAAATAAGGAGGAGATGGATGCGCTTCGACAATAGCACATATGACTTTTCGACTATTGATCAATGCGGACGATCCGCTGCAATAGTTTTCTGTGATTTCAAAATTTCCGGGTATGGCTTCTTCAGGCTTGCAAATTTCTCTCTCCTGTAAATGGGAAAAGGGTTTTAACCCAAATTAATCTACGGTGGATTTATTGAATCACTGCATGTGCTACATTAACAGATGTTTCCTTTGTTTTTTAATAGCCGGAATTTTGGGTAAGCTTGCTTTCTTCTCCTTATTTACTTCGTTGGAAAATTTGAAATAGGAAAAATACCTTCATTTTTCCCGCCTTGCAGCTCAAAGAGGCTTCAAGGAAATAAAATATGATAGAGTAATTAAGATCCTGGAAAGGGAAATGGGACATATTACCGATCAGCTGAGGTTGAATAAATCAGCTGATTTAGTTGAAAAGAAAAACGAACTGGCTGGTGCAATCCGCTGGTTGAAACAAGGTGAAGATTTCCAAATTGATCCTTCTTCAGAGTTTGTTGTCTTGCCTGAAACCCTAACAAACACTCCTTCCTCTGAATACCGGCTTATTGAGGATCATGAATCAGATAATCAAAATAGGTGGACGGAAGTAAATATCAAAGGTGAAATTGTCCGGCCTTCTCCAGAGGATATTATAATCTTGAAGTAATATTTGTTATTGGGCAGGTGGGGCGCGTTTTATGATTTAGAGTCTGTTTAAAAACCAAAATTTGCGGCATTGAAGAAACGATATCCGATTATTTTGAGAGAATACCATCTGTATTGTTAAGAAGTTCTCTAAAATCGCGTCCAATAATTTGAATAAACAGCTGGATGGTTTGCTTTTGAACAGGCTCTTTAATTCATATTTTCCAATACTCCCTAAACTGGACAACGCGCTATATAAGTACTGAGACGATGAAAACTAAAAATAAATTTCGCATTAAGTATATCATTTGTTTTACCGTAGCCATTATTGCAGGCCTGCTTTCCCGCTCGGATTTCGTTGATTTTCCTCAGTACATTGATGATCATTTGGGGATATTATTTGGGCCGGGATGGTATATTTTATGTTTGCGGTACTCTGGCCCTTTGGTAGTGGGCAGTGGAAAATGCTTGCTGCGATATGCTTTTCTTTTTCGGTAGAATGCTCTCAACTTATTACCGCGGATTGGCTGGAGGCGATTCGGAATCTTCCCGGGATGAGGCTGGTCCTCGGCTATGGATTTAAGTTCAGCGATCTGATTTGTTATATCACCGGTGTCGGAATGGCATTTCTTTTGGATCAGCATTTTATACTAAGAAAATCGCAGGTTAGGGCGATGAAATATTGAGGCGAACAAATTCTTTTCAGCAGTTTCCCCATAGCTGATGGAATGATTTTTGAAAGATACAGGCCTCTAAATTACGAAAAACGCAATTGACTGAATAAATTTTGTATTTTTGACAAAAAAAGAAAGTTTTTATTGAGTGAGTGCTGTATTCAAATAGTGCAATTATTTGATTTATTTCCACCGGTGCTTCCCTCCTTATTCCAAACGGTTGGGTTAAATATGATTTCTTTTTTTACTGACCAAATATAACACCTTGGCTGCTGCCTGTTAAAAAAAAGTAATTGCATAAAGTTTTAGAACTTTAATAATTTCGGCAACGAATCATACAATTTAGCCCGTTCTTTCTTTTTTTTATGTCTTTTTTCCTTGTTGACTTTGTGGTTAATTGAATGTATTATTGAAATGTATAGTTAGTATTGATTTATATTTTTTATAATTCCACTTATTAAGCGAGTTGATGGGTTTTCCCGGACATCAACCTGAAATATCCAGTTGCCTAGGCGAATGAAAAAGCCATACAATGCTAAGGTGATTTGAAGTATTGGAAGTGAATGGTTGTGATTTTTAATAATAGCAGCGCTATTTTTTGAAAGCACTCCAGTTTTACTGCTATAATAATCCGATTTTCATTATCAATTCTGGCTTTTCAATAGGCTATTATATGCTATTTATTATTCCATTTCAGGAATGGATCTGTAATGTCGTTCTTTTTTGACAGGCTTATTCCTATGCCCTTTGTTTACATCAAGGGATGTGTTTTTTGTCTAATAAGTTATAGATCAAGATAATAAATGAAGGGATGTAATTTTTTTGATTTTAAAATAATCACTTAAATACATTAATAAATTATCTAATAACGTTATAGTTATACATATTTTTAATCTTTTACCTTAATACTTATGATCAAAAATTTTATTAGAAAAGGCATGGATTTCCCTTTTTTTAGGCCCGGATGGGGTTGGAGGAAATCATGTTTAAGCTGGGGGCTACTATTTTTAGTCGCTTTTGCTCCTTTAGCAGCAATTGCTCAAAATCAATCTAAGCCGGATGTATCTAAGACCTCCTCAGTGGAGAAGCTGACGGCGGTGGATAAAAAAGGAAAATCGGGGAAGGTGATTACTCAAAAATCCACTATGAGCAGTCCTCAAAGCAGAGGAATGCAAAATAGGAAAGTACAGTCGAAGCTTACCAATACGGCGGTGCTGAATAAGCTTTCTATGGATTTAAGCCAGGAGTATGATCAAAATAAGGCCAAAGCTTTGGTGATGGCCAAGGAGAAAAACTGGTTGGTTCAGCAAGAGGTTGAAGGTCGAATCATGGAGTTGCAGGGTGTTGATCAGAATAAGCAACCCCTTTATTATATCACCCATAATGCGGGAGCCGCCAAAACCACTTCCACCGACAAAGTCTATGCAAATGGAGGAATGGGCTTAGCTTTAGATGGCAGTGGTATTCACGCCGGAATATGGGATGGTGGTGGCGTACGGGTTAGTCATCAGGAATTTAATAATACGGGTGGAGGAAGAGTGACGCAAATGGACAATCCGTCTTCCACTAACTATCATGCAACACATGTGGCAGGGACAATGGTGGCCGGTGGACTGGATGCCAATGCCAAAGGAATGGCCTTTAATGGTACACTGAATGCATATGATTGGAATAATGACAATGCAGAAATGGCCGCCGAGGCGGCAGAAGGTTTGTTGATTTCCAATCACTCCTATGGTTATGTGCATGGCTGGTACTGGACCGGAATCACCTGGTCATGGGCCGGAGATCCAAGCATCAGTACCGAAGAAGATTATCGTTTCGGTTTTTATTCTGAAGAAACAAAAGTGCTGGATGAAATCGCGCATAATGCCCCTTATTATTTGATTGTAAAGTCGGCAGGAAATGATAGAGGAGATGGGCCAACAAATGGAACATATCCTCAGGATGGACCCTATGACTGCGTGGGAACCACTGGTGTAGCGAAAAATATTTTAACGGTTGGCGCAGTGAACCAACTGTCTAATGGTTATCAGGGAAATCCATCGGATGTGGTGATGTCTTCTTTTAGTAGCTGGGGACCTGTGGATGATGGTCGTATTAAACCGGACATCGTAGCGAAGGGCGTGAATGTGTACTCTACCCTGGATGAGGCTGATGATTCCTACACCACGATGAGTGGAACCAGTATGTCATCCCCATCTACGGCGGGTTCTCTGATGCTTTTGCAGGAGCATTATTATAATTTGAATAATGCCTATATGAAGTCGGCCACACTAAAGGCCTTGGCGATTCAAACCGCAGATGAGGCCGGACCTGCGCCGGGACCGGATTATATGTACGGTTGGGGGCTGTTGAATACCGCTACTGCCGCCAGTGTTATTTCGAATAAAGATATTGAATCGATCATTCAGGAGCGGGAATATACGGGATCCACTCAAGAACTTACGGTTAAAGCCTCCGGTACGGAGCCTTTGGTAGTGACCATTGTTTGGACCGATTTACCCGGCAGCCCTGTTGCTCCTGCATTAGATCCTGAAGATATTATGCTGGTGAATGATCTGGATCTTAAAGTTACCGGTAATGATGAGGACTTCTATCCTTACAAGCTGGATAAATTCAATCCTGAGGCAGCAGCTACCACCGGCGTCAATGATGTCGATAATGTGGAGAAAATTGTAATCGCTAATGCGGTGGCAGGAGAGACTTATACCGTTTCTATTACGCATAAAGGTGACATTACCGGAGGTAGTCAGGCTTTTTCTTTAATTGCCACAGGGGTTTTATTGGAAGGTTCTTATACGGCTAGTTTTGAGGTATTGGGGACTGACGGGCCTGTGGAAGGTGCCAGTGTAAACCTGAATGGCCTACTTCAAATGACGGATTCCACTGGAAGCGCCTCATTTGTGGTGCAGGATGAGGAGTCTTATGATTACACCGTCAATGCTTATGGATATGAAGAGGCTACTGGTGCATTTACGGTAGAGGGCGATCATATTGCAGAAACGGTTACTTTAACCCCAACGGCTACTTATTCGGTGACTTTCATGGTAAAAGCCGAAGAGACAGATTTGCCCATTGAAAATGCTTTGGTGGAAATTGATCAAAAATCAGGATTGACAGATTCTACAGGAGTAGTGGTTATCCAGGGGATTTATGAGGGGGAACAGTCTTACAAAGTGACCGCCAACGAATTTATTGATTATTCAGCTAGTCTGACCATTTCCGGAGACGAATTTGTAGAAGTCCTCCTGGAAGCAACCCCACTTTTGTGGGATAACTTTTCTACCGTCTCGACCACTTCCGGTATCGTATCTACTAATTTAGGAGGTCTTGGTGAAATACCCTCTGGTTTGGTAGAAAGTGCCGATGATTTTATCGTTCCTGCCGGGGCTATTTGGAATGATATCGATATTTATGCCTATGGTTTTTCTAATTCCGCCTATCCTGGTAGTTATTATGTCGCCATTTATGCGGATGAGGCCGGACAACCAGGGAGTGCAGTATTCGAAGATTTTCTGACGCCCGAAAATTCTGAGGAGCCGGTTTTCCCACTCAATAATATGAATCTGACTTCAGGCAAATATTGGCTGACAATAGCCGGGCATTATCCTACAGCCAGCAGTCTTAGCAGTGCGCGGTGGAATATGTACACCGTTATGGATACCAAAGCGGAGGAAGCCCAATTACGCGATAATGCCAAGATTTTTGGCGATGATGATACCTGGGCTCCCATTAACGGGCTGATTGGAGAGGCGACCACCTCCCTAAAATTTGCCATTTATAAAGGAACCCCTCGTTTCCCTGCGACTTTCACGGTGATGGATCAAAATGGGGTAATTTTACCTGAGGCCCCCATTGTTATTGAAGGAGAGAAAACCATTGTGACGGATGAAAACGGAGAGGCTACCGTAGCTTTAGCGGAAGGGACATACCATTATTCGATCGAAGTAAAAGGCTATGAAGCGTTGTCAGGAGAATTCGTGATGGGCTCGGAACCTTTGGCTATTTCCGTAGAACTGGCGCCTTTACCGACCTATACGGTTACTTTTAATATCACCAATGAGGAGCAAATGCCTTTGGCTGGCGCCAAGCTATCGGTGGATGGCCAAGTATATTTAAGTGATGATAATGGGGTGGCCAAAGCGGAGCTACTTCCGGATTCTTATACCTTCACGGTTAAGCTTAGCGAGTATGATAGTTATACCGATACCATTACGGTGGTAGATGCACCACTTTCCAAACAGGTTGCCTTGATTTATAATGGGATCTTCTTTTATGAAAACTTTGAGGGAGAGGTGTCAGAGTGGATTACCATTGATGCAGATGGGGATGGTCAGGAATGGTTTGTGAAAGATTATGGGGATAGCAGCAAAGTCATTGATGGTACTAGCTGTATGACTTCAGATTCTTTCAATAGCACGGGTGCCTTACGACCAGATAACTGGTTGATTTCTCCTGAAATAACCATTCCGACAACTGGTGATTTCCGACTGTCCTATTTTGTTGCCCCACATAGCGCAACTTGGGAGGCGGAACATTATAAGTGCGTTGTATCTACCGGTGGAACCGAAATTAGTGATTTCCCGGATGAGAATATTCTATTTGAGGAGACTTTAACGGTTGGTGAAATTGGGCAGTATTTCCACAAAAGAGAGGTAGACCTTACCGATTATGCCGGACAAACGATCAGAATCGCCTGGGTGCACTTTGATACCTACAATGAGTACGCCATTAAACTGGATGCCATTTCCGTTTATACGCCGATGTTTGACCTCACTTTTGAGGTAATAGATGAAAGGAGAAATCCCGTGGCTGATGCTCAGATTATCATTGCGGAGGACACCCTCTTTTCCGATGCTGCCGGATTAGCCATTAAAAAAATGCCAAATGGTACCGCCTTCTTCACAGCAGAAAAAAGTGGCTTTGCTGGCGTTGCGGATAGTTTAACGGTGGACAACGCTGACCTGACCATTCCGGTGATGTTAATCCATCAATCTTTGATCACCTTTGAGGTGACAGATGAGAATGATGTTCCACTTGCCGGGGCAAATGTATTTATTGCCGGTGATAGCCTGCTTACGGACATGGTCGGAAAAGCGGAGATCGAGCTGGTGAATGGTAAATTTGATTATGTGGTGAGTTTGGAAGGCTATGATTTCTATGCGGGAAGCTTAACGGTATTTGATGAGCCGGATACCGAAAAGGTGACATTAAAAGAAAGTCTGTACGAGGTTTATTTTAATGTAAAGGATGAAAGTGAAGCGCCGCTGGCCGATGCCATGGTCATTGTAGATGGTAAGGCGGTAACTTCAGATGCAGAAGGAATGGCTATTGTCAGTTTAACTGCCGGCGCTCATGCCTATGAGGTGGTGTTGGAAGGCTTTTATAAGTTTATGGGTGATCTGACCGTGGCAGAGAATGGACAGGTAGAATTGGTGAATCTGATTCAAAAGGGACATTTGGTTACTTTTGAAGTAAGGGACAATAAATACCAGCCATTGGCCGATGCAACTATCGAAATTGCCGGGGTTTTCCTAACCACTGATGCTTCAGGGAAGGCTACAAAAGTCTTTAACAACGGAACATATGCTTACACTGCCAGCCTGGAAGGTTATGACGCAGTTGCAGGAGAGGTAGTAGTTAGAAACTACGATCCTGTGGTGAGAGTAACCCTCACAGCTCCAACTTATACCGTTAAATTCCTGGTGTCGGACGAAAATGGTAAAGCATTGAAGAATGCCTGGATAAAAGTTGATGGCCAACACGCTAATACCAATGGAGCAGGAAAAGCGTCAATGGAGTTGAGTAATGGGGAATACGATTATGAAGTGTCTCTTTATGATTATCCCGACGCAACAGGCACCCTTAGCGTTAGTGGCGCTGATATGACGATGGAAGTCACAATGGCCAAAGCGATCTATACGGTTACCTTTGAGGCTACTGACCAAAATTCCGTACCGCTGGCAGGCGTAAACATAGCCATTGACGGAGAAACACTGACTACGGACGACGCTGGAATGGCGACCGTTACTAAAACCAATGGTTGGTATAATTATGTGGCCTCTTTGGAAGGTTTCCGTACCAAATGGGGAATGGCCGTGGTTCAGAATAAGGACGTGAAGATCAGCTTCTCACTGAAAGCTGGAGGATTTATGGCCACCTTTGTAGTATTGACTGAGGAAGGTGAACTTTTGGAAAATGCTATGGTGAAAATTGACGGAGAGGATATTTTTACTGATGAAAATGGAGAAGCAGCCATTGAGCTAGAGGAAGGAGAATACGACTATCAAGCCATTAAGGATGGGTATAAGGTCGTTGATCATGATGTAATTGCCATTCATGGGGAAAACATCAGCACCAATGTTTATTTGCGTCAATCCGCAATTCTGGGAGTGGAGGAAAGTAAGTTTCTTATTTATCCAAACCCTGTTCATAATGTATTGAATATTTCTGGTTTGGCAGAGGGAGTGATTTCCAAAGCAGTGATTTATACCGAAGCCGGTAAATTGGTGAGTGAAATGGAATTTGCAACTCAATCAGAACCTGTCCAATTGAATGTTGCTCATCTGGCCAAAGGCTTGTACATCATTCAGATTTATTCAGAAGACAAAGAGGTTATACGATCGAAATTCATCAAATAAATGGGTGAATAAATAAAGATTAAGCAGGCTATTGATGATTATTGATAGCCTGCTTTTTTTTACACCGTGCATGGTGATTAACTAATGGGTGCCAAGCCGTAGTATGTCCCCCACCAATAGAAGGCTTGGGTGTTGGCATATAAAGGCAATCCAATGCAAGTCTCTGGCCTGAGGGACACGAATATCATGCAGCAGTATCTTCAGGGTAAGTTTTCAAACAAAACGAAACCAACTTTTTCAAAAGGGCAATGCTCCAGAGAGGCTAATGAGCATGTGGGATTATAATAATCGAATGGTTTTTAAACTTAAGCTGGGAAGGGTTGATAGTGATTCTTTGAAATGGCTTAGTCCTCCTGTTTCTGATCCCCCAATACTGATAAACCGGTAGCCTTTTTTCTTACTTTCGGAGCTTACGCCATATCTACAATAAGAAGGAATACCCCTGGGAAAGGAATTTTTGGTGTCCTCAGAATCCTTTTCCATTTTTTGGGGTCTTTGGGCTAAGAATGCCAATGAAACCAGTGTGTCGGCTTGCTGCAAAGAGGTGTCAAGCAAATTGAAGGCTACCACTTTATTTTTTAGAAGGATACAATAACCTTGAATTTGAAGATCAAAAAAATGATCAAGTAAGTAGCGGTAGGGAGCCAAGAGTTCCTCATAGCTCATGGGTGACCTTTGCGCTTTCACCTGATTTTTACTCCAAATTTTGGCTAAATCAACACAACCGCTAAGGTAGGTTTGGTTTTCCCTATTAAGTGGAATGATCGAACAGCCATTTTTTTGGGCATATCGAATGTTATTTCTAAAGGCCTTGAATTGCTGACCGCTGCAACTTTCGAGTTGGTTGTTATCTATGGTGACACTGGGGAATGCCCAGTCGAGTACTTTCTCTTCCACAATTTGGTAGGGAAGGTTTGCGTATTTTTGCCATAGACTTATTAAGTGAGCATCTAAGCGAATTATTTCTACCAGTTGAGTTTTTTCCTGCCGCTGCCGATACCATTTTTCTAAAAGTTTTATTTGTTTCGGGCTGATTGGGGAGCCACTACCGTGGAATTTTGATTGGGATGAATACCATACAAAAGACTATGCTTTCCCTCCGTAATAAGAGATATACCTCTTCTGAGCGTCATAAGCCAATAAGCTGGTGAGGATAGGTACGCATCCTTCAATTTATGGGTTTCAAAGTTCATTTGTAGATACTTTGATACTAAATCTTGTTGGTGTTGAAGTAGGTTTTTCATGTCGGTTAATATTAAATTATTGATCTTTAATATTATACGGACGGGTGTTGATGCTTTCTTTATGGCAGGGCAAATTCGTGCTGAATAAGTCTTTTGTCTTATTTGAAATCCTCCTTTCGTTTTCGGGAAAGATTTATTTTTTAGGCTTATCCTCAATTGGGATGGAAGAGGTCAATACTTTAAATATTTGGAATGATTTCTTTAGGGAAGATTTTATGAGGTCTGATTAGCTTATAGAATTCAATAAACAAAGCAAGTTGTGCCCATTAAAAATTCAAAAACCTTTTGGTGGATATGAATTCGGGAAATTATCTGAAATCACCTTGCTTAGATTTTAATCATGAATTGCTTTTTTGCCCTTATTATTGAATCAAAAAGATCACATCATCCCCGATTTTTTTTATTCCCAGGATTTGTGAGTTGCGCAGCAAATGATCTCTCTCCACTCGCAGCGGGGGAGCCTATTTCCTTAAAAATGATCATTTCCTGAGCGTCATATTCAAAAAAAGCCCCGATATCGGGGCTTTAATATATCAGATAAGATAGTTTTATTTAGCATTTAAACTCCCTAAATCCGGCGCGGCATAAGGTGCTCGGTGCTTTTTAATAACCCGCAGGGCGCTTTTTGCTCAACACCCGATAAAGGGCAATTTCTTTTTTCTCCATTTTGCGCTGATCTTTCCTAAGGGATTTGACCAGAGAAAAAACCATGATCAGCAAAACCATTACAAATGGCAGACCGGAAATGATGGAGGCGGTTTGAATGGCTTGTAAGCCTCCGCCATACAATAAAACAGCTGCGACCACTCCTTCAATCAAAGCCCAAAAGATCCGCTGTCCTACCGGCGCATCCAGCTTTCCTCCAGCGGTAATACTGTCGATTACCAGTGAGCCGGAGTCTGAGGAAGTCACAAAGAAGTTGATCACCAAAATGATACTGGTGAAGATGGCCAGTGGATAATGATGCAACATCACATACATGGCCGTGGATATATCTGCCTGCACTGCTGCCACAATTTCACCGGTGCCGGTAAGTTCCAGGAACAGACCGGAACCACCAAAGGTGCTGAACCAAAGGAAACCAATGAGCGAAGGCACTACCAATACGCCCAAAACGAAATCTCGGATGGTACGTCCCTTGGAAATGCGGGCGATGAAAGTCCCAACGAATGGGGACCAGGAAATCCACCATGCCCAATAAAACACGGTCCAGCTACTTTGCCAGTCTACGAATTCATCACTCACATACTTCTCCACGGCATAGGCCTGGTTCCACATGCCCATACTTAAAAGCTTCTGGAAGTAGTTTCCGGTATTTTCAATAAAGCTTTCGATAATGAACAAGGTAGGACCAATAAGGACCATCAGGATCATAAAGGCCAGAGCCAGATATAGATTGACGTTACTAAGGATTCTTACTCCCTTATCAAGGCCGGTAACTACGGAAATCGTGGCTACTCCGGTAATTAAACCAATCAGGATGATTTGAAGAGAAGTGTCATTGACCCAGCCGACTAGGTGCTGAAACCTGCTCCCACTTGTTGCACGCCAAACCCAAGGGAAGTGGCCAGACCAAATAATGTGGCCACAACAGATAGAATATCAATCAAATGCCCAATAGGACCGTAAATTTTTTCACCTAATAAAGGGTAAAATACCGAGCGGAAAGTCAGTGGTAATTTCTTGTTAAAGGTGAAGTAGGCAAGGGCCAGGCCTACTACCGCATAAATGGCCCAGGTATGAAAACCCCAATGCTAAAAGGCATATTGCATGGCATTTTTGGCAGCAGCCTCCGTCCCGGGCGCTACTCCGGGAAAACTATTGAAATGATAAATGGGCTCTGCCACCGACCAGAAAATAATCCCGATTCCCATACCGGCACTGAACAACATCGCGAACCAGGATACCAGGCTAAACTGTGGCTTGGCCTTCGGCCCTCCAATCCGAATTTTGCCAAAGGGGCTGAAAATGAGGTAGGCACAAAATACCAGGAAAACATTCACGGCCAGGATAAACAGCCAGCCAAAATTATGACTAATGCCTGCCTGAATGGCCGAGAAAACTTTATTCATGGGTTTACCCACTACCAAAGTAACGATGATAAAGAGCAGGATGAATATAGTGGAGGGCCAAAAAACCGGCCCGTGCAAATCAAAATGTTTTTTGAAAAATGAATACTTTTTTGACATTCTACTGTGTTTATTCTACAATTGGCAAAACGTTACTGGGATGGTCTCCGGGCACCACAGGCTTTTGCACTTATTTTCATAAACTTCTGTAAACTGAAATTGATTCCACTCCAAAGGAAATGGTCAGGCTTTTAATCAGTATGTAGCGTTTCAACTTTTTTTACCAAAGCAACAGCAACAGGATTTGCTCATGTTTACTTTTCATAAAGTGTCAGCAAAAAAGCCAAAAATTCGAATTTGC
Organism: Persicobacter sp. CCB-QB2; assembly: GCF_001274635.1. Classification (GTDB taxonomy): domain Bacteria; phylum Bacteroidota; class Bacteroidia; order Cytophagales; family Cyclobacteriaceae; genus Persicobacter; species Persicobacter diffluens. Next base: position 1,710,754 of record NZ_LBGV01000001.1, on the reverse strand, counting down.
ATTCAAATGATATGGCTGAATTGGTACGCTATGGACTTTTGGAGATTAACAGCAAAATTGGACAGTAAGGAGGGTTTCATCCATAGGATTGTCCATAAATTACGGTTAGTGCCCGTCTGGAAGTTTATATTTTGTACAAAACTAATAAAGATATGATCGCCAAAAAACGACCTATGTCGTGTTTATTAAATAATGCCAGAGGTTCTTCTTTGGTTAAAAGTCAATGCCCTTGGAGTTGAGAAAACACATTGTTTTTATGGGCCGGACGCTTTGTTGAGTTGGAGGTTGAACCTTAATCCGAATTTTTCACCTCGAAATTTATTGACTTAAGCCAAGGTGGTCACCATCAGCTCTAAAGAAATAATTTCCATAGATTTTGAAAAGCGTAAATTGGGCTAAGCTTGCTTTCCCCTCATTCATCTGCTTTATGGTAAAGAATAGAATGTAAAATTCCTCCATTATTTCCTGCACATCAGCTAATCGAGGATTAAAGAATTGCATATTCCGGTTTAAGCTTAGTTTATGCGGCCTTATATTCCACCATAGAAGAGGAGTAATCGGGAAGTGAACAGGGGCTATATCGGTAAAAAAAAATAAATATAAACTGATAAAAGTCCGAAATAGCACTATATCCCCCTAATGACCCTATTTTTTAGGCCGCTTGAACGCGCCTGAACTAATATCTTGCCTGCAAATATTGATGATTACTAAATCAACTTAGCGTGAAAAAGAAAAACTATTTTTTAGTATTGTTGGGCTTGTTGCTCACCACTGCCGCATTGGCTCAGCCCACTTTTACAGAAGGCAATGATCCAAAACCTGAGGGAAGTTTCTGGGAATTAAAAAAATCATTATCGGATGAGTTCAAGGGAAAGAAACTGGATGAAAAGAAATGGAAAAATACGGTTCCAAACGGCTGGATTGGAAGACCTCCTGGGTTGTTCGTCAAAGAAACCGTCAGCATGAAAGGTGGCAAGTTGTGTGTTACCAATTTTCTGTTGGACGAGCCCAAGGAGATTAAAGGAAAAATATTCACACATGCTTGTGGCCACATAGAGTCAGTGAATAAAGCGACAGTAGGGGACTATATGGAGTGCCGGATGAAGGCGAATAAAACTTTCCTTTCGTCAACATTTTGGTTGATTAATAAAAGAAATGAAGGGAAGGATTGCGATCGCCGGGTAACAGAACTGGATATTCAGGAATGCGTGGGCGTAGTGAATACGAGCAAACCATTTGCGAAAAACTTTGACGAATCCATGCATTCCAATACGCATAGCCGTCAAATGGTCTGTGAAGAAATTCCTAAAGGTTCCAAGGGGAATAATGTGGCCACTTCCGGTAAAGTGTATGATGATTTCCACGTTTATGGGGCATGGTGGAAGAGTGAAAATGAAATTCTTTTTTACCTGGATGGGGTCTATCAGTATACTTTGAATCCAGTGGCTCCATTTGATTTGGATATGTACATTAAATTGGTGACCGAAACTTATGATTGGAATAAGGCTCCTGAAGATGGTGGCATGATGGGAAGCTGGGAAGAGCGGACTACTCAATATGATTGGGTGCGTACCTGGAAATTATCGGATAAAAAATCTAAAAGTAAAGCGAAAAAATAAGGGGACATAGTTGATGAAAACCACTGCCATTCGGGGAATGCAGTGGTTTTTTTTGCCCCAGGTACGGCCTTTTTATAAAACTACGAAGGGGCTAATTACAGTGTAATTCCCTCAAATTACGGTTTAATTCTTGTTCTACAGGAGGCTTAATTCTGAATTATGCATTTTCAGATCCCATAAGTATAGACAAGCGGGTGTTGTCCCTGATTTTTAAATCGCATGATTTAGGGTGAGTTTGATTTCTTCCCATTCCTCTACCTCCATGAAAATAATTCGAAATAAAAATTATTCCTTTATTTTTCCTGACTTAAGCTAAAGGTGGGTTTAAGCATAAATAATTCAGGTTAATAAGGTTTTATTCGGGTTAAGCGGTTTGCCTCTTTAGTGGGCTGGTTCCTGCGGAATGGTTTTGATATAATTAGCAAAAGAGTGAGGGTTAGTGGGACGCCATATCGCTTGATGACACAAGCTGAAGTGGAGCCCCAATTTGAGCTTTTGCTTAAATGGATGGAAATCTATTGAACCAGCATATATCCGATCGCAAAGCCCACTATTCCTGCTATCACGAATACGATAGTATTTTGACTCCGGTCTTTATTTACTCGCTGGCTTACCTCCGCAGGATGATAATAATCTTCATCTTTTGCCTCAACAATGAATTCCGGCTGAGTATATTGATAAAATTCCGCCGTACAACGGTAGCAGGAACTCCAGGCATCTGGTCTTTTTTCGTCTATTATATTGATAACTGACCTTTCGCTGTCCAAAAATTTGATAATACACATGAATTTACAGGTCCTAGAATTTAAGACATTTTGAGGGCATGTACCTCATCCAATGCTGCCATCAACATCTTTAGTCGAATCTTTGCTTTCAGTGCAAAATGATTCAATCGCTCCTTGATTTTTAGTCGCTCTAATTGGAGATATGCTAAATTTGCAGTGAATATGTGATTACATTGTGACGTTTCCATTTTTGTTGGTGACTTGCCTAATAGGGCATTTTGTTTCAGTGACTTATGATATTCCTCTATTTTCCATCGTCCTTGATAGATCTTAGAGATTTGCTCGTAATCCATTGAGGTGTCATTCGTAATCAAAAATAGTTCCCCTTCTGAGCGGTCTTTGTTTGTAAAAACTTTTCGAACTAACTGAACATCAAAATCTAACCCTTTGATGTACACCGTTCGAAGCTCATTAGCTGTCATATTTAACGATTCTACCGATATGAATTTACCAGCAAGTTTGTCTTCATAACTTAAGGCTATTAGACGGTTTTTCTTTAGCGGACACACGAAGGTCCTCTTTAAATCTTTCTGAATGAATTTCAAATTATCATTTGCAGAAAACCACGTATCGAATAATATGTATTTACATTTTATTTGATTTACAAACACCAAACGACGCAGGATGTCCCTCATTAACTGATTTTTAGTCAAGCTACTACGAAATTTCCTATTCCCATTTTTATCAATATATGGTTGGTCTTTCCGAATAACATGAAATGCTATAGGACAATTAATGAATTCACCTCCCACTTCAATATTGTACAGGAAATTGAGCAAATTAATCCCCTTTACAGACATACCTTTTGTGTGATCAAAATGATAATTAATCACCTCATTAATAGTGCTGTAAAGTTTATCAACTATAGTGTCATCAATTATAATTGCGCCATTTTCAGATTCATGCTCACGCACAAAAGGCTTGACTTGTTTCCAAAATACTTTTTGATCCAAGCCTTCTTGGGCAAGACAGTCACTTATGTAATCATGCTTCATGGAATTATCAGTCAATGCAGACAACTCAGTAGCTGTAGCCTGACCGGAATTGGCCAATAAATAATCCACGTAAAGATCTATTGCATCTGACTTCTTCATGCTCCAAAGATATTTAGTAAATCATATAAAGTCAAAAAACAAGTTTTTGAGTAGCGAAAGGTCAGTTGATAATATTCGCATTAATGGAACAAGCTTCGTTCCTTAAAATGTCAAGGGCTCTTTGTTCATTACAGGAAACAGCAAAGCCGGATTCGCCTAATTTTAGCTGTCCAATTTTTTGAAGGGAATCCGTGGGGGTCATCCACTTTCTGACCTCAACATTACACTGGTTATAGGCAGTGGAGGTAGGTTCATAACCTGTACGGACCATGCGGTGGGTACAGTTACTCATAAATAAGAGGCATAGGCAGAGAAGAGTAAGGTTTTTCATAATTAAATGTGACAGTTAAAGAGATTACCAAATTATTTAACCCGAATTATTCACTAACTAATCGTAATAAGTTAATTTTTAGATCTTTATAATCTAATTTCTTTGATTTATCATAGCCCAAATTTGGGCAAGCTTGCTTTCTCCTCATTCATCTGTTTCGTTGGGAAAAACTCGAAATAGGTAAAATTCCATCATTTTTTCCGCTTTACAGCTAAACGTGGATTTAAGCATTAATAATCTGGTTAATAAATACAATAAACGAAATATTATATATATACTCAAAATATTTAAATGAATACCTCTATCTGTTTCATTGGGAAAAGGAGAAATAAAGAAATGCCTTAATTTTAACTGCCGTGCAGTTAAACGAGGGTTTAAGGCGTGTTTCATGCCAAAATCTGCAGCGTAATTTTTAAGTATTGCAGAAGCGAGACAGAATTATATTGAGAGAATAGCATCGTAATTGTTGAGAAATGCTCCTGGGAAAAAATAATCCGAATTAGGCAAGTATTAATTCCGGTAATATTAAAAGCATGCGATTCGAAACAAATCCGAATTGCCGACAAAGGGTTTGAATGATTTTCAACTATATCGCCACTATCCACTTTAAACAATCAGAATTTAATTCAGCTTTATTTCAGCTTTAGGTAATGAAATTTGGGGTTGAATATTTTTTTTGAAAATTGTCTATATTCTTCTGTAAGAAGGAAATAACTAGTATGAATTTTGACTTTATACACGAGTGTGTTTTTATTAATAGAGGAAAAAAGGACAAAAAATGAGGAAAAAAGTTTCGATTGCGCTGTTGATAGTTGCCATTTTATCTTCAGCGTGGTTTTTAAAAGGGGACAAAAAAGTAAAGACTGAATTGTATTTCGGACTGTCAGTTCCCGATGGGGGAGTGATTTCCAATGCGGATTGGGAAGTCTTTCGTGCCTCCCAGATCGATGCTCAACTATCCGGTTACAGCATTGTTTCTGCGGACGGTTACTGGACATCAGCAAATGGAAGTGCTGCTCAAGAGGGGAGTCGAATATTGATTTGTATTCATGAAGGTGACCAAAATGCTGCCTTGGATACATTGAGGGCACGTTATAAGCGACTGTTCCGGCAGGAAAGCGTTATGCGCATTGACCAAAAAGTGCGGGTTTCTTTTTGAAATATAGTACAAAAACAAGCCTGTGGCATTGAAAAACATTTTCTGTTTCTCCAGTATTTCTGTGCTATTTGCATGATTTTGCCAATCTGGCTAAATTAGTCGTCTAAATGCTGAACCCCTTCCATTATGCAAGAACTTCACCCCAAAATATATGCTCATATAGAAAAGGCCAGAAAAGAAAATTGGACCGAGCTTGATCTGTCCAATTTGGGGCTGGAGGATATTCCTCAGGAGGTTTTTGAAATTACCTCCCTAGAGGTATTGAAGGTGATGAACAATAAAATCCGTGGGATACCGGAGCGTATCCGCAAACTGGAAAATCTGCGACATTTGTATTTGTATAATAACCGGATCACGGATGTTAGCCCGGAATTGTTAATTGAAATGCCATATTTAGAGTGTTTCGATTTGGCTGATAATCCGATGGATTATCAATCCGCGGTGGACTTTTTCTGGGAGCATAACCGTTGGAAAGGGTATCGGGAGTGTCTGGCTGCCGTTAGGGATTTACAGGCTCAGCAGGAAAGGAAACGTTTTTCATGGAATAAACCCCTGCGAATGATTCCTATGGAATTATTTGAGATCGAAGAACTGGAGCATTTAGAAATTCATGCTTTTGAATTGAAGATGTTGTCCCCGGGAATTGGAAAGCTGAAGGAGCTAAAGGCTTTGAATTTAAGTGGTAATCAGCTGAATTCCCTGCCACAGGAGGTGTTGGAGTTAAGTAGCTTGAATCAAATCATTCTGGATCAGAATCAATTTAGGGAGTTTCCAGAGTATTTACTTCAAATGACGCAGCTGGAAGAAATTTCGCTTAATGAAAATCACCTAAAGACCATTCCAAAAGAAGTATTTAGCCTTCCTGCCTTGCAAAATCTTTATGCCTCCCAAAACCCATTTGAGGGATTTAATGCCGATGATATCGGGGAGATTATTCCTCGCTGGAAAGGGCATTCAATAGGGAGTGGTAGACGAGGTCAAACTTTTTATGTTGTTGTAAAATTTAACCCGAATTATTCACCGCTAGATTTAGTGATTTACTGTAAGTAGCTATTTTTTAGGATTTTACGATTAGTTTTGTCGAATTATCAAAAGCTCAAATTTGGGTAGGCTTGCTTTCTCCTCATTCATCTGTTTCGTTGGAAAAAACTCGAAATAGGAAAAATTCCTTCATTTTTCCCGCCTAGCGGCTAATCGAGGATTGAAGCATGAATAATCCGGGTTAATATTTTTGATATACACTTTTATATGTTTAGTCTGAGTCAAAGGTGCCCTGTGTTGAAAAAAATGAAGCACAATAGTGGACATTAGCAGCTAAAAATAACTCGCTAAAGTAGCATTTTACTTCCCGATACAGCCCGGGTAATCGCTCTTCACGGCCTCTCAGGGCATTTTTTGCTTCGATGGGGCGCGAAAAGGGCCGTTGCATTAATGGGGTAAAAATAAATTTTCGAAGGAAAAATATTTAAATTGGGACAAATAGACCTTTTAGGGGATTGAATGTTAATTATCTCATAAAATTGAATTCTTTACGGAAGTAATGATGGAAGCGATTTGATAATCCCTTCAGATTAATTAATGGTTGATTTGGCTTGTCAATCGAGTGGGGAATACCATTGGCCATTAATTGTAGCGGCTAAGTGAAAGTCGGTTCAGTCGGGCCCACCAGCATTTTTTATGGTAGTTAATTTTTCTGCGAGGTTTAAAATTCTGGCATTCCCTGTTTTTTTTAGAACTAAAAGTGCATAGCCCCTCCAATCCTGTCAAATGAGTTATGACTATAGGAATTTTCTCGATTCATCTGATGGCCTGATGAGTGGCTAGACTTCTAATTCGATTTATTTATTGCAGATCTGATAAGCACCTGATTCCCAGGTTATATTTTTGTTATTAAGGGAATGCATCACTCATCCGATAAAAAATGATATTGGCTAAAAACCAAGAATTTTGATTAAAGGAGATTCGGGTTTGAGAACTTTATTATTCAACCACAAAACGACTTAGGTTTGGATAAATGACTCGCCTTTAAAATTTCATTAAAAAATAAAAATCTCTAGGAATACTTTCCTCAAATAAGCTAATTTCTTATTAGCTTTATGAAAATTACTTCAACCTTACATGAGTACCAAGCAAGACGTCCTTCATAATAGTCCTCAAGTCCGTCAAAATCAGGAGCCTCAAAGGCAATCCTTTCAGGATTATCAGGAAATGCAGCAATCGGAAGAAGCGATGCTGCAGGATTTGCGGGCTGAGTTAGCTGCACATAAAAGCGGGAAGCCCAATAAGGCCGGGGCTGAAGTGCCTTTGGCCGAGCGAGATGCAGCCTATTATCAGCGCTACCCATTGGAAGAGATTAAAGATTTTTATATGGGGAGTCCGGAAAGCAGGGCGCAGGTGTTGAAAGCGAAGGGGATTGAAGTTCCGGAATTGCCGCATACGCCCATTACTCCTGTGGAAGAGCGGCGGGAGGACTTAGTGGCTGTGGCTCAGGAATTGGTACAGGAAAAGCAGACTCCGAATGCTTATGAAGTACAGGCTGGCGACCGTTTAGAAGTGATTGCGGCCAAATTTGGGGTGTCCGTTTCGGCCCTCAAGGCTGAAAATGCCGATGCTTTACAACAGTGGGGCAATATTGAAGGCTTTAATGCCGGGGCGACCATTGAGATTCCCAAAACTACTTCTAAAGTTCAGGGAGAGCAGGAAGCGCCGAAATTGTCAGAGGTAGTGAAGGAGCCGCAGGCGAAAAGCAAGAAAGAGGAAAAAGCGGAGGACATGAAAATGCTCATCGGAGATCAGTCTGTAGGCGATTTCACCAATTTGGTAGAGGGGGATGATAATCCTGACAGTCTCTATTTTAGTAGAAAGGCGCATTGGCCGGGAAAAAAATCCGGGGTGACCATCGGGAGGGGTTATGATCTTGGGCATAGAGGAACGAGTACTTTGATAGAGAATGAATTCAAACAGGCCGGAATCGCGATTAGTCCATGGAAATCCGCCATTGGATTGCGAGGGCTTGGCGCAAAAAACTGGCTGGAAGGAAATGCCGCTAAGTTACCCATCATTAGTCATCCGCAACAGAATGCCTTATTTCAACTAGCTTTTGCAGAGAAGAAATCTGATGCTAAGCGGATGGCGACTAAGGCGGATGTGACCGCCAAATATGGAGCAACGGATTGGGAAAAGCTTAATCCGATGATCAAAGAGATGCTTTTTGATTTGACTTACCGAGGGGATTATGAAAGAGATACACGGGAGTTTTTACAGCCGCATGTGGTGAAAAACGATCTGGAAGGATTTACCAAAGAAATGAAAAATCGCAGTCGTTGGTTAAAAGTATCGGATGACCGTTTTGATCAGCGGGTTGCCTTTTTGGAAGGTCGGGTGAAAGGCCTGGAGACTTCCAAAGATAAGACAGAAGAAAAAGCCGGCACTGAAAGCGCTGCTAAAAAGGCGGCCACTCCAACCATCTCGGCCGGAGTGGGAAGCGGAAGCGCGGCCAATAATAAAGCGGATGTACTATTGATTCAGGCACGTCTTCATGCATTAGGATTGCTTTCCCCAACCGCTTATGCGGATGAAAAAGCCAAGGCTGAGGCCGTTGAGACCGCAGTGGATCAGAAAGATTTGAAAGCAACCATTGCCGCGATCTATAAATTTCAGCAGCAAGTATTGCATTGGTCTAGTTCGGATGGAAATATCGGCGGCGCTTCCAGCAAGACGCTTGCTGAATTGAATGGCACCGCTTGCACCGCGGAATATGTGAAGCAGCGGATTGAGCAATATCCGCAGGTGAAGGCGGAACGGGAAAAACGAGCGAGGGAAAAAGCTTATCAGGACCAGTTAGCGGCAGATGAGGCGGCAAAGGCTGCTCCTGATTTTGTGCCGGGGCCTGTGGTACTTCCGGAAAAAGACGAGACTGATTTTATGTGGAAGCCAAATCTTTGGACACCTCAAAATAAAAATGAGTCACCTGTAAAGGAATTTGTTCCCAAAACTGCAGACCAGCTTTTGGATGATACCAATTCCCGTTTCCATGCGCTGAATTTTTTAGATAAGGATTTTTCCAAACTTGGAAAGGAGTTAAGAAAGTATGGAAAGGATCATGAAAATGTGATTTTTGAAATTATAGATCAGCAGAAATCTCAGGATAGGGATGATCTGGTGATGGCTATTTTGGATGGGGTTACAGATTATAGTATTTTTTCCAAATCAATTTTAAACAGATTTAAGATTGAGTTAGCGAGTGGTTGGGATTCAAAAGAAGAACAAGCAAAAGTAAGGGCTATCAATACTTATTTGGGGATTAATGATTCAGAGATTTCCATTTTTGAAAATCAAGATGAATTAATAGTACCAATACGAAATACTGACTCGGATTATTTAAGATCGTTAAAGGAGAAGAATTTTGATACAGTATCAGGCAAATTGATTATAGTTAAAGGATCGGACGTGTGGTTAAGAACTGCCGATCTAAAACCAGCCAAAGATAAAGATGGAGTGCAGTTGAAGTTAACAAAGGGGAGTGAAATTTCTATTTCCGAAATCAGAACTATTCATCAAAAGCCTACTGCAACTCAATTATCAAAGGGAGATAAAAGTTTTAGGTCTAGAAAAGTTTATGGAAAGGTTAGTGGGACAAGTCATTGGGTAAATATTTCAAATGCTAATTTTGGAAACCAATTAAATGATGAATTTTTTGGGGTTACCAAAGCCCAAGATTCTTTTTCGACAGAAGCAAACCATAAGACGATAATTGATAAAAAGCCCATTCTTAGGATTAGAGAGGATAAGAATGGAGTGGTTAGTTTTAAAAAAACGAATACAAACTTTACAATGGGTGATTTTGTGAAGGTGCTTAATACTGAAAAGGATAGTGGGGGAAATGAGTACGCAAATGTAGTAAAATGTATTTATGACCAGGAAAAGGGCACTTATTCTGAAGACACTTCTCTAAAGGGTTGGACGGCTGTTTCCAATTTCATCAATAATTGGACTGATATTTACGCACCTACTGCGCAATGGAGGAAGGGAGAATTTCAAGGACATGCTGATATCGTTGAGACCATCCATAATACTGGCCAAATACTGCTGAATAGTGCAGGAGAGGCGTTTTTGAATATGGTGGATAAGGCTCAAAAAGATAGTGTTTTTGAAGTGGTTTCTGACCTTCAGAGAGCAAATCCTGAAATATTAGGTTTTTCAAGTGGTTTCAGGACTTTTTCACAACAACAGGAAATGAACGTAAGGCAAAAGGGAGGAGATTCTGGAATTAATGGCGCAGCACCGGCAGGAAGGTCAAACCACCAATCAGGAGTGGCTTTTGATTTGGGTAATGCTGATTATTTTAGGTCTTTAGGTTATAAAACTAACAAACTACCTTCGGAGGGGATGAGTGCCAAGACCAAAAAAATAGATAAGTGGCTACGTAAAAATGCACCCGATTTTGGTTTTGCAATTACTGTTTCAAAGCCAAATGAAAAACATCATTGGGAGTATGTAGGAGAGCGTATGAAAACAAAAAACACCTATGTTGACTTTAGCTTGAAAGGGGAAGCACCTGAAAAAGATGAGTCTTCAAGTATTCGTTTTGATAAAAGTAAAAATCAAGAGTTTAAATTTGAGAAAGACTAATGAGGAAGATGTTTATGAGATTTTTAAAAGTAGCTATTCTTCTTTTCCTGTTAAGTGGTTGTTCTTCCGGATCGGATTTTTCGAAAGCAAAAATGTTTATGCAATTTGAAGATTCAACTTGGAAGATAAATGAAAATATAGATTTAATTTCTTCAGATTCAATTTTTGATATTACAGGAAAGGATCATGTTAATTATTGTCACTACAATCCTATGAGTGACGTTTCTCCTTATAATCACCAAGCTGTCTATGAGAATCATCGGGAAGTAAAGATTTTCATTTATAATTTTAGTAGGCCAATTAAAGTGTTTGTAGAAGGGAAATTTTTTATTCGAGGAGCTTCCAATCTTGAATCCTATTGGTCAAAAGAATTTGTTCCAATTTATAGTGATTCTTTAAAAGCCGATGTTATAGAGCTTAGCAAAGAAACTGGATTTAAGTTTCAATTTGATGATGCCAAAATTTCCTTGTGGTCTGGTGATGAAATGCTTTATTTTGCTAAATTTAATGGGAGAGAATGCAGCGATACAGTCCTTTCAGTGAATGAAGGGGACTAGCCCGTCGGTTGTTTCAATGTGGAATAAATCTCCAAAATTCACCATTTTAAGTAAATTTATTGCCCTCTGCCGTTAGCCGAACTGGCAAGTAATCGTCGTCTTCGAACATGGAAGTCAAAAGTTTAATATTGAATTTCAGAGGCAAATCTATCTAATCCGTGGGGTGATTTATTGGTGGGGCTTAGTGTAGGTTGTCGAAAATCCTTTAATGTGAGGAAATCACCCCCTGTTCTAATCACGCCAGAGCCATTCTTCAGCAAGAAACCAGCTATCTGTCCGGAATATTCGACAGCCTAGGCTTAGTGATGCTTCCTCGGCTCGCTCTATTACATTGACCTGGGAAGGGAAAAGGAAAAAGTAATTATCGAGAAGTAGGCTTTGATATTCGAAAATACTACGGCAGAGGGGGATAAAGGCGAAGATTATATTTGAAAATGGGCGGATGTGTCAAAGATTAAACGATGCAGTTATATATGAAAAGAAATGATGTGATAACTTTAATGCTTTCATTATTTTTTTGTATTTCTTATGATGCGAAAGCGCAAGAAAAATGGCAAAAAGAAATAGTGAATCCAGATGATGTAGAATCATATTTTATGTTGCTCAATAAGGAGCATATTTTTTGTGATGGCGAAATAGTTGAAACCTATAAATCAAGGGAGGAATTAATCACCAAATGTGACCTTAAGAATGGCTATATCGAATATTTGGCCAGTGGTAAATGTGTTCTGTTTAAAAATAGAAAAAAAGGAATTGATATTATAGCGATTGAGCAATTGTGCACGCAAGGCTCTAATTGCAGCCCAGTTAATGGTTTTTTTACTTATGATAAATCAAATAGAACCTGGAGAAGACAAGATGTATTTCCATATGATAAGGTCAATGAGGTTTTAGAAGAGCTTCTTGGAGATAACGATTTTTGTTTAAGGCTAAAATTACCGCAATTTGGAACAAAAATAATAGCTTTTGTGGAGCACGATCCTCGTATAAGTATTGAAGTTAAATGGAATGGAGAGCAGTTCATTCTTTGATTATTATGGTAAGTAAACTCGTTATATTTTTTAGCATTTGCTATTTTTTCTCTCTTAGTACATTTGCCCAAGAGGTTGAAATTTTACCATGTGAATGTTGTGGTAATTCAGAATTGAAAAAGGTATCTGAATTCGAAAATATAGACATTAGCCTCTATTATTCTTTTGATGGAAGCTCGAGTAATTGGTGTACTAGTTATCTGAAGCCTGGTGGAATTGCACCTAAAAATCCAACCCAGGATGAAATTGTAAAAGCCTATGAACTAGACGACCCTGATATAATCGAAGAGCTCGAGGCTCAAAGAAGGGATTTTGTTAATTGGTCCTGTAAGTATAGTCCCTTACAACTTCAGGCTGATCATAATTCAGCTTGGGTCGAGGGGGTTGAGGGTTCCGGTGCCGGGGAAATAGTACTTACTTTTTTGGACATATTTAAACCGATTGAGATTTGGGCAGGTTATGGGAAATCCCCTGGCTTATTCTCTGCAAATAATAGACCTCATAACATTAATGTTTATGTTTTGCAGGTTGATTCATCTGAAGATACTGAGAACGGGAAATTATTTTCTGGCCTGACAAGGGTGGCTGTTCATCAAATAGCTTTAAAAGATTTTAATGGATTTCAGGATGTTGATTTAGATCTTCCGAGAACTTAGATAGATCAAAAGACTATTTAATTGCGATTGAGCTAATTGACGTCTATGCTGGAAGAAAATACAATGATACTTGTATTTCAGTAATACGAAATAAGTAAGATGCTCTTTACATTGAAGCAAAAAAATAGCCTAAGAAACTCTAATGGTTATTTTTCATTTAATCGCGCGCTCTTTCGGTTTGGTAAGGTCAACTCCAGGTTAACAATGCCCTTTTGAGTGTTCAGATAAGAGAGTTTCTTCTTCAAAACAAGAGTTGTTAGATTTTGAAAGTTAGCAATGAGGAGATTACTATTTATTGTGTTTTTGGTTTTTAGTCAGATTTCTGTAGCTCAAGGATTGACGGGTGAATATCAAGAAGTAGCAAAATTAATTAAAGATGCCAGCGATTGGAAAATTGCCTACTTGGGTGATAGCATCTGGGATTTTTATGATTATGATAATATAAAAGTCAATGCCAGTTTGATTCATGAAGCATCAATGAAGATGGGTTTCTTTTCTACAAGTTTTTTAGATAAACAAAAGCAAAGAGGGGAGGAACTGAAATTTGGTATAAATATGAATTTTATGTTCATATTTAGCGAGGTTTTCCTGCCGTTCAAACGGCTAATTGAGGATAATCCAATTGATCGATCTTTCGTAAAGGTATCACCAGACGAATACCTTTACTTGTGTGACTTTAACAAGGTGGCTTCTCCAGGAAGTGTGCCAACTTATGGCCATGATGAAGAATGGCAATATCTATATGATGTCAGCCCCGAAGGGAAAGAATGGCTGTTTTCGGTTAAGGTAGTGAAAGAGGATGGGAAGTGGAAGATAGATGATATGCGGGAAAGGTTTGATGTCTTACCTGAAATTGATGCCAAACGAAAAAAGCTACTTTCCGATTTAGGATCGCCGGAATTAATGGAAGGTAATCGGGTAGTGACCAGCAAGTGCATTGGGAAAGAGGCTTTAACCATTATTATGTACTGTGATGAAATCTATAGTAGTATAAAGGCTGTTTCCTCTGAAGGGGAGCCTTTCCTGGATTATCCGGCTTTTGAAGAAGAAGACCTTCAGGTGGCAGGTTATTGGCCACTTGGAAAATCCTTTATTTTATTGTTGGTGAAGAGCCCAATGGATTTAGGGAGTCAAGTGGTATATGGAGTGCCTGTAGATAACGAGGGGAAAGTTTATCCTGCCCGAATTCTTTCCGGCGTAAATGGTGGAAGTGGATATTCCATGGAGGTAGAAACTGTACGTCCGATGGATATGACCGATATTTTGGAGGGCTGGAATTTGGAGTATCAAAAGAAAATGGATGGCTCTCCTGAGCAAAAAGTATATGGATTTCAGCGTGGAAAATGGAGTGTTACCAGGGTGAAGTAATAGTTTGATAAAAAGGGCCAGCAGGAAAGTCATGCTCTGTTTTAATAAAATCCAAAGGCCGGCGTTCTGCTGGCCTTATTCATGCCCTGAACTTTAGGTGGGCTTCGTCTGCACCTTTTCAGTAATGTGTACCAAAGGGAACGCCAGGGTAAAGCTTGTGAATTATTTAAAAATTTGTTATGAGATATCAGCTTAAATTAAGCATTGTGGTGATCATTTTCTTGCTTGCCTCATGTGAAGGGAGGAAAGTAAAAGAGGGAGGTCCAAAAGAAAATTTTCCTCAATTGATTAGCATGGTAAATAGCATCAGCGAATATTCGGTTGATTATAGTCCAACTTGGAATAAATGGCTTTATAATAGCTTAGGTGCCGAATATTCAATCGTACAGGACGATTATGATCATTATGAGGCGTTTTTAGAAGAAGCGATGTATTCGGTTGAATATGACACCACATCCCATTTTTTAAAAGTAAAAGCGCTTCCAGGAGGAGCGGGAAGCTATGAAGAAAATTATTACTTACTTGATAGCAATTCCGTTTTGAGTATCCGTATTGCTGAAGACGCAACATTGGGAATAGAGCAATCCATAAAGCTTTTAAGGTATTCGGGCTTAGAAGTGACTTCCGAAGAGGTCGTTTTCGATAATTTCGGCAATCGTGATCTGAATATTAATCCGGTAGCTCACTTTCTGGGTAAAAGTGAAGAAGCAGCAGCCCTTCTTGTGCAAAATAGGGTTTATGTCACTTATATTTATTCACAACAAAACCAACAACTTACAGGTGTATTAAGACTAGCGGCTGCAGTGGATTCGGAAGATAATACCATTAGTTTTAAAAGTAGGGACGAACTTCAATTAGACAATGAGCCGCAGCATGGGTCGGTCTTTAAGTGGGATGGTCAAAAATTTACGCACCATTAGGTGTTTTCCACAGGCCGCTATCCCAAATTTCGGCAGACTAACAATGTTTTCTTTTCATTTTTTTAGGCGTTTGTAGGGTTAATGGTACTTAGCTTCTTTAAGGTTTAGCTATAAGTTGATTTTGAGTGTTATAGCATATTTTATATTATTATATGAGGGAATGATTACCCCACTATTTATTTCATATAAGCACTCGGTATGGAAATCACCAAATCATCAAAAGTAAAAAAGGCATACGTTGCCGGCCATTATTTAGAGGGGAAAAACATCAGGAATCTTCATATTGGGATCAGCATAGGGAATCAGCAGCAAAGAGGGGATTATTTGGAAGCTACCATAGCTTATGCCAATCGAAATTTTGATTACTGTTTGATTAATATTGCTGATACCAGCCAGCGGCATAACTTAATGATGGAGAATCGGGAGGAAAGCGCGGCTTACTCGGAAGCATTGAGTTGGGGTGATCAGTGGTTGTTTGATAATTTGCGATATATTGAAAAACTTTCAATTCCTTACAAAGTTACCCGTTGGGATCATTGGAGACTACATCCCGATTTTCCGGAAGTTTTGGAAGGCTATTACAATCTATATGAAAATAATTCTTCTTTTCAGGAGCTTGCTCACCTTGACCTTGCCCGATTTACAGATGCTCATCTGGATAAATTGAACCATTTATTAACCAGAGAAGAGCTGGAGAGGAGGTGTGTCAATTATTTATTAGAGGAACTAAGTGTTTGGACGATTATGGGCCGCAGTGGAAAATACCTTAAGGCTTATCCCGCAAAACCCTTCAAAACTGTTTTGGCATTGTCCAGCCAAAAATATGATGCCCCACAGGGAATTGAGAATATCGTTTTTGCCAGAATCAATTTTAATAAGTAGGCATTTTTGTGGTTTACTCAGTATAGCCCTTTTGCCGATTATTAAATACTGGTGATATTAAAAACTTTTATAACCAACACTAAAAAACCTAAAATTCCAGCTAATTCCAGTAACCAAATGATTTTTTGGTTTCCCCTGGTAGCTGCTTGTAAGATGAATTCAGCTACTAAGAGAAGAATTGTAAATGCTGTTAGAAAATGGGTGAAATGTCTGTACCATTCACCCATTGTTGATCCTACCACATACCTATGAATGAGGTGTAATATTGATATCGTCCCGAGGATGGTAAAAGGAGTGATCAATTTCAGGTACCCCTTTATTTTGGTTGCTTTATTCATGATGCATCATCTTTTCGTTTCACTTGGTCCAGCGTTAAATTATGGTGATCCCTCCAATTTCTCCAACCGTTAGCGCTTCTGCCTAGCACCTGAGAGGCTGCTGCAGATGGGGAGTTGAAAAGAAAGTCTTCCTGAAATTCGTAACTATCCCCTTTTTCGATCAGGATCTTATCTGCAATTAATTTTGACCTCTGATTTCGTAGTGGATCTCCGGCAGAGGGCTTTAATTCCTTTGCGGCCAGTGAGTGCTTATAAACTACAAATCCATCCTCCTGATATTCGCCTTTAGCATCTGCTATTTTTCCCTTACAGAAAAATATTTCCTTATTATCTGATCCTTTTGTCAATGGCTCCTTCTTTAGCGATTCGAAAACGGTAAAACCTAAGGTGGAAAGCAGGATTTTAATCGTGTCAAAATTATCCAGCAGATCCGCTTCAAGGGTTTCGGGAATGCTAAAGGCCTTTGGGTTTGCACTGTTTTCTAACTTGAATCTCCCAATGCCAGCCGCTTTTTGAATAGCCAATTGTTCCAGGTATTCAATATGTGTTTGCGTAAAACTTTCGGTTTTGGAGACGATCATTACCGCATAATTCCAAAAATCCTTTTTCTGGTCATGAGTTTTGATGC
The DNA here is from genome assembly GCF_001274635.1 of Persicobacter sp. CCB-QB2. Lineage (GTDB taxonomy): Bacteria > Bacteroidota > Bacteroidia > Cytophagales > Cyclobacteriaceae > Persicobacter > Persicobacter diffluens. Next base: position 1,693,755 of record NZ_LBGV01000001.1, on the reverse strand, counting down.
GCTCCATTACATTTCTGGACTGGCCGATGTAAACCAAAGGCTTGGAGGAGGATTCATTTTCACCTAAAAGAAAGTACAGTCCAGGGCGGTAAACTTCCTTCCGCTCCTGGGCTTCCTTCATCTTGTTTCGGGGAATGAATACCGCCTGTTCAATATTACTGGTAATATCGGCTATTTTGATGCCTCTCGGTGTTCCGTCGGTTAAAAATACCTGAATGGTCTTTCCTCTCATGGTTTGGGCTAATGAATGAAAAATGATAGCTAAGTTAAGGGATCGGATTAAAAATGAAAATGGATTTTTCGGTCTGTATTACTATATAAAAAAATCCATGAGTCACTATTTATTACTTCAGTTTTCCCATTATATTTACTGTACTCCCTGATTCGTTTCACTTCCCATGGAGGATTTTTTGCAAAAATATTTTTTTAACAACAAAGCTATTAATATGGTTGAATCGGAAATTCAAAATTCATTGACCTTTTCTTATGACAGAGTTCAAAAAATCAGTATTAATTGGTTTATTTTTCACGAACTCAAAAAGAACAATTTCAGCACATCAGCCGACAAATTTGTGATAAATTCTTTCAAGAAGGTTAGATTGATTGAATCTAATAAAGAATTTTTTGAAAAAATATTTTGGGAAGTGCTTAAAAAAGGGGGGTACTATCAATTCAAAGGAGCGATTCCTGAAGTGATTCAAAATTTCTCAGAGCAGGATGTTTCTGATACTGATGCATTAGCTGATTTATCCGTTAGTTTGACTGAAGATTTTTGCAAGAGCCATAATAATGCTCAGGGGAATGTCAATGATGGAGTGTTGATCCTTTCTAAAGCAAACGTTGAATATAAACTTGACGATTCTATTGAGTCTGTTAATCTGGTATTTTTATTAAAAATTGATAGTAGCACAGCCATATCTTATGAAGTGATTGAGGTGGATGGAGATAAAGAAGTTAAGTTAAAAAATAACACAACTAGTATTACTGAAAGTCAAAAACATATTCAAAAAGTGGCTATTATAAGTACAAGGAGAGAATTTAATTGGGGGGTAATCGCAAAGGATAGAAGTAGTATTTATATCCCTGCCTATTTTTCCAATTTTCTTAATGTTGCCCTAGATGCAGAATATGGTAGGACTTTAACCAAGAAAGTTTTAACTGGGGTAAGGTCAGCTGTTAGGACGATTAAGAGGGCTGAGGAGTTAGATGAAGATGTAAAAAAAATAGATTTTAATAGAAAAGCTAGGATTTGTTTATTGGCAAATAGCCATTTCCAAGAAGATTCTTTTATAGAAGCGGTATGTGATGAAGTATCCGAGGAAAATCGAGGTGTAGTTAGTGGGTGTTTCAAACAAGCCCTAAGGGATCAGGCTGTTCTAGGTCAAGAGTTTGAAGTGGATAGGATGAGTGTTTATAGGTTAGATAAAAAATTTAAAACGCCTTGGTTAGCGATTAATTGGAACTCAGATGAGATTAAGATAGAACGTAGTGATGAGGGTAACGGGAAATCTAAATTGATAATACAAGTACCAACTACAGATTTGGGGAATGAGAATTTTAATTGATTTTCTTGAAATTTTATCAAGAGGACAGTTCGATGTTGACGATCAATTATCATATTTTACCGCCACCACGAATGATATTGGTTCTATTTCTTCTTTAAGGACTTTTTATGAATCTCATGGGGATTTAGGGGGTTTTGGTTTTAGGTTTATCGATATACTGAATAACGAGCCTATTACAGATGAATTTGAACATGACATTGATTCGCTGAAAGTTAATTTAAATAAAGAAAAAGTATCGAATGATAAATATTTCTTTTTTTCCATTAATGATTTTGTGGCATACCTAAAGACTATTAACCCTTTGGATCTTAGCCTTCCATTCAGTGGTCATCAAGTTTTTTTTGCTATTGGTGACTTGGATGAAGAAATCAAGGCAAAAAATATAAATATAGTTCCTCTCATTGATTTTGATTCAGACTTCGAAGCTATTGATAATAATCAGCCAATACCAAGTTATATCGAGATTCAACAGCAGATTAAGTTTCATTGTCAGGCACTTATTAATCCAAACGTGTTTTATATAGATACCACCCTTACTGGGGTAGCTAAACCTATTCACAAGCAGCTTAACAAGCTTTTGTGTTTGTCATTGTTAGCTACACTGACGCATGAAATTTTTTCTTCCAGAATTGGGGATGAGGTGCTGATTAAAGGGAATAAAAGAATTGAAATTCCGTTGTATAATGGTGCAGGCCTAAGAATTAATGATCGAGATTATATAAACAAACTATTAACGATCGTTTCGTGGGTATATGAACGAAATGACCATGACTTAAGGCTTCGAATTTTTGCTAGGCAGTTTGATGATAAATACGCAAATAAGGATTATGTTTTCTTAGTTGCTGAACAAGGGGCCGAAGCACTTGTTAGAGCACAGGATGCATATTTTGCCGTGATTGCCCAAAGAATAGAGGAATTTGATAAGGAGTATCGTACGGTTTTAACTGAGGTTAGTAATTATTATGACCAAATTCTAGCCAATATTAATTCATTCATTAGAGGAACTACACGTGATTTTTTAGCTTCCCTATTTTTACTAGGGGTAAATTGGGTTAAGTTGATCGACACTTCAGAAAGTAGCGTTAAATTAGATTTGATCGCCAAACTATTGCCATGGTATTTTATCGGCTCGTTGATTCTTCAACTCACCGGTAGTTGGTACGGTGTATGTAATCAGTCGAAACTCTTGAAAAAAAGAATTGAAGAGGAGCATTACTTTTCCAGTACTATCAAGTCGAAGTTAGATAAAAAAAGGAAAAAGACATTGCGATTACTCATCCTTCCCTCAATTTTATTAAGCTTGCTTTATGGCATAGCGGCTTTATTCTTACTTAGGTGTATTTGATTTGTACCCTAACTTAGAATAAAGTGCGAACCCATTTAGGAAAATTGAATAATAAGCATTAAATCCACTCATACTTTACCCCCCAAACCCAAAAATCCCCCTATATTTACAAACTGGCCCAAAACGTGTATAAACCGCATTTTGGGAACAGCTAAATGGTATTTAAACACTTTATAAATAATATTTTTTCATGATCACAGGCGAGTTGAAATCGCAAGTCGATAAGATTTGGGAAGCATTCTGGACAGGGGGGATATCGAATCCGCTTACCGTAATTGAGCAGTTCACTTATCTGCTTTTTATCAAGAGGTTAGATGAGGAGCAGAACCGTAAGGAGAAGCGTGCGCTGCGCACGAAGCGACCGATCGATAAGCCTGTTTATCAGGAGCACCAGCAGGTGTTGCGTTGGAGCTCCTTTAAGGAAGATGCGCCGCAGGTGATGTTTGAGCGATTCACGCAACCGCAGGAAGTGGCGGACGGTCTGACGGTCTTTGAGCACATGAAAAGTATTGGAGCGCAGGAGGGTGTTTTTGCCCAACTGATGAAAGGGGCGACCTTCATGATTCCTACGCCAAGACTTTTGGCTTTGGTGGTGGATATGATCTCCGCAATCAATATGGATGATCGGGACACCAAGGGAGATCTGTACGAATACCTGCTTTCTAAAATGGCTACTGCCGGTACCAACGGACAGTTCCGTACCCCTCGCCACATCATCAAAATGATGGTGGAGATGGTGAAGCCACAGCGTGATGAGATCATCTGTGATCCTTCCTGTGGTTCGGCGGGCTTTTTGGTGGCGGCCAATGAGTATTTCCATGAGAAAGATCAGGAGGCCTTTATGGATGCCGACTTCAATACGCATTTCAATGCAGGCATGTTCAACGGTCTGGAGTTTGACAACTCCATGGTGCGTATTGGGGCCATGAACCTGCAACTGCACGGCATTGAGCATCCTCAGTTGCATTTTATGGATGCCCTGAGCGAAGACAATAAGATTGAAGAACAATACAGCCTGATACTCGCCAATCCGCCATTCAAAGGCTCTTTGGATGCCGATAGTGTGGAGAGCTCGCTTTTGCAAACGGTAAAAACCAAAAAGACCGAGTTGCTTTTCTTAGCCCTTATGCTCCGCATGATGAAGCTGGGTGGCCGTTGTGCCGTGATTATTCCGGATGGGGTACTTTTTGGCAGTAGCAAGGCACATAAGGATATCCGTAAGGAGATCATTGAAAATCAAAAGCTGGAAGCCGTGGTTTCCATGCCTTCCGGTGTGTTTAAGCCTTATGCAGGGGTGAGTACTGCCGTTTTGTTCTTTACCAAAACCAATAGTGGTGGAACGGATAAGGTGTGGTTTTATGATATGAAAGCGGACGGCTACAGCCTCGATGATAAACGTACCGCTGTTCAGGCCAATGACATTCCTGACATCATTGCCCGTTTTCATAAGCCGGAGGAAGAGGCAAAGCGTGCCCGTACCGAGCAGTCTTTCATGGTGCCCTTGGCGGAGATCAAAGCCAACGACTGGGACCTGAGCATTAACCGCTATAAAGAGATAGTGTATGAAGAAGTGGTTTATGATGCTCCTGCCGATATTATTCAAGCCATTAAAACCTTAGATCAGGAGCGTAGCAATGCACTCAAAGCTTTGGAGGAGCTTATGAGATGAGTTTTCCAATGATTGAGCTTCAAGAAATATGCACAAAAATTACTGATGGTTCTCATAATCCACCTAAAGGAATTGAAGAGGGATTATTAATGCTTAGTTCGAGAAACATCAATGCAAATGGCCTAGTGCTAGATGACGTTAGGTACTTATCTGAACAAGATTTTAATACTGAGAATAAAAGAACAGATGTCAAAGTTGGCGATGTTCTTTTGACTATTGTAGGGTCAATTGGACGAGTACTAGTAGTTAATGAATCTCACCCAAAGTTTACCCTTCAACGTTCAGTCGGCGTATTAAAACCTAATAAAGAATTAATAACCCCCTCATATCTAGGGTATATTCTAAGGTCTACTCCAATTCAAATAAAATTAAATGAAGGAGCTAAAGGCGTTGCTCAAAAAGGGATTTATCTTAAAGACATTAGGAAAATAAAAATCCCCCTTCCACCACTCCCAATCCAAAAGCGCATCGCTACGATATTGGACGAGGCGGATCGTCTTCGTCAATTGGATGCTGCCATGCTTAAAAAGTATGATCAGCTGACGCAGTCGCTGTTTTTGGAGATGTTTGGGGATCCTGTGACTAATCCGAAGGGGTGGGAGAAGAAGACCTGTGGTGATTTTATTTCTTATTTAGCTGATGTTGGTTCAAATGGTTCGAATAAAACTGTTGCGGAAAAACTGCAGATGACAGACAAAGAAGATTATGCCATCATGGTAAGAACTATGAACTTCACAAAAAATGATTTTACTAAAAATATAAAATACGTTTCTGAGGAAGTTTATAATTTTTTCAGCAAAACTAAAGTGTATGGGGGTGAAATTATAATGAATAAAATTGGTAGTGCTGGTGAGTTTTGGATTATGCCTCAGTTAAATAAGCCTGTTTCTTTAGGACTGAATCAATTTGTTATAAGGCTTACTGATATTAATTTATTTTACTTTTATTATTTTTTGTCTACCAATTATGGGCAAATAAATATAAAATCTAAATTAAATGGGGCGACAACTAAATCAATTACAAAGACAGCCGTTAGAGAATTGCCTATACTATCCCCCCTCTCTCCCTTCAAAACCAATTTGCGGAGCGAGTAGAAGCCATTGAAGCCCAAAAAGCCCAAATGCAGGCGACCGCTGCGAAGAGTGAAGAACTTTTCCAATCGCTCTTACAGCGAGCCTTTAAGGGGAGTTGGTGAAAGAAGCGCAACTTAATGAAATGGCGACTGCCTAAAAATATCAAAACCGTTTTTCGAGAGGAAAGCGGTTTTTTTCTTTTGAGGGGATAGGGGTTGAAATATAGCTAATTAAGCCTGTCAAAAATAAATATTGATATTGGTTTTTATGTTAAAATTCGATAATTAGCTTATTGATTAAATGAGCAATACGGATTGAGTATTTTTTGACTATGAGTAATTTTTTATACCTGCAAGATCACCTTCCTGAAATTTACAGCTGTGCGGTAGATGCGGAACAATTGGCCCTTAAATCGCCCAGTGCTTCGGCGGTAAGATCCCGCACCGCATTGGAACTGGCTGTACACTGGCTGTATGAACACGATCAGGAGCTGCACTGGCCCAGTATCAAAAATCAGCAAAGCCTGAGCGGATTAATCCACCATTTCAGCTTCCGGAATCTGGTGCAGCCTTTTCATCTGTTTACTGAGGTCAAGCTGATCAAGGATATTGGCAATAATGCCGCCCATGGTAAAAAGGTGAGCCGCAATGAGTCGGTGAAGTCCGTCAAATACCTGTATCGCTTATTGCGCTTTATTGGTCGTTATTATTTTGACGTTAAGGATTTTGTGGCTTTTCAGGATGAGCTCATTCCTGATGGCAGGGAGGAGGAACGCAGCAAGGGCGAATTGCAGGCATTGGTCAAAAAAGAGGAGGAGAAAACAAATGAACTTATTGCGGCCAAAAATGAGCTGGAAGCACAGAAGAAGCTCAATGCGGAGCTTTCGGCACGCTTGGCTTTTGTGGCGGAAGAATACACCCATACCCGAAAGGTAAATGCATCGGAGCTGGACAAGGCTGCCGTGCTGCCGCATGATGTGCCGGAAGCTGATACCCGTAAGCTGTTCATTGATCAGTCCTTGAAGGAAGCGGGCTGGAATAGCTTTGTGGAAGGTAGGGACATTGAATACGAAGTTACCGGCATGCCGGAGGTGACCAATCCGAGTGGTAAGGGCTATGTGGATTATGTGCTTTGGGGGATAATGGTCGTCCTTTAGCCATTATCGAGGCCAAGCGCACCGGCAAGGAAGTGGCGTCCGGTCGTGCGCAGGCGGTCCTGTATGCGCAATGTCTCGAAAAGCAATTCGGGCAACGACCTGTCATTTATTATACCAATGGCTTTGAGACCTATATGCTGGATGATACTTTTTATCAGGCACGGCAGGTTTATGGATTTTATACCAAAGCCGAATTGGAAACGCTGGTGGACCGCAGGACCAAGCGGCAGGATTTGAGGGGTTTTGCCATTAATACGGATATTGCCGGTCGTCCCTATCAGCTGGAAGCTTTGCAGCGTATTGCAGAATCCTTTATTACTGACGATCCTCAAGGAGGCATCAGAGGGAATCGCAGGGAGACCCTCTTGGTGATGGCTACCGGAACGGGAAAAACCCGTACGGCCGCTGCCTTGGTCGATATGATGACCCAATGCAATTGGGCGAAGCGGGTGCTTTTTCTGGCGGATCGCAAGGCTTTGGTTACTCAGGCCAAAAAAGCTTTCAAGGCACACTTGGAGCATTTGTCGGGCATTGACCTGACCAAAGAGAAGGAAGATAAAAATACCCGACTGGTGTTTTCTACCTATCCCACGATTATGAATAAAATCGACAGCCTCCGTAATGGAGACGAACGATTTTATGGCATCGGGCATTTTGACCTGATCATTATTGATGAGGCGCACCGTTCAGTTTATCAGAAATATAAATCCATTTTTGACTATTTCGATGCGCTCTTAGTCGGGCTTACGGCTACTCCACGAAAGGACATTGACCGGAATACTTATTCCCTGTTTCATATTGAAGATGATGCGCCCACTTTCGCCTATGAATTGGAGGAAGCGGTGCGGGATGGATATTTGACCCCACCCCAAGGGTTGGAGCTCAAGCTGAAATTTCCTTTTGACGGCATCAAATACAAGGACCTGAAAGAAAAGGAAAAGGAGGAGTATGAGGAGAAATTCGGAGATCCTTCAGAGGGGGAGGCACCGGAGGAAATTGAAGGTGGAGCGGTGAATAAATGGCTGTTCAATAACGATACGCAGGACAAAATCCTGCAACAGTTGATGGAAAAAGGCATCAAGGTGGAAGAGGGAGATAGGATCGGGAAGACGATCATCTTTGCCCGAAATCACCGGCATGCCATATTCCTGAAAGAGCGTTTTGATAAGCTTTTTCCGGAATATGATCCGCAATTTGCGCAGGTGATTGATAATCAAACCGAGAAAGTTGAAAGTGTACTGGAAGACTTCTGCTATGACAAGGAGGAGAAATTTCCGCAAATTGCGATCTCGGTGGACATGATGGATACCGGAGTTGATGCCCCCAGAGTGGTCAATCTTGTCTTTGCCAAGTTGGTGAAGTCTGTGTCCAAATATTGGCAGATGATCGGTCGTGGTACACGCCTTTGTCCGGACTTATTCGGACCCTCGCAGGATAAAGATCACTTTTTGATCATTGATTGTGCGGCCAACTTTGAATATTATGAGCATATCGGGGAGGGTCAGGGGAATCGCATTGCCAAATCTTTGACCCAACAGATCTTTGAAGCCAAGGTAGAGCTGGGTTATGCCCTGCGACAGTTTCCAGAGGCGGATGCAGCGGGGCTGGCGCTGGGAGAACAATTTTTGACAGAGGCGCATCAGGCCATTGCAGCATTGGATCCGCAACGTTTTCAGGTGAAGCAGGAAATGCGTTATGTCACACGATTTTCACAAGCCAGCACTTGGGAGCAGTTGAAAAAGGTGGATTTGGGTGAGCTCTATGATCATGTCTCCAAATTGATTCCGAGCATAGGGGAGGAGGATATTGATTGCCGTCGTTTTGATAAAATGATGCTGCACTATCAATTGGCGTTGCTCGAAGAACTGCCCACGGATCGTTATTCCCAACAGCTGATTCTGATTGCTAAAGGCTTGCGCAAAAAAGGGAATGTGCCTGCGGTAAGCAAGCAAATGCCGGTTATTGAGCGGGTCTTATCGGAAGCTTTTTGGGAAGAACCGACGGTGCCTGCACTGGAAAAGGTACGATTGGCGCTACGGGAAATCGTGAAGTTCATCGAAAAGGAAACGCAGGAGATTGTTTATACCGCTTTTAAGGATGAACTGAAAACCGGTGATATTAAGATTCGGGATACGGACCGGATTATCAATACCGCACATCAATTGACGACTTACAGAGAGCGGGTAGAACATTACCTGAAGCAACACCGCCATGAAACGGCCATTCACAAATTGACGCACAACATTCCGATCACCAGTGCAGAGCTGGAGCAATTGGAGCGTATTCTTCATTCGGAGGAACTGGGTGGCAATCCGGAGGAACTCAAAGATGCCATGAAGGACAAACCTCTGGGGGCCTTCATTCGAAGCATTCTCGGCTTGGAGCAGTCCGTAGCCCAAAGCCTTTTTGCGGACTACCTGAACAACCAAAAACTCACGGCCACGCAGATGAACTTCATCAATATGATTGTTCAATACCTCAAGAAGAACGGGGTGATGGACATTGGTCAGCTCTATGAAAGCCCGTTTTCTCATATCCATTCCGATGGTATTGATGGCGTGTTTGGCGATCAACAGGCAGATCATATTATTGGGATTCTGGAGCAGGTGAACCTGAATGCAGGCGGGGTTGGAGTGGCATAGGTTGCTCTGTTTAATTTATTTTTTCAACCATTACAACTAATTATACTCAGGATGAGTAACGTGAATCCATTAACTATAGACCTTAGTAAGGCTTACCGTGTGGTAGTAAAAGAAGGTGACGATTATAAAAATGAGAATAGTTTATTTTTAAACCTGTATCAAAGAGCAGAGCATCATGTTCAGGAGATTTTATCACAAAATTTGAAGGCCAGTAACTCTGACAATCTTTCCAATAACGTGATTGCCTTTTGTGGAGATCGTGGTACTGGAAAAAGTTCGGTGATGGTGAGTGTGAAAAATGCACTGTGTAAGGATTATTACATTCGAGAAAGTTTCTCCGTGAATTCGAATAAGGGCTCTATAGGGTTCACTGGGTTACCAACCATTGATCCTACTATGATGGAGGATAATGACGATCTGATCAAGGTCGTTTTGGCCTATATGTTTGCTGAATTTGAAACGCAACTAAAGGAAAACCCTGGTTTAAAGCAAAGTCTGAAGCGAGAGTTATTGAAGGAGTTTGAAGAAGTATTTCAAATATTACAAGCGATTCATAAGGGGTCAATTATGGACGGAGAATGTCTGGAAGCATTGAGCTTGCTGGCTTCTGGAACAAAATTAAGGGAGCGTTTTGAAAAGCTGGTCAAGAAGTATTTAGAATTTGTTGAAAAGCAGGTGCTTGTTATTAGTATTGATGATTTCGATCTGAATATTACTAAGGCATATGACATGGCTGAACAGCTTCGTAAGTATTTGAACTGTTCCAATGTCATTGTATTAATGGCAGTGAAAATTGAGCAGATGCATGAGGCTGTGGAACAGGCTTTTTGGGTGCAGTTGAAAAATAAAAGTCAAATTAGTAAAACAGAGGAGTTGGTTGATAAGCCTTCTGAGATGGCTGACAAGTTCATTCAGAAATTAATTCCTATTGATCGAAGGATTTTGATGCCTGAAATGGGAGGGTACTCTAATGATGAGGAATTTAAGTTGAAGCTTGTTTTTGGCGAAAAAACAGTGTTTTCGTCTGGGGATCAGTCTCATACCCTCGAGACGGCATTATTGAGATTGATATATGATACTACCGGACTAATCTTTTTAATTCCAGAGTATGGTTTACACTATTTAGTCCCAAGCAATTTACGTGGATATGTGAATTTAATGTCTATGTTGTGGCATATGAAGCCCAAGGAGAATCAGTTATTAACATCCACGCAGAAACTTCAAAATCTGAATCTATTTGAAGAGTATTTATTAAATGATTGGTTAAAGGGCTTGAATGACTTAAAGTTAAGTGAAATAGCTCATGAGTTCTGTTTAGCTCAGGATGAAATTAAAAATCGATTCATTATTGATAGCTTGTTTCGATATTTTTCAAAAAAAGTGGATGTAAAGGCAATTGAAGATTGTTTGCCAAGTTCTTATGGAAATGGTGATCCAAGAAATGTTTCTTTTGGTGATGTGAGTCATTTTTTGTCGAATTTGACGAAAATCAGATCTTTAGAAGGGATCGTTAAATTCAAATTTTTAATAAAGTCCTTGTATACAGTAAGTGTAAATAAGATTGTTTTAGATAGTGGGGGGCTCAAAGAGAAAAGGATTCGCTTGTTGTTGAAGAATTTGATTTATAGTGAGGATAATCGGTTGATTAGAAGTTCTCAAGAAGGTGAATCTCGGATCTACTTTAAAAATATTGGAAAGCTTGGTGTTTCAGATGATTTTATTCTTCATTATGGGGTCTGGTCGAGTAAATCAATTTTTTTTAATTCGAGTATTATTGAAAAATCATCCAAAAGCAATGTTAAAAAGTTTACATATGACTTCTTTTATCCGTCTATCAGTAAAATTAAAATAATTGATAGTAAAATTTGTAGTATATTACCTTTTCAAAGTATGCAACTTCTTAATGCCTTTTTTGATAATGTTGTCAAGGAAAAAGAAAAAAAGGGGTTTTCAGAGGATGAGAAGAATTATAGTAGTTATCATGATAATGCATTAAAGGCTATGGGTACCATTTCTAAAAGTAATGAGTTCTTGTCAGACGAAATAAATGAAATAAGAAATGGCATGGTTGAATTCTGGGAGGAGCATTACCAAAATTCATTATCGGTGTTTTCAGAAGTAAATTCTCCTGTCCCTTTGAGAGAGAAAATCGAAGGGAGATTGAATTATATAGAAGAAGACATCCCTAAAAGTGTAAATGCTAATAGGAATACATGGATGAATTTTTTCGAGAAATTAATAATACCTTTTGGGGATGACAAGATTGACTCATGGTTGAGCGAAAATAAAAACAAATTAAGTGTAAAAGGCTCATTTAATAAAACATTTAGATTGTATGTTTCGGAATTTAAAAAGGTGTTAGAGGGAAGGGCGTTCGATTTAGATTTAGGTTTGGATTTGGATTTAGATTCCAATTAATATGAACAGCCTCCGCAACATCATCAAGATCCTCTTTCAAAAGACTAAACCAGAACAATTATTTTATTTATACCAAAGTGGGAATCTAAGGAAGCTCCCTCTTTTTGAAAATTACGATCAAAATCATTTTAATGTCTTAGGCAACGAAACTATTCCATATTTAAGTAAAGACGAAGTGAAGTGCGTTGAGCAACTCTTTCGATCAAAATTTAAGATTAAGTCTGAAAAAGAACCTACTCATGTCTTTGATCCACTTCGCTATTTCGCTCAGGAAGTTTTATTGAAAAAAGAGGGGAGCCCCGTTATAAAGTATGAGCATTTACTTCGCTGGCGAGAGACTACTCATCTCTTAGGAGAGGATTTGGTCACCACTGCCTTCATGGCCCATGTGGACCTGGAGCAAACAAGAAATCGAACGGATTTTTCATGGCGCCCCATTGTGCCTACGGACAATGTCCGCTTGAGTAATTTGTTAAAGAAAGGGGTGGCGGAAAATCATTTTCACCTGAAAGGTTCTGCCCCTCATTTTGAGCTTTCATGGATGGCGGTAATGAATCAGCTTACCGGATGGAAAAAGCACTTTAAGGGAGATGCGGATTGGTTTTTTGAGAATTCAAGGCAAGTGGTAGGTTTAAGCACTTCCATGCAAGGAGAGGGCTTCGCCTCAGGAGCAGACAAAGTGCGTAAGGCAGGAGTGATACGTATTTTTTTGCATAGATTGCTAAATGCTTCCCCTAATGGAGATTTTTCAGCCAAGCAAGTAGAATGGCATCAAATTATCCAATCTGATTGGAACGAACATCAGTACTTGAACTTCGCTCAATCCGAGATTGACCTAGAGAAATACGAGGCTTTTCGTTATGCGGGGAGTAAATTAAGTTATCCTTGCCCTGACTATGCTTTGCGTCAAAAGCCGGAGGACTGCCTGATGCCCCAAAACTTTATACTGACAGGTGAACGAGCCTTTTTGTATCAAATTTTCAAAGTGATTTTTGAGCATGATATAGGGCATCCGGTATGGCAGTATTTGGATTTATTTTATCTCTATTTACTGATCAAGATAGAGTTTCGGCAGGAGTTCATTCAGGTGAATGAGAAAATAGGTTTCCAGAATTTTGCGGATTATCAGGATCGAAAAGGTTGTTTTTTGCCTAAGGGAAGCACTTACGAGGCGGCAATGTATTATTTGGCAGTGAATGCTTCTTTTGGCAATCAGCGTATTGTAAGCTTTGAAGCTCGCATTGCGCCGCAGGTCTCTCCCTCCCAATTGCATAGAACGTTATGCCAAATTGATCATGCGGTTACTCAAAGCCCCTTTGAGTCTGAACACCGGTATTCGGATAAAAAGGAGCAGGCGGTAAGTGATGAGCTATTGGCAAATATGGCGACACTGCTGAATGTCCCTACTGCATCACTGAAGGGTTTAGTAACAACAGAGGGAATGGCGGAAGCGGAATATCCGGAGCCTACCCTTGATGATTTCTTTTATACCATTCACTTCATAAAGCTGTTTGAGGATAAGAAATGGGGAAAGGGTCACTTGTCGGAGGCATATTGTCGGAACTATGATATGCGTCGTACGGTAAAGAAGCAAGCACAGGCATTGGCAAAATTACGGGATAGTATGTCAAAGAAGGGGCTAAGAGTCCTGGGGATTGATGCAGCAAATTCAGAGTTTGCCTGTCGTCCTGAAGTCTATGCACAAGCCTTCCGCTTTCTGAAAGGACATAGAATTTCCGGTAAATTTGCGCATTTTGATATTCAGCATGATAAAGTTCCTTTTTTGCGTGCCACTTTTCATGCAGGGGAAGATTTTTATGATTTGGTGGATGGTCTGAGGACCATTGATGAAGCCATTCGCTTTTTAGATTTAAGACATGGAGACCGGCTGGGGCATGCGATGGCTTTGGGTTTGCATGTTAAGAGCTTCTATGCCTTAAAGCAGGGCATGATCACTTTGCCCAAACAGGTGTTGTTGGATAATCTGGCTTGGTTGTTAATTCGGGTAAGAGAATATCAGATTCAGGATTACCAGGGGGTATGCATGCGACTGGAGCAATGCTTCAAACATCTTTTTCAGGAGTTGTACGGAGATGAGTGGACCAAGGCGCCCTGTCTGTCTACTTATTATGATGCCTGGCTGTTAAGGGCGGATCAACCGGAGTTGTATCAAACTGCTATTGATACCTTTACCGAACCTCAGAATATTACCTATTGGGAACGTTGTAGACTTTCGGAGGATAAGGAGGTAAGTCAAATACGAAAAACGAGTAAGGACGCCCGATTCCTTTACCAATTGTATCATTACAGTGGGGAGGCTAAAAGAAAGGGCGCTGAGATTGAGGAGTTTTCTGTGCCGAGGGGCTATGCACAATTGATCAAGGCCTTGCAAAGAGCAATGGCCCTCGAAATAGAACGAAAGCACCTGGGGATTGAATGTAATCCATCGTCCAACTTGTTAATAGGCCCCTTCAACCGATATGATGAGCATCCCATGCTGAATCTTTACAATCGGGGATTAAACGGGCATGATGATCAGCATGCGCAACTTTTTGTCTCCATTAATACGGACGATCAGGGTGTTTTTGGTACTTATTTGGAAAATGAGTATGCCGTAATGGCTAAAGCATTAGAGAAAATGGAAAATGAAGACGGTAGCCCGAAATACCGTCCAGATGCCATATATGATTGGCTGGATAGGGTCCGCCAAATGGGAATTGAGCAAAGTTTTAAACAGGATATTCAATATGATTAGTTTTTTATGGGAATTGGTGAAATTGTTGGCAAGGGGGATTCAGTGGTGTTGGAACTATTTTTTTAATAAAAGCCTCGAAGATTCAGAGGAAGTGGTTGCTGGACTTCAGGAAGAGGAGGTTCTGGTATTCAATAATGCCCTTGAATTTAATAAAAAGACGATTGATTGGTACAGCAATAGTATCCGTTTTAATCGTCCATGGGCAATTGCTATAAGAAGGGCCATGTTGGAGTTTTTTTGCTATGGAGTACTCTTACCCTTATTGGTTAATATGGAGGAAGTGAAGGTTATGTTGCCTGGAGTTGTTCAGGAGAATGCCATCGCCTTAGGTTATATTTCATTTGTGTTGGCTGGTTTTTTTAAGCTTTGGGATAATCTCAATAACTTCTCTTCCAGCTGGTTTCGTTTTACCCAGACCAAAATGGCATTGGAGCAACTGAGAGATCAGTACCTCAATGATATCAATAAATATGCTCTCGCCCCAAAGGGGAATTCTGACTTGTCCTTCATTCAATTAACAGAAAAGTTTTACAAGGATTCTCATGCGCTCATCATTGAAGAGACTAATGTTTGGATAAAGGAGTATCAGCAGCAGTTGAGCAAGTTAGAAGGGATTGTTGCGGAGAAAACGGTTTGATTGGTTAGGAGACTAGAGTTGGAGTATAGAGGGTTTCCGTTTTAATATTGTTTTTAATTCAACCATTTGTGAGGTGAGGGAGAAGATTTTTTAAAATAAATAGCTGATGGATTCTTTAGATTTAATATCAAGATATAAAAAACGTATTCAAAAATCGGGTAATCAAAACGAGCTCTACAAATGGGAATTATTGAAGAAGTATAGAGGTAAACCAGATGTAGAGGCTGATGATTTCCAGGCTGAGATAGCCTCTTTAAACTTCGGGAATTTATTATATCACTTATCTGTCGCAGTTCTTAAGGATATTTCGAAGTATAGCTCCCAGGATTTGCGAGAGGCCTTCCGCTATTTATTCGATGAAAAACATCCTTTGCAACAACGGATTGATGAATTTAAAAGGAGAACTAATTCATTATTTGAGGCAATAACGCCTGGTAAAAGCTCATTTCAAGATGAGCGATCTATTTCTGTATATCTGGCGTTTTTCGATGGAATAAATATCCATTGTATAAAAGTTCGTATTATGGGAAGTTTTGCGAATTCCTCGGGATTGAAAAAAAGAAGGCCGGAGAAAAGTACGTTCATTATATAGAACTTCTAAATGATTTTATGCTCAAGCCAGTGGCTCAGGATCAGGAATTACTATCCTTAAAGCAGTCCTATTTAACAGATGATTGTTTTGTTGATGAAGGAAATTTGGTGTTGGCTCAGGATGTATTGTACCATGCTTTTGATCTAGAAGAGTATGAACAGGAGGAATCGAAAAATGAAGCTAACCCTAATTGTGATTATTATATATTAGGCTCCAAATATGGAGGGAGCCAAGATGTGTTTCCAGCCATGTTGGACGGGGATTTTGTTTGTGTAGGCTATGCCAATGGAACAGATTTAGGAGGCATGCTTGATCGTTCTTCAGAAGAGATCGTTGATTTTTTAAAGGAGAAAGGTGAAGCACCGGCTGCTTATAATTGCTTGAAGCATTTTTTGAAAATTAAGGCCGGAGATAAGATTGCGGTCAAGGCTGATGGCAGTCCGAAAGGTAAAATGGGCTTTTTATCCATAGTAGGGATTGCAGAGGTAGTTGATGGAAGCGATTACTATATTTATGATCCTGAGGGTTATGGGCACTGCATAAAGGTGAAGTGGTTGGCAGCACCAGTTTCACAGTCATTTGATATTGGGGGGTATGGGCGAACCATTCATAAACTCTCCAATCAAGAGCATATTTCCCGGATATTTGAAACCGAATATGTCAAGAAGATGCAATTTCCCTTAAAAAATGACCATTTAATGGATAACCCACTCAATCAAATCCTCTATGGCCCTCCGGGCACTGGAAAGACCTACCACACCATCAACAAAGCCCTGGAGATTATTGATGGTCATGTTCCCGGAAAGCGAATTAAAGCAACCGAGCGCTTTAAGGCGTTAAAGGAAGCAGGGCAGATCGTTTTCACCACCTTCCACCAGAGTATGACTTATGAGGATTTTGTAGAAGGGATCAAGCCGACGACAGAAGAAGGTGCAATTAGCTATGAGGTGCAGGCTGGCATTTTTCGAAAAATATGCGAAGGAGAATTTCCATCAATTGTTGGATACAAGTTTAATGGCAATGAAGTGATTCGAGAAAACGATTGTGAAATCTATTTAAAAAAGTCTAATGGTGGAGAACTCCCTTTTTCCAAGGCCCTACTCAAAGAATGTTCTCGATTTTTAGAGGCAGAGGGATTAGAGCAGTTCGTCAAGAAAGAGAGCACTGACCTTGTTGATAGAGCGCAATACCGTTTAATAGAGCCCTATATTGTTAATGGGTATCTCAATTTGATTAATCCTTTGGTCAAACATTTACAATTCATATCAAGTGAGAAGAACTCAAGTTTCAATCAGCCAAAAGTTCTCATTATCGATGAAATCAATCGAGGGAATGTTTCTGCCATTTTAGGTGAACTAATTACGCTTTTGGAACCGGATAAAAGGCTGGGAGCATCAGAAGAGCTGAAAGCAACGCTTCCCTACAGTAAGAAAGAGTTTGGCGTTCCCTCCAATCTTTACATCATTGGTACCATGAACACTGCTGATCGGAGTGTTGAAGCGCTGGACAGTGCTTTGCGTCGCCGTTTTCATTTTGAAGAGATGCCTCCAAGGTATGATTTAGCCGACTTGAACAGAGATATTGCCGGCTACAATTTAGGTTCATTGCTCCAAACCATTAACGAACGAATAGCAGTATTGCTGGACCGTGATCATTTGATAGGGCACGCCTATTTGATCAATTGTACTTCTGAAAAGGACCTTGAGAATACATTCCAGCGCAACATCATCCCTTTGTTGCAAGAGTATTTCTATAGCGACTATGAAAAGATTGCTTTGGTATTGGGGGAAGGGTTTTGCAAAGAGAAGGAGCATCAGGTTGTTTTTGCTGGTCAAAAGAACTATTCCCACGCAGGAAATAAACAGTATGAGTTGTTGAATCCTACCGGAGAAGCATTCATTGAAGCCATAAAAAGGTTGATGAATGGCTAGAATCACCGTTTTTGAACATGGGCAATTAGAGGTTGGCCATACCTGTACTGGAGTGAAGTTTACCCAAGCGCATTACGATGCCTTGGGTAAATTCCAGCGCCAACAAGCAGACAAAAATGGAAAGACGGATTATTTTAGTCTGCTTTTTGGTGCAGTGAAGTTTGCTCAATATGTGGGTGTTTTACAGGTCGGGGAGCTTACCATAGAGGTCTTGCCCAAGGCAGACCGGGTTGCCGGGGAAGGATCTGAAGCAAACTATTGGCGTAATCAATTACTACAAATGCTACGTGCCGTCGGTACTTTACCCGTGCAGGCCCCATCCTTTTCCAGTCTGTACGTGCAGCAATACGATATCCTGGAGCTCTATTTTGAGTTATTTGTGAAAGAGGTTGATGCATTCATGCGTTTAGGCTTGATAAAGCAGTATCGGCAACAATCAGGGAATACCAAAGCACTCAAAGGAGCGCTATTGTTCGGGCAGCACCTACAACAAAACCTGATACATCAGGAGCGTTTTTATACTCGCCATACGGTTTATGACCAGCAACATCTACTGCATGAAATCCTTTTTGAGGCTTTGATCCTCATAGAGCGTTTGTGTAAAGGCCATGCTTTACAAGGGCGTATTGCACGTCTATTACTTGACTTCCCGCCACAGCAACGTATAAAAGTCCATGAGGGAACTTTTTCAAAATTAAGTTTTGGCCGGAAGCAGGCTCCTTATCAGAAAGCGATTCACATTGCGAAACTGCTACTGTTGAACTATCATCCGGATGTTGTTTCGGGGCAGGAGGATGTGTTGGCTCTGTTATTCGATATGAATGCCCTTTGGGAACGCTTTGTCTTTGTCAACCTTCAACAAAACACGGATTGGGAGATCCGCGAACAAGTGACGAAGCTCTTTTGGACAGGGGGTAATAATTCCTCTGATATGAAGGCCGATATTGTCTGTCGGCACAGAAATTCACAGCGGGTTGTAGTTTTAGATACCAAGTGGAAAAATATTAATGGAAATGCTCCAAGTCCGGAAGACTTACGCCAAATGTATGTGTACGCAGATTACTATGGTGCCAGCCGGGTGGCATTGGTTTATCCAGGAAAAGAGGATAATCGTGTTTGTGGGAAATTCCAGAAACTTAGTGAAGGGCAGGAGGAAAAGGTTTGTGAGGTGGTTCAGATTGCTCCAAGAGAAGACCTCCGTAATTGGGAAAAGGGATTCAGTCTGTTGTGTTTAGGCTCGGTGTCCGGTGGTGTTGTTAAAGTATTACATTCATTATAGAGGTAAATAGCTTTTTTATCTCTTACCTGGTTATCGTTATAAATGGTGATTGGTCGTGGAATTCCTTTTCACAGGAACTCTTTTTGTTACTAATGATGCAGACAGTTACAGCCAGCTTGTTCCTTGCTTGATTAAGTACAGCCGCAAGAAAGAGTATATACAGAAAAGTAGTCTATGAATTATCTGAATGATTCTCAGGTTATTGAGGGGTGGAAGAAAGTAATTCTCCATAAATTTGAAAGCAGCATCAGTAAATATCCTAAATTGTAGGAGTATAAATATTTTTTAGCCCAATGAAAATGAACAACAAAATAGATTTCACAAAATACGACCAGTTCCTGAAATTTTTAGCAGACTTCATTAAGGAACTTCCTCCTGTTGAGCAGTGGGTGAAAATGGAAGAGCCGGCAATAGAAGCTATGGTGACCAAGATGTTGGAGGGGAGAAGTGAAGAGGTGTACTTTGAATATATGGCTTTTCATGTTGAAAATCGGGAGGAGGCGCTTTTGAAGCACATGCCCTTCGATCAGTACAATTACTTCATGTTTATGAGTGAAGAAAAGAAGCAGCAGCGGCTGGCAGAACTTGAGGCGCAGTTTGGAGATCGGACAGGCAGAGGCTCGCGCTTTGATGCGGTATACTTGAGTACAGGGAACCCTGAAGATAAGAGAGGAACACCCTGTTGGGGCCTTATTGGTGAAGGAGGGCTGGAAAAGAAGGACCAGCAGGTGTTAGAAGCGGCCGGATTGAAATACCAAGTATTAGGCTTTAATAGTGGTATATCAGATTGGGGAGCCTTCTACCAGGAGGAGCAGGTCAAAGCATAAGCCCTGACCAGGCGAGCTCCTCACCTCTAAGGGAAGCTCGTTTTTTTTAGTATTTGATGGATTGAAATAGGACGTCTGCATTCTGATCTGCGACCTGTCCTTTATACCATATTGATGAGGATCCTTTGGAGGGTTGTTCCAGTAGGGAAGTCTGCTTCATGAAGGTGTTAAAGTCTTCAAGGTTTTTCTGACCTTTTTTCGGGTCGTACAGGCTTGTTTGGAAGGTCATCACAAGCATGCAATAGTGGTCGTAACTTTTGCCATCCCCTGTTTTGGCGTTTACGGTGCCTGCTAGTCCGTGTAATAGCTGGTATCGGAGGTCAAAGAGTGATGCTTTCGGCTTTGGGAAATAGCTTTTGATGAGCCCTTCAATGCGGAAATCGGCATTGGTGTTTTTCCCATTTATCCGTTTGGTTCTTGCCTCCAAATAGGGCTTTTTAATCCGTGGACCAAAGCTTTCGTCCACCTTGGCTTCAAGGCCAACAAAAACGTGCTTTCCGCTATCAGTGATGGCTTCAATGCCCAAATCATGCATGCGCCCTTTGCCATACTCATCAAACCGCACTTCATATTCCGGAATAAAGCGTTTGCCAATCGTTCATTTAAAAGCTACAAAAGGTTTGGAGCTCTAATAATGGAAACGGGATTTAACCCGAATTATTCACCGCTAGATTTAGTTAATTTCTTTAAGTGACTTAGTCTCAATCTGATAAGGTTGTGTTTGGCCATTTGTGTATAGCTCAAATTTGGGCAAGCTTGCTTTCTCCTCATTTATCTGCTTTGTTGGAAAAAACTCGAAATAGGAAACTATTCCTTCATTTTTTCCGCCTTGCAGCTAAACGACGATTTAAGCATGCATTATTCGGGTTAATACCTGTCCAACATTGAATCAAGAAACTGAGAAATTCCCGTATTGATAAACACTAATTGTTCACTTCATAATAATTCGCGTAGGATTCTAGCTCCAGAACCCTGTGCTTTAGGATATTTATTTTTTCCTTCAGTATTATTATGGGGTACATGGAGCCTTCCAGTCCTTCGAATTTTGCTTCAATAAATACGCATTCAGCCTGATAATATTTCAACCAATTTCGCTGTGACGCTCTGAGTTGGTTTTTAAGGGTTCCCTCAGTAGGAAGAAAACTCATGACTTCCTTATATTTTTTATTTAATTGAAGGTCCCAATCCAGTAACTGTTCTTCAAGGCAAGCTTTATTTGCTGTATTTGTGAAACTTCCTTCAGCCATACAGTTTTCATATTTTTGCTCAACAGGATGTTTTTGATCTTGAGCCTTGAGGGTAGCTGCAGAAAAGATGATGATTCCAAAAAGGATTACTAATTGCTTCATGTTGAAGATTTCGAAAGGTTACCGTTTAATTTTTTATGGGTGTTCTATGCCCTGAAGGAGAAAATGAATATCGTCTATGAATCTTTTTCTCCGGATCAAGGGAAGAGGCACTATCAATTTTTAAGGTGAGGTCTTCTTTAATCATGCCATACAAATTATAGATTTCTCCGTATTCACCATGAATATTGAAAGACTCTACCGCATTTCCCTTTTCATCATATACTACCATCAATACATGATGGTCAATGGGACTCATTCCGGATCCGCTATAAACTAAGCCCACTAATTTTGGGGATATTGGTATTTTAAAAGCCGCTAAATAATCCAAATCCTTATTTAAAGGGGTATTAAAATGGATTGATTGAAAAAAGGAGAATCTGTTGAAATTTTATTTTTGATTCCTCTTCCGATGGCTTTCCAGATCGAATCAAAGGCATAAGGATATTTGATTTCAGAAAAGGAACTGAGGTATTGGGTGAATTCCGGATGCTCACTTGTGAATAGGAATGGAAGAGTTTGGGATTCCCTCTGATTTTTGGTTGAGGTGTGAGAATTACAAGCACCTAAAAATAGCAGGAGGGAAATAATGGTTCCCATTATTATATTATTCGTATTCATTGGGATTGTCTCTGAATTTCCAAAATGTGGTCTCACCAATTTCCATTTTTAATTTTTGAAAATTCTCATCAAGCTCGATTTTAGGGAGAAAGAATTTTTCAATGGTTGCTGGCTTAATTAGAGTTTGGGTTTCTTTGGCTCCCTCTATAACCTTGTCATCGAAAGGGCCATTTACAATTTGTCCTCCTTCTAATTTAACTAATAACTGAGTTTCTAAAGTTAAAGTGTCATTGGAAATTTTGAAAATGCCTTCGCTAGAAAGCTCTCGATCAAGTTGATCCCCTTGGGACTTTCGATATATAAATTTCCCGTCTGGGAAAAAGGTGTAAGATTGTACCCAACCGGATGCCATTACGGGGGATTTTTGCCAAATACCAACTACTACTTCTTTTGTTGTTTCTTTTTTAGCACAGGCAAAAGAAGTGAGCACTATTAAATATATGATTATATTTTTCATTTAGTATTATTTTTTTATCCAAATATAAAAGTCACAAATTAGATTTCCACCAAACCCACTTGAGTAAACCATCTCACCAAAGGTTGATCCAGCCTGAAATATTTTTAGATTTTTCATGGTATTTGTACCATCTCCTCCGTATCCTCCAATTAAAGTAGCAATATGTCCTGATCCTCCTGAAGGGTTTTTCCAAATAGCATAGGCTAAACCTCCTTTTGCTGCATATTTTTCAGCCTCTTTATAGTCGATAGGTTTGAATTGGTGCGTATCAGAGTTGTAGTGACCCTTTTTAAGGTTGTCAAAAATACCATTTGCATTATATTCTTTATTCTTATACCGTTGAAGATTAGGAGCATCGTATTCCATGCCTATTTTCGTTGCTGCCAAGTTGCAGTAGGTTATGGATAGGGTGGCCTTATCTTTTTCAGTGGAATATTCCTGATCAGTTAAGGTGATTTTTCCAGCCAAAGTGTAAACTCCATCACTGTATGTTCTATATACTTTTAAATGTTCCCCAGATGCTTTGTCCTTATGAACAATTAAGATGTTATTGAAAGTGATGTCATTATAAGTTCCTGATTCCCACCTTTCATCTCCTTTTAAATAAGCCTCCTTATTGTTTTCCAAAAAATCAATTCCAGCTTGTCTTGCTTCGGCGTTTAGAATTTCCTTATCATTGCCTTCCTGGTTTGTAGTCTCTGTACTGGCCTTTGTTTTTATTTCCACCCCAATAATTTCATCAACAATTTTTTTCTGCATCAGATTTTGATCCCTGGACGTTGTTAAGAATGTCGATAAGGCATTTGACATTTCTTTTAATAATGTCTTATCCCAGCTCGCCATAGTCGATTTTCCAGCATTTACGGCTAATGCATAAGCGAAATTATCTTTGGAAGTCCAGGATAATTTTGAAAAAACAGCTTTAATATCATCAGGGCTTTTAGCAGCAAAAGGAATTATGGCTCTCGCAAAGGCGGGCATGGTTAAATCCTTATCATTATACTGCTGAAACAGCTTATTTACTGTGACAACGCGGGTTGGATTGGCTTCTTGCTCACTTTCCGTATTTCCTGATGTAGTGTTGTTTTCTGATTGGGTAGATAATAGGTCTAAATTTTTTGTGGGAGAGGGGATGACAATATTGTCCAAAGCCCAGAAGTACCCTTTTTCGCCTCTCTTTTTGTGTAATTCCTGGTTTGCTTCCTCTATTAATGTCACTGATGTTCCAAACTTCGACGCAATCATTGCATTACTCATGCCTTTCCCGACAATATAGTAATAAGAAGTGGAAGGATTTGCCACTTCAACAGCAGGACTGTTTGTTGCTGTTTCAGTTTCTGAAACAGTTTCTTCCGTAGAAGGAGCATTGTTTTGCGTACTATTATCTAAAGCATCAATATTTTTTGTGGGGTTAGGAATTATGATAAGGTCTCCCGGCCAAAAGTAACCTTTAGCCCCCTTTTATTGTAGAGCTCCTGATTTTCATTTTCAATTGCTGCGACTGAAACACCAAATTTTTTGGCAATTGCAATATTCCCAAACCCTTCTTCAACTTGATAAGCATAGGAAGAACCATTTTGGGAATTAGTCCTTCATTTTCCTGATGGTTCTCGTTAGTTTCAGTTCTTTCGACAACTTCTGTATTTGAAGTAGATAGCGTATCATTTTCCTTTTGGTCTGATTCACTGGTTACCACTACGGATTTATTACTTTCTAAAGCGGAAATAATATGATTTAGATAGGCCAGTCTTAATTGGTTTCTTCGGTATTCTCCTTTAAGCGCAATCTGTTGATCATAAAAATTTTCTGAAAAATCTCCGGAAACTCTACTCATTGTTCCCAAGTTGTCAAAATAAGTATCAAAATAGCCGTCTTCATATAATTGTCTGACCGCTTTAAATTGTTCAAGGTCGTTATCAATATTGTCGACTATAGCTTTATTTACTTTTGCGACTCTGTCATATGCATAAGTTCCTCCCTGATAGGCCAGATCTGTAATAAATTCCACCATGGCGGGGTGTAAATTATCCCATTGTTCAGAGGAGAGTACATAACTTCCCTGCTGTACTCCATCCTTTTTTTCCCTTGAACGGGCATTAACATTTTTTGAGTCAGCAGTTGTACTGGTTGCAATATTTTTGGCTTTTTCCGTATATTCCGGCAATAAGGAGGCAAGTAAGTTTACTCTGACATTTTCGTTTATTTTGCCAATTGCTTGTTTATTATCTGTAACGAACTTTTTGGCTTGGTCTTGTTTTAATCCTGCCCCTGCGCTTATTGCAGTAGCTTGATTTAATTCCATTCCAGCAGCTTGTAAGGCAGCAAGAACTTCTTCTTTACTTCTTGAGCCTATGTCGTAGCCACTTCCAATGGTTACACCGGAATTGCCTCCCGGCCAATGAATATATAAACTTGTCCCTTCGCCTATTTCAGTTAATTCTCCGGAAGTAATTTCCATTTTGGGAGTCTGATTTGGGCGGAAGTCTGTTGATCGGTACTACTATTGGCTTGCTGAGTTTGGGTTTCCAGCTGATTTGATGAAAATTCAGAATTTCCTAGCAAAACGTCTAAATCAGGAAGGTGATCTGTGTTTACTCTTGCAGGGTCCTGCGATTGTTGATTATTTCGATTTCTTGTTCCGGTATTTCTTTCTTCTACCTGCGCTGAAAAACTCATATTATAGCCAAGATTTTTACAAGCCTAAATATATTCCTAAATTCACAAATTATTGATACTAGAAAAGGAAAATAACATATAAAATGATAATTAATGATATTTTCATGCTGATAGAGGCTACTCAGGTTGCTTTTTCAGGGAAAGAGGAAAATTTAGATATGAATTTTTCTGGTCTATCAGAGCAGCAGATTTTAAATATTTTTGATCACTCTGAGTTTAAGAAATCACTCCCTTTTAATATTCATCCGATTGAATATTTTATTTTATTATGTGCGGTTGCCCCACATATTTACCCGCCCACCTTTAACAAGTTCTATGTTTCAATTAATAATAATAAGCTGAGTGGAGTCTATTTGGGAGGAGAGGTTCATGCGGAAAAGCAGACCTTCTATCCAACTATAGAGACGGTTATATTTTTGTTAAATGGCTTCAAAATAAAAGAAAGGATCAGTATGATTCCACTTTTTGAGGGGTCAAATACCGTAATAGCCCAAAATCTGATTCAGGTGGAAAAGGTGGAGTCTAACAGATCTTTTACAACTTCCCAGTTAATTCCTACCGGAGAATTGTTTGCTTTGATAAGAGGCCTGGAGTTTAAACCAAAATACGGTTCTGGTTTTCCTGCCTCCCTACTGGAAACTAAAATGGAATGGGAGGATTTAATTCTGCCCTATCAGACCTTAGACGGTTTAAATGAATTAAAGCTGTGGATGAAGCACCGGCAAAGGCTAGAGGATATGCCGGAACTTAGTAAAAAGGTGAAGCCAGGTTATCGGGTATTATTTCATGGTCCTTCAGGTACAGGAAAAACTTTGACCGCTTCATTAATTGGAAAGGCATTTAATCTTCCGGTTTATCGTGTGGATTTAAGTATGGTGGTATCAAAATGGGTAGGAGAAACTGAAAAAAATCTAAAGCAACTATTTGATGTAGCCGAGAATAAAAATTGGATTCTTTTCTTTGATGAAGCAGACTCCATTTTTGGAAAAAGAACTCAGACAAACAGTTCAAATGATAAATATGCTAATCAGGAGGTCTCGTATTTGCTTCAGCGGGTAGAGGATTTTCCGGGCTTGGTTATCCTTGCTTCAAATTTAAAAAGTAATATGGATGCTGCCTTTAACAGAAGATTCCAGGCAACCATTACCTTTCCAATGCCGGACGAGGAAACCCGATATTCATTATGGTGTAAGGCTTTTCCTAAAGATTTTAAGCTTAGTGAAGAAATTGACTTATGGGAAATAGCCAGAAAATATGAGTTGGCCGGCGGGGCTATCACTAATATTATTCGTTTTTGTTCTTTAAAAGCGTTTGAATCCGAAGAATTAATTATTCAAAATGAAGACCTGAAATATGCTATTACAAGAGAGTTTCGAAAGACAGGAAAATCTGTGAAGTGATTCTTCATATGTTAGACAGTCAAAGCTGAGGTTGAAAGCTAAACCCTAAGTTTTTTCTCCACTTTTTTTGGCCTGATGAGTTAAATGAGGGTTGGGTGGTAAGGATTTCGCTTATAAACGATAGCCTTTTTGTCCTTCTTATCTGTTAAGGAGGGCTGAGTTTCATTCTTTTAAATATATAGTAATACAAAGTCGATGGTATACTTGTGGAACAAAATATTGGGCAAAAAAATCCCTGCAAGTATCAAACCTACAGGGATTTATTTTATGTCATTTTTTATCTATTTGCCTATACAAAACTTACTAAAAATATTCTCCAGCAGATCATCCGTCGTTACTGTTCCCGAGATTTCTCCCAGATAGTGCAGGGCTTCTCGGATGTCCATCGCCATCAGGTCACCCGGTATTTGGGCGACAATCGCATTGGTCACATTGTCCAGCGCCTGTTGCGTACGGATCAGGGATTCATAGTGGCGGGCGTTGGTCACCACCGTATTGCCAGCCTTGATCTCCTGCATATTCACTTTGGACACCAGCTGATCTTTCAGCTCCTCCAGGTTTTCCTTTTGCCCGGCAGAGATGAAAATCCAGCCATCTTCTTGCTTCAGGGCTTCCAGGATTTCCGGTTTCGCCTCATCCATCTTATTGCCCACCTTAATAAATGGGATGCTGCCTTCCTGCAGTTTAGCGACTTCTTCCTGAATATCCTCCAGTCTTTCTTCTGCCAAATCAAACAGATAAATGATCACCGCCGCCTGCTTCATTTTCTCACGGGTACGCTCCACGCCAATCGCTTCCACCTTGTCTTCCGTTTCCCGAAGTCCTGCCGTATCGATAAAGCGGAAAGACAAACCTTCCAAATGAATCTCATCCTCAATAAAGTCACGCGTCGTTCCGGCGATATCGGAAACAATCGCTTTTTCCTCATTCAACAGCGCATTCAGCAGGGTAGACTTTCCGGCATTCGGCTTACCCGCAATCACCGTCGGCACGCCATTCTTGATCACATTACCCAGGTCAAAAGAATCTACCAGCTTCTTGATCACCTCCTGCAGGCGATCTACCAATCCCTGCAATTGCTGACGATCCGCAAATTCTACATCTTCTTCAGAGAAGTCCAGTTCCAGCTCAATCATAGAGGCAAAGTGAATCAGTTGCTCACGTAAGGCTGCAATTTCCGCGGAAAAACCACCGCGCATCTGATTCATGGCCGCCGCATGTGCCGCTTCCGAATCCGAATGAATCAGGTCTGCCACCGCTTCCGCCTGCGCCAAATCGAACTGTCCGTTCATAAAGGCACGTTTGGTGAACTCACCAGCACGAGCCAGTCGCGCACCCTTTCTCAAAAACAGCTGAATCATCTGCTTGATGATGAAAGGGGAGCCGTGAGTAGAAATTTCCACCACATTTTCCTTGGTGAAAGATTTCGGTGCAATAAAAAGCGATACCAAAACCTCATCCAGAATCTTCTCCCCATCGCGAATGGTTCCGAAGTGGATGGTATGGCTCTCCTGCTTGCTCAGGTCTTTACCCTTAAATACCTCATTGACTATACTGATCGCTTCATTTCCCGACAACCTGATCACTGCGATGGCACCTACTCCCTGCGGAGTCGCCAATGCCACGATGGTGTCGTCCATAGCCGCTATTGGATTCATATTTACTTCTCCTGTTAATTTCGCCACAAAGGTAGGGATTTTTTTTCGCACCCCCTTCTCCTATGACCACATTCGTCAGCTGTATAAACGGCAAATCGAAATGTACCCATTTTGAAAAACCAAATGAGCACATTTTTTCAGCACAAATTCGAGTTTTAAACCCAATTAAATCCTATCTAAATGGAATTCAATCCCCACCAGCCTCAAGAACAGGAACTTTATTATTTAAATGAAAATGGATTTTCGAAATACTGTCGAATCTTTGGTTAGAAAGGGAGCTGGCTTTGATCAAGGAGTCCCGCTCCTGTACAATATTCGAAATATCAAGCTTTTGGGTATTGGAGGTGGTGAAGTTGCTATAAGTCGTAAGGCCTAGAGCAGCGAGTGAAATGAAAACTGTAAATAGGTTCAGGTACCACTGATTTTTGCCTTTTTTTTCCTGTTTCTGTTTTTCTTCCCATATTTTGGAGAAACCACCAGCTGATAGTAAAAAGAAGTATGATTTCTTATTTAAAAAGACATCATAAACAAAGACCCCTTCTCCTTCTTTAATTTTTCGCTTATTTTCTAGAAAAATCAAATCAAAAGAAACTAATTGATCGATTACTCCAGGAAACAAGGGGATACGTTCACCATTTACTTTTATTAACTCATCTCGATCCACCCTCCCATAATTTGCTTGGGTATAGGTTAAGGCAGCTTTTGTCGAAATGATTTTTAATAACTCTTCATCTAGTATTTGGGAGGTTTCTTTATCATAAAAGTAGTTCGATGGATCAATCATATCAAAAAGTATCAATTTTAGCCCCAATATACCCCATAAAAAGAAAACCCCCAACGGTTAATGTTGAGGGGTATGGTTTCCGTCCGGGTACCACAAAGGGCAAATCGAAATGTAAGCATTCTGAAAAACTAAGGCGGTACATTTTTTAATCACCACACAGACTTAATCAACATATCTTCCCCAGCTTTTGACCTGATTGCATTCGATAAAGAAGAAGACGGATAAGTCCAACGGGTTTGGGTGCCACCCTCAACCAACTCGACATCATAAAAAGGGACTTGTCCAAACCCCTCGACCCACAGAGATACCTGTTCTAAATCAGTATGATCACCTTCAACTTGCAAATACACCTTATACTGAATAGCACCGAATGAAGTGACTTTCAATTTCAGGTCTTCATAAATGACATCTGGAGTAAAAGCTCCGAGATTGTAACCGTTT
The DNA here is from genome assembly GCF_001274635.1 of Persicobacter sp. CCB-QB2. GTDB lineage: Bacteria > Bacteroidota > Bacteroidia > Cytophagales > Cyclobacteriaceae > Persicobacter > Persicobacter diffluens. The sequence goes on along the minus strand of NZ_LBGV01000001.1, from coordinate 1,664,483 downwards.
GCGCGATCAAAGCCTGTAAAAGTCAGTGGATCATCTGGATGCGCTTCTACGGATAAAGTGTGTTCGCCATAGTAAACATACCGCTGTGTTCGCTCTATCCATCTTTCATCCTCATCTTGCTGCATGGTAATTATATCCCTCTGGTCGTTGCGATAGTACCGGACATTATCTTCTGATCCTGCAAAAATCTTTGAGGCGTGGTGGAGCAGTGGGGAGTTGAATGGGTTGGTGTCGAGTTCTCCGGACTCGGTGATTTGGGCATTTATTGCCGCTTGCCCAAAATGATCTAAAGGTTTTCCATCAGCACCAAATCCCGGAACATTTGGATTTGAAGGTACGAAAACGACGCCATTCGCTGTAAAAGAAAATAATTTCGCAGCACATCGGGTCGCTGATAATTGAACACCTATAACCTCTTCAGGAAAGGCTAAACCCTCATAAAAATTAGGCGCTGAATTTATAAAACCTTGAAAGTTGATTTTTTGCCTACCAAATTCCCGAACTGAAATACCAAGCGAAAATCGTCCGCCTGTATCCACCGAATATGCCCAGGAGTTGGAAAGTCCTGGATCTAAATAATTTGCTCTGTTTAGGTTATTTTCATGTAAATATGTGGTCTCTTGAATCCAATCTTGAACTGTTTTTACCCCTCTACTTACATACTGCATATCATTATCAACATTTTCATACATCATGACAAAGGTGTCTCTTAGATCCTCTAGCGTTGGGGCATAAATGAAATCAGAAACGCCAATTTCAAATATTTCCTGAGTAAAAATCTCAAATTCTGTTGAATCGATTCCTTTTACATGCTGTCCAATATGAAATAAAATGTAGTGAAATACGCCTAACTCAAACAGTACGAGTGAATTTGAAACATTTTCAGCCTTAAAATTTGAAGTTAAATTATCAGTACCACTATTAATAACTTGTTTTTTTGAGTTCCAAACAGGCGTTAAATCTACCTGTAATAAAAAATCTCTTAACCCTCTAAAAAAGTCTCCTTCCTGAAACCTTCTAAAATATGCTCCTTGAGCAATATTTCCATAGTTTCCTGTAATACTGAGTACAGGAGCTTCTTGACCTAAGTCACTTCCTAATTCAACATCGAATTCCACTTTCCTATTTGTCCCAATTACATTGAATGCTATTGCTCCTCCAGATGTTATCCCTTCTGGCATATTTTCGATATGTTGTTGAATGCCTATATAGGCCTCACCATTATGATCAAGGTTCCACCAAGGTTTAATATTGCTTTCTGTTATATATTCTGTATAATTATTTAAATCGAATTCGGGAATAGGTTTATTCGGGTTTTTACTTGTATCAATCCGCAAATCACCAAGATGATACCAGCTTGATCTTACGTTAAGGTATTCCCCAGTATAAGTATTGAGAAACTTCCCATACCATGCATAGGAACTGGTATGCTGATTGACTGAATACCAAAGCTCCTTATTACTGTCCGGGGTTATATTCCATATTTTAAAACGGTCGTCAGTCGCTGGATCTATGTTTTGAGCATTTATTGATAAATCTTTTGAAATACTGTACCCCAGAGAGTCACCGGACTCTGTAGGGCAGTCATCTTGCTTGCTATAGATCAAGTAGTCTTCCTCATTTAAATTAGGTGTTTCCTCTCCAAGAAATCCGATGATTTGGGCGTAATCCTTCAGGTTGTAGGCTGAAAAGGTGAAGAAGCCGGAATTCTGTTCGCAAGGGGAAAAGTATTGATTATTGTTGTCATTAACATACAAAAACTTAATGTAACCATTAAAATTTCGACCGAATTCAGATCCCTCCGTTATTTCCTCGAAATAAGCTAAAAGGTCATAATTTTCCTGCCATTCGTTTTCTCCATCAAATTTGACCCACGCATAGGCTATTTGCGGCATAAAATTAAATAAGAGCCCATAAGTGCCATTGAAATAAAAACAATTTGAACCCACTAGCTCCCTCTGCTCCCCAACCGTACTTAATACCACCCCATTCTCATCCGGCTCCATCGATCTTTTATCTGTCCGATCGTACAAATGCTGAATAGCCTTAACTGCCTTGTGTGATTTCATATGCCCAATCTAAAAACGCCAAAGTTCCTCCAAAATTTCTGCACATCACATAGTCTGTGCCGTTCCTCGTGTTCAGGTATGGGGCAAAGCCCTCTATCGTTACATCAAAGACGCCTGTAGTGGTGATGAATAGCTTATATTCCTTATTGCCAAGATTAGAAAATGTGATATTTCCGGCCGCCGTTGCATTGATGTTGATGATATTACCTAATGAAAGATCAATGACCAAATCACCTGTAAGGTTAAGATTTTGGGTCACGTCCGCAAGGGCATCCGCTTTTTGATTTGCGGTGTCTGCATCCGCCTGCGCATCATCTGCCGCCTGTTGAGCGGTATCAATTCCTATGTCATGCGCCTCAAGCTCTGCTTGCAAATCGGCATTATCCCTTGCGACTCCTTCAAGCTCACTAAATGAACCTGCTCCACGGCCAGCAGCCTCAAAAATCCACCCATTCATAGCATCACCTCCTGACACATTATACCACTTCCCTTCATCAATTGCATATACTCCCGTATAGCCGACATAGTACACAGGTGAATTAGCAATACTGGCCAGGCTGGCGACATACCTGCGCTTATCATCCGGCACAGGGTTCACAAATCCGTTAGCGTCAACAAAATCAGGCATTTTTCAACGTTGTTAAAAGTCGATGATTCGAAGGAAAAGCAACTGCATTTTCCATCACATATACATTATAATTGACATCTGCTCCGCTGGCATCTGGCACCGTGGTGATCGTCGTGGACAACACAAAAGAAGCCGTGATATTTGCATTCAACGCATCCTGATCAATCACTTTGTCCAGGGCTTTAGAGGTCGGCACGGCTATCACAAAAACCTTATCCGTTACTCCGGTATTCAGAGTAAAAGAGTTAGCGAATGTTTTGCCTAAAGCTCTGACCTCCGTACCATCAGCAGGGGGAGTATTCCCATTCGGGCCATAAAAATGATAATTAGCTCCAGTAATACTTTTACTTGCCGTTTTACTGCCCGCAGGGATTTGACCATCAGGATAGGGGTTACCCAAATTATCATCCTTAACTGGCCCCTGATTGTAATCTACTTGAACCTTATAATCATTATCACCCAATTCAACAGTTAAATTATGTGTCTTATCAGGGGCTAATCCGGGCTGATCTTCAATCACTGAATCATTAAGAAAATACTGCGTTTGGTTCGCTGCTCCTCCGTCATGATTCTCAAAGTCTGCCGATAGTTGAACTTCAATAGCACTGCCCACCTCTTGTGTATTGGAAGGATCAATGGACAGACTCAAAGTAGGTGATGTATAGGTGGGAGGGATTTGCTTTCGAGCAGCCATTTTCACGAAAGCATTTACACTTGTTCCGGCAGGTATGGTCTGCCCATCTTCAATCGCTCCAATATTGGTGCCTAATACCGGAATATCTTCTGTTGTAAAGCCAATATCAGCTTGTTTAGCTTTATTATGAAAATCAGCCTTATCGACATTCTGTAATTTTTTAGCCGCTGCAAGGTTCTCAAGCTTCACCTTTTGCGTGCCTTTATCTGAGTCAATTAGGGCATATTCATCCTGACCCGGGTCAAATGACTCCAGGTCTAAATCTTTTACTCTTTCACCAGTATCAATAAAATTACCCATATCCAATTCTATAATTGTTGTGATCTATAATGTACTCTCCTGTATGCGTCACTAATCCTGCCTCAGGATCAATAAGAACGATGTCATAAGTCATTCCGGCTAATCGGAAGGTTTCCACAATATTTCTTATCTGACGCTCATCTGCCCCCAAAGGAGCTGCCACTCGAAAGTCCACCTCCAGGCTGGCACCTTCTTCCTGCTCCAGTCCAATCTCTCTGAAATCATCGGGCTCCTTGTCTAACAAACCTACTTCCAAAACATCGGCTTGCTCACTCTCCAGAGATATCCAGGCAGACAAAGGAAGTCCTTCAATGATTTTAATCTGCCCAAAGGCACCATCCACATTTCTGTTTAGGTTGGTTTCAAGACTCATTAACTGGCCTGTGATATTTGCCCTCCAAAGAGAGGAATTTCTCCAGTCTTTAAAGTCAATCCAAACGGTGTTTAAAGAGAAAAATGGCCACTTGAAAAGCTTTTCCCGATTTGGGAAACGCCATTCCCACGGGATTTTCCGGAGGACAAAACGAATGATATCAAAATCTATCATTACATTTTCATGATATAAGCCAATACTAAATAGGGAGGACGGTTTTCGTGAGAGCTTCCCCCAGAGGATTGTTGACCAACTGATCCGGTGTGCGTATGAAAACCACTTGAGTTCGTTCTTAACATTTCACGTCCTGATATGGTATCAGCCCAGTTTCCATTATCAGTTGAGGAATTCACGTGAATATTCGGAGATCCAGACCCCCCGCCTCTTAGTCTACCTTGTATGACATGGCTATGGCCACCACCATTATCATCGATAGTAAGTGGGTGAGTATGTTTTGGGATTTGGGTTGAAAGCAAAGTCACAGACTTAAGCCCTCCAGTCTTTTTTAAACTATTGTAATCAGTATCCCCTGAGTGATACCCCACTACAAATCGACCACGAAGATCAGGTGTACCATTAGAACCATCACACAATCTCCAGCCCTGGGGGATATCAGCCAAAGCGCCAGCCCACATGATGATAGCACCAGCGGGAAGAGCCGATTCCTTTTCCTCTGCTATTTCCTTGACCTCTTTAATCGCTTTACTGGTAGCCAGCTCATCCTCTTTGTCTGAATCAATAGCCGAAGATTTATTGAGGTTAAATCCTGAATTTTTTTCAAAGGCAGGCTCTTTGCTTTTTGCCTCCTCATAGGCTTTTTGCTGCACTAATGCATCAAAAATATGGTGAGTCCCATCCTTTTTAATGGTCAAGGCATCGGTAGGGGTTAATACTTTTTTGGCTACATATTCTTTGGCAATTGCCTTTTGACTTCCATCCTTATAAGCCCCAAGGTGATCCCGCACATCTACTGAGAAATAAGCTTCCTCACCATCTGCAATCTCAATGGTTTCAAATCGACATACTCTGAAAGCACCATTGAAAGGAAGTGAAACCAGTCCGTTTCCAATGGTCCAGCTATCGCCATTGTCCTGAATTTTACAGCCATATACTACATGGGCTCCGTAATTTGAAAAGAAAGTGTCCAATAGAGTATAGAGCTCATCCTGCATATCAAGCAAATGATCACCATACCATTTCTTTACGCCAATGTCCTGAAATTGTCTTTTCATAATTATAATTCAGCTGAGTTAATCATTGTAATTCTGGAAGGTATCTCTCCCTCGGTAGGTTGATAGTTTAAGTACCCTGATTCCAGTTCGTGCACCACGTCAATTTCTGTATAATCAGAAGTTGCTGTCTTTACCATCAAACTATTTAGCTTTATCGTTACCACTCCATCAATGGCCATTAAATGGTCAATGAATTTTTGTTTATAAAATCGCGCATCAAATCCAATCAATGTTTTAAAGGATTCAATTGCCTCCATTATTCTTTGCTTTACATCTTCTTTTGAAAACTTCGGATCATAATAGATATTGATATCATATTTAAAAATATCAGCAGGCAATGAAATGACATTGATACGTGTGCCCGGATATTTGATATTGAATAAGTATTGTATTAGCGCTTCCTGTTCTTCAAATACCAATTGCACCAAAATATCATCCTCCCATTTCGCCACCTTAATAGCGATTCCGGAGGAGCTTTCTTTAAGGGACGCCTGTGCTATGATACGCCTGGACTCATCAGACACCTCATATACAATCTTCCCATTATCATCAATAATCAACCGATCACCTTGAAATCCTTCGCCATCATCCGCCCCCTGAAATTCCATAACCCGATCATGATACCAGGCAAGGGTGCCATATCGTTTTGAAGAAATAATGGACTCTACATTTCCCTGATGAATATCCATGATCTTTTCAAAAGTCCAGATAGCCATGGCCCAGATAGAGCGCCATAGCTTCCAGTCTGCTCCATTGGAGGCTGAAGGATCATCAAACACCTGTTCTATATTCTGATCCAGTTCCGTTTCTATTTCAGCTATTTCTCTTGCCATAATTATTCAGAAATTACAATTGCCCTATCTAATCTTTGAAGTACTCCCGTGCGGATAGCGTCATCATTTTCCCGAATTTGAATTTTTTGCTTTACAGGTAAAGAAGCTGCCACATCAATGCCGTATAAATTATTATCCTCAACAATAAGAAAAGCCGCTTCCACATTGCCGTACTCCTGTACCGCCAGGTCGTATATAGTCTGCCCTTTAACCGTCTCAATAGTTCGCATTTACTTTTATTTTAGAGCCTTCAACTGTGACTGATTCTACATTCGCATTATCTGCTTCCAGTTCCTGTTTTATGGCATTGATCAGCTTACCATTATCCTCATCGGCATAGTAATCAATAGCCCCAACACCCACCTCAGGCGCCCGTTTAATCCCTCCTTTTCTTGTTACAATGACCTTTTGCTGCAAGGATTTAGAGGATTCCCCCCAATGCACATCACCACCTGAAAAATCGATGTCGCCATTTACAGTATTTTTGATATCGTTGGTCATACGCTATTTGATGTGGTGCCAGAATTACCAGGTGTTCCAACTGCCGGAGCCCCGGAGCCTCCCGTCACCGTTACGATTACTTTATCATGTGTATGCTGATTATAAGCATCTACCAGAGGCTTGGTATAATAATGAATTTCCTCAGCCACAATTTTAGATATACTTGCTGCCGCATCTTCCTTTAGTAAGTCTACCGCTTTAATCCGTGCCTTTAGCTTATTTTCTAAATCATCTTTATCCAGTGCCATAATTATGAATTAATGTTCTACCATTTCATCCTTTAAATCATCCACTGTAGTCAGCGGATTAAAAGGTTGTTCCTCCCACACTTTGCTCAAAACCTTTAAGGCTGCTCCTCCATCCATGGCCGCAGGAACCCATGATTTAAACACATTTTTAAGGGCATTTAAATCATTTTCAAAAGCATTGATCTTCTCCACCAGTTTATTTATATCGGTGAGGTAAGACCCCTTATCCGCATTATTGAAAATGATCTTCCCCTCCTTATCATCGATAATGAAAGAAGTATTCTCCCCCTGATAAATGACCTTTTCCACCACACTGGCAATAAGTAAAACACAACGCTCCTTGTCATGCCCCACAGGAGCAGCCACCACATAGCTTTGCAAGGCGGGAATTTGTACAAATAGTCGCTGCTCCTGGTCAGCCACAGCACGGAGCTGGACATCATAAATCAGCTCATCATACGCTACTTCAGCGACCATTGATTTTTCATTTACCCCAATCACCTTACCAATAAAAGTTTCCTGTGCAATGCCCTTTATTAGTCCCCTGAAGGCGTCTAAAATCTTATCTTCACTCATAGCTTAAATCCCATTTTTAAATCCTGTCTCAAACCTTCTGAAGGAGAGAAACTATAAGTAACGGCACGAATAAAATACTTGCCTTCCACCTCCTGAGTGTAATTCAGATTCTGATAAGAAATTGACCCACCCGGCTCTGCAAAGGGGATAAAGAACATCTTCAAGCTGCCTTCAAAACCATCATAGTAATACCGTTTCAATTCTTGATCAGCTATCGTTTCCAGTACTTTTTTGTCAGTTACATTGTAGCGAAAGAAAGTCATGGCCACACCACCTTCCATTCCTTTGATAATTTTCACCTCAGTCCCATCCGGCTTTTTACCCACCACCGTAATCTGTACCGGGTTAGCATCAGCGTATTGATAGGCCACATTGTTCTTTAAAATATTTCTTCCAAAAATTGCCGGAACCTGAGCTTTAGGATTCAAGCCAATACCTCCAATATATAGCTCATTATGATCCATGGAGACCGTGAAATTAAAGGTCTCCTTTAGTTTGGCCAGTGCTCCGGCTGCATTGCCTTTAAAAGTCATTTTATCAATCCCCGCCTCAATGATATTGGGAGAAATTTGCAGGTCAGTGCCCTGTATCAATTTTTCCGCAATCTGCTTTACCGTAGTATTCTTTTCATTGATGACAGTCGCCTTTTTCCGAAGTAAATAAACAGCATCCTCCATTCGCACTTTCACCTCTGTTCCGGTGTCAATATTGGTGATATACCCTTCAAAAACTTGTTCTATGGTATGCTCCAAATAGCCCGCTTCAATGGTAATCCGATCCCCTGTACGAATAGTATCATCAATGCGCATTCGCTGTCCTAAGAGCGTCATCATAATAGGGAACCTTAATTCTCCCGTGGCGGAAAGATTATCCAAATCCTTTATTACCCGAAAGCTCTTACACCCCCTGAAGCGATACTGATTAGCGATGACGATATTTACTTTTGGTGTTAACATTTATTCTCCGGATAACAATTCCACTTCCATAGGTACATCACTGACCAGCTCCAGCTCATAACGTTGAAACCCCGGAGCCTGAGCCAATTCCTTAAACTTCAGTTTCTCCACCACGACGTATTGAAAAAGCTCATTAGTAATCACACAATCAAAGGGTATAGCATTATTCTTTTTCCAGATACCACGCAAAATACTGGCCTCGTCATGAGGCCATTGCCCCCGGTCCAGGTGATTCAAAAGAATACCCGTGATCTTGATTTTATAATCATCGACGGCAATAAACTCCTTCACTGAGCCTGGATGATCACCCCCTGGAATGTAACTTTTGTTCATCCGTTTTTTGCCATCAATTACCATCATGGGCTGAAGGTTAATATGGCCGATTTCCCCACTTCCAAGGTAGATACCATCAATCTGCATGGGGCAAATAATAGGCTGACCAAACAAGTCCCACACTTCCGCCTCCCCAAATTTGACCCCCTCATTCTGATTAAAAACCCCGTTCAAAATATCTCCACGATCCACCCATTGTTTCTTCCGATAAGCAGGGATTTGATCTAGTGACAATGGAAAAGGCAACCCCTTATAGGAGGTCAGTGATTCATATATTTTTTTGATATCAAATTCCATTAGTTTCTTGCTAATTGGTTAGCACTATTTAGAACTCTTAAAAGACGCTCCGTTATTTCCTCAACAATCTCATCCATGCTCTCCCTGATTTCTTCCATTTCACCTTCTATATTGAAGTTGATGGCATCCTGAAATTTTTCTATATCAATATTGATTACTGTCTGCCTTGCTCCACCGCTCACCACGCTTTCCGCAGTTTTACCCGCAGAAGGATCAATGACATTTGAGGTATTGGAATTAGGAGACATCAATCCATTTTCTGAGGCCCCGGCATTCCGGGTAAGCGCAATAATGTTTTTAGCATTCAGGATTTCTGACTCTATGGCTTGCATTTGCTTGCGGCCAAAAGCTGCGGTCTGCTTATCAAAAGCCAAAAGCTCTTGTTTTTTTGCAGTATATTGATTGGCTATTATATGATTTCCAAATGCATTACCTCCGCCCGATCCTGGGGTATTCATTGGATTATCCAACCTGGCTTTTAAAGCATCTCTTTCTGAAACTAACCTTACCCTTTCTTCTACTGCGGCTTCCCTTTGAGCTCTGGTTTGGAGCTCTAATTTATCCCGTTCATTTTCCAAAGACCCTAACCTGGAATATGCATTCCGGAACATAGACTGAGCCGCATCCTTATTAACAGCGCCTTTATTCAATTTGAATAAATCCAGTTCATTGTCCTTGGCCATCATGTCCACAGAGCTGTCAATCAGCTTGGTGGCTTCCATGGTTTCATTCAGCTTTGTCTGGGCGGTCGTTGCCTCTGTGCTTTTATCTCTGAAAAGCACCAGTGCAGTGGTAATGGCCGCAAGACCTGCCAGTACGATTCCAAAAGGAGACATGGACATGGTCAGGTTAAATGCCCTGGTGGCTACTGCGGCTCCCCGGGTGGCAATGGTGTGCGCCACTACTGCTGCTCTGTGCGCCACAGTCAGCGCTGTTTGTGCTTTTAATGCTACTGAATAAGCAATGGTGGTGGTTTTAATAACCAGCATTGCCTTGCCCAGCATCACAATTTCTTTACGGTGCTTCATCAAAAACACCATGCCCGACTTAATCCCCTTTACAGTCTCAGACAGATAACCACCTATTTCACGGGTATCTAGTGAGCGCACAAACAGGGTAGCTTCCTGAGTAATCAGCCTCAGGGTAGGCTGCATATGGTCATACAACTGTAGTGCAACCTCTTCCGAAGCAGACCGCAGCGTCACAAAATCTCCGGCAAGATTATCCAGCTTAATGGCTGCCATCTTTGCGGCCGTACCTTCGGCATTCTCCAGCTCCTGTGTCCAGTACCGGATCTGGTCGGAGCCAGCAGCCAACAGGATATTCATTTCCTGTATCGCCTCAGCACCAAAAAGAGTCGCCAAAGTCGCCTGCTTCTGCTTAGTGGTAAGCCCACTCATTTGCGTTTGCAGGTGCTCCACCATATCAGCCATTCCTATAAACTCCCCATTAGCATCATGGAAGTTTAAATTAAGCTGCTTCATGGTAGCTGTCATCTGGCTGGTAGGCTTTGCCAGCCGGACAATTCCCGTCCCTAAAGCTCTTGTGGCAAGGGAACCTTTCAGGCCATTATTCGCCAGAATACCAATCGTAGCATTGGACTCTGAAAGCTTGATATTCATGGCCGAGGCAGTAGGCCCCCAGTAGTTCATCGCTTCCGCTGCCTCCTGGACATTCGTATTAAAGCGAGCCTGAGTAAAAGCCAGCTGATCAACTACGGTTCCTGTTTGAGTGGCCCCCATGCGAAACTGGGAGAGCACATTGGTGGCAATGTCTGCGGACTGAGCCAACTGAAGATTCCCCGCCGCAGCCAAATCCAATGTACCCGGTAATGCCTTAATTTGCTGAGTCGCATCAAAACCCGCCAGAGATAAATAACCCATAGCGTCTGCCGATTCACGGGCGGAAAAAGCCGTGGTTGCTCCGGCCTCTCTGGCCGCCTGCCTGAGCTCAACCATTTGCTCGGTGGTCGCTCCGGAAAGTGCCTGTACATTAGACATCGACTTTCCAAATCCGGCACCTATTCCCACTACACTGCCAAGAGCAGCACCAGTAGTCAATGTCATGCCTAAACCTGCGGCCAGACTCTTCATTTTTGAAGAAAGTGAACTGGTTTGTTGTTCCACCTTTTTAATACTGGAGGCTCCTGAATTTCCGAATCGAATCAATGAACCTGTGGCCTGGTCAGAGGATGTTTTGGTCTTAACAAAACGGCCGTTCACATCACGTAAACGGCCGTTAGCATCTTTAGAAAACTTCGTCAGAGATTGATCAGCCGCCTGTGCATTTCGGATCAACTGCGGTAATACCTTATTGCCGTTAGTTGCTACGTCTATGTTGTAAAGCGTACTTGAACTCATTTTCTCTGGAGGTTTTTTCTTCCTGCCGGATATGCTCCAGCAGGGCTATTTGTTGAGCCCACTCCAGGTCACTTAGTTGTTCGGGAGTGGAGCAGATATTATAATACTGGAGAAGGGTGTTGAAATATGCTATGCTTCCGGACTGAACCTGCTTTTTAGCATCTTCTAACAGCTCCCCCAACTGGCGTTTTTTGCCTCAACTAATTTGCTGTTACAGAAGCCGACCAAAGAAGTATAAACTTCTATATCAGCATCAATTTGCTCGCGCGTCATATCACCGCCTAAAAAGCAATCTACCATCAGCTGATCTGTTTTTTTAGTCAGATCAAATGTACCGTCTTCGTTCTGCGCAATGGCTTCCGCGGCACTTAGTTGCTGGCGGCTGGGCATTTTGAAAAACAGCGATACACCATCAAAAGTAAAGTACTTGATACGCCCATGCTTTTTCTTCCAGGCTTCTACCTGACCTTTGTGCGCCTCTGGCACAACGAATTTTTCTTCTTTTTTTGACATGTTAATATGGGTTTGATAAATGTTAAATCTGCGCCTCTACACGCAAGGCTAAAAACGGAATAGATACCTTTGCATGGGTATCACCCTGCGTAAACTTTTTGCCCGCTGTGGAGAACTTGGCTCCTACAATACGATCCACAATGGTCTTTAGAGCAATTATTGCCGGATCTTCGGATTTCGGAATGTAGGACACCAACATGTCCACCTCCATACCCGCTACAGATCGACGTCCACGCTTTTTAGCTTCTTCCACCAGCGCCTCATAATTAGACTGGAGTAATTCTATGCTTCCGGTAATCGCCTCATTACCCTCACCAATATACTGGGCCATATCACCAGCTCCGTAAATGGCCTCCAGGTTAACTTCTGTTGTGTATTCAACATCCGTAAAACCCAGCATAGGACGTCCGTCAATGATCAGGTTTAAATCCTTCCAGGAGAATTGTCCTGTTTTGGTACTAAAAGACATGATTAAAGCGTTTTACTAAAGCCCAATTCAATCACAATTTGCTTGTGGTAGGCTCTTGGTTGCACCATCAATTTTACTTTGGTTTGCCCGGTGGCCAGTGTGTCCTGAATAGGATCTACAAAAGACTGGAAACCTGAAATTTCTCCGGAAGCCGTCATTTGTTGATTCACTGCATCATCAATCCCGCCCTGCAAACGCTTGAGTTCAGTAATGGAAATCTGACCTTCGGAATCCACCTCATAATCATCATTCACAAAATCACAGAATACCTCATAGGCAATGCGTTGCACCTTGTCCATTACACGGCCATTGGCCATACTGGAGAAATCATCACTGTCCGCGGTGGCCATTGGATCATCCGCATAGAAATATCCATTTTTCCCATAGCGGACAATCGGCAATACATAACCCTTATCATGAATGGCATCAGCCGCATTCATTACCTGCTCTGCGGTAGTTTTCCCATCAGTCAGGTAAGCAGCACTAATTCCAAGATCACCATTAGCTACACGCCCGATATTTCGCTGAACCGCCAGAGACGAATAAAGACCGAGTAAGAATCCCACCCGGGCTTCCTGTCCTTCAAAGGCTGAGGGTTCTCCCTCATAATCTTCCAGGCTACGGCCATGAAGACTGATTTGCGCCCGGTTATCAGTGCCTTGTTTAAGGTCTTTGAGACTTCCCAATTTCGAATAATCGAACATCCGGCCTCCCAATAAACAGCGGGTGGGATGATGGCGGTTTGCAAATTCCTCACAGAGAGCCTGCGCCAATGGAACAGCGTCTAAAACGTCCGAATCAATTCCCTCATCACTTGGAGAGGCCGGATTATAGGTGGAAGTTAGTTCAACATTACAACCCCAAAGCTTAATGCGTCCGGCACTGTCTGCCAGAAGCTTTTGAGCGAAGTTATTTTGCTTGTCACAAATAGCTGAAATCAGGGTGTCCGCTGCCACCAGCATAATCCACAACTCCTGACCAGCTCCGGTGAACTGGTAAAACTCCTGAATTTCGCGTAAAGCAAATCCAGTAATTCCAAGGTCTTCCGCTTCTTCCAGGGAGAATATTACCCTGGATTCCCCAGGCTAATCTCAGGGGTAGCAACTCCCGAAAGAATCAAACCCGCTATACCATCATTCTGGCTTGCGGTACCTCCGAGCTCCCCCTTTAATAATTCAAATGAAACGTTCGGGATAGCCATCTTATTTCAGTTTTTCGAGCTTTTGCTCTGTTTCCTTAATTTCATTTTCGATGGCCTGGCGTTGCTCATCTCCCTGAGCCTCCAGTAAGGAATTGTTTAATTCCTCCAGCTTATTGGTCAGCTTGGTAGCCTGCGCCTTTTGCTGTGGGGTTTTATCCTTGCTTTCCTTGGGGCGGTTAACCACTTCCACATCATCCGCACTTTTGGTTAAATTGAGTTGGTGCTGGATTGCCGGATTTTCACGCTGGAAGGCCATACCATCAGTGGTGAAATAGAACTTTTTCACCTTTGGATGTTTATCGAAATACTTTTTATGAGTCGCTTTCATTGGAAAAGATCTTTTGAAAGATGTTTCTTTTTAGTTTAATATGATTGACAGTCTGTGGCTTATCCACCAGCTTAATACCAACCACCACCCCGGAAGCAAAGCCCAGGGCAAAGCCGAGAAGTACCGCGGCGACGAATCGCCACGGCTTTACCAAACCCAACATTAACCACTTTGATGACTGACCCAATCAGCAATCCAAAGCTGCCGTTTGAGCCTTCGTTTCTTATACACTCCGTCACCTTCACGGGAACCTGCTCCGTTCGTATTGCCTTCAATAGTAATGGTGTAATCACTATCCGGAGGCCACCTGTGCACATGCCCCACATGGGCAATCCTTTTCTTGGAGGCAAAGTAAATGCCCATGACATCAGACTTTTGAGGAGGTTTTCCCGTTAGTGACTTACCTTTCTTATAGATCACCTTGTCATTCGGAAACCAGGAGGGAGACCATGCCGCTGATTTTGGAGGTACTAAATCATTTTCCAGAAAGCCCCAATTCATCTGAGCGCCACACCAGGCAAAGCCTTTGCCAAGCCCACAGCTGGCCAAATACATTTCCACCTCCGGGCCATCATTTTTTCCTGTCGCTTCCCGGACGCCTACCTGTAAAAGGAAAGTAGAGTCCAGCTCATCACGGATCTGTTGCTCTGTGCGTTCCTGCCCAATACTAGAAAGGGAATACAGGGACAGAATGAGTAGTAAAAATAACTGTTTCATTTATGCGAAAATTATAGCTGCTGAAATTAGATAAAGCCCGAACATGCAAAGCGACAGTAACAGCCGTGGATCATACTCGGAAATCCCGTCTTCATGAAATGGCTTATCAAAGGGCCTTCCAAAATCCTCATCCATATAGCGCATAACACGAGGGAACACAAGCCGCATTACGATCCAGGCAAAAGATACTGCCCCGAAATAACACATAGCTTTAAAAAGGAAAGCCTGAATTAGCCCGGCATCATCCACCGCTGCGGTGGGGTCTAGCCAGGTAGTTACATATCTGGATAACCACCAGAAGACCATGGCGAGCAAAAAGGGAATGTACTCATTCCAATGCTTAATAATATCAAGAATTCTTTTCACGGTACTTTTTGATTTTGTCTATACCAAATTTGAAAATCCAGCCTCCGGCTGCGCCACATACTCCACATAGGAATGCGGTGAAAAGGTCACCTACCGGAACCAGTTTAAAAATCATGGCTAAAACAGAGGCTGACAGTCCGGAGGCCGAAGATTCAAAATGATTCATCCGGTTTATACTTTTAGGATACCCACTCCTTTATCATCTTCCCGGCGACGACGCCCACCTGCACGAAGCAGGAATGAAACCAGGTCGCCGTAATAAGCGGCCTGAGCAGGGTTGTCAAACATTTTAACTTCACCCACGGCTTTGGCCAGTGATCTTTTCTGATAACAAAGGATGCCCTCTGTATCATCTGCTGCCCCGGCTGACCCTGGAGGTTTTAGTGCTCCACCAGCATCAAAGGTCAGCGCAGAAGAACGCATTTGAATTTTGAAACCGTAAAGGTTATCAAACATAGAATTCAGGCGCTCATCATTG
This sequence comes from Persicobacter sp. CCB-QB2, assembly GCF_001274635.1. GTDB lineage: Bacteria > Bacteroidota > Bacteroidia > Cytophagales > Cyclobacteriaceae > Persicobacter > Persicobacter diffluens. The sequence continues at coordinate 1,649,011 of NZ_LBGV01000001.1, read as the reverse complement.
GAGCGCATCATTGCAAGCAAGGCGGTTACTTCCGTATCCGGAAACAATACAGGGATGATACTCGCAGGAACCAATGCATAACGATCCTGCTGCGGTACGTTATGAACATTAAACATGGTCTGCATTTTCTGCAAAGAAGCACGGGCAATGGCGGCTTCCGTAATGATATGATCAGTGTTCAAACCTCTTGCCCAAACATCGATTAAATCTTCAGCCACTTCCTCCGCGATCTTTTGCTTGTCATCCCCAATGATGCTATCGCGTTTGTTGTAAGAAAGCTCCACCTTTTCCGCATCGCGGATCAGGCGTGGATCAGTTGTGAATTCGTTCAGTGCATAAAGCACCTCGCTATCCGTTCTTTGCGCCGGAGTAGCAGGTACAGTTGCCCTGTTTTTCTCCACATTGGAGGGCGCTCCGGCTTGTGGGATATGCACCACCTTTCCTGCCAAAACGTACTCATCCTCCGCTGTAACCGTTGATAAGAATCCATTCTCTTTCCAAAGGTGATCAACGATATCCTTTTGCCAAATTTCTTTTTCTAAAGCCATTTAAATGATTTTTAAAAGAGGTTAAAAATTAGTCGGCTCTTTGCCAAACTCATCTTTGAACAGCTTCTTATAAGCCTCCTTATTGGAAAGCTTCAACTGCTCTAATGCCTGGGGCTTCTTTTGGGAAAGCTCCGAGAAAGTCAAACCCTCAAGCTCTTTAGGGATTTTCACCTCATCACCTCCTGGCTCAGTAAATTCACCCAAATTCATTGGTGATTTAAGATCCCCAACTAAAGTTTTCACCTCAGAAAGCTCTAGTTTTTCATAGATTTTCTTCTGCTCTACGGTGATTTTTTTGTTGGTAACAGCTGACAGAAGAATATCTTCCTTCTCCTTTGTTTCAGCGGATTTTTGTGCGGCCTCTTTTTCCTCTTTGAGTCGCGCATTTTCGGCCTTCAGGCTAACGTTTTCCTGCGATAATTGCAGTACGCTGGTAAGCACCTGACTGTCTTCCAAACCTGCCGACAAATTCAATGCGGCAATGATGGTGTCTTTCAGTTCCATACTCTTTTTTGTATTAATAGAATTGCCCGAAGGCGTTAATTTTTTTACAGCGGAAAGCGTCAAAATATCACCGTTGGCATCCATCAGTCGAAGCGCATTTTTGTTGCTTCCGAAGGTAACTATCGACGCCTCCCGGACTTCCCATTTTGTCACCACATTATCATTCACCTCCAGCGGCAACACACCCATAGATGCCATGCGTATATGCCCGTCTTCCACCTTTTGGGCGATCAATTTGGCATAGTCATCTTTTAGGTCAAATACAGGTAGGGCGGTGATTTCTTCACCTTCTACCCGGATATCTTCCCAGTGCCCGATGGGCATCATCCAGCCGTTATGCTCATGTAGCATAACCGGGTTCTTTTTGAACTGAGTCAGATCACCGCCGGAGGTCAGAAGAACCAGTCCGTAACTATTTTCTGACTGGTCATGTAAAACAAAACGCTTATTCTTTTCGCTCATTTTTCCTTTTTTGATGATGCAATATGTGAAGTATGATAATTAAAAAATAGTATTTATTGGCATCGTGAACACTGCTAATCACAACGTGGAGACTCTCTATATATAAAGGTGTATTGTTTGGAAATTGGAGTCTCGTTGTGGTGTATTTCATTCATAATGAATATATCTTTTGATATTTCATCAATTATAGCATGGGTAAGTTTGATATAAAAAAGGAGCAGGCCAGGAGCCTTTATGTAAAGGGAAGGATTAACCGGAAGGAAATTAGTCAGATTGTTGGTGTCACTGAAAAAACGCTGAGGACGTGGATCATCAAAGAAGACTGGGACAGTTTGAAAGAAGCTCAAACCGTCACCCGTCAACAGCTATTACAAGATGCCTTTAGTCAGCTTAAAGCCGTCAATCAAAAAATTGATGAAATCGGTGGCGTTCCGGACAAAGTACTTTCAGACGCCAAAACAGCTTTAAGAAAAGAAATTGAGTTTCTGGAGTCCAACCCCCTGCATGTATACTGTGAGGTCTTTGATGAGCTAACCGAGTGGGTTATAGAAAACAAACCTGCCAAGGCACTGGAGTATTCAAAGCTATTCCGGGAATTTTTGGAACAGAAACATAAAGCCGCGGTTTAGTTATGGCGAAAATTACCACAAAGGACAAACAGGCACTCAAAGACTATCAGGCAAAATGTGACTGGATATACCAGAATTCCAAAGGCGGAGGGATGGATTCCCCGGAGCAGAAAGAGGCCCGAGTTAAAAGAGCTAAGTCAGATTATAAGTTTTTGATTGAAACCTATTTCAGTCATTATGCCACCTGTGAAAGTGCTGATTTTCATATTGAATTTGCAGGAAAGGTAAAGAGAAACCCTACCATTAAAGCTTTTGCCGAATGGCCCAGAGGTCATGCTAAATCAGTACACGTGAATATTTTCCTACCATTCTGGCTTTGGATTAATGACCAATGCCATTATATGGTATTAATAGGCAATAGTTTTGACAAGGCGGCTCAACTTTTGGACGACCTCAAAGCCGAGTTCGAATCAAATCAAAAGATTATCACGGACTTTGGCCCCCAAAAGAACTTAGGGCAATGGGAGTCAGGAGACTTTAAAACCAAAGGAGGCTTTATGGCTAAAGCGCTGGGGGCAGGCCAGTCAGTGCGTGGTTTGCGGAAAGGAGCTCAAAGGCCGGATTACTGCGTGGGGGATGACAACGAAACCAAAGACCTGGTTAAAAACCCCAAACGTCAGGACGAACTTGTCCAATGGGTGGAGCGGGATTTAATTCCCACGATGGACGGCCCTATCCGGAGGTTTATTTGGGCAAACAACCGCTATGCTCCACGTATGGTGCAAACGGTCTTACAGAAGAAACACCCGAATTGGTTTGTCCACCATATTAAAGCCTATGATCATAATTATACGCCTTCATGGCCACAAAAATACACGCCTCAATATTGGCGTGACATGGAAGACGAACTGGGAATATTGGCCTGTAAGGCGGAGTTTAATCAAGATGCCCATATCGAAGGTAAGTTGTTTAAGGACGAATACTTCCGGTGGGAAAAAATCCCCGGATAGACCACTATGATGCTATTGTGGCTTATTGGGACGTGGCCTATAGTGGGAACAATGACTATAATGCTATTCGGATTTGGGGAAAGAGGGGGAATAAATATTACCTCATTAAATCTTTTGTCAGACAGTGCAAAATGGATGAGGCCATAAAGTGGATGTTCTATTTCAAAATGCTTCACCCAAGGGTGTGGATACCTTTTTGGTACGAAGCACAATTTTGGAACGAAACGCTTCAGGAAACCTATAATGAGGTGCGTAAAGGATTTGACTTTGATATTGGCCTGATAAAAGACGACACTAAAAAAGGGAATAAATATGACCGGATGGTCAGCACACTTTTGCCCTTGTACCAACAGGGGCGGATCATCTACAATGAAAAGGAATATTCCTCCAATGATATGGCCGAAGGCTCCAACCAGACCAAGGGAATAGAGCCGGGATATAAGTCCCATGACGATGCACCGGATGCTGACCAGGGAGCTATTTCCAAATTATCTCAACACATCTCTTCCACTGCAAATGCCAATGATAAACCCATTGTCGGTACAGAGCGGAGACCATCACATTATTAACTATGTTTTTAGAAGAAGCAGATTTAAAGCAGGGTGTCTACATCGAGATACTGAATGCCCTTAGCCGGGAAGATGAAACTTTTGTATCACAAAACATCTCACGGGCAATCGCAGAAATTGACGGTTACCTCAACCAAAAATACGATACTTCCGAGCTCTGGGCACAAACCGGAGATGACCGGAATGGCATTATAAAGGGGCTTAGCATCGATGTTTCTTTATATCATATTTACAGCGTTACAGAGGAAATACCGGACAAAATAAAGGAGCGCTATAAGTGGGCGAAAGAAACCCTGAAAGATATCCGTGATGGCTTAATGAAGCTGGATATTCCCCTTTGGTCAGAAAAAGAAGAACCGGATAAGCAAGCAGACTTTTTCACGGGCGGACTTAACAACAGATATTAATTATGGCAAAGCGCAGCAATAAAAAAGAGAATAAAATTTCGCCTAAAGTTGAGGTGAATAATATCACCCTTTCGAATATTGACAGGAGTTATAAAGGCATTCCGGAATGGCGGGATGCCATTAAAGCCGCTGAAAGTGTAGACAACCCAGAAGGGCACGTCTTTACGATCTATATGAAGAAGTGGTGCTGGATCTGCACTTGACTGCTTTGATGGAGAAGCGGCAAATGTTTGTCACCAACCTGCCTTTAAAGTTCTTTGATCAATCCGGTAAGGAAGTTGAGCAAATCAATGACCTGATCAATACCGAGGCTTTTGAGGAAATGATGAAGGATTTGATTGATAGTAGATTCTATGGTCATTCCCTGGTGTGGTTTGATAAGATTGAAGGCACTACCCTGGAGCATAAGCTCATTCCCCGAAAGCATGTCAACCCCAAAAAAGGGATTGTCATGAAGCATCAATCGGATGAGCATGGCGAAAGCTATCGGGAAACTCCGTATAACATGTATTGCATGGAAGCCGGACGACCTGATGACCTAGGCTTACTTTCCAAAGCAGCAGTAGCAGTAATCTATAAAAAAGGAAATGTTTCGGACTGGTCGGTATTTGCCCAGGTGTTTGGTGCGCCATTCCGTGAATACGTATATGATGACCCGACTGCACGTGCGCAGCTGGAGGCCATTGCCAAACAACAGGCAGTAGCTTCTTATGTGGTGCGTCCCCGTAATTCAGAATTTAAGCTGCACGAAACCACCCATAAGTCAGGTTCCTCTGACTTGTACAGCAATCTGGCAAAGTTCTGTGATGAACAAAACTCCAAAGCCATCCTGCTGAACACCATGACCACTGATGCTCAGGGTGGAAATTACAAGGGAGAGGTACATGCCAGTAGTGAGAAGGAGGTGGCCAAAGCGGACCGTCGCTTTATGCTTCGCCTGTTGAATGAGAAATTTATCCCTATACTGGAGAAGTTTGGCTATGCCGTAGCGGGTGGTCGCTTTGGGTATGAAGAGCAGGACGGGATGACGCCAAAGGAGCGTTTGGAGTTTGACATGAAGCTTAATGAAATTGCTCCCATCGATCAGGAATATTGGTATGAGACCTACAACCGACCACGCCCTAAAAAGATGCAGAAAGAGGAAGTGGAAGCAGCGGAGGAAGAGCAGCAACCAAAGGAGCAAAAAAAGCCAACACCTTCTCAAAAATCCAAAAAGAAGGAGGTGAAATTAAGCCAGGAGGAACAAAGCCTATGGCTGAAACTGAAATCCTTTTTTTCGGTTTTTCCCCGATCATGAAACGGTCGGGGAACAACTAAAACACCAATACGGTCATTGCTGTGAACTGGAGCTTGCTGAAGAACCACTTTTTGATATTCAGGATTTGGTTGATCAGGCGCTCATCAACATATACGCTGATAATATCAAAGGCACCATTGAACCCAGCCTTTGGAAAATTGCTTATACGGAATTAAATAAGGCAGTGGAAGAGGGAGTGGGAGCAATCTCCTATATCGACCCCGAATGGGGCATTAAGGAAGCTTTACAGCAAAGTAATGCCGTGTTTGCCGCATTTAAAACACATCAACAGTATACAGCGCTTAAAAAGATTATCGTTGACGAAGACGGTAAACTGAAGAGTTTTGCGGCCTTTAAAAGGGATTCAAAGAAAATCATTGGTGATTATAATCAACGATGGTTACGGACAGAGTATAATACCACCGTAGCAAGAGCCAGGACGGCAGTACAGTGGCATAGTTTTCAACAAACTCCTGGGCGAAACATTAAGTGGATTCCCTCCAGAGCAGCAGAGCCCGACCCTGTACACAAAGGATACTGGCATACGGTATTACCTCAGGCAGATCCTTTCTGGGCGACGAATTTTCCGGGTAATCGATATAATTGTAAATGCGATTGGATACTTACGGATGAGAAGGCCACTGATGCTCCGAGGTTGAGGTAAGAGCTCAGGCAGGGCTTAAAGAAAATCCGGGCATTAGTCGTAAGGTATTTGGGAGTGATCACCCGTACCAGGCCAGTGCACCGAGAAAGGTCAAAAAGAGTGCGCCAACCGCGGCCATGCGGCTTGAGCGTAAACTGATGTTGGAATGGGCAAAGGGTGAGCTGAAAGGAACTTATCAGGTGGGTGGAAGTCCGGCGGTTTTACATACCTCCGGCATAAAAGAAATTTTAAACCAACCTCACCGGGATTATGCCCTAAAGAACCGGATTTTATTTGCCCTGGAGGAAGTGCTGGAGAATGCTGAATTTGTTCGAACTGATCCCAATACCAAGGCCAATCCTTTGATCAGTCAATTTCACTATTACAAAATTCAGGTAAATCAGCAGGACTCATTCCTGGTACTAAGGGAGCTGGCAAATGGGGAGCGTCAGATTTATTCAGTGGTGGAATCTCTGCAATAAAAAAAGCGACTAACACCCGTCACTACAATGATATGCAATCAAGGAGTCGCAGTGCTAATCGCTTTATTTAAGAGACGTAATATTAATAATTTGAGTTGATTTATGCAAGATTTTATTAATAAGGTACTTAACCTGCATAAGTACTTACAGGATGAAGTAAAAGACGACATTGGAATGCTTGCGGTCGAACACTCAAAGGAAGCATTTCAAAATGAAGCCTTCTCTAAAAACAGCCCTAAGGATGAGAAGTGGCAGGAAGTAAAAAGACGTCAGGGAAAAGGTAAGGGAGCGGCGGCCATTCGAAACATTCTGACCGGAGAAACCGGAGATCTCGGGAGGTCACCAGGGTATCAAAAAACACCTAAAGGCGTGGCCCTTATTTCTGATAAAGAATACGCCCAGGTGCATAATGAAGGAGGTGAAGCCGGAAGTAAAAAAGCGCGCTTCACCATGCCACAACGAAAGTTTGCTGCTCCTTCCAAAGTATTAGATAAAAAGATTTCAAATAAGCTTGAAAAGCGATTTAAAGGGTTTTTAAAATGATCGGACTATTCTTAAACATTGCCAAATCATTAAAGCAAATCAACGAACTTAAATTCGTGGACATGGAGGGGGGAAATGATCCTCAAATTTTTCCAGCTGCCTTTATTCATATTGACCCAATAGACCATAAACAACTCAATGCGGGTAGTACGGAAGCAGATATTCAATTTACGATCACAGCAAAATTTGCGCCTTACATCCGCTCAAATGCCGATACCCCGCAAAGCCAGTTGGAAGAACTAGCCACCTCCTTACAGGTGATTGAAGTAATTAAATCAAAGCTGGTAAAAGAAAATATTGAGGGAATTGAGGCCGTGATGTTATCCAGGGAAAGCTTACAAAAAAAAGGAACCTACTATGAGGCTCCTTTGGTATTTTTTGGAAGGGTGGAATGGCACCCTGATTAAAATAGATTCATTTGTGCGGGTTGTTCTTCAAGTTTCTTTAATAATCGCTTCGCAGGAGTTCGCAGGTATTCATAATAGGTGTTTTCAGCGATCCGATAAGTCGGGTAAATAAATTCTCTCCAGATAAAGCGATTCGAAAACCCGCCTCTGCTCTCTTCTTTTTTCTCCAGGTGAATGTTTTGTATGTCCTGAATCAAAAGCAGCTTATTGCGGTTTTGAGCGTATCTCATATTATCAAAAAAGGAATGGTGGAATGAATAGAATATGAGCAATATAATCATTTTTACACAAAAAAGCCTCAGTTAAATTACTGAGGCATAATTGGCAATATGATTTTCTCACCTTGAATGGCTGTTTAATTCAGCAATTTGTTTTTTGGCTTCCTTAGCAATTTCAATCCAATCATAATAAAGGTGTCCATCGATTGACTTTTCAAATTTGGGATCTGAAGCCAACTTGGTATAAATCCAACATTCCTTACTTTCTTCCCCCAGTTTAATACAATCATTAGCCATTAAATTAATTGAAGTACAAAAGTCATTTATCAAAATGATGAACTTTTTATGATCTTCTCCTGCTAATTTAATTGAGGCGGTATATATTCTCTGATACTCAGTCGGATTGGATTCCTTAACGTGCTTTGCATCCTCATTTAACCCCTGAGCGATGGAAACTGACCAAAATGAAAGCGAAAATATAAGAGCGAATAGATATTTCATTGGATTCATTATTTACTTCATTAACTAATTCCAACACTGTAGGTTGGCTGAATAAAGTCCAATGTAATATAATTTTCATAATAACAAAAAATCCCTCAGCCGAAGGGCTGAGGGATCATCAATTAAAGATTAACTTTTATTTGTGAGTAAAATTCTTTCCTGCTCCTCAGGGTTGAGCCATAGCCGGAAGACCTCATTACCACATTTACTTTTGATTACAAGGCAATCCACTCCATCCGTTAAGGCATATACCTTAATTTCACAGGTGTCAATATCTCTCTCTACTTTGAGTTCGTTTTTGCCATTGCTAATTATCTGTACTCTTGCCATTTTTTCTGTTTTTAAATTTATCGTAAACCGCCCATAAAAAGCATATGAGCGGGTAAATCCAACATAGGTGAATCAGGGTATTAAGTTTCATTCCTTACCCGTTTATAAAAGTCTTCCAACTCTTTTATTTCCAATATTTTTCTTTGTGCGCCCTGGCTTTTATGACTATCCGCCTGAAGTCGTGAGCGCTCCCCGAATACTTTAGTACGCTCCTCAAAATACACTTTGAACCAACTCATGACTTTAGAAATGTTCAGGGATTCATACAGCTCCCCGTAAGCCCCCAACATGGCCTGATTAAAAACAAAATGAATATCCGCAAAAGAAAGGCTGGGAAACTGCTCCAGCAGCACCTCTGCAATCTTATCAATCTGCCGCTCCCCCAAAGGCTTGCGAAGATCCAGCAATTCATTAAAGTCAATCAGGTGGATTTTGATCAGCGCCAGCAGTTGAGTTTCTCCCAGCTCCCTGCGTAATTGTCCCACCGGAGGGTGATTTAACTCAATAACCTGCTCAATTCTACGAACCAATCGGCACTCCTGCGCCACTTGTTTAGGAGACAAGGTCTTTAAGTACCCTTGCTTTGTAATCGTCTGAGACGTTGCTTTTTGAAGCTCCATTTCGGTTTGTCTTGATTTCTGCAATCAGCTCATTAAATTTCCCATTAATGACGGGCAGGCTAAAGCCATGACTCTTGTACCAGTCCGGAAGGTTTATAATCAGGTATTGAAAAGCTTCCACCACCGGAGTCTTTCCCTCCGTTAATTGATTGAGCTTTTTCATGATATCCTTTAGGGCTCCGGCATCTTTAGCAGACCACATCAGTGGTACTTGTGTATGATTTTGATACTGCTGGGAGAAATACCCCTTACATTGATTAAAAATCCGGCTTTCCATTTCCTTTGCTGCCTTCAAGGCATGCAGGTCTAAATGGTACGCATCTGCCAGAGCTGCTTTAAGGTCTGCCCGTTTTGCGTTTGGGTTTTTCAGGAGCTCCTTTACTTTTTGAACTTCCATTTTTTAACGGTTTTCGGTTTACAAATTCATTGTGCATCCAGTCAAAGAGATGAAGCTGATTGGGGTGGATAACAATCTCACCTAAATCCGGCTTTTCTTTGCTCATATCAGTTCTGCTTCCTGCATCAAGCGATTTAAAGCAGAATGATTAACCCCTAGTTCTTTGGCTAATTCCTGCTTTTTGCGCTCTCCCTTCATCCATAATTTTCTTACTCTTTTGGCCATAGGAGAAAGCACAGGTGCTAATAAAGAAGCGACTGCCCCTGAAAGAATGAAAAGCAAAATGGAGAATATTCGAAATGCTTTTTTTGATTGATTAGCAATGTCGGAGGCATTCAATAATGCCTGATCCTTTTCCGCTCTTTTAAGCTCCAGTTCCTTTCCCTGCTGTTTTGCCAGGAGTAAAAGATCCGATCTTAATTTGATGGTTCTTGCACTGGAAGCCTCCGAAAGAGTCGTGTTGTAGGCATTTTCCAGTGAGGTGATTTGCTTTTGAAATTGATATTCTACCGGACTAAATTCCTTTTTAAAAGCGAGAATACTCACCCCATTCAGGTCAGCGAATACGCAACAACCACATAGAATAACCGCACACAATAAATTTTCATTTGCTGTGCCCATTTTTTTCCAGTGCTTAATCCCTTCAATTAAATAATAGTGGGCCAGGGTACTTAGTAAGATTGCGCATATATAGGCGTAAAATAAGGGAATCATTTTCGCAGCATAGTTTCCTGCTGCAAAGGCATTGTAGCTCACGGATACAATTACCAGTAGGTAGTGGAATAAATGATCAGGTTTCATGTCCGCTTTGGTCAAAAAGGTGAACGGCTGCATAAGTAGACTCAGCTACCACATAAGCCAAATATTGATTAACTTTTACCACATGTTCCTGATTAGTTTTACGTGCCTCTGATAGTTGATTTGCACAACTAATTCTACTGTTACCAGGAACAACCTGGACTTCACCAATAGTCATTTGACCTGACTGGTTTTTATAAAATCTAAATATTTTCATCGCATTAAATTTGGAGTGTTGGTATTATCCATGGCCCAAACCAGAACCATAAAAAAGCAAATGAATACTAAACCTTTTACTAGCATTGGGTCAATGATTTGAGTTTCCTTAATAATTTGTTCATCCGAGCTTCAAATCGTTGCTTCCTTTGGCGCATTTCCTTCAGATGCCCAGCCGTAGCTCTTATATGTCGATCCACAGCTTTGATGTCACTTTCAAGGTTTTTGATCTCAAAGGAGACTTGTTCCATGTTTTTCATATCATCAAATTTTGGGAGTGCCCGAAGGCACCCCCTTTGTGGAATGGATTAAAAATTGACAGATACTTCAGTACCCTCAGGAAACGGGGCAGAAGTGATAGACAACGGAATACTTACTGACTTACCTAGTTTGTCTTTTATGCGTGCCTCTACAAAGAAAGCGGAACGAACAGGCTTATAGCTTTCCATTAAAATTTGAACCCCTTCTAAAAAAATGGGATTATCATGTTCTTGTGCTAATTGCTTTAGCTCCAGAACCCGGTTTGCTTTCAAATTCCCTTTAGTATCCTTTTTAAGAAGGTTTTGAATCATTTTGACTAGTTTAGCTGTCTCCTCATTGGTTGCCAGGGAGTCAATAAATTGATTCACTTTTGCGACACCCGCTTCCTGGGTATCATCCCAGCCGTCAATAGTTCTGTACCCAATTTCAATGGAACGACCAAGATCATCAGTAAAAGTGTGACTTTGCTGACCATCTTTGTAGCCAAATAATTCCTTTTTCAGGGATATTAAAGTACTGAAGGCATTGAAAACCTCCGCTTTGGATTTGGATAGAATTTCACTCAAATCCAATAGGCCATCAATGGTACGGCCCACCTGCTCTTTGACGGTTTCTTTATAAATTACACGCTCCTCCTGGATGGCGGCCTGAGTTTCTTTTTCTTCTTGTTTGAGCTGGTTAAGCAATTCTGTTTTTTGTGCTGGAGTTAATTCTGAAATATTCATGTTATTTGCTTTTTAGATCGTTTAAAACTTTTTGGAAATGGTATACTTTTTCGAGGTAAAACATCCTGTTTTCCTCTGATTTGCAAAGCGCAGCGCATAGGTTATACTTTTGAATTTCGCGCTGGATGAAAGCAATTGAAGTCATATCAATGAGGTTGATCGGTTTTACATTCTTTCCGCTACAGAAACAAATTTGGCGTAGACCTTACGAGGTGCATCATTGGTCATCGGATATTTGGCATTCTTCTCAAACCAATTTCTTGAAGCTTCCGCAGGATCTTGGGACGCCCTTGCTTTGAAGATCTGCCAAAGCTTCCGGCGCATTTGATTCTTTGATGCACGATACCTTTTAACAGAGGCTTTCAGGTGTTCCATTACCGCATAATATTCCTCTTTTGAAAGCTCTGTTAAGCTATTTACATAGCGACAAATAGTCTCAGCAATCACCTGCTCTTTGGTAACCTCCGGCTCATCCACCTGGAGCTCGGTAAGTAAAAGATAAAATTTACTGTACTGCATGACCCTCCTCCCATTTAATAAGTAGACAATCTAAACGGACAATCAGGTCACAATTACACTGCATCCATTGCTGAATGTAAGGGTAAACAGACCCTGATTGAGAGGTATAGAAGGATTGAATCATCAGATCCCATTCTTCTATAAACATTTGCCAGAAGTCCTTCTGAGCAATAATCTGAGATTGTGTCCAATGATTTACATCGGCATTACAACCAGTCAGGAAAAAATCAACGAAAGCCACACCACTATCCACGATTAAGAAAAAGTAATCGTAGTCGTTCATCCCACTGTTTTTTTGCACCTCATCGTTGATCGCCTGGTGCAAATCAGTCTTAACGTTTGCCATTTTTGAAAACGTTTTGGATATACTAATAATAAGACCTCAATTAACAAAGTGAATGAGATCAGTTCACTCCAGGAATCAGACGTGTACTGCCGTTCCTTTAGTATTGTTATGCCCATGTAAATCTTTTGCCCGGTCGGTGAAAGATATTAATCCTCCAGGGCATCGCCCTCCGGCATGGACAGTATGCGCATCTACGCGAAAAATGATTTTAGCCAACCGCCTGGCTGCCTTTGCTTCAGCCCCCACTACTTCACCTCCTTCTTCATGCGCCACATAAATAAACAATGTGTTCTTATGCCGCTTAGGGAGGTCTTCAATCCAACCATCTTTTAGGATATGCCGGGCATAGGTGATATTATCAATGAAAACAATATTCGCTGGAGCAGGTCGTTTACTCTTTGATTCTGCCGGATTGGATATGGCAGCAAGCAAGTTTTCCCAACTTAAAAATTCTTCCCAAAAAATATTTTTACCAACCTTTGCCAGAGGTTGAATACCAACCCGCAATAAACTATCTACAAAAGAGGTTTCAATTACGCCCGTTTCGTAATTCACAAATAACACTTGCTGAACATAGCCACTTAAAAATTTGGCTAACTCCAAACAAAAAGTAGTCTTGCCGTGCTTTTCCGGGCCCTGTATTAGCCAAAGCCCATCACGGCCTGGCTCACCCAGCACGTCCGCCCAATTTGAGTTTTTAAACTGAAAGCGTTTTAGTTTTTCCGCTTCATCAAATAGCGCTTTGATTTTCATGGCCTTCCACATCCTTTTGATCCAACAATATCAAAAGGTCTTCTGCTCGTCTCAGACCACCACGGTTGTCATTATGACTCAAACATCTTCTAACAATGTTCTTCACCACTTTTTTGTCATTGCAATTCGCGGTAACAACATCCGCGATTAACTTTTTGTAAAAGGCCTGCTGGTTTTCTTTACCTACTGGCACCACACTACGGTAATTATTCCCAAATCGTGAGAATATTTCCCGATAACCTACCTTTTCATACTCAATGCCATTTTCAATTTTACGACGCAGGCCATCGGCACCAATCATATACCACCCGCAACGATGCTCAGTGGCATTCCACATTTCTTTAAGCTCTAAAAATGCGGTATAATCTAAGTCTCCGGCCTCATCAATGATGATGATAGGTTTATCTGCCATACCCCCCAAATAGGCATTCAAATAGTACTTAATACTGGCCTTGACTTCTGCTACTTTTCCGTTGCTTTCCAGCCCTAAAGTTTGAGCCATGGCCCGGATAAAAGAAACCTTTCGTTTGCATTGAGAGCCATCCATATAAAAGCAATTTCGGCGACTTCTTGATAGGTATTTGGCTGCAAAGGTTTTGCCGATAGCGCAGTCATCTACAAATACCATTGATCGGCTATGGGTTTGGCAGTAATTAACATCTTCCTCAATCTTATTAAATACCTCCGTCTTTACTACCTTCCATTCCCGTCCTCCTAAATGCACCCCGAGAGCTTTCCCAATGGCCAGCCATTTCTCTGCCTTTAACTTGCCTTCAATTTCTCCTTTTTTGAGAGTGGAGAATACGGCATTGTTCACGCCTATTTTCCGGGCAAAATCGGTATCAGAACCATCAAACCGTTGACGGTTCTCCAGTATCGCATGAAGCACTTTTCTGCGATAATCATCTGTAATTTGAATGTTATTCATCTTGTGAAAAATTTAAAAATCATCCTTTAAAGACCTTAGGTAGCTACTGCCACCGTTTTCTTTATTTTCGAATTCGGTCATTTCATCTTTTAAGCCAGGTAATACCTGTGCATCTTCCTCAGAGGCCTGATATTTACTAACGCCATCAATTGTAAATTCAATCCGTGGCTGATGCTTAGGGGTGTTATCTATTACCACAACATCCTGTATTTCATGCTTTCGTCGCTTTTGATAGCCTGCAATAGTCATGGCATAAGCCGACATCAAGCTTTGCTTTTCCTTATCCTTATCGGTTTGTTCAATCACTGCACGCTGATATACAGGCTTAGGAAATAGCTCGCAGAGATAGCGATCTGTATAAACTATGGCCTTTAATACCTTACCATCGTTACCATTGAGCCAATAAACATTCAGCTCTTTACCTTCCACTCTCTGCATAAGCTCAATGAGATTGTCTCCAGTGGCAATTTTACCTGCGTCACCCAAAAGCCATTCACCGTACTGCAATTTGACGATACCCGCATGACAGGAAGTTTTAGTACAATAGCCCAAATGAGGTAGGAAAGAACCATAGGAGGTTGGCGCCAAATCAGGGTGCTGATTTTCTACGAATACTTCCCAACGTGTTTTTCCCGGATACATCTCCTGATCAGAATGCAAAGTATTATTCCAAGTGATAAGGTCACGAAGACAACCTTCAACAATCTCTTCATAGGGAAGTATCACTTCCTTACCCTGTCCGTATTGGGTTTGGTTAGCTTCTGCAACTGCGGTAGGCCGCGCGACCCAACCATGCCGTTTCTTTTCCAATCCGTAACGTAATGGTCGAAAATAAGCTTCTATCCGCTTGGCTCTAGCTTTGTTGGCTTCAATCCGGACATCGCCAAACATGGCGCCATTGGCTAAAAAGCTTTTACGATAACTGCTATTCAATGAGCTTTCACACTCTAAACCATGCGGTATTTGCATGCCCCACTGCGCGTAATTACGAACCATTTGCCTGTAAAACTCCAAAATCAATCCTTCCTTACTTTTGCCGGAAACCCATGTGGTGAATGCTTCAGAGGCTAAGTCAATACCCAGGTAAAACCATGCACGCTTTCCCTTCGCATAATAAAATGGAGGTTGGCGGTCATCAATGGAGATCAAAGAACCAGCAAAAGCGGGGCGCTCCAGGGAATGATAAGGATCAAAGCGTTGGATTAGCTTTTGACGGTCACCAGTTCTTTTGGCGGAAGTTCCGATGGAACTATTCCAGGATCGTAAAAAACTCCTAACCGTAGAGTCCGAAAGTGCTTTAAGTCCTTTTGGTTCAAAAAGAGCTCCTGTTTCTGGGTCAATCACTTCTAAATATCCCGCAAGGAAAGAGTCAAACTGCCTTCTTACTTCGGTAGCATCCGGCTTATGTTCCACCCCTGCAAACAACGCTTCAAGAATGACCGAGGATATATCATCCACCTTTCTAGCATTCGAAAGAGAGGTGCCTTTAGCATCTTTAATCAATGCCACCGGGCCATCTTTTTCATACGCACGCATTTTTTCATTTAATCCGCGCCAGGTGGACGGTAAAGTATGCATGGTATGGTGTTTTTCTCTCAATACTTCCTGAAAACTCATAGCATCTGATAATAAAATTTGATTTAAACCCCTGGTAGACTTTTTAAGCGTTTTGTATTCCTTTCGCCTCCAGTTATTCAGCTGGATTAACGCCTCACACATCGCCGCATTTACCCGGTAACGTTCCTTTTCTTCCTGCCCTAAATTCCCAAAACCCGGTCTTTTGAATTTCTCATAGAATCGATAATTTGCTTCTGTTTCTTCATAATATCGTTCTAAGGGATGGTCAAACCGTTTTCTTGGGTCTCCGATGGCTTTCCGGACATCTTCCGGTAAGGAATCAAATAGGATCAATGCCTGATGCCCTCTACATCCTCTACGAGCTCGCTTTATGCCGTATTTTTTGTCCTTGTAGCGGTGAAGCTCATTTTTCAAAACTGGATAGGAACTCCAATATTCTGGAATCAACTCATCGATGGTAACAACTAATAATTCATTCCATTCATGTGGCATTTCTATTTTTCCATTTTTGGACTCCCTTTGCTGGATTGGCTTAATTCATTCACTGCTCTTTCCGCCCACTGGTGTATTAAATCCATTTTCCTAATATTGGGGCGGGAATTGTTTGAGTTCGTTTTTTTAAGGGCCTCCTCAATCAAATCCATCGTTGAAGGGTGCACTCCAATTGTTTTGTATTTCATTTTATTACTATTTTGTAACTGAATTATAAGAACACTACAATTATATAGAATTATTGATACACCACCAAGGCTTTTATATCAAAAATGACAGATTTTTTTAATAGACTGGATAAGTACTTTACCTTCAAAGGGTTGAATGATAATCAAGTTACTGTTCAATGTGGAATATCCAACGGCCTTATAGGGAAAGGACGAAAAAGAGGTACCCTGTCCCAAGAGAATATATCAAAATTACTATCCACGTATAGCGATATTGATGCGAATTGGCTCTTTACAGGAGAGGGTAATATGATCAAGGAGAAAGAAAGCCTATCAATTCAAACTTTTGTTCCTAATAAGTCAATAAAGTTTCATCCGGATTTAAAGGCCAGTGCTGGGACAGGTTCTGTAATTCAATCTTTAGATAAAATGCAAGGGTTTGATCTTTCTTTTATCCCCAACAAGGAAGATTGCCATGTATTTGTGGCTCATGGAGATAGCATGAATCCTACAATTGATGACGGAGACTTATTAATAGCAAGAGTAGTAAATAGTCGAGCTGACATTTTAGATTCTAGAGTTTATGTTATCGTAACAAAAGATCGAAGTTTGTATGTAAAAAGGGTGGAGGATAAATTTGACTTGATGCTTATGATTAGTGAGAATCCATCATATCCTCCGATTAAGCTTGATTGTTCTATTATCCATTCAATTCACGAAGTGGAATATATTTTGACTAAACCTCATAAAGGAAGATTTTGGTATACAGAAGCCTTAATCAAAAAATCAGAAGCAATAAATTCAAAAATCGCATTAGAAGCAGCTGAAAAGAAAGCAGAGGCTTATTTGGAACTTTCGAGCACTCAAAAAGACTTGATAAATTTATTAAAGAAGGGAGGAAACTAAATTCCAAATCAGCAAATACATAGCTTTAAATAATTTTCGGGATACCACCTTATTTAAATCCGGCAATCAACTGAATATCAGTTGTTTTTGAGTCTTTATTTTATTTTGACAAGGAAATTTGATAGAGCAACCCTGAAAAATTAGGTGTTTTTGAATAAAAATAGGGTGAAAAACTCCAAAAAACTGGTTTTTTTTCGTCGCTTTTGATACCCCAATTGATACCCCAATTGGTACCCCATTCCATTTTTACCACCTTTAACAGAATTTTCAAACAGTTTCAAAACCCTGTTTAACCTTGCTTCAATTACCCTTTAAATAGCCTTTAAAATGGCTCAGAGTCACTTTCTAAGGCCGTTTCAGGGTTGTTTTGGCAAATATGGTAATAACCTAATACCTACTCCTTAAATGCGGTCATGAAATGGTAGTAAAATGGTAGATAATGGAAATTTGGTTTTTTAGATGGTTAAGCTCCAGGATACAAAAAAACCGCCTTGCAGATATGTGCATGGCGGTTTTTTGCCCTTTTGGCTGTTTTTAGAAATTTGCCCTTTTGGTTTTACCCTTTATAGCTGCGAGTCCATTGCCTTACTAATTGCCGAGTAGTTTTTGGTATGGAGGCCACCGCCCAAGCGCGGTCGGGCTTTCGGCAGTCGCTCTTTTTGCGAGCCGCTACGCCCTCAGGCTGCAAAAAGGAGCTCCAACAACCGGCTGCGCCGCTGCCTCTATCCCTGGCCCGGCATCCATGGGAGATTTTTATTTTACCAAAGGTCTTCACTTGCTCGTTTTTTTGTGTTATTTTATTGTTTTTCAGAGCTATGATAAAAATCGAAAACATAACAGATATACCGGTTTATCCGGTAGGGGCTCAGCCTTCCTCCTATATTCAAATGGAATTAGAATACTTTGGTATGCAATTATACCACTTAGGGGAAAATGCAAAAGCTGACAGTCGATTCTTGCAGCGTCTAAGAAAGTTTATTCACAAACATCCAAACTACCCCTCCGCTTACAACTATTTATTTTCAGCTTATGAGCTTTTGGAGCAAAAGAGTATGGCAATTAATGTGGTGGATGTTATGATGGAACGTTTTCCCGACTACCTTTTTGCCAGAGTAGAAGCGGCCAAACTCGATATGGAAGCCGGCTACTTTGATGAAATTCATGATTTATTAGGCGAAACACTTGAGCTGGAAGATTTGTATCCCGATCGGCATATATTCCATGGGGCGGAGGTTACTACCTATTATATGACGGTAGCACAATATTATGAATGTATCTCTGATTATGAAAAAGCCTTGTCGACCTTAACTCAGCTTGAGGAAGTATTGGTCGACTTTCCTGAAAACCGGAATATGATAAGAGAATGGATCGGTACACTCAAGAGCAAAATGAAATTTATGGATGGCATTAAAAGTACTTTTTAAACAGAATAGCATAAAACAAAAATGCTCCGGAAATTTCCCCAAGCTACACAGGATGCTTTGCTGTAAAGGGTGGGATTTAGGAGGATGCATCCTTTGTGGAAGTAGTTGGTGATAGCGGGGCATTAAGCCGAATTAATTCCGCAAGATTTATCTTGCTCAAAGTGGCTACCCTCAGTCTTTTCAGGGGTTTATCCTTGATTTCTAATAGCCATATTTGGGAAAGTTTGCTTTTCTCTCGGCCGTTTACTTTCCAGGAAACAGCGCGAATTAAGGAACTATTATTGTAAGCCTTCAGCTAACCACTGTTTCCTCCAACCTCCCCATCACATACCTTTGCTCTAAAAAAAATGAGGAAAACAAAGGCCGTTAAAGAGGCTCATATCAAAAAGTGGGAGATGAGTGGATTGAGTCAGGCAGATTACTGTAGGAAAAATGGGATCCCTTCAGGGTCCTTCAGAGGGTGGTTAGCTGCCTGGAGGAAAGAGCAGGATGTTGAAAAAACACCAGAACCGCGTTTTGTAGAGATCAAAACCGATATGATTTTAGAAGAAGCAGCCCATGCTTCAGCAGTGATAGTATTCAGGCTGAAGACTGGTAATGCTATAGAAATTCCGGTCTCCGCACCGTCACATGTTATTGAATTAATTCTTTCCACATGCTTAGCGTAGGTCCTAACGATAAACTCAATTTCTATGCGGAGGCTGTAGATATGAGAAAAGGTTTTGATGGCCTGAGTGGCCTGGTGGAAAATGAACTGGAAAGAGACCCCACCAATGGAGAGATATTTATTTTCATTAATAAGGCGAGAAATAAAATCAAGTTATTGCAATGGGAAGCTGGAGGGTTTGCCATTTACTATAAAAGGTTGGAAAAAGGGACGTTTGAAATTCCGAGTCATAAAGCTGGAGATAAATCCATTCCAATCCCGAAACACACCTTGGAAATGATGCTCTGTGGGATAAGTTTGGAGCAAAGAATTCAGAGAAAAAGATATGCCTGATAGACATCAAAAACCGCCTTAATTTATGTTTTAAGGCGGTTTTTTCGTATCTTTAGGTATGTCAGAGCAGCATTTTGAATCAGTTATTAAAGAGAAGGATGATGAAATTCTTTCATTGAAAGAACAGGTTAATTCTCTGCAACAACAATTGGATGCCGTCCTGAAATTACTAAAGACAGGTAAGTCCGAAAAACGAAAAAAATCGCCCAAAGATTCTGATATCGAAAAGCCTGCCAGAAAAGCTCCAAAAGAAGGTTCTATCCCACCGGTAAGAAAGCCGATTAGCGACCATTTGGAGCGTGAGGTTGAACATTGTAAGCTGGAGATCCCGGGAGCTCATTTTTTAGGCACAGAGGTTTCCGAATATAGGAAGATTTATCCCGAACGGATGGTGGTCAGACAGATCATCCGTTATAAATACAAGCTGCCAAACGGCGATATCGTTATCGCTGATTTTCCTCCGGATATTGTTTTGCCTAAGAGTGGTGCAGATGCGTCATTAATTGCTTATTTGCTTATTGGCAAATTTGACGACCACCTTCCTTGGGACAGACAGATTAAAATTTTAGCTCGTGAAACCGGTGAATCCCTTGCACCGAGTACCGTGATTAACTGGTTCAACAATGTGAGCCGTTTAATGCTACCACTTTTTGAAGAGGCCGTGAAAATGGCCCTAGAGGCGGGATACTTACAAATGGATGAATCACCCATTCAGGTACTTGATGGCGAAAAACCTGGTTCCTCTCACCGGGGATATATGTGGGTCAGGCATGTCCCCGAAAGCGGTTTGGTCATTTTTGATTATGCCAAAGGGAGAGGGAAGCAAATCCCAAAAGATTTATTAAAAAAGCTGCCTGATTTCCTGCAAACCGATGGTTACGCCGCCTATGATCAGTTTGGTCAAATTCCGAATATCAACTTGCTGGCTTGCTGGGCACATGTCCGGAGAAAGTTTGACGCCGCACTCAAAAACCACAGGAAGAAAGCGCAAATTGCACTGGATTTAATAGGGAGGCTTTATGCCCTGGAGGCCAAAGCTAAAGAGGAGCAGTTTTCCCCGGAACAAATCCTGAAAATGAGAAAATCTGATAGCATAAAGATTTTGGAGGAACTCAAAAGTTGGGCACTTAAAGAACAGAAAGATGCGCTTCCAAGATCGCTCATCGGAAAGGCGATTAACTATATGCTTAACCTCTGGGATCGATTGATCACCTTTACACAAGATCCCCAATTACATCCGGACAATAACCTGATTGAAAACCTGATCAGACCTTTAGCCCTCGGAAAAAAGAACTTTCTTTTTGCGGGCTCACATGCTGCTGCCCAAAATATTGCGATGTATTATTCCTTCTTCGGCACCTGTAAAGCTAATGGAATAAATCCATCCAAATGGCTGGAGGATGTGCTTCGAAGAATTAATAACCATTCTATTTCTAAAATCAGAGAGCTCCTCCCGCTAAATGAAAATTTGGCCGCCAACCCTCAATGGCTTTGATTTTTTTGCAAGTGTGGTTGGCTGAAGGTTTACCTATTATTTCGTTCTCTCCGCCAAGCAGCTAAAGGAGGATTTAAGTCTGCATAATTCGGATTAGATTTGGTCGGCTTTGTGGAAAGCCTGATCTATTTTTTCTTTTGAGGCCTGTTCTTCTCCGCCACCAAAAGGTTGACCTCTTTTTTCGTCAATTCCCTAAAACTCCCCTCAGCCATATCCAGTTCCACCGGACCGATACGTTCCCGATGTAATTGCACTACCTTATTTTTCACCACCGCAAACATTCGTTTCACCTGATGGAATTTTCCTTCGGTGATGGTGAGCAAAACTTCTTTCTCATGAATGATTTCCACTTTTGCCGGTGCCGTGGCCTGCTTTTCTCCTTGCAGCTGGACGCCCTTCTCCAGTTTTTCAATAGCACCAGCATCAATGGGTTTTTGCAATTGTACCCGATAAGTCTTCGGACATTTATAATCCGGATGCATGATTAGGAAAGACCACTGCCCATCATCCGTGGCCAGCACCAAACCCGTGGTGTCAGCATCCAATCGCCCGACAATGTGGAGGTTCTCCGGCTCCAATCCGACCGTGGTAAATACAGAAGGGTAGTGCTCGTCTTTGTTCGAGCAAACCGTTTGGGCAGGCTTATGGATCAGAAAATAACGGAAAGGGCGTAATTTAAGCAGCACATCATCCAGATAAACTTTTTCTTCCGGATGTACCTGCGCCTCCGGCAAAGTGATCACCGCTCTTCCCACTTTTACCCGCTCGCTGATGATGCATTCATGAGCAGTGGGGCGGTCTAAAACGGTACTTTGACAAAGAAATTTATCGAGGCGCATAAGCGGAAAATGGATTTGGCTTAATGCAAAGATAGGGAATGACGGTGATTTGCTCAGAACAGGAGGTGAAAAATGGAGCGTGAGGCATTAGGTTTTTTCTTCAGAGAAGTGGGGAGAAGTCCTTGGCATTTTTGATTACTTAGTCGTAGTGTCAATATACGACTCCATAGGCATGGAGTCTTTGTTCTTGAAATTCAGAAGGAAAGTCCAGGGGGCGAGTACTCCTTTATATCATGACCGAATAGGTTTCAGGCAAATTTTGCACTAATGCCGGCTTGTTCATGCTCTTGCATAATCTTGAAGCGTGTTTTTCGAAAGGAATGGATTGTGGATGAATCCGGAAGGAGTTAGGAGGGGACGCTCTAATGTTTTTGGGTCGTAGATTGAATCTATGAACAGTAGGGGTTGTTTTCCGACTCCAAAAGGATTAAACTCAACTAACCAGTGGTGGTTTGTCCCGCTATTTCGGTGTAAAGTATATTTGCTCATCAAATATCCCTTTGATCTTTTGTGGTACAGCATGTTTAGGAGCCTTAAAAGACGAACCGCCAAATTCCGAGAGCTGGATCGTAGTCGCCGCGTTACGTTCTTACAAGACTATAAAGTTCAGCTAGCGAAGACTACGATCAGTGGGGTGGTGGGACTGCAAGGGAAAGGGGTGGCGCTTGGCAATCAGGTTGTGGCCATCAAAGATAAATTATGGTACTGTAATTTCCTCAATGAAGTAGGGACCCTTGAATTTTAACTGAATAGCGGCCCAAACTAAAGTGTCGTAATATTGGCCTTTATTATGATATAGCACTAAACTGTCTGCCGATAGTGTGTAATTTATGTTCTCTGAGTCTTTTTTCTTTACCCAGCTGGATGAGGATTCAGATATATTTATTGACTGAGCCTCTTCTCCATTGATATTTTTCCAAATATAAGTAAGGGGTGTATAATCTTCCCCTCGGGGTGTACTATGCCTTGATAACCTGATTCTTCAAAAACAACATAATTATTACTGAGAGCGCCTGAATAAATTAGCTCCCAAGTCCCGACTAATCGACTATCACGGTAATCACTTTCATTAGGGAAAAACTCCGTAGGGCCGCAACTTATTAAAGAAAGAGTCAAAAAAAAGCTTGATAGGTATTTCATTTTATTTAATTAATTTCCTGTGTCCATCGTTCGTATACAAATATACATTAAATGGGGCAATTGTTGATATCCAATAAACAGGTGAATGAGGAATTATTATAGGATTAATAATTAAATGATTCCTATGCCCCTTTTACATTCGTTACGGATTGAGGAAGGTTTGCATTTCCGCCAGCCTCCTAGGTCGTTAGGACTGTATGGTGTGAGTTTTCCAAAGGCTAAGGAGAGGTCTTCTCTGGGTAATCTGCTAGTAGATTGAATCTTGTGCCATTATAAAGAGAATTACATGAAAAATCAAATTTTATTATATTAATAAATGATCGATATAAATGCGGTATGGGTTAATGGAGAAAGGGGTGTGACTTTTGGAAATTCAACTTCTTAGGGACTTCTATGACCAGAGTGGGACGGATTTTTTTATGTGTTTTTACTTTTTTGCTTCAATACATAGCCCAACCACAAAGGGAAGATGAAAGTGAACAATAGTAGGAAAAAAATGGAAGCCCATTTATAGCCTGAGATTATTGCTAAAGGCACACCCAAAATAATGATTGTTGTCATGGAGATAAGAAAAATAAAAAACCATTTTTGTTCAAATATTGACTTCTCTTTGTTTAAATTATGATGCTGTGAATCTGAAAAAAGTAATAATGATTTTTCCAGTTCGTTAATGAAAGATTTAAAGTAAGAGTGATCGCAAAAGTTACTGTTTGCGACTAATTTGATGCTTGTTTCATTTATTAATCTGATTTTTAAAATTGAACCTCTGTAATGTCGAATATTGTAAGATTTAATTTCTGAAAAGTTTATTTTGGTCCTTGATTTTTCGAAAACAACTTCAAAAAATGAGTCGTGTATTATGCCTTTTCCTTGCTGTTTTATTTTCTTTTTGTTTATTATAAAAATTATTAATGGTACACCAACTGAAAGTAATAAGGCAACAAAATGTCCTCCTAAAAGATCATTATTCAGTGCCGTGGTGTAGATTAAAATAAAAAATATAATTATACACGATAGGATAAGTAATAGGCTAAACTTTTCATCAGTATATTCGAATGGAAATTCTTTTCTATTCATTTGTAATTTTAATTTCGTTAGAGCGTGTTTAAAAGCACAACATTCGGCTGCAAATTCGAATTATTGGAAGCGACTTTGGATAATTTTTCAAAAATGGCGATGCTATTCTCTCAAAATAATCCTGTATCGATTCTGCAATACTTCAAATTTTCGCTACGAATTTTGGCTTTAAAACACACTCTTAGATATTTGAGATTAACTATATCTATTAAAAATCTTCCGCGATCAGGGTGAGTTTAGTCTATTTTAACTAAACCTTTTCGGTTCCCCGTGATAGCTATCTGTTAAAGATATTTATTAATTCGATTTTAATAAATGATTTTTTTCTGTTTTTCGCTTATCAAAAAAAATAGGCGCCTGAAAGGATGGTTTTTGTTTAGCCAATGAACTTTGGTGATGTATTAGGGGACTTTTATTTTTTCATAGGAATTCGTTCTCTCCGGGAGTAGGCTGTGGTAGGAAATTGCCATCGTCTCCAGGCTCGAATGTGTTTATGCTTTTTGGAAGGAGTTTTATTCTTTTATCCGGGGGGCAAAATGATACAGCCTGAACTTGGTCTCTATCTTCGAGCCCTTATATTAAGTGCATTTGCTCCTGAAATTCAACCAAGGAATTCAGTATTCCTTCAAATCATATCCGAACGGGTACCAGCAGAATTTAATATTGATGCAAACTTGTTTATTTCCCCGGCGAAAGATTTTTGTAGTGAAGGGATAATGGTTCAATACGGAAGGGAATAGGAGTGTTCGCAACAATGTTTTGGGGTCGTAGATGGAATCTATGACCACCAGGGGGCGATTTCCGACTCCAAAAGGATTAAACTCAACTAACCAGTGTTGTTTTGTTCCACTTTTTCGGGGTGGCCGATAATTGCTCATTAAATACCCTTTGATCTTTTTGGTACAGCATGTTAACGAGTCTTAAAAGACGAACCACCAAATTCCGAGGGCTGGATCGTAGTCGCCGCGCTACCTTCTTACAAGACTATAAAGTTCAGCTAGCGAAGACTACGATCAGTGGGAGATATCAGGAAATACACTACCAAAATCTATTTAGATATAAGGGTATGAATAATCCGGGTTAAAGCGTGTTTTTCGAAAGGAATGGATAGTGGATGAATCTGGAAGGAGTAAGGAGTGGACGGTCTAAAGTTTTTGGATTGTTGATGGAATCTACGCCCAGAGTGTTCTAATATTTTTGGTCGTAGATGTAATCTACTACCAGAGGGGTGTTTCGGAAGAGAAACAAGTGGGCGCTATGTTATTATCGAGACCACCCACTAGAGGGGAGTTTTTTTATTTGTTGTTCCGTTCTATTATCGCTAGAACCTCTTCAAAAGTCAAGTTTTTTATTTCAGCATAAGTTTTTTCAAGGCCAAATTTAGTTTTTAATTCGTTTCGCTTCAATAAATTACCTAAGCTTCCTTTGTTTCTACCCGTATTTGCTTCCATTTGATTTGTAAGATCGATAAATAGAATTTTTATTTTTTCTTCATTATTATTCCTCCAATATTTCCCCCACTTGTCTGAGTCTTTCATAAGCACGCCTTGTAAGCCACCACCGTAATTTATTCCAGAATTTTTAATTACTCCTGCGGAATTATTGTCGATAAAACTCATGCAATATTTCTCTCCCTCTGAATTAAATTTAATAAAAACATTCCAGTTATTTAAGTCATGGGAATATCCTAAATTGAAATAATTGTTACCGTTGTATTCTATCGCCCACGAGTAATTGGCTTTCTTTATTTTTTTTCCGGTTTTATCGTCGATGAATTTTTTTACCCAAATGTGATTCTCTCCCATTTCTTTTATTAATATGGTGACATTCGTATCAGTATATGTATTTGAAATGTAGTCGTCAGTAGTCTTAAATAAGTTTACTATGGCTTTCTCTTGAGCTTTTAAATTTGTGCATAGAAGAGTGAGTATTAGTAATATTGTAATATTTTTTAAATAGGTTAATGGTTTGACGATAATTCCATTCATGAATCTAGTCCTTTAATTAGTGGTTAATAATGATTTTTAGCTTTTTAAATTAAATAATAATTAAATACAAACCAAGTTTAAATATTTTTGGTTTTATTCAAGTTTCTCGATGAATGAATTGTTATCTGCTGAAATACAGTATGAAAGCACAGGGATAAAAGAAAATATCCAAATTAGAGCAGACCAGATATTTTCTAATTTTTGCATTTATGTAGGCTTGTTAATTCCCTTGCTGTAATCTTAAAGCGTATTTTTCGAAATGAATGGATTGGGTATTAAACCAGATGGGATAAGGAGCGAATGCTCCAATGTTTTGGGGTCGTAGATGGAATCTATGACCACCAGGGGGCGATTTCCGACTCCAAAAGGATTAAACTCAACTAACCAGTGTTGTTTTGTTCCACTTTTTCGGGGTGGCCGATAATTGCTCATTAAATACCCTTTGATCTTTTGTGTTACAGCAAGCTTACCAGCCTTAAAAGACGAACCACCAAATTCTGGGGGCTGGATCGTAGTCGCCGCGCTACGTTCTTACAAGACTATAAAGTTCAGCTAGGGAAGACTACGATCAGTGGGGGCAATGGATTACTAGTTTTCTATGATTTCAAAATGATTTAACCATTCTTTCTCATTGATGAATTTGCCATCTTTATCCTTTTTAATGAAAATAGCATGCTGTTGTTTGTCAATTAAGAGTGTGTCTGGAATAAAATCATTATCATGTGGTTTTGGATTAAAAATTATTAGGTCATTTTTAATTTTATACTTCCCATGAATGGTTTGTGAAAATCCCATAAAACCATTTATTTGGTTTTCTACTGTTCGGTCTTTTCTGAATACAAGGCGATAATGGCAAAGGTCGTCCTTTAGAACAGCAGTTAAAATTGGCTCTGATTTGAAAACCTCCGAGTGATATAGGCTAATTGTCAAAATTGAAAAGAGTACCGTTCCATGTGCTATTAGTTTGATTTTATTTTCCTGCGTACCTTTTTTTAGTAATGAAATAGAGGTTTCGAAGATAGAGAAGACGTAAAGTAGTATTATTGGGATAATAATTATTCCGTATGAAAGCAGCCAAATTATCATTCCGCCCAAAAAGTTTGTGCTAATCCAGCCAATAATTCCTGTAGCTGAAATAATGGCTACAATTTCTGTAATTGAAAATTTCATTTTCTTTTTTAAGTTGTCACTTTTTAGCTTTTCATATTGCTTTCGAAAATGCCATAACAATAGCTCAAGATTATCATGAGCCCGAAATTACGATCATCAGGCTGTAAAAATTGATATTTTTTCATCTAACGCTAAATTCATTATACCACAGCAAAGTAGGAGCCTAAGGCTTTTTTTCAAAGGATTATTCTCTTAATTCCAAAATTATTACCTCACACCCTGATCGAAGATTCTGCTTAGGGTCTTTTATACCAGGAGTGTTTATTTTTGGTAATCAAAAGGAAGGTATAGGAATAAAAACATCAATTTTAATCATTTGTAGAGTAGGTACTAAGTGGGGCATAGATGCCGACTTGTTTTTTGCGTTATTTTTCGGATTAAATGGATTGTTGTTCTTTCTGGAAGTAAAAAGGAGCGAATGCTCCTGGATTGTTTTGAAATACAGATGAACCTCACATCTGTTGCGGGCTATTATTGAAAAAGGGTTTTGGGGCAGGGATGAAGCGGGCTTGTTTGAACCACAGCGGCCCAAAAGGCCGATGGGGTGAGCCGCGCCAGCCCGGTGCTGACGTCTAAGCGGCAGCAGTCCCCAAGAAAAATAAGATCAAAAAAAAAGCACCTTCCGAAATGGAAAGTGCCTGTCTTGGGATTAAATATCTTATTTAGTCAAAGTCCTCGAGCATGCGGGTAAATTGCTTGGCGCTTTTGTAGCCGGGTTCCACCGCTTGCTTATCCAGATCAGATTTTAAAAGCAGGATGGTGGGATAGCCTGGAACGCGGAATTTTCGTGCAAGATCAGAATAAGTGAGATTTTCTCCCTTGTAAGTGATGCGATCCTTGGATTCCGCATTTATTTTTACGGCATAAAAACTGGCATTAACGGCATTGACTACATCCTTATCTTTGAAAGTGGTTTTGTCCATCTTTTTACAATAGCCACACCAGGAGGTATAAAAGTCAATCATGATGTTTTTGGATGGATCCTGCTCGGCCATTTCAATTGCCTCCTCGAAACTCACCCATTTAATTTCTCCCTCATTGTCCCTTCCGGCAAAAGCAGTTAGCTGTACAGCTGCCAGCAAAAGGATCATCCAAAATGTCTTTTTATACATATTCAATCGTTAGTTTTTATGTTTTTTACGGTGGAGGTGTAAAAAAGGCCTGAAATTTAAGTCGTCTGTGTAACATAACAATGGCATTTCATCATTTTTTTAGAAATCAGAAGCCTTGGTGTAGTCTGTAAATTCACTATTCCTGTAATGCATTGATCATGGCGGCTTTATTGGTTTTTCGCCTGAATCGGCTGATGTAGCCGTCGGTTGGAGAGAATAAAAAGGCCAGCCCGAATAGGATGCCGCCCACAGTGGCCATGGCACCGGCAATGGAACCATCGAGTGCGTAGGCCAGATAAAATCCTCCCACTGAAGTGATCACACCGATGATGACTGACAGGATCAGCATTTTTTTCAATTCCCGGGTGAGCAGATAGGCGGTGGCCGGTGGTGTCACAATCAGGGCCACCACCAGAATAGCCCCGACGGACTCGAAGGAGGCCACAGATACCAGCGAAACCATGGACATCAATAAATAATGCCAGAGCGTGGTGGAAATGCCAATGGCGGCCGCAAAGGCCGGATCGAAGGTCGTCAGGTATAGTTCTTTATAAGCCAATAGAATAAATGCGATGATGATCACCATGACGATGGCGGAGATCCAGAGTGCTCTGGGTCCCATGATGGTACCGCTTTTGGTGATCCACAAATCAATGGGAACGTAGGCGATTTCTCCATAAAGCACACAATCCTGGTCCAGATCCACTTGTCCGGCGAAAACGGAGATCAGGATGACACCCAGGGCAAACAGCCAGGTGAAGGTCACACCGATGGAAGCATCGGACTGCAGGCCGCCCTTGAGGTGGAATAATTCGATCAAAAAGGTGGTGAGGATACCGAATGCGGCGGCGCCTGCCAGCATTACCATGGAGTCACGGCTGCCGGAAAGTAAAAAGGCGATGACAATTCCCGGCAAAACGGCATGGGAAATGGCATCGGCCACCATGGTCATTTTCCTTAATACCAGAAAACAGCCGAGCAAACTGCAGGAGATGGCCACGAAGCTGGCAGTGAGTATGATCAGTAAATCGTTCATAATATTTATCAGGTATAAGGAATTTCTTCATCGTGCGGATCGCGGTCCGGATAGTTGAGCATTTCTTCCAGTTTCTTTTCCAGTTCCGGGGTAATGACGTGCTCCATGGTTTCGGCAGAATCATGCACATGGTCCGGATCCAGATAAAGGTATTCGGTCAGGTATACTTCCCACAGGCGGTGAAGCTTCACTACGCGTTTCCCTTTTTCTGTGCCTTCTGCACTCAGGCGATAGCTGTTTTCCTTCTTTCGGAGAAATCCTTCTTTTTCCAAAACTCTTAATCCCTTCTTCAGGCGGGGTTTGGGGATGGAAGGTCGAATACTGTGAATTTCGTCAAAACTATAGCGATGCTTCATGTCCTGATGCTTTTGACCTAAATGATAAAAGGATTTCAGGATATTTTCGGTCAGGATTTTTAATTGATTTTCCTGCTGTCTTTTCATTTTGAAAATGATGCCTCTTGCCGGTGCAAATAGTATGGATAATAATGCGATGGTGGTAGCGACCATCACAATCCACGGGCCGGTGGGCATAGCAGGGGAGACGTAGGAAATTAGTGCACCAGAAAATCCTGAGAAAGCACCGAAGATCGCGGCCAGCAAAACCATCCGTGGCAGGTAATCGGTCCAGTATCTTGCCGCTGCCGGAGGAGTGATCAGCATGGCCGCCATTAAAACTACCCCAACGGCCTGTATGCCAATGACCACCGCCAGCACGGTCATGGAAGTGAGCAAAAGCTCCAGCCATTTTACGGGCAAGCCGGAAGTTTGCGCAAATTGGCGATCAAAGGAAATAAGCGTAAGTTCCTTAAAAAACAACAGGATCAGGGCAATGAGTAAAAGCCCGACGGATAGGAAGATGATCAAATCTTCTCCCACCAAAGAGGCTGCCTGCCCGAAGAGGAAATGATCCAGTCCGGATTGCTCGGCATAATCTCCATGCTGAATGAAGGTGAGTAGTAAAATACCAAAGCCGAAGAAGACGGATAACACCAATGCGATGGCGGTATCCTCCTTGATTTTGGATTCATTAGTAACAAAGTCAATGATGTTCAGGGACAGCCAGCCGGTGATGAAGGCACCGATGATCAGTAACAGGGGATTCTTTTCTCCGGATAGCAGAAAAGCCAGGCAGACGCCAGGCAAGACGGCATGTGCTACTGCATCGCCAATGAGGGCTTTCTTTTTCAGGAAGGTAAAACTTCCCACCAATGCAGAGGAGGCGGTCAGGATTACCGCACCCAGCGTTACCATCCGTACCGATGGATCCTGAAAGGATAAAAACTCCAGTAATGCTTCCATATTATTCTTCCCGGTTTGGAAATTCCTTATTTTTAATCTCCTGCGAAACTTCATTGAGCAGGGTCAGCTTTCCGCCATAAGTCTCGGCTAGTAATTCGTCGGTCAGGACTTCCTTGGTAGGGCCGGAAGCGACCAGGCGGGTGTTCAGCAGTACGATCCAGTCGAAATACTGACGGGCAGTTTGCAGATCGTGATGCACGACCACTACTGTTTTGCCTTTTGCCGACATTTCCTGCAGCAGGTCTACGATGGCTTTTTCGGTCGCCATATCCACGCCGACAAAGGGTTCATCCATAAAATAAAGATCGGCATGTTGCGCCAGTGCTCGGGCCAGGAATACCCTTTGTTGCTGACCGCCGGAAAGCTGCGAAATCTGCCGTTCAGCAAAGGCTTCCATATTCACCTTACGCAGGCAGTCCATGGCAATTTCCTTATCGGACTGTCGTGGTCTTTTAAATAATCCGATTTTGGAATAGCGGCCCATTAATACCACATCCTTCACTAAAGCCGGGAAATCCCAGTCCACCGTCCCTCTTTGTGGTACGTAGCTTACCTGTTCCCGGACATCGTCCAGCTTTTCATCGAACATTTTTACATAACCGGAGGCCAGTGGCAGTAAACCCATCATGGCTTTGATCAGGGTGGATTTTCCGGCACCATTTGGTCCCATTACCCCGATCACGGATCCTTTGGGCAGTGTCAGGTCAATGTCCCAAAGCACAGGCTTCCGGTCATAGGTGACGGTCAGGTCATGGACTTCCGTTACCGGATTATCGGCTTGTAGTATTTTCTTTTTCATTATTTCAGTGCATTTACAATGGTGTGAACATTGGCCCGAACCATGCCCAGGTAGGTGCCCTCTGCGGTACCGGGAGCGCCCATGGCATCGCTGTACAGGCTACCTCCGATTTTCAAATCATGGCCTTTTTGCTGACAGGCCTCGACCACGGATTCTATGGCTTTGGGCGAAACGGAAGATTCTACGAAAATGGCTTTGATGCCTTTGTCAATGATATAATTGACCAATTCCACGCGTCCTCTCAATCCAAATTCCGATAGGGTGGAGATGCCCTGCAGACCTCTGACTTCAATATCATAGGCTTTACCGAAATAGCCGAAGGCATCATGGGCGGTAATCATCACCCGTTGCTTTTGCGGAATGGTGGCGATTTGCCGTTTAACCTCCTGATGCAACACCTGGATTTCCTGCCGGTAGGCTTGTTCATTGGCGTTGATCATCTTGGTCCAATCGGGGTAAATTTCCCGAAGGGCAATGGCCGATTCGGCTACAGCCTGATCCCAGAGCATTAAATCGAACCAAATGTGGGGGTCGTGTACTTCGGTGTCCTCAACGGTAAGCAGGGCATTTTCAGGAATGGATTTCGCTACAGCCACCACTGGGCGGGTACGTTCCAGCTTGTGTAGCACTTCGCCCATTTTGCCTTCCAGATGCAGGCCGTTGTAAAAGATGACATCCGCACGCGCCAGCCGGTCAATGTCGCCATGGGTGGCTTTGTATAAATGCGGATCTACACCTGGCCCCATCAGGCTGATCACATTGGCGGAATCTTTCACCAAATGTTGCAAGGCATCGCCAATCATGCCTGTGGTGCAGACAATATTGGGCTTGCCATTATTCATCTGTGGGTTGCGGTCGCAGCTGCTCAGTAGCATGATCGTCCACAGGCCAAATGATAAAAGGAGATATTTAGTCTTCGGTAACATAGATGTTTTTGGCCACTTCTTCAGAGATATACAGGGTGCGATCGTCCAGCAGGATTTCCAGAGAATTGTCAAAGGCAATACGCTCCTGTATGATGATATTCGAGCCAATGCCTGCTTTGATTTTATCTAAATATTGCAAAAACAAAGGACTACTTTCTTTTACTGCGCTAATTTGGGCCTTTTTCCCAGTGGTAAAATCCGAAAGCAGAATTTTGGGGATTTCAATAATCTCTCCATTCTCATTCGGAATGGGATCACCATGTGGATCTTCTTTAGGGTAGCCTAAAAATTGATCCAGCCTTTTGATCAGTAAATTGGATTTAATATGCTCCAGTTGCTCGGCTACCTCATGCACTTCATCCCAGGCAAAGCTGAGGTGCTTTACCAGAAAAACTTCCCAAAGGCGGTGCTTTCGAATGACCAATAAAGCGGCCTGAAGTCCGCTTTTGGAGAGCTTGGCGCCCTGATATTTTTTGTAAAAGATCAGTTCTTTTTGGGCGAGCTTTTTGAGCATGTCGCTCACAGAGGCGGGTTTGGTTTTCGTTTTTTCTGCCAGGGCAGTGGTACTTACGCCGCTGGGATTTTCCAGTTCCAACTGGTATATGGCTTTCAAATAATTTTCTTCAACAAAACTTAGCTCCATGATCCTCGGTAAATATATTTGTAGCGGTAAATTTAAGTTTTAGGCTTGTCTAAAAAAATATTTTATGAAAAAAAATAGGGTGATTTTGTTTTTTATAGAAACTGACATTGGTCAGGTTCTATAAAATGATTATTTTAAATAAAGCGGGGTGCCTTGGATTTTGGGAGTGAATATTTACCTTCCGCTCGCAATAAATGCAATATTGGCCGCTTCATAATGCGGTTGTACTCCTGTGGAGGACAAAATTTAAAAAACAATGACAAAAGTCTGTTTTTGAGAAAATGGATTTTTGAATATTTACCCGCCCAAAATATTTATGGGCGTATTTTAGTTAATTTTCTGAGGGTCCTTGTTGAACCTTTGTGTATGGAGTGGTTATGAAAGTAGGTGCTCTTTTTTTTCACGCTATAGTATTTTGTATATGTTAATTCGAGACCGGATCAAAAGGATTCTGGAAAGTATTGGAGAGGGGATGTTTGAAAAAGAGGAAGTCACCATGTTGGGGGTACTTTCTGCTATTGCGGGAGAAAGTATTTTTATGTTGGGCCCTCCGGGCGTGGGGAAAAGTATGGTGGCCAAGCGTCTGAAACATGCCTTTAAAGAGGGGCGATCTTTTGAATATCTGATGAACCGTTTCTCCACTCCGGACGAGATCTTTGGACCGATTTCCATCAAAAAGCTAAGTAAAGAGGACAAATATGAGCGGATGACCGAGGGGTATTTGCCTGGTGCTACGGTGGTCTTTTTGGATGAAATTTGGAAGGCGGGGCCGGCAATTCAAAACGCCCTTTTGACCGTTTTGAATGAGAAGATTTATCGGAATGGTGATTCTGAAATTAAGGTGAAGTTACAGGCCTTGTTTTCTGCCTCCAATGAATTGCCGGAAGAAAATAGTGGATTGGAAGCCCTGTGGGATCGTTTTCTGATCCGGTGTTTTGTGGACAGGATTCTGGATGAGGATAATTTCTATCGGATGATCACCGAGCGACATACGTCGAATACGGTGGACCTGGAGGAGGAATTGGTGATTACGCAGGAGGAAATTGCGGAATGGGATTTGGCGATACATGAAGTTACTATCCCAAAGAACATTTTGAAAACCATCACTACTATCCGTAAAACCATTGCCAAATTTGCGCAGGAGGCCAAGGAAGATGAAACCCCTCTATATGTCTCTGACCGGAGATGGTCAAAAATTGCTCGTTTGTTAAAAACCGCCGCCTTTTTGAATGGTCGCAGTGAGGTGAATCTGGCTGATTGTTTGCTTATTTCGCCATGCTTATGGAGTAAGCCTTCAGAAATTGAAGAAACCAAAAAATGGGTTTCGCAGGCCATTTTTAAGGTGGGCTTTCCTACAGAATTTAAATTACACCTGGTGGAAGCGCAAATTGATTCTTTCCGGGAGGAAGTGATGAAGACTGCTTTTGAGGTTAAAAAAATGGTGGAAAATGTCCCTCAGTTGGTCAATGGGAAATATCATACCATTATGGAATTCCCTGGCTTTCACAAAAATATACTGGCAGAGGATTTTGAGCTTTTAGGCGGTGGTGTGCAGGATGTGCAGCTTTACAGCTCAGCAGGAGGTGAACAAACTTTTAAAGTTTCCAAAATCTCCAATACCGAAATTGAGGTGGAGGTGGGCGGTCATTTTCGTAAATTTTCGCTTGTTAATGTCGAGGAAACCGTAGAAAAACATATAAGGATTAAAATAGGTCCGGAGGTAGTTGAAATTTTGAATCGCCAAAAGGAAGAGATTTTAAACTATTTAGATAAAGTGGCGATCATCCTTTCGGAAATGCGGGAACAGGGAAAAGATCATCCGATGTCCTCGATTTTCCTGACCAAAAAACAAGCGCAGGCCATGGATTTTAACCTGCAAATGATTTTAAAGGAATTAGTGGCCCGAAAAACAGAAGTGGAGAAGATAGGCATGCAGTATGGCTGATTTTAAAACGCAAATTGAGGAATTTAAAGTTTTTGGAAGGTTTGGGACTGAGCAAAAGCGCACCGATTTGGTGGAGTATATGCGGGCGGTCTGTAACGGAACGCCCTATACCGGGGGGCAGTTATCTGCGAATTTGACTGACCCACTGGATGAAATTTTGTCCATGCCCGGCCTGAAGGAATATATGGTGAGCCATGCAGAGTTTCAGAATTATGTGCTATTGGAAATTTTGCATCAGCTGGATGCTAAGTCCATGCATAGCATTGAAAATGGAATCAAAAGGAGAAACCGTTGGCGAGTAGTTTCTTCCGAATTGCTGTATAAGTTTTTTGATTTCCTGAATAAGTTATTTTCCTCTTCCGTATTTGATATGCAGCGTCGTGTTTTGGGAACGCTGGAAGTTAGGAAATTGAAGGGTAATATTTCTAAAAAGGGAGAGTTTACGAAGAATACCAATAATCTGATCCAGACTTTAAAGCAAAATCTGATACCGCATTGGTCATCAGAGAGCGGAGTTTGGAAAGATGTTCCTTTTGGTTTATTGGCTAAATATGAGAGTCAAATGTCCAATCATAAAAAATTGGATGAATTAGTTGCTGCTTTTGGGCGAATGGATCGTGAAATGGCCCGATCTACTTTTAAAGAAGTGGAGGAAGTGGAAATTAAATCATTGATCAAAAACCCTAAAAAAGACAAAGAAGAAATTAAGGGAATTACCCAGGGGGATGATTTGCCCTATGTGCTTCCTGCTGAGGTGGCTTTATTGGGAGATGAGGAGACAGAGGATCTTTTTTATCAACGATATGCCGAAAAGAAATTATTGGAGTTTGACTTGATCGCGGACGCACAGGAGGAGGGGCAGCCCAAGCAAAAGAAGCCCAAGGCTAAAGGAGAAGATAAAAAAGGGCCCATCATTTTATGTGTGGATACTTCCGCCTCTATGATGGGAAAGGTGGAGGAGGCTGCGAAAGTTATTGCGCTGGCCATGTTAAAAAGGGCGATGATGGATCACCGGCCTTGTTATGTGGTGGCTTTTTCAAAGCAGATTGAAGTCCTGGAAATGGATGGCGTGGGCGATGATATTGAGGTGTTATTAAAATTTTTGTCCATGTCTTTTCATGGTGGTACCGATGCCGGGGTGGCTTTGGATCGGGCCCTGGAACTCATGAAGGATGGCAAATTTCATAAAGCAGATTTGATCATGCTCACTGACGGTAAGGTGCCTATGCTGGATCCGATGTTACGTTCGCGTCTCTTAAGTGCCAAAACCAAAGGAAACCGTTTTTTTTCTATCATCATCGCAGGAACGGCCTATGAAAAGGTGAATTTCCCAAGTTTTACGGCAAATTGGCGGTACAATCCTATGAATGGGGATGGCTTTGAAAGCATGGTGAATGAATTGCGAACTTCATTTTCTTAAGGCGGGTTGAAGGGCATTTTTGGAGGGGTTATTTTTAGCCACAAATTGCACAAATTTTCACGAATTCTTTTTAGGGTTGGAGGTCAGTTGTTTTTTCCCACTCCAACAAGCCGGCCTTGATCAATGGGCGGGAAGCCAAGGGTTCTTTTATCGAATAGAAGTCATCTCCGACTTATTTCCTTCCTATTTGCTTCATTTCTACGGTTTGAGATAAAGGAAGAAGCATTGATAAATCCAGAATTCTAACCCAGAATATTCACCGCCAAATTTATTAGCCAAGCGCAAGTGGCTTAAATTCAAGTATGTAAAACTTATTTTCTTTGAATTACAATAGCCCAAATTTGGGTAAGCTTGCTTTCTCCTCATTCATCTTTTTCGTTGGAAAAAACTCCAAATAGGAAACTATTCCATCATTTTTTCCGCCTGACAGATAAACGAGGATTTAAGCATGAATACTGCGGGCTAATTTTCAGCCAACTCTTGTAGCATTATAATCCGCTCTTCAGTTGATGAAGTCTCTTTTTCCCATTGATGAATATAATACACCCCGTTGCCAATGATAAAGGAAATTCCCGCCAGCCAAAGCATCTTTTTTAATCGATATTGCCAAAAGGAACTTAAGGAAATGATGAAAACCCAATAACAGGGGATAAGCCATAAAGGAAAGGATAATTGAGCTTGATAACTATTCGGCCATGCTGCGATTTGGGCGAGGAGCAGGTTATGTTTTTCAATGAGCAGGGAAAACCATTCTCCAAAAATTTCCGCCGCAGGAGGGAAAAAAGTGAGTACTTGCATTAACCATCCCCCAATAAAAAATAAGGGTATGGAGAGCGTTGCCAAATAATTGGTAAAGAATCCCACTTTAGAAATTCCCTCAAAATGAAAAATGAGGAGCGGGAAAGTCAGCATTTGTGCACACAAACCTATAACGAATACCGATAGTACTGACTTTCCCCTAAATTTTGGAATTAAGTTCATAATGGGAGAATACCAATTGGCAATGCCCAAAACAGCTAAGCTGGACAGTTGGAAGCTCAATGAAAACAGGAGTTGAGGTTGAAAGGCCAATAAGAAGAAAGTAGTCCAAAGCAGGGCGTTTATTAAGCGGTAGTTTTTTCTCCATTTAATCGATAATAAAAAAAGAAAGGCCATTCCAGTGGCCCGAAGCACACTCGGTCGCCCTCCGGTAAGGAAAGTGAAAGCCAGCAGAGCAGTGGCCACCAGGCTCATTTTCCACCATAGCTGCCGCTTTCGCTTTAAGGTAATACGGAAGAGAAAAAAGAGTAAACCAAAGAGTAAGCCTACATGCATGCCGGAAACTGCCAAAACATGGGCTAAGCCCACTTTTTTATATATTCCTTTTATTTTGGGGCTTTCTGCGGTACTGCCGCCCCAGCAAAGTGGGGCTAAAAGTCCAAGAGATCCTGCGGATAAATAGGGTTGGATGCGTTTTTGAAGAATGACTTGTAATGATTTGTAATGTAACAGAGGTGGTTCTTGGGCTTGAAAAGCGATCAGGCTACTCCAGTTTGAAGGTTTTACCTCCACCAGGTAATCACCATACCGCCCAAAGTCAGATATTAAACTATCCGGTATTTTTTTTAGGTAGTAAATGGTCTCCTGTTTTTTCCAGGTACCGTTCTTTTGGGCGTAATCACTCATAAGTCTACTGTAGGAAGGACTGGAAGCGGATGGAATTGAGTTTAAATACCCTTTTACCCATGTGATTTTTTGCTCTTCATGTGCTGTTTTTTGCCCTGGCTGTGGAGGCAAAAGCTGCCCCTGGCCATATCCTAAAAGTGCAGAAAGGAATATTTTTAGGGAAAAATGCCGGATATTTTGATTACTGCCTAAATATAATATTGGTGTAAGAATAATAATCAAAATAATAAAAAAGCGAATGTCTCGCTCATTTTGAGTAAGTTGGCTTGCGAGGATTCCAAGAATTAATCCTGCGTTAAGTAAAATCAAGCTAGGTTTATTCAAAATAGTAGGGGGATTCTTAGTTTTTATTTAATAAAAATCATCTACTCATGGTTTGAAGCATTAGAATTATCGCGAGTGCGTTTTGAGTGCTTTTTTGGAAGTTTGTGAACGAAAAAAGGTTCAACTTTGAAGAGATAAGCGGCTCATGCTTCAGTGATTTTATATTATTAAAGTTCAGTATGATGTTTAAGGTATCTCCATCTGTCGATCGCGATAAGGTTTTTCAGTTTTTGGAAAGCAGTCCTGATCGAGATGAGATATTGCGTTTTTTGACTCACCTGCTGTTTCCTCCGGGTCAATATCAAGTAGTAGGAAGCGCCTTGGTATTATATCAAGAAAAAGAACAGTGCCTGACGCACTTCACCACGCTGACGGAGCAAACCGAGTTGGCTGAAGCTTTTTGGAACGCTTTATCGGAGGCGCAGAAGGATTTTATGCCATGGTCAATTTTTTCGGGAGGCGATAAAACAGGTACCTGTTTTCAATCGCTTGATTTTGATCCGAAATTCGATCAATTGTTTCCTAATCAAGTGATTTTTCTTCCCAAATGTGGGGACGAAGCGTTTTTGTTAATCGTGTTTACCGAGCAACAACAAGCGTCTATTATTCCTGAAAACACCACTGCTTTTCCCTTTCAATTACTATCTGAGCGGCTTCTTTCCCAATACTATAGAGAAAGAGCAAAATCGCCTACCATTGCCGAATATGGATTGCATGCCGGCATAAGTAATAATGCCCTGTTGTTGATTAATGATCAGGGGATGATCGAACAGATTAACCCAGAGGCTTTGGAAGTTTTTGGTAAACGGAAGCCCTTGAAAGGGCAGCTGATTTTTGATTTTTTACCGGTAGCGTATCGCAAAGATGTCGTCAAGACTTTATTGGGGATGAGGCAGGAGGATGGGGTGGATCCCATCATTCGATTTTGTACCTCTATCCCGCTGATCGGCCAGCAGGAAACTAAACATTTGGAATGGAAGTTTTATGCGGCTCAGGCTTATGCACATCATTTGCATTTGGTTGAGGTCACAGACATTTCTCAAAAAACATTCATTGAAAATCAGCATCGTCAAAACCTCAGTTTTTTGAAGCAGGTTTTGGACTTTGTTCCGGGGCACTTTGGGGTACTGGACTTAAAGGAGAAGCAGATTAAATTTCAAAACCGGAACTTACTGGTTCATTTAGGCTATGATGAAAAAGAGGTCAGGAAAGGTTTTGTTAATTTTCTCCGGCAAATTTTTCATGCTGATGATCAAAGCTGGTGGAAAGGTTTATTGATAAAAAATTCCTTGAATACTGTTGCTGAGCGAGGAGTGAGGTTGCGCCGGGCAAATGGTTATTATGCCAATATTCAGCTGCGTTTAGTTCCTTTTAAAATGGGAGAGGAGCCTTTAGGGGAAAAAGTATTTTTGTTGGCGCTTGATGTTTCCGAGCGTTTCGCTGTTCAAGAAAACTTCTTAAAAGACAGGCGAATACAATATCAGCATGCAGCTCCCCTGAAGCTTGGTTTTTGGGATTTTAGCTTAGGTCAGGGGCTGAGGGTGAATGATGTATTGGCTGACCTACTACATAGCCCTTTGCCGGGGACTGATTTTTTACGTCCACTGCCAGCATGGAAATCTTATCTTTCTACTGAAATGTTACAGGAATTCAGGGGAACATTAAGTCAGGCCATCGGCAATGAGCAAGAGATGATTGAGGGGGATTTGAGCATAAAAATTCCTGATCAGCAAGAAGTGAGGACGATTTATCGATGTCAAATTTCATATAATATCAAAGGGCAATTAGAGCTTAGGGGCTTCATTCTATTTCCTGAGGCTCCAACAAAGCCTGATCAAATTCCTGTCTATTCCGATCCTATGGTCATCATTGATCAAAATGATCATTTGGTTGAAAGGAATACTGCCTATGAGAATGAATTTGGCTCGCGGGACCTTTTTATTGGTCAAAAACCTCATTTCTTGGAGGCGATCAGAAAGTCCATCCAAACAGATCAGCGAGAAGGGATATTTGAAGTAGATTTGGAAAATGTGCATCATCAGAAACGTACTTATCAGACGCACTATATTGTTCACCCTGTTCAGGAAGAATGGGTTCAAATTACATTGCGGCCACAACAGGAATTGGTCAAATTAAAAAAGAAGGTCAGACATCTTGAAGATCAGATTGACCAATTTCAATCTGATAATAATCGATTCCTTTCGAAGGTCATCCATGAGTTAAGGAATCCGTTAAATGGCATCTTGGGAATCAGTGAAATGATTTTGAATGCAGAGGGTAAAAATGATCAAAAGGAGGCCTTCCAGCATATTCATTTGGCTGCCAAAATGATGCGGCGGTTATCGGATGATCTCCTTGATTTATCCAAAGTAGAATCCGGTAAGGTGCAGGCCGAACTCAGGGATTTTAATTTTCGGGATTTACTGCTGGTTTTGGAGAAAAGTATGAATTACCAGACGAGGGAAAATCACAATGTTTTAAAGTTAGAAGTAAAGCCGTCTGTTCCTAAATTCTTACATAGTGATGCGCTGCGTATCAATCAAATTTTATTGAATTTGGTGGGGAATGCTAATAAATTTACTAAGAACGGATTAATATCGTTAACGGTTGATTTTGTGGATATTCCTGCCCCGGAGTTAAGTATTATTGTCCGGGATGACGGCATTGGAATTCCGGCGCATAAATTGGAGGAGATATTTGAACCATTTTTACAAGCTTCACAAAATACGAGCCGTTTGTATGGAGGCACCGGGCTTGGTTTGACCATTACCAAGGAACTGGTAGAGTTGCTGGGTGGGAAAATCATCGTCAGAAGTAAAGAAGGGGAGGGGACGACTTTTGAAGTCCGGTTACCTATTGAGCATGCCAGGGGGGAATTGGTGTCCACGCAGGAAGTGGATTATTCCTGGCAGAAATTAAAGGGGCTCCAGGTGCTGTATGTGGAGGATGTCACCACCAATCAATTCCTGATGCAGGGATTGTGCGACAAGCAATCCGTGGGTTTAACCGTGGCAGATTCCGGGGAGGCGGCCTTGGCATTACTCAAAAGTCAGCATGATTTTGATTTGATTTTGATGGATCTTCAATTGCCCGCTATAAGTGGCTTTCAAACGGCGGAGAGGATTCGAGAGATGGGCGGACCGTATTTCAAACATATTCCCATTTTGGCGATGACCGCATCCAATCCGTCCTTGATCGAATCCGAAGTGATGTCCAGTGGGATGAATGACATTTTATTAAAGCCCTTCAAAGCCACACAGATTTATTTGGCCTTTTTAAATTATGGATGTGCTTTTAAGGAAGAGTTACCTGCAGAGGAGAGAAATCGCTATTTTTCAAAAGAAAGATTTATTGAGTATGATCAGCTAAGTGCTGTTTTTTCTTCGGCAGCTGAATATGAAAAATTCCTTTCTCTAGTTTTGATGGAAATGGAGAAATGTAGGAAAGCACTGCTGACAAGTTTGGAAAAAGGAGAAGAGCGTCCTTATCGGAAAATTATGCATAAACTCAACAGTTCCATTGATGTGCTGCAAATGTATGAAATCAGGAGTTTAGATGTGGAAGTGCTGGCGGCTTATGATCACGAGCAACCGATCCGGAAAGAACTGCAACGAAAATTCAGAATGGCCTATGATCGCGTATTGCGGAGTCTTCGTCAGCGCATTAAGGACTAAAAAAAAAGCAGCAAATTTTGCCGCTTTTTATTCTTTGATCATCAATACGTGTTCTTTTTTACTGATGATTTTGTACTCTTCTTTTTTGTTAAACCCAAGGGTTTGATATAAAGCTACGGACTCCGGAGATGCATATAAATAGATCGGAAAACCTTCTGTATTGGGGTTTTTACTAATGTCCAATAGCACTTCCAGGGAAAGTGCCTTGCCCACGCCTTTTCCTCTGTATTCAGAAAGAACCGCAAATTTTTCCAATACAATGCCCATTTCTGCAAATCGCCATCGAGCAGATCCACAACTTCTGCCATTTTCATCCTTGGCTAAAAAGTGTTCAGACACCTGCTCAAATTCGTCTATCTCTTCTTCAAACTTTCCCTGGCGCTCATCTACAAAGACTCTTTCTCTAATATTGAGTGCCTCAATAATACCTTCCGGACTGCTTACTTTTTTAACCTTTATCATACGCTGATACTAAAAAAATCAATGTGACGTAGGTGGTATTTATTATTAATAAATATTTAAAGTCGGAAATCGAAAGTAGATTTCCAATAGAAAAAAATGTAATTTTTACTTTTCGTCTTTATTTCGGCTTTCAAACTTATCGTAGGCGCGAATAATATGTTTAACCAGTTTATGACGAATCACATCAGAGGCTTGTAAACGCACAACGCCAATGCCGGTAATTCCCCCAGAATTTTCAGAGATTCTCTGAGTCCGGATTTTTGATTCTTGGAAGGTCCACCTGGCTTTCGTCTCCGGTAATAATAACCTTAGAGTTTTGC
This sequence comes from Persicobacter sp. CCB-QB2, assembly GCF_001274635.1. GTDB lineage: Bacteria > Bacteroidota > Bacteroidia > Cytophagales > Cyclobacteriaceae > Persicobacter > Persicobacter diffluens. The sequence goes on along the minus strand of NZ_LBGV01000001.1, from coordinate 1,606,055 downwards.
CCCATACGTGTCAAAAACATTTTGATCTGCATCGGCGTGGTATTTTGGGCTTCGTCCAAAAGAATAAAGGCATCCTTCAGGGTTCGTCCACGCATATAGGCCAGCGGAGCGATTTCGATGGTTCCGTTTTCCTGGTATAGTTTCAGCTTTTCAGCCGGAATCATCTCATTCAGGGCATCATAAATCGGACGTAAATAGGGATCCAGCTTTTCCTGTAAATCACCAGGCAAGAATCCCAAATTTTCCCCCGCTTCCACTGCCGGGCGGGTGATGATGATCTTCTTGACTTCTTTATTTTTTAATGCTTTCACCGCCATCGCCACCGAAATATAGGTTTTTCCCGTACCGGCAGGTCCTAAGGCAAACACTAAATCATTCTTTCGTACCGCTTCCACCAAAGTTTTTTGGTTTTCTGTACGTGCCTTAATGGTGAGGCCCTTTGTACCAAAAAGGACTACATCATTCTGCGTATCAGTAACAGGAGTCTGCTCCTCGGTGAGGTAATCCTTCACGACTTCCGGATTGATTTTCCCATATTTTTTTTGATGATTGATTAAAATATGAAGTAAATCGTTGATCCTCAAGATGTCCTTTCCTGAACCTTTTATGCGGATTTCATTTCCCCTGGATACAATTTGAGCTTGAGGAAAGGCATTGCTTATTTCATTCAGATTCTGATTAGCAACTCCCAAAATCTCTACCGGAGAGTTGCCCTCCAGGCTTATTATCTTTTCTATCAAATGCTATTGGATTTAAAATTTGCGAATCACGTCTATTGCCGTATTTTTGCCATTCATACAAAGCTAATGATTTTTTTGATTCATATATGGCACTGATAACTTTCTTGTCAGATTTTGGTGTAAGCGATCACTACGTGGCTGCAGTAAAGGCGAAAATTTTGAAATTTTTCCCGGCAGCACAGATAATAGATATTACCCACGCAATCAAACCATTTGATATTATTCATGGTTCCCATGTGCTTGGGGCGGTTTTTCGTGATTTTCCCGAAGGAACCATTCACCTTTTTGGGGTGGACTCCTTTGCGAATGAAAATACACGACATATTGCGGTGAAACTCGAAGGTCACTTTTTCGTGGGGCCCGATAATGGTTTGCTCAGCCAAATTAGTGCGGAAGCACCTAAAGGCATGGTAGAGCTTACCGAAGTGGGGGAGGAAAAGTCTCCTTTTCCACTTAAGGATATCTGTGCTGAAGCAGTGGCGAAACTGGCTTCCGGTTCGGGATTGCCCGCGGTGGGTACTTATACTTCAGATTTAAAGCGTTTCGTGAGCCGAAAACCCAGGGTGGGGGCGGATCTGATCATTGGCCATGTATTGCATGTGGATGCCTATGGGAATTTAATTACCAATATCAAAAGAGAAGATTTCGAAACACGGGCGTCCAAAATGACTTATAATATCCGGGTGGCACGAGAGCAGTTTCAGCATGTGCATGGTTCCATTGCAGAGGTGGAGCCGGGTGATATTTTTCTGATCTTTAACAGTCAGAATGTGCTGGAGGTGGGGATCCATAAGGGAAATGCCGCTCAGTTATTGGGTCTGGAGTTTGAAAGCTTAATTAGTATTCAATTTGAGAAGAAAGAAAGCTAATTAGGCAGGTTTTTGAAAGATGTAGATTTTTCTCTGGTAGCCTTTAGAGGTAGCGTAAATTATGGGAGAGAGCACTTTAAGCTGTGCCTTTAAGGCAAAGCGATCCATGTCTAAATCATTGGGTTGAAAAGCATAAAGCTTTCCCCAGGGCTGCTGGAGGATTAATGATTTTTCATCCTGATATTCTCCAACAATGGAGACTTCCTGAAAGGGAAGATCTATGAAAAATTTTCCTTCCGGTCTTAAAAATTGGCTGAAATAATGAATGCGGTTGGCTTGTTCGTCGGCAGAAAATTCCATTAAGCCGGACCAAAGCCAGAGCAGGGCATCGCAATGTGGGATTTGAATGTCTTCCATCAAATCCTGGCAGTGGCTTTGCGAGTGGCCCGCTAATTGTTCATTAGCATAAGAAACGAAGTGGGGAGCGCGTTCTATTCCAATGAGTTTTCCCAGGAATCCTTTTTGCTTTAAAAAAGCCAGGCCTCTACCATAGCCTGAGCCTAGTTCAACGATGGTTTGGGCATTTTGGAGCAGTGGATAAAGGGTTTGGATGTCAGTGCCATCACTAAATCCGGTCAGTTTTGCAAACTCCTGAAGTTTTTGGATCTTCATTTCGTCGTAAAAAGATCGATTTAGTAAATTAAACGACATAAAATTTAAGAAATATTAAGTGAAATTGCGTTATAAACAAGCAGAGGACAATAATATCAAAAGATTGCCAAATTTTTAAAGCCAATACAAACTAAATATATTTATGAAAAGAAATTTGATGTGGGTTTTCGCCCTGATTTTTATAGCCAATGGCCATTTAACCTTTGCCGGAAATGGTGAAAAAGCTTCCAAAGGAGGTGAAATTCAATGGATGACTTTTGAAGAAGCGGTGAAAGCCCAAGAGAAAAAACCGAAAAAAATCGTGATTGACTTATTCACGGACTGGTGTGGATGGTGTAAGAAGATGGATAAAACTACATTCGAACATGCGGAGGTCGCGAAATTCATCAATGAAAATTTCTATGCCGTGAAGTTTGATGCCGAGCAGAGGGAAGAGATCGAATACGATGGCCAAACTTTCAAATTTGTCCCAAATGGAAGAAAAGGATATCATGAATTGGCGGCGGCACTTACCGGTGGGAAAATGAGCTACCCGACCATTGTTTTTATGGTGCCGGGGGAAGCACAAAAATTGACTCCGATTCCGGTTCCGGGCTACCGAGATGCAAAAGATTTTTACCAGTTGGCCAATTTCATATCTCAGGAACAATACAAGAATACGGAATCTAATTTTGAAGAATTTGTGAAGAAAAATCCAGCGCCTTTCTAATGGCTGTTGTTTAATAAAAAAAGGACCGTCCTGATGGATAGTCCTTTTTTTTATGCCAAAAAAACTTGTGCTTAAAATTAGAGTCCGGCTTTGTCGGAAAAAAAAACGAAATAGGGAACTATTTCTTTATTATTCCCGCCTTCTGGCTAAACAAGGCTTTAGGTATGAATATCCCGGTTTAATCCCCTTTAAGGCTGAATGATCATTTTTTGGTTTTGCCATTCTCCGGCAATCCGGTAACGTACGATGTATAAGCCTGCTTTTACCTGATCTAAAATGACCTGACTATCCGAAAAATTGTTGATCAGTTGATGCGGTATGCTTCGTCCCGCCATATCTGAAATTTGAATGGCTTCTACCGGATAATTGATGTGAAATGATCCGCGATTTGGGTTAGGGTAGAGCTTCACCTGTTCACGAGCTTTTTCATTATCCACCGGTATCTCTTCATTGATTTTAAGGAAGGTAGGTCGGATCATTAAAGCTCCTTCCACACCGGCCACAGTTTCACCCGTTTCTTCATCCTCCAAAATATTAGACTCCCAGATGCCTTTCGTGTTGAAATACATAAAGGCAGAGGCATCATTGTCTTTATCCAGTCCAATGGCCAATCGGTTATTGGTGTTTTGCTCATAGCCTACATAGAATTTTCCGCTTATGGGCAGGTAGCCAATGGAATAATAGGAATAGGGATTTTCAGGACTTCCCGCAATGGTGATCGTGGCTTGTTCATAAATGGGCTCCTCTTCCAGGTCCTCCCAGATTTTAAGGGTGAAGGAGGCTCCGCCCTGTCCATAAGCTTCGTTTCTCCAGGCAATAGAGACGCCCGTCATGATATCTTCCGTAGGAATATTGAACTCATACGCCAACTGCCCGGCTTGCTGGGCAATACCTGCGGCATATTCGGCCTCTCCATCATCGTAAGCCAATATATTATCAATGACGACTATGCTTCGGGTGGTGTCGTTCATCCGAAGGTTAATGTCCTCGGCAATGACATCTACGCCATTTTCCTGCCAGCGCACCAAAAAGTCGTCATTGGTACTGATGGAATATTCTAATTCCATATAAAGAGAGTCCGGATCTCCAGCCAAAAGGTTATTGGTGTTGATGGCCGAAGAGGTAATGTCTAAGGTTCCAAATGCGGGGATAATGGGCAAAAGCGTTGCCTCATCGGGTTTATCCAATACCGAGTTGGTGGTAGTATCTGAAATGGTAAAGTTAAACGAAACGAGCTGTTCGCTATTATTCAGATTGTACATTTCCGCATGGGATACTGCCGTAAAGCCCTCGGGATCTTCCAGGTATTGCTTCATGGGCAGCATGGTGTAAGGCGAAAAGGGGCTGGAAGGGCGACGCGTTAGTGCCCGGTCGATATAGGCCCGATCATTGGCCGTTGGATTATCTGGATTTTCCAGGCCTCTTCTTTTATCCAGATGGACATAATTCATAATCCAGTTGTCAAAAGAGCCGGATTGGTTCCCAAAAGCCTGGAATTTGAATTTGAAACCTTCATGGATGTAACGAGATTCAAAGGGAATAGCGAACATGTAAAAGGTTTCAGTATCGGGCATGCTTTCGTCATCTCCGTTTATTTCCCATACTTCTTCCCACTCACTGTCTTTATCGAAGAAAGACAAGCGTAAAATGTCTCGTACATTAGGCGGATTGGCTTGTCCTCCTTTTTGTAAAAAGAAGGTTAAATAGGTGTCTGCAACTTCACTATCAGCCACCTCCAGCATATTGATCGGGCAGGAGACCAGGCTGTCTGTTGGCCCATAAGTGGTGGGGTTGGTAGTGTTGTAGGGTGTTCCATCGGCTTTTAGACCATCAAAAACCATGACCTGATAACTCAGGCTGTTAATGTCAATGCCGGATCTTACCGTGACGGTATTGGTGTTTTTCCACCAGCTGGTATCAGGAAGGAAGCTGGCCTGGGAAACATCATCAAAAAAGGGGAGTTTCGGTAGGGTATCCTCCGATGCCGTAATTCGAAAATTTTGTTGACTTAAGTCCCGCTGAAGCGGAAGTTGAACCAGCTGGGCTTTTGCTGTGGGGAATAAAAAGTACCCTAATATAAAAAGAATGAAAATCCGTTTTGACATGGGTTGATGGTTAGGCTCATCGGTGTTCCTGTTTATGGGAGCACAAGGTGCCGGTAACGTATAAAATAAAGACTAATTTAAATCTTTATCCTTATAAAAGAAAAAGCCCCTTTGTTTTTCGAAAGGGGCTTTAGTGTTTTTTAGAAAATATCTTCTGTTGCAGGTGCATCTTCCTCCGGTTCGGGAGCCAGTTCTACCCAAAGATCAATTTCCTGTCCTACGCGAACCTGGGTGTCTTCCAATGGACGCTGTCGGATAACTACATAGTTTAATGAATCATTTCGATCTCTTGGTTTTACAAACCCTACTTTTAGAGAAGAGCCTTTAATGGCTAGTTCTACCTCATCCAGCGGACGGCCAACATAATTTTCCAGTTCGAAAGTTCGCTTTCCATAGCCATCTCCAACCACCAAATCAATGGTAGAACCCTTGGCGATTAAAGTGCCGGCTTCTACCGGACTGCCTTTATACTCCTGGCGCAAAACGGCATTTTCGGCTAAATCCGGTTCGTATTTGATTTCTCCCATTTTTAAATCATAAGAGTTCAGTACGATTTGAGCGTTGGTCAAAGAGCCATCAATCAAATGTGGCATTTTAACTTTAGGAGGGTTGCTGGCATTTAGCGTAATGTAAATCTTTCTGTTCGATTTAACTTTGGTACCTGCTTCCGGGAATTGCTTGATGACTGCCAAAGGAGGTAAATCTGCTGAAAACCCGGAATCTAATTCAATTTCATATCGAAGAGAGCGAGCGCCTAATTCGGCTTCCAATTCCTGATAATTTCTTTCCATCACATTTGGCACGGTGACCGTTTCGCCATGTTCAGTAACATTGGGCAAATACAGATAGAAAAATCCACCCACAAAGCCTGTTCCGATTATTCCGATCAGTACCCAATGAAGAATAAGGTCTAGGAATGATTTAGGTTTAAAAAAAGACATATTAAAATTCTTGTATTAAAAGCTGGGCTATTTATTTGGTGAAAGCTGATTCAAAATGCGTTTCCTGCTCTGCCATTTTGCTGGCGCGTTCCATGGCCAAATCAATTAATTTGGTGATCAGGTCAGTATAAGCCAATCCTGCATGTGCCCACAGGGAGGGGAACATGGAAATATCCGTAAAGCCAGGAATGGCATTGATCTCATTTAATAAAATACGATCGTCTTCGGTGTAGAAAACATCAGCGCGCGCAAATCCATTACAATGCAAGGCTTTGTAGGAGTCCTCACAATATTTCATGATGCGGTGATGCACCTCTTCCGGAATTTCGGCAGGAACCTGAATGATGGCTCCTTCCGGGTCTACATATTTGGCCTCGAAAGTGTAAAATTCATGCTTGCTGTTCACCTTCACCTCTCCGGCAACGGTGGCTTTAGGAATTTCATTTCCGATGATGCCGCATTCAAATTCTTTTCCGACAACAAATTCTTCAATCAACAGCAGGTTGTCATATTTAAAACCTTCTTCAATGGCTTTTTCAAAGGAAGCCTGATCAGAGATTTTGTTGACGCCAACGGAAGACCCCAGATTTGCCGGCTTGGCGATACAGGGAAGGCCTAATTTTTTTTCTAAAATGTCCAGGCTCAGTTGGTCGCGCTCTTCGATTCTACTGACTACATATTTGGCCACCGGAACGCCATTGGCCTCTAATAAATGCTTGGTAGCGACTTTGGACATGGTGATTGCCGCAGGTAAAACGTCCACGCCTACTACCGGAATGCGAAGAATTTTCAACAATCCCTGTACGCTGCCATCTTCTCCATCCGTACCATGAAGTACCGGGAAGACCACGTCCAGGCGGATTTCTTCACCCGTATCCTTATTCAACAGGAATGGATCCGCAGGATTCATATTAATCTGTACATTATTTTCCTTGGGGAATTGTTGATCCGGGGTGAGCCCTAAATGCCAGGCTCCCACTTTATCAATTCCAATAGGGAAGATATTGAATTGCGACTGATCAATATTTTTCAGCACATTGGTCGCGGATTTCAATGAAATCTCATGTTCTACAGAACGACCACCAAAAAGTACCCCTACGTTTAATTTTTCCTTCATTGAATTAAATTTCTATATCTCGAACATCCAAAAATAGGGATTTAATTGACAAAATTTCTGAAAAAGAAGCATAAAAAAAAGGCTTGCCGGCAATTGGCAAGCCATTTTGTTTAAGGCTGAAATAAACGTTTGACCGTTCGGCCCTTTAAGGAATTTATTTCCAGCAGGTAATAGCCGGAGGCTAAATTGTTGAGATCGATAGGGATGGAGCCCTGTAAAGTATTTTGTTTTTGATATTGCTGGAGCAGGCGGCCATCCATTGCCATTAATTTAAGGTAGATGGGGCCTTCTTCTTCCAATTCGTATACCAGCGCATATTGTATGGGTAAACTGCCACTGGTAGACAGTACGAACCTAGGAAGTATATCATCTTTTTGGGGATCAAGGATGATGGACTCTTCCAATTCTGCTTTGAGCTGATGTTTTCCTTTTTCAAAAATTCGGAATTCTCTTAAATATAAAGTACCTCCATTGGGGTTGGCACTGGCAAAATCTAATCGAACCTCCTGCTCCTGGAATGGGCTGATGTCCACATAATGACGTACCCATTTTTTATGCTCTTCTGCTGGTTTTAAGTCCGAACTGTTTGCGCTGTAAATTAATGCTTCTGATGCACCGCAGTCATTGGATATCCATAAATTTAAGTCGGTTTCACTAGTGCCTGAAACGGTACGCTGCGTCTCAAAGGTGATGGTTAAGGAGTCTGTTTCCGAAAGTAAAATGAGGGGAGATATCAAGTGATTCACCATGGTGCTTCCTGATCGAAGCAGGGCTGCCCATTCCTGATCAGCGGTTTGGCCGCCTTCCCATCGATTATTTGAGTTCTCCGGGAAAGGAATCCAACCTTCAGACACAATGGAAGTAGAATTAAAAGCAGTGTAAAAGGGCATCTCGGCTTCACTCTGATCCACCAAAATGGTTTTCTTCAGGCTTCCCACTACAATGGCATCATTGTCTTCATTATTTACCCGGGTAACGATGGCTGTTAACTCTTTTTCTCCTTCCGGTAGTCCCAATAAAGTGGTGCTTAGTATCTTGTTTTCACCTGGTGCAAGCTTGAGGTTTTCAATCGTATTTTGGGCTTCATATTCACCAAAAGTTAATTCCACCACCATGGAGTTTACCTCATTGATCCCGACATTTCTCACTTCAAGTACAAGGGGGAGGGCAGCAGCACAACTCACGGTTTGTGGAGATGGAATGGCCACTAAGCGCACGGCATTTTCTTCAAAATTGGGATCAACCAGTCCGGGAGAATGGAGTAAAGAAGCACGTCTTGGGCTAAATTCCAGCACTACATCTACACGAGCCTTTTGATGGGCGGTGAACATGTTCATGCAGGCATCTGGCGTATAATCCATGAAGTTTTCATACTGATCATCAGAGCCGCATGAAAAGGGTGGATTATCTTGAAGCTGATCACAGGAGGTTGTAGTCTGACTTGACTGATCCGGAGTGTCACCACAAAAATCATCAACCCCGCAGCCTCCATCTCCCCAGATATGAAGCAGTCCGAAAAAGTGTCCGATTTCGTGGCTTAAAGTTCTGCCTAAGTTATAAGTAGGGTCTATGGTAGGGAAGTTGCCCTTCGCATTGGATCCGCAAACGGTAAAATCAATCACTACGCCATCTTCTGTAGGGGCTGAAGGAGCGCCTGTCCCCTCTATTCTGTCGGTTTCAGGCCAGGAGGCATAGCCTAACAGCTGACCGGAAAGGTTGGCTACCCAAATATTCAGATAATCTTGTGAATTCCAGTAACTCAAAGATTTTAGGGCCGTCTGTGCGGAGGAACTAATGCCAAAAGAAGTAATTTCGGTTTGCGTGCGCGTAATACCGTTGGTGGCATTTCCCTCCGGATCCTGTTTCGCCATAACGAATTTAATTCCGAAGTCAGCAGCAACGCTCAAAAACTGCTGGCGGGTATTTATGGCATCTTCATTTTGTCTTTGGAAATCCTCATTCAAAACTTCCAGCTGACTTAGGATTTGTTCTTCAGAGATATTTTTTCCACTGCCCATCGCTTCGCCATTATGAATAATGTGAAAAACTACCGGAATTTCCACGGGATCGGCTGCATTTCGTTGGGGGAATTGTTCGGCCAATACACGTTGTTTCTCCAACATCCAGGATTCGAAGCCCTGAACAGGTGCCATTCGGTGGTCATTCCGATGATGATTCACCGCTCCACATCGATCCGTTTGGGCGTAAGACCAATGAGCAAAGAAAAACAATAGGATGATTAGGACTTTTTTCAAAATATAGTCAATAAGCTAAATAAAAAAATGGCCATACATTTCCGCAGCATAAGCAGTAAGGTATGGCCGTTCTATGAAGAGCGTGTTAAAAAGCACACCATCCGGCTGCAAATTCGAATTATTGGAAGCGATTAAGGATAAATTCTCCACAATAGCGATGCTATGCTCTCTAAATAATCAAGTATCGCTTCTGCAATGCTTCCTATTTTCGCTGCCAATTTTGGCTTTTAAACACGCTCTAATTTATAAGCAGGAATTAATTCGGTAGTGGGGTCATATTTACCGCTACTACTTCTTTAATTTCCGGAACTTGTTTTTTAATGGCTTCTTCAATGCCGGCTTTCATGGTCATGGTGGACATGGGGCAGCTTCCGCAAGCACCCAAAAGTTCCAATTTCACGATAAAATCTTCCGTGATTTCCAAAATTCTGACATTTCCACCATCGGATTCCAGATAAGGCCTGATGCTATCGAGGGCCGTTTCTACCTGCTGCTGTAGCTCCTGAATATTCATTATCTATACTTGTGTAATTTTTACTCGTTCTGTTTTGTCCATGGTCGCGTTTCTCATGGCTACCTGTCGGGCAACTTCCTTCGCCAGTTGATCAAAAGCTTCAGAGGTAATGCTGTCTTTCAGTACCGCCGGATAGCCATTGTCTCCACTTTCACGAATTTCCTGAACAATAGGAATTTCTCCCAAAAATGGTACCTTGAATCGCTCTGCCATTTCTTTTCCACCATCTTTTCCGAAAATATAATACTTATTTTCCGGCAATTCTTTTGGCGTGAAGTAGGCCATATTTTCAATCATTCCTAAAACCGGTACATTGATTTGAGGCTGTTGGAACATCGCCAAACCTTTTTGAGCATCCATTATGGCCACTTTTTGAGGGGTGGTAACCACAACTGCACCGGTAACAGCTACATTTTGTATTAGTGACAAATGGATATCGCTGGTCCCCGGAGGTAAATCTACCACCATATAATCTAACTCGCCCCATTTGGTGTCCCCCAAAAACTGACGAATCGCGGAGGTCGCCATAGGACCTCTCCAGATCATCGGACTATCTGGTGGGGTTAAAAACCCAATAGACATGATTTTTACACCATATTGCTCAATCGGAATAATCCAGGTTTTTTCCCCTTCTTTTTCCATACCCGGTTGTTCATGCTCACAATTAAACATGGTCGGGGCGGATGGTCCGTAAATGTCAGCATCCAGGAATCCTACTTTAGCACCGGTACGCGCTAGTGCTACAGCCAGATTCGTAGATACCGTAGATTTTCCCACGCCACCTTTACCGGATGCCACTGCAATAATGTTTTTTACCTGAGGTAATAATGGTGTTGCAGCCTGTGCGGCAGTAACATCGTGGGTCATCTCCGGAATTACTTCCAAATCAGCATTGACCTGCTCATGAATCGCCTCAATACAGCTTTTTCTGATCTGTTCTTTTAACGGACAGGCGGGAGTGGTTAATACCACCTGAAATTTTACCGTATTATTTTCAATCTCCAGCTCCTTAATCATGCCAAGGGTTACCAAATCTTTTTTCAGATCCGGATCCTCTACAGTGCCGAGGGCTTTTAATATTTGGTCTTTAGTAATAGTCATTATCTCTAGGGAATTTTCGGTATTGACCGAGGTGAGGAAAAAGCAATAGCTTTGGATAATCTTCACCTGTAACCTTCGCAAATTAATTAAAAAAAATCAATTTAGCGGATATAATGATATTAAACCTCCTGTTGAGGAAATCTGGCTGACAATGTTTGCAGAACCAAAACGATAAGGGGTTTTTGAAGGTGAAATCCTTTAGGGTTAAAGGGTTGGGGATATGCGGATGCCGTAGGTGGGTTTAATGATGCCCAGAGACTCAAAATAGTTTTTTAAATATTGTGGGTATTTCTTAAGCCGAATTATGTGCGTTTAATACCCCGATTAGCTGCTTGGCGGCAAAATGGAGGAATAGTTTTCTGTTTTGAGTTTTTATTAAGGAAGCAGATGAATGAGGAGAAAGCCAACATGCCCAAATTTGGGCTTTTAAAAAATTAGCTGCGCAGTCTTATTTGGGGTGAAAATAAGTTGTCTAAAAGCTTGTCGGATTATTAGTGATTTCAATAGAAGCACAAAATGTTATTCTAACAGCCCATTTTTTAGCTAATTCAATTCAGTTCTAAATCCCATATAGAGAGGATTTAAAAAGAGTCTTCTTCCAGTGTAAACTGATGTTCCAAATAAAATTTCGTCGAATTCGCTAAATTTATATTAATCCCACAGGCTCCTAAGAAGCTTTATTGAATCCGGCAGTGAATAGTAAACAGGAGCAAGGTGGATTTTATGATAGTTTTCTCCCTTTCTTTTGCGTGAAGACTCCGGTATTAGCTATCTTCTAAATGCTGCGGAAATGACTTTTTGGTAGATTTTAGGGAGAACGCTGCTTTTATTCCCATATATTTTGGATTATCCTCAGCTACTGGATAGGAATTAAGAGGGAGAAATGCGTAAATTTGTTCTACTGTTATTCGCAATAAATTCTGAACCAAATTGGGCATTAGTCAAAATACTGTACAGCAAGTGAAGGATCGCATGGATATCGTCGAAGTGGTCGGCGATTATGTTCCACTGAAAAAAAAGGGGAACAATATGTGGGCTTGCTGTCCATTTCATGAAGAAAAAACGCCCTCCTTTTCAGTTGCGCCAGGTAAAGGGATTTATAAATGCTTTGGCTGTGGTAAAACCGGTGACTCTATTCGATTCGTGATGGAATTGGAAGGGATGGAGTTTCCGGAGGCCATACGGCATTTGGCCCAGAAGTATGGTATTCCGATAGAGGAGACCAAGCTGACAGAAGAGGTGAAAGAGAAAATATCTTTCCGCGAGCGTCTTCATTCCGTCATGCATTACGCCAAAGAGTTATTTGCCCAACAACTGTGGGAGAATAAAGAAGGCCACGCCATAGGATATAGCTATTTGCGGGAAAGAGGGCTGACGGATGAGATTATTAAAACCTTTGAGTTGGGTTACTCCCTGGACAAATGGGAAGCATTTTATAAGTCCGCCAAAAAAGTTGATTTCACTACTTCCGAAATGGAAGGCGCCGGACTGGTGATCGTCAAGGAAGATGGAAAGAAAATCTTCGACCGCTTCCGGGCGCGGGTAATGTTTCCGGTGCATGACCTTTCCGGAAAGGTGATTGCTTTTGGAGCGCGTACGCTTTCCAATAATAAAAAAGAAGCCAAATACCTGAACTCCCCCGAGACAGAAATTTATCATAAGTCCCGGGTATTATATGGTATTTACCAGGCCAAGGACCGTATCCGAAAGGAGGATAACTGTTATTTGGTGGAGGGTTACACCGATGTGATCTCCATGCATATGGCGGGAGTAGAAAATGTGGTGGCTTCCTCCGGAACCTCTTTGACAGAAGATCAAATCCGACTGATCAAAAGGTTTACCAATAACATCACCGTACTTTATGATGGAGATGCCGCCGGAGTGAAAGCTTCCCTGCGCGGAATTTCTATGATTTTGGCCGGTGGGCTGGATGTGCAGGCCGTGGCATTCCCGGAAGGGGAAGATCCGGACAGTTATATTCGGAAAATTGGACCGAATGCTTTCGGGGAATATTTGAAAGATCATCAAACCGACTTTATTTCCTTTATTACGGAGGTGTTGTTGGCTGATGTTGGAGATGATCCCCTGAAAAAAACCAAGGCCGCCAGAGAAATTTTGGAGGCCGTAGCGCAAATTCCCGATGCCATTAAACGAGATGTTTATTTAAAAGCATCCGCACAAAAATTGGGAATTGCGGAAGAAGCTTTGCAGCAGGAATTGCAGGGCATCTTTGAAGAGCAGCAGAAACGAGCGCATAGAAATTACCCATCGGCTGGTAGTCAGCCCCCTATGCCCAGCCAGGTGCCCGGTTATATTCCGGACCAGGATCTACCACCGGAGGCTTTTCTCCCACCGGAGGAAATGTATCCGGAGCTTGGGCAGTCGCAAACGGTGGAGCAGGTCGCTCCCGGGGATCGTGATATCAACTTACTGATGTTGCATGAGCGCGAGGTGGTGAGGATGTTGCTCGTTTATGGAATATTAGAAATAGAAGCCGGCAGGCGAGTAGCAGATTATATACAGGAAGAAATTTCCAGTCTGGATATTTATGAAATGCGACATGCGCAAATCGTAAATGTATATTTTCATCGCATGAGCTTAGAGCAGGATATTAGCCCGCAGGCGATGCTGGCAGCGGTGGAAGGAGAAGCACTGGAAGTAATGGAAGAGCTGGTAGAAATGAAATACAGTTTGAGCCAGTGGATGGATCGTCACCAAATTAATGTGCCCATGGAACAAGATAATTTGGGAAACAATCTGTATAAAGCAATCATTAATTTAAAAGTGGCCCATTTTAGTTTGATGGAAAAGCAATTGGAACAGCAATTGGAACAAAATCAGGCGCAGGCTAATGAGGAAGGCATGATGGAGACCCTTCAGATGATGGTGGAGTTGCAGCAGATGAAAAAGCAGGCACAGGATGAAACCCGCCAGATTCGCTACAAAATTTAATCGAAACTGATTTAGAAGAAAAACAAGGAATACAGATATGAAGGACGAACGACTTTTGGACCCGATTGAAGAAGGCATTGCGGCCATCAAAAAAGGGGAGGTCATCATTGTTGTGGATGATGAAGACCGCGAAAATGAAGGGGACTTTATTTGTGCTGCGGAGGCCATTACCCCGGAGGTAATTAATTTTATGGCGACTCATGGTCGTGGATTGATTTGCGCTTCCATTACAGAGGAGCGTTGTGAAGAGTTAGGACTACATATGATGGTGGGGAAAAATACCGCGGAATATGAGACTGCCTTTACCGTATCTGTTGATTTGATTGGCCATGGTTGTACCACCGGAATTTCTGCCCATGATCGCGCCAAGACCGTGCAGGCATTGGTGAATCCTGAAACCAAGCCGGAAGAATTAGGCCGTCCCGGACATATCTTCCCATTAAAAGCCCGCAATGGTGGCGTTTTGAGAAGAGCCGGGCATACCGAGGCTACCATTGATTTGGCGAGATTGGCGGGCTACCGTCCGGCAGGAGCTTTGGTGGAGATTTTGAATGAAGACGGATCCATGGCGCGTTTGCCTCAGCTTCGAAAAATTGCCGATAAGCACAGCCTGAAGTTGGTGTCAATCGAAGATTTGATTGCTTATCGCATGCGTCACGATAGTCTGATCGAAAGAGAAGTGGAAGTGCACATGCCCACCGAGTGGGGGGATTTCCGCATGGTTTGTTACAAGCAGAAAACCACAGGGGAAAATCATTTGGCACTGGTGAAGGGAGAATGGGAAAAGGATGAACCCATTTTGGTGCGTGTTCACTCCTCTTGTGTAACCGGAGATATTTTTGGTTCCTGCCGTTGTGATTGTGGAGAACAATTGCACCGTGCGATGGAAGCGGTTGAGAAGGCCGGAAAAGGAGTGGTGGTTTATATGAATCAGGAAGGTCGTGGTATCGGATTGGTAAATAAACTGAAAGCCTACCAATTGCAGGAGCAGGGTTTGGACACGGTAGAAGCCAATGTGAAATTAGGTTTTAAATCGGATCAGCGTGATTATGGGGTCGGTGCTCAGATTTTAAGAGATTTGAATGTATCCAAAATCAAGTTGATTTCCAATAACCCTATGAAACGTACCGGCTTAATCGGTTATGGTCTGGAGATTGTTGATCGGGTGCCAATTGAGGTAGAGCCGAACAAATACAATGAAGAGTATTTGAAAACTAAAAGAGACAAAATGGATCATCAGATCCTTAAAGGAGAATAAAGCAAGGTGCCCGTTGTGGCACCTTTTTTTTGGATGAAATTCTATCTGTTTATATATAGTTTGGGGTTTTTCGGCTTTAGAATTGATTCTCCTACTGATATTTTTTTAAATTGGATTGCGGTTGCTGATCTTTTACCAAAGGGATTGCGTTCAATCATTATATTGCAAACAAAACCTGACCATGATAAATAAACTCCTGCTTTTTGTTTTTTTCTTTAGTTTTAACCTGTGCCTTCAAGCCCAATCCAATCGGCAATTTCCCTCAGAAATGTGGCATTTGGGCGAATTGGTTTTATTGAATGGAGATACCCTTGCAGGAGCGTTAAAGTATGATTTTGGTAATGATGCGGTATTAATTAACGCTGAAAACCGAATCAGAACTTTCTCTTCCAGGAAAATTCTCTATTTTGAAATATACGATTCCACCGTGGAGGATTATCGGGAATTTTTCTCCATTCCCTATCGGGTACGGTCAAATTATAAAATTCCGGTATTATTTGAAGTGCTTCATGAGGGGCCGCTGACGCTGATGTCCAGGGAGGAAATTGTTCAGGAAACTTTACCGCAATATAATTATGGCTATTATGGGTATAACCAAAACACCTATTATTCCACACAGCGGAAGTTATCCTATGATTACTACTATCTGGATATCAAAGGAAAAGTGATGTTCTTTGATTTCAAAAAGAAGACCCTTCTTCACATTATGCGGCGGTATTCCAACGAAATCAAGCGCTTTGTGAAAGACAACCGCCTGAAGTATAATGATCGAAATGACCTGATTCGTATTACCGATTATTATAATGAGTTGGCCTCAGGGGATAAAAAAGCAAAATCTTAAAAACAGGGAATTTCGATTCCCTTTTTTTATGGGAAATTGTCGAACTGTATAAAAAAGATATAAATTGCCAAGCTTGTAAATGATTAAACAAAAAATCTAATGTCAAAGAATAAACCACTTATTTTGGTGACCAACGATGACGGTATTACCTCTCCGGGTATCCGTGTATTGGTGGAAACAATGCAGGAAATTGGAGAAGTCGTAGTGGTTGCCCCTGATTCTCCACAATCAGGAATGGGCCACGCCATTACCATCGGCGAAGTAATTCGGGTAAATGAGGAGCATTTATTTGAAGGAGTGAAAGCTTTTTCATGTTCCGGTACCCCTGCGGATTGTGTGAAGATAGCTAAATCGGAAGTTTTGAAAGGCCGAAAATTAGATTTGGTGGTCAGTGGAATCAACCACGGCGCAAATACTTCCATCTCGGTTTTATATTCCGGTACCATGTCGGCAGCCATTGAAGGGGCTGTGGAAGGGATTCCGGCCATTGGTTTTTCATTATGTGAATACGGTTGGGATGCGGATTTTTCTCATGTGAAAAAGTATGTACAGATCATCACAGAGAAAGTCTTGGAAAATGGCCTGCCTAAAGAAATCGCCCTGAATGTGAACTTCCCGATGAAGCAAGATGAGCCTATTAAAGGCATTAAGGTTTGTCGTCAGGCAAGAGCACGTTGGCAGGAGGAATTTGATAAACGAAATGATCCGATGGGACGAACCTATTATTGGATGGCCGGACAATTTAAGAATTTGGACAAAGGCGTGGATAATGACGTTTGGGCTATTGATAATAATTATGTGGCAGTAGTTCCTACGCAATTTGACTTAAGTGCCTACCATGCCGTGAATATTATTAATGAGTGGGGATTATAATTTTATCTCCCTTAATTTTGTAGCGTAAATAGTTGGTTATTAGAAATTTTGCACTGAAGAGGTTGTCGAGTAAAATTCAAATTCAAGTGCCTTCCTCCTAGCATTTCTTAACCTGTATCATCCATTGCTAGATTTAGATGGCTCTGCTGAAAGTCTCAATATCGATGCGTTTGTATTGGTATTGCGGATTTTTTATTAGCCTAAATTTGGGGGAGCATGTTTACGCCTCCTTCACCTGCTTCGTTGGGAAAAACCTGAAATAGGAAACCTCTCCTTCATTTTTTTTGCCTTGTACCTCAACGAGGATTTAAGCATTCAGATGTTGGGGTCAAGCAGAAATAGGCTAGGGGAAATTAGGCCGCCAGTCATCGTAAATATTTCCTTTTTAAGGTTTTTCTTACAAGCTAAGGGCCAATGGAATTTCCATTGGCTTTTTTTTGGATTCTGCTTTTTAAGGTATGTTTTTGAATGGCATCGGACTTATTTATATCAAATTTTGGGATTCCACCTGCTTATTATCTTGTTAGAAGAATGCCCGACTCCGCTGTGTCTGTGGGGGAAGGTTTGAAAAATGTGAAAAGAAATTTGGTGAATTTTCCCTTAATCAAAGTGGTGGGGCTTTGGGTAAGTTGCAGAATTTTAGGGGTATAAGTGTTTGGGTCGAGAGGGAGTATCTATGGGTGGCGTAGTTTTATTTTCTGATATTATTATTGCATGTTGGGTATTTAGTGGTACTTATTACTTTTTGAAAAGCAGGATGTAAGAAAAAAGGGAATAGTTTTTTGTTTATGGAGAATTCAACGCAAAAAATTGATGTTCGTCATAAAAAATATTGTCCATGTATTAGCTGCATAATATTACCATAACATTAGGTTAGCTCCGATTCGTATAGCATTATATAATGCTATACCACCTATGACAAAAATATTCTACTTCCTTTTACTGTTTCTTCCAATTATTCTTATGAGTTGTACGGAGGATGTGAACCCCGCGGTCCGAGATATTTCTGAATATGAAGTACAATCCCAGTTATCTCAAATTGGTGACGGTTCAGCCATTTATGGACAATGGGCGGTTAATGAAATTCAGATTGATAGTTACAACCAAATGGATACCCTTTATCTGAGTATGGTCGTGACCATTAGTCAAAATGGGGTTTTGATTGCAGATGGCAACAATGTCGAGGGTGCCGGTGTCTGGCAGTCAGATCCGAATACCAACCAATTATATATTAGCGGACTTCCGGAGGTGTTTAATACCAGTCATCGTCTGAATAGAGAAAGAAATGGCGGCGGAACGGGTTGGTCAATCTTTGTGGTCAATGATCGGCTGACAATTTTTGATAATAATTCCAGAGAGAAATTTATTTTAGATAAAATCATAAAAATATAGCGCACTCAACAACCGATTAATAAGGGTCTACATCACAGTAGATCCTTACTTTTTTAAAGGCGGCCTGTTTTTCAGTTTCTATAATGGCTTGTTGTATTAACCGTTTTGCTTTTTTAAGGTCAATATTTTCACGCTCTAGTTTTACGATAATTTCCCGGATGAATTCGTTTCGGATTTTGGATACGGCCGGGCTTTGTGCTCCTAATGCTCGATGGGCTCCCAGCCATTCTTGTAGTATCGCATTTAAATAAACAGCCGCTTGTTGACAATCCCTTTCCTCGCGGTGTTTTACCACGATTTTGATTAGCCTTCTGAAAGGAGGGTAGTGGAATTCTTCCCGTTCAGCAATTTCATTTTTATAAAGCCCGGTATAGTTTTGTTCCACCACAGTGTGTAAAGTGGCTTGTGCTAAATCTCGTGATTGAATAATCACCACCCCTTTACGTTCGGCTCTTCGTCCTGCCCGACCACCAACCTGGGTCATCATTTGGTAGGCGCGTTCATTGGATCGGAAATCCGGGAACCCCAGCATGCGATCCGCATCTACGATGCCCACCAGACTTACGCCTTCAAAATCCAGTCCTTTGGTCACCATCTGTGTGCCGATCAGCACTTGAATTTTTTGTTTTTCAAAATCATCAATAATGGTTTGGTAGCTGTATTTATTACGGGTAGTATCCAGGTCCATCCTTTGAATGCTAATCTCCGGAAAAATTTGCTGGAGACTTTCTTCTAGCTTCTGTGTTCCAAATCCCTGATCTACCAAATCCTTTGAGCCACAGGCAAAGCACTCATGCGGCACAGCGGCTTTGTATCCGCAATAATGACATTTTAATTCATTTTGAAACTGGTGTTTGGTTAAAGAGACCGCACAGTTCGGACATTGATGAACCGTTCCACAGTCTTCGCAAATCAGGACCGGAGCATAACCTCTTCGGTTTTGGAAAATAATCGCTTGTTCTCCTTTTTTTAGCGCTTCTTCTAGCGCTTTTACCAAAACAGAGGAATAGGGTCCCTGCATGGTTTTCGCTTTCCGTTCGCGGCTGATATCAACCAATTGAATTTCGGGAAGTTGTGCCTGCCCAAATCGTTCGGTAAGCTGCACCAATTTATATTTCCCTTTTTCGGCCAGATAAAACTGCTCGAATGAAGGAGTTGCTGATCCCATGACAAGCCTCGCCTGATGTAAACGTCCCAGCACAAGCGCCAAATCCGCCCCATAATATCTTGGTGCCGGATCATATTGTTTAAAGGAGGTTTCATGACATTCATCCACGATGATCAGGCCCAAATGATCAAAAGGTAATAAGAGCGACGAACGCACGCCTACCACAAATTGGATAGTGCCATTGACCACACCTTTCCATACTTCCACACGTTCATTATCGGAATATTTGGAGTGGTAAACGCCCATTTGATCTCCAAAATATTTGGAGAGGCGGTCTACAATTTGGGTCGTTAAGGCAATTTCCGGTAATGCCAACAGTACCTGAACCCCTGAGTCGAGGGCTTCCTGAATCATGGAAATGTAGAGCTCCGTTTTTCCTGATCCGGTAATTCCATGTAATAGTACCGGCTGGTTATTTTCAAATCCCTGATTAATTTCTGCCTTGGCCTTTTGTTGAGCAGGTGTTAATTCCACCTGATCCGGGATGGTTTTGCTGGTATGGCCAATGCGGGAAATTTCCACATTAAACTCCTCCAGTATTTGGTTTTTTACAAGTGTTTTTATAGCAGAAGGGGAGACCTCCTGAGCCGTCAAACTCTTCTTACTCAGGCCAATTTCATTGAGTTCTGGCTGGTCAAAAATATTCACCGCCTGCAGGTAGCGCATAATCACCTCCTGCTGTTTTTCTTTTTTTTCCAGTAAGCCAAATAATTGTTGCAGGGCAGTCTCTTCCGCCCAATGTTCTTTTAAGCGAACATATTTCTCCTTTTTAGGGGAATACTTATCTTTTACCTGTTCGAACAGAATGATGGCCTGCTTTTCTACCAGAGATTTTATAACCTTGGAGGGCGATTTGATGCCAATGATTTCCGGTAATTCCTTAAAATCCACATGAGGTTGTTCGAGCAAGTGCTCCACCAACAATCGTTCTTTTTCATTTAACTCCACACCTGACCATTCCGGATCATAGTCAGGGTGCAGCTGAATCTTGGAATCTGAGGATATTTTCATCCCCGCCGGAAGGGTCGCAATCAGCACTTCACCTATGGTACACATATAATAGTCCGCCATCCAGTGCATCAGCTTAATCTGCTGTGGGGAGACTACCGGACGTCCGTCTAAAATATTGTCAATATACTTGGTTTTGTAGGCTGGTTCCTGATCATGTATTTTCGCTACAATGCCGGTGGTGATTTTACTACCAAAAGGGACAATCACCCGAAAGCCTATTTCCAGAAAAGGCACGAAATCTTCCGGAACCTTATAGGTAAAAAGGTTCGGTACCGCTAGTGGCACCATAACATCAGCATATGTAATCGGGGTTTCTTCTATCGGAAATAGGGACATTCTAAAGCTTTAAGCACAAAAAAAGGTAGTCGAAAATCGACTACCTTCAAATTTATCATTTAATTTTTTTATAGAATACCAAAACCGAATAATTGAAAGGAAAGAACTAAAATCAACATATAAATAATGACTGTTCCCCAGGCTGATTTCTTTTGGTAGATGAATTTTTTTCCCAGAAATTTTTCCCAAAATACTTTTACGAGCAAAATGGTAATGACCACGTTTAATAAAAAACCACCAATAGCAGCTGGAATTAAAGGAGAAATCGCTCCTATATTACCATTCATAACTGATTCGGCAGCTTCATTCATAGAAAACTGCATCAAGGCATCTTCCGCAACCGGGAACCAATGCTTTAGAGCCAGTGTCATTAGGTTAGCAGCAACTATATAGCCCAGCACCAATATCCAGGTCATATTCATTCCTTCTCTTTTGCCTGCGTACCTCAAATTGGAGGTGAATAAAATAATACCCAACAATGGGTGAATGATCAAAGAGGCAACTGCAATGGAAACCTTTGAATAAAGGCTTGGAACCAACCTGATTTGCTTCTTTTGAACTAAATTCTTAACCTGCTCTTTATTTAATTCTATCCTTCTGATTTTCTCCCCATTTTCAATGGTTACGGATGGAGTAGAAGGTTTGGGAGGGTTTTTTCTTAGTTGAATTTCTTCTACTGCTGCATCAATATACATTTCAGAGAAGTTTTCTTTTTGGGCGATGACCAGATCCAACTCCTCATCGGTCATCTTTGTCATAGTCCCTTTAAAATAGTTTGCCAACTTAAATTCCTTTTATTAGACGATGAATTACTGGGTGTTTTTCAACGTGTTTAACTGCCCAAAAATTACACCAAACACCATTAATAGATTGAACAGTCATAATTAAAAATGAAATAATTTAAAATTAGTTCGCGTTTGTCCAATATTGTGCTGTAGTAATTTTAGACGAAAAAGCATTATTTTCAAAAATAGCGGAGCGAAAAGGATATAAAAATCATTTCCACCCTTTTTTTTATAAAAATCTTAAGGAATCAGGCTTTTTAATTGTGATTTGGCCTGTTTTAGTTCATTAACAGGTGATTGGCATTGGTTGTTCAGGCATACAAAAATAGTGCTTTGCTCATTTTTTAAGGTTTTACCATAAAATAATGGTAAAGTACTATTATGGATAGAGGCCTGTATTATTTGGTTGGGCAGGTAATCCAATTGCCACTGGATTCCATGTTGAAGTGCTTGTTCTCCAAGGCAAATAATTTCAGGGGAGGGATGGAGTTTGAATAGCCATAATCTTGACCAATTCGCTATATATTGCGCATTTTGATCGGCTATTTTTCGGGTATAGGAAAGCATTTCCCAGGCGCGCTTTGTCCAGTCTGGCCGGTCCAGGGCAGTTCCCAAATAATATAAATTAAAGGCCATGATAGAGTTGGAAGCAGGGATCACATTATCGAAAAACTCTGCTTTTTGGACAATCAAATCATGGTGTAAGATGTTGGTAAAGTTTAAATAAGGGCTGTCTTTTTGAGCGAAATTTTGCAGTACATACTTGGTCAATTGTTCGGATTGCAATAGCCATTTTTCATTGAAGGTGATTTGATAAAGGTGAATAAATCCTTCAATTACCGCGGCATAATCTTCCAGAAATGCCTCAATACTTCCATGTCCATTTTTAAAAGAACGCCATAGGCTTCCGTCTTCTTTTATCATTTTGCCACTAATGAATGCTCCAAGGGCAATGGCGTTATCCTTGTCTTTCTGCCTTTGACTTACCAGCCAGGCATCAGCCAGGCCTTTGAGCAATAAGCCATTCCAGGCGGCTAATATTTTATCATCTGTGGCGGGCCGGCTTCTTTCATTTCTAATTTCCCACAACTTATGGTGGCAATTTTCAATTATTGCGGAAGCATTTGGTACTGTTTCTTCAAATACTTTGATGGATTTTTGTGGAAATAGGATGTTTCTTCCTTCAAAATTTCCATGCTCTTCTATTTGGTAATATTGGGCGAAAACGGCGTATTGATTTCCCAAAAGGCTTTTCAACTCTGCTGCTGACCATGTGTAGAAAAGACCTTCCACCCCTTCACTGTCTGCATCCAAAGCCGCATAATATCCACCCTCTGGAGACTTCATCTCTCTTTCCAGCCAATTCAATGTTTCGGTGATGATTCTTTTATACTCCTCATTTCCTTCTGTTCTATAAGCCTTGCTATACAGGCTGAGTAACTGAGCATTGTCATAGAGCATTTTTTCAAAATGTGGCGCAAACCAGTCTGCATCTACGGAGTATCTGGAGAAGCCTCCCCCTAATTGGTCATAAATTCCTCCATAAGCCATTTGATTTAGAACCAACTTTACCGCTTCTGTGGCTTGCTGGTTTTTTTGAAGGAGGCTGTAATCTAACAAAAAGTCCCAAATGACAGGCATGGGGAATTTGGGTGCCCGATTCATGCCGCCCTTTTCCCAATCCACTTCCGAGAGGATGTCCTGTGCCAGTTGATCAATCCATTGCCGGATGTCTTCCGGGTCTTCTCCGGGCTTTAATCCGAATTTATCTATATCAGATAAGCCCAATCGTTCTGCCAACCGATTGGCAGACTGATTAATTTCCGCTTGTTTTTCAAACCAGGCTTGGTGAATTTTCTCTAATAAATGTTCCCATTGTTGTGGAGGGAAATAGGTACCACCGAAGAATGGTTGCTGTTCCGGCGTAAGAAATACATTTAGCGGCCAGCCTCCTTGTTTTCCCATGGCTTGTACAGCATCCATATATAGCTGATCCACATCGGGGCGCTCCTCCCGATCCACTTTAATGCAGATGAAATATTCATTCATGATTTCGGCAATCGCATCATTTTCAAAAGACTCTCTTTCCATTACATGACACCAATGGCAGGCAGAATACCCAATGGAGACTAAAATGGGTTTGTTTTCATTTGTAGCCCTATTCAGTGCTTCCGGACCCCAGGGATACCAGTTGACCGGATTATGGGCATGTTGTAAGAGGTAGGGGCTGGTGGAGTCGATAAGTCGATTGCTATGGGATGGTTTCATGGTTTGTGGATGTAGGAATGAGCCGGTAAGAAATAGGAGCATGAGTACATCATTGTTGTACTTATGATTTTCTAAACCGGAAGAATATCATTTCAAAATATCCAATTTCCCGGAAGTAAAAGCAACCGTAAAAAAAGCAATAGGCCGATTTGTCTTTTGGATTACTTTATTCCCTTAATTGACTTTTCAGTGCCTGTATTTCCTTTTCTAAGGAGATGTAGGAGGCTTGTTGTTCCATTTTGGCAATAGTCTTATGCAGGAATTTTTGATGCTCCCGGCCTTCAATATGAAAAGGGCGGTGTTGGGCCGCTTTTTTAAGCTTTTGAATGCGTTCTAATGTTTTTTGACAAGCCGGGTCGCATTGGCTTTCAACAAACTTATTAAAGATATAAGCCTCGGCTGTTTGACTTGGATGGATCATGTCTTCGGCGAAAAAGCGGTAGTCGCGCAGTTCATCCAACAGAATTTCATAGGATGGAAAATAAAAGATCTGCTGCTGCCTTTTAATAATTTCTGCGATGGCCAGCCTAAGTGTGGCTTTGCTCAGGGAATTCTCAGTGAAGCCATCTTTTAAGTGCCGGACAGGGGAGAGGGTGAAAATGATTTTTAATTCCGGATTAAGTCGCCTTAATTCCTGATAGGTTAGTTGGAAGTCGTTTACTATTTCTTCCACGGAAAGCGCTATTTTTTTGAATTTTTTCGCGGGTTGTTTGTGACAATTTCCCACCCAGGCCTGTTCGTCGATTAATTCGTAGCCCCAGGCAGTCCCCCAGGTGATCATCAACCAGTTGGCAGATTTTAGAAACTGATGCACCTGATTTTGTTTATTGCTGATTTCTTCCAATAAATCCTGTGAGTTTAAAGCTGAAATATCGGAATGGTACTGATAGTGCCTCCAGACAGACTGGGATTCGATGATTAAGTTTTCATTTGGAGTCTGGAGGTGAATCGCATTTTTAAGGATTTGATTCAATGATTTGGGATTGTAGATCGTGCCAAAGGGGTTCGCTAAAACCTGCATGCCACCTTCAACAAGTCTGTTTCCTGTGGCATTGGCGAAGCACGATCCGAGGCTAAGGATTTTGTCCGTATGTTGGATAGGGGTGGGTAAGGATTCCGGCTGGAAGGTGGTGAAAAACATTTTTGCGCATTAATTTTTGACCAATTTACCAAAATCCTTTCCCAACTAAAACTGATGGTTTAATCCTGATGGGAAATAACAGAGGCTGCCTTAAAGAAGCAGCCTCAGTAATTTAAATTATTTACGGCATGTTAAAAGTCACGCCACCGGATAGGATTTTGAATTTCTTTTTATTTTACAGATAGTTTTTGGCCATTAAGCCTGTTCTTACTCACATTTAGCATTGATCAATTCGTAGATCAGGTGGCTCGCTAGTTTTGCCGTACGGTCATCGATGTCGAATTTAGGATTGAGTTCGGCAATATCCATACTCAAAAGTTTACCTGACTTTGCTACTCTTCGGATCATGGCAGAAATTACTTCCGGGAATGTGCCACAGGAATTTAATGCACTGACGCCTGGTGCAAATGGAGCGGAAAAAACATCCATGTCAATGGTCATATAAATGAAATCGCAACGATTAATGAATTTATGCAGCGCATGGGCTAATTCATGAATATGGCTGATGTGCATTTCATAATAAGGGACGTGATGCACCTTTAATTCTTCCGCAATTTGGAAAAGTTTTCTGGTATTGGCTGCTGGGTTGATACCCATCACCTGATACAGGAAAGAAGTGTCATCTTTTTCACATAGTTGTGAAATCTGATTAAAAGGTGTTCCTGACGATGGCTCCGGACTAGGAACTCTCAAGTCAAAGTGGGCGTCAAAATTGACTATTCCGATTTTCTTTCCGGGATGGTGTTTCTTTACCCAATTATGCAGCCCAAGGTAGTGTCCAAAGGAGATTTCATGACCACCGCCTAAGACAATAGGAAGCGTTTTTCTCTCGAGCAGTTGTTTTACTCGTTTACCTAACTCTTCTTGTGCTTCCTCCATTTTATGATTTACACAAGAAACATCTCCCGCCTCCAATAATTTCACTTTTTGTTCATCAAAGTGAACCGCGGTACTGCTCATTACTCTGCGAAGAGTTTCCGGGCCTTTTAAAGCGCCAATTCTTCCTTTATTCCTTTTGACACCTTCATCACTTCTGAAACCCAGGAAAGCAAATCTTTGATTACCTTCTTTTAAGTCAGAAGCTTCTTCCAGGTTTAAAGCTTCAACAATTTGGTGCCAACGATGGCCCAGTTCGCCATCTTCAGTATCTATTCTTCCGTGCCACTGATGTAGATCGGGAATGGTATAGCTCATGATATTATTGGATTAGATTGAGTGGGAAATTACTCTCCTCAAAGGTAAAAAAAATAGTACTAACAGGAGATGCAATTGCTTGCATTTTGATATTAAAAACAAAAAAGGTTGCTCCGGGGAACAACCTTTTGGTTAATTATAATTTCGACCAGGCTTGATCATCTTCCATGATCTTAAGGGCTTGCTGGAAGACTTCATTGGTTTCATTGAATATCGGGAAGAAGCCTTCATTGTCCCAAACACTTCGGGCGAGCTGCGCCTTTATTCGTAGTTTGATCAATGGTTTTGAGATTTCAAATTCTTCTTCATTGTAAGCCACATCCAGTTCTTTGGCTGTTTTTACCAGGTCCTTCAGCATGGCATCACTCACCTCAAAATTTGCTTTGAAATCTTGGTAATCCATGGACTTCAGCTTGTTTTGATTCTTTTCGTAATACTTAATGGTGTATTCCCGAAGGGCATTGCTGTAAAACAATTTGGTGAAATAATTACTGTGCATGGTGGTATCCAAAGGAACGAAATAATCCGGCATAATACCTCCGCCACCGTAAACGATTCGCCCGTGAGCTGTTTCATATTTTAGCGAATCATTCATTTTAATACTATCCGCATGGAAGAACTCTCCATGTTCGTAGCGGTTAATGCGGTCCATATAGTAATCTTCCATATGTTCTTTATCATATGGTTTCTGAATTGAGCGGCCACTAGGCGTATAGTATCTGGAAATCGTTAATCTCAATTCCGAGCCATCATTCAAAGGAATCGGCATTTGAACCAGACCTTTTCCGAAGGATCTTCTACCAATCACTAAACCGCGGTCATTGTCCTGAATAGCCCCGAAACAATCTCTGAAGCAGAAGCAGAACCTTCATCTAAAAGGACAATCACTTTTCCTTCTTCGAACATGCCTTTGCGTTTCGCTACATACTGGACATTGTAACGTTTTTCTTTCCCTTTGGTGTAAACGATCATATCGCCGTCTTTCAGGATTTCATCCACCATGTTCACTGCGCGATCCATATAACCACCAGGATTTCCCTGTAGATCCAAAATTAATTTGGTCATGCCTTGTTCTTTAAGGCTTTTCATGGCCTCATAAAACTCCTGGTAGGTAGTGGCGGAGAAACGACTTACTTTTAGGTAACCAATTTCATCGTTTACCATATAAGATACATCCACAGAATTTTGAGGGATTTTGTCACGGATAATGTCAAAGGCCAATAGTTCAGGGGCATTTTTACGATAGATTTTCACACTTACTTTTGTGCCTTTCTCTCCACGTAGGATATTGATCACATCTCGATTGGAAATACCAGTACTGGCAACATTTTCTCCGTCCACCTCTACAATTTTATCTCCACTGCGAATGCCTAATTTTTCGGAAGGGCCACCACTCAAAGGAGCCACCACATAAAGGGTGTCTCTCAGAATATTAAACTCGATTCCGATCCCGTAAAATTTACCCTCCAATTGTGACTTGGATAATTCCAAATCTTTGGCAGCGATGTAAACGCTGTGTGGATCGAGCTTTTCCAGCATTTTCGCAATAGCGGTTTCCACTAAATCTTCCGTATCCACCTCATCTACATAATCACGCTGAATATAGCTGACGATGTTCGAGAATTTATGGATACTACTGATAAGCGAATTATTCTTTGGCGATTCATTTCCGGCCATGGTAGCCCCAATCAATATCCCCGCAGCCAATCCCATGGCAATAAACAAAGGTAGTTTAATGTGAAATTTTGAATTTTTTGTTTTACTCATTATCCAAAGAAAATAGGTTGTAGTATTTAAGATTTAGTCTTGGCTAAGCCCTCATCCGAATTAAAAAACTCGAACAAGTTGTGAATTTATCGGCAATATCCAAAGTGCAAAGCATCAAATGGTCGTGATTTAATGCTACTTTAATGGGATATTCTGCAGCATACCCTTCTAGTTTTACGCATTATTTGCGAAAAGTTTATCGATTAGTAAACAATTCTATATTTTAACCTTTGCAATGGGTATTATTAGGTTGAAAGTTAATGAAATGTGTTTTAAAATATAAACTTAATGTAGATGGGGAAGGACTACTTTTCGGTTAATGTAATCGAATTCTTCTTCAAGATCTTTGGTGTAGGATTCTAATTGTCGCATTCGGTCCCTAATACTTAGATAATCTTTATAATGCTGATGCCCCATATTGATGGGGTAATCTTTATGATAATAGGCCATTTCATCTTCCTGCACTTTTATTTTGGCAAGGAGTGCTACAATCTTGTCCAGCTGTTGCTCATACTCCCAGCGTAAGGAACCATAGGACTCACTGGAAATTTTATCTAGTTTATGAAGGTCACTTAATCTCAATAAATGAAGCTCACCAGTCCTTTTCCAAAAGGCAAGGGTTTCTTTCCATAATTTGAAATCGAAGTCGAGGTCGGGGAGATGGATTTTTGCGTTGTTCATACTGAGGGGGTTTTCTGTATTAGCATATACGTAAAGCCCTGAATGAAAAGATTGCATTTTTTAAGGAATAATTGCTCCTGAAGGGAATATAGGGCGAAAAAGATTGCCTGCATATCTTTGAGGTGATGTTTCAACGGCCTTTGTTTGCATGCTCTCAGTGGAAGAGTAGCCAGTTATTTAGACCTGCTTAGGCTAGAGGTTACCTGTTCAAATTTTTGTTTAGCTGAAGGTGGGAAAATGAAGGGATTTTCTTCTTTATGGGTAATATCCAAAGAAGAAGATGAAATGAGGAACTTAGCACAAATAATACGGGATAAATAACCAAATCAAATATGACCGAATCTGTTTATTTAGGAAACCCATGATCCTGGCAGCAATATTAATGGGAAAAAATCAAAATGGCGACTGGGACTTTTTCCAGCTTGTTTAATTAAAGATTGTAATTTTTAACTAAAACTTACTTAGGTAAGAAAATACTGATGCTGAAAAGGTTACCTTCTGTTTGATTTTTAAATTGCCGTATCACCAACTCCCCCATTATGCATATAGTCGATCAGGTACTATCATTGGATCGTCACCCCCATCGAAGCTGGACGAACCGCCCTCTTTCCGTAATTGACAAAATTATTCTGCACCAGTCCATGACGGCTTCAGATACGAAAGCCCTCAACCAATACCACATTTCTTCCAATCATATTTGCCTGCAGGGATGCCCCAGAATTTGTTACCATTTTGCCATTGAATCCGATGGGAAAATTGTACAATGCAATGATGTCTCCGATATTGTCTGGCATACCAAAGGAGAAAATACCACTAGTATTGGTATAGTAGTGCTGGGAAATTTTAATGGATTAAATTACCGGGGTGGACAACAGCCAAGTAGTCAGCAATTGATGGCCTTAGGAGAACTGATTCAATATCTGTGTAAGGAATACAGGATTAGTTTACAAAAGGTTTTTGGCCACCATGATTTTAGAGAAGGTCCCTGTCCGGGTTATTATTTGCAAGAATGGATCACTTTTCTAAAAAGCGGTCAAATTACTGATTTGGTCAATAATGAAGACCCAAAACTGATGATTACCTTACAAAAGGCGCTTTCCAGCTTAGGTTATTATCATGGTCGTATCGATGGTCTTTGGTCCCCGGAATGTCGAAAAGCGGTATTACAGTTTCAGGTCGATAATCAATTGTTGCCGGATGGTTTGATGGGGGAAGTCTCCTGGAAAAAAATGAAAAATTGCCTGGCAGTCGCTTCCTTTAAACCACAGGCCAAAGGGGCATAGAAAAGTATATTTTTCTTACTTAAAGAATATAATTTTTTATAGATGCGTTATATTTTGTACAGAGGGAAGGAGAAAACGTTAATCGTTTTTCCTTTCCTTTTTTTATTTGCAGGATTGATTTTTTTTTATTTACCTTTAGGAAACTTTAGGGGTGCCCTTGTTTGGCTGAGATTATACCCTATGAACCTGATGCAGTTAATACTGCCGAAGGGAAAAGTGATTTTCATTTCATAGTGAATCCCTCCTTGTGAGGTCATACCTAAAGAATTAGGGGTTAAAAATTCGCCCTTATCATGTACTTTTTTTACAGATTTCGTCGGAATAGCTTCGATTTTAATCTGAATTATTAAAAAACAGGTATGACAATCTACCTCAATGATACTGCAAAGGAGTGTGAATCATCCATTTCACTTCTTGGATTTTTACAAACAGAAAGTTTGGCGGAAGCCAGAGGCATCGCTGTAGCCGTTAATCAATCCGTCGTTCCACGCTCGGATTGGGAAACTTATCAGCTAAAAAACCAAGATCAAGTGATGGTCATTCGCGCCACCCAAGGAGGATAACACATGAAAAAACAAGAAACCACACCCACTCAAGCCACGATTACGCGTGCGCCATTTCCGGCATCTAAAAAGATCTATGTTGAAGGGAAAATCCATCAGGATATCCGCGTGCCGATGCGTGAAATCTCTTTGACGGATACCAAAGTTTTTGGTACAGAGAAAAAAGTTCCCAATCAACCGGTAACCGTTTATGATACTTCCGGCGCCTATACGGATACAGAAATTGAAATTGATGTACGCAAAGGATTGGAGCCCATTCGTGAACAATGGATTCAGGATCGTGAGGATGTTAAAGCATTGGAAGGCATTACTTCCGATTATGGCAAGGAGCGCTTGGCCAATGAAAATCTGGATGCCTTCCGCTTTCAGCATTTGAGAAAGCCATTGGTGGCGAAAGGCGATACGCCGGTAACACAAATGTACTATGCGAAGCAGGGCATCATTACTCCGGAAATGGAGTATGTTGCTATTCGTGAAAACCAAAAGCTACAGGAAGTAAAAGACCGAGGGTGGAGCATCCGGGAGAAAGCTTTGGGGCCTTGACACCTAAGGGGGAAATTACGCCAGAGTTCGTACGTCAGGAGATTGCTGCCGGTCGTGCGATTATTCCGGCCAATGTTAACCACCCGGAGACGGAGCCGATGATTATTGGTCGTAACTTTTTGGTGAAGATCAATGCGAATATTGGTAATTCTGCAGTTACCAGTTCCATTGAGGAGGAAGTCGAGAAAGCGGTTTGGGCGATTCGTTGGGGTGCCGACACCGTAATGGATTTGTCTACCGGAAAGAATATTCATGAGACCCGCGAATGGATTATCCGTAACTCTCCGGTGCCGATTGGTACGGTGCCGATTTACCAGGCTTTGGAGAAAGTTAATGGTAAAGCAGAGGATTTGACTTGGGAGCTGTTCCGTGACACTTTGATTGAGCAGGCGGAACAGGGTGTGGATTATTTCACCTTGCATGCCGGCGTATTGTTGCGTTACATTCCATTGACGGCGAAGCGTTTGACCGGAATTGTATCACGTGGGGGTTCGATCATGGCCAAATGGTGTTTGGCGCATCATAAAGAAAACTTCATTTATACACATTTCGATGAGATTTGTGAAATCATGAAAGCTTATGATGTAGCTTTCTCTTTGGGCGATGGTTTACGTCCGGGCGCATTGGCGGATGCTAATGATGCGGCTCAGTTTGCGGAATTGGAGACCTTGGGGGAATTGACCAAGCGTGCCTGGGAGCATGATTGTCAGGTGATGATTGAAGGACCAGGTCACGTGCCGATGCAGATGATTCGTGAGAATATGAAGAAAGAGTTGCGTGATTGTTTTGAAGCGCCATTCTATACCTTAGGCCCCTTGGTAACGGATATTGCGCCTGGTTATGATCACATTACTTCCGCTATTGGTGCGGCTCAGATTGGTTGGTACGGCACGGCGATGTTGTGTTATGTAACTCCAAAAGAGCATTTGGGACTGCCGAATAAAAAGGACGTGAAGGATGGGGTTATTACCTATAAAATTGCTGCCCACGCCGCAGATTTAGCCAAAGGACATCCGGGAGCCTATATTCGTGATAACGCCATGAGTAAGGCCAGATTTGAATTCCGTTGGGAAGACCAGTTTAATTTGGCCTTGGATCCGGACACTGCCCGCGAATATCATGATGAGACTTTACCTGCTGAAGGAGCGAAAGTAGCGCACTTCTGCTCTATGTGTGGACCGAATTTCTGCTCAATGAAAATCACCCAGGAAGTTCGCGATTATGCGGATGAGAATGGTTTGAATACCGTGGAGGCTATTGAGCAGGGAATGAAAGAGAAATCTCAGCAGTTTGAGAATAACGGAAAAGAAATCTATTCCTAATCCATGGAATGGAGGCTAATCTCTCCGGAAGTTCCGGTCAGGGAAGAGGCAGCTATGGTAGCGGACTTCTTTGACCGGGCTTTGGATTATTACCATTACCGCAAAAGTAATTTTGAGCGGAAGGTGTTTGCCCGTTTTCTGGAGCAATTGCCGGAGTGTTTCCATTCACGGATTTTTCTACATTTAAAGGAAATCCCGGAGGAAACTTTTGAACATATCGGCTTTCATCTGAAGGGGCAACTGTACGCTTCCGATTTATCGGATTTTATTGAAGAAGAAAAATCTGAGGGGCGGAAATTCTCCGCGGGAGCACATGATGAGGCGGAATTGAATGCGGTTCAGGCCTGGGCTGATGCTGTTTTGGTAAGTCCCGTATTCCCGAGCATTTCAAAGTTGAATTATCAGGCTGAGGATCCCGGTTTTTTCCAAAAAGCCTTGGAGCAGGTCCCCAATTGCACGGCTTTGGGGGGTATTGGGAAAAATCAGATTCGTCAAATTCGGGAGATTGGATTTCAATCCTGTGCCTTGATGGGAGCAGTGTGGAAGGGAGATTCCGATCCCTTGGAAAATTTTGAGCAAATTAAAAACCAAATCCATGAATGAGCCAAGACCGGTTGTTTTGAGTATCGCAGGTTATGACCCTTCCGGCGGAGCGGGCATACTGGCGGATGCCAAAACCTTTGAGCAGTTGGAGTGTCTGGGACTGACAGCAATGACTTGCTGGACGGTTCAGAACGGACATCAGTTTCAAAGTGCGCACTGGCTCACCGTGGAGGAAGTGAAAAGTCAGATTGATGCTGTGATTGCAGGGCAGGAAATTCAATTTGTGAAAATCGGATTGGTAAAGTCCTGGCC
The DNA here is from genome assembly GCF_001274635.1 of Persicobacter sp. CCB-QB2. GTDB lineage: Bacteria > Bacteroidota > Bacteroidia > Cytophagales > Cyclobacteriaceae > Persicobacter > Persicobacter diffluens. The sequence continues at coordinate 1,572,859 of NZ_LBGV01000001.1, read as the reverse complement.
ATTTTTATGGGAAATCATCCTGCACCTCAAAGAAGTGTTGCCCACAGCCCGATTGATCCTGGATCCGATTCTTTCGGCCTCTGCAGGTTTTGAATTTCATGCAGAAGGCGCGGATTTCTTCCAAGAACGGATTTTGCCTCACCTTTTTTTGCTGACGCCAAATCAACCGGAGGCAGATAAATTGGGATTGAATTTTGATATTCCGCTGAGCACCAATATTCTCCTCAAAGGCGGACATGCGAGTGGGGCGGATTTGGGTACTGATTTACTTTGCCTAATGCTTGGTGATGCGGTGAAACTCACTTCCGACAAGGGAAAATTGCCGGACAAGCATGGTACAGGCTGTATTTTAAGCGCGGCGATTACTGCTAATTTGGCGAAAGGTCATTCCCTTGAAAAAGCCTGTCAACTGGCGAAACAGTATCTGGAACAATGCATGGAGAGTAATCCCGGAATTTTAGCCTATCATCAAAAAACTTCATGAAAACGAACTTAATCTTCATCAGTCAGGGCAATGGAGTGGAAGAAAACCTGAATTCCATTCGAAAAGCCATTAAAGCCGGAGCCGATTGGGTACAGCTAAGACTGAAAGCCGTATCCGAAGCAGAAATAATGACCGGCGCAAAGGCGGCTATGGATTTGTGCAAGGAAAATAATGTTTTGCTGACGTTGAATGATCACCCGAGCATTGTAAAGGAGTTGGGGATTCCCTCCGTACACTTGGGGCTGACCGATATGCCGGTGAGCGAGGCTCGAGCACTTTTAGGCCCTGAGGTGATCATCGGCGGAACGGCCAATACCTTTGAGGATATCAAAATGCATATGGCCGCCGGAGCGGATTATGTAGGTGTTGGCCCGATGCGCTTTACGACTACCAAAAAAAATCTGAGTCCTGTTCTTGGCCTCGAGGGCTATAAGTCCATCATCGAAAAAATGAAATCCGAAGATCTGGATATTCCGGTATTTGCTATCGGAGGTCTGACAGCGGATGATTTTCTTTCCTTATCCCAAGTGGGTGTGCATGGTGTTTCACTTTCTTCTGCTTTGTTGAATGCAGGGCAACCTGAACTTCTGATTGAACAAATCGACCAACATTTTTCTCCACATACGATCTCTTCCAAATCCATATAAGCATGTTAATAATTGCAGATAAAACCTTTCAGTCCCGCTTGTTTACCGGCACTGGAAAATTCGCCTCTTCTAAAGAAATGGAAGATGCTCTTTTAGCTTCCGGCTCAGAATTAGTGACAATGGCCCTGAAGCGGGTGAATGTGAATGATCAGCAGGATGATATTCTGAGTCATTTGAATCACGACCATATCAATTTATTGCCGAATACCTCCGGTGTTCGTACCGCTAAAGAGGCGGTCTTTGCAGCAGAACTGGCCCGTGAAGCATTAGGAACCAATTGGCTGAAACTGGAAATTCATCCGGATCCTAAATATTTATTGCCGGATCCGATTGAAACCCTGAAGGCTGCGGAAGAATTAGTGAAAAAAGGATTCATCGTTTTACCTTATTGCCATGCTGATCCGGTATTGTGTAAGCGTCTGGAAGAAGTAGGGACGGCTGCTGTGATGCCTTTAGCCGCTCCAATTGGCTCCAATAAGGGCTTGAAAGCTTTAGACTTTTTGGAAATTATCATTGAACAAGCTAATGTGCCGGTGGTGGTGGATGCAGGCATTGGAGCACCATCTCATGCTGCTGCAGCCATGGAATTGGGAGCAGATGCGGTATTGGTCAATACCGCGATAGCGGTGGCAGGAGATCCCGTGGTGATGGGGAAAGCGTTCAAACTGGCCGTGGAATCCGGGAGAATGGCCTATGAAGCGCGTTTGGCAAAGCCCTTGCAAGTAGCAGAAGCAAGCAGTCCGTTGACTTCCTTTTTAGACGAATTATAAGCCATGAGTACATTCAGCGAATTATTTCATCAACACGATTGGGAAGGGGTAAAGCAAAGCATCTATGCTAAAACGGCCAAAGATGTGGAACATGCTTTGGGGAAATCAAAGCGGGATTTGGAAGACTTTAAGGCCATGATTTCACCGGCTGCAGCCCCTTATTTGGAGCAGATGGCGCAGCTTAGTCATCAGATCACTCAAAAGCGATTTGGGAAAACGATGCAGCTTTATGTGCCGCTTTATCTTTCCAATGAGTGTCAGAATATTTGTACCTATTGTGGTTTTAGTCTGGATAATAAAATTCCCCGACGAACGCTTACCGATGCAGAAATTCTGAAAGAAGCTGATCACATCAAAGAAATGGGTTTTGAACATTTGCTTTTGGTGACCGGAGAAGCCAACAGAACCGTTGGGGTGCCTTATATCAAAAATGCCATGCAATTGCTGCGTCCGCATTTTGCCCATTTGTCCATGGAAGTACAGCCGATGGATCAGGAAGAGTATGAGGAGCTGATTGCCGAGGGCTTGAATACGGTTTATATTTATCAGGAAACTTACCATCAGGAAGATTATAAAAAGCATCATCCGAAGGGAAAAAAATCCAATTTCGAATATCGTTTGGCAACACCAGATCGGTTGGGAAAAGCAGGTATACACAAGATTGGGCTTGGCGTATTGATTGGGCTGGAAGACTGGAGAACGGATTGTTTTTTCAATGCGATGCATTTGGAATATCTGGAGAAAACTTACTGGCGCGCAAAATACTCCATTTCCTTTCCACGCTTACGTCCTTTCAGTGGCGGCTTGGATCCGAAGGTGGAAATGTCGGATCGGGAATTGGTGCAATTGATTTGTGCTTATCGGATTTTTGATGAGGAGGTGGAATTGAGCTTATCGACCCGTGAAAGTGAAAAATTCCGTGACCATGTTAGTAAATTAGGAATTACGGCGATGAGTGCCGGGTCTAAAACCAATCCGGGAGGCTATGCGGTAGAGCCCCAATCGCTGGAGCAATTTGAAATTTCGGATGAAAGGTCGCCGGCATTGATTGAGGAAATGCTGGAGAAAAATGGCTACGAAACCGTTTGGAAAGACTGGGATATTGCTTACGATATGAAATAAAAAGAACAAAGGAGGCCGTTTAAAGCCTCCTTTTTTAGTCCCCAATTTTGGGATCGCCTAACACAGTGTTTCTTTATTTTTAAAAACCAATAATCTTAAATTCTGTCCTTCGGTTAATGGCATGTACTTCCTCATCGCAATCTTGGCCCGGAGCGCAGGGAATTTTAGGTTGGGTCTCTCCATAATATTTGTAGACCATTCGGAAGGGTTCAATGCCCTTTCCGCTGATGTATTCCATGGCCGCTTTGGCCCGTTCGGCGGATAGTTTTCGATTGTATTGATCAGTCCCCGGGCATCGGTATGGGAGCTTAATTCAATCACAATGTCGGGATTATCCCGCAGGATGATGACCACCTTATCCAGGGTAGTGGAGGCTTGTGAGGTGATATTGGATCGGTCGAAATCGTAGTAGATATTTTCAATGTCCAATATTTTATCTTGCTCCAATCGTTCCAGTGGCAACTTCATGATCAGATCTTGTTGAATATTTTCCGCTACATAAAACTCTTCCGAATAAGTCAGGTAGCCATTGGTTTTGGTGGAGAGGATATAGTCAGTACCCGGATCAATCACAAAGGAAAAATTTCCATCAGGACTATTCAGCCGAATTTCTTCCTCCGTATGTAAATTTCTTAAACTTACCTGCGCGGGGGATAACAGCTGATCGGTTTCTTTAGACACCACCGTCCCTTGGAGTCGAGGAGTGAATCCCTGTTCAAGATAAATCACCTTTTCCAAAGTAGTATGATCCTCCAAGTTTTGGGTATTGAATGCTTCATGGTAGGCAGCATATTCAGGATGATCGACGGTAATCCTGTAAATTTCCTCCGGACTGAGCTGCGCATAATACTCGCCCCACTGATCTGTTTTCCCCTCATCCAGGTTTTTGGTTTGATTGCGAAGTCCAACCGTAGCATTTCGGATGGGTTTTTCCGTTGTCTTGTCCAAAACGAGGACATTCAGGTCAATGAAGATTTTATGAAAATGGTAAATGTCATCGTTGCCTCTTTCATCCGCCCGATTAGAGGAAAAGTATCCTTTGAAGTTTTTTTCGCTAGCATCAATAAGGTAGATTCCAAAGTCATCCTTTTCAGAGTTGAATGGAGCACCCAAATGTTCGATCGTGCCATATTCATTTTCCGTTATTTTTACCCGAAATAAATCCAGCCCGCCCAGTCCAGGGTAAAAGTCGGAGGAGAAATATAAATAATCATCAGGCCCCCAATAGGGAAACATTTCATCGCCGGGAGAATTTACAGCTTCCCCCAAATTTTTGGGCTGTTGCCATTGTCCATAGGGCGTTCGCTGGCTGATATACAGGTCAGTACCACCTAATCCGCCTTTAAAATCGGCAGTAAAAACCATCGAATTTCCGTCCGGGCTTAATGTAGGGTGTCCTTCAGAGTGCCCTTTTCGATGGAATCCCATGGATTTAGGTTTGGTCCAGCCTCTTTCAGTTTGATCTGTATAAAAGATTTCCAGCTGTCGCTTTGCGTTTTCTTTGTCAGCATTTCTGGTGAAATATAGCCTTTGGTTTTCCGGATCATAAGTGGCTGGCCCTTCATGTGTTTTGGCATTTATCTTTTTGGGCAATGCGGTAATTCCATTGACATTCATGGAAGGATCCCATTCGCCACCAAAAAGGTTGATGAAATGCTGATTATCCCAAAGGTACTTTTGCTTATGGTGTGGCCTTGAGGAGCACCAAATTAATTGTTGATCCGTCATAAGGGGGGAAAAGTCATTATATTCCGAATTGAAGGCCGCCTGCTCGGCTCTAACAGCTAAATGGTTACTTTGTAGGCTTTCGAAATTACTGCAGGCTTCCATTTTATGTCGGATACTTTTTTTATCCTCCGGATGCATCTGTAGATACCTTTTGTAAGCTGCCCGCGCATTTTTATATTTTTTTTGATTCATCAGAAGCTCGGCATAAGGAAGGAGGAGTTTGCCCTCTGTAGGATGCAGCTTAATGAGCAAGCGGTAACTTTCCAAAGCTTCGGGGTACCGTTTGGCCGCCATATAGGCTTCTGCTAAACGAATGGAAACCTTAGTGCTATTGTGGTTTTGGAGGTACTTTTCGTAGTTCTCGATGGCGGCCGTATATTCATGGCGTTCGAAATGCTCATTGGCTTTGACCAAAACGCTTTTTTGCGCGATGGTTAGGCTTGAGCTTAAGAGCAACAGCAGGATAGTGAATAAGAATTTCATGCTAAAAGTATCTTGGGCTCAAAATGGTTTCTTGCTTTCTGTACAGGTCAACCCCGATAAAAAACTCGTGGGAGCCATTTTGCTGCCCATTGAGTTTGGTGATGGGATAATCATAGGCATAGCCAAACCACCAGTTGGTGGTAGGATGGAGTTCAATCATGGCCGCGATACCATCGTTGGTACGATAGGTAAAGCCTAGCCAGATCAAATCATCAATGATACCGGTCAGGTTGAGATCCGCCTGAAAGGGGCGGTCACTTACTTTTTTCAGCAGGGTAGAGGGCTTGAGTTTAAAGCGCATCCCTAATGGAATGATTCCACCCAGTGTAAGGTACAGGTGATTAAATAATTTGGCTTCTGCCTGTGGGTTTTCTTTATCCAGCCGGTGTTGGAGCATTTGAGGTAAGGAAACCCCAACAAAGAGGACATCACTACTGTAATATGCGCCCATCCCAATGGTAGGGAGGAAAAAGGACTCTTTATTCAAGCCGAACATGGGGTCATCGGGGTCTTTAATATTTAATTTGTCCCAGTCATTGTTATACTGAATAATGCCGGCAGAAACGCCAAGTCGGATCCGATGCTTATTATTGAAGGGGATAGAATAGCTGTAATTGCCATTCATTCCGGTGGTGCGGTTTACCCCGATCATGTCATTGTATAGGTTGACACCAAGTCCCATTCTTTTGGTCGCCTGGCCATGGGCGCTCAGCGTTTGGGTGGAAGGAGCACCTTCGAGCCCTGTCCATTGCTGCCGGAATAATAATATGCCGGATAGGGATGCCCGGCTGCCCGCATAGGCAGGATTATACATCAAGCCATTGAACAAGTACTGGGTGTACATGGGTTCCTGTTGTCCAAAGGCGAAAAGCGAACACAACAACAAGCAGGGAAGTAGGATTAAGCTTTTCATATTAACGTTGGATGGAAATGAAACCAGAAAATTCTTTGTTTGCACTAATGATCCTGAGCACATAATAATAGGTGCCGTCAGGCAATGACCTGCCCCTGTCATCTGTTCCTGCCCAATCATTGAGATAGCCTTCGGTGGAAAACACTCTTTCCCCCAACGATTAAAAATCAATAGGCTGTTGTTCGGGTAGTTTTCCAGGTTTTCAATGAAGAACACTTCGTTCATTTCATCCCCATTGGGAGAAAGGGCATTGTAAATGGTGATGTTAACGGTGTTTTCAATCACAATCGTCACACGAGCTGAGTCACAGAGGTCGCTATCCGGCGCCAGGCAAATTCGATAAGTAAATTCATCTGTGCCATAAAAAGCGGTATCAGGTGTATAGGTTATGAAGTCAGAGGAGGGGAATAAGCCTCCATTTTCAGGTCTTTGAATGATTTCAAAGTAAGCAGGCAAATCTCCGTTCTCCTGCCCGAAGTAGTTGTCATTTTCCCATGGTCTAATATTGATTGCGGTGTTCAAAGTAGTATTGTAACTGATGTCATTAGCGACTAAACCATCGTCAATCAATATCCTTAACTGGGCGGTCCGGCATTGTATGGATTGCCCCCTGACTTGTTCGCATACTTCATAGCATACCGATACTTCTCCGGTGAAATTTTCTTCCGGGGTGTACTCCATTTCCAGGCTGGGAAGAATTCTGATGCTTCCTGGGAAATCTGTAGAACAGAGGATGAGAGAGAAGGAGGCGGGTAGCTCATCATTCTCTAAGACATTAATAGTGGAGGTGGTGGATGGAGGGAGTTGCACCACATCATCCTGCAAGAGGTAGTCTTCTGGTTCGCCGACTAAACTGACGACCACATAGGCGTTAGCGCATCTGCCAAAAACATCGCAAATTTGGTAACAGAATAGGATGGGTTGACTCGATATAGTTTCACTGGCGGTGTATAGAATATGGTTGCCCTCCACTTTGGCAGTACCTTCTGAGGGCGTGGAACATAGGGAGATAGAAGAAATGTCTTTCTCCATTATTTGGTCATTTTGCCATACCGGAATCTGAATAGTTCCGCCTACCGGTAAGCTGACTTCATCTGTATGGGCATTTAAATCTATGGGCGCTTCAACTGTGATGAAAACAAAAGCTTTGTCACAATTGGTCATAATGTCTTGATCACAGATTTCATAGCAGAATACATCTGTGCCGAAGAAGTTGTCATCAGGGGTATAAATAAAGCTTCCATCGGCATTGAACTGTACCTCTCCATGCTGAGGAGGGTAGTCTGTACAGATCGATATGTTTACCTGATTCGGGAAATTATCATTGGCCAGTGGATTTACTGATACTACCTTTCGGGCAGGGGTACTGACAAAGTCTTCATTGGCGACTACATTGGTGACGGGGTTTACCCCAATAAGGATGAGGGCTTCGTCACAATCTCCATTTTCATTGCAAATGCCATAGGTTAAAATCTCCGTACCGATAAAATCCCCATTGGGAATAAATTGGAGTTCACTTCCATTTAAAGTGACGATTCCATTATTGGTTCCGGTAATGAGTTGGATGCTGGCCAGAGGAGAGCCATTGATGATGTCGTTGGCGATCAGGTCAATAATGGCGGTGTCTCCCTGATTGATGACGGTGGCATCCACTTCAGCGACTAAATCCACCGCTGGTGGAATTATGTTGATCGCCAGTACATTTTCAGTACAATAGACCGTATCGCTATATTCCGGATCAGTATTGCAGATGCGGTAGACAATTTGAGCCAGCCCCGGATTGCTTCCTTCCGGGTTATAGATGATGGTGCCTGTGCTGTTATCTACTGTGGTACTTCCCTGAGCAGGTTGACTGATGATGGTTATCGAGAAATTAGGCGGAAGAATAAAGTTGTAAACCGGATCGAGCAAATAAAATACTAAATCCACATTATTGGGAAGCCCATCAATGGAAACGGGGTAAAGCTGTGGAATTTGATTGGGATCTAGGGAAACGTCAATCACTACATTTCCGGTATAGCAATTATTTGCATTGCCACTTTCACAAACCTGGTAACAAATTAATTCCCTTCCAATAAATCCATTATTGGGCGTATAGCGTAAATTGTTACCGGAAAATGAGGCGGTTCCGTTTATGGGGGTGGAACAAAGTGTGGGCGCATCATAACCTTCCGGGATAATATCATTAATGATCACATCAGCAGTCAATGCCGTATTGTAATGAGTGGTAAGGAAGTCATCCGTTAGTTGGGCCGGATCAGGCCCCGAAATAACCACCTGAATGACGGCACTCTGGCAAATGGAATTGTCACTATTGCATAGCGTATAACAGATAATGTCTGTGCCGGTATAACCGGTAGGAGGGGTATAGTTGATTTTATTGTCTGCGGTAATGGTGGCCGTGCCTAAGGTGGTGGCTTCATCACATAGGCTCAGGCTAAAGCCGTCATCAGGGATGATATCATTGGCGATACAATCGATTAAGACAGTCCCATTTTGAGGAATCTGACTTTCATCATTTTGCGCTGCAACCGTGATTTCATATTCAAAGGGGATGATGATTTGTGCCTCTGAACAGGCTTCATCAGTGGTTCCTTCATTCACACAAAGCTGATAGCAAATCAAATCCTGACCTGAAGTGGTGGTGTAATTAGGTAGGTATTGGATAATATTATTGTCGATAATATTGACAGTACCGGAAACGGGATCCTCGCAAACGGTTAATTTATAATTTGGTGGTATTTCATCCACCAATTCTGAAAGGTTGATTTCGATAGGCCCAAATTCTGTTAAGGAATAGGATTTATCCTTAAGTTTGGGGGCTTCCAGTGGAATGACGGTGATCACTACTTTTGCGGGATCACAGGTGGCATTTTCTCCTGTTCCTACACATATTTGGTAATCCAAGGTGTCATTTCCTATAAAATTATCCACTGGGCTGTAGGTCAGCATGCTGTCGGTGATATTCAGATTGCCGTAATTGAAATGATTTAATATTTCAAAAGTAACGGGTAGCAGCGAATGGTCATTTTGGAGAAAATTTAAGGAAATAGGGGTGCTGGCACCGGTAGTTCCAAAATCGTCATTGGCTTCCGGAGCGTTATTGCAGGGAATGGTACCTTCTAAAATGGTAATGCCTACGGCAAATCCTCCCTGTGTACCTCCTATGGCTCCATAATGATTGTCAAGATCAAAAAGTTGTGAGCCCTGATGGATGGTCCCGGCTTCCCCTCCAATATAGGAGGCATTGATGTTGGAAATAAACTCTGAACGTGCCAGGGAGAGGACTCCTCCTCCACCGCCACCGCCCGGGCCATAGGCGTCCAGTGCATTTCCCTTATAGGTATGGCCGCCTTGTCCGCCGTTTAGTTCTACCTCTAGTGTGCCAATAATTCCCTTGGTTTCAATGATCACAGTACCTCCGGCCCCTCCGGCGCCAGAAGCGTTGTCGATCGTGGACAGGTTGCTTTCGTCTAATCTTACATCAGCAGCAAGGGGGTAGGAGCCCCCATTAGCATGAATGGCCTTTCTATTAGTTACCAAGCTTTCCACACTCAAAATGACGATTCCACCTCCTGCTTTCCCAGCGGAATGTCGACGATTTTTAAAATCAGAATTTCCTGAATTTTGATGGCCGCTTCCTCCGCCACCACCAAAGAATATTTTATTAAAGGAGGGACTGGAATAAAGAGCGCTTAAGGCTAATCCTCCTTTTCCTCCAATTAAATCTCCGGGTACAGTACCCGTATTGTCATTACCATTCGTAATTCTTCGGTCGGTTTGTAAGGCACGTCCGCCTTCTCCTCCTGCTCCGTAATTTGCGCCACCACCGCCACCGGCATTATGGTTATTACCACCACCGCCTCCTACCACTAGTTTGCCTCTTCCATAATTATAATTCAAACCATCCTTGTCAAAAGGGTAGGCCATCGATTCGCCTTTTTCAGCTCCTAAAACACTGTTTCTGCCTGATATTCCATAGGTGTCCACATTGTCCTGGCTGGTGCCGCGAGTAATTCGTCCGCCCAAATAGCCCAGGGAGTCCACTTCTATATCTGCATTTAGCGTCAGGGTACCGGTAGCATTAATAAATACAATCCCACCAGTGGTTCCATTCCATGGTTGAGCAGTGACTTCACTGCTTATGGTTGCATTTTGAAGGGGGGAAATTCCAACAATTTGGAGCCCAAAGCCGGGGTCATAATCCCGCAGAAGTTTATGGGTAAGGAAGAGGGAGTCTCCCTGTACGGCCAATACTGTTCCCATTTCGAAATTCCCTGCATTGTTGAGTTGGTCAATATTTCCATAGGCCTCAGATTCCGTTCGGATGATCTCTGCGCCTTTGGATTGATGGATAATAATCTTGTCTCCGGCAGCGAAGCCTTCCGGATTGGTGATTTTTAATTTGCATTTTTGGGCATTGATGCCCAGCACTTCTCCATATTCATTGATAATTCCCGAAAGGTTTTGATTTTCTTGGGAATGGCCACTGAGTGGGCTGGAAAGCAAAAAAACGCAAAGAAGCCAATAAAGTATTGGCCTTGGGGCTATTGAGCTTATAAAAATCATACTGTGTTAGGTTAGCATTCCTAACAACGAGTATTTGAGGGGCTTAGGTTGAGGTGGAGATGTTATTGGTTGATGTGCCTTTTGAAGAAAAATTTCAATTTTTATGAATTACCTTTTCCTGTCTTGCTTATACTAAGGGCTTTCCGGTTAAACCCAATTTGGCTGAGCTTGCTTTCTGCTTATTCATCTGTTTCGGTGAAATACGCTCGAATTATGGGAATTAAGCCACCTTCTTCCTCCACCATGAATTAGGTATACGTCATTTGGGTAATCGGGCTTTTAATAAAAAAGGAAGCCCTGGGGCTTCCTTCTTAATCATTATATTGATTCATCGTTCTGCCAATGCCGATGCTGCAAAAACCGTGAATCATTTCAATAGCCCTGTCCATTACAATGGGTAATTCGGCGAATTCACCTTCTGAGAATTTGCCAAGAACATAATCCACTTGCTTTCCTTTTGAAAATTCATCACCAATGCCAAATTTCAATCGGGCATAATTTTGTCCACCGGTTAACTCTTCAATGTTTTTTAAGCCATTGTGACCAGCAGAAGAACCTTTAGCCCGCATTCTTAATTTTCCGAAAGGAAGTGCTAAATCATCCACAATTACCAAAACATTTTCCTTTGGAACTTTTAGCTCATTCATCCAATGGCGCATGGCTTTCCCACTTAAATTCATATAAGTAGTGGGTTTGATCAGGTGAATGTGTCTTCCCTTGAATTTGTATTCAGTTTTAAACGCCAATCGATCCGATTTGAATTCTACTCCTTTGGCATCTGCCAGTCGATCCAAAGTTAGGAAGCCGATGTTATGACGAGTGAGTTCGTATTCAGGCCCAATATTGCCCAATCCTACGATGAGATATTTCATGTTAGATTAAATGATTTTCGAAGATTTTTTCAAAAATAATGCTATTCCTGTTTTGGGAGATAAATTTTTGAGCAAAAAAAATCCCTCCGGTTTCGAAGGGATTAATATTTTTAAATGCGGAATAATTATTCTGCATCCTCTTGTGATTGCTTCGAACGCAATGCACGTGGAATTTCTACAGTTGCAATAGAAATTGATGGGTTGTTCAATACCTCAACACCTTCAACTGGAACTTCACCAACTTTGATAGATTTACCTAATTCTAAACCAGAGATGTTCACTTTGATGTTCTCAGGCATATCTTTTGGCAAAGCTTTCACTTTAATTTTACGCAATTTAGTTACCAAACGACCACCAACTGCTACACCAGGAGACTGACCTTCGAAAACAACAGGAACTTCCATTTTCAATTCTTTCTCGTCGTTCAACAACAAGAAGTCAGCGTGCATCAAGTTCTCTGATACTGGGTGGAATTGTGCGTCTTGCAAAACCGCTTTGTACTCAGTTCCTTCGATGTTCAAAGTTACGAAGTATACGTTTGGAGTGTAGATCAAGTCACGGAATAAGTACGCAGGAGCGTGGAAGTGAACTTGCTCTTCTCCACCGTAAAGTACAGCAGGAACATTACCTTCTAAACGAAGATCTTTTGCATCTTTTTTACCAAGGTTCGCTCTTTTAAACCCTACAACCTCAATAGTTTGCATGATAATAAATTGTTAAAATTATAAAATATGAAACTGCTTAAAAACATAGCGCTTTCAAACAGGCTCGCAAATATCGTAAGTTTCCAATAAAAAACCACAGGATTTAATAAAAATACCTGTGGTTTTCTGGAAATATTTTTCAGATCCGATTAGATCGACAATCCTTTAATAAAAAGAGAGGAGATCGACTCATTGTCGTGGATTTTACGAATCGCTTTTCCAAACAATTCTCCTACTGACAATACTTTGATTTTATCCGATTGCTGACGCAATGGAATAGTATCGGTGACTACCAACTCTGTTAACTTAGAGTTTTGGATATTTTCGTATGCTTTACCGGAAAGAATAGGGTGAGTAATTACGGCACGAACCGAATTAGCACCTTTTTCAATCAGGATGTCTGCTGCTTTGCATAAGGTCCCTCCTGTATCGATGATGTCATCCACAATGATTACATCTGCACCAGTAACGTCACCAATCACCTGCATGGAAGCAACTTCGTTGGCACGCTCGCGATGCTTGTCGCAGATCACCATATTAGAACGGAAGATTTTCGCTAAATCACGCGCACGCTTGGTTCCTCCCACATCAGGAGCGGCGAACAATAAGTTCTCTAAACCTAAGGAAGCAATATAAGGAACAAAAACAGAAGCACCTTCCAGGTGATCCACCGGGATATCAAAGAAAGCCTGAATTTGTCCGGCGTGCAAATCACAAGTCATGATACGATCCGCACCCGCAGCGGTAAGCAAATTGGCTACTAATTTCGCTGCGATTGGAACTCTTGGCTTGTCTTTTCTATCTTGACGTGCATAGCCAAAATAAGGAGCAACTACCGTTACGTATTTTGCTGAAGCTCGACGCGCTGCATCTACCATTAACAATACCTCCATGATGTTGTCAGAAGGAGCGAAAGTAGATTGAATGATGAAAACATCACAGCCACGAACGGACTCTTGGAAAGCAGGGCACATTTCACCATCGCTAAATTTGCTGATTTTAACATCACCTAAATCAGTGCCATACTGATGGGCGATTTTTTCAGCTAAATATTTGGATTCAGTACCGGAGAAGATTTTTACCGCAGACATTTTTGAATGAATATGTTCAAGGGATGGGGATCACCTGAAGCTGAATTTGTATAAAAACAAGATCATCAGCAGATTGATCCTTTGTGTTATCAATAGCGCTGCAAAGGTAAGAAAAATATTAAATTTATGTAGGCTGTCAGAGAAAAATACCATTTTTCGCCCAAATAAATGGCTAAGGACGTCTTTCTGCTTTCACCGGACGACTGGTTAAGACTTTTTTTGTATCTGATGCAAATGAGCAATGTAGGAAGCGATTAAATGATGATGTCCGGCATCAAGTAATACTATTTCAGGATCAGATTTCAAATATTTTAGCAGTGGCTGGAGGTTTTCCCGGGGGATGATTTTGTCATGAAGCCCTATTATAAATTTTACTTTTATGCCATGATTGTTAATATGGCTGGCGAGCAAAGCTAAGCGGGGTTTGATGTTTCTGAATTTGACCCAGGAAAGGTATACCTGCCTTCTTTGCCTTCTGGATCGCATCTGGCTATTGGCAAAACGGACCACAGAGGGATGCAGGAGTTTTACCTTTTGCAAAAATTTGATGGACCGGAAGAAAGGTTTGGGATGATGTACGGTATATCGAAAAATATTACGAAAAAATTTCGGCTGCGTACTCATGGAATACCAGAAATTGGTTTTAATGCCATCCGGAGCTAAAAGGGTGATCTGATCAATCTTCTCCGGGAAGAGGACGGTAGTCATCAGGGCAAATTTCCCGCCCATGCTGAAGCCCATTATATCAAAGCGATCTATTTCTTCTTTTTCCAGAAATTCAGTCAGCAAATCTTTCCATAAGTTTTGATTGACTTCTTCTTTATCCCGGTGTAGCTGGCTTTTACCATGGAAAAAAAGATCGAAATGATAAAAGGTGTAATGAGGAAAAAATGTTTCCAGCCCTTCAAAGGCTTGTGCGCTTTGTCCGAAGCCATGGAAGGTGATTAAAATTTTCTTTCCGCTTCCTTTTTTCTCAAAGTGTAAATGAGTCATCCGAACAAAGTTATGCTATGCATTTGGAATTACCAACCCTCACACGAACCGGTATTTTAAAGTGTTATACCGAAGTAGGTTATGAGGGGATTTTTAACCTATAATTTCCAATAACATAACTTTTATCATTAGGCAAAAGCTTAAATGTACATTAAATTACCTTCATCCGGTAAGGGCAGGTGGATTTGCGCTAATGGCAGGGTTTTATTGGTTTGGTGATAAAAATCAGCTTATAGAGAAACTTTATCTACAAAACTAAAACAAAAACTTTGGAAACGCTGTAAAATCCCATAGTTTCGAGCGTTTCTTTAATGCTTTATTAATCCAAATCAAATCAAAATCCTGATTATGCAAGATCGCATTATTGAGTTGGCCTATGACCTTTTCAGTAGAATAGGGATTAGGTCGGTCACCATGGATGAAATCGCAAGGCCTTTAGGAATTTCCAAAAAGACACTTTATCAGTTTTTCCCGAATAAAGAAGCCTTGCTAACGGCTGCTTTGGACCAGGAACTGAAAAAGCAGGAACTTTTAATTGATGAAACCATTCGGGAGGCCGATAATGCGGTGGAGGCTTTTTATAATATTTCGGAGTATGTCCGCAATATGCATTCTCAAACAAATCCGATTGTGATTTTTGAGATGGAACGGTATTACCCCAAGGTATTTGAGCATTACCTTTCATTTAAAAAGCATTGCATCTCCCATTCCATAGCGGATTTTTTTCGGCAGGGAATGAAAGAGGGGTATTTTCGGGAAGATTTGGATCCACAAATCATTGCTAAGCTTCGGATGGAGCAATTCGAATACATTTTTAAACCGGATATTTTTCCCCGGGCAGAATTTGAATACAATCATGTTTGCGATCAGCTCTTCGATCACTTTATGCATGGAATCCTCACTGGTCAGGGAAGAAAGATCTATCAGGAACTAAAAAACAATACAGAAAACCATAACAATAAATCATGAGACTACCGCTTATGTTGCTCCTTTTGCTTTTTGGGCCACTCGTCCGGGCGGAGGAAAACCTTTCCGGCCAACCGGTGACCCTTGAGCAATGCATTCAAATTGCCTTAAAAAATAATCAAAACGTTCAGAAGGCGGCGCTGGAAGTACATGCTTCCGATTATAAAGTAAAAGAAACGCTGTCGATTGGGCTGCCGCAGGTCAACGGGCAAATTGATGCGAACTATAATTTTGCGATCAGGACTTCCTTTGTTCCTGCAGCATTTTTTCTTCCTCCGGATGAGGACGGTAATCCTGCTGAGGGGAATGTTCCGGTGCAGTTTGGGGTGCCCTATGATGCTGCTGCCGGCATTACCGTGAGTCAGTTGATTTTTGACGGGTCATTTTTTGTAGGCCTGGAGGCTGCCCGAACTTATGTGGAATTATCAGAAAAAGATTTGTATCGTCAGGAGATCGATGTAGTGGAATCGGTCAAGAAAGCGTACTACCTGGTATTAATAAACAAGGAAAGGCTCAATCTGGTGGAGCAAAATCTGGGTCGACTGGATACGCTTTTGACGGAAACGCAGGCAATGTATGAGGAAGGATTTGCCGAAAAAATTGATGTGGATCGCATCAAAGTTTCTTATAATAATGTGCGGGCTTCGCTGAAAAGTTCTCAAAGACTGATTGAATTGTCTGTGCGTCTGCTCACATTTAATATGGGGCTGGATGTTAACCAACCGGTGGTGGTAACCGATACCATTCACAATATAAATTTTGACGCGACCATTCTGGATGCGGATCTGGCTTTTGATCCCAGAGACCGTGTGGAAATGCAGATTCTCGATGTGCGGGAAGAATTAGGCCGTTACGAACTCAAAAACGTCAATGCGCAATACCTGCCCAATTTATACGCCATAGGTAATATGGGATATAATGCCGGGGTGGATGGAATTAGTGATCTTGGTGATTTTTCAGAAAGCTGGTTTGGCTATGGTATTGTGGGTTTACAAATGAAGATTCCCATTTTTGATGGTTTAATGAAGCGCCATAAAGCGCAACAGGTGAAAATCAAATTGCAGCAAATTGAAATTGACCGGAACATGACCATGCAGGCCATCGATAATGAAATTTTCCAGTCCAAGGCGAATTTACTTACGGCTATAGATCAACTGAATATTGAGCAGGAAAATGTGGATTTGGCAGAGGATGTTTATGAAACCACGCGTTTGAAATTTCAGGAAGGCGTAGGAACGAATTTGGAGCTGGTAGATGCCAATAATTCCTATGTCACTGCTCAGGTCAATTACTTCAATGCGCTATACGATGCCTTATTGAATAAGGTGAACCTGGAAAAATCCGTTGGCCGCCTTTACAACCGATAACCGAAATATCAACTATCATGAAATATACTACTTATTTGACCCTGGGAATGCTGGCCGCCATGGCCGCCTGCGGTTCCAAAGAGGATTCCCTGGAGGGAAAAAAAGCGGAATTAGCCGGTCTCAGAGAAGAGCTGGTGAGTAAAAAGGAAGAAATTCGTGCTTTGGAGCAGGAGATCTTGAAAATAGATCCGGATGCCTTCAATGCCAGCGGAAATCGTTTGAATGTTGCCACCTTACCGGTAAACCCTACGGAGTTTCAGCATAAAATTGATATTCGGGGAGAAGTGCAGTCGCGTAAGAATGTAATGCTTTCCGGAGAAATGATGGGGCGGCTGTTGGAAATACATGCTTATGAAGGAGCAAGAGTAAAAAAAGGACAGCTTTTGATGCATCTGGATGCTGAACAGTTGGAAAACTCCATTGCGGAGGTGAAAACTTCATTGGAGTTTGCAGAAAAGATGTACACAAAACGGAAATCCCTATGGGACAAGAATGTAGGTTCGGAGGTCCAGTATTTGGAGGCTAAAAACAATTTTGAAAGCCTACAGCGTAAACTCGCCACTCTGAATTCCCAATTGGACATGGCCTATATTAAAGCGCCATTTTCTGGGCAGGTGGATCAGGTATTGGCCAAAACGGGAGAGATTGTACAGCCGGGAATGCCACTGATGCGATTAACGGGGAATTCTGATATGTATATTACTGCGGAAGTTTCAGAGCGCTATTTGGGTAAATTCCACAGGGGAGATGAGGTCACCGTCAACTTTCCTTCTCTGGACAAATCTCTGACCTCTACCATAAGCAGCGTAGGTCAGGTCATCAATAAAAATAACCGGACATTTTCTTTGGAGGTTAAGCTGAAAGAAATGGATGAATTAATGAAACCAAATCTATTAGCGGTGATTGAGGCCACGGATTACACCAATGACTCAGCGGTGGTGGTCCCCACCAAATTGATCCAAAAAGATAATGAAGGGCACTTTGTTTTTATCGTCGGCAAAGATGAAGGCAAAGAAGTTGCGAAAAAAGCCCGGGTGGAGTTAGGCAAGACCTTCCGTGGCCAAACGGAGATTGCTACCGGGCTGGAAACCGGGGATGTTTTGATTACCGAAGGTTATCGTGATGCTGCAGAGAATACTATTCTGTCCATTATTCGCCCAACTGCAGACAGTGGAGAATAAACGCACCTGATCATGGAAGAAAATAAGCAAAAAAATAAAATTACCAAGGAGTTTGGCTTAACCTCTCTCTCCTTGAATAATAGTGCGACAGTGATGGTGATGACTTTGATTATTGCCATTGCCGGGATTTATCAATACGTCAACCTGCCCAAGGAAAACTTCCCGGAGGTAGAGATGCCGACCATTTACGTCGGGACTATCTATTCCGGTAACTCTCCCGCGGATATTGAGAACCTGATTACCCGTCCTTTGGAAAAGGAAATCAATACGGTGGAGAATATTGATAACATCAAATCTACCTCCGTTCAGGGATATTCGACCATTATCATCGAATTTGTGACCGGAACGGATGTGAAGGATGCTTTGGTGAAAGTGAAGGATGCGGTGGATAAAGCCCGCTCTGAATTACCCACGGATTTAAAGTTTGAGCCGGATGTATTCGAACTTAATTTCTCCGAATTTCCAATTTTGAATATCAACCTGTCCGGGGATTACCCAATGGTGCAGTTGAATGAGTATGCAGAATACCTGGAGGATGAAATTGAAAAATTTCGTGAAATCTCTAAAGTTGAAATTCGTGGTGTAGGGGAGCGTGAGGTTAAGATTAACTGTAATCCTTATCTGATGGCTGCCCGCATGGTGTCCTTTGGAGACATCGAAATGGCGGTGGCGAATGAAAATGTCAATATTTCCGGGGGAGATGCCCTTTCCGATGGTGTGCGCCGGAATATTCGGATTTTAGGGGAATTCTCGGAACCGGAAAATTTACTGGATGTAGTGGTGAAAGCAGAAAACGGAAATATAGTTTATCTGAGAGATGTGGCCACCGTGGAATTTGATTATAAAGATCCGGAGTCTTTTGCGCGCTTGGGCGAGGAGTCGGTGGTGATGGTTGACGTGGTGAAACGTTCCGGAGAGAACCTGTTAGCCGCGACCGAAAAGATCAATAAAGTTCTGGCCTATGCGCAAAAAAATGTTTTTCCGGAGGACTTAAATATTGTCATGACGGGAGACCAGTCCAAAGAGACCCGTACGCAGGTGAATAGTCTGGAGAACAATATCATTTCCGGGGTAATTCTGGTGGTCTTGGTGCTATTGTTTTTCCTGGGTACGCGTAATGCGTTATTTGTGGGAATGGCCATTCCACTTTCCATGTTTTTATCTTTTTTGATTCTCGGTATCATGGGCGTGACAATCAATATGATTGTGTTATTCTCCCTGATTATGGCATTGGGAATGTTGGTGGATAATGGTATCGTGGTGGTGGAAAATGTTTACCGGATGATGGAAGAAGGGCTCCAGCCCTTTGATGCTGCTAAAAAAGGAGTGGGAGAAGTGGCTTTGCCGATTATTTCTTCTACGGCCACTACTTTAGCGGCCTTCCTGCCTTTGGCTTTCTGGCCGGGCATGATGGGGGAATTTATGAAGTATTTGCCGATCACCCTGATGATCACCCTGGGCTCATCCCTTTTTGTGGCTTTGGTCATTAACCCGGTATTCATTGCCCATTTTATGAAAGTGCAGGGAGAAGGCATGCAACTGAATTATCGTAAAGTGAACTTTTGGGGAGTGGGGTTAATAGTGGCCGGTTTGGCTGTTTTCGCTTTAAAAATGGTGGCCATGCATGGTTCCGATGCGGATGGCAAATTCTTCAATACCCTTGGGAATCTTTTAGGAATGGCCGGTGGTGTACTGCTTTTAAATGTTTATGTTTTAACTCCTTTAAGTGAACGTTTTCAGGCGATATTCCTTCCTTGGCTGGAGAATTTGTATGAAGGTACTTTACGAAAAGCGGTAACGGGCAGAGGTCCCTACGCTTTCTTCTTTGGAACCGTCGGCATGTTGATTTTCTCTTTTGCACTGATGGGGGTTTTTACACCCAATGTGGAATTCTTCCCGACCGGCGATCCTAAATATGTCAATGTATTTATCGAATATCCGGTAGGGACAGACATTGAAACCACCAATGTTACCGGCAAGAAGATTGAAAAACAGGTTGCGGCTTTGGTGAAACCTTATGGCGAAATTGTGGAATCCATTATTTCTAATGTGGGGGAGGGAACCAGTGATCCCGGCGAAATGTCGGTTGGTGGTGCATCTACTCCGCATAAGGCGCGTATTACGATCAATTTTGTGGATTTTGCTGATCGAGGAGGGGTGAGCACCAGAACCATTATGAATGACATCCGGGATGGAATTGATGGTGCTCCGGGAGTTTCCATCACGGTAGATCAGGATCAGAATGGTCCACCGACGGGTAAGCCGATCAGTATTGAGATTTCAGGGCCTAAGTTTGAAAAGCTTATTGGCTTGTCCGATGACCTGACCAATGAAATTGCCACGGCGGGCATTATGGGCATTGAAAAGTTAAAATCAGATTTAGAGCGTGGTAAGCCTGAATTATTAGTGAACATTGACCGCGAAAAAGCACGCCGTTTTGGCTTGTCGACGGTTTCCATTGCTTCTGAAATCAGGACGGCTTTGTTTGGAAAGGAAATTTCCAAATACAAACAGGGCGAGGACGATTATGAGATTCAGCTCAGACTGGATAAAAATTATCGTTATGATATTGAGGCTTTGATGAATCAAAACATCACTTTCCGGAATCAATCCGATGGAAAAATCCGCCAGGTACCCATATCTGCAGTAGCTACCATTGAGTTGAGCTCGACCTATGGTTCAATAAAGCGCAAGGATTTGGATCGGGTGGTGACCCTGTCCTCCAATGTTTTGGATGGTTATAATGCGACCAAAATAAATGATCAGATCCGGGCCTTGGTGGCGGATATGTATATTCCGGAAGGTTATGAAGTGAAATTTGGGGGAGAACAGGAAAAGCAGGCGGAAGAGATGGGATTTCTTTCCGGCGCTTTAATGATTGCGGTGTTTATGATCTTTTTGATCATTGTGGCACAGTTTAATCAGGTTACTGCACCGTTTATTATCATCACCTCAGTGGTATTTTCTACCATTGGCGTATTCCTGGGGCTGGTAGTCTTTCAAATGGATTTCATTATTATCATGACTATGATTGGGATCATTTCCCTGGCAGGGATTGTGGTGAATAATGCGATCGTATTGATTGACTTCATCGGCCTGAAAAAGCAGGAAAGATTAATTGGTTTAAAAGAGGGCGAAAGCTTACGAAGCGACCAATTGAGAGAAGCTGTCGTGGAGGCGGGTAAAACGCGTTTACGTCCGGTACTTTTAACTGCGATTACCACCGTTTTAGGTTTGATTCCTCTTGCAGTAGGTATTAATATTGACTTCCTAGGTTGGATATCCAACTTTAATGCCGACTTCTACATTGGTGGGGACAATGTTATCTTTTGGGGGCCTATGTCATGGACGATCATTTTTGGATTGACTTTCGCGACCTTTCTTACATTGGTAATTGTGCCTGTAATGTATATTATTATCGAGGATATTAAACTAAAGCTTAAATCAACAGTATATTAGATTGTAAAGGTTGATTGATTAAATTGTAAGGGGAGGAGTCGTAAAGATTCCCTCCCTTTTTTTATGTCTTCGGTTAATCCCGGGCACTTTGGAGTAGTTTTAGGTAGATTATTGCAGTTTTAATTTTATGAAAGCGTGCGCGGGCCTTTTTTTCTACCCTCCAAAAAAGATTGGCTCCATCTGTAAAATAACCTCATTTATGGCATTTTTTAGCCGTACCTTACGTAAGATTTTGTTGACAATCGACCTGTAATTAAAATTTATCACCATGAGTTTAGCAAAGTTTTTCCCCATGATAGTGTTTATGGGCGTGATGCTACTTTTAGATCTCTATATTTATCAGGCCGTAAAAGTGGTATCTGATTCCTTTTCCGCACAAGCGGCCAAATGGATAAAAGGCGTTTATTGGGCGTTTTCTTTTCTCTGTCTTGGGAGTGTGGTGCTTTTGGCCACTGCTGATCCGCTATGGGTTGCTAAAAATCGCCAGCCATTTTTAACCGTTATGTCCATCACTTATTTTTCGAAAATGATCGGTTCGTTGTTTTTAGTACTTGATGATGTGTTGCGTGGGGTTCGCTGGATGACTCAGTTTTTGCAATCCTCCTCCGAATTATCAGGATCGGGAGAATCGACATCGCCAATAAAGGAGTCTGTTAGCCAGGGGATTAGTCGGGGGGAGTTTCTCTCTAAAGCAGGTCTGGTGGGCGTAGGGGTGCCCGTCGCGACAATGAGTTTTGGGATTATCTCCGGCGCTCATGACTATCGCGTACGGAAAAAGACGATTGTTCTTAAAAACTTGCCTCCCGCATTTGATGGGATTAAGGTGGCGCAATTGTCAGATATTCACACCGGATCCTTCTTCAATAAAACGGCTGTAAAAGGTGGCGTGGAGATGCTTATGGCCGAAAAACCTGATATGGTTTTCTTTACCGGTGATTTAGTTAATAATGAGGCCAGGGAAGCCAGGGAATATGTGCCGATTTTTGAAAAAGTAAAAGCAGATTTAGGTGTATATTCGGTGATGGGCAATCACGATTATGGCGATTACCATCGTTGGGCCAGTCCAAAAGCCAAACAGGAAAACCTGAAAGCACTTCATACCGCGCATCATGAAATGGGCTGGGATTTATTATTAGATGAAAATAGGACCATTCAGGTAGATGGGGCGGAAGTTGGTGTGATCGGGGTCCAGAATTGGGGAACTGGTGGTTTTGCTCAATACGGTAATCTGGAAAAGGCTTATCGGGGAATGGAAGAAGCAGAGGCTAAAATTTTATTGTCCCACGATCCCAGTCATTGGGATGCTCAGGTGCGCCCAGCTTATGGCGCTATCGACCTTACCCTGAGTGGGCACACCCACGGTTTTCAGTTTGGGGTGGAGATTGGCGACTTCCGATGGAGCCCGGCGCAGTGGCGTTATAAACAGTGGGCGGATCTTTATCAGGAAAAAGACCAGTATTTATATGTTAATCGTGGTTTTGGTTATATCGGTTACCCGGGAAGAATCGGGATATTGCCTGAAATTACCATTTTGGAATTGAAGCGTGAGCAGGCTTAAGCCGGATCATTCATGCTTCAATCCTCGTTTAGCTGCAAGGCGGGAGAAATGAAGGAATAGTTTTCTATTTCGAGTTTTTTCCCACGAAGCAGAAGAATGAGGAGAAAGTAAGCTTGCTCAAATTTAGGTTTTAAAAAAAAATCAGTCGGCGCGAATGTATTAAACTGATAATTAGTTAATTAAAGAAAGTGGCTGAATCTGGCAGTGAATAATTCGGCTTAAATCAGTGCGAAAAAGAAATCCCCAACCATTGCTGGCTGGGGATTTTTTTAATTTATTTTTTTCCAGTCATCAGAAGTAGAAACTTCAATGCTTCCATCTTTATAGACCAGTAAATAATCTTCCAGTACTTCCTCCTGGCAACCTCTGAATCTTTTTCCATCCTGACTTTGAAAGAAAATAGGGTAGGACTTTCCGTATTTTCGGGTGAAACTCACCGGGCTTCCATTTTCAGATTTGATCATGCCCCAGGAAATCTGAATGGGTTCATTGGAGCAAGAACCAAAGGCGTAATCATATTTATAAGTTCCGCTTCCATCGGCATTTAAAATTAAATAACCTCCGGTTTTTCCCTGGTATTTCCCTACAAACTTTTGTCCAATTTCATGATTCACCTGAATGCGTTTGCCATGAATTTCGAAAGCTTTGTCGTTTTTGGGTACAGAAAAAGCGGTGAATAGGAATAAGGTTGAGATGAGTAAATATTTCATAAAAACTAATCTAGTGGAAATGGGACAAAATCGCTAACATCCCCATTGTATTTGTGTACTTCCCGGATAATGCTGGAGCTAATCGCCGCAAATTCTGGAGAGGTAATCAGGAATACCGTTTCCAGCTGATCATTCAAGTGTTTGTTGACTTGGGCGATACTGTTCTCGTATTCGAAATCTGTGGTGTTCCGAAGGCCCCTTAAAATAAAATTCGCCTTGATTTTTTTGGCGTAATTGGCCGTTAATTCCTCATAAGCGAAGATTTTTATCCGAGGTTCTTTTTCAAAAAGAGCCTCCATCTTTGGGATCATTTTATCCAGAGAAAAGTGTCTTTGCTTTTTGGTGTTATGCCCAATGGCGATATGCACTTCATCAAAAAGTCCTAAGCCTCTTCTGACAATATCTTCATGTCCTTTGGTGAAAGGGTCAAAAGAACCAGGGAATAGGGCGATTTTTTTCATATTCAATAATAATAAAAAGCCTTTGCAAATTTACTATTTGCAAAGGCTCATCGATAAAATATCGAAATAGGCGTTCTCGGCTAATTCATCAAAATAAAAGGGGTAAAACAAGTTTTTCGGTCGTTTCCCCGCAATTAGTTTTGGGAATATTTGTTTCAACTTCTCAAAGTGAGCACTATTTGCTGAAATAAATCCGTGAATCTGTACTTCTGTATCTTGGCGGTTCAATTCCTGCTCCTGCATCACCATATAAGCATATTGTCCGTAATCATCAAAGCTTTTAATGGGGAACTGATTATAGAACTTCAGTCTTCCGTTGTTAACGTAAACAATATGGAGATAAAAGCGATCCACAAAAAGGTGAAATTGATCCTGTTGATCTTTCGATCCTTCAAAAATTCCGTTTATCACCGCATTTCCCTGATGGTAAAATTCTAATTCCTTCAGAGGGTATTGGTTTCTGAGAAAGTCAACCAATAATTGTGAGGCAGAGAAAACATTAATGACCTCCTGATTGGCCATGCAGGCGGCACTGAAAGTCAGGTTTTTTTGATGATCTACCGGCGCTACTAGAGAGAGGTAATTTTGCGCTTGATCCGGGATGAAAAACTTAGAAGGGACTAAAGCAAAAGTATTGGTCTTAAAGGCCACTTTAATACGCTTCCAAAATCCGGCGGGCAATAAGTGATGCGCCTCGATTAGTTGACGGATCTTCTCCACATGATCTTCCTCCGTCTCACTTTCCTGTAAAATGAAGTCATCAAGAAGAAGACAGCGAGAATCTCTGCTGTCAATGATGCACGCTTGCACGTCACGCTGACCTATCTGCAATAGGAGGTCATAGTGATGCAAGTCATCAATAACGAGTTTCTCGCTGTCTTGAATATGATGAACTTCTTGGTAATTCAGTGTACTGATAGCAGTCAATTTATTATTCGAAGTTACCTGCAGTTGTTACGTCAGTTCTAGAACCGATTCTTAACGGCTTACGGCTGTAAATCTGGTTACTTTCTTTACGAGTAGGATCTACCGGATCGATGTCTTTCACCTCGAAAACCGCTACGTCGTTGTTACCCTTCTTTACGTGACCAGCCCAAATAGAGAAATCTTTTGAAGAACCAGGAATACGGTTCAATTTAGTTGGATCAAAGTTAGGGAACTTAGCTGCAGTGAAGATTGTATCACGCAAAGCAATTTGGTCCAATGTATCGATTTCAATGGTTACTTTTTCAGCACCATAAGCCAATTGCTCAATGTGCTCTGTCTTTTGAATGATAAATACAGAACCAGTATCCGCAAAAGCCTTCAAAGTATCCCAGTTACCACAATAATCTCCGTATACGGACTGATAAGCGATTTCAGCCTCACGGATAGTTTTCAAACGTTCGATAACCGCTTTTTCTGTTACCTTGATTTTTTTCTGCAGATCGATATCGGCCTTGATATCTGAGAAAAGAAAGTATGCAAGACCAATGGCCACAGCTCCAAAAACAAGTGTTAAAATCCTAGTCGCGTTCATTATTATTCTCTAATTTTTTATGCAATTATAAGGTTTATTCGGTCACAAGGCAACGAACAAAACAATTTATTTGGCGTTTAAAGATCATTTTTTAAATGACCATTTAATCCAAGGATGCCAGACCAGTCTTTTGCTCGGTCGAAAAAAGAATGCCGACATCCTTTTGGTAGTTGTTGTATTTGCTGCAGCCTAAGATAATCCAATTTTTTTATAATCTGATTATCAGCGCTTAATTCCGGGTCGAAGCCCATTCTGATATTGCCAGACAGTTTTTTGACTTCATAAAATAATTCGATGGCGTGAAGGGGTGGTTCCAAAAATTCATTAAAAAACAAAAATCGATTCACGCTAATTTCAATTCCACATTCTTCCAGGAATTCTTGTTTGAGTGCTTGATCGATGCTTTGGGCATAATTTAATCCGCCACCCGGAGGGCCCCAAAAATTGCCTGCTTCATTGATGCTATGGTGCTCTATCATCAGGCATTTATCATTTTCTATCAACAGTCCGCTCACTCGAATGCGCAACTTTCCTCCAAAGGTTTTAACAATGGCTTCTTCTGTGGTCATTTTTTTTCAGGATCTTTAGTTTTGCCGGCGCTCTGCGCTAAATTTGTGTGAAACTAATTAAATACCTCTTCCTTGGCAAAATTCGCTTCCTTATTATCCACCCATTTTCAGCATGAGCCTACCTCCGGCCAGCAATTGGTTTTCGAGTTGCTGGATGAGTTTATGAGTAATGAACAGCAGCAGGTGTTTATCCTGAGGGGTTATGCCGGTACCGGTAAAACCTCCGTGGTTTCTGCCATTACCAAAAGTCTCACTTATATCGCTTACCGCTCCTTATTGATGGCTCCCACGGGACGGGCAGCTAAGGTGATGGCCAATTATTCCGGCCGTCGTGCTTTTACCATTCACCGTTTAATTTATAAGCAGGTGGTGGATGAAATCAGTGGTTTGCTTAGTTTTGATCTTCAAAAAAATAATGCCAAGCGTACCTTATTTATTGTTGATGAGGCCTCCATGCTGAGTGATGAAGGGAATTATAGTGGTAGCAGTGTTTTTGCTGATTTGTTGCAATTTGTTTTTGCAGACCCCTCTAATAAGCTTTTGCTGGTAGGAGATGTTGCCCAGTTGCCCCCGGTGGGCTTTCAGGAGAGTCCGGCATTGAAGCCTTTCCATCTGGAAGGGAAATACGGACTGAAAGTCAATAGTTTTGAGTTGACAGAGGTAGTGCGACAGGCCGAGGGATCCGGCATTTTGACTAATGCTACCCGTTTACGCTATGAAATTCAAAGGGCCAGTGCCCAGCCTAAGTTGCAAGTGGGAGGATATGACGATATTTACCGAATGACGGGCGAGCGCCTGGAGGATGGTCTTCGATACGCCTATGACAAATTTGGGGTGGAGGGAACGGCCATTATTTGCCGGTCCAACCGTTCGGCGGTTCAGTATAATCAATATATTCGCAGGGCGATTCGCTTCGCGGAGGAGGAGATTGAAGCCGGAGATTTTTTGATGATCGTCAAAAATAACTATTCCATTCTTCCGGATGATGCGCCTGCCGGTTTTCTGGCCAATGGGGATTTTGTGGAAGTGATGAAGGTGATCAACCTGGAGGAGCGATACGGATTGAAATTTGCCCTTTTGCAGTTAAGATTATTGGATGTAGAGAAGCAATTACCCTTTGATGCTATGGTATGTTTGGATACCTTGTATACGCACAGCCCGGCATTGACCGAAGAGCAATTTCAGCAATTGCAGCAAGCGGTAAAGTTCGATTATCAGGACGAAAGTTCTGAAAGAACATTCCGAGAGGCCCTTCGGAAGGATCCTTATTTGAATGCCCTTCAGGTGAAATTTGCCTATGCCCTGACCTGTCACAAGGCACAGGGTGGGCAATGGCCGGCCATTTTCGTGGACCAGGGCTACCTGCGGGAAGATCAGGTAAATGCAGAATGGCTACGCTGGCTCTATACGGCTGTTACCCGCGCCAGTGAGGAATTGTTTTTGATGAATTTTAATGAAAAGTTCTTTTAACCAAAAGAAGATCATCATGAAAAGTGCATGGATTATTTTCTGGATGCTAGTTTTCAGCTCGGCGGTTTTGGCCCAGCAGCATCCAATAGTAAAGTGGGAAAATGAGGTGGTGGATTTCGGTGAAATAACCGAGGGAGAGGAAATAGAAGTGGCCTTCGCGGTGGTGAATGAGGGCGGGGAGCCGCTCATTATTTCCAAGGTGATGAGTACCTGCGGTTGCACCATTCCAGAATGGCCGCATGATCCCATTTATTCCGGAGAGAAGTCGAAAATTGTAGTGAAGTTTAATTCAACCGGCAAAGTGGGTCGGCAAAATAAATTGATTCGGGTGGTTTGTAATGTAGTGGAGGGTTATAAGGTTTTGCGGTTAAGTGGACAGGTGGTCCCGAAAGAAATGGAAAATTAAATTCATTGATGGGAAAAATTTCTATCTTGCATGCCCTTGAATAAGCATACATTTTAATTAAAGATATTTATGAATAACTGGTTTCTTTGTAAGGTAAAATATCGCAAGGAAGACGATAAAGGTATTTTGAAAAACATCTCTGAGGCCTATCTGGTAGATGCCCTGTCTTTTACTGAAGCGGAATCTCGTATCCATGAGGAGCTGGGTTCTGTGATTCGGGGAGAATTTCAGGTAACCAATATGTCCAAAAGTAGAATTGTGGACGTTTTTGAATATCCAGATACGGACAATTGGCACAAATGTAAGGTGACCTATGTAATGATTGATGAGGAGGCTAAAAAAGAGAAGAAAGTTTCCAATATTATGATCGTTTCCGCAGCAAATGTAAAAGAGGCCTATGAGCGTATTCAGGAAAGCCTTTCCTCTATGTTGGTGCCCTTTCAAATTCCGGAAATTGCAGAAACTCCGATTGTAGAAATATTCAAATACAAAAGTCCGGATCAAAGAGTTCCTGAGGGTTTTAAACCTGTAGAAAAAACAGAAGAGGCGGAATAAAACCGGTGCTCAAAATGATGAGCATTTTTAAACCATACCGTTTTTAGAGCCGAATGCAGGCTTTGAAATACTATAAAAAAGGCTGTCAACAGAAAGTTGGCAGCTTTTTTTATGCCCAAAATTCTTGTCCTTAAAATTAGCCAGGATTATTGAGGCTTTAACCCGGATTATTCATGCTACAATCCTCGTTAAGCTGCAGGGCGGGAAAAATGAAGGAATAGTTTTCTACTTCGATTTTTTTTGCAACGAAGCAGATGAAAGAGGAGAAAGCAAGCATCCCCATATTGGGGCTTTTTAAAATTAAAGAAAAATACTTGTAATAATAGGAGGGTAAGTTTTTCGACTAAGGGCTCTCAATTTAGCGATGAATAATTGAGGCTAAGAAATGGATTTTTTTCCACAAAGCAGTTTTAAGGTAAGAAATAGAGTGTTCCTGATAGTTTTTTGGAGCTTATCAACTGTATTTGACTGAAGTTGGTGGCGATAGCTTACATGCGCATTTGGTGTTTATAATAGGGGTAAGCTAATAGAATGGTGAAATTGGTGTTCTGAAGCGTCTTTTATTTAAAGAGACTCTTGAAAAAATGAACGTTTATAAAGAATTCCTACTTGTTCGTCAATTTCTAAATTAGGGATCAAACCGATTTACATTCAGGTGGTTAGGTGTGTAGTTTTTAGCTTGAAAACCAACCTAACCTAGCCGTATGAAGAAATATTTACCACTTTTCTTACTTATTCTTTTGAGTAGCCCGCTTATGGCAGGTGGGGCCAAATTTCAAAAGGGCTTCTGCCGGAGCACTTCTGGTGCCTGGGGGGCGATTTCAGTGGCCAATTCTTTTGCTTGGACAGAATCCCTGACAGGGCAGGTGGGGCAATTAGGAATGGGCATTGCCATGGGGAGCCAGTGGAATGTGGCTGATCGGCTTGCTTTGAGAACGGGAGGTTTTTTGGGTTTTGGGACCTATCGGTCCTATGAAATCATTCCTTTGGTGGTGGATAATTTCGAAAAGCCTATCACCCAAAATAGCTTTCAGTTTGGGGTCCCTTTGACGCTGGTAATTCACCCTATTCCGGATCAGCCCCTTTATTTTTTAGCAGGCTATGAAATGCGTGCCATTGCACCGGATAGTCATACAGCGGCCTGGGGAGCGACTGCTTTTTCCAATATGGGGCTGGGTTGGGCTTTCAGTGGATTATCAGCCGTGGAGCTCACTTATCAACAACAAATATACTCCAATGCATTGCAGTCCCTTAGTGGGCATGCGCTGCATCGTCATCAGAATGCCATTAGCTTAAATTTTGTATTCACTCCAAATTTAAAATGATGCGATGTTTTCTACTCTTAATATCGATAGTAGTAAGTTTCCATTCAGTGGCCGGGGCGAATGCCTTTGAGTTTGCTAGGGAAACCTTTCGTTTTGAATTATTAGAGGAAGAGCAACAGTGGGCTCTTGAAAAGTCATTGAAAAAAAGGCAGGAATCCCTGAAGGAAAATGGCGTTCCTCAGGAATTTACTATCCCGAATAAAATGATTTTTTACCGGGAATCAGGAGAGGGACATTGTTATGCACTTAAGAACCGGAATTACCCTTTCAGCGTCGGTATGGTTCCTTCGGATTTAGTGCAATTGTATGAAGAAGAGGCCTGGCGCGCATATCAGCAATATGGAAAGGATGCTCCGCCTTTGAGTGTGGTGCTGGCCATGCATTATACCGAATCTGCTTTTAATCCTAAAAGTTTAGGTGATAGGGGGAATAGTATTGGCCTTGGGCAATTGTACAAGCCCACCGCTCGTATTCTATTGCAACAAGATAAGGCCTTTTGGAGCAAGTATTTTTATTTTGACCGCAAGGGGCAGCATCATTTTCGCTCGGTCCGCGATATGGTTCGCTTTACTTTTGATTTTTTGAAACTTGAAAAAGAATATGGAGCTGACAATAAATTTGATGGAATTCGCGCCTATAATGGAATAGGGGAACATGCGGAAAAGTATGCCCGAAAAGTGATTATGCGTAGTTTGGTCTATGAACGCTTTTTCGCGCAATACCATCAGCGCCAGATAGATTTGGAAAGCTTTACTCTTAAGCTTAATCAAATGTTGGTTCATCAGGTCCTGCATTATTATGGGCAGGGAATAAGTCCAACGGAATTCAATGCCCTTTTTAATGTTTGTATGGAGCAGATTCAGGGAAGCTTTTTGTTTCCTTCCTATTATCCTCCTCAACCCTTTAGCAATCAGGAGTCGGCCATGCAGGTGGATTTTCAATCCGTCCATAATCTTTCAGGCGAATCCCATAAAGCATTTTTGATGGTTGAAGATGGGCAGTGCGTATTTTCCTATTTCAAAAATGCGTCCGTTTTGCTGGAGGTCATCAATAAGGAAGATAACGGTGGATTCTACTGTTATGATTTTTGGCAGGGCAAAAGGAAAATTCTTTTTGATCAGGAAGATTTGGTGGATGATACTTTCTATTCCAACGTCATCCCCGGGGATTTCCTTTTTATACCCAAAGGTACTTTGGTTTACGCCCCACGGGAGCAGATCACTCTTTTGGTCAGGTAATAATAGACTTTGTATTGAAGAATTATCCTTTATCCTAAAGCATAATCTTAGGGAGGCAAATACAAGTCTATTTACATATAACCCTAATCGCATCATTAACCATCGACATCATGAAAAATAGTTTACGCTCGTTATTTATACGATTTCTTTTTGTCGTCATTAGTTGGCCTGCACTTAATTTTCACTCCTATGCAGGCATTGAACCCATTACCATCAAGCAGGTAGCCTTTGGCAATTCTTCCTGTGGAAAAGAAACAGGTTTTGTGGAAGTAGAAGTCAAAGGAGGACTACCTCCTTATCAATATGATTGGGTGGATGAAATGGGTAACCCTTTGGAGGGAACGACTTCCCTTGATGGCCTGTCATATGGGTATTACTTCCTAAAAGTTACCGATCAATTAGACCTTGAAGGGGACTATACTGTTCAGATCTTTTCTTCTGATGATAATACCGGACCGGTGTTTACCTCCTTTCCTGAAGATATTGATGTTCCCCGCCTGGATCCCAAGCATTGGAATTTGTCGGTTTCACCGGATGTTACCCTTAAGCCCACCGCTGCGGATGAATGTACAGAGATTCGCGGACTTTGTTATACCGATAAAGCCGAGGAAGTTGATTGTAACACCACCCGCGTTTTTCGCACCTGGACCGCCTATGATTATGATGGGAATACCACGGAGCGGGTGCAGATCATACAGGTGATCGGAGAAAAAATCTTTGAACCCTATTATCCTCGCGGATATAAAGTTTATACCCGAGACGCTTCGGGTACAGTAGTTTTTTTCGATGCGGAAGCCTATTGGGGCATTGAAGAAGCCATAGTGGAGACGTCCATTCCTTCCGGAACTAAATTTGGAATTGGAACCCATGAAGTCGCCATGCGGATGGTGAGTGAGTGTAATCAGGTAATAGAAGATACTTTCACCATAGAGGTAATTCAAGAAAGTAACAATCGGAATTTAAGAAACCCCTTATACCTGAATGCCGGTTCTTTGCAGAATTTTTTCTCCGATGAAGGAAAGCACTTTGAGGAAGATCGTTTTTTTTATGGCGGAGCATTGAAAGAACTCCCATATCGGCTGATATCCGGAACCATAGAGGATCGTATTTTGCGGGAATTTCGGGAAGGGGAAGATTTTTCTTATAAAATCCCGGTAGAGTCTGGTCTTCGGTATCGGGTAATCATGGAGTTTGCCGAATTGGAGTATGATGCGGTAGGAGAGCGTGTCTTTGATATTTGGTTGGATGGCTTTGAGGTTTATGAAAATTTTGATGTAGTTCAAGAGGCCGGAGGTAGGGCGATTGCTCATCAGGTAGTGCTGGAAGTGGTTTCGGAGGATGATATGCTGGACATTCGATTTGTGCAGGAAGAGGG
This sequence comes from Persicobacter sp. CCB-QB2, assembly GCF_001274635.1. GTDB lineage: Bacteria > Bacteroidota > Bacteroidia > Cytophagales > Cyclobacteriaceae > Persicobacter > Persicobacter diffluens. Next base: position 1,540,324 of record NZ_LBGV01000001.1, on the reverse strand, counting down.
GAGCCCGGGCTTGGCCATGGTCAATGCGGTGACGGTCATTCCGGAACAAATCAGGGAGGGAGTCTTTCTAAATGCCAGTGGCGTTCAGCCTGTTTTAACGGATGATTTCGAACTTTTTGAACCGGACAATTTTGCACGTGGGGGAGGAAGTTATACGGATGTGTCCAGACCGGAGATTGGCAATACGGATTTGGATGAGCTGTTTTGGTCAGAGCGCTACGGTGAATTTGAATACCGATTAAATACGGAAGTGGGGCAAAATTATGAGCTGACGCTCTATTTTGCGGAGATCTTTCATCAAGCCGCGGGTAAGCGATTGTTTGATGTATACCTCAACGATCAAAGGATTCTTGAAAATTATGATATTATCGGCAAGGCGGGTAAGCCCTTTGAAGCTGCCGTGGAAAATTTCAATTTCAAAGCCACCGAGGGGATTACGAGAATAAAATTTAAAAAACCGGTAAATCTTCCCTCCGGAGTGGATGGCAACCCAAAGCTTTCCGCTATGAAATTTGTGAAAAGCTTCAATCAGGATCCGCCTCAAACAGGCACTTTGATTAATGCTAATGCGGTGGATGGATACATTGCTTCTTCCGGAGATTTGTTTTCTGCGGATAAATATTTCGAAGGTGGGAGGCCATTTAGTTTGGGCGGAAATGTGGCGATTCAAGGGACGGAGGACCCACAATTGTATTTGACCGAACGGTTTGGCAAAGATTTTTCTTATGCGATTCCGGCTGAAGCAGACCGTTTTTATCAGGTAGAGTTGCACTTTACGGAAGTGTACTGGGATGCGCCTGGTAACCGATTTTTTAACGTAGACATTGAAGGCGAACAGGTGATTCAGGCTTTGGATATTTTCAGAGAAGCTGGCGGAAGTCATCAGGCGCTGGTGAAAAGGTTCATTGTGCAGGCAAAGGACCAGGAATTGAATTTACGTTTTTATGTAGACGGGGGTGAAACAAACCTTTGTGCGGATAATGCCAAGATTTCTGCGATCAAAGTGACCAATGCCAGTCCTGTGAATGAATTATGGACTCTGGGCTTTTTGCAAACCATTAATGCGGAATTTTCTCTGGAAGATCAAGCCATTATGTTCCCTAATCCTACCAAGGATTATGTAAACTTTAATATAGAGATCAATGATCCATCCGAATTTGCTATGCAGATTCTGTCCCTGGATGGTAAAGTACGAATAGTGGATTCCTCCCTGTTTTCATTGGTGGACAACCTGCTCCGGGTCAATTTATTACCCTATGGTCTGGAAAATGGTACGTATATGGTGCGGTACTGGATCGATGGAAAAGAACAGGAATCTCAAAGATTAATGATTGTCGATTAAGGGTGGGCTGCCTTCCAAGGGGAGGTGGCCCTTTATTTTAACTGCCAAAAACCAATAATAATATTGCAGGTGATGGGGCGGTTACCAATCACTTCAATAGTGGACATCCTGCTCCGGGTCAATTTATTTCCTTATGGTCTGGGAAATGGCACCTATATGGTGCGGTACCGGATTGATGGGAAAGAACCGGAATCTCAAAGACTAATGATTGTCGATTAAGGGTGGGCTGCCTTCCAGGGGGAGGTGGCCCTTTATCTTTACTGCCAAAAACCATTAATAATATTGCTGGTGATGCGGCGGTTGCCAATCACTTCAATGGTGGACATCTTGCTTCGGGTCAACTTATTTCCCTATGGTTAGGAAAATGGTACTTATATGGTAGGTTGTCGAATATTTCGGACAGGTAGCTGATTTCTTCCTGATGAATGACTCTGGCGTGATCAAAACAGGGGTTGATTACCTCACATTAAAGGATTTTCGACAGCCTACTTATATGGTGCGGTATCGGATCGATGGAAAAGAACAGGAATCTCAAAGATTAATGATTGTCGATTAAGGGTGGGCTGCCTTCCAGGGGGAGGTGGCCTTTATCTTTACAACCAAAAACCAATAATAATATTACTGGTGATGCGGCGGTTGCCAATCACTTTTCCACTTTGAAACGAGATCGGCCCAAAAGGCGTTAAATATCCAATTTCTCCACCTACCCCAAAAGCTTCAAATTCCTGTGAATTAGGTTCCAAAATGAATGGGTCGGGCTGTGGGTTAAGGTCTGAGACTAAAAAGGAATCCACCAGCTTCATCTTTCCATAATTAGCCATCAGTTTGAGGAATAATTTGTTCTGGAATCCATATTGAATCCCCAGGCGTGCAATTCCCAGGTTCTCCACCGGGATTTCTCTTAGGCTTAATCCCCAAAAAGGAATGGAGTTCTCTTCTCTGGGGTAAAAGCCTCCAACGTAAAGGGAATTCAATAAATTTTGATTGGTATTGTAGGAGAAGCCCAAATTTCCTCCAATTTGAAGCGAAAGGTTATCATTGAATTGCACATATTGGTCAAATCCAAAAGTGGAGACAGCAATTTCAGAAAGGGTGACAAATTCGCTTAGATTGACTTGCTCTTCCACTATATCACTAACCGCCTCATTGTCAAATTTAATGCGCTCGACCCCTTCTCCTACTATGGTGCTGAAGTGTACCCAGGCTCCGGATGAGGGATAATACCGTTTATTTAGGCTGTTGTAGCTGTAGTAAAAACGATACTCCATATTGGTGTAACTCAGTGTATTCACAATCCGAAGGGTTTCATCCGCAATGGTGGGAGACTGATTGGCCAGTTTGGCCCCAAAATCCAGCCCAAAAGTATGTCTGAAGGTGCCGGTGGTCCTAAGCCCGACCCGGGGCTGAAAAATGGTTTCCGTCATCAGGGCCGTTTTATGTCCTTTTTCATTATATCGGGGTAAAGGATTTTGCACCGCATTGATATCTGCATACAGCGCAAAACGATTACTTTTGCCAATACTTTTAAGCATATTTAAGTGGACATAAGGGTTCTCTGATAAATTCAATTCCGCTAGTGATCGGGAAGAAGGAGCAAGGAAGTCATATAAGGAAAAGTTAAATACAAGTCCTGCGCGGTATTCTGAAGAATAGTTCGGACTAAAAGATAAGCGGCCAGGAGGGCTTTCCTGTCCAATGATTTTTATGGCATCCCCATTCGTTTTATTGGCGTCTTCAATCTCAAAATTTAAACTGGAAAATTTTAATGTTCCGTAAAGGCGCGTAAGTTCATTATTAATTTCATTAATGGACCATTCATTAGATTTTTTCATTCTTATAGTGGATTCCAATAATTCCTGATTACGCTTTAAATTGGGATCCAAATCAATTTCGGTGATCTTATATTCCTCTTTCAGTGAAGGCTTTCTTAAGTTATTTTGTTTGGGGTATAGGCCCAGGCTATCTGCTAGTGTCTGAAATTGCTCAGCATATAATGCGCCATAGTGATCTCCAACTTTCAGAATTTCAGGTGTTTTACTGAAGGAGGCAGAAGAGAATTCCATCAGGTCTGGAGTGATGAGAATATCACATTTCTTTTTTTGTTCCCGGGTGTCGTACACGCCATTCATCCAGGCAGATTGGAAAAGAATACCAGTGGCAGATTTTAAATTCTTTCGATCAAGTAGATCCTGAGCTACCAATACCCCAATAACATAATCTGCCCCCATTTCCAGTACCTCATCCACCGGAAAATTCCGGATAAGTCCACCGTCCACTAAAATACGGTCTCCCATTTCAATGGGTGTAAATATAGACGGTATCGCCATGGAAGCACGCATGGAAAGCGCCAGATTACCGGAGTCCAGGACGACCTTTTCGCCCTTCACAATATCAGAGGCTACACAGCGAAAGGGGATGGGGAAATCATCAAAGGACTCAATATTGTGAACGCCTCGTGTGAGCGTGGAAAGCAATTGGTTGATTTGTTGGCTTTGGAGCACTCCTGCCGGAAGGCTGAGTTTTTTTCCATCAAAGACCAGGTCAATCATAAAACGATTGTAATAGGGCTTTTCTTCCACCACCACATTTCGAAAAGGAATTTTATTAGAAAGTACTTTTTCCCAGTCTACGCCACTTACGATCGTTTCAATTTCATCTGCACTGTAACCGATGGCGTATAATCCACCGACTAGTGAGCCCATAGAAGTGCCGGTGATGTAATCCGGGCGGATTCCGGCATTTTCCATTGCCTTTAGGATACCAATGTGCGCGAGACCTTTGGCGCCACCGCCACTTAAAACCAGGCCTATTTTAGGTCGCTCAGCGGTGTTTTTATCCTTTCCAAAAAGAATAATGGGGAGGAAAAGGAAATAAACAAGGAGGGTATAATATTTTGGCATATGGGTTATTCGATTGCATTTTTAAATATCGAAGCTTTCCCAATGCTTTACAATAAAATAGAAAAAAATAAAAGCCTGCTGAATGAACAACAGGCTTGCTTATTTCACCCCTAGCATGTACGGACAGATTCAATAAATCTATCCAAGGGAATAAATTAACAGTATATTGGTTCCATTTTTTATAGTCCAAAATGGAAAAGACTTATTTTATACACTTTAATCCGCTTAGTTGACTTCTTCTTTGGGTACAGGAGGTTGTAAAGAATAAATAATAGATCGGGAAATTAAATCCCAGTCTACCACCTGTGCCATTTCTTCTACAAATTGATGTTCGACATCTTCCGCTTCCCGGTCTACTTTCTGACTCATATTGGTCAGCCAGTCCCGGATTTTGCTACTTAACAATTCCGCGTCATTGTCCACAGCCGCGGCTTGTTTTTTCCAGTCTTGAATGGTTTTTTCATCCATGCAGACCAGTTTCCAGACTAAAGCAGTTTCTTTATTGAGCATAATACTTAGCGTTAGTTTCCTTTCCTATCAATAATAACGATGCCTGTCGCGATTCGTTTGCTGGAAATGAAAGGCCTTGGATTAATACAAGTTTTTAATAACGGTGAGAAGGTTTTGCTGGAAAAGGTGGTTTTCAATTTGTGTGATGGCGACAATTCCGGTTACATTGGTTTTCCAGACGGCATCCGCACCAAACAGGCTTTTCGGAGCAAACAGCCCTTCAACTACCGGTATATCTGCCTTTCGCAATTGATCCACCAAGGCCGCTCGTCTCACCCCTGCGATACAACCACTTTCCAAAGAGGGCGTATATACCGTTTGGTTTTTCATCCAGAAAATATTAGCACTTCCACATTCGCTGATGTGGCCAAAGTGGTCTAATAGGATAATTTCTTGCCACTGTTTTTCTTTTCGTTCCATGCCTGCGATGACATAGGGGAGGGCATTTATGGTTTTGCAATGAGAGAAAGAGCTTCTGCCTAACCGTACTTCCTGGCTGATGCCGCATTGGTTAATGGAAGAGTTTGATAAATCGTTGTATTGCTGGCTACTGATCAGGAAATCAAAGTCCTTGGATTGAGGCGTATAAAGACCGCCTGATTTTCTCCAAACCATGATCTTGATTCGGGCATCCTCCAATCGATTATTTTTTAATAATTCTAAGGTTTTTTCCTTCCAATCAATGGGCGTAGATTGAGGGGAATTTTCTAATTTCAAACATTGAAGTCCATTTTTTAACCTTTCTAAGTGGTAATCCCAGAATTGAATTATTCCTCCTTTTACGATGATTGTTTCAAAAATGCCATCCGCATACTGGAACCCTCTGTCGTACCAGGGAATTTTGACTTGATGGGCTTCCAGTATTTGATGATTAAAAAGGACTTTCATAGCGTTATTTTACCGATTATATAAAAAAGGTTTTAGATCGGCCAAATTAATAAGATTTTCATTGATATTATGGCAGAAAGAAGTAGTGTTTTTGATATGATCGGCCCGGTAATGATTGGGCCATCTAGTAGCCACACCGCTGGTGTTGTGAGAATTGCCCGTGCTGCAATCCGTGTTTTGGGTGAAAAACCTGAATATGCAGAGATCACCTTTTATAATTCATTTGCCCGCACCTATGAAGGGCACGGTTCAGATCGTGCCATTATTGCGGGTTTAATGGATTTTAAAACCGATGATAAACGCATAAAAAATGCTTTTGACCATGCAGAGACAGCTGGTTTGGAGTATCATTTTAAGTCAGTGGGGAATGCTTCCACCATGCACCCGAATACCATCAAATTATTGCTGCGTGCCGGAGAGCAGGAAGTGGAAGTAGTGGGTGAAAGCCGTGGCGGAGGTGTAATTACCATCGTACAGGTGAATGGATTTTCCGCTAATTTCTCCGCCAACCTGCATACGCTGATCATTTTGGCGGATGACGTGCCGGGATCCATTGCTTTTATCTCCAGTGTGTTATCCCATGATCATTGCAATATCGCTAATATGACGGTCTCCCGAAGAGGGAAGTCAGATCTGGCCTGTCAGGTGATTGAAATGGATTCCCCGCTGCGGGAGCTGACCACCCAATATCTGGCGAGCCTGGATTGGGTGAAAGAGGTACTTTACGTACCGATCATTGATTAGACTCTTAACTACCTATTATATGATGACCTGGAAATGTTTGCCTTTACTTTTATTACTTTCATGTAGTGCGCTTTTCCTGCAAGCCCAACCGCTGAAAGATTCGGCGGTGGAAAATTCCATCTGGGATTTGCAGCAATGTTTGGATTACGCGTTGACGAACAGCTTGTCCATTAAGCAGCAGATGCTCAACAGGCAGGATGCAGAAATTGGTTTGAAACAGGCCAAAGGAAGTCGATTGCCTTCGGTCACCGGTGGAGGACGCTATGGTAATGCCTGGGGGCGTTCGATTGACCGGACGACCAACCAGTTCGTTCCAACGCAACAACGAATTCAGACTAACGGTTTGTTTTTTAATGCCAGCATTCCGATTTATGCCGGATTTCAGGTCAACAATAGCATAAAGCAGGCACGCAACAATGTGGAGGTGGCAGATAGCGAATTGGCCACCGCTAAAAATGATGTAGCCCTGATGGTGGCACAGCTTTACATGAATGTTATTTTTAATAAAGAGGTTTTACGTAATTCGCAAGATAAAGTAGCCACCACCCAAACTCAGGTAGAACAATTAGAAAAACAAGTGAAAGTGGGAGCGATTGCCCGCACGGAGCTTTTGCAGATGCAATCTACTTTGGCGAGTAATGAAGCGGAACTGATCCAGCAGGAAAATAATGTGCGCTTTGCGCTGCTGCAATTGCAGCAGGCCATGCAAAAGCCGGTAGAAACTGGTTTTGATATTGATATCCCCGAACTGGACGCCAATAAATATCCCTGGATTCAAAAATCAGTCGAAGAGGTGTATGGCATTGCTTTGGGGACACAGCCTCAGGTGACCGCCGCCCGGGAAAGAGAAGAAAGCGCCATGCTGGGAATGAAAGTAGCGAAGGGGAATATGATGCCGGTACTTTCCCTTTCAGGTAGTTCGTATACCAACTATTCCGATCAGAATAAGGAACTCATTGAAGGGTCAGGAGAGTTTTCTCCTAAAAAATCTGAGCAGTATTTTATTGATGCCAGTAGTCTTCCTGATGAAGTAGGTTTACCGTCCGTTATTCCCATACAGGAAGTCACCTTTGAAGATGGGGAATTTCGAACGATTAATCTGGGAACTCAATACCGAGAAAACTGGTCTAATGAGGTTTTATTAAATTTGAGCGTTCCTATTTTCGAAGGATTCAAGCGCTCCGGAGATTACCAAAGGGCTAAAATCCAGAAAAATATCGCCGCATTGAATGTGTTAGAAGTAGAAACACAATTACGTCAGGATATTGAACAAGCCTATAATGAGGCCTATTCTGCCGTCAAAATTTATGATGCGGCCCAAAAATCCGTGATGGCACTGGAAGAAAATCTCCGTGTAGTGGAGAAAAGATTTGAAACCGGAGCCGCCAACAGTGTAGAGTTTCAAATTGCCTCCAATAGTCTTTTTACCGCCAATACCGAAATGGTGCGTGCAAAATATGACTATATCTATAAATTAAAGCTTTTAGAATTTTATCTTGGTCAACCCATCGTCCTATAATCACTCCAACATTAATCGAACATCATGAAAATTAATAAAATATTTACAGATTGGCGCTTCCTCTCCCTGATAGTGGTTGTATTGGTACTTGGCGTCCTGGGTCTGAAACAAGCAGGTTTGATTGGAAGTGAAGAAGGTCTGGAGGTGGAAACCGGAAAGGTGAAATTAGGTCGGATAACTGAAGTGGTGAGTGCCTCAGGCATGATTCAACCGGTGGTGGAGGTGAAAATTTCCCCTGAAGTTTCGGGTGAAATTATTGAATTGGATATTCAGGAGGGGGATTCTGTTAAAAAGGACCAACCTTTATTAAGAATTCGACCGGATAACTTTATCTCTGCCGTAGATCGTGCGAGAGCTTCTTATAATCAGCAAATGGCTAATCTGGCGGTGGCCAGGGCCAATCTGGCAAAGTCCAAAGCCAATTTTGTTCGCTCAGAGGCGGAATTCGGACGTCAGAAACAGCTGCATGAGGAAGAGGTGGCTTCGGATGCCGATTTCCAGCGGGCGGAGGCAGAATTTTTAGCCGCTAAAGAAGATCTTATTGCCAGTGAGGAAAATGTGAAAGCTTCTCAGTTTATCGTTAAATCTTCCAAGGCTTCTTTGGATGAAGCCATGGAGAATTTACGATTGACCAAAATTGTATCTCCTATGCATGGGAAAGTGACCAAGCTGGATGTTGAGAAAGGAGAGCGGGTAGTGGGAACCCAAACCATGGCGGGTACGGAGATGCTGCGAATCGCGGATCTTTCTTCTATGGAAGCGCGAGTAGATGTGAATGAAAATGATATTATCCGGGTGCATAAAGGGGATACGGCCATCATCACGGTGGATTCTTATACCTATTTGGGAAAGAAATTTGAGGGAATCGTGACTTCTATTGCCAATACGGCCAAGGATAAAATTTCGGCAGATGCCATTACGGAATTTGAAGTTAAAATACGGGTGTTGAACGATTCCTATGCCGATTTGATGGAAGGAGAGGATGCGGAATTTCCTTTTCGTCCCGGAATGACCGCCTCGGTGGAAATCATTACTTCAGTGAAGGAAGATATCGTGATGGCCCCACTAGCGGCAGTCACTACACGTTCCGCCAAAGATACGATTGAGGCCTCTTCCGGGAGTAAGAAAAATACGGAAGTGGAAGAAGTAGTATTCGTTATGAGAGAGGGTAAAGCTTTGAAAGTTAAAGTGAAAACCGGCATTTCGGATTTTGACTATATTGAAATTTTAGAAGGGCTGGAAGAGGGCGATGAGGTGATTTCCGGTCCTTATCAGTTAGTGGCGCGTCGTTTAAATGATGGGCAGGCTGTCCGGTTAAAAGAGGAAAATAAAGAAGATAAGGGTGAATCTTAATCCCGTCTGAATCGATAAAAAAAGACGTTTCTTAATTGAGACGTCTTTTTTTATGCAGATTTGGCCCATGAAAAATTTATTTCCATTATTTTAAAAATTTAAGCCCACCATATCTGTTTCATCTTTTGATACTTAAAGTTTTTAAAGTTGAGCTCTGTTATATTTAGTGGATTTATAGCATTATTGTTAGATCAGCTGGAACAGTTTTTGTAAAGGGTAATCCATAACTGCATATATAATTAAATAAGCATGATGAGAAACTTTTTGATGTTGATGATGCTGGGTGTGGTCATGATGGCCTGCACCACAGGAAAGCAAAGTAAAAGTGCTGAAGCTCCGGCTTTGGAGGGGGAGTGGGTAATGGTAGCCTTCAAAGGAGAGGATGCTGATAAATTGGAGACCGTTCCTCCTGTGCCTTTAATTTTCCGTGAAGGGAATAAATTTCAGGTACGTCCTGCGAATTCTGTTTCCGGTCCTTACGAATTAAAGGGGGCTGAAATTAAATTCGGCATGGGGCCTTCTACCATGATGGCACAACCACCGGAAGAGGTGATTTTCCTGAAAAACTGGTATAAAATCAATCAGTTGGAGATGAAAAAAGGAAAATTGGTTTTGACCAATGAAGAAGAAAGTGTTGAAATGATCTTCGAAAAGCAATAATTAATTTGAGCTTAGTATCGGAATTGCGTATTTTTTTGTAAATATTTTTTGAAATAAAAGAATATTCAATACCTTAGCGACATATGAAAACAACAATGGTACATACAGCATGGTGGTGGCATCTTTACGAAAGAAAGATGAACAGCCGTGTATTGCCAAAGTTTTCGCTCGCTTAGTACTAAACTAAACCAATCGATATAAAGAGGCTTGCTGTTCATCAGAACGGTAAGCCTTTTTTTTATGCGAATTTTTGAACGGTTTGGCTGTAGTGCTGTGAAAATTGAATAAATTATTAAGCAATATTATAAGGATCAAAATCCGGATTTTTTTCATGGAGAGAATAAAGCTCAATACCCGCTTCCGCCACTTGTTGGCAGACACCGTAACTCCGGTGAGTGTTTATCTTCGTCTGCGAGATGTGTATGCAGAAAGTATTTTGTTGGAGAGTTCCGATTATCGCGGAACGGACAACAGTTTTTCCTATGTGTGCTGTGATCCGGTGGCGGAATTCAGGGTTCGGAATGGGATAGCCACGGTTCGGCAGCCCAATCGTCCTTTACAGGAATTTAATGTCAGCAATAAGGGCGAAGCCATTGCTAAATTGAAAGAATTTGCGGCCGGATTTGAGGTGGAGGAGCAGGAGGATCAGAAATTTATTTCCAATGGCCTATTCGGCTATATGGCCTATGATGCTGTAACGCTGTATGAAGATCTGGATTTTAGTGAAAATGAGCCTTCGGGTTATGATGCGCCGGAGATGATCTACCGTGTTTATCGGTATGTGATCGCCATCAATCATTTCAATAACGACTTGTATGTCTTCGAGCATGAGCCGGAAGGTATGTATGATGGCGCCGGTCTGGACAATATCATCGCTATCATGAAGGCCCAGGCATTGCCGACTTACTTATTCAATTCGGAGCATGATGAGGAATCGAATTTCACCGATGAGGAATATGTGGAGGTAGTGAAGAAAGGAATAGGTCACTGCATGCGGGGCGATGTTTTCCAGATTGTATTGTCCAGAAGATTCAGCACCGGATTTCAGGGCGATGAATTTAATGTGTATCGTGCGTTGAGATCGATCAACCCCTCTCCTTATTTATTCTTTTTTGATTTCGGAAGCTTCAAAATTTTTGGTTCCTCGCCCGAGGCCCAGTTGGTGATTAAAGATCAGCAGGCTTCCATCTTCCCGATTGCCGGGACTTTTCGTCGTACCGGAGATGATAAAAGCGATGCCGAATTGGCGACCAAGCTTTTTGCCGACCCTAAAGAAAATTCCGAACACGTGATGCTGGTGGATTTGGCCAGAAACGATTTGAGCCGTCACGGGGATGAGGTGAAGGTAGAAGTTTTTAAAGAAATACAGTTTTATAGTCATGTGATTCACCTGGTTTCTAAGGTGACGGGCAAATTGGAGGATCAGGGTGAAGGCTATCAGATGGCAGCGGATACTTTTCCGGCGGGCACACTTTCCGGAGCGCCCAAGCATATGGCCATGAAGCTGATCAATGAATATGAGCCCAACCGAAGAGGTTACTACGGTGGCGCGATCGGGTTTATGGGCTTCAATGGTGATTTCAATCATGCGATCATGATTCGCTCTTTTATGTCCAAGGCGAACCGTCTGTATTATCAGGCAGGAGCCGGCGTGGTGGCCAAGTCGGTGCCGGAGTCGGAATTGCAGGAAGTGAATAATAAGCTGGCGGCTTTGAGAAAAGCGATTAAGACGGCAGAGCAAGTAGGACGATAAGAGTATAACCTTTGGGTTTTTGAAAAAGAAACGAGCAGATGAAAATATTAGTATTCGATAATTACGATTCCTTCACCTATAATTTGGTGCATATGATTCGCGAGTTGGGCTTTGCTGGTCAGCTGGAAGTGCACCGCAATGATCAGATTGCTTTGGAGGAAATTGAAAAGTTTGATAAAATTTTGTTGAGTCCGGGGCCGGGCATACCGGAAGAAGCGGGCATCCTGTTGGAGGTGATCAAAGCCTATGGCGCCAGCAAATCCATCTTTGGGGTGTGTTTGGGGCATCAGGCGATCAGTGAGGTCTACGGTGCGGAGCTGGAAAATATGTCGGAAGTGTATCATGGTATTGACCACCCAATTAAAGTGGGGGCAGCGGAAGGCATTTTTGACGGATTGCCGGAGGACTTTAAGGTTTGTCGTTATCACAGCTGGACAGTGAAACCAGAGACAGTGAAAGCACCATTAGCCGTAACCGCTACCGATGAGCAGGGGCGCGTGATGGCGGTTCGACATCAGGAGCATGATGTGCAGGGGGTGCAGTTCCATCCGGAATCGATCCTGACTGAGCACGGCATGGCCATGATGAAAAACTGGTTGGGCGTAAAGTAAACTTCGTGCTAGTGGAGGCTTAGGGATGAAGCCATTGTCTGAGCTCCTTTGGTCGGTTCCTTCCAAATTTCTTCGGATGCTTTTGGCGAAATGCATGAGGCGCAAGGGTATGGAATTTCAGGACAGGGGCCAAAGAGCGAGTGGCGCGAGCCCGACCGACCGTATGGGAGGGAAGCCCCAAAAAATCAATAACGATCAAAATTTTTAAAGATAATGAAATCGATTCTCAACAGACTTTTTGACCATAAGGCATTGGATCAGGAGACGGCAAAGCATATTCTGACGCAGATTGCCAAGGGGGAAATCAATACTTCGCAGATGGCGGCCTTTATGACGGTGTACCTGATGCGACCGATTACGGTGGAGGAATTGGCGGGTTTTCGTGATGCCATGTTGGAGATGTGTAACCGCGTGGAGCTGTCGGAATTTAACCCGATTGATATTGTAGGGACGGGTGGTGACGGTAAAAATACCTTCAATATTTCGACTTTGAGTTCCTTTGTGGTGGCGGGTGCGGGACAGCGCGTGGCCAAGCATGGAAATAATTCGGTGAGCTCGGTGAGTGGATCGTCCAATGTGTTGGTGCAGGCGGGCGTGAAGTTTACCAATGAGGAGGACAAGCTGAAGCAACTGCTGGAAGAGGCGGGGATTTGCTTCTTGCATGCGCCTTTGTTTCACCCGGCGATGGCGAATGTGGCGCCGGTGCGCAAGGAGCTGGGCGTGAGAACTTTCTTCAATATTTTGGGGCCGTTAACGAATCCGGCCTTTCCGAAGAATATGGTGAATGGGGTGTTTAATCTGGGACTGGCGCGTTTGTACGGCTATTTGTATCAGAACAGTGATCGAAATTTCACCATTTTACATGCTTTGGATGGTTATGATGAGATCTCGCTGACAGGAGCGGTGAAGCTGATTGATCAACAGGGCGAGCAGACCTTGAGTCCGCAGCAGTTGGGCTTTAATCAGCATCCGGCGGAAGCGCTTTATGGCGGGAATTCGGTGAAAGATGCGGCGACAATTTTCATGAATATTTTGGAAGGGCGTGGCACGGAGGCGCAGTCCGATGTGGTGATTGCCAATGCGGGGGTGAGTTTGAAATGTGCGGCACCGGAGAAATCTATGGAGACGGCGATGGCCGAAGCGAGGGAATCTTTGGAGTCCGGTAAGGCCCTGGCTTCCTTCAAAAAGTTTGTGGAGCTGTCGCAGTAAGCGCGCATTAAAAAGCCAAATTTCGTAACGGCATGCTCTAATCCAAAACACCTTTAACAATAAGCAATCGACGTGAATATTTTAGATAAAATCATATTAGCCAAAAAGGAAGAAGTGGCAATCGCGAAGTCGAAAGTCAGTACGGCGGCTATTGAGCAAATGCCATTGTTTGGACGCGTTTGTCCTTCCCTGGCGGATTCGCTGAAAAGTCATCCTTATGGCATCATTTCAGAATTTAAAAGACAGTCGCCTTCCAAGGGACTGATCAATGGTACGGCCAAGCCGGCGGAAACGGCGAAAGGTTATGAGGCAGCAGGTGCCGCAGCGATCTCCTGCCTGACGGATGAACCGTTCTTCGGCGGGACTTTAGCGGATTTGTCGGCAGTGCGCGGTGCGGTGGATATTCCGGTGTTGAGAAAGGAATTCATCGTTGATGAGTATCAGATTCTGGAAGCCAAGGGCTATGGAGCGGATATTATCCTGCTGATTGCATCCGCTTTGAGTGTGGAGGAATGTCATCAGTTTGCGGCTTTTGCAAAAAGTCTGGGACTGAATACGCTGTTAGAGGTTCATGATAAAGAGGAGTTGCTGCAATATCAGAATGAGGACATGGATGTGGTGGGCGTTAACAACCGAAACCTGAAAACCTTTGTCACCGATTACCGCCAAAGTCTGGAGCTATTGCCTTTCTTTCCTTCGGGGACGGTGAAAATTTCTGAGAGTGGATTGCATGAGGTAAGCCAACTGAAGGAATTGAAAGCAGCCGGTTTTGACGGATTCCTGATCGGGGAGAATTTTATGAAAACGGAAAATCCGGCACTGGCCATAGCGGATTTTATGAACCAACTAAAAGAATAGGACAGCATGGGGAAATTACTTTGGAAAGTTTGTGGCATGCGGGATCCGGAGAATATTCGGGAGGTGGCGGCTTTGAGACCGGATATGATGGGTTTCATTTTTTATGAGCCTTCGCCACGACATGTGAGTGATTTGGAGGCGGTGCTGGACAGCTTCCGTTATCTGGAAGAAGATACTTATACGGTGGGCGTTATGGTGAATCCGACCATTGAAGAGGCCGTTCGACTGATTGATACCGGAAGTTTTGATTATCTGCAATTGCATGGAAAGGAAACACCGGAATTCTGCGCTTCCATTAAAGCTAAAGGCCTGAAGGTGATTAAGAATTTTCCAATGGATGAAAATTTCAATCCGGAGGAGCTGGAGCCTTATCGCAAGGTGGTGGATCTATTCCTTTTTGATACCAAAACCAAGGAACATGGCGGTAGCGGGGAAACTTTCGATTGGAATTTACTCGAACGTATTCCGGAGGATATTCCCTATATGCTGAGCGGTGGACTGAGTTTAAAAAATATTAAACGCGCCAAACGCATAAATACTCCAAAACCTGTAGGGTTGGACGTCAACAGTAAGTTTGAATTAAGTCCGGCCATGAAAGATGTGCGGAAGCTGATGGAGTTAAAAACGATTTTAAGACATAAAGAAAATATATAAAATGGCAGTTTCATTTGAAGTGAGCGAGAAGGGCTATTACGGCAAATTTGGCGGAGCCTATATTCCCGAAATGCTGTATCCGAATGTGGAGGAGTTGCGGCAGTCGTATTTGCAGATTATGGCAGATCCTGATTTTCAGGCAGACTTTGAGGATTTATTGAAAAACTATGTAGGTCGTCCGACACCATTGTATTTCGCAAAGCGATTGTCCGAGTCGGTGGGGGCAAAGGTTTATTTAAAGCGGGAGGATTTGAATCATACCGGCGCACATAAGGTGAATAATACGATCGGGCAGATTTTGTTGGCCAAGCGTTTGGGTAAGCATAAAATCATTGCCGAAACCGGAGCCGGTCAGCATGGAGTGGCGACAGCGACCGTTTGTGCGCTGATGGGCATGGAGTGTATCGTGTACATGGGCGAGATTGATATGGAGCGTCAAAAGCCGAATGTGGAGCGTATGCGAATTTTGGGTGCCGAAGTAGTACCGGCGACCAGTGGTTCCAAGACCCTGAAAGATGCCACGAATGAGGCGATGCGTCATTGGATTCAGCATCCCACGGATACGCATTATATTATTGGTTCGGTAGTGGGGCCTCACCCTTATCCGGATATGGTGGCTAAATTCCAGTCGGTGATTTCAGAGGAAATCAGAAAGCAATTGCTGGAGCAGGAGGGACGTGAGAATCCGGATTATGTGATTGCCTGTGTGGGTGGTGGTTCCAATGCCGCTGGCGCTTTCTATCACTTTATGGATGAGCCGGAAGTGCAATTGGTCGCCACAGAAGCCGGTGGATTGGGAGTTGATTCCGGAAAAACAGCAGCAACGACCAGCATCGGTACTGAAGGCGTTTTGCATGGTTCTAAGACTATTTTGATGCAGACTGAAGATGGGCAGATTGTGGAGCCTTATTCTATTTCTGCAGGTTTGGATTATCCTGGTATCGGTCCCTTGCATGCGCATTTGTTCGATAGTAAACGCGGAACCTTCCTGTCGATTACGGATGATGAGGCCATGGAGGCCGGCGTGAAATTAAGCAAGCTGGAAGGCATTATTCCGGCAGTGGAATCGGCGCATGCTTTTGCCGCTTTGGAAAAAATGGAATTTAAGGCAGACGATGTGGTCGTGGTGAATTTATCCGGTAGAGGGGATAAGGATTTGGCCACTTACATCAAATACGGAAAATATTAACGGCAGCCAATTTTTTGAAAATGAACAGAATCAATCAATTATTTGAAGAAAAAGACAGCAATCTGCTGAATGTATATTTTACAGCCGGTTACCCGAATACGGCTGATACCAGAACGGTGTTGGAAAGTCTGGATGCCTCCGGTGCCGACCTGATTGAAATCGGTATTCCTTTTTCTGATCCCGTGGCAGATGGTCCGGTGATTCAGCGCAGCAATGAAAAAGCCCTGGCGCAGGGCATGAGTCTGAAGCTTTTGTTTGAGCAATTGGATGGCATGCGCGAGAAGGTGAAGGCCCCGGTGATTTTGATGGGCTATGTGAATCCGGTGATTCAGTTTGGCATTGAGGAATTCTGCAAGGAGTGTCAGCGTGTGGGTGTAGATGGTATCATCGTGCCGGACTTGCCACTGCAGGCTTATTTGGATGATTATAAAGCTACCTTTGATGACTATGGGATTCGCAATGTATTCCTGATTTCTCCACAGACTTCAGAAGAGCGTATTCGTTTGATTGATGAAAAGACGGATGGTTTTATCTATATGGTGTCAGATGCCGGAACGACCGGAGCCCGTAAGGGAATTTCGGAAGCGCAGCTGACGTATTTTGAGCGTATTCAGGATATGAAATTGAAAAACCCGCGCCTGATAGGTTTCGGAATTTCAGATCACGATTCCTTCAGTACGGCTTGTAACTATGCCAATGGTGCGATCATCGGATCTGCTTTTGTGAATAGCCTGTCGGAGGCAGAAGATATTCCAACAGCGATCACCAATTTTGTTAGCCGTGTCAAAAATGGATAGGCTTTGCTAAATATTGCCTAAACTTAATTTTTAACACCTATTTGAACGACTCAACATGATGAGCAAAATTGCGATTGTAAAATATAATGCCGGCAATGTCCGGTCGGTGGAGAATACCCTGCACCGACTGGGCGTTGACCCAATCATCACTGATGATCCGGAAGAGCTGAAAGCTGCGGATAAAGTGATCTTTCCCGGGGTGGGGGAAGCTTCCACGGCGATGAATTTTTTGAAAGCAAAGGGACTGGACGAAGTCATTAAAAATCTGAAACAGCCGGTTTTGGGCATTTGCCTCGGTCTTCAGCTGATGTGTAAACATACGGAGGAAGGAGATGCGGACTGCCTGGGGATTTTTGATGTTTTAGTGAAGCGTTTTCCTCCTGAGGATAAAGTACCTCATGTGGGCTGGAATTCCCTGAGTAAATTGAAGTCTCCCTTGTTTGAGGGCCTGGAAAAGCCTTATGTGTATTTTGTACACAGCTATTATGCCGAGACCAATGAGTGGGAGATTGCGGAGGCGAATTACATTTTGCCTTTTGCCACTGCTTTGCATCGGGATAATTTTTATGCCATTCAGGCGCATCCGGAGAAGAGCGGGGAAGTGGGCGCAAAGATTTTGGAGAATTTTCTTAAGCTATAGAGGGTTGATCCTTTTGTCTGGTAGTTGGTGAAGTTTATTTTTCCTGACGAATAAGTTGAGGTAAATTGGGGGGTGGCGGGAAGTTTGGTTTTTCAGATGGAGCAAGTTATAAACCCGGCGACAATTTACAGTTTACCCTTGATCCTGTAAGGTGTTTATAATAAGTCTTTTGCGGGTCGGGTCTATAGCGATAAAATAGTGTTGGGTAAATAAGTTAGGCAAACAAAGTGCTGAATAGGGACGTTTTTCATTTTGGAGAGTGGCAAGTTTTAGTTGTGGGTGGGATTACCCATTTTGAAATTCAATAAGGAAAAATTTGATATTATGAGTGAGCGGGAATTTGAAGCATTTTTGAAAGAGGCAGAGGGTGATTTCTCCACCACAGAAAATTGGGAGGATCGTTTGGTGCTTTGGCAGGATAAGCTACAGGTTTTGCGGGCTGATATTCATCAATGGCTGGCCAAATATGTAGAGGCCGGGAGTATTGTTATTTCTGAAGAGGAGAAAACCCTAATTGAAGAAGGATTAGGAAGTTATGCCGTGAAGGGGCTTCGCTTGGAATTCGGTCACCGTATTATTTCCATTACCCCTGTCGGTACCCGCTTAATCGGATCTGTCGGGCGGGTGGATGTCATTGGTCCTAAAGCCACGCAGCGCCTGTTACTTGTAGATAAAACAGCCACTGAACCAAATATTGCGACCTATATCACTCCTAATGGAGAGGTCGAAGTTTTTGAGGCTACGGGCCAGTATTTCGTGAAAGTGGATTGGGCCTGGAAGCTGGCTACTCGCCCTCCAGAGGTGAAATATACCCATCTGGATGCCAATGCTTTTTTTGATATCCTGATGAAGGTGGTGAATGGCTAAACGACTATCGGTTTCCAATCAACATTTGAGCTTAGAAAATATTGCAGAGGTTTATCATTATCGTTGTAAATCTCTACAATTGTTTTTTTCTGAAGAAAATCCAAAGTTTTCACTGGTTTTTGCGGGTTTGCTCTCTGAGGAAGTCCACTTTTTAAAGGGTGAACAAATTTCTGAAGCAGAAAAAGACGCTTGTTTAAATCTTTTGGCAGGTATAGAGGCTAAATTCAGATTGGATTATAGCTATCGTTGTGAACGAAAATTGAAAGATCCCTTATCCAAACAAATGAGGATGCTATTTCAACGTTACCTATACCACTGTCCTTTGGATCAGGGGATTTTTAATTTATGGAAATCCAGTGGGCTGGTTTCCCCTGCTTTAATTTCAGAAATTAAGGGGGCTTTTCACTATCGTCACTGGTTGGCGCATGGAAGGTACTGGACTTATAAATCCATTAAATATGATTTTGACGGCCTTTATTATTTAAGTAAACAAGTGGATAAGTTACCTCTGACGTCGGAGGATTAGCGAAAATCCGGATCGTTCCCGAAATATTATTTTTATTAATTGGGCGATACTGACCATTAATGCATTTTTAAACATCTTTTAGCCTTTAACAAATTATGGAAATTATTCCAGCAATAGACCTTATCGACGGTCAATGCGTCCGGTTGACGCAGGGTGACTATGCCCAAAAAAAAGTTTATGAATCCGATCCACTGAAAATGGCCAAAAGCTTTGAGGCCGCTGGTATTCAGCGCCTGCATCTGGTGGATTTGGATGGGGCCAAAGCCCGAAAAATCACCAATGATGCGGTATTGAAAAGAGTAGCTGAAAATACGGCGCTCCATATAGATTTTGGTGGTGGCCTGCGGACAGATGAAGATCTGAAAATTGCCTTTGAGAGCGGGGCGAAGCAAATTACCGGAGGTTCCATAGCGGTGAAAGATCCGGAGACCTTCAAGCGCTGGATTCAGGATTTTGGTGGTGATAAGATTATTCTCGGTGCCGATGTGCATGGGGAGAATATTGCCGTGAGTGGCTGGGCCGAATCTTCAGATCGTAAGTTGTTACCTTTCCTGGAGGAATACCTTGGGTTAGGTTTGCAATATGTCATTTGTACAGATGTAAGCAAGGATGGCTTACTGCAGGGGCCGAATGTGGCATTATATCAAAAAATATTAGCCGCTTTTCCGGAAGTAAAGCTGATTGCCAGCGGTGGCGTGGCGGAATTCGATGATTTGAAAAGGCTGGAGGACATTGGCGTGTATGGAACGATTGTCGGGAAGGCATTTTATGAAGGGAGAATCAGTTTGGAACAATTGGCTTCATTCGCCTGAAAATAAAAGATTATGTTAGCGAAAAGAATAATTCCCTGTTTGGATATTAAAGATGGCCGCACAGTAAAAGGGGTGAACTTTGTGGAGCTTCGCGATGCCGGAGATCCGGTGGAGTTGGCGAAGGTTTACGCCAAGGAAGGTGCCGATGAATTGGTATTTCTGGACATTTCTGCCACGCAGGAAAAGCGCAAGACTCTGGTGGATTTGGTCGATCAGGTGGCGCGTCAGATCAATATTCCCTTTACCGTGGGCGGCGGGATTAGTTCCGTGGAAGATGTTCGGGCACTGTTGAATGCCGGAGCGGATAAAATCAGTATCAATAGCTCGGCGGTGCGCCGTCCGGAATTGATCAATGAATTGGCGCAGGAATTCGGCAGTCAGTGTGTGGTGGTGGCGATTGATACGCGCCGTGTGGGCGATGTGGATTTGGTGCATACGCATGGAGGTACAAAACCTACGGAAATTATCACCCAGGAGTGGGCGAAGGAAGTGGCGGCGCGCGGTGCCGGAGAGATTTTACTGACTTCCATGGATCATGATGGAACAAAGGCAGGCTTTGCCAATGAAATTACAGAGGAGCTTTCGGGGATGTTGCCGATTCCGGTGATTGCTTCCGGCGGTGCGGGAACAATGCCGCATTTTGTGGATGTTTTTACTGACGGAAAAGCCGACGCTGCTCTGGCGGCAAGTATTTTTCACTTTAAAGAAATTCCGGTGCCGGAGCTGAAGGCTTATTTGCGGGAGCAGGGCGTGGAAGTTCGGTTATAAGTTGAGTGGGTTGGCTGAGGGATAGCGGCAGAGGCGAAGCCGTTGTTGGAGCTCCTTTTTGCAGCCTTAGGGCGTAGCGGCTCGCAAAAAGAGCGACTGCCAATAGCCCGACCGCCGTCAGGTGGGCAGCCCCCAAAAAAAGATAAACAATGGAAGCACTCATTATAATTGATATGCAGAAGGGTTCCTTTACTCCTGAAACTCCCCGCTATGCGGCGGATCAGGTGGTGGCCCGAATTAATTCGCTCAGTAAGCGATTCAACGCATTGGCCTGGCCGGTGATTTTTATTCAGCATGATGGCAGCCGGGAAGGTGGTTTTTTTCCGGAAACGGAGGCATGGGAGATTTTGGATAGTCTTGATCGGAAGGCTTCGGATCTGCTGGTAAGTAAGCAGGCAAATGATATGTTTTATAAAACCGATCTGCATGAAATATTGGACAGAAAGGGGATAAAGACCATTTATGTGACCGGCTGTGCGACGGATTATTGTGTGGAGGCTTCGGTGCAATCGGCTTTGGTGAAGGATTACCAGGTGGTTGTGGTGGCTGACGGGCATACGACGGCGGACAGAACGCATATTTCGGCCAGGCAGGCCATTGATCATTATAACGAAATATGGGCGGATTTAAGCCCGACAGAAGGACGCGTGCGTGTGGTGCCTTCAGCGGAAATACTGGAAAAGCTGGGGGTGGATTTAGTTGAGTAATAAATTTTTATATTATGAATATTGATTTTCAAAAAGGGGACGGTTTGGTGCCCGTGATTATTCAGGATTTTGCGACTGCAAAGGTGTTGATGCTGGGCTATATGAATGAGGCTGCTTTTGCCCAAACTAAGGAGGAAGGCAAGGTGACTTTTTTCAGCCGGTCCAAGAACAGGTTATGGACGAAGGGGGAAGAGAGCGGTAATTTTTTAATGGTAAAGGACATTCGGTTGGATTGTGACCGGGATACTTTACTGATAAAGGTGGATCCGGTAGGGCCGGTATGCCATACGGGTGCGGATACTTGTTGGGATGAAAAGAATGACAGCAGCCTGGCCTTTATTGATCATTTGAGAAAGACGATTCACGATCGAATTGCCGAGGATGATCCGAATTCTTATACGAATAAGTTGGTGAAAAGAGGGATCAATAAGGTGGCGCAGAAGGTAGGAGAGGAAGCCGTGGAAGTGGTGATTGAAGCTAAGGATGACAATGCGGAATTGTTCCTGAATGAGTCTGCGGATTTGTTGTATCACTATTTAGTGCTGTTGGAGGCCAAGGGGCATTCTTTGGAAGAGGTGGCGGATGTACTGCGAGAACGCCATAAATAAGGATAAGCAAATCATTTTTTAGTAAATGAAAAAAGCACGATCGGAAAGGGATCGTGCTTTTTGCGTTTATGGGTAATTGATATTGCGATAAAATGCGGATTAACCACTTTCTGCAACGAGACAGATCGGCGGAAATTTTATTAATTCCACTTAGCCAATCTCCTCTTTTGCTGGAAAAGCACTTTGTTAATGCCAGCGTTACATTAGCTACCTATCAAGAGAAGGCTTCTCTTTGGCATTATATATAAGGGCTGGAATTTCATTTTGGAGAGGGTAATGAATCTAAAGTCTTAATGACATTTCACTTTTTTATTGATTCAGGCAGTAAGTTATATCATGCAGGGGATTCTATTTAACAGCTCTGTTTTCATTTTTTCTTGATAGAAAACGTAAAGCCAATTCTAAATTTTTATTACCTTGTAACTCAGTGGTTTAGCAACAAAAAAACTTGTATCATTTTTTGATACAGAAATTGATACAGCTATCACTTTCCTCTATGGAAAGTACATTTATACCTGATCTATTTGGTTATTTTTGCATTATTTCGCAAGTGACATACATTTTCGGATAGGATTTAAATAGGTATTTATATAATTATCTAAATCTTTAAGTTCAAACATTTTTTGAGCCTCGCTTTTCTCCCCCTTGACTTTCCATTTCCTATTGCCGATAATCGCTTAAATTATTGTACATAATTAAGGTGATTATATGACATTATCGAAGCAAAAACCCCTCAACATCCTATCGAATTTGATAGAAGAAAGGTTTGGTCTGGAGGCCAGACCCACTGATGAAAAACTCAGTGAACTAGGACTTACCAGAAAGCGATTTACCCGTATTTTAAACAACAGTGGCAAGCCGATCACAATTGAAGAAGCTAAAAGCCTAAGTAACTGGCTAAAAGTCGAAATAGGCCAATTTGTGAGCTAAACGGCATAAAAAAAGCTAACACATTGCTGCGCTAGCTCTTAAAAGTTTAGAGAACCAGTATTGAAGGTCGAAGAGCAATACTGGCAAAGTACAATTTCTTGTACGACTCAAACCAAAGGAAATAAAGCGCAACATGATTGGTTAAAAATCATTGTCCCCACCAAGGATAAAGCACTGAATACTTCTGATTGATTTGATGAATTAAATATAATTAATCAAAGATTGAAAGTCAGCTCAGTGATGGGATTTTTTTACCAATTCTAAATCAATCACTTATTTTATTTCAATTAATACATGTAATATTCATGTAATTTAATATGAAGAACTTTCTTTCTGCTGATACCATACAGCAAATCAAGTCAGCGATGGTCACCTATGAGGTGATCAATGAATTTGTACCGGTCAAAAAATCCGGACAATATTATGAAGCCTGTTGTCCGTTTCACGAAGAGAAAACGCCCTCCTTTAAAATCCACCGGGCTAAGAATTATTATAATTGCTATGGATGCGGAAAAAGTGGAGACGCCATTTCATTTTTGATGAATCATCAGAAAATGAGCTATTTGGAGGCACTCCAATACCTGGGGCAAAAATATGGCATTGCATTACAATATGAAGCCTTATCGGCTGAGCAAGCTAAGGCCATTGAAACCGCTCGTCATCAAAAGAACGAACTACAGTCCACCTTGATATCTGCCATGGAATCCTTCATTCTCAATGAAATTCCGGAAGCTTTCCTCAATCGGGCTTATGATGATCGAGCATTGGAATGGGCGAAGATTGGATTTGCGTCCAGCCTATCGGAATTGAAAGACCTAACCAAAACGCAATTATTACAAGCGGATCTGATTAACAAGTCGGGACGGTTCAATTTTACTAATCGGGTCATGTTTCCCATTCTGGATATACAGGGCCAACCCATTGCTTTTTCAGGTAGAAAAGTGGAAGGTACTGGTCCCAAATATCGCCATTCTTTCGCCAAGATTTGGGACAAACAAAAAGCGCTTTATGGCATTCATATCGCCAATCGATTTGTGGGAAAAGGAAAAGTGAACTACGAGGGCATTAAACAGGAGAAAAGAGATTTACTCTACCTTTGCGAAGGCGCTACGGATGTTTTAAGGCTTTGGTCTAAAGGCATATTTAACGTTTGTGCATTACTCGGAAAAGACCTGCACGATGGTCAAATTAAATTGATTAAGAGGCTCACGCAAAACATCTGCTTCATCGCAGATAATGACGGAGAAGAAGGCATTAAAGCCGTAGACAAAATTGCGAAAAAAGCTGTGGCTCAGGGATTAAATGTTTCAATTTTAATTCCTGAAAAGGGTGATCCGGATGATTACTTCCAAACGCTAGATACAGAAGAAAAGATTACGGATTTTCTAGATTCTGCCCAGGCCTATATTGAAGATTACTTGCTGTTACCCACTCTATTGGAGGCGAAGGTTCAGGGTCCGATATATGAAGCGGAGAAAGTCAAAGAAATGGGAGAGCTCATTCTCTCTATTCCGGATACGATCAAACGAGCGGCCTATTATGATTTGATTGCGAAAAAATGGCGGCTGTTCAAAACGCAGATCAAACTGCCGAAACAACAGGATTTACTCTCCAAAGACAATGACCTTTCGGAAAGTTCATTGGAACAATGGGAAACTGAGGGTTACTATGTGGAAGATGGCTTTATGATGAGTCCTACCCCACAGGGACCCAAACGAGTGGCCAACTTTACTTTCCATATCCAATACTATCTGGAACAGCAAGGGGAATCCAATCGATTACTCATTCATTTCAAAAGGTATGATGGCAAAAAATCGACCATGTTGGCTTCTGCTATTGATACCGCTAACCTAAACGCATTCAAGAAATTAATTTCCAATAGTCTGGGTTTGATTTGGTATGGATCCAATGCCACTGAGACCATTTTTCAATCTGCCAAAGACATGGCAATGAGAAAAAGTGAAACCGCTTATCAGTTAGAAACCATTGGTCGAAATGTGAGGCGTGATTTTTGGGTATGGGGAAATGGCATTAGCAAGGACCAAAAATTTTATCCTGTGGATGAAAACGGAGTGGTACAACTCCCAGGAGAAGATGGGCCTGAAAACTATTATTTCCCATGGAAAGTACAGCAAATTGGCTATGTAGAGGACAATAATCTCAGCGGCTACAGTGCCGCTCTGGTGCATCAATATCACCAAAACTGTGATTTATCCATAAAAGAATTCCTCCAATATATGACAGACATCCACCAGGAAAAAGCAGAGGTTTTGATCCTCTACTATCTGACCTCTCTGTTTTGGAATGAGATCTTTGAGCACGATGAATATTTCCCGCTACTTTTTCTTTATGGTGAAAAGGGAGCGGGAAAAACCAATGCTGCCCGCACTATTCTTTACCTCTTCGGTGGGCTACTGCACCGTGATGGGATTAACTTAACTGCCGGAGGTACTACGGTAGGAATCCGAAGGTCAATGAATATGACTTCCAATATCCCTTTTTATCTTTCTGAATTCAATAACCATCTGGATCAGAAGAAAATAGAATTCTTAAAGGGACTGGCCGACGGCTCCGGGGATGTTCGGGGAAAACTCAGCAATGACAACCAAACGAATAAGAGCATGCCGAAAGGTAGCGTGATTATTACCGGCAACGCCTATCCGCTTTGTGATGATGCATTATATTCCCGCTGTATCCTTCTATGCTACTCATTGAAAGATGCTCCCAACTGGGATCGGGATAAGTTTGAGGACTTTAAGGAAATACTCCAGACCAAAAAATTGACCTTCCTCACCAATCAATTTTTATCATTTAGTGCCCATGTCAATGAAAGATATCGAAAAACCAGAAAAACGATTTCAAGAGAGGTTTATAAGCGGGCAAAAGAAAGGGGAATTGAGCTCATTGATCGGGATTCGAATAATATCTCTCCTTTGATTGCTATTTTCTTTTTGGTAGCGGAAAAGTATCCGGTATTGGCGGAATATATCGATCCGAATACATTAGTTGACAACTTCCTGGATTTGATTTCTCGACAGAAAGACCTGGCCAATGTTCATGACATTACCATCGATTTCTTCCTAACCATCAGAAATAGTACTGACCTACACCAAGGCGTGCATTATGATTTTTACACAAAGGATGATAAGGAGCTGCACATTTACTTCAAGCTAAGGGAAATTCATAAAGACGTATATTTAAACGAATGCCGAAATAGAGGAATCCAGCCGGAGAAAGAAGTGACCATTCGGGAAGCTTTAAAATCACACGAAAGCTTTATTGAATTTAAGGATAAAAATCTGCTCTACACTGAAACGGGCAGCCGATCCTCCGGATTTGTCTTTGACTACCTCAAATTATACCAAGAACATGACATCCGCTTCAGAGACCAATTTGAGAAAATCAATCACTTTTTAAAAGAAGAGCTCATACACGCGTAAGCAAAATTTGCTGTTTCCTCACTGGGTCGAACTTTCAAGCTCATTAGCCCTAATTTCATATAATAATACAATAAAAATAATATTTATATAATTATTTAATGAGGAGATAGTGAGGAAACAGCCCCCATTTTTGAGGAAACAGCAAGTGAAAATGAGGAAAGACCACTAAGGTTTCCTCAACCAAAATTGGATTCAATTGATCAAACCCAAGCATATGGTGATTACACAATTCGACCAACACATCATTGAATGCGGAAATTTCTTTGTGCTACTCTCCGGCATAGCCGAAAAGGAATTGGCGCTTATCAAAGCCATGGAATACGCCATTGACATTTCCCCTAAGTGCTATGAACTGAACAACTTCATCATGGTACGCTCCTCCAGCCTACTGGAAGAGGATGGCGAAATCGTGATTTACAGTGAGTCTCAGGATTTTGAAACCTTTAATATACTGGCAAAAATTCTCCAATACAAGCATTTAAACATCCAATATAAAATCCAAATCTTAAGTGAATAATATGAAAATCATTGCATTAGCGAATCAAAAAGGCGGCGTTGGGAAATCGACCATCGCCTGTATGTACGCCGCAGCACTCTACTATCGGAAAGGGCTCAAAGTGGCCGTCATTGATGCCGACCCTCAGCGTTCATTTGAAGTAATGAAGATGAATACAAAAAGGAAGCATTTTGATATCATTTTCCTCGACACCACCGGCCATAGGAATGCATTAAAGGAAAAAGTGATAACACTTTCCGCTCAATATGATATCACCATCATTGATGTGCCCGGCCGATTGGAAGGTGGAGACGTATCAATTATCCTGACTATGGCGGATCATATAATTGTCCCCACTTCCACCGCATCCCTGGAACTTTACACCACCATACAATTCATCCAGCAACTGAAAGCGGTAAAGGAAAGCCGGGCCTCCTATGGTTTGGAAACTGAAATTGGGGTGATTCTCAATAAAAGAGACCGAAGCAAAGACTTTGGCGCTGCTATAGAATTTTTCAAAAAGCACCAAATTCCGGTTTATGGACAGGGCCTACGTCAGCTGAAGCGCTATCAACTCACCCAAGCTGACAAAATAATTGCAGGCGCGGAAATAGACGACGAATTCAACATCCTATATGAACATCTTAATAAAATTATTTTAGAACCTGAAAACATACCTGCGCTATGAGTAAAATCCTCAATATGATGCGTGATATGGATTTTGATAAAATCCAGCACATCGACCAATTACCCAAGAAACCTTTTATCATCACCGAGCTAATGGAGCTGAAGCAATTCATCCAACCACTCACTCCGGAAGAAAAGTTTAACCTTTTTGAAAGCATCAAAACTGACGGTATTCGGGACCCGCTCATCCTCTGGAAGCGGGAGGAAGACCATGTCATTATTGACGGCCACAACCGATATGAGGCCATTCAAAAGCTGGGCATCAAGGATTATCCCTGGATAGAAAAAGACTTCCAATCTCTGGAAGAAGCCAAAGACTGGATGATTTTGAACCAGTTCAGCCGCCGGAATTTGAATGCCAAACAGCTAAAGTATTATCGGGGATTGTTGTATAATCGGATGAAGAAAGAAAAAGGGGGAGATTATACCTCAGTCAGCTATGGGAAAAATTTTCCCTTAGCTCAGCGTACCTCAGAGCAAATAGCAAAGGAGCAAGGTGTCACTGAAAAAACGATCCGAAATGATGGATTGTATCAAGCAGGATTGGATCAAATGGAATTAAAAGAACCCGGAATAAAAGAAGCGGTACTCAGTGGGAAAAAGAAAATTTCAGATGCTAAAATCCGAAAATGGGCTTTTGGAGTTCCGGAGGAAAACCAAAAAGAAAAAAGTAAGCATGCCTTTTTGAAGAAAGTGGAAAAGGCGATCCAGACATTGGAGCAGGCCAAGAAGGAAGGCATCCTGAATTCCGAGCAAAAGGATAAAATTAACTTCCTGTTTGCTTAAGATTCAACAAACCTATGCTACTTGTTAAGGAGTAGCATAGGCCTGAATTTAATTCCCCTCTCCCTCAAGCCGAAATTTCTCCCCATCCCACTTAACCTCAACAAAGACATCCGGATTGTCCTCAATATAGGCGATTATGGTGGTGCCGTGCTGAGGGAGTTTTAAGCGATATTCAACATAATTACCATCGATTTTTTGACTAAGCGCATTATTAACTTCCATATATGGAAAAACTGGTTCTAGTTGCCATGCTTGCCGCTCCTTATTGAAAGAGAAAAAGCCATTTAGAAAAGGGAATTCAAAATCACCAGTGTTAATTTGCTCTATGGCGATTATATCCTGTTTTCTTTTTCTATCTTTAAACAGAACACACTGGCCTTGCTCCCCAAATTCAAGGTAGCCATTTTTTGCATCCAATGTTTTAATCAATTTATCACGATCCGTTTCGCTTTCCAAAACAGGAAAGTCCTTGTAAATCTGCTCTTGTGTTAATAAAGAAAAATAATCTTTAACAGTCAGATTTTCCCTTTTTGCAATTTGCTTCTGCCAGTCAAAGGATGGCGCTAATTGGCGGTGATTTAATACTCCTAATGGTTTAAAACCATCTTCCGTGAGTTCATACTCCCGCCAGAAATATTCTTCGTTATATACATGCGTCGAATCAAGTAGTAAAAAAAGAGCGGCATCACTGTCTTCAAAAGATCCGCCTACATATTCCCACTCTATATCCTGTTTTGAAAAATATAGTGTATTCTTAATTGGAGAAAAGGTCAAAATACCAGACTTATCACTTTTACCGTAATAGTCACTAAACCAAGAGGGATAATTATTTTTGAAGTTAAATTCAGTAAAAATATCGTTAGTTATGTCTAAAAATTCATTATTTCTATAATCATAAAACAACGACAATTGTTGTTCTATTCCCGTAAATGTAGAAATATTTGAACTAACCCCAACAATTGTCTGATTGTACAACCGAAATATTTTTATTTGAATCAGTTCAGAAAAAACCAATAGATCATTTTTAGGGAAATATCCAAAAGGGCAATTAATAGATCGCCTACCAGCTGGCCCAAAACTTCCTGAACAATTATAATAAGGATTCACTGGACTAAAATAGCTTGGCTCTTGATCTTTCCTGAAATCACCCTCTAATTCATTATTATCTAATAGTTTCCAAAACTCTAAAATAGTTTCACGTGATATTTGAGTATATGCTGTATCTGGCAAACTAAGAGTCACTTCCCTTAGACTAATTTCATGTTCCTGGGCAAATAAATTAATATTTAAACATAAAATGGCAAAAAGTAAGCTAGTTCTTTTCATATAATATAATGTATTTAGCAAAAAATACTCCTTGGTGTTTTTTGCTCTTATTAAACATTTCCCATTTCATTAATTGATTCTTTCCCCTCGACTCATTTTCCTCTAAGTTTTGAGCAGCAGTGGCAGTAAAATCCCGTTTTGTAAGGTCGGAATCCGATGAACTTTTGGGAACATTTCTATAATTATATTGACTTCTCCTTTTCTTGCCACCCTTATCCTTAAATAAATCACCAGAGTTACCATAAATATAATCCTCACAATGACTACCATATGGATCATCCACAATCAAACCTTCTGATGTTATTGACTGGACCGAAACAATATGGCCATCAGTATTTAAACCCTTATGCCTAATACTTAAAACAACTGAACCTCCAGAATTTAATGTTTTCTTAATAGCCATTTTTTCTTTAGCAGTAAAAGGCGATGTCTCAAGGTCAATTTTTTTCGTATCAAAAGCCCCTTCATTCTCAAAATTCAAATCATTAATTTCTTCCGGAACCGAATCATTATAATTATTACTTGCTAATAATAATATTCTATTAGAAACAGAGTTGTCTCGCAAATAAAGATAAAAATCAATCAAGTCTTCCATCTGACCATGATCTTTAAAAATCTTGGCCAAATCATTTTCTTTCCCGACTAGCCCTTCTTCCCCGCCTCTAAGTTTTCTATATTTCGTATTCACCGCAGCGGTCGTTATCGCTTTAAAATACGCCTCTGCCTTCGTTTCCCACAAGTTATCCAAATTTGGATTCTCAACCCCTTCCACCATTTTAGCCTCTATGGCCGTTATCACATCGGAGCGGCTATTACCTAATTTCTCCAAAGTCATGGCCATAGTGGTCACATTACAGGTAGCTTCCGGGATTGATAGGTTATCACTTTGCGTTCTGTATTGTGGAACACCCAGTCGGGAATTCCAATCAATATTACTATGCTGAGAGCCTCCCACAATGCGCTGCGGTTCTTCAGCAGCACTCTCCGTAGCAGCCGTCTGCTCCTGAGCGGGCGCATTAAGTCCACCTTCCAACCAGGCTTCCAACTGTTGCGGATCATTTTCCCTTGAAGGGGGAGTGGTTTCGTTTTGGCCTGCTTCAACTACTACATTACTTTCCTCCGAAACCGTACTCACTTCCTCGGCCGGCTTAAATTCAGTGATTTCAATAAACCCTCTTACTATTCCGGTAAGTTCATGCGGTACAGAAGTACCCTTGGCAATATCATCTGCTTCAGAAAAAGAAGGATTTCTATCTAAATTAGCGATCACCGGATATATTGGCGGATCCTTCGCTATATTCTCACTGAATTGTTCTATCTGATACAGCATCCCCTGTACAAAAGAGATTTTATCCTCTCCCGTTTTGGATTTAGCGGTTTCCAGCTGATCTTCCAGATACTTTTTCAGATCTTCCATCGTGTCCCTGCGGGTTATCGCTGCGCCTGTAGCCAAATTTGCAGAAGCATCCTTTATCCAACCCAATGACTCTTCACCATCAACATATTTAATCTGAGCATAATCCCCCTCTGTCGAAGTAAAGGACTGCAAAATCTGATAATCACAATTATCTTCTAACTTCTCAGTACCCTCTTTTTCACCCGGAGCGGACAATAGATCAACATCATTGTATAAAACTTTATAACTAGCTGAATCTGACGAAGTGTCTGATTTCACTGCATTAGACTTTGATGTCCACCATACCTGAGCGCTATCACTAACGCTTTCAACTTTGATATATTTTCCATTCTCTGAAGTTTCGATCACCTTCACCGCAGACCATTGTGGAATTTTAGTCCCTGTTGAAGCAAAATTATTTTCCTCAGACCTAATAATGGCATTTTTATCAAAAATATAATAGGTGTCCGTAGAAGATTCTGATACGGTGTCTGATTCTTCGGAAGAAATAGCCTCCGTTTCAGCGGTCAACTCATTATACCATGCGCCAATCTGGCCATTTGATTCTGAGTTTAACAATTCTGAATCAATGGGCACATAATTGGCAGCTTGTTCCTGCTGATTATTTCTTTGGCTCTGATAACGATTATTATCAGGCCCAACTTGTCGCTCCTGGCTTCTGGTCCTCATTTTTCAATAATTTGGTTTAAATATATCATTTTTATACTTAAATATGTGACCTAAAAGCGAATTGAGATAAATTTAGAATTTTCTACATACGATAAATGATTGCGGAAGAAATAAAAGTATTGATTAACCACCTCAATGAGTGGTTTGGTTCAAATGAGGAGGAAAGCTCCAATACCCTCCTGTTAGGGATGCCTAAAGAGGTAATCCTTGATATTTTTAACAAATCGCAATTTAAAAACACCCTGCCATTTGAAGTAAACCCCATTGAGTATTTTGTCCTGATTAGTGCTGCGGCTCCCTTTTTAATCCCAAATACTTTTGATACGCTCATCAGGCTGAAGCAAAAAAATGGCGCCTATTCCAGTATGCTTGGAGGAATTAATAAAGCAGAAAGTGCCATATTTTACCCCACCATCGATAGTATCCTTTTTTTGCTGATCGGTGCTTCCCTAAAAGAACGTTTGGATCTTCTGCCACTCTTCAAACCCACCAACCCTTTATTCCGCCACAACCTTCTCCAGCTCGCTCCGCTCAATCCCATGGAGTCTCCCACCAGCCGGCAAATATATCCCACCGCGGAGCTAATGGCCCTGCTACAGGGAGAGGAATTCGAGCCGGAATATTCCACCAACTTTCCGGCATCAAGAATCCAAACCAAAATGAATTGGGAAGACCTGGTGCTGCCGCATGATACGCTGGAAAACCTGGAGGAGTTGAATATGTGGATGGAGCACGGGAAAAAACTAAATGCGCATCCTGAATTATTGAAAAAGGTGAAGCCGGGCTATAGAGTGCTTTTTTATGGCCCTTCCGGTACCGGAAAAACCCTGACGGCTTCCCTGATCGGCAAGACTTTTAACCTGCCGGTTTATCGAGTGGATCTAAGCATGGTGGTTTCAAAATGGGTGGGTGAAACGGAGAAAAACCTGAAGCAACTCTTTGACATCGCTGAAAACAAAAACTGGATCCTATTTTTTGATGAGGCGGATTCTATCTTTGGTAAACGCACCCAGACCAACAGCTCTAACGATAAATACGCCAATCAGGAAGTATCTTACCTTTTGCAGCGCATAGAAGATTTTCCAGGACTGGTGATTCTGGCTTCCAACCTGAAAAGCAATATCGACACGGCTTTCAACCGACGATTCCAGGCCACCATTCACTTCCCGATGCCGGATGAAGACATGCGCTATATGCTTTGGGAGAAGGCCTTTCCGGAAGAATTCAGACTTCATGAAGAAATTGACATCCGGGATATTGCCCGCAATTATGAACTGGCCGGAGGTGCGATTACGAATATCATTCGGTATTGTGTTTTGAAATCCCTGAGTAATCAGGACCATATGGTGAAAGAACATGACCTCCGCTATGCTATTGTAAGGGAATTTAAGAAGAGTGGGAAAATGGTGAAATGAGGCAGCCCACAAGAGCAAAAGAGTGCTTACTTTTTCCACTTTTAGAATCTGCACGAATACATACTTAATGGGCTTTCGAGAGCTATGGGAAAAATTTTCCCTTAGCGCTATGGGTGGTCAAACGGTTAAAAAATCACAAGCTATCAGGCAATGGACGTTCGTACCAAAAGACGATCTCCTGTCCCTTTCAATTCCCCCATACTCCTGCAATAGACAATTTCGGCGCTTTTTCTTCCGAAAATAGTATTGTAATTTCACGCCTGGAACAATTGATTAAAAACAAGGTATGAACAAGGCGAATAAATACTCCTTTGGTATTACTACGGCATCTTTACGGTTGCCTGAATTTACCATGGTAATGGAGTATTTGGAGGATGAAGGAGACCGCTCCGAACTGATTTACAGATTGGGAGCAGGAAAAGAAAGCACCGGTAAAAAATTATTCAACGAGCTAAAAAGAAGAGCATTAACCCTGAGCGAAGCACAGAGAAAATCATATATCCATCTTGATCTCAGCGGGCAACGCCAATTGGCTTATCTGGCTGTTTGCAGATGCTACCCCTTTATGGCCGACTTTGTAATGGAGGTATTACGGGAGAAGGTCCTATTCCATGATATGGATATCAGGGAAAGTGATTATCAAAAATTCCTAACGCAAAAAACGGAATTATATCCCGAAATGGAACGGCTATCTCCGGTGACCTTAAAATCCGCAAGGGCAACCATTTTCAGGATTTTAGAGGAAGCCGGAATAATAAAAAGTACAAGAGAAAAAACCCTTTTATTTCAAATTTTGCCGGAAGAAATAATAAATTTACTTCTTCAGGACAATCCGGAACACCTTGGATTATTTTTTTGGGGAGATCAGGAAATTTTAGAAAGAAAGCAAAATGTATAATACATCGGAGCAGTTTCAGCATTTATTCAGGGTAGCATCCTCTGAGCAGTTCCTTAAAATGAATGCTCTGGGCGGGGAAATTCCATTTTTTATCGCTCCTTATGACCCCAAAATGCAGGTTGAGGTGGAAAAGGCCATCAAGGGACTGATCAATAAACTGGCGTCCAACAATATTGAGGTGCTGGAGATCAATTTATATGCACTTTCCTGCGAGATCATCGAAGGAGGAATGGGCATGGAGAAAATGATAAAAGCAGAGACGCGCCGAAACAAGGACAAATTTTTAAGGGCACTGCAATCTTCCCTCAATATTCAGGAAGTGTTGATGCCGGCTATTGATAAAAAAATAAAGGAATCAAATGCGAAGATTTACTTTATTACCGGTATCGGTGCGGTATTCCCCTTTATCCGGTCCCATACGGTGCTGAATAATTTACAGAACATTGCCAAAAATGCGCCCACGGTAATGTTCTTTCCGGGGAATTACAGTGGAACCTCACTGGAACTGTTTGGCCTGCTAAAAGATGATAACTATTACCGGGCATTTAACCTGGATCGCTATCAGCTGTAACAGGCAGAAGTAAAAGATTGATTGTTGATAAGAAATTTTTAGACTAATGGAATTAAAGACATTTTTTGCAAAGGATGTTGGCAGAAATATTGAGACGGTCATCAAGGCTGACGACCGTACCCATATTGCAGATGAAGTTTCTGAATATGTCATCACCAGGGAAATTGCCAAAAAAATCGGGGACCTGTTTCAGGCTTATAAGCAAGCCAGTGGCACCAACGGGGTTTGGATTTCGGGTTTCTTTGGCTCGGGTAAGTCCCACTTACTGAAAATCCTTTCCTATGTACTGGAAAACAAGGAATTTAATGGGACCCGTTGCGGAGAGGTATTTGCCGAAAAGATTGAAAATGACGCCCTGCTAAAGGGAGACATTCAGGCGGCCATCAATATTTCCTCAGAGTCCATTCTGTTCAACATTGATCAGCAATCACAGATTACCTCAAAGGCCAATCCGAACGCCATTCTTTCCGTCTTTTACAAAGTCTTTTTCGACCATTTAGGCTACTATGGTTATCAGCAACATGTAGCAGAATTTGAGTCCTGGCTGGACAAAGAAGGGCATTATGCAGCCTTTAAAACGCATTTCCAAAGTCAACTGGGGAAAAGCTGGGAGATGGCCCGAAGAGACTACCACGATCCGGATGTTGAGGACGCCATTGCGGAGGCAGTGGCCATTTGTAAAGGTGGCGATGCGGAACGCTATCTGAATATCCTCGATAAGCTGGAAGATAACGAGAAGCAATCGATAGAAAACTTCTGCGAAAGAGTGGATGAATACATCCAAAGGCAGGGCGGAAATTTCCGGCTGAATTTCTTTGTGGATGAGGTAGGTCAGTATATTGGCGACAACACCAAACTGATGCTGAACCTGCAGACCATTGCCGAAACACTGGCCACCCGCACCAAAGGGCGCTCTTGGATTTTCGTGACCTCTCAGGAGGATATGGAGAAAGTGGTAGGTGATATGAACAAGCAGCAGCAGAATGACTTCTCCCGCATTCAGGCCCGCTTCTCGGTAAAAGTACCGCTGACTTCTGCCAATATTGATGAAGTAATTGAAAAGCGTTTGCTTTCCAAAAACGATTTGGGGCAATCGCAGCTGACCGGATTCTGGCATGCTGAAAATGCCAATATGCGCACCTTACTGGCTTTCCGGGATTCCATTCAGTTAAAGTCTTATCAGGGAGAGGAAGACTTTATCTCCAAATACCCTTTTGCCTCTTACCAGTTTGATTTGTTCCAGCAATGCCGGATCAGTCTTTCCACTCACAATGCTTTTCAGGGGAAACACGCTTCTGTAGGAGAGCGTTCTATGCTGGGCGTATTCCAGCAGATCATTTTGCAAACACCCCATGAGCGCCTGAGTCAGCTGGTGAGTTTTGACCTTATGTATGAAGGCATTCGCAATGAGCTCAGAAGTGAAATTCAGCGACCTGTTTTACTCGCAGAGGGCAATATTGAAGATCCCCTGGCCATTCGCGTGCTAAAGGCGCTCTTTTTGGTGAAATATTTCCGCAATTTTAAAGCCACACTGGAAAATGTAGCGGTGCTGTTGCTGAATGATATCAAAGCCGATTTTCAGGCACATCAGGAGCAGATCGAGCATGCCCTGAACCTGCTGGAAAGCCAAAGTTTTGTGCAAAGAAGTGGAGAGGTGTACGAGTTCCTGACCGACGACGAAAAGGAAATTGAGAACGACATCAAAAACACCGATATTGAGGAACAGGCCGTGCCGAATATGATGCGCGACATCTTCTTTGATGAAGTCCTGCGGCTGAAAAAAATTCAATATGCGGAGAACAAGCAGGAATTTGAGTTTACCCCTAAGATTAATGGGCAACTGTTTGGGAAAGACCGGGAATTAAAGATTGAGCTGATCAGTCCGGATCATTTCAATTATGAAAATATTGATCTTCTGGCCTCGGAGACCATGAGCCAACGCATGCTGCGATTGGTATTACCGGCAGACAAAACTTTTTATAAAGACCTGAAGCTTTATCTGGCAACGGACAAATACATAAGGCAAAACAATTCGGCCAATAATCGTCCGGAAAGAACCCGCATTTTGCAGGAAAAAGGCCAGCTGAACGGCGAAAGACGTAAACGCCTCAGTACGCAGGCCTCCGGCTTGCTGACAGCATCCACCATTTTTATGAATGGAGGCAGCCTGAATACCAGCGGTGGTAATGAAGCCCGCAGCTTCTTGCAAAGAGCGGCCCAGGAACTGATCACCTATGTCTATCCCAACCTGAAGATGATAGGCACACAGATTTATACCGAGGACCTGATCCGACAGGAACTGAAAAGTAGCGATGGGGATCTTTTCCATCAATCCCTGCGGGAGGAAGAACAGGAAGTTTTCAATCTGATTAACCGCCGCAAGCAAAATGCCAACCGCACCAGCCTGTCAGATTTAAAAGAGTGCTTTGAACGGGCTCCTTATGGCTGGCCGGCCAATGCCATTTGGCTGATCACCATGCGCCTGGTGAAGAAATCCAAGCTGGAAGTAAGGCAGGACAGCAATCTGTTAGAAAGCCAAAAATTGGCAGAAGCCCTGCTGAACAGCCGCCTGCATGGCAATGTTTTACTGGAGCCACAGGAAGCTATTGATCCGAAGGCCATCAAAAACCTGAAAACCATTTATCAGGAAGCTTTTGATGAGCCCGTTAATGCCAATGATGGTAAGGAAGTGGCCAGGGATTTCCAGAAAAAATTAGGGGAAATGCTCAGCAAAATGAAGGAATTGGCGCAGGAGCAAAAGAAATACCCTTTCCTCCATGCCATGGAGGCACCGGTGCAGCAATTCCAAAGATGGGAGCATAAGGAATACCGCTTCTTCCTGAATGAGCAGGCCCAATTTGAAGATGCCCTGCTGGACTTTAAAGAAGACCTTTGGGAACCGGTATTGAAGTTCTGGAACGGAGAGCAAAAGAGTATTTTTGATAAAATATACACGCTATTACATACCGATGCGCAGAACCTGAGCTATCTGGAAGAGGAATATCTGAAGCCCCTAAATGCAGTACTGGAACATGCCAGCCCCTATAAGGGCAGTGTGATGCAACAGGCCAAGGGCCAATATGATATTGCGCTCAAAACTTTACAAGACGTATTGCAAAACCATCGGGAAGAAGCCATTATGGCGGTGGACCTGGTGATGAAAGAATTACAGGCAGAAGAAGACTTTACCCGCTTAAGCCCGGCACAACAGCAGGAAATTATCGCGCCTTTTACCACCAAAATGCAACGCCTGGCCATTGAGCGTTTTATCGCAAACCTGAAGAACAGCAAACAGGAGCTGGAACAACTGGAAGAAAAACAGTGGAACCGCATGGCGGAAATGCTGACCCCGGCACCGGTGGCAGATCCTCAACCGGCTGTTCCGGACACTGGCGGAACGGCAGTGGCAAAACCAGTGGTGAGCCCACCCAAACCGGCGCCTAAGAAATACATCAAAAAGGACAATATCCGCGTGAACAGTACCCTGAAGAAGCTGGAGAATCCCCGCGATGTAGAGGCTTATCTGGATAGCCTGCGCAAGGCTTATCTCAAAGAGCTGGAGCAGGACAGGATCATTATGGTGTAGGCAGCAATCCATTAAAAAAACATTCACCAAAAAGGGGCAATAGCAATAGCGCCCCTTTTTTTCTCTGATACGGCTTGGGGCCGATTTTTAAAAGCACATGAATACCAACAAACTGAAAATATTCGCGCAGCAGGCGCGCCAGAAGCTCATCCAACAGGTGGGCAACAAGCTGAACTACGTTTTGACACAGGACTCTGCGGCTCTGCGCGAGCAGCAGACTGCCGTAGAGAAGCTGAAGAAAGAAATTGAACAGAGCAGCGAGGCCGCCGTGATTGAAAAAGTGGCCTACAGCTGGTTCAACCGACTGGTGGCCCTGCGCTATATGGATGTGCAGCAATACCAGCCGGATGGTATGGCGGTGATCAGCCCTAAAGAAGACTTCAGCCAGCCGGAGCTGCTCGATCAGGCCAAGCAGGGCATGCTCACCGATGCGGACTATTGGCCCAAGATTGGCGCACAGGTAGACGGCCTGCTCAGCGGGCAGATTCCTGCCGCTACCGGCAATGCCCAAAATGACGCCTATAAGCTGCTACTCATTGCCGCCTGTAACCAGCTCCACCAGCTGTTTCCTTTTCTTTTTGAGGCCATCAATGACTATACCGACCTCCTGCTGCCGGATGATCTGCTCTCGGAGCAATCCATCCTGAACGATGTGCGGGAAGGCATGCCGGAGGAAGACTGCCAACAGGTGGAAATCATTGGCTGGTTGTATCAGTTCTATATTTCGGAGAAGAAGGATGAGGTGTTTGCCAAAAAAGGCAAGGTGGAAACCGATGAAATTCCCGCAGCCACCCAACTCTTTACTCCCCGCTGGATTGTGGAATATATGGTGCAGAATACGCTTGGGAAACTATGGTTGCAAAACCGCCCGCAATCTGCTTTGAGGGAAGTAATGCCCTATTTCATTGATTCGCCTTCCCTGCATACAGAGGATTATCTGAAAATCAACAGCGCAGAAGAGATCCGTTTTCTGGATCAGGCATGCGGGAGTGGGCACATCCTGCTGTATGGCTTTGAGCTGCTGACCAAAATCTATGAGGAAGAAGGTTTTTCCAGCAGTGAAATTCCTCAGCTGATTCTGGAGCATAACCTCTTCGGTTTTGAAATTGATGAACGTGCCGCACAGTTGGCCGGCTTTGCTTTGATGATGCAGGCCCGCGCCTACCACCGACGCGTATTCCGCAAAGCCCTGCGCCCGCAGATTCTGCAATACGAAGATTTAACCTTAAGCGCAGAACGTTTACAGGAAGTTTTTCACGCACTGGCTTTTACACCCACCAAAGCCTTACTCACGGATTTAGAACATTTACAGCAGGCCACCAATTTAGGCTCCCTGATCAAAGTGGAGAGTGAGGAAATGGAAAGAGCTACTTTAGCGGAGCGATTACAAACACAACTCCAGACAGGTTCCATCTTCAGTCCTTACCTACTGACCTTACAAAAAGCTTTGGGCAGCCTGAAGCTCCTAGCCATGAAATACCACTGTATCGTGGACAACCCTCCATATATGGGCGGGGGGAATATGAATAAGCCTCTGTCGGATTTTGTGAAGAAAAATTATCCGGACAGCAAAGCAGACTTAATGGCTTGCTTTATGGAAGCTGGTTTGACGATGCTGGAACCCAAAGGTTATTTAGGAATGATTAACCAGCACTCCTGGATGTTCCTAAGTAGTTATGAAGCGCTGCGAAATAAGTTGGTAAAAAACACATTCTTTGATACCCTACTGCATTTAGGGCCAAGAACTTTCCCTGAAATTGGTGGTGAAGTAGTGCAAAATGCTGCTTTTACTTTTTGGAACACCCAAAGTGATGAAAAAGGGAGCTATCTGCGATTGGTGGATTTTGGAAACAGTAAACTCAAAAGTGATAAAACCCTCGAAGCCATCCAAAACCCTGACTGCGGATTCTTCTACACCGCCAACCAAAACAACTTCCAAAAAATCCCTGGTAGCCCGATTGGGTATTGGGCTACCAGAACAGACATCCAAATTTTTGATGAAAATCGGATGGTTTCAAATCATGCAGACCCGAGACAAGGTCTTGCTACAGGAAATAACGACTATTTTTTAAGACAAAACTGGGAAGTTAGTCTGGACGATTATAATAAGAGGTGGTTTACATGTACCAAAGGAGGTGCTTATCGAAAATGGTTTGGCAATGCAGATATTTTGATCAATTGGTCTAATGATGGGTATGAATTAAAGAACTATTTCAATGAAAAGGGTAAACTAAGGTCGGTTTTAAGAAACCAATCCTACTACTTCTCTCGATCAGGTTTCACATGGTCTACAATTTCATCGAGTAAAGCTTCATTTAGAGTATTCGACAAAGATTGGCTTTTCGAATCTAAGGGATCTGTTTGTTTCCCTAAAAATTTGAAATCTGACAATATTTTATTAGGATTTCTTAATAGTCATTTAGTCAATCACTTTTTACGGTTTTTAGCTCCAACACTTGATTATCATGAAGGCCCAGTAGGTCGAATTCCTTACATTGATTTACAATCCAATTTGATTAACTCATCTGTTATCGAATTAATTGATAGTGCAAAAAAAGAATGGAACTCTCGTGAAA
Source organism: Persicobacter sp. CCB-QB2 (assembly GCF_001274635.1). Lineage (GTDB taxonomy): Bacteria > Bacteroidota > Bacteroidia > Cytophagales > Cyclobacteriaceae > Persicobacter > Persicobacter diffluens. The sequence continues at coordinate 1,499,612 of NZ_LBGV01000001.1, read as the reverse complement.
CATCCTTCGGATTTTTAAAAAATGAACTTGTAAAACAAGAAAAACATACAATTTCAGATGCTTTTCAAGCGTTCTGTGCCCACTGGCAATCCCAATTCATCCAATTACACCGCAATGAGGAGGCATTGAATAAAGAATTCATCGAGATCTACGGCTTGCAGGAAGAACTCACTCCGGATGTGGAGCTGAAAGACATCACCATTTTACGGGATGAGGTGGATCAAAAAGCTTTGGCGAAGATTTCCGAAAAATTCCAGAGTGGCTGGGAATTGGGGAGGGAAAGCTGGCAGTTGCGTCAGGAAGATCCTTATGCCACTTTAGTCCTGCCGTTTGATCAGCAGGAAATTGTGATGCAGTTCATCAGCTATGCGGTGGGTTGTATGTTCGGGCGTTATGCTTTGGAGCAGGAAGGCTTAATTTTAGCCAATCAGGGCGAAACGCTGGAAGATTACCTTCAAAAACTGGGGAAAAGTGAGGCCGAAGTACGCTTCCTGCCGGATGAGGACAATATCATTCCGGTGCTGGATGATGAGTGGTTTGCCGATGATATTGTGGGCCGCTTCTACGCCTTCTTAAAGGCTAGCTTCGGAGAAGAACATTATGCGGAGAACCTGCGCTTTGTGGAAGAAGCCTTGGGCAAATCCCTGCGTAAATACTTCATGGCAGATTTCTACAAGGATCACATCAAGCGCTATAAAAAACGCCCGATCTACTGGCAGTTCAGCAGTCCGAGTGGCAGTTTCAATGCGCTCATTTATATGCACCGTTATAATCCGGATACCCTCAACCACCTGCTCAATGGCTACCTGCGGGAGTATCAGGAGAAGCTCCGCCAGCATATGCAGCACCAGGAGCATATCGAGATCAATGGTACCGCCGCCGAGCAAAACCGGGCCACCAAAGCCAAAGAAAAAGCCCGTAAGATCCTGCTGGAGCTGGAGCAATACGAGCGGGACACCATCCAGCCACTGGCCCTCAAGCGCCTTCCTATTAATCTGGATGATGGAGTATTGGTGAACTACAACCGCTTTGGGCAGGCCATCAAAGCCGTAGCCGGCCTGAATGACGCCAAAACCCTCAAGAAAGTCAAAGGCTTCGACTGGCTGGAAGTGCCGGTAGCCTAAGCTTTTAGCTAAAAAAAATACAGCGCAGCAGGAAAATGATACTGCTGCGCTGTTTTTTTTATTCAACCGAAGCTTCCACGGACTGGAAGAGATAGTCGCAAATTTTCTCCGTTTCTGTGGCTTTACGTTGCAGGCATTGGTCCAGCTCCCACTTTTGGCCATATTGACTCACCAGTTTATCCTTCACAATGCTGAATTTACTTTCCTGATACTTCTTCATTTTTTCCGCTTCCCGGTTATTGATGCTGCGGTTCAAATGCCGTTCAAGAATCACCAAATTCCCGATCGAGTGAATATCTTCACCATATTCATTCCATATGCTTTCCCGTAGCTGCTCGTTCTCATCATGAAAAGACTGAATATGCTCGATATCAACAGGCTCAAAAAACATTTCCCGTACTGCCTCATAGGCGTCCTTGTCCTTTTGTCCCACCTCTTCCAGTGAAGCCGATAGCCAGCAAAGCAGGTATTTCACCTTTGGATTATAAACAATAGTGCCCTCCAATATTTTTCTGAACTGTTCCTTTTCCCACTGGCTTTCTTCCCATCTTTTATCGATCACAGCCATGGCCTCTTCATAGCCTTCATGTACCAGCGCATGCAGTAGTTCACTGTTGAATCCTGTACTTATCCGGTTGACCGCCTTTTGATAAACCACACTGTAGAGCAAATAGAGGCGGTTGAGCTTTTCGGTAAAGGCATACATTCGTTCATAATCGGCCTCCCCGGGCAGCTCATTTTCAGCAATCCGAAACAGTACCAAATGAATATAATCCCTGAAGCGGCTGTATCTTGACCGGCTTAAAATATGGAGCACACAGAGCGTAAAGGGGCTGCCATAGTTATTATTCCGCCATCTTGTTTCCCAGTCAAAACGAATGTCTATCATCCGCTCCAACTCTTTCAGGCAAAGCTTCACCTTTCCGTTCTCCACATTATTCTGAAAGTGCTCCCACCTGCGGACATTAAAAATGGTATCAAACAACCGTTGGTAAAAAGTCTCTACTGCATACGAATACAATACTACAGGCAACTCATATCGGGCAATAAGATAATGCTGATACAAGGTTAAAATGGAGGTGACCGGCACTACTTCCCAGCCCAAATTCAGTGCTTCGTTGCCGGTATCAATTTTTCCGTATAATGCACTGATATCCTCAAAAGCAGAGGATTCCGCACCTTCCATTTTCAGATATTCATACATTCGGATCTTAAACAAATCACCGGTATTCAGATCAAGGCCGGTAGTATTAATGGCATCAAATATCTGAAGGGTTTTCGATAGTCCGGCATTGGTTTCAATCACCGCAAAGAGAATATTAGCCGACAGATGATCAAGGAATTTCGGGAAATCAAATACCGGATCTTCAGGCGTTTCCTGAGCGATATGCTGTTCTACTAACTGGCTGATTAGGTGGGCATTTTCTATATAAGGATTCAGCTGGTGGTCGTCCGACTGCTCCAGGGTACTGAGCTCAATCAATGCGGTCAGATAGTCCTGCTGAGCGCCTAAGCTCACCTCCGTTTTTATCCAGTCCAATCCCAATGCCTGGAGTTCCTCATTCTCCGGGTATTTGAGCCCCAGTACTTTCAGCAGAATAAAAAGCGTTGTTAACCGCTGCTGACCGTCAATAATTTCTCTGGTATGGTCTTCCACACCGGACAATTGCATGGTCCCGATGAATAAAGGCTCCGGCGCCTTCTCCTTATCATAGCCCCAAAAAGACAGAAACAGATCCGAGATAAATTTCCCAATTTGTTCTTCCTTCCAGGAATAAGGCCGCTGATAAATGGGGATAGTGTACTTAATCCCGCGATTCAGTATGGTCTTATCTTTTTTTGAATTGTTTTTGAGCGTAAAAATTCCGGCATCTATTGAAAAACTCATGTGCTTTCTCGTGTTTAAAAATATTGTAGATAAAAATCTAAATGTAAAAATAAAAATGCGGCAATGCTTACTCCCACCGATGGAAAATCATGAAATTCCCGCCAATATTTTTTAACTTGACCGTCCAATAAAATAAAAATATGACGAAGGTAGCGAACGCACTGGCAAAACATTTTGAACAGCATAAGCTGATATTCTGGTATGATGAAAAACAGGAATTTGAGCAGGAATTTGAGCAACTGAATACGCCCGGCATTGAAAAAGTCCGGATTCAAAACAATGAATTTGCCCTTCGTTATCAAATCTCAAAGTCGGCAGAAAAGGAGAAGTTCCTGCTGTATTTTCCCGAAGGAAGACCCGCCAATGACCAACACTGGCTGCTGGACCTTGAATTGGCCCACTTCGTTTTCCAAACCGACCAAAAAGCAGTGCTTTTGCAGGATTTAAATCTGCCTTCGGACTTTGCTGGCCTGATTCAGGAACATCTGGAATTTTTCAAAGCCAAAGAGCGCCTGCAAAAACTACAGGCTGTAATTTCCGAAGACGAATCAATGAACTCCCTGCATTTAAAAATGCTCCAGCAGGTTTTCAAAAGTAAACAGGCCAGCCTTGATCACTTTTTGTGGCAACTAACCAAATCCTTTCTGGAAGAGGAAAATAAAATTCCGGACGAACTCAAGCGTTTTAAGCTGGAAAAGGTGCTCTGGAAGTTGGTGGAAAAAAGATATGGCTACCAGTCAGAAACGCCTGGCATCTATGATTTCATGGTGGAAGTATTCCAGGAGAATTCCCCGCTGTTTACCCAGGAAAAAAAGCTTAGTGGTGATTCCGGCCTGTTGCTATGGCAATGGCAGGACAGCCAATCCATGCAAGCCGGTTTTTATGAAATGAGTAAGCGGGTAGCAGAAGACCTTCAGGTAGCTACTAAGGCTGAGGAGAGCAGCCTTCAGACGCTACTAAAAGACAATCTATTCCGAAAAGCCGAGCAGCACATCGTCCTGCAACTGGCCGAAAACGTCCACCAGCAAGCGCTCCCTCATGATCAGGTGCTAAGCATGATCAAGCAAAGAGAAAATAAATGCTGGTATCCGCTGTATGCAGATTATTATCAGTGTATCCTGCAGGCCAGCCGGATAATTTCCCTGCAGAAAGCATTATCAAAAGAAGAACTGCAGGACTTCAGTCAGGGAATTTCTCTTTATTCCAATGCACTGTATCAGGTGGATATGGCCTATCGTCATTTCCTGCAGGCATGGTTGAAAATTGAAGAAAAAGATCCACTGGCAGCCCTGTTTGAAGTGATAAATAAACGCTATGCCAATGACTGGCTCCTGCCACTGAATAACCAATGGCAGAAGGTGCTGGACCGCATGGAGCGCCTGCCGCTGAACGACACCAACCAGCAAGGCTTTTACACTAATTATGTAGCGCCATTTCCGGAGCAGGGCAAGCGCTTGTTTGTGATTGTTTCCGATGCCCTTCGCTTTGAATGCGGAAAGGAACTTCAGCAAAAAATTTTACAGGAAAACCGATTCGAAGCCGGTATTACGCCCCTTTTCAGTGCTTTGCCCTCCTACACGCAGCTGGGAATGGCCGCCCTGTTGCCGCATAAAAACAGCCTGAGCATCAAAGCCGGAAGCGATGCGGTTCAGGTGGGCGAAATCACGGCCATGGGGCTAGAAGGAAGAACTAAAATTCTTCAGCAAAACTCTGCTGCAGGCGAAAGAGCCGGTGCCATTACGGCTGATAATTTTCTGAATCTGAACCGTGACCAGGGGCGGGAATATGTAAAGCAATATGACCTGATTTACGTTTACCATAACCAAATAGACAAAACCGGTGATGACAAAACCACCGAGCAACAGGTGCCCGCAGCTACAGCAGAAACCATGAATACCCTGCTGCAACTGGTGAAAAAAATCACCAACCTGAATGGGAATAATATCTTTATCACGGCGGATCATGGCTTCCTGTATCAGGCTTCTGAAGTACAGGAAAGTGATTATTGCGCTACGGCAGCAGAGGACAAAGTAATCTGGAAAAAGAACCGCCGTTTTATCATAGGGCAAGGATTACCACAGGAAGACTCCGCTCAAAAATGGAACAGTGAACAATTAGGCTTAAAAGGAGAGGCGGAATTTTTGCTCCCAAAATCCGTTAACCGATATCGCATTAGTGGCGCAGGGGCCAGATTCATTCACGGGGGAGCCAGCTTGCAGGAAATGGTCATCCCTTTGATAAAAATCAGCAAAAAGAGAAGCAATACGGTCAAAGCAGTAGAAATTGATATCATTCGGTCTGTGGAAAGAATTACCACCGGAGCACTGGCGGTTTCCTTTATGCAGTCAGAGCCGGTTAGTCAAAACTGCTTGGCCCAAAAAATCCGTGCCGGAATTTATAGTCAGGATGGGGTACTGTTAAGTGATGTATTTACCTATAATTTTGACTCAGAAGCGGCCATGGAACGCCAGAGAGAACAAACACACCATTTTAAGCTGAACTATGAGGCCAGCGCCAGATACAAAAACCAGCAGGTGGCCTTAAGGCTTGAAACTCCTGTTGAGGGCACTTCAAAATGGACTAAATACAAAGAGTTCTTTTACACCATGAATATTTCAATACCTACCGATTTTTAATTTTTTACTGATGAGCATAATCAACGAAAAGCTGAATAAATTTTTTGAAGGAAAAGTAGTTCGTAAAGACCTGACCAAAAAAGTGAAGGGCAATGCCATTGTGCCTACTTATGTGTTGGAGTATCTTCTAGGACAATACTGTGCGACCAATGATGAAGCCACTATTGAAGGTGGGGTCGAAACCGTAAAAAATATAATATCCAGGCATTTCGTTCATCGCGATGAGGCTCAAATCATTAAATCTACTATCCGCGAGCAGGGTTCTCACCGGATCATCGATAAAATCTCCGTTAAACTGAATGACAAAAAAGATCAATACGAGGCCTTTTTTGCTAACCTGGGGCTAAATGGGGTACCCATTGGCGATGAGATCATCAAAGCGAATCAAAAGTTGCTTTCCGGTGGCGTGTGGTGTATCCTGACCATGGGCTATTTGGCTACCGATGAAAAAGGGACCAACCCCTGGATAGTAGAAAATCTGAAGCCCATTCAGATTCCGGAGGCAGATATTGAAGAGTACAAAAAAGCCAGGGAGCACTTCTCCAGAATTGAATGGATTGATGCCCTGATGCAAAGTATTGGCCTGAATCCAAAGGAGTTTTCCTTCCGCTCCAAACTAATTCAGCTGTGCCGTCTGATCCCCTATGTAGAAAACAATTACAACCTGATTGAACTTGGCCCAAAGGGCACCGGAAAATCCCATATTTTTTCTGAAATGTCTCCCCATGGAATTTTGATTTCGGGAGGGGAAGTATCCAAAGCCAAGCTGTTTGTTAATAACAGCAACGGAGAAATTGGTTTAGTAGGTTATTGGGATGTGGTGGCCTATGATGAATTTGCCGGCAAAACCAAAAAAGTGGATCGTGGGCTAGTCGATATTATGAAAAACTATATGGCCAATAAGTCCTTCTCCAGAGGCACCAATGTGTACAGTGCTGCAGCCTCCATGGTATTTGTTGGCAATACGGACCGTTCCGTTCCCTATATGCTCAAGCATTCCAACCTGTTTGAAGCCTTACCAAAGGACTATTATGATACCGCCTTTTTGGATCGTATGCATGGCTACTTACCGGGTTGGGAAGTAGATAAATTGCGGAATGAAATGTTCACCAGTGATTTTGGATTCATTGTCGATTATCTGGCGGAGGTATTAAAAGGGCTTCGAAAAGAGGACTTCAGCCATAGCTATGAGCAATATTTCCAGCTGTCTAACAGCATCACCACCCGCGACAAAACGGCTATAGCCAAGACATTCTCCGGCCTTGTGAAAATCATCTTTCCAAACGGGGAATTCACTGAAGAAGAAGGTAAAGAATTACTGGACTTCGCCATTGAAAACCGCCGGAGAGTGAAGGAGCAGTTGCGGAAAATGGATGAAACCTTTGAGGAGGTAGACTTTAGTTATACCATCAATTCTTCCGAAAGTAAGCAAAAGGTTATCACGCTTGAAGAAATTGAGTATCAAAATACGCATACATCAACGGTTGAAAAGAAAACACCTGCTGATGTCCCTGCACCAAAAACCAAAGACCTTCCTTCAGCGCCTTCGGTTGAGGACGCTGAAAGTAAGCCACTCTTTGAAGGAGAAAAACAGATTTTTGAAAACCAGAGAGGCATATCCTATCAGGGTTTATTCAAGGAATATCTCATAGGAGCTTCAGAAATTATTCTACAGGATCCATATATCCGGACCCCACATCAGATCAAAAACCTGATGGAATTCATCTCCTTGCTCTTTGAGGTCAAAACACCCGATCAGGAAATTAAATTCAAGCTCATCACGAATAATAAGGCGGAGTACCTATCCAGCTCGGTGAATAACTTCGAAGACATTCAGGATCAACTAAAAAGAACCGGCATCAGCTTTGAATTCGAATTCAATGAAACCATGCACGACCGCTCCCTGACCATGAATAATGGCTGGCGCATTGTACTTGGAAGAGGACTCGATATTTTCCAAAGCAGCCAGAATTCTAATCGCTTTGATCTGGGAATTTTTGTACCGACGCAAAGGTTGTGCAGGCAGTGTAGTATAATATATATTAAAGAAAAAAAGATCCCTATTACTACGATATAACTACAAAAAAAGACCAACAAAGTTGTTGGCCTTTTTTCTTTATAAGTCGGAAAAATTAGTACTCCAGATTCCAAATTCGGATCTTTTCTTCCTTATTATCAACATCCTTTACCAACTCATAGCTACTTTCACAAAGAGGGTTATTATGCTGGTCACAATTATTTGGCAGATACAAAAGCTCAGAACCTTCCGAAAAAATTACCTTTACGGAATCATAAGAGGGGGATGCTCCAAATGGAGGTAGCGTTAAAGGACCAGTTGCTCCCTCCAAAGAGGATCCGTACAATATTTTTTTCTCCCCGGCAGAAAGGTCAAATTCAGCATCTATATTGTCATCTTCAGTAGACAAACCGTACCAAATTATGCGTATTCCATTTCCTGTGCTATTAGTAATTGAATACTCCGATACGCGGTTCGGTCCGCAATCATCACAATCACCACAACTTGTGATGAATAAAAGGCCAAGTCCCAAAAATATAATATTTCTCATCTTTCTAAATTAATATATTGTTCAAATAACTCATCTAAAAATTCATCCGAATTTTTATTATATCGGGCATCTAATTCATTTTGCAATTGGGCTATATTTTTGCATCTACTCAGTACCGCTTCGATTTCACGAATGGAATAACCTGTTACCCGATCAAACGGCCTTGCGGTATTAGTCGCTCCCTGATTTACATTATCAATTAAATCAATTATTAAAGGCGTATAATTGCCTTCTCCCTCATTTCTCATCCATTCAAAAGATACATTTTCCCATTGATCATGATTCGGATATCTCAACCTTGTTAGCGCCCAGGCAGCACCTAAGGCCCAGCTTTCTTTTAACTTTCCTTCTGTGCTACTCCAATTCCCTTTTCGAAGCTCCCAATGTGAGGCATGTGCTAATTCGTGAAGCGTAACGTTATAAATTTCTTCAGAATTTCTTCGACTTCCATTTATGTTTCGAAAAATTCTAATTCGATCGCTAAAACCTAAACACCTTCTATTTTTATTGTGATTTGATCGACCATCTTCATCGTGTCCGCCAATCTTCATCTGGGGCTTAAAAATTCCATTTAAAGGCGGTCTCTTTAACCATAAACGATTCCCGTAATAATAATTATAGGATGCTAAGTGAATAAAGGCATATAGTTTTTGCAATTCATTATTACCAATATCACGAAACCAACTTCCTCTTCTTTTAGGCCCATCTAGTTTTGCTTGGCCGAAAGAACCAGAGCGTATACTGTAATGATATTGCTCCCATTTTAAAGAATAATTAGCATCCCTTCTAAAAGTTCCATTACAAGTAAAAGAACCCGTTGAATTTGTCTGTCCCTTATAAGTTGTAAACCAGCGTCTAGCCCTAACTTCCACCCCTACAACACCACTCCAATTACCTCTTACATCATCCCAAACTCGAATTCTTCCAGAAGGTCGCCATTTACTTGCAGCAACTTTAGAATTTTCAGAGCTAAAATCTTCATTTCCAGTTATTCGATAAGCTTCATCGATTAATTGTTGTGTAATCTCCTCATTAAAAATTGAGTTCAACCTAACATTTTCATTATTTTCAGCCTCATCTGGGATAAATAATTCCTCCAATACCTCATATTCAATTTGTTCGGGTATTTGTTGGTCTTTTTCAATAGCGCAATATTGATAAGTAGGCTGAGAAACTGGAACACTGGGGTCATGGTAAAAATTTCCTTCCTTTACTATTTCATAATCTAGAGGATATGTGTATAGTACCAAGGAAGTGTCTCTTGCCAAAATGGAAAGCTGCTCTTCATTTTTCGGAATAAATTTTAAATACAGATGAGTTGTCTTAATAACATCCTCACTGTTTCCCATTCTTAATTTTGAATTTTCCTTTTTTAGGTTTTCCCATGCCAAACTCATATTTTTTACAGAAAATGGATTATCCAACTGGTTTCCCAACTTAGTCATATTTTCCATATCCGAATCAGTCAAAAAGGAATCTGTACCGATTGGTTCTACAGTATCGTCCTTTTTACACGATGTAGTATATATAAGTATAACACTAAATAGAGATAAGATAACCCAACTTCTTATTCGTGAGTTTTTTTGTAAAGTAGGTAAATGCATTTTTAAAAAATGTAACGTTAAGTTTATATAGTTATTTATTTTATTGGAATCATACTATTTCAAACTTATGGCTTTTGACTTTAATAGAAAAGAGAAATATCAATTTTTATTCCGATTATAGAAGGGATGTTTTATTAACATCAAAAAAACGGCGCTTGAATAATATTTCACCCCATCCCCAAAGCCTCAAAAATCCGCTTCACATCCTTTATCGACAACCGCCTCTTTTCGACTTCCACTCCATAGCGTTTCATGTACAGGCGCAGGGTATTGCGGTGAATATTGAGCATACGAGCCACTTCAATCCTTGTGTACATCCCATTGAGTTCTTCTGCATTCATCAGGTTAAATGTTGGTTCATGTAGAATAACTATCTTTTGCGCAAATTATTCGTCAGTTCATGAACTATAATGCACTTTGTTGCACTTTCTAGCCTGAAAATGGTCGCGCTTGCTTAAAAATGCCTGATGAGCGATAGCGGTTACAGTTAAATCGATATGATCCAAGCAGGACTTATCATATCGGCAATTATAGGCGCGGGCATGCTGTACAATCAATTCGCTCACTTATCTGATCAGGTGAAATTGGATTTAAAAGCGGTGCGACTCCATTCGGTGGACCTGACCAAACTGACTTTCAAGGTGGACTTGCAGGTGATCAATGTTTCGAATATTGATGCTCATGTGCAGGATGTTTTTGTGAAGCTTTTTCACCAGAAGGCTCCTGGTGTTTTGAATCCGTTGGTGGAAGGTTATTCCATCCATCAGTCATTTGAGATCAAAGCCGGAAGCACGCAGCGCATCAATAATATCACCCTGGAGCTGCCCTTTTCGACCGTTCGGAATATGCTGAGCAATTTCAGTTTGAAAGGCGCCACCATCGTGGCGAAAGTCACCGGCAAACTGAATGGGCAGTCATTGTCTCACACCAAAACTTTTCAGCTATGATTGTGAGATATTTGAACGGCAATGATCATTTGGGCCTTGTGGCCAGTGGTAAGCGGAAGATTAAATCCGGCAGGGAGTTCGATCGGTATTTCCCCAAGCCGGAAAGGACCAATCCTTTATTGACGCATTCGGGCGATAGCTTTGATACCCTCAAATTCATGGGGCAAATCATTGAGCAGACCCTAAAAGATACCCAAAGGATTTCCACTGTTTTAAAAGGCAAGAATGATTATGAGACTGCCCGAAACATTTGGAATTTCATCTATCATCATATCCAATACACCCCTGACGCCCGACACGAAGAACAATTGCGTCGACCTGCGAGGTCATGGGCAGACCGGGCCGAAGGCGTGGATTGTGATTGCTATTCGATTTTAGCCAGCTCCATTTTGTACAATTTGGGCATTGCGCACAAGCTTCGAAAAACGGCCTACAATGGCCGAGAAAGTTATCAGCATGTCTATGTGATTGTCCCGAATAAAGACGGCTCCATGCCCAAGCCTTATGCCACCATTGATCCGGTGCTCAGCCAGTTCGATCAGGAAAAGCCATTCAGTAAAAAATACGATAAAAGCATGTTACCCATTCGTTTCCTCAATGGATTAGAGGGGGTGGAAGAATCTTTCCAGCCCATTGAAAAATCCGCCTCAGCTAATCAACAGCTCTATTATTCGGAAGAAATTCAGGGCATTTACGGACCGGAAGACGACATGCTATTCTTCGATGGTACCACCTATTATGAAATGCAGCCCCGGCAAATGCTTGGGCTTGGCGGCCTGGGACAATTGGGCTTACTCTCTTTCTTAGCGCCAGTCGCCAGTCTGGTAGGCAAAGGAGTAAAAGCCATTGGAAAAGGAATTAAGAAAATCCGAGAACGCAGAAAAGCCAAAAAAATGGCCCGGATTTCTCCGCCTAAACCGGTGAGTGTAGCGCCGCTACAACCCAAAGGAATACAAACCATGAACACCGCACCAGCGCTTCCGCCACTTCCGCCAAATGCTTTGATGCCAAGTGGCGGAAGTGGCGGTAACTTCCTGAAGGACACCTTGGATACGGTTATGAATATCATTCGTCCGCAACAAGGTAATGGGATGTCGGTGCATGAAAGCGCCTCCATTGCCAAAGCGCAGGGAGAAGCTGCCGCCAATGCTGCGGCCTTTGAAATCATGAAAACCCAACAAGGCAGCCAGATGAACCCTCAAACCATGATGATGATGGGCATGGGCGCATTGGCTTTGATCGCTGTAATGAAAAAATAGTTTCGCTTATCATATTTACCATGAAACAATATTCAACTCAATTAAAAGAAATCGCGGGGTGGCCGGAGGAATTACCATCGCCTCCGTAATCGGAAACCGTATCAACAATCCCTTAGCTGAAATAGGATTATTGGCAGCCGGAATGGCCATTGCGCTGAAGTCTCCAAAGTTCTCCAGCATTGGGGTGGGCATGGCGGTGAAAGGCGCCATTGGAGTGGCCGGAAAGGTCGCGGAAAAAGTAGCCGTATTGAAGCCTTATGTCCCCACTGTTGGGGTCGGCATCAATGGAATGGGAGAACTCATTCAGGATGAGGATGGCAACATCTACCAGATTGACGGCCTGGGAAATCCTTCTCTGGTGCAGGATGAATACGGCAACACCTATATGCTCAATGGTGGCGAAGGAGGAGAAATCGAAGATACCGTGGGAGCCATTGATTACGATGACGAGCTCATCGGATTGGAAGATACCGTGGGTTAATTCGGAGGTCTGACTCCCTAAAAAAGAATATCTAATACTATCAAATCATGACTCAACAATTCTCCCGTGCAATTCAGTTTTTGCACAAAAGAAAAGGCAAATTACCGCGTCAGACGCAGGAGGAATTTGCCAAAAAATCTATCCGAATTACGGATGCCGATGTGGTGCATGCCTCCGACATCAGCAATGCCGGTTCGGTACATCCACTGTTAAGATCTACCAATCAAAAGGTGGTTGGGGTTTCTGATTTCAATGAAAATACCCTGGATGTAGGCCAAAATGTGGCGGTGGATAAAATCAAATTGGGTTATATCATGAAGGCCAAAGACTATGTCGGCTCCCCGGCATCAGTGAAGTACTCTTCGGATTATGCCAGCTTCCCGGCCGAATTGCTCAACTCCAAATTCCTGATCAAACAGGATGGAAAGACGCTTCTATCGCTACCGGTGGAGCGTTTCACCCATGCGGCCAAATCCACCAAGGTGCAAGGTGAGGAAGACACTTATCACCTGGATACCCCCATTTTGTTGATTGAAAAGAAGATCATTGAAATGGTGATCGAATTCAATCCGGATCAGGCCATGGATGAATCTGTCGGAAGACATTTCTTCCAGGTTCGACTCATGGGTGCCCAGACCATGCCGAAATAATTTGATGATCGGGGCCTCGGCCCCCATTTTTCCTTCTTATGAGAAAAGAAACCTTCCTCCAGACCAAGACCATCGAGGTACCGGCCGGTACAGCTTCTACCGTAATTCGCTCAGAGGTAAAACTCAATTCTTCCTACGAACGCTGCACGGGCGTAGCGATTTACCCCATCAAGCAAGGCGGATTGGATGCCTTTCGGGTGGGGTTGGAAGACAATGGTGGCGCCCTGCTGCAGGTTACGCATCAGGATGCACTCACGGCTGATAAATCATTGCCCTTCCATGATCGATTCCAGGAAGTGGATATTCCTGCGAATGGACATACTGTAAAAATCAATACACAATTTGACCAGCAAACCACTGAAAAATTGGTGTATGATTTTGTCTTCAGGTTAACCAGAACCCTTAAATCTTAAGCCATGGGATTATATCTGATGAAGCTCACTTCGGACTCCCTGCTTAAGGATGGGGACACTTTTAGCCTGAATGCCTGCGCTGGCTTTACCGTCATTAATGCCGGTGATACCACTGCACACATTGGCTATGTGGGCGAGCCATTGGATATCGATATTCCTGCAGGGGAAAGATATTCATTTCCAGCATCTTCCGGCTATGCCTTTGAAGGAGAGATGGAAATCAGATTTGACCAAACCGGCACCGGATTGGTCAGAATCTTTAAATATGTCGCCAAACTTAACGAAACCATTCGATGAAAATCAAACTGCTAAGTCTTCTACTCTTTATGTTTTCTTTCGGTCCCTATCAGTCATTTTCTAATGCTACCAATGCCAAAGCAAAGGCCCCTCAATTCGTGAGCGTGAGTGATGGCTCCCAGGATTATCCGGCAGGCATGCCGTTATTTGGACGGAAAATTCCGGAGGGAAATTTACTCCTGGATTGCAAAAATTTGGAGTATTCCGAATTTGAAATCCATATCGATCAGGACTTTCAAATTGAAGTATTTCGGGGCCAAGTCGGAGCGCGCTATAAGCTATTTGTTCACCGTTCAGAGGAAAATGATATTATCATTCAGTGGTTAGATCCCTATGTGAAAAAAGCTTATACAGCTTCCGGAGGGGAAGATTATGTTGAAATCATTGAGGTGGAATTTATCAGGAAAAGGGCTTTTGTCGAACAAAAAGTAAGGCAATTCCATCAGTTCTCACAGGCGGAATATTGGAAAATACAGGAACTCATCAACCCTTTCCGCCCACCAGTTGCCCCCAGCTTAAAGCTTCTTGGTGATATCGATTTAGAGGCGGAAGTGGGCAGCAAGATGGAAGCCCTGTTTCAAATCCAATTCAGCCAAAATGATGGTGGGAATATATTACTTCCCAGCATTGAATTACTCCAGGACAACCAACTGATTCATAGCGGATCAAACCGTTTTTCTTATGGATGGAATATGCCTTTAGGGATAATAGGGTTTCAAGCCAAAGCTGCTTATGAGGCCGGTCCAAAATGGTATGATATTCAGGGAAGAGAATACCAAATTCCGGCAGGGGCATTATCTGCTAACCTTAATTTTAGAGGATATCAAAAAATATTTTTTGGTTTAGGACTCCCTGTGAACTCTGAACAAATACGATCCGGGGAGCAACACCTAATTAAAAACGCCTTCTCCGGAACCTTATTCATTCCACAGGGGGAGAAATCCTGTTTTATCGCTCTCCCTAAAAATCAGTCACTTAAAGTAACATTTCGGGAATCTTCCAATGCAGAAGTGACTGCCGCATTTATAAAAAAAGAAATAGTTGTGCAGGACGCCGGAGGAAATGATCAGGCCTATTGGTTGCTCACCAGTAGCCTGGCCGGCTCCGGCTATAGCATGGACGCACATTACGATATAACCCTTATTTGATATGTCAAAATTCAACCTACCTTTCGGCCTCAATATCGCCTCTTCCGACCCTACCGATCAAAGGCAACAAGTAGCGGATGCCGCCGCCAGAGCCGCCCTGATTTCGGATGGATTAGCTTTCAACGGCATGATTGTTTTCCAGCAAGACACCAAAGAGCTTTACGGGCTTCGGGATAAATCTACCGGAGACTGGGTGCTTTTGGTTGGTCCTACAGGCGTGTCCGGCGGAACGCTTATTGTCCAGAGTTTAGCAGAGCGCAACCAATTGTTGACCGATGGAAAAGTGACGGAGGGCTCGACGGTCTATGTCAAAGAGGAGGACCAGTACTACGGTCTTCGGGGGGATTCCAATAGTGACTGGCTGGAAATTGGTCCCGTGGATCAGGCCGAATACCTATCGATTTTGGCGAGATTAGATGAAATTGAAAATCCCACCATTAACCCCACTTATACCGCTCCGAGCATTTCTGCTTCAAGTTCGGATGTCAAAAACGTGGAGATCGGAAGTACGATTACTCCAAAAATCAATTGGGTTATTCAACTAAATGATGCAGGTGAAATCGATGAAATTGCGGTTTATCGCTCCTTTCCTAATGATAATTTCAATCAAAATAGTGAGGTCAACCAGGGCGCAATTGCCAATACAGACACCTCCTACATTTTGGAGCCTATTACTTTTGCTAATCCGGGCGAAACACTTGGAGTGTATGTGGAGCTCAATTATCTGGAAGGACCAATAAAAAACGACAACAAAGGAAACCCCTATCCCAATGGGCGGATTACCGCTGGACTAAAAGACAGTAATATTTTGATTTTCACGCCCCAATACGCTGTATTTTATGGGATTTCCATCCCGAATAATAGCGCTGAAGCCAGGGGATTGAAGCAAAAATTATTGAGCGGAAATAACGCTTCCGGCAGCCTGACCATTCCGGCTGGAGAAAAGAATCTGGCCATTTGTGTGCCCAAGGGACGCACGCTAAAAGTATTGTTCCGGGAATCTTCCAATGCTGACGTGACCGGTTCTTTTGCCATTAGCGCCAGCCTGAAACAAATTGAAGACGCCGGAGGCAACCTTCGGGATTATGATGTCTATACTTCAACTTTGGCGGGATCTGGTTATGCTTCGGAAGCGAATTACGATTTCACCATTTCCTAAATGAACAAGTTCAACCTTCCATATGGGCTGCATATTGCCTCCAATGATCCGGTGGATTCTCGCTTGGTTTGTGCCGATGAGAAAAGCCGATATGCATTGGTAGAAAGCGGACGGGCCTATATGGGGTTGATGGTTTTTCAATTGGATAGCAAGGAATACTTTAAACTAATGGGCTCCACCAATGCCGATTGGGTCAATTTTGAAATCAGTCTGACCGATAGTTTTTCTGAAGACTCCAGTCTTATTGCTGCCTCGGCAAAAGCAATGAAAATGCTTTACGAAAAAGTCACCAGACTGGAATCCAGAATTACGCAAATAGAGGGAAACACATGAATAGATTAGTATACAATTTCTTCGATAAAAGTGGCTTTGCTGCTTTCTTCCTGACCTTCTACAATGAGTACCTCAAAACTACTCATGACATCCAGTGGCATCATATCGATAAGGGCTTTGTATTGCTGAATTCTATGCTGGGAATCATATGGCTACTATTTAAAATCAGACAGGAATGGAAGTCTGCTAAAAATTCTAAAAATACGCCTTAATCATATAGTATCATGCAAAGAACACTTACCCAACAATTTGCGGCAGGAGTAGCCAATGCATTTGGTATTGATGTGGACCAGATGAATCGTCCCAATGGAAAAGTGGTGCCTCAGGCTAATCTTCAAAAACTACCGGGCAGCTCAAAAGTGGTACCGGCGATTAAGCGTATCCCGACGGTCAAAACCGGAAAAAATACCAATCCTGTGGCTCAACAAATGGAAGTGAAAAAGCAATCGCAGCTCCGAAGGAACCGTGAGGAGAGAAAAAGACGCTTTGCACTTCAAAAAAAGAAGGAAAGAGCACAAAAAGAAAGGCGAAGAAGCATGCTCCTGGCCAAAAGAAAACAGGCTGCAGTGCATAGACAAAACCGGGTTTTGAAGCAGGCCTTGAAGCATTGTAAGGGCACTTCTTCCATAAAAAGAAGACCTACCTATTTTGGTCAAAGAAGGGCTGTAGATCAAAATAGGAGCATTCAGCAACCTTCATTTAAACCCTCTCTAAAAACAAGAAGCCTGCGTTCAAAGATCAAAAAAAAAGGCTTCCCTGGCAGACCATCTTTGAGATTTAGGCGCTTTCCATCCACATTAAAAAAATCGCCTGTTAATCGACGACCTATATTGTCCAGTCGAAAACCGGCAGTAAGAAAATCAGCAAAGAAAAGGTCGTCTATTTTGAAAAAAGTCCTGCGATACCATCCGGCAGCCATTGCCGGAAGAGGATTGAAACGCTTGTTTCGAAGACGCAAAAGATAAACCAAATTAACCCGCTATGAATAAATTACATAACATCGCCAAACATACCGCCCGTTATGAGGCTGTGGACATTGGCTACCTCAAAGATGGAGAGGAGCAGCTGGTCTATGAAAACCAAAGTACGGCTGATCAGCAAGAATTGGTGGAAATACTGGAGGACATCAAATTCACTTATGAACCGGAAAAAATCATCGTCAACACGAAAAAAAAGGTAGATGGTGAATTTGTGGACGCCGGAAAGAAATCCGTAGAAACCGCTGAACTGGAAAAAACTTCCGCCCTGCATGGCCTCCCTCAGGAGCAGCTCAACGATGTAAAAGCCTATATGATTCAGCAACTGGAGAAAGATTTGCTGAAGATGGAGAAGAAAGCGGATCAGCTGGAATCTCAAAATGAACGTCTCAAGGAAGAAAATTTTAAACTTCAGAAAGAGAACCAGCTGAAGGATGAAGTCCATGCCATTGAAGACCGAAAAAAGGAGATTGAGCAGAGCAATGGCTTAGCCGGAGTGATGGAAAAAGTGGGCGAAAATCCGGTACTGGCCAATTTGGCAGCTGTGGCGGTAAGTCGGTTGATGGGCGTGGACCTATCCAACTCCCTGCCTGCTGGAAATAATGCAAATGTAGCTTTTGAAGGGGCTGAAAATGAAGTTATAGCGGAGACGGAAAAATGGTTACTCTCTAAAGATGAGCAATACCAAAAAGAGTTCTTCATTCTGGTACAATTACTCGCTCAAAATGAGGAATTACTGGGACAATTATTAAGCAATTTCCGAAAACCAAGTGGTGAGGAGGTGGACTATGAGTAAGGCTAATTTAAGCATTTCAGTGAATGTAAAATCCACAGCAGAGGGACAAAAAATGGCTCGTGCCATTCAGACTATTGTCAATCAATTGACGGTGGAAAGTCTGGAAATTTTAGCTCAAAAAAGTAAGAAGCCCGGCATCAATATGATGATTAAAAATTACCAAAATATACTGTAAATGAATCCAATAACGGCACTATCAACAGCGAAAAATGTGGTCTCCAGTGATACCGGAAAGACGGTGATCAAATTCGCCCTTTTAGCGGGGGTGGGTGTTGCCGTTTATTTGGTGATTGATCGACAGTTAAAAAAGTCGAAGGCCATTCAGGCCGCCAATCAATTCGGCATGCAATCGGATAAAGGGCTCAGCACTTCCTATGCAACCCGTCTGTATGCGGCCATGCATCCTTCTTCTTTTTCATGGCTTTGGGATGGCACTAATGAAGGAGAAATCTTTCGGGTGATTCATGATATGAAAAACAATAAGATTTCCATGGCGGCAGTGAACAACGCTTATCGCTCCCTCTACCAAAGAAATGTGGTGCAGGACCTGACCGATGAACTCAGCGGCTCCGACCTGATGAAGTTGAACCAAATTCTGGCAGCATGAGAACGGAAGACTTACTAATGGGAATGGGAATTTTGCTCATTACCTCTCAATACATTCGGGAAAAAGGAATGAAGGATTTACTTCCTGTATTGGCAACAGAGAAGGAGGTCAGCCCAGTGCAAACTCCCCTTTATGCGGTGGTATCCCTGGATAAGACCGGAGTTTATCAGGGATCAAAAGTGGTACCTTCTTACCCGGATGGAAATGGAACCGGACTGATTACCACCTTATACCGCGATAATCTGGCCGGAAAATTCAGTGGAAAAAAGGAAAATCAGATGCTGGAAGTTCAGACTCAAATTGGTGGTCAGGACTATCGGTATTTCGTTCATGAGTCCGCTGTTAGCATGTTGACTTATGATGAATTTTCTCAATTTCCGGTGTTGGATAAAACCGAACAACAGTTGATTGAAATTCGAAATAACGCTTTTGCTTTATGAGTTTTGATAAAATTTTAAATGAAACCCTCAGGCACGAAGGTTTTTACGCCTTTGTCCCTGGAGATAGCGGCGGAGAAACCTATCAGGGTATTGCCCGAAATTATCATCCCTCATGGCCGGGCTGGATCCATATCGATATGGCCAAGGCGCAGGCCGGAGGTAAATTACCCTGGAATACCCAAGTCAAAGCAGTGGAAATAAACGACTTAGTTAAAGCTTTTTACCTTGAAAAATTCTGGAAAAGAGCTCAACTAGATTATATCCAAAATACTGCGCTACAGGCTCAAATCTTTGACTTCTTTGTCAATGCCGGAGGAAATGCCATTAAGGTTTTGCAGCGAACTCTAAATAAATCATTTAGCCTGAATCTTTCAGTAGATGGTGCCATGGGTCCAATGACTATAGGTGCGATAAACTCCGTGGATGGAGCCTTGCTATTTGAGCAGTACAAGCTGGCCAGAGTGGAATATTATGAGGCCTTGGCCCAAAAGAATAGCACTCTGAAAAAGTTTTTATCCGGTTGGAAAAAGCGGGCCATGGCTTTTGTTTATGCAGACTGGCAGGTCTATGGTTTAGGCAGTTTAGCCTTGGTGCTTATCGGGGGAATAATATTGATGCATTATGGGAAATTTTCTATCTAAAATCATTTCCAGTGGGGCATCAAAACTAGTGGAATCCGTTGGGAATGTGGTCGATGAAGTAGTTACTTCCGAAGAGGAAAAGCAAGCCCTGAAAAACCGATTAGCCAAAATGCTCCTAGAGCATTTGGTGGAAATTAGTCGCCTGCAGACACAAATTATCCTCAGTGAAAGCCAAGGAAATGCCCTGCAACGGAATTGGCGACCAGCGGTGATGGTTTGCTTTGCCCTTATTGTGATGATTTCCTGCTTCTATCCGGTTGAATTACATCGTATACCGGAACCATTCTGGAACCTGCTCACCGTAGGCATTGGTGGTTATGTGGCAGGCCGAACGATTGAAAAGGTGGCCGGTAAAGTGAGTCAGCATTTTGATATATCCATGATTAACTACAAAAGAAAAAATGAAGACAATAATGTATAATCGACTATTCGCAAGGTTGAAAAAATTAAGACTTTAGAAAGTCCTGGATAATGGAAAATACTTGGTTTTTCTCAAACTTACCGGCAGCAATTCCTTCTGTGAGTGAAATACCATGTTGTTTAATAAATGAATTGGCTACATCGTATTCTATTCCGTTTTTCAACCAAAAAAAGGTAACCGCTCTTAAGGCTATTCGTTTGTTTCCATCTTCAAAACAATGATTCTTTATCAGGCTCCAATACAAATGCACACTTTTGCTTTCCAGATCCGGATAATAATCATCGTTTTGAATATGAGATAAACAGGAATCAATCAAACCTTCGTGCTCAGGTGATTTAATTCCATCTAAACCACCAAATCGCTTGATGGATTTGTGATGCAATAAGAGTAGCTCCTCTTTAGTGATATAAGAATTAACCATTATTTAGCCAAGTGTTCAAATACATCTTCATTATCATCCATTAACCGATCAGCCATTTGCATAGCGGTCTCTTTTTGCTGCTTCTGCTTATAAATCAACAGAATCTGATTAACGGCGGTACTGAAGCTAACTCGGCTCGTACGTGAGTATTTGTCAATAAATTGAACCACATCCGGATCAAGTGTTAGTGACTTTCTGATTTTTGAGCTTTCCATAATACTTTACTTTTTAATAGAGTATACGCAAAAGTAATACTAAATGACATTAAGTAATACAAAAAACACGGAATCCTGCATTTAAAGAGAAATTGAAACCCTAAGAGTAATGAGTCAAGTTCACCTCCTAACCCTAAAAAACACAACTAAAAAAGCCATTTATGTAGGTGCCTGCGGGTTGGCGGCCTATTATTTAGCCAGGCATCTGAAAAAAGATGCTTCGGCTTTCCTTTTTGTGGGGGGATTACTGGGGGAAATATTGGCGGAAAATACTGTAGTCCAAAACAATTAAAGAAATATGATCATTCCAGCCCTAGCCTTGGGAGGACTTACCTGGTGGATGTTCTCCGATAATAATAATGACAACGAATTATTAAACGGTATTCCATGCCTCTGCGAAAAGGAAGAGCAGGAACTCCTTGGAGATGAAGGACGACCCTTGGAAGAACTGGGCGGCTTGATGGGACTGGGAAAGACCGCCAATGTCAACGACATCATCACCCAAATGATCATTGATAAAATTGAATCCACTTCTGAAGAAGAGCTGCCCTGGAGGAAACCCTGGTCTCAGACTATCTTCCTGGATAAAAACGGCAGACCACTTGGTCCCATTGCTAAAAATTACGTCAGTGATAAGCCCTACACGGGTATGAACTACTTTATGCTGAGTATGATGGATCGGAGAGCCTTGCCTTATTATCTTACTTTCAAGCAGGTCCAGAAGCTAAAAGGGCAAATTGAAAAGGGAGCAGAAAGCCGAATAGTGGTCTATTATTCCATCATGTATAAAGATTCGGAAGGGAATACCATCACAAAAGAAGAATACGAAAGTGACCCGCAAAACAATGAGGAAATCAAATTTCTGAAGTACTACCGGGTATTCAATCTGGATGATACTGAGGGAATTGACCACAACTTCACGAAAATAGAAGCAGAAAAATTTAAAGGTGATGATATTGATTCTGCTAATCAGATAATTGCACATATGCCGGAAAGGCCTCCTATCCTGCATTCCAAAAAGGATCGGGCATTTTACACCCCACAAAAGGATACGGTGACCATGCCCTATTTTGACCAATTCGAAGAAAAACAGCGTTACTATGCTACCCTTTTTCATGAGTTGGTTCATAGCACAAAGCACCGAAAACGACTCAATGATAAGTCGCGCGGGGAGCTGTTTGGGGTGATCCGGGATATGCTGCAGAAGAACTTATCGCAGAAATGAGCGCTTCCTATTTATGTGGGCAGGCGGGCATTTTGATGTTTACCATTGACAATAGCGCCGCCTATATTCGAAACTGGAAAAGCCGTATTCTCAAAAAAATGAGAGAGGATAACCGCTGGATTACGAACACTACGGCCAAGGCGCAAAAGGCTGCAGATTTCATTCTCAAAAAGGGAGAATACCAGGCCTTTAATCCGGAAAATAGACCGGAAAAAGCGAGTCCGGAAAAGCCTGAATCTGTCCCTAAACCGAGCTCAGCGCCAAAAGCTGCCCCAAAACCCAAAGTCCCAGCGGCAGCAAAAGGAAGTCCGAAAAAAGCAGCATCCACTATTGAAACAGAGGTAGTTCGCAATGAAAAAATCAAACGCATACAACTAAAATTCAGCCATAAACCTAGTGAAGTAGACCGGGCAATTCTGAAGTCCAATGGCTTCACCTGGGCACCAAAGCAGAAGGTTTGGCAAATTCCCCTTTCCGAAACAAATGAAGAAAAGGTTCAAGTTGCATTGGGTCAAATGAGCTGCATCTTAAAAAAAAAGAGTGAGTTAAAGCCAAAGTCAAAACCGGCCACACCAGCTAAAAAGACGAAAGTAAAGTCCGAGAAGGGAGCTAGTTCAAATAAGGTAAAGGTTCACACTATTGATTTGTGGAAGATCCAAACAGATGAAAAGCGTTTTCAAAACCGAAATAATGCCTATTCTGAGGAGTCGGTAAAGCGAATTGAATCGGCTCATTTCAATCAAAAATTTGACTGGTCCGCTTTTGATTCCATCGTCGTTTGGGAGGATCCAAACAAGAAAAATAGATACTTCGTTTTAAGTGGGCACAGCCGCTTTGAGGCATTCAAAAGAATTTCAAAAATTGACCATTATTTTAAAAGGATACCGGCGAAGATCTTTGAGGGAAGCGAAGCACAGGCCATTAATTTTGCACTGAATTCAAACACGCTTTCCACCAAAGAAACCGACCTGGAGCGTGCCGGATATTATCGAAAAAAACGGGAGGAATGTGGGCTTTCCGGACCCTCTTGCGCCAAGCAAATTGAGGAAGAAATCCGCGAGAAAGAAGGCAAGAACGCATCGACCATCCATAATTTGTCATATCTCAACCCCAAGGGCTGGATGATTGGGCAATTATTGCAATTTGACGGCAAAGACAAGACCTCTCTAAACAACCTTTCCACCATAGCCAACTGGACTGGAGAGGCGCGAAGACGGTTCCCAAAGCTGACGCATCAAAATGAAAATCAGATCGCTAAATGGCTATTTCAGCAAGGATATGGCAATAAAAGCGGACAATTTTCAGCTAAAAGCAAGTTCTTTCAATACCTGGAGAGGTTTGCGAATATGGGAAAATATGATGCAGTGATCAATCTGAACCGACAGCTCTCCAAATCTCCATCAGAAGCGGCCTGGGAGGAACAGAAAAGAAGCATTGAAAAGGAGTTGAAAGTCGCTGAAAAAGAATACCATGAAAAATCGACACGATTTTATGCTGCGGTGAATAGTAGCGATGCCACACGAAAAATCTCTAAAAACAAGGCCGATGAATTGGCCAAGCCCTACCTCGACAAGGTGGGGACGATCAAGCGGAAATTAGCCAAGCATATGAAGAAAAAATCCGAAGCCAAACAGGCCGGCAAAAAGCAAACTTCTCTCTTCGGAACCAAAAAGAAAGCCTCATGAGTATTCCCAAAAAATATATCGATGCCTTAAAAAATGCCAAAGATGAAACCGAGCGTATGATCATTTTGGCATCTATGGAGGAAAATATAAATGAATCTGCCATAGCAGGTATGCCCGAAAAACACTCCGGGAAATGCGAGTCCGCCACCGGACCGAAATGTGAATGCAAATGCGGAGGAAAGTTCCATGGTGCCGGCCTGGGAAATGCCGTGACCTGTATTTGCGGCTGTGAATGTGAGGACCACAAAGGCAGCTCCATCAAAGCGGAACAATACCGGCAAATCACCCAAAATAAGGAAGCTCAACCAACAAACCATAAGCAGGAAAATGGATTTTCCGGTTTTGGAAGCTTAGAAAGAACCGAAGATCCTACCCCCAAGATCAAAATCCCTGGACAGATCGGTTTGTGGTTGGGAGAATTTGCCCCACATGAATCCGCCATCGTCCTCCGTGGCGACAAAGGAGCCGGCAAAACGCGCCTGGCTTTCCAACTAATGAACGGCTTGGCCAGTCTCGGAAAGTCAGTCGGATTTTTTACTCTGGAGATGGACCCGGCTCATCCCGTAATCCGAAATTATACCGAACAATACATCCACCCGGAAAACCGATCCAAAATTCAATCTGCGGCTGAAGCCGCCAAAGGCGTTACTTCGCTACACGAAGCCGCCCAGCACTTTGATGTCGTGGTGGTCGATTCCTGGAACAAAGTCCCCAATGCCAAACAGCAAGACCTGAATGACCTCCGCAAGCAGCACAAACAAACCATCTTCATCATGATCTTCCAATCCACCACCGGACGCCAAACCCGCGGCGGAAATATGGTGGAATTCGATTCCGATATGGTCATTCATGTGCATGAAGGCGGTCGGGCGATGTTTGAGAAGAACAGGTATTCGAATGCGGATAGGGTCTTTAATGTGTTTGAGGAAAGGATTGAGGGAGGAGAGGATGTTGAAGTGGTGGTGAGGTGAGGCTATCTTTCTAGAAAAACACCTCTGTTTCCTCACTATTTCACCTATTCTCCCTCTAACTTCCTTCCTATCCCCTCAAAAGGAAATATAAATAACCCAATATAAATCCCTGTATTTAGAGATGAAATTTGAAAATTCATCGAAATCAGCCTCTCAAAAACCCTAATAAATGAGCCTCAACAGTCATTTGTATTATTTCATTAGTACTTTTCTAATAATCGCCATAAAATTGCACTTTAACCTCTGTTTCCTCAAAATATTTGTACTTTTCTGACTACCAAAAATACCAGGAGCCCCAGAAGAGGGATTTAAAGTACAATTTCTCGAAAATGAGGTGAGGAAAGAGGAAACAGAAAATCACCTAGCTACTATGCAATTTCTTCAAATTGAAGGTCAGGCATTTCGTAGCTCCAGCTATCATCCATCATAAGGCCGAGATTTCTTAAATATTGATCCGTCATTGATAGCGAGGTGTGCCCATTTTGAAACTGCACATATTTGACATCCTTACATTGCTTATAGAGTTCAATATTTCCAGTATGCTTCCAACTGTAGAGTGTATGTCCCTTGCCATCCAGTTTTATCGCTTTTAAAGCCTTATTGTATCTGTACCGGATTTGATCTACTTGCAAACTCCTCATACCTGGAGCACCATTCACCGAAATAAATAGATCGCCAAAATTAGGCTCCACCATGTACTCTCTTAAAATTTGGAGAAGCTGTTTGGAGAACCTTGGGTTTTTGGCAATCCTCGTTTTTGAATTTTCCTTAGATACATGGATACGTTGATTATCAAAATCAATGTCATTTACCCGCATTCGACATATTTCAATAGGACGCAAAAAGGTATGGAAAATGATGGAAACAAAAACGAAAAGTTGTGGGTCATGTTTCCTTAAATAGTTCAATATTTGAGTAGCCTCCAACATGGTATAGGGCTGATGAGATTTTTGTCCAGGATTACGGATTCCTTTTATTGTTCTGGCTGGATTAATTTCAATGATTTCCCTTTCCCTCATCAACTCGAAAGAAGCCTTCAGAGTTCTGAGATATCGATTTCTACTACTAATACACAATTGCCCTTCGGAAACCTTAAAATCTAGAAATTCATGGACGTGGGCAGTGGTCACATTATTGACCAAAATACCGGAATCTTCCCCTTCCTGAACAAATTTCAAAAAATTTTTTAGCACACATTTGTATGAGCTCAAAGTATTGTCCGCTAAAGTTTGTTTAAAAATCGAAATAATATTCGTTATTGCACTTTCCAGAGTTGGGATTTCTTTGGGAGTTTCGTTAGAAGTTATATCTATTAAATCGTTATTTTCTATTCTTTGCTCCATATCCGCGATAAATTCTTTTGCAAATGCGTGCTTTTCATCCACTGTAGGGTATTTTTTGCTTTTAATATACTTTCGGTGCGATTTCAGTTTCCCATTCTTTATAACCGGATAGGTGATATACCAACGTTTACTTATATCATTATTGTAGTAGTTAAATCTTACTTTCTTCATAAATTTATCGCGTTAAAAGTCTGTGTATCAAAAACTACAAAATCATCCTTAATTGCGCAATAGGCATACTTTTCATTTTCCTTGATAAAAAACGAAACAAAAAAATCAAGGCTGTGATCAATTCGGGCGCGCCATTGAGTCTACTACCGGAATTCATCAAGGCGTTATTTGACCTCTGAGGGGTTAGAAGAAAATATTGAGGAAATAACGCTGTGACGACTTCTTATCGGTAGCAGTCTCCATGGCTTTTCGCCAATTGATCAAGGCCGTTGTGTTGAAGTGGAAATTTTGGTGCTGTAAAGTCAGCCGACCTTATGAAAGATGGTGGGGAAACGGATAATAAACACCGTATACAGGAGGGATTTGAAAGAGGGACATCTGTTTTTAGTCTTCGTAAATTTAATTGGGCGATTTTCAGTTTATGGGAGGTTGTTGAAAATGTGACGAAAACATGGTAAGAATGAAAATCATTTTTGAGTAAATGAAAAAAGCACGATCGGTAAGGGATCGTGCTTTTTAGATTATGGGTATTCAATAAAAAATTAAATGCTCTCACAGTAAGCCATCAAGGCTTTTTTAATTTTGCCGAAGGTCGATTTTAATAATTCCTCATTTTCCTCCAGTAGGGTGACGCGGAATCCCTGTAACTCACTGGCAAAGGAAGAGGTTGGGACTACACAGACTCCTTCCGCTGCTAAGAGTGAATAAACAAAGTGCTTGTCCAAAGACATATTGGGTTCAGCATCTTCCCAACTTTTCAGAAGTGCTGCTGCTTCGGGATTTTCAATCTTTAAATGCTGCCCTTTTTTCAGTACGTCCTCCCGGAAAATGATGGTGTTATAAAAGGCACCATTGGTGGGGTTGAAGGTAATGTAGGGGATGTCATTTAAAATATCCGTGATGATATTACTTCTCTGCCCGATTTCTTTATTCTTTTCAATACGGTAGGGCTGGTAGCGCTCATCTCCCATAATGATCGGAATCGCTTTCTGTGGTAATTTGGTGGAACAAACCTCAATCATTTTGGCATTGTCCAGGGTCTGACAGAAGCGTTCGAACTGTTCGTCGGCTCCACGATTGTAATATTCCATCCATCCACAACGCGCACCCGGCCAGGGGAATTCTTTGGAAATACCTTTCAAAGCAATGCCCGGAACTTCCTGAATGTACTCCGCCAGTTGCCATGCCGAGCGTCATTATAGGTTACATTGCAATATATCTCATCGGAGACCAACATCAGATTGAACTCTCTGGCAATTTCTACAAAGCGATCCAGAATTTCTTTTGGGTATACCATTCCCGTTGGGTTATCCGGATTAATAATCAGGATGCCCACCACATTGGGATTGTATTTGATCTTCAGGTATAAATCATCCATATCCGGATACCAGTGATTGTCCGGATCCAGTTTATAGGTCAGGGGGCTGGTGTTCGCATGCGCTCCTTCAGAAGAAGAGTGCGTGGAATAGGCCGGAGACGGACCAATAATTCGGGAGGTCGGCATCAGGAATTGATACACCTTTGATATGGCATCTCCCAGACCATTGAAAAATAAAATGTCTTCAGCAGAGATTTGGGCACCCCCCAGGGTATTGGTCCTGGCGGCCAAAAAGGCTCGTGTTTCCGGAATCCCTTTGGAATGGCAATATCCAAAAGTATCATCCTCTTTTACCAATTGGCCAATAATGTCCTTCATCCAATCGGGCATTTTGGCATTTTTCTGAATGGGATCCCCAATGTTTTCCCAGTAAATAGGCTGACCAACCTTTTTCAGTTGTTCCGCCTTTTTTACAATGCCCCGGATTTCGTACGTTAGCTCGCTTGCTCCCTCTCTTAAAAGACGTTGTCTCATATTAAATTATACTCATTAATGACGGGCATTCAGGTAGCCATGGCTTTCCCGTCTAAATTAAATTGCGAAAAATTCAACCTTTGATTGTTGATGAATTTCTGGCGGTTCTATTCCGTTGGTGAAATAGAGGTGATTATTTTATACAAAATTAATGCCTGATTGGGCTATTTGTGGCGTTTTGCGTTAATTTCCATTAAAATTAATGGCGGTGTGTATGCCTTCATTTGGTACCAGAATCTTCCGGTTTTTTCCGCGAGTGGCGGATTAATTTTGATTTTGTGAATTATAATGTTGTAAAGTTTGTGAAATTCTTATTATTTCTTCAAAATTCAAAGGTGGGAGAGCGTTTTAGGGTATGATTATTTGGATTTTGATCAAAGGTCAGGAATCCGGGGCAGATAATCCCTGTTTTAAGGCTGTTATAAGAGAAAATGGATATTTAACAGGATGAATAGAATTTGGTATTTTTTGATTTCAACAGTAGTTGTGTTAGTAGCTGCATTTTTCTTTCATGAGCAGCGGCTTTCTCAGAAGGCAATGGCCGATCGGGAAGCCCGATTGAAACGGGAACGCCTGTATATTGAGCAAATCAAAAGTAGTGGAAGGGTAGAGCTGGCGGTGGAAGAGTTTGTGTATGTGGATACGGTGAAGAAGGTAGAACCCTACACTGTTTTTGGCTTTTCTCTGTATGATGCCACGACCAGTCGGGTGTTTTATGTGCCGGGCAGATGTTCCTTTATGGTAGATTTTGGTGATGGGGAGAAAACACAAATTTATTCACAGGGTGATTCCATAATTATTGCGGCTGATTTGATCATGGATCATCTTTATTTTGATATTGAAGGGGTGAGTATTAATTCTCTGGAAGAGAGCTGGTTATCTCAGATGGATGATGTGAATACCTTAAGGGATTTGTCCAAGCGAATCAGAAAAGAGTACGCGCCTCAACTGGCCAAAGCATTTTTGTGGAATCCGGTATTGGATGGCCTGGAGCAAGGGGTGTTTGAGCCCTTGTCTGATAAGGTGATTATTTTAGAGTTAAATTCCGGATTTTGGATTGGGGAACAGTACTATGAGCCGTCACCATCACGTTTTCGGTTGCGATGAATTATTCGTTTCCAGCTAAATTCCAGCATTCCTTTGGGAGGGTATCCTTGTGAAAGGCATAAGGTGGAAAGGGTGAAATAAGTTGATTTGGTGGAGAAGTCCCTGATTAATAGCTTCAGCCTTTCCATTTCCGGAGGTTGGTGCAAGTTGGGTTCCGGGCCAGGGATGAAGGCAGTTTGTTTGAGCTCTTTTGGCTCCTCTAATGGAGGCTGATAGGGCCAAAAAGCGAGTGCCGCCAGCCCGGTTTTGCGTTAGCAAAAGGCCCCCAAAACTCAGTATGGATCGTTCCTGTGTAATGGGGAATAAAAAAAAGGCCGGAAATTTTCCGACCTTTTAGGCTAATATTATTTCAACAAACCGGCACGCTTGAGCAGTGCATCAGTTTTGGGTTCGTCTCCACGGAAACGTTTATATAAAGTCATGGGGTGTTCACTTCCTCCTTTGGAAAGGATATTTTCTTTAAAGGAAGTGGCGGTAGTGACATCAAAAATGCCTTTTTCCTGAAATGCTTCAAAGGCATCGGCGTCCAGCACTTCGGCCCATTTGTAGGAGTAGTATCCCGCGGAATAGCCGCCCTGGAAAATGTGGCTGAAGCTGGTACTCATACAAGTACTTTCTACTGTGGGGAAAAGCTCGGTGGGTGCCATGGCCTTTTTCTCAAACTCACCCACTTTGGTGTTTTCCTCAGGCGCCTGCCCGTGCCAGGCCATGTCTAGGAGTCCAAAGCTCAACTGACGAAGGGTTTGGTAGCCCTCCAGGAAGTTGGCCGATTCTTTAATTTTAGTGATCAACTCCATTGGAATGCTTTCACCAGTTTCATAATGCTTGGCGAACAAGTCCAGGCATTCTTTTTCATAGGCCCAGTTTTCCAGAATCTGGCTTGGGAGCTCCACAAAGTCCCAATAAACGCTGGTGCCGGAAAGACTGCTGTATGTGGTGTTGGCCAATAATCCGTGCAAAGCATGCCCGAACTCATGGAAAAGGGTGGTGACTTCATTGAAAGTCAGCAGGCTTGGTTTGGTAGCAGTTGGTTTGGTGAAGTTACATACGATGGAAATATGCGGACGCTGTTGCTGGCCATGTACGTTGGACTGTCCACGGTAGGAGGTCATCCAGGCACCATTTCTTTTTCCTTTTCTTGGGAAGAAATCTGCGTAAAATAAACCTACATAGTCGCCAGCCTCTGTTTTTACCTCGTAGGCGGTGACTTCTTCATGGTAAACCGGGATGTCAATCTGCTTAAAGGTAATGCCGAAAAGTCTGCGAGCCGTTTCAAAAACCCCGTCCACTACTTTTTCCAGTTGGAAATAAGGTTTAAGGATTTCGTCATCAATGGCAAACTTTTCCTTTTTTAGCTTTTCGGCATAGTAAGCCCAGTCCCATCTTTGCAATTCTCCTTCCAGTCCTTTGGAAGCGGCAAATGCTTTCACTTCCGCGACCTGTTCATCAGCTACCGGCTTCGCTTTTTCTAAAAGGTCATTCAAAAAGCCTTTTACGGCTTCGGGGCTGCCAGCCATACGTTCTTCCAAGGTGAAGTCCGCATGGTTTTTATAGCCCAGAATCCGGGCCTTTTTATGGCGAAGGCTTACGATTTTTTTAATGATTTCCTGGTTGTCCAAATCATCTCCATGGAACCCTTTTTGTCCAAAAGCCAGGAATAATTCCTTTCTTAATTCCCGATTGTCAGCATAGGTCATGGTCGGGATATAAGAAGGGTACTGGAGTGTCAGGGCGTATTGGCCTTCTGCCTCCTGGTTTTTGGCTTCCGCTGCTGCGGCTTCCAAAGCAAAATCCGGCAGACCGGCTAAGTCTTCCTTGTTCTCTACAATTTTGACATATTTATTGGTTTCGGCCAGTACGTTTTCACCAAACTGAAGACTTGTTTTGGAAAGTTCAGTAGAGATTTCGGTCAGCCGGGCTTTTTGATCCTCGGCTAAAAGAGCACCATTTCTCACGAAACCTTTGTAAGTCTTTTCCAAAAGGGTCTTGTCTTCCGGAGAAAGCGCATCAAGGTTGGTATTTTCAAAAACCGTTTTTACTCTTTCGAAAAGGGCCTCATCTAACAAAATCTCATTGGAATAAACCGTTAGTTTCGGAGCGAATTCCTGAGCGATTTTTTGAATTTCATCATTGGTTTCGGCGGAATTCAAATTGAAAAAGATGGAAGATACACGCCCTACCAATTTCCCGGCTTCATCCAAAGCAACGATGGTATTATCAAAATCTGCTGGTGCAGTATTGGCTTTAATGGCCTCAATATCTTTTTTGCCACTGGCAATGGCTTCCTCCAAAGCAGGCAAAAAATGTTTTTCTTCTATTTGATCAAAAGGAATTGCCTCGTAAGATCCGGCAAATTTCTCTACTAAAAGTGGGTTATGACTCATTAGATCGATTTTTCATTATGGGAATAATTCCAAAAATAGGACAGTTTTGTAAAAATTTACGTGATTTCATCCAAAAAGGTCCGGCGGAGCAGATTAATTTAAGACTTTTTTCCTGCTATTGATCTAAAAACTATGGGTTTAAACCAATTCTTACACTGGTGAGTTATCAATTTAAATTACAGGTAGTTGTGCTTATGTAGCTTTAATTTTAGAACATTATTTGCACAATTATGAAGAGAACTTTACAGGTAATCATTTTTGGGATATGCTTTCTTTTTGGTTCTTCTGCCATGGCGGAGCAAGAACCTCATCAGGATCGAGAGAAGAGGTCTCATAAGAAAGAACAAAAGCAAGAGAAGGGAATACAGCGGAAACAAAGTCAAAAAGAGCATCTGAAAAAATCTGAGCCTCAGGTAGAGGAGGTCATTGCCCCCATAAGTATTGACGAGTTTAAGCAAATGATAAAAATGACTCGTCCTCCTAAAAAGCTCAAGGCATAATGTATTGTGAATGTCTGAGCTTTAGAATGCCATTATGCCTCGTTTTTAACTACCATACAATCTGATTGATGGAATGATGTACTACAACATTCATTAACCCATATAAGGATTGATTGTCAGTGTTTTGTGGGTGGTTTTGATTGTTGAGAGTCCGAATTGGCGAAATAGTTAGCTTTCTTCCTCACTCATCTGCTTTGTTGGAAAAATCTCGAAATAAGGAATTGTTCCTTCATTTTCCTCCCTTGACACTGAACGAGGTTTTAGCCTTCATAATTCAGGTAAATTCAATTTAGAGGCCAGCTGTAATTCTGTGATTTTTCAGTTTTCAAACGGCCTTGCTAAATTGTTTCCTATTCATCTGCTTCCCTTGGAAAAAACTCGAAAAAAGGGCGTCTTTTTCTTTCAACGCCCTTCGCCTAGACCTGGATAAAAGCAGGTTTAAGCCGAATTATTCAGCGCTAAATTTACTGGTCAGTCCTAAGTAGCTTACTCTAAGTTCATTATTGTTTGTTTTCTTTGATTTATAATATCCCAAATCTGGGCAAGCTTGCTTTCTCCTCATTCATCTGTTTCGTTGGAAAAAATTCGAAATAGGAAAAATTCCTTCATTTTTTCCGCCTTACAGCTAAACGAGGATTTAAGCATGAACAATCCGGGTTAATCCGGCTAAAAGAGGAGTTTTCGAGTTGATTCCAGAGGCGTAGTTTATAATTTAAGTAAGGCATCGAAAAATCCCATATTTTTCGTTTTGTCTTTAATAATAAACAGAGGCTTACTGAAAGGGTAATTGATCAGACGTTCGGCTACATCTCCGAGGATGAGGGAAGCCAAGAAGGATTTTCCTTCCGTACCAATACAGATAGCAGAAGCCTTTATCTTTTGGGCGTAATCAGAGATAATTTCTGCTGGGTTACCTTCATTATCCAGCAGGAATTTGCACTGAACGGCATCTCTCTCCGGGATTCTGCTTTTTTTCAGAAATTGCTCAAATTCCTTTTTTCGATTGTTCCGGATAGTTTCCACCCATTCATCATAAGGAATACCCACGGAATAATTTCCAATGGGTGCCGAGAATACATGAACACAGTCAATAATGGGTTTGTTGGCTGACTGGAAGGCGATTTCATAGGCCTTTTCCAGCGCCAGCCTAGAGGCATCGGTAAAATCAACAGGGACAATGACATGGTCAATTTTCTCCGGTAGCGTTTCCGGAATAATCAGCATGGAACAAGGAGCCATATTGGCCACTTTTCTGACCAAATATCCACTGGTATCCATACTGCCTCTGATACCCGAGGGTAATAATTCGATCTCTTGGGCAAATTCAGGGAATACTTTTGGTTTTTCTTCTTCCTCCTCCATCATTGGGGTGTTTTGACGTTCTTTCTTCCCAATAGCAATTAAATCCACCATTTTTGTTTTGGCATACTGTACAATTGTTTCCGCTTTATTACCCTTTTTAATGCGGAAGTGAATGCGGCTTTGTTGATCTTTGAAGTAACGCTCCACAGACTGTTCGATGCTGTCCATTAAAATCTCCTCAAGATTTCGGTCCGCTTTGTTTTTATAGGCGGAGGTCCAGTCTTCTTTCGGGATGATATGCAGAAAGTAAATTTCTTTTACGTCCACTATTCGACAGATCATGGATAGGAACTGAAGAATTCGGTCATCCTGTGCAGAGAAATCAAGGGGAACAAGTATCCTTTTTATTTTATAATACATGGTTTTGTTTTTGTTCTTTAATACAAAACCATGTAGATTTTTTAATGTTGTCCTTTGAATAATGCAAAAAAAAGCACCATCCAAAAAGAATGGTGCTTTTTAAAGAGTGGGTTGAATTTAATCTATAAGGTTATTCACCACTAAAGCAATATTTTCTCGATTAAAATCCAGAATGTTTTGTTCACCGCCTTCTTCCACTACAATTGTTTCAAAGCCCAGGGCATTGGTTCGGAGGATTCCTCCAAAGTAGCGGTATATTTTGGTTTTATAGGCCAATTCATCCACTCGGTTCAAATTGATGGTGGCATTGGTATTGGGGCAACAATCAGCCCCTCTTTTAAGGATCAGGGATTTATTTTGATGATTGAATGAAACTACAACACGATTCGCTTTTTCAGCATCGTTATTTTCCGATGCCATAGCAACGCTTCCTAAACCTAAAAAGAAAAACACTGCGATCATTTTAAAAGCTCTCATATAAACGGGAAAACGAATCGTGCACAAATTTCAAAACGAATTGTGCACGATTTTTTCACACGACTACCAGTATGATTTAATTTGCATGTTGCTGCCCACGAAAGAGCGAAAATGATTTGCCATGCTCGATGATGGATACACCCAGCGGGTTTGGGTTCCGTCCATAACCAACTCAACGTCATAAAAAGGAGTCTGGCCGAAGCCTTCAATCCAAAGGGATACCTGTTCAATATCAGTATGATCGCCCTCTACCTGCAAAAACACTTCATTTTGAATGGCCCCAAAGCTGGTAACCTTAAAGCCTGGATAAATGATTTCGGGATTAAACTCACCTAAATCATACCCGTTCGCTCGATCATATCCCGAAAATATCAAAATATCATCCGGATGCGCTTCAACAGAGAGTAAGTGATTGCCGTAGTTTGTCCAAGCCCTTGCGACCTCATCTTCCCGCGCTGTGGCAGTAGCGGAAAGGCCTACATAATTCTTTGATTCATTTTCCATGTAGTACAAGCCTGGGATGCCAACCCCAGGAATGAGTTCATTAGGAAAATGGTTTGCAATAGGTGAACTTTCTGGATTTGGATCAATGTTGCCATTCGGTAGTCTTTTGGCGTTAATGGCCGCTTGTCCACGATAATTAAGGGTCATACCATCGGCTGAAAAGCCAGGCTTTGCAGGGTTCGCGGGTATATTGTTGTTTCCTTCAAACCCAAAACGATACAGTTCAAGTGCGCAATTGCCGGGAGTCATGGAAACCTCTATGGTGATTGGCGGGAAAATGAAACCTTCGTAGTAATTGCGTAGTGAATTAACAAAGCCTTGCAGGTGGATGATGTTGTGGCCAACATTCGTAACTCGATTTGAGTAAGCGAAACGCCCACCTACAGGAGATCCGAATGACCAGCCGTTAGCCATGTCGGGATTTTCATAGTCATTCAATACATAATTTGCAGAATAATAATCAGTAACATATTGAATCCAATGCCGCGCGTCACGCTGTTCACGGCTTACTAGTACTATAAAGTCATTCCATTCATTAAACATGTTAATGAAATTTTGCTTCAAATCTTCCTCTGTAGGCGCCCAAATTGAATCTAAATCGTCAATCGAGTTAAAAATTTCTGTTGTGATTTGATCGAGTTCGTTCGCGTTTCCGTCAATATATTCCTGTATTTGCAGCATGAAAAAATGAATCACACTTAGCTCCGGATAAACTAATGAGTTACTTATGTTCACAGCCGCAAATCGTGAATTAATCAATTCAGTTTGCCCTTCAATTAATATTACCTTATTCCTCGTATTCCAAACGTCTCTAAAATCATTTCGAGCAAGGAAGTCCCTCATCCCGATAGTGCCGCCTCCGGATGTGCGTTGAAGATTCATACCCGACATCATATTAGAAGTTTGCGTAATCAAATCGACATACGTCGAAGGATCGCCGAGATCCACAAGCTTAAATTCAATATCAATGACCTTTTCAGGGTCTGTAATTGCAAATGCTAGCTGATTTGAATTAATAGCACCAGGTAGTGCCCGTGGTGCTTGCATTCCTATATACGGCCTTCCATCTGAATTTTGCTGAAGGTATGGAAGAACACCTCCCATGTCTGCCTCTATGTATGAATCGATGTCGAAATCAGGTCGGGGCGGGCCGGGGTTCGACCCTGAAGGGTCAGCTCGTTGATCACCGTCTACACGTAAGCTTAGACGAACTCTAATTGAATCATCGCTTGTGGGGGATCGATAATCAACGTGCGTCTGAATTCCGCTTGTGTTGAAAGCTGAGTAAAAAAAGAGATCAGGCGAATTTGATGCGTACTTCCACGCGGTCCAAACGTCTGGATATGCAGGGTCAGCACCTTCTGGAGTTATTGACATCACATCAGACTTGTTGAATCCTAACAAGTCACCTGAAGTCCACGGGCAGTCACTTTGCTGAGAGTATATCAAGAAATCGTCAAGCGGATCTCCGGAATCATCAAGCAATGTGATCCTAGAAGCTCCAACAAATCCACGGATTTCAGCATAAATTTCAATTGATTCCTCGTGAAATAGAAAAAAACCACCTCCTTGTTCTCCCGGGCTAGAAAAATCATTCGTTCCGTCAGTTGCGACGATTTTTTTCACATACCCCCTAAAGGTCTCACCAAATTCAGCATCAACAAAAAAAGGCATTAAGTCGAAATCTTCCTGCCAGACTTCACCATCGCCTTCTAATTTCACCCATGCGCGCGCTAAAGTAGGTGTGAAGGGAAATAGTAGTCCGTATGTGCCATCGAAGAAAAGACAATTTGCACCTATAACATCGCGCTGATTTCCTATAGTCGATTTCATTAATAATTCCTCATCTTCAGGCAGAATAGATTCTTTGTCATAGGGGTCAAGAAGTAGCTGAATCACCCCGGCAGTCCTTTATGTGGTTTCATATTAAGATATTAAGTAGTAGGGGTAAAAGGCGTCCAATCTGCGGGTAATCCGTGTTTCGTTGGATCAAACCCCGCCGGAACCCATGGCGTATACCGTTGTAGATCAGTCGGAACCCAATCAACCAATATCGGCCCAACTTCAATATTAGCAATGGAAAGATAAGCTAAGTCTGGTTTTTCCGCTGTGCCCTGGCCGTTCAGGAATTTGTCGAATCCGGGGAAATTCACATTAAATGATCCGAATACGAAAATACCAATACGATATTCGCTATAATACTCCGTATTAATGAACATGATTTTAGTGTCACGGTATATGTTCAAAAATTGATATTTGGCTTTTTTTAGGTCGATCACTGTGTAATCAAGGCCATCATCTGGCTTAACGTCTTGCGTGAAAAAGCTTATATCGTTGTCGTGAATCTTCCAATTATCATTATTCGCTAGCTCGGCAACCTTCTGAGCATCTGTTAAAGAATCCCAGTTCTCGACCTCCAACTGGTAAGTTACCGCATCCCTGCCAAGTCCTACGCCGCACAACATTCCATTTTCGCGCTGTCCACAGCTCCAGCCGTCGGGGTTTAAGCTTTCACCCGCAGGGATTTGGTCACGGATTTCTACGGTTGGAACGATATAATATCCACCTATTTGCTTGTGTGAATAGTTTGTGCCTTTACCCGGACTCGCTAAAGCATCGGCTACAACGGTTCCGGCGGGGTCATTTACGTGATCCATATTAAATAACTTCAATTGAAAGAGTAGAAGAATTTTTTCCGAATGAGCGATACAAATAGTAAGTCTCAGTATGCCCGTTTTGGTTAGTGTACTGGAATTCCTTTTCGATCACTGCATTGTTAATGAGGCCGTTCACGCGGAAGGTGGCTTTTGCCCATGCTGCTGGGTAGGCATAGTAAAAGTACTCATCTGCGCAGGGCTGTGAGTAGCTTTTCAGGCGGTTTGTGGCAAGTTCCGAGCGTGAAAGGTGGGAAGCATTCATCCGGTTACTAATCTCCGTGTCAGACATAGCTTGTAGGTCATCTGAGTCAGCGAAAAAGAAGCGGCGGTGGCGGAAGCTTACCGTTGTGCTTTTCGTGTCCTGCTGTCCCTGCTCGTCCGTCACTGTGATGCTGTAGCTTGTTGAAGTATTAGCCGGAGCATTAACGGGCTTTGTTCCGGATTGATTGCCGCCAGTTGGTGGGATGCTCTCACCTGCAACAAGGATGTTAGTGATATTAAGACTTCCTTTTGTTACGCTCCAATTCAGGGTAATAGGAACCGTAGCAGCTCCGGTATACTCATGCACTCCGCCGCCAGAAATGGCCGCAACAGGTGGGAAAATCTCCGTGCCGACCAGTGCGACCCAATCGTCAAATGATAGTCCAGAAGGTACTGTATCACCCGCCTTGATAGCTCCAACGTCGATATTGAAAGTATGATCCTGCGCGGTGACTCCAACGCCTGCATTGGTGGCTTTGTTTCGAAAATCACTTACAGGGACATTACTTAGATTCTTTGTAGCAGCAAGGTTTTCTACTTTCACCTTCCGGGTCGTAGTACCCACCCGGTCAATCATTGCATAGTCATTAGAGTGAGGGCTAAATTCCTCATCCTCTAACTCATATATTCTTTTTGCATCAGCCATAGGTAATTCTGTTTTGATTATGATCAATAAGTATGTGACCTGAGCTCGTTACTATTCCAGCGCCTGGCACAAAGGTGACTATGTCATAAGTCTTTCCGACTATTCGAAACGTTTCAACAATGTTTTGAATTTCGAGCACATCGGCCGTAGAAGGAGCCATCACGCGGAAGCTCACACCAAGTGAGCCACTATTTTCAGTGCTTAGGCCAATTTCTTCCGGTTCCTCATCCGGTAATAGCCCTGGCTCAAACACATCCGCCTGTTCGCTAATTAATGATATCCATCTGGAGAGCGGGGAGCCTTCAATTATATAGATACTGTTCTGGCTGCCAGATACGTGACGATTCAAATTAGATTCTAAAGCGAGTGTCTGACCAGTGATATTGGCACGCCACAGTGCATTTGAACGCCACGGCAAAAAGTTGTTCCAGGTTGTCAACAAGGAGCGGAAGGGCCACGATAAATACACTACCCGGTTAGGTAGTCGAATTGAAAAAGGAATTTTCCTTTTCACAAATCTTAATATGTCGAATCCGAGCATAAGGAATATTTCTTTATATGATTGTAGCAAGCTGTTTTTTTAAACCATCCAAGTGACCATGAAATCTCCTTCTTTTGGGAATGTGTCACCATCAGCCCACCCCCCATCAATATGTCCATCAGGCCAGATAGACATTGGAGCACTGGTTGACGCGTCGTAACCCCAACCAGAAGCATTAGGCAAGTACCCCCGGACCCGCTGATATCGGGAAGGGCGGTACCCTACAGGGAGACCGGAATACACTATGTTACCAAATAAACCCTTAGACTCATTACCTATCACTCTACAATGAACCACTCGCCCAATTCTTTCAAGGTCTATTGTAATATATGTGTCTGGCTGAACTGTACTATTTAGTTTAAGCTTCTCTGATTTATAGTAGATCTTATCATAAGCCGCTTTTACAGCCTTTGAGGTGGCTAATTGGCTGCTCTCATTTGAATCAACCGAATCAGATTTTGGAAGATTGAAGCCGCTTTCCTTCGTTTCAATTTTCGGCTCTTTAACCTCGTTTAAATCGCCAACAGCCTTTGAGGTCGCAAGCTCATTGGAATCTTTTGAATCAATCGAATCGGATTTTGGAAGGTTGAAGCCGCTATACTTCGTTTCAATTTTTGGCTCTCTAGACTCTGCTAGCTCGTAAGCTTTCTTTTGCACTAGATCCTGATAAATATTATGCGAACCGTCCAGCTTAATGGTTAAAGTGTTGGCCGATGCATTCAGAACTCTATTCGCTTTATATTCAAAAGCAATTGGTCGGATTCCTCCATCCTTGTACTCACCATCGTGCGTGATCTTTTCCATCTCAAAGTGTACCTCGGTAAGTCCCGTTACACTTTGAGCCTCCAGGCGGCCCACGCGGAAACCGTCGGCATGGATGATACCCACCAAACCTTCAGAGATTGACCAATTCCCCGCTGTTCCTGTCGTTTCACAGCCTTCAATGACACAATTACCATACTGCGAAAAAAGCCGATCAAGTACGGTATAGATCTGATCTTGCATATCTACGAAATAGTCACCCCACCATTTCTTTATACCAACGTCTTGTGTTTGTCTTTTCATATTTATAAGTCTGAAGCGTTAATCATTGTAATACTGGAGTGATTATCTCCCTCTTGCGGCTGGTAATTGAAATAGCCACTTTCCAGCTCGTGGTATACATCTATGGCCGTCCAGTCCGAGGTTGTAGTCTGAACAAACAGGCCATTAAACCGCATAGAAATCAGCCCTTCAACCCGCATTAAATACTCAGCAAATTGCTGTTTATAAAATCGGGCATCGAAGCCCACCACCCAGCGGTACTGCTCAATCGCAGCTTCAATATTTTGCTGAACAGTTACGGCTGAATAATGCGGATCATAATATATATTCAGGTCATAGCGGATAATATCTGCCGACAAGGATATTAAGTTTACCGCCGTACCAGGATACTTTACGTTTCTCAGGTATTGCTCAAAAGCGTTCAGCTCCTGCGGGCTCAACTGCTCCAGCTCATCGTCCACCATTTTGGCGAGCTTCACCGCAATACCTCCGCTGATTTCCTGAACTGATGCACGCGAGATGATTCTCCGCGTCTCGTCCTGAACTTCAAAGACTATCCGGCCATGCTCGTCAACAATTAATTTATCGCCCTCAAACCCTGCTCCATCATCAGCGCCTTGAAACTCCATTATGCGATCATAATACCATGCCAGCGTGCCATATCTTTTTGTATTGATTATCATATCAACGTCATTTTGAAAAATTTGCATGATGTTCTCAAAAGCCCAAATAGCATGCGCCCATATATAGCTCCAAAGTTTCCAATCCGCTGCATCAGATTGCGAAGGAGTTTCAAAAACATCATTGATGTTCTGCTCCAATTCTTGCTGTATTTCAGTGATTTCTCTAGCCATAACCTTATGCCTTATTCGCTTATTACTTTTTCACCATCTAGCTTTTTCAATACATTTTGTCGTATAGTATCATCCGTCTCCCGAATTTTCACCTCCATGCCTTCAGGAAGTGAGTCAGCCACGTCAATGGTATATAAATTATTATCCTCGATAATCATAAATGCAGCTTCAATATTGCCATATTCCTGAATAGCTAAATCAAAAATTGATTGTCCCCTGACCGTTTTAATAGTCTGCATCTATACTGATTTTTGAGTTCTCTATACTTAATGATTTCACCGTCATTCCATCACTAGTAAGTTCCTGATTGATAGAATTCAATATCTTTGCTGAATCATCATCATTCAGATAATCCTCAATACCTACACCCAAACCAGGAGCATGCTTCAAACTACCTTTTCTGACACTAATAATCTTTTGAGTAAGTGCCCGCGTGGACTCTCCCCAAGACACATCACCACCGGAAAAGTCAAGGTCTCCATTGATATTTTTAATATCGTTTGCCATATCATAAATTATTAATGTTCAATGCTTTCGTCAGAAATATCATCCACTTTCGTAGGGGTTAGCTGTTGCCCCGCCCAGCTGGCTGTGATTGCTTTTAGTGCTGCACCTCCATCATTCGGAGCGGTCACCCAATTGGAAAAAGCTGTCTTCAAACTGTTAATATCCCGCTCAATAGTATTAAGCTTATCCACCAGCTCGTTAATGTCCGTCATGAAGGAGCCCTTATCAGCATTATTGAAAATGATCTTTTCTTCCACATCATCAATAATAAGTGAAGTCTTCTTGCCCTGGTAGATCACCTTTTCCACCACCGAAGCAATAAGTAAAACACAACGCTCTTTGTCATGACCCACTGGAGCTGCGACCACATAACTACCAATCGCCGGAACCTGAACAAAACAGCTCTGATCACTATCAGCCACCGCGCGAAGCTGCACATCAAAAAGTAGCTCATCATATTCCACCTGTGCGACCATCTCCTTTTCATCTACCTGCTTCACGATACCAATAAATGATTCCTCAGATACTGATTTCACCAGGTTACTAAGCCCGT
The DNA here is from genome assembly GCF_001274635.1 of Persicobacter sp. CCB-QB2. Lineage (GTDB taxonomy): Bacteria > Bacteroidota > Bacteroidia > Cytophagales > Cyclobacteriaceae > Persicobacter > Persicobacter diffluens. Next base: position 1,457,584 of record NZ_LBGV01000001.1, on the reverse strand, counting down.
CTAATATTCGTTTTTCGTTCATATCACTTAAAGCTTAAATCCTAGTTTAAGATCCTGTCGCAATCCATCAGCAGGAGAAAAGGAGTAATTCACCGCGCGAATGAAATACTTACCTTCCACCTCTTGCTGATAATTCAAATTTTGATAACTCACCGAACCGCCAGCCTCTGCAAATGGTATAAAAAACATCTTCAAACTGCCTTCAAAACCATCATAGTAATACCGCTTCAGCTCTTGGTCTGCAATGTTCTCCAGTACCTTTGTGTCAGTCACATTGTATCGGAAGAAAGTCATGGCCATTCCTCCTTCCATGCCCTTTATAATTTTCACCTCAGTACCGTCCGGCTTCTTACCCACAACCGTAATCTGAACCGGGTTAGCGTCAGCATACTGGTAAGCCACGTTGTTCTTCAAAATGTTTCTTCCAAAAATTGCCGGAACCTGAGCTTTAGGATTCAAGCCAATACCTCCAATATATAGCTCATTATGATCCATTGAGACCGTAAAATTGAAAGTCTCCCGCAGCTTCGCCAGCGCCCCTGCCGCATTGCCCTTAAAAGTCATTTTATCAATGCCTGCTTCAATAGTGTTTGAAGACACTTTTAAGGCCGTTCCTTCAATCAATTTAGCGGCAATCTGCTTGACGGTCGTGTTCTTTTCATTGATCACAATCGCCCGTTTCCGGAGCTGGTACACTGCATCTTCTACCCGTACCCTTACCTCCGTGCCCGTGTCAATATTGGTGATATATCCTTGAAAAATCTCTCGGATTTCTTCCTCCAGGTAACCCGCTTCAATCGTGATTTCATCGCCCGTGCGGATCGTATCATCAATCCGCATGCGCTGACCCAAAAGCGTCATCATGACCGGAAACCTCAGCTCTCCAGTAGCAGAAAGATTGTCCAAATCCTTCAGCACACGAAAGCTCTTGCAGCCCTTGAAAAGGTAGCGTCCTGCAATCTTGATATTTACTTTTGGTGTTAACATTATTCTCCAGACAGTAATTCAACTTCGTTAGGGATATCACTTACCAGCTCAATCTCGTAACGCTGATAACCAGGGGCCATTGACAGCTCCTTAAATTTTAGCTTCTCTATTACCACATATTGAAACAGCTCATTGGTGATCACGCATGAAAAGTCCAGTGCCGTATTCTTTTTCCAAATGCTCCGCAGGATGCTAGCCTCCGAATGCGGGTACTGCCCACGGTCTCGATGGTTAAGCAGTATGCCCGTAATCTTGATTTTGTAATCATCCACGGCAATAAATTCCTTCACTGACCCACGGTGGTCACCTCCTGGGATATAGCTCTTGGTCATCCGCTTCTTGGCGTCAATCACCATCATCGGCTGAAGGTTGATATGACCCGACTCACCACTGCCTAGGTAGATCCCATCCAGCTGGATAGGGCAAATAATCGGCTGACCAAACAAGTCCCACACTTCCGCCTCCCCAAACTTCACGCCCTCGTTTTGAGAGAAAACACCGTCCAGAATATCACCACGGTCAACCCACTGCTTCTTTCGATAGGCAGGGATCTGGCCGAGGCTCAAAGGGAACGGAAGGCCCTTATAACTTGCCAGTGATTCGTATATGTTTTTTATATCAAATTCCATCAGTGTGTATTAATTTCGTGCTAATTGATTGGCGCTATTGACTACCCTTAAAAATCGCTCGGTCACCTCTTCCACCAGCTCGTCCATGCTTTCGCGGATTTCTTCCACCTCTCCTTCAATATTGAAGTTGATGTAATCCTGAAATTTTTCTATATCAATATTAATAACTGTCTGCCTTGCTCCACCGCTAACAACGCTCTCCGCCATGCGGCTGGCGGCCGGATCAACAGCCCCGCCCGTTGTTGGGCCAGGGGTGAGTAATCCCCCCTCTGAAGCTCCCATGTTTCGGGTCTGCGTGATGATGCTATTCACCTGCTCCAGCGCTGCGCGGATGCCCTGCTCTTGCTCACGACCAAAAGCAGCCGTCTGCTTGTCGAAAGTGATGAGTTCTTGCTGTTTTCTGCGATATTGGCGATTTACTAAGCTATTAGCAATAGCATCTCCAGCTCCACCTCCTGCGGTGAATTGCGGGTTCTCTACCCGCTCACGTAATTGGTCTCGCTCGGATACCAGACGGGCCCGCTCATCGGTTGCCGCCTCGCGGTGGGCCCTGGTCTGTAGCGCCACCTTATCCAGTTCATTCTCCAGCTGGCCGCGACGGCTCAGCGCATTGCGAAAGATGGACTGGGCCTGCTGCTCGTTAATGTCCCGGTTCTGAAGCTTGAACAGGTCAAGCTCATTGTCCTTGCGCATCATCTCCACTGAGCTGTCAATCAGCTTGGTGGCCTCCATCGTGTCGTTGAGCTTGGACTGTGCCGTGGTCGCCTCCTGGCTCTTGTCTCTGAAAAGAATCATGGCCGTGGTGATGGCCGCAAGACCCGCCAGCACAATTCCGAAAGGAGAAGCTGAAAGCGTCAAGTTAAATGCCCTAGTCGCCACTGCTGCACCACGTGTGGCGATGGTATGCGCGATCACAGCTGCCCGGTGCGCCACCGTGAGTGCTGTCTGAGCCTTCAGGGCCACATTATAGCCAATCGTACTGGCTTTCATAACCAGCATTGCTTTGCCGAGCAACACAATTTCTTTGCGGTGCTTCATCAAAAACACCATGCCAGTACGGATGCCCTTAATCGTCTGGGATAAGTAGTTACCGATTTCACGCGTATCCAACGAGCGGACAAACAAAGTAGCCTCCTGCGTGATAAGTCGGAGTGTCGGCTGTAAATGATCGTACAGCTGCAAAGTGATTTCCTCCGAGGCCGAGCGGAGGGTAACAAAGTCGCCCGCTAGGTTGTCCAGCTTCGTGGCAGCGATTTTTGCCGCCGTGCCCTCGGCGTTCTCCAACTCCTGTGTCCAGTACCGGATCTGGTCGGAACCAGCAGCCAGCAGGATATTCATTTCCTGTATCGCCTCATTGCCGAAAATGGTAGAAAGCGCCGCTTGTTGTTGCTTTGTGGTCAGCCCGCTAAAACTTGTCTCCAGCTGCTCCACCATGTTTGCCATACCCACAAACTCACCATTGGTATCGTGGAAATTCAGGTTAAGCTGCTTCATGGTGTCGGACATCGCCTTAGTAGGCTTGGCAAGCCGCACCATTCCCGTGCCCAGGGCACGCGTAGCTACCGTACCCTTTAAACCCGCATTAGCCATAAGTCCAATGGTGGCCCCACTCTCGGAGAGCGAAACCTTCATAGCCGCCGCAGTCGGGCCGAAGTACTTCATCGCCTCGGCACCTTCCTGCACATTCGTATTAAAGTTCGCCTGGAGGAAGGCCGCCTGATCCACCACCGTACCCGTTTGGGCGGCGGTCATCCGGAACTGGGAAAGTATGTTAGTAGCAATGTCGGCCGAGGTGGAAAGATCCAAACTTGCGGCTGCGGCCAGATCGAGCGTGGCGGGTAAAGCCGCAATCTGTTGATTAGCATCAAAGCCCGCAAGGGATAAAAAGCCCAGGGCGTCCGCTGATTCTCTGGCTGAAAAGGCGGTGCTTGCTCCGGCATCACGCGATGCCTGGCGGAGCTCAATCATTTGCTCGGTGGTAGCCCCTGACAATGCTTGCACATTGGACATGGACTTTTCAAACCCAGCACCAATACCAACAATACCGCCCAACGCGGCCCCTGTAGTGACCGTTAAGCCGAGCCCAGCAACAAGGCTTTTGAATTTTGAAGTCAGAGAAGTGGCTTGTTGCTCCACCCTGCGGAGACTCGACGTTCCACTTTTACCGAAGCGGACAAGAGAGTTTGTGGCTTTATCGGAAGATTCCTTCGTCTTAACAAAACGGCCGTTCACATCACGTAAACGGCCGTTAGCATCTTTAGAAAATTTCGTCAGAGAATGATCAGCCGCTTTAGCGTTTTGGGTCAGGCGCGGTAAAACCTCATTACCGTTTGTCTCGACCTGTATTGTATGCAGCGTTGTTGAACTCATTATCTGATTTTTCCTGCTGCCGGATATGATCCAGCATCGCGAATTTATAAGCCCACTCCTGATCTGTTAATTTCTCAGGATTGGGACAAACATTATAATATTGGAGAAGGGTATTGATATATCCTACACTTCCGGTATTGACCGTTTTTTGTGACTGCTCTAGCAGCTCCCCCAGGTAGCCTTTTTTGCCTCGACTAGTTTGCTGTTACAGAATGATACAATTGACACATACACTTCAATATCATCATTGATTTGATCAACTGTCAAATCACCTCCTATAAAGCAGTCACTTATTAGCTGGTCTGCTTTTTTAGTCAGATCCATGCTACCGTCTTCATTTGTGGCTATACCCTCCGCTGCTGAAAGTTGCTGACGGTTAGGTAATTTGAAAAATAGTGCCAGACCCTCAAACTCGTAATACTTGATTCGGCCGTGCTCTTTCTTCCAGGCTTCTACCTGCTTCGCATACTTCGCAGGGAATTTAAGTGCTTCTTTTTTCTCAGACATGTTAAATATGGGTTTGGTTAAATTAAATTTGATGCTCTACACGCAGGGCAAGAAAAGGCAATGAGACTTTCATATGCGTATCGCCTTGCGTAAGTTTTTTGACCTGTCCGCTGAATTTCGCACCCACAACGCGGTCAACAATGGTTTTCATGACCACTGTGGCAGGGTCAGTACTTTTAGGAATGTAGGTAATCAATAAATCCACCTCCATACCCGCGATGGAATTATGGCCCCGCTTTTTAGCTTCCTCGGTCATGGCTTCATAGTCAGCCTGAAGCATCTCCAAAGCTCCGGCCGTGGCTTCATTACCTTCACCGATGTATTGTGCAGTATTACCCGCCCCAAAAATAGCTTCAAGGGCCAACTCAGTGCCGTACTCGACATCAGTAGCGCCGAGCATAGGGCGGCCGTCCATGATCACGTTAAGATCTTTCCAGCTGAATTGTCCGGTTTTCGTTGAAAATGACATTATTCAATCGTTTTTGAAAAGCCCAGCTCAATCACAATTTGCTTGTGGTAGGCCCTTGGTTGCACCATCAATTTCACTTTGGTTTGCCCGGTGGCCAATGTGTCCTGCGCCGGATCTACAAATGACTGGAAGGCGGAGATTTCCCCGGCCGCGGTCATTTGTTGATTCACTGCATCGTCAATGCCGCCCTGGAGGCGCTTCAGCTCTCCGATACCAATCTGCCCGGAGGCGTCAACGGAATAGTCGTCATTGACAAAATCACAAAACACATTGTAGGCGATACGCTGCGCCTTGTCGATCACCCGACCACGAGCGAATGAATTGAAATCATCCGTATCAGCGGTCGCCGTTGGATCATCAGCATAGAAGTAGCCGTTCTTTCCATAGCGGACAATAGGCAGGACATAACCCTTATCGTGTATGGTATCGGCCGCATTCATCAGCTCCTCTGCGGTGGTCTCCCCGTCGGAATAGAAAGCCTCCGTCAAACCGAGGTCTCCATTAGCAACACGCCCAATGTTTCTTTGAACCGAAAGACTGGAGTATAAACCGAGCAAGAAACCCACGCGTGCTTCTTTACCTTCATGGTTCGTTGGGTCGGAATCCAGCTCCTCCAGGCTACGACCCAACAGCGTGATTTGGACGCGGTTGTCAGATCCTTGTTTTAAGTCTCTCAGTTCTGCGATTTTACCTGCATCGAACATTCTACCCCCCATAACGCAACGCGTGGGGTGGTGACGCCCCGCAAAGTCTTCGCACAGCGCCTGAGCAAGTGGCAAGGCGGCCAACACATCAGCGTCGATGCCTTCGGCCGAAGGAATTGAAGGGGAGTATGAGCTGGTAAGCTCCACATTAACGCCCCATACTTTGATGCGGCCAGCGCTGGCATCCAACAATTTTTTCGCAAGTGGATTAGTAATATCGCAGATCTCGGAAATTAAGGTATCATCCGCAACCAGCATAATCCATAGCTCTTGCCCGGCCCCAGCGAATTGATAAAACTCCTGAATTTCACGCAGGGCAAAGCCAGAAAGCTCCAGGTCAAGAGCATCTTCATAAGAGAAAATTACCTTCGGCTCCGATAGGGCAATATCAGGCGTCGCTGTTCCGGAAACAATTAATCCCGCAATACCATCGTCCAGGTTAATTGTTCCACCCAGCTGCCCTTTAAGCAGTTCAAAAGAAACGTTTGGGATACCCATACCTACTGTAAGTTTTCGAGCTTCTGCTCGGTTTCATTAATCTGCTCCTGGATTGCATCGCGCTCCTGCTGCCCCGGAGCATCGAGCAAGGAGGCGCGAAGTTCCTCCAGCTTTTTAGTGAGCTTGGTTTGCTGACCCTTTTGCGCGGCGGTTAATCCTTTCGCCTCCTGCGGACGCTTCACCGTTTGAATCTCTTTCTTTTTGTCAATATTCTTTTGGTGTTGAATCGCGGGATTCTCTCGCTGAAAAGCCATGCCGTCTGAAGTGAAATAGAACTTTTTCACCGTCGGGTGAGCCTCAAAGTATTTTTTTTGCTTATCGTTCATCTGAAAATATTCGTTGAAAGATGTTACGCTTCATTTTAATATTGTTGACCGTCTGCGGCTTATCTACCAGCTTGATGCCAACAGTCACCCCGGAAGCAAAGCCCAGGGCAAACCCGAGAAGTACCGCGGCGACGAATCGCCACGGCTTTACCAAACCCAACATTAACCACTTTGTGCACTGACCCAATCGGCAATCCAAAGCTGCCGTTTGAGTCTTCGTTTCTTATATACTCCATCACCTTCTCGTGAACCTGCTCCGTTCGTATTGCCTTCAATGGTCGTGGCATAGTCACTATTAGGAGGCCAACGATGTACATGCCCCACATGGGCAATCCTTTTCTTGGATGCAAAGTAGATCCCCATGACATCGGACTTTTGCGGAGGCTTACCCGTTAGTGACTTACCCTTCTTATAGATCACCTTGTTACTTGGAAACCAGGACGGCGACCATGCGGCTGATCGAGGAGGTACTAAATCATTCTCCAGAAAACCCCAATTCATCTTAGCCCCGCACCAGGCATAACCTTTACCAAGTCCGCAAGATGCCAGATACATTTCCACCTCCGGGCCATCGTTTTTGCCTGTGGCTTCCCGAACGCCTACCTGTGAAAGGAAAGTAGAATCCAGCTCATCACGGATCTTCTGTTCTGTGCGTCCCTGCCCAATACCAGAGAGGGTATACAGGGACATGATGAGTAATAAAAATAACTGTTTCATTTATGCAAAAATTATAGCTGCTGAAATTAAATAAAGGCCGAGCATGCAGATCGATAGCCAGAGCCTGGGATCATACTCGGAAATCCCGTCCTCATGAAATGGCTTATCAAAGGGCCGTCCAAAATCTTCATCCATATAGCGCAAGACACGCGGGAAGACAAGACGTAATGCGATCCAGGTAAATGACACTGCCCCGAAGTAGCACATGGCCTTAAAAAGGAAAGCCTGTAGGAGCCCGGCATCGTCCACCGCTGCGGTGGGATCTAACCAAGTGGTCACGTATCTGGATAACCACCAGAAAACCACGGCAAGCAAAAAGGGAATGTACTCACCCCAATGCTTGATAATATCAAGAATTCTTTTCACGGTACTTTATGATTTTGTCTATACCAATTTTGAAAATCCAGCCTCCGGCTGCGCCACAGAGTCCACAAAGGAATGCGGTGAAAAGGTCACCAACCGAAACCACTTTAAAGAACATGGCTAAAACAGAGGCGGACAGTCCGGAGACTGAAGATTCAAAGTTATTCATCCGATTTATACTTTTAGGATACCCACTCCTTTATCATCTTCCCGGCGACGACGTCCACCAGCACGAAGGAGAAAGGAAACGATATCACCATAATAGGTGGCCTGATTTGGGTTGTCAAACATTTTAACCTCACCCACGGCTTTAGCCAGTGATCTTTTTTGATAGCAAAGGACGCCCTCTGTGTCATCTTCCGCCCCAGCTGATCCTGGAGGTTTTAATGCTCCGCCAGCATCAAAAGTCAGCACAGAAGAACGCATCTTAATTTTGAAACCGTAAAGGTTGTCAAACATAGAATTCAGTCGTTCATCGTTGGAGCGCATCATTGAGAGCAAGGCGGTTACTTCCGTATCCGGAAATAATAATGGAATGATTTGTGCCGGAACCAATGCATAACGATCCTGTAGGGGTACATTATGAGTATTAAACATGGTCTGCATTTTCTGCAAAGATGCCCGGGCAATGTCAGATTCTGTAATGATATGATCAGTAGTTAAACCTCTTGCCCAAACATCAATTAAATCTTCCGCTACTTCCTCCGCAATCTTTTGTTTGTCATCACCAATGATACTATCGCGCTTGTTGTAGGAAAGTTCTACCTTTTCCGCATCCCGGATCAAACGTGGGTCAGTTGTAAACTCATTAAGAGAATACAATACTTCACTATCTGGCCTTTGAGCCGGGGTAGCGGGTACTGTCGTTCTGTTTTTCTCAACATTGGAAGGTGGCCCCGCCTGTGGGATATGGACTACTTTTCCTTGTAGGACATATTCATCCTCTGCTGTTACCGTTGACATGAAATCATTCTCTTTCCAAAGATGGTCAACGATATCATTTTGCCAAATTTCTTTTTCTAAAGCCATTTAAATGATTTTTAAAAGGGATTAAAAGTTAGTCGGCTCTTTGCCATACTGATCCTTGAATAGCTTCTTATAAGCCTCCTTATTGGAAAGCTTCAACTGTTCTAATGCTTGAGGATTCTTTCTTGAAATCTCAGAAAAGGTCATGCCTTCAAGCTGTTTAGGAAGCTGAACTTCCTCACCCCCTGGCTCGGGGAACTCACTAAGGTTAAGCGGCTTTTTCAAATCACCTACCAAAGTTTTGACCTCGGAGAGCTCCAGCTTTTCGTAGATCTTCTTTTGCTCAACCGTGATTTTTTTGCTGGTCACCGCAGAAAGCAAAATTTCTTCCTTCTCCTTTGTTTCAGCGGATTTTTGAGCGGCCTCTTTTTCCTCTTTGAGTCGCGCATTTTCGGCCTTCAGGCTAATGTTTTCTTGCGAAAGCTCCAGCACTTTAGCCAAAACCTGAGCTGGCTCTGAACTTGCAGACAAGTTGATGGCCGTTGCAATGGTTTCTTTAAATTCCATGCTATTTTTTTGATTATTAGATTTACCCGAAGGCTTTAAATTTTTGACTGCGGAAAGCGTTAAAAGCTCGCCATTGGCATCCATAAGGCGAAGCGCATTTTTATTGCTACCAAAGGTAACAATGGAGGCTTCGCGGACTTCCCATTTTGTAACCACATCACCGTCCACCTCCAGCGGTAGCACTCCCATGGATGCCATGCGGATATGCCCGTCTTCCACCTTTTGAGCAATCACCTTTGCAAATTCATCCTTAAGGTCAAATACAGGCACCGCGGTAATTTTTTCACCTTCCACCTGAATGTCATCCCAGTGCCCAATAGGCATCATCCAACCGTTATGCTCATGCAGCATAACCGGATTCTTTTTGAATTGAGTCAGATCACCGCCGGAGGTCTGAAGAATCAGTCCGTAACTGTTCTTTGATTGATCATGTAATACAAAACGCTTACTTTTTTTTGTCATTTTTCCTTTTTTGATGATGCAATATTGGGCTAATTTTTTACTTCGAAAAGTATCTTTTGACGTCGCCAACACCCCTGTTCAAATTGTCAATAAATCACATCTCAACGTGAATAGACTAGTTTTTGTAGACAGTAAAAAGCATATTTTTGTCTATAAAAAAGTATCACTCATGGGTAAATTTGATGCAAAAAAAGAGCAGGCTCGCAACCTGTATACTAAAGGCCGGATCAATAGAAAAGAAATAGCTTCACTTGTAAATGTGACGGAAAAGACCTTACGGGCCTGGATCACAAAAGAGGACTGGGATAGTTTGAAGGAAGCGCAGACCGTGACCCGTCAACAGCTTCTGCAAGATGCCTTTTCGCAGCTTAAAGCGGTGAATCAAAAAATTGAGGAAATGGGCGGCGTGCCGGATAAAGTATTGTCAGACGCAAAGTCGGCCCTGCGTAAAGAAATTGAGTTCCTGGAGTCGAATCCATTGCATGTGTATTGCGAAGTTTTCGACGAGCTGACCGAGTGGATTATTGAGAATAAGCCCGATAAGGCGCTGGAGTATTCAAAGTTGTTTCGTGGGTTCCTGGAGGAAAAACATAAAGCCGCATTGTAGTATGGCAAAAATCACCGTAAAGGATAAACAGGCACTCAAAGACTATCAGGCAAAATGTGACTGGATATACCAAAACTCCAAAGGCGGGGGATGGATTCCCCAGAGCAAAAGGAGGCGCGTATCGCACGGGCAAAGAAAGACTATAAGTTTATGATTGAAACTTATTTCAGTCATTACGCAACTTGTGAAAGCGCAGACTTTCATATTGAATTTGCCCGTAAGATCAAAAGAAATCCCACTATTAAGGCTTTTGCTGAATGGCCAAGAGGGCACGCCAAATCAGTGCATGTAAATATTTTTCTACCCTTTTGGCTTTGGATTAATGACCAATGCCATTATATGGTGCTGATAGGTAATAGCTTTGACAAGGCGGCTCAACTATTGGACGACCTTAAGGCCGAGTTCGAATCAAATCAGAAGATTATCACGGACTTTGGGCCACAAAAGAACCTAGGGCAATGGGAGTCAGGAGATTTTAAGACAAAAGGCGGCTTTATGGCAAAAGCTCTGGGCGCTGGACAGTCCGTGCGGGGACTGCGAAAAGGAGCACAAAGGCCGGATTACTGCGTGGGGGATGATAACGAGACCAGAGAACTTGTAAAAAATCCTAAACGTCAGGACGAGCTGGCGCAATGGGTGGAGCGGGATTTGATCCCCACAATGGACGGCCCTATCCGGAGGTTCATTTGGGCAAACAACCGTTATGCACCGCGCATGGTGCAAACGGTATTGCAGAAGAAACACCCGAAATGGTGGGTGCATCACATCAAAGCTTATGACCATGATTACAATCCTCGGTGGCACCAAAAATACACGCCTCAATACTGGCGTGATATGGAGGAAGAACTGGGGATACTGGCCTGTAAAGCGGAGTTTAATCAAGATCCACACACTGAGGGTAAGCTTTTCAAAAATGAATACTTCAGGTATGAAAAAATCCCGCGAATAGATCATTATGATGCTATTGTGGGCTATTGGGACGTGGCGTACTCCGGTAATAATGATTATAACGCAGTGAGGATTTGGGGGAAGAAGGGCAAGAAATACTACCTGATCAAATCATTTGTCCGTCAATCCACAATGGATGAGGCCATAAGGTGGATGTTCTATTTTAAAATGCTTAATCCTAGGGTATGGATTCCTTTTTGGTATGAATCACAATTTTGGAACAAAACGCTTCAAGACACTTACGACGAAATCAGAGCTGATTTTGGTTTTGATATTGGCATGATCAAAGACGACTCAAAGAAGGGTAAAAAATATGACCGGATTGTCAGCGAACTTTTACCGCTATACCAGCAGGGCCGAATGATATACAATGAAAAGGAATATTCATCGAATGATCATTCACAGGGTGAGGAGCAAACCAAGGGGATAGAGCCGGGCTACAATTCACATGATGACGCCCCGGATGCTGACCAGGGGGCGATATCAAAACTATCTCAACATATTTCATCAACTGCCAATCCGCACGAAAAACCTATTATGGGTTCGAATAGGCGGCCATCACATTACTAATTATGTTCATTGAAGAAAAAGATTTAAGCCAGGGCGTTTACGCTGATATTTTGCAAAACGTCAGCCGCCAAGACCCGACCTATATCGAGCAAAATATTGCTCGCGCAATTGCTGAAGTGGACGGTTATATGAATCAAAAGTATGACACCTCTGAACTCTGGACGCAAACAGGAGACGAGCGGAACGGCATCATTAAAGGACTCTGCATAGATGTTTCCTTATATCATATTTTTTCGGTTACCGAGAAGATTAAACAGGATATTGTTGACCGCTATAAGTGGGCAAAGGAAGCACTTAAAGAGATCCGAGAAGGGCTTTTAAAGCTGGATCTACCACTATGGTCAGAGAAGGCAGAACCGGACAAACAAGCTGATTTTTTTGCAGGTGGATTAAACAACAGATACTAATATGGCTAAGCGAATCAATAAAAAAGACAACAAAAAAACGCACAAAATTGAGGTGAATAATTTCACCATTTCCAATATAGACAGGAGCTATAAGGGTATCCCCGAATGGCGTAGTGCCATTAAAGCGGCTGAAAGTGCGGATAACCCCAGACGAACACTACTTTATGATTTGTATGAGGAAGTCGTATTGGATCTGCACCTTACCGCTTTAATCGAAAAGCGCCAAATGTTTGTGACCAATATCCCACTGAAATTTTTTGACAAGTCCGGCAAGGAAGTGGAAATCATCAATGATTTGATCAATACCGAGAATTTCGAGGAAATGATGAAGGATTTGATTGATTGTCGCTTTTATGGTCATTCGTTGATTTGGTTTGATTCAATTGAGGGGAAAACACTTGACTATAAGCTCATCCCAAGAAAGCATGTCAATCCGCGAAAGGGAATTGTCATGAAGCATCAATATGATGATTCCGGGGAGCAGTACCGGGAGGCACCATACAACATGTATTGTTTGGAAGCAGGGAAGCCGGATGATTTAGGGCTACTTTCAAAAGCCGCGTTGGCGGTGATTTATAAAAAGGGTAATGTTTCGGATTGGTCAGTATTTGCCCAGGTCTTTGGCGCTCCTTTCCGTGAATACATTTATGATGACCCGACCGCAAGGCCGCAGTTAGAAGCAATTGCCAAGGAGCAATCAGCCGCTTCATATGTTGTACGTCCACGGAATTCAGAGTTTAAGCTGCATGAAACCACGCATAAATCCGGCTCCTCTGACTTATACAGCAATCTGGCAAAGTTCTGTGATGAGCAAAACTCCAAAGCGATCCTTTTGAACACCATGACCACGGACGCCCAAGGCGGTAATTACAAGGGAGAGGTGCACGCAAGTAGTGAAAAAGAAGTGGCTAAGGCTGACCGTCGCTTCATGCTTCGCCTCCTGAATGAAAAGTTCATTCCTATACTGGAGAAGTTTGGCTATGCCGTCGCGGGTGGGCGTTTTGGCTATGAAGAGCAGGACGGGATGACGCCAAAGGAACGATTTGAATTTGACGAAAAATTCAGCGAGAAAGCCCCACTAGATGACGACTATTGGTATGAAACATACAACCGACCACGTCCCAAAAAGAAGCAAAAGGAGCTGGAGAAAGAAGGGGGCGACCCCAAGCCCAAAGAAAATCATAAGCCAAAGCCAGCAAAAAAAGAGGAGAAGAAAGAAGAGGTAAAATTAAGCCAGGAGGAGCAGTCTTTTTGGTTGAAACTGAAATCCTTTTTTTCGGATTTTCCCCGATCATGAAACGGTCGGGGAGCAACTAAAACACCAGTACGGTCATTGCTGTGAGCTGGAACTGGCCGATGAGCCCCTTTTTGATATTCAGGACTTAGTTGATAAGGCACTGGTCAATATCTACGCTGATAACTTCAATGGCACCATTGAGCCAAATTTGTGGCGAATTGCCTATACCGAGCTGAATAAGGCAGTGGAAGAGGGAGTGGGAGCAATCTCCTATATCGACTCCGAATGGGGCATTAAGGAAGCTTTGCAGCAAAGCAATGCCGTGTTTGCCGCCTTCAAAACACACCAACAGTACACAGAGCTAAAAAAGATTGTCGTTGGAGATGATGGAAAGCTGAAGAGCTTTGCAGCCTTTAAGCGCGACTCAAAGCAAATCATTGGTAATTATAATCAACAATGGTTGCGAACTGAATATAATACCACTGTGGCGCGAGCCCGCACAGCAGTGCAATGGAATAAGTTTCAGCAGACCCCAGGACGAAACATCAAGTGGATTCCCTCCAGAGCGGCTATTCCTGATGCAATACATAAAGGATACTGGCATACGGTATTACCTCAGTCAGATCCTTTCTGGGCGACAAATTTTCCGGGTAATCGCTACAACTGTAAATGCGATTGGGCTCTGACTGATGATCCGGTAACAGATGCTCCAGAAGTGGAAATCAGGCCACAAGCCGGACTTAAAGAGAATCCGTGCATTAGTCGTAAAGTATTTGGGGATGATCATCCCTATCAGGCCAGTGCACCGCGAAAGGTGAAAAAGAGCGCACCAACCGCCGCAATGCGACTGGAGCGTAAACTTTTGTTGGAATGGGCGAAAAGTGAGCTGAAAAGTACCTATCAGTTGGGTGGAAGTCCGGCTGTTTTACATACCTCCGGTATAAAAGAGATTTTAAACCAACCTCACCGGGATTATGCCCTAAAGAACCGGATTTTATTTACCCTGGAGGAGGTGCTGGAGAATGCTGAATTTATCAGAACCGACCCGAATACAAAGGCTAATCCATTGATCCGCCAATATCACTATTACAAAATTACGGTGAATGAGCGGGACTCATTCCTGGTACTTCGAGAGCTGGCCAATGGAGAGCGTCAGATTTACTCTGTGGTAGAATCATTGCAATAAAAAAAGCGACTAACACCCGTCGCTACAGTGATATGCAATCAAAGAGTCGCAGTGTTAATCGCTTTATTAGAGATGTAATTATAAGAATATCAGTTCGTAAATGAAAGAATTCATCGATAAAATCACAAAGCTACATCATTATTTGCAAGACGAGGTCAAAGACGATATCGGCATGTTAGCAGTGGAGCACGCTAAAGGATCATTTCAAAATGAAGGTTTTTCAGACAAATCTAAAAATGATAACAGGTGGAAAGAAGTAGGCAGACGCCAGGGAAGTGGCGATGGAGCCGCAGCGAAGAGAAAGATCCTGACGGGTGAAACAGGAGATCTTGGACGGTCGCCGGACTATAAAAAAACCGCCCAGGGCGTTGAAATTATTTCCGATAAAGAATATGCACAGGTACACAATGAAGGAGGAACATCCGGAAGGAAATCAGCTCCCTTTAAAATGCCTGCCCGACCTTTTATCAAGCAGTCTGACCTATTGAATGCGAAGATTATAGCAAAAATTGAAAAACGATTTAAAGACCTTTAAAAATGATAGCTCTGTACCTTAATATAGCCGAAGCGCTAAGTGAAATTCCCGCACTGAAATTCATCGATATGAAAGGAGGTGAAGATCCAAATATTTTTCCCGCCGCTCTGGTAAGTTTTGATCCACTTAATCATGAGCAACTACCAAAAGGCAGCACCCAAGCTGATATCCGATTTACGGTTAATGTTAAGTTTTCGCCTTATCTAAGGTCAGAGGGTAAAGGCACTCCAAAGGAGCAGCTACTGGCCCTACGGGAGCAAACCAACGTGATTGAAATCATTAAGTCCAGGCTAGTAGAAAATGACGTTGAAGGGATCTTTGGCATAATGCTGGCCCGAGAACACGCACAAAAAAAAGGAACCGATTACGAGGTTCCTTTAACTTTCTACGGACGTGTAGAATGGTCGCCTGATACTGTAAGTCTAGCTTAGAAAAGATTCATCTGAGCTGGTGTTTCATCTAATTTTTTTAAAAGCTTTTTTGCTGGAGTCCGGAGGTACTCATAAAATGTGTTCTCTGCAATCCGATACACTGGGTAAATCTTTTCATTATAGATGAATCTATTCGAAAAGCCTCCGCGACTCTTTTCTTTTTCCTCCAGGAAGATTTCCTGAATGTCAATAATCAACAACAGCTTATTGCGGTTCTGCGAATATCTCATATTACAAAAAAGGAATGGTGGAATGACAATTCGAATATAACCATTTTTTAACAAAAAATCCCTACCAAATGGCAGGGATTGGGTATTTAAAAGGGAGTATAAATCTACTTTGTGTTCTTGATTGCCTGTATTCTAATTTGCGCTTCTTTTGCCATCGCGATCCAATCATAATATACATGGCCTTCGATTTCTTTTGTGTAAGTAGGGTCTTCTGTTAATTGAAATACTATCCAGCACGGTTTGCTTTCAGCCCCCTCTTTTTCACAAATATCGACTGTATAAATGAAAGAACTACAAAAGCCATTAATTAGCTTGATGAAATTTTGATGATCGTTTCCTGCTAACCTCAAAGACGCAGTGTAGATTCGTTGATACTCAACAGGGTCAAACTCTTTAATTTCTTTCGCATCATCATTAAGCTCCTGGGCAAAAGAAAAATGGGCTACAAGTCCGAAAAGTATTAAAAACAGAAGTCTCATATTTTAGTATTTGTTATTATAACGCAACAATTATCAGCTAGTTATCGAATTGATTTGCAATGTAATAAAAAACCCTTCTTTAAAAAAAGAAGGGTTAGGATTTACTTATTTGTTAAATTGATCTTTTGCTGCTCAGTTTCACTAAGCCAGACTCGAGCTTCTTCTCGCTTTCCTTTTAGCACTAAGCAAACGCTTCCATCATGATCGGTTAGATCGCGAATAAAGAGTTCGCAAGTTTGAATTGATTGCTCGACTTTAAAATTGTCTACTCCTTTTCTGATTACTTGAACTTTTGCCATTTTTTCGGTTTTTAAGTTTATCGTAAACCGCCCATAAAAAGCAGATGAGCGGGTAAATCCAACATATATGAATCAGGATACTAAGTTTCATTCCTTACCCGTTTATAAAAGTCTTCCAACTCTTTAATTTCCAATACTTCTCTATGGATTCCCGGGCTTTTATGACTATCTGCCTGGAGCCGTGAGCGTTCCCCGAATACTTCAGTACGCTCATCAAAATACACTTTGAACCAACTCATGACTTTAGAAATGTTCAGGGATTCATACAGCTCACCGTAAGCGCCCAGCATGACCTGATTAAAAACAAAGTGAATATCCGCAAAAGAAAGGCTGGGAAACTGCTCCAGCAGCACCTCTGCAATCTTATCAATCTGCCGCTCCCCCAAAGGCTTGCGAAGATCCAGCAACTCATTAAAGTCAATCAGGTGTATTTTGATCAGTGCCAGCAGTTGTGTTTCTCCCAGCTCCCTGCGTAACTGTCCCACCGGAGGGTGATTTAACTCAATAACCTGCTCAATTCTACGAACCAACCGGCACTCCTGGGCCACTTGTTTAGGAGACAAGGTCTTTAAGTACCCTTGCTTTGTAATCGTCTGAGACGTTGCTTTTTGAAGCTCCATTTCGGTTTGTCTTGATTTCTGCAATCAGCTCATTAAATTTCCCATTAATGACGGGCAGGCTAAAGCCATGACTCTTGTACCAGTCCGGAAGGTTAATAATCAGGTACTGAAAAGCTTCCACCACCGGAGTCCTACCCTCCGTTAATTGATTGAGCTTTTTCATGATATCCTTTAGGGCTCCGGCATCTTTAGCAGACCACGCCAGGGGTACTTGTGTATGATTTTGATACTGCTGGGAGAAATACCCCTTACATTGATTAAAAATCCGGCTTTCCATTTCCTTTGCTGCCTTCAAGGCATGCAGATCTAAATGGTACGCATCTGCCAGAGCTGCTTTAAGGTCTGCCCGTTTTGCGTTTGGGTTTCTCAGGAGCTCCTTTACTTTTTGAACTTCCATTTTTTAAAAGTTTTCGGTTTACAAATTCATTGTGCATCCAGTCAAAGAGATGAAGCTGATTGGGGTGGATTACAATCTCACCTAAATCCGGCTTTTCTTTGCTCATATCAGTTCTGCTTCCTGCATCAAGCGATTTAAAGAAGAATGATTAACCCCTAGTTCTTTGGCTAATTCCTGCTTTTTGCGCTTCCCTTTCATCCATAATTCCCTTACTCTTTTGGCCATAGGAGAAAGCACAGGTGCTAATAAAGAAGCCACTGCCCCTGAAAGAATGAAAAGCAAAATGGAGAATATTCGAAATGCTTTTTTTGATTGGTTAGCAATGGCCGAGGCATTCAATAATGCCTGATCCCTTTCCGCTCTTTTAAGCTCCAGTTCCTTTCCCTGCTGTTTTGCCAGGAGTAAAAGATCCGATCTTAATTTGATGGTTCTGGCGCTGGAAGCCTCCGTAAGAGTCGTGTTGTAGGCATTTTCCAGAGAGGTGATTTGCTTTTGAAATTGATATTCTATCGGACTAACTTCCTTTTTAAAAGCGAGAACACTCACCCCATTCAGGTCAGCGAATACGCAACAACCACATAGAACAACCGCACACAATAAATTTTCATTTGCTGTGCCCATTTTTTTCCAGTGCTTAATCCCTTCAATTAAATAATAGTGGGCCAGAGTACTTAGTAAGATTGCGCATATATAGGCGTAAAATGAGGGAATCATTTTCGCGGCATAGTTTCCTGCTGCAAAGGCATTGTAGCTCACGGATACAATTACCAGTAGGTAGTGGAATAAATGATCAGGCTTCATGTCCGCTTTGGTCAAAAAGGTGAACGGCTGCATAAGTAGACTCAGCTACCACATAAGCCAAATATTGATTAACTTTTACCACATGTTCCTGATTAGTTTTACGTGCCTCTGATAGTTGATTTGCACAACTAATTCTTCTGTTACCAGGAACAACCTGGACTTCACCAATAGTCATTTGACCTGACTGGTTTTTATAAAATCTAAATATTTTCATCGCATTAAATTTGGAGTGTTGGTATTATCCATGGCCCAAACCAGAACCATGATAAAGCAAATGAATACTAAACCTTTTACTAGCATTGGGTCAGTGATTTGAGTTTCCTTAATAATTTGTCCATCCGAGCTTCAAATCGTTGCTTCCTTTGGCGCATTTCCTTCAGATGCCCAGCCGTAGCTCTTATATGTCGATCCACAGCTTTGATGTCACTTTCAAGGTTTTTGATCTCAAAGGAGATTTGTTCCATTGTTACCATAGCTATTCATCATTTATTGCAATACTGACCGGAAATCCACGGTCTAAACATTCTATCATTGATACAGCAACTGCTGCAACTTGTATCAGCTCTTGTCGATATCTGATTAGTCTCTGCTCCTGAACAAGACTAAAATTTTCATCCAATATTGGATCTTCCCCAAAACCATTTCTGAAATGATGATCACAAGCTTCTTTGGACACTTCTCCAATTTCCTCCATTAATATTGTAATCCACTCCATTGGTAAGTGATTTTGCTCTCCCCATTTGGCGTCCTGCTTTTGCCGCTCAATTTTAATCTGATTAAGAATTCTTTCCTGAATATTCATGTTTTTCATATCATCAAATTTTGGGAATGCCCGAAGGCACCCCCTTAGTGGAATGGATTAAAAATTCACTTCTACTTCCATGCCCTCCGGAAAGGGCACTGCCGTAATGGACAGAGGAATGGTAACGGATTTACCCAATTGATTTTTCATTCGGGCTTCCACGAAATAAGCTGAGCGCACGGGCTTATAGCTCTCTACCAGAATTTCCACCCCTTCGGAAAACACAGGGTTGTCATGCTCTTCTGCCAGCTGCTTCAGCTCCAGTACCCTGGAAGCCTTTAAATTTCCTTTTGCATCCTTTTTCAAAAGGTTCTGAATCATTTTCACCAGCTTGGCGGTCTCCTCATTGGTAGCCAATGATTCTATAAACTGATTAACCTTGGCAATACCTGCCTCCTGCGTATCATCCCAGCCGTCAATGGTTCTGTACCCAATTTCAATGGAACGACCAAGATCATCAGTAAAAGTGTGACTTTGTTGGCCTTCCTTATAGCCAAACAAATCCTTTTTGAGGGAGATCAGGGCACTGAAAGCATTGAAAACTTCTGCTTTGGCTCTGGAAAGCACCTCACTTAAATCCTGTAAGCCGTCAATGGTATGCCCGACCTGTTCTTTTACAGTGTCCTTATAAATGACGCGCTCTTCCTGAATGGCCGCTTTTTGTTCTTTCTGCTCTCTTTGAAGATCTTCTAACAGAGCTGCTTTTTGTTCCGGTGATAAATTTGAAATATCCATGTTATTTGCTTTTTAGATCGTTTAAAACTTGTTGAAATAGGCTTACTTTTTCGAGGTAGAACATTCGGTTCTCCTCAGATTTGCACATGGCAGCGCAGAGGTTATACTTTTTGATTTCGCGCTGTATAATGGCTTTAGAAGTCATAATTTAGAGTTTTAGGGTGCTTTACATTCTTTCCGCTACAGAAACAAATTTGGCGTAGACCTTACGAGGTGCATCATTGGTCATCGGATATTTGGCATTCTTCTCAAACCAATCTCTTGAAGCTTCCGCAGGATCTTGAGACGCCCTTGCTTTGAAGATCTGCCAAAGCTTCCGGCGCATTTGATTCTTTGATGCACGATACCTTTTAACAGAGGCTTTAAGGTGTTCCATTACCGCATAATATTCCTCTTTTGAAAGCTCTGTTAAGCTATTTACATAGCGACAAATAGTCTCAGCAATCACCTGCTCTTTGGTAACCTCCGGCTCATCCACCTGGAGCTCGGTAAGTAAAAGATAAAATTTACTGTACTGCATGACCCTCCTCCCATTGAATAAGTAGACAATCTAAACGGACAATCAGGTCACAATTACACTGCATCCATTGCTGAATGTAAGGGTAAACAGACCCTGATTGAGAGGTATAGAAGGATTGAATCATCAGATCCCATTCTTCTATAAACATTTGCCAGAAGTCTTTCTGAGCAATAATCTGAGATTGTGTCCAATGATTTACATCGGCATTACAACCAGTCAGGAAAAAATCAACGAAAGCCACTCCACTGTCCACGATTAAAAAAAAGTAATCATGGTCATTCATCCCGCTGTTTTTTTGCACCTCATCGTTGATCGCCTGGTGCAAATCAGTCTTAACGTTTGCCATTTTTGAAAACGTTTTGGATATACTAAATAATAGATCCCAATTTATTGAAGTGAATGAGATCAGCTCACTTAAAAAATATCAGGCATGTATTGCCGTTCCTTTAGTTCTTTCATGTCCGTGCAGAGCAGGAGCCCTGTCGGTAAAAGAAACATTTCCTCCCGGGCATCGGCCACCAGCATAGGCGGTATGAGCATCTACCCGAAATATTATCTTTGCCAGTCGCCTGGCTGCTTTTGCTTCAGCCCCCACAACTTCCCCGCCTTCCTCATGCGCCACATAAATGAAGAGGGTGTTTTTATGTTGTTTCGGTAAAGCTTCAATCCAGCCTTCTTTTAAAACATGCCTTGCATAAGTAATATTATCAATGAAGACAATATTTGCAGGTGCCGGTTTTTGGCTTTTTGATTCTGCCGGATTGGAAATGGCTTTAATAAGGTGATCCCATTCTAAAAATTCCTCCCAAAAAATATTCTTTCCCACCTTTGCCTTTGGTTGAATCCCAACCCGCAATAAACTATCTACAAAAGAGGTTTCAATTACGCCCGTTTCATAGTTCACAAATAACACTTGCTGAACATAGCCACTTAAAAACTTGGCTAACTCCAAACAGAAAGTGGTTTTCCCATGCTTCTCCGGGCCCTGTATTAACCATAACCCATCACGTCCGGGCTGGCCTAATACCTCATCCCATTTGGCATCATTAAACTGAAAACGTTTCAGTTTTTCTGCTTCATCAAACAGCGCTTTGATTTTCATGGCCTTGCACATCCTTTTGATCCAACAATATCAAAAGGTCTTCTGCTCGTCTCAGACCACCACGGTTGTCATTATGTGAAAGACATCTTCTAACGATCTCATTCACTACTTTTTTATCCGTTGCATTCGCCTTAACAACATCAGCGATCAACTTTTTGTAAAATGCCTGCTGCGCTTCCTTACCCACTGGCACTGCCTTACTGTAAGAGTTGCCAAAGCGGGAAAAGATCTCCCGAAAGCCCACCTTCTCTGCATCAATCCCCCTGGTAATTTTCCTGCGGAGGCCATCTGCCCCGATCATGTACCAACCGCAGCGGTGCTCAGTAGCGTTCCACAGTTCCTTCAGCTCCAGAAAAGCCGAATACTCCAGATCTCCCGCTTCATCAATGATAATAAGCGGCTTATCTTCCATGCCACCCAGATAAGAGGATAAGTAATACTTCACCGTCTGTTTCACATCATCCACCCGTCCGGTGCTCTCCAGTCCGAGCGTCCTTGCCATCGTCCGGATAAAGGAAATCTTTCGCTTGCACTGCGATGCGTCCATGTAGAAACAGTTTCTTCGACTACGTGAAAGGTATTTTGCCGCAAAAGTCTTCCCAATGGCACAATCATCCACAAAAAGCATCGAACGACTATGGAGCTGGCAGTAATCCACATCTTCCTGAATCTGCTCAAAAACCTCTGTCCTCACTGCCTTCCAGTTTCTTTGCCCGAGGTGTACATCCAGTATCTTGCCAATACTCAGCCATTTCTCCGAAGCCAGTTTACCTTCTATCTCCCCCTTTTTCAGCGAAGAGAAAACTGAATTGTTTACACCGATTCGCCTTGCATAATCAGTATCCGTACCGTCAAACCGCTCCCGGTCTTCCAGTATGGCGGCAAGTACTTTTTTGCGGTACTCATCCGTAATTTGAATGTTTTTCATAATAGTTTGTTAAAAACGTTGATCTAATGAGCGTCTGCCTTGTGACGGACGTTCATCCAATGTCTCAATATCCAGTTCATCGGCTAAATCAGGCATCTCCTGTGCATCTTCCTCAGGAGCCTGATATTGACTTACGCCATCAATGGTAAATTCAATCCGTGGTTTGTGCTTCGGTGTATTATCGATGACCACCACATCCTGAATCTCATTACGTCTGCGCTTCTGATATCCGGCAATGGTCATCGCATAAGCAGACATCAGACTTTGCTTTTCCTTGTCTTTATCGGTTTGCTCAATCACCGCACGCTGATAAACAGGTTTAGGCAACAATTCGCATATATACCGATCTGTATAAACAATAGCCTTCAGCACTTTACCATCGTTATCATTGAGCCAATAAACATCCAGTTCTTTGCCTTCAACCCGGCGCATAAGTTCAATCAACTCTTCACCAGTAGCAATCTTTCCGTCATTGCCCAAAAGCCATTCGCTGTATTGCAGTTTCACGATACCCGCATTACAGGAAGTTTTGGAGTGGTAACCCAAATGAGGTAAAAACGACTTATAAGGGGTCTGACTCAATCCGGGGTTTTGGTTTTCAACGAAAACTTCCCAGCGGGTTTTTCCCGGATACATCTCCTGATCAGAATGTAAGGTATTGTTCCAGGTGACAACGTCACGAAGACAACCTTCAATTATTTCCTCATAGGGGAGTATCACCTCCTTACCCTGCCCGTATTGGGTTTGATTAGCTTCTGCAACTGCGGTAGGCCGCGCGACCCAGCCATGCCGTTTCTTTTCCAATCCGTAACGCAAGGGTCTGAAATAAGCTTCAATCCGTTTGGCTCTTGCTTTATTGGCTTCTATCCGGACATCTCCGAACATGGCTCCATTGGCTAAAAAGCTTTTACGATAACTGCTGTTTAGTGAACTTTCACACTCCAAACCATGCGGTATTTGCATGCCCCACTGTGCATAATTACGAACCATTTGCCTGTAAAACTCCAGAATCAATCCTTCCTTACTTTTTCCGGAGACCCAGGTGGTGAATGCTTCAGAGGCTAAGTCAATGCCCAGGTAAAACCACGCCCTTTTCCCTTTCGCATAATAGAAAGGCGGTTGGCGGTCGTCTATTGAGATTAATGAGCCTGCAAACTCCGGGCGTTGCAAAGAATGATAAGGATCAAATCGCTGAATCAATTTCTGGCGATCTCCCTGCCGTTTGGCTAATGTACCAATACTGGAATCCCATGAACGTAAGAAACTGCGAACAGCCGAATCACTTAAAGCTTTCATCCCTTTTGGCGAAAATAATTCTCCTGTTTCGGGATTAACCACCTCCAGATAACCATCCAAAAAAGTATCAAACTGTCTTCTTACCTCAGTGGCATCCGGTTTGTAATCCACTCCGGCAAAGAGCGCTTCAAGTATCATAGAAGAGGCGCCATCCACTTTCCTTGCGTTTGAAAGGGAATTACCTTCAGCATCTTTTATTAATGCAACGGGGCCTTTCTCCTCATAAGCACGCATTTTCTCATTTAACCCTCTCCAGCTTGATGGTAAGGTGTGCGAGGTGTGGTGCTTCTCTTTTAATACTTCCTGAAAACTCATTGCGTCAGATAATAAAACTTGATTTAAACCTCTGGTGGACTTCTTGAGCGTTTTATACTCCTTCCGTCTCCAGGTATCCAGTGCGATTAATGCCTCACACATGGCAGCATTCACCCGGTAACGTTCCTTTTCTTCCTGTCCCAGATTCCCAAAACCCGGCCTTTTGAATTCTTCATAAAAGCGATAATTGGCTTCAGTTTCTTCATAATATTGCTCCAGGGGATGATCAAATCTTTTTCTCGGATCTCCTAAAGCTTTCCGGACGTCCTCTGGCAGGGAGTCAAAAAGAATAAGTGCCTGATGTCCTCTGCATGCTCTCCGGGCTCTTTTGATACCGTACTTTTTGTCTTTGTAGCGGTGGAGTTCTCGCTTTAAATGTTCATAATTATTCCAGAAATCCGGTACAATTTCATCAATGAAGACAACCAATAATTCATTCCATTCATGTGGCATCTATTTAATTATTGTGGTAGTAATTACCTCATTTTAAATTACCCATCTAATCAAATAGGCTTTAATCATCCAATTGCTCCTCATCCTGATTATTTAAATCAATGACGACTTCTTTAGCCTCTTGTTCTAAGAGCTCCTTAGCCCTTTGCCTTACTTTGTGAGATATCTGAGAATTGGTTACATACCTTAATGCAAAGTCTACTGATTGCATACTAATTTTTAGCTCCTTTCTAATGATTTGTTTGTGAGCAGGAGGCGAAATTATTCGTTTTGGTGAGACCATAAGAAATTTGAGTTAGTGAAAAATGTAAATATTTTTTTTATTTGTTAATTCCCAATGCGAAACGCATTAGTGTATTGCAATTATATAAAACAAGTTTGATTTTACAAAACAACATCAATGATTTTTTCAACCTTCTTTGATAGATTAATGGAAGTGTCTAAATATAAAGGGTATAAAAACCTTAGAGACTTCTCTTTAAATGGTTTGGAGTATGGGTCTTCCCAAAAGCTCAATAGATTAAAAGACCCTGAAAAAAAGCCCAGCATGGACATTCTTTTAGATATATCAAACAAGTTTGATGACATTGATTTGAACTGGCTTGTTACAGGAGAGGGGCCAATGATAAAAAAAGAGCGAGATGTTGAGGTTACGCAATTATTTGATAAGGAGAATGTGGACGACCAGGTTATTCCTTTATATAATCTAGAAGCTACTGCGGGGTTAGTTCACCTTTTTGATTCTCCATCTAGGCAGAACATAATAGATACAATCAAAATCCCTAACCTACCTAAATGTGATGGAGCAATTTTCGTTAAAGGAGATAGCATGTATCCACTACTTAAAAGTGGAGATATGGTGGCTTACAAAATAGTTAGTAATGATATTGACGAAATATTTTGGGGAGAAATGTACTTAATAAGTGTGGAGGTTTCGGGAGAAGAGTTTGTGTCAGTGAAATTTATTCATAAATCAGAGCAGGGAAATGATTTTATAACCTTAGTCTCACAAAATAGACATCACTCTCCAAAGGATGTGCATTTTTCAAAAATTAGGGCCATTGCAATGGTTAAGGCCTCCATTAGACTGAATTAACACCAAAAACCAAATAAGCATTTTTGCAATTATCACCAAAGAGGATTTCGATTTAGCATTAATTACCGCTAATTGACTGAAAATAAGTGCTTTATTTGTTTTAGCGCTGCTGTTTTTTCAATTGAGGGATATAATGTTCTAAAAATTTAAAGATTTTCTTTGGGATTTTAGCGAAAAACAATCAAAAATAGGTGTTTTTTTTCCTGCTTTTGTCCCCCCAATTGTCACCCCAATTGTCACCCCATACACAAAAACCACCCTCAAGGGCAAAAGACCAGGATTCAGCCACCGGCAACAAAACCACCCTCCAAATGTTTCTATAAAATGACGTAAATCCCCACATACATGGTCTTTAAAGACGTTTCTGGTATTCACCTGCAAAATGATAATTCCGTTCCTGTAAGCTCCTTAAATGCGGTCATGAAATGGTAGTTAAATGGTAGTTAATGGAAATTTGGTTTTTAAGCTGGTTAAGCTCCAGGACACAAAAAAACCGCCTTGCAGATATGTGCATGGCGGTTTTTTGCCCTTTTGGCTGTTTTTATAAATTTGCCCTTTTGGTTTTACCCCTTATACTCATCACGGTAAAATTTACGGGGTAAAAAAAATATAAAAAGGGAGGTTTGAATGGCCTTTTGCCCCTTTGATGATATGAAGGTAGGTAGGATTATTTAAATGTCAAAGCCTGTTTGTGGACCGGTCTGATTGTTGGTTTTTCAACATTTCGGCTTTATGGTAAAGTACATTTCGGGCAGCTTGTTTTTACCTGGAAAGCGGAATAATATTGCCCTTTCTCACGATTGTCCTTATAAAATTTTTTTCAGAAAGTTTAAAATAAATGTATTTCGTAAAAATGGTGCTGAAAATTTTCTAAAATTTAACAAATTCGTAAAATAAGGGTAGCGCTAGTCAACTTGCTCCTAAGTGGCCGGAGTAGGCGGGTAGAACGGGTGAAGGAGGGTGATTTTTCAAAGGGTGGGGGAATTAGCCAATTGAATTTTTTTGAGATGTTTGCCTGAAAAAAAAAACTCCTGCCTTTACAGCAGGAGTCCCAATTACCTATAATGCTTATCCTTTAACCTTATTACTTTCTAATTCATGGCCTGTTCTACTACAGAAGAAAGATTTTCTCTTGTAAATGGAACAGAAGTGGTTTCACCGTTTTTCTTTAAGGTAATGGTGTTGAAAGCCATATTTTCCGCTTTTAACAAGCCACCGAAATAACGGTAAATTCTGGTTTTATATGCCAGTTCATTAACTCTTGTCAGATCAATCATGGTACTGATCACATGATCTGCATGCGCCTCCATAGATAATACTAAATTAGCATTTTCGTGATCAAAGCTCACGATCATCATGTCGACATTGGCCTCACCCACAACAGCATCTCCTGCTGGAGGAGTAGTAGCATAAGCGCTCCCGCTTATCATAAAAAGTGCTACTAAAATTTTAAGGGCTTTCATGACTGAAAAGAATTGAATAATTAATGATCCTTTATGTTGTCATTAGTGGCGTTTTATTCCCTGATGACATTACAAATGTACATAGTAATTTTTAAAGAACAAGTCCGCTCGAAAAACCTTAAAACACGGCCTGTTCAGAGAATTTTGCGGGAATGGCAAATACCATAATTTATTTTGTTTTGGTCAAAAAGGACACCTTTTATTCTGTTTGGGGTGATTTGGAGGCTTTTTAATTTTTTTTGAAAATTTTAAAAAAACTTTCTATTTGGGGTTTAGTGTTGATTATTTGCCTGATTTACGCTTAAATATTACGGATTTATTAAATGTTGGTGGGCTAATTATGAATTTTTCAAAAACAGATAGATTCTGTGGTGTTTTCGATAATCTTACTGTGAATTGATTGTTAAGGTGGAAATTGGAGTGAGAATAAAGCTTGCCTAAAATTTTTACTTAATTGTATTTTTTGAATATTTATGACTTTTGTCACGGATTGGTTTTGGTGATTAAAAGGAAGGCTTTAGGAAGTGGAATAATCCGTTTCTGGAATTAAATTGCGAGCGGGGCTGAAAATTCGAAATTTTATATGGTTTGATGCTGGGCAAGTGTGTTTGATTAGTTTGGATAGGGTGTTTCAAGGGGTGTTATGGTAATATTTCCAATGTGAAGGTTTCAATTGCCCGGATAATTGCGAATTTGGGAAATCCTTCTTTTAAAGCTTTAGGTGCATTGCATAAAAAAAGGAGTCTTTCGACTCCCGTTTTTTATTCGTATTGGTTATAAACTTTGTGCCCTCCTTTCAGAAGGAATTGATCCCGTTTGAAAATTTCCATATCGCTTAATACCATATCTTTTACCAGCGCCTGTAAATCATATTCCAATTCCCAGCCTAACTTGGTTTTGGCCTTGGTCGGATCTCCTATTAGTAAATCTACTTCGGTGGGGCGGAAATATTTCGGATCCACTTTCACAACCTCTGCGCCTTCCGGTAATTGGTATTCCCCGGAACAGCTTTTCACCCGTCCTACTTCTTTGACACCTTCTCCTGAAAATTCCACCTCAATGCCTAATTCCCCAAAAGCCATTTTTACAAAATCACGAACAGTGGTGGTTACCCCTGTGGCAACCACATAATCTTCCGCTTCATCCTGCTGCAGCATCAGCCACATCGCTTTTACATAATCTTTGGCATGTCCCCAGTCCCGCTTGGCGTCCATATTTCCTAAGAAAATGGTTTCCTCCAGCCCAAGGGCGATTTTTGCGGCCCCACGGGTAATCTTTCTGGTGACGAAAGTTTCTCCTCTTAAAGGAGACTCGTGATTAAAAAGAATACCATTACAGGCGTACATATTATAAGCCTCCCGATAGTTCACCGTAATCCAGTAGCCGTACATTTTAGCCACCGCATAGGGGGAACGAGGGTAGAAAGGAGTGGTTTCTTTTTGTGGGATTTCCTGCACTAATCCATAAAGCTCCGAGGTTGAGGCCTGATAGAATTTGGTCTTTTTCTCCAGCCCCAATAACCGGATGGCTTCCAGAATTCTTAAGGTACCCACCGCATCAGCATTGGCCGTATATTCAGGAGTGTCGAAGGAAACTTTTACATGGGACATGGCCCCAAGGTTATAGATTTCATCCGGCTGCACCTCCTGAATAATGCGGGTGAGGTTCATGGAATCGGTTAAATCACCGTAGTGTAACTTAAAGCGGATATCCTTATCGTGCGGATCCTGATAAAGGTGGTCAATGCGGGAAGTATTGAATAAAGAGCTTCGTCTTTTAATACCGTGCACCTCATAGCCTTTTTCCAAAAGCAGTTCCGCCAAATATGCTCCATCTTGTCCGGTTACACCGGTGATTAGCGCCTTTTTCATAAAAATATGTTTGATGATGTAGGGATTAATATAATACCCTGAAGCGAATGGTATCAGGGATATTTTTTAAATCCTGAACCACCTCATCATCGTATTGTTTGTCTATTGCCGTGATTAAATAGCCTATAGACTCATTTGTTTTTAAATTTTGTCCCAAAATATTACATTTATGTTTAGCGAACACCTGGTTGATGTTGGCCAAAATCCCCGGAACATTGCGGTGAATGTGAATCAGGCGGTGTGCACCTTCAATTTTACCCAACTGAATTTCAGGGAAGTTCACACTGTTTAAAGTGGAGCCACTGTTCACATATTGGGCTAATTTGGTAGGGACGAAGTCCGCGATATTTTCCTGCGCTTCCAGTGTCGATCCGCCAATGTGGGAAGTGAGAATGGTGTTTCTGCATCCGATCAAAATAGACTCAAAAGGATCATCATTACTTCTTGGCTCGGATGGGAACACGTCCACAGCGGCTCCCAGCAATTTGCCGGAATCAATATTTTCCTTCAGTGCCTCAATGTCCACTACATGGCCCCGGCTCAGGTTAATGAACACAGATCCGTTTTTCATCAATTTGAATTCGCGTTCCCCAAAGAAACTCTTGTTTTCAGGGCGACCATCTACGTGCAGGGAAACCACATCTGCAATAGAAAGTAGGCCTTCCATGGTTTCGCATTTGGTGACATTACCAAGCGGTAGTTTTTCGCCCAAATCGTAATAATAGACATCCATACCGGCTGCTTCTGCTAAAATGGACAACTGTGAACCAATATTGCCATAGCCAATGATGCCCAGTTTTTTTCCACGGATTTCGAAACAACCCTTGGCTGTTTTGCTCCATTTTCCCTGATGCATGCTGATGCTGGCATCATGCACATTTCTCATCAACATGATGATCTGTCCCAAGGCCAATTCCACTACGGAGCGGGTGTTTGAGAATGGGGCATTGAAAATGGCTATTCCTTTTTCGGTACAGGCAGGAAGATCTATTTGATTGGTGCCAATACAGAATGCGCCCACCGCGATTAATCGATCGGCAGCCTCCACCACTTTGCGGGTCAATTTAGTTTTGGAACGCAGGCCTAGGATAGAAACCCCTTTGATTTTCTCCAGGAGCATGTCCTCATCCATGGCTGCCGGATAAGTTTCTACATGGAATCCATCTTTACGAAGTGCCTCTGCCGCATTAGGATGTACGTTTTCCAGTAATAAAATCTTAATTCGGGACTTGGGGTAGGAAACGGCTCCTTCAATTTTTAAGTCGTAAAGGATTTCGTCCAGACTTGGAGCTTCGTGATCTGCAACTTCCAACACTCTTTTGCGGCTCACATTGGCGGTGAATGCATAAAAACGATCCGCCAGACCCGCCTGACGAATTTCATAATCCGTATAGCCATCACCAATCACATAGGTGAACCCTTCCAGTGTCAAAGCTTTGGCTACGGTCACTTTTCCCTGATTTCCGGATAATGGATTTTCCTTATTCATACCGATAATGCGGTTCTCAGGGCCAAATACAAAGCGGTTTGCAAAAATATTGGACTCCGGAATGCCGTATTCTCCTACTACAGGAGCAATCAGCTCAAAGAAACCATTGGAAACAATGTAAATGTTCTCCGCATTTTTTTTGAGGAATTCGGCATTTCTCTTGAATGAAGGCGTCACTAAAGCTTTAAGCTCTTCTACAGTTTCGGCAATGAGGCTTTTATCTGCTTTTAGTAGGTTCAGGCGGTGATTGATGGATTCTTCAAAAGAAATTTCTCCATTCATCCCCCGGTCTGTTATCGCTTTAAAGGTCGAAATAAGTTCTTCAGCATTTGCAGCTCTGGAAAAGGCCTTATTGGCTAAAAAGTCCAGAGACTCCACTTGGATAAAGGTGCTGTCATAGTCAATGATGAAATTGTTCTGCGCTTCCATGGATGAATGGTTGTTTGGTAATATTAAAAATGGAAATTCCTTATTTAATTGCTAATTTTCAAATGTTTTGTCTATAAAACGAGATTTTTCACAACTATTTCGCTTCTGGTTTTAAAATTTCGAAACGGTGAATTTTGTATTTTTTATGGAGGGCAATCAGGTGTTCCTGAATTATAGCAGCCTCCGTGGTGCCCTCCTGAGGGTTGTATTGGATTTGAAAAAGTTTTTCCTCGAACTCAAAACTTGTCAGAGAGTAGCATGGGATACGTCGGTGTTGGGAAATATCCAAGGGAATGGCATTTCCCATTTTTTTAATGATAATCTTTAATATAATGGATCTCATGTACCAAAAATACAGAAAATTCTCAATTGAGGCATTTTTGATCCTAATAATACTGTAGCGGGTGCGAGAGCTGTTTTTAAGCGGTTGATAAATAGGGTTTTTGAAAAAAAGAAGATTATATTATTTATATGGAAAAGCTTAGAAGGGAATTTCGTACTGCTGATCCGATTTCACTTAATGCAGAACATCCTCCATTTATTTTAGCTATTTTACCATTTTACCACTTTTCTTGAATTCCCTTACAATAGCATATCGCAGGTCCTGCGATTGTATCATTTTTTCACTGCCCTGCATGGCTTTCAATACACAATAGCGGATAATATTGGTGATGGACCCACCGGCCAATTCATAATTTCTGGAAATTTCCCATAAATCCACCTCTTCACTTAGGGGGAAATCTTTTGGGAAAGCCTTTTCCCAGAGGGCGTAACGCATGTCTTCATCAGGCATGGGAAAGATGATATTGGACTGAAATCTTCGATTAAAGGCATTGTCGATATTACTTTTTAAGTTGGAGGCCAGAATAATCAGTCCGGGAAAGTCCTCTATTCTCTGTAATAGGTAGGAGACTTCCTGATTGGCGTATTTATCATTGGAGCTATTGGTTTGGGTACGTTTTCCAAAAATGGAGTCGGCCTCATCAAAAAATAGAATCCAGTTTTTGTTTTCTGCGGTGTCAAATAGCTGTTTGAGGTTTTTCTCTGTTTCCCCCACCCACTTAGAAACCACCATGCTCAGGTCTATGCGGTAAACGGGCAATTGGAAAGTTTTTCCAATTAAGGAGGCCGTTAATGTTTTGCCGGTACCGGAAGGGCCATAGAAAAGCACACGGTAACCCGGTTTGATTTTTTTTCTTAATTCCGGATGCTGATGTAGTTCTTTACCATGGAACATCCACATTTTCAATTCTTCGAGACTTTCCAGGGTGTCATGTGGTAATACTAAGTCTTCCCAGTCAAGCTCGGTAGAAATTCTGCTGGCGGGGAAATCGGTACTGTATTCCGGTAAATAGGTTTGGCTTCGCACCAATGCTAATAATTCGGCAGTGGGGTAAATTTGTCGGGTATTGGCAGAAAACTGCGGAGAGACACTGGTGAGTTGAACAAGGTTCTGGGTGAAAAGGGTATTTGTGGGATCGAAAAGGGTTAAAAAACTAATCCGATCTTTCAATTTATGTCCCAAAAGTAAGAATAATATCGTCTCAATGGTCGGGTAGAAAAGGGTCTGTTCTTTTTGAAACTGTCCGCCCACCGCGGCAAAGGTAATGGGGTTTTGTTGGAGTAAAAACACGAACCTTTGAAAGGTCGGGGGGTAAAGGTGGGGAGCTACCGCGCAAAGTAAAATGAAATACTCAACAGGGTTGAGTTCTGGCTCAATTTGATCTTTAAATGCTGACTGAATATATAATTGAATAATTCTTTCCGGATCAATACCCTTGAATTGTCTGAATTCTCCTTCAAGTGATTGATTATCAGGGAAATTTTCTTCAATTATTTTAATGAGCAATAAGATGTCGCTACTTATTACCCCTAGGTTTTGGTTATTAATTTCCATTTTTCTTCTAATTCTAAGGGGTTAATTTAAGATAATTATAAAAATATAAATATATTGATTAAGTATAATTGTATTAAATAATATGAGATCACTTCGGCCGGATCATAATATTGGGAATAATCCAAGGAATGGCTTGCTCCACAACGATCCACTACATCAATATCAATATCAGTCGCCAGATTTTCGAATTTTGGCTGATGAGTTGCTTATGGACCCATACCAAAGCTATGATCACCGGCAGTATGATGCCCATGAGACGGTACGTGGGGTGGAGGGTTTGAAAAACGGGAGTATTCGGAGAAATGAAGAGGGTATTGAAATTACCGGGAAAAATGGGGAGGGGGAAAGCATTCGTCCTATTCACTACAATTCTGAGGAGGAATACCAAAAAGGGCAGGAGCTTACACAGGCCTTAAAGACGGATGCCGATCGGCACGCGTTTTTTGAGTTTGTCGCGCATAATCTGGCCTATCAGGAGGAGACTACTGAATTGCCCGAAAGACTGAATGATTTGATTGAAAGCTTTGGTTATTACTTTGTGGAAATCAAGCGTGGTAAAAAAGGATTTCAGTATGCTTATTTGGGCAATGACGAGGGGAACGATATCATTGCATTTCGGGGAACGGAAGTCAGTGAGTTTGATACCATTTTGGCAGATTTGGACCCGATCGCTGTGGGCATGCCGCAATTTATAGCGAATCAGGAATTAATAGAAAAGTTGATTGCCCGCTCCGATGGGAAGGTGGATGTAACCGGTCATAGTCTGGGGGGAGCATTGGCGCAATTGGTGACGGCAAATTATGCTTCCCGTATCGGGCAGGCGTTTACCTTTCAGGCGCCGGGAATTGATACGGCTTCTGTCGAAAAATTTAAGCAAACTCCGGAGGAAGATCGTCCGGAAGTATTTCATCATATTGTGGTGGGCGATTTGGTGGATAAAGCCGGTGATGAAAGTATACCCGGCGTATTTTACACGCATGATTTTGGGACGCCCTGGATGACCACTCAACAAATCATGGAGACCAGGCTTTGGGATTTATATGGAACCTTGAAAACCATTATCGCCGGAGTGAAAGAAGGGCATTTAAAACATGTTTTTTCCTCTGATCAGTTTCAGGAACTTCGGCGTACCACGGAGTTAGATGAGACCTATTATTCCAGTCAGGAGCATTTTGCCAAAGGGGAGGGGCTTGGGTTGGAAAAAATGAATGAAGCGGCGGTTATTTCCGGTCATGAATATTATCCATTTCAGTCTGAAAGAGCAGTAGCTGAAGGTGTGAGAGATAAAATAGGTAATGTTGTTAAATTTATTCAGGAGGCTAAGCAGGAGTTAATCGAAATTTTCAAAAAAATAAAAGCAACAATTTTCGGAAAAATTGCCTCGGAGAATCGAACCATGACAGCAGATGAAAAGTATGTGGTGCAGAGTATTGAAACTTTTGATTGGTCAAAAATAGAAATGAACGCATGATGATCCGTATTTTTTTTATTTTTACGCTCGTTTTAACATTATTGTCCTGTAATACCTCCATGGAAAAGAAGCTAAAAGCACATTTAGAAGAAAAGTATCAGGAAGAATTTCATATTATCAGAGATGAGTTTTCTGCTGTACGTGGTAACTACGGTTTTCAGGCTTATCCATTAAAAAATCCCAATATCGTATTTCGTGGGTATCACGATGAGGGATTTCAACAGTTTATGGATGAATATGATCGAGCGGTCTTTTCCTATAAGTTTAATCGTTATATCAATGACCATTGGAAGGCCAAATTTGGAACCGCTTATATTTATGCTTCCGTAGTGCTTTCGGATGAGCGTTATACGGAGGAGGTTTGGGCGCAATCAGAGGTGTCCACCGCAATGCTGATAAATGAGCCTTATGTATCGGTGAAGATTTTTGCAGATATTATTGGGGAAGTGAATGCGGAGAATCAAACGCAAATGCTGGGGGACTTACAGCAATTGTTGGAAAAGTTTAAAGATCATCCAAAGGCTTCTTTTTGGATAGACTTTAAATTTCTTAAAGCTACTACTCCAAAGGAGGTGGTAGATCGGGGGCTGATCAATAAAACGGTGGAAGTAGAGGAATCATTGGTGCAGCAGCGTCTGAATATTATTTTCAAATCAAATAAGCCAGTTTCCGATTTTAATGTGGATACCCTTTTGAATTTGGTTCGGGAGGTGAGTCCTGGTACATATGCTAAAACCAATAAGCGTTTATCGCTTAATCAATAAAATATTAGCTTGAAAAGGAAAAAAGGATTCGGTGATTGATCGAATCCTTTTTTTTATTCAAATGAAAAATAGTAATTCTCTTTTTGCGCGGCTTTTCGAAGTTTTTATAAGCTGTTTGGCGAAGTGATTAACCTGCTAAATTCTACTTTGATAGGTATAGAGTTGGTGATATCGGCCTTTTGCTGCGATCAGACTTTCGTGATTGCCCCGCTCCACAATCTCACCTTTCTCCAGCACCAGAATCTGATCGGCCTTTTGGATGGTACTTAATCGGTGGGCGATTACCAATGTGGTACGGCCTTTCATCAGATGCGCCAGGGATTCCTGTATCATTGCTTCACTCTCTGTATCCAGATTGGAAGTAGCCTCATCGAGTATCAATATTTTCGGATCTGCCAATAGCGCCCGGGCAATAGCGATCCGCTGTCGCTGTCCACCGGATAACTTTACGCCTCTTTCGCCAATTAAGGTGTCTAGGCCTTCCTCAAAGCGATCCGTAAACTCATTCACATAGGCAGATTTAATGGCATTTTCCACCTCATGGGCCTGTGCTTCCGGCTTGGCAAAAAGAATATTTTCTTTGATCGTACCTTCAAACAGAAAATCTTCCTGTAAAACAAGTCCAAGGTGATCACGATATGCAGATAATTTAATTTGAGCAAGTGGCTGATCATCCAGCAAAATTTCACCGGAAGATGGTTGCAGGAAAGTGGCGGTCAGGCTGGCAATGGTGGATTTGCCTGAGCCGGAACTGCCCACCAGCGCCGTTACCGATCCGGAGGGCATTTCGAAGTTGATGTCATGCAGTACTTCTTTTCCTTCCTCATAGGAAAAGTTGACTTTTTGAAAGCTGAAATACCCCTGGGTGTTTTTCAGCTCCAAAGTTCGGTCATTTTCTTCTCCTTCTTTTTCCTGTTGGAAGATTTCTTCCATTCGGTCCAGTCCGGCAAAAGCCTCCGTGATTTGAGTCCCGATGGAACTCATCTGCACGATGGGCGCCACCATAAATCCCAGATAAAGCGTAAAGGCGAAAAAGTCCCCACGGTCATGAGCCCCTCAATGATTCGGTAGGCTCCCAGTCCCATGATGGCCGTGGAAGCTACTCCCAATAATAAGGTGGCCGAAGAAGTGATCAGGGAGGTGGAAGTCAGTGTTTTTTTAACATTTTGAAAAATCCGGTCCACACCGCTTTCAAAGGTGGTCAATTCAAATTCCTCGGCA
This sequence comes from Persicobacter sp. CCB-QB2, assembly GCF_001274635.1. GTDB lineage: Bacteria > Bacteroidota > Bacteroidia > Cytophagales > Cyclobacteriaceae > Persicobacter > Persicobacter diffluens. The sequence goes on along the minus strand of NZ_LBGV01000001.1, from coordinate 1,421,420 downwards.
TTGAATCCCTTCACCACGCGAATTCCACCGATAGATTCTGTCAGCCTTCCGGTAACTTCTGCCTGAATTTTGGAGCGCTCCCGGAAAATAGGGCGAATAAATTTAAAGGCCTGAGTGGAAATTACGGCAAATAGAATCAGGGGCAATAAGGCAAATCCGGTGAGGCTGGGGGAGATGTTGATCAGCAGGATTAGCGACAGGATGGCGGTCAAAATGCCACCGATTAATTGCACCAGTCCGGTGCCGACTAAATTCCGAACCCCTTCTACATCGTTCATAATTCGCGAAACTACTTCACCGGATTTGTGATCATCAAAATAATGCAGCGGAAGCTGAATCACCTGACGATGCACTTTCACTCTCAATTCCGCAATGAGTTTTTGAGCTTCTACGCTGAGTAATTTGGTCAGGAAAAAAGAGGTGATCGCCTGTACGGCTACAGCAGCGCCCACCGCCATTAATAAATATTGTAGCAAGTCTAAATTTCCAGGAGTGATGATATTATCAATCAGGTATTTGGATGCGCCAGGTAACACCAGTCCTGCCAGACGATTAATGACAATCAGGATTAATCCTAAAAAGAGCAGTTTTCGTCTGGGCCAGATGATGGATTTGAATGCGTACTGAATGGAGTTTAGGGAGGTTTTGGTGGTTTTGGACACGAGTCTAGCTTATTGTTGATGATATTGATAACCTAATTTATCCAATATTTCGGAATAATAATCAGGCAAAGGAGCTTCTATATGAACGTTTTCCCGGCTATGGGGATGTATAAAAGTCAAACTTCTGGCATGTAACAGCATGTTCTCCACGCCCACTTCTGATTTGAAGCCTTTGTTCAGCTTATGGTCCCCATGCTTATTGTCTCCGATAATATAGTGCCGGATTTTGGCAAAATGCTGACGCAATTGATGCGTTCGGCCGGTTATCGGCTGCGCTTCTACCAGAGAAGTTCTGCAGGCCGGATATCTTTCCGAAACTTTAAAGGGAGACTCCTGCTGTTCCAGTTTTTTATAAATGGTCAGGGACTCCTTGGGGGTATCATTGAATTCGGACGTCAGGGCTTTGTCAATTTCTCCTTCCTCCGGTGTGTAGCCGCGTAGTACTGTCCAGTATTTTTTGGTGATTTTTCGGTCCGTAATCATTTGCTGGGCCAGCGTGCAATCCTCCGGGCTCAGGGCAAAAAGCAGGATGCCTGAAGTGGCGCGATCCAACCGGTGCACCGGATAAACATATCGGTCCAGCTGATTTCTTAACTCCTGCATGGCGAAGGTTTTTACGTCCCGGGCAACACGGGATTTATGGACCATCAAGCCGGCCGGTTTGTTGATAGCACAAAAGTATTCGTCGAGGTATAATATTTCCAATTCCATGGATAGTGTATTCTGTTCCATATAGCGCGCAAAAATAGGGGCTTGAAACAGGAATTGAAACAGTATGTGCTTATATTCTTTTTATTTCTGAATGGTATGAATCAAAGCCTATGCAAATTCACCGATTGAAATTGTTTTGTAGTGAGCTTCCCGCCCAATTGTCTTTTTATCAACATATGGGTTTTGAGCTAAGACGGGAGGGGAGTCTTATTGTAATGAAAGCTGGCTGGACGCAGCTCATTTTTCAAGAACAAGTTGGGGCGCCCTATTATCATTTTGCTTTTTTAATCCCCCGGGGAAGAATTCAGGCGGCCCTGGAATTTGTGAAGCAAAAAGGAATAGGACTTTTGCCCTTTGAAGCGTCCGAAATTATTGAATTTACAAATGGCCGCGCGATCTATTTTTATGATCCGGCAGGCAATATCGTGGAGTTTATTGAGCGGCCGGGTTTTGCTGCTTCTGTAAAAGGGGCTTTTTCTTTAACGGAAGTCTTGGGAGTTAATGAAGTGGGTTTGCCTTCAGAGGACCCTTTGGCCTTAGCCCAATATTTACAGACGATTTTCGGCATTAAACCCAAAGCACCGGAAAGTTTCCGACCCAATTTCTGTTGGGTGGGCGATCATCAGGGCGTCATGATTTGTGTAAAGGCCGGAAGGAATTGGTTGCCGACCACAAAACCGTCTGTGGTGAATGATCTGGAGTTAGAGTGGACTGATACCGGGGGGCGATTTTTTGCGAAAGTCAGGGCTGGTGTTTTTGAAGGGATAAAAAAAATCCCCTGAGGTGATCAGGGGATTTGAATATTTTTTTTTGGTGGCTGATTAGTAAGTCAGTTGACCGATGGCAAGGTAAGAAGGAGTTTGTATTCCTCCGCCATAGCCAGGGTCTGTACTATCAAAATTGATGGCAATTTCTTTAACTTCACCCAGACCAGTAAGATCCACAGTTGTCCAATCTTCCAAAATATAGTCTTGAGAATTGTCTTCAAAACGGTAATCTGCTAAGAAAAATTCTACAGAACCTGTTTCTTTACCATCAACATCCAAACCGGTAAAAATAACTTTGAAGAAATCAGGATCATTTCCATCTTCTCCGCCGAATTTTTTGGCAAAAGCGTCCCCATTTTTCATGCTTAAATAAGCCGTTCCATTGTTATTAATGGTGATGGTTTTAATAGCGGTAACCGTATTAAATTTCAGGTTATGCGTTTTATTTGGATAGGCGATTAAATAATTTTTGTCATAATTACTGGCCGCTGCAGATTGATAGGAAAGAAATTTGTCTGCGTCCGTTTCCTCCTTATTGTAGGTAGCATCAGAAACGTTGGAATAGGTATAGCCAGCAAAACCTCCCCAGCCTGCATTATACTGGTGAGTGAACGAAAGAATTCCTGAGTTTATTTCAGAAAAATAGGCGTCTCCTCCCCAACCATCATCACCTTTTTCACCGGTCATTTCGCTGTCAAGGTAATAAGTCTCTTCCTCTTCAAGCGTCAAATTTGAAAAATCAATCACGGTATCTTTTACCGGATCATCATCATTGTTACAGGCAGATAATACAACAGTAGCCGCCAGACTCATCAATAGTAGCGTTCTTTTTAACATAGGTTTTTTGAAAAATACGGAAGGGTGATCCATCTTTCGATGATCGAAAAAATATTCCACTCTAACTCCCGAAAGTGTTTAACATAGTTTACAGGCAGGTCTTCTGGCTCATTCCCATATTCGCCTGGCCTTCCCGACGATAGTCAGTGGCAGAGGGTAAGCGAACGTGGGGAAATTACAGCAGCGGGTACTGCCCGGGATTTACACCCGGTTCCCTTTTCAACATCCGAGGATGTACCTTAAAAATACTTGCGCGAAGTAGTTAAAATTCCAGCTACCAAAAAAGGATTTAGATCATTTTATGCGGAATGATTTTGGATACTTTCTATGGCGGCCCCTACAGTTTTCTTGCTGTTTCCGATAAATATCTGATTTTCAAAAAGAATGACGGGGCGTTTAAGGAAGGTGTAATCTTCCAAAATGAGGTTTTTATAATCCTCTTCTGTTAGAATTTGATCTTTTAGTCCCCGGGCGGCATAGTTTCGGGCCCTGCGACTGAACAAACTTTCGTAATTTCCGGCTAAAGCCTGCATTTCTGCTAATTGGGCTTCCGAGATTTTTTCGGTTTTGATGTCTTGTAATTCAAAAGTCTGATCTGGTTGAATTTCTGCAATAATCTTCTTACAGGTACTGCAGGTGGAAAGGTGATATATTTTTCTGCTCATAGAAATGATAATTTTGAAAATCAAATTTGAGGAATTTTCATCCACGGGGCAAATGGGAAAAATTAATTGGCCAATTGATTTTTTGAATGAGGCTGCTTTGGGGAAGATTTTCTAATTTTGCGGAATGCAACAGTCCAATGAAAAACATAAGGCCTTAATCACGATCATAGGGCCTACAGCTTCTGGAAAGACAGCCCTGGCGGTCAGGCTTGCGCAGGAGCTGGAGGGCGAAATTATCAGTGGAGATAGCCGACAGGTTTATAAGGAGATGGATTTGGGAACGGGGAAAGATCTGGCTGAATACGGCAATATCCCATACCATTTGATTGATATTCGCCAAGCAGGTTATCAATATAATCTTCGGGAGTTTCAGGAAGATTTTCATTTGGCTTTTAATGATATAAGTGAGCGGGGAAAATTGCCTATTCTCTGTGGGGGAACAGGTTTGTATATTCAAACCATACTGGCAGGAAATATCAACACACTGGTGCCGGAAGATATGAGCTGGCGGGCAGCAGCGGAATTATTATCCGATAAGGAAATTGAGCAAAAGCTGAAGGAATGGGGTGCCCCGGCCTATTTTAAAGATTGGGGGCATCGGAAACGGATGATCCGGGCGCTGGAGGTGAAACGATATTTTGACCAACATCCCCCGGCGGAATTACCCGCTTATGTAAGACCGGTAGCAGCAGAAAAGCAGTTGTTGGTGGGTATTGAGATTGATCGGGAAGCAAGAAGACGTAAAATTTCCCTTCGCCTGAAAAAAAGATTTGAGGAAGGCATGCTCGGCGAAGTAGAGGCTTTGCTGAAAAAAGTACCTGCTGAAGGCTTGATTTACTACGGTTTAGAGTATAAGATGATTACCGAGCATTTACAGGGGAAGTTAAGCTACGAAGAGATGTTTTCGTCATTAGAAGCGCAAATTCATCGTTTTGCTAAACGGCAGATGACTTTTTTCCGTAGAATGGAAAAGATGGGACATCAGATTTACTGGTTAAAGAGTGAAGCAGGTGTAGATCAAAACATACAAGAACTTTTGGCAGAATGGCAGCGGTCTTAGGGCACATCGTTTGGTTGGAATGATTCTTGCTGTAATAATAGCAGAACTAAATAATGTTATATGATTAGTTTTATAATTTCCCTGATAATGATGATTGTGCTGTATGATCAGTTCAAGAACAACAACAAGCCAAAACGTAAATTGGCGCCGGTGCGCGTGAGGTCAAATCAATAGGGAAAGTTTTCTTTGAACTCAAAATACCAAATCTAAACAAAAAGGCAGTTCCTGAGGGAGTTGCCTTTTTTTTGTGCCCGTATTTTTGGACTGGCCGCCATTGGGGGGTAGCCTTCACGAAAAATTTACTTTTCCGAAAATTCAAATAGTAGGAAAGTAATTTTAATTTTGGGCATTCGATTAGAATCTATTCCTTTAATCCAGTCATCTATGATATGTAAATTTTTGCGAGCAGGTGTATTGATGGCCCTGTCGACTATTGCAAGTAAATCTATTGCTCAGCAAGGGATTGATGTTCATCATTATGATTTCCATATGATGGTAAATAGTTTAAATGACAGTCTCAATGCTACGGCTCAAATCCATTATTTGGCCACTGAAGACCTGGACCAGTGTACACTAGAACTGGTCAGTGCTGATGATAATGGAGGGATGGAGGTGTTGTCGGTAAGCCGAATGGGGCAATCATTGAAGTTTGAGCAATTGAAACAGCAATTGGTGGTAGACCTAAGTTTGCAGCAGGGAGATACGGCCTCCATAAAGGTGGAGTATCGAGGCGTACCGAAAGATGGCCTGATCATGGGCCAAAATCGATATGGCAACAGGACTATTTTCGGGGATAACTGGCCCAACCGGGCGCATCATTATTTACCGGTGGTGGATCATCCCTCGGATAAGGCTACGGTGAACTGGCATATTTTGGCTCCGGAGCATTATGAAGTATTGGCCAATGGTATTTTGAAAGAGGTTCGACCTTTTGGTGGAATGTATAAAGAGTGGTTTTTCGAGGAAAAGCAGGATATTCCTACGAAGGTGATGGTTTTTGGAGCGGCTCAATTGGAGGCCTGGCCACTGGAGGGTGCTTTGCCGATGAAAGGTTATGCCTATCCGGAGGATGCCGAGCATATGAAGCAGGCCCTGAGCGTGACGCAGGATGTCTTGAATTTCTTTGGAGAGTATATTGCGCCATATCCATTTGAGTCGCTTTGGCAGTCGCAGTCCACTACCCGTTATGGGGGAATGGAAAATGCAGCTTGTATTTTTTATGATGAGCGTGCAGTCGATAATCCGAAGCGGATGGAGCGTTTGATCGCACATGAGATTGCCCATCAATGGTGGGGGAATATGGTGACCGAAGTACGCTGGAATGACTTGTGGTTGTCGGAAGGCTTTGCGACTTATTTTACGGCCATGTATCTGGAGCACCGGTATGGTACTCCGGCTTTGATCGCCTTTATGAAAGAGGGCAAGGATAAGGTGTTCAATTATAAAAAGCAGTTTCCATCTAAAGTAGTGGTGCCCGAAGTGGTAGAAGACCCGAATAAAATGCTGAATAAGTATTCCTATTATAAGGGAGCCTGGGTTTTGCATATGCTTCGTCAGGAAATTGGGGATTTGGCTTTTAGGGATGGAATTCAGCAGTATTACCAGACATTTGCGGGTGGAAATGCCAACACGGAGGATTTCATCGTAACGATGGAGTCGGTAAGCGGCAGATCATTAAAAAGCTTTTTTTATCCCTGGTTAATGGAAGCAGGGCTTCCACGACTAAGTTATAAGGTGACTTATGATAAGGAAAGGAAGGAATCCATCGTCACTGTACGGCAGGAACAAGAAAACCTCACGAGCTTTCCGCTGGAATTAATGGCCATTACCTTTGAAGGGGATAAGATTTATTTTTCTGAAAAGCTAAGTGAAAAAGAGCAAGTTTTCAGATTGACGGTAGGAGAGGAACCCAATGCCATTAAATTAGACCCGAATGGGCATTTGCTATTTGAATTGGCAGAATAGGTAAAAAGCACTGATCATGGATCGGTGCTTTTTTTTATTGCGCTCCCTTGCTCTGACGATTGTTTAGGTCGTCTCTGGGGTAAAAAATAGGGGGATTTTTTAGCTTGCGGAGCACGGTGAAGAATTTTTTTCACCTGCTTTCTGTATTGCTTTTGATTTTCAAACTTCATGTGATCCTGTCCGGGTATAGGAAATAATTGATCTTCTTCCTTAAAGTCTTTTCTTAATTGCAGGGCACAATCAAAGGGAATGATATTGTCTTCCAGGCCATGAAAAATAGTGACCGGCATAGGAGCCTCCTTTAAAAATTGCTGGATATCTAATGGGTAGTTTACGGCAATGCTGGGTAACCAGGGATATAAATGTTCTCTTAGGTAATGCATACTGGTGAATGGGGCCAGCAAAATTACTTCCTTACTGTTAACTTTTGACGCTACATAAGCGGCAGGGGCTGTGCCAATGGAGTAGCCTATGATAATTTTCTCTTCGCTGGTATAGTCCGTGCCCACCATTTTAAATACTTCTAAAGCATCAGATAAAAATTGCTGCTCACTACTGATTTTTCCATCACTTTTGCCAAAGCCCCGATAATCCATTAAGAAAACATCAAATCCTGATGCTACATAAAATTCACAGGAGGGAAGATAGGTGCTGATGTCTCCAGTATTGCCATGATAATAATAAACGAGTCCTTTGGGGTTTTCTGCCTCTAAATATAGACCGTGAAGCTTGGTGCCATCAGCCATTTTGAAATAGTGTTCATAATGGGAGACTTCAGTCTCAAATCGATGATTTTTTTCAAGCGGATTAGGGTGAAACATTAATTTTTCCTGTTGGAAGAAAAAAATGCCACTAATCGTCAGGTAAAGAAAGGTTAAAAAGCCTAAAGCTTTGTAGGTTCTTGTTTTGAAGTCAGTCATCAGCTTGGATTTATCTCAAACTTACTAAAACCCTCCGTACTTTTTGGTCATTTACGCAATGATTTTCTGTGTCGTGAAATAATGTTATCAGAATTCCAGTCAAAAAAAAATTACCTGTGGGAGCATGTTTTTTGGATTGTACGGCTATTCTTTATTTGTTTCTACATAGATTTTAATTTAAATATAATAAGAGATTACGTTAGTCATCGCCTTTTTTTATTATTTTATTAGAGTAATTGTAGGACTTAATTATAGCTTGAAGTTAAAGTTTGAAGTAGGGAATTTGGGGATCATCTGTTACTGATTAAGGGGTGCCTATTTTATGATTGTTTTTAGGCCGATTGACTTAGGAGTAGATTCATTCTTCGTCGTAACGAGTGGACTACAAACTTGATTATGGACTTTTGTATGTTTGAAAAGGGAAAGTTTTGGTAAGCTTCTGTTTTCTATTCATCAGTCACGGTGAAGCATTAGGTACTGTCTAAAAAAGCAAATATTTGAATTGAATTATTTTAATATATTTGAAATTCAAAGGAGGCGATTACGTCTACCTTCTGTAGCTGTCTTTTTTTAAGGCAGCTACTTCCATTTTAAGGGAATGTTCCCTTTTTAGTATCATCTTCAGGTTAATTCCTAAAGGTTGTAAATGGCACTCCTATAGTTGTTCTTAGGTATTGATTATCGGATCAATGGTTAAAGATTACCGATTGCATCTATGCCCCTAGATGGGGGCACTTCATGTTTTCCCTCAGGCAACCTTCTGTTCCACGATCAATTGACTTGGATCGCCTTCGACTGTCCTGGCACAATTTCGATGATATTGATTGTCATAAGGCTGTTCATTGTGCCAGAGGGTATACATTATCCTTAATAATTTGGACTGCACGGCCACATACCCTTTCATTTTGATATTTGTCTTTTTATAAATCCGTACCTGAAGTGCTTTAAAAGCGCCCTTTTCATGCTTAACGACATTCAATGCTGCCATATGTAGAATTCTTCTAATGTGTGAATTTCCCTTTTTACTGATTGAAGTCTTTCCCTCTTTTTGACCAGACTGGTTTTCCTGAACATCATATCCTGCATAGCTGGTAAGTTGCCGTAGGTTTTCAAATAACAAGAATCCGTTGGTTTCTGCAATTATGGTAGCTGCTGTGATGGGGCCGATCCCTTTGATGGAAGTTAAGAATTCGATTTTTCGGGCTAATTCCGGATCCTTCTGAACCACTTCTTTAATCTGCTCTCTGCACTTAGAAATTTGTGTTTCTATCGCATCAATCGCCTCTTGCAGGCATTGCTGAGCATCTTCGACAATGATCATCGTGTGCTTGGCATGCTCCATTCTATTTTTCAAGCTTGTTTCTACCTTTAGCAAATCTTCCAATAAGCGGGTACGTTCCCTTAGCTGGTAGAGGTCTTTACTCATCGGCTCCCATTCTTTCAAATGTTGAAAAGCACCCATGAAGGCCAAACCTTTGGCGTCCATTTTATCATTCTTAGTTTTATGCCCAATGCTTTTCATATAGGATTTTGCCCGATTCGCCAGTACAACACACACGCGGTGCGAATTCAGATTTAAGTACCAGGCGAGCTTCTCATGGTAATTTCCCGTGGCTTCCATGACAAAGCTTAAAGGCAAATCCAATTTACATTTCTTAGCAGCCCACGAAACTAATTCATCAAAGCCTTTCTCCGTATTTTTAAATTTTCTACTGCCTAAAACCTTTGGCTCACGATCCGAGAAACCTAAAACCAGGCTGACCTTAAAATCTGATTTGGCGATATCAACGCCTGCTACATACTTGATTTCCATAGTCCTTTACGATTTAATAAATACTCAATTTGTCACCAATCTTCATCGTCTTTTCTCATGATTGATACTGAATCGAGGGCAAGTTCCCACGTTCTTAGGTACTGTTCTAACTCTAAAGCTTGGGCAAAAAGGGGATTTCCTAAATTGCTAGATTGACAATAATGCCATCTTTTGAGCGTATGTTCTTACTCCTTTTTGCTGACAAGCTATAATATAATGAAAATTGAATTATTTCGTTATCTGCTTTATAGAAGTCAAGATATGAGAGCGTGTTTAAAAGCACGCTATCCGGCTGCAAAAGGGAATTATTCGAAGCGATTTTGGAAAATTGCTCAACAATAGCGCTGCTATGCCCTTAAAATAATCGGGTATCGCTTCTGTAATAATCAAATTTTCGGTGCGAATTTTGGCTATTAAGTATGCTATTATAAAATAAGGTTTCATCGCTTAATGGTATGGTTGGTAGCTTAATGTTGCTGGAACGAATTAGTGTGGTTTAAATTAGAAAGCATAATTGGACTTTTGTATCGCAATTATTTTTTGGGGGTAATGAGAGGGAAAATTATTGCATTTAGAAATAAAAAAATACCAATATCAACCATTTGATTTTACAGAAGTGATTTTTTTTTTATTTCTCGTTTTTAGTTTTTTTTCATTGCTGAAAAATACAACTCTTAATTGTCCTGGTGTCAATACTGCTGGCCGTGCTTATTGGTGCGCACAAAATTGAATATTTTCCTTCAATTTTTTAAAGATCTACCTTATGAAAAAATCTCAGTCTCTTTCATTAAGTGAATCCTGGCCCAGTGATTTACTCGCTGGTTTGGTGGTGTTTTTAGTAGCCCTTCCTTTGTGTCTGGGCATTGCACTGGCATCTGGAGCGCCGATGTTTTCAGGCATTATTGCCGGTGTAGTGGGGGGATTAGTGGTGGCTGCCATTTCTAATTCCGCCCTTGGGGTGAGTGGGCCTGCCGCTGGTCTGGTGGTCATTGTTTCAGGCGCCATTTTAGATTTGGGTTTTGAAGTTTTTCTTTTGGCGGTAATGATTTCCGGGATTATTCAGATTATTGTGGGCTATCTGCGTGCGGGCATCATCGCAGCTTTTTTTCCTACCTCTGTCATTAAGGGAATGCTGGCCGGTATTGGCATCATCATTATCTTAAAGCAAATCCAACATGCACTGGGCTATGACCGGAGTTTTGAAGGCGAACTTTCCTTTATCCAATCAAGTGGAGATAATACCTTTCAGGAAATTTTCTTTGCTTTTCAATATTATAGTCCGGGGGCAGTGTTGATTTCGGCACTCTCCATTTTTTTGTTGGTGATGTGGGACACCGGCTGGGTGAAATCCATAAAATGGCTGAGGATGATTCCTGCGCCATTATTGGTGGTGATTTTAGGGATTGCCTTGAATGAGATATTTCTACAGTTTTTTCCGAATTGGGCCATCTCGAATGCTAATGGGAACACTCATTTGGTCAGCCTACCGGAAATTACCTCCCTAGCGGAATTGAAAAGTCTGCTAGTGTTCCCTGATTTTTCTGCCATTGGTCAAAAAGAAGTTTATGTAGTAGCGATTACTTTGGCGATAGTGGGGAGTTTGGAGAGTTTACTGAGTTTGGAGGCTACCGATAAACTTGATCCTGAGCAAAGAATTTCTTCCAAGAATCTGGAATTAATCGCGCAGGGTTGGGGTAATATTTGCAGTGGTCTGATTGGAGGGCTGCCGGTTACTCAAGTGATTGTTCGTTCCTCCACCAATATCGTTTCCGGAGGTAAAACCAAATTAGCCGCAATGTTTCATGGGCTGTTTATGCTGATTTTTGTGATGCTCATTCCTGCTTTTCTCAATAAAATTCCTCTGGCTAGTTTATCGGCTATTTTAATCATGGTGGGTTATAAACTGGCTTCTCCGGCCTTATTCAAGGAGCTGTATCAAAAAGGTCGACGGCAGTTTATTCCCTTCATGCTGACAGTCCTCGGATTGGTATTTACCGATATGCTGATGGGAATCGCTATTGGGATGTCTTTGGCCCTCTTTTATATTTTATTGAACAATTATCACACACCTGCATTTTTGAAGAAGGAAAAAACGCCTGAGGGAGAGATCACCCAGTTGCGATTGGCTCAGGATGTTTCTTTTTTAAACCGGGCCTCCATTGCCTTGATGTTGGAGGAGATTACGGAGGGATCAAAAGTGTGGATTGACGGGACAGACTGTCGGTTTATTGATGAAGATGTATTGGAGGAGATAGAGAAATTTGCAGATCATGCCCCAAAAAATCAAATTCAATTGAAGATTAGCGGCCTACCTCAGCTGGACATTCCCGCTTCCATGAGGGAAGATACCTCCATTGATGAAGTAGTAGCTTAGCTTTGTCTTTTAACCAAAAATCCGGATGTAGTCTCCGGATTTTTGTTTTAATGGGTTTTATAATAGTGGTTTTTATTGATATAATACTGATGGAGGGTGGTGAACTTTTTATTGACAAAAAAGTGATCAATTAAAGTAGCTTCTTTTATCATTCCGCATTTTTCCATTACTCTTCCGGAGGCGGGATTGTCCACATCATGCAGGGCGATGATTTTATTTACCTTTAAATCTTCCATCGCCCAGGAAATCATCAGCTCCAGGGCCTCGGTCATCAGGCCCTGGTTCCAATGGGGTTTGCCCAGCCAGTAGCCCAATTCTCCCTTGCGATGCATCCGCTCCAGTCTCAGATCAATCCCACCGATAAATTCCCCGCTGTCATTTTTATAGATACCGAAGATGAATTGATTCTGATTGTTCAACCCCTGATGTCCCATATTGAGCCAGAAGATGGCATCTTTTTCCCTATAGGGATGGGGGATGAACAGGGTGTAGGCGGATACTTCAGGTTCATTCAGGAGTTCGCAAATTCGGGGAATATCCTTCGCCCCGGGCGTTTTCAGGTGGATTTTCGGGCCCTTTAGCAGGGGAAGGTCTTCGATCGTTCTCATAGGCAATGCTTTTGGGGAAGATATCTGATTTCATTTATGAATGCTTTGTTTTTTTTAATTTTATTTTAAAAATATCGTTTTAGTGTCTGATATTAACATGATATACCTTCTAATCGGTGGGGAATACCCATGGTCAGCCTGATGAATTCCCCTTAATTTTGAGTTTAATCTGCCTGGCTCTGTCATTTTAAATAACAGCACAGATGAAACCGATGATTACGACTTTATTTTTAATGTTCACTTTTTTTACTTCTTCCGTGGTTATGGCCGAAGGTGAAAGTATTTCAAATGCCTCCCGCACCAATAGTGATATTGAGGTGGTGGTACAGGATTGGAAGGGCGTTTACGATCAACTGACAAAGATGAACAGTGAAAAGGACCGGAAATCCAAAGCTTCCAAAAAGTTACTTTCGGCTTATAAAAAGAAGGGAAAGCACCTTTATGAATTGACGCTTAGTCCGGAGGAAATATTTCAAATGGACCTTTATGATTCCACAGCGCAAAAGGTAAAGTTTTGGGATGAGATCTATAAAGCAGTGGAGGAGGAGAAAGGTTTTCGCATCAATGTGAAGGAAAAGGGACAGTCCATCATAATTAAGGAAGAGGATTTGTCGAAAATGAACCATTTAGTGGTGCAGATTAAACTATCGGATTTTCGTAAAGATATTTATCAAAATAAGGATTACTATTTTGTGTTTGGCAAGGTGAAGGAGGTGTGGGCGGTAAATGCCCATGGTGAAAAGGTCTTATTTGAATAAAGGGAAGGTGAGGTGCCTGTAAGCTTGCGGGCAAGCTTTTTGGCTGAGGGATCAAGCCATTGTCTGAGCTCTTTTGGGGCGGCTTTGCGGTTGTCCGGTTTTTTACCAAAAGGCGGCCCAAAAAGCGAGTGGTGCGAGCCCGACCGGAGTGTAGCGAAGGGCAGCCCCTGAAAAAGAAAATTTGCCCGAATTATTCACCGCTAAATTAATCAGATAAGCGCAAGTGACTTATTTTTAGTTCATTATAATTTATTTTCTATGGTTTATAATAGCCCAGATTTGGGCAAGCTTGCTTTCTCCTCATTCACCTGTTTCGTTGGAAAAAACTCGAAATAGGAAACTATTCCTTCATTTTTTCCGCCTTACAGCTAAACGAGGATTTAAGCCTCAATAATCCGGGTTTGATTGTGAATAAAAAACTCCCGCCGGATAACAGCGGGAGTTTTTTGTGATCGTCATTTCTCTTGAGGAGAAAATCTATCGATTTAGAATGTTATTGAAGTCGTAGTATTCCGGATTTTCTACATAAGCTTTTGCGGCCTCGTAGTCTTTCTCGGTCAGGTAGTGCATACCGTGGTTCAGTACTGCCTGTGTGTTGGAAGCGTTGATGTTCACCAAACGTGCCTTTACGCGACCGTTTTCATCTTCCACATCTTTAAGGAATAATGGATCCACTTTACCGGTGTGGTCTACAGAAACCATACAGCGGGAGTGACCTTGCTCAAACAATTGGTAAACGCCGAAGCCCAAAAGGGTACAGTAGGTCAGGTCGTATCCGATGGGCTTGGTGCATCGCAATTCGAAGCCTAACTCTACCGGACGCATCTTGTTGTCTAAGCCCAATTCTTTCACGCGTTTTTGCACCAATGAGGCGAATACGTGGGATTTGGAGATGGAGTGCAATTCCGGATGGCCGTGTGCATCGAATGTGAAGTTGATGCCGGAATTTCTGATTTCGTCTTCCTTCATGAAATGGAATACCCCTTCAGAAATGATAGAAGCCCCGTATTTCAAGCCCAGGATTTTACGCTTGATGATAGAGGAGATGTTCAGTCGGATGATGTTTTCGAAAGTCACCTCGGCATTATTGAACATTTCCGGAATGATGATCATCGGGTAGTGGCAAGCAGAACCAATACCGATGGTCAGGTGACCCGCCTCACGTCCCATAGCCGAAAGGATGAACCAGTTTTGGCTGGTACGGGCATCTTCCAAAACGGTGTTGGCGATCATTACCCCTTCGTTTTTGGCAGAGTTGTAACCAAAAGTAGGCACGCCTTCAGGAAGAGGAAGATCGTTGTCAATGGTTTTCGGAACGTGGATGTTTTGCAACTTCACATTCTTTTCTTCCAAGTATTTGGAGATACGGTTGGCGGTAGAGGCGGTGTCATCTCCACCAATAGTCACCAATAATTTGATGTTGTTTTCACGGAAGAATTCTACATTCAAGGTGCTCAGATCCGGCTTGAAACGGCTCATTTGCAGAGCGGAACCACCACGGGTGTAGATGTCATCAGCGAAATTGTAGTCAATCTCGTCTATACGAGTTTCATTGCTAAAAAGGCCCTTGTAGCCTTCGTGAAGACCGATTACACGATAACCGTTGTTGAGGAAAACTTTGGCCACGGAACTGATCACGGTGTTGATACCGGGCGCAGGTCCTCCTCCGCACAAAATTGCGATAGCGTCTTTCATAATTTGTTTTTACTTCTAAATCGAGATTTATCCCGACTGCAAAGGTAAGGATTTGATATTAAACTTAAAGGATTTTTGGTCGGCTGACTTTACAATTAGTGCTAAGTTGTAATTGCTTGCTAAAGAAAAGGGAGGGGGATGTAAAGGAAAGCGTCTTTTATTGCATAATTAAAAGATGAGGGCTTTTGATACCTGATTGCGCCTGAAGGAAATTTTGGGGCATAAAAAAAGGATTTGGCCAGTGACCAAATCCTTTTTTCTAAGTGAGGAGGTTTATTTTTTCAACCACTCATCCAACCAACGGAAGAATTCCGTGTGCCAGATCATACCGTTTTGTGGAGATAATACCCAGTGTCCTTCTTCCGGGAAGTAAAGGAATCGGGAAGGAATGCCTTGCAATTTCGCCGCCTGGAAAGCCTGCATACCCTGACCTTCCGGTACACGGAAATCTTTTCCACCGTGAATCACCATCATCGGCGTATCCCAGTTTTGCACATAGCTGGAAGGGTTGAATTCGGTATAAGCTTTTGGGGCATCTTTCTCCCAATAAGCGCCACCCAAATCCCAATTGGCGAAGAACAATTCTTCTGTAGTGCCATACCAGGAACGCATGTCGAATAAACCACAGTGGGAAACAAAAGCGGAGAATCTACCTTCGTGAATACCGGCTAACATATAGGTAGAGTATCCACCATAAGAAGCACCGATACAACCAAGTGCGTTGTTATCTACATATGGTTCGGCGGCTACGGCATCAATGGCTGCTAGGTAATCACGCATTGGCTGACCACCCCAGTCACCAGAGATGTCCTCATTCCACTTGGTACCGAAAGATGGCAAACCACGACGATTAGGTGCTACCACGATATAACCGTTTGCAGCCATTAACTGGAAGTTCCAACGGAAGGAGAAGAACTGTGAAACCGCTGATTGTGGACCACCCTGGCAGTATAGCAAGGCTGGATATTTTTTGTTCGGATCGAAGTTTGGTGGATAGATTACCCATACCAATTCTTCCTTACCATCTGAGGTAGGTACCATGCGCTTTTCTACTTTACCCATTTCGATGGAATCGTAGATAGGCTGGTTAACCTGAGTAAGTGCTGTTTCCGTTCCTTTTTTGATATCTACCTTGAAAAGCTCTGAAGCAGAAGACATGGACATGCGAGAACCGATCAAAGTCTTGCCATCCAATTGCGCTACCGAACCGTAGTTGTGAACGCCTTCGGTGATCATGCGGATATCCGCTACCTTGGTGTCTACTACTTTTTTGCCTAATTTATAATCCCACAATTGGTAAGTCGCGTCTTTACCCGCTACAAAGAAAATGTTGCGGTCTTTTTCACCCCAGATGAATCCATCCACGGTGTTGTCCCAATCTTTGGTGATGTTGGTTTTGGTTTGTGCCGTGAAATCATAAACCACGATGTCGTTTTTATCTGACTCGTAACCATCACGGGCCATGCTCAACCAAGCCAATTTAGTACCATCGTTGGAGAAAGTAGGGTGAGTATCATAACCCATCATGCCCTCCGTGAAATTCTGAGTGGTACCGGCTGCGATGTCATACACGTACAAATCCGTATTGGTGGATACGGCATATTCTTTTCCTTCTTTCTTTTTGCAAACGTAAACCAATTTGCTCCCGTCAGGGCTGAAGGTATAGTCATCTCCACCGCCGAATGGCATCGTAGGACAGTCATAAGCTTCTTTGCCCATGATGTCTTTGGCGTTAGTAATGCTTCCTTCTTTATAGTCTGCCACGAATACGTGGTTGAAGAATTCATCTGACCATGCTGCCAGTGACGATACATCAAATCATCGATCACTACGGCATTGGCCTTGGTGTAATCCGGGTAAAGGTCTGCAGTGGTAGGCTTTAATTTTACAGAGGTGGAGTAAGCCAGTTTATCACCGGAAGCAGCGTAGTTGAAAGAGGAAACCCCGCTTTCTACCTCGGTTACTTTGCGAAGTCCTGAGCCATCCGGACGGATTTCGTAAACTTGTCCTCCCATCAAAAAGGCGATCATCTGCCCGTCAGGAGTCCAAACTGCGGAAGAAGCACTGGAAGGTAATTTTAATTCACGGTCTTCACCGCTTTTAAGATCTTTCAGAAACAGGGTGTTCTTGCCACTGTTCTCAGATAATTCATAATTTACTACGCCGTAAAGCAAGGTCGTTTGGTCAGGAGAGATTTCTCCTCCGTTTACACGGCCCATTTCCCATAACAATTCTGGAGTCAATACCTTTTGAGCTGTTACACTCCAGGCCATGAGCAGGCAGGAAAATAACAGTAAACCTCTTTTGAACATAAAACTATATTTTGGTTGTGTATAATTCCCGCAAAAATACAGTTTTAATTGGTCCGTGGCGAATTTCCCAAACTAAATGTTACGGGAATGTCATCCGGCTTAAGGAATTGTTATGGATTTAGGGCAATGGGAGAAGATTGTTGGCTGGTAGGGGAAGTTCCCCCATGAATGAATTCATGGGTGAAAGGGAAGGCTAAGTGTATTGTAGTCATTCTTTTTGATAAAAGGAGTGGATATGGTGTAGAATGTTTTTTTGTGGATTGTTTAAATTTAGGAGTGTTTAGACTATTAGGGATGATCTCATGAATAAATTCATGGGTGATGGAAGAGTAGATGAGAAAGTAGTAAGCTTTTCTGTTGGTTTAGTCCAATGATTAAATTCATGGGTGAGGGAAGGGCTAGGAATGATTTTTCATAATTGAAGGAATTCTTACATCCTGGGATTTATGTGAGGGAAACCTTTATTCTCAAGGATGGTATGGTTTTCATGTCTCATTCCTATAGTAATGTATGGATCCATATGATCCTGGTGACAAAATTCAGAAAGCCGTTTATTAAGCATTGGCTGGAGGCTGATTTTCATGATTTTCTGAAAAAGGAACTACTGAAATGTGGTGGGAATTTTATAGTGATTAATGGTACAGAAAATCATATCCATATTTTGTATCATCATCCTATAACCCTATCCATTTCGCATGTGGCGAAGCAGTTAAAAGGGAGTTCTTCTCGCTGGTTTAATCTTCATTTTGAGGTTGGGGAAAAATTTCAATGGCAGGTGGGTTTTAGTGCTTTTTCGGTGAGCCAATCCCAAACGGATCGTGTTTATCATTATATCATCAATCAAAAATCGATACACTTGCGACGGGAAGTTGAAAAGGAAATTGAAGCTTTGAGGAGGTTGAATGGTTGTTAAATACCTTTGGCGTAATCTATTTTTTTGCCCACGAATGAATTCATGGGCAAAAAAGGAATCTTCAGGTGCATTATCTTGCGCATCTACCTAGAGTTTCGATCTGCCCTATGAGATGGGTGAAAAATTTAGGACAGCCTGATAATAGTTGGCTTACACGATGCGTCGGTTCTACCCAATTCCTTGCCCACGAATTCATTCGTGGGCAAGGAATTGGCTGGCCTCAATAACCATAATCACAAAAAATGCCTCCCCTGAAATTTCAGAGGAGGCCGGATATACGACTAGAATAATTAGTGCTTTGTTGATTTATAAGCCGTTTAAGTAGAAAGACATGCCGAGCATGATCATTCTGGTTTCTTGTTTTGCAAAGCTGTCCCGAATAAAGGAATCCGAGGAGGTCAATACATTTTGTTCGATGGTGTTTAGGACATCCCGGATGTTCAAATATACCTTTCCTTTACCATCGTAGAATTTCCTTTCAAAGTTAATGTCCATACTTCCATATCCCGCTGTCTGGGCGTTATTGGAAAGTTTGGTGGAGGTGTAGCGACCCGTCAGGGCGATACGGTAATTTTTCGCAAATTTGTATTCCACATTACCCTTAATGAAGTAGTAGGTCTGGGCTTTACTCAAATCTCCTTCACGATCCGGCATGTATTCATAAGACCAGGATCCGTCCACTGTTCCGCGAAGTCCGGGCACAATGTCTTTTTGTAAATAGACATTTAATCCGGCAACGGATACGCCTTCAATATTGTGGAAGGAATTGTAAATAGTATCGGCTTCTGACCACTGGTATCTGGCCACCTGATCAAAGATTTTTCTTCCAAATGCTCCTCCCTTAAAAGTATAGGTATCTCCGACTTTCAAATATTCTAATTCCAGATAGTGGGTTTTCGTCGAGTTCAAATCGGGATTACCCATGGTGATCCAAAGCGGATTGGCATCGTTCACGAAAGGGTTTAATTGCCCGGCACTTGGAGGGCGAACGTTATTCCGATAAGAAAGCATAATATTTTCGCCTTCTTCTTTCAAATCGTAACTCAGCTTGATGGTGTTGTTCAGGTTAGAGAACTGGTTCAGAAAGTCATCATAAACGCCCATTCCGGCATCCCATTGGTGAATATCAGTTTTACCCGTTTTATAGCGCATCCCCAGATTTAATCCAAAACGATCCCATTTTCCGGTAAAGCTGGCAAAAACATCATGGGCCATGGTTTCCGTGCAGGCATCCTGACGACGATCCGGATTATAAATCCAGTCGCCTTCATTTTCTTTACGATCATATTCTGCCGTCTGATTATTTTTCCGATAATCGAAATAATAACCGGTCACCACACGCATTTCTTCATTTATTGGCTGCGTGAAGCGTGCCTGAAAACGATGACGCATATTATCATTGGTACGGTCACCGCGATCCAGAATTGTTGCATTATCCTCCTCGGCATTGTAGATATAGTCACTGCCCTGGTGTTGAGAAGAAAAGCTTTCCTTATAATTCATCAAATAACGTAAGGACAGCTTTTGGCCACTTTCCCAGGTTTTTCGGTATTTGTTTTCATAACTGAAATCTCTGGTGAAGCCGTTGTTTTCATTGGTCCGAACGTTGGTGTTCCGGAAAGTTACCGAATCCAGATCGTAGAAATCGTTATTGTTCCAACTTTCGGAGAAATTATCTGAAAGGGAGTATCTGATGGTTCCACTTAATTCGGATTTATCTTTGAACTTATACGCCCACCAGGTGCCGGCACTTCCGTACCTCCAGCCATTTTTACTGGTATGGCTTTGCTCCATGAAACGTTCGTCGTAATTCAGTTGCTCATTATTCCCAAATGTTTCGCGGTCGCGCTGAGAATAATAAACCCATGGGTTAATGGTCAGGTTTTCGGTACGGACAGATCCACCAACGTAGCCTTTAGCGGAATTAAGGTTGCCGAAGTTTCCACCCATTCGAAAGCTGTTACCTATTTTGGCATCTTCTTTTAGAATAATATTGATCACCGGTCCGGAAGAGGCATATTCTACCGGTGGGTTCGTCATTAATTCGATAGAAGCAATAGATTGTTTCGGGATTTCCTGAAGCGGATTTTCCATTCCAGATTCTTCTCCATTTACTAAATAAGTAACACTTAGTCCACGGATAGAGGCATTTCCGTCAAAGTCCATTTCGACCCCGGGCATATTGGATACGATTTCCTCCATATCATCCGAACCCTGAGCATCCATATTGAATTTCATAGCACCCGGGGTGGAAGTACCGGATACTTTTTCTCCGGTGATCACCACACTCTCCAGCATTTGAGTCTGGCTTTTCAGTGGAATTTGTCCCAATTTGATATCACTGATATCAACAGTCAGCGCTTGCTCATATCCATCAAAACCCATACACTGGACTTGCATAAAAAAGGTGCCGGATTCTGTTAAAATTATTTCAAAGGACCCATCTTCTTCTGAAAATCCAGAGCCAATAGGATTAACATCCCCTTTATTTTTAAAAATGGCTACAGTAGCAAATGGGACGCCTTCATCTTTTTCCGAATCAACAAACTGGCCTGAAACACTAACAATGGTTTGTGCTTGAGTAACGGTAAGGCTGAACAGAAAAACAAGAAAGAAAGCGAGCTTAAAAAGCGGTAAGCGAAACTTCATTTTTCTCCAATTTCTCTAATAATATTGTTCAATGATAGGCAGAAACCTCGCCATTATCGAAATAAATACATTAGGATTCGGTTAGATTCGTTAATTTTTTTGATAGATTTTGGAATAGCCTGTAAATCAATGCTTAATGATTTTGGTGGGCATGCCTGAAAATCTTGGTTTTCCCCTTTTTTAGTGATATTAAAGAATTCTATCACATGGAAATTTTTAGAAAGGATGCAAAGAATAATTTGAAGTCTTAATGATTATTTAATTTACCCCCGAAATTTCAGTCAATTTCATAATGTTTTATGGCTGGAATTTCGGGAGAACTGGCGCTTTAAATATCAAATTTTAGACCTGCTTTTATTTGTTCCATGGGCAGGTCAAAAAAAGATGCACCCAGGCTATAGGGGCCTATTTCATAAGGATTGTAATAAAAACGAATACCTTCCTCGCTTAAACCAAAATTATTGTTGAGTTCAAATTCATTTTTGGGGAATTGAAACCCTGAAGATGATAAAGAGGTGGAGTCTGAAATGCCTCTTGCTTCTTTAAAAGCGGCTTCGCCCATGGCGGTTAATTCAGGGAGAAAATCTGGCCGGAATAAATCGGTTAAAGTGAGTTTTTGGCCGGTGGCACTATTAATTACTTTATACTGATGGGAAGTATTTCCATGTGCGCCTCCCATATATTCTTTTTGTGCAAAGTGAAAGGACCATAATTGAGGGTTGGTATATATTAAATCTACTTTTTTTGAATAAAACCATTTGGTTCTATTATCTCCTAAAAATTCAGTAAAATCTTCATAGATGACCATGTCATTTTCTATAAATGCCGAAATTTCCTTGACCGATTTAATACTATCTTCCTCAAAGAAGTCCATCACGGCCTGATTAAATCTTTCCTCCTTCCCGGATAGTGTTGCTTTCGTGATATAAGGTAATTCCACCTCAAAATAGGTGCAGGCATTCTTTTCCTCTTCTTCACAATCTTTTTCGTCTACTCGAAAGGTTAATGTTTCAAATTCAAGGGCATTTTGCTCGAAATGCTCCTCCTTGTTGCTCTTGGTTTCGCATGCGATGAGTCCAGTAAGGAGGCACATGATAATCAGTCCGAAATTTTTCATAAGGTTGATAGGTTTTGAGGGCTTAGAATTCATTTTAATTTTTTGAAAAGATACTTTGAATCGCTTTGGCTTTTAGCAGACACTCCCGGTATTCATCCTCGGCTTCCGAATCGATGGTAATGGCACCGCCCACCCAATAATGGGCGAATTTCTTTTGGTCATTATAAAAAAGACTGCGGATCACTACATTAAAATCGAAGTCTCCTTCAGGGCTCACATAGCCCAGTGTGCCGGCATATAATTCCCGCCTTCCACTTTCATATTGGTCGGCATGTTGCATCACGGAGATTTTCGGCGCACCGGTCATGGAACCCATCGGGAAGGATTTTTCCAACACATCTGTCCAGTGGTATTCCGGAGCCATAGTGGCGCTGATAGTTGAAATCAGTTGATGCACCTGCGGAAAAGAATACACTTCAAACAGCTCCGGAACCCGAACAGTCCCCGGGATGGCCGTTCGGGCCAAATCATTCCGAACCAGGTCCACAATCATCATGTTTTCAGCGATTTCCTTTTCAGAAGTTTTCAGATAATTGATCTGCTCCTGATCTTTCAAAGGATCCGTTCTTCTTCGGCTGGTGCCTTTAATTGGTTCTGAATAAATCTGATGTCCCACTTTTTTGACATAACGCTCTGGCGAGGCTACCATGGCATATTGATCTTTCAGTTTGTAAAAGGCTGAAAAGGGCATGGGCGACATTTCATTCAGTGCCCAATAGGCGGGTACCGGTTGAATCTCGGCCTGCTCTGCAATAAATTCCTGACAAAAATTTATTTCGTAAAAATCTCCCTGCCGAATATGTTCCTTGAGCCGGTCGATCATATTTAAATAAGCCTCCTGGGAAATTTGCGGATGGAAGTGAAGCTTAGTCAGTTGCGGATTATCGGCTATCTTGGTGGCCAATATTTCCTCTTTTAGCTTGCTTGGGGAACTATAAGTTTCTATTCTTACGCCGTCTTTTTCGAAAAAGCAAAGATGCTCCGGAACGAAAAAATGGAGGTCAGGGAATTCGGTTTTGGCCTTGTGTCGACTTTTTAAATCCTCTACCTCATTTTTCAGGTCGTAGTTCAGGTGGCCAAACAGCCAATCGCCATGCTTTTGGTGGAAAGCTTTAAGTTGCTCGAAAGCTTTGGCCTTTCCACCTTCGGGAATATGTAGGGTAGCTTTTGCGCCCACGGCCAGCATTTTGGGGAAATGGGAAAATTTTTCCTGTTGCCCATAATGATTGGGGTTTAAAAACAAAAGCTGTTCGTAGCTGGCCGCCCACTGCAGTAATTGTTTTTCCGAAAAGGAAGGAAAGGAAAGCTGATTTCTTTTCAAGGATGTTTAATTTTTTCACAAAAGTAAAAAAGCTATGGCACTAATAAAGACCATCAGAGGAAATGTAAGCCCTAAATTTGGGAAAAATGTATTTTTAGCCGACAATGCCACCGTAATTGGGGAAGTAGAGTTAGGGGACAATTGCTCCGTATGGTTCAATGCAGTGGTTCGCGGAGACGTGCATTATATTAAAGTGGGGGATAATACCAATATTCAGGACTTGGCTTGTATCCATTGTTCTTACCAAACTCATCCGACTACGATTGGTTCTAATGTAACCATTGGTCATAAAGCCATGATCCATGGTTGTACCATTGAAGACAATTGCCTGATCGGGATGAATTCGGTGCTTCTGGACGGTGTAGTGGTGAAAGAAGGTGCGATCGTAGCAGCTGGAGCAGTTGTTTTGGAAAATACAGTAGTAGAATCCGGTACCATCTATGCGGGCATTCCGGCGAAGAAAGTGAAGGAAATTGGGGATCGTAAGGAAATGATTCAGCGAATTGGTGAAAACTATTACCAAAAATACGCGACCTGGTATAAAGAGGAAGAATAATGAAGGAAGATCAAAAGCAGCAGTGGGTTGAACAAACCGCCGCTTATGTGCGGGAGAAATTTTTGGGAGAAGGCACCGGTCATGACTGGTGGCATATTTATCGGGTCTGGAAAAATACAAAGTTGATTTTGCAGGGGTACCGAAAGCCAATATGTTTATCTCTGAAATGGGTGCCCTGCTGCATGATATTGCTGATTTTAAATTTCATGATGGAGATGAGACCGTGGGTCCGAGGGTGGCCCGCGAGTATATGGAAGGGCTCGGTGTTGCCGAGCGGGACATTGCGGCAGTTGTTCACATCATTGAACATATTTCTTATAAAGGAGCCGGGGTAGCAAACAAAATGGAATCTATCGAAGGTTTGGTGGTGCAGGATGCTGACCGCCTCGATGCTATTGGCGCCATTGGTGTGGCCCGGACCTTCGCCTATGGAGGCAGTGTGGGGAACCCCATGCATGATCCGGAGCAGGAGCCAGTCCTGCATAAAGATTTTGAATCTTATAAAAATAGCAGGGGAAGTACCATTAACCATTTCTATGAGAAGTTATTGCTTTTAAAAGAAAGGATGAATACGGATGCTGCAAAAGTGATCGCCGAAGATCGTCATGCTTTCATGGAGGACTTTCTAATGCGATTTTATGCCGAATGGGATGGGAAGAAATAATTTTTCCGCTTTCTTTGCATTATTAGAAGAATGAAACAAATCTGAGATTGATGAAGAAAATTAATTTGGTAGTGCTGATGATGGTTGCTCTGGTAGGGCAGTCATTCGGTTGGGGGGCTAACGGTCACCGCGCCGTAGGTGAAATTGCGGAGCAACACCTTTCCAGTAAAGCGCGCAAGGCGATTCTGGCCCTAATGGGTGATGAGAACCTGGCCATGGCTTCTACCTGGGCAGATGAGGTGAAGTCGGATCATGCCTATGATTCTTGTAATGTTTATCATTACGTGAACATGAAAGGAGATGAGACTTATGAGCGTTCCACAAAAAATCCGGAAGGCGATGCGGTGATGGCTTTGGAATTGATGTCTTCTATTTTGAAGGATCCCAATGCCACGATAGAGAAAAAACGTGAAGCATTCCGTTATATTGTTCATATAGTGGGAGATTTACATCAGCCGATGCACGTTGGCCATGCCGAAGATTTAGGTGGAAACATAGTGAAAGTAAAGTGGTTCCGTAAGGATTCTAACCTGCACCGTGTGTGGGATTCGGATATTATCAATTATCTGGATTTAAGCTATACCGAACTGGCGCGCCATGTAGGAATTCCCAAAGAGGCTGAAGTCAAAGAATGGCAATCTGCCAAGGTATTGGATTGGGTAGAGGAGTCGCACCTGATCGCCAATGAGTTGTATGACAATGTTGGGGATGGGAATTTTGGTTACCGTTACGTTTATGATTATAAAGATGTGATGTATCACCAGATTCTTAAAGGTGGCGTTCGTCTGGCTGGCTACCTGAATGAGTTATTCGGATAATCTACTGGATTTAACATAATAACAATCCTCTGAGGGCTGCCTTCAGAGGATTTTTTTGTTTTGGGATGGGACGACTGGTGAATTATAAAGCCGTGATTTTTTCAATGGTAATACCCTTAAAGCAGTCATCGATACATCCTTCAGCCTGATATCCGGCTTTGGAAAGAATGCCAAGGTGATCTACTTCGAAGAAAACTTCTGCCGGGACTTCAGGTTTTAACCATTCGGTTTCTGCCAAATCATAAATTTCATCCATGGTCATTGGCCTGATGCCTTTTGGTGAAAGGCCTATATCCCCTCCAGTCTCCTGAAATCTTTCCTCGACTAAGTCACCGTTATCATCCCGGTATTGGGCATAATAATCTTTTCGAATGACTACTCCATTAGAAACGATAAGGGTGGATGCTGTTTGTAAAGAGGTAAAAGAGGAGGTTGTGCTGGTAAAGGAATAGGTGTTCGCATGCTCTTTCTTGAAGTTTCCCCAGGCTTCTCTACTTTCTAGTAGATCTGCGGTTATGGATGGACTAGGCTCTTCTGAGCAAGCGGTGAAGCAGAAGAGGGCCAGGATAAGGAGACTAAGTTTTTTCATTATGGTAAATTTTGGTCTCTCTCAATATATATTATTATTGCTTTTTAATCCAGTGATAATCAGTTAAAGTAAGAGATGATTATTGTTTTAGTGATAAAAATCAATAATAATTATGACTGATCAGGGAATGGCTACCTAAAGATTTAATTATATTTTTTTCATATTTGTGAATGTTTTGTAATTGAGGAGGAATAATGGAATTAACAATTAATATTTTTGCTTTAAATGAAAAGCATAATAAAGTACTTGCTTTAACCAGTGAGGAAATTATCATTAGTGATAAAAAGCACAAGACAGCAGAGAGTGTACTAAAATCTCTGGAGAAAAAGGGAATGCTCGAAAATTTAAGCAGAATCCCCCTAAGTCAAGTAATAAGACTGGAATACCGGGAAGAGGAAAACACTTTGGAAATATTTTTTCAAAATGCTGAGGGTAAAGAAAAGAGCAAATCGGTGGTGATGGCCAATACAGAAGACCGGGCTTATGTTATACAGCAATTGAAGGACAGTCGAAATTTTGTAACAACGCAAAGAGCTGAAAAAAAATGGGTGCCGCTGGCCATAAATGTGTTTTGGATGGCATTTGTTGGGGGCATGATTTGGTTGGGATTAACCACTAATGCCGCTTTGGCCCGCGGGGAGGAGATTGCTTACAGTGGTAGAAATCGGGGCATTAAAAAACTGATGACCATGGCCTTTGAGTTTTTAGGGGTAGAGGGCGTTTGGGCCGTAGGAATAGGGGTGATCGCCTATTTGATTTGGAGTGCTTATCAAAGGTTTCAAAATCCGCAGACGATCTATTCAATTCACGAATAAGTAATCATGTTATACGAAGGGGTGCCTTATGCTACCTTTATTGCCGGTAAAAGTAAAACCTTCTCTGAATCAATGGTTAAATTCTGATATTCTAAGGGTATTAGCTTTTTGTGGTCATGAAAAATTACGTACCTCTTCATTTATAGCGTGTTTAAAAGTTAAAATTCGTAACGAAAATTTGATTATAGCAGAAGCGATACCGGATTATTTTGGAGAGAATAGATGCGCTATTGTTGAGCAATTATCCAAAATCGCTTCCAATAATTCGAATTTGCAGTCGGAGGATGCGCTATTAAGCATGCTCTTAGTAAAGCATATAAATTGCTGAAGGCGAAATTATTTCCACTTGTCAAATTTAATCCGAATTATACCTCAATAGGTTTCGTGAGTAGTTTTTTTTATAGAGATATAGATCAGCCATTTAACACCTTATATTTAATATTCAAGGTTTTCTTTTTCATTTTTTCTTGATAAAAAACGAAACAAAAAAATCAAGGCTGTGATCAATATTGGCGGAACAAAGAACCTGCTGACGGAATCCCTCAAGGCAACATTTGGAGAGGGCAAAAGACTGGTGAAATATTGCTAAAATGTCGCTGTGATGCCTTCTAGTTGCCAGGAGAACCCTTGTCTATCCGCCCATTGATCAAGGCCGGACTGTTGATGCGGAAGATTTTATACCATAATATCAATACTGTAAAAGATAGTAATCTAACTCATAAACAAGCGCTCAAATCAACCCTCACTGAGAACTAGAACATTCCTATAATTTGCCCATTTGTAGTTTTAGGTAAAAGCCGTGGATTCGTGAGCCACACAAAGCAGGTTTTGGTCAGTTTGTTGGGTTTGATTTTACTGATTTACAAATAACACAAATTGCTTTCGGCTCGCTTACTCCTCATTCCTCTACTGCCTTGGGAAAACTCGAAACAGGAAAAATCTTTTATTTTTGCCTTACCGCTAAATGAGGGTTTAAACTTGAAAATCCGGGCGCATTAATATTCTTCAATAGCTTCCTCAGCTATGGTGTTGGGGAGCTTTTTCAAAACGATAGGTGAGGTCGAGATATCTTCCCAAGCGTTAATCATTTCATTAAGTTTTGGAAAAGCAGTCAAAGGATAGATACTATCCGATAATTCCAATTCGAAAATCAAAGTTAAGCTTTCTGCTTCAGGAAGCAGGGTGCAGGAAAAGTAATTTAAACCACCACTAAGCTGAATTTTTTGGTTGAAAAATTGGTGTTGTAACTGATAACCCCTTGGAATTGGGATGTGGTAAGTGATTTTTTGATGCAAAGGAGCCCCTAAATCCAGCGGAATGTTTCTGTCCGTAGTTCGTATTTGATGAGCTTCAAACTCTACCGGAAGGAAGATGTTGATTTGTTCTGAATGATAGTCAGCCTCTTCAACTTCAAATTCAAATATTTCTTTCAGAGGTTCTTGTACATTCTCCAGATTTAGTGAACGGTTGCTGATAATAGTGAAAAAGTGAGGGATCGTCCATTTTTTAATTTGGTAATTTTGTGGCTTTTCAGAGCGATGTTTTCTTCGTTCGTAAGCTGTAATGCCTTCCGAAATATATTCATTTTTATAGGAGAATCTTCGTCGGTTTTTGGTCGTGATTTGGGTGGACTGCTCCATAAAATATCCCCTTCCGATAATCGGCTTGATTGTCTTGACTTGATGCTGGGTTAAATGTTTGCCCGCATTCACTCCACATTCCAGTGGAAGCTCTCCCATCGTTCGGTAAGGACTAGTGCCATCGATGAATATGCGCTGCCCGTTAATTGCAATGATGGGGCAAACGTAATGATAATCTGATAAAGTTGGGAAGTTAGGGTTGGCCAGGGGTTTTTGTCTGATAGAGGAGATATAGGGGGTGGCATTAAATCCAGCATGATGTGCCAGTCCCAGAATGGTCAGGTTGATATCTGCTGAATTACCGTCACGCTTATCCAATAATTCGGATGGGCCATCTGCTCTGGCAATCAATCGAAATTTATTATTCCACCTCACATGTTGCGTAACGTATTCATAAATCTTCTGCAAATTTTCTTCATCGGCAGCGGTAACTCCAATTTCCCGCAGTAGCTTTTCATATTCTTCCTGATGGCGGAGATAGAATTTACCAAATTTGCTCATGGAAATCAGGTATTGCTGTATGTCCTCCCAATCCTTTGCAACTTCTATTCGCTCGCCTTCATTTAAAAAAGGAGCTACTTCCATCAGATAAATGTTCATTCTTTGAAAGTAATTTTGAACATAGGTGGCATGAGCCACAGGTTTGATTGCGGGAGCCTGATGAATAATAAATTTCCGACGCTCAATATTATAATCGTGTTTTACCTTCTTTTTGTCTTGTTGAATTTTAACACGAGCAGTCAAGCTTTCCTGCGAGGAGGTGTGAAAATCTAAATTACCCCTTGGACTGAAATTATAGGTTAAATTTTCCGGATACTGAACCTGCAAAATAGACCAGAGCGTAGGAAATTCAGCTTGAAAGCTCCAATCCGGCAGATGAAAATTGTCTCTGTAACGGTAAGTATATTCGTATTCTAATATGCAAGGACCTGAAATTCCATCAATATTGATCGAATAGGCTAAATTAGTACGCGTATTGGCTTTTTTAATATGATGAATATCCGTCTTGATCGGAGAAAATTGTCCGTCTGATAATTTGTACCATTTTGATCTAAACTGATCCAGTTCACCCTCCGTGTGCTGAGGCAGTTTAATGATAAAATTCAATAAAGATTGGGCGGCTTCAATGTTCTGAATCAAAATTTGACGGTGAATGGTTACCGTAGCGGTTAACTTACCGGAGAGCGCTGTAGGTTTTATTTCAAAATTGGCCTGATCCCATAATATGGCCGCATGATCCTGATGTAAGAAGCTGGAGACGCTGTCAGTAATTAAATTTTTGTTGATAGTCCCAAAAGTAGATTCAGGAATGTTATTGTTACCTGAAGCAAAGGCCAGCGCCGCTTGAGTGCTTATCAATATAAGGAGGAACAGTTTTTTCATGAGATCGTGATACACAATATTACTTGAAGATCGTAAATTTTTTATTGGTTTAATTATAAATATAGCATCTAATATTAATTTCTTTAATTATTGCAAATCGCTTACTGAATCCTTTACCCCAACTTTAGACGGCTTGTTTAAGCAGTTCGCTTGCCTGATGATGTGAGAATTATGCAAGTTGTAGACGGTTAGATTTTCTCTTGTCATTATGGGGGAATTTGCTGGAGAAGTTAATGGGGTTTTGTATCCAATTGTAGGCCAGTCGGTTGTGGGGTTTTGTGATCGCTGATTTGAATATTTTCCCTCATTTTTTTAGTATTTTCTTTTGGTTATTCTATGAAAGTATCGGGCTGTAGTGCAAAATCAATTTTTTATGCTAATTGGATCGGGCTTAGGGTAATTTTATTCTTCCACCCTTTTTTGAATAAGCAGGATTATGGATTAATTCTGTTTGGAGTAGAGGTGTCGTTTGGGTTTGATCTATTCGACATGAGCCTAAAACCCTCTTTATTCGAAAAAAGAGAGCATTGAATTATATTTTAATGAAATTCAATAAAGTGATGAAATTTGGATGATTTTTTGATGAGCTCAATGGCTGGTCTTTAGGCAGATTAGCTTTTTGAAAAATTATGTCATGTTAAATAAAATAAAAAAAGTACTATTTTCATTTTTAATTTTAACTTTTTCCACATTAGGCGCTTTTGCTCAATTACCGATAGGGCAAGATAAGGAAGAGGTGAAAAAAGATGAGCACGGTCGTCAGATTTTTGATGACAAAAAGGAACGTAAAGGGGTTAAATACAATCTTGTGCCTTTACCCTCCTACGACCCCGCTTCAAAATGGGGTATTTCATTGATTAATCTCATTAATTATTATCCCTCTAAAGGGGATTTAAAATCTCCGCCTTCTACCTCTGGCGCTATGGCGAATTACACCACCAACAACAGCTGGATGGCGGGAGTTTTTAATAAGATTTATTTGAAAGAAGATCTGTGGCGATTAACCGCATTTGGGTTTTATGGCGCTTTTAATACGGAAATGTATTTATCCACTGCTCCGGGGCAGGAGGAAGCCCCCATGGGATTAGCCAAAGTAACGACCAATATAGCGATCGGGAATTTCATGGTAGAACGGAAAATCTTTTCCAGAGTCTATTTGGGGCTGGGTTATCAATATAATGGCCGCCTGGTAGAAGGACGGGACTCCGCTTCACAAGAATTGCTCGATAAAAATCATTTTGGAGATGAATTTGAACATATGCACGGCCTGCGTTATGCATTGAGCTATGATACGCGGGATAATGTCAATTATCCATATTCCGGAATGATTGTAAAGGTGAGCATGGATCAAATGCTTGGCTCAGACAAGCAAAATATTTTTCTGGCCGATTACCGTCAATTTTTCACCTTAGGGGATAATGTGAGTAATGTGTTGGCTGTGCATGCATTCGGTAGGTTTATTTCTGCAGATGCTTCCCGCTCTTTTTGGTCTTCTTATGGGCGTGCCGGAGGCATCGCTCAACGAGGATATGAAACAGGACGATATAATGACTGAAACCTGGTGAATATGGAGGTGGAATACAGGAAGGAAACTCTCTGGCTGAATAGTAAGTTGGGATTTGTCGCCGCTGTATCTACAGGTAAAGTTTTTGGAAGTAGCAAGCATTCTTCCGGTATGTCGAAGGATTTTAAGGATGCAGAGTGGTTGCCTGCTGTTGCGGCGGGAGTTCGGTATAGATTGCTCCCATATGAGCGGTTGAATCTAAAATTTGATTATGCCTATGGCAAAACGGGCTCGGTATTTTATTTTGGTATCACGGAATCCTTTTAAATAAGGTAGCAGCCACAAATGCTGACTTTCGAGAGGAGCTCTCCAAGGATTTCTTCAGGTTGCATCTTTTATAACACCTTTTTCTCAGCGGGTGATTTTTGCCTGTTGATTTAAAAAATAGGCTATAGTATGCTTTAAAATTTTGCGGTTGATTGAGGGCGTGTTTAAAACCGTACCATCCGGCTTAACCCGAATTATTCACCGCTAAATTCAACAACCAAACCTAAGTAGGCTATTTTTAGATTATTATCCCGAATTATTCATCGCTAAATTAAGTAATTCACCTTAACTGAATTATTATCAACTCAATTGGCTCATTTTTCCTGATTTTTTTATAGCCCAAATTTGGGCAAGCTTGCTTTCTCCTCCTTCATCTGTTTCGTTGGAAAAAATTCGAAATAGGAAACTATTCCTTCATTTTTCCCGACTTGCAGTTAAACGAGGATTAAAGCATGAATTTTTCGGCTTAATGGAAATCCGATTTTTCGAAACGGATTATTGTTAATTGGCCTGATTTTTCTCAATGGTCAGATAGGCGGATTGTCGGTTGATGACTTCTTCCGCCATATTTCGGAGATAAGGGTAGTAGTTGGCATTCAGGAACCGGTATTGTTGTACATATTTGGAACTTATCGCCACCGAGTTTTGATTGATCTGGGTGAGCAGGGTAAGACTCCCGGCTTTATTAGGGAGTGCGATGCGGATATTTTCCGGAGGATTAGCGGCCTTTAGGTCCGTGGGAAGTACATAATTTAGGATGATTTGTTCGGAATAAGCATAGTTCAAATCGAGCGGTAAATTTCGCTCTTTATCCGATTGAAAGGGATTTTCATCCATCGTTTTGATCGGGATCAAAGGGAGTAAATCCGCGGCTTCTGACTGGTAGGGAAGGCTGCAGGTGATTTTAGTTTGCTTAAATTGATGTTCTACCTTTAAATCCGCAATTTCCTCCTGATTAATGTGGAATTTTCGGGCAATATATTCCGATACTCCTCCAGCGATGTTATCGATGCAATTGCCAATTAGACTAAGGGTCACCTGATAATGAGGATTTTCTTCGTTGAGGTTTAAGTACAAACTCCAAAGGGATTTACTTGGGGATTTGGGTTCCAGGTTTTCTATCCAGCTCGCTTTACTTTCACATACCAACGCCTGATTATTCCAGCAATCAGGATTGATATAGCCCATGGGTAAAGAGGGCTGGGTAGCATCCATAAAATGCCATCCGTGTTCCGCTGGGATGCCCACAATAAAGGTGCTGAATTGATCCCGGAATGCGCCTACTTTCGTAATAAAGCCATGTTGGGTTGGCGAGGTGGCAATTAATTGGGCGTCCAGTCCGTAGGACTTTAAAATGGAATACAACACCAGATTGATTTCCGCAGAATTACCTTTCTTCTCTTTGGCTAATTGTGCCGGCGTTCTCCTGGCGGAGGAACTGTACATGCCATTCCACTGATATTTATTTTGTACTTCCCTTAAGATGAACTTTGCCTTTTCGATGCCCTCATAGTCATTGACGTTCACAGGCATGCTTTCCGCCAGGGAAGTCACTTTGCGTAAAAATCTATAATTGTTCCCGCTTTTCCGAAGTTCATTGGCCAGGTCCTGAATGTCATGCACATAAGATTTCATTTCAGTTCCTCCCATTGCTCCACTGGCAGGATATTCCTTTAATTGAAGGGAAAGCTTATTGGCATAGTTGAAAGGATTGTCTACAAATCGAGCATTGGGATCATATCCTTTGATATTTTCTAAAGTCCAGGTATTGGTGTTTTTATTGGCGTATTTTTCTGTCATTTCATCGCCTTTCATGACCATTTGATATTTCAGGTAAGAAGGCGATAAAAAGGAAAAGGTGGATTTTAAAATGGGGTAGCGCGATAAATAATTCCACGGACCGATGAAAAAGAACCGCTTGGAGGCCAAAGTGTATTCCCACTCAATGATTGCACCTTTTTGTAATTGAGGGAAGATCAGGGAAACTTTACTTCTAAGTTCGGAAATTTCCGCAGTGGGCATTTGTTCCTTACTTAACTTGATTTTGGTGTAACTTCCATCAGGCTGCGGAATGTGCACCACGGCATTTAAGCTATGAATACTTTCCATATCCTGATGATGATAGAAAATGATTTCCACTTTTCCTGATTCCTCCACCTGATCAGTGAGTAATTTTCTTCGGAAATGTTTTTTATGGAAGACGGCAGGGCCAAAGGTAACTTTACAGTTTTGAAACAGTTCCACGGCATCGGCTTCGGGTTCAAAATCTACCCTAATTAAGTTATGTTCTTCCTTGCTGAGCTTGCCAAATTTTGGGGCTTTGGCCCAGGAAGGGCTGGCCGTAAATAGTAAGCAAAAAATGTTGAAGTATAAAAAAAGGCGTTTCATAACGGATGTCTTATTGTTTATTGGGATTATTTTTCAGTAGGACGACCTGCTCCTGCAAAGCCATGAGATCTTCTGTTAATTGACGAAGGATGGGAAAAAATTCAGCCGGTAAAAAGCGTTGATTGTTATAAAAATGACTAATGGTTGTTAATGCGTTTCCCGTATAGGCACTCTTTAAGGTGAAGCCGCCCATTTTATTGGGTAATAGGTACTTTTGTTCATCAGGTGACGAGAGGGGGGCTATCGTTTTTGGAAATAATACATTGAATATTATTTTTTCACTTGCGGGATAGCCCAAATCTATCGGATAAATTCTCTCCTTGTCAGAGGCAAATGGATTTTTTGTAAAGGATTTAAAAGGGAGTACGGCTAAGGTGGATTCCCCTTCCGAATCATAAGCTGCGTAACATTCGATCTGAATCCCTTTCTCATTTTTTACTATGGAGAATTGTTCAATGTTTTCCGGCTGTATGTTGAGGTGGCGGGCAATATAATGCTTAGGCTGAGGGATGATTTTTTGCATCTTATGCCCATTAGCTCTTAATTTTATCTGGTATTTAGGCTGAGCCGCTTTCAGGTCAAGAACGATATTCCATAACTCCTGGCTTCGGCCTTTATCCGAGAGGCTTTCGATGATCCATGGAGTTTCCGAACAGCAAATGGCGGCATTTTCCAGATAATTCGGGTTAATAAAGCCTGGGGGTAAATGCGGTTGGCAAGGATCGATATAAATCCACTCTTCATTAAGTTTGAGCCGGAGGAACATGGCCGAAAAGTTCGGCAAGAAAGGGTATTCCGGTTGTATTTTAATGTGTTGGGTAGGGGCGGAGAGGATCATTTCGGATTCAAAACCCTGTGATTTTAAAAAGCCATATAGGCCTAAGGCCATCTCTGTATCATTACCGCTTTTCTTTTTTAAAAATGACCTTAGCGGTTGGCTGGCCGAATAAGAATATGAATTATTCCATTTGAATTCATTTTTATACCAGTCGATGATTTTTAAGGCATCCCCTGCGATGGAATCCGGGAAATGAGTTTCGAAATATTTTTTATAGGCATGGGATTCGTTTTTATACTTAGGACTTTCCCCAGCCATAAAGATGTCGGTGACGATGGTATTGAGCTGTTGTGGGAGCCAAAGTGTGTCTATTGGGCTATTGGTAAAATGATTGGAATTCCCTTTTTTTTTCCGGGACACAGCCTTGAGCCTTCCTTGGTGTAAGGTCACGGAATTGGAATAATTTTGAACATTATCTAAGAAAGGAATATTTTGATTTTGAGCTTTAATGTTTTCCATTTCCCAGCGATAAAGCAGGCGGCCCTCATCACCTTGATATTTTTCGATTAATTCCTTCCCCCTGAGCATAATGTGCCAGGGAATGCTGTAGATATTTACGGCGAAGGAAGATTTTTTAATCGGGTAGACGGAGGAAAAGTGCCAGGGGCCAATTCCCAAAAAGGAGTAAGAGGAAATCGTATATTTCCACTCCAAAATGGCGCCTTTTTGCACCTTTGGAAATAATAGGTTGACTTGTCGGTACTTATTGTCCAGATTTACCTCAATTATATTTTCAGGGGCAAGTTCCTTTTTTTGAAAAGTGCCGTCTCCTTTAGGCGTGTAGATCACCGCTTTCAGGTCCCGGATGGACTCCAGGGATTTAAAGGCAAAATATTTGATTTTGATGTCTGCCGCCTCCCCATAATTATCCCGGAGGATTTTTCTTTTATAATGGTGTCGGTAGTGTATGCCATTTTCCCAGCTGACCACACAATCCATTAATAATTCAAGTGCTTCAGATTTTTCATCGATATAACTTTCCGCATCCTTTGACTGCGACTGCGGGCAGGAAGGATGCGAAAAAATAAGGAAAATGCTTCCGAAAAATAGCTTTAAAAATAAATGAAATTTTTGCAAACCGTTAATGATTAAGCGTCTGGATCAAGCTGATCTTTTGATTGTCATATTTGCGAATCTGATTTCTGAATTTTACATATTCCGAATAAAGTTCAGGTGCGTATTGCCCTGCTTTCAAATGATAGGTTCTATGGAAAATGAGTTGTTGGTCCCGGCAGGTGATGACGCATTTATACCAGCCGAACTCACTTTCCAAATGAATTTCTTCCGGTAGTTTTTGGGCGGAATATTCCACCGGGATTTCCCATATGATTTCCTGCTCGCTGGAAAAGCCGTTAAAGAACATCATAGGGAATAGGCGTTCTTTGTCGATGATTTTTTTTCCTCCAGCGGACAATATTCCCGGACTGAGTAAAAGGCGATTCCCGGCTTTTTTCACAACCTGCGGAACGCTAAGGTCTAATTGTTCTTCAAAAGCGCAGCTTTCCTTTCGGTTTTCGATTTTCAAATCATTGATTTGGAAAGATTTTAGGGGTAATCGTTTATAATAGTAATCCTTAAGTTCACTTTCTTTCTTTTGACTGAGGTGTTCCAGATAATCATAATTTTGGCCCCGGTAGCTGCTGTGGAGGCTGACGGTTCCTTTGAGATGCTTATCAATGCTTATGGTCGCTTTATGTTCCTCCAGATTCTCCTCCGCTTTAAAGTTTTGGGTTTTGACCAGTTTGCTCTGTGCTCCATCTATCCATAAGGCATACCGGTTGCCGGTAAAAGTTCCCAAATAGCCAGCGGGCAAGCTTGAGCTGGTGCATTCAATCCAGGTGGTGTCTTGTGGATGTGGAACGCCCAAAATCACATGATTGAACTGGTCCATTACCGGATCAATTTCAAAAATGGTATTTTGCCTTCCCCCATACACCAGGGCAGGATGTGATTTAATGCCTGCATGTTTCAGCATGCCCATCGTCAGGGTGGTAAGCGCTTTACAGTCTCCGTAGCCGGTATCGAAAGTTTTGGCAGCGGTTTGGCTTTGATTTCCACCAATCCCCACCTGAATAGAGATATAGCGGGTATTGTCCTGCACCCATTCATAAATGGCCTGGATTTTTTCTTTTTCCGATTTACCTGCTACCAGTTGGTCTACTATAGCCTGAAGCTTTTCCGGGATTTCCTCCCGGCCCTGATTCAACTCCGCATACCAATTTCCCAACATAGCCCAGGAACTGTTGGATCCTTTCCATTTTTCGTATTCAAAACTTTCAGGGATCAATTGCAGAACAGGGATTTGGTTACTTGCCGGAAAGTGCGACTCCCATTCTTTTTTGGGTGGCAGATTTACCGCCGACCACCTGATGGCTTCTATTTGTTTGACTTTCGAAAATTCGTTGCCCTCAAGCAATTGTTCAAAGGTATCAAAGGCATAGTCTTGGGATAGTTTACCACATAAATGGATTGATCCACCTGAACTTTTAATGCCTCCTGTGGCGTCCAGGGAGGGATACTATAAAATCCTTTTTTATATACTTTCTCATACTCCAGCTCCAGATGCATGGGGTATTTTGCCCGATTCATTTCTGCGTATTGCAGTCGGCTGTCGGTTACATCATTATTACCGGAAGCGCTGACGTCAATGATGTCCGCCTTTTTTAGTTTGAGTACCGTCTTGCCTCTGTCATCCAGAATACGGGCATTAAAAGTGGTGATCTCCGAGTTTCGGTTATAATAGGCGTAATGCATGGCTAATTTTTCCGCCTTTTTGTTATAGATCGTCAGCACTATTTTCTGGTACTCCCGCATGCTTTTAGAGGAGTTAATCTGTATATGAGTAGAGTCGTAATGAATCCTGGCATTGGTATTTTCTACTACCGGTTGCCGGAACCAAGCACTATAAGGCATTTTTTTGATTTGCCCAAAGGAAGAAAAGCAGCATGTAATTAGCATGCTGCTCAGGAATATTTTTTTACCGATCATGATTAGAGGGCAGTTTTAGTAAGGATTATTTCTTCTCCAAAAACCCGCAGGGCTTCGTCATACAAAGTTTTGAAGAATCCGAACTGGTCAGGCTCATATTGGCTATGACCCGTTTTTACTTCATAAATAAGCGTAATAACGTTGTTGGTAACAGAAGGAGTGAAATGAAAATAGGTCTTCTTATCCGGAAAGCTCACTCGGACAGGTTCCAGTTTATTTTCCAGTTTATATCCCTCCGGAATATGAATCTGGTACATATATTTATCCTTCATGGTACAGCCAAAATTCAGCGGAATAACCCTGTTTTCTTCCAGAAAATCATTGTCCTCTTCCTTGAAAGGAAGGGGGATGTAGATTTGTTCGCCCAATGCTCCGGCTCCTTCATCATATCGCAGGCTAATATTTTCTGTATAAGGTTTGTAAATATGCTCCAGGTCTATACCCTCCACTGATTCCACTTCGAAATCGGGCAGACTACTGGTATAGGCTTCCAAAATTTCATCATTTTCTTTTCCCAGATGGTTACTTCTTTTGCGAAGGGCGGAGTAGCCTTTGGAAATTATTTTTCCTTCATAATGGATACTTCCGTCTTCCTGTGGCTTAATGGATAATTGTTTGGCGCTGGTCCAGCCGTGGCCAGTGGGGATATCGATCACCTGGCTATGTTTTTCTGCTAAAAGCTGTCCCCGATCAGATAAACAACGGAAAGGCACCTGCCCCAATGGCTGGAGTTTGGAAGTAGCATCGAGGAACAAGCGTTGGTTATTGAACGAAAGTAAGACGAGCGGATAATTATAATCTTCGATGATTGGAACGGCAAAATTCGGGCGACCATGGTCTCTGGTACTAACCAATACCGGCTTTACCGTATAACCCGCATGGTGCAGGAGTCCCGCCAGGAATAAATTCATTTCCGCTGCATTACCGGTTTGACTTTCGATGAATTTTTTGGGATGATTCACTTTGGTCGTCAGACGGTTTTTGCTATTCCATTGATAATTGTTTTTAACGTACTCGTAAATGGCGACCACCTGTTCCAAGGAATGTTCAGATTGCGGGGCAATGGATTCCAAAATGGCTTTATAGGTGCCTTTTTTGGCTAAATAATAACCTCCAAAATGAGCGTTTTTTTCCAATTCATCCGATATCTTTTCCCAGGAGTTTAGGAAGTTCTGAATGGAATTATCGCCCGGGCTTCTGTAATAATTAAGATTAAAGCGAATTTGCTGGTAAAAATCGACCAAAGCCGTGGAGAACTTTTGTGGCTTCAGAGCGGGTAGATTGTGATAGACATATTCATGGATGTCATTGACATAGTTAAGGGGTTGGCTATCGGTGCCGAAAGATATGGATCCGGAGGCAGTTCTACTATCAGCATGAAATGGGGCATGAAATCCTTGAGTAGGGGTGCTGAATTTAAAATATTCTGGAATAGTGGTCGTGTGTTTACTCCAAACCGTTGGGATGTTAGACTGAAAACGCCAGGTTTCAAGGTCATAAGCACGGTCTGTCCTTAGGGTATATTCTAATTCAATAATGCTTCCTTCCTTCACATTGGGGAACATTATCTTTCTTTTAAAGTGAGTATCGGTTACTTTTTCTCTTAATATATTATCGTTGCTTAATTTTATTCTGGAAACTTTTCCACCTTCCAAATTGTAGGTATATCCTTTGATATTAATCAAATCTTTTCTACCTCCTGATAGATCGTAGATATCCAGTTCAATATTGGCATATTGGGTGCCGGCTTCTTTTTGAATTCTGATAATTTTGTGGTGCTTGAAGGAGCGCATCCAACCCAGATCTTTGGTATAGCTAATGATTTCATTTCCCTCGTCGTAGATGATAAGCGCATCATCTTCATTATCGACACCTTCAAAGGTTTTGGTAAATAAGGCTGCAGAGACTTTTCCCATTTTAAATTTGGGAAGTTCTTTCTCAGCAGAATAGCCGATGGTAGATATTAAAAATAGGGATAAAAGAAAGAAAAAATACTTCATGTTGGAGCTATTTTCGGTAAAATATCGCTAAAAATAATAATTATTTTAGATTATATAAAATATAGCAAATACGGCCTTTTTGATATTGCTATTTTATATTCATTCTTGATAAGTTTTTTCCTGAGATTGGAGGTGGTGGATAAACAGTATCATTTTTTTCAAGAGCGTTGTAGAAACCGCAGCATTCGTACAAATTCAAATATTTGAAAGCGATTGGGGATTTCGCTTTAACAATCGGGGGCGGTTTATTCCAATTTATTGCGACCTTTTTTGTAAAAATCAGCCTAAATGTATTTACCGACAAATTGACCGATACCGCTAAAAGGTGCTATTTTCAGTTTAATGGGTTGTTTTTCTTTGATTATTAATTGCCAAATTAACCCGAATTATTCACCGCTAAATTAAGTAACCCGCCTTAACTAATTTAAAATCAACTCAATAGGATTGTTTCTGCTGATTTTTTTATAGCCCAAATTTGGGCAAGCTTGCTTTCTCCTCCTTCATCTGCTTCGTTGGAAAAAACTCGAAATAGGAGACTATTCCTTCATTTTTCCCGCCTTGCAGCTAAAAGAGGATTGAAGCATGTATAATCCGGGTTAAGGCAGGCTTGCCTTCTCCTCATTCATCTGCTTCCTTGAAAAAAGCGGGCAATATGAAAAATTCCTTCATTTTCCCGCCTTGCAGCTCAATGAGGTTTTAAGCCTGAATAATTCGGGTTAACTTAATTGCTTCATTCTCTTAACGATTCAGGTAATCGTCTTTTAGTTTAATAATATAGCTTTTCAGATACTTTTGACTGCGCGAAGCGATACTGTCCTGAGTGGTTTTTTGATAAGTAATCCGGTTAGTCCTGAAGTCATAGACGAGGTAATCCTCCGGGCATGCCCAGCCGATATGCTCCTGAGAGGAAAAGTAGGCGTATTTCGGGCTATAGGGATTCATCACATTTTTGCTAAAGGGGTATCGGTCGGAATCTATTTTTAGTTGTTTTAATAAGGTCTGGGTGACATCAACCTGCGAAACTAACTGTTCATTCATTTTTCCGCGGAATTCTCTTTTCAATGGTTCCCCATAAAAGATCCAGGGAATCAGCCGGTGCTGATAGGAGTCCAATGGCCAGTGCCGGGGGGTAATACCGGAGTGATCGGCCAGAAAAACAAAAATCGTATTGTCGTACCAGTCTTTTTCTCGCGCAGCCTCCAATAATTTCCCGATTTGATGGTCGGTATAATGCGCGGCATCCAAAATTTGGTTCCGGTCTTTTCCGTATTGAAAGTTGCGCAAGCTTTTTTGATCATAGGGCTGATGCGTGCTGATTGATAACAGCACCGTGTAAAAGGGTTGGTCTTTTGGGTATTGATCCACATCTTCCAGGAATTTTTGGAAATACACCTCTTCATGATATCCCAGCCCACCTTTATTAGGATACTCCTTCAGGTTGGCCTGATCTACGATATGGTCCCAACCCGAGGTATACAGCCAGGCTTTAATATTGACATAAGAGAGTTGTCCTCCGTAATAAAAGGCCGAAAAATAGTTTTCCTTTTTAAGTTCCTGCGTAATGGAGGGAAGGTTTTTATGCTTGGAAAGCTGCCCGATAATAGAGGTCATCGGTTGCGCCGGATAGCCGGACTGAGTGGCAGAGATGCCCTGATCCGTTCGGGAGGCCGAGGTGATGCAGTTGGAAAAGGTATAACTCTCCTTAATAATTTCATTCAGGTTCGGGCTTACTTCCGGAAATCCTCCCAGGGGTTCAATCAGGTCAGAAGTAAAGCTTTCCAATAAGAAAAATACGATATTGGGTCTGTCCTGTTGAAAAAGGTATATCGTGGTGTCTTTGGGGATGTCGACGAGTGAATGAAAAATTTCATTGGCTTCTTCCGGTTTCAAATAATGAGAAAATCGATTCCTGGAAGAAGTCTGCGCATTATTTTCGATGCTTTGGAAAAATCCCCAGGGGCCATTGATCGTGGCGGTATTGACAATGGCGTTTTGGCTAAAGTACACATCCGATTGCGAAATGGGAATGGCCCGTAGCAGTCCCCCACGCATGGCAGAGGCAATAATAAAGCCTGCCACCAGAAAAGAACTCAAGGCCCATGGCCAGGTGATCTTTGAGATCCGGGCTTTTCGCTTGATTAATTGGTGGAATATCCA
Organism: Persicobacter sp. CCB-QB2; assembly: GCF_001274635.1. Taxonomy (GTDB): domain Bacteria; phylum Bacteroidota; class Bacteroidia; order Cytophagales; family Cyclobacteriaceae; genus Persicobacter; species Persicobacter diffluens. The sequence goes on along the minus strand of NZ_LBGV01000001.1, from coordinate 1,379,606 downwards.
TCTTCCACTGAAATAGAGCAGGCAAAAGTAGAGGCTGGTGGTAATGATAATACCCGAACTCAGAGAGTCAATAATGAGCCCGGGATTGGCCAGATAATCCAATACCCGATAACTGAGTCGGCTTTGCCATTCATCGAAGAGGGAAAGCTCCGCACTGCACATCAGGCTGATCAGGCCAATAAGGAATAAATGATAGAACAATAAAAACTTTTTGATGGTGCCCTCGCCATCGAAGAGGTTCATGAAAAGGCCTAAAACCGTCGGGATAATGATCAAGTAGCCGGAAGCTGAAGCATCCAGGGGGAGGGCCTTCCAAAAGGATTTGAAAATTTCATCATTGGGAACGGTTTCAAAAGCATCCCAATTATGAAGTATGAAAATCGAACGGCAAAGGCCGAAAAACAACACCCAAAAAAGGAATAGTTGTAGGGTAAATACTATATTTGATTGAAACAAATTTTTACGCAGCTGATCCAAAGTTGGTATTTTTTATAATAGAGCAATGACATTTCTTTTTGGTTAATGTTGGATCCTCTATTAATAAGCTAAAAATAATCCAATGGTTTTCGGGAAATATTGGACCCCCGCCCATTTTTCTGTGCTTTGGCTGGTTTTTTGCCTGCTAAATGTCGGCTTTTGATTATATTTGCGAGCAATTTCAACACGTTACAAAACTGATGAATAACGAAATCTTAAATCGTGCGGCGGATAATATCCGTATCCTTTCTGCTTCCATGGTAGAAAAAGCAAAGTCTGGACACCCAGGGGGTGCAATGGGTGGTGCTGACTTTATTAACTTACTTTATACCGAATTTTTAAATTACGATCCAAAAGATCCACGCTGGATCAACCGTGATCGTTTCTTCATGGATCCGGGACACATGTCTCCGATGTTGTACAGCCAGCTTCATATGTTAGGGCACTATAGCATGGAGGATTTGAAAAATTTCCGTCAGTGGGGAAGCCCAACTCCAGGACACCCTGAAGTGGACTTGGACCGAGGTGTTGAAAATACTTCCGGACCATTGGGTCAGGGACATGCCATGGCAGTAGGTGCAGCGATTGCGGAGCGCTTTTTGGTAGCACGCTTTGGCGAGTGGATGGCACACAAAACTTATGCATTCATTTCTGATGGAGGTATTCAGGAAGAAATTTCTCAGGGAGCAGGTCGTATCGCAGGTCACTTAGGCTTAGGGAACTTGATCATGTTCTATGATGCCAACGATATTCAGCTGTCAACAGAAGTGGATGAGGTAACTTCTGAGGATGTTGCTAAAAAATATGAAGCCTGGAACTGGCATGTTGTTACCGTAGAAGGTAACAATGTGGAGGCCCTTCGTGAGGCATTGGTTGCGGCGAATGCGGATGCACGTCCTTCTTTGATCATCGGTAAGACGATTATGGGTAAAGGAGCGGTAACTGCTGAAGGCGAAAGCTTCGAGCGCAAAGTTTCTACTCACGGTCAGCCATTGACTGCGGCAGGTGCTTCTTTGGATAAAACCATCGAGAACCTGGGAGGTGATGCTGCGAACCCATTCGTAGTATTCGAAGACGTAGCCGCTTTCTATGCGAAAGTATTGGAAGAAAAAGCAGATTACGCTTCTGAGAAAAAAGCAGCACAGGCAGAGTGGGCCAAAGCACATCCTGAATTAGCAGCGAAGTTGGAGCAATTCTTCTCCGGTGAGGCTACTGCGATCAATTGGGAATCAATTGAGCAAAAGCAAGGTGTTGCTACGCGTGCAGCTTCTGCAACCGTATTGGGTCACTTGGCAGAGAATGTAGAAAACATGATCGTTTCTTCTGCGGATTTGTCTAACTCAGATAAAACAGATGGCTTCTTGAAGAAGACCACTGTATTGAAAAAAGGGGACTTCTCTGGTGCTTTCTTGCAGGCAGGGGTTTGTGAATTTACCATGGCGGTAATCGCAAACGGTATTGCATTGCACGGCGGTGTTCAGGTAGCGGTAGCGACTTTCTTCGTATTCTCTGATTATATGAAGCCTGCTTTCCGTTTGTCTGCATTGATGGGCTTGCCAGTGAAATATATTTGGACACACGATGCTTTCCGCGTAGGAGAGGATGGTCCTACTCACCAGCCAATCGAGCAGGAAGCACAGATCCGTTTGATGGAGAAATTGAAAAACCACCACGGTGATATGTCTTTGTTGGCTTTGCGTCCTGCAGATGCTGATGAAACGACAGTGGCCTGGAAAATGGCGATGGAGAACACCAAGACGCCTACGGCTTTGATTTTCTCTCGTCAGAACATCAAATCTCAGGTTTCCTATACCGAAGCTTTGGGTGCGGAGCGTGGTGCTTACATCGTGAAAGATGTGGAGAATCCAGATGTAATTTTGGTAGCTTCCGGTTCTGAAGTAGCGACTTTGGCGGATGGTGCTGAAAAGCTTGAAGCAGATGGATTGAAAGTTCGTATCGTTTCTGCTCCTTCTGAAGGTTTGTTCCGTACGCAGGATAAAGCTTACCAGCAAGCAGTATTGCCAACCAACGTTCCTACTTTCGGTATGACGGCTGGTTTGCCTGTAACATTAGAAGGCCTGGTAGGTCCTTTCGGTAAAGTATTCGGTTTGGATCACTTCGGTTATTCTGCGCCTGCAGGGGTATTGGATGAGAAATTCGGTTTCACTGGTGAAAACGTAGTGAAGCAAGTGACGGAGTATTTGGCAGAAGTGAAAGCCTAATATTTGCGTTCATAAGATATAAATAGTAAAGCCCGCTGGATTCTCCGGCGGGCTTTTTTTCTTTTTGGGGATGGGTTCCGTCTTTAGGAATCCTTAGTGTATTTCAACTCCTGTAACCAATGTCGGCGGACAGAGAACCTGCTGACTAGCCAGGACGCGAAGACCGGTGGTTTAAATATTTAAAATCTTTAAGCCGGCCTTTTTGAAGTACGGCTTAAGGATGCAGAGCAGGCATAGTTTTTTATTTTCAATGAACCTTCACTGGCTTATGCAGCACATGTACCTTCAGCCAATTGGTGATACTCTTTCGTACAAACCTTCTTTTGCCTTGTATATTCTTAGTGGTGATCAATGGATATAAGATTTCCGCAAAATTCTTGTGTAATAATTCCGCATACTTCCGGGCCACCAGGATCAACGCATCAGTATTAGAGGTAATGCCCTGCAAATTTTTAATGGCTTTCGCCTGGGTGAAATGATTATCGAAGCTCATGCGATTGATGTCAATCAGGGAGAAGTAGTATGCTCCATTCTCTTTCTGATTGACCAACACATTGCCGCCATTAAAGTCCTTATGCAGGATACCTTGGCGGTGCAGGTCGTGATTCACAAAATAGAGAAATTCTGAAATAATATGTTCCCGATCCTTGGTGTCATTATTAAAGAAGACATTTGACATGTCAAAAAGTCCCGGTTCATAATTAGAGATATAATAACTTTCAGTAATAATTCCCCAATTGTTTTTAATTTCAATCCAGGCAATGGGCATTGGGGTAGCGATGCCTAATTTCAGAAGCTTCATACCATGTTCATAGGAACGCTGTGCTTTGGATTTTCGGAAAAAGGAATAAATGAACATATTAGCCCAGGTAGGTTTACCAAAGGATTTGACGCAGTAGGTATCTCCTTGATATTCAATATTCTTAATTATATTCCGTCCTCCCTGAATTAATTCCCCTTCATTTTGGAAATCCGTAGGAATGGCATTCAATTTTTCTGAACGCTTTTATAGGAAGGATTTAGTATAATTTTTTTCATAATAGTCACAAACTAGTAGTGCAATTAATGCTGATAATCAGATTTTTCAAGTTAAAAAGAACGAAGGTTTGATGAGGTTCTCCCAATTTAAATATTGCAAATTCTTGTTCAATAAGGCCTTCATTCAGGGCGTGGTGATCAGCTATTCCGAGCAACATATTTAAATAATATACGGTCCCGGTAAGTATTGGATTTCAATAACATAAATATAATTTTAGAAGAATATTTTTTAGCTGTTTTTCAGTATCTTATGATTTTGTTGATTTTTAGTAGGGTTTGAGGATGCCAATATTTCGGTATAAGTCAGGCTTGTTCTTCTCTTAATTATTGGTTGTTTATGATAGGTGAGGTGGTGTAAAAAGTTCATTTTTACATCTTGTTGGAATATATTAAAAATAACCTCTGAGAAGTCTTCATTCTGCTGATCGGCAAAAGCTTGTGCTAAGTCAAATAGGAGTTCGGGTTCCTGGCTTAATTGCTGTAATTGCAGCAGCCTGCTTTCTTTTGTAAAAGGCTGGTCAAAGCGAATGCCCTGGGGCTCTTCAATGGAAAAAGTATAATGTCCATTTTTTAGATGAACTCCTATATTTTCACCATTTAGATGGTGATGCCCAATTTGTCTGGCTTGTAAATCCTCCAAGATGAAATGGAGCAATTTTTCAGTTAATTTCTCCTTGTCCGGGGCCTTTTGAAAAACCGATGTTAAAGATCCAAGGCCCGATTCCTGATGCGTGATATAAACACTTCCTTTTCCGAGCAAAAATGAATGATCTGTATCCATCCATGCCAATGGTTCTGGAGAGCGAAGGCCCAACTGAATCAATTTCCAGGCATTATCATAGGCCCTTCCGGCGGTAGGTTTTGGCGTTTTGTCTCGGATTGATCCTCCATCCTTATCTGAAAAAAAATGGATGCTCAGTGAAATACCCCGATGCTCTTTTTGTAGGGTGAGGTGTTGAGGCTTTTCTTTCAATGGACTGCTGTTCTGAAAGAGGAAGGGGATTTCCTCAATGATATCAGCGAAAGGTTTAAAGGCTGGGTTTATAATTATCTGGCTCATATGCCCCCAATTTAGATATTCAAGCCAAGCGCTGGAGATAAAAAAGGATGAAGCGCTGAATTCTGGTATTGAAACGAAAAATTTCACAGATGAAATGCGAAGGGTAGGAAATGCTCATTTCGACCAGTCCATTCAGGCCTCATCCTTTGAATGTTGTTTTATTGATCCATCCAGGCCTTAAATGCCGTAGCTTTTAATCGACTGATGGTAATCGTCTCCTCTGATGGCTTAGGGTGAAGGAAGACGGATAATTTCCCGCCGAAATAGTTTTCAAATTTCACCACCGCATCAATGTGGAGGATGATGTGGCGATTGGCCCGAAAGAACAGGGTTGGATCTACCTGCTGTTCCAATTTTTCCAGCGTTTGGTCCAGGGTATATTTTTTCCCATTGTATAGCACCACATGGGTGACTCCTGATTCGGAAATAAAGTAGGCGATATCGCTGGTGTTCACCTTAAAGTAGGAATCAATACCACTGATCAGGAAACGTTGTTTATAGTTGTTTTTCTCTGTTTGGATCATTTGCACCAGCGCGTCATAATCCTGCGGAACAGGTGTTTCCTTTAAATGCAATCGATCAAATTTATCCAGGGATAAACTTAGTTTTTGTTCGTCAATAGGCTTTAAAAGGTAATCAATGCTATTGACTTCAAAGGCTTTGATGGCAAACTCATCATAGGCTGTGGTGAAAATTATCGGAGCATTTACGATGCATTGCTCGAAGATGGCAAAGCAATTATCATCCTTAAGTTGAATGTCCATAAAGATGAGTTCCGGATCCGGATTATTCTTCAGGTAATCTACTGCGGTGGATACTTTGTCAAAATAATGCTGGCACTGCCAATCCGGCCGCAACATGGCCACCTGCGCTTCGAGCATTAATCGATTATGCTTTTCGTCTTCAATGATGATATAATTCATGGGGCTTAGGCTTGTATAAGGGGAACTTTTACCGTGAACTGTTGCTCATTTTCCAGAATAATCATTGGACGGCTACTGAGTAGTTCACATCTTCTTTTTAAATTCTCTAATCCTTTATAGGTCGAATAGGTACTGCTTTTCTTTTGGACATTATTGGAGACCACTAAATAGCCCGCCACAATTTTTATTTTGATCAGCAGTTCATTACCCTCTTCCGCAATATTGTGTTTGAGGGCATTCTCCACCAATAATTGTAAAGTCATCGGGGGAAGGTGATCTTGCAAATGCTGCTCCGGGATGTCATATTCCATATACAAGGCATCGTCCAATCGTTCTTGATGCAAGGCAGCATATTGTTTGATAAATGCCAACTCTTCGGCTAAGGGCACCGTCATGGCTTCCGACTGCGTCAAAACATAGCGATAGATTTCGGAAAAATTTTGGATAAAACCCAAAGCCGCTTTTTGCTGATTGAGCATCACCAAGGATTTCAATACACTCAGATTGTTGAATAGAAAATGCGGATTCAGTTGATCTTGTAAGGAGGTAATGGTCATTTCCATTTTTTCCCTTTTTAATGCCTCCATCTCTTTGGTGGTTTCTTTCCATTTCCGCATCATGCGGTTTACCAATACAATAAATACCTGCATCATCATGGACCATAGTCCTAATGCTAATCCCAAAAAAGCGCCTTTTTCATATTCTGGATTAGTGGGTGCATCGAAAATATGGTAGACCGCGCCAAATACAAGAATACAGAGCACGCAACTGGTTAAAAATTGCAGCGAGACCCTCCGGGTAAAATTTTTCTCATCGATGGGAAAAAGCCGTTCGACCCAATATTCGTTTAGGACTAGCGCTTCAGACAAAAAGGCAAAAGCCGCAAAGGATATCCAGCGGACTTGCCAGATGGGCATTCCGTCAGGTTCAGGATCTTCAATAATGTATTCAATGAAGTATATAATGCCCTGAGACCAAATGATGGCCAGGAATAATCTTTTGAGTATCTCCCTTTTGGAGTACAGGTTTGGTGCAATAATGCTATGAATCATCGTTAAATTCCTCATCAGTCCGTCATTAATTTCAAACTCTCCCGGTTTACAAGTATTCATGACTGTAATATTAAAAAAAAAGTGAGCGTAAAGGCTATCCTTTACTTTAATTATTGTGGTCAGGGGAGTGTGGTGGTCAACAAAAAATAGGGAGGCCTGCACCATTTTAAGGCAATAATAATCTATAACCAATCGGCCTCCCTCGATGCCTAACAACCTTTATTTATTATCCATTGGCCGAACGAGCGTACCCGTAGTTTTGGCCCAATCGGTTTTTTGAGTTTCATAATCAATCAATGCACCGATCAACTGATATTGTGCATTTTGATATTCAGCTTTAGCATTCAGCAAGTCAGTCGTGGTATTTAAGTCCGCCTCAAAACTATACTGGGTTTCCTCCATGGCTTCTTTGGCCTGAGCCACGCCTTTTTTGGCGATTTGGATGGCCGTATAAGCTTCCTCCAGCGCTAATGATTTTTGTTGGATTTCCAGGGTGATCATGTCAAAAGCCTGCTCGTAATCCGTTTGGTGCTGTTCGGTCTGTAATTTGGCCACCCGCATTTTCTGTTTGCGCTCACCCCAATGGAATACCGGAATGTTCACCTGCCCGGAAAGTAAGGCTATCGGGGCTAAATCCTCCGCCACATCCGTGGCATAGGCATACATATAAGCAGCGGAGACCCCGGCCTGAGGCAGGTAATCCGCACGCACCACTTGCTCTTGTAGTTTTGAAATCTCGACCTGCTTGTCCATCATTTTTAATTCCTGACGATTGGACAAGCCATAGGTCAGTCCGTCGTTCAAATCCATTTTGGCCACTGTTGCATTCAGTTCATCGGTCGGCACCGTTTCCTGCTTCAATTTCGCTCCCATTAACTGATTCAAAAACATGGTCGCCAGTGTTAATCCATTTTCGGCCTTCACCACATTCAGTTCTGCCTGATTTTTCTGCACGCTCACGCGCAACTTTTCACTTGCCGGTAATAGTCCGACTTCCTGCATATCGGCCATCTGTTCCTCTAAATCCGTGAGCATCTCCAGATAACTTTTAGAGAGTGCCACCCCATCTCTGGCAGCGATCACATTCCAATAGGCCTGATCTGTCTTGACAATGATGTCACTATAAGTCAGCTGATAATTCTCCTGACTGATCTCCTGCCCGATTTTCGCTTGCTTGTTAATGGCATTGATTTTACCGCCTGTATAAATCGGTTGGATCAGGGAAACGTCGGCAGCGACCAGAGACATCTTATCCATCGTCATCGACATCCCCGGACTATAAACATCACTCATGCCGGAGAAATTACCTGCCTGCGCGGCTTCCAGACTTTCGGCTGTTGGCAGAAAGCCTCCGGGCATATTCAGTTCCGCATTAAGATTAGGAATGTGCATAGCAGTAGCAGAGGCTTCAATGGAAGGCAAATAAGCTTTCTTCGCTACCTTTAAATTGCTTTCCGCTTCGGCTATTTGCAGGGCGGCTTTTTTCAAATCTTTATTATAGGCCACCGCCTGCTCCCTACAATCCTCTAAGCTGACATAGGTTTGGGCCTTAACCGCAGTGGAGGTGACCAAAAGTGCGGCCACCATCCCTTGTTTTATGAAATTAAGCATGAGCTAAAGTCTTTTCGTTTGTGGATTCCTTGGCGGCACTATTGCCATCCACTCCATAAAATACCGCATACATCACCGGTACCAATACCAAAGTGATGAGAGATCCGACCAGTAGTCCGAACATAATGGCCACTGCCATGGAGCGGAACATAGGGTCAAAAATCAGGGGCAACATCCCCAGGATGGTCGTTAGGGAGGCCATCATTACGGGGCGCATTCGGGATACTGATGATTCGATGGTGGCCGTTAATGGAGCGTGTCCTGCTTTGATGTTCAGGTTGATTTCATCGAGCAACACCACCGAGTTTTTGATCATCATTCCGATCAGTCCAAGCGTTCCGATAATACCGGTAAACTCCAGATCCACACCTGTGACCAAATAGCCGATCACAATGCCGATGAAGGCATAAGGGAAGACCATAAAGATGATCAGGGGTTGTTTGAGGTTATTGAACAATCCGATAATGATGATTAACATCAAGCCCAAAGCCAATGGCAGGTAAGTCATTAAGGCTTGAGTGGATTTGGCTGACTCGGCATTGGTCCCATCCCAACGAAAGGCGTAACCTTCCGGAAGCTCGATGCTTTCCAATGCTTCCGCCATGGATTCCTGCACTTTCATAGCATTATAACCATCGGCTACATTACACTGTGCTTTGATCGCACGCTTACCATTGTAGCGACGCACCATTTCATTCTCCCAATTCAAATCCACGTCCTCCGTAATTTGCGCCAATGGCACGCTAAACTGACTGCGCTCTCCCCATACCGGAATGTTACCGATGTTCTCCAGTTGATTTTCTACCGGTTCTTCCACTTTTAGTAAGACCGGTAACATTTCTTGTCCTTCGTATATGGCGCCGATGGGCATGCCCTCTGTCGCTACGAGGATGGAATTGGCCATATCTTTTCGACTAAGTCCGAGAGGCTGGGCATTTTCAACCGAATAGACAGGCTTCAGTACTTTGGATTTATTTCTCCAGTCATCCGTGATATGTTGGGCGCCAGCAGTCTGATGCATGATCGCTTTGGCCTGATCGGCTAGCTGTTCCAAAACCAATGGATCCGGACCGGAAAATTCCGCTTCAATTTCAAAGTCGGCCATATAGGCACCGTATTCCTGCACCTTCACAAAGGCATGAGGGAAGTTGGAGGCGAAATAGCTTTCCACCTGCGGAACAAGTTCCTTTACCTGATCTGTTTCCGCAGTCTGTATCATGATTTCCCCATAATGGTTCCCGCCTTTGGCCATTGGGCGCATCATGGTGTAACGCGCTGGTGGACGACCCACCGAAACATTGGTGATTTCTACGCCTTCCAATTGGGAAAGGTGCGTAGCCGCTTTCTTCAGGTCTTGTTCTATCGCTTCGATATCACTGCCTATCGGCAATTCATATTCGATTACGAATTGGTCATAGTCAATTTTTGGGAAGAAGCTCAGGTTGACAAATTTGAAGAGCGAAAGGGAAACCACTAATACCCCCAAACTCAGTCCCATCGTCGTCTTTTTGTGCTTCAGGGAAAACTCCACCGAACGGCGGAACAAGCGGTAAATTCCCCCTTCATTATTTTTAGCAACATTGTTTTGTTGACCTTCTTTCTTATAAAAATATTTGGCCATAAAAGGCGTTTGTACCATGGCAAATACCCAGCTGAGCAATAAGGAAATGATCAGCACCGAGAAGAGAGAACCTAAAAATTCGCCCGCCATATCAGGCGACATCGCTAATGGGAAGAAGGCCAGGATGGCGACCAAGGTAGCTCCTAATAGAGGCATGGCTGTTTTCTTTGCAGTATTGACAAAGGCCAATTTGGGGTCAACGCCTCTTTTTAAATCAACCAATATTCCGTCTGCCACCACGATGGAATTATCCACCAACATCCCCATGGCCAAAATGATGGCTGCTAATGTTACGCGGTGTAGGGGAAGGTCAATGCCGAGCATCACAATAATGGTCGCCAAAATGGTGAAGACTAATCCGGAGGAAATCAACAAACCGGAACGGAATCCCATCGCAAATAATAATACCACAATTACGATCGCCACCGAACTCACCAAATTCCACATGAAGTTGGTTACGGCATCGTCCACACGTTCCGGCTGAGAGTATATTTTGTGCATTTCAATTCCGGCAGGCAGATTGGCGGTAATTTCGGCTACGCGCTCATCCAGTCTGTCCCCTAATTGTACCACATTGATTCCGCTTTCATTAGAAAAGGCGAGGGCTAAAGCCATTTCTCCATTGAAATACATGGCTTCCCGCTTAGGTTCCATATAGCTTTTGCTTACTGTAGCGACATCTCCCAAGCGAATACTTCCACCATGTGGAATTTGAATGATCAAATCCTCCAGTTGCGCAACATTGGAGATTTTATTCCCAACGCCTAAGCGAATAGACTCGCTTCCGGCACTGATACGTCCTGCATTCACGATGGTGCCCTGGTTCTGCATCTCCATGGCGATCATCATCGGGTTGACATTCAGTTGGGCTAATTTTTCGGAAGAGAAGGTGATTTCAATATCCTCCATCTGACTACCAAAGATTTGGGAACGGCGGATGCCTTCCACCTCCAATAGCTCTCTTTCGATGTATTCGGTATAATTCTTTAGTTCTGCCTTCGTGTATCCATCAGAAGTCACCGCATAGAGCATCCCATAGGTGTCAGCGAAATCATCATTGACTTGCGGATCGTAGGCCGCTGCCGGCAATTGAGATTTCGCATCACCCACTTTTCTTCTGAGGTGATCCCATAGCTGTGGAAGCTCATCGGTTTTCACCTGATCACGGATATTGATTTCAATCACCGATACTCCCGGCATGGATTGCGACTTGATGTTTTTAATGTTTTCCAGCTTTTGTATCGCTTTTTCTAAAACATCGGTCACCTCTAATTCCACCTCATGTGCACTGGCTCCCGGATAGGGGGTGATGACCAAAGCCGTTTTTAGGGGAATTTCGGCATCTTCCAGCTTACCAATCTTGGTGTAGGCAAATAGTCCTCCCAACAGCACTGCGATCAGCACCACTGAGATCATCGCTTTTTGTTCTAAAACCTTTTCCAGCATTACAGCAATCCTCCAATATTCGTTTTAGTACTGTTTTTAATCGGCTTGACTTTTTGGCCTTCGTATAGGCTGTGTGCGCCAGCGGTGATGACCTTATCCTGAGCACTCAAGCCGGAAAGAATTTCTATTTGGCCATCGTTCAATAGTGCACCAGTCCGCACTGCTTTCGTTTTTGCAATACCTGCCTGGGCATCGTAGACCCAGACCATATCCTGGCCACTTTTATTCATTAGGGCTTCCACCGGAACGCTATTGATCGCAGTATCACTAGTGGAGGCCTCTAAGGCCATTCTTACAGCCATGCCCGTTTTGATCGTTGCCTGATTTGCTGGTGATAATTGGAAGCGCGCTTCATACAATTTATCAGGACCATTTTTCGCATTGACGCTCAACAATTGAACCGGTAGGTCTTGTACGCCGGCATTTTTAATGTCTACCGTAAAATGTTTGGCGGATTTTACCGCTTCGATACGGGAGGCCGGTACACCTACCACAATTTCCAGTGCTTGGGCATCAATTAACGCCACGATGGGCTGACCAGGGCCTACGGTCTCGAAATTATTCGCCATCTTGTTGCTGATGTAACCGGAGAAGGGCGCTCGCAATTGGGTATCCTGTAGCTGGTTGGTGGCTTGGTCGTAGGCGACTTTGGCCATTTTATAGCCTGACTTAATTTTATCGTAATTATTCGCCGGCAATTTCCCTTTCTCAAAGAGGGCGGTGTAGCGTTCATATTCACTGCTGACTTGCTCCCATTGTGCCTTGGCCTGACGTAGGGCGATCTCATAATCTCGGGAATCAATGGTCGCAATGACGGTTCCTTTTTTTACATAGTCGCCACTATTAACTTTCAGGCTGCTTAAGGGGCCACCCACACGAAAGGAGACCATTACTTCTTTTTGTTCTGCCACCTGTCCGTTGAAATAGATTTTTTCTGCAGACTGTTGTGGAGTAAGCGCCTGTACTTTTACGGGCTTGGCATGCTGAGGGGAGGCCGTTTCCGTAGTGCTTTGGCAGGCACTCATGATCGCGACCGTCATTAAAAAGGTGAATTGCTTGCGCATGAGGTTTTCATTTGTTTTGTGAATACATGCCACAAAACTAGGTCCTGCTCAGGCTGTGGAGGGATTTATTGGGATGAAGTGCTGAAATTGAAGGTTGAAGTGATGAGGGGGGAGTGGGAAACTGAAGGGGACTGCTGTGATTTATGAATCAGAGTTGGCGTCAGCTCCAATAATTCTGCAAAGAATGGTATTTAATACCGGAGAGTTGTTTAAATACGATCATTATTTTATGTTTTTTTAAGTATATATTTAAATAAAGGGTCATATCTTTCGGTTTAATTTAAATATTAATCCTATTTATGAAATCTTACTTTTTTTGGTTCAGCCTGTTGATGATCAGTCTGACACAACTTACTTATGCCGCTGAGGAAGAGCGGCCTTTTATTATCACGATAGAAATCCCGGAAGACAACAAAGATTTTTTTGTAAAGATTAAGGGAGATGTAAACGGCTCCGGTGCCAGTGATTATACCATTGACTGGGGCGATGGTACTACAACGACAGGAGGAAGCACCTCGGAAGAAACCGTTAACCATACCTATGCTGAAGGCGGGGAATATCAGGTGAGCATGAGTGGGAAGTTGCCACAGCTTACTTTTTGTAAGTTTGGCTGGAGTTCAAATGATTTAGAAGAAAATAATGCTTCAAGGGTAAGACAGGTAGTGCAATGGGGAACGAATAAGTGGTATTCTACTGCATATATGTTTTCCTATTCAAGTAAATTAGAAAATTCAGGAGTTGATCAACCGGATTTGGCTTTGACTCAGAGCATGTCCTATATGTTCTTTTACGCCAGTTCTTTTAATGGCGATTTGAGTGGTTGGGATGTGAGTAATGTTAAGGATATGGGTCATATGTTCCGCTCAGCTAGTTCGTTTAATGGAGATTTGAGTGACTGGGATGTGAGTGGTGTAACATATATGTCTTTTATGTTCCATTCTGCCGGTTCTTTTAATGGTGATTTGAGTAGCTGGGATGTAAGTGCAGTAACGTATATGAGTGATATGTTCTATCGTGCCAGTTCTTTTAATGGCGATTTGAGTAGCTGGGATGTGAGTAATGTTACGTCGATGGGGTATATGTTCTCTTCTGCCAGTTCTTTTAATGGTGATTTGAGTGGCTGGGATGTGAGTAATGTTACGTCGATGGGTCATATGTTCTCTTCTGCCAGTTCTTTTAATGGTGATTTGAGTGGCTGGGATGTGAGTGCAGTAACGAATATGAGGAATATGTTCCGCTTTGCTAGTTCGTTTAATGGCGATTTGAGTGGTTGGGATGTAAGTGCAGTAACGAATATGAGTGATATGTTCCGCTATGCTGATAATTATTCTGCTGAAAATTATGATCGTTTATTGGAATCCTGGAGTAAATTGAATTTGCAGACAGGCGTTAATTTTGGCGCTCCGGCTTATTATTGTACCGATGAAAGTTTAGATTTTCGACAAGCGTTAATCGATGAAAAAGGATGGAGCATTAACGAAAGTACTCAATATTGTGGACATAAAGTTACATTTAATACTTTAGGGGGAGCACCGACAGTTCCGGAGGCCTATCCGGGGATTGTGTCAGGTTTAATTCAGGCTCCTGCTATCATTCCAGAAAAGGAGGGGATGTCTAGTGTGGGCTGGGCAACGAGCCCTGACGAAGGGGTAACCTTGGATTTTGCTTGGGATTTTGCAAAAGATGTAATGGGTGAAGAGGATATGACCTTGTATGCCAAATATGATTATCAGATTTGGGCATCTGCCACAGGGGGCGGTGAAATTAACGCTGCTAATGTTCATGTTTCCCCGGGGGATGCTTTTACTTTTTCAGTACAAATTCCTGAAGGCGAACACCTGCTATTTTGGGAGTTGGATGGTGTGCGTCAAGCAGCGCAAGGCCTTAGCTATACCCTGGAGAATATCGAAGCGGATCATAGCTTGAAAGCAGTTGTAGGGCGTCCGGATGATTTTATCATCACTATAAACGTACCGGAAGACAGCAAAGACTTTTTTGTAAAGATCAAGGGAGGTGTAAATGGCTCCGGTGCCAGTGATTATACCATTGATTGGGGCGATGGAAGTACTACCACGGGAGGAAGCAGCTCGGAAGAAACTGTTAGCCATACCTACACTGAGGGCGGGGAATATCAGGTGTCCATGAGTGGGAAGTTACCGCAGCTAGCTTTTTGTACGTTTCAAGGTTGGCCAAATGATTTAGAAAGGAATAATGTCTCAAAGGTAAAACACGTAGCGCAATGGGGAACGAATAAGTGGTACTCTACGGCTTATATGTTGTCTTTTGCCAGTGAATTAGAAAATTTTTTAGGAGATGATCAGCCGGATTTGTCATTGACTCAGAGCATGTCCTGTATGTTCCAATATGCCAGTTCCTTTAATGTTGATTTGAGTGACTGGGATGTGAGTAATGTTAAGGATATGTCTCATATGTTCTATCGTGCCAGTTCCTTTAATGGCGATTTGAGTGGCTGGGATGTGGGTAATGTTACTGATATGAGATCTATGTTCGAATATGCTAGTTCCTTTAATGGCGATTTGAGTGGCTGGGATGTGGGTAATGTTACTGATATGAGATCTATGTTCGAATATGCTAGTTCCTTTAATGGCGATTTGAGTGACTGGGATGTGGATAATGTTACTGTTATGGGATCTATGTTCCGCTCTGCCAGTTCCTTTAATGGCGATTTGAGTGGCTGGGGTGTGAGTAATGTTGCTAGTATGGGAGCTATGTTCAAATATGCCAGTTCCTTTAATGGCGATTTAAGTAACTGGGATGTGAGTAATGTTACTTATATGGGAGCTATGTTCTATTACGCCAGATCGTTTAATGGCGATTTGAGTGGCTGGGATGTGAGTAATGTTACTAATATGGAATCTATGTTCGAATATGCCAGTTCCTTTAATGGCGATTTGAGTGCTTGGGATGTGGGTAATGTTGCTAGTATGGGAGCTATGTTCAATTCTGCGTTCTTGTTTGATGGCGATTTGAGTAGCTGGGATGTGAGTAATGTTACGGACATGTCTTATATGTTCTATGATGCCCGTTCATTTAATGGTGATTTGAGTCCATGGCAATTATCCGGATTGAAAAGGGCTAGTCAGTTTATCCGCAATACTGCTCATACTGATGAAGACTATGAACAAATGCTTTTATCGTGGAGTGAACAAGATATAAATGGCGGGTTAGAAATTGATATTGATTTATCCTACTGTTCTACTGAAGCGATGCAAGCGAAATCCTTGCTTGAAAACAAAGGTTGGACCATAACCGATCAAGGCAGAAGCTGTGCATTTGATGAGGAGACTTTAGCGCAAAAACCTCAGGGTGACGGGACCGAAGCCAATCCTTATCTGATTTCTAATTTGGCAGAGCTTCGTTGGCTGTCCGAAGGGCTTGAAGGTGGCTTGTCAGATGCGGAAAGATGGCAGGCGGAGACGTATTATGAGTTAAGCCAAAATATTGATGCTTTGGAAAGTGAGATTTGGAATGAGGGTAAAGGCTTTGCTCCCGTAGGTAACGGAACCGCCAGATTCCGTGCTCATTTTAATGGAAATGGCTTTGTGATTCAGTCTTTGAGAATAAATGATTCGAATACGGATAATATGGGCTTTTTCGGTAGCACTACCGCTGCTGAAATCCGCAATCTGTCTTTGATTGATTATAAGATTGAAGCGGGTACAGGTGTGGGAGCTATTGGTAATGCTTACACTACTTCCATTGAAAATATTAAAGTGGAAGGTTACCTGCAGGGGAAAGATCGTGTAGGCGCCGTTGCTGGTGTTTTAATCAATAGTAAAGTATCTAGTGCCACGGCTCAAGTTAGGCTCAATGGGTCCAATGAAGTAGGTGGTCTGGTGGGGTCTGCCAATTATGCGTGGGGGGCAGGTGGTTATTCCACTGATATTAGAAATGCATCTGCACATGGTAGTATAAATGCGAGCAGCTATGTTGGTGGTTTGGTGGGAGATGCCCAGAACGCCAATATTGTGAACAGTTATAGTAATGTACACATTAAGGCAAGCAGCAATGTAGGGGGCGTGGTGGCGAGAAATAATGCCGGTAGAACAGCGCACGTTTATGCTTCAGGCTTGATAGAAGCCAGCGGCAGTAATATCGGTGGCGTGGTCGGGGTTAATACCACAGGTTTATTAGTGGAGAACGCCTATTGGGATAAGGAAACCACTAATCAAAGCAGTTCAGCAGGTTCCAATGCCTCTGCGGGTTTGACTACGGCTGACTTTCAACTGCAATCTAATTTTAAAGGCTGGGATTTTGATAATCTTTGGTCCATAGGCAATGATAGAGGAACTATTCGTCCTTTCTTCCAAAAAGATTTAATCGCCATTATGGTATCCAAGGAGGGCAATGGAAATATTGAGGGACCGCTTTTCGCTAGCGTAGGGACTTCTGTTACCTTAAAAGTAATTCCGGATGAGGGTTATGAGTTAGATCAAATTTTGGTAGATGGTGAAGCGACAGAATGGGATGCACAAAATGAGTTTGTCATTGGCAATATTCAGCAAGAGGTTCAGGTGAATGTACGCTTTAAGTTGAGAAGCTATGTAGTAACGGCCACGGTGAACGAAGGAGCAAAGATTAGTCCGGAGGAAATCAGTGTTACGCATGGAGAAGATCAGACCTTTACTTTGACCATGCCGGAAGACTATGAGGTAGTAGATTGGAAGGTAGATGGTTTATCTCAGGGGCATTATGGCAAAGATTTTCTCCTGGAGAATGTGACGGAACAGACCACTGTCGAGGCGGAAGTAGTGCAGACCTTTGCCTTTACAACGGATGCAGGTGATCATGGAGTGATCAGTCCGTTTATAGATCGTATTCGCAAGGGCTCCCAATTGTCTATTGAGATTTATGCCCTTGAGGATTATTTATTAACGGATGTGTTGATCAATGGAGAAAGTGTTGGGGCAGTGAATTATTATGATATTTATCCTGTAGAGGAGGCAGTAGATGTCAAAGCGATTATTGTTCCCGCAGCATATCACATTACCGTAAGCCAAACCGAAAACGGTACAATCTCTCCGGAAACAACTTCGGTAGCTTATGGCGAATCCCAAACCTTCACAATCACGCCAGCTACCCACCACCAAATCACAGACGTATTGGTAGACGGCGAATCCGTAGGAGCAGTTAGCACTTATACATTTGAAAGTGTGGAGGAAGATCATACGATCACTGCCACTTATGAACGTTCGGAATTTGTCATTGACGTTATCCAAACTGACAATGGAACAATCTCTCCAGAGCGTACCGTAGTGGATCTTGGCTCGGAGCAAACCTTCACGATCACGCCAGCTACCCACTACCAAATCACAGACGTACTGGTAGACGGCGAATCCGTAGGGGCCGTCACTACTTACACCTTTGAAAATGTGGAGGAAGATCATACGATCACTGCCACTTATGAACGTTCGCAATTTGTTATTGACGTTTTCCAAACGGACAATGGAACAATCTCTCCAGAGCGTACCGTAGTGGATCTTGGTTCGGAGCAATCCTTCACGATCACGCCAGCTACCCACTACCAAATCGCAGACGTACTGGTAGACGGTGAATCCGTAGGAGCAGTTAGCACTTACACTTTTCAAGATGTGGAGGAAGATCATACGATCACGGCCCTTTTCGATCGCATGTTGTCTAATGAGCTACAGACGGAAATTAAATTTTACCCGAACCCGTCCAAAGGACAAGTCTTCATTGAAGGACTGCAAACCACAGGCGAGGTGAGGATATTGGATCTTTCGGGAAGAGTAGTTTTGGAAACAAAAGTTTCAGAAGTGGCTTCACAGTTTGACATCAGTGCATTGGGCACGGGTATTTATCAATTGGTGATCAATGGTCAGGTGATCGGAAAATTGATGAAAGAGTAGAATAATAGACCGGAAATCCTGTTTAACATAAAAAAGCTCATCGGTGACCGGTGAGCTTTTTTTGGATGGGTTGTTATTGGAGGATTAATACCTTAATTGATGTGATTGATTTTCATATGGAAATAATCTTCGGCCTCTAGGATATCAAAATCAAGTTCAATTTTCTTTTTGAAGAAAGGCGCATTCAACACACAAGTGTGATATTCCCCATTCTCTCCACAGAGGTCAATATTGATGGCTTCAAATTTTCGGACCAGTTCCTCATTTAATCGCTGCCCAACCACCGGGCTTTGAAAATAGGCTTTATAGGACAGGGAACAGATCACTACAAAATCCCTTTGAATAAATTTTTCCAGCAGCTGCTTTCGGTCATGTTCCCATAGGGGAGTGTCCACTTCAACTAATCCTTCAGCGCATTGCCTGATCCAGTTGGGGGCACCATTAATGGTAGAAATGTCGCCGGTAATCAAAACCTCAATACCTTCATCTTTCAACCGGGCGATCGCCTTCCGGTAGCTGTCGGCATAGGGTTCGCCAATTTTCACAAAGTCATGGTCTATACCAATGGCAGCGGACTGTGCCTCCATCAATCCCAAAGGATGGGCGATAAAATCTTTTTTTACCGCAGGCACAAAGGTGACAAACTTTACTATTTTGTATTTATTCATTGACTCATAAAGGGCCATGGCAGAATCTTTACCGCCCGTCCATAGAACTACTGCGTTTTTCATTAAGCTTTTGAAAGGGATAAAAAAAATAAAAGGCAAGATAGGCTTAAAGTGTTCAAATAAATACCATTCGGCTCAAAACCTTTTGGTAGATCATAATTTCGAAGATTATTTTTGCCCTAAAAGCATTAGGGAGGAAGGTTGTTTTTTTGAAATAAAAGGGAATTTTCTTATTTATTTTTCTATAGAATTTAAATTTTATATTTTGATTAAAATTTTTTTATGAGATTCCTGTTATTACTTTTTTCGTCTTTACTTTCTTTTGGTGCCATGGGGCAGACTGGTTCTTTGCCTATTGGTCATTACCTGTTACCTCATCAGGTGATTTACGGTTATTTGGACCGTGATTATGTGGAGGATAGTTATCCTTTTCTTGGTTTCAATTATTATTTGCATGCCCTTCCTGCGGAGGTGTATACCTTTGGGCCTATTATGAAAAGGGAGGTCATGGTAGACATGCGAAAGAAAAAGGTGAGGAATAATTCATCTGCCATTTATGATGAACCGGTTCATTTTCCATTAGTAAATCTCAGGGCGGTTAAGGTGGGGAATGATTCTCTGATTTACAGCAGCTATCTCCCTCATCCCTATGAAAAAAATGGAGAAAAAGGGGCTTTACTTCTGCATGTAACGGATACGGAGAAATTTTCTATTTTCAGAACGCCGGGAAAAGAGGGAAAGTCGCAGTACCATTATTATTTTGGTTTGAAAGGAGATCTCGGTGTTTTTCCTTTATATGTGAGGAACAGCAGGGATAAAGAGAGAAGATGGTTGGACGTATTCGGTGATTGCGTTTCGGTGCGCCAAAAAATTAAGAGTGGTCAATATTCCTATTTGGCGGACATCCCTAAAATGATCAGTGAATATGAAGCCTATGCCTGGCCGAATAAAATGGAATACTATGACCAATACTGGAGAAGGCTTCGAAGTCCGGAGGGTGCCGTATTTTATGGAGCGTACAAAATTTTCGATGAACGAATGAGTTTGGTGATTAGAACCATTCAGGAGGATGTTTTGGTCGAGATTCAACAAATGGATATTCCCCATGATATGGAGGACCTTGAGCGTTTAGCGCATAATGAACTGTATAAAAAAAGATGCTTTTATTACCCGGATGGCATTACTTTAAGACGGGAAGTTTTGCTGGATGAGAAGGGGCAAAAGCTTAAGGAGAAAACTTTTTATCCTGATGGCAGCCTTCATTATCATATGGTTTATGGGAGCAAGGGGGGCTTTTCTTTTAAAGAGGTTAGGTTAGCTAATGGACAATCGCTAGCCATTGCCGAGCAAAAAGCAGGATTGGTGGAGCATTTTCAAGATTCCATTAGGGGCATTGAAATTTCCAGAAAATATAATAAGGGGGAATTAGTGGGGTCCTATTATCCGTATCAGGATGGACAATGGATTAATCAATTAGTGGATAAGAGGCGTTATGATAATTTTGTAAAGGGTTTAATGAAAAAACTAACAGAATATAAAATTCCATCTCAGCTATCGAATCAGGATACTAATGGAATGGGACTATCCGTCTTTCTTTTCGATGGCACCGGTGGGGCACTTTCAACAGAAGCCCCTTTGATCTCCAGCCCTTTTCAATCTTTTTTGGTCTCAAATTTAGAAGAGTTTTCTAGTGCACCTCAAAATATCAGTGAGCAAACCTTTTCTTTTAATTCTGAACACTTATTTTTATTCCATTATTATTCGTTTTATGGCGAGTCTATCATTGATTTGGAGTTGAATCAGCTTAAGCAATCAATTGGGATATTTCCACAAAATCAATATTTACAAAATGAACAGTGGAATAATATGTGGATGGAACAAATGAAACAACATTGGAGACCAGCTTCATTTTAATTGCTCATCGGTTGATGGTAAAAGCGTTTAAATCATTAATCTTATTTTTTAATAGTATATTTTTTTATGGATTTTTTTGGTGCTCCCCCGATTCCACCTTTATTTTTTTATGGTGGCAAAATATCCGGTTATGTTTTGATCGGATTTTATCTTAAAGAAATTCTTTTTATGTCTTCCTATTCAATATGGTGGAGGGACATTTCTTTTTGGTTGTTGATGGCCGGAATTGTATTGATTCTGGCTTCCCTTAAATATTTAGTGGCTGTAAGAAAATGAAACACAATATTTTAAAATATAACAGAAACAATATTGTTGTGCACTATTGGTATGGCTTGATTATTGGATATTTATCCTTTGATTGCTAAAATCTATCATTTTTGACAGAAGAAGACATTGAAGGTTATTTTACGACAATTATTTGAAAATTAAGACATACAGAATTTAGCCTTTAGTAAATCTAGAGGCTTTATTCCATTCTAAAAGGCAGCTTCTTTAAGCGGCAGACATAATTTTTTTATATCGTGTTTTTTCCTTTTTAATTTTTATTTCATTTAATCGTTTTCCTATTTTATGCAAATTATATGCTGTAATTCCCAGGGCTACATAATTTCGAAATTGCTCAGGAGATCTATTTGGACACCTATCTAACCCTCTATTCTCCAATTCATTGATGTTAGATTCTATAGCAGAGTGCGCATTTTTTAATAATTTAAAGGGTTTACTCTTTTCTTCAGCCTCTTCCGTTTTATTTCGTTTACCTAGTTTAGGCATTATCAACTGCAAATCAGGGAAAACTTCCTGAATTAACGCTTTATTTTCTTTTGAAGAAAATCCTTTATCTGTACTCCAAGATGATACTAATTGATATTTTTCTAGTACTCGATCAATAATATCCATAATCGAATCTCTGTCTGATAAATTATCCCCAAGACAATGATCAACAATAAGCCCAAATTGATCTGTTGTGACAAATAACTTTTTCCCTATTTCAATTGGGGGGCGTTTCTTTCCCTTTTTTATCCATTCTGTGAAAGGAAGATAGAGGGAATAGACTTTTTCTGATGCTGGGATTTTCTCTTGGCCAATTATTCTTCGCTCCAACAAGTTTATATGTTTTTCAAACATCAACTTAAACCACTCAACTTTAATAAGAACCAACAGTGTCTTTTGGTCAATAAGCAATGCCGGCATATCTTTTTCCCAAAAATCAGCAACCTTTTTGTATAGTGATTTTGCTTTATTCAAATATGCCTGACAAGCTTCAATTTCATTTTTAGCTTTATTTTTCCCACCTGCTGAGGTAGCTCTTCCAAAAGATCTACAGAGTGATTTTAATTTACTTGATTCGCTTTTTACTTCTCTCCAACCTTTTACTTTATGCTGTTTTGCTATTTCACCGATCATATTTAGGCATTTGCGACCAGCTTCAAAAAGTAATACATAATCCGATGGAAAAGTCGTATTTGTTTCAACAACAAAACTATCTGTTTTTAAGGATAATGGATCCGAGTCTTTTTTTTTAAATATACCATGTCCAAATTCAACAATAACAGCATTAATTTTTTTTAGTGTTTCATCATCAACCAAGCTAACATTATCATAAATATTTTGAAAGGTATATTCATCCACTGATTCACCAGCAAGACCAAGATTAATTTGTTTTCCCAGCATCCTTCGAACCAAAACGTTATAATTTGCCAAATTTAGAAGATCATCGTATGATAAATTCTGACACAATCGTAATTGAGCCAAAACAAAAACTTCCCATAATCCCATCCCTTTCCTTCCTGAAGTCTGACTAGTCCCAATGGCCTCTTGCAAAAGTTTTTCTATGCGAACACTAATTTCCTTATTCATGTAGATCGCTTGAAGAGCCCGTAATAAATTAACAATATGATCTCGTGTGTTGCTAGGAAATTGAACCTCACTTATAGGTATTGTGTTAATTTTGAGTTGTTGGGTGAATCCGCTGCGCATAGTTAAAAAAAGTATGAGTTTTGAGCCTTAAATGAGTGTTATCCGTGTATTACGATTAAATAAAAGCATTTTCTTTGACTTTTTCGAAAAAACTCATTTTCAATTATCACTAAAAATCGATGATATTAGGCCTATATAAACGATTTTAGAGTTTTCGGACAAGCACTATTTAGGAAGTTCGTTACGCTTTGGTCTTCCCAGGGAACAGACAAAGTTGAAAACCTCCGGTCCTTACCGCTTCAGCCGTAACCCGATTTATCTGGGGCTCTATTTGATTATATTTGCCGCCGCCCTGGCATTGAACCTTTGGTGGGCTTGGGCAATCGCTATTTTAAATTTTATAGTCTACCATCGGATTATTCAGGCAGAGGAAAGCTTTTTAGCGGAAAAATTTGGAGATCCATATCGTGATTATTGCCAGTCGGTACGTCGTTATTTGTGAGGAAGTATTTAATTTTGATTCCTTTTCGTACTTAAATTGAAATTTCAATTTGGCTTTTAACAAATAGATAAATTTATTGCTTTAACTTTGAGAAAATTGCTCATCAAAATCTCCATTCAATGAAAGTTATCCGCTTTGTGCTCAAGAATAATTTCATGGTATTGTTTTTCATGCTTTGTTTCATGTTATTATCTCAGGCAGCGGTATTTCCCAATGGACAAATCATGCGTTTTTTCTTTCCGCTAAGCTTAATCCTGGTGTCCATGGGTGCGATTATTTCTATAAGTCCGGATCGCAGGCGTAAGGTTTATGCCTATATACTTGGTGGTGGAGGGATCGTTTTTCAGGTGTTGGGTTATTTTGTGGAGGCTGTTTGGTATCAGGATATTTACCTGTTATATACCATTACTTTTTATACTTATATCCAATGGCGCGTATTACGATTTTTACTAAGTACGCCCGAGGTCAATCAAAATACTTTTTATGCCGCCTTTTCAGGCTATATGCTTATCGGGATTAACTGTGCACTAATCATGATTGCGATAATGATCACCATTCCGAATGCATATAACAATATGGAAGCGACCGATTGGAAAAATGCTTTTTACTATTCTTTCATGACCCTGACCACTGTGGGCTATGGCGATATTACCCCGGAACATCCGGTTGCCAAGGTTTTGAGTATGTTTTTGGGAATGGCAGGGCAGTTTTACCTGACGGTGGTGATGGCTTTGTTGATCAGTAAATACACCAATAGCAAGGCCTAAAACAGGTCTTCTGCTAAATTAGGTGTTTTTGAAAAAACATGTGTCAGGGATTTTAAAAGGGGTACCTGCATCATAAATGATGATTAAAACGACTTTGATTTGGGTTAAATCACCCCAAGGAAGGTTGTGGAGGAGTAGCCACGAATGGCCAGTATTTTCATGAATGAAGTTATGGATATTTTCAATATTACTGATAGTTTCAGTTTTTTTTATGCCAGATTGCGATCTTAATCTATAGGCGGAACTGCATGGGGGCTGCTCTCGAAAGGAAGGTCATTACCCCCTAATTATTTTCACAAAGCGGTTTTCAATTTTCATCATTTTTCAATCAGAGCTATCGTAATGGGTTCCGATGATTCAATGGAGCTCCAAGATTGATCACAGCCTTGATTTTTTTGTTTCGTTTTCTATCAAGAGAAATCGAAAAGCAGAATATTAGTGCACAATGATTCCAGCCACTTTTTAAAGTGGATTAGGCCTAAATGTCGATTCGTTTATGAGTTTGTTTTTAAGTGATTTAGTGAAAAAGGCGGTAGGTGCCGAAGCTTTTGGTCTAAGGTTTAGATTTTCATTTTTCAATTTTATATTTTCTTTATGCGTAAAGTAGAAATTATTTTGACTGTATTGCTTGTGATTTTTTTCTTCGGCTACTTGTTTTTGCTCCCCGGTGGATCTATTTTTTTATCGATGGTAATTGGGATTTTGGCTTGTTTTTATTTACTGGGTGGTGGGGCTATTAGCATAAGTGGAGGTTCAGTTACTTCTTTTCTCTCACAAAAAAATCGAAACGCTGATCGGCCCACTTTCTTGTTATTAGTCATGGGTGTGGTATTCAGCATTGGCCTGGTGGGGATTCAATTTATAGTTTTATCTTACCCTGGAGGACGATTTATAGGGATTGTAGGCTTGGCCTTGCTTTCGGGAATATCATTGATAAGCTTATTACTATGGTCTAGGGAAAAGCAGGGATTATTTCTCAACATTCTAAAAAGAAGCATTCCATTGATGCTTTTGATCATTCTCCTGAACTTATTGCCAGCGGGTAGCATTGAGCGTTTTCGATTTAGAAATTACCCGGAATATCTGGAAGTATTGAAGGACTTTCAGGAAAACCCCACCAATGAAAATTATGATCTATTAAAGGAGAAAAGGAAGCGTTTAAAATAAAAAAAAGGCCGGTACATACCGGCCTTTTTGCGACTAAACTAATCTATTTGCTGTTGAAGATTATTCAATTTCAAGATCGAAAACCATTCGAGCCTGTGGACCTTCAATGGCTTCTAGTCTTTGAAGCTCCTCTGCATAATTGGCAAAAGGGCCGAAGCGGTATTCCACAATTTTGGATTGTACTTCTTCATTCAGATCTTCAAATAATTGATCGAATTTACTCTTCATTTCAGGTCGATTGGAAATCTTATATTCTTCCAGTTCGGCTTTTTCTGCCGCAATTGCTATGGCTGTTTCCAGCCCTCCCATAACATCCACTAGGCCCAACTCCTGCGCTTTTGCACCTGTCCATACGCGGCCACCGGCAATTTTTAATAAATCCTCCTGGGACATATGACGTCCTTCAGCTGCTTTGGAAGTAAAGATTTCATAGCCTTCATTTACACCACTTTGAATGATTTGGCGCTCATAGGCAGACATCGGTCGGGTGGGGTTACCTAAATCAGAAAATAATCCGGTCTTCACGATGTCATGGCTGATGCCTACTTTATCATTGAGAAATTTCTCAAAGTTCATCAGGACCGCAAAAATACCAATAGACCCGGTAATAGTGTTCGGCTGAGCAACGATGGTGTCAGCGGCCATGGAGATGTAATACCCACCAGAAGCGGCATAGTCTCCCATAGAAGCAATAACCGGCTTCTTTTCACGGGTTAGCAATACTTCGCGCCAGATCATGTCTGAAGCCAGGGCACTGCCTCCGGGGCTGTTTACCCGTAGTACCACGGCTTTTACTTTATCGTCTTTTCTGGCCTTGGCTAATTCCTCCATTAATGTTTTGGATCCAATAGTCTTACCTTCTTCGCTTTTTCCGGTTTGAATAGCTCCATCAGCATAAATGACTGCGATTTTATCTCGACTGGTGGTCACTTTTCTTTTTACACTGTTGTTGTAACGATTCAGGCCAACGAAAGGAATTTTGTCATCTTCCTCCAATTCCATAAAGGCTCTTAATTTGGCGTTGATTTCGTCCTCATACACTAAATCATCCACCAGCTGATATTGCATGGCATCTTTGGTTGATCGTACTAAAAGGCTGTCGGATATATTGTTTAGTTTGGCCAGGTCAATATTCCGGCTCTCACTGATGCCTTCCAGCATTACGCCATTTAAGCCCCCTAATAATTCCTGATATTGAAGCCTATTTTCCTCACTCATATTCTTTCGGAAGTAAGGCTCAACGGCACTTTTAAAGTCTCCTACCCGGAAAATTTCTGCTTTGATGCCCAGCTTATCCAATGTGCCCTTGAAAAAAGAGATATTGGCGCTTAATCCTTTTAAATCCATACCCCCAATCGGGTTCAAATAAAGGCTATCAGCAGCAGATGCCACATAATAAGACAATTGACTATAGTATGGAGAATAGGCAAAAACGGGTTTGCCACTTTCTTCTCTGAAATTTTTTAGGGCCTGATGAATCTCAAGCGCAGTAGATGGGCCAGCAGCCATCATGGGCGACTCCAGGTATACCGCCTTTATTTTTTCATCAGTAGCTGCATTTTCCAAAGCTTTCTTGACCTGATTCAGGCCGATGGCGTCTTTGTCTCCAAATATTTTATTAAAGACCGCCATAGGGTCTTCCTCCTGCACACGGTCCTGGATGGGGCCAGAAAATTTAAGGCGAAGGATAGATTCTTTTGTGATTGGTTCAGATCCATCAGCCGAGCCACTCACCATGGCGATCATCAGGAAAAAGAACATTGGCAATCCAAAGAAGAGGGTCAATGCGACCAAGGCAGCCAAAACGTTTCTTAAGAATTTCATATGATTGTTAAATAGGTTCTATTTCTATTTATCTATACCATGTAAATTTAAATAATTGACTACTTTTGAGCTTGTGAATTTATACTGTTGAACATAATTTGAGGATGAAAGGAGTATATCTGTTATTAGGGAGCAATCTTCAGGACCGCGAGAAATTACTGCGAGAGGCCACGGAAACTATTGATTTGCGCTTAGGGAAAGTTTTGCACAAAAGTCATATTTACGAAACCGAGGCCTGGGGCGTACGAGAGCAGCCCTTATTCCTGAATCAGGTGTTGGAGATTGAGACTGCTTTGGCGCCGATGGATTTACTTTTGGGGATTCAGCAAATTGAACAACAGTTGGGAAGAGTAAGGCATGAAAGGTGGGGCGAACGCACTATTGATATTGATATTTTGTTTTATGGCAACGAGCAGATTAATGCTCAAAGATTAACCGTGCCACATCCGGAAATTCAAAACAGGAAATTCACTCTTTTACCCATGGCAGAAATTGCCGGAAGCTTTCAGCATCCGGTATTTCAAAAGGATATGAAGGCGCTATTATCCGATTGTAAAGATGATTTAAAGGTGTGGATCTATTCTGCAGATTAATAGGGAGTTGTAAGCATTTGATAAAGCAAAGATGATGATGAATTTTGACAGCTGGGCCAATGAGATTTTACAGCGCGAGCAGATGGTCGGTTTGGTGGTTTTCGATGAGGCTTGTTCCATTGTGCATGTTAACGCTAAGGCGGAGGAATTATTTGGAAAAGAATCCCAGGAACTAATTGGGCAACACATTAATATCCTCTATGATGAGGAATATCACAGTGATCACCTTTATAGTATTCGCCGGGTGAGTAGGCTGGCTTCGGAAAAGAATCCTTCTGACGAATTTCGGATGAAAGGACGAAAAGCGAATGGTTATGTATTTCCGGCGGACGTTTGGCTTTCCCGCAAAATGGAAGGGGATGCTTTATTCTTTGCTGAACTGATCCTGGATAAATCACAGGAAGCCATACTGGAGAAAGGTTTTACAGAAAATACCAATAAGCTAAACGCCATTATCAATAGCGCCGCAGATGGGATCATTACCCTGGATGCTCAGGGGAATATTGAAACGGTTAACCCGACCGCAGCCGGGCTGTTTGGTTACAAACAACGGGAACTGTACGGGAAAAATTTCCAGGAATTGGTACACCCGAATGATAGCCAAAGCGAAGGGGAAAATGAAATATTACTGTCTTATGAGCCCGGCGTGTCTATTCCTTCTTCCAGAGAAATTTTGTGTAAAACGCAGTCCGGGGATGAGGTGCCGGTCAAGCTTTCGGTGGGTGTGGTGCATTTGCCGGACCGCAAAATGTTTACCTGTATTCTCCACGATCTTACGGAAATGAAAGCGGTGGAAGCCAAGCTTAAAAGTTATGCCCAGGATCTGGAGCGTTCCAATCGCGATCTGGAAGAATTTGCTTATGTCTCTTCCCACGATTTACAGGAGCCTCTTCGGAAAATTCGCGCTTTTGGAGATCGGCTTAAAGTAAAAGAAGAAGCTAACCTGAGTGAAACCGGTGTAGATTATCTGGACAGGATGAATAATGCGGCCAAACGAATGCAGAAGCTGATTAATGATCTGCTGAAATTTAGCCGGGTGGGTTCTCGCAAAGGGACTTTCAAGGAGGTGGATTTGAATCAGATCGTGCAGGAAGTTATGATGGATTTGGAGTACGCGATTGAAAAGGAAAATGCGACCATTGAATTAGGAGAAATGCCGGTCATATATTCTGATCCTATTTTGATTCAGCAGCTATTTCAAAATTTAATCTCCAATGCGCTTAAATTCAGAAAGCCGGATGTGGATCCGCTTATTCAAATAAAGGCCGAAGCAGTGGCTTCCGGGAAGAAAGGGAAACTGAAAAATGTGCATCTTTCGGTAAAGGATAATGGTATTGGTTTTAACCAAAAATATGTAGACAAGATATTTACGATTTTTCAAAGACTGGAAGGTCAGAAATACGATGGTTCCGGCGTTGGTCTGGCGATTTGTAAAAAAATTGCCGAACTCCATGGCGGTGGGATTTCCGCAAAAGGTGAGCTAGGTCATGGTGCGGAATTTAATGTCACTATTCCTGTAAAGATGAAAGAGGTCTGACTGGAGTAGGTTTGTCCATTTTTTAGGGCTTTGAAGGTGATTTTGGCTTGATTCGCGACCAAAAGTTGATAATTGTCATGTTCTATTTAGAAATTTTGACAAAAATCATATTTTGATTTGTTTATATCTCTATAAAGAAATATAATGGCTCGCGTTAAGGAAGAAAGAAGTAGATTAATTGTACTATTCTAATTTATTCTTCAATGTTAAACCCATCGAAAAGGTATGATCGATTCCAACCGTCCCGTAATTCTAATTGCTGATGATGATATCGAAGATCGTTTGTTGGCGCAAGAGGCACTAGAAGAAAGCCACTATAAAGGTAAAACGCTTTTTGTGGAAGATGGGGAAGAATTGTTGGATTATTTGCACGGGGCTGGTAAATATGCGGATAGAAGCGCATATCCACTGCCAAGTCTCATTCTTTTGGATCTTAATATGCCTAAAAAGGATGGTCGTGAAGCGCTACAGGAGATCAAAGCGCATTCCTGTTTTCAAAGAATTCCTATCGTAGTATTGACCACTTCCAGCGCCGATGAGGATATGGTGAAATCCTACGATTTAGGCGTTAACTCTTTCCTTAACAAACCTGTACAATTTGACGAATTTGTTGCCCTGATGAATTCCCTTTGTACCTATTGGTTCTCTTTCAATAAAACCCCTTTGGCTAGTAGATTTTGATGGTGATTTTATAAATTGCCCAACAAAACAAGCTTTAACCCGCATTTATGGATGATCAGGTGAGGATTCTCTTCATTGATGATGATGAGGAGGATTATATTATCACAAAAGATTTGATTTCCGAAATCCCCAATCGGAATTATAGTATTGAGTGGATATCTAATTATCAGGATGGTTTGCAGGCCATACGTCATCATGATCATGACGTCTATCTGGTGGATTATAGGCTAGGGGCCTATACCGGTATTGAATTAATCCGGGAGGCCGTTCAGCTTGGCATTACTGCTCCTTTGATTTTACTTACCGGGCAACTGGACCAGCAGGTCGATGACCAGGCGGTAGAAGTGGGCGCTGCAGATTATGTCTATAAGGGTGGTTTGAATTCCTACATACTGGATCGTTCTATCCGATATAGTTTGCGTCATGCGCAGAACCTGGTGCATATTCAGCATCTGAATGAAGAGTTGGAACAACGCGTAGAGGATCGTACGCGGGAATTAGCCGTTGCGGTAAAAAAGTTGAAGCGGTCCAATGATTCTCTGGAAAAGCAAATTGAAGTTCGGCGTTCGACCGAAAAAGCCTTACGTCAATCCCAAAGACTTTATAAAGCCATCGCCCGAAATTTCCCTAAAGGGATTATTTCGGTGGTAGATCGAAATTTTGATTTTGTCTTCATAGATGGACAGGAACTGGATATTCTTGGTCTGGCCTCCAAAAGAATGATCGGTATGCCGGCTACTGACTTTTTGGCGACCGAAGAAAAGGGTATCTGGATGGAGAATTTTAATTCTGTTTTTCAGGGCAATACGGTAGCTTTTGAGGTGAGTATTGGCACCAGTGCTTATAAAGTGAATGGCGTACCCTTGTTTAATTCTTTGGGCTATGTCAAGCAGATTCTTTTAGTGCTGCAAAATATTACTGAGGCCAAAAAGGCGGAAGAAGAGATTCGGAAGTCATTAGCTAAAGAGATAGAACTCAATGAGTTAAAGACGCGTTTCGTAACCACTGCTTCACATGAATTCCGGACGCCTTTAAGTACTATTTTGTCCTCGGCCTCTTTAATTGGGCGGTATACGGAAAGCGAACAGCAGGACCGAAGGGACAAGCACGTCGGGCGGATAAAATCTTCTGTAAATAATTTGACCGGAATTTTGAATGACTTCCTTTCCATTTCTAAACTGGAAGAGGGCAAAATCAAAAATACACCGGAGACTATAGTGGTTAAAGAGAAAGCCCAACAGGTGGTCGATGAAATTCAGGTACTTTTGCGCAATGGGCAGCAGATTAATTTTGATTTCCAGGGTGCGGAGGAAGATGTGATCAAGATCGATCCGCAAATCTTTAAAAATATCCTGATCAACCTGTTGTCCAATGCGATTAAGTATTCGCAGGAAGGAAAGGAAATTGTGCTGGGCATTGAAATGCGCGCTGAACAAATGAAAGTGCGCGTGAAAGATAATGGTATGGGCATTTCAGACTCAGAGCAAGTACATATCTTCGAGCGTTTCTTTCGGGCCAATAATGCCCAAAATATTCAGGGTACAGGTCTGGGTCTGAATATTGTCAAAAAATATGTAGATATGCTTGGTGGTGAGATCTCCTTTGAGAGTGCACTGGGCGAAGGAACCACCTTCTATATTAATATTCCGCATCAAATTGAGGCCTAATGCTTCCTTTTTGAAAAAAAATGCTGAACTTACAATCAAATTTATAACCTTCATTTCTCTGATCTTAGGGTCAGGGGGAGCGCTAAGAAAAATCCGATGAAAAAAATACTTTTAATTGAGGATAACCATGAGATGCGGGAAAATACCGCGGAAATCCTTGAGTTGGCCAATTATGAGGTGATTACTGCTGAAAACGGAAAGGTAGGAGTTGAAAAAGCTCAAAAGGAATTGCCTGACCTTATTGTGTGTGATGTAATGATGCCTGAATTGGATGGTTATGGTGTACTTTATCTATTGGGTAAAAATCCGGCATCAGCGAGTATTCCATTCATTTTTCTAACTGCCAAGGCAGAGCGTTCGGATTTTCGCAAAGGAATGGAAATGGGGGCAGATGACTATCTGACCAAGCCTTTCGATGATATGGAATTATTGAATGCGGTCGAGAGTCGTTTGAAAAAAAGTGATTTATTCAAAAAAGATTTTGCTCAGGATCTGGGTGGTTTGGATGATTTCTTTAATACGGCAGAGAATAATGACCTGGCTTCTCTTTCTAAAGATCGCAAGGTGAAAACCTACAAGCGTAAGGAAATTATTTATCATGAAGAGGCGATTCCAAATGGATTGTTCTTCATTAGTAAAGGAAAAGTAAAAACCTATAAGACCAACGAAGACGCCAAAGAGTATATCACCGGCCTTTTTAAAGCGGGAGATTTTATTGGGTATATGGCATTGTTGGAAATAACGAATTATACGGAGTCTGCGATGGCTTTGGAAGATTCTGAAATTTGCTTTATCCCGAAAGAAGATTTCTTTTCTTTACTCACCAGTAAAAGAGAAGTGGCGCATAAATTCATTAAGATTTTATCCAATAACCTTAAGGAGTCTGAAGAGCGTTTGTTGAATTTGGCTTATAATTCTGTTCGCCAGCGCGTAGCTGAGGCATTGATCATGCTGGAGGGGCGTTATAATGAAAAGGATAAACCTGGTGATTTTACCATGTCCATCACTCGGGAAGACCTGGCGAATATTGTGGGGACTTCAACAGAATCGGTTATCCGGACCTTGGCAGATTTCAAAGATGAAGGGCTGATTGAGATTCGGGGAAGAAATATTAAAGTAATTGAATTAGGAAGATTGCAGTCCATTAAAAATGGGTTTTATTGATAAATAACTGTTATTCTTATAGTAAAGACACCCTTGAATTCCTGGTAGAATTTGAGGGTGTTTTTTTATGTAAGTATTTTCCATAATTATCATAAAATATCTTTGATTTTTGAAGAATATAGGCAATTTTGAACGTTAATTAGGAAAACAGGTGTATACGGCGAATAGTGCTCAGGCTATTGGCCTTTTGTGTTATGATGCAATCCAAACTACTTTTCTCTGCTATTATTTTAGCATTGTTTATGTTCTTTCAGGCCTGCAAAGCTCCCATGGTAGAGCGGGAGAATGTCGTGTCGATTAGTTTGGAAGACTATGTGGCGGGGAGTAATTTACCCTATGAAAAACAGCCAAACGGTTCTTATAAATATGAAGAGACAACAGGTGACCCTGATTTAGGAACGATTTCATCAGGAATGGTGGTAGAAGCTCGTATGGTGGTGTATAATTTAGAGGATCAGGAAATTGATAATGCGGTACAGCGTTTTCGAAGTTTATCGGAAGCTTTATTGCCTCGATCCTTGGATACTGCCATGGTTGGTCTAAATCAAGGGCAGTCCGTTCGTTTTTTAGTACCATCTTCTTTGGCCTGGAAATCTTATGCTTTTGATTTATTACCTTCTGATACTCATCTCCGGATAGATGTAGAAGTGCTTACGGTTTTTACACCAGCGGCCTGGGAAGCCAGGGAATTTGCCGAGGCAGAGCAATTAGCAAATGAAGTCATCGCTTCTGATAATTCTGGACAAAATTTAGAGGTAGAAGATTTAGGTCGGGGAGTCTATTATGTGAAAGATCCACTTGGTGTTTCTGCTCCATCGGTCTATGGGAGGCTTCGTGGGGATATGGATTTTAAAAATTTAGACCAATCCCAATATACCGCTTTTACGGACAGCACCCTTTATTACTATGGTGCCGGTGATGAGCGAAACAATTATATTGAAGGTTTTATTCATGCCTTTCCAAAAATGCAATACAACAAAACAGGCTACCTGACCATGGCCAGTTCCATGGCTTATGATGCGAGTGTCACGGTTGTTCCCTCTTTTTTAAGAGCACAATGTGCGGAGGATGGCATTATCGCACCTGCTTTTGTGAATGTCTTACCATTTGCCACCGCTCTTTTTACCATTGAAGAGTATGTGAAGGCAAATCCACCTGCAAATAATTAGAACATGAAGAGATCCGTCTTGAAATATTTTGGAGCCTTCGTGATAGGTTATTTGTGGGCACTTCCTGCTTTTGCTCAGTTCAATTTATCCGATGTTTATGCCACCCGACCTGCCATTAAATACAGTCCGGTGCGCAGAGTGCTGAATATGTTTTCCTTCGATGCCGGAGTGGGAACGGGACAATCCTTTTACAATCAGGATTTGTCAGGATTTGATCTGTATTACCGGGGAGATGATTTGTTAATTGGCATTCCTCAGGAAAACGGCTCCATGGATACGGTGGCTTATCGAAACTGGTTGACAAGGCCAGAGGCTGTAAGCATTACCGGAGGTGGTGGTAATGGAGGGGATTTTCCAGATATCCCTAATCCAATTCCTCCGGGCGGAGGTGTTGATGATGGGATATTGGATTCGGCCAATACGGTTTCTCATTATTCCAATCAGGATTTTCCGGAATTAGGGTATCGTGGTAGGGCGAGAGTCATACCGATCCATATGTCCATTTTCTTTAATTATAAAAAGTTTAGAGTGGGTTTTGGCTTTGAGGCAGAACACCATAAGTTTGATTATCTAAACCCCTATAACTCTTATAATGGCCTCATTGGAAGTTATGTGGATGATTTCTCTACATGGAATTTCAAATATAATCTATTGGTAGGCTATGAGTTTTTCCAGTTTATGGGCTGGAGTTATGTTGCTGAATTAGGTATTGGCAAATACAGCCTGGGGAGTGCATATGACAAGAATGTTCAAAAGCCGACGGTAGATATTCAGTTGGCGCTGCCGATGTATTTTCATGTGTCGGAATACTTTCGGGTTTTTATTCGTCCGTCTTATGAAATCCGAGGCTATTCCACTACTATTCCCGGGGCAACTTCTGCCATTAAGACCAATCAAAATAGTCTTAAGGTTACTTTTGGCTTGAGTTTTACCATACCTGAGATTCGTCGTTGTCCGATCCGAAATTGTGAAACCCAGCAAAAGCATCAGCATGGAGACCGGGAATTTCGCGGTCAGCCGATTTTCTATCCTCAGAATCCTCAAATCGGCCAAATTCCCCAAACCTATCAGAAATTGCGTTGGAAGCGTAAAAACCTGAAGAAAGGCAAGGGTGGTAAAGCGACTCCAAAGCCAGCTGGTAATTCCGCTGGAGGAGATAACTCCAAAGGTACCAGTGAGTAGTAATGTTTGTGGAGAAAATAGGCTCCTTTTTTGTTTATCATTATTAAAAAATCCTGAAATTCTACAGATTTTCTACAGAATTCAACCCTAAGTTTGGCGGGTAAATAATGTTGAAACCTACAATCAGTACAAAGGTAATTCAGCTCCTTATTTAACATAATCTATCGTCTAATTTTTACTTTATAAGCTTAGAAGGGCGCTAAAATGCTTTAAATTGAATTTGCTTAATCAAATAGGGGATTAGTTGCTCATTTTTTAGCTAAAAAACGTTAAAAGGCTCCCTGAGTATAGTGCAATACAGCTGAAATCTGTTATTTTTGTCAAAGCTTAAATGAATTAGAAATATTTTTAAGAATATGCCCGGATGTACTTTTTAGGGCAAACCTTTTAAAAACAATATGGCAAAAGGAGAGAATGAAAATATCATTCCGATTAACATAGAAGATGAAATGAGAGGTGCCTACATCGATTATTCGATGTCGGTAATTGTATCTCGTGCGCTTCCTGATGTTAGGGATGGTTTGAAGCCTGTACACCGCCGCGTGCTGTACGGGATGTTGGACTTAGGAGTCACATATAATAAATCTTACAAAAAATCTGCTCGTATTGTCGGGGAAGTGTTGGGTAAGTACCACCCACACGGAGATTCTTCTGTTTATGATACGATGGTGCGTATGGCTCAGGACTGGTCCTTACGTTATCCTTTGGTAGATGGACAAGGTAACTTCGGTTCTATTGACGGTGATTCTCCTGCAGCAATGCGTTATACGGAGGCTCGCCTTAAAAGAATTTCCGACGAGTTATTGTCTGATATCAATAAAAGTACGGTAGACTTTCAGCCCAACTTCGATGACTCTTTGAAAGAGCCGGAAGTATTGCCAGCAAGATTACCCAACTTATTGATTAATGGTGCTTCCGGTATTGCCGTAGGTATGGCCACCAATATGCCACCGCATAACCTGACGGAGGTAGTGAATGGTACCATTGCCTATATTGATAATAATGACATCACTATTCCGGAATTGATGAATCATATTACCGCCCCGGATTTCCCGACAGGTGGTGTGATTTATGGTTTCCAGGGGGTTAAGTCTGCCTTTGAAACGGGCAGGGGCCGAGTGGTGATGAGAGCCAAGGCAACGATCGAAACCACCAAAACCGGTAGAGAACAAATCATTGTAACCGAGATTCCTTATATGGTGAATAAGGCGGCAATGATTGAGAAAACCGCAGGTTTGGTCAATGAAAAGAAAATTGAAGGTATTTCTGATATTCGCGATGAGTCTGACCGTAAAGGTTTGCGCATTGTTTATGAATTGAAGAAAGATGCGGTAGGGAATATCGTATTGAATAATCTTTTCAAATATACTGCTTTACAGTCTTCTTTTGGGGTAAATAACGTAGCGCTGGTAAAAGGTCGTCCACGTACTTTGAACCTGAAAGAAATCATAAAATACTATGTGGAGCACCGTCATGAAGTAGTGGTACGTCGTACCCAATACGAATTGGCGGAAGCGGAAAAACGTGCCCATATTTTGGAAGGTTATCTGATTGCTTTGGATAATCTGGATGAGGTCATTGCGTTGATTCGTGCTTCCCGTGATCCGGAATTGGCGAAAAACTCTTTGATCGAGAAATTTGCCCTATCGGAGATTCAGGCGAAAGCCATTTTGGATATGCGTCTGCAGCGTTTGACGGGCATGGAGCGCGAGAAAATCCAAAACGAATATGCGGAATTGAAGAAGTTGATTGATCATTTGAATGCTATTTTGAATAGTGAGGAAATGAGAATGGACATCATCAAGGAAGAATTAGAAGAGGTAAGAGAGAAGTTCGGTGATGATCGCCGTACCGAGATTGTTCACTCTGCTGATGACTTTGATGTAGAAGACTTCATTCCAAATGAGGAAATGGTGATTACCGTTTCTCATGAGGGTTATATTAAACGTACCTTATTGTCTGAGTACAGAACACAGGGACGTGGCGGTGTAGGTTCACGTGGCGCTTCTTCTAAGGAAGATGATTTCACTGAATTGATGTTCGTAGCTTCCGCTCACAACTTCCTGTTGATTTTCACAGAGATGGGACGCGTATTCTGGAAACGTGTATACGAAGTTCCGGAAGGATCCAAGACTGCTAAAGGTCGTGCGATTCAGAACCTGATCAATATTGAGCAGGGGGATAAAATCCGCTCTATTGTAAATGTGAAAGATCTTCGTGATGAGGATTATGTGAATAACAATTACCTGATGATGGTGACTACCAAAGGGGTAGTGAAGAAAACCATTTTGAGTGCTTACTCGCGTCCACGTCAGGGAGGTATTAATGCAATTTCTATTAATGAAGGTGATCGCCTTTTGGATGTTGCCTTGACTTCCGGTAATGACTTCATCATGTTGGGTACCAAAGCCGGACAGGCAATCCGATTCAATGAAGAGGATGTTCGTGCTATGGGTCGTACCGCAACGGGTGTTCGCGGGGTAACTTTAGCGGATGATCAGGATGAGGTAATCGGAATGGTGGCCGTTAATTCTGAAGAGGAAGCCAATATTTTGGTGGTTTCAGAAAACGGTTTTGGTAAGCGTTCGCTCATGAGTGATTACCGAATTACCAAGCGTGGTGGAAAAGGTGTTCGTGCGATGAACATCACGGAAAAAACCGGAAAGCTTGTCGCCTTGAATGAGGTAGTGGATACGGATGATTTGATGATCATCACCAAATCCGGTATTACTATCCGTATGTCAGTGGATGGCTTGAGAGTGATGGGCCGTGCTACACAGGGCGTGAAATTGATCCGTCTTCAGGAAGGAGATGAAATTGCCTCCATTGAGCGCGTACAGCAGTTGGAAGCAGTGGTAGACTCGGAAAATGTAGAAGTGGAACTTCCTGCCGAAACTGCAGAAGGTAATGAATCGAATGAAGCGGTAGACAATACCGACGAAAATTCGGAAACAGAAGAAAATTAAAAACTGATTATTATATCATTTATCAAAATCACGTTATGAAACGACTATTTGTAACCGCATTGATGGTAGCTACTGCAGCTACAATGTCATTTGCGCAAGTAACAAAAGGTTCTTCGACAAAAGCAGAAGGCTATTTGACTAAGGGTGAGCTTGACCAGGCTAAGACTGAAATTGATAACGCTATCAATTACATGAATGAGTTGGCGAAAGAAAAAGCAAAAAAAGCCCCTAAAGGAAAAGATTACTTTATCAAAGGTAAAATTTACGCAGCGGTAGCTACTGCAGATTCTACAAATTTGGATGAGGCGGCTTTGAAAGAAGCGATTGCTGCTTTCCATAAAGTTGAAAGCTTAGAGAAAGAAACTTCTCCTAACTATATCATGGCTGGTCAGCAAATTGAAGGCCTTTGGGGAGATTTGTTCAACAAAGGTGCTGGTGCTTATGGCGAAGCGGATTACGAAAATGCGGTGAAGTATTTCAACCAGGCTAAAATCGTAAAATCAGATACGACTAATTATTTGTATACTGCAATTGCTGCATCTCAGGCAGAAATGCAGCAAGAATCTTTGGATAACTTCAAAGGTTATGTAGAAGCAAAAGAAGCATTGAATGATACGGCTGATATGATTTATTATCAGCAAGTTATTTTGCTTGAGAGAACTTTCAAGGAAGATAATCAGGCGGCTTTAGCAGCGGTAAATGATGCTCGTAAATACTACCCAATGGATAAAAACCTTATCCAGGAAATGGTAGGTCTTTACTTGAAATTGGATCAGCCAGAGGAGGCTATTGCAAAAATTCAGAAGGAAATCGATGCTAACCCAAACAGTGAAATCCTTTATTACGATTTGGGCTATGTTTATGATCAACTAGCGGCAGGTGCTAAAAAAGCAGAAGATGCTGAGAAAATGGCTGAATACTCTGCTAGTGCATTGAAAGCTTACGAAAGTGCAGTAGAAATCAAGCCTGATTATTATGATGCGGTATTTAATATCGCCGTAAATTACTACAACACTGCTGCGGCAACTTGGAATGAGGCAAATGATATGTCTATGGAAGAGTACCGTAAGCGCGGTGAAGAAGTAGAAAACAAGGCAAAACAACAATTCCGTGAGTCTATTCCATATTTCGAAAAGGCACGTGAGTTGAAGCCGGAAGATCGTATGTTGTTGGAAACTTTGGCAGGTACTTACTTGAAAATTGGTGAGAAAGAAAAAGCTGCGGAGATTCAAACACAACTAGAGTCTCTTCCTGAATAAGGAATAACAAGTATGAAAAAATGGAAAAGCCGCTTTTAGCGGCTTTTTTTGTTCATATAGTCGACTTAACCTGAGTTATACAACTCTTAATTCTGTATTCATGCTTAAATCGGCTATTTTCAATCTGATAAGGTGGTGTTTATTGATATGTTAATCATCAAAATTGGGGTAAGCTTGCGTTCTCCACATTCATCTGCCTGCTTGGGAAAAAATCGAAATAGGAAAAATTACTTCATTTTTCCCGTCTTATGGGAAAACGAGGGTTTAAGTAGGAATATTCTGGTTTAAGGTCGCTGGTAAATTGGGGGAAGTTGAGGGTAGGTGCTCTCATATTTGCTTTTGAAATTCCCAGTGTTGTATACTTGTATATAAATTGAGAGAAAATACTGCAGGTCTATTTAACATAAAAAATATCTTTCGGCAATAAAAAACCCGACACATGATCGGGTTAAAAAATTACTTTGTTTTTTGAGGAGGGTGGAGTGGGATTTTGAAAGAAAAAATACTTCCCTGATCAGGAACGGATTGAATATCAAAACTTCCCCCATGCATTTTGACAAATTTTTTGAAAAGATAAAGGCCTAAGCCAGAACCTTTTTCTCCTGCGGTTCCTGAAGTGGTATAACCATCTTCTTCCACTAATTGCTGGACTACATCTTCTGTCATTCCCTGGCCCGTATCTCTGACCGCCATATGGAAATAATCTCCTTCCGATTGACCACTGATCATGATCTTTCCTCCATCGTCAGTAAATTTAATCGCATTCGATAACAAATTTCTGATAATGGTTTTAATCATTTCATCATCGGCATAAACTATGGCGTGCGGCTCTACTTCATTGACCAGCTCAAT
The DNA here is from genome assembly GCF_001274635.1 of Persicobacter sp. CCB-QB2. GTDB lineage: Bacteria > Bacteroidota > Bacteroidia > Cytophagales > Cyclobacteriaceae > Persicobacter > Persicobacter diffluens. The sequence goes on along the minus strand of NZ_LBGV01000001.1, from coordinate 1,339,372 downwards.
ATCTTTATGAGAGGCCTGTAGCGAAACTAAATTTATCATTTCCAGGGTAAGGCGATAAACATCGACCTTTCTGGGGTTGAATTGAATTTGGTTTCTTTGGCTTCGGGCCCAGTTTAATAAGTTTTCCAATAAGGAAAAGGTAGATTCCGCAGACTCTCTTCCCAGGTCCAAAAAGGTTTTGAACTGTTTAGGCTCAAAGCTTTTTTGATTATCGGTGAGTAGCGAAAAAATGGACTTAATATTGCCAATAGGGCCACGTAAGTCATGTCCGATAATAGAGAACATGCGGTCTTTGGTGGCATTGGCTTTTTCTAATTCTTTTTGAGTATTTCGGAGATTAATATGATTACGTACCCTGGCCAATAGCTCAATGCCATTAAATGGTTTGGTGACATAGTCAATTCCACCTACTTCAAAACCTTTGACAATACTCTCCGATTCAGTTTTGGCCGTCAGGAATATTACTGGAATTCCCTGATTTTTAGGATCTTCTTTGATTCTTCGGCAGACTTCAAAACCATCCATCTCCGGCATCATGACATCTAATAGAATTAAATCAAATTCTATTTTTTCAATTTTTTCCAAAGCCTGCGGGCCGCTTTTGGCAAAAGTAATATTATAATTTTCCTGTTTAAGGATATTTGCCGCTACCTGTATATTTTTTGGAATGTCATCGACAATCAAAATTTTTGCATGGAACTGAGCAGACTGCATATATAGTATTGGTTATAAGTGCGATGTTGAATTTCAAAAAAGGCGGATATTATCGCTTTGCAAAATTAATCTAAATTGCGTTTTATAATAACATTTAGAATTTAAATATTAAAATTTGTAGATAAAAAAAGCCCTCGAAAGGGCTAAAATGTCATTTTGGAGTTTTTTTAAACCAGCTCTAGGCCTTCCACATCCGGAATGTTTAATTCTTCCACCATTTCAAAACGGAGTAAGTTATCCAAATTGGTTTCCTTATTCCAATGGGTGTGAAGTGTTAAAGCGGCTCCCAAAGCAGTGGCTCTTTGAACGCCATTCGTATAGAACTGAATGTCCGGCAAAATAGCCGGCAAAATTCTTTTGAAAGATTCATTGTATGAGAATCCACCTGCCATAAATACTTTCCCTACATCCGTATCTCCAATCACAGAGGTGATAGAGGAGGCCTGCAGACAGGATAAATCCAAAATTAATTGGTGGTAAGCTTCCTGAGGAGAACTAAAGGCCGATAGATCATTCAGGGGTTCCGGCTCTTCCGGAGAGAAGCGACTACCCAAAGCAGACTGCGGATAAAATCTTCTTTCCGGTGTCAGGCGGTTGATCAGATCAGAAATTACGCTCTCATCAGCCATTACCGATTTATAGAAAGTCCGATCAATATCAAAATGCTTTGCAATACGCTGCAAATGAAATTCGTGCTCTCTTCCCAAAAAGATTCTGGCCGTACGCATAACGTCCCCACGGAAGCTCAAAAGATCGAAGTTATCGTTGTAGATATCTTCGGGGGTCATTTTGGCATCCAATGAAGGGTTCGTGGCAGTACTCCAGGTACCGGTTGTTAAAACTACATAGTTACGTTCGAAACCTAATTGGTAGGGAACCATAGAGGCCGCGCCGCCAATAATTCCAATACCGACTTTCACTTCGCGGTTTTTTACAAAAATCTTTTCAGAAGAAGTGGTATTCACAATGGGAGGGAATTTGGAATACATTTTTTCCTTATATACCCAATCATGTGAGCGATCCTTTTTAAAATCCCATAAAGAAGAATGACATCCTAAATGGGTAATTTCAGAAAATGCTTTTCCGGTAATCACATACGAAAGGTATTGTGGAATTCCCAGAGAAGTGTGGATCTTCTTGAAAACCTCCGGCTTGTCATGCTTTAACCAGTATAATTGCATACCGGCATTCAACATGCCATGTTGCGGAGAGGAGGTCGCTAAAGCAAATTTGTCAGCGTCTCCGTATTTTTTATAAAATTGTTCCTGTATATGTTTAGGAATCGGCTTCCAGTAGCTATACACCGGGGTGACAGGCTTACCTGCTTTATTGATATGAACCCAGCTCGCACCGTAGGAGGTAAAATTCAATGCTCGAATCTGAAAATCTTTCATCTTCATGGCATCCTTAAAGGTTTTCTTTACCCACTCTACAATTGAATTTAAATCTTCACAAGCATCCCCATCCTCATCCGTTATGTCTTCGAAACGAGTGAGTTCCTCATGAACGATCTCATAATTTCTGTCAAAAAGAAAGAATTTTTTATAAGTACGACCTATGTCAAAAATTGCAATTACAGATTTACTCATAAGAGTTATTCAATGGTGGAATAGAAAAAATGAACAGGCACACGAATGACTGCTCAATTCAAGATACGAAATTATTAGTTTGTGACAATTTTTCCTAACTTTTTGTCCCTTAATGAGCCTTTATACGGGATAGTCTTTGCAAAATAATGCCCTTTACTGGCTCATCTTTTAGTAAGCGCCTTAATTTGCATTTATGAGTAATATTAGTTTCAGCCATTCTCTTTTATTTATATCACATCATTTTGAACAACAGATACTTGAATTTTTTAAATCAAAAAATATCAAATTGTCTTATAAGTCATTCTTAATCCTGCAATTAGTAGTTGAAAAGGAGGGTATTTCTCAACATGATATTGGCCAAAGGTTGGGCTTATCTAAAGTGCAGGTTTCTCGGCTTCTGGACCTGCTGGAGGACGAAGCCATGGTCGTGAGAATTCCGGGGAATGAGGATAGCCGGGAAAAAAATATTTATTCTACCAAGGTGGCTAAGCGAAATTGCACTATTTGGAATCTGGAGATTGAACAGATGTTGAAAAAAAGCTTGAAGGAAATTTCCTCTGAGCTGTGCATGAAAGGGATTGACTTCTTAAATTCGTGGCATAATAGTTTGAAGGCAATCATAAGCTAGTATATGGTTCCTTTGGTATTTTTAACTATACGAGATTAATGTTTAATATCCGTCTATATTCCTGCTTGATTTTAGTGAGTTTTTTCGCGGCTTGTGGTACTTCGAATAATACTAAAAATGAAGGCGCTGAAACCATTGATTTACAGCAAACTGATTATACTTTTTTTGAGGATTCTTTAAATATAGAATTTGCTAAGAACTTTGAGATTAGTAAACATTCCAATTTTAAAAAATTAGTACTTCATAGCCGCTTGAATAATAAGCATGAGGTCTCAGAATATTATCTGGTCAAGCGGGGAACGCCCTATCCTAAGGGAGTTCATTCCAGCAAAGTGATTGAAGTTCCGGTGAGAAAAGTAGTCGCCCTGTCCAATACCCATGTGGGAATGCTGGACCGCTTAAGAGGTCTGAGTGCCCTGAAGGGGGTTGATGCGCATGATTATATCCCTGACAGGACGATTCGTACGAAAATTGAATCCGGAGAAATTAAAGAAGTGGGGGCTTATTCAAAACTGAATGAAGAGTTGATCCTGGCAATGAAACCGGATGTGGTGCTTTATGATGATATGGGGCAAGATGAAACCTACCCGGCATTAAAGAGTCAGGGCATTTGCCTGTTGCCTATTTCCTCCTGGCAAGAAGAAACTCCCTTGGGAAGAACGGAATGGTTGAAAGTGATGGCTTTGCTATTGGATAAGCCTGAGCGCGCTACTTTAGCCTTTGACCGAACGCGAGAAAATTATTTTTCCTGGAAATCCTTTGCTGATACCTTGGATCGCTCCGTGAATGTAATTTGTGGCTTACCCTATAAAGGGGTTTGGCATATGGCCGGGGGAAAAAGTTTTACTGCCCAGTTTATAGAAGCGGCCGGAGGGAATTTTATGTTTAAAGAAAATGATGTGGTTGCGGCAGTGCCGGTGGATTTTGAAGTGGTCTTTAAAAAAGCGCAACAATCTCAGGTTTGGTTAAATGTGGGGCCGGTGAAAACGAAAGAAGAACTTGTTGACCTGGATGAAAGGTATGCGCTTTTTCCACCTTATAGTCTTAATCGAATTTATAATAATAATGGGCTTGAGATTGATGGGGTTAATGCCTTCTGGTACACGGGCTATTTGAACCCGGACTTAGTGCTGAAGGATTTGATCAAAATTATTCATCCGGAAGCTTTTTCAGATTCCACTTTGGTGTATTATCGTCCAATTAATTAATGAGAGGAGAATTCAAATCCGTTCGTTGGCTTTTGCTCATTTTCATTCTGATTCTCCTTTTTTTCCTGGATGTAGGAATGGGATCTGTAAAAATTAGTTTTTCAGAAACCTTTTCCCATTTAATAGGCTCTGGAGAAGATGAAATTATTCAAGCCATCATTTTCAAAATCAGAATGCCCAGAGCTTTGGCGGCCATAATTGTTGGGGCCGCATTAGCCGTGGGAGGCTTGCTGATGCAATCTCTTTTTGGGAACCCATTGGCCGGTCCATCTGTATTGGGTATTTCTTCCGGCGCCAGCCTTGGTGTAGCGATGGTCGTTTTAGGAATTGGAGGTAATGTTTCCGCCTCATTTCTACAGACCGTGGATGTGGGTAAAAGTTCGCTTTTGGTTGCTGCGGCATTTGTGGGAGCATTGATGGTTTTTTTATTGATTTTAGTATTGGCCAGTAAGCTTAAAGATGCAGTAAGTTTGTTAATTGTCGGGGTGATGATTGGCTTCTTAACCAACGCCATTGTAGCCATTGGTCAGTATTTTTCCAGTCCAGAAATGATCCAGGATTTTCTGCTATGGTCCCTGGGTAGTTTAGCCGGTTTGAATAGTAGCCAACTTTGGGTAATGGGAACCCTGGTAGGAATGAGTGTTTTGGCTGCTTTTTTTATGGCCAAGCCATTGAATATTCTATTGTTGGGAGAAAATTATGCCTTATCAATGGGGCTTTCTATCAAGCGTATCCGGATAGCGATTATTGGAATCACCAGTGTTTTAACAGCCGCCACGGTTTCTTTTGTGGGTCCCATAGGATTTGTAGGAATTGCGGTTCCGCATTTAGCCCGGCGATTTTTTTTAACGGCAAGTCATAAGACTTTAATTCCCGCCTCGGTATTAGGAGGAGCGATATTAATGTTAATTTGCGATTTGATTAGCAAATTACCATATAGTCAGGCCGTATTGCCCATGAATGCGGTAACGGGATTGGTCGGAGCGCCTATCGTAATTTTTGTGATTATTAAAAGAAGGTCATGAGTGAAGTTCCGCAGTTAAAGATAGATAATCTAACGGTCGGGTATCCGCAGAAAACCTCAGGTCATTGGAATATTGTGCAGGCCGGCTTAAATGCTGAAATTCATTCCGGAAAAATGATTGGACTCCTTGGAGGAAATGGCGTGGGTAAATCTACCCTGATGCGAAGCCTGTTGAAAATGCAGCCCATTGTAAAGGGGCAAGTTTTTTTAAATGGTAAAGACCTGGCTATGATTGCCCATCAGGCATTGGCGAAGGAAATTTCAGTAGTGCTTACCGATAAAATAAGCACGCCTTTTTTGACGGTAGAGGAATTAATATTTAGTGGACGAAGTCCCCATACCAATTGGTGGGGAAGGCATAGTCAGGCTGATGTTGATATAGTGGATCGAATTGTGGAGAAGCTGGGCATTGGTCACATCCTTCAACAACCTATCACGGATTTATCCGATGGGCAAAAACAATTGGCTCTAATTGGCCGGGCACTTGCCCAGGACACCCCCATTATTTTTCTGGATGAACCCGCAGCACATTTAGATGTGCCCAATAAGATTGTGATTTTTAGTATTCTTCGGGAGTTGGCGGCTACCGGCAAAACGATCTTAATTAGCTCGCATGAGCTTGACCTGAGTCTGCAGTTTTGCGATGAAATACTTTTATTGCATAAGGAGAAAAGTCCGGCATTTGGGATGCCGGAGGAGATGGTGCTCTCCGGAGAATTTGCCGCTTTTTTTGAGAAAAAAGAAGTGACTTTCAATGCTGAAAGTGGAAGATTTGAGGCACCTTTGGTGTTAAATAAAGCTATTCAGCTCGTCAATTTTTCAGCTTTAGAGCAGAAATGGCTCCAACAAGCCCTAGCGAAAATTGGAGTAGGGATTAATCCCAATGTTCAAGAAAAAGTAGAGAAAATCGGTAATGACTATGTCTTTAATAAAGTGATTTATAGGCGACTATCTGATTTAGTAAATGCGGTAGGTAAAGGTCTTATTTAACATAATAGGAGGTACTATTATTGCAAAACTACATTTCAGCTCTACACAAATAGGAGGGCCTTAGAAAGAGCGGTGTCAATTTCGACTACCGCATTTTTTTTGCGCGCTATTTTAGTTTCATTTTGAAACCAAATTAAGTAAGAGGAATCTTTCGAGAAATAACTCTCTATTCAGAATAAAGATACCGATTCGCGGAGGCGATATAATCGACAAGAGGAAAGGGTTTAAATGTAAAATGAATTTCTTTTCATTCAAGATTTAAATTTGATCTTTGAAAAAATCCAAGACTAAGAAATTTAGCAAAACCAAAGCGCGGATCCTGCCATTATGGCATGGCTAATTTTTGATATACTGGTAAGGGCTATTTCCTGTTTAACCCGAATTATTCACCGCTATATTTATTAAACAATCGTGGGTGACTTATTTTCAACCCTTTAAAACTTATTTTCTTTGAATTATAATAGCCCAAATTTGGGCAAGCTTGCTTTAATTCTCATTCATCTGTTTCGTTGGAAAAAACTCGAAATAGGAAATCATTCCTTCATTTTTTCTGCCTTACAGCTAAACGAGGATTATAGCATGAATAATCCGGGTATTTGTGAAACAGCGGAATTGAATTTGGACAGGAGCAATAACTCAAACGAAATTGGTTTGCTTAGGAGCGTGTTTGAAAGCGCACCATCCGTCGGCGATTTGGAATTATTGGATGGATGCTATTTTTGAAAGTTACTGAATAATAACGATGTTATTGTGTCAAAGTAAATCGGTTATCGTTTCAGCAATACTCAAATTTTCGGTGTGGGTTAGGCTTGTTAACCAGCCCTAATTCATATTTAGCTGTAAGGCGGGAAAGTGAGGAATTATTTCCTCTAAAAATCAGGGGAAACAATCTCAACATAAGGAAATCAATAGTTCGTTTAGGTTAATTCAGTCCGTAGTCGGGGGTCCGGTTCAGCGGGTGAGGTAAATAAATGGGCTAAACTATGCTGTTGTTAGAATAATTAATTCCGTTTTTGGCCGTGTATATTTTATCGCTAATAATTGCCGTGCTACTCCAGGTTTTTGGTGATTAAATTTTGCGTACTGTTGAAAGCAAAAGAGCTTTAGAGTGGGCCTTTCTGTCGACTAAAGATTTTCCGTTTGAATGTAATTTCTGGCCTTGATCAAATAAGTTAGCTTTTTACGGTGCGCCGATGAATTTTTAAGCGAAATATTTGAGTACATTGAATTACACGGTATAGATGCCATTGGCCATTTAATTTTTTTGACTTAGTAGCTAAAAGCATTTTTTATTTCTGTACTGAATTTTTGATGTAGGCTTATTTTAGCTTATTTCAACTTTAATTATAACTTGTATTATGTTAAATAAGACGTTATAATTCATTGAGCGTTAGCTACTTACAGATAACCTCTCTCAAATACAAGTATTAATTTCATAAACTGCTTCCATAATCTCTTCTTTCGATATATATATATCATGCCAAGCACAGGCTTTGTCAAGCTGACCTTGCTGAAGATAAGCATAAGCAAGCAAATTTGTGGTTAGCGGAATATTGGGGTCTTTCTCGTAGACCTTTTCCAAAAGCGCGATGGCTCTGGAATAATTTTTCTTTTTAATGAAGAAGTACGCTTTATTTCGGTAAGCCCACTGATTATATGGATCTATTTGAATGCTATTATTAATGTCTGTTTGTGCAGCACCTAATTGATCCATCTGTAAATGCGCAAAAGCGCGATTATTCAGCACAAAAGGCAATCCCCCTTTGATAATTAATGCTTGTCCGTAATCTTTAATAGCGGATTGATAATCTCCTTCCGCTGCGGCAATCATTCCCCGGACATTAAAGGCAAAAGGATTCTTTTCATCGAGTTCCATCGCTTTTTGTATATCCGCTTTAGCCGCTGAATAGTCTCCTAAATAATAATAATTGGAAGCCCGGTTAATCCACAACTCCTCATTGGTGCTATCTTTTTGGATCGCTTTTCCAAAAGCAATGATGGCATCATCGTACTCATACAAAGCCATTTTCGCTAATCCTTCCGTAAAAAACACCGGTAAAGTATCAGGATATACCTTCGCGACCTGCTGAATATCTCTTAAGCATTGATAATATTCTTTATAATCTAAAAAAGCCTGGGCTCGATTATAATATGCTCCGGTGAAATTTGGATCATAAGCCAATGCGGAATTGAAATCTTCTATGGCAGCTCCCACTCTACCTAATTTCTGTCGACAAACACCTCTATTATTATAGGCATCCACAAAATTTGGATCCATCTCGATGGCTTGTCCAAAATATTGTTCTGCCTTTTCCCATTCCGCCTGTTCAATGGCAATTTTTCCTTTCAAAAAAAACTGATCACGCCTTTGGTCTTTGTCAAAAAGACCACAGCTTGATAGGAACAATATACCAGCGAGGATAAATTTTCGGTGTTGCATAAAAAAATGAGAGGGAATTTTCATCCCTCTAAATTATGTTAAATATAAATTACTTAGGCAAATGAACACCTGCCACCATACATCTGACAGAACCTCCTCCGAATTGTTCAATAGTATGAACATTCATTGGCAAAAGCGAAGTGTATTGCTCCAAATGATTTTTCTGAACGTCTGTCAGGGAATCAAATGAAGTTTGCGACATTAAAAGGAAAGTCTTTCCCTCCTGATTTTCCACCTGAATCATATTTCCAGCGAAGGCATACAATTGGTCAAAAGAAATGTCCACTATTTCATGTCCGGTATTTTCTAAGCTGGCGATAAAGGCTTTCTTCTCCTCATCCGGCTTTAAAGCATCCGTACAAATTACCGCAAATTGATCACCAATTGCCATTACCACATTGGTATGGTAAATATCCATACCGTCTTTATCCACTGCATCACACAATACCGGCTTAAATCCCAGGCGATCACATAACTGGCGGAAGAGTTTTTCCTCGGTACGACTGGAGCGTGTTGCATAAGCCAATTGATGAGGATAATCAAAAATAATGGATCCCGTTCCCTCCAGGATAATATCCTGATTTTCATAGTTGGTAATATCCAATACTTCCCTGACTTTAAAGCCAAATTCCGATTGCAGCCTGCCGATTACATCCATTCTTCTTTCCTGCCGTCTATTGTTGGCTAGCATTGGGTAAAGCACCACTTTGCCATCTTCATGAAATGAAATCCAGTTATTTGGAAAAATTGAATCAGGCGTATGCGGCTGTTCGGTATCTTCTACCACCATAACCTCAATACCGTTAGCCTGAAGCTTTTCTACAAATTCATCAAATTCAGCTAAGGCTTTTTGTTGAATTTCCGCAGGTGTTAATTGGGTTTCTGAATGTTGAAATGCATTGCTTTCCGCAGTTTCTACATTAAAACCAAAGCGCACTGGGCGCACCATCATCACTGTATGGGCTGTTTGTTTCATCTATTCATTATTTTCCCTTAATCAAAATTACACATTCAATTCAATGGAAAAAATGCTGAGGATAATCTTTTTTTAAGGCAGCAATAATAGGTTGACATCAAATCGGTTATAGCAATATGCCCTTTCCACCTTAAAAAGACAAGGTTTTAAATATAACGACATAACTATAATTAGCCTCAAAAAATGGTGTTTGATAGTAGTTTTGCTTTTCATGCTAGATATCTGTCTTAATCCTACTCGTTAGGATGAAAGATTAATGCTCCATTTCAAGATTGTTCCAATGAAGCAGAGGATTAAGAAGAATACAAGCCTGCCTGAATTAGGGCTATTACAAATCAAAGACAACAGCTATTAATAGCTTAATACAAATTACTGGTGTTAAGGCAATAAATTGAGGGGTTGATAACTTAGGTGAAATCGTGTTACTTTAATCCATTTATTTGAAACACATAAAAACCGTTATTCATTAAATACCACGTTTTTATTACCTTGGCCTAACTGATATTTTGAAATATGAAAATATTAATTGCCCCGGATGCTTTCAAAGGTAGTTTATCCGCTCCTGAAGTAGTTCAGATCATTCAGGATGCTTTAGCTGATTTTTCAAATAGGATTCAATCATTTGCTTTCCCTCTTGCTGATGGTGGAGAAGGATTTGTAGACTGCCTAAAAAAGGATTCCTCTAGAATAATGGATGTGAAAACATCTGACCCACTAGGGCGACCAATCAGCGCGCAGTATATTCTGAATGAAGATACCGCCATTATTGAAATGGCCAGTGCTTCCGGGCTTCCCTTACTTCGGGAGGAAGAATTCAATCCCTGTTTAAGCAGTACTTATGGGACGGGTGTTATGATTAGGCAGGCGATTGCAAAGGGAATTCGAAAATTCATTATCGGAATCGGTGGAAGCGCAACCAATGATGCCGGCACGGGCTTGCTACAAGCTTTAGGTTTTGAATTCTTTGACGTGCAGGGAAATATTTTAGGTACTGGCGGTCAAATCCTTTCACGTATCCACTGTGTTAGTGAGCAAAATTTATTGCCGGAGCTAAAAAACTGTCATTTTCAGATTGCCTGTGATGTTCAAAACCCCTTCATTGGGCCAGAGGGGGCCGCTTTTATTTATGCGCCCCAAAAAGGTGCGAATGCTCAAATGGTCGAACAACTGGATCAGGGCTTAAGAAACTTTGCCCATGTTATAGCGCGACATAATGGTAAAGAAATTCAAAAAATTGCAGGCGCCGGTGCTGGCGGTGGCATCAGCGGAGGACTATGGGCTTTATTAAATGGAAAGTTAAAATCCGGTTTCGATATTATTTGCGAGGCAAAAAATATTGATCAACTCTTACCTAAGGTAGATCTCATCCTCACTGGAGAAGGAAAATTGGATCGACAAAGCCTGGAAGGAAAAGTCTTGAAAGGACTCTATCAAAGAGCGCTTCCCTATCAAATTCCGATAATTGCCTTTGCAGGAAAAGTTGAAGCTGATATCCTCAGTGATCTGAAAATAAAAAAGATAAGGGCATATGAAATCAGTATAGAAGGTCAATCTTTAGCCGAGGCAATGGCACCTAAGCAAGCAATGATAAATTTAAGAAATGCAGTGCTGGAATGGATAGGTCAATATGGTCAATAAGCATCAACCCCATTCATTAAAAAGCGACTCTCTATTATTTATTTGTATCGATATATATTTGTATTCCTGTTAAGAGCTATTCGCAAAAAACATAAAAATCTAATGTCAATCCTGATGCGTGTAATATCAAAGAGAAAAACAATATTAATTACTAAAGGAAGGCGCTATTCATTATGTTAAATTAACTCTTTCTATATGAGTCAATTTAACACTGTAGCCAAATTATTTTTGCTATAGTTTTCAATGAGTTGTTAGGCAGGAAAAATGAAGAGAAAGCTAGCCTACTTAAAATTGGGCTATCAAACATTATCTCCCCCATCCATTTGTGTTGATATTAAAGACTTCGCTTGGATGCCTACATCGACCTGTGATTAGACTTATATAAGCCCCTCTGGAGCGTATTTAAAACCGTCCCCCCGACTACAAATTCGAATTACAGGAGGCGATTTGGGTTAAATTCTCAACAATACCGCTGCTATGCTCTCAAAATAATCGGGTATCGCTTCTGAAAAACTTCAAATTTCCGTTAGAAATTTTTGCATTTAAACACCCTCTAAAACTCCTGCCCATTTATTTCTCCACCATATCTTTTAGGCTCTCAGTTGGTTCTGTTAGGGTTTTATTTTCTTTTAGCTCTTTTGAGTCATCTGCATAAGTAAAAGATGCTTGCATTGCGATTTGCAAAAATCCCAGTACCGCAAAGAAAATAGTCCCGACAAAACCATAAAAAGTATGTTCGAAGAATTGTGAAAAGGCGAAGCCCACTATCATGGCAATTCCGGCATAGGCCCAAATATTCTTAAACCGTATCGCTTTAAAAATAAATTGGCCAATCGCTATTCCAAAAATTAAAAAACCCACCACCCCGTTTTCCAATAGGGTTTGGAAGAAGGTATTATGCGTATTATTCATGATCCAAACGCCATGGCCCCAGTTCAATACCCGATCGCGGAAGTAATTTTCTCCCCACCCAAATACCAGCATGCGGTAGTCTGTTTTGGCATGTTTCCACATTTCCATCCAGGTATTGAAGCGAATCGTGGCATTTCCTGTTTCATTGGCATAAGAAATAAGCAGTGGCGCAATGGAAGCTAAAATGATCAGCCCCCCAGCTACAATAAGGCCCATTTTCATCCAACGGTCCTTCGTAAAGGAAAAATACAAAATCGTGTACATCAAAAAAGTACCAATCAAAGCCCCTCTTGAAAAAGTAAAGACAATACCCAAAAATATGGCCACCAGTGCAAAAAGCGCTAAGCGCTTCCTACTCTCATACCATAGCGCATAGGCGATTGGAAATACAACCACTAAAAAAGAACCCAAAGCATTGAAGTGTCGGAAAGTACCGGATCCCAAAACAGTAGACTTCGCTCCTCCGGGAAAAATATAAGCGAAATAATTTCGATTAAAAGTATGGAGCTCTTCCCCTACTAAATTTTCAAAATAAGGCTCTCCGGTAGTGGCTTGGGAAATTCCTATACAGGCTTCAAAAACACCTAAGCCTACTAAGGCAATCACACAAAAACGAAAAACATCCTTCCGTTCATTATGATAAAGTAAAAAATAAAAACCCAGTCCTATGATTGTATTTACCAACAATAAATAGGAAGCGGCAAAGCCTCCCGGAAATCCCCGGACAAAAATCACATTTAAGAAGCGATAGGCAAAGTAGATGATCATCCAATTGAAAACTATACCTTCTTTACGCTGAATTGCCAGCAAAGCATAGCACAAGGCCACCATGTCCGTAAGTAAAGCACAATAGATATAATAATTAATACTTTCCGAATGTGCAGCAGGAATAATTTGCAGCACGGTGGTCATCAGGAGGAAAAAAAATAGCCCTTTACGGGCCAAAAGAAATAATCGATCAAAAGTAATTTCCATGGCGAAGGTCGAGTCTCACCAATGAAAACGCACCAGCCAGCAAATGTTTTGAATTTATCGGATAAACTTTAGAAAGAATTATCTGGAGAATACCCATTGCTCTCTTTTTCTTCCCAGAAAAATAAAACAAAGAGCGGGTATGTTCATCAATACACCATATTGTAAAGGAATGATGGCCGACTCCGGCATTTCTAATAAAGACATGGCGACAAAAATAGCAGTCCCGGCATTTTGAATGCCTACCTCAATGGACATCGTGACCTGGTCCCTGCTCGTAAAATTAAACAATAGCGCGCTTAACCAACCTAAGCCACAAGCCAGCACACAGAATGATAAAATCAAAATTGAATTCCAGGTGAAAATATGTTCCCAAAAATGCTCATTCATGCCCACCACAAGACCTACCATAAAAATAAAAACCCAAATAGCGCTTTTATCAAATCGATTAACCCAGCGAGAATTCCGCCCCCAATAATGTCCTAACAGGAGGCCCAGCCCTAAAGGTAACACCGTAACCACAAATAATTGTAGCACCGTTTTTTCTATAGGAATAGCTATTTCAAAATGTGTAAAATACGAAAGAAAGAATGGCAAAGTCAAAGGGACTAACAAACTACTGATAGTAGTCATCATAATAGATAAGGGTACATTCCCCCGACTCAGATAGGTAATGGAGTTTGAAGAAGCTCCTCCCGGGGAAAGTGCTACTAAAACCAAGCCCAAAGCCACTACATTGTCCAGATAAAATACCTGCAGAAACAACCATACTAGTAAAGGCATAGCCAAAACCTGCAGCCCAACGCCCAAAATAATTTTCACTTTTTCCTGCCCAAGATTTTTAAAGGCGGCAAGCTCCGTCTTTAATCCTACGCAGAACATCAACCAGGCTAATGCTATTGGTAATAAAACAGTTAACAATCTAATCCAAATTTTTTTCAGTACAAAAAAATTGAAACTAGGCTACTCCGTTAAAGAAAAAACATTTCCTCCCCACTATTCGGCGCCTTTGTTCCCAATACTGCAATATAATGCAGTTAATTTTCAGGTAGAAATTCCTAGGCTTAAACCTTTATTTTCAAAATTTTTTAAACATGAATCCCTATTTATTCTTAAAGACTTACAAAAAAAACAGCCTCTGCTATTTTGCATTTTTACTTTCGGCAGTAATGATGCTTACCGGCTGCCATCAAATCTCAAAACCCAATAAACCGAACGTCATTATCGTTATGACCGACGACCAGGGAATTGGTGATTTGAGTTACCATGGTAACCCATATCTCAAAACCCCCAATCTGGATAAATTTGCAGCGGAATCCACCGGCCTGAGCAATTTCCATGTCAGTCCGCTATGTACCCCTACCCGCTCAGCCATCATCACCGGACAATACCCCGTACGAAATGGAGCCTGGGCCACTTATAAAGGCCGGGATGCTATACAAAGGGAATTCCCCACCATTGCGGATGTTTTCAGGGCTCAGGGGTATCACACCGCCCACTTTGGTAAATGGCATTTGGGAGATAATTTCCCCGTACGCCCAACCGATTGTGGATTTGACTATTCCCTGCAGCACCGTTCCGGTGGCGTGGGTGAACTATCCGACTACTGGGGCAATACTTATTTTGATGATACCTACTACGAAAACAACGAGCCTAAAAAATTTCAGGGTTACTGCACGGATATCTGGTTTGAACAAACCATCCGCCACATCGAAAATCATCAGGACAAACCTTTTTTCATTTACCTGGCCACCAATGCACCGCACTCTCCTTTGATTGTGGAGGATAAATACAAAAAGCCCTACGAAAAGTTTGAAGGCAAGCAGATTATCAGTGCTGCTTATCTGGGAATGATTGCCAATATAGATGAAAACTTCGGAAAACTTGACCGGTACCTTAAAAAAAGCGGGCAAGCCGAAAATACCATCCTAATTTTCATGACCGATAACGGCACCCAGTATGGCTACAGTTATGAAAAAAACATGGGTTTCAATAAAGGTTACCGTGGCAATAAATCCAATAAAGAAGAAGGCGGGCACCGGGTACCATTCTATATTCGCTGGCCAAAAGGTGGAATCGAGGCAGGCTTTGAAAGTAATCAGCTGGCGGCCCATGTGGATTTATTACCAACCCTTGCTCAACTTTGTGATTTTACTCCTGAAGAAACGGCTTACCTTGATGGTATCGATCTATCTGAGATCTTGCTACAGAAAAAGAAAGACATTGACCGCTCGGTATTCATCCACCACCGTCAGGATCCAGCTGCTCCGGATGATTGGCAAGGAAGTGCCATTCTGAAAAATGAATGGCGTTTGCTGCATGGTAAAAAATTATACCACATTACGGAGGATTCCCTTCAGCTCAAGGACATCTATCAACAACAGCCTGAGATGGTAGCGCAATTAAAAGCGGAAAATGAGGCTTTTATGAAAGCCACCAAAACGGCCATGCCCTATCAGCAGCTTCCGGCTCCTTTAGTGGGACATCCAAAACAGGAAGAAGTAGTACTGACCATACAGCACGCCATGGGAACGGACCGCGGGATATGGAAAAGTGAACAAGTCGCTGAAGGTATGAAAAACACCAATAACCGATTTGCACTGGATGTTCACCGTAAAGGAAAATACCAGATTTCTTGTAGACGATGGCCAAAAGAATGCCCGGGAAAAATATGGGGTGTGCCTGCAGAAAACCCCAAAAACCATTTTCAATACCAAGCTATAAAACCTGAAAAGGTCCACATCAGCATTGGAACGCACAATTTGGTAAAATCTATTAGGGAAGAAGACGAGGCCATTGATTGCATTGTTGAGCTGGAAAAGGGCCGTAATTTCCTGACCGCTGACTTTATAGAGGGAAATGAAAAATATGGTGTTTACTATATCTATATCAGTGCAATCCCCTCCAACTCTTAAAAAAATTGGAGCATAATCTAGAGGTTTTGGACCTCCGTCAATTGCTAAAAAAATAAAGCAAGCCTCTGGATGCTTTCATTAATTGAGGAGAACCCTTTCAGTATTGTCAAACGAAACGTACAATCGGTTCTATGAAAAGGGAATATTCATGCATGAGGCATTTCTTTAGATAATTAATCCAGCGCACCATGCAAAGGCCCATGGGAATGGAATGGATACAAAAAGGAAATTAATTTTCACAAAAATAAACACCCTTCCTCGATATGCGGGAGGGTGTTTTTATTTAGAAATCTATGGTGCTTTGCCTCCACGACCATCAAAGCATGGAAATCCCAAAAAGCGGAGCCTAATTGAAATAGCCGACCTGCTGGACTCCCTCCGGATCACAATAATACGGGAAGTCAAAAGAAATAGTAATGATGCCCTCTATCTGACTGTCCTAGCGCATAAACTCACAATGGATAGAAAAAAACAGTGGCCTTCCGAATTATCATAAAGACAAAATTTGAGTCCCCAAACAAAATAACTTCCCCAAAAAACCGGAGACTGTATGAAATAGCCGCCCTGCTAGACTGCCTCCGGATCATAATAATACGAGAAGTCAAAAGAAATAGTACTGATGGCCTCTAACTGACTGTCCTAGCCAATAAACTCACAATGGATAAGTGGCCTTCCGAATTATCATAAAGACAAAATTTGTGTCCCCAAACAAAACAACTTCCGAAGTAAACACTGAAGATTCACCCCAAAAGAAAATATTTTGCTGTCTATTCCACCAATCATTTGTTGGGAAAAAAAGAGGGTTTCCGAATCTTGTTCCAAAAGCGAACATTCCTTGACTGCAGGCTCCTCTGGCCTATAGTGAATGGATTTCCGAAATGGAACCCACGATGAGCCTATAGACGATTCGGGCTAAAGGCTTCACTGGTTTTAAAGGGTTATTGATGGAGCTAACTGCCCAAAACAGCAAACTTATTAGCGACCCGGAGGCCTTCCTTTATGAATCATTCTCCTTTTTTTATTTTAGTTGATAGAGGCAGTCCATCCCCACCCAATGCAGTGACACCACAAATTCTTATTCGACTCCCTTTGGCAAGGCTACGCTGATGTTACATTCATATTTAGCTCAAAGGGTTTGCACGCAAGCATCATTTTACCCTAATATTTAATAAATCCTTAGTTTACCTGCTTTAAGCCCGGATTGGCTTTGAATTAAAAAAATATTGTTTTTAATGTTTTTTAAATCTATAATGCACTAAATACCTAATTAACACCAATAATCACCAACCAATTTACTTATGAAAAACATATTTTTAATGGGCCTATTTTGCCTTGCTTTAGCATCTTGCGGAAGTCAGGAAGGTAAAAAAGAGGTAAAAGAATCTTCTGCTCCTGTTAGCGAAGAACAAAAGGAACAGGTAGAAAAAGTAAGTAGTGAGATAAAAACTGCTACTGAGAAAATTCACCAAAAAACCGAAAAACAACTACAGGAAGTTGATTCATTACTACAGAAAATATAATCATGAGAAAAATACTAACCCTATTGACCCTTTCTTTCCTTTTTGCTGGAGTATGCGCTATGGCTCAGGGAAATTCCCAAGGTAAAGGAAAAGGAAAAAATAAAACTGAGCTAAAACAGGAAGAGGATACTTTAGAGGAAGCCGCGGAAGAATTCAGCAAAGGAAAACAGAAGGATAAATCCGAAAAAAAGGCTAAAGCCAAGGGGAAATCCGAGGAACACAAAAAAGCTGGATTAGAAGCCAAAGAGAATCACAAAGGTGGCAATGGAAAAGCGGAGGAGGCCAATAAAGGAAAAGCCCATGGGAAAAACAAAGGGGAATTAAGCGGGAAAGAATTTGGCAAAATCAGGTCTGAAGAAGCGCGTGCAAAAGTCAAAAAAGATGTAGCGCAACTAAATGACGAAATCAGCAAAAGCGAAAAGGAGCTAAAGGAAAGAAAGGCAAAATTGAAAGAAGCCCGGGCCAAGGTAGAAGAAATGAAAAAGGACTCCAAAGTTTCCAAAAAGGACCTCAGCGATAAAGAAGAAATTCTTTCCCAGGTGGAAGCGAAACTTTCAGAAATGGAAAATGAAATAGCTCAGGAAAAAGCTAAAGCACAACAGGTTTTGGGAGAACTAACAGGGGAATAATTGCCTAAAAAATGCTCAAAATCTAATTTAAAAATAATAAAAAGGGAAAGCCTATAACGGTTTTCCCTTTTTTTTAGCAGCTATTATGGACTAACGCCAATCCACCTCCAAATTTTTGAAGACCACGATCAAATCATCTTTTTTGTAACCCACCGAAGAATAGAATTTCATTTTCAACAGATTTATGATTGGAGCATCTAAATCATATTGTTCAATAACCGCTGAAAATTTCACCGGAACATCTTTATATAAGGCGGCTAACCGTTTCTGATTGCCCACCTCAATCTTATAGGAGGTGGAGACATTTCCCTGCGGATCAAAAACTTCCGAAAAAGAACCCTGTAAAGAACGCTCCAATTTGGTGTTAATCACCACCCCTTCTATCTTTACCTCCCCGGAATTCGAATTGCCGGTCACTTTATTAATTTTAAAGAGAACGTCGTTGCATTCGGTTTCCTTTTTTGAATTAATGAGCTTCAGGGTATTTTTGTAATAAGCAATACTGGCATTTAGTTGCTGTATTTCATTGGTTTTTTCGTTAATCTGCCTGTTCATTTCCTCCACCCGATCCACAAGGCCATCGCATTCATTTTGAGCGAAAGCGGAAGAAAAAAGAAGGGAGCATATACAGGTAAACAGAAAAAAATTCTTCATAAGCCAACAGATCTAAGGGTACAAATTATTTCGAAATGCCTCTGCAGATTAAGTTAAAATAAAAATATTTAGTATTAAAATTATGCAATTGCATATTTTGTCTTTAATGAAATTATAATCCCGAAAATCCCTTCTGAATAATCTGACATTCCTTAAATTCCCAAATTTTTGATTTAATTTTAATTTCAATGAAATTCAAACCTGTCATCTGCCCAATTTCCAGCGGAATAAACATCATCATCAGGGAGGCTCATCCCGGAAATGCCCTGGCCCTCACCGGTTGTATCCAGGCTTATCTGAAAAATCAAACTATTCCACTGACCAAAGATGAATATCAACCAAGTCCCAAGGAACAGGGGAAATGGATTTCAAAATTTCAGGAAGGTCAACATGATTTACTCCTGGTAGCGGAGCATGAAGGACGGATTATTGGCAATATAGATTTGAGTATGCATCATCGCAAAATGCTTTCGCATACGGGCTATTTGGGAATGGGTGTTCATCCGGACTGGCAGCAAAAAGGTATTGGTAAACTGCTGATGGAAAAACTATTGGAATGGGCGGATAACCGAAGCGGCATTGAAGTCATTTGGCTTCAGGTGTTTGGAAATAATCTACTTGCCATCAAACTCTATAAAGCTTTGGGCTTTGTAGAGGATGGCCGGCAAGCTGATTTTATTAAACTCGATAATGGCCGGTATACCGACAATGTCATATTGAGTCGGAAAAAATAACGGACTTCCTTTAGAAAGAATATTCCGTCTATAATCCATCTATTTTTGTTATAAGCAGACAGACCAATAAATCTCCTCTTTTAGAGAAAAATGAATTTTTAACGATTGACTTTTGACTAAACCACTTATGAACACGGAAAAGAATCAAGGCTGGGGGTATCTCAGTCATCAGCATACCCTCATTCAAACGGAATCGGATCAGCCTGTGCCGGAAGAAAATCAAATCCTAGTACGGAATGCCGCCATCGGCATTAACCCGGTGGACTGGAAATTCATTAAAACCAATCCACTTCACTGGCCTGACGGACACATCCCCGGAGTCGATGGCGCCGGCGTGGTGGTTGCCGTTGGAAAAAAGGTGAGCCAGGACTGGATCGGAGAGCGGGTCGCCTATCATCAGGCGCTGGCACACAACGGAAGCTTTGGCTTGTACACCCGCTTGTTTCCGGAAAGGGTGATGAAATTACCGGAGACACTGTCTTTTGCCATGGCTGCTGCCCTTCCCTGCCCGATGTTAACTGCCAGACAGGCTTTTGAAAAAATTCCCTTGCGAAAAGAATTTCCGGTACTGGTAGTCGGGCTTGGAGCCGTGAATAAATTATTGGTACAAATGCTGGTGCAGGCAGACTTTCGGGTGGATGTGCTTTCCAAAAATATTTCAGAAGCGGAAGCACAATCCTATGGCATTCGGAACATTTTACGATTCCCTGCAGAGATCAAGCAGCCCTACTTTGCCATCTATGATGCCATCAGCGGTGCTCATGCCGCCGAAATGGTTCCTCATCTGAAAGCCAATGGCCATATTATTTGCATACAGGACCGGATTCCCGCCCTGTAGATCCTCCCTTTTCCCGAACCATCTCTTACCATGAAATTGCGCTGGGCGCCCTCCATAACTTTGGGGACGCAGGGGATTGGAAAAACCTGATGGATGCGGGAATGAAACTAATGGAAGCGGTTAGCAGACAAAAATTACTGGTGCCTGCTCCTGTTGAATTTCCTTTTGAACAAATGTTGGAGGCGCTGGCGCATAGTGAGCAATCGAAGCAGAAGACGGTAATCTACCTTGATTATTCGGATTAACAGGATTGATGGGATTAGCACAAACTTTAATCCCTAAATCCTTTCAATCATATTAATCACGGTCAGGGCTACTTGAGTGATCGGATTAACTGAATTGATAGGATTACTAAAAACTTTAATCCCTAAATCCTTTTAATCCTTCTAATCATGGCACTTTAATCATGGCCATCATGGCAACTGAACCAATAAATTGTATAATTTTGAGCCAAAATACGCGCCTATGCGCAGGAGCAAAATTACAACATGACCAAAGATCCCGTTTTTTCCAGAAGTTTAAAGATTGCCTTATTCGCTACCGGCCTTTCCGGCATCGTAGCGGAATACGTTTTATCCACCCTGGCCTCCTACTTTTTGGGAGACTCGGTGATTCAGTTTACCTTGATTGTTTCCCTCATGCTTTTTGCCATGGGATTAGGATCGCGAATATCCCGTAGGTTTGATGAGGATCTGCTGGCTACTTTTATCTCCCTGGAGTACATCCTGAGTTTTTTGGTGACCTTCGCTTCACTCATTGCCTATGGCATCAGCCTGTTTCCTGCCCTGACTGCTGTAGTGATTTACGGTCTTAGTATTGTGATCGGATTACTCATCGGTATGGAGATTCCTTTGGTAATTCGGATGAACGATGCCTATGAGGAGCTGAAAGTGAATGTCTCCAACATTATGGAGAATGATTATTATGGCAGCTTGTTGGGTGGAATTTTCTTTGCTTTTATTGGCCGCCCCTATTTGGGACTTACCTACACTCCCTTTGTTTTGGGAATGGTCAACTTTGCCGTAGCCTTTTGGTTATTTTACTTACTAAAAGGACATTTGAAATCCGAGCACTTGAAAAAATTAAGACTGGCTTCCCTGTTCGTAATGGCCTGTTGGGGACTGGGGCTATGGAAGGCCGGCGACATTATCGCTTACGGGGAGCAACAGCGATATGCGGACCGGGTGATTTTTGATCAGCAAACGAATTATCAGCGAATTGTGATGACGGAGAACAAAGGGGAATACTGGCTATTCCTGAACGGTAACCAACAGCTTTCTACTTTGGATGAAATCCCCTATCATGAAGCGATCGTGCACCCCATGCTTTCACAGTTGAAACAACCCAAGGATATTTTAATCCTTGGCGGTGGTGATGGTTGTGCTGTACGCGAAGTTTTAAAATATCCTTCGGTACAAAATATTACATTAGTGGATCTTGATCCGGCCATGACCGAGCTGGCCATGGAACATCCGGTGATGGCGGAGATCAATCAGAATGCCATGAAGGATCCGCGGGTGACGGTCATTAATGGTGATGGTTACACCTTTTTGGCTGACCATCAAAATTATTATGACGGGATTATCGTGGACCTTCCCGACCCGAAAAATGTGGATATTGGAAGACTTTACAGCGTGGAGTTTTATAAGCTGTGTTACAAACACTTAAGACCCGAAGGTTTATTAGTTACTCAAGCCGGAAGTCCCTATTATGCAGAGAAAGCTTTTCACTGCATTGATCTCAGTTTTCAGCAGGCAGGCTTTAATACTTTGCCTTACCACACCCATCTGATTACCCTTGGAGAATGGGGTTGGATTTTAGGTAGTAAAAACATCCCGCAAGAAAAAATGAAGGAAGCTTTCGGTCGTTTAGATTATCCGGATGAGTATACCCATTGGTTCAATCAAAGTGCCATGAAGATGATGATGGCCTTCGGGAAATCCGTTTTTAAGGAAGACTTGAGTCAGGTAAAACCAAATTACCTCCACCACCCGACCCTCTATAAATATTATCTGGACGGAAAATGGGAGCTTTATTAATATGAAAGAAATTTTCAAAATACTTCGGGCCAATGGTGCCTCTCTGGGTTTTGCCTTAGGACTTACTGCGCTGCCGCTGATCTTTAGCGGGACAGCATCGGTATTGGTGTTGCAAAATGAAGCCACCCTTCGGGCATTCGATTGGTCCCAGTGGTTATTGTTTTATGCCCTAACGGTAATCACCATGGCTTTCGCCCTGACGCCCACCACCCTCATTGCACTGATCAGCGGATACCTTTTAGGCTGGAAGGCGATTTTTTTCATTGTTCCTTCCTATCTGCTGGCCTCCGTATTGTGCTATTTCACCGCTCAAAAGCTGGACCATGGAAATTTCACCAATAGCCTGCGGGAGCACCCACAGGCCCGTCTGATCCTTGACCGCTTACAGCATCAGGAATTGCAGCTGGTCATTCTGACCAAGCTTTCCCCGGTGCTTCCTTTCGCAGTGAGTAATATTCTGCTGGCCATTGCCGGTGCCCGTCTTCGCCCTTTCTTTTGGGGAGCCGCCATCGGCATGTTGCCCCGCACTTTGCTGGTGATCTATGTCGGTATTCAGGCCAATCAATTAGAGGCTTTATTGGCAGATCCTTTTTCCGGCTGGCAACAATGGATTATCTTGGGACTGATTATCATTTCGGTATTGGGTTTAAGCCGGATGATTTCCAAAGCTATCACTCAAACACATGAAAATTTATAATAACGCACCGATCACCATTGGCTTTTCCAGCATCTGTCTGCTGGTTTTGGTTTTACAGGCTTTCCTTCCTCAGCTGATGGTTTATCTTTTTTCGGTCAGCGGAACTTTCAATTTTTTTGATCCGCTGGACTATTTCCGAATCTTCAGCCACATTTTCGGGCATGCCGATGCCACCCATCTGATCAGTAATATGTTATACATTTTATTGCTGGGGCCACTACTGGAAGAAAAATACGGGCCCTACCGACTGATGGTCATGATCCTGATGACCGGCCTTTTTACCGGCATCTTCAATATTTTAATGTTCGATACGGGATTAAGAGGCGCCAGTGGTGTTGTATTTATGATGATTCTGTTGAGCTCGATCGTGAACTACCGCCGCGGACATATTCCTCTGACCTTTATTCTGGTAAGCATCCTCTATCTTGGACAGGAATTTTTGTCCATCTATCAACAGGATAATATCAGTCATACCGCCCACATCATCGGTGGCATTTGCGGATCCATCTTTGGCTTTATGCTGGCAAAGAAAAACGGGAACAATATCCCGCCGAATCCACACGATAAATCTATCATTTCAAAATTGAGCTAATATGAAAATCATTTTCTTCTCTGATATACACGCCAACCTTCCTGCCTTTGAGGCTTTCCTTCACAAAGTAGCGGAAATTCAACCCGATGGGATTTATTGTCTGGGGGATCTTGTGGGCTATAATGTCTGGCCAAATCAGATTGTGGATTATATTCAAAGCAATAAAATCCCGACCATCATGGGCAATCATGATGAAGCGCAACTGAAAGATCTCAAAGGGGATAAAGGCAATGCCGGCATCACTCAACAATTATTGGGTGAAAACCAGCGAAAATTCCTGCAACAGTTGCCTCGTCAAATGACCTTGCAATTCGGTGAAGGAGAAAAAGTTTTCCGGATGGAATTGGTGCATGGTAGTGTAAAAGCCATTAACGATTATCTGTTGGAAGATTATCCGGAAGAAGAAGTGCTGGCAATGATGCATTGCACGCAAGCTGACCTGATCCTTTGCGGACACACCCATAAGCCCTATCATCGTTCATCCCAACAGGCGATACTTTCAAGCATGTGATCAATATCGGTTCGGTCGGAAAACCCAAAGACCGGAATACTCAGGGTTGCTGTGTGTTAGTGGAATTTGATGAATTAGATCCCAAAAATCCGGACAGCTTAAAAGTGAAATTTGTCCGATTTACCTATGATGTAGAAAAAGCTGCACAGGGCGTCATTCAATCTGATTTTCCGGATAGTTATGCCGATGCGTTGAGATTGGCGAAATAGTAGGGAGTTCTGCATTTAAAATCAGGCCTTTTTCATTGAATGTACAGGAGGCCCAAAAAACCTTTTTTCATTTCTATTTTAAAAGGGCCTGATTTTGGAAAATGAGGATATTTATTAATCAAGAAAATGTACTCTTTGGAGGATTGAGCTGTATTAATATGAACCCTTGAAGATTCCCGGTAATAAACATTTCCCTCTATCCATACCTTCTCATGTTTTCCGATCTTCGCATTCAGAAAAATTACGGATTTGATAAATACCGGAAGAAAGAACATAAAATAAACAAAAGTTGTCCCTAACAAAAGTCTGAACATCTTCACAAAATAATTAAAGATATTTTTCCCGGAAGCAACTTCCAGTTTTTTAAACTTTCTAACGAATGCGAAGCATACAAAAGCCAGAGTGGCAGCCCCAAGGGTAAAATTCACCAAGTTCTCTGCAGTTTTTTCCTCATAAGCCGATAATCTCAAATCAAATAGGCCCAACAAAGCTAGCGGAATCAAGATGACAATAGCAAAAATTATATTTTTCAATACTCCAAAAATGGTTTTATAGCCTGATATAATAAAAATTGAAATTAAATAAAACTATCCCAAACGAAAGTGATTACAATAATTCACTGCAATGAGGATCAACAATTCCCACGGTGATGGTTATCATATAATTTGAACAATATCCGGATCTTTAGGACCTGATTTCTCCAATATATATGCGGATGCTTTGAGGCGTCCGGGTTAACACATTTATTTTTTTTATATTTAAAAGCTATGAAATTCAATTTTGAGTTATTACCGGAAGACTTTATCCATTTTAACTATTACTATGGATGGTATCGTCCGGAAAAGAAAAAGCTAAGGGTGATCATTTACCTATACCCTTTCTTAGCCGTATTGGCAGTGCTGGCGGTACAAAATAGTGGTCAGGTTTTCAGTATCCCGAATTTGATTACCCTTGGGCTAACAGTTGCCATTAGTCCGTTTATCGGCAGATTATACAGAAAACTGATTAAATCGAAATCATTAAAATATCTCCGGCAAAATCCAGCTGCTCATATCACCGGAGAAAAAGCAATCGCATTGACCGAAAACAATTTAATCCTGTCTGCCGACGAAGAAATCGTCTCCACTATTAAGTGGGAAAGTATGCACAGCTTTCGGGAAGACCAGCTGTTTTACTACCTTTTCATCACCAGCCAACAGGCAGTGATCGTCCCTAAAAGAATCTTTCAGGAGGAAGAACAGGAGTTCCGGAAGTTTGCAAAAAGGAAAATTGCTGCAACTAAGTAAATAATACAACTCACTGATTTAAATTCCGGCAGCTTACGTTCTTTTACACCAAACCATCTGACACTACGTTTTAATATTTTCAGAGAGGAAATACCGCCAAGAAGTCGAGCTATATAGTAGTTCAAAAAAGCCGCTGAAATGAAAAACAAACTTTGCTTGAAAGCCCGGGATATAAAATTGAAAATGAATTTATAAGAAAGCTTAGGCCTGTATTTTTTCCAAAAACTGCCATTGAATTTCAATATTGATAATTATCTTTATTGACAAGGGGAATATCCCTGAAATTCAAAACTACCTGCTTTCATTATGTCCCTGCTCCGACGCATATTTTCTTCAAATTGGGTGATTACTTTGGTCGCCACTACCATGGGCGTGCTTTTGGCCTTTTATGTGGATGGTCTGGGACAACAGCATCGTATCAAAAAACAAAAGGCACTTGCACTGAAAAATATCATTGAGGAGCTGACTAATAACCGGAAGCAACTGGAGAAGCGTTCGGATAATATCCGTATCCTTTATTTGCTGGATACCCTGACCCAATTGAATAAGGGCAACGACCTGAATGTGATTACGGGGGAACCGGAAAAAATTCATGCTTTTATTGATCCTCACCCACATATTCATATTAAGGATTCCACCTTAATTTCGGGAAATAAATTTGAGTATGATTTTTATCTGGAGCTCAACATCAATATGATTCAGTTGCCGGATGTGGCCTGGCAGGCCGCTACCCTCTCTGACTTCAGTCAGGAAATTGATTATGAATGCCTGGCCGAACTTATCAACGTGTACAGTGCGCAGCAGTTTTTTCTGGATGAGCAGGCCAAAATGACCAACCATATCATCGAGGAGGATCTCCCCAAACTCCGAAGAACCATGACCATCGCTCAGGACATCCGCCAACAGTTAATTGCCCAATACGAAAAGTCTTTGGAAATAATTAAAGGCTGTCAATAAAATTCAATCCTCTTACCTGCTTTCATCTTCATTCTTAATCCTATGAAAATTTTTATCACTCCTCTCCTTTTCCTACTTACTTTTTTTAATGCTTCCGGGCAGGAACAAAAGCCAGCAGCCCGCATTAACTCGCACCTGATTGAAAACGAGTTGGAAATCAGCATTCCGGCCAGCTTTGGAGATAGTGTGAGCATTAAATTGTTTGATCAGTTTGGACGTGCCCTTATTGAAAAATCTTTGATGGCCGAAAAAAGCAATCGGCTGCAATCCAGAGAAGAACTTGAAATCGCTGGTCATTATTTTTTATCGATCAATCAAAATGGAAACCTTCAAAATTTCCGCCTGTTGAAGGTAACCGAAAAACAGGACTTCGATTTTATTGTTCAGCTGGAAGTTCCTGAAATCATTCCGGCTTTGCTAATTGCGCCAAACCCGATTCAAAATCAATTGCTAAAATTTGCTGTGGCTAGCCCTGCAGAAAGTGGTGAATTTTTCATTTACCAAATGAATGGACAGTGTGTGTGGCATCAGGTCATGGAATTCAATGGTCCTAAAGAATTTTACCAATTGGAAGTGCCTTTCCTGGCGACGAGCCGGTATATTGCCAGCCTGAAAACAAAGAAGGGAAATTCGGAAGCCACGTTTATCGTTCCTTAATAAAACCCCTAAAAGACCTGTTTAAGTAAATTTTCTTATCGGTAGCAGCTCGCGGAAATTTTAACCTATTGAACCGGGCCGGATGTTGGGCCGGGAAGTTTTAAAATCACAACAAAAGCTCTCCACCAATGTCAATGCCTTCATCAGAATAAGGCTCAAATTCATTTGTGAAAATTCGGGGAATTTGTGGCTAAAATCACCAATCATCCATTCCCAAACGATATTGCCGGTTCTTGAAACCCGAAGCCAGGGAGATTTCTTTAAACATCCTGGAAATATTCTTCCAGAAAATACAGCAAACGATTTTGTGCATTGCCCTGCGAACCAAAGATGGATAGCAACTGCTCCCCCTGGCATCGAAGAGTGCCCAATGTGGGGTGCCTTCACAATTGAGCGCATCATAAAGCTGATGGTCGGCATCAATAAATAATTCGAAGGGTGCCTGAGCTGCTCTGAAAATGGACAACAGCTCCTGTTCATTGTGGGCCGCACGTTTTCCAAAATTGCTATGGACGCCCACCACTTTTAATTCGGGAAATTCCTGATCCAGCTGGTGGGCAAAAGGTATCGCCCGACCGGTACATCCAAGACAGTCATTATTATAAAACAATAGCAATAAAAGCTTGTGATCCTTCACTATTGATGTGATAGACTCCAATGAGATTGACAGAGATTCCATACCACAAAGAAAATCGTTTTTTCACTTGGGAAAAAGTAAAGCAGATTACTTTCTAGTGGATTATCTACCTAAATCTCCATTTTCAATAATGGTATTCCTGCTGATTCCAGCGTACCATTCCGCTACCAATCATCCCATTTTGAAATTCTCTTAGCTTCTCCGCTACTCCACTTTCTAAATTCGTGATTTTTTGCTCAATGCGGTCATGAAGCTCCTCTAAGTCCTTTAAAGTCTGTTGCTGGCGCTCCCGCTTAATTTCCAAAAACACAATCTGATCCTGCGCCAACTGAACTTCCTGGGCACTAACTTTATTGGCTGTAATTTTATTTTGAAATTGCGCTATATTATTATTAGCCAGGCCAATAAAATCTTTTGCACGAATAATCAGATGTTCCTTATTTACTAATTGATGGCGAAGGTGCTGAAGTTCTTTTTCTTTATCTACTAAATATTTTTTAAAAGCCGGTACATCAAATCCTTTGATGTCTTGCTGACGATCTACTTCCGTGAATACACTCATAATCCTGATATCTTTTATTATGGTGTTTACCAAAATTTAACGGATAGGTTGTATGTTCCATACAAAAATTAAAGATGGATTTAAATAATTTATTCTCAAACGATTAATTCCCAGTAGGAATTCAATACGGCATTAGAATTGCCAAATTTCGATCCTCTCTACTTTGATTCCATTTGATGGGTACTTTTGGGCTATTCGTTTAGCGCATCACAGAAAGGACAAGCTCGAAGAGTAAATTCAAAAAATGTCCATGGACAATTTTAATTTTTTAAGATAAGACACCACTTAAGCATGCCAATGTCAGGTATTTCCATGCATCCACCTTCCATACATGCATTGAAATCCCTGATCCACAGGCAAATTTGTCAAATGCTTTTGATCGTATATGATTTTTGAGGCTTATATAGTACGCTCCATCTGCTCCTTTAAAAACATTATTATCCATACTTCACGGGCTTCTTATTGAGCCAAACTAATGGGGATATAGGAACTATATCGACTTAGCCGACAAAGTGAAAATAAGTACCTTATTAAATGGCCTTCCAAATGTATTTGTGTTCCCGAAATTTTATTTTTCCCTACTCCACCACGGGTTTTTCCCAAGCGTAAAATCTTTTGTAAAAACCTCTCCGAGTTTCGGAAAAAAACATTTCAATTCATTTGTAACAGCTGCAGTCTGAAATCGCTCTACCGGTTCTTTCCAATGGTGTAAAGCCAAAGAGAACCCTCCCCAATGAACCGGTACTGCTATTTTTACACCTGCATCCAGCGCCGCATGCACACTTTCTTCCGGAAACATATGAATATCGTGCCATTGCTGATGATATTGCCCACACTCCATAAAGCCGATGTCAAATGGTCCCAATTTTTCACCCACTTCATGAAAATGATCACCACGACCGCCGTCACCACTCCAATAGATGTTCTCCATTTCACTCTTAATTACCCAGCCTCCCCATAAAGACTTGGCCCGATCGAGTACCCCACGACCGGAAAAGTGTCGAGAAGGTGTGAAGGTAATCTGCAGTCCTTCGAATTCCGCCTGCTCCCACCAGTCAAAGGGTTTTACCTTTTCTTTTGCTATGCCCCAATATTCCAGGTGACGGGAAACGCCCAGGGCCGTCCACCAGTTTTTCACCTTGGATTTTAACTTCATAATACTGGCCATGTCCAGATGGTCATAATGATCATGGGTGAGCAGCACCAAATCAATGTCGGGAAAATCATCAATTAAATCCAGTGTATGGTCAGAGAAGCGATCCGTTGAAAAAGGGGCGATTGGGGAGGCATTAGGGCCAAGCATGGGATCTATTAATATGATCTTCCCTGCAATTTGTATCAACAATACCGAATGCCCGTACCAGACGAAGCGGGCCCGTCCATCATTCTCCAAAAAAGCATCAATATCCAGCTTTTTTACCGGCAAAACCTGCTGAGGGCGTCGAATCGCTTTATCTGAAAAATTTTGCTTTAATAATTTAGGTAATTCTTTCAGGTTAATGGCCATAGTAGTCTCTTCCAGATTCTGAAACTTACCTGCATTCCAATTAGGAGATTTTTCGTATCGCTGAATATCATCTTTACGAGGCTTCCCCCCGAACTGCGCTTTGAATGCCTTCATATATTCGGTATTTAATTCATTTATAATCCAACCAAAAGGAAGCCATTAAGATGAAATAATGCAATAAATATTTCGCTTTTCCCCATAAAAACCGCACTGAATTCAAGAATAACACAAAAACAACCTCACTCCCTATAAAATCAGGAAAAGCCCGGACACTTGCTCAATTTTCATTTGATTTCCATTTAAGCTTGGCCTAAAAACTGTATTTTGCCACAAAGACAGAAGATTTATGTTTAAAAATATCGCTTTCCTTATCACCGCCCTTTGGTTAACCGACATTCCCGCTTTTGCCCAGCAACCTTCGATCACAGAGATCAATGAAAAATTTTATCGCCTTGATCGGGACCTTCAAAAGGAAATCAGCTTTAAAGTCTATATACCGGAAGTCGCACAACTTTTCGCTAAGCTTGCTCCGAAGTATTTGGCGGAGGGAGAAGATGTAGTGGCCAGCCAATTGCAAAACCTTACCGTAAAAATTCACTATGACTTGCTTAGCCAGGAAAGCCAATTCGAACTTTCTGAATTAGATATTGCCGAAAATGAAATTGAGGGCCTTGGCCAAATGAAAGCCGGTTACCTGCAGGCAGCGGAAGGTGCTTTTGTGCTGATAAAAGAATATTTCATGACCGACTTTCTGGATGCTCCCGCGAATAAAACCAAAATTAAAGACATTGAAAATGGCATTCAGGTAAGCCTGGAAAAGGAAATGCAAAATGATGAGATCTCGATCACGCAGGATTATTCCAGCATTAGTGTAAACTCCAGCATGCCGGATGGCACCAGTATATTTGCCCAAATTAGGACTTTACAATTAGACCAATGGCTGTTCCTGGAGAAAATCAATATGGCGACCCCAAACATGACCTCCACGGTGAATTTTCAATTTGAAAAAACCAATGGTCGTTACTGGCCTGCCTCCAGTCGACAAAGTGTCAAAATGGGCGAAATGATGAATGTCCAGATTGATGTCAATTATTTGGACTGGAAAGGAGAATAGACCTATTCCCATATTACATTTACAAAAGGAGAATGTGCTTCCAATTGACGAAGGGCTTTCTCCTTTTTCTTTCCATTTTTGGAGGCGATGGCAGCGGATGGAATGGTGACCTTATAACCATGCCTGACCAACGACTTTACTGTTTTCCTGACACAGCCTTCTGCAAATAAGCCTACCACGACTACTTGCTCGATTTGCCTTTCCATAAGTGCCTCTTTCAATGCTGAATTGGACAGCGCATCGCCTTTAGATTTGGAATAAAGCTGATCAGAACACAACAGCAAGCGATCATCCAGCTCCACTCCTGCTTCACCTGCTTTGGAGACATTTCCGGTCATCCAGTTTTTAATGGGGGCATGCCATTCATTTACTACATAAAAAACCAAAGTACTATCCTTTTGGGAAAATTGGTATTCCAGCCCATTAATCCCCTCGAAGAAGGTCGATATAGAGGACAGCTCCACATGCATGGGGGAATCTTCCCGAAGGAAATTGCTTTGAACATCGATCACTAATAAGGCAGATTCCTGTGCGACCAGCTTAATCGAGCACATACATAGGCAAAGGAAGATAAAACACCACTTTTTCATCATTAACTATTTTGATACGCGCACAAGTAAATGGAAAAAAAAGTTTAGCGCATTAACAATTGTTAATGGTGGTGTACAAATTGATCTTTTTGATATTGGGAGAGATTTTCACTCCATACACCCGCATACCAGAACTTCCACACCAGATAATGCACTGGTAAAATATCACTTTCCTGAAGTGGAATCACAGGAAGTTAAGCTCCCCTGATTCTGGTGGAAAAAAACATCCGTAATCGCCCTGGTAGGTATTTGAATTAAATTTATGGGATAGATTTTTTAAACTTAGTAGTACCTCATGCTGGTTAGAACTTTATACCCTATTTCCGAAAGCCTATTTAAAAAGATGTACCTCAACACTTTGCACCTAAGAAAAGAATAAATGTTTTTGTAAATTAATAGTCTACCAACCATATCCCGCATGAAGCTCATCTCCCGCAAGCAATTTTTAGCGCAATCCAAAAAGTTCGGCCTTTACTTTGCCTTTAGTAGTTTCAGCTGTTTGGATGCCTTTGGGCAAAAACCGCCCTATAGGAATATTCAGCCTTCTCCTACGGAAGAAGATCTATTTTCCTATATCACACAAACTGCTGGTCAATTTGATGCTGACCTATACAAAAAACTATTAGGGGCGGCCAATGAATTTAAGGAAGGAGATGACCTACTGGGCATCGCTGCTGAAAATCCACAACAGCGGGCAACAGCAAGAAAATTACTCTCCAATACTAAAATTGGGTCGCTGGTTCAACATCCCATTTTCGAGGATAATTTATATCGATTGATCCAAAAGACCACCTTATACGATGAAAAATATCAGGACTGGACGATGGGCGACCTCAAAGCTTTTATCCTTGAGGAAGATGAACAGGCCGTAAAAGCGGTAATGCCCTATCTGAGTAGTGATGTGATCGCTTGTGTAGTCAAACTCATGAGCAATCAGGAACTCCTCCAAACCGGCAGTAAAATTTTCAATGTTTTGCCCAACAGTAAAATTGGTAGCAAAGGATATTTAGGGGCGCGTGTGCAACCGAATTCTCCAACAGATAATACGGAGGACATCATTTGGCAGGTATTCAATGCCTGGTCCTTTGCCGTAGGCGATTTACTTTTAGGCACCAATCCCGTTTCCAGTAATCCGGATTCGGTCGCCAAAATTGAAGCCGCACTTTATGATGTTCTAAAAACCTTCAGGCTTCAGGAGCAAATGCCCAATTGTGTGCTTTCCCATATCGACATTCAAGCGAAGGTGGAGCAAGAGCATCCGGGCAGCACTGGCATTTGGTTTCAAAGTCTTGCTGGAACCGTCGAAGCGAATCAAACTTTTGATGTGACCATTGAAAAAATGATCCGATATGCGAAGCAGCGCAATGGTCAATATGGCTTATATATTGAAACGGGGCAGGGAGCCGATTTCACCAACGGACATGGAGAAGGTTTTGATATGGTGATCCATGAAGCGCGAAAATATGGCTTTCTAAGGGCCCTGAAAACCTATATGTCACAAAATGACCAGCACCCTCCTACCTCCTTTTTGAATAATGTGGCCGGCTTTATTGGCCCTGAGGTTTTCCGAACCAAGGAACAATTAGTCCGATGTTGTTTGGAAGATATTACGATGGGAAAACTTCACGGCTTAACCATCGGTCTCGACATCTGTTCCACCCTGCATATGGACATCGACCTGGACGATTTGAACTGGTGCATCGATGAAATTATGCCCGCCAATCCGGCCTATTTCATGGCCTTACCGACTAAAAATGACCCCATGTTAAGCTACCTGACTACTTCCTTCAGTGACCATATACGGGTACGGGAAAAATTCAATTATAAGGTCGAGGATACCATATGGCAATTTTTTAAAGATTTGGAAATTATTGACGAGGACAATCAGCCTACAAAGCACTTTGGAGATCCAATTTGGGTGTATTATCAATATTGTAAGCAAAAGAACGATCACCGAAGTAAAGAGGATATTTATGCCGAAGGCCAAGCCGCCATTGAGCGCATCAAATCAAGAGGTGTGAATATTGCAGAAGGTTATGGTAAACATTATTGGGATTTAAATCCCGGCTTAGCTGCGGAAGTAGAAAGTTTATACCAGGATGCAAAAGTGAGCATTTGGACAGAAATGAATGCTGATTTTGTTTTATCCATCCCTGCTGCTTTGAGGGTATTTACAGTTTCAACTGACCGAAAGGACTATGTTTACCATCCGGAGAGTGGAGAAAAAATAACGAGTCAATCGCTAAGCGCTTTACGAGAAATGCGATCGAGTTGGAAAGGCGAAAGTCCCGAAATTCAGATCATTATTTCGGATGGCTTAAACGCCCGGGCCATCATGGATGATGGGCATCTATTTCCTTATTTGGAACATTTGCAAAATGAATTGGCGGTTAATAATTACCACTTGAGCAAACAGCCTGTCATCATCAAAAATGGACGTGTAAGGGCAGGCTATCACTGTGGACAATATATTTTTGGTGAGGCAGGAAAACAGCAAGAAAAGCGTGGGATCATTCACATTATTGGAGAACGCCCCGGCTCCGGACATCATAATTTCTCCGCCTATTTAACTGTTTCGAGTAAAGACCTTTGGGCTAAAGGTGAAATCGACCATGATATTACTCGTGTCGTTTCGGGCATTTCTGATACGGCTCTTCAGCCAAAAATAGCCGCATCAGAAACGGTCAGTATTATTAATCAATTATTCCACCAAGCTTAAGCCGGCCGGATTTCCGAGAAGAGCGGTTCGTTATCTCCACGCTCCCTCACAGATCCGTACAAGCAGATTTCCCGCATACGGTTCCTCCTAAATTGGTTTCGCGTCCTGAAAGCTATAAAACTGATCGGCACAAAACATTAAGCGATCATCAAGCCATACCCCCTCCGCATCTGCCTTTGATACATTTCCGGCAATCCAATTTTTAACCCGAATTATTCACCACTAAATTAAGTAATTCACCTTATCTGATTTATCATCAACTCAATACATTCCTGCTGATTTTTTTAGCTCAAATTTGGGCAATATTGCTTTCTCCTCATTCATCTGCTTCATTGGAAAAAACTCGAAACAGGAGGCTATTCCTTCATTTTTCCCTCCTTGCAGCTAAAAGAGGATTGAATCCGGACTAAAGGCGAATGCCATTCATTCAGCACATAAAATATTAAAGTACTGTCCGCTTCGGCAAAAATTTCGCTCCTGCTTATGAATGGCTTCAAAGAAAATCTCCACTGCGGCCAAATCCACATGAATAGGGAATCTTCCTTCAGGAAAATAGTTTGCAAATCAATCACCAATAGGGCGGTATTTTGAGCAGGGGCTTGGCCTACCCAATAACAAATAACATAAATCACTACTTTTTCATTTTCCATTTAGGGCAAACGCATCAGGAGATGATGGATATAAGGTAGTTATGATCCATTGAAGCCTTGTATCTCCTCTTTTTCTTACTGAGTTTATCATCCATTCTAGAAATTCTCTGCAGTGCGATTTTTCGGAGGATATTTAAGTTTTCAGCGGAATGATCCTTTCTGGCTCTACAAGCATCCTCATTAAATGTCACATCCAAATGCCAGTGCAGTTGATTCTCTATGCTCCAATGTCCTCTTGCCAATAAATTGTAGTATTTTGGATCTGAAATTTCTTCAGAACTCATGTAGAATCTAACCTGCTTACTTTCCTTCCCTTTAACATTTCGATTACTCTCAATCTTAACAATAGTTTTTAGCCCTTCCCAACCAGTTAATTGCTCCTCTTCCGGCAAAGATGCCATTGAAATTATAGTGCATTTACGTTCTTCTTTTCTTCCATGCCCTTCTTCAATCATTAAGTCAAATTTGCTAGGATTGTGGAAGCGGAATGCATCTTCAACAATCTGATAACTGTTCCTCTGGTTTTTTTTAAGCGAAAGAAAGTATTGAGCATCACAATCTTGTGTTATTTTTTGAGCAATCTCCCTTTGACACCCTATCGCATCAATACTCACCGTAGCGCCGGCCAATTCTATGCTATCAAGTAATTCAGGAATGGCTGTAATTTCGTTGCTTTTATTTTTAACCTTTTGTTGGCCTATGCAAATATTATTTTCACCAACCCAAGCACTTAATATGTATAAACCTTTATTCCCTTTTTGATTTGGAGAAACTCCCCTTAATTTTTTCCCATCTAAAATCACCTGCTTTTCATTTACAACGTCCAGTAATTGTTGCCCATCTTCTTTGAGACTATTCAGCAATGAGTCTGGTCGTAATCTTTGTAGAACTCGATTAAAGGTATCATGAGATGGGATACCATTCGATAAATCAAGGCACTCGGCTAGCCATTCATAATTTTGCTCTCCGAAAATTACCATATCTTCAAAATCTTCGCCATTACAAATCATTGTTGCTAAGGCGATAAAAAGGATATTTTCTAATGGAT
Organism: Persicobacter sp. CCB-QB2; assembly: GCF_001274635.1. GTDB lineage: Bacteria > Bacteroidota > Bacteroidia > Cytophagales > Cyclobacteriaceae > Persicobacter > Persicobacter diffluens. The sequence continues at coordinate 1,303,216 of NZ_LBGV01000001.1, read as the reverse complement.
GAAGACATCTCCACTCTTGGCGAGGGTCTTCTACTCCTGAAAAAATAGTCGTGGGTGTATTCATAGGGCAAAAATAAACCAATTTCTCAATAGTTTTTAACTTGATGCGTTTGCCCTATTTTCCATTAATTTGATTTATTCCCAATTAGGCAGAAAATGAAATACCCTGCATTAACAATTGTTAATGGAGATTCCGGGAGTTTTTCCCCCCGGCCAATATGGGAATAATTTCCTGAGATAAATATTGAAATGGTTTCCGCGTGCCATAGGAGGTAAAAATACAGATCGCCTCAAATTCCGGCAAAATAAAAATAAACTGTCCTCCCGCTCCCCGCGCAGAAATAACTGCAATCTCCTTTTCATTATAACGCTCAACATGGCGCCACCAAAAATATCCGTATTCATTTTTTCCATTTTGAGCATATGCGTCCGTCATTTCCTTTATCCAGGAGGAAGATAGAAACTGATGTTCTGCAAATTTCCCCTGCTCTAAAACTAAAATTCCTAATTTTAGCATATCCCTGGAGGTAAGATCCATTCCTGCGGGGGCTTTGGTCATCCCTTGTGGGGTGGTTGAAAAAGCAGCTTTAATGCCCATTGGCATCAATAATTTTTCATGTAAATATTCTTCCATGGTTTTCCCGGTCTGCAGATAAAGGGCGGAACTGAACAAGGACGGATCAATCCCCTGATATTTGTAAGTGGTTCCAGCTGGATGGTATTCTGCCTCCTTAAAAATCTGACGCCAAAGCTCTAAATCTTCCTTTACTGTGGCGGGTTTAAAATTTTTCGGTAGTCGAATACCAGATTGCATCGTGAGTGCATCTTTCATCTTGATTTGGAATGCAGCTTCAGGCAACTCTCCCTGATCAAAAGGAAAATATTTCAAAACAGGGTCTTCCACCGAATGGAAAATCCCTTCCTCCAAAGCCAGGCCTACCGCCAGAGCCGTCATACTTTTAGTAATTGACATTTGGAAATGAGGACGGTCAATTGCCGAATAAGCAAAATATTGCTCCAGCCGAAGTGCCCCTTTTTGATAAAAAAGGAAGCTGTCCACAGCTCCTTTCTGGCGCAATTGATTTGGCTTTTTACCTGCTAATAATTCTTTCTTAAAACGAAGGTTTTCTTTGGAAATATCCGCCACCATCGGACTGAAGTCCGTGGGTTTCAAAGCCAGTTCTTCCAAAGGCTTCACCAAAATATCATCCGGCAGATGCGGTGGTTTATGAAACGGCCTCTGATTTTGTTGAGACTGAAAATCTGATAATAGAGGTTGATCTGTTCTGGAAGGAGGTGTTAATTGAGCTACCTCCTCTTTTAGTCCATCAGACTCTTGCGCTTTTGCAGCGGTTGCTCCCCAAAAAAAGGAGACGAAAATCGTTAAAATTGACCAGGTTTTCATAAATCATCAATGTTGTTATTTCAAGTTCAACATTCTGATAATTAGGATCAAACCATATCAAAAAAACGCTATTTTGGGATAATAATATAAAAGAAAAAAAGAACCATCCTGTCCTCTCTATACCCCACCGCGTAACCGACTTAGTGAAATATTAGTCATGCCCAAAAATGAGGCAATCATCCCATGTGGGATCCGTTGTTCCAAAAGGGGATATTTGGAACGGAACCACTGAAGCTTTTCCTTCCCTCCACAACTGGCCAATATTAATTCCTTCTCCACCTTTTCACTTAATTCCTGATGCAGTACCGCATTTCCCCAGTTGCGGATTTCCTCCTCTTCCACCATGAGGTTTAAAAATTGATCCGCTGGTAATTCCAGTATCTCCACCCCGGAGAGGCATTCCATTTGATATAAAGATTTTTCAAACTTTACTCTGCTGGTCTGTGGAGGTAAAACAACGGGGCCGATATAAAAGCCCAAACTGATCTCCTCTCCTTTTTCCGATAAGATAAAAGAACGACAAATTCCCGCTGTCAGGAAATACTCTTTATTATTACTGCTCCCTTCCTTACAAATTAATGTCCCCTTTTCCAATTGAACAAGCGACACCAAATCCGCAATCTTTTTCAGGTTGGCCGAAGAGACCTCTCCATAAATTTTAATGATAGATTGAAGAAGGGAAAGATTTAACGACATGGCAGGAAGGTACGAAAATAAAAAAGCATTTATTAAAAATCGGTCATAAAAAAACCGGAGCTAAAAATAGCCCCGGCCCTTGAAATGCGATATCAGATATACTTAGTTGATCACGATGTCAACTTTATCTTTAAATGCTACGGTCAAATGTAGCTGCTTGCTTGCCTCGTCATAGAATGCACCACCTTTGGCAGCCCACTTCTCTTTGGATTTCTGCACTTTTATTTTCTCCCCATTTACGGACACCTTTTTCGCTTCCGGTGATTGGTGGACAATCAAAGTCGTTTGACGCTCCGCAGGAGCTCCTACATAACCTTTGCCAGTCTTTTCCAATGCAATTTTCAAAGCATCGCCCACCTGATCAGCTTCAAATTTCAGTAATTGAAAATCTCCCCTGGCAATGGCATCTTTGGAATGGCCATCATCCTCATACATTTCTCCTTTGGCTTCCTCCACCGAAGGATCAGCAAAATAATGCAGGGTCAGTTTTTCAGTATTATAAAATTCAGTGCTTTGGAAAACCTCCGCCATCGGTACAAAGGATCCTGCCTTCACCATTACCGGCAAATGCTTAATATTTGTAGGCAATGAAATTTCCTGACCGCCATCAAATACCTGATCGGTATCGAAAGTAAACCAACGGTGACCTTTTGGCAAGTAAAGCTTTTTGCTTTGCTGTCCTTTTTCACGAACCGGCGCTACCAGGAAGGCATCTCCCCACATATAAGCATCCACATAGTCGATCAAATCTGCACGATCTTCTTCGAAGAACAATGGACGCATCAATGGCATACCCGTAGTGTGGTTATCATAAGCCAAAGTATAGTTATAAGGCATCATTTGGTATCTCAAACGAATAAACTCACGGGCAATGGCCTTGGTTTTCACATCCCAAAATACCGGCTCTGCGGGCACCTCTTCCTGAGCGTGCGTACGATAAACCGGGTTGAATACGCCAAATTGCAACCAACGCAGGTATAATTCAGGATCCTCATAAGTCCCCGCAAAACCACCCAAGTCAGAAGACATATAAGCTGCTCCCTGTAGTCCCATGCTCAAGGAAAGTTCTACCTGTGGCCATAAACCACCCCAGGTACGGTTCACGTCTCCCGTCCAGGGCACCAATCCATAACGTTGAGAACCCACAAAGCCGGAACGCATCAAAATCAGCGGACGCTCATTTGGAAAATCTTTGGCATATCCATCGTAGACCATTTTCGCCCACTCATGTCCATAAATATTGTGTACCTCATCAGCAGAACCATTCACATGCTGCAAACCAGCAGGATGAACCTCAGGCTCTCCCAAATCGCCCCACCATCCGCCAACACCAGCATCAGTATGCTTTTTGTAGAAAGACCAGAACCAATCTTTGGCCTCAGGTTTGAAAATATCCACCAAACCGGTGTTTCCGAAGAAGAAATCAAACTTATAAGGATTCCCTAAAGTATCCGTTCCCAAAATTTTATTTTCCACCGCTGAGTCCCAGGTCTTACAATTGGTCAGGATGAAAGGTTCGGTAATCAAAATCGTTTTAACACCATCCTCTTTTAGGTTCGCCATCATTTGTTCGGGTTGCGGAAAGCTGTCCGGCTCCCAATCCAAATTCCCCATATGACCGGTCAGGTCTTTACCTTGCCAGAAAAGATCGATCACGATACCATCCAATGGAATTTCCTCGGTTTTGTATTTTCCGGCGGTCATTTCCACTTCTTCCTGGCTGTGATAGCCCATACGGGAAGCAATGTTCCCCAGTGTCCAACGCGCCGGCATTGGGTTACGGCCAGTCAAAGCCGTAAAATTATCCATTAGCTCCGGATAATCTTCTCCAGCGACAACAAAGTAGCTCATGTTGCCACCCATCGCTTCAAATTGAAGAATATTGGATTCCGTAGCGCCAAGATCCAGAAATCCTTTGGCGCCATTATCAAAGATCAAAGCGTATTTCTCCGAAGAAACCAACATCGGCATAGAGTAATACATCAATTCCGCATGTTTCTCATAACCATAGGAAGCACGGTTGTACAACTCTAAGCGGTGACCACGGCGATCCATGCCCAATACACGTTCCCCTCCACCGATCAGTTTTTCATTATCCTGTAATTCAAAGCGGAATCCGGCCACAGAATCCTGATCAAAGAAGCCTTTCTCTTCAGATAGGATGACCTTTCCATCGCGTACAAAGCGTAGGTGAAAGGGCTTTTTCTCTAATATCACCGATAAATCATCAACGGAATAAATCAATTGCGTTTCCGTTTCTTTTACCTTGGTTTCCGTACGTTCGGGAGCACCCGCCGCCGCATTCACCGGAAAAGGCAATGCCTCTCCATGAGCTAAAAAATCTACCCGAAAGGAAGATGCGCCATAGGGCGTAATATGAATTTTCCCATCATTGGTGTTAACCTCAAGGTGATCAGGATGATATTGGTACCCCTGATATGCGCGTTGAGCAAATACCTGTCCGGTGAACAGGAAAGCGACAAACAGTCCAGCAAAAAGTCTATTTAACATACCATTTTAATCTTGTATTGTAAATAACAAACCAACTCCCCAATTCATAATTTAACAAAATTTAGACGGAAATATCCCTGAATAATCACAACAATCGTTTGATTTCGGGTAGATCATTAAAAATTCCAAAAAGAATCATACAAATCAATTATTATTTTCGTTTATATTGCGACTTTACGTGTGGAAGTAACGAAAATGGAGATGAAAAACGATACCGGACAAAATGGGCTTATTAATATTCACTCGGGATACCCAACTGCTGCAGTTATATTAAATATTCCCAATGCTAAAATTTTAGATTATAATAAGAATGCACTTCAATATCTCAGTGAAGAGTTTACCGGAATTTTAATCCAAGAAATCCTTCTCCATTGTCAGCAAAATCAAATCGAAACGGATAGTCCGGCCGTTGAGTTAGCGCTTCAGCTTCCACAATCCAAAACACTTCACCCCTTTCGAATTTTCTATCAGAAAATATCAGTGGAAGATTGTGTTGTTCAATTTTTTCCGCAAAAAATATCTAATGCTTCGCTTTCTTTGATGCCGAGCCAATTAGAGACGCAGTTGGTCAGTATTATTGAAAGCACGGAGGACATTATCTTTTCGCTTGATAATCAATTCTGTTACACGGCTTTTAACCGCAATCATTTCCTGACCATGAAAAAGATTTATGGGCTGGATATTGAAATTGGTAAAAACGTTTTGGAATATATGCGGGTAAACGGAGACCATGTCAAGGCAGAGAGCGATATTCAGCGAGCATTGGATGGGGAGTCTTATTCCATCACGCAGGTATATGGCAATGAGCTTTATGAGCGCACCTATTTTCAGGCGAACTACAACCCCATCATCATGGATGGAAAAGTGACCGGATGCGCAGTTTTTGTGAAAGATATTTCAGAGGAAATGCGCTTTCAGGAACAGTTAAAAGCCCTGAATAGGGATCTACAGACCCAAAATGAAAAACTTCGAGAGCTTAACCATATTAATTCGCATAAGATTCGTGCAAAGTTAAGCAGCATCATCGGGCTGTCGCAATTGTTATTGGAGGATTGCCCGGAAAATGAAAACATACAATTACTGCTTCAAAGCGCCAATGAGCTGGATGATCAACTTCATGAAATGAATGATGTCCTGCACCAAAGAGAACAGCCCGTCTTTGAACAGGCCTCCCCTTTGGCGGTATCCAATGTTTGGATGATTGACGATGACCCGCTGCATCATAAAATCTCCACCAAAATGCTGGAATTGCTGGACTCGGGGCTAAAAGTAAAATCATTTCTTCGTGCGGATGAGGCCTTGGAGGAACTACAAAACAGCCAAAGCCTTCCGGACATTATCTTTCTGGACATCAATATGCCGTATATGTCCGGCTGGGAGTTTTTGGAAGCTTTTGAGGAACGTTCTTTTAATATTAAAATTCATATGTTATCCTCCTCCATTGATCCGGATGATGAAAATAAGGCTTCTAATTTCAAACCCGTTTCAGGTTTCACCTCCAAACCTTTAAGCCTGGAACGCCTGAAATATCTTTTAAGTAAAAAGGAAGAATAGTAAGGGAAAGCTAGCCCTGATTTTCGATCACTTTAAAGAATTCTTTTTCAAAATTTTCGCTGGCCATCTTTTCTGAGATGGCCTTTGCATTTTGTGTGTACAGCGGATTAGTCCACAGATCCAAAACCTTCTTTTTCAATACCTTTTCATTAAGCTTAGCGATTGGAATACCCCGCGGACCAAAAGCCTGGGCTGAAAGTTCCCGATCCCATACGAACTGATCAATAATATGCGGAATGATCAAGGTCGGCAAAGCATTTTTTAAAGCCAAATGCACCGTTCCACTTCCTCCATGATGCACCATAGCCTTCATATGAGGCAGAATAAAATCATAGGGTACCTGATCCACAAAATGCACCCTCTGCTGATCATAACTTTCAGGAACCACTAATCCGCCAGCGGCGGTATTAATAAGAGCGGGAATTTGCAATTCCTTCAGGACCTGAAGTACAATGCGGGTCTTCTCCTCCGGAGCGGGATTGGTCATACTTCCGAACGTAATGAATAAGATCTCCTTATGCCGGTCCAAAAATGCCAGTAATCCAGCTGAGGGCGTGAAATGAATTTCCTTGGACCGCTCAAAGTAGCCCATTACGCGGCGGTGTTCAGGCCACTCCTGGGGTTTGGGAAATAAGTAAGGAGAAATAGTATAGATCACCTCATTATTTTTCAGATAATGAGTAATGGACTGCTTATCAAAAGGCTTGTTCACCTGAAGCCATTCCTGTGCTTTTAGCAAGGTTTTTACTAAGCCAAAACGGGCCAAAGCAAAGGTTTGTCGGTTCCAGAATGGTCCGAAATTGCGATTAAAAGCAATATGACTATGATCCCTCACCTCATGCAAATACAAAACAGGGCTCACCTGAATGGCCCTATGGTGTGGTTGCATCCCCCATAATACCGGGACCATGACTTTGGCATTGTATAGGATCAGGTCCGGATGAAGTCGGGAAATGACTTCCTGCTGAATGAGCACCATGTCTTTATTGACCTTTCCCTGTTGCATGGCTAACTGAATGTAGGCCAATATTTTGGACCAGAATCCCCCACCTCCTCCGAGCGCGCGCTTCCCCACCTCACTATCCAGCATTTTGATAAAGGCCTCCCCCAAAGAGTGAAAGGCCAGGCCCTCCTCTTCCGCTAATGGCTCAAATTGTGCCGGCATCATCAAATGCACTTCATGTCCTCTTTGTACTAACAATTTTCCTATAGCCAAAAAAGGCTCCATATCTCCACGGGTGCCTATGGCAGTCAAGAGTATCCTCATGCAAAATTGATTTAAACTTTAAAATTCCTGATCCCAAGTAAACAGAAACATCTTTTTAAAAGTAATAATGATGTAAAGATGGTTAAAATCCTACCCGAAAATGCTTAGAAGTCTCCTATTTATTTTTTTATCACTTTCCTTTTCATGTACAGGCCTAAAAATCATAAAAAATGCCAATTCCTATGATGTGCAATATCATTCCTTTCAACAAGGAGGAAGGACCATTACCGTCATTCAACAGAATTTATTAGGACAAAAGCCCTATATCCAAAACCTCCATCAATTAGTAGAAAACCAAAGGATAAGTGGCAGCCAGATCATTCAGGAAGAATTCAACTATGTACTCCCTGACTCCACCGATTTAAGGAAAGTTCGAAAGCTATATGGCTACCTACCCACCACCGGATCCTATGACCTTTTAGCGGAAGATTTACTGAAAGACCGTTACCAATTATCTGTGGAGCAGTATGCAGAAGCCGACTTAGCCACTATTAGCATTCGAGCTAAAAAAATAGTTCAAGTGTATGAATCTCAATATAATACTATTCCATTAACACAGGAGGATCTCAATACCCACATCAGTTCACCCATTAAAAATTCTCTTCCTGCAAAGGAGCGGAAAGAGGTGATTAAGCAAATCCGTCTTGAATATTTTGACAAAAGTTTAGAAAAATATCCAAATAAAAATTTATGCTTGATTTATGATGAAAAATTAGGCAGCCTCAGCAAAATTTTCAAGGAACAAATTCAGGAACGAACCACCTATAAAAAACACAGTACAAAAAAAAAGTCCGGATTTATTCAACCTATAACTGCTGATTCTTTAAGGAAAATCAGCGATACGCATATCAGATATAATGGGTGGATTGATGAAATGAATGCTTATTTGCACTTTAAAGTAGCTTTAATCGAAAATGCCGAATTATTTATTCTTGACCCTGTAGGTGATGAAAAGTTTGATTTCATTCCGAATTCAAATCAACGGTTAAAGTTTCAGGTCAATTACCGTGGCTTGGCAGGAGGCTTTTCCTACACGCCCCCATTCTTCACCTCTAATCAGGATCGGGATATCAAAGGCAAAAGCAGTGGCTATGATCTGGACTTTTCTATAATAAGAACCCATTGGTTTCATAATTTTAGAACGCGCCGGATAAAGGGTTTTTATCTGGACAATACGGCCGACTTCCTTCCACAATGGCAATTTGGCGACCCCTATATTCAAAAAAATCAATTGCGATACAGAGCGTTTGAGGGGGCCACTGGTTATAAATTTAATCCTAAATTTTCTTTGCGGGCTTTATCCACCCAGACAGAACGACAATTAAAAAGCGCGGGTAGTGGGATGGTGATTTCACATTATCGATATTTCCAAACGCAGGATGCTGCAGACACCCTTTTGCCAGTTCAGATAAAACAATCCGATAATATTGAAATCGGCTTAAACTATGGTTATTTCCACACCTTTGTTATCCACAAATCCATTTATATCAGCGCTGGAATTGCCCCGGGTTTTGGATTGGTCTACAGCTGGTTACAAAAACTAGAAGAAGAACAGCTTATTAGAGATCAGGACTATGGGGTTCTGTTTCGCATTGATGGTCGAATAGGAATTGGAATTAATGGGGAACGCTATTTTGGGGGCCTGTATACGCAATTTGCCAGTGGCGCCTTTATAGAAGAAAAAGACATCTACAACACGAGTAGTCGACAAAGCCTCCAATTTTTTGTAGGTTTCCGATTCAATCCACCACGCGCCATGAGGATGGTGAAATTTTAAACGGTTAATTTTAAATATTTATAATCGTATATTAAACAGGAATATTTTATATTGAGCCCTATAATTTTATTTTAATCTCATTATAAATGACTCGTACATTATTCCTGTTTTTTTATCTAAGCTCCGCTCTGACGGCCTTCACTCAAAGCACGGATCCTAATCTTGTTGGACATTACATCTTACCGAATGGTGAGCCTATATATGGCTATCTAGGCATGATGGACAACCCTAATAGCAATTTTACTGAAAAGGCCTATTACGGTCAGGAGTTTACACCGGCAAAACTATACTTAAGTTCGGAGGAAGCCCCCATTTACACCAAGGTGAAGGTTTCCTTTGGGAATTATAAACTGAAATATTTAGAAGGTTATAATACCCCAAGCTTGATCCACTTCAAAAATATAGTGTTGTGATTGGGGAAGACTCTCTATTTTCCGATCATGACCCCCAGATATGGAATGAAATTCTTTCCGGAAAGGATAAAATGGGACTACTGAAAAAAGAATTTCAAATGGGTTCCTTCATGTTTTACATTGCTCTGAAAAAGAGCTCCTTAAGTAAAAAATCGGAGCCAATGAAAAAATACCTGGTTTGTAAAGACATGGAAACCCAACAGGCTTATGTATTAAATGGGAAAAACTTTGATCATGATATTTTCAATAAAATTATTTTAAATAGTCCTTCCGTTTGTTATGAATTGGGGATCCCCTATACGGAAAAGGGAAGGTTAAAAAGCTTGTATGAACGAGAAAAAGTCCTAAAAAATTTAATACCAAACAAACCTGACCTCCAAGAAGGTTATTTCAATTCTATCAGTGGCTTCCCATTTTTTTCAAAGGAAAAATTAGTGGCGAATGGAGATCAAAATCTTGATAACCTTATTACCGCATTAAGAAATGATTTTCATGCCATCAATGGAATCAAAACCTATTTTGACCAAAACTGGTCCATGGTGGAGCATCAGGAGAGAGCAACCTATTATACCGAGACAGAATTATTAAGTCCTGCGGGTACCTGGAGCAAATCCACCTACCTTTTGGCAACCGACGAATTGGTCACCAAAACCCTGGAAAAAATCATTGATCAATCAGAAGGATTGAGCAAATACCCAAAACTTTATATCGAAAAGCTTACCACGGAGTATTATTACCCCAATGGCGCTCCATTAAAAACAATATACTTTACCTCCACCGAAAACAATCATGATTATTATTTGGAAGTTAGTCCTAAAGGGGCATTGCAATTAAACCCGAACCAACGTGCGGAAAAAATTATACATACCTATCATCCCAACGGGAAAAACCATTATGTCTATTATGTAACTAATAAGAACAAAGTTAAATACCATGCGGTGTGTGATCAGGTGGGGGCTATTTTGTTTAATGAAAAATCATCCGGGATAGAAACTTTCAATGATCCCTTTCGAGGTCTCACTTTCACCAGAACCTTTGAAAAAGGAAAATTGAAATCCTCCGTTTATAAGAAAGGGAATATCCGGGTAGAGCAAGTAAGTAAAGCCTATGTGAGTCCATTAACGCTTATTGGTTCTATGTTTCAGGCAGAATACAGCGTTTTTACCACTGCAAATGCGCTCCCGTTTAAAAGGAATGGTAAAACCATGATTGCTGTAGACATTGACAATAACGGAGAGGTGATCCAATACGCTAAATTAACAGATGGACTTCACCCTAAATTAAGCGAGCGGTTTACTCAGGCATTTGATAAAGCCCCCTATGCTAAAGACTTCTTTGCTCGAAAAAAACGAATTAAGCATGCGGATCAATTGGAATACGTCTATACGTTAAAGTATCTGGCCCAGCCCAATGAAGGAGTTATTAATTCATACAATATGATGTTTCACCAGCAAATGATGCAGCAACAAATGATGATGCAAATGAATAACATTCCTCAACCCAGCATTCCTAATTTCTAAAATTAAAGCACTAATCCCCCATCAGCTAATGGTGGGGGAAACCATATTTTTCAGGCGCTATGCTCGGGTATAGTGCAAATCTGGTGGTCAATTCCGATTCCACTTTTGCCATCTCAACCATAAAAAAACCAGCCACTAAGGGCTGGTCTTATTATGTTAAATATCAATTGGCGCTTAATAGCACTTTTTTTAAAATCATCATTGATGCAAGCTTTCCTTAGGCTCCGGCACCGGCCAACAAATAAAGTACTGCCATACGAACCGCTACCCCGTTCTCAACCTGATCCAAAATAATCGCCGCATCAGAATCCGCCACATCGGAATTCAATTCCACCCCACGGTTAATTGGCCCCGGGTGCATAATCACGATTTCCTTGTCCAGGGAGTCCAAAAGTCCTTTATTGATGCCGTAATACTGAGAGTATTCTCTTAATGAAGGAAAGTATTTCAACTGCTGACGCTCAAGCTGAATTCGTAATACATTGGCCACATCACACCACTGTAATGCCTTGCGAACGTCCAGCTCTACCTTCACTCCCAAAGATTCCACATATTTAGGCAAAAGGGTCTTGGGTCCACACACCATCACCTCAGCGCCTAATTTCTTCAGAGCAAAGATATTGGAAAGGGCTACTCGGGAATGGACGATATCTCCAAATAAGCACACCTTTTTCCCGGCCACATCGCCCAATTTCTCCCGAATCGAAAAGGTATCCAACAAAGCCTGAGTGGGATGCTCATGAGTACCATCACCCGCATTCACAATGTTGGCATCAATATGTTTGGACAGAAAGTGAGGTGCTCCGGGACTGGCGTGACGCATCACGACCATATCTACTTTCATGGAAAGGATATTATTCACCGTATCCAAAAGGGTTTCGCCTTTTTTCACCGAACTATTACCAGCCGAAAAGTTTACCACATCTGCACTCAAGCGCTTTTCTGCCAATTCGAAAGAAAGGCGGGTGCGGGTAGAGTTTTCGAAAAACACATTGGCAATAGTAATGTCCCGTAGTGATGGCACCTTTTTTATGGGGCGATTAATCACTTCTTTAAACTGATCGGCAGTTTGAAATATGAGATGCAAATCCTCCGGGGTAAGGTCTTTGATCCCTAGTAAATGTTTGGTACTTAATTGAGACATTAATCCTGAGTTTTTTCCGTAAGCCAAATTGAATCTTCCTGATAATCCTTCCCTTTCAGCTCAACCTCTATGCGTTGGCTGGCGACAGTATTCACATGCTGCCCGACCACATTCGGTTCTATGGGAAGGTCTCTGGTATATTTCCGGTCTATCAGCACTGCCAGCTCCACAGCCTGCGGTCGACCAAAAGTGATCATCGCATCCATTGCAGCGCGGACGGATCTACCGGTATACAATACATCATCAACCAGGATGACTTTCTTGTTCTCAATTAGAAATGGGATGTGAGTGGTGTTCGCCTGCAGAGGTTTCTCTCTCCTGCGGAAATCATCACGATGAAAAGTGATATCAAGGTAGCCCAGATTTATAGGGCGACCGATGTTTTCCTCCAGACACGTCTTCAGACGTTCGGCTAAAAAAACACCACGGGGTTGAAGCGCCAAAATTACGGTGTCTTCAAAGTCTCCGTGGTTTTCAATGAGTTGCTGAGTCATTCGTTGGATGGTAATATCCAACAATTCACTACTGAATATCTTACGTCTGTTCATAGCGAAAGCAAATATAATAAGGTCTGTTTTTTTATACCACTAAAGCGCGCATAAAGCCGCATCAAAATTTTAAAATTGCTGTGCACTTCACCAATAGCGCTTATTTTCTCTCTGCCTTTCAAGCTTAAAGAAGTTATCCACCGGGACTATCAGCCCCAAAAGATTAGTTTTACTTTTTAATAATCTCAATTAGGAGCTTATTTAATAGCGCATCATCCGGCTGAAAATTGGAATTATTGTAAGCGATTTTTGATAATTCCCCAACAATAGTAATGCTGTTATCTCAAAATACTCTGGCAGCGCTTCTTTTGCACTAATGAAATTTTCGTGGCCAATTTTGGCTATTAAACTCGCGATAAGGTAAGGAGAACTGCCTGAGAGGAGGTCTATTTTTCCCCTATATTCAAAATAGTCTTTGAATAAGCCCTACTCCACGGATCCTGCTTTACCTTCTACTACCGGCGTCCAGCTGTACTTTTGTAAAAAGAAAAACGGCTCCCGCCCTTTCCCCATAGGGTCATAAACCCCATAATGGTAAAAGTGATTTCCATACCAATGTACAACCTCTCCACCTGCACCGGAATACTGTTGATTATTGGCATAATCTTCCGGCAGGCCCATCAGGCTAAACTCCCGACCGGCGGTGATTTCTCCATCTCCCAACAGGCTTACTTCATATCCTTTAAGTTCATCTTCTTCTTTGTAAATCATCACCGCATGATCTTCCGGCAAATATGCAAAAGCACCCGCTCCTTTAAGGACAAACTGTTCGTGATCGTTTAGTGGAATGCCCGATCCCACAATAAATTCCCCTTCGCATCAAAAACCACCATCATATTATGGCTAAACCTATACACCTGCGTCTGGTTAACAATGGTATTTAAAGCACTCATTCCTTCCTGCAGCGCCCGGTAAGTAGGATAAAAGAATTCCCCATAAAAGGCATACTCGCCAAAGCCCGTTTTACGAGAAGACAAGATCATCCGGTTCATTACATTCATATCTTTACTGCTGGAGCTTCTCTTTTTCTTTTTCTTTTGCATTTTCTCCTGCTTGTCAAGGGGAAGGTAACCATAGTAATTCCCTAAAGCGCCAAAAGGTATTTTCTGAAATTGCTGCTCTCCTCTTAGCGGTAAACGGCAAACCATTACGCCCTTGGAATAATCTTCCATGTTCGCCCCCCCCTCTGCATAAGTTGCCACCAACAATTCATCAAAGTTAGGGAGGGTCTGGGTGGTAGCGGAAAGAAAATTCTGATTCTCCGGGGTTAAAAACTGATGTTTTAGTAATTCTTTGCCGGTTTCATCAAAAATGCTAAGCCGCACCTCATATTTTGCCTGTCGGTGCCGAAAAATAGTAACCGTTTTAAATGTTTGCGTGGCATCATCAATGGTCAGTGAAAGCAGGCGGCTTTTTTCATTATAATGATTCCGAACCACTTTCAATTGTCCGTTGGTCAAATCATACAATACCACCACCGCCTTTTCATTGACATCTCCGGCGAGCACCATATGCGTCCCCACCGTCTCATAAGCCTGCATCTTTAATTGAAAGGGTAAATCAATTTTAAACTCCTTCAAGGCCTGCTGTCCGAAAAGGGGCATTTGGTAAAGGGTCAGCTTGCGAATATGCTCCAGGTCTTCGGTGAATAAAAGAAAAATGTCCTGCCCATTAGTATCATAACCAATCAAATCCTCCCTACTGCTTAAATAATATTGTTGATGAGCCACCTCTTCAAGGGCCTGATTAAATTTACTCACCTCCCATAAGGCTTGCTTATCTCTAACCTTATGCTGGTTTTTTTTAAAAAAATATAAGGAGGAATCAGCATTACTGAATACATGAAAAAAAGATTCCGTCTCTGCCACCTGTCCAATCACCTCTTCGCTTTTCACCAACTGGGCTTGGGCATTAAAAACATAAACAGATAGGAAGATTACTGAAAAAAGACGCAGGAAACTCATATCGGGCAATAATTTAACTCTCGGTAAAAGTACTTTTTAAAATATACGTAAAATTTATGAAGGCTTTTTCAGAATGGCCCATATTCCTCACATAATGACCGCTTTAATGGGCCTCTTTCGCATAAAAAGCAATTATCACCGGCCGTTTAAAAACAAGGATTATAAAAATAAAAAGAAACCCAAATCACTCCCTCCCCTGAAATAAAAACACAAAACACTAACAGACAACACCTTAAACAAATCGTAAACAGCACAGCATATATGTGTATAAATTTTTCAAAGGAGATCATTTTGATTAATTTTGGCCAGAAATATATTTCCATACCTAAACCAAATTACCCTTGACCAGAAAAGACCTCATTAGCCCGCTAAAGCAGTACTTGTTATTGAAAGAAATTCACGGAGGAAATCCTTTTCAATTACGCTCCTACCAGAAAGTAGTCAGCATGATTGAAAATAATGTGCTTTGGGTGGAGGACTGGTCAGTAGAAAACCTGGAAAAACAGGAAGGTCTGGGGAAAAGCATGGCAGCCACCCTGGCAGAAATTAACGAAACCGGCACCTTCGCCAAGCTGGTGGAATTAAAAGAAAATACGCCTAAGGGACTTTTGGAACTGGCAAAGATTAAAGGCCTCGGTCCAAAAAAACTACGTGCCCTTTGGATGGATTTAAATATTACTACTCCGGCAGCACTTTTAGAAGCCTGCAACAACGGAAGCCTGGGTAAAGCCAAAGGTTTTGGGGCCAAAACGGTGGAATCTTTAAAAGAGGCCCTGATATTTTGGCAAGAAAATCACTGGAAGAAACGTTGGGCTGACGCTCAGGAAGAGGCGGAATTAATGAAAAGCCTTTTACAAACCCTATTACCGGAGGCGCAAATAGATTTTACCGGTGACTATCTGTTACAAAGAGAAACTGTGGCCGAACTTGAAATGGTTATTGCTACAGAAAGCCCGATAGCCGCTCACCAAAAGATATTAGCAGCCACCGGCTTTCAGGAAAATAAGGAGCAATCGGGTCCATTCACCGCTTACCTAGAGCATCAGGATTATGAAATGAGATTTCTGCTTCACTTCTGCCCACTGGATCAATTCACCAACAGGCAATTTGAATTAGGCGTTGCCCCCGCTCACCTGAATAAGGGGTTGAGTCCTGAAAAAACATTGCGTCAGCTATTGCATCAAAAAGCTTTTGCCTCCGAGCAGGAAATATATGAAGCCGCAGGCCTTCCCTTCGTACCTCAGGAAATGAGAGAAGGCCTTTGGGAATGGGATTGGTTGGATAAAAATTCCCCGGATCAATTATTGACCTATGCAGATCTGCGTGGGCCTATGCACAACCACTCCAACTATTCTGATGGATCCCATAGTCTGGAAGAATTGGCCGCCTATTGCCAGTCTCAGGGATGGGAGTATTTAGGGATTTCTGATCACAGCCAGACTGCCGCCTATGCCAATGGCCTGCAAGTGGAAAGAGTACTGGCTCAGCATGCCGAGATTGATCGCCTTAACGCCGGCTTTGAAAAATTCAGAATTTTTAAAGGCATAGAATCTGATATCCTGCAAGATGGAAGCCTGGACTATGAGGACGAAATCCTGAAACAGTTCGATTTTATTGTCGCTTCCATTCATGGCAATATGAATATGGATGAGGCCACCGCTACGCAGCGACTGATTAAAGCCATTGAAAATCCTTACACCACCATGTTGGGGCATCCTACAGGCAGATTGCTTTTAAAGCGTGCAGGTTATCCGGTGAATCATGAAATGATTATTGATGCCTGTGCGGCCAATAAGGTGATCATTGAGATCAATGCTAATCCGTGGAGACTGGACATGGACTGGCGTTTCGTGCACCAGGCGCTGGAAAAGGGAGTGGAAATTTCCATAAATCCGGATGCACACGAAATCAAAGGTTTTGCAGACATGCAATATGGTGTCCAGGTGGGACGAAAGGCCGGTTTGAGAAAAGACCAGACTTTCAACACCAAAAGCACTGCGGAAGTGGCTGCTTATTTCGAAAGCAAGAAAGGCTAAGCGCCGCTTATGAAAATGACAAAAAAGTATAAAAAAATATTAATACTGCGATTTTCCTCCATTGGAGATATTGCCTGGACCTCTACGGTGGTGCGCTGCATCAAAACTCAGATTGAGGGCTGCGAACTGCATTTTGCCGTAAAAAAACAGTTCCGGGGGCTTCTGGAGGCCAATCCTTATATTGATAAACTGCATTTGCTGGAAGGCAGTATGTCGCCTTTGATTGCTGATTTGAAGCAGGAAAAGTTTGACTTCGTGGTGGACCTCCACAATAACTTCAGAACCAGCAGGATAAAATGGGCGCTGGGTGTCCCCTCTTCCACTTATGACAAACTCAGGATCAAGCGATTCCTTTATACCAATTTCCAAATCAATTTCATGCCCAATGTGCATGTCACCGATCGGTATATGGATGCAGTGAAACCTTTGGGAGTGGTGAATGATGAGCAGGGAATGGATCATTATATTCCCGAAAAGGATGAAGTGGAAATGGAGTGGCTTCCGGAGGAGTTTCGCAAGGGATATGTCGCCTATGTGATCGGAGGAACGAAATATACCAAGATTCTGCCTTTTGAACAGATGGTGGTCCTATGCGACCGCATCAACCGGCCGATCGTACTGGTCGGAGGCCCTGATGATGCGGAAAATGGAGAAAAGCTGGAGGATTTTTTCCGGAAGAGAGAGAGCAATGCACCTTATGAAGAAGGCCTGACGGAATTGGGTAAGAAGACCGTCATCTTCAATGCCTGTGGGAAATTCAATTTGAATCAGTCGGCCTCTTTAGTGAAACAGGCCCAATATGTCTTCGGCCATGATACGGGGCTCACCCATATCGCAGCCGCATTCAAGAAGACCATCTATAGTATTTGGGGCAGCACTGTCCCGAATAATTTCCATCCCTATAAGACTAAATTTTTTGTCTTTGAAAATACAAAATTAAAATGCCGCCCCTGTTCAAAGGCGGGAAGAAATTCATGTCCAAAGGGACATTTTAAATGTATGAAAGAACTGACGTTTGATTTTTATTTACCATGATTAGTCAATTAAAAAAATTCGGAAGAGAAATGCGGGTAGGAATCCCCTTTGTGTGGTTGGGATTACTGATTGGCTTATCTTTTATTCAAAATACCGTGCACGCCAAAGTAGGTGGAGAAGACTTCATCATTGATCTGATGGATGGTGCCGGTAAGATGGTTTTTAACAGCCTCAACAAGATGGAAATCTATATGTCCATCATTTTCGCACTCACCTTTATCTTTGCCATACCAAGGGCTAAAGTGTTTTGGTCCTTCCTGATTGTGGTGATCTTGCTGATTGTTCAAAGTATTCGCTTCCTACCCAATGTGGATGGCTACTGGCTGGAAAGTTTCAAAATGATCATCAAAGGAAAGAGTTCCTTTGAATTTTGGTATTACCTCTTTGAATTCATAAAATCAATCTTTTTAGTGATGATTGGTTTCTTCGCTATGAAGGAAATCAGATAAAAAAAATCCAACCATTAAGGTTGGATTTTTTTTTGTTCTTTGCGCCACTCCATCAGATCTAATTGCTGCATTTTACGGGTGCGTTTGGAGTATTTTCCAATATATTTTTCCGGTAGGGGTTTTCCATCCATCAGGCCAATATAAGCTTGAGCAAACTGTACGCCGTGTTTGGTTTGAATCTTTATGGTAGTTCTTTCATATTCTTCCCGACCTTCCCATAAATCTATTTTCCGGAGTTCCTGCTCTCCTATTTCCACATATCCGCCTTGCGTTTTCGCCCCAGGCGCTGGTCTTAAAAAGAAATAGTCAAAATCGTCATGATGACAGATCATATAGTCCTCTAGCACTGCCGGCTTAATCGGAAATGTTTTGCCGAAAAGAATTTCATGGATTTCTAAATCCATCAGGGTTCCATAGATAAATAGACAATATTGCATTGATATAAAATAGGTCCTTAACTCAAATATAGACTTTTTTACAACGAGATTAAAATCCAATTAGATTCATGAGTGGTGAATTTTTAAAATCACCTACTGAATTAGACATAATCCCTCATCTCTATCGGATTTCACTAATTGAATGCGCTTGAAGTCATCAAAAACCAGGCCTATCCGCAGGGCTTCCACTGTAAATAAGCCCTGTTAGCATCACTATTTTTGATAAAACTCAATATGAAATAATCCGTCGCAAAGTCTAAAAAAAAGTAACTCTTAAAATGAACTTTAACCGAATTAAGCACCGATAGATCTACCTCCTTTTCAACAAACTGACAATCAGATTATTACGGACATTTATCCTGTTTTTCCATAGCTCACATTTGGCTATGCTTGTTTTAGTTGTGAAGCTACATACTTTCAAAGTATTGACATTCTACTCAAAATCTTCCACATCAGCAGACTGGCCTTGATCAATTGGCGAAAAGCCAAGGGTTCTGCTCACGATGAGAAGTCATCACAGCGTTATTTCCTCAATATTTTCTTCTATTCACTGCAACCGTCAAATTACGCCTTGATGAATTCCGGCAGCAGGTTCGATGGCTCGCCAGAATTGATCACAGCCTTGATTTTTTGTTTCGTTTTTTATCAAGAAAAAATGAAAAAGAAAAGAGGAAAATATCATTATATCGCGAACTGAGCAGATTGGCGCTTATTATTAAAGGAGATTTTTGGCCACAAATTGAACAAATTTTCTCGAATTATTGCTAGACTTACTTTTAGAAGTAAGGGTAGCTGCAAAAGCTTCCGTCACATCAATCCGGCTTTGATCAATGGGCGAAAAGCCATTGAGGCTATTGCCGATGAGAAGTCATCACAGCGTTATTTCCTCAATATTTTCTTCTATGCACTGCAACCGTCAAACAACGCCTTAATGAATTCCGGCAGCAGGTTCGATGGCTCTGATTAAAGAAGTTTTTGGGCCACAAATCGAACAAATTTTCTCAATTTTTTTTGCTTACTTTTGGAAGTAAGGTTAGCTGCAAAACCTTCCATCACAACAATCCGGCCTTGATCAATTGGCGAAAAGCCATTGAGTCTGCTGCCGATGAGAAGTCATCACAGCGTTATTTCCTCAATACTTTCTTCTATGCACTGCAACCGTCAAATAACGCCTTGATGAATTCCGGCAGCAGGTTCGATGGCTCTCCAGAATTGATCACAGCCTTGATTTTTTGATTCATTTTTTATCAAGAAAAAATGAAAAAGAAAAGAGGGAAATATCATTATATCGCGAACTGAGCAGATTGGCGCTTATTATTGAAGGAGATTTTTGGCAATAAATTGAACAAATTTTCTCGATTTTTTTTAGGCTTACTTTTAGAAGTGAGGGTAGCTAGCTGCGAAACCTTCCATCACAACAATCCGGCCTTGATCAATTGGCGAAAAGCCATTGAGTCTGCTGCCGATGAGAAGTCATCACAGCGTTATTTCCTCAATACTTTCTTCTATGCACTGCAACCTTCAAATAACGCCTTGATGAATTCCGGCAGCAGGTTCGATGGCTCGCCAGAATTGATCACAGCCTTGATTTTTTGTTTCGTTTTTTATCAAGAAAAAATGAAAAAGAAACAGTTCAATATTCAAATAAGGCATTGAATGGCCAATCTATCGGGAAATCAAACACCCATTATTCCAAAAATAAAGGGGAGTACAGCAAAAAAGCAACTTTTGGTGTACTCACTACATTTTTTTCTATAAGCCTCTGTAAAAGTTACACCCAAAAAAAACCACTGCCTAATCAAAGACAGTGGTTATATAAGGTACCCACCAGTGGCGTATTGAAGGTTTTATCTAAATCTCCAAAAAACACGATTTGGGCTGCTAATCGGATCAACCCTCCACTGTTGACAAGCTCCGAAGAACTTGACCAAACGCGAGGCTTGGTTGAGGCCCGGTTTTACCGCATCGCTTCACCCGGTACTATGTAACTGTTAGATTTGAAAAACGTGACCACCGGGTGGGTGTATCTTGATTTGAAATTCAATAGTCAAATATACGCATAAAATGTCCTTCTGTTAAGCCAAAGCGCATTTTTTAGGACCTATTTTGCTATTTTTTTTCAATTTAAGTCAGACCAAAATCTCTTTGGGGCTATCAATATTTTCAATAGGAATTTCACCAAAAATTATGGTCAATTTATCCGATTGTTCCTGAACCAATTAACTCTTCGCCATTGTACCAGGCCACAAACTGACCGGCCGCAACCCCTACTCGCTCCTGATCAAAAACGATGTACAGCCCATCTTCCTTTTGATAAAGCGTAGCCGCACTCAATTCCTCACGATAGCGAATTCTGGCCAGGTATTTTTTCATTTCGCCTACTTTAAGGCGTAAATCTTCCCTTACCCAATGGCTTTCCTGATTAGACACAAAAAGGCCGTAACGTTTCAAGCCGGGATGGTTTTTCCCCTGACCCGTGAAAATCACATTGCTATCCGTATTGGTATCCACCACGAACAAAGGCTCTTTAGTTCCACCAACCGACAACCCCTTGCGCTGCCCAATGGTAAAATAATGAGCACCCCGGTGATCTCCCACCTCTTTCCCCATGGTCGGGTGAAACTGATAGGGCGCTGAAATCGCCTTTAACCATTCTTCCTCTGAAGCAGCCTGCTGGATTTTTTCCTGATGTGCCTTAAATACCGGCGCATCTTCCGTAATTTCCACAATTTTCCCGTCTTTGGGCTTCAGTTTTTGCTGAAGGAAATCAGGAAGGCGTACCTTACCGATAAAGCACAATCCCTGGGAATCTTTCTTTTCCGCAGTAATCAGATCCGCTTCCGCCGCAATTTTTCTCACTTCCGGCTTTTCCAAATGCCCGATCGGGAACAATGCTTTCGACAACTGCTCCTGATTCAACTGACAAAGGAAATAAGACTGATCCTTATTATTATCTTTTCCAGCCAACAGACGATAAACCATTTCACCGTCTTTCTCAAATTCATCCTTTCGGCAATAATGACCGGTAGCGACATAATCCGCTCCCAAATCCATTGCAGCCTTCAAAAAAATATCGAATTTGATCTCACGATTACACAATACATCAGGATTCGGCGTTCTGCCTTTCTCGTATTCATTGAACATATAGTCCACAATACGTTCCTTGTACTGCTCACTTAAATCGATGGTCTGGAAGGGAATTCCTAACTTTTCTGCTACTATTAAGGCATCATTTGAATCTTCCAACCACGGACATTCGTCACTGATGGTTACCGAATCATCATGCCAGTTTTTCATAAAAAGGCCAATTACTTCATAGCCTTGTTCCTTGAGTAAATAGGCCGCCACAGAGGAATCAACCCCTCCTGACAAACCAACTACCACTCTTTTCATTTATTCTCCTTTCGCTTGAAAGTGGGCAAAGGTACGCAACTGCAAATTGTGAACCAAAGTATATCAGCAGAGGCTGGGAATATATTCTCAAAAGTCTCTGAGCGGACTTCTTCACATTCCGGCCTCAAAATAACCGGGCTCACCTAATCCAAATCAGATTATGGGAAATAATTTTGGAATCCTGAATTCCTCTTAGCCTTTATTTTTCCCGCAGTACTCCACTAATAATTCCTTCAAATCAGTCATCCCTAATTGATAGGCTTTTCTAAAATCACTACAAGCCTCTTCCACAAATAACAAATCATTGTTGGCTAAACCACGCTGGTAATAAACCTCTGCATTTTCTTCATCAAAAAGCAAACAGGTATTGAAAAAGCCTACCGCACGGGCATTATCCCCAATTCACGCAGGCAAATACCAATGTAAAAATAGTCTGAGGCATCATCCGCTTCCAAAAGCAGGGCTTCCTGAAAATCAGCAAGTGCCAGACGATAATTATTCTGGAAATAATACACCATTCCACGCGAACGGTAAGCTTCCGGCATTTCATCATCCAGGTCAAGCGCCTTCGTAAAATCCATTACTGCCCCATCATTATTGCCCAGGGCCATGCGCAATTGGCCTCTCACCACATAGCCCACGGTGTCTTCCGGGTTCAGATTTAATGCCATATTATAATCATCCAACGCCCCCTGACCATTTTCCAGCGCCTCGCGGGTCATTCCCCGAAGCATATAAATACCGGCATTTTTAAGGTCTTTTTCGGCGGCAGCACTGAATGCTTTTTCTGCATCTTCCAATGCGCCATTATCAAAAGCAGCCAAGCCCTGATCAATGAATTTTTGCGCTTCGGTGGTGTTTTGAGCTACTGCATTCCAGGAAAAAATTGAAACACAGAACAGTATAAATAATAGCTTGATGAATTTCATAATGATATAAAAATAAGAATACAAATATGCCAAAAAATGCCGTTCAGGCAAACTATTCAGGACTTCTGCAGATTATTGTACCACAATTTTTTTCACCCCCTGCTCCTTATTGGTAGCCCACCTCAAAAAATAGACTCCACTGTTTAAAGGCGCCGGAAGCTGAACTTCTTTGGTGCTTAAAGCATTCAAATCCTCCTTCTGAGCAAAATGCGGTTTCCCGTCCACCCCAACGATTTGCAACTGACAATCCATCAATGGCGCTTCCCCTACCAATAGCCTTAGAAGATTAGGCGCCATAGGATTCGGACTCACCTGCAAATTTTCCCCATTGGGCTCCAAAACATATAAAGGACGCTGGTTATTCATCGGAACGCCATATCCAATTAAAGTGTCCGGCGCATAAGCCTGATGCGCATTCTCCTGAAGGTAAGTGATCACCTCTTCCGGTTTTTTATCCGGATACTCCTGAATTACCATGGCTGCCAGGGCCGCTATCATCGGAGAAGCATAAGAGGTTCCGGAACTTCTCACATATTTTCCTTCTCCTACTGCCAATGCCACAGAGGAGCCCAGGGTAGAAACATTAGGTTTGATCAGCCCATTTGCATTTGGGCCAAAAGAGGAAAAACTACTTCTGGTCCATTTTTCATCCATTGCGCCCACAGCCAGTACATGTTCATGATCCGCCGGAAAGGAAATCTTTTGCCAATAATTTCTGGCCTCATTTCCCGCAGAATTTACCACCAAAATCCCTCTTTCTGCCGCAATTCCTGCTGCCTGAGTAATCCAGGCTGTTTTCCCATCCAAATCTGCCTGTGTATAATCCAATGATGGATCATCAAAGTCATAATAACCCAGGGAAGATTGAATAATATCCGCCCCGAGGCTATCGGCATATTCAGCGGCCATTAGCCAATTGATTTCTTCAAAAGGATATTCATTGGCCACGTCTTCGGTTACACAAAACATATAGTCCGCTTCCGGTGCGATGCCCTCAAATTCCCCTTCTTTATAATACCCCATGGTGGAATACACATGGGTTCCATGCAAATGATAACGATAAACGTCCAATCCGGGCTCAATATAATTTCTTGCTCCAAAAATCCGATCCTCATGTACCGCTACCCAGCTTTCCCCAAATGGAACATTCAGAAAACCGGCGTCAAAAATGGCCACGCGCACCCCTTCGGCATTCCATCCCAATTCATAAAGGGAGTCCAAATTCAGAAAGCTGTTCTGCAGGCTAGTCATTAATTCCGTAGTCGGGCTCCCGGCATTGGAAACAGGAATTTCCGGAGCTGAATTCTTAATAATATGCGGACCAAGATAAGCCACTTCGGTTACTCCGGCCAACTGACCTAAAGCACTTTCCTGGGCGCGATCAGCCAGCACCACTAACCCATTTAACCATTTTGTTTCACCCCAGATGGAATATCCTTCATCTTTTACTTTTTGTCGGTATTTGGGAGAAAGGGGTAAATCATTTTCATCTAAAATAATACCCAGTCGGCTCCTGCGTTCAAGAGATGCTTCAGTTAAAAATTCCTCGGGCTGATTCAGGTCAAACTCATTATCTGATTTGTCCATAAAGCGAACCAAAAACCTACTCTCTTGTGCATTGCACACCAAAGTGGAGGCCATGAGTAATAAAAGTGTAAAAATTTTATTCATTTATAAGTTGATTAATCAGGTTCATAAGTACATCCGGTTTACTGCTGGCTTTACGCTCCTGTATTCGCCCATCAATAAAAGTGGCAAAAAAAGGTAAACTGGTCACTTCAGCCAGATTTCTTGCCTGAGGAAATTCGCCGAGATCAATGCTAAAAAAATTCACCTGGGCTATTTCCATTGCCTTTTTTCTATAAATGGGAGCAATTCTTTTACATAAGCCACACCAAGGTGCTGAAAATAACACAATCGATTTGGTACTTTTTTTATTAAGAGAAAGAAACTCTTCCGGAGATACTTGATGGACGGCAGGAGAAGAATTTTCCATTTGTCAAAAATTTAGTCATAGGGGTTGTTAAGTACAACGACAATTTCGTAATTCGTAGCCATTCCAAAACAGCAGTTTTTGCCAAAAATTAACCTGTTATTGGAATGAACATTAAACATAGCCCGAATTTTTGATAAAATATACTCATGGCACTCAAAACATATGTTAAAATTAGCGCGGTGAATAATCTTAGCGATGCCCGTTACTGTGCTGGAATGCTGGTTGATGCCATTGGTTTCCCTATGGACACCAAGCAAGACAACAACCTGAACCCTACTTCATATGCCGAAATCACTGAATGGATTGCTGGTGTTGACCGCGTAGTGGAGTTTGAAAGCAATGATCTGCAAACCATTCAACAGATTTGCAGTGAATGTGAATTGGAAGCGATCCAGGTGAGCGATATTGATCTATTGGAAGCCCTTCAGACCACTGGTAAAAAACTAATTTACAAGGTGGATCTCGCCTCCAAAAGCATGGATGAGATCGAAGATGAAATTTCTGATGTTTCAGAATATATCGAATACCTTTTAATTGAAAACAGTAAGGGAGAAACGCTTCAGGAAGAACTGGATGCTGTTTTTGAACTTGCCAAGGAGTATGACATCGTACTTGGATTTGGCATTGAGGAAAAAAATGTAAGTCAATTAATCTCCTCAGAAATTAAAGGCATTTCAATTAAAGGCGGGGAGGAAATTCGTCCTGGCTTCAAAGACTATGATGAAATGGCGGATATATTGGAAGCCTTGGAAGAAGAATAACACTTTTGCAAGAAGAAGAATTACTCAAAAGCCCTGAGACTTTCAGGGCTTTTTTTTGCCTTCCACCGAATTATGCACTGCCTGATGCAGGAAACCTCCTAAAAGCTCAAATACAAGGTCGTTTTGATGGGTTTTGATAAATTTCTGATGGCTTCATTTTGGTTGAACCAGCTTTCTCTTCTTGTCTCTGCCGCCTTAAAAAAACATATAGGCCCTATTCTTTTTTTCATCCCCATTACCGCTTAACGCAGATCCAAGCGTATAGCTCATCATTTACTTATTCCGCTGGTTCAGGAAAAGATATATGCATTTTTTAATCTGATTAAACAGCAGCTCCTAGTCCCAACACCCCAATCCCCTTTTCGTACAATAGAAAAACGCTAAAACGAAAAGGCCATTAAAACCCCTACCCAACTCCGAATTCGTAATTCCTTTCATCAATTTCAGGACGAGATCATTATTACACTCCTGGGTGCCTTATTATTTATCCCCTACATTCATCAGCTCCCATTGATTGAAGGCGTTGAATTACAGACTGCTGAACAGGCCCGGGAAATGTTGATCACCGGAGAATGGTGGGTGCCACAGTTGGGCTTTCAATATCAATGGGATCAGCTTCCCAGCTATATTTGGTTATTAAGTGCTTCCATAAAGCTTTTTGGCACCAACCCCTTTGCCATTAGAATCCCTAATGCCATGGCGGGCATTTTGACCCTCTTGTTAATTTATCGAATGGGCAGAAAAATGCATGGAAGCTATTTGGCCTGGCTTTGGGTAGCCAGTTATTTGTCTTCCTTTCTTCCCCATTTATTTTTCCGCTTTGCCGGGCCCACTCCGTTTAACCATTTGTTGATTTTCGCCACCTTATTTACTTACTATATCGGTAGTGAAAAAAAACAGGACATTATGCTTTTCCTCTCGGGCAATTTTATCGGTATTAGTATTTTACTTTCCGGACTGGAAGGCTTTGTAATCCCCTCGGTCATCCTCATCATTTTCTGGACCCTTAATCGGTTCGAATACCTTCCAGACAACCTCACTATTTTAAAAGTGGCCTTAGGCTTATTGAGTTTCCTCTTATTCTTTTTACTGCTATTTTTGAGCAAAAACGACTTCGAGCTTTTAAAAAATACTATTCATCATAACCTGCAATATCTTGGTCGCAATAAAATCTTAAACGGTCCGGTACCCAGCACCCACCTTTGGCTGGTTTTAATGACTTGTTTTCCGATGAGTTACTTTTCAGTGGCCTATTTCCTGGCTAATTTTAAAGAAAAGAGAAACAAAGGATTCAAAAAATTAATGGGCATTTGCTCCTGGACGATTTTGATCCTTTTCGCGATTTTTCCCGCAAAAAACTGGCTCTATTTCAGCTCTTTATCCCTCATTCCTTTAAGCTATTTCTCGGCACTATATTTAAGAAAATATTTGGCTGGGGGACTGAAATTTCCCGCATGGCTCAGCTCCTCCATCATCATAACAGTTATCGTAATGGGTTGCCTGGTATTTTTGAGTCCCTTTTTATTGGAGCAATTTTCAACATGGGAGATCATCAAAAATGACTTTTGGAAGGAGACAATTACCCACATGCGATTCCCTACCGGAAATGAAGGAATTGTAGGGCTTTTCTATATTTTTGGAATTATGGTCGCATTGCTCCTGATCAAAAAAAATCAGATCACCCTTGGCATGGAATGGCTCGGTTTTTCTGCCATATTAAGCATTCAATTCACCATTCATCTGTTTTTGCCCATATTTGAGGAAGCATATCAGGGTCCGCTGACCCGTTTTGTTGGAGAAATGAAAGACAAAAACTGTTATATCATCGCCAGAGAAAAAGATGAAACACTACCCTACTTCTATGGCAATGTGATGCCATACGAAAACCCGAGAGCTAAATCTAAGGAATGGTTCCTTTTTGGTGATATTGATAAAGATGTATACCTGTACATCCGAAAAGATCATAAATACCGAATTCGCGGGGTTAGGGATCTAGAATTAATTCATGAAGAAAATGGCTATTTATTCTACAAAAGAACTGCTAAATCCGACCGCGAAATAATCCAGGAAGAAAAATAAGGAACCAGAGCGTACGGCTAATTCCTTATTTATTTTTTTAAAAACTTAGTTTTCCATCAATTCCATTTCTACTAACATTTTTTGACGGTATTGTACTAAATCTTCAATAGAAAGCACCGGCATATCATGCTTTTCTGAAAACATCAACACTTCTGGTAATTTAGCCATGCTTCCGTCTTCGTTTTGAAGTTCACACAAAACCGCGGCCTCTCCTAAGCCTGCCAACTTCACCAAATCAACACTTCCCTCTGTATGGCCTCTCCGCCCGAAAACTCCTTTCGCATTCGCTCTTAAAGGAAAAATATGCCCTGGTCGGGCTAAATCCTCCGGCACCGCATTGGCCGCAATAGCTGTTTGAATGGTGGTAAGACGATCTTTAGCAGAAACACCGGTGGTGACGCCTTCTTTGGCCTCAATGCTCACCGTAAATCCGGTTTGATTTTTGGAATTATTCACCGCAACCATAGGCGGCAACTCCAGGGATTGGCATTTTTCGTCGGTCAGGCAAAGACAAACAATACCCGAACACTCCCGAATCATTAAGGCCATGTCTTTGGCCGTCATTGTGGAAGCAGGAAAGATAATATCCCCTTCATTTTCCCGGTCAAAATCATCCATTAGTAAAACCCCTCTTCCATCCTGAAGGGCTTCCATTGCTTTTTGCACACGCAATTCAAAATTGCTGTCAAACTCTTTGATGGTTTTCATAAAACTGTGATTAATCATAAAAACTCATCAGGGCATAAAAAATTGGTCAGACAATCTCTATCATCTGAAATATCTTTTTCTTCTTCCATCCGGACTATACCGTCGGCTTTGGAATTTCACCAAATCAATCCCAATATATGGGAGTCGCGGGCTATGACCGCCGGTGGGGAATTTCACCCCGCCCTGAAGAAAACTGAGGCGAACTTAGGGAAAATTACGTGGATAAAAAAAGAAAATAAGTTCCGGCCTAAATCGCCTTTATATTATCCATTTAATACATAAGCCAGTCTGAAACGAAGCGTCAACATCCATTGGTGAGCATTGCGAAAATCGCTAACCCTGCTCAGGCCTGTTTCCATACCATAAATAAAATTATAAAATATCGCTGCATACCTCATAAAAAGCCATAAGTAAGCATAACCTGCCGTTTCTTTTGATCTTCAGTTTCAGAAGAGGCAGAAAGGCCTGAATAGGAACACGCCACCACCGGACTAAAATAGTTCCCGGAATAAAACTCATCAGACTTATTGCTGTAAACTCGCTTTTCTAAATTATAATAAAGACGCGAAAAAGCTTCAAACGATCTCCAATACCCGAAATTTAAACCGGAAGTATTCACATCCCATACAAACGGACAAATCCCCCGCTCTTGCACCTATCGTGACATACTCTTGTTGTCCTCTGATCTCCAACTCAATGTCCAACACATCAATTCCTCCGACTTTCCATAAAGTTTTGAGACTTACATCAACCTTGTAATAATCCTGACATTCTGGTCGTTGTTGCCGGTAATTTTTAGGGCTAAAACCGGGATCCGGAAACCGGCCCTGTGCATTACAGGAAAAATAAAAAATTCCCCAAATCAAAACCATCAGACTGCATTTCAATAACTTCATTTTCAAATCTACCCCCCATCCCCTTCCAATTAGTTTATTTTTACAACGGCATTAAAAAGCTCATTTTCAACATCATAATCTGACAAGTTTTTTGTATTTTAATACTGATCTCAGATCAAGACTCAAAAGGCAACCATTGGATCGCGTGACCCGAATTAACCAATTCAATAACCAAAAAATTATTACGCCCATGGAAATTCCCCAAAATAAGGCCATCAACATTGAAGCCTTAAAAAATGAAAACAATGAGTGGATCACTGAAATCTACCTGATGGCCGACGAATTGGAAGTTTTAAATATGAGACTCGGAGAAGTCTCCAAATTAGTCAAAGAAAAAAAGTTCAAAGCTCAGGTTGAACATTTCCAGAATCAATTCATTCGCCAGAAGGAAGTACTCGATATTTACAAAAACCACATCCATAAACAGGAAAAAAACCTGAATCTTCACGCCAAAAATGGAGATTTAATCCCCGAAAAAATGGATATAAATGCCCATCAGGAATTAAAAGAAAACTTAGCTTTGAATCGAAAGATTAATGTAGAGCTTAAACAAAATTTCTATCAATTTTTAGAACAGCATTATTAAAATGATTAAAAGAGCTTCCTGAGGGAGGCTCTTTTTTTGCCAGAACACCTCACTCTAGGTGTTCCTATAAGTTTTTATTAAGCCAGTGGTAATTTTTCGCAGCAATACAACTCCCTAAAAACCTGACGCACACCCCACACCCAACAGCCCCGTGTCATTTAATAGTCGCTTGGTTAATAGTAGAATTATTTTTTTCGTCCAAAGCAACCCTTTCCGCACATTTCCCATCACCATAGTAGTAATATCAATTTTCATCCACAAAACTCGGTCACCTGCCGACCTAAAAGGGTTTATCTATTTTTTTTGCTTTCCTTAAGGAAAAATCGAAACCTACCATATGATGAAGAAAATCACCTTTCTGCTAATTTTTATCGGCTTTGGACTCCAAAGTTTCGGTCAAATGCTTTCAGCTACTCTTGTTGACGCAGAATCTAACAAACCAATACCCTTTGCCAGTATCGCCATCAATCTCCCTGCAGATTCAAGCTTGATCGCTGGAAAAATTTCTGATGAAACAGGATACTTTGAGATTGAATTAGAAAATTCGGAATATATCATCGAAATTACTTCGGTAGGCTATGAAAAATATTCCATAAAAAGTACCCCCCGCGCCCTCCAAACCATTGCACTGAAAGCTGACACCAAAGTACTGGAAGATGTGGTGATTGCCGATAAAAAAGACGCCATTCGCTTTGAGGTGGATCGGAAAATCCTGAATGCAGAAAGCTTCCCCCAAGCCGAAGTAGCACTTGATTTGATCGAGAATCTTCCTTCCATCAAAGTGGATTTAGAAGGCAATATTACTTATAGAAACGATGGGCAGTTCACCATTTTCATCAATGGGCGTCCGGCAGTCGGAGGAGAACAAAGGCTCAGGAGTATTCCTGCTTCCTCCATTGATCGGGTGGAAATGATCACCAATCCCGGCTCCAAATACGATGCGGAGGGCTCTGCCGGAATCATCAATATTGTCATGAAAAAAAGGAGATTAGAAGGTATCAGCGTGAATGCCGAAGCACGATTCAATTCCATGGGCACCACCACCGGTTCGATATATTTTGACAAAGAAGAGAAAAAATATGGCTGGACTATTAATGGATATTTGGGGAAAAACATCTACAATAATGGAGAGATGGAACAACGAAACGAAATTTTCACGGCCGAAGAAAATTTCATGATGCAAACCAAAGTCCGGCAAACCGGACATTATCAGAATAATTACTTACAGTATGATTTCTACCTTAAACCCGGAGAAAAAAATCGGATTACGCTCAGTGGAAATTTCAACCCTTTTTATTTCGGCGGCGAAAGTGAGGCAAAAGGACAGTTGGACGAATGGAATGAGGGAATTAAAACCTCTCGGAATAGTACCACCACTTATGATTATCAATACAGAAGCATACAAGGAAGCTTAGCCTTTGAACAAACTTTCGACGAGGAAGACAAGCACAAACTCACTACCAATATAGATTATGAGTTCTTCTCCCCCGGAACGGATAATGAAATATTTCTACTCGACAGCCCCGGGAAAAGCGAAAAGCGACATGCCCAAACGGTAGAAAAAGGAGAACGAATGGTCCGATTAAAATTAGACTATGTCCGCCCCTTGGGTGAAAAATTTAACATAAATGGCGGTGCAGACATCAACACCCATTACTTTGAAGAGGTGTCTATTCTTAATCAATTTTGGATAAATGATGAACCATTAGCCATCCCGAATGAGAAAACAAATCAACGTCTAAAAGATTATCAGCAGGATGTCTATGCCCCCTATATTTCTCTAAAAGGTGAATGGAGCAAGCTACAAATACAGGCAGGTCTTCGATATGAATACACCCTCAGAAAATCGGATTTATCCTTCACCAACAGTAAGCAGGAAAAAGTTCAACAATTGTACGACGATAAATTCGGGAACCTTTTCCCTTCCCTCCATTTGTTATATCCCATCACTGAAAGTCAACAATTGTCATTCGGTTACTCGACTAGAATTCGTCGACCCTGGTACTAGGCATTGATGCCGTTGGAGTCCTATTCCAATCCTTATAATTATTATACCGGAAATGACCAATTACAACCAGAGATTTCCTACAGTTATGAAATTAACTATAACAAAACCTGGGATCAGAATAGCTTCACCACCGAAATATTCCTGAGAGACGCCCATGACCTCATCCAAAGAGTACAACATCCACTAAACGAGCGAAGCCTTTTGGCCACTATGGAAAATGTAGGAAGATCCATTGAATACGGAACAGAGGTGATGGCGAATGTGAGGCCATGGACATGGTGGCATATTAATGCTTCCCTTAGTTTGTCCGGCTATAATTTGTTTATTCAATACCAAGATCAAGAAAGCTTTGAAAACAACTTTAACTACGGGGGACGCCTACAAAATACTTTTGAGCTCCCGAGAAAATTCAGCCTCAATCTCAATGGCCGCTACGTCAGCCCACAGCAAATGGCTCAAGGCGTACGGGATGGATATTTCACCTCAGATTTATCTATCAAAAAACGATTGGGAAAATCGGACCGATGGAGCGCCACCCTTATCGCCAATAATATTTTGAACACCTTCCGCTATGAAATTAACTATGCCGAAGATGATTTCAGTTATTACTTCAAGTACGCCAATAGCCCCTATTTATCGTTGAATATCAACTTCAGCTTGGAGAATAAAGAATAAATAAATGAGGCGTTTATATGACCAATAAGCATTATTCTAGTAAAAACTAGCGATAAAACGGACTAAAGAAAAGGCAAGTTTAATGATAAAACCAGCCCGTATGAAATATTTTATTCCGCTATTGATCGTGATCGTTGCTTGTTGGTCTTGCAGCGATAGTTCCAGTGACGGATCTGCCGATCCCACCCCCACCAACCTAGAAAATGAATTTGATGCCGTTTTGAACAATGGTGGTGTCCCTCCTCCAGCCACGCGCTCAGAAGAAACCATTGACGAAAAAGAGGAAAATGA
The DNA here is from genome assembly GCF_001274635.1 of Persicobacter sp. CCB-QB2. Taxonomy (GTDB): domain Bacteria; phylum Bacteroidota; class Bacteroidia; order Cytophagales; family Cyclobacteriaceae; genus Persicobacter; species Persicobacter diffluens. The sequence continues at coordinate 1,270,138 of NZ_LBGV01000001.1, read as the reverse complement.
AATTATTGAAGGAGAGGTGTGGAAATGCCGCACCAGAACCGTGAATGCCCTAACACCCGGAGGAGGAAATAGTGGCTTTCCTTTGTTCAACCCTAACGCTTCCGTCATTTATCCGGGAAGTTTATTACAGGGAAATTCCCTCAAGCAAGCCACCCCTAATGTGATCGCCGTAGAAAGAGCCGGCGGAACGATTTCCTATGATTTAAATAATGGAAATCTTGCTTCTAGTTTTACAGTGGAAGAAGTCGCCAAAAGTTCTATCCAGAATGCGATGAACAACATCATTGCCAATGCCCCTCAAAATCTTCCCGCCAATTTTGTTTTTAATTACGAACAAGTCCAAAGTGAAAGTGCACTGGCTTTTGAATTGGGGATTGATTTTGAAAATGCTTTTGCAGAGGTTAGTGGTGATTTTGGTTTCAGCTCCGGCTCCAGCCTTAACCGAATTTTGGTAAAATTAAACCAGAGCTTTTACACTATGAGCTTTGATATCCCGACCAGTAATGCGGGCATTTTTGCTGAATCCGTAAGCCCGGAAGATCTTTCCCGATATGTACAAGAGGGCAATCCGGCCACCTATATTTCTGATGTCACCTATGGACGGATTTATTATATGCTCATAGAGTCCACCTCCTCCTATCAGGAAATGGAGACAGAGATTCAGGGGTCTTTTTCCGGCGTCACCAATCAAACAGATGTGGACATTTCCGCTAATAGCCTTGACAAACTAGAAAACCTCAAAATCAAGGTCATGGCCTTTGGAGGAGATGCCCAAACCTCTTTACTGACCGTTGGAGTGACCGATTTGAATCAATTGGTACAATTACTAGCTGAAAGCACGACCATACAAACCGGATTACCGATTAGTTATGTAGTCCGAAGCGTCCTGACGAACCAAATTGTCAGCACCCAATTGGCCACAGAATATGACATTACAGAGTGCGAGCCTGCTCCGTTAGGTGGCGAACCTCCCTACACGGCTCACTGGGCAGGTAATGTTTTGGATAGAATGGGGCCAGTCGGGGCCGCTTATGCCTACCAGGATACCGAATTTGTACTCATTAGTAAAGATGGCAAACAATTTATGCGAAGCAATATTGGTGAATTGGAAGGACCATTTTCCGTGAATGAATTGGCCGATGGTGATCGTCCCTTTGACATAGGTGCTGCTTGCAATATCGATGGCAATGACGATGCTGCGCCCTGGATAATGACCATGGATGTTACGGGTAGTCAATATGCCTATATCCGTTTTGACGGCCGCTGGTCCTCAAATGGCGCCCAGCCCATTTCCAAATTAGCCGATGGATTTAATCCTTTCAGCTTGAACGGTATTGGGGCCATGGCCTTTAGATTCAAATCCAGCGAAGGGCCGGCAAATCGGTATATGATCAATAGTGATGGCACGCAGTTTTCCCTTTACCAAAACAATCCGAATTCTTTTGGAAACGTAACTTCAATTACGAATTGGGCAGATGGTAGCCTGCCATTTGAACAGCAAAAAGTAGGCGCCGCCATTGGCTTTTACCTGGGACAAAAACGCTTCTACCTCTTATTTAACCTGGAAGGAACGGAATATGCCATTTCAGGAGATGTTTTCGGCACCGGAGAAAATACTTTTATCGGGCCATTTGACCTATAATTTTATCCGGACATAAGGGTAAAGCTCTAAGGAAAAAAGCGACTAATCATTCGATAATGAGATTGGTCGCTTTTTTATTATAAATTTACTAAGCTCATCAAGATTATTGATCGCAATTTCTTTTCTTTTGGTAAAAAACTGAAAATCACGATCAAACATTGCCAAAAAATCAAGTCCGCAATGCGGGCACTAAAACCTGAAACCATCCTATTCGTTTCCATTTTTCAGGTGATAAGATTTTATTTCATGAAAGCAATGTGGAAAACGATCAAATGGCTCACCCTTCTCAACTTAGTACTACTGTTCATTTATCTGATATTTAACATGATCAAATATTAATAAAAAAGCGGGGCCCCAAGCTCCGCTTTAAATTTTTCTTGGCCCCAATATCCAAACAAATTATGAGACCAACATCCCCTCCTTGTAAATCAGCCGCCCTTTTCCATTATTTCTTCCTCCTATGAATTATGTCCCTGGCAGTAATAGGAGTATTTCAATACGTCCGGAAAGCTCATTCAAAATCTTGAGAAATGCTTCCCATCTCCGAGCCATAGGGAATGGAATCATAAACAAATTCCGGCAGCCTTTTCTTTTGATAGTCAAATACTTTCAATAGCATAGGGAGATCCCCCTGAAAACCTTCAACGACCTCAATCACAGCATCGCTTCTAAAGATTCTGGCAGCACCTGTCCACCATCCACCACCAAATGTTGCCCGGTAATATAAGAAGCCGCTTCGGAAGCAAAAAATAAAGCCGCATTTCCAATGTCTTCAGGAGCGCCCAAGCGTTTCATCGGAATAGTGGCCGCCATTTCTGCCAAATAATCACTTCCCAATTCTTCAAGACCTTCAGTGATTATATTTCCCGGCAAGACTGCATTTACCGTAATATTATCTTTAGCCAATTCCAAAGACGCTGTTTTTATAAACCCCAACTGCCCTGCCTTAGAGGCGGCATAGTGGGTCCAACCTGCATAGCCGGTAATGGGGCCCGTGATGGAAGAAGTCACAATAATTCTCCCCCACTTTTGTTTTCTCATGGGAACGCTGGCATACTTCACCGTCAAAAAAAGACTTTTCAAATTGGTCGCCATGACATGATCCCACTGCGAACCGTCCATAGTATCTAATGACTGTTGAGGGAAAATACCAGCATTAGCACATAAAACATCAATACGACCATATATATTTACAATTTCCTGCATGGATTTTTTTACACTTTCCTCCTGACTCACATCACAGGAAATAAAAATCACATCACCTCCTTCTTTTCTCAATTCAGTAACCACTACTTTTCCATGGGCAGCATCCCTGGCAAGCACAACCACCTTATACCCCTGAGAAGCAAAAACTTTTGAAATCCCCTTACCTATTCCTCTTGACCCACCTGTAACCACTGCTATTTTTTCTGTATTCATTTTGCTCATTGACTATAAACGTAACTAATAAAAATCCAAATAAAGATAAATTCAGACTTCAGCGATTAAACCTGAATTAGGAATTACTGATAATGTAGTGTGCATAAAGACGCAAAAAAATCACCTATTTTATCATAAAGTGTTTATAGGGTGTTGGCCAGGGAGCATTCATAACAGTAATTTGTGGAGTTATCGGGCTACTTTAGCCCTATGACTCCCGGGTCTTAGACGATGGATGCAAGATTATTTGTTATCAAACAAAAATTATTGATTTTACTGAATTTCCCATCGCCCAAAATAAGGTAAACTTGCTTTCTACTCATTCCTCTGGCTTGTTGAAAAAATCTCAAAACAGAAATATCCCTTCATTTTTTCCGCCTTTCAGTTAAATGAGGATATAAGCATAATAATCCGGCTTAAAACGGGACTTATTATAATTTATTAATCATCTCAATCCCAATATTTAACTAATAAGATCTATTGATATTTAAAATGTTTTCCCATATTTATGAAAACCTATTTTTCAATTATGAACCTGACTCAACGAGAACTTTCCAGAAGTTTAAAGTTTGATATATTTTTAAAAAAGATTATTTGGATTCCCTTGCTCGTTTTTTGCGTGCTAATGGGAATTACCTTCATCATATCTACTCAAATCAATTGGCAAGAATTTCGACACCTAAGAAGTGAGGTTGCCATTGGTAAAGGCACCATTGACAACATCTATAAAATCTATGATGATGAGGATGAAGTGACCGACTACGAATATGTATACACCTTTCATTCCCCATGGGGAGATAAACAATGGAGTTCATTCTCCAAAAAAGCCAAATACCAACTCCAAGAGGAAGTAGAAATCGAATATAGCCTGGAAAATCCAGATATTCATCGGATCAAAGGATTATCCAATACCCAATCCAACACTCCGGGTTTTGTGTTTTTCTGCATCCTACTAACGTTATGCTTCCTCGGCATAGTATATTATGTTTACGCCAGCATTCGGACAATCAAAATTGTGGAGCAAGGGCAGCTTACTATTGCTCACTTAGTCAAATTTTATGAGACCTCCATAACTGTAAATGACGAGCCTGTTTATCAATTTGAATTTTCTTTTCAAGATGAGCATCACAAAAAACATATTTACTATTTGAGACAAAGGGGAGAAAATTCCTATAGCAGGGAGTTAGAATATCCCATTTGTTATTTACCAGAATCTCCTAACAGAGCGATCATGCTTCACCAGCTTCCTGAAAGTGTGGTCAATGTATTTCAGCAGGAAGAAATCTCATCTAACTAACGATCTCCTGATATTGAAAAACCAAATCAAACGCCAGGGCTAAAAAATGCTCTACCTCCTTTTTCCCCAACAAAAGGGAGGGCGTTCTGACTTCCAGATATCGCTGGGTGGTGACCCAATCATAGGTTTGATTATCACAAACAATAGTTGACGGCATTTTAGTCAGAAAAGTCAGCCCTTTGGAGAACTGCATCGCAAATGTTGCCTCTTCCGCATACAGCGAATATATACCATCAAGTGCGGTGCCCTAACCCGAATTATTCACCGCTATATTTTTAACCAGAAGCAAGCGGCTTATTCTCAGTTCTTAAAAACTTATTTTCTTTGAATTATAATAGCCCAAATTTGCGAAAGCTTGCTTTCTCCTCATTCATCTGTTTCGTTGGAAAAAACTCGAAATAGGAAACTATTCCATCATTTTTTCCGCCTTACAGCTAAACGAGGATTTAAGCATGAATAATCCGGGCTAAGTATAATTTTTTCTAAAGACCAAACGGTTAAAGAAATCCACTGTTGGAATTGCTGGCCGCAAAATAAATTCAGGATCCTTTTCGGGAACCTCCATTCTCAGGCTGGTAAAAACTGCTCTTCCTCTCCCCCTGCTGCCAGGAGAAACGCCATCAAAAGCTAAAAAAAGAAACCGTTGCCCGTCTCTTTGAAAGGAAAATTCAAATCGATTCACCCGGCCATCTTCATAAAAAATGGCTTGCTTAATTTCGCCTTTAAATTTCCTTGCTAAAAATTTCCAATGCTTGGGCGTGTAATTGGTGTCTGCGGCTTTATAAGAAACACTCATGCTTTAAAAATTATCCAAATACTCCTGTAAACTCTTCTCTTTGGGAAGGTCCATCTTTTTTCGCAAACGATAACGCTTTACCTCTACTGATTTAGGGGTAATATTAAAAATGGGCGCCAACTCTTTGGTGCTTAAGTGCATTTTCAGGTAAGCACAAAGTTTTAAATCTTCGGCCGTCAACTGAGGATGCGCCTTTTTTAAATGGGTGAAAAAGTTGGCATGTTTTTGATTAAAGGCCGATTCGAATACCTGCCAATCCTTAACCTCATCCAAATTATTATCAATAATATCGTGCAGCTTAGTCAGCGCTTTTGTTTGGCCGATGTTCCCCTTATCCTTTAGTTTGTTTACTTCCTCACGGAGCTTTCCGATCAACTCCCGGTTTTTACCATGGCGGGCCATGATACGAGAAAGCTCCCGATTACTTTCCGAAACCTCTTCTTCCAGTTGCAAACGCTCCATTTCTTTTAAACGCCATTCATTCTCCTGCCTTTGTTGCTTCAAAAGCATTCGCTTACGCTGCAACATTTCCAAAGTAAGCTTGCGCATTCTTAGCTGATGCCATTTCCAGGCCAGGCCAATCAAGCTGATCAGGACCATCACATACAATAAGATCGACCATGAATTTTTATACCAGGGAGGTGAAATTTCAAAATCCGTTAAAGGAAAAACATCCCCTGAAGGATTCCTCAAAAGAAACTGATATTGCCCGGCAGGTAAGTTACCAAAAGTCAAATTCTCCTGACCACCTAAAAGCATCCACTCCTGATGATAACCCGATAGTTGGTATTCATAGGGAACTTCCTCTAAATAGTTAAAATCCGTGAAACGAAGATTTACGGAATTGTATGCATAAGGAATTTCATCTTGCTCAATATTTTCAAAAAATTCATCCGTCCGCTCATTCTTCCAGGAAATACCTCTCATTACCGGCGCATAGGCGGGAGTAGTCCTGTCATTTAATTGGGCAACATTCAAAATCTCAAATCCTTTTTCGATCGGGATAAAAAATAAGGCCGTCCCAAATGGAATCAGTTTCTCTTTACCAAAGATCTGAAGATCAGCCTGCCGTTCCACATGCTTGGGCAAGCTTACCCGCTGCCCTTTTTTCAAATCCCAGAGCACCAATTGCCCTCTTTGATTCAACAAATGAAAATCCCCATTGCGAGCTGAGATTTCCTGCACCCCCTGCAACTCTTCAGGCCCGGCGGAAATTCCGTCTTGATTGAATCGAAACACCGAATCTTTGCCAATAATCAAGGCCTCCCCGGCCCAAAAATCCAATTTTAAATTCCCTGAATTTTTCAGTTGCGCATCTACCCGCAAATCCTCTAATTCCAAAATTTTAACGCATTTTTCATCCAATCGAAATTGCCACAAATTTTTATTAGGTCCGGAAGCCAAATAGCTCCCATCCTCCAGCGGCAACAGATAATGAAGTACCTGATCAAAGCCGGGAATGAATCGAAGATGCTTCCAATCCCCCTCAGATTTCTGATAGACTTCCAATCCCCGATACCCTGTAGTGATCATTAAATCCTCTTTGTCCTGGGGCGCAATTAATTGATAAGCCCCGCCACGGGAGGAAATTTTCCTGGCAACTTTCCCCTGGAGTTGAAACACCCCATCATTATGCCCACAAAACAGCGTCCCATGAACAATGGAAAATTTCCAAACCTGCCCATCCGTTCCCGGAATTAATTCTAGCCGATGATCCGGATCCTCCAAGGCGCCGTCACTAACATAAACGCCCTGATTCGTCCCAATATAATAATGTCCATCAAAGGCTATTGCATCTTCAATAGCGCCCAACTGTACCAGGGGATCATGAAAAAAATAGAGCGGATCATCCAGGACTACCTGAGAAATACCATTTTCCGTCCCAACCCATAGGGCACCATTTTTATAAGCCAGGCCATGAATCCGATTATCCGACAGCCCATTCTGGGTATCTAAATGATGACGAATCCTACCATCCAAATGCGCGATCAGCACCCCTTGATTCATGGTGGCAAAAGCAAACCAACCCAATTGGGGTAAGGGAATGGCTTTATTGATTTGATATTTTTTCAGGAGTTCAGAAAGTTCATTTTCCAAAGGGCTTATTCCTTCCTGATCATATAAGAACAAGCCATGGCGCAAGGTCCCCAGCAATAGTTGGTCTTGCTCAAGTTCATAAATAAACTTCACCTTCCACTGCTTCAGCATTTGCTCTTCAAAAACCTGTCGCCCTCCTTCCAAATTCACTTTTACCAAAGCCCCATGAGACTCATGGTAATAAAGGTGATCGCGAACCCCATAAGCATAGGTGGTCAAATTTCCCGTCAGATTTTGTTGCCGGATACGCTTGCCATCATAAATGTAAAGCGCTTTGAAGGATTGAAAAACAATTTTCTCTGCTACCGGGATAATTTTCCAGATTTCATCCTGAAAATCGATCAGCTCAGTCAGATCATGATAAATCAAACCCTGATGTGTCTCTTCATAGTATCCCAGGATATCTTTTCCGCCGACATAAATCAAATTATTTACAGGCTTCACCGCCCGAAGCATTTCTTTCGTGGGAAAAAGCTCCCATCGTTTACTATCGTATTGCAACAGGCCTACAGAATTTGCAAAATAAATATAACCTGCCTCGGAAGTGGCTACATCCCAGTTCTGATTAGCAGCCCCATACGCAAGTTTATTAAAATTTTGCATGCGTGGGGATCGGGAAATTTCTACAGTTTCTGCACTCGCTTCAAAAATACAAGTGAAAAAAAGTAATGGAATAATAACTCCATACCATATAAATCCCTCACACCATTGCCACCTATTTATCATGCTACAAATATCCACAAGCCAACATAAATATAAAAATCAACACTATCCCAAAACCTCATTCAATTTACCCGATCCAGCATTTGCCAGAGGGAAACCTGCGCTAATAAGGCAAAAGCAAAAATCTACATTTTTTCTCTTTACTGAAAATTATGCGCTGAATTTTGTTGTGTTTTCACCACTACAAGCACCCCTACACATAAAATCAAATACTAACCAAAAGCCTGCTAAACAAGCTAATAACAGGAAACACAAGCATGAAGGGCTTTTGTAGGGGGACTAAAATATGGAAAGCATCCTTTTTACTCCATCTTTGTAAGGTCAGGAAAAACAGGCAAAGCATCCTATTTCGCTTTGCGGTCAGACATCATATTTACGACTAAACCCTTTATACATTTCTATATGAAAATCAATAAACTTAAATCGCTGATTGCTGGAACAGCATTGGCTGCGGGAGTGGGATTTTCCGCTACTGCACAATCCAGCCTAGCCCACACGGGTGACTGGAAATCTTATTCTAAAGATGCCACCATTGAAGCTAAGGTAGACTCCTTATTGGCTTTAATGACACTGGAAGAAAAAATTGGTCAGATGACGCAGTTCCCAGGTAAAACTGCGGTAACTGGCCCAGCCATTCAGGATGATTATAAAGAATATATGGAGAAGGGCCTGGTGGGCTCCATGTTCAACGTATTTGGTGCCAAGGGCCTTCGCCAGTTGCAGCAATATGCGGTTGAAAATTCCCGCTTGAATATTCCGGTACTTTTTGCTGCGGATATTATCCACGGATATAAAACCACCTTCCCTATTCCTTTGGCGGAATCCTGTTCCTGGGATTTGGAATTGATGGAGCGTTCTGCAAGAATTGCGGCCGAAGAAGGAACCGCTGCTGGTATCAGCTGGACTTTCGCGCCTATGATTGACACTTCCCGCGATCCACGTTGGGGCCGCGTAATGGAAGGAGCTGGTGAAGACGTTTACTTAGGAAAAAAAGTAGCAGAAGCACGAGTTAAAGGCTTCCAGGGTATCGAAAGCTGGGAAGATTTCGGAAAACCGAATACCATGCTGGCAACGGCAAAACACTTTGTGGCTTATGGTGCTGCTGAAGCTGGCCGTGATTATAATACGACTGATATGTCGGACAGAACTTTGCGCGAGACTTATTTCCCTCCATTCGAGGCAGCTATCGATGCTGGTGTAGCCACTTTCATGACTTCTTTTAATGAAATTGGTGGCGTACCTTGTACGGGTTCAAAATATTTGTACTCGGATGTTTTACGTGGTGAGTGGGATTTCCGCGGAACGGTAGTAACCGATTACACGGCGATTAATGAGATGGTGGACCATGGATTTGCAGAAGATTTGAAAGAAGCTGCACAAAAATCTTTGGATGCCGGAATCGATATGGACATGAACGGCGCTGCATTTATCAAGCACGTTGGCGCATTGATTGAAGAAGGTAAAATTACGGAAGATCACGTAAACCAGGCCGCTGCTCGTATTCTGGAATTGAAATTTATCCTGGGATTGTTTGAAGATCCTTATCGCTATATGGATGAGGAGCGCGAGGCCGCTACCATTGAAAAAGCGGAATACTTTGAAGAAGCAAGAAGAAACGCGCAGCGTTCAATTGTATTATTGAAAAACGAAAACAATACCTTGCCATTGGCTAAGAAAGAGAAGAAAAAAGTTGCTTTGATTGGGCCATTCGTAAAAGAGCGCATGTCTTTGAATGGTGACTGGGCGATTAAGGGAGACCGTAAAAAATCGGTAACTCTGGAAGAAGGTCTAATGGCTGCTTATAAAAAATCTAAAGTAGATTTCCTATACGCCCAAGGCGCTACGCTACCTCGTAAGATTGAAGCAGAAAATGCAAAAACAGCGGAAGAAATCCAGTCAAAAGTTGAAGAGGCACTTGCTGTAGCTCAGGATGCGGATGAAATTATCGTAGCAGCGGGTGAATTCTGGAAATGGACAGGTGAGGCGGCTTCACGTACGGATATCACCCTTCCAAAATCACAAAAAGCATTATTGCGTGCATTGAAAGAGTTGAATAAGCCTATCACTTTGGTCTTGATGGGTGGCCGTCCTTTGGATCTTTCCTGGGAAGAAGAAAATATGGATGCCATTTTGGAGACCTGGTATTTAGGTACTCAGGCGGGACATGCGATTGCTGATGTAATTTCCGGTGACTATAACCCATCAGGTAAAATTACTTTGACTTTCCCACGCAACGTTGGTCAAATTCCAATTTACTACAACCACAAGAACACCGGTCGTCCGGAAGATCCAGCAAAATGGGCAGATTACAAATCTACTTATTTAGATGTACCTAACACCCCACTTTATCCGTTCGGTTTTGGTTTGAGCTACGCATCTTTCGAGTACAAAAATTTGAACCTTTCTTCTGATGAATTCTCTAAAGGGGGCAATATCACAGCTTCTATTGAGGTGACCAATACCTCTAAAGTAGACGGTGAGGAAATCGTTCAGCTTTACATCCGTGACATCGCAGGTTCTGTGACCCGTCCGGTAAAAGAATTGAAAGGTTTTGAGAAAGTGATGATCAAGGCTGGTGAAACTAAAACAATCGAGTTCAGTATCGATGAATCAACTATCGAATTCTTAACGTTTAACAATGTGGTAGCACCTGAGGCAGGTAAATTCAATCTGTGGATTGGTACTAACTCAGCGGACATCAGCAATGCGGCTTCTTTCCGCTACGTAGAAAACGCGAACAATTAATAAGTGCCTGAAAAGGCAAGTATAATCCATAATCTCTTTATTTTGAATCCATCTCACGACTTTCAGTGGGATGGATTTTTTTTTGACTTTTTAGAAACTGCCCTTTCCTGGCAATTTCGAACCCTCAAGCCGAATGATGCAAACTTAAACCCTCAATTAGCAATATGATTAAATCCATGAGCCAATTTAAGTAAACTAAATCATCAGCTTCCTTTGAAAAAACTAAAAAAAGGAACGCTTATTTCAGTTTTCGGCTTTTAACTAAAACGAATAGGAACAGAGAGCATCTACCCTTCTCCTGTTCATTTTCTCCTAGGCAGGCCTTTTTCAAGAAGAAAAAGGCCAACATTTAAATCCAAGCTTATTTCCTCCAATCATTAAAGTCCTCTACCTGAGCCTTCACATAATCTGCATAACATGCTGCTTTATGCTTGAACCAATCTTCTTGCAAATCCGATGATAAGAAAGAAAATTTTTAAACTTCGCAAAAGGCCTTCTTCCCTCCAAAATATCCAACATTTTTCTTTGATTCACCCCATTTCGCCCCTCAACAAACGAAAGCATCACATCGTAACTCTCCCGGCTATCCATAGGCTCCAGCTCAAAAAAATCATCCGGGTTTTTCTCAAATTCTACGAAATCATAATTGCCTCTTAGTTCTTCCATCTCTTCTTCATCCCATGAATTATCAATTAGCTCCTGCGAAGGTAATCTAATCAATCGCCCATCTGCTCTATGCAAAAAGAGACGTTCAAAGCCCATCTCCAATTCCTGCCAAATACCATTTATCTGTGATGCTGTCAATTCCATATTTACCCAAATTTTGATTCACAAAAGTATACTATTGAAAATCATTTCAATTCTTTTCAATTTTATATAATAATAATCATTTTGTGGGAAAATTTCACCTTCCCCAACATGAAACAATTAAGCTATAATTTATTGCAAAAAGGAACCCATGGCGCTGATATCAATAAATATTTTGACTACGGCATCATGAGCCTAATTTTCATAAATATTGGTGCGCTCATCTTAGAGTCCATACCGGAATTTCAGCAGCAATACTCCCTGCTTTTTCAGGCCATCGAATATTTTTCCATCATCATCTTCACGTTGGAATATGTAATGAGAATTTACATTGCTGACATGACCCATCCTGCATCAAATAATTGGAAATCAGCATTCCTATTTATTTTTTCTTTCTATGGAATGGTGGACCTCCTTTCCATATTGCCTTTTTATCTGCCACTAATCATTCCTATTGATTCCGCCCCGTAAATAGTCGGACTTAAATTTTTTTTTACAATATTTGAAATCCGATGAAAAGAGTAACACGAACCAAGGAAGAGAAGCTAGCTATTCTAAAAGAATGCGAGGAAAGAGGAGTAGAAGAAACTCTAAGTAAGTATGGAGTTTATCCAGCCACCTATAAAAATTGGGTGAAAAAATATGAAACCATGGGAGAGGCAGGTTTCACTCGCGGGATGACTATACCTCAATTAAAGGAGATAAAGCGTCTTGAGAAAGAGAATGCTCTATTAAAGGAAATCATCGCTGAAAAGGAGCTTGAATCCAAAATGAAGGATGAGCTGCTAAAAAAGAAATATCCTCAGACGAAAGGGCGGAAATAGCACGAAAATACACTGGTCTGGGGCTAAAACGAGATAAAGCTATTTTGATTGCCCAAATAACAAAACACAAATACTATTACCAGCCTACTAAAGAACGTAAACATATAGGCAGAAAAGCCACTACTACAACCCAAAGGGGGCATTCGGTAGTGCCCAATGAGGATGTAATAGGGCAAATTAAGTGCTTAAAAGAAGATCCAATCACTGATTATGGTTATCGTATGATGACCAGTCAATTGAAGCTTGAAGGATATAATATTAATCATAAAAAGGTTTTCCGTTTGATGAAGGAAGCAGATTTACTGCAGGAAAAAAGAAAGGTTAGTGATAAAAATTACGTCAAATATCGCTGTGTATGCCCAGAACGCCCATTGCAGGTTTTAGAAATGGATATTAAAATGGTTTGGGTAACAGAGCATAGGCGTCATGCTTATATATTAAGTATTATTGATACATTTACAAGAGTAATTTTAGATTGGTCGGTTGGCTATCAAATGGATCAAAAAATGGTTATTAAAGCCTGGGAGAGGGTAATAGAGAACTATTTGCAACCAAATGACTTATTGAAACAGGATCTTCATGTTGAATTAAGGAATGATAATGGATCTCAGTTTAGCGCTAAAAGCGTTCAAGAATTTTTAAGGGAAAATAGTGTTCATCAAACCTTTACACATCCTTATACGCCTCAGGAGAATGGCCATATTGAAAGTTTTCATAGCATTCTTAAGAAGGGCTTGGGACAAGAGCCATTTTGGAACTTAGAGGAATTAAGAGAAAGGTTAGAAGTGTTTTATGAAAAATATAACAATGTTAGATTACATGGGTCAATAGCTCATCTTAGTCCCAATTTGTTTTGGAAAGCGTGGGAATATGATTTGATTGAACGCACAGTAATAAACGAGCGAAAGGTGAAATTTAGACTTACAGTACCCCATAGTCAACTTTCGGGGATTATGAGTCAGAGAGAAGTTCTTTGCTCAAATATGCCGACCCTAAATGGGGAGGGATATTTGAATGAGGATGTGAATGGGCCCAACACTCCAAATTCATTACAACCTTCGGTAAATTAATCGCCGTCGATCGTTCTTTGCTAACACAAACTTATAATGGAAAAATAGACCTCACAAGAGGCAAAATCAAAAAAGTCCGAAAATATGGGGGCTAAACCACTATTGATCTCCGGTTTTTGAGAATATTAAGACTATTTCGTTTTCTTCGGGTATTAAAATTAAACCGTTACACCCATTCTGTCGACTTAATTTTCCAGGTAATCTCCGAAAAAAAGAATGAGCTATACATGACCTGTTTTTTAACCATCATGATATTAGTGATTGCTTCTTTTTTGATGTTCTACGCCGAAGGACATCATCAGCCTGAGGCTTTCCCAAACATTCTGGCGGCATTCTGGTGGGCGGTAGCCACTTTAACAACCGTGGGTTACGGAGATGTTTATCCTATAACCGGCTTGGGAAAATTTATTAGTGGAATGATTGCCATCATTGGGATTGGCCTGGTAGCATTACCTACCGGACTCATCTCTGCGGGCTTTATGGAAAAAATCCATAAGGAAAAAAAACAAAATAAAACCGGTTCAAAACATACCTGTCCTCATTGCGGTAAAGATTTTCATGAACACTCCTAGGCTTGCTTCTCGTATTTAAGAAAAACATTAAGCCAGAATATGAAGAATTTATTAATGCTCCTTGGTCTGACCATTTTGTTGGGCTGTTCAAAATCTCCAGGGAAAAAAGACTACCTCGAAATCGCCAAATATCAGGAGCTTCGTGCCCATTATCCCGTCGGATTTTTAGCAAAAATATCACCTGATGAAATTTATGGAAGTGATCGGGCCTATAAGCTCACTCTTTATACCAAAGGAATGGAAAAAGGACACTATAGCAGGACATTTGAGGAAAATGGCTATTATGTAGAATTTTACCTCTTCGCTGATCAGGAGGGAACGATTAGCGGTGATTATATCCACTATTACCCCAACAAAAGATCATGGCCTGAGCCACTCCAATCCCGGAGTGTCCCGGACTATGCTATTGTTAAAGCACCTTACTTTTTTAGCAGCCGGATGTCTACCAATGATTCCATCCCCAAAGCCTTTGACTTGCAAAAATGGCAGCGTGAAAAACGCGTGCACACCTCCTCGGCGAAAATTTCCATCCGACAAAAGGCAGATTCCTCTTATTCCGCCCAAATTTTATGGATGGTGAATGAAAAAGTAGAACTGATGAATTTGGAATGTGAAAATATTAATTGGCAAGAGGTCATGCTTTAGAGGATGTTTAAAAGCCAAGGGAATTAAAATAAGAAATAATCCAAAATTGCCCCCGGTATTCCGATATTGCCTTCAAAAAATATGCTGAACACCGTGCAATAGCTTCCCTTCCCGGCAATGAATGCAGCCTATCCTAATGGGATAAAAGCGGATGAAAAAGGAGGCTTCAAGCTTTCCCGGATCAGAAATGCTCATGAACCATTTAAGCTAAAAATCATCCGCTTTTGGGCATTTAATTTAAAAGAATGAATAAGCCACCTTAAAGTGATACCGCCTGCTCCACCACCAGTTCAACCTCTTCAGGCAAAATATTATTCAGGACTTCCAGGAAAAAATCCACAGACCGGCCATCTCCCTCCATTCCTTCCAGGATCCACTCTTCGGACATATTATTCACCTTCCGGCTCACACGTGTGAAAGTAGGCATCCCTTTTTTGTTCCAATTTTTATTTACCCTGGAAAAACGTCCCTGATCTAAACACTCTGCCAAGTGGGCTAATTGTTCTGCATCCAATTGTAACCACCAATGAAAACGATACCACCTTCTAATTGAAAAGGGTACCACTTCACCAATCTAATTCGAAATTGAATTAGATTACAAAATGGTATCTATGAACACGAAACAAGAAATCCTGTTAAGGAAATACAGGGACCATCAAAGCCAGCGCACTATTGTAAAGGAATTGAAGGTTGGTAGAAGGACCGTAAGAAAATACCTTCAGGAATTTGAAGAGTTACGGCCTCAACACAATGATTTTCAAAGTGCCCTGAGAGCGAGTTTGGCAATACATCCAAAGTATGACTCCTCCAATCGAACTAATTCGAAGCTGACAGATAAGGTCATCGCAAGAATTGAATCGCTGTTGGAAGAAAATGATCGCCGACAAGGTTTGGGGTTAAAGAAGCAGCTTTTAAAGGCGGTTGATATTCATGAATGCCTGGAGGCTGAGGGCTATTCCATTAGCTATTCAAGTGTATGTGCATACTTGCATAAGAAAAAGGCAAATAGAAGGAATGAGGCATATATCCGACAGCAAATTGCAGCTGGAAGCATGACGGAGTTTGATTGGGGAGAGATAAAATTAGAAATAGATGGAAAGCTGCGTGTAATACAGATGGCAGTCTTCACTTCTGGCTATAGTAATCATCGATTCGCCTGCCTGTTTAACCGGCAGGATAGTATTGCATTTCAGGAGGCTCATGTCCGTTATTTTGCGAATGTAGAAGGTGTTTATCGTGAAGTGGTTTACGATAATATGCGTGTAGCAGTTAAGTCATTCATCAGCAAAACAGAGAAGGAACCCACCGAAGCACTCATTAATTTAAAAGCTCATTATGGTTTCAGTCATCGATTTTGTAATGTTCGAAAGGGGAATGAAAAAGGAAAAGTAGAACGAAGTGTAGAGTATGTTCGCCGGAAATCATTTGCGGGAAAAATATCTTTTAATTCACTGGAAGAGGCTAATGATTACCTTCAGGTAGAATTAGATAAAATTAATAATAGAAGACTAACGGGGAAAGAAGAATCAGCCAAAGAGTTATTGGAATTGGAACGAGATTACCTACTTGATCACTCCGGTGGATTTCACTGTTTTGAACGAGAAGAGGTACGTGTAGATAAGTATGCCACCGTGTGCTACAAGACAAACAGATATTCTGTCCCAGATCATCTTGTAGGTAAATTTATTACGCTTGAAGTTACTTCAAACATGATTAAGGCTTTCTACCAAGAGGAGTTGGTCGCGAGTCATTCTCGGGTATTTGGCACCCATCAGTGGGCAATATCACTCCATCATTACCTACCCACATTGGCAATGAAACCCGGAGCGTTAGCAAAAAGTGTGGCATTGGATTCAGACCCATTTTTAAAGGGTCTTTTTGATGATCATTTTAGTACTAATCCAAGATCATTTATCGAGATGCTGGCCTTTTGCCAGAAAGAAGGAATTGACCGTCAACGGCTGGTTTTATGTGTGGATCAAATAAAGCGGAAGCAACCGACGGTGTCCATTACCTGGGAATTAATCAGAGTTTTACTAAGCAATAAGGAAAAAGAAACTCCGGTGATTAATATTAATTCGACCATTCTGCATCATGCTCAACAAACCATATCACAGGCCTCTAAATTACTGAAGGGATGAGAAAGTCAGATAAAGAACGAATCATTGAACTCAGCAGGGAATTGAGGCTTCCGGCACTGAGGAATAATTTTACCACATTAGCTGCCGAAGCAGCCGAAAACAATCTGGACTATGAGGACTACCTGTTAGCTATTTTAGAAAAAGAGTTCATCAATAGAAATGAAAATAGAAAGAAAAATATTATCCGAAGAGCGGGTTTTCCTTCAAAGAGCTATCTTTCGCTGTTGGAACGTACTTTTCTTCCCAAGGCGGCACAAAAAAAGCTCCCGGTTCTTGAACGACTGGAATTTATCGACCAGGGACAAAATATCATCATGGCAGGCAATCCAGGGACAGGTAAAACGCATATCGCTATTGGGCTGGGACTGAAAGCTTGTGAAATGGGCTATTCCGTTTATTTCACCACCATCCATGCTTTACTAACCCTCCTACGGGAATCGCACTCTCAGAAGGCGCTAAGGCAGATCGAAGTCAGATTTGAGAAATACGATTTGGTAATTTGCGATGAAGTAGGCTATGTCTCCTTTGATAAGGCCGGAGCGGAACTCTTATTCAATCATTTATCCCTCAGGGCTGGCAGGAAATCAACGATCATCACCACCAATCTGGACTTTGAGAGATGGCATGAAATATTCCTTGACCCGGTCTTAACAGCAGCCCTGATTGACCGGTTGACTCACAAAGCTCATTTGATCAATATGGATGGGGAGTCTTATCGATTAAGAGAGACAATGAATCTTACACAACAGGCATAATTTATTGAAAACAACCATGGGCTTTTAGCCTATTTATTTTACTTTTAATGGTACCCTTTTCGGTTGGAAGGGTGGTACCCATTTGGTTGGAGATTACATCCAATTGTAAAATTTTTGTTTTGCCCTTGAAACGATACACCAATTCTGATCCATTAATTTGAATCCAGGTAGCGTAATCTACTACTTCATATCTTGGTGGGATTTGTCGGATATTTTCTATGGTCACCATCGAAAATTCCTGGGCTTTTAAAGGAGAGAGCGCAAAAAAAATGCCGATCAATCCTAATCCGATTGCCCGGTAATGCTGTAAAATTTTATGCATTGTAAGTAGGTTGGTTGATAATCTTTGAATCAATATTCAACTATTGATTGATAATAAGTTGGTTATAATTTAGGTATTTATTCCTAAAAAATAAATTATCATATCAACCACACTTCGAAAAATGCAACAACAGGCCCATGGAATTTTCTCAAAATGACTCCGTTTAGCTTTAAACCCACATACCGAGGACCAAAAAAAATAATAAATTTAGTTCGAAAACACATAGGCGAGCGCAAATTACCCCAATGATGTCAGGCCGATTCACAGGGCCTCATGGCTAATTACTCTGAAGGATAATGCGCTCTTTTTTTATATTAACATCGAGCCACCCATATATTACTCCATGTAGAGGGAAAGAAAATTCAACCCCCATACTACCCTATCGATAATTACGCCTTCAAATAAATACTTTGATTTTGAATAGGCCAAAGAGAGAGCCGCTGGAAAGTGCATCTGTTCTTTCAAAAATTCAACCACCCTATAACCAAATTTTAGACAGACGATTTGGTTGAATCCTATTTTGCTCCTAATGAATATACCCAAGCTGAAAAAGCGACTTGTTTTCCAATCCAATAAGAGCATGTTCAAAAGCCCAGTTTCGTAACGAAAATTTGAATTATTGCAGAAGCGATACCCGATTAATTTAAGAGAATAGCAGCGCTTTTGATGAGAAATTATCCAAAATCGCTTCCAATAATTCGATTTTGCAGTCGGACGATGTGCTTTTAAACATGCTCAAAACTGTAACGCCTCCGTTTAACTCACCAAATCCAGTGGGAAATTATTCGGGTGAGGCATGCATCATCCGTCTAAACTATTCCACCACTTTCACTCCCTTATAAAAAGCCACATGATCTCTAATTTCTTCCGCCGCGGGTTTCGGATGTTCATAATACCAGGCCGCATCGGTATTGACCTCTCCTTCCACTTCCACATGATAATAGGAGGCCTGCCCCTTCCATGGACAGCTGGTATGCGTGCCCGATGGTTTTAAAAATTGCTGTACCACACTTTCGGCAGGAAAATAATGATTACCCTCTACCAGCTTGGTCTCGTTACTTTCTGCAATGATTTGATTTTTCCAAATGGCTTTCATAAAGTTTTTATTTTTGCCAACGGCCTGAATGTTCAAAAGTTTAGATCGAAAAAATCCTTTCAAAGTGGAATATTTGTTTGGATAATCCACAATGTAGACGCTCGGATTTCCCAAAAAAACCTATATTTGCAGACTATATTATAATTGAATTTTTAAAAGACAATGGCGAAGAATTTTGTTGAAGAAGTAAGCTGGAGAGGCATGCTTCACGATGTAATGCCCGGAACGGAAGAACAACTGAATAAAGAGTTGACTGCCGGTTATTTAGGCATTGATCCTACAGCAGACTCCCTGCATATCGGTCACCTTGTTGGGGTGATGTTATTGAAACATTTTCAGGAAGCAGGCCACAAACCATATGCTTTGGTAGGTGGTGCGACTGGTATGATCGGTGACCCTTCAGGAAAGTCGGAAGAAAGAAATCTTTTGACGGAAGAAATTCTTCAGCATAATGTGAACAGCATCAAAAATCAGCTGGCCAAATTTTTGGACTTTGATTCTGATACTGACAATGCAGCAGTTTTAGTGAACAACTATGACTGGATGAAGAATTTCAGCTTTTTGGATTTCGCCCGTGATATTGGAAAGCATATTACGGTGAACTATATGATGTCCAAAGATTCTGTAAAGAAAAGACTCACTGGTGAAGCGAGAGACGGCATGTCTTTCACCGAGTTCACCTATCAGCTTTTGCAGGGATATGATTTCCTTCATTTATATAATCACGAAAATGTGAAGCTGCAAATGGGAGGATCTGATCAGTGGGGAAATATCACCACCGGTACAGAGTTAATTCGCCGTAAAGCGCAGGGAGAAGCATTTGCGATTACTTGTCCATTATTGCTAAAATCTGACGGGACCAAATTCGGGAAAACCGAAGGCGGTGCAGTTTGGCTGGATCCGAAGCGTACTTCGCCATACGCTTTCTATCAGTTCTGGCTAAATGTTGCCGATGATGATGCTAAGAAAAACATCAAAATTTTCACGACTCTGGATAAAGCAACCATTGATGAGCTAATCGCTCAACATGAAGAGGCTCCACACACCAGAGTTTTGCAGAAACGTTTGGCAGAGGAAGTAACCCGTATGGTTCATGGACAGGAAGAACTGGACATGGCGATTAAGGCTACTGGAATTTTGTTCGGAAAATCTACCACTGAGGACTTGGCTTCCTTGAATGAAGATACTTTGTTGGCTGTTTTCGAGGGCGTTCCCCAAGCGGAGATTTCCAAGGCGGATTTCGAAGCAATTGAAAATTATACTGATTTGGTATCCTACGAAGGCTTAGTATTCCCATCAAAGGGGGAAGCCCGGAAGATGATCAAAGGCGGTGGAGTATCGATCAACAAGAATAAAATTGCTGATCCTAACGGCGCAGTGGAAGTTAGTTTATTGCAGGACAAATATTTGTTGATGCAAAGAGGAAAGAAAAACTACTACCTGTTGAAGGTGAACGCATAAAATATTGAAATTTCCTCCGAAGGAAATAATCAAAAAACCACGGCTCCGAAAGTCGTGGTTTTTTTATGGCTGTGGAAAATAGTCTACAATTTGCAGCTTGCAGTTTTTGGCAACCTATATTCTGAGATATAAATATCCATCACTACCTCACGGGTGGAAATAGAGGTTATAGACCATTCAGAACCTGTATAGGGATAGCCCGAAAACTCCGCTAAAAATGTTGGCCTCCAGACGACTACTCCATCCCCCTCAATAAAGCACCTCGCTTTCCCAAATAATAATAAGCCCTCTGAAAGACCGACAAATCAAGAAGATAGTCCTCGAGAAAAATCATCACCCAAGGCCCTAAATTTTCCCCTAACGAAATCTCCCCCGGCTTTTCTTCATTTAATTCCCCATTAATCGTTCTCCGTAATGTGCTCCGATCAGGGCCAGAAAAAAGGCTATTCCTCCTCCGACAAGAAGCTTGCTCAAACTAAAATAAATAAAAGAATAAGGCGTAAAAACGGATACTATCAGCATCAAGGCCACCGCCAGAAAAGCGCCCACTGCGGGTTCTAAAATCCGGACTCCCGGAGAAATAATCCCAATAATAAAACCTCCGCATAAATAACTGATCAAATTCAGTCCACCCTGAAGCTGGTACCTTAAACTGACCGAAACAATTCTACCTGCTAACATTTCAGCCAAATATTTCCCAAAAAATAACTCCACCGCTACAAAAATAACGAAACTCAAAACCACCCACCGCTTTGAAAAAACACCCTGATTAAATGCCATATCTTTTTAATAATAATTTCCCGCTCCTAAAAATATCTCCCGCTCTCCATTATATTTACATCAGGTGAATTCATTTGAAATCCCCTGCAGATCCATTAGCGGATTGCAGAGATAAATGTCTGCCCAGATTTTTATAATTCTGACCGCTGTATTTAACGGAAGCTTGGTATAAAACTTAATTTCCCAAAAATATTCAAAAAAGAATAAAACTAAACATAACCAGTCTATAAACACCCACATGACTCCATTTATTCAAAACAGCTTAATGAAATCCTTACTTTTTATTATATTTTGGTCCTTCCCCCTTATTTCAATGGGACAAAATCCCTCAAATAAAGATTACGAAAATCCCGAAAAGCTTGCACTGGCCTTACTGGAAACCATCTCCGGAAAAAAGGGCGAACCACGGGATTGGGAAAGATTTCAAAATTTATTCACACCAGATGCCCAACTTCATGCCATTAGGCTAAAAGGCGACAGCATAATTCATCAATCATTTTCAGTGGAGGAATTCATTGAACGGACCAAACCTTTTTATAGCGCTAATGGCTTTCGAGAATACGCCTTTGAAACGGAGGTAAAATCTTTCGGGCATATCGCGCAGGTTTTTCAGCCCTACGGTGCTTCTGTAGAGGGAAAAGGAGAAATTGCCCGCGGAGTCAATGTATATGAAATGGTTTTCAAGAAGGGGCGTTGGTGGATTTCTTACCTTAATTATGAAGCTGAATCTGAAAAGGTAAGGTTGAACATTAAAAAATAGGCGCCAAAATAAATCCCCTTCAATAAGCACCATTGAAGGGGATCTATGCTATTTATTATTATTTGGCCGAACTTGCTTTCCCCTCATTCCTCTACCTGGATGTTAAAAATCAAATGGTAGGACTAATCTTCAAATATCCCAGCCTTGCCGCTCAATAAAAATTTAATCCGGCAATATCCGACTTAATGACTAACGCTGTTGGAAAAAACATTAATAATGATTACCCCTGCGATAATAAAGCCGATTCCAATAATGGAGGCTAAATCCAATTGCTGACCCAACCAAAAATACCCAATGATGGCCAAAAGTACAATCCCAGCCCCGGACCAAATAGCATAGGCGACACTGACATTAATTTCTTTCAAAGTCATTGACAGGAAATAAAAAGCAACGCCATACCCTACTGCGGTGATGATAGAAGGCAGGGGTTTTGTAAATCCTTCACTTGCATTCATGGCACTGGTTCCGATCACCTCGGAAATAATTGATATCGTTAAAAATATCCACCGCATAATGAGCAATTCTTTTGTTAGAGCTGCAATTTGATAAAATCATCCCGAACAACTGCAACCATACCAAATGATTATCAACTTTTTTAAGCAAAATAGCAAAACCTGAAGGGTTCACTACTTAATTCATTAAACCATCCTAGCCCCCTGAATTTCATAATAAATGAAATTAGATAATTTTTAATTATCCCCATTTTGGCTAAGCTTGGAGCTCAATCTCTCCGATCAACCCCATAAACAGTATTCGTTATCTCTAAAATTAAGTGTAAATAAAAAAAAGCCGGAAATTCCGGCCTTTTATACTTTATTATAAATTACATTTATTGCGCATCCCGCACATTCTTCTGAACGGCAATAGAAGCGAACATCACCAGGGTATAGGACATTCCATAAAAGCCTTTCTCACTCAGCTCCAAGTCGGCATTAAACAAGCCCACTACTAAAAGGGCTATCGCACTTATCAACGCAAACCAGCAAATTCCAAAGTACATATCGGTAACTGCAATTCCCTCCAATCGGTCTCTTACACTTTTTTGAAGCGAAACCGAAGCAAACAGCCCATAAAGCAAAACGGTGAGATAGTAACCTTTTTCGTTTAATTGCATTTCGGCATTATAAAGCCCAATAAGAAAGGCAATAAATCCCACACCCAGAGCAATCCAGCCAGCCGCTATAAAAACTTTTGAAGGTGCATTAACACTAGTTCCGTGATTAACCACTGTATTTGAATCTTTTTTTTCTTCTATATCTAACATAATGATAAAAATAATTACAAAAATTTTAAGATATGGAATTCTGTGTAGAATTTTTAGTTATTACTGGATGATAAAGTAATTTCATACATATCATGCTATTAATTTTCACAATTAGCAGGAAACATCACACCCAATTGATAGTGCAAAAAACAAAAAAACCTGCTTTTTAGCAGGCAAATGGTTTTTATCTCACAATTCCTATCTTAGCGGGTCCCCTTTTTAACTGGATTCGATTGGTAATCCGGTGCATTGTCAATCGAATCGAAAAATGGAGCAATATCTACTTTTGTTTCTTCTTGTGGAATATCTTCCACCTGTTCAACCTCTAAATCGTCATTTTCATTTACAACCGGCAACACCTCTTCATAATGGCATGCACTTAAAATAAGTAGACTAGATAAAATAAAAGTGTTAAAAAAAATCTTCATATGATTATAATTAAGAAAGAATACTCAAAAGTAAATG
Source organism: Persicobacter sp. CCB-QB2 (assembly GCF_001274635.1). Classification (GTDB taxonomy): domain Bacteria; phylum Bacteroidota; class Bacteroidia; order Cytophagales; family Cyclobacteriaceae; genus Persicobacter; species Persicobacter diffluens. The sequence goes on along the minus strand of NZ_LBGV01000001.1, from coordinate 1,246,457 downwards.
AAATTTATAATTTATGAAAATATATAAAAATTTATAACATTATAATTTTATTAAATCACGACACGTAACCAGACAACCTATGCACCTGTTTCACTACTTTTGATAAAATGACTGAGGAAGGCTTAAAACCCACTACGGTGGCATCATCCAACTGCTCCTCTCCTCCTTTCCAATCTTCAAAAAACTTTTGTATCACCATACCCTGAGCCTTTAAAGGAAGATGTGAATTTTCAAAAATGAGTTTTCTCATATTTTTACGCATCAACTTCTTCCCACTTACTTTACCAAACTGATCCGAAAAACCATCGGTAACCATATAGAAAGTACTGTTCTCTTTCAAAAGAATTTCCTTTTGGGTAAATTTTTGCGCACTGGATTGCTCCAGGGGAGTTCCTATATATAAACGATCTGAACGAAACACTTGCAACTCCTCCTCTTCGACAACTATCAAATCTAAATTTGCCCCTGCAAATAATGCCTGATCTTGCTGGATTAAAACCACGCCAATTTCCATTCCATCGGGTAACTCGGTCTGTTTTCCACTTTCAGTATGGGTAAACTTCCTTTGCAATTCTTCCAATATTAATGCCGGTTGGTGAATATCCCGGGCATGCACAATTTCCTGAAGACATTGACGCCCATACATAGTAAGTAATGCTGCCGGAACCCCATGCCCGGTGCAATCCGCCACAGCCACGATAACCCCTTTTGCAGTATGGGTAATCCAGAGAAAGTCTCCATTTAACACATCCTTAGCAACAGAAAAATGAAAATAGTCAGGAATAATTTTCTCTATCTCTTTTTCTGAAAGGGAGAACATCCGCTGGACGTGGTCTGCATAATTCAAACTCGCCTCAATAGAAGAGTTACGGTCCGCTAAGGTTTTATTCAGGCTCGTCAAAAGCGAAGATTTTTTCAGCAACTCATTTCGGTTTTGCGCTAGTTCAAAATTCCTTTGTTCAAGCACCAGGGTATGTTCTTTCACACGCCTTTCCAATTGGATTTTTTGTCTTCGCAATTTGATAGTGTACCATTTCACTACCATCGATAAAAGGGATAATAATAAGACAATATAAAGGAGCACTGCCCACCAACGTAAAAACCACGGTAACCTCACCTCAAAAGGAATATATAAGGGTTCAATATCGGTACTAAAACTACTTTTGGCCTGAATCTCTAAACTGTGCCCCCCAGGACTCATATCGTAAATTGTGAATTCGGCATCATCCGCCCAAGCACTCCAGCTTTGGTCATCTATACGATATCGATAATGTAAAGCCTCTGGGCATTGGTAGTAAGGCGCAACAGCCTTTACATGTAAAGGTTTATTATAAGCTAATTGAGGGACTGAGCCCCAGTCCTGAATTTTAAATTTCTGCTCTTCACTTTCAACACGCAAAGGGAAAATTTTCAATGTATATTCCTGTTCAGATTTATTCGGATCTAAAAAGAAAACCCCTTTTCGGCTGAAAATCCATTTTTTCCCATCCTCCACATCAAGGATATCTATTACCTTTCCAACCACTTTATCGGGAAGACTCACCTCCACTTTTTTAATGTGCTCTTCCTCTTCCCCAAAGGTCTGGATGACATACTTTTCATTTTCAAAATGAAGCAAACGATAAGTATCTTGAGTTGATTTCGAAAGCACTTCCCCCTGAATGACAGCCTGATCAAACACCCATTGATCCTCACGAAGAGCATATTGTTTATCATTAACCACCATAAACAACTGATCATCCCGTTTATATAGTTTTTTATCGCCTATTAATTTAAGATCCCGATCTATATACTCGATTTTATAATCCAGGAAATGTTCAGTAAAAACATCCGGAACCAGTACTTTATTGTCCTGACTTGAACTAACCATGGGATCGGTTAAACGGAAAGCTTTATAATTTTTGGTATCCCAATCGGAATCGAGTCTTATTTTCCCCCAATTTTCATTAGTGGTAAAATAAAATACCGGATGGCCCTGCTCCAGGACAAACTCTAAGTCAGTCGGATTAAAAGCATTTTCATAGTTAGAATACCAAAGTCTTTTTTGCTCTCCCTCAAAATCAAATATATCAATGCGTGCCGCCCCAAAGCAGGCCAAATATTGCTTTCCCTTATAAGAAAATAGACGAAAACCCTCATAGGCCCGGAGATTAACCTGCTTAAGGTTATCGAGACCGCTATCAGAATAGAAAAAATTAAATGAAGAATAAAAGAAATGATTCCCCACCGAAAAAATAGATTTACTTCTGGCGGGAATTTCTTTTAATTCATCATAATGAAACATAAAATTATGATCGTTTTGCTTAAATCTAAACAAACCTTTATCACTGGCATAAATAATAGCAGAATCATATCGGCTTGCGCCAATACAAAAGCCGTTGTCTTGCCCCATGACCTGGGTTAAGAAACTGGAATAAGGCCAACATTGGATTACTCCATTTCCTACAATCCAAATATTGCCCTCACGATCCTGCATGAAACCCCGAACAAAATCAGTCTTGAGGCCATTTTCACCATTAACCTTTGCGACAAACTCTCCTTGTTGAGTATAAAAAAGAAGTCCCTCAGAATCCGTTTTTAAGGCGATTAATCCATCATTTAACAAATATGCTCCATTGGGGCCCGCCTCTGCGGTAAGTTGATCATAGGCATTTAGCAACTCGACATTACCTTCCAGGTCAAAATTATAAATCTGTCCCCGCCGGTTAAAGGTCATAAACTTCCCTTTTTCCACTTCCACAAAACCAATCGGAGTATACCGCAATCGAAAAGACTTCCCCAAAAATTCCAGGAGATGGACTTTATTTTCCTTCACGTAATAAGGTCCATGAAAAATATCAGTGATAAAAAGGCCCTCTTTCTGCTTAAAAACCTGAAAACCAGAGCGAAGCTCGTGCATACTCCAAATTTTTGTTTTCCAATTCAGCATCAATAAACCTTCGGCGGAAAGAAAATAAAAATAATCCCCCTGAACGGCTAATTGCCTTAATTTCTTAGCGTAGATCGGTTTAAAGTTTTGTGGAATTTCAAGGGAGTCATATATCTGTGGCTGATCTTCCCCATAATCCCTCCAATAAATTTTATCAGGATGAGCTATAACCATTTTGTTTTCCTCAAAAACATGATTAATCACCTTTCCGACAAAATCAAAATCATGAACAACCGACCATTCTTTCCCCTGCAACCTCCTTGGACGACTGAATTCATCTATTACATGAATAAACCCTTTTGGATCCTGATAAACGAGTTGCTTCAGCACCTCCCTTTCATATTTCGCCCAGGGTTGAGAATAGTCATAAAGTTTAATATTGGATACCTCTTGACCATAAACCAATACCTGAGCATGAAAAAATAAGGAAAACAGGAAAAAATATGTATAGAAGGAGATGTTATTCTTTTTAATCATTTGAATGAATATTATCAAATTGCATTCTAAATTAGAAAAAAAAGATTTCGATTAAAACCTAAAAGGTCACCTACAGTAATTAATAATGATTATACCTAAAACAAAATACTATAACCAGCTATCTATTAAGCAACTAACCGATACTCATGAAAAAATTACGCATAAAAAAAAACGCTTTCCAGCGTCTTTTATCGTTTTGAATTAGTTTCACAGCTACAGCAAGCCTCCCTTGAGCCCCTTTTTCAATTTCAATTCCGGATGCCAATATTCCATATGGTAATGAACGGCAAAAGCACTCACTACTCCCACCAAAGAACCAAAATAGATATCCACCACAAAATGCTGCCCCAGATATACCCGGGAAAAGGCGGCCAATAGTGCTAATAAGAACCACATCAACGCCCAGTGAACTTTATTGGAAATAATGACCAGATAGGTTGCCACTCCAAAAGCCATAGCAGTATGCCCCGAAGGAAATGACCATTTACTATGTAAGCTCACCCCTTCTACCACATTCATGGGTATTTCATTTAGCTCAAACCAGACCCGTGGCCGTTTCACATCAGCCCAGATCACTCTTTTCGCAAAAGTGGTGACCAAGGTTTGAAAAAGTACCACCAGTCCTCCTTCAAGGGCATAATACTTTTTCACTTTTAAGAGCCCAAGAAAAAATAAAACCAGAATTATGCCATCGCCCAAATAAGTAATGTATTTAAAGAACACATCTCCGGCGGGAAAATGATGCTGATTCACCCATACTTCCATGGGTCCCCTACCATACATCAAAAGCAAAACTCCACCAATAATGAGCAGGGATAAATAAATGGGGGCTATAATGCTGAGCTTTTTTTTCATCATGAGCTTGTGGTCACTGATTGATCAAATCGAAATTTTAAATATTTAATATCTTCACCTTTTTCGGTAAATAATTTTTCATAATAAGTTTTAATACCATAATGTTCCTTCATCAGTTCCTCTTCCTGATAAAGGTCAAAGGTATAGGTAAGATCCAAAATATCAGACCGTTCCTTCAAAACCTCCAGGGTATATTCAAACAGCGGGGTATTATCTGTTTTAAATTTCACCCAACCATCTGCATCTACCATATTTTTATACATTTCAAGGAATCTTGGATGCGTCAATCGACGCTTCTCATCACGGTCTTTCGGACGAGGATCCGGAAAAGTAATCCACAACTCATCGATTTCCCCTTTTGCGAAAAACTTTTCGATATGAAGAATTTCTGTTCGTAAAAAAGCCACATTCTCCAATCCCTCATCAATGGCCATGGTGGCGCCAACCCAAATTCGGGCACCTTTTATGTCCACACCGATATGATTTTTATCTGGGTTAGTCCTCCCTAATCCCACCGTATATTCACCACGTCCGCAGGCTAATTCTACTACTAAAGGCTTTTCCTCCTGAAAATGCTCCGCATTCCACTTCCCTTTAATGGTCTCAAACTTTTCTTTCCCCGGCTCAATGGTATTGTACCTTACCGAATTATCTGCAAATCGCGCTAATTTACTCGCTCTCCCCATTGTATATTTTTATAACTCTTCTATTTCTGCTACTACGAAGGTACTCCCTCCAATAAATATTAAATCTCCCGGATCAGCTGCTGCTTTCGCTTTGGCGATAGCCTCTTTTACGGAAGGGACGACTTCCCCAACCAAACCATGAGTTTTAGCTTTTGTCGCCAATTCCTCCGCCTTCAACGCTCTGGGAACATCAGCCTGACAGAACAAATATTTTGCCGACTTCGGAAGCAGGGCCAGTATCGGATCTAAATCCTTATCATTCGCCGCTCCCCAAACCATCCAAAGCTGCTTATACGTCTGCTGGTTCAATTGTTTCACCAGCATCCTCACGCCATCGATATTATGACCGGTATCGCATATCATTTTGGGATCCTGCTGCAAAAGTTGCCATCTTCCTTTAAGGCCGGTCAATGCCACGACTGATTCCAGCCCATGGACAATATCTTCCAGACCAATTTCCCAACCAATGGACTGCAAGCCGTAAACCATCTCCATTACCCCAACAGGTTTTCCTTTTGGTAATCCCCTTTCAGTTCAGGGTCTACCCCAAAGGCCACCACTTCATCATCCGACTGTATAAACAGCAAGCCATTTTGGGCTTTCATTTTCCAATAATCCTGAGCAAACATCAATGGCGCTTCTTTCTCCTCCGCGATCTGCTCAAAAACCTCCTGCACTTCCGGCTGCTTGCGACTCACCACTACGGGCGTCTTCTCTTTAATGATGCCCGCTTTTTCTTGGGCAATTTCTGTAAGCGTCTCCCCCAGCATGGCCTGATGATCCAATCCAATATTCGTTATCAGACAAGCGATTGGAGACAGCACATTAGTGGAATCCAACCTTCCGCCCAGCCCCACTTCCACGATGGCCACATCCACTTTTTCTTTAGCAAAATGATCGAACGCCATGGCGACGGTCATTTCAAAAAATGAAGGCTGAATGCGTTCTATCTCCGACATCATCCCCGCTACAAAAGAGACCACTTGCTCCTCACAAATTTCCTTTCCGTTGACTTTTATGCGCTCCCGAAAGCTTTTAAGATGAGGGGAAGTATATAGCCCGACCTTATATCCCGCAGATTGTAATATCGCGGCCAACATATGGGAACTACTCCCCTTACCATTGGTGCCGGCAATATGAATACTTTTAAATTTTTGATGCGGATTTTCCAATACTTCGCACAGCGCGAGCGTATTGGTTAAATCTTTTTTGAAAGCAACCGCCCCTTGTCGTTGATACATGGGTAATTGCTGATATAAAAAATCAAGCGTTTGCTGATAGTCCATATTATTTAATTAACTGAGCGACAGTGCTCAGCGATAGTTTCCAAATTTTGATCCGACAAAAATACAAAATTGGACTAAATACTACTCCAAAAGCCCTGATATTCCATTCTTTTAATGAAGAATAAAACATTGAATCCAAAATCTCCTTTTTAAATAAGTAACCTCTTTAAGATAATTTTCCCTGCTAATGCGCTTTTCCCAATATGTTTTTCTGCTGCTGCTTAACTTCAACACCTTTTCATTGGCACAGGCGCAAAAGCATTTTTATGACATTTTTATGGGAGAGGAAATTGTAGGAAGCATGACCGTAGAAAAAAAAATCATTAATGATCTTGAAATCTACACCATGGAATCCAGGCTAAAAATCAACCTCTTCAAGGAAATTGAGAACAATTTCATCATCAAAACCCACTACAAAAACGGTCGTCTGAGCCATTCTTTTTTTGAAAACTATATGAATCAAAGCCTGAAAGAACGCACAGAGGTAGTCAGTAAAAACGGCAAACTACACATCAGCAAAGAAAAGAATCAATGGACTATTCCTGAAGTACCTTTTTCTGTAATTAGGGCCTATTTTGAGAAACCGGAGAAACATCAGGAAATTTTCAGTGAACGATTAGGTGAATTTCTTCCTTGTAAAAAAATCGCCCCCTCAGCCTATTCGCTTAAGGTGAGCATGATGAAGGAAAGTAAATTTTATTATGACGGAAACCAATGTATCAAGGTGGAGGGTAAGTTTGGGCCTGCTGCTTTCATTTTCCAAAAAAGAAGATAACATGCTTTTTTTCTGCTTTTTACACCTTTTTATCTCTTTTGATTTGGAGGAATAAAGCAGACATTTTTTAACTTGCATTAGAGCAAATAAACCAATCGTTCTGCTTAATCACATATAATTATTGCCTTATTGACCTAAGGGTATTTGAATAGGTATAGCACATTACCAGACTCGAAGTCCCCTTTCATTCCAAGTCCATAATTGGTGATTATTGGATCTTTACTTGGTTTAACTTGCTCCTAAAATAATCCCCCATTATTTTTTAAAAAGATAATCTCATGCAAACAGAATTCTCCCCCACGACCGCTATCTCTGATGCTGCTGAATTTTATAAAAAATGGCGTCAAAAAAAACTAGTTAAAAAGGTAACATCAGAAAAACAGGCGAAAGAAAAGAAACGTGTTTAACCATTATTCGACGCGCTCACTCATCCCACAAGTCCTCCCGACTTGTGGGATTTTTTTTATATCTGTCCGCCCCCATACCCTTTTATATCCGAAATTTCATTTTTTTTAATTACCTTTGATCTTCTTATTTATTGCATCAATAGCTAAAATGGACAGTATTCAATCCGCTTTAAGTGAAGAGGGCTTTATTAACGCCCCCGTGGATCCCGATCTCGATCTGGTTGAGGAGATCAAAAAACTCAAAAAAGAAAAAAATGCCGTAATTCTTGGGCATTATTATATTACAGGCGATTTACAGGATATTTCCGATCATTTGGGAGATAGCCTTGGATTGGCCCGAGCAGCGGAGAAGACCGACGCAGACATTATTGTTTTCCTTGGAGTACACTTCATGGGAGAAACTGCCAAAATCCTTAATCCGAACAAAAAGGTGATCATTCCTGATCTTAAGGCCTCTTGTTCTTTGGCTGAATCTGCGCCTGCGGATGCATTTGCTGCTTTCAAAGCCCAACATCCGGACCATATTGTACTTTCCTACATCAACTGTACTGCAGACATTAAGGCACTTTCCGACGTGATTGTAACTTCTTCCAATGCCGTTCAGATTGTAGAATCGTTCCCTAAAGATCAGAAGATCATTTTTGCTCCGGATAAAAATCTGGGAAGTTATATCAACAACCTAACCGGCCGCGAAATGGTCCTTTGGGATGGTGCCTGCATTGTACATGAGCAGTACTCCCTGGAGAAAATTCTGGACCTGAAGGAAGAGCATACCGATGCGGAATTTATCGCTCACCCTGAGTGTGAACGCCCTTTGCTTTTGGCTGCGGACTTTGTAGGCTCAACCACTGCCTTGTTGAGGTACACGACGGAAGCTTCAAAAGCGCAAAAGTTTATTGTGGCGACCGAAAGCGGTATTCTACACCAAATGCAAAAAGCGGCTCCGGAGAAGACTTTCATCCCGGCACCATCAGTGGATGCCACTTGTGGGTGTAACGATTGTGCCTTTATGAAGCTGAATACCATGGAAAAGCTTTATAATGCATTGAAATTTGAACTTCCGGAAATCGAATTAACTGACGACCAAATAGAAAAAGCAAAAAAACCAATTCTTAAAATGTTAGAAATCTCTAACAAATTAGGTATTAAGTAGATTTTTCTCCCTCAGCGGGATAAATTGCACAATATTTGAACTCAAACAAAAGCCTTACCCAATGGTCAGGCTTTTTTCTTGCGCTACTTACTGACTCCGACGATCATTTGATTTTCAGTAATTTAGCCTAAAATCGTATATTGTTCAGGATTCTACTACAAATAGATAACCACAGACAAAATCATGAGAGCACCCCTAAGAAAGGATATTGAAATCATGGCCCCGGCAGGGGGCTTCGAGTCATTAATGGCAGCCATACAAGGTGGCGCAGATTCGGTATACTTTGGTGTAGAGCAGTTAAACATGCGTGCCCGAGCTACTATGAACTTCAAATTGGATGATTTGGAAAAAGTAGCAGCCATTTGTCAGGAGCATGGCGTTAGAAGTTATTTGACACTAAACACCATCGTGTATGATCACGATATGTCGATCGTGAAGCATGTTTGCGATCGCGTAAAAGAAGCGGGCATCACCGCCATCATCGCCTCTGACCAGGCCGTTATTTCCTATGCCAAATCCATCGGCATTGAAATTCATATTTCTACGCAGGTAAATATCACCAATGTAGAGACCATCCGTTTCTACTCGCTTTTTGCAGATGTGATGGTACTTTCGAGAGAATTAAGTCTGATGCAGATCAATCATATTTGTGATCAGGTCAGAAAAGAAAATATTTGCGGACCAAATGGAAAACCGGTAGAAATTGAGGTTTTTGCACACGGAGCGCTTTGCATGGCCGTTTCCGGTAAATGCTATCTATCTCTGCACACTTACAATTCCTCGGCCAACCGCGGAGCATGTAACCAGAACTGCCGTCGCAAATACAAGGTGATGGACGCGGAAGATCCGAATATTGAATTTGAGATCGACAATGAGTACATCATGTCTCCAAAAGACCTATGCACTTTGAACTTCATGGATCAACTGCTGGACACCGGTGTTCAGGTACTGAAAATTGAAGGTCGTGGTAAGGGACCTGAATATGTAAAGGAAGTGGTTTCCTGTTACCGGGAAGCCGTAGATGCCATTTATGAGGACACTTACACCCCTGAGAAAGTAGAGGGTTGGATGGAACGCTTACGTTCGGTATACAATCGTGATTTCTGGGGCGGATATTACCTGGGGCAGGAATTAGGCGAATGGACGGATCAGGCCGGATCACAGGCTACCCAGAAAAAAGTGTATTTAGGCGTTGGGAAACACTATTACACCAAAATTGGGGTAGCAGAGTTCAAGATTGAGGCACAAAAAATGCGTGTTGGCGACAAGCTTCTGATCACAGGGGTCACCACCGGAGTGATGGAAGTCGAAGTAGAAGAAATTCATGTAGATGGCCAACCGGTTGAAGAGGCTAAAAGAGGAGATCTTTGCTCGATCAAAGTACCGGATCGCGTGCGTCCTTCTGATAAATTATATAAAATGGTGGCCAACGAGGAAGTAGTATGATCACCATTATTCACCAAAGAGAAAAATGCATAGGTTGCCACTATTGCGTGGAAATGGCCTTTAGCCGCTGGCGAATGTCCAAGAAAGACGGAAAGAGTGTTTTATTGGGCGCCAAGGAAAAAAAGGGCTTTTGGACCGTAAAGGTGACCGAGGATGAGTTGGAAGAAAACCAACGTGCGGCTAAAGCTTGTCCGGTGAATATTATTCAGGTAAGAGAGCATTAGCCTCAAAATACAGCAAAAAGCGTCATATTTCTATGGCGCTTTTTTTTGATCAAAACATTCTGATTAACTTGCCCCAAAAGGAAGCATGAACCATTTGTCCCAGATATATCAATCCAACCTGGCCTTGCTAACCGACCTTTATCAACTGACCATGGCATATGGTTACTGGAAGGAAGGCAAACAGGATCAGGAGGCCGTCTACGAATTATACTTTCGTAAAAATCCATTTGATGGCGGCTATACCATTGCAGCCGGATTACAATTTGTCATTGATTATCTGGAAAATTGGTCTTTTGATGAACCTGAACTCCAATATTTAAGTGGATTAAAAGGTCCCTCAGGCAGTCCTTTGTTTGAAACCGCTTTCATAGATTATCTGAAAACATTAAGATTCACCTGTGATGTTGAGGCCGTAGAAGAAGGAACGGTAATCTTCCCCCTCGAACCCATATTGAAGATTAAAGGACCTTTACTACAAGCCCAATTAATTGAAACGCCCCTGCTCACCATCATCAATTTCCAGACTTTGGTCGCCACAAAAGCTTCCAGACTTCGACTGGCTGCGGAGACTGACACCCTGCTGGAGTTTGGATTACGAAGAGCCCAGGGCATTGATGGAGGAATTACCGCCTCCAGAGCAGCTTTTATCGGTGGGGTCAATGCCACTTCCGACGTACAGGCAGGAATGCTATTCGGCATACCGGTAAAAGGAACACACGCTCATTCTTGGGTTTTGGCCTTCGATTCTGAAGAAGAAGCATTTGAATCTTTTGCCAACGCGATGCCGGATAACACCATACTGCTGGTGGACACTTACGACACTTTGGAGGGGGTAAAAAAAGCCATTCAAGTCATGAAACGTTTAAGCAAGAAGAAAATTCCCTTTCATGGCATCCGCCTGGACTCCGGCGATCTGGCCTATTTAAGCCAAAAAGCCCGAAAATTACTGGATGAGGCAGGTTTTTTCAATACTGTAATTGTAGCCTCCAATGATTTGGACGAACATATTATCCGATCGCTCAAAAAAGAACAGGGTGCTAAAATCGACGTTTGGGGAGTGGGCACCAAACTGGTAACGGCTTATGACCAACCCGCTTTGGGGGGTGTATATAAACTTACCCAAATCAAAAATAAAGACGGCCAATGGGAACCTAAAATTAAATTATCAGAGCAAGCCGTAAAAGTCACCACTCAGGGCAGCCATCAGATCCGGCGATTTTATGATGAAGAAGGAAAAATGGTCGCCGATATGATTTATGATCAAGAAATAGGCGCTGATGCGGAAAAGATCATTGACCCTTCCGATGCCACCAGAAGAAAGAAAATTAAAAAGACCTGGTTATATCAGGATCTTTTGGTTCCGGTATTTGAAGGCGGAAAACTGCAATACCTGCCGCCGGCTTTAGAGCACCTGCAAAAAAGGACAATTCAAAGCTTACATACCTTAGACGCCTCTGTTAAAAGGTTCACCAATCCACACAGCTATCCTGTAGGGTTGGAACCTGAATTAGACCAACAAAAACGTGAACTGATTTTTAAATTACGCGAGCAGAACTCATAATGCATAACACCCGATCCAACCACAGATCAAAGCTCATAGGATTACTGACATCATCCCTATTACTGTTTTTATTTATATGGATAAGAGGTATTTGGTTCCAATGGCATGGACCCAAAAATTACGGATTTATCATAGCCCTATTGGCTTTTTTATCAGGAAATATCATAAGCCATCTCTTCAAAAAGTTTACAAACCAAAAAATACAGCTTTTAGGAAGTCAAATTAGCCCCCCCCTGTTCTTTACTGGGATCGCACTCTTGCCTAAAATCATATTTTTAATAAAAATCAATACACTCTATTTTGAACCAGCATTTTATGCCTACTGCATCCTACTGGGCACATTAGCACCTCAAATACAGCTAAATAGCTTTCGACTTTCCGCTTTGCTATTCCCTGCTTTTATCGCCTTCTCCCTTTATCCCATAACATTCAAAATCGACTGGATCCCCCTACTACTGATTGCGCTGGCCTTTCTTTATGCCTTTTTTCAAAAAGAACAAATTAAGCCTCTGAGCAAAAAACGGAGCGATTGGATACTAATAAGCAGCTGTGGCTTAGCCGCTTATGCTGCAATACATTTTAACTTTACCCCAAAGCCCGAACAAGCTCAATTTCAGGATGTTATCACCCATCAATTGAATGGGAATATACACTCTTATTTTATCGGAAAATACCGAAACCACCAATGGATTTACCGTAAAAATGAGATCATACATTGCTCTGCAGATGATGCCCTTTACCGGGAACCTTTAACTTATTACCCTCAGGGCTACTTAAAAAATCCGGAATCGGTATTGGTGATTGGTGATGAATTTAAAACAGCTGTTAAAAAACTGATCCACCAAAAAAACTGGAAAAACATCCATCACCTGCCCCTGGATTACATTAACTTCCCAAAGGAATACTCATCGGAATTCTTAGACAAGCGGTTAAACACACTGAAGGAACCGATTGGCGTTTATTTAGAAAAATCGAATCACCAATATGATTTAATTATTGTCGATACACCATTCCCGAATTCGGTAGAAGACAACAGGTTCTTTACCTTAGAATTTTATCAATTACTGGCTAAAAACCTCCGCCCCCAAGGCATTTTCATTACTTCCGCTGGCAATCCTTTTCTTTTTGAGCGGGGAATAGAAATAATTAACAAAACCATTAGTGCCGCTGGATTCCAAACTGAAAAGATCCATAATGCCGGCACCAGCATGGGGGAATTATGCTGGTTGATTGGCAGTCCGAAAGCATTGGGCTCCTTTGAGTTCAATTTTGATAATACAAGCTGCGAATGGCTCAACGAAGAAGCCATTACGCTATTAAGGAGTTTTCCAAAAGCAAAAAACCAATCAGACCTTCCCGTCAATCGACTGGATGATCCTCAACTCCTCTCCTCTTTAAAATCTGAAACCCTGGGAAGTATTTAATGAAACGCAGACAATTTTTAAAAATAAGCAGTACCGGATTATTAGCAGCCCCGCTTTGGCAATGGGCTTGTCAACATAAAAATCAGCCGCTTCCTTTTCCGGTTCATTTAAGATCGGAGGATCAAGCAGGGCATTTTCTTCGTTTCGGATTACCGGATTGGCCTCAAAAAGCCACCGAAACCACCACAACCCTTATTGTGGGCGGTGGGATGGCAGGCTTAAGTACGGCTTGCCATCTGGAGGACCAGGATTTTCTTTTGCTGGAAATGTCAGATCGTTTAGGAGGAACCGCCTCGGCAGAAAACCATCAGGGGCAATGGATGGCGCAGGGAGCACATTATGATGTGGCCTATCCTGCCTATTATGGAGAGGAAGTATTGAGCTTCCTGAAATCGATGAATATCATTGATTTTGATCCATTGGCCAGAACTTACCGGTTTACAGACCGCGAACATATTGTCCCATTTTCAGCGGAAGGCCAATACTTACAAAACGGGGAAAGAGGTGGAAATCTTATCGCCGATCACTGGGAACGTCACCAGTTTCAAAAAATGATGGCTCCTTTTGAGGGAAAAATGCCCATGCCAGCGAGGCTGATCAAAAAAGAGTTCCATTATTTAAATGACATCACTTTTAAATCATTTCTGGACGAGCACTATTCCTTTTCCAATGAAACCCTTTTGGCCTTAAGCTATGCCATGCGCGATGATTATGGGGCGGGCATCGAGGAAGTCTCTGCACTGGCGGGCATCCATTATTTCACCTGCCGCCCCTATGGCAGTATGGATGCGGAAATTTTTTCTCCGGAGGAGGGAAATTACTACTTCATCAAAAAAATGAAGGAAAGATTGCCTCAGGAACGAATACAATGCCAGCAAATGGTCGTCAACATCCAGGAAGTGAAAGATGGCTTTGAAACCACCGTAGTGGATATGACGGCTCAAAGCCTGCGAAAAATCCGGTCCACCAATTTGGTCTTCGCTGCTCCAAAGTTCCAACTGAGTCGGCTATTTCCAAAATACGCAGCACCCTTTATCGGACAGGAATACAGTCCATGGCTGGTGATCAATTTTGTCTTGAACCAACCTCTGGAAAAAAATCGAGCGGTCTGGCAAAATGAATGGATACAGGAAGACAGCCCATTATTAGGAATGGTCAACTCCAAAGTACATCAAAATGAAAATCAACAAATCCTTTCCCTCTATCACAACTATCAGATGGAAGAAAGAGAAGAGTTGCTAAAAATAAAGGAGTCTCCCGAACACCTGATCAGGTTTGGAGTAAAAGCCGTGGAAGCACTCACTGGCGAAAATATTCAAAAAAATACGGCGGCCGCATACATCCATTTTATGGGGCATGCCATGCCATTGCCCAAACCAGGCTACCTGTTTAAAGCGTTAAACCTGCCACAAAATTTAGCATTTGCAGGAGTGGATTGTTTCCGCCTGCCCCTGCTTTTCGAGGCAATGGACAGCGGAATTCAAGCAGCTCAAAAATTGAGCAAGCCTAGTTTAAGCCTTTAAGTAACTGCTCCATTTGCTCTTCCAGTTTCAGCACCCGCCGGTCGAGCAAATGGGGCTCTGCTAAATCGTTGGTAATCCGCTTTCGCACTTCCCAGCACTCTTCCAATCCTGTTTCTTCAAGCACAATGTGCTCTCCCGGATTTTCCCACAAAGAAAGCTTCAGCTGCCCCTGTACCATGGCTGTGAATCGTAAAACATAGGCTTTCCGGGAATGGAAAAGCACTACCAACTTCCCCTCCTCCAGTTCATTAAGAGCCTTTTTTTTACATATCAGCCAATCCCCTTTTTTCAGGCCTGCCCCACTGCCGCCCTGATTTTCCGTCAGTGAAAAAACCAAATGATCCTCCTGCTTTACCCCGGGCACCTGCACCTTCGGTAATCTGCTCAAAAAATCAGCCTTTCTTTGCCCCAACACATAATTCAGCCAATCTTTCCCTTCCAGCACCGGAATGC
Source organism: Persicobacter sp. CCB-QB2 (assembly GCF_001274635.1). Classification (GTDB taxonomy): domain Bacteria; phylum Bacteroidota; class Bacteroidia; order Cytophagales; family Cyclobacteriaceae; genus Persicobacter; species Persicobacter diffluens. The sequence goes on along the minus strand of NZ_LBGV01000001.1, from coordinate 1,231,258 downwards.
CGGTAGCCGGGATCTCTTCTTTTTTATCTAATAAAGTAGAGGTGCCTTCCAAATCGAAATGGTACAGCTGGTTAACCGTTATTTCCTTTGTCAACAAAAGGTCAATACTGAGGTCAAAATGCTTGGCGATCTGAATCAAAGTTTCAATTTTTGGTTCCGAACGCCCCTCCTCATAGGCTCCTACTGAAGGCCGGGCCAGATTAAACAATTCTGCAAATTTTGCCTGGCTCAAATTTTTGACCGACCGGATTTTGCGAATATTTCGACCTATGTATGACATATATCAGAAAAAGTTAGATTTTAATTCTTGAAATTAATCAAAATTATGGCCGGAAAAAATTATTTAAAAATTTTAGCTAATTTTTTGAGCCATGACAAAACTCTTGTCATTTTGTTTCGTATCTTCCCTATATAAACAAAAGGGAAAACAAATAAACATCAAAAAAAGCCTTCCCAATGAGCAACTTTGAAAAAGTAAGAGAATACTTAGTAGAACTAGACTACGCCATCCACTACGAAAGTGAAATAGACGGAATATTCGTAGTGAATCATGAAGAGAACGGAATCAAAAACATGATGTTGGGAGTAGCAGAGCCTATCCTGATCATGGAACAATTTTTATTCGACCTCACCTCCGCTGATTCGGATATCCTGATTGCCTTACTACAAAAGAATCGTGACATGGTGCACGGTGCATTTGTACTGGATGAATCCGGCAAAAAGGTGATCTTCAGGGACACCCTTCAGTTGGAAAATCTGGACTTAAATGAGATAGAAGCTTCTTTCAACGCCCTTGGTTTACTTTTGAGTGAATACACCGAAGAGCTGATCAGCTTCTCCAAAGCCTAAAAAAATAGAAAATTAAAAGATACGAACATGAACGTTTTTAAGAGATTATTCAAAATCGGACAAGCAGAAGCCCACTCCGCCGTGGACAAATTAGAAAACCCTATTAAGTTGACCGAGCAGGGTATTCGTGATATGAAAAAAGATCTGGATGCCAGCTTGCAATCTTTAGCGGAAGTAAAATCCATGGCGATTCGTTCTAAAAACGAAGTGAATCAGCTGAAAGAAAAATCAGCTGATTATGAAAGCAAGGCCATGCTTTTAATCCAAAAGGCGCAGTCAGGACAAATTAGCGAAACAGAAGCGGATGAATTAGCCACAGAAGTTTTGGCTAAAAAAGCTGACATCGACGCTGATTTGGAAAGAGCGAAAAAAGAACAGGCGCTTTTCGACCAAAAAGTTCCTCAACTGGAAGGAAACGTGAAAAAATTACGTTCTCAAATCAACCAGTGGGAAAATGAGCTGAAAACACTAAAAGCCAGAGTAAAAGTAAGTGAGTCTACGCAGCGTTTGAATAAACAAATGGCGAAAATCGACACCACTTCCACCGTCTCCATGTTGGAAAAAATGAAAGCTAAGGTAGACGAAAACGAAGCTTTGGCAGAAGCCTATGGCGACATTGCAGATAGCAACGAAAGCCTGGACAACAAATTAGACAAAGCTTTGGGTGGTGATGCAAAAGGCGTTGATGCTTTGGCAGCCCTGAAAGCCAAAATGAATAAAGGAAACGATTAATTGAATACCTTATAGTAGTATAAAAGCGATTCGCTCCGGTGAATCGCTTTTTTTTGCCCCGGTAAAAATCCTTTTTTCCAGCCTAAAAATGAATATATTTAGATTTCCATCTTCTTAAATCCCAATCAGTCATGGAAATTATCAATGATTTTTGGACAAAGTTTAATCATATCCTTGATTTTCAGCTTGTAAATTCAGAAAGCGGGCTCAACCTTAGTTTGGGGGATATTTTACACTTCATCATCTTTACCGCACTGGTACTGATTATTGCCAAATACATTCGCTATTTCATAAGCCACCGCTTGTTTAAAACTTCGCCAAAACTTCAACCCTATGGAAGTTCTATCGGAAATATTGCCCGATACATTACATTGGTTTTGGGTTTTATGATTGTGGTTCACTCCATGGGGCTCAATTTATCCTCCCTTTACGTTATTTTTGGTTCGTTGGGCGTCGGGATTGGTATTGGGCTTCAAAACATTACCGAAAATTTTGTCTCGGGAATATTAATCATGTTTGAGCGACCGGTAAAAGTGGGCGACCGAATTGATGTCAATGGGATTTCAGGCATTATCACAAATATAGAGGCGCGCGCTACATCCGTATTAACAAATGATAATATCTCCATCATTTTACCCAACTCCTACCTGACCAATCAGCAGGTAACCAATTGGTCTCACAACAATCACAAAATACGCCTGCGTTTTCCCGTGGGCGTGAGTTATAAGGAAGACCCTGAAAAAGTAAAAGAAGTTTTATTAAAAATTGTCGAGGAACATCATGGCATTCTGAAACAGCCTACACCTCAGGTTTTGTTCACCAATTTCGGAGAGAGTTCCCTGGACTTTTCGCTGGATGTTTGGACGGAATCCTACCTGCATAAATTTGATATTCTACAAAGTGAAGTCTATTTCGAAATTTTCAAACAATTCAAATTACATCAAATAGAAATCCCTTTCCCTCAAAGAGACCTACATATAAAGACGGATCACACCAAATCCTAAGGGTCAAAAAGGATCAACTTTAAGTTTTTTGGGTAAAAAAAACATTCTCATTGGTTACTTTTCTTACATCAAAACAATTCACAGTAAATGATTGATTATGAGCAGGAAAACTACCATTTATACTCTCCCAATACTCCTACTTTCACTAGTTTTAGGCTATTTATGCGTAACTCCTCCACTCAAAAAGAAATCCGATAAATATATTTCATTGAAGGTACCCCTGATTGAGGTGAAAGTAGTGGACAGTTACGTCAGAACAGGAGAACCCGTAAAACAAGGGGATCTTTTATTCTCATTAGAGAGTCCTACCGTAAATAAAAACTTATGGCTAACTCTGGATGAAATATCCAATACGAAGAAACAAATACTTGCGCTACAACAGGAAAAAAAGGCGCTTCTTAGGATTCTTAAAAACGACCATCCGAAAACCTTAAACAGTTCTTTGGACACTAAAATGAAAAGTGCCATTGAAAATGAAATGCAAGACATTAGAAAATCCTTTAATGAAAAGGAGCAAGCTTTAAAATATCAATTAGATGATCTGAGAGAAGATGAAAAATATTGGCGTTCCCTCAAAGAAAGTTTAATAATTTTAGCGCCCAAAGATGGCAAAATCAGCCACTTAAAAGTAAAAAAAGGGGATTATTTAGAAGCTGAAACCGTAATTGCACAATTAATTCCAAAATAGTAAAAATAAATACGAGTGTTTAACTTATTCACTCACAAGGTTAAACGAATGTTTTTTGAAATTTTTTATCGCAAAAGATTAAATCTCTCATCATATCTCTTAAACAACATGTTGGGCAGGTTGTATTAGAAAACCTAAACTATAACATGTATCATGATGGCTTTAAAAACATTCAACTTTAAACTCTTAATGCTATTAAGCATTTTTATCGTATTTACAGCATGTAGTGACGATGATGATGGCATGGTGGATCCCACTCCTCCGATTGAGGAAAATTCCATTTTAGACATAATCTCCGGAGAGGATGATCTCTCCACGCTGGTAACGGTAGCCAGTGGATTTCCTGATGTGGTTGACGCACTGAATAACCCGGATGCCGAATTAACGCTGTTTGCTCCCACAAACGATGCCTTCACTGATTTTCTTGAATTGTATCCTAATTTAACGAACGATCAAATTGAAGAAATCCTAACCTTTCACGTTTTGGCTTCTATTGAAATGGCTGCCGATTTATCAGATGGACAAACCTTAGCCACTCTACAAGGTGAAAATTTGATTGTCAGTATTGATGGTGCTTCCGTAATGATCAATGATGCGAATGTGACGGAAGTAGATTTAGAGGCGGTTAATGGAGTGATTCACAAAATTGATATGGTACTGGTTCCAAGTACAGTACCAACTCAAACTATCGCGGAGATTGCCGTAGGTAATGAAGACTTTTCCTTATTGGTAGAAGCCGTTACCCGTTTTGACGATTTAACCGCGGCTATTTCATCCCGTGAATCGCAATTGACGGTTTTTGCCCCAACCAATGATGCTTTCCAGGCGCTTCTTGACTCTAATGATGATTGGAATTCTCTGGACGATATTTCAGACGACTTACTCAAAGATGTATTAGAGTTTCATGTAGCTGCTGAGGTAATTGCTTCCACCGACTTATCCGAAGGACAAGAAATTACCATGCTGAATGGAGCTATCGCCACTATTTCACTAGAGAATGGTGCGATGATCGAAAATGCAAATATTTCTGCGGCGGACATATTTGCCGTGAATGGTGTTGTACATGTAATTGACATGGTCATTATCCCCCACAACCCATGAGTATAGCCGAAATTGCCGTTGCAGATGAGAACTTCTCCATTTTGGTAGAAGCGGTTTCAAAATTCCCTGATCTCCTAACTGCTATCTCGGATGAGTCTTCGATGCTAACTGTATTTGCACCTACTAATGCGGCTTTTGCTGATTTATTAGCCTCCAATCCGGAATGGAACACGCTGGATGATATTGATGAAGCGACACTCGAAGCGGTGCTGGAATATCACATTTTGACTTCAGAGGTGTTTTCTTCGTCCTTGAGCAATTCCAGAGCAGAAACACTCAATGGCAAATACATTGACATTAATATTGACAATGGGGTAATGATTAATGATGCCATGGTGACCACCGCGGATGTAGATGCTACAAATGGTGTTATTCACGTAATTGATAAAGTATTAATTCCCTTGAATAATATCGTGGAGGAAGCGGTAGCGGTGGATGATTTATCCACTTTGGTGGCAGCAGTAACCAAATTTCCGGATATTGTGACTGCATTATCAGACGAATCAGCACAATTGACGGTTTTTGCCCCAACCAATGATGCTTTCCAGGCGCTTCTTGATTCTAATGATGATTGGAATTCTTTAGATGATATTGATGAGGCCACCTTATTAGCGGTATTGCAATATCATGTAGCAGCGGCTAAAGTTACTTCCGATATGTTAGAGGAAACCACCTATACCATGCTGGATGGAAATGATATTTCCGTTTCTCTGTCAGATGGTGTTACTATTAATGGAAACTCAGACGTAGTGATTCCTGATGTGGCAGTTTCCAATGGTGTGGTCCACGTTATTGATCAGGTATTATTACCTCCAGCTTCTAACTAAATACAGCAAAAAAATAGCCGCAAATTGCGGCTATTTTTTTTTATCCTATCATTAAATCTTTAACTCGATCCTGCAAAGTTTCGACCTCAAAAGGAGCATGTACGACATCTTCCTGATTGATTTTTAAATGAGCATCCACCTTCCCTTTCGCTCTGGAATAACGAGAAAACAGATCCTTCACCAGTTCCATATCCTCAGGAGTCATTTCTCCATAACCCAAAATTGCAGGCCCGGGAGTTTTATCCGTTCCCTCCACCATGAAAGAGGATAAATTTGCATAGCGCTCTACAATTGCTTCCTCTTCCTGATTTCGGGCCATAAATAAGTATTTCTGCTCTCCCAAGCGAAGAAAACGGCTATTTCTAATCAACTTAAACAGTGGCGCATGCTCATGTTCCAGCAAACCATCTTCTTCCAATACCCGAAGGCGATCCGAATAGGCCGGCTCCGTCAACCAACACCCGCCAGCAGGTTTTGGGTAATCAGTAATCCCAAATTCAGCCGCCATTTCCATCTGACGATGACGTCCTCGACCACTAATATTCTCTAATTTCTCAATATCCACCCAACCCTCTCGAACAGGCTTTGTAGGTGGAAGTAATTTCGCACTCATCGGACGGACAATTAAATCTTCCATGCCCGAAAGCTTCTGTACCTTTTCCAATGGCCCGCGCGTCTGTGACATCGGACGCTGATTCAAAACTTCACCCGAAATCAAAAAATCCGCATCATATTTCTTCATCAAATGCTCAGAGGTGAAACTCATCATCAAAGCATGACAATCCACACAAGGGTTCATATTTTTTCCACGGCCATTGGCCGGATTTTTCACGACCTCTGTGTGCTCCTTCTTGAAATCTACATATTCTAGTTTTACACCAATCTGTTCACACAATTTTTTTGAACGATCATTTTCCCCGCCAAAAAAGTGGGATACGAAATTCAGGGCAATCACCTCAATTCCCTGATCTTTGATAAGTTTCATCGCTAGCAGAGAATCAAGTCCTCCGGAATACAATGCCAGTGCTCTTCTTTGTTTCAACTTTGTTTGATTTTTGATGAAAAACTCAACAACACCTACCCCGATGCTGCTATGTTTAGATTTTTCAGCCTGCAAAAATAAAGGAATTTTTGACTTCGCCTTAAAATCCTGTTGGATTTTCGGACGAATTAGCATGATCAAAAAAGTTGCCAAAAAAGCTTAATCCTGTAAACTACTGATATTAAAGCGCATGCGAAAAGACATTTCTTCAGCATCAGCACTATCTTGAAGAGCAAAATTAATTTGAGTAGCGACTCCACTCCCGGTGGTATTGGTAAATAGGACATCCGGATTTTCTAATCTCAGTGCACCACTGTATTTTATTGAAGAAATAGCATAAATATTACCTGCCAGGGGAAGAAAAAAATGTAAAACATAAGGCAGTTTGGCCATTGGGTGAAAAACTTCTTCCATTTGCGCTTGAATAGAGGACCCCAATACCCTAGGCTCAGCCACTCCCCCATAATATTGATAATCTTGCCATTGGGTTTCTTTTAAAGAACCCTGATCATATAAAAAATCTAATGTGGACTCCTCATAAAAAGAGGTCCCATGTTTTTTATAAATATTAACCTGATCAGGAAAAAAAGTAGAGGTATTATAGACAAATTTATATTCGTATTCATGCTCTTGTTTTGCCCCACCGGCATATCCCCTGATATCAAAAAATTTACTCATCCCAAAATCCATATTCAGCACATTTGGAAGGTTAGAGGTTCCCGTCATTTTAATGATTCTCCCTCGATTATCATAGGAACAGCTAAAATCGCTTTTCGCCCCATCAACCGTAATTTCAATAATTCGCTTCACTAAATTACTAGCTGATTCATAGGCCAGCGACATTTGATAATCCCCTCCAGAGACGGACAACAATCGGGCGGTACCATCTCCACCATATTCATAATTCAAATCAATTTGATTTTCTACACCCTCGAAAGTATAGACAATCGTTTGTTGGTCTAAGCGAAAATTGGGAATTTCCGGCAAATTCGGTTGTGGCTCGGAATTCTTATTACAAGAAGTCCACATTAAGGATAAAAATAAAAAGCTTGGAATCAGTAAGCGATTCATAACAAAACATTTGGCCATAAATTGATAACGAAGATCTTTATTATAGAAGCAAATGCTTTGGACTTAAATAAGATGTAATTTAACATTTAATATTGCATGGAATATTGTCGTGAAATAAGCCGGATTATTCATGCCTAAATACTCGTTTATCTGTAAGGCGAAAAAAATAAAGGAATCGTTTTCTATTTCGAGTTTTTTCCAACGAAAAAGAGGAATGAGGAGAAAGCAAGCTTGCCCAAATTTGGGCTAATATAAATCATAGAAAACAAATAATAATGAACTGAAAATAAACTCCTTGCGCAAAATAAATTTACTGGTGAATAATTCGGGTTAAGGCACAACGAAGGAAGCAAACTCAAAATATACGCAACGATTTATGGTTAATTTTTCAACAAAACCTCTCCCTGCCAAAAAACTGGTATTTATGCTGCCCCATCCATATTTTCGTCTAAATTTTGGCAGTCAAACACCCTCTAAAAGCCATAAGACAGCCCAAGTACAAAATTTCGACCTGGTCTTAAAATCCCTCCCCAATCCAAATGGGTACGATAAGCCTGGTCCATCACATTTTGAATCTGCCCTTTTATTTTCCAGTTTGCTTTTTCCCATTGCAGGCCAAGATGCACCAAATGATAAGCCTTTGTTGATTGCTCCCCAAAAGACTTACTGATTCGAAATTGTCTTAAAGCCGCTTCATATTCCATTTCAAAACTCAAATTTTGCATCTGCTTTTGAATTTTTGGACGCACACTTAAAGGCAACATTAATGGTAAAGGTTCGCCATTTGCTCGTTGACCCAATTGGTAATGAATTGGAAGGGAGAAGTTCCAGCTATCCTTTTCATAAATATATTGAAAGTTCAACCCACTGATTATAGCGGCTTGCTTGTCTCCAAAAGCTTTCACCCCATTTGCCTCCGGCGTCATCCTGATCAATGCCGGGTCCACTTCTCCCATGATAAAATTGAAAAAATAATGCGAAAAAACATCTAAACTGACGGAATGTGAACCCTGCTGATATTGATAGTTCAGCTGCCATTGAATGGCGGACTCCCCTTCCAAATCTGGATTTCCTCTATAGTCATAACCATCAAAAGTATTAAATAAATAATAAGCGTAAAGCTCCGATAATGAACTCGCCCGCTTTCCAAAACCTAAGCCAAAATCAATGGTAGAAGCCTCACCAATGCGCCTTCCAATCCTTACATTAGCATTATAGACCTCAAAATTTCTTGGAGAGGACAAATCGTAACCTAAAACCCGCCATTGGGCTATGCCTCTTTCATCCAACAATTCATCTACCAAGAATTCTCCCCGGCCGTTTAATACCAACCAATAATTCAGCCCTAATCGATAATCCAAAACTGCACTTAAAGCAAAAACCGATCGCTTAACTTCGGGTAAGGTCTGCATATAGGACGCAATAAAATCTTCCGGGTACATTTTCATCTCCGAAAAAGAATAATATTGATAATATTCCCCTTTAACCTCCGTGGCCAGTCTGCCCTGATGATATTTCCAACGACTATATCCGCCGGAGGATCGACTCCAGTTAGGCATATCCATGTCCACTAGTTTATCTATACGCTCCTCATCAGACATCTCATGGTAAATCTGACTGTAATACAACTTGTTTTCCACTGAAATATTATCTGAAAATACGAAATGATGCGTCAACCAGAAGATGTAAGCCTCCGAAAAGCCCGTGTCCATTGGTAAGGCCGGATAGCCTATATCATGGGCCTGGTCCCAAAGCATGTTCAATCGAAAATGATGGTTGCCCATATTTTTCTCCAAAGCTAAATGATGATTCATCTTCCGGTAATAGGAAAAATCTACCCGCTCGCCACCTCCGGATCGGTAGCTGTCTGCCGATTGTGCTTCTGCAGTATACCTGAAGCCCCAGTGCTCTCCCTTATAGGCTAAGGCCATATTCATGGCCCCTCCGAAACCGTTGGATTGCGCCAAAAGACCTACATTTCCGGACCATGACCGGGGTAAATCTGCCAAATTAAAAACCGAAAAATTGATATGTCCACCAATATTGTTTCCTTCTAAAGCGGAACCCATGCCTTCCATCACTTCCATACCTGCAATAGAGGCCATTCCGAGATAATTCGTCATAGGATCCATCCGGTCAGCGCAGGCGCCAAACACCCGAATACCATCCAGACTCATACTAATCCGATGACCCGAGAGGCCATTAATCACCGGATCCGCCCCAAAAACTCCTTTTCTCTGTAGCTGAACGGCTCCATTTGACTCCAAGGCCTGATCCAAACTATTTCCCGCAGAAAGGGAAATCTTCGGCTTTATTGCTCTCCCCTCCCTAATAATCACCTGCTTTAATTCCACCGTTCTGAGGGAATCCTGACCACTTGTGGGCGTTAATCCGAGGAAAATAAATGATAATAAAAACAAAAAAGCTATAAAGAGGCGCATGTCAGGAGGGATTTAAAGTAGAAGTAAATCTTTAGAAAAAGAGGGCTGCCATAAGAAGTCACGTAAAAAGAGAATGAACAAATAATCCTCATTCCTTTTCTAGGGGCTGACGGATACGCTTCCCAGAAGCCAAATCATTTACCGACAGACTCAGAAAACCACCCCAAAAACTCATCATCTTCAGTACGTTTTGAGTGGTCTTAGCTGATTTTAACAGCCCAATTTTGAGGGAGTTTACCTGCTCCTCATTTAGCTGTTTCTTTGGGAAAAACTCGATATAGATTCCTATTTCATCATTTTCCCTACTTTGCAGCTAAACGAGGATGCAAGCATGATTAAATCAGATTAAAACTCCAGATAAAATACATCTCCACTGAAATAATCTATTCCATCTCCTTCAGCGGGCACTTCTTCTGAGGTGAGGACCGACTCCCCATTCAATAACACGTGATTAGCAATTTGCCAGTCACCGGTCATCGTAAAATTCACTTTCCCTTCATAATGCCCGGCATACCCTTCCATTTCCATTGCCATTGGATTTTCAGGAGCACCATGATCCATGGAAGCCATCCAGGAAATGGTATTCCACTCCAAATCTTTCACCGGTTCAAAAGTCATCATCATATGGTCCCCCTGCATTATGCGCACCGCTTTATAGGCTACTCCTACCCAGGTATTGGCATCTGCTGCAGGCTTTCCATTCTTCCAGTAATAAGAAAAGAAATAGGACTCCTCCTGGTAAGTTGTTCTAAGAAAATGGCTACCATATTTGGTCTCCCAATCTGTGGGATCTATAACCGTTATCCTCTCGGTAAATGTGGCTTCCACACCGGCACCTTCCACCGTAAAATTCAACTCCCAATATCCATTCATGGAAGGCATAATAAAGAAAACACCCACAGCCTGTTGCCCTGCAGGAAGTGAAACAGCCGGAACATCCACGGGGCATCCATGTGAGTGCCCACCATCCATATACATGATGGGGTTCACGGTAATATTGGCCTCCACTCGGACCTTATTAGCGTCCACTACCCGCAAACCCATCACATTATAACCGGATTGGTAGGCCTGCTGACCGTAAATTTCTAATTGAAAATCGGTATCCGGAATATCGTAGTGGGCGATCATCGTTCCCTGATCTTCAGGAGCAGGATCTGCTCCTTCATTAGAACAGGAAAATAACGAAAAGACGGTCACAAAAGCGACCAATATATAAATTGAAAAAAAATTGCGCATCATAATCTGTTTGAGAAAATTTCAATAATAGAATAACCAACGGAAAAGGCCACACAAATCAATTTGGAAACCGAATCCGAAAGTCTGAATTAATAAAAGGTGAAATAAACTAGCTCAAAGCAGCCAGCGAGAGCGCAGCAATTGCTGATTTCACTACCGGAATTCAGGTACAGCAATGCCATGAATAAGACAGGCAAATCCATACTACTCTTAATCTACCATCGACTAAGAGACAACACGCTCTAAAGGTGAAGGGAAATTATGCGCAGGGAGGTATAAACACTGAAGAAGTATGGACAGATTGATAAAAGTTAGCATAAAAATTCCGGTGCTTAATATTTAGCAAAGCAGTGTTTTCCGGAATAATAAGAGGAACTGAGGCAAGAACAAAAAAATCTGTAATGACCTTAACCGCTGGAGCACTTCCTTCCTGTCCTGTTTGATGTTCAAAATTATCAATCAGCTCCATGCTATTTTTCACAAAACAACTACCATAACAGACCGTGATGGGTTCATCACGATTTTCACACCAGTTTTCGGCGATATAGTCCTGAAACATTTCATAGGAAAACACCACCCCAATACGTGAAAGGGACATTAACAGGATATTTCCAATTAAAAATATTGTCAGGAGTTGCTTCATTAATGCAAACATAGACGGGGACATGGACAATTGCAACAAGTAAAATAATTTTTTATGATATAGATCATTAAAACAAACCATCATTCCTGTAACAAAGGAATAATATTGAAATAATTCATCCCTCATCTCCTCAACAAAGCAATACTTTTAAGTGATGAGAAATAATTATTCCAAGAAAATCTAATTTCATCCGCCAGGAACAATGGTAATTCCTTTTTTATCAATACTTTTGTCATACCATTATCAGGCTATTTCTGCATAGCCATTCTACTTTTCTGATTTCTGCAAGGGCCTAAATTCAATAATAATGAAAATGCCCTTGACCTATTTATGTAGTGCTTTTCAAAAAAGAAGCTTGAATTTCTTTTGTCGAAAAAAAAATAAAAATGACTTCAAAAAGAAGTTAGGTCTTCTGTCATTCAACCATTCCTGGTTTGAAACAATCGCTTTTGCGCCATTATGGCCAGACGGTCAAGCAGTAATCTCCAGCACGCATATTAACCTAAAACGCCTGGCTCAGACCTGGCTGAACACCCTTCTGCCTGCTTCACTCTTTCTGATTTTCATTGGAGTAATTTCCCCCACACAGGCGCAAGACTGGGCCGGTATACCTGTCCCTGCGGATCCGGGAAATGGGAAACAATGGAAGCTGCAGGCCGATATGTCTGATGATTTTAATTATGATTTTCCAGCCAATAAAGAGGAGACTTATATTGCAGGAAAATGGAAAAACTTCTGGCATAACAGCTGGGATGGCCCTGGCCCTACTCAGTGGCGACATGAAAACGTCTCCGTCTCAAATGGGCACATGAATATCGTGGCTTCCCGAAATGGCAACACCAAGACTTTCCGAAATAGTCATGATGGCACTTATCATACACTGCCAGCTACTCAGATGGGCTGTGTGGTATCCAAAGGGCATGTCCAGTATCCTGTATTTGTAGAGGCGCGTGTTAAAATTGCTGATGCCGTTTTCGCCAATAATGTATGGATGATCAGTGATGATGACTATGAAGAAATTGATATTTGTGAAAATTATGGCGGTCTGGGAGACCCTGGAAGAACGGGTACAGCGATGAACGCCTGGTTTGCCAAACACATTCACCTGAGCCATCATGTGTTTAACAATCGCCACCTAACCAACTTTGATGACTACCAGCCACGTGACGAAGAGGGGGTTTATGGTACCTGGTATTATGAAAACGGAAGAACAGACTGGGCCGGAGAATACTCTACCATAGGCGTTTACTGGAAGGACCCTAACCATTTAGAATATTACATCAATGGAAAATGGGTAAGAACGCTTTCCGGTAAAAATTATTCCTATCTGGATCCGGATGGTAAATTAATTGAAGCATCTGCAGACTTCAATGTTTTGGACAAATACAACTACACCAATGGAAAGGGGCTCACCAAACCTATGAAGCTGATCATTAATATCGAAGCACAGGACTGGAACGCTCTGGCAGGTAGATATCCTACAGATGGAGAAATCTACGGAAGACCCGAAGACCATATCATGAAAGTTGACTGGATTAGAGTCTATACACCGGAGGTGGTGACCGGAGAAGCCGCGATAGAGATAGAAGCCGAGACCTTTAATACTACCGGGGGGACATTTAATGATTCGGCTTTTGGAGGACCCGGATATGGCGTTAAAAATTCCGGCAGTATTATCGATTATAATAATGATGGGGATTGGGTAGAATATTTCGTAAACATTCCGGAAGAGGGCGCTTACGAAATAAATTATTTAGTCGCTACTCCTTCAGCAGATTCCCAAATCGATTTTATTGTATCCAACACTTATTTCAACACCACCAACCTTCCCTACACTGGTGGTTACAATAACTATCAAAGCGTGAAGGCTTCTAAAAATGCCAACTTCACTGCAGGCAACCACCTGATCCGCCTGACAAACCGGGGAGCAAGCTGGGGACCTAATATGGATAAATTTTCCCTAAAACGTGTCGGGCCAATGAACAGCCGTTCATTTTCGGAAGATATTTACAATATGGAATATACCCTGGCTCCTAACCCCAATGAGGGCATCTTCACTATACATGATCCCATGGGAAATGGGGAAGCCAAGGACCTGCGCGTTATGGACCAACAAGGACGGATTGTCTTACAACAAACATTGAATTGCCGCCAGCCAGTAGAAATCAACCTAAAGAATCAGCCTACTGGTGTGTATTATGTTAAATTAGGACAGCAAAAGACAAAAAAAATCATCCTCCAATAAGGCAGGATGATCATGCTTAAAAGCACTGGCCCGGAAATTTCCGGGCTACCTTAAGCCGGATTTTTCATGCTTTAATCCTCCTTTAGCTGCAAGGCGGGAAAAATGAAGGAATAGTTGCCTATTTCGAGTTTTTCCAACGAAGCAGATGAATGAGGAGAAAGCAAGCTTACCCAAATTTGAGCTATTGACAATTCGATAAAATCAATCCCAACACCCTGACTTAAAGATATTTAAAGTGAGTCACTAAATCTAGCGGTGAATAATTCGGGTTAAATACTAACGCTCCGCCTGCATTGGCTGCAACTCCACCGCAATTCCTTCTTCCAATAACCTTAATGCGACCCCATTCGTCCAGCCAAAGCCATCCTGATTGGGGTATTCCCCTCCTCCGGCAATCAAACTGGTATCGACCACATTATATTTTTCCATCATTTTACCGGTGCGCTGATACACTTTTTCATTCAGTAACAACCAACGCTCTGCTCCTTCTTCCGCCAGCATTTTTTGATTATAGTTCATCAGCCCCTGATAGGTAATCCATTGCAGTGGTGCCCAGCCATTGGGTGCATCCCATTGCTGACCCGTCTGATGCAAAGTGGTAATCCACCCTCCGGGCTTTAAGAAATCATGTTCCAGCACCCGAGCGACTTTAAGGGCCTGAGCATCCGTTGACAGCTTTAAATAAAGCGGCCATAATCCGGCTAGTGTAGGAATATGGGTATGTTCCCCTTCACCCAGTCATAATCATAATAAAATCCATCGCCATTTGACCAAAACACTTGCTGCATGGCCTGCTTTCTCAGGGAAGCCTTTAATGCAAAAGTTCTGGCCATATCAAATTGTGCGCTTTGATTATAATATTCCGCCAGTTGGTGCTCCAAATGATACATCAAAGCATTTAAATCCACCGGTAAAATATCAGTAGTCTGAATCTTATCAAAGCGTTGAGCATCCCCAAACCAGCGGGAGGAAAAATCCCAACCCGACTCTGCCGCAGCACGAATATTACGATATAGTTTTCTGCGCTCTTCCTCAGGCAAACCTTCTGCCAACTCCCGGTCTTCCCGGTAACTCTCTGGCCTTGGAGCGTCATCATCATCCCAAAAGCGATTCAATATCGCACCTGATGGTAATTTGACTATTCGGCGATAGGCCTCATCCAGCTGCTCCTGGTTTTCCCCATCCATCCAAAAAGCATATTCCTTCTCCATGGCCGGAAGATATTGTAGGGCATATTCTTTCCCCATTTTCTCCTCCAAAGCTTTCACCATTAAAGAAAACACCGGAGGCTGAGATCGACTCAAGTAATAACTCCTGTTGCCGTTGGGCACAAAGCCCTCCCTATTGATAAGATCCGCAAAATTCTTCACCAGACTTTCCGCCAAATCTATCTCATCAGAGGCAAGCAGCCCTAATAATGTAAAATAACTGTCCCAATAATATACTTCACGGAACCTCCCCCCGGGAACCACATATTCCTCCTTCAATGGAAGGAGGGTACTACCTTCCACAGACATATCTGCAGGGCGCTTCAGCCGATGCCACATCCGCTGCAAGTGTTCCGTAAAACCCACACGAAGGGTCTCTTCTTTCACCTGATAAGCCTGTGGTAATTCAAAATGACGCAGAACGATAGATTCCAGTGCCAGGCGATCTTCTGGATCAATAACACTAAAATCCTTCAATACTTCTTCTTCCGAAGTACGTAGGCGGGCATCCACAAAAGTTTTGCTATCCGGAAAAATTCCCGAAAGCTGAACTGCCTGAAAAAAACGATATATCGGACGGTCTGCTGAATAGATTAGCATGAAAGGATTATTTACTGTCTGAGAAGGTTTTTCCGCTATGGGTATAAAAACCAAGCCAAAAATGACAGTTGCTGCAATTAAAGCAGCTATAAATAAGCGGTTTTCGCGATTCATTTTATGCAAACGTTTTTCCTAACAGAATAAACTACGAAAAACATTCGTTTTTCCCATAAAGTGCTACACCCGTTCAATAAAAAACAAAATCCCCAAGAAGCATTTCCATATACACTTCACCCTTCAATCAACAATTTCCCTGATCAACAGAACTTTAGCCGCTATTCAGAAAATATCCTATTCAAACCTTGTAAAGGACCGCCTTCAAAATGACGCCCAAAATCAACATCAAGTCCCCTACACAGTAATTCGGAGGTGTTTTCACATCCTACAAAACACTAAAAGCGGACAAAAATCATAAAAACAGGATACATTCCTAACCCACCCCATACCTCTTACCAAAAAAACTTGCAGAAACAGCTATTTTTTCCACCCCAAATCATTTTCCTTCCAATATAAACTGCTATTTTTGCCGCTTGAAAGGAATCAATCCCTTAACCGTTCAAATTTTCTTATAAGGATGATCACATTCTATCAAGGCGTACACAAAAATTTCTTTGTGGTGGAAGCTCAGAAGCCTTTAAATGAGCAAGACCGCAACAAATTAACATGGCTGTTTGGTAACGCAACGCAAGTTGACGGAACAACAGTCGAAGGCACGTTCATCGGCCCGCGTAAGGAGATGATCACCCCATGGAGCACCAATGCGGTGGAAATCACCCAGAATATGGGTATCGAAGGTATCATTCGTATCGAGCAATTTCTGCTAAAAGAGGAGAATGCTACTTTTGATCCAATGCTGGAAGCCAAATACAACGGGCTGGATCAGGAAGTTTTTGATATTCACAAAGCGCCTGAGGCGGTTGTGTATATCGAGGACATCGCCGCTTACAATCAATCAGAAGGATTGGCATTAAGTGAGGAAGAAATCAAATACCTGGAAGGATTAACCGAGAAATTGGGCCGTAAGCTTACGGACTCTGAGGTTTTCGGATTCTCTCAGGTAAATTCAGAGCACTGTCGTCACAAAATCTTCAACGGGACCTTCGTCATTGACGGAGAAGAAAAGGAAGAGTCTTTGTTCAAAATGATTCGCAAGACTTCAAATGAACATCCGAACCATTTGGTGTCTGCATACAAAGATAATGTGGCATTTATCAAAGGTCCGAAGATTGAGCAATTTGCGCCTAAGACTCAGGACAAGCCGGACTTCTTTGAAACCAAAGAGATTGATTCAGTAATTTCCATTAAAGCAGAGACTCACAACTTCCCAACGACTGTGGAGCCATTCAACGGTGCGGCAACCGGCGCGGGAGGAGAGATTCGCGACCGTTTAGCAGGGGGGCAGGGATCTTTGCCATTGGCAGGTACTGCCGTTTACATGACGCCTTACTCTCGTTTGGAGGAAGGTCGTAACTGGGAAAAGAATATTCAACCACGTCCTTGGTTATACCAAACTCCTATCGAAATTTTGATCAAAGCTTCCAACGGAGCTTCTGATTTCGGTAACAAATTTGGTCAGCCATTGATCACCGGTTCTGTTTTAACCTTCGAGCATGAAGAAAACGACCGAAAATTAGGATTCGACAAGGTAATCATGCTGGCCGGTGGTGTTGGTTTTGCCAAGCACGAGCACGCATTGAAGAAAGCCGTTTCCAAAGGTGATCGCATCGTCGTGATGGGTGGTGACAACTACCGTATTGGTATGGGTGGTGGCGCCGTTTCTTCTGTAGATACCGGGGAGTTTTCTTCTGCGATTGAGTTAAATGCGGTTCAGCGCTCCAACCCAGAGATGCAGAAACGTGCCATGAATGCCATCCGTGCATTGGTAGAGTCAGATAAGAACACCATCGTTTCTATCCACGACCACGGTGCTGGTGGACACTTAAACTCCCTATCTGAATTGGTAGAGGAAGTAGGTGGTAAAATTGACCTTCGTAAATTGCCTGTAGGTGACCCTACCCTTTCCGGAAAAGAGATTGTTGGTAACGAATCTCAGGAACGTATGGGTCTTGTGATGAAGGGCGATGACATTGAAGAGTTGAAGCGTATTGGTGACCGCGAGCGTGCTCCTATTTATGATGTAGGGGAAGCTACAGGTGACATGCGATTCACTTTCGAGGATCAGCAAACAGGAGAAAACCCTATCGATTTGGAATTGGCGGACATGTTCGGTAACCCACCGAAGACCATCATGAAAGACAATGCCAAAGATGAAAAATATGCCGCTTTGGAATATAGCTCAGAGCAACTATTGGATTACCTAGTTGACGTATTGCAACTGGAATCTGTAGCTTGTAAAGACTGGTTAACGAACAAAGTAGACCGTTCTGTAACGGGTAAAGTAGCCAAGCAACAGACTGCTGGTGCTTTGCAATTACCTTTGAACAACGTCGGTGTTATGGCGATGGATTACAAAGGTAAGGGTGGTGTAGCTACGGCGATCGGTCACGATCCGGTATCCGGATTGATTGATCCTAAAGCAGGTTCTGTTAATTCTATTGCGGAATCTTTAACCAACTTGGTTTGGGCACCATTAACCCACCAAATGAACGGCGTATCCCTTTCTGCCAACTGGATGTGGCCATGTAAAAATGAAGGAGAGGACGCTCGCCTTTACGATGCAGTAAAAGCAGCTTCTGATTTCGCCATTGCATTGGGCATTAACATCCCGACAGGAAAAGATTCCATGTCGATGACGCAGAAATACAAGGACGAAACCGTTATTGCACCGGGTACAGTTATTATCTCTGCTGCTGGTGAAGTAGCAGACGTGAAAAAAGTAGTGGAGCCGGTATTGCAGAAAGGCGAAGATAAGCCAATCTTCTACATCGACCTTTCTTCCGACGCCTTGAATTTGGGTGGATCTGCTTTTGCGCAGGCACAAAACAAATTGGGGGAATCTGCTCCTACCGTAAAGGACCCTGAATACTTCAAAAATGCCTTCAACGCTATTCAGACGTTGATCATGGAAGATAAAATTGTAGCAGGGCACGATATTTCTGCCGGTGGTTTGATTACCGCTTTGTTGGAAATGTGTTTTGCAGAGCAAAATATCGCTGCTGATGTAGACTTGACCGGCATTGAGGAAGAAGACCTGATCAAAGTATTGTTCGCAGAAAACAGCGGTGTGTTGTTGCAGGTGAATGATGAGGCTTATGTTACTGAATTCTTCGAGAAGGCAGGTATCAATGCTAAATTGATCGGTATTCCGGTAGAAGATAAAGAATTGGCCGTTCGCAATGGCGGCACCAAGTTCTTCATCCCGGTAGCGGAACTTCGTGATGTATGGTTCAAGACTTCTTACTTGTTGGATCGTCACCAGTCAGGTGAGGAATTGGCTTCAGAGCGTTTTGAATCTTACAAAAAATCTCCACTTCGCTTCACTTTCAACACCGAGTTCACCGGTAAATTGGCTGATTACGGCTTGACGCAGGATCGCAAAGGTGAGTCCGGTATCAAAGCGGCCATCATCCGTGAAAAAGGGGTAAATGGTGATCGTGAAATGGCCTATTCCATGTTCTTGGCTGGCTTCGACGTGAAAGACGTTCACATGACCGACTTGATCGCCGGACGTGAGACTTTGGAAGACGTGAATCTGATTGTTTTCGTTGGTGGTTTCTCTAACTCTGATGTGTTAGGTTCTGCCAAAGGTTGGGCCGGAGCTTTCCTTTTCAACCCGAAAGCAAAAGAAGCTTTGGATAACTTCTTCACACGTCCTGACACCCTTTCTTTGGGGGTTTGCAACGGCTGTCAGTTGATGATTGAACTTGGATTGATCAACCCTGATCATGAAGAGAAACCTGCTATGTTGCACAACGACTCGCACAAGTTTGAATCCGGCTTCGTGAACATGACCATTCCTCAAAACGACTCTGTAATGCTGTCCAGCTTATCAGGATCTCGTTTGGGTGTATGGATTGCCCACGGTGAAGGTAAATTTAACTTGCCTTATGCGGAAGAGTCCTACAACATTATCGGTAAATACTCCTATGAGACTTACCCAGCGAACCCTAACGGTTCTGATTATAATGTTGCCGGTATCGCTTCTAACGATGGTCGTCATTTAGCGATGATGCCTCACCTGGAGCGTGCGATCTTCCCCTGGAACTGGGCCAAATACCCAACCAACCGTAAGAATGATGAAGTTACTCCGTGGATCGAAGCATTCGTTAATGCTCGCCAATGGGTAGAAGCAACCAAAAAAGAGAAATAAGCGTTCAGCTTTTTAATAAAAATGAAAATCCCCCGTACCAGTCCGGTGCGGGGGATTTTTTTATGCTTATTTTAAGGGAAGCTTTCACTATAATGACAAAAAAAAGGCTTCAATATGAAATTGCCCGGCCCACCTATCATTATTGATCTTCTCTGTTTTATTACTCTACCGATTTTGATATCTTATTTTTTTAAGGCTGGAAAGCCAATGTCCGTGATTACTTTTTAAACGCTTTTTAACGCTATCAAAACCATGGAGCACATTATCAGCATTCTTCCATTTTTAACTGTCGTGGGTTTATTTGCTTTTTCCCTTTATAAAACGCACAGAATAATGGACCTGCTTCAGGAGGAGTTTGGCAGCCAAAGGACCTAAAGATCAGCCATAGCTGTCAAATCAAGAATTTAACCCTATACACTTATCAAAGTAGAAAGGGATTAGATCAGCTACTCATCGGCAGCGAAGGCATTCAGCTGAATCTCTTTGGTAAGTCACCACTTTACATTCCCTACACCGATATTGAACAACTCTCTACCCAGGAAAGCCAGAGAGCATCCTTAAAAAGTTCCATGAAGTTCACTTTGTTGATTCCGATAAAAGTAAGATTCCGGCTGAATCACACCGACGGGGCGATACTACTTGAACATTGGGAAGCCTATCGTAAACCTCCCTTGTCGGTAATTAATTCGACAAAAGAAACAAACAATATCACTTACCAATCCCAGCCCAAAAGCTCATCCAGCTCCCCATGAGCATCTATCCAATCTTCTTTTCCCTCCTTCAATTCAAATTTCACCTTTTCCAAGGTTTCTTTACTAATACCTCCAACCTCATAGTAATAAGCGTAGAATTTTTTGAAGCTAGTGATATATTGTCTGGTCGTTGCAGGGCTAGACCACATACATTTTCGGACAAAATAGTATCCTAAAAACTCATCAATCATCGACCAACCATCAGCCAGTGAAGTAGGGTCTTCGCGGGTAAGGTAATCATTGCCAAAAAATTCAATATTACCTACATGCACTCTGATGGTTTTCTTCGAAAGCCCTGATCGTTCAAGATAATCATGAAATCCTTTCAAAATGCCTTCATTCTCCTCCTGAAGTTTTTTCACTTCTGCCTGCCATTGCTCATATTCGTCCATCATAATAATATTTGATTTTAAATTTAATTAGTTAATTAATCCGGATTCGAGCTCCTCCCACTCAAATCCGCCCAGATTCTTCTGCTCCGCATCAAAATCCATCCCGATCAGGATTATTTTCCGCCCATCCGACAAATAAGGTTCATAGTAACGCTTTTCATGAATCTGTTCCAGTGCCTTTCCTTCTCCTCCAACTTTAAATTCCAGCACATAGAGATAATCCGGCGTTTCAATGGTCATATCCACCCGCCCGATGGCAATACTTTTCTCAGGATACACCTTCAACCCGGAGGAGGAGAGAAAAGTAAAAAGAATGGCGGCATAATACCCCTCAAACTGCTGAATATTACTTTTGGAATAGTTCTCATAGGGAATGGAAGCGAACATAGAACGGATTGCCTGTTCGAAAGCCTCCATATCCTTTTCATATAAGGCCAACCCTCCCTTTTCAATTCCAAAATCTCCCGACGGTGCCTTTACTATGGTCTCAAAAAAGAGCTCATTCAGTGCATTTTGAACTTCCAAATTGGGCACACCTAACTGATAGTAAGTCATCCCCAAAAAATCCTGTCGGGTGCCTGTAATGGTTAAGTATCCGGACTGCCAAAGCAGAGAAACCAAATCCAGATTCTTAAGGGTAAATTGCTTTAGGCGCGTCTCCTTCAACTCCATCTTTCCCAATTCCTGCGGGCGGTAATTTTGCTGCTCAAAAAGCTTCACCAAAAAGCCCGGAGTACCCGTTTCCCACCAATAATTGGCAAAGGTATTTTTCTTTTTCAGAAACAACAGTACATCAAAGGGGTTGTAAATTTTTTCTCCCAGATAAGCATAACCATTATACCACTGTTTCACCTTCTCCATGTCCACCCCATCGAAGTAACTGCCAAAACTGTGTTCCAATTCATACTGCGTAAAACCAACAATGGAGGCATAATCCGGATCAAGGGTGATATCATCAAAATTATTTGCCCCGCTAAAGAGCCCCATGCCGGCAAATTTAGTGATGCCTGTCATAAAGCAGAAGCGAATGTACTCATCGTAGGGTTTAAAGACACTGTAAAAACCCCGAAGCTCTTCCATCGCCTCAGCCGCCAACTCCCCTTCCTTACTCAACGTATCCTGAATGGCTTTATCGTATTCGTCAATCAGAATGACGACCTGTTGCTGGTATTTTTCGGAAATGAGTTGAATCAACTGCCCAAGCTTCGGGCCTAAACCCGTATGAGTAAGGGCTTCTACAGGTACTTCAAACTTCCGGCAGTTTTGCGCCAGCATATTTTGCAGCTGGCCCTGTACATCCTGAATGGTTTGATAATTAATCCCGCTCATATCCATCCGGATCACGGGATAAGTTTTACCCCAGTCCCAATGCTCTTCAATATACAGTCCTTCGAACAAATCCCTTTTACCTTCAAACAAAGCCGCCATGGTAGAGACCAGCATCGATTTACCGAAACGGCGCGGACGGGAGAGAAAATAGTATCCCTTGTGCCTGCACATTAAATGAACAGACTCGGTCTTATCCACATAGAGGAAATCTGAAGAAGAATTTCGAACCTCAGAAAAAGTCTGAATACCGATCGGAAGTGCTTTGCGCATATTGAAAGTCATTATTGAGAGGTAAAATTAAGCATTTTTCAAAAGAGATTCCCCGCCTCATCTCCTTATATAGCAAATAGAATAATGTCCATAGTAAATTAATTCCCCTTAAAATTTCCCGGTAACTCCTCCCACTCAAATCCGCCCAGATTCTTCTGCTCCGCATCAAAATCCATCCCGATCAGGATTACTTTCCGCCCATCCGACAGATAAGGTTCATAGTAACGCTTTTCATGAATCTGTTCCAGTGCCTTTCCTTCTCCTCCAACTTTAAATTCCAGCACATAGAGATAATCCGGCGTTTCAATGGTCATATCCACCCGCCGATGGCAATACTTTTCTCAGGATACACCTTCAACCCGGAGGAGGAGAGAAAAGTAAAAAGAATGGCGGCATAATACCCCTCAAACTGCTGGATATTACTTTTGGAATAGTTCTCATAAGGAATGGAAGCGAATAAAGAACGGATTGCCTGTTCGAAAGTCTCCATTTTATTGTCACTTAATGAATCAAGAACATGATCAGGAGTGTAATCGTCTACCTGAGTACTGGATATCGTTTCAAAAAACAGCGCGTTCAGGGCATTTTGTACCTCCAGATTCGGAATACCCAATTCATAAATATTTACTCCCGCCCTGTTTTGTTTTACTCCTGTTATGGTCAGATAACCTGTTTGCCATAGCAGAGAAACCAAATCCAGATTCTTCAGCGTAAATTGCTTTAACCGTGTCTCCTTCAGTTCCATCTTGCCCATTTCCTGCGGACGGTAATTTTGTTGTTCGAAAAGTTTCACTAAAAAGCCAGGAGTGCCTGTCTCCCACCAATAGTTGCTGAAAACACCCTCTTCACTGAGAAACAATAAAACATCAAAAGGATTATAAATCTTATCTCCCAAATATTGATAACCATTATACCACTGTTTCACCCTTTTCAGGTCCACGCCCTCCAGATAATCTGCAAAATCCCGTTCCAACTCCTCTTGCGTGAAACCACAAATGCTACCATATTTGGCTGAAAGGGTGATATCCTTAAAATTATTCGCGCCGCTGAAGAGCCCCATGCCGGCAAATTTAGTAATGCCTGTCATAAAGCAGAAGCGAATGTACTCATCGTAGGGTTTAAAGACACTGTAAAAACCCCGAAGCTCTTCCATCGCCTCAGCCGCCAGATCCCCTTCCTTACTCAGGGTATCCTGAATGGCTTTATCGTATTCGTCAATCAGAATAACAACCTGTTGCTGGTATTTTTCGGAAATGAGTTGAATCAACTGCCCAAGCTTGGGGCCTAAACCCGCATGAGAAAGGGCTTCTACAGGCACTTCAAACTTCCGGCAGTTTTGCGCCAGCATATTTTGCAGCTGTCCCCGAACATCTGTGATGGACTGATAATTAATCCCGCTCATATCCATCCGGATCACGGGATAAGTTTTACCCCAGTCCCAATGCTCTTCAATATACAGTCCTTCGAACAAATCCTTTTTACCTTCAAACAAAGCCGCCATGGTAGAGAC
Organism: Persicobacter sp. CCB-QB2; assembly: GCF_001274635.1. Taxonomy (GTDB): domain Bacteria; phylum Bacteroidota; class Bacteroidia; order Cytophagales; family Cyclobacteriaceae; genus Persicobacter; species Persicobacter diffluens. Next base: position 1,207,048 of record NZ_LBGV01000001.1, on the reverse strand, counting down.
CAGCATCGATTTCCCGAAACGGCGCGGACGGGAGAGAAAGATATAGCCCGGGTGGTTGACCAGCTGTAAAATTTCTTTCGTCTTATCCACGTAAAGGAATTCAAATTCCTTTTCCTTTAACTTTTCAAAAGTCTGAATACCGATCGGAAGTGCTTTGCGCATGCTTTATATTATTGAAGTAATCCAAATATAAAATATTTGTTTTCAAATACCCATTTTCCAACACCAAAGGCCTTAAACTCCCTTTCCAAAATTGTCGTCACTCTCATACAGGCCTCATAATGCCGCTCTTCCTCCTTTATCATTCAGAAATATTCTCTAAATTGACCCCTGTAATCAATCGTCAGTCCTTTAGCTTTCCCCATAGTGCCAAATATATTCTGCATCTGCCCAAAATATTTCCCCTTTCCCTGGATTTTAAGCCTGAGCCTCCTGCTTTTTTTTTCCTGTAAGAAGGCGCCACAAGCAAGGGTGGAAGCCCCCTCCGGAATTGCACACCTAACGGATCAATTCCCCCATCATATGGGCTTTGTCCTGGCTGATGCCCAAAGTGGTGAACTATTGGATCAATATAATGCCGCGCAGTGGTTTACCCCGGCCTCCAATGTAAAACTCTTTACCTTTATGACCGGAGAAAAGCTATTGCCTAAAAAGGCTCCCCTTTTCCGTTATCACTGGGAAGGGCAAAATCTGATCCTTCAGCCCACGGCCAATCCCACCCTTTTCCATCCGGACTTTGAAGATGAGCTGGCGCGACAGTTTTTCCTGCTAGCTCCGGAAATGATTCACCTGGCTCCGCGGGTTTTTGAGACTTCCCCCTGGGGTGATGGCTGGACTTGGGATGACTTCGGCTATGCCTATTGCCCGGAGCGCTCTTTGATGCCCATACATGGAAATCTTGTAGAGTACACTTGGGACCCCTTCGCGCTAAAGCCCAAAGCAGATTTGGCCTGGTTCAACAATAGCCCTCAACCCACCACCGAAGGCAAATGTATGTTTCGGGATATTAATAGCGGTAAGGTATATTACAATCCATCAGCCTGTCCGATAGGCAGCAAGCGGCAAAAAATACCATTTGCCACCAATCAGCTCACCGTCAATGGCCCACTATTGGCTGAAGCCCTGAACAAAAGACTGATGCCCATGCCCTTGCATTATGAATTGCCGGAAGGCATAGAATGGGACGTCCTCGCCACCCTTCCTACCGACAGCCTTCAAAGCCGAATGCTCAAAGCATCAGACAATCTCTTCGCCGAGCAACTCCTCCTCATGTGCTCAGGCCAGCTGTCGGATACCATCAACATCGATAAGGCCTTGGATTGGGCCAAGCAAAACATCATCCCCGACAGCTTGCCCAGCCCAAAATGGGTTGACGGCTCCGGCCTTTCGAGATACAATCAATTCACTCCCCTCCACTTTAACCAATTACTGCAACAAGCCTGGGCGGAAATAGATCATGAGCGATTATTCTCTCTTTTGCCGCACAATGGTGGCGAAGGCACCCTTCAGGATCTTGCGAATGGCCAAGCCCCTTTTCTATTTGCAAAAAGTGGCAGCATGTCGGGCGTCTATTGCCTGAGTGGCTACCTCAAATGCAAAAGTGGTCGCATACTCACCTTCAGCTGGTTAAATAATAACATCCATGGAAGCTACCACCCTTGCCGTAGTCGAATGATGGCCTACCTTCAGCAAGTTGCCGAAACATATTAATCCTTTAGGGGATGATCTGCATCATCAGGAAATTGATTATCTTTTCACATATTCTCTAAGGCAGTAGACCAAACCAATTTGGGCGAAACAGGCTTTTAATCTTGAGCCCGAACACCCAAACCTCATCTGCCTGAATTGTGAATTCTCCAATACAAAGCTAGTACCATGGCCAAAAGAACCTTCCTGATCCTGACCATCCTCGGAATTGTCCTTCCCTACGAAAGCCTGATGATGTTTTTCATTGAAAATGGCGTGGACGTCACCCTTTTGTTCCAGCGCGTTTTTGAAAAACCCTCCTCCGCCTTCTTTGGATGGGATGTGATCATTTCGGCCTGTACGCTATTGGCTTTCATTGTGCTGGAGGCTCGTCGCCTCAATATGAAAGGCCTTTGGGCACCCATATTGGGCTGTTTATTAGTCGGAGTATCCTTCGGCTTGCCCCTGTTTCTGTATTTGCGGGAAATACACCTGGAAAAACAACTTATCCATGAAGAGCATGGAGAGCTAATGTAAGCTATCCGCTCATAGCAGGTTCTAAAAGATCATCGCCCATCCGGGAGTTGAATTTTTCTGGAAAACTACCCATTTCTATTTTCCCGAAGGCTATTTCTGCTGGAACCTATCCCATTTAAAGAATTAACAAGCCACTTCATGAAGTTTAGTCCAACCCGAACTTCATCAGCACCATCCCCACACTTTTATGGCCCATAACTTGTTTACAAGGCCTTTTCTTAACCGATTAATGCACCTCCAGACTCAATAAGCTTAACTAAGAGCACTGTTTTTAACACATTGGACTTCCCATTGTCAATTTCCCTCATTCAAAAATTTGCTGAATACTTAAGAGCTTATTAAAAAGCCAAAATTCGAATTTGATGTTGGAAGGTGAGGTTTTAAATCCGTTCTGAGCCCCACAACTTCTAATAAAACTATGGAAAACATACCTAAAACAAATCAAAAAAAAGACTCTTATCCCCTCCTAACCCTTATTTAACCCTAAAGCCATAAAGAAAGCCTATGTTTGCAGCCTTACTTTTTAAAACCAAATTTTTTATTGAAAAACATCAAATTTATGAAAGGCATTTTCGCTTTAATTTTTACAACATTTTTATCATTCACCGCCTTAGCGCAGGAAAATCAAACCGAAAAATGGGTTAAGTTGGGTATCAATTATTCCCATGATATCAGGTTTACAGAAAAAGGAGTCTTCGGTTTTTTGGTAGGATACCAATGGTCTGAAAAATCCTTGGTACAAGTTACCGGAACAAACTTTTCCACGACTGAAGTGGAGCCAGGACATACCCTTGGTGGCTTTGTTTTAGATGCCGACTACCATAGATTTTTCATTAAAACCGGACTTGTACGTCCTTACGGTATTATTGGAGGCAACATGATGGCTATTAAAGAAAAAATTGAAGGTGGCCAGCATTCCTTTGACGGATCTGCTGTGGATTTCGGTTTTAATTTGGGGATTGGCATCGATTTCCGAATCGCTAATCGCTTTTCTATCGCTCCTGAGGTGAAAATCTCCGCTGCAGATCACACCGGAAGCTTTATCAGAACCGGAGCTACTGCTTCTATTTTCTTCTAAACCTGAAGACCAAGCGATTCATTTCATTACATACCTATACTGCTCTTTAAAAAGAACGGTATAGGTATTTTTTTGGGGCAGCCCTTCGCTCCGCTCCGGTCGGGCTTTCGGCAGTCGCTCTTTTTCCCAGCCCGCTACGCTTTAAGGCCGAAAAAAGGAGCTCCAACAATGCCTCTATCCCTCTGCCAACCCTTTACGGTGGGCACCTAGCCGATTACCTGCGCTTTCAGAGCGCTTGGGTGAGGGATGGGGCGGGCCTGTCTGAGCTCCTTTATTGGTGAGTGAAAGTCTGGCCTATTTATCACCACTTTCAGTCACCAATAAAGAGCGAGCCGCCTCCAGCCCGACCGACTGCCCAGGAGGGCACCCCCAAATAATTAAAAAGTACACCAATTAGGCTATGCTGCGGACTCTAAGGTATGTTAGCCCTCGAAAATAGAGGTTATTCCTGACGATTTTATCACCGGAAAAGACAATAACGGCAATTAACCAAAGGGTTTTGCATTTTGGGGCTGGCAAAGTATTTGACACTGCTGATTTGTGACTTATATTTGCGGGCTATGAAAACGACACTGCCAGAAATTAAATTAGAAGAATATACTTACGACTTACCGGACGAGCGTATTGCAAAATACCCGCTGGAAAATCGTGATGCCTCTAAGCTATTATATTATCATGACGGGGAGATCGACAATTTGCAATTCCCTGCAATTGAAAAGTTGATTCCTGCGGACTCCGCCTTATTTTTTAACAACACCAAAGTAATTCCTGCGCGTATCTTTTTCCGTAAAGATACCGGGGCGAAGATCGAGGTTTTCCTATTGAACCCACTGAAGCCAAGCCCGGTAATTACCCAGGCGATGGAAGCCAAAGGTTCGGCTACCTGGGCGGCCATGGTAGGTAATGCCAAGAAGTGGAAGGATGATCAGGTGCTGGAAAGAGAGATGGACATTAACGGAACGAAGGTTATGTTGAAGGCCCGCATCACCAGCCGCGCCCCTTTTGAAGTAACTTTCGAATGGACGCCCGAAGAAATTGCCTTTGTGGATATAGTGGAAGGCGCAGGAACTGTACCGCTGCCCCCTTATATGAATCGGGAGGCGGAAGAAGAAGACAAGCCGCGGTATCAGACGGTATTCTCCAAACATGAAGGCGCTGTGGCGGCCCCTACCTCTGGATTACACTTCACCGATGAGATATTAGGCAAGCTGGACGCTAAAAATATCCAGCGTCAGGAACTGACCCTCCACGTAAGTGCGGGAACCTTCCAACCGGTAAAGGAAGCCAATGCGGTGAACCACCCGATGCATGAGGAGCAGATTATCATCAGCCGGGAAAACGTGCAGACCATCCTGAACAATATCGGGAAAGTCTTTTGCGTGGGGACCACTTCCATGCGGACGCTAGAGAGCTTGTATTGGTATGGGGTAAAGCTGATGGAGGATCCTTCTGCCGCCTTTTTCGTGGAGAAATTGCGCCCTTATCAATATGAAATGCAGGAAATGCCGACGGTGGAAGACAGCATGAAAGCGGTGATGGCTAAAATGGACCGTGACCAAACCGATGTGCTACAGGGAAGCACGGAAATCTTTATTTTCCCAGGCTATCCTTTCCAGATCATCGAGGGAATTATCACCAACTTCCACCAACCAGGTTCTACCCTCATCATGTTGGTGGCTGCTTTTGTTGGTGAGGATTGGAAGAAGATCTATGCCAATGCCCTGGAGAAGGATTATCGATTTTTAAGCTATGGTGATGCTTCTTTCCTAAGGAGAAAGCGATAAACAATAGTTGACACGGTAAACATTGCCGTCAGACAAAAAAAAGGGAAAGCGACCGGTAAGTTGCTTTCCCTTTTCTTTTATTCGCTATAAGCGGAACCTTTACAAACCTTCTGGTCGTTGCGTCGGGTCTTCCATATCTTTATAAATCAGGTATAATATTTCTGTGATATAAAGCGGGCGGGTGGTGTCCCAACTAAATTCCCGCTCCTCATTAAAAATATTATTAGACTTATTCAGTTTCTTGTACCAATTAGACACTCTGGAGGTGTACATGACAAAATTTTCGTTAAACTTCAGCAAATCAAACAGCTCCTGTTTCTGTTTTTTGGGCGCTACCGACACAACCACCTCTTTTGTGGCCTTATTCATAATCACCGCCTGATTAAGGATACGAGTAGACTGTGCGTCACTGGCAGCAGTATGCTGAATACCGAAGACCAGAGGAGCATCCACTATCACTCTAAAATAATCGTAGGGCAGTTTTTTCTTTTTCAAATCATGAATACGTACATCCTGAGCAATGGCAAAAGAATCATTCGATACCCTAAACCCCAGCAGCTCTTTTAACTCAAGTTTTTTAAAATTCTTTTCCCCTTCAGCCCTCAATGATATCCCAGAGGGAGCAACACCAAAAACAGAGACATTTGCACGATGCATTTTTACTTCTCCATGGGAAATAGTACCATCTTTATAGTAGAGCTTCGCCTCATGCTTACCCTTAAATACTTTCTCCCACTTACCTGTCCCTGATAAATAGGACTGTAGTGTAGTTAAATACTGCCCTTGGGCGTTTCTCTGCAAAAACATCAGGAGTGATAAAAAAATAAATACTTTAAATTTCATCTTGCACATAAATCATATATAAAAATTTAATGCAAAGTATTCATTTTTTATTCTTATTACCACCCATCAGAACCGCTCCCCATACATTCTAATTCATTTATTTTGCCGATTTAATGCAAATCAAAACCAAAACTTAACAACTAAAATCTTTTTAATACTCAATACCAAATACAGTTAGTGTGAAGTAAAAGGTTCTTTTAAAGATAGAGCATTATAAACCTCACCAAATGCTTCAAAAAATTGAAGGTTTGCGCAATTAGAAACAAGTTTTTTAGAAGAAAACAGCAGCTCTCTTTTAAAGTAAATTAAACAAAACCAGCTCCGATAATTCCCTTATTTATGGGCTCACAAAGTAATTACCGGGCCCATCCTCCATATAATCAAACCATTGAAGGATTTGCTTCAGGCATAGAAAATATTAAAAAATTACCCTAAAAAAAGGGAAAACGGCTGTTTGTGTTGTTTTCCCTTTTTGATTGCTTTGTCTTCATATCATCAGATGGAAAATGATCAGGCTCAAAAAAGAGGGAGAAAGAATTTATGATTACTCACCCTCTTAACATAAATGAGGAGGTCGACATTAAGGCCGCCTTCCTCAGCTGGGAATAATGAGAATCACCTCATCAATACACACCTTAAAACCCTGCGCTACAACCCCTTCATTTATTTACATCCAGGAGGTGTCAAATTTATGTCTTTTCTTTATGATATAAATTCCCACACCAAGGGTTATTGTACCCATCCTTGTATTCCAATTATCACCACTTGCTCCTGAGTAGTGATAGTCCAGTGTATCATGATTGCCATCAAAGATTTGTGATAAAGTTTGCTGGTACTTTAGAAAGACAAAGAAATTAGTGTTAAGAATATGATCATAGGCCGCTTCAAAGGCTAATCCCACATTAAAGGGATTTGCAAATTCAATTTGCTCTTTATAGGTTTTTGAGGCGACCACAATATTCCCTTCATATCTACTCCAACTATATTTTTGACTCATATTAAAATTGAACACTGCGCCACCGGAAATACGAATGGCAGGCCTTGCATATGAAGGCATTTTACTATCGGGATCAAGGACAAACTTTCGGCTGATCATTAATGGAACACTTAAGGTATTGAAACCGTAGGCTCGATGGATCATCGCTTTCCCTTCTCCAATTACCGTAACACGTCTATCTTCTTTAGTATAATTCCCTCCGGTTCCCAAATAGTTTAATTCACCAATAAGATCAAAATGGGAATTTAAACGATAAACTCCTCGAATACCTAAATGCAAGCCAGCATAACCTGCATTTGAAAAACCTTCACTGACTGGAAACTTCGATATGGGTGTATTATACCAAGAAACTGCAATCCCGGGACCAGATATTCCAAACTTATAAAGTTTATCCTCAGTATTTGAAGAAGATGTTTTCGCAAATGTTACTAGCTCTCCAAGAAGCAAAAACAATGTTACTAAAAGTAGTTTTTTATTCATATACTCAATTTTTTTACATTACTATAAATTCACAATAGATTGACTACTAAGGGTTATTCTCCAATAAATCTTGAAAATACAAGCGCATCAATTCATGCTGATACATCGGCTCCATTGTTTCCCAATTAATTGGCCTTCCGACCTCTTCCTTCTTTGGGGACTTAGCTAAATTTGAATACCATTTGGGAACGCGCTCTGTATAAGCTACAAATTCCGCATTGTGAGAAAGCATTTTAAAAATTTTGGGATACTGTTTTTTCGGTCTGACTACACTTACGGCATCACCAGTAGCTTTATCAATTAAAACCATAGCATTCGTATAAAAAACCTGTCCATTTGATCCCGCCTCGCCATGCTCCATGGCGTAAACAACAGGGCCTTTTGTTTCTATGATCCGAACGAACTCTTTCTTAAAGGGCTTTTTTATCATCAGATGGTGATGAATATTATTCGCGATTGCAAAAGAATCTGCGCCTGCCACAAATGCGAAAAGATCTTTAATTTTGTAATATTCAACCTGGGACTTTTCATTTGCTTTGAAATTAATCCGAGTCGGGATCGCAATAAGACCGGAACCAGCCCTTGAGACCAAAACAAAACCCTCCTGTACCTTCCCATCATGAAAATATATCCTTCCGGGATGATAATCCTTATGAACGGCTCTGAAATAATTATCCGGAGCAAACTTATCATCATCACAAACAGCACCTTGCGCATTCACAAAGTAAAAGCCGAACAACATAAGGACCCACAAGCCAAATTTAATTTTTACCCACATAATATTATTTCATCAATGTTTTATAAGGCAAAATTAAACCATCACGCACCCACTAAACTTAAAGCTAGATTAATCAGGGATTAACACATCGTAATGGTACTATTTCAAGAAACCAGATAAGCAGTAAACAACTCTCCGGCAGGGAAACACAGAAAATCAAACCCAATCCCATTAATTTTCCCATCATTTTAAAGTATTACTTGATCAGATTCAGATAGCTGAGATTCTATTGAAAAAAGAAAACTAATCAAGTGATTAAAAAAGGATGGCAACACCCCTTGATTTTGAGTTGATATGATAATATACTTTTCAATAAGTTGATGAAATACCCATTACCTAATTGCTTCCAAAAACGAGGGAGTTACAGCGCTTAACCAGAATTATTCACCGCCAGATTCAGGGACTTGATTTAATCAACTAATTATCAATATAGTACATTCGTGTCGACTGATTATTTAATAGCCCAAATTTGGACAAGCTTGATTTCTCCTCATTCAGCTGCTTCGTTAGAAAAAAATAGAAAACTATTCCTTCATTTTTCCCGCCTTGCAGCTAAACGAGGATTAAAGCATGAATAAACCGGGTTAAATCAAACTATGCTTCAACAGGCTCTGAAACAAAACTAACTCCAGTGAATATATTCGAAATAAAAATTACGCCATCAATTATCCCGACTTACGGCAAAAGGTAGATTTGAGGATGGATCATAATAGGTTTAGAATTCTCATCCTTCCCGAAACGCTGAGACTAAAAATTCCTAGTAAAAAAAGCCTTCCGTTTCGTTACACGGAAGGCTGTTAAAAAATCATCATTATTAGCAGTAAAGGAGGAGTATATGCATTGGCGCCCCTTTCATTCCTTCACATAATGCAAGCGAACAACTCCGGCCTCAAAGAATTTTGGCTCCAGCGCCTTCAACCCTATCGGTTTCACCCCTCCCTGAAACAAACGTATTCCGTCTCCCAGCATGGTTGGCATCATAAAAATGATATATTCGTCAATCAGGCTTTTTGCCATGAGCAGCTTCACAATTGCGCCACCGCCATCGCAATAAATCGTACCGCCCGGCCGTTGCTTCAACTCATGGACTAATTTTTCAAGATCTCCATTGTAAAATTGCACGCCGTTTTCTGGCACTCGCTCTTCTCTGCTGATGACATAACAATCAAATTTTTCCGCTGGCGGAAATTTCCCATCACAAAGTTTAAGGACTACTTCGTAAGTTCTGCGTCCCACAATATAAGTGTCCACATCTTTGGTAAATGCTGCATAGCCATAATCCTCTCCCTCCTTTTCGGCAATAGACAGCCAGGATAAATCATCATCCTTAGTCGCAATAAAACCATCCACACTCATACTAATATACAACTTAAGCTTACGTTCTTCCATGACTATTATTTTATATTACGCTACAAAGGTAAGAGAACGGATGTTCTCAAAATTGTATAAAAATTACCCGGGAACTTTCGGTTCAGAGAAATTTTTGGGACTACTGCCCATGTACTGCTGAAATACCCGGACAAAATGGGGCTGATCATAAAAACCTGCCTCCAAACCAATCTGCCCTAAAGACAGATCTGGACGCTGATGAATTAAACTCCGGGCATAATTGATCTGTCGGAGCTTAACATACTGGGCCGGGGTTATAAAATAATGCTTTTTAAACTTCTGAATAAAACTTTTGGAGGACAACTGCTGCCGCTGACTAAACCGTCTGAGGGCACCCCGTTCTAAAAAAGTAGCAGAAATTTGCTGTTCGAATATTTGCAGAATGGGATCCAGCTTGATTTGGGAAAAGAATGCCTCCAGGAGTGTAAAAACCTTGGTGGCGTCGGGCCGTTGGGTATTAATCAAATCCCTGAAGATGCATCGTTCCACCTTTTCCAGTATTGGAGCCTTCAGTAGCTCTTGCAGGAAGCGGAAACAGTAGGGTTTTAATATTAATCCGGCACTACAATAGCGCCCTTCGGTGGTGGTGATAAAGGGCTGTTTTTTTAATCCGGAAATACAGATGGTGCAACTTTCCCGGGTTCGTTTCTGCGCCACATTTTCACCTTTTATTTCGAAGCGATCACCATAATTAAATATTAATTCTGTGAACTCGGGAGCATAGTGCACGGAAGTAATCGACAAATCAGCTGATTTGCCCAGCCAAAGGACATCGATATATTGCTGAAGAGATTCCGGTGGATGAAAAACGAAAGATTCCATTTCAAATTGATAAGTCGAACTTTCCCTCTAAAGTTCAAATGTACGAATGAGTTGACCAATTTTGCTTTACCCCATATTTACTTCCCTCCTTCTTTACTTTTAGCTCCGGGGATCATTTTTTATAACACGGCCAAAATCCACAAATAGAAAAAGTAGTATAAAAAAACGGAAGAAAAATACAGCCCCCCACTTAAAGTAAAATTGGAACATTTCTAAAGAAACTGCCCCTCATGAGGCAAGCTCGAAATACCTAATTCAAGATGCAGGACAAGTAATGATAAACCCCAAACCCTTCATTACCAATGAAATCCCCTCAAACAACTCCCACTCACCCAAATAAGATAAATATCGGCCCCTTTTTGTTCATTTCAGGACATAAAGCAAAAATGACCGTCAGAATGAGAAGACCATTAAAACCAAATAATCGCCGTTAACTTACAGGAAAGGGCAATTAGGTGTATTTGGAATATTTTTTTCTTATGTTTGAATAGTAATATTCGAAATCAAAAAATATAAAATATGGGACTGTTCGATTTTTTTAAGAAAAAAGACAAAGAGCCCGCCTATGACCCTACCAATATCCAAATAACGGATTTGCAAGTGGGCTTTATGCTGGACTATGATTTGAAGAGTTGGAAAGTGACTCAGGCCTGGGATTATGATTGGGGAAAGGAGTACTTCACCAAGGAGTTTAAACTATTTGATGGAGAGCTGGAACTTTACCTTTCCGTGGATGCCAATGATGGATTGGACCTGTCGGTCAGCAGATCTGTGAAAATTCGCAGTATAGATGAGGACTTGCCGGAATATATTGTCAAGCATAAGGAAGGCCCAACCAAAATTATTTTTGACGGGGACACCTATTACCTGGATGGGGACTCTGCCGGATACTGCAAGGATATGGAAGAAAACAACTATGATGATGCCTGGGCAGAATTCATAGAATGGGAATATTATACTAAGGATGAAAGTAAAATGATAGCGGTTAGCCAGTGGGATGAGCGCGAATTTGAAGCTTCCATAGGTAAACCCATCAAAGCATTTGAAATATCCAACATTCTTCCAGCCCAAAACGGCTAAGACTTTTATAATGAAACATCAATCAAGATACTTATTACTTTTCTTTATGGCGCTTTTCCTGAGCAGTTGCGGGGGAAAGCGTTATTACAAATCTCCGCTGGATGTATTGATCCGCGACCTGGATTCAGAACCCGTTTACACGATCATTTTATATGATATGGATACCGAGGGAATGTTTTCCACCACCTATAAGCACCAATATAAGGTGATTAAAGAGGTAAACGGAGAGCCCAAAGAGGAAATTACGCCTTGGCAAGAAGTTTCGCAAAGATTCTTCTACCAATATGAAGACGCAATGGGCATGGAGATCGCCTCTAAGAAAGAGGGCAAGGTAAGCAAATCCATTGTGCCGGCAGGTTATTCCAATTATGTAGGGAATAAACAATATGGCCATTGGGTGGATCGCGGAGGCACCAGTTTTTGGGAGTTCTATGGAAGGTTCGCCTTTATGAATTCCATGTTTAACATGATGACTTACCCAGTACGCTATTCTTATTACAATGATTACTACAGCAATTATCGCACAAGAGGACGTGATTACTACGGGCCTGTAGGCAGTAATGGCCGTACCTATTACGGTACTTACGGATCTCAGGGAGCACGCTCAGGTTCCAGTTGGTCAAAAAACAGCAGTTTCCAGAGTCGGGTATCCAGCAGAACTTCCCGCAGTAGCTCTACCAGAAGTAGCAGTTCAAGCTCCAGAAGCAGCCGTTCATCCTCCTCTTCCTTCCGAAGCCGTGGTGGTGGCTTTGGAAAGTAATCAAATTAACATTTAATCAACCCAACGGATCATGATACAAGAAATTGGAACAAGCTTAATGCTTACACTGGCTTACCTGGTAAGCTGTTTCCTGCTGTTTTTTATAGGTAAAGTGGCCTATCAGCTTTTTCACCGGAACATTAAGGTGAATGAAGAATTAGTGATTAAAGATAATCTGGCCTTTGCCCTTTCGAATACGGGCTATTATATCGGTTTGCTATTCGCTATTGCGGGGGCAATGTCCGGTCAGTCTGATGGTTTAGTGGCCGACCTGATCGCCATCATGACTTATGGTTTGGTGGGCATCATTTTGTTAAACCTCTCTACCATTATCTCTGATAAATTCTTACTGGCAAAATTCAAGGTAACTGAAGAGATTACCGGCCGTCAGAATGCAGGGGTTGGTTTGGTAGAAGGTGCTGTTGCTGCCGGCTCCGGTATGATTATTTTCGCCGCTTTGTATACGGAAGGTTTTGGTTTAGGGACCGCCATCGGCTTTTGGGTAGTCGGACAAATCCTTTTCGTATTAACCGGTATGGTATATAATGCCATTGTTCCCTATGACACCCATGAGCATCTTTCAAAATTGAATGTGGCAGTAGGAATAGGTAAAGCAGGTGCCCTTATTGGCTTGGCAAATATTATGAGAGCGGCCATTATGCACCCTTTTGAAGACTGGACCTCTACCATCGTAATTATTTCCTACGAATTGGTACTAGGACTAATCTTCTTACCAATCTGTCGATTGGTGACGGATAAAATTTTATTACCCGGACAAAACTTAACGGACGAAATTGTGAATCAGGAGCATCCGAATATTGGGGCAGCCATCATTGAAGCTTTTGCTTACATCGGTGGATCTGTTTTGATTACCCTTGCTATCTGATTGAAGGATAAACTAATTGGACAACTATCCTAAACTCCCTGGCTGTAAAAGGTCGGGGAGTTTTTTTATGTCCATGGCGTGGGGCGAGAAAACAATTCTTAAACCCAAATTATTCACCGCTAATTCCAGAGATTACCGCAATGATTTTATTATCAATCAGTTACCGTTTATTCTACCAAATTTCTGATAGCCCTAATGGGGGTAGGCTTCTTTTCTCCTCATTCATCTGTTTCGTTGGAAAAAACTCGAAATAGGAAAAATTCCATCATTTTTTCCGCCTTGCAGCTAAAGAAGGATTTAGGTATGAATAATCCGGCTTAAAGTAGCTCGTTAGAATGGGCATCCAGGGAAAAGAGAGAGACTGGTGGAGACCGAAAACACAATGAATCGGGAGCGAATGGATAAAAATTAAGGGGAAATTATAAGTATTTGAAATCCCGGGAAGGCTTTTGATTATAAAGCAAAACAGCAATCCCCCTAACCTTCCCATTTTCAAAAAATGCCCCGTCAAATTCTATCAAATCGGACAAACAAATGCTATTTGCTATGGCAGAGACTAAAAAATTGGCTACCTCTCCGACTTGAGCTCCGCGAAGAAAATGGAAGGCAAAAGGCGACAATTCCCTACAGGTAGGAAAAACCCTAACACCTTGCCGACCTAAGAGAAATCAGACTCCCCTGCTTTTCCTTCATTTTGATGGATTTTCAGTCAAAATCTCTAATTTTGGGCCGTCAAATAAGTATTGATGAAAGAATATTGAAATGATACCGCTATTTGGCCTATTTCTTGTCGCGATTGACCATAAAAACAAAAGCTTGTGAGGCCTCAAAAGGTACTACTTCTAACCCCCCCACTTACGCAGTTGAATACGCCCTATCCGGCTACTGCTTATTTGACCCAATATTTAAAAAGGAAAGGCTTCGACGTACAGCAAGCAGACCTGGGCATTGATTTAGTCCTTCGGATTTTCAACAAATCAGGATTATCTGAACTGTTTGGTTTAATTGAAGCCCAAAAGGAGCCAAATGCCAACACTCAAAGAGTCCTGGCACTTAAAGATGAATACCTGGCGACCATTGATCCGGTAATCGCCTTCTTACAAGAAAAAGATCCCTCTCTGGCCTATCAAATTTGTGGGCAGGACTACCTGCCAAGAGGAGCTCGATTCAAACAAGAGCAGGAATTGGATTGGGCCTTTGGAACCATGGGTATTCATGACCATGCCCGCCATCTGGCCACCCTGTATCTGGAGGATTTGGGGGACTTAATTAAGGAAAATATCAGCCCAGACTTTGGCTTTAGCCGATATGCTGAACGCCTTGGGCGTACCGCCTCGAGTTTCTCTCCCATTGAGGATGCTTTGAGACAACCTCTGAATTGGATTGACCGACTATTAATCGAATGTCTGCAAAAGCATTTGGAGCAATTTAGTCCGGACCTTGTGGGGCTTTCAGTACCATTTCCAGGGAACCTTTTCGGCGCCTTTCGCATCGCTCAATACCTGAAACAAGAATATCCTGAGGTTAAAATCACGATGGGCGGCGGATACCCCAATACAGAATTGAGAAGTATTAATGATCCGCGCGTATTTAATTACATTGACTATATCACCCTTGACGATGGCGAAGGGCCGGTGCTCCATTTGCTTGAACATTTAGCCGGCAATCGTCCAATTGAGGCACTCACCCGCACGTTCTATTGTGAAAATGATCAGGTAGTCTACATTGAAGGCGATCAAAAGCCCGTTCCACATACGGAGCAAGGCTATCCGGACTATGCGGGCCTCCCTCTAAAATCTTACCTTTCCATCATTGAAATGGTCAACCCGATGCACCGCCTTTGGAGTGATGGCCGGTGGAACAAGATGACGCTCGCGCACGGTTGCTATTGGAAAAATTGCTCTTTTTGTGATGTCAATCTGGACTATATCGGGCGTTATGAAGAGGCTCCGGCAAAAATGTTGGTGGATCGAATCGAAACCATTATTGCACAGACCGGAGAGACCGGCTTTCACTTCGTTGATGAAGCGGCTCCCCCGCTTTTGATGCGTGATCTGGCCCTGGAGCTCATCCGCCGGAACGTAAAAATCACCTGGTGGACCAATATCCGGTTTGAAAAAACCTTAACGCGGGACCTGTGCCAGCTTTTGGCCAAATCAGGTTGCATTGCTGTCTCCGGTGGCCTGGAAGTGGCTTCCGATCGTTTGCTGAAGATGATGCGAAAAGGGGTTTCCATTGAACAGGTCGCCAGAGTTTGCAGGGACCTTACCGAAGCCAATATTATGGTACACGCTTACCTGATGTATGGCTTCCCTACGCAAACCGAACAGGAGACGGTGGATTCCCTTGAAGTGGTCCGCCAGCTCTTTAAGCATAATATTATTCAATCTGGCTTCTGGCATCGTTTCGCCATGACAGCCCACAGCCCAATTGGCAGAAATCCGGAGGCCTTTGACGTCATTCGAACAGGGCCGGAATTCGACGGATTTGCTGAAAATGACCTTTTCCATGAGGACCCGAAAGGTGGCAATCATGATGCCTACGGGGGCGCCCTAAAAAAGTCCCTTTACAACTTCATGCATGCCGTGGGAGTGGATTGGAAGGCAGACGAATGGTTTGATTTTGAAGTCCCGTCGACTACCATCCCAAAAAACCTGCTGCACCACGCCCTGCAAATCCCGGAAAAGACCGATGCAGAAAAGCTCAATCACCGGGTATTTTGGATTTGGGGCAATGTTTCCTTCGAATATTTCCAGGTGAAAAAGAAAAACCGAAAGGGCATGAAAACCGAGGAAAAAGGCCGGATAATCATCCATGAAAGATCCTCCACTATTCGGGTGGATGCTTCGGCAGAATTGATCCGTTGGATGGAAAAACAGATTCCTCAGTTCATGCTGAAAAACGGGGAAAGTTTAACGCTGGAAGCGCTGGGAAAACAATATGAGGAAGCTTTTCAACTGCCGGCTTTGAGTTTGATCAGCACAAAACTTTGGCAGAAACTACGCGAAAAGGGCCTGTTACTCATTCGCTAATTACAAAAAACAATAAGACTAAAAGGCAGGTTTCCTTCAGGACCTGCCTTTTGCGTTTTCACCAGATTGAACAGCTTAAATGGCGTCATTGGCAATCTTGATTTTTTAACCCAAAAAATGCCTGTCTTAAGCGAATAACAAAGATAAAAACCCTCATTTTAAGCGGATTGAATAGACCAAGATAAAAACGGGAAATTGGAACAATTTGGGCACTCCTTTCAAAAAGGGTAGTGGAATTTAAGGAAGAGATAGTGAAAAGATAAAGGGGTGTAAAGTTAACTCAAACAACTTTCCAGAGATCAATAAAAACCCATTGACTAAAGAAATAAGGCCAAATTACGCAAATACGCAATGAAAAGGCGTAATTACCCCCATCAATCAGACGGATTTATCACCAAAATTTATCGAAATAATACAATTCAATCGAATGCAATATTAATACCTTTCTTATGAATTGCAAAATCTTAAGCAAAGCTTTATTAAAGCAATCCCAATAAATCAAAACATGCAAATCAGGCGCCCCTGCCTTTAAAACAAAATAAAATTTGAATAATACACAATTGGTCTAGAGTATCGCTTTATATATCGATTCAAATCATCCTCAGAAAAGGTCTCAAATTAAAGCCATAATTATAGCTTTTCCCCTAAAAAAAATGCAAAAATCATCAATTTCACTAAGGTAAAAAAAGCTCATCAGATGATCGGCTGGTTCCAAAACCGACATAATCAAAAGCATCAAAAATCGAAAGGAAACGCTGCTACCTATAAAAACGCATCAATTCTCCACCTGCAATATTGCGCTGAAAAAAGAGCCTTTGTAGGAATGATAAAAGGAGGCAATGAATCAAAGCCTAAAAATAAACTTTGGGAATTCCATTTTCGCCTTTATCATTAGTCAGTTAATGATAATACGCAAACCCATGGCGTGATAACCGAATTAAATGAGGTGGTTTTTGCGACTAAAAACATAAAGTCACCAACCGATTAATAGAAGTTTCGACCTAAATCTTAGCTACAAGACAGAAAAAAAGTGAAGGAATTTTCCCTATTTCGAGTTTTTACCAAGGAAGTAAAGGAATAGGGTGAAAATAAGCTTACCCCAATTTGGGCTATTTCAAATCTAAGAGGATGACTCGTATTCGCCTAACTAAAAATTACTTGTGTTTATAATTGAGTTTAGCGGTGAATAATTCGGCTTAAGCCAAAGGTTTATATAATAAAAAATGCCTGCCCCAATGAAGGAACAGGCATCTTATAAGTATGCTTTTAAAGCAATCGAATCTTATGCGCAGTGCTCGTCAAAAGCGCCTACCAAAAATGATCCGATCAACTCGGCATTACGACCTTCGATGTGGTGACGCTCCACCATCTGCACCAACTCACCGTCTTTGAACAAAGCGATACATGGAGAAGAAGGAGGGTAAGGCAACATCAAATCACGTGCAGCTTGTGTTGCCTCACGATCGTTACCTGCGAATACCGTTACACAGTTATCAGGCGTATTGGCAGCATTTTGCAATGCGAAACGAACACCAGGACGGGCAGCACCGGCTGCACAACCACAAACTGAGTTTACAACTACCAGGGTAGTTCCTTTATGATCCTTAAAATGCTCATTAACGGCCTCCGCTGTCTTAAATTCTGCGAATCCTGCGTCTACTAATTCCTGACGCATTGGAGCTACTAATTCCTCTGGGTACATAATAGGGTTATATTAATTGTTGTTTATACAAATTTGATGGCCCGACGGCCATTTTATCTTATTACAAGGAGAGGCTTACATAAAACCCAACTCCAGTTTTGCGGCTTCTGACATCATGTCCTGAGAATACGGAGGATCCCAGGTGATTTCCACATTAACCTCATTCACCTCTTCCAAAGCAGATACTTTCTCCTTAACTTCGTTCGGGATATGCTCTGCCGCGGGACAAGATGGAGAAGTCAGGGTCATCGTTACGTTGACATTATTAATCGGGAAAACCTCAATTTCATAAATTAGTCCCAATTCATAGATGTCCACCGGAATTTCCGGATCGTATACCGTTTTAATGGCGTCTACGATCTTCTCTTTTAAGCTTGTATCACTCATTACTTCCACTATTATCGTGATTATGCGTTTGCCTTGGCCTTTGCCTGAAAAGCCAGGGCGTAAAGTTTGATTTGTTTGATCATGGCGGTTAAGCCGTTAGAACGTTGAGAAGATATAATCCCGCTCATTCCGATTTTTTCGAGAAAATACAATTCTGTATTCAGGATTTCCTCAGGGCTGCGATCAGAAAATATACGAAGTAACATACTGATCAACCCCTTTGTAATACCGGTATTGGAGTCCGCGGAAAAAATGATTTTCCCGTCCACCAAATCAGCTACCAGCCACACTGTTGACTGACATCCTTTGATGACATTCTGACTCACCTTATGCTCTTCGGCCAATGGAGCGAGCTTCAGGCCCATCTCAAAAATATATTCTGTAATTGCTTCACGGTCTCCGGCAAAAAGGGAGAACTCTTCAATAATTGCGTCTTGAACTTCGTTAATAGTCGCCATGAAAATGCTTTATGGTAAAGGATTAACTCACAGAGGTTAACCTTCTGAAAATCTATTACTTAAACTACAAAATTTAAGCCATCATTTTAGCCACTCTGGCTACGCCCTGCACTAAAGTATCAATCTCCTCTTTAGTATTGTAGACGGAGAAGGAAGCGCGAACTGTTCCTTCAATGCCAAGGTGCTTCATTAATGGCTGCGTACAGTGATGGCCTGTTCTTACAGCTACCCCACGAGCATCCAACATCATACCAATGTCAAAAGGGTGCACCCCTTCAAGACCAAATGACAGTACGGACACTTTTTCGGCTGCAGTTCCATAGAAGATGATGCCCGGAATTTCCGATAACTTCTCATTGGCATAAGCCAATAGCTCCGCCTCATGCGCACGGATGGCCTCTTTACCTAAATCCTGCACCCATTTCATGGCCGCATCAAAGGCAATGACATCTGCGATATTCGGGGTACCGGCCTCAAATTTATAAGGGATCTCATTAAAGGTCGTCCCATCAAAAGAGACTTCCTTAATCATTTCTCCACCACCCTGATAAGGGGGCATTTCCTCCAAAAGGACGCGCTTACCATACAATAAGCCGATGCCTGTCGGGCCATAAATTTTATGGGCTGAAGTCACGAAGAAATCTACTCCGAGCGCCTGAACATCAATATCAAAATGGGAGGCGGACTGTGCTCCATCTACCACTACAACAGCCCCAACCGCATGTGCCTTTTCAATCATCTCAGCGATAGGGTTCACTGTTCCCAAAGCATTGGAAGCATGATTGACCGCCACAATCTTGGTATTGGCAGTAAGCAGCTTTTCAAATTCTTCCATGATCAATTCCCCCTTGGCATTAATCGGAATCACTTTTAAGGTCGCCCCTTTTTCCTGACATAGCATCTGCCAGGGAACAATGTTAGAATGGTGCTCCAATGTAGAGACGATGATCTCATCTCCAGCCTGAATATTTTGACGACCATAGGAAGATGCGATCAAATTAATCCCATCCGTGGTTCCTTTGGTGAAAATCACCTGCTCGGGTGATTCCGCATTCAGGAATTTAGCTGCCGTTTTACGGGTTTCTTCAAAAGCCTGTGTGGCCTTATCCGCCAAAGCATGTGCGCCGCGGTGGATATTGGAATTGTATCCCTTATAATAATTGTCCAATGCGTCAATGACCACCTGTGGTTTCTGGGTGGTGGCGGCATTATCAAAATAAACCAGTGGTTTTCCGTTCACTTCCTGGTGCAGGACCGGAAATTGAGCGCGAATTTGCTGAATATCTAGTGTATTGGACATATTTTCTAATTCCAGGGTGATGCTTCATTAATAGAAAGCCAACTCAAATTTGGGCAAATCACTGCAAATCAAAGGTCTGCCGCCCAACATAAGGGTTTGCTATTTAAAATCGATCCAATTTACGAAGGAATAGTGCAATATCTCAACAACTGTTTGTTTTTTGAAGGGGATCAGATGGATAAAAAAAAATGATAAGCCCATCAAGGGAAGAATTATTGGAGCAAATGAATAAACGAATGGGCCGTCAATCTGCACCCATCAGACTCATCACCCAAAAGAATGCCCATTTATCGTTACTCTTGAATCAACATGGATTTCACGACAAGGTCATCAATACGATACCAGTTATTATCCACTATCTGTTCCTTCGAAGCCAACACCTTCCAAAAATAACAGTATTTCAGGCTTTTAAAATCAATTTGAAAATCCTCCTGAATCACCGATGGAAAACGTAAGTCAAAACTTCCAGTATTATCCCCGTCCAGAGCAATTACAATTGATAATGATCTGGCTTCATTAGGTGAGATCTGCATTGATGCTCTCCCACGAAGGAAATCGACCTGTTCTCCATTTAGGTTCCATGACACCCCATTGATTCTAGTGTTAAACTGGATGGATTCCCAATGATGATTAGGCAATTGGGCTGGTGGTGGGGATAGCTCATATATATATTGCAATCCATTATGAAGCATTATTATAGACTTTTGGAAATCCTCTTTTTGCTCAAAAGAATCCCACCATTCATACGCTCTTACCTGTTCCGATTCCTGAAAAACCTCCTTCCTACTTCCTAACTCTTCACTACCCTCCATATTTCCGCCCATAAAATGAAGACCATCTTGCCTGACATAAGCAATTGGAACATTGCTTTTGGTGATATTACCTGAAGAGGACATCCCCTTTTCTTCCTCTAGCACAAACCACTGACTTTGGTTAGGTAGTGTTTTCACATCGGATAGTCGCCAATATTTCCCTGCCCCGCTTTTCCCTGAACTTCTTTGTTTTCTGAATACATTCAGGTCAAATAGCTCATTCCCTGGCTCCTGCAAAAAGGAAACCTCATAAATCATATGAGACTCTGTTTCTGTCTGCTTAACACTTACAGGCCATTCCCCATTATTGAATTGCAAATCAAACTGCGCCTCTCCCTCCAAATTTTGAGGCGCTAATGGCACTTTTACAACCCAATGGGGCAAACCGCTTTCCGCAAAACGTAATGCGGGCAATTCCTTTTCCTCTGGTGCCGGAAAATAAATAAAAGGAGGCTGACTACATAACACATCGGTAGAAATAAGCTTGTAAGAACCCGTATTCCCCTCCAATACTGGCCAGGAATATATCACAAATTGCACCATTTCTTCATGGCAATCATCCGGAAAAAAATACGTTTGTGCGGAAGTTACATCCATAGGCTCTGAAATGGGATTTCCTTCCCGATCAATCAACCAGACCCAACGCTCAAAAAATGCCGTATTAGAATCCAAACGCGTAATTACATTATGCAAACCCACCTGCCGCCGCACGACAGCAACCTGCTCCTCAACAGAATAGATCACCTCTGCATCCAATTCATAAATTCCATCTTCGAACTCCCGGGAATTAAATTTGAGCTGAAAGGGAAAGTGATTACTTGTACCAATCTCCTTACCCGACAGGTAATATTTTACTTCTTTTACGGAGGATGGATTACCAATATTACTCATGAAAAGAGTCGCTTTGGTTCCGCGGATAAAATCCCGGTCAGCAATATTTATCTCCATTTCCCCATCGTTCAATGAAGGAACCTCTGACCTACAGGAAAGCAGAGAGGGTATTAGAAAAACGAAAATTATAAAAAAAGAGAGTCTCATATCCATAAAACTTAAAAAAAGCTGATACATAAAAATATGCTTACAGTAATAAAAATACTACCTAAAAGTACATTTTAAAAAAAAAATGTTTTGTAATCAAACCAGTTTGACAACTAAAACCGAAACAAGTTTTTTACCCCTTGATTTTATAAAGCCTAAAATCGCACGCCAGAGGGCCCCAGCGCTAATTAAAAAAAATGATTCCCCCACTCTACTAAGAGAAATTGAGTTTAATTTTCAATTCAAAAAAAAACGGCAACCAAATTATAGTTACCGTTTTAGTATTTTTTAACGCTCCTTGCGTCTAATATTTCTCCGATTAATAACCTGCTCTTTCGTGAATAATTTTTTCTAATTCTTCACGAAGTGCATCGATGTGGATATTCTCCAATACATCCGCTGCAAAAGCATACAATAACATGCCATGTGCGGTTTTCTGGTCGATACCACGAGCACGCAGGTAAAATAATTGCTCCGGATCCAACTGACCGTTTGTACAACCATGCGAACACTTCACATCATCGGCCCAAATCTCTAACTGAGGCTTGGTATCAATCGAAGCATCGTCGGTTAACAAAATATTCTTGTTGGACTGGAATGCATTGGTCTTCTGTGCACCTTCACGTACGAAGATTTTACCATTGAATACTCCGGCAGATTTTTCATCATACACCCCTTTGTAAAGCTCATTGGACTCACAATTCGGGTGGGTATGGTCTACGGTGGTATGGTTATCTACATGAGAAGTTCCTTTCAACAATGACAATCCGTACATGTTGGAAGTGATGTTTTCACCGTCCAATACGAAATTGATGTTGTTACGAACCATCGCCCCATTAAGGGTCATGGTGAAAGTAGAAACTACTGAGTCACGCGACTGGACGATCATGGTGTTACCCACGTGATATGCGGCATCCCCTTCATCTTCAATCTTATAATAGTTCACATTCGCATTCGCTTCCGCGAAAACTTCAGTTACTACATTATTCAAACTCTTTTGCTCCCCGATGGTACGATATCTTTCGAATACTGTCACTGCAGCCGATTGCGCTGCAATCACCATATTACGAGGCTGTGCAATCACCTGACCTTCACGGGTATCATTGATGTGCAACAATAAGATAGGTTTTTCAACCACTTTATTCTTTGACACATGAATGAAAACACCATTAGCCGTCATGGCGGTATTTAACTGAAGGAAAGGATCTTCCTGATGAGGGTGTTTTGCAAAGTGCGCCGCCAATAGATCAGCGTGCTGGTCTGCAGCCTCTGCCAACGAGCAAGCCGTATAGTTGGCTGCATCGAAATGGGAAATTGCCGGATTGAAAACACCATTCTCCACTACAAAAACATCTGCATCCACACTCGCAAAGCGAAGTGCTTCCACCTCCTCTGCGGTCAACTTTCCTGCTGGTACTTCCGCAGTAAAGTCAAAGTGCTTCTCAATTTGCTTTGTAATGGGCGTATATTTATATTCTTCCGCCTTTGGCGCTGGCAAACCTTCCGCAGCCAATGCTTCCCAGGCAGCTTTCGCTTTTTCAGCTACAACAGCAGGGATTTTAGCGACGGTTTGCTCATGTACCTCAGCGATCTGGTTCATGGCATCCTTTTGGGATAGAGTCATGGACATACCTATGATCTTAAAAGTGGAACATTAAGCAAATTGCTGATCGGCCTCGGCCTTGATCCAGTCATATCCTTTCTCTTCCAATTCCAAAGCCAATTCTTTGGTACCGGACTTCACGATACGACCGTTATAAAGTACGTGCACATAATCCGGCACGATGTAATCCAACAAACGCTGGTAGTGGGTAACCACGATAGTCGCGTTGTCTTTATTTTTCAACTTATTCACGCCATTAGCTACGATACGCAAGGCATCAATATCCAAACCGGAATCCGTTTCATCCAAAATAGAAAGTTTTGGCTCCAACATGGCCATTTGGAAGATCTCATTACGCTTTTTCTCCCCACCGGAGAAACCTTCGTTCAAAGAACGATTCAAAAGCGACTGAGAAATCTCTACCAACTCCATTTTTTCCTTCATCACTTTAAGGAAATCAACTGCACTCAAAGCCTCTTCTCCTCTATGCTCACGCACCTGATTCAAAGCAGTCTTCATGAAGTTAATCGTACTCACGCCCGGAATCTCTACCGGATACTGGAATGCCAAAAATACACCTTCACGCGCACGCTCTTCAGGACCGAAATCCAAAAGATCTTTGCCCTGAAAATCTACTTCACCACCAACAACTTCAAAATCCTCACGACCTGCCAATACAGAGGCCAAAGTGGACTTACCGGAACCGTTAGGTCCCATGATTGCGTGAACTTCCCCCGGCTTTACCTCCAAGTTGATCCCTCTCAGGATCTCCTTTTCACCGATATTTGCCTTCAGATTCTTAATGCTTAACATTTATCTGATTTTTATGATTGTCTTATGAATATTTTTGATTCGGATGGGCTTCCCCATCCCCGCCGATAAATCAGCGATAAAAAATTAACCTACGGATCCTTCCAAAGTAAGGGCTAACAATTTCTGCGCCTCTACTGCGAACTCCATTGGCAATTGGTTCAATACCTCTTTACAGTAACCGTTTACGATCAGGGCTACGGCTGCTTCGGTATCAATACCACGCTGGTTACAATAGAACAATTGGTCTTCACCAATTTTGGAGGTAGTCGCCTCGTGTTCTACATGTGCAGTTTTATTGTCAATCTCAATGTAAGGGAAAGTGTGTGCACCACACTGATCACCCATCAAAAGAGAATCACACTGAGAGAAGTTACGAGCACCTTCCGCACGCTTCAATACTTTCACCAATCCACGGTAAGAGTTCTGCGATTTACCGGCAGAAACCCCTTTGGATACAATACGCGACTTGGTATTTTTTCCAATGTGGATCATTTTGGTACCTGTATCGGCCTGCTGCAAGTTGTTCGTTACTGCAACAGAATAGAATTCACCAATAGAATAGTCTCCTTTCAATACACAAGAAGGGTATTTCCAGGTCACCGCAGAACCGGTTTCCACCTGCGTCCAGCTCAACTTTGCATGAGATCCATTACAGATACCACGCTTGGTTACGAAGTTATAAATACCTCCTTTTCCTTCTGCATCACCAGGGAACCAGTTTTGTACAGTAGAATATTTTACATCAGCTTCCTTTTCTACAAAGATCTCTACCACAGCAGCGTGCAATTGATTCTCATCACGCTGAGGAGCAGTACATCCTTCCAAATAAGAAACCTTTGAACCTTCTTCCGCAACGATTAGCGTACGCTCAAACTGACCGGTGTTGGCTGCGTTGATTCGGAAGTAAGTAGAAAGTTCCATAGGGCAATGTACCCCTTTAGGAATATAGGCAAATGAACCGTCCGAGAATACGGCCGAGTTCAAAGCGGCATAGAAGTTATCCGTATAGGGTACTACGGAACCCAGATATTTCTTTACTAGCTCAGGGTGATCTTTTACCGCCTCACTAAAAGAGCAGAAAATAATCCCCTGCTCTGCCAGGGTTTCGCGGAAAGTAGTGGCAACGGAAACAGAGTCTAATACTGCATCCACCGCTACTTTCACGCCACTTAATCTCTTTTGTTCTTCCAGAGAGATTCCTAGGCGTTTGAAAGTATCTAGTAATTCAGGGTCCACTTGGTCCAGGCTCTCCAACTCCGGCTTCTTTTTCGGTGCCGCATAATAGTGAAGGTCCTGAAAGTCTGGTTTAGGGTAATCTACGTTAGGCCATTCTGGTTCCGTGAGGGTCTGCCAATGACGGAAGGCCTTCAAGCGCCACTCCAACAGCCACTCCGGCTCCTCCTTTTTGGCGGAAATAAAGCGAATGATATCTTCGTTAAGACCTTTAGGAGCAAATTCCTGCTCAATATCGGTCACGAAACCATGCTTATATTCCGACTGGGTAAATTCCTCAAGAATTTGATCGTCTTTACTCATGTCGTTATTTAGACTATTTATAAATACTCAACTGCAAAGGTAATAAAAAGATTAACTTAAAAGTTATTTGCAGCAAAATACCTGTTTGTTCACTGTTGCAAATATAGAATTAGAAACAGGGGCAAACAAATAAGCCCATTCGTAAAAATGGGCTTATTCAATTATAAATTGTTATGATTGTATTTGAACAATCTATAGTTGGAGTCAATTATTCACCAAACTTTATGTGACGATTCATAGACTCTTCTAAAGAAATGATAGTCTCGGTTCTTTCAATCCCCTCAATCTGCTGAATCTTATCGTGCAAAGTATTTTTCAGGTGCATGGTATCACGACAGTGCATTTTTACGAAAATATTGTAATTCCCCGTAGTGTAATGAATGGTGACGATTTCCGAAATTTGCACCAGGCGCTCGATCACTGAATCATACAAAGACGACTTTTCCAGATAAATCCCTAAGAATGCTGTAATATCATAGCCCATCTTGGAGTAATCCATATCCAGGGTAGTCCCACGAACAATCCCCATTTCCTCCAGTTTACGCATACGAACATGGACAGTACCCCCTGACACGAAAACACGCTTCGCTACCTCTGTATAAGGCATCTTGGCATCCTCCGTTAACAGTGAAAGGATCTTCATATCCACATTATCGATCTCATAATTTTTATTCATCATTTCACAAAAATATTATCATTCCCCGAATTATTCAAGTCAAATATAGCGATTGAGGTATTTATTTGCCGATTTTTTTAAGGAATTCTCAAAAAAAACATCAATCCACCGAATATTTGACGACTTTATCACCAAGCAATTAACAAATCATAAAAAAATCTCCTATTCCTCATTAACGATCAGCTAAAAAAACACCAAAAAGAAAAAGCCAAAGAGCTAAAGAGTTGTTAAGGGGTGACTTTCAAAAAACATTTGGTATCCATTCGCAAGGCGCGATACAAGAATAATAAAAGAATGGATAAATAGCGACCCTAAATTTAAAAATTTACCTAAAATCAGCATATTTTTTATAATTCCCTTATCATTATGCTGGAAATTATGTATTTTAAATGAAGACCTTAAAACAATAACCATATATTACTTACAACTTTAGCCCGAAACCCTATTACCTTATGAACAACAAACCCTGGCTCCAAAACTATCCCCAAGGAGTATCTGAGCACATCAACCCTGCGGTTTACACCAATCTTATTGAACTTATTGAAGAGGCGGTCAACACTTACGGAGAGCAAATCGCCTTTGAAAATATGGGCGCCGCCATGACTTTTAACCAAATCGACCAACTTAGCGATGATTTTGCAGCCTATCTGCAACAATCTCTAGGTCTTAAAAAAGGAGATCGAATAGCCATTCAGATGCCCAACCTCCTGCAATACCCCATCGTCATGTTTGGTGCATTGAAAGCAGGCCTGATCGTGGTTAACACCAATCCGTTATATACCACTCATGAAATGGCACATCAGTTCAAAGATTCCGGAGCGAAAGCCATTGTAATCGTTGCCAACTTCGCCTCGAATCTGGAAGAAATTCTTACGGACACGGACATTAAGCATGTTATTGTCACCAAATTAGGTGATTTACTTGGCGGCTTAAAAGGCAACATTGTGAACTTTGTTGTGAAACATATTAAAAAAATGGTCCCTCCATATCAATTGGACGGGCATGTTTCTTTTAAAGACGCGTTAAAAGAAGGCAGCAAGCTCCGGCTGGAAAAAGTAGAATTGGCTCCGGAAGATTTGGCCTTTTTACAATATACGGGAGGCACCACGGGAATCTCCAAAGGCGCGATGTTGACCCACCGGAACATCATCGCCAATATGGAGCAAAATGGCGCATGGATGATGACCGGTTTGGTAGCTGGGAAGGAAATTGTAATCACGGCTTTACCATTATACCACATTTTTGCGCTCACAGTGAATTGCTGGCTGTTCTTCAAAACCGGTGGAAAAAACATCTTAATCACGAATCCACGAGATTTACCCGCTTTTATCAAAGAACTAAAAAAACATCCATTCTCGGTTTTTACTGGCGTGAACACTTTATTCAATGCCTTATTATTACAGAAGGACTTTTTAAATATTGATTTCTCCAATTTTAAAGTGGCCATTGGCGGCGGCATGGCAGTACAGGACCATGTAGCTGAAAAGTGGAAAAAAGTAACCGGATGCCCATTGGCCGAAGGCTATGGATTAACAGAATCTTCCCCGGTGGTGGCCTGCAACCCGATTGATGGCTCCGAAAAAATCGGGACGATCGGCATGCCTTTGCCAAGTACTGACGTGCGCATCGTTTCCGACGAAGGAAAGGATATGGATTTCGGGGAACATGGAGAAGTCTGGGTGCGTGGCCCGCAGGTGATGAGAGGCTACTGGAACAGAACAGACGAAACAGCGCTGGTCATGGAAGGGGATTGGTTAAAGACCGGAGATATTGGATATATGACCGTTGAGGGCTATATTAAGCTAGTCGATCGAAAAAAGGAAATGATCAATGTTTCCGGCTTCAATGTTTACCCCAATGAGGTAGAAGCTGCCGTCACTTCTCACCCCAAAGTGGCGGAAGCTGGGGTTATTGGAATACCGGATGAAAAATCCAATGAAACCGTAAAGGCATTTATCATCAAAAATGACCCGACACTAACCAAAGAAGAAATTTTCACTTATTGTAAAGCACATTTAACTGCCTACAAACGACCTAAACATATTGAATTTTTGGAAGAATTACCCAAATCCAATGTGGGCAAAATATTAAGGAGAAAATTAAAGGAATACGAGGAACGCAAAAGCGTTTCTGTATAACCAGAACCACTATGAACCAAAAAAGGCTAGCATAATTGCTAGCCTTTCCTTTTTTATAAGCTTTTGATTATTGCTCATCTTCTTCGTGAACGAAGGAATACAATTGGTCATCAAGTTTTAATGCACCGCTATTGTAATCATCCACAAACTTGGCAATTACCTGATTGTCGATCGCATCCACATTCAACGCTACATCCACATAGATTTCCGTATCCAAATCGGAATTGTAATCCAAAGTAACATGCTCTTTCACCTTCACGGTTCCTTCTGCCTCAGCTTCCATCATGGCATCTGCCAAAACTTCTTCTACTTCTTCGATTTGCTGATCTGTCAGGTTCCACTCCTCAGAATTCTGCGGAAGATTAGGAAAACGCTTCAACACCTCTTTCTCGGCCTCTTCATAGAGCTCACCGGCATGCTCCAAACGAAGGGTGGACATCATCACATCAAAGATCACCTCTTCTCCTTCATGCTTGCCAACAAAACGAAAGTTGACCATTTCGTCATTATTGTCGCCCTCATCCACAATTTGGTGATTTACGCCAGCAGCGGCAAATTCAGCTTTCAATGCTTCAACTGCCTTCGGATCAAGATTTTTTAGTACCTTACTCATAATACAATTAATTTCTGCATCCAAAGAACGGAATTTTATCCTATTAAAAAGTTATTTTTGCGGAAATTTCAGAAAAATTTTTCCAGAGGCCCTGCCCTCGCTATACCTATAAATATCCGTCTTTTATGAAAATCATCGCAATCGGGAGAAACTATGTAGACCATATTAAAGAACTGAACAATGAACGCCCGGACGAACCTGTGATTTTTACCAAACCCGAAACCGCCTATCTTCGCTCGGTGGACCCTTTCTATATTCCGGACTGGACCAATGATGTCCATCATGAGGTAGAAATAGTGGTGAAGATTAATCACAATGGAAAAAACATCAAACCTAAATTTGCGCATAAATATTATGATGAGGTGGGCATTGGTATCGATTTTACGGCCAGGGATCTTCAGGCCAAATTAAAAGCGAAAGGTTTACCCTGGGACACCGCTAAAGGTTTCAATGGCTCCGCTCCGGTTTCCCAGACTTTTATACCAAAAGACGAACTGGATTTGTCCAATCTTGATTTTTCTCTAAAAGTGAATAAGGAAGAACGACAAAAAGGTAATACGTCTCATATGATTTGGAGTATCGATGAAATCATTGCCCATATGAGTAAGTTTTTTATGCTCAAAAAAGGTGATTTGATTTTCACCGGTACCCCTGCCGGAGTAGGAAAGGTGAACATCGGTGATAAGCTGGAGTGTTTCATTGGTGAAAAGAAAATGCTGGAGGTGGACGTGAAATAATCCCGAAAAAATAAAAAAACTTAGCGCGTGTTTAAAACTGCACTATCCGACTGCAAATTCGAATTATTGGAAGTGAGTTTGGATAATTTCTCAATAATAGCGCTACTAATCCCTCAAAATAATCGGGTATGGCTTCTGCCATAATCAAATTTTCGTTACGAATTTTGGCTTTTAAACACGCTCTTAATGACTGTCGCTTTTTTTTCGTTTGATAAAGAGACAGTCATTTTTTTTATTGCGAACTATTCTAACCCATAACCTTCGAATACATTTTATGAAATGCTCCCCTATCCTTTTTTTCAGCTTTCTATTCTACCTCCTGTCTTTCCCGCTACTTGCACAGGTGGAAGCAGAAAAAGGTTATTATATCTTCCCCATACAAACCGGCAAAACTAACTTTCTCTCCGGCACCATGGGAGAACTCAGACCCGGACACTTCCACGCCGGTATTGACATTAAAACCAAAGGCGTCACGGGCTTACTCGTATATGCCGCAGCGGATGGATATATTTCCAGAATCAAAATCTCCCATGGAGGTTACGGTTGGGCATTATACATTGCTCACCCCAATGGCTCCACCACCGTATACGGCCACTTACTTTCCTTTAATGATAAAATTGCCCGGGAAGTCCTAAAAAAACAATACCAGGAGAAATCCTATACCATTGAAATGTTTCCTGGCCCCAAAGATTTTCCGGTGAAACAAGGGGAAGTCATTGCACTTTCCGGCAACTCAGGTGGATCAGGCGGCCCACATTTACATTTCGAAATTCGTGATAAGGAACAAAGAGTGGTGAACCCCCTCTCCTACGGCTTTAAAGAAATTAAAGATGACATCCCCCCTTCGGCCGTTCGACTGGCACTTCGCCCAATGGAAATCGATAGCCGCATCAATCACGGGTTCCAATGGACCGACTGGCCGCTAAGCTTAAAAAACGGGTATTACGAAATTACAGATCCCATAGCGGCAAACGGAAAACTCGGCATAGAGATCATGGCCTTTGACCGATTGAACGGAGCCTCCAACAAAAATGGCATTTCCAGTTTTGAGCTTTTCATCAATGACAGCCTGACTTACCAGCATCATTTAGACTTATTGTCATTTGTGGAAAGCCGACAGATTTTGGTTCACACCAATTATGAAATCGAAAAACTAAGAAGACAACGCTTCGCAAAATTATATCTGGATCAGGGGAATCATTTGGCTTTTCAGCAACAGGCTTATGGAGATGGTACTTTTTGGGTAGAACCCGACAGCACTTACCATATCAGGATCCGGATGACAGATGCTTATCAAAATAAACGCGAAGTCAGATTCACCATTCAGGGAGAAATTCCTGACAGAAGTGAAATCCCGGGCATGGACAAATCAAAAGCCCCCTATGGCTTTAAGCTTGCGGGGAATATTTTGAAGTACTGGGAGCAAAAGCCAGCGGACGAATACAAGGAGAGCCTTTTATATGAAGGACATGCCCAAAGAATAAAAACGGCGGATTATAGCAACGAAAACAGCCAGTATTATCTAATTGATTTATACGATGGCATCCCTGATTCCATTAAAATTTCAAGTAACACGATCCGCCCCCCTTTCAAATTGAGATTCCGGCGGCCAGTAACATCAATTTCTTTCATAAGAATTTAAAATTAAAATTCACCAAAAACACACTGTTTCAGGACTTATACTTAAATACAGACTATCAGTATGATGAGAAATTAAGAGAGGAAATATTCAGTATTGGCGAAACGACTATCCCTCTCAAAAGCAACTTTTACGCAGAATTAAAATTACAGCAGGCGTACGAACAGGAAAAAGCAGCAGTGTACCAAAAAGTTGGAAAGGGATATAGCTATATAGGCGGCACCTGGGAAGAAGAAAAAGTGATAAAGTTCAAGAGCAGATCATTTGGTCAGTTTACTATTAAATACGATAGTATCCCTCCAAAAATTCATCCTATAATAGTAAACAATAAAAAATGTAAGTTTAGAATCACCGATGAGCGCTCCGGCATCAGCAGCTACAACGCCTGGATCAATGACCAATGGCTTTTGCTACATTATGACTATAAAACAAATATGATTTGGTCCGAAAGACTGGACAAAACTATCCCATTAAAAGGACTGTTACGGGTGGAAGTCACAGATCAAATCGGGAATAAAAAGATATATGAAAAGCACATACCATAGACTAAAATATCCTTTTATTTACGTATACGAAAGCTTATATTGCGAATCCCATTTGATCAAATAAACCAAAATTCACAAACATAAACCGATCCAAACCATGGCATTAGAAATTGGCAAAGCCGCTCCGGCATTCGAGGGCAAAGACCAAAATGGTAATTTGATTAAATTATCAGATTTCAAAGGCAAAAAAGTAGTATTGTACTTCTACCCAAAAGACAATACCCCAGGATGTACTGCCCAGGCTTGTAATTTGCGAGACAATTATGAAGTATTGATGGAAAAAGGCTATGAAGTAATTGGGAATTCACCAAAAACACACTGTTTCAGGACTTATACTTAAATACAGACTATCAGTATGATGAGAAATTAAGAGAGGAAATATTCAGTATTGGCGAAACGACTATCCCTCTCAAAAGCAACTTTTACGCAGAATTAAAATTACAGCAGGCGTACGAACAGGAAAAAGCAGCAGTGTACCAAAAAGTTGGAAAGGGATATAGCTATATAGGCGGCACCTGGGAAGAAGAAAAAGTGATAAAGTTCAAGAGCAGATCATTTGGTCAGTTTACTATTAAATACGATAGTATCCCTCCAAAAATTCATCCTATAATAGTAAACAATAAAAAATGTAAGTTTAGAATCACCGATGAGCGCTCCGGCATCAGCAGCTACAACGCCTGGATCAATGACCAATGGCTTTTGCTACATTATGACTATAAAACAAATATGATTTGGTCCGAAAGACTGGACAAAACTATCCCATTAAAAGGACTGTTACGGGTGGAAGTCACAGATCAAATCGGGAATAAAAAGATATATGAAAAGCACATACCATAGACTAAAATATCCTTTTATTTACGTATACGAAAGCTTATATTGCGAATCCCATTTGATCAAATAAACCAAAATTCACAAACATAAACCGATCCAAACCATGGCATTAGAAATTGGCAAAGCCGCTCCGGCATTCGAGGGCAAAGACCAAAATGGTAATTTGATTAAATTATCAGATTTCAAAGGCAAAAAAGTAGTATTGTACTTCTACCCAAAAGACAATACCCCAGGATGTACTGCCCAGGCTTGTAATTTGCGAGACAATTATGAAGTATTGATGGAAAAAGGCTATGAAGTAATTGGGGTATCAACTGACTCTGAAACTTCCCACCAAAAATTCATCAGCAAACATGAACTTCCATTTCCTCTGATTGCAGATGAGGACAAAGCCGTTCATGAAATGTATGGCACCTGGGGGGAAAAGAAAAATTATGGAAGAACCTATATGGGTACCATCCGCACCACCTTCATCATTGACGAAGAAGGAAAGCTGGAGGAAATCATAGAAAAAGTAAAAACCAAAGAACATACGGCGCAAATCATCCAATAAACTGGCCTCGAACTCCTCCTATGCAAGTTAAATACCTCAAAATATTTCGGCTTTACCTAAACGGATGGCCTGTCCAAAAGATTGCAGATCATTTTGATCTGCACTGGAAAGGCATCAGACAAATAATCGGGAAGGTATATAAAGAAATAGATTGCACAGAAGATGATTCAAGGCGTATGGTAGATCAAAGGTTCATTCAATACGTCAACAAGACGATTTCTGAACTTAACAATCTACAATCTGATGATGAAGAATTTTAAGAGGAGCCCTGCTCCTCTTTTTTTTGGGTTCAGTCTATCCGATTTTGACATATTTTCACCTCACAGGTATCCGCAATAGAATTGGAATAGTTTTCGGCACTAAATTGCCATATGAAAATTTTATTACTATCGCTATTATTTCAAATTCAAACTGAAGTCACTGCTGACACCACTTACCTTGACAAGCAATTTAACGTTTGCGATAAAGCTCATGCCTCCTACTACCGGCAGGAAGGCCTTGAAAGCATGTGCGAGGATTTCAACCTCGACCACCAAATAATGCGCCGGGGGGCCATCGTCGACGGTAAAGAAAATGGTAAATTCTTTTACTTTCACCCCAATGGAAACATTAAAGGGGTCAAATATTTTGAAAAGGGAAAGAAAATAGGATTATGGCAATGGTGGTACTCGAATGGCCAATTAAAAGAAGAGGGGCACTGGGAAGTGGTAAAACAAAAAAATGGCCGTGAGCGAGAACAATTTATTATTAAAAATTTCTTCGATGAAGAGGGGAATCAATTACTATCTGAAGGGTCAGGAAAATACTTTGCCCATGATCAGGAGGGGAACCTGATTCAGAAAGGTCAATACGAGAATAGCAAAAAAACCGGAATTTGGTACTCCTACAATACAAGCGGAAAAATTATTAAGGAGGAAGAATTCTAGAAAAAATTCCACAAAAAAACCGATGTGTTTCAACATCGGCTCAAAGAAAATTAACTATCGAACTTTTTGGATGGGAAAAAGAACCGGCAGGTACAGGAACCTGCCGATTTCAAAAACTATCCAGGATCTTTTAAACGGGCTTGGCATGACCACCTTCAAATATACTCGAGACAGAATTTCAAGTTCGTCCCTGTTTACTTCATCTCAATGAGATTTTGTATCTATTATCTATACTATTTTTTATTTAATATCAATCATTATTTCTACAAAGCCTTTGATCCACTCAGTCATCAAAATTTAAAAAAAGGTAATTCAACAATTATCAACTGCTTAATTTTTTCTTGGGTCTGTCATTTTATAAAACATGACTTTCCAATAACCCTTTCCACCTCAATTTTGGCTATTATTTAAAACTGAGCACATAACAGGCCCTAAGCTTCAAAGCACTTTATAGCCATTCACAAAAAAAAGCCACAATAGAGCGAAACCTAGCCAATTAAGGCAAATTCACCGCTTTAGGGATTATTCTCAAGAAAATAAAGCATTTTGCATATTGCAGAAATGACAAACTCTATTCATTTACATTACCAAATCCCGGGCAATGTTAAATCATTAGCTTTGAGCTACGGCAGGTCTCCTGACTTTCCGAGACACTTTACGACCTTCCCACCCTTACGGGCAGTGGTGAGGGATGTAAAATATTCAAAATACGGATTTACAGTTGCGGGAACAGTGTTTGAATTGCACAAACTTCCCTTTTCATCTTCCTTGGAAGAACCGTCCTCATTGACAAAGTTAAAGGCAATTTTATAAATCCCAAAAAAAAGAAACACTCTTTCGAAAATTATTTGTTTGACCCTAAACAGGACTAGCCTGGCTCCTTTTCTGTAAAAAGTAGATGTGGCTGGCTAAGCCAAATTACAGCCCACAGGATTCAATAAACCCACCCAAAGAGTTTATCTTATATGATTTAGGTGTATATTTTCCTAAATTCTTAAGCCGGAGTATTCATGCTTCAAACCTCGGTTAACTGTAAGTCAAGGATTTACGAAAGCAGAATTCGGCTTAGGACAAAAAAAATTCCCCGCAGGGAATTTTAATCTTTACTTAACCCCCAGTTCAGGGTGTTTTCCTTTTACCGTTCGGTAGAAAGACATAATCTCTTCCAAATCCTGATCATAATTTCCTGTGGGATGATACACACTATGAATACCGGCACGTTTACGTTCAAAATCCAGATACCCCAAAGCAATGGGCACCTCCGCCATTTCTGCCAGGCGATAAAAACCTGACTTCCATTTCTCCACATATTTCCGCGTACCCTCAGGAGTGATCATGATCATCATTTCATCATTTTCCTTGTACAAATTTGCCATCGCCTCCACCATGGATAACTTCTGATCGTCTCGCATCCCTTTGGGGCGACGATCAATACCGATGGCACCTAAGCGTTTTAGTAATCCCCCAAACACTTTATTGTCCGTCCATTCGCGCTTTATGGTATATTTTACCGGAAGGCCCAATAGAAAAAAAGCTGCCCGGGCATAAATAAAATCCCAATTACTGGTATGCGGAGCAGCGATAACCACCGCTTTCTTTAAACCAATATGGCTGTCGCCCTCAATTTTCCAACCGGAAACTTTAAATATTATTTTTGAAATGAATTTCCACATGAATCAATTAATTTGCTGCAAACTTAGGTTTTCAGTAGGTAAAATAAAAGGCAGGAAGAAATTAACCCGAATTATTCATGCTTTAATCCTCGTTTAGCTGCAAGGCGGAAAAAATGATGGAATACTTCCCTATTGCAATTTTCCAACGAAGCAGATAAATTAGGAGAAAGCAAGCTTGCCCCCATTTGGGCTATTAACAAATCAGTAATTACAATTTTAGAAAAATGAAAATAAGCCGCTTAGCGCACAACCTTAATTCAGCTGCAAATATTTCGGCTTAAGCGTTTAATTCCTGTTGCCTCAAAAAATCTTTTGCGTAGTGATAACCTATTTCAAAAATATCATCCAAGCCCTCCAGTTTCAGCGGAGAGTAGCCGGCTAATTGTGGAGCTTCCAGGTACCAATCACAATATCGCTGACTGTGTTGAACATTCACATTAACGGCCAACAACAAACTCCGCTCTAGATTCTTTTTCAAACTAAAATCTGTACACCCCTTCTGTATTACATTGCAATTAAAACCCACCGTCACATCCATTCTACCAACCAAGGCTTCCACCGGCATATTATTTAACATTCCTCCGTCAATAAGCATTTTTCCATCAATAGGTACCGGTGCAAAAATTGCCGGAATCGCACAGCTGGCCATTAAGGGCAAAATTAAATCTCCAGTATCAAAATAACATATTTGACCATCCACCAAATCAATCGCTGCAACGGTCAGGGGGATAGATAATTCCTCAAATTTGTCAACTGCCAGGTATTTATAAAACAAAGGCTTCAATTGTTCTATATTTAATAAGCCCTTTTTGCTCCAGGCAGGCCTAACCAGCTTTGTCAAAGAAAGCGACTTAATGATCCCAAGCAATTCTTCCGCCGGATAACCTGCGGCATAAAAGGCTGCCACAATGGCTCCGGAGGAAGTCCCACTAACTGCTGAAAACTGAATACCAACTTCTTCGAAGGCCTTGATCATCCCCAAATGGGCCACTCCTTTCACCCCGCCACCGGAAAAACAAGCGCCAATTTTTTTTTGATCCAAATTGATAGAATAAGCCTTCATTCTATTTAATTATCGTTGAAAAATTAATTTTATAGTCTAAATTTGGGCATTAAGAAATAGTTTTTTTACCTATCGCCCCCTATTATGAACTTTTCTAAGTTATTTAAAAGTGAGACCAATAGCAATATCGGGATTCACCAGCAAAACAGTATGATGGCGACCAAATTTTGTGCTGCATTATTAATCCTCATTAATTTAGGACTGGCCTCCCTGAATTATTGGAATGGCGGCAACCTTTTTTGGATTCCACTGACCCACATTTTTTTATTACTGCTAAGCCTGGCCTTCAATCTAAACCAGTCATACCGAACGGCTCGTTCTATTCTTATTTACAGCAGTATCATCTTTGCCTGCATCATTTCCTGTGCAGATACCCCGGCTGGTGCCGAACCCACGCTGGAAATGATTTTATATCAGGTCAATATTGCCACAATACCATTTTTATTGCTCTCTTTCCGAAACCCAAAAGACTTGCTCCTAGCTTTTGGATTGAGCATTTTAGCGCTGGCGGGGCCTTTGTTCTTCGCGGGAACATTTCAACCGGAAGGATTGATTTTCGGACCAGTAGATACCATCAGCCGAAAAATAACCGCGGGCTTTTTCACCCTTTTGCTTTTCGCCATTATCTTATTAATGGAATACTTTGCTCACCTCCAAAGAAAATCCAATGAAGAGTTGGTGGAAAACATGGATCAAAAGCAAAAAGACCTGGTAAAACAATCAGAAGAAATGGAGGATTATGTCTCCAAAATTAAGGAGCAAAAGGCCATTGATGAAAAACGGCAATGGATCACTCAAGGAGTTTCAGCCATTGACCAATTACTGCGCACCAATGAAAAGGACGATGCACTACAGGATCAAATCATCAGGGAAATTGTAAATTATGCCGGCGCCATTCAGGGAGGCCTGTACAGTGTGGAAGGAGAAAGTGAGGACCTGCATTTACAACTTACTGCCTGCTATGCTTACAATCGCAAAAAGTACCACGAGCAAAAAATTGAAATTGGCGAAGGCCTGGTGGGGCAATGTTATCTGGAGCAAGAAACCATTTACCTGACGGAGGTTCCGGAAAACTACATTTCCATTACTTCCGGCCTGGGAGAAGCGAATCCGAATTGTATTTTAATTATGCCTTTGAAATACAATGAAGAAATTGTCGGAGTGATTGAACTAGCGGCCTTTCAGGTGATGGATGAATACCATATGGAATACCTGCAAAAAGCATCCCATTCAGTCGCCTCTTACCTGATCAACAATAAAATAAATGCACGCACTCAGCTGTTACTGGAAGAATCTCAATTAGCCACGGAGCAACTAAGGGCTCAGGAGGAAGAGATGCGCCAAAACATGGAAGAGCTTCACGCTACGCACGAGCAAATCACGCGGATGCAGGATGAACAAAAGGAGCAACATGAAAAAATGATAACAGAAATACAGCAACACGCTAAGGTCTTCCAGAAAATATTCAATGTGGTGCCCAACAAGATTTTCATGAAAGATGATGAGTGTCGCATGATAATGGTCAATGAAGCCGTTTGTAAAGCTCATAACTGTTCGGAGGAGGACCTGTTAGGTAAATCAGACCTTGACTTCTTTGGTGAAGAGGTAGGACGACCCATGATAGATGAAGAAAAAGAAATCATGAGAACCGGAGCGCGGGAATATCGCCAAACAGAGGCTGCAGACCTTTCAGGAGGTAAAACCAAATACCTGAGAACCATCAAAATGCCGTTTTTTATTGATTACCTGGGCATCACCGGCTTGTTAGGCATTCAGTTTGACGAAACAGAAAAGTATGAATTTGAGGACAAGATCCGACAATTAGAGGAAGAACTCTTCAAAAGTAAAAAGATGATCAAATAATACATTAAACAAAAAAAGCTGTCAGTAAGGGCAGCTTTTTTACTTTCAGAAAGCCAACCTCAAAACCCCTATGATCAAAAAAAGCCTTCTACT
Organism: Persicobacter sp. CCB-QB2; assembly: GCF_001274635.1. Lineage (GTDB taxonomy): Bacteria > Bacteroidota > Bacteroidia > Cytophagales > Cyclobacteriaceae > Persicobacter > Persicobacter diffluens. Next base: position 1,167,897 of record NZ_LBGV01000001.1, on the reverse strand, counting down.
CTTCTCACTGCTTTTATGCAGCCAGTTCTCCCAAGCCCAGTACGGCTTATCCGCCACTTACTTTATACCAAAGAATGGCTCATTTTCCAACCCGGTTACACCTTTTAGTTTTCGGGGCCTGGGCCAATCCTGGGGACTATTTGGTGTAGAAACGGGCTTCACGCTTTTTCGTATGGCCGGCATGAATATTAAGGAAACTGCCATTAAAACCAATGAAAGCCTTACCGATCCTTTCTTTTCCTTAATGATTCCGGTAGAAGCTGTATTTAGCCTTCCTACAGGAATCGGCTTATTTCAACTCAAAGGAGGAGGGTTTTTATATGGTAATTTGGATGCCAAGACCCATCTAGGAAACTTTGACCGGGCTTATAAAAAACAAAATGACTGGATATTGGCCAATGCCGATCTAGAGAATAAAAACGGACTGGGTTATGGCTATCGCTTTGGCTTAAGTTATCTCGTAGAAATCAACCCCCAGGTCAGCCTTACGCTAGAAGGCAATTACCTTTCCGGGCAAAGCGAATGGGCATGGAAAGGAACGGTCGAAGGCGTGAATGCCAGTGGTGATTTCATTCGAGAAGCATTCAGTGAAGCCAATGCTCAACTGGATTATTCAGGATATGAGATTTCCATCGGCTTGGTTTTCCAATCTGCTAACCCAAAGAAAAAGGGCAAAAGGCGAAGAAGAAGGTAAAACAAAAAAGGCAGTATTTTGGTACTGCCTTTTTTTTACATTTCAATATTTTTTTTCAAATCGTCGATTTGCTCCTGCGGAACGTCCTGCATATTTAACAGCAAAAAGCCATCCAATGCATCATTAAAATCCGGATCAACATTAAAGGCGAGAATTTTCCCATTCTGCTTAATATACTTCTTTAACAAAATCGGAACCCCGTGATGAACAGGATCCACATCTCCGATCAACTTATCAAAGCGCTGAAAATCATCCCCGGTAAAATCCCAAAGTGGCTCATGATCGAAATCATCAAACTGTACTTTAAATTCATTCAACGGTTGAATAAATTTGGCTAAGTCATGATCAAAATAAAACTTCTTCACAAACTCAGCAATCAGACTTTTGGAAAGCGTAGTGTATTCATTGGATATACTTACCGGCCCCAGCAAATACTGATAATGATTCTCAGACAACATTAACATCAATAGACCTTGCCACAATAAAAACAATGGAAGGCGTTTTAACTGATATTCCTGACGAACAAATGAACGACCTAACTCACAACCGTGAATCAAATAGGGACTGAACTTTTCATCAATCTGAAAAAGCGAACTGGTATAGAATCCTTTGATCCCATATTTGTTCATAATCTCTTCGCCCTTCCCAATTCGGTAGGCTCCTACGATGCTATTATTCTCCTTATCCCAAACAAAAAGGTGATGATAATACATATCGTATTCGTCCAAATCCAGTGCCTTATTGGTGCCTTCTCCTACCGCCCGGAAAGTAATCTCTCTTAGCCGGCCAATTTCCTGGAGAATATTCGGAACTCTTCTGGCGCTGCAAATGTAAACCTGAAAGGGGCCGTTTTCCACCACCAGCTGGTCTTGGGAATTATCCAGTTCCTGCTGAATTAATTCCAGACTAACGGCTGGGATAATCTCCTCCACCCCTACCGGCTTTTGCTCTAACTGCTTCTTTGCAAATATCTTATCTGAAGTAATTTCGGATTCCAACCGGCAACCCAGCATCATGGTTTTTACTCTCAAAAACCTTGAAAAACGGTTAAAGTCCTTAAACTCATTTTGCTCCTCGGCACTGATCGGATTACCGATAATAACACGTAACTTCTTTGGCCCTTCACTGATCCATTCATTCAAATCCAGCTCGCCATTGGATACTTTCATCAAATGAAAAAACAAATCATTTTGCCCCTGAATATATATCGGAATGATGGGTACACCGGCTTTTTTCACCGCTGCAATATGATCCAAATCCCATTGACGGTCCGCAATTTCTTTATCGTCCGTATAAAAACTTTCCACATCTCCGGAAGGAAACAAACCAATTCCATGACCTTCTTTGATGGCCTGCTGAATAGATTCCTCAAAGCTATTGCTTTCCTCTGCGATAAAATGATCCAGCACTTCTTCTCCGGTAACATGCTCTCCGTAAATTTTAAAATCAAAACGGCGATTTCTCACCACTTTCATTAGAGAAACAAAATCTACGAAACCGAATGGATTATTACTGATGGTGATAAATGTTCCTGATTTAGGAATTCTGCGCAATTCCTTGCGATCTACCTCCAACTCAATTTCTACTTGTTGGAAAAAAGTATCCAAAATCTCCTCCCATCCCTCTTCACTATCTTGTTGCAAAGCATGTAATGGTTGAAACAAAGACTTGGTGTCCAACTTAATATCTCCCTTGTTCAGGGCTCCGAAAAACTCCTCTTTAGAAATAAACTTTTTCATATATGCATTATATTTCCAATACCGCTTCTGCAGACATGGAAAAATCTAACCCTATCCTCAAATTGTTTCAAAAAAACAATATCATGAAATCAGGTCATAATTTTTGAAGCTGCAATATTAATCATTTTTAGCCTAAATGACCATTTAATTCAGATTATCAAATCATCAAAACCCAGCATATCGCGCTTCACTTTGAGATAAAATAGGGGTATAAAATAAGGTTAAAAAATTTCTAAAGACAAAATAAGGATTAATTACTAAGTAAATTCAATTAAAACGGCTTTTTGTAGAAATAAATATTAGAGAAGACGAATAGTTCATGCATATCCCACCCCACAACCCCTTCAATTATAAGCTAATGAAAACAATTAAAGCCATTAGCTAAAAATAAATAATTATAGTCACCAGCCCCCAAATTAATTGAAAGCCATCCCCCAAATTAAATCGATAACCTAAAGAATTTTCACTGAACGCACTGTCCCCTCACGAACAAAATATAACTTTTACAATAAGACCAATTGAATACAACCAATAAAATGGGTATTTATGTAAAGATTCCTTGTTTATTATTTTGCATTAATTTAAAAATCCCCGTAATATCAATATATCAACAAGTGAGCATCTCATGATTAGAAGAAATACCCATCTTATCCTAAAGAGAGGATTTATTGAGTTTTATATCCTCCAATTGTTGTCAAAGGGACAAATTGACATTCATCAACTCATTAAGAAATTGAAAGATGTTTCTTTACTATGGGTGGAAGGCGTCATTTTCCCCATTCTTTTTGATTTGAAAAGAAATGAATATCTGCTCAAGGAAAACAGCAGTTCGGAGGATTCACCTACCATGAGATTATACTGCATTACGCCTAAAGGAGCCGATAAATTGGCTGCTCTAAAAGCAGAATGGGGAGAAATCGAAGATACCACACACGAATTCATGACCGACGAAGCTCAATAAGACCTATGAAAAAAAGTATAAGCATCAGCATCGGAGGAATTATTTTCCATATAGAAGAAGACGGCTACCTGATTTTAAATGAATACCTGGAGAGTATCCGGCAGCATTTTTCTGCCTACCCCGACAGCCATGAGATCATTGACGACATTGAAAACCGCATCGCAGAACTGTTTTTCTCAAAATTAACCGATAACAAACAGGCGATTATTTTAGAGGATGTAGAAGAGCTCATTTCCACCATGGGTAGCCTGGATGATTTCGAAACCATTGAAAAAGAATTCGGAACAGATCGGGATTATTTCCAAAACGAAGAAGAACAATTTTTCGAAGAACCTAACAGGCTGTTCCGAGATGAATCCAGAAAAGTGCTTGGAGGGGTGTTGGCAGGCCTTGCTCAATACTTTCAAATCGACCCGCTGTGGATGCGCCTGGGTTTTCTGATTCTTTTTTTTGGATTTAGTTTCATTCCCTCTGTGGCGACTGTTCTGGCCCTGGTCTATCTATGCCTGATATTCATTATGCCAGCTCGCAATGATTTCCCTGAGCAGAAAAATGAGAAAAAAATCTATCGAGATCCGGATCAGAAGGTTTTAGGTGGCGTGTGTGCTGGTTTTTCCGCCTTTTATGGCATTGACATTACTATTGTGCGGCTCATCTTCATCGCCCTGATTTTTCTCGGAGGCACCGCCATTTTCATCTATGCAGCACTTTGGGTCATTCTTCCCGAAGCACAAACCCCTAGCCAAAAGGTAAAAATGCAGGGGCAACCCATCACCCTTGAAAATATTGAAAGCAATATTCGCAAACGTTTAAATAATATTGAAGGAGAAGAAAATATTGCCACTAAAATACTTTTGTTTCCCTTTCGGATATTAGCGGAACTTCTTACCGTACTACAGGGTGTGTTAGGGCCTTTATTGACTTTCCTGGCCGATATTTTCAGAGTATTTCTGGGATTTATTACCTCCTTTACCGGGTTTGTTACACTGGTGGTTTTACTCATCATTGCAGTGGCAAGCATGGGCTGGCTGGGCAATGATATCGTGGTGGGGGATTTCCCTCTCCCCGCCGAACTAATCACCACCGTTACCTCTCCGGCATTAGTAGTGACGGGATTTTTCCTGATGGCCATCCCGGCATTTTACCTGATTATTTTGGGGATGATATTTTTCTTCAAAAGATCCATTGGAAACAGGGCTTTTCACATTACCATGCTTTCTCTGTGGGGAATCGCTATGATTGTTGGTCTTTTTCTTATTCCAAAAACAGTGGCCCAGTTTAAGAAAAGTGGATCTGTGGAAATTTCAGAAGTCATTCCTTACCCGGCTGACAGTTTACTCATTTTAAATTTAAACAAAAACAAGGGTATTGACTGGGCGGAAACCAAGCTCAAAATAAGAGGCTATTCCGGTGACAACATCAAAGTGGTGCAGACCCTTGAAGCAAGAGGCAAGTCTACTTATGAGGCCGAGGATAATGCCAGACAAATCCTTTACGGTTACACCGTTAATGAAAGTATAATATCACTGGATCGCTTCTTCCAACTGGATAAAAATGGGAAATTTCGAAATCAGAAACATTTAACAACCCTTTACCTTCCCTTTGGCTTACATTTTCAAATGTCTCCGGCATTGGGAACTGTATTAAGAAACACCCTAAGTCCAAATGGTTACCGCGTCAATCAACTAGCCGACAATGAGTGGGTGTATACCGGAGATGGATTACAATGTGTTACCTGCATTACCAAGGAACAGTTTCATTATAATTCCAATGTGAAGAAAAATCAGATTTCGGGTTATTATGAGGAATTCGAAGTAGCGCCATTTAAAAAAATTGAAGTAAATGGCAGTCTGAAAGCAGAAATTTTCCCGAGTGAGGATTTTGAAGTCATCGCCATTGGAAAGGAGGAGGCTATAGCAGATTGTAAAATAAAGAGCAGAAACGGCACATTGAATTTATCTAATGGTGGTTTAAAAAATATTTTTTCTGATAAGCGAATAAAAATTTTAGTGGGCTGCCCAACTATTAAAGCAATAGAAGCTGGTGGAAGCACTCACGTTATCATTCAGGATTTCAAAGAGAAAGAGAGCATCAGTCTTTACGCCAATGGGGCATCCAACATCGACCTCTTCGGAGAATATGAGGAAGTACATGGTAATGCGGAAGGTGCTTCCAACATCAGTCTAAAGGGAAAAGCCAAATTCGGTGCTTTCAATACCTCAGGAGCCTCTAATGTGAAAGCGCAGGAATTCTGGGTGAAAAATGCGGAAGTCACCTCCTCTGGTGCAAGTTCGGTGAAACTTTCTGCTCAGGAATACCTGAAAGCAGAGGCCTCAGGTAGCTCAAATATATTCTATGAAGGAAACCCTACCATAGACGCTGCCACCTCAGGAGCCGCACAGGTTGAGCAGATTGGAAATTAGGAATAAAGCTAAAAGCTAAGATTCCTCGCGAAAATTTGATTGGACAGCGACGGTACCACAGGATTATTGAAAAAGAAAATCTTTCTTCCTGGTAAAAAAAAGAAAAGTCGCTTCCAATCTTTCAAATTTACCAGCAGATCAATTGATCGTAAAACATCCTCTAACTACTAGCCCGGATAATTCATGCTTAAATCCTCGTTTAGCTGTAAGGCGGAAAAAATGATGGAATTTTTCCTATTTCGAGTTTTTTCAAACGAAACAGATGAATGAGGAGAAAGCAAGCCTACCCAAATTTGGACTATTAAAATCAAAGCAAATTATTTGTAATGAACTGCAATTAAATTACTTACGTTCAGTTAATAAATATAGCGGTAAATAATTCGGGCTAGCTCCATTCCATAGTAGCCCGGTTAATTCATCAAAGGCAGGGCAATCATCAGGAGGTGGTGGTTGCCCTTACTGCTTTCTCCCATTTCACCGATTGACGGCCTTTTAACAGCCGAATCAGGCCCAAATAAACGGACCAGTTCATCATGGCAAAATAGTAAGGCACAAAGAAACCTTTAATCCTGACTTTTTTATCCTGTAGAATCATCCCTAAAAAGGCCAGAAAGTAAAATCCCAATTGGCCAAGCAACAATAAGCTATAAATCCACTCCTCGGACTGAACCGCCAGATATCCATTGGATATAAAAATGAACGGCAAAGCCAATGGAGCCAGCGTCCAACGTAAAACCCGATGCGAAATATATTGAAAACTCAACCACCCATGCTTAAAAATATTAAGTAAAGGGATTAATCTGGAAATGGATTGCAAGCCTCCGGCTGAAATGCGAATCTTTCGCTTCATTTCTTCCTCTACATTTAGGGAAGCCTTTTCGGTAGCCTTGGCGTTTGGCGCATAAGCCACCCGATAGCCCTTTTGGGCAATTCTTAAGGAAATCATAAAATCATCTAAAAGGGTATCCGGCTCAACACCTTCATAAAGACTTGTCCTGACTGAAAACAACTCCCCTGCCGCTCCCACAACCGAGTATAATTGATAGTCCCATTTTTTTAACTGGGACTCATATTTCCAGTAAATTCCTTCCCCTGCCCCGCTGGCTTTTTCCTCTGCATCCATGGCAATCCCCTTTTCTCCGGCAACGGCTCCCACCTGAGGATTGGCATAACACTGCACCATTTCCATTACCGCCTCCGGGTTTAGAAGAGCATTGGCATCTGAAAAAATCGCAATATCGCTTTCTACCTCCCCCATGGCCCGATGCATGGCGGCTATTTTACCTGCCCGTTCCTCCCGATGCAACAATCGCACTTCCGGATTGGATTCAATAATCGACATGGTACCATCATTAGAACCATCCGTCACGAACCAATAAGAAATTTTTTCCTGAGGGTATTCAAGAGATAAACAGTTATCTATTTTTTCCTGAATGTAGGCCTCCTCATTATAGGCAGCCACTATAAAGGTGACCGATGGCAACTCCTCCTCCTCAAAATGAAAAATTTTTTCGGGAAAAAATTTCTTCTTCATTCTTACTAAAAAGCCCAATAGCATGCCGTAACCCACGTAGGTATAAAAAACCAAAGCCAAAGCAGTCCAAAAGATCCATTCTGCCATTGTCAGCTGATCAGATGTCGTCAGTAAATTTATTTCCATTGGTAATCAGAGGTTAAGGTGGACGTTTTTTTGTAGAGAAATTGTTGACCGGTTTTTAAATATTGACTTAATAAATTCTCCGCATTGGCCTGCCACGAAAAATCACGACTACGCTGTAGTCCGGCCGAAATAAGTTGATTCCGAAAAGCCTGATTTTTCAAAATTTCTTCCATGGCCTCCGCTAAAGCAGGTATGGAATGTGGATCGACTAATTTGGCTGCAGCTCCTGACACTTCCGGCATACAGGAAATATTCGATGTGATCACAGGAGTCCCACAGGCCATACTTTCAATGATGGGAAGGCCAAACCCCTCTTCCAGAGAAGGAAAAACAAATAATTCGGCCAAATTATAGACCAAAGGAAGATCTTCAAAAGTGATATATTCAGGCTGTATAAAATCCTGCCATAGATGTTGTAATTGATTTTCTTCCAAAACATTCATTATCATTTCGGAAGGAACATTTGGGCAAACTAATGGCAAAGGGTTTTTCACATTTTGACAATACAAACAATACGCCTCGATCATCTTTATCGCATTTTTTCGCGGATGATCATTCCCAATAAAAAAAATAAAGGTTTCAGGTAAATTATATTTCAGCCTGACAATCTCCAGCGGTTTGAATTGCTGACAGCGTTTAAATGCCGGATTAATTCCATTATAGTTCACTGAAATTTTATTATTCGCAACAGGGAATCGATCTTTTATTTGCTCCTTGGCATTTGAAGAAACTGTGAAAATATGGGTCGCGTTTTTAACCGCAAAAGGAACAACAAAACGCCTATAAGCATTTCCGATAATCTGGTAAGGGCTTCCTTCAAAAGTAGGAGCATGATAATAAATGATATCATGAAGCGTCAATATTAAAGGAACAGACACCAATACGGGAGCAGTATTGCTGGTGCAGTGCAATAAATCAATTTTATATTTTTTAACCGCAGATGGCAGCACCACCTGTTCCCAATCTAATTCTGTCAGGGAAGGCAATAGGACCAATTTGAAATTGTCGCGAAAAGTGATGCAGGACAAATCGCTGTCCGGTTTGGCAAAAATGAAGTACTCATTTTCCTGATCCAGCACTTGCAATGCTTTAAGCATTTCCAGTAAAGCGATCTCTAAACCATGCTTCTTGGGACGAAAAATCCGCCTTGCTTCAATGCCTATTCTCATACACTTTCATATTTAACAGCTCTGCTTAGTGGTGATTTAAAATGCCAACGCACCGCACTCCAAAGTGCTTTACAATGCTCCCACTCTCCTTTTAGCGCAAAAACAAGTAAGCCTTTAGGAAAAGCTAGTAAACCAAAATACAAACTGAAAAACAGCTGGTGTATTTTGGGAAAATTTCGCTTCACAAATAATATGCGATTTCGATTCATATAATAAGTTTTGAATGGATTGCTTTTGCCGATGGAACTAGACTCCCTATGAATGATTTCCACTTTTCCGTTGTATATCAGCTTATAGCCTGCCCTTTTCAACATCGCGCCCCAGTCAAGTTCCTCATAGTACAAAAAATAATCTTCCGGCATCATGCCCGCCTTTTCAATGACTGCCCGGGGAACCATCATAGCTGCGCCATGCGGAAAAGCCGTCTCATATGTTTTGTCATATTGTCCAAGGTCTTTTTCTTTTGCGCCATAAGTACTGTTTCGGGCAGTCCAGGGGTTTAAAGGCGTTGAACCTGCATACTGAATAAGTCCATAGGGTTCAAAAAACTTAATTTTAGGACAAACCAGACCCACATCCGGATAATCCTGAAAAACTTGCATTAATCCGTCCATCAGCCCCTCAGTAAAGAGCGTATCATTATTTGCGAAAAATATAAAATCTCCCGAAGCATGACGATAGCCCAAATTATTGCCTCCGGCAAATCCCAGGTTTGTCTCGCATTCTAAAACCACCACATCAGGAAACTTAGTCAGAATTTCTTCCTTTGGGGAAACCTCCGAGGCATTATCCACAATGATTATTTCCACTTCTTTACCGTGATATTTTTCAATAGAGGCAATAAAATCCATGGTGTATGCTGTGGAGTTATAATTGATCGCGATAATGGAAACCTTGCTTTTATTACTTGACATTATTGGAGGAATGAGTGGTGTGAATAAATTTCTTATTAGCGCCTTTTACTTTCAATAAGGCTAATAGCATCAATAAAAAAGTTTTAGGCAAAAGCAGTATAGCCCCGAAAAGCTTTCTGTTCAACATCCTCCGAGGAAAGGCTACCACTATGGAAAGTAATGTGATAATACAAATTTTCACCCAATCCGAAAATGGGCCTACAAATTGAGGAATGATCAGGGCAAGCAGGGTGAAAAGCCCCATTAAACCCAAAAACAGCAGCCTTGGAAGTTGCAAATTCCGAATAACGGCATTATCAAAAAAAGAAAGATTACCCTTCATCAGGAGCATCAGAGCCTCAAAAAAATATTTTTTTAAATACACAAACTGAGTGGAAATCCACCTGCGTCTTTGATTATAAAAACCGGAAGCATTTTGAATTTTTTCATCATAGGTAATAGCGGTAGCCTGATACTTCACACTCACATTTTCCCGCAGCAGGCGTAGTTCCAGTTCCCTGTCAAAGCCTCCCACGGAGATCATTTCATTTAAGATCCGTTTCACTAAATGAAATTCAAATGCCATTCCGGAACCAATTAGCGGACAGGACATTCCCACTACTGCATGCCCAGAACGGTAAATATGATTATTAATCGCCTCACTGATTCCATCCAAAACCGCCATGGAGGTATTATCATTTTTTGCCGTTCTTTGTCCCTGCACCGCTTGAACTTTAGCGGCAGAGAAAACTTTATGCATTTCCATCAGGCAATTGGGCGCCATTACATTATCAGCATCCAGAATCATCGCATAATCATAATTCCGATTCAGACTTTCAAAAGCCGCATTGAGTGCCTTCACTTTGGTAGATTGTTCAAACTCTACTACCAACAGCTCAACAGGATAATGCTCCAACCGCTTCAATGTATCTTCCTGAAATGAATCCGCAATAACTATAATATCAAATTTCTCTTTAGGATAATTTTGGTTCAAATTTTCCTTCACTACAGATTCAATCACCCCATCCTCTTTATAAGCAGGAATAAGGACCAAAAATGAAGACAAATCGCCTGACTTTTCCTTTGGCGCTACGGTCTTATAAAACAGTCCTGACAAACTGAAGAACAACCAGTAACAGGCATTAAATGTAAAATAAAGCAGGAGAAGGCTAATAATTATTTCCATAATGATTCACTTATAACTTTCTAAAGTAGAAACGAATCAAAATGTTACATCACCCACACTTACTTAAATGCAATAAATAGTAGGTTTTGTTAAAACTTTACAGATTTATAAGGAGTATTAAAAAATATGAAAGACATTGCCAACATCACCTTACCTGACTTCCTGATTATAGGCGCGGGAAAATCAGGCACCACCTCTCTTTACCATTATTTGGATCAACATCCTGATATCTTCTTTTCTGAGGTAAAAGAACCCAATTTTTTTGCATTGGAAGGAATTGATCCGGTTAATGAAAAAGACGACCCGGAACAGATGTTCCACTATCCATGGGCGGTTACGGAGTTCCAGGAATACCTTGATTTGTTCGCCTCAGCGGAACCCCACCAGCTCAAAGCCGAAGCTTCTACCATGTATTTATATAGCAAAAAAGCGGCAGAAGGCATTAAACAAAGGATTCCGGAGGCCAAACTTATTGCAGTTTTGAGGCAGCCCGCAGAAAGATTATGGTCTAGATATTTGCATTTGGCTAGAGAAAACAGGACTCCTGAGGTTAGTTTTAATGATGTAATAAAAAAAGGAAATATATATTGGAAAAGGCCTGACCTTATTCCAAGTGGCTTTTATGCCGATCATTTAAAAAGTTATTTTGACCTTTTCCCTGAGCATCAGATAAAAATACTATTTCATGAAGACCTCTTAAAAAAACCTTCAGAAGTTTTAAACCAGCTTATTGAATTCCTGGATTTAGCCCCTTTTGAATTTGAAACCAACCAGCAATTTAATAAATCCGGATACATCAAAAATAAAAAGCTGGATGCCATTATCGGACAAAATAGTGTGGTCAAAAAGTCCGTTGAAAAGCTAACTCCCGGTCTTTTAAACCTGATTAAAGGACAACCGCACCTCAAAAAATGGCTGAATAATGCCAGAAATGCCAATCTTGAAAAACCTTCATTCCCAAAAGAGCTCAAAAACAAAATCACACAAGAAATATATTTGGAGGATATTGAAAAGCTAGAAGACCTGCTAAGGGTAAATTTAGATCACTGGAAACATTTCAACTAACATTGGGTACTGATTTTATATGTGCAGAAATTTAATTAGTTTCTCCTATCAAAATCTACTAAACCATGGAATATCGCAGCCTTAGCAAAAAAACAGAAGAATTATTGAACCAACAAGTCGCCATGGAGGCAAAAGCTTCCGCCATCTACCTCGGAATGGCCTCCTGGTGTGAAAGAAACGCATTTGAACATTCCGCAAAGTTCTTTTACCTCCAGTCAGATGAGGAAAGAATGCATATGCTCAAAATTTTCAATTATCTAAATGAAGTTGGTGGGCAGGCGATCAGTCCTGAAATCACCGACATCCCTCAAGACTATGAATCTTTAAAAAATCTATGTGAATCCTTTCTTAACCATGAGGTTTCGGTAACTCAGTCGATTAATGCTTTAATGAGCCATTGTTATCAGGAAAACGATTTTATTACCATCAATTTCTTACAGTGGTTTGCCACAGAGCAACGCGAGGAGGAAATGACTGCGAGAAGAATACTTGACTTCTTTGAAGTGGCCGGAGATGAAGGAGTAGCGCTGTATATGATAGACCAATCTATTGGAAACTTAGCTACCTCTCCGGAATAAGGGGAACGAAAAGTTATAATAATATGGATAAAATCAACTTTTGCGCAGTCAAAAGAATAAAAACGCTTATTTTTTATTCAAGTATTATAAAAAACTTACAGGAAAGGCTATTTTTTTAGCCTTATTTGGTGATAAATTTTAAAATTTTTCGCTTTTTTGAAAAGACATTTATTATTTGGACATTAATTATCTCAAGTAATAGTTATTTTAACACCATTGCATCCAACATTCATTCTATGAAACTAAAATACCCCTTATTAATACTTATTTTCTCCTGTTTAAGTATTCTGGAGGTAACAGCTCAATCATTTTATGCCAGAGGAGCCGACAGAAGATTTGTTTTTACGGCGGGGACAGGTATAGCCAACTATTATGGTGACCTTGCAAATGATGGGCAGTTTTGGGTGCAACCCAATCTTACCGTTGGATTAAGGTACAGATTCTGGGATCGCCTCAGTATTGCCGGAGACATCACCTATTTCACTCTAAGAGGTGATGATGCGAAGGCCAATGACATTGGACGTCGAAATCGGAATTTAAATTTCATGTCGCATAACGTGGAATTTGCCACTACCCTACATGTGGATTTGTTTCCGGTGCCTTCCAGGTTCTATGCACGTAGAGCAGTTAACCCCTACTTTTTTATTGGTATTGGTGGAGTAACCGTTAACCCAACCACGAAACTAGATGGCACCAAGTACAATCTCAGAAATATTGAAACGGAGCCCGGACAGTCTTACGGTGCTGTTACTTATACAATTCCAATGGGATTCGGCTGTAGTTTCAGAGTCTCTCCATTTGTCAATATTGCTGTAGACGGAGGATATAGATTTACAGGTACTGATTATTTAGACGATGTTTCAGGCCCTAGATATATGCCTTTCGATGCCGAATCATTGGAGTCAAGGCTTTCGGATAGAACCAGAGAAATATTACCTAATGATCCTGACCGATGGCCATCAAACCGACCAGAAGAAAGTCAAGTAAGAGGAAACCCGGACAACAATGACGGTTACTTTCTGATGAATTTCCGGGTTGAATACTTTTTCTCCTTTGGATCTGGAGGAAAGGTTCATAAGAGAAAAAGAAGTACCAGAAGATACAAACCGAAGAAACGAAGAAGAAGATAAAACAACAAAGCCCTCCGAAGAGGGCTTTTTTTATATCTGTTTTTCAAGGAAGAATGTTGCCATTAAAAAATTCAAAGATAAGGCCACCATTCCTCCAAAAAGCGCCTTCATTAAAACACCTTCCCAGGGAAGCACCAACACCAAATGAACCCCATAAAATCCTAAGGCCGAAATAATCCCCCAAAAAGCGAGACTAAAAATACTGAATAACAGCTGAGGTCTACTATTATTCAATAGCAATGAACCTAATCTACTATTAAGCCACTTATGCAGCATTGGTTTATAGTCTGACAGAAAAGAATAATTAGCTAAACTATTGCTAATATCTTTTTGAATAATAGTCCCTAAAATTAAGGGCATAAAAAACGCGGTCCCTAGAAAATCAACATAAAGTCCTTTACCCTCAAATACAGAAATCTCTTCTTTGGGCAGGTACATGATCGCTGCCACTAAACCATTCATCAAAATATTGATAATGGTCAACTTAAATAAATATCGATTTCTAAATGCTTTGTATTCCATAATCTTCAATAGAAACAGTGTTTAATTCATTAGAAACCACAATTTTTCACGAACTTTAAAGCAAATAGAGCTAAACCATTACCCCCACTCCCAACACGAGTAACACTAAAAGGAAAACAACAACAAGGTAGGGCAAAACCCATTTAAAAAATTCACCATACCCAATTTTCCCAATGGCGAGTCCCCCCATCACTACTGCAGAAGTGGGTGTAAATAGATTCACAAAACCTGATGCCGTTTGATAAGCGGTCACCACCCAATGCGCTTCAACACCCGCAAAGGAACTTAAAGGAGCCATAATAGGCATTGTCAGAGTTGCCAGACCTGAAGTTGAAGGAATGAAAAAAGAAAGAAAAACCTCCAGGATAAACATCATGCAGATAAAAACCGAACTGCTTAACCCCGAAATAGCCATTTCGGCATAATTTAAAATAGTATCGATAATCAAACCATCATTCATGACCACCGTGATTCCACGGCTAATCCCAACAATAAATGCCACGCCTAGCATATCCCGGGCCCCATTCACAAAATTAGAGGCAATCTCATCCTCTTTCATACCCACTAAAACTCCCATCAAAATAGCAGAGCATAAGAATAGGGCATTCAGTTCATTGAACCACCAGCCTAAAGTGGGCATTATCGTTATCCCTAAATCTGCAAAAGGAATAACGCCCACAATCATCACCAAAAAAGTCAGGGCAAAAAGGATTAAAGCCAGGCTTTGTTTTTGACTGAGTGCTGACAATGCAATTTCCTGCTGCTCCTCCTCGATTTTGGGCGCTGTTTTTACGGATTTAGCATACCTTAAGAGAAAGGAGGAAGTCAACAGCCACATCACGAACCAAATGAATACTCTTACTCCCAAACCATCTCCTATAGAAATTCCGGCAAAACCTGATGCGATTGCCGTTGAAAAAGGATTCACGGTGGAAGATAAAACACCAAAACCTGCTCCTAATAAAATTGTCCCCACAGCCGTTCGCGCATTAAAGCCCGCTGAAGCAAAAACTGGAATTAAGACCGGATAAAAAGCCAATGTCTCCTCGGCCATCCCAAAGGTGGAACCACCTAAACCAAAAAGAGCGGTCAGCACAGGAATCATCCATTGTTCTCTCCCTTGTAACTTCTTCAGCACTTGTTTCACACCAGCATCAATTGCTCCAGTGGCCATTATTACTCCGAGAAATCCTCCTATCATTAAAATGAAGACAGAAACGTCAATGGCTTTATAAAATCCCTGAATTGGCGCCAGGACCACCTCAAAAATTCCCTGGGGATTTGCCTCTACTGCTTCATAAGTATTTGGTAGGGGCAAAAATCCGTCCTCTACCCCTCGCATCGCTTCCTGGGGAGAAAGTCTTTTCCCTTCTCCATTTTGGTAGGCATATTTACCAGTAGGGAGTAAATGGGTTAAAACGGCTACGAATACAATAATCGACAATAGAATCGTATAGGCGGAGGGAAGTTTAATGGCTTTCATTAAATCGTTTAAATAATAAATGGAGGCGCAAAATTAAAATTTAATCTTAATGAGCGGCAAATATTTAAGCACATTTTCATTACAAATAAAAAAGCGTTCCAAATGATTGAAACGCCTTAGCTGAGACTGTAAAATAAACGCTGTCCATATTTGTTAAATTTATAACTTGCAAACATTATGGATACTTACCAGAACAAAGACCAGCAGTCAGAGACTAATTTCGAAGAGATGCGCGACTTAGCCATCAAGCAACTTAAATCAGGCAAATCCTTAACAGGAGAAGGTGGCGTTTTTGCCCCTTTACTTAAACAATTCCTAGACAGTGCTTTGGAGGCTGAGATGGAAGCGCACTTGCGAAAGGAGAAGCAGTCTGACAAGAAAAATAAAAGAAACGGTAAGCGAAAGAAAACGGTTAAAACCTCAGCTGGTGAGGTTGAACTAATCACTCCTCAAGATAGGGAGAACAGTTTTCAGCCTGAAATTGTACCTAAACGTTCGACCGTTTTAGCAGATAGTCTATCCGCTAAAATCACGGTTCTTTATGCTAAGGGGATGAGTCTTAGGGATATTTCCGAGTACATTGAAGACATGTATGACACGAAAGTAAGCGCACAAACGCTCTCTTCGATAGTTGACAAGATTTTGCCGGAGGTTAAAGCCTGGCAAAACAGAGATCTTAAATCGGTATATCCCATTGTCTGGATGGATGCATTTCACTTTAAGGTGAGAGGAGAAGATGGTCGGGTAACTAGTCGAGCCGTTTACAATGTTCTTGCACTGGATGAAGAAGGTAAGAAAGAATTAATTGGTATGTATGTATCTGAATCCGAGGGGGCTAAATTTTGGCTGAATGTTCTAACCCATCTAAAAAATAGAGGGGTTGAAGATATTTTGATTGCCTGTACTGATAACCTGAAAGGTTTTTCAGAAGCCATCCAGAGCATCTTTCCAAAGACTGAAATTCAGAAATGTGTCATTCACCAGATTCGCAATTCGACCAAATATGTGGCCTCCAAAGATCAAAAGGAATTCATGAAAGATCTTAAACTGGTCTATAAGGCAACAACGAAGGAAGTGGCTGAAACAGAGCTAGGCAACCTGAAAAATAAGTGGGGTGGTAAATATCCGGTGGTGATCGAGTCCTGGGAACGTAATTGGGAGGAATTAACCCATTACTTTCAGTATGATACGCATATTCGTAAGATGATTTACACCACTAATGCGGTAGAGGGTTTTCATCGTCAGGTTCGTAAAATCACCAAAACCAAGGGTGCTTTTACCAACGATAATGCGTTGCTAAAACTCATCTATCTGGCTTATATGAACATCTCCAAAAAATGGACCTCTGCTGTTCAAAACTGGGGAATAACCGCTCAGCAGCTTAGAATCCACTTTGGAGACAGAATGCCAATGGACATCTGATCCCACAGAAAACAAAGTGTCAGATACAAAAATAAGAGATGAGCATGCATCCACGCAAGGGTATATAAATAGGCTCCTTCGTCGCCTACCCTTGCATGGAGCCAGCACATCTCTTAAAAAGTACTGAACACTTGGCTTTCAAAAGAAATAATTTGATATTATTTCTTTAGCTTAGCAGGGCTTATCTGCAGAGAGGAGAATTTTTTAGAGACAGCGTTCAGTTTACACTCCCCTTAGGGGGCTTGATTTTTATCTATTTAGATTAACTCCCCCCCCCTCCTGTTCTTTAAGCAACCGTCGGAGAATTTTCCCTACATTGCTCTTAGGCAGCTCTTCCATAAATTCTACCTCTTTAGGCACCTTATAAGCCGTTAATTCCTTCTTACAAAATTCAATTAATTCCTCTTTGGTGAGAGCATCATCACTTTTCACCACACAGACCTTCACTTTTTCTCCTGACCGTTCATCAGGGATACCAATAGCACCAACTTCCAGTACTTTAGGGTGAGAGGCTACTATATTCTCGACCTCATTAGGATAAACATTAAAGCCAGAAACTAGGATCATTTCCTTTTTCCTGTCCACAATTTTGAAAAAACCCTCCTCGTCAACAGTCGCTATATCTCCTGTTTTTAACCAATCCCCTTCAAAAACTTCCGCAGTAGCCTCCGGTCTTTCCCAATAACCTTTCATCACCTGCGGTCCACGCACCCAAAGTTCTCCCGGCTCTCCAAATTCAGCCTCTGTGCCATTTTCCTTCATGATTTTCACTTCCGTAGAGGGAAATGGAAGGCCAATACTTCCCATATGTTGAGAACCATCCAGTGGGTTAATAGTGATTCCCGGAGAAGTTTCCGTCATGCCATAAGCTTCAGCCAAAGGGCATTTGGTGACTTCTTCCCATTTTTGGGCAACCGCATCCTGCACTGCCATTCCTCCACCGAGCGTAACCTTTAACTGAGAAAAGTCAATAGATTTGAAATCTTCTCTATTCAACAGGGCATTGAACAGGGTATTGACACCGGAAATCATGTTGAAGGTATTATTCTTCATAATTTTCACAAAAGCCGGCAAGTCCCTTGGGTTAGTAACCAAAATATTCTTTCCTCCCAATTTAAAAACTAATAAACAATTGGCGGTCAGGGCGAAAATATGGTACATTGGCAAGGCGGTCATGATCACCGCTCCCTCTGCCGGCAAAACCGGTCGGACCCAGGCTGTGGAACCTTCCAGTGCCGCCACAATATTTCTGTGGGTCAACATAGCCCCTTTGGAAAGCCCGGTAGTCCCGCCGGTATATTGCAGAAAGGCAATATCCTCAGACTCCACCTCCACCTTTTTCAGAGGATGAGATTTCCCCAACTTCAGCGCTTCTTTAAAGCTGATAGCCTGGGGTAAATTGAATTTAGGGACTAATTTTTTAATACGACGAACTACAAAATTCACCAACCAGCCTTTTAAACCTCCCAGCATATCTCCCGTTCCGGTGAGGATCACCTGCTCAATCGGAGTGTTTTTCAATATCCCCTGAAGGTTGAAAGCGAAATTCTCATATATCAATAATGCCTTCACACCTGCATCCTTAAACTGGTGTTCCATTTCCCGGGGCGTATACAAGGGATTGGTATTGACCACAATCAAGCCTGCACGTATGGCTCCCCAAAGTGCGATTGGATATTGTAACAGGTTGGGAACCTGAATAGCAATTCGATCCCCTTTTTTTAAACCTAATTCGCCTTGCAAATAGCCAGCAAACTGAGCGGAGTACACCTCCAGCTCTTTATAAGTAATTTCTTTATCAAAATTATTAAAAGCAATCCGATCCGAATAAACCGAAACCGTCTCCTCAAACAGATCAACCAATGAGCTGTATTTTTCCGGATCGATTTCAAAGGGGACTCCTGATGGATAGTTTTTCCTCCAAAAATATTTTTCTTTCTGAGTTTCCATAAGATATAATTGGGTTCTGTTATTTCACCTGAAACAAAAACAACAATTGACCAGGCTTTAATTCTCTTTTATAAGAATATAACGAAAAAAAGTACAATCAATCCGCAAAAATGTAATTGAATACTTGAAATACCAAATTTGTATTTAAAATCCCCAAAAGATCCATCAGTTTCCTTTTTAAGAATGGAAAAGACACAAAAAAACCGGATTAAAAACCCGGTTAAAACAATTATTTTCATCTTCCCTGTTGGTGAATAAAATCCAGTCGGACATTTGCCCCTCCTTCCCCCACTCTTTTATCGAAATACTCCACCGAAATTCTATTCGAGGTTAAATCCAGAATTTTCATTTCAGTCCGAATAGTGTCCACGGAATATTCTAATAAAATATCAGAAACAAAGGGCTGATATTCCGATCGGTGTGTGACATTCCAAACCCCCATAATGGCAATGGAATCTGATTCAAAATCAGGACAATCCTCCGTGCTCTTCACCCAATAACCTAATGGATTTTCAAGTTCAAAACCAAAATCTTCCTGCAACTCATCATATTTGGCATTTAAAACAAAATCACTTCCAATTAAGGTATTTGCATTGCAGGTATCCAATGCTGCCGGAGCCCCATCTATCAAATACTGAACGGCCGTCCAGTATTTGATGGAATCATTAGTCATCATTCTGCTGACTTCCCCAGGGCTAAACTGCGGATCGTCAATGGAACTACATCTGAAAAAAAGCCCGAGCATCAGGCCAAAAAAAACGATCTTCCTCATGTCTTGAATTATTACTAAAATGCGAAACCAGTCGGTATTTAAATAACACTACCCTCCCTAAGGGGAAAAAACTCCCTTCATTAAATCCGAAATCGCGGGTCACTACGCATTGCACAAAGAAAAACAATTCTTCTTTAGCCTGAAAGAAAGACGGATTTAAAAATTCCTTTGCTTAATTTGTGTTTTTATACCCGAGCATTTCAATCTATGATTTTAAATTACATTTGGATTGGGCTTTTTCTATTGGCCTTTCTCTCTGCCATCATTCAAGCCCTGTTTTTTCAAAACTATGAGGTTTTTTCGGCTGTGGTGGACAAAATTTTTGAGATGGCCAAAACCGGATTTGAAATTTCCATTATGCTCACCGGTATCATGGCTTTTTGGCTGGGGCTCATGAGGATTGGTGAAAAAGCCGGTTTAATAAATGTGGTCAATAAAGCTGTTGGCCCGTTTTTCAGAAAACTCTTCCCAGAAATCCCTGAAAACCACCCTGTTCTCACGCCCATTTTATTAAACTTCTCTGCCAATATGCTGGGACTGGACAATGCCGCCACCCCTTTGGGATTAAAAGCAATGGAAGGTTTACAATCAATCAATCCTCAAAAAGATACCGCTTCCAATGCTCAAATCATGTTTTTGGTTTTGAACACCTCTGGGCTGACCATCCTTCCGGTGAGTATATTGGCTTACCGACTGGAAATGGGGGCAGCCAATCCGGCTGATGTTTTTATACCAATTCTATTAACGACATTCCTTTCCACGCTGGCCGGTTTGATAGCGGTATCCATTTATCAAAAGATAAATTTATTTCACCCGACCATATTGGCCTATTTGGGAGGAGTCTCAGCTTTCATCCTGGGGCTGCTATATTATTTTTCATTGCTAAGTCCTGAAGAACTTTCTACTTACAGTCGTATTTTTTCCAATGCGATCATTTTAACCATCATCACTTTGTTCGTGGCCTTTGGCTGGAGGAAAAAGGTGAATGTGTATGAAGCCTTCATAGAAGGAGCAAAAGAGTCTTTTGGGATTGCAGTGACAATTATCCCCTATTTAGTTGCCATGCTGGTGGCCATTGGTGCATTCCGGGCATCAGGTGCAATGGATTTTGTTATTGACCAATTGAGCCTGGCTTTTGAAATGATAGGCGTAAACGCTGATTTTCTACCAGCCCTGCCTACTGCTCTGATGAAACCCCTGAGCGGATCAGGAGCCCGTGGACTCATGGTGGAAGCTATGAGTAATTACGGCCCCGATTCTTTTGTAGGAAGACTGACATCCGTAATGCAGGGGTCTACAGAAACTACTTTATATGTGGTGGCGCTTTACTTTGGGGCTGTCAATATTCGCAAAACACGATATGCCATCACTTGTGGACTAATAGCAGATTTTGTTGGAATTATTGCCGCAATATTCATTGCCTATTTGTTTTTTCATCAAGTTTGACCAAATTCGAAGTGAATGGCATAAATATTTATTATATTTTCTATTCGTAAGAAATTCTTTCATTTAGCCCATTAGTTGACCTATAGAACTACTTTATTTGAACTTATTAATAATGAGTCGTTTATAAAGTAGTAAATATACTGCCTATGGTACCCAACACAATTTTTGCAGATTCAACCATGCAAAACGACCTATTTGACCATGCAAAATTTCACTTTCTGAACAAATTTCCGGAAAGCCTACCCATAGAAAATGCCTATCTACATATAGGAATGTTTATGGGGTGGATCATTGATCAGGAACTGTATTCAGAATATTTTGAAGAAGAAGCAGAAACAGAAATCTTCAGATTTAAACTAAGGGAGCTCTCGCCTATGCTTTTAAGCGAAATTTGGGGAGGTGCTTTAAGTCATGATCTTTTAAACGAAAAAGGCAAAAGCTTTGCTGATCACTATTATGCATCAGGTGAGTTTCTCAAGGATTATGAGAGTGTTCTGGCCAATGGACTACCCTCCATTTACCACGTTCAGGATAATTGGAGAAATTACAAGAAAATTTCAGATTTAATGGATCACAAATTCCAAATGTGGTCAAAAGACTAATGATATAATTAAAGCATACGATCCGGCTAAAATTAAATTAACTGAGGCGATTTGGGTATTTTATTTCACCAATAATTCCGCCCTATCTTAATCGTGGGGAACGATTGAAAATAGCTTAATCTTAGGCGCTCACTTTACTTTCATTCACATTATTTATTTTTTGATAGATTTAGTTAGTCCAGCTAAAAAATGTGATATCAACCCTTTGACATCGTCATGCTTGAATTTCAAATCGCTCAAATTTGGGTAGGCTTATTCATCTGCTTTGCTGGATAACTCTGGAACAGGTAACAATCCTTCATTTTTCCCTCCCAGCAATTAAAGGAGGATTTCGAATGAATAATTTAGCTTAAGAATAGAACCTAAGAAACAAAAAAGCCGACAGTAACTGTCGGCTTTTTCGGTTTATAACCTATTCATTTTTAAACTCATTATCTACTTCACCAAAAACTCCTCTTCCAAAACAGCAATTTGCTCTGGGGAAGGGTAAAAATTTCTCAAGCGATCTTTATAGGACTCCGGAAAGCATTCGGTTCCGATTACATAATTTTTTATTGCGGTAACGTGAGCGGCATAGCCCTTCGAAACCGCAAAACTGTCCGCGGCATACTCTGCCTTTCTCATGAAGTTTTTGGAACAAACATACCCAATTCCAAATCTCAGCATGCTCAATTTACTTTTATGCTGATAATCCATAATATGCCCCAGTTCGTGGGCAATAAGACCAACCAAAACTTCTCTGGGGGCTTCAGCCACCACCATTCCATTCAGTGGATCAACATTATCGCTCATTTTTATCACATATCCACGTTTATCCGTACTCCTGTAAAGAACAGAGGCTTTGGGCTGCGCACACATGGTCATTCCTTTTATGCTGGTGAATTTAAATTCAATCGGCGTATCCCATAATTCCGGATACTGGGGCATCACCTCCTCCACTATATCTAGTATTTCTTCAGGAATAATTTTATTCCCCAACATTTGCTCTTCTAAAGACACGACAGCGCCCTCATTTGTAAGCTCCTTCTTTTCAGAAGCCCCATTGAATCCAAATAAACTCACCCAAAGAAATATTAAATACAGTATTTTCATATGCGATTAAATATCAGTTTATAATACACAAGGGTGGTGCCAAATTTAGAATGAAGCATAAAATATTCGCTTTTATTAATTTTATCCCTCTATATAATAAAATGTAACGTGAACATGGATTGTTTCAATATGTATAGTACAATAAAAACCAAATAAATAAAAAAAGCCCCCAAATGGGAGCCTTTTCAATGAACTTTGCCGTTCAATTATTTTTGCTTGCTGGCTTCAAACTCAGTATTCAAGCCTTTCAAAACCTCATTGGTAATATCAAACTTAGGATTAGCATAAAGTACGCCGGACCCTTTTGTATAGGTCAACACCAAATCATATGCATTGGATGAACCATAATTCTGCAAGTAATCCGTAACTACAGAGTCTAATTCTGCCAACATTTGGTTACGTTCTATTGCCAGGGTCTGATTCAATGAAGCTTCGTATTGCGCCAAATTATCACGCTTACGCATTAATTCTTCTTCTTTAGATCTTGCCTGATTGATGGTCAGACTTCCACGGGTCTTATCATACGCTTCAAACTCACTCTGTAAGCCTTCCGCACGATTTTGGAATTCTTTTTGGTATTTCTCGGTCTTGCTGGCAAGATCATCTTGCTTCTCTTTAAAAAATCCGTAGTTGTTCAATAATGTATCAGTATTGATATAAGCTACTTTCATGCCTGCAGCAGCGGCAGAAGAAGCGTTTACGGAGGCTACTTCGGCAGTGCTTCCAGCAGGGGTAGTCGGTTGGTTACACGCGTATAAAGATAATACTGCACCTGCCAAAAGGCCATTAATTGCCAACTTGAAATTTTTCACGGTTAATCATTTAGTATTAAAAATAAGGTGCGCCCCGCACCTAATCGAGAGGGCAATAATAATAAAAAAAGTCCCTTATTTAAAATACCACCGTAATTTTTACAAGAGTCTGAAAGCTTTTAACTTTCTTCATTCCCAGCATGGGGTGCTGTGGGAGGAATGTTTTTTTGGGGCTTAACCTTAGACTTAAAGGAATATTGATAATTCACATTATCTGAAGCGTTATAAAAAAAGGGAACTTCCTTAGTTTCAAACAGATCCTTAGGCGCTGGATCTACCTCTGAATGTACTACCTGTGTAGGAATACTTCCATCCAACATTCTGACCGGCACATTCCGATAGTGAATGGCGGCCACAATACCTGCAAAAGAACCTAATAAATGACTTTCCCAGGAAACGGAAGGGTCTGTAGGCAACACCCCATAAACCATCCCTCCATATAGAAAAAAGACGGATAAAGAAATAGCAACAGATTTCGAATCTTTTCTCAGCAAACCCGAAAAAAACATAAAAGCCACTAAGCCATACACCACCCCACTGGCCCCAATATGGTAGGCACTACGCGCAATCATCCAAACCCAAAGACCTGTCACCAGATAAATCCAGATGAAAACCTGTTTGGCGATTTGCTCATAAAAATAAAAAAGGCCAATACCCAAAACCAGTAAGGGAAAAGTATTGGATAACAAATGCATAAATCCACCATGCACTAATGGAGAGGTAATAACCCCAATAGAACCATTCAGTGTTCTGGGTAAAATACCCAAAAAGCCCAAGTCCAGACCCATTATCCATTCAAAAATCCGAACTACCCACAATAGAGAAACGAAGCCAAATGTATATATCAGGCTTTTGTAAAATATTTTGGATTCTTGCTCGATCATGGATTCGTATTTATTTACAATTCTATTTAATAAACTGTAATCATTCCTGAAAGGATTCTCCCAAAGGGACAAAACAAAAAGATTTTATATAAATGACTTAAAAAGTACATTCTACCCCCCATTCTGGTCTGACTTATGCCAAATATTCGTACTCCAGTCCTCTTGCCGCTCAAAGGCGGGAAAAGGGCTTTTTTATTAAAAGCTGGATCGACAATTCAATTCATTTTATTTATAAATCAATCTTTAAACCGAGTTATTCACCGCTAAATTCATCAACCCACCTCAGACTACTCATTTTCAACACAATAAGAGTTCACTTCCTAATTTATTGACTATCCAAATTTGAGCAAGCTTGCTTTTGCTTCATTCTTCAGCTTCGTTGATAAAAAAGGAAGCAAAAATCAAGGCGATGATCAATTCCGGGAAGTCACCAAACCTGCTTCCGTAATCCATCAAGACGATATTTGACGATGGGAGCTAATAGAAGAAAATATTGATAGGATAATTCTCTTCGGCAGCAGCGTCATTGGTTTTTCACCAATTGACCAAGACCCGACTGTTGATAAAAATAGATTTTGCCTTATAAAGTCAATACCGTAAAAAAAACCGTAGCCTGACTATTAACAAGCAGTCAAACCAAAAAGAACCTCTTATGGAACTGGATCTTACTAAGATCTCTTCATTTGAATGTTTTAGGAAAAGCCGTGAAATTGAGAAAAATGAAAAAATTTTACCTACCTCTAATTTTTCCTAACAAAGCCGATGATTGAAGAGAAAGAATCGTCCCGCAAATTTAAACGGTTAAAAAATCAGCAAAACCAATCACCACACCCTCACAATAGACGATTTAGTATTTACTACATCTGAGCCTATTAATTCGGCTTAAAAATAAATTTCCTGAGCCAAACGGTAAGTATTCGCATGCGCATTAACAATGGTGGATACATTCTCGGAATAGCCGCCGCCCATGGAAATCATGACAGGCAAACTTCTTTGAAAACAATTTTGCAACACCATGGCATCCCGACGCCGACAGCCCTCCATGCTTAAGGCCAGTCGGCCTAATTTATCAGAGGCCAAAACATCCACCCCGGATTGAAAAAAGACAAATTCCGGTTGAAAAGTATCCAGTACCTCCGATAATTTTTCCTCCAGCAATGCTAAGTAGGCGGCATCTTCCATTCCGTCGGGGCATGCCACATCCAGATCTGACTTTTCCTTATGCATCGGATAATTCTTTTCGCCATGCATGGAAAAAGTAAAGACCCTATCTTCATTTTGAAAAATTTCCGCTGTGCCATTTCCCTGGTGCACATCCAGGTCCAGAATTAATACCCGAGTGAATCCTTTCTCCTGAATAAGGTATTGAGCCGCGATCGCCTGATCATTTAAGAGGCAAAAGCCCTCTCCCCGGTCTGAATAAGCATGGTGCGTTCCTCCGGCAATATTCATGGCCAGGCCGTAGTTCAGAGCAAATTCCGTGGCTTGTACCGTACCGGCAGCCAGTAAAAACTCTCGCTCTACCATTTCTTTGCTCCATGGAAATCCGGAACGACGAATTTCGGCCTTGCTTAGTTTTCCGGAGACCAATCGCTCCAAATAATCAGCCTGATGCGTTTGACTAATCCATGGGCTAGCATCTATTTCAGGAACAAAAAAATTCTCTTCTTTTACCGTTCCTTCATACAACAACTGCTGGGGAAGCAATTCATATTTGGCCATGGGAAACCGGTGACCTTCCGGAAGTGGCAAAATAAAAGATTGATCAAAGGCAATTTTGAGCATATTATTCCCAAAGCGGGTATTTGTTGAGCTGAACACTTTCTCCAAAAAACAAGGCTGAACTCATTTCAAAAGACTGGGTATAATCCGACACCATGAAATAATCCTGACGAGCCGGCTTCTGATTCCTTAGAAGCCCCTGTTCAAGTAATTTATCCTTAATAGCGGCTGCCACAATCGCCGGGGAATCTATCACATCCACCTTCCCTTTATAAAAGTCCTCCACTTCATCCTTGATCAAAGGATAGTGAGTACAACCCAGAATCAAAGAACGAATGTCCGCCAACTCTTTTTGGCTCAGGTATTCATTAATCACCGAGCGAGAAATCTGATTATGGTGAAAGCCTTCTTCAATCATACCCGCCAATAAAGGAGTCGCCAATGATTTCAGACTAACTCCTTTTTGGAAATGGTGTATTCGCTGGCGATAAATATTGGAGGAAATCGTTTGGCGCGTACCGATAAGCCCTACGGTTTGATCCGGATAATGCTCTACTACATAATCCACCACCGGGTCAATCACATTCATCACCACCGCTTTCGAGCCTACATACTCCTTCACCAAATCAAAAGCCGCGGCAGAGGCAGAATTACAGGCAATCACGATCATTTTACAGGACATGCTCAACAACACATTGCAAATCTTAATGGCATAAGCCTGCAGGGCCGCCGTAGACTTTTCCCCATAGGGCAAATGTGCTGTATCCCCGAAATAAACAATACGCTCCTGAGGCAACACTTCTTTGATCGCCTTGGCCACTGTCAGCCCTCCGATACCAGAATCAAAAATGCCAATTGGTTGGTTTTTATTATCCATTACGCCATTAAATCAGAACGCCAGGCTTTCGCTTCCTCCAAAGCTTTCAGCAAAGCATTCATTTCAATATCAAAACCACATTTAAAGTGTCCTTTCGGACATTTTTTATGCCCGTGAACGCCACAAGGTCGACACTCCAAAGGCTTTTCCACCTCTACGATGCGATTAAAATCCGCCAAGGGCCCGTAACCAAAAGCCGGAACGGTAGAACAATAAATCGCCACCGTCGGGGCATTCATGGCTGAACATAAATGCATGGGGGCTGAATCATTCACATAATTCAACAAAGCATCTTTCATCAATGCCGCCGATGCTAACAAAGGTAAAGCACCTGCCAGGTTCACAATATGGGGATGCCTAGCCTGATTTTTTAATTGCTCACAAACGTCTTTATCCGAAGGAGCTCCTAAAAGATAAATCGTCAGATCTGCAGGCATTTTATCCATCAATTCCACCCAACGCTCCGCAGGAAACTGCTTGGTAAACCAAACGCTGGTAGGCGCCATACAAACATAATCGCTGTTTTTATAAGGTGCTACTTTTTCGTAATCCTCCTTAGTGGGATACAGCTTAGGCTGATTTTTTTCATCATCAGTAAAAGCTGCTAACAAAGCCTGATTCCGTTCTACTTCATGTATATAATAGTCCGAGTCCATACTGGAAAAGTGGTGTTCCCCTTTCACATCAAATGCCCGGGACAATGGATTCTTTTTAAAACCAATGATTTCCTTTGCACCGGATGCGGCCGCCATCAAGCCCGAGGAGAAAAAGCGCTGGAAATTAATCACCTTATCGTATTTTTCTGCCCTGATCTCACTGATCAAACGTCGCATTTCTTTGAATTTCCCACCTTTCTTATCGAAAACGTATACTTTTTTTAAGAAAGGGTGATCTTTCACCAAGCCTTCATTGCCTTTTCTTACTAAAAAATCGATTTGTGCGTGGGGATAATATAGATGCAATTTTTCCAATGCAGCCGTGGTGAGAATGACATCTCCTATAAATGCGGACTGCATGACCAAAAATTTGGGATTTTTCTGATTCATGGCGTCAAATATACAGGAAATTTCTGATCAATCAGGTTAGGAAATAAAAATCCCGATGTGAAAACAAAAAACTTCCGCAACTCGAATATTATGATAGAACAATAATCAAACAAACATTATCAACACCATAACCATTCAATTTCATGGAAGATTTACCAGAATTCGAAAGAAAGTATGCGGATTATTTATCCGAGAAAGATCTGAAAAAAATCAAAGCGCTGGAAAAAGAAACAGGCAAAACGCTTTTGGCCTACTATACCCCTCCAAAACCCGCCCAGTTAACCGATGAGGAATTGAAAAAAGTGCAAAACTTGGAAAAAAAATTGTGCGTCCGAATCGTTGCATACGATTACCACACTTCCTGACTTGTGCGATACAATAAAAAGGGCGACCAAATTGGTCGCCTTTAGTATATTCTTTTACTTTACTATTATAACTTAAATTTGCTCGAATCGCTGCAATAATTCCGGGCCTAACCAAGCATCTGTAGCCGCATAAAATTTTTGCCCCTGACTCAAGGGATACTTCTCCCAATTTGAAGTTTGTTGTGTTTTCGAAATCCTAACGCCCATCAGAATACCCGCTAAATTTCTTGCTCCGGTTTGCTGAAAACCTTTCTCCTTCGCCACTTCCGCCAAATCCACAAAACCCTGAGGTTCAAAATCGGCATATTCCTGCAAACCTCTGATATCATCTAAGAGCGCAATTCCTACTTTCAAGTGATCCGCACTACTCATCAACCATTGTAATTCAATCGGAAAACCTGTTTTATGAAGATGAATCAAATAGGCGGTTTTGGGTGTAGACAATTGCAATAATGCCACACTATTGGAAAACCCCTTTTGGGTTGATGGTCGCGTCTCAGTATCGAAACCTATACGATGATATTGCGCTAAATCTTTTACGGCTTCCATTAATGCTTCCCGACTGGACACCGTCACGATTTCCCCTTCGTATCGGCACAATGGCAATTCATTAACTTCCTCTTTCGAAATTTTTTTCTCTCCGTTTAGATATGCGCTGAAATCAATCATTGTTTTGGCTTAGATGTTTACAATTAATTGATTTCAAACACCTTGCCAAAATGGAGTATTTCTTTCACACCACCTCCTGCCCCTCTAACAAAAAAGAAAAATTGATTTTTTTGAGTTGGCCTGTTAAACCTTTTAACTTTGAACGCATCCAAGGTAAAATCATTTTTTATATCCCATTGAAAGAAGAAACACTCCTCTATCACCTTAAATCTGAGCAAGGCAACCTGCGAGAGCTGGGCTTTCGCAAGTTGGTGGAAAATTACCAGGAAAGGGTGTATTGGCACATCAGAAAAATGGTGGTGGATCATGAGGATGCGGATGACCTTACGCAGGAAACATTTGTAAAGGTTTTCCGGAATTTTGACCAATTCCGTGGAGATGCCGCCCTTTTTACCTGGATTTATAGAATTGCCAGTAATGAATGCCTCAACTTTTTACGCAAAAAGAAAAAGCGCCACTTTCTGCCCTGGATGGAGGCGGAAAATGAGCTTATTCAAAAAATAGATCACAGCAACACCTTTAATGGAGATGAAATTCAGAGGATCTTGCATAAGGCTATATTAGGACTTCCACCGCAACAACAGTTGGTATTCAATATGAAATATTTTGAGGATTTGAAATATGAAGACATTGCACGCATTACCGAAAAAAGCGTGGGCGCCTGCAAAGCGAACTACCATCATGCGGTAAAAAAAATTGAAGCCCAACTGGACAAGCATTAAACCATTGGTGGTCAAAAACATCAAAACAATAAAGACATTATGAAACTTTCAGATATTCCCAAAGAGAACCCCTACTCCACTCCGGATGGGTATTTTAATCAATTAGCGGAAAAAATTGATCAGCGCATTCATCAGCAGGAAAAACCCTCCCTATTGGATTATCCTGCCATCAGGGTGGCGGCTTCCATCAGCATTGCCGCAACGCTGGCCCTGCTGATCAGCTGGCCTTTTGGTCACCAGCGACTGACAACACCCGAATTCTCCCCAGAAGAAGTTTATGCTTATCTGCGAGAAGAAAATCAGCCCCTTGGGCTGGATATTGAAGAACAGGAATTGATCCATTCCCTACCCATGGAGGAGCAGGATCTGAAAATGAAAATCACGGAGGAGGATTTACAATATGAAATCGATTACTTTCACTATACCAATGACATTTTTTAAAATGAAACGTCAATTTATAACCAATAGCATCAAAACGATTTTCGTTTTAATGTTCTGTAGCACGATACAGCTGAGCTTTGCCCAGGGTAATAACCGGGAGAAAATACACAATTATAAAGTGGCTTATTTTACGGAACAGCTTGACCTGAGCAGTCAGGATGCAGAAGTCTTTTGGCCTGTTTATAATAAAATGAATAAGGAAGCCGAAACTTTGCGCAGACAAATGCGCCGACTGGTGGAGGACATTAAGGCGGGCAATTATGCCGGCAAAGAAGAACAGGGCTTGCAGGAAGTATTTGAGCTAAAAGCCAGGGAAGTGGATATTCAAAAAAAATACCTGAGCGAAATGGTTGAAGCTTTAGACGCCGGCATTGCCCTGCAAGTACCCATACTGGAGGCGGAATTCAGAAGAAAATTATTGAAGAATGCAGAAAACCGTAAAAGAGGCGGAAGCCGCAACAAGTAAAACTTGATCAGCGGTGCCCATATGCTTAAATTGGGCGCCTATGGAAAAAGTCAAATCCCATATTAGTCTTTCCCAATTCAATCAGGAAATCAAATCTGTATTGCAACGCAGCATGGCGCCCAGCTATTGGGTCGTAGCAGAAATTGCCGAAATGCGGATACACGGTGCCGGACACTGTTATTTGAATCTGGTAGAAAAAAAGGGATCGCAATTTTTAGCTCAGATTCGGGCTACCATCTGGGCGTATACCTTTCGCAATCTAAGCGCCTGGTTTAAAACACACACCGGCTCTGATTTAGCCAATGGCATGAAAGTGCTGGTGAAGTTAGAAGTACAGTTTCACGAGGTTTATGGCATCTCTGCCAATATTCTGGATCTGGACCCCAACTATACGCTTGGAGAAAGGGCCAGAAAACGTAAGGAAACCATTGATCAGCTACAGGCCGATGGTATTTTTGATTTAAATAAAGAACACCTGTTGCCCACTGTTCCGCAACGCATTGCCATTATCAGTGCGGAAAATGCGGCCGGCTTCGGGGATTTCAGAAATCAGATCAAAAATAACATTTACGGCTACTCCATCACGGGCAGACTCTTCCCTTCGGTGATGCAGGGACAAAACGCTCCGGAAAGTATCATTAAGGCATTAATGAGCATTTATGACCGGGTGGAGGAATTCGATGTGGTGGTGATCATCCGTGGTGGTGGAGCACAAACGGATCTGGATTGTTTCGACGATTACGATCTTTGTGCACACATTGCCCAATTCCCATTACCCATACTCACCGGTATTGGCCATGAGCGGGATGAAACCATCGCTGATTTGGTGGCCCATACCAAACTGAAGACTCCGACAGCAGTAGCAGAATTCCTGATTGAAGGCTTCCGAAGCTATGAAGAAAATGTGCTCAATCTGGTTAATACCATCAGCCAGAATGCGGGGCAACGCCTTCAACAGGACAAGGACAAGCTCCAATTTCTAAGTAATAAGTTGCAGATTTCAGCAACGGGACATATTAGGGCACAAGAAAAGTATCTGGAGCAATTATACCGCATCATTCCACAAAAAGCAGGCTTAAGCCTACAAAGGGAAAATCTGGTACTGGAAGGATTGAAGGATCGATTGCTAAAAGCCCCAAAACGCATAGTGGATAAAGAGCAGCAAAAATTAGAATGGTTACAAAAAAACATTCAGTTACTGGATCCGAAACAACTATTGAAGCGCGGCTATTCTATGACCACCTTTGGTGGAAAAGTACTCTCTGAGCAAAATAAACCAGAGAAAGGTGATGTCATTCAAACCCGAACAGCCAATTATACCATTGAAAGTACAGTGAATTAAAATATGGAAACACAAAGCTATAAATCAGCCCTGGAAGAACTGGAAGGGATTGTCCAGAAAATGGAACAAGAAAATCCGGAAGTCGATGAATTGGCCGGCATGGTAGAACGAGCGGCCACCCTCTTAAAATTTTGCCAGTCCAAGCTTAGAGGCTCTGAAGAAAAATTGAATAAGGCGTTGGAAAAATTGAATGAAGATCCGGAAGAGGGTTGACATTTCTCCAATTAAACCATCACCTCACAAAATTCTGAGGACAAAAAAAAGGCGAAATGCGGGATAACTCCACATTTCGCCTTTTTCTCGTTTAAGCTTTAATATTTACAAAATAATACCAGCCATTGTTCCGGTCATCAAACAAGCCAAGGAAGCCGCTAATAAAGCCAACAAACCCAATTTTGACAGGTTTGCTTGCTGAGATGGCGCTAATGCCCCAATACCTCCTACCTGAATCGCAATGGAGGAGAAGTTGGAAAATCCGCACAAGGCATAAGTGGAAATAATAATCGCACGGGAGCTTAAGTCTCCAGCGGCCTTCAACTCCGACAAATTACTATAAGCAACAAATTCATTAATGGCCGTTTTTTGTCCTAATAAAGAACCTACCAATAAAGACTCACTCCATTCCACCCCCATAATATAGGCAAATACGCGAAAAACCTGACCGAATAAATATTCTAAAGAAAGTCCTTCAAAAGCACCACTAGTACTTTCTTTAATCATCATATTCAAAGAAATCCACACATCTTCATCTGAAGTATAACCGATCCATTCTCCTAAAAGATCGGTGAACATGTAATTGATCGCTGCTATAATTGCAATAAAAGACAACAACATCGCCCCTACATTCATCGCCAGGCCTAAACCATCTGAAGTCCCTCTGGAAACGGCATCGATGATATTCACCCCCACAGATTCCGGATTTACTTTCATTTCCGTATCAATCTGATCATGATGCTCTTCAGGAAATAAAATTTTTGCCATAACGACAGCTGCTGGTGCATTCATTACTGAGGCCGAAAGTAAGTAGGAAGCGAATCTTGCCTGCTCGACCGGATCAGAACCTCCCAAAAACTTCACATAACCCGCTAAAACACCACCTGCAATAGTCGCCATTCCTCCGGTCATTAAACACATCAACTCAGATTTGGTCATTCCGGCAATGAAAGGCTTCACCAATAAAGGTGCTTCTGTCTGCCCTAAGAAAATATTACCAGCAACGGATAAACTCTCCGCACCGGAAAGGCGCATAGTCTTCTTCATCACCCAGGCCAATACCCAGACAATCTTTTGAAGAATCCCTAAATAATACAAACCAGTGGAAACCGCAGAGAAAAATACGATGGTGGTCAGTACTTGAAAAACGAAGATAAAACCAGAACTGTCTACATCTGCCAAGGGACCAAAAAGGAAACCCGCTCCTGCTTCAGTAAAACCAAGGAAGGTCACGAAACCTTCACTAACAGACTCAAAGCCACTTTTCACAAAAGGCACTTGGGTGATTAACACCCCAATCACAATTTGCAATAATATCCCTGATCCTACTAGTCGCCAATCAATCGCTTTTCGATTACGTGAAAAAGCAACCGCCACTCCGAGAATGATCAGTACACCAACGAAACCCCGTACAATTTCCATCAAATAATATAATTTTTCGGCAAAGGTAATTTATTCTATGGCACAAAAAAAGCCTACTACAGAATAGTAGGCTTTTTCTAAGAACTTTTTAATTAAAATCATTGTCGCTTATTAATCTCGTCGCGAATTTCAGCAGCTTTTTCATAATCCTCATCCATAATGGCCTTCTCCAGCATTTCATTTAGCTTGGCTAAAGAAGTATTTTTCAATTTGGAGGAACCACCGCTACTTCTGGAAACACTTCCGGAGCTTGGTGGTACCGGATCTGCTTTACTGGTAGGATTATCTGCCGGTGCAAAAGAAGACAGGTCCTCCGCCTTTTCAGCGGGCTTACCTTCGTCCTCTTCTTCATCAGTCAGTACAATTCCTGCTTCTCCTAAAATACGCTCATAGGTATAAATAGGGGCTGAAAATCGCAAGCCAATCGCTATGGCATCCGAAGGACGCGCATCAATCTCGATATTTTTCAAGCCATCATTGCAGACAATCTTGGCGTAAAACACCCCTTCCCGCAAATCAGAAATCAGAATTTCCACCACCGTAAAATTAAACGCATAACCGATTGATTTAAACAAATCATGCGTCATCGGACGGTTAGGAATAATTTTTTCAATTTCAATGGCTATGGCCTGCGCCTCAAACATACCAATAATGATGGGCAACCTTCGGTTACCACTTTCTTCTCCCAAAACCAGGGCAAAAGAACCTGACTGGGACTGGCTGGAGGAAAGACCTAAGATGTCGAGTTTGATTTTATCCAAAATAATCTAGCTTTTGACCGCCTTTATCGCTTCAGTAAGCTTAGGGAGTACTTCAAATGCATCACCAACGATACCGTAATCTGCCGCTTTGAAAAATGGCGCTTCCGGATCCTTGTTAATGACTACAATACATTTTGACGAGTTTACCCCTGCAAGATGCTGAATTGCACCCGAAATACCAACAGCAATGTACAAATTAGGGCTTACTTTTATTCCTGTTTGTCCAACATGTTCGTGATGAGGACGCCAATCCATGTCGGATACCGGCTTGCTACAGCCTGTAGCGGCTCCTAAACTACTGGCTAAATCCTCAATAATCCCCCAATTCTCCGGGCCTTTCAATCCTCGCCCACCGCTAACCACAATTTCTGCTTCGGGAAGTAAAACATCCCCCTCCTGCTTGTGAGTTTCCAATACTTTTAATACAAAATCTCCATCAGAAAGGCTTACTGCTACCTCTTCTACCACGGCTTCTCCTCCATCGGCCTTCAACTCTACGGCATTTTTCTTCACCACCAATACCCGTTTATCCGCCTCTACATTCAGGGTTTCAAAAGCTTTTCCGGTGAAAATTCCGCGTTTCACCTTGAACTGCCCACCTTCAACCACCGGCAATTCAATCACATTGGACACGATGGCTGCGCCTGCTTTTACCGCCGCTCTGGCGCCCGCGGGGGTTGCTAAGGCCGATTGCGCCAACACCAAAGTGGTGGCACCGGTTTGCTCCAACACCTGCGAAATCGCAGAGGCATAAGCCATAATACTCGGCGTGTTTAATCTTTCTTCCTTGGCATGTAGGATTTTACTCGCTCCCGCCATGCCTAAAGCGCCCAATTGGGAATCTTCCACCAGCCCTAATACTAAAGCGGTAACCGTGCTTCCTTCCTGCTTGGCAATTCCGGCACCAAAGGAAACGGCCTCCAATGAGCTTTTCTTTATATTTCCGTTATCTGATTCTATAAATACTAATACAGACATAATAATTGATTCTAATTTGAAGTTTGGGTTGTTAGGTTGTTGTTCTGAAAGGCGGGTTTATAATACTTTGGCTTCATTTTGTAGCATCTTCACCAATTCATTCACCTCTTCCTGTGCCACAATTTTCACAGCGCCTTTTGCTGCTGGTAATTCATAATCCACCAGCTTCACCTGTTTTTCTCCACCAACAGGCTCCACTACGTTCAGCGGCTTGGTACGTGCGGTCATAATACCGCGCATATTAGGAATTTTCCATTCCGCTATCGGCTCCTGACAACCCGCCACAAAAGGCAAATCAATCTGAATGGTCTGCTTCCCTCCTTCAATCTCCCGATCCATGGTGGCGGTATTGCCTTCCACTTCCAGACGCATTACAGGAGAAACTGACACAATGCCCAGCATTTCTCCAACCAAAGCGTGTACTACGCCGCTGTTAAAATCAATGGATTCTCTTCCCATCAGAATCAGGTCATAGCCTTCTTTGGCAACCTCCGCAATTTGACTGGCTACAAAGAAAGAATCAGTAGGTTCGGCATTTACCCGAATGGCCTCATCCGCACCAATGGCCAGGGCTTTTCGAATGGTCGGCTCAGATTCAGCCGTTCCTACGTTCAAAACGGTCACCGAGCCACCATGTGCTTCTTTCAACTCCACGGCTCTGGCCAGGGCGTAATCATCATAAGGTCCGATGATATACTGCACTCCACTGCTGTCAAATTTGGTATTATTGTCAGTAAAGGCAATCTTTGACGTCGTATCTGGGACGTGGGTAATACATACAAGGATTTTCATAAAATCGGGTGATTAATGGGTTAAAGTTTATTTGAGATTTTGATTGTTTCAATAAAAGGAAGCGTACGTCAAAATTCTCACCTTAGGAAACGAAATGACGAATAGGAAGATAAAAAAAATCACTCGTTTTTTAAGCTCAAATTTATCCACGCAAGCTCATTTACTTTAATTTATTAAAAAAATTTTAAATAAAACTAATTTTCAGATATGAGTTTCGATCGGTTAGCGCAATTAATCGCCTTCAAAGAGGAGGATCCAAGTGATCCGTTTATCTGGTATTCAATTGCCTTAGAGTATACGAAATCCGACCTGCAAAAGGCTAAAAATCACTTTGAACACTTATTAAAAAATCACAAAAATTACCTACCTACCTATTATCATGCAGCAAAATTGTATATAGAACTGGAACTGCTGGAAGAGGCGAAATCCACTTATGAAGAAGGTATTGCACTGGCCAAAAATCAAGGGGATGACTTTGCGCTTAGGGAACTGCAAAATGCCTATCAGAATTTTCTGTTTGAAGAGTACGACGAAGAATAGTTTTTTGCATTTAAAGCCGAAATAGGCATGCTTGATGACTCGTTCAGCTACAAGGAAGGAAAATAAAGGAATAGTTTCCTGTTTCGGGTATTTTCCAAAAAAGGAGAGGAAAGCACGATTAACCAGATTTGGACCATTTTTTAAACCAGAAACAACAGCCTGAGGACAAGCTCTCTTAACTAGAGGGATTGAATCTGAGGGTGAATCATTTGGTTTAAACCAGATCCTGAAGGAGAAATTTATGTGCTGTCATTTTTTTGGGAGAAAAGGCATTGGAAAAATTTTCGGTTCCCTCCTATTTTCTTCAAACAGAAGAAGAAGGATTTAAGGCAGATATATTCAGATAAGAAAAATGGTCAAATAATCAACCTTTTTTATTCGCATTCTATTGCGTTATTTTGCCGTCCGAAAAATTAAGAATTTCAAAAGGGAGAGTATATAATGCACATTGCAGTAGCAGGAAATATAGGTTCAGGCAAAACCACCCTGACCAAAAAATTAGCAAAACACTACCACTGGACTCCACAATTTGAATCCGTGGATGACAACCCGTATTTGAGTGATTTTTATGCGGATATGTCCCAATGGTCATTTCACTTGCAGGTCTATTTTTTAAGCAAGCGTTATGAGCAGATTCTGGATATTCGCGAAGGCGGAAAATCCATTATTCAGGATCGTACCATCTATGAGGACGCCTATATTTTCGCCCGTAGCCTACATGAAGGCGGAAACTTAAATGAGCGTGATTATGCCAACTATATGGATCTGTTTCAGGCCATGACACGCTATATTCAGGCACCTGACCTGCTGATTTATTTGAAGGCGGATATTCCAAAGCTGGTAGATCAGATTACGAAAAGAGGCAGGGATTACGAAAACTCTATTCGCATAGACTATTTGCAGTCGTTGAATAATTATTACAATTCATGGATTGACAATTATGATGCGGGCCGACTTTTAGTAATCGATGTAAATGAAATGGATTACGAAAACCGTGTGGAAGACTTTGCACAGGTAGTGGACAAAATTGATGTAGAACTAAACGGTTTATTCTCCTAACATTTATTTACCCATGCATATTGCAGTTGCAGGAAATATAGGCTCAGGCAAAACCACCCTTTGCAATAAACTGGCCCACCATTACGGGTGGACGGCAGAATTTGAACCGGTGGATGACAACCCCTATCTGAGTGATTTTTATGATGATATGGAGCGATGGGCCTTCCATTTGGAATTGTACTTCTTGAAGAGCCGATTCAAGCAAGCCGTTGACATCAAGGAAAGAATCAGCACGACCGTCCAGGACAGAACCATTGATGAGGGGGTGAATATTTTCGCTAAGAATTTATTTGATTCAGGTGTTTTGAACCAGCGGGACTGGGATAATTATCTGGCCGTTTACCAGCATATGAAACGCTTTATTCAGCCACCGGATTTAATGATATATCTGAAGGCAGACATTTCCAAATTGGTGAAGCAAATTCAGAAAAGAGGAAGGGATTACGAGCAAAGCATCCCGCTTCAATATTTGGAAAGCCTGAATAAAAATTATGAGGAATGGATTAGTCAATACAGTGATTCCAAGCTTTTGATTTTTGACGTAAATGAGATGGATTATGAAAATAAGCCAGAGGATTTCGCCAAAATCACCCAGGCCATTGATGTGGAGTTTCATGGGCTATTCTCCTAATGTTAGCTTGCATTTCAGCACAAAAAAGCCGATTTCCAAACTGTAGAAATCGGCTTTTTCATGTCCTTATCCCGGATTTTTCATGCTTTAATCCTCGTTTAGCTGCTAGGCGGGAAAAATGAAGGAATAGTTTCCTATATCGAGTTTTTCCCAAGGAAGCAGATGAATGAGGAGAAAGCAAGCATACCCAAATTTGAGCTATTGAAAATTCGATAGGGTTAACCGTAAAATCCTGCTAACAAAACACTTATAGTGAATCACTAAATCTAGCGGCGAATAATTCGGGTTATATTTTAAAAAGATCATCCGATGCGGGAGCAGGATTGCTTTCTCCCCAGCCTCTTTTCACCAGCTTGGCGATCTTCTCGGCATGCACTTCTTTACCCAAAAGCAGGATACTTCCCAAAGGCTGTAACTTTTTATCCATCATCACGGATTGGTAAATACTCACCCGCTGCAGATTGTAAAAATGCCCGTGAGCAGCAACATCCGTCAGTAATGCCGTCCATGCCCGTAATTTCCATGCAGGCGCACCATTACCAAAAAAGTCCCCACCAGTGGCTGCTTTTCCAAAATATTGCTCTGCCAGCTTATTGGTCCACTGCTCAGGACCTAAACCTAACTTCAGGCATTCCTTTTCCTTCTGGCGGCAATTCCTGGCAAATGCTTTTACATCCAATTCCGGCATCTTTTCCCCATACCATTTGGAGCGATAAGTCTGCATACGGTATCTGTTATAATCCAAAGGGGTGTCAATCAACAATGCCTTTCTGTTGGCCGTCCACAATGTGATTTCCTTCGGTACAAAAATACGCGCTGAAACGCCTCCCATCTCCCGGAAAAGCTCCTCCAGCATTTCATAATTTTTCCACTTGCGTAACAAGGCTTCCGAAAGTGGCAAGGTCTGTGGCCGGACCAACAGATGCTCTTCCATCCATTGGTAAAAAATCTTACTACTTCTGTCCATCTTCAGTTTGGCTGCTGTCCGTTTCGTCTTCCTGTAATTGTTCTTTTATTCGCTCTTTCAATTGTCCCTTTGAGCCGGGCCAGGTGGTGCGGGTGGAAATATCATAGCTCACCCACAACAAGGCCGCAAAAAACAAAATGGCGAAGACGATAAAAATGATTTTGGAGCGTTTCATCTTATTGGGCTAAAATGGTAAACTCAACTCTTCTATTTAATTTTCTGGTTTCTTCCCGCTTATTATCCGCTACAGGCTTGGCTGATCCATAACCTTTGGCCTCTACACGCTTTTTCTTTATGCCCTTCTCCACCAGATAAGCTTTAATGGATTCCGCTCTTTGCAAGGACAATTTACGATTGGCATCCGTGCTTCCACGGTTATCCGTATGCCCAGCCACTTCAATCACCATATTCGGATTCTCACTTAGCAACTCATACATTTTATCCAGCTGCGCATCTCCACCTTCCAGCATAATGGCCGTTCCCCTTTGGAATAAGATATTATCCAGACGGACGTTCATCCCCACCTCTAAAGGTTTTAATTTAAACCTGTAGGCAGAGGCGGCTTCCTCCACCAGTTCATTCACAGCTTGTTCTATCCCCCAATAGCCTTCCGACTTAATCCTGAATTCTTTCAAACGCTTTCCCTGAGGCAGTGGCACAGATTCATGACCATGAGGAATAATGATCTGCGCAAGGCTGTCTTCCAAAACCGCCTCCACTTCAGCAGCGATTAATTCATTACTATTTTCATCAACCACCCATAACTGCAAATATCTTCGACCCTGTACCTCCTTAACCTCCGGCACTGCTGACACTTTCAGGCTATCGGAAATTTCCGTAGTAATGGTCGCTTCCTCCACCTGAATTTCAGCCTGCGCCACCACTTCCTGTGGCTCCGGGAAGGTATAAACCTTTAAATCGCCATAACCATTCGAATCCTGAGTGGAGACATACAGTCCTTGCTTGCCTTCATTGATAATGCGGAAATAGGTTTCTTTCCCCTTGGTATTAACTTCGGGACCCAGATTCTCCGGCTTTGACCAGGCGGTGAAACTATCATCCAAACGCTCGGAACGGAAAAGATCAAAACTTCCCGCTCCCCCATGTCCGTTAGAAGCAAAATACAGGGTTTTATTATCAGGAGCTAAATAGGGAGACACTTCCTGAAAGGCGGAATTGATCACAGAACCCAAATTTTTCGGATCGCCATAACTCCCATTGCCCTTCCTGAACAAAACATATAAATCCTCTGCTCCCCGACTATTAAAAGACTCAATCGACAGGAACATCACCTTGCCATCAGCACTTAGAGCACCGGAAATTTCTTTGGAGGCATTTTTGAAATAGGGCAATTCCAGGGCTCTTGGCGCCGACCAGGCTCCACCTTCCAACTGACTCACTGAAATTCCCGTGCGCCCATCCTGACGATAGGCATCATTTACAAACATGGTTTTTCCGTCTGCACTCAGGCCCAGAATCTCATTGCGTTGCTCATTATTCACCCGGCCTTTCAACAAAACAGGAGCTGTCCAGCTGCCGTTCGCCATGCGCTCCGACTGCCAGATATCACCCTTATCTTTCTTCCCACCTGCATTCTCCGGATGAGAAGCGCGCACAAAATATAAAATCTGCCCATCCGGCGACAGTACCGGCGCACGCTCATCTACTATGGAATTTATTTCCTCATTCAGCGGGCCCTGCTGCCAATTTTGAGCATTAGCAAAAGTGGCTGCGGTTATCGTTAAACCAATGGTTAAAAGTGTATTCTTAAAAAGCATTATCCAAACATTCAATTTTCAAGGAAAAAATACCAAATCTATAGGTTGATTTTGGGCCTTTACCAAAATTAAGAAAGCCTGTTGAATTCCCCTATTTTATCTCCACATCTATCGCACGTCCACTTAATCTTCTTTCAAAGGGAAACTGACAGGTTGAAATCATCAGTTTATATTTTCCTGCTTCCGCAGGCATTTTGATATGCACAGATTGAAGGCGCTGTTCGCCTTGTCTCCATTTTAATTGCTCCAGAGGAATCGGCTGCTGCGCTACCGGAACTATTTTTCCTTCTTTCCAAAAGGTAGGCAATAATGCCGGAGACGCCCCTTCCAAATCGAAATGGTATTGAACGGCTCGGTCAAATTTATTCGTCAGTAAAACCTCCAGTTTTACCTCTTGCCCGGCAGAATAAGTAGGCGCCGGATTTTGAATTTCACTCCAAATTTTCCCCAGAGATTGAAAATCATCCATTATTCCCACACTCACTTTGCCATTAGGCGTATCAAAGGTTTGCATTTGAGGAAGCTGCCCTTCATAGCCCACCAATGCGATGGATTTCCCCTGAAGACTGTCCAGCATGGGCCAAAGATCATACTGGTGTTTGCGGTAATTCACCTGCGTAAGGCAGGCCACGTGAGCTCCATCTGTATAAAACCCGAATTGAGAAGGTTTTTGAAATCCGTTCACAAAAACCACCGGACGACCCTGCGCCACTTCCTGTATCCTTTCAGACCATTCCTTGCGTTCCTTAAACATTTTCAATGCCGGCAAACTGTACCATGGACCTGCCGGAATGCCAAGCAACAAACGAGCAGTCATCAGCAAAACTAAACTGGCCACAAACAAATTTTTAAACCACTTGTATTCTCCCACTGATAAATATTGAATCCCTCGGGGCGCCAATAAAACCAATGGAATCGTCGCCACCAATGTCCAGTGTGCTTCTACCCAACCTTTAAAAGAGGAAATAAAGAAAAATAGGACAATCCCGAATAAATTCACCAACAAGGCACGATCAAAATCGCCTTCCAATTTCACTTTCAGCGCGGCTTTAAATAAGAAATAAGCCGTCAATGGCCCAAAGACCACCCACTCATTCAGCAAATACATATAGGTATTCGCTATTTTATAGGGCTCCTTAGAGCGGTCAAATAAATGATACTGGATAGATGGGAATTCATTGGAAATTTGCCAGTAAATATGCGGCGTCAACAATAAAACGGAAAGCACAGCCGTCACCCAAAAGCTTGGTCTTGTTAATAACTTCCAATTGGCCAGCAAGCTGAAAAACACCAACAATACCGCATGGTATTTACTATAAAACATCAGGGCGATGACTATCGCAAGCAACAACACATTTTTCCAGCTGTCTTCCTGATAATAGCGCTTCAGCGCATGAAAATACAGCACACCAAAGAAAAACAGAGGCACATCCGGCGTGGTCACAAAGCCATAAATGTGAATCAACGGAACAGAGGCCACCACCATACAGAAGTGAGCAAATTTCACCTGATAAGGCTTGACCAATTCCCACAACAGGTAAATGGCAGTCGTACTCATGAGCACCGTCATCAGACGCAAACCTAATGTACCACTGAAAAACCCTTTGCCGATTTTTATGATAAGCGCAACCATGGGGGGATGATCAAAATACCCCCAATCCATCCAACGGGACCACATCCAGTAATAGGCTTCATCTTCATGCACGCCTACGGCCCAGGCCTGAAGTAAATTAATGATCAACCAGGCTCCCAAGAAGATTAGCAGCCCCTGAGACCGGGTATTAGATTTATCGAAAAGGCTCATTTACAGGGTAGACGAAAAAGTAAAGTAATAATTCACAAAGAAATTCCACAAAGTCACCACACCCACTGCGAAAA
Organism: Persicobacter sp. CCB-QB2; assembly: GCF_001274635.1. Taxonomy (GTDB): domain Bacteria; phylum Bacteroidota; class Bacteroidia; order Cytophagales; family Cyclobacteriaceae; genus Persicobacter; species Persicobacter diffluens. Next base: position 1,124,745 of record NZ_LBGV01000001.1, on the reverse strand, counting down.
CTTTAGAGATATAAAAATTGATCTTAAACCGATCATTACAAATATAAATAATGATATTATTCAACACCAATCCGATCAAACTAACGCCAATAAACTGAGAGTATTGCATTAATATTTGCGGATCATGACTTTCAAAAGTCCAAATGCGGTTCAGCATATAATTACTGGAAGCCGCCACCATAAAGCCCGTACTGTTGGCCACATACTTATGCCACTTCAAACGTTCTTTGGTGAAATAGGTAATGCCGAAATCTATAAAAAGTCCTGAGAAGCCCACTACTCCGAATTTGAGTAGCTTCATGAATAATTCTTTCATATCAAATTGCCAATGCGCATAAGGGGGCAAAAATAAGCAAATCCGCTAAACCCCGTAATCAAAAGCCAAAAAAAACCTCTGAGGGGACATTCCCGCTCAGAGGTTTTTAATTTAGTTAGCGCCTTCTTTTTGATAAATTTCGATGAACTTCGTGATATTCTCCGCCGCTATCTTTTTGGCAATGATTTTCTTATCCTTATCCAAAATATAAATGATGGGCGTAGTTCGAATATCATAATCGTAGCGGAAATTACTTTGCACATAAGGATCCTCCCCATTGATCCAGTCCATTTGCTTATCCTCCACATATTTCAACCATTTTTCGGTATCGGTGGTCGTATTCACTCCCCAGAATTCAACGCCCTGATCTCGTAGTTCATGAAAAGCCTCCAATACTTTCGGGGTTTCTTTCTTACAATGCCCGCATTCCGGATCATAGAAAAACAGCACCGTAAAAGGTGCGGAATGGTCCGCCATATTCAACTCATTCCCCTCCGGATCTCTCAACACTAAATCAGGCGCCCTCTCTCCAATCAAATTCGGCTTCAACTGATTTACCCGCTCCTCGATTTTTGAAATGGTTTCCTCCTCTGCCCAAGTCGCCTGACCGGACAAATAATAGCGCTCCGCCAGCTTCACAAAAACATTCTCGGCCCCGATGCGCTTGCCCATTTCAAACTGATTGGACAAATTCACCACCATATATCTGAAAGTCTCCTCATCGCCTTTCGACAATTCAATCAACCTAACGGCCGAATCAAACAAAGAATCCGGCTGCGGATAGGTCAGTTTCTCCATATATTCCTCCACTTTTGGTGCATAGAATTGAGTTCTGAGCAAGGCCGGATCGCTCAGGTCAAAATTATCCCAAAAATGAGATCGGTAATAAATCACCCGCTCCAGCTGACTCCCAAGCGAGGCCGGTACCTCCGGTCGTTTGGTGGCCTTAATAATCTTGGCGGTCATGGATTCCGGATGTTGGGTCAATACCGCAGACTGACGCGCCTTCACATCTTGGTCCAATTGCATCAATTGCTCCTGAAAGGCCTTTTGCTGATCAGTGGCTCCCTCCGGCAGGGCCTGCAGCTGTTGCTGAATCTGCTGCGCTTTATTATTCTGGCTGGTGATAAAATGTTCATAGCCAATAAAAAGCTCATTTTTAGGAGAATGCTGAATATCCATATGTCCCGTCAGGTCCAGGGTATCGGTCTTCAGCGCAAAAGCCTGCTCGTCCGGCACCATTTGAAAATAAACCCCTTCCGGATGATAAATAAAATAAATCCCCTCTTTTAAGGGCTCTTCTCCCTTAAATTGGTAATGCCCCACACCGGATATATCTGTTAAAATACTTGCAGTATCCTTGACGTACTGTTTTTCTCCAAAGTAATAGCCCAAATACATTTCAGGAAGGGCCACGCCCTTAATTTGAAGATCTATTTCGTACCCCTGCCCCTTCACCACATAGCTAAAAAACATCATCACCCCCAATAGCCAATGTGCTTTATTCCTTAAAAACATAAGTTAATGTCTAAATAATTGAACTGTTTGATTTTTCTGACACCACTCCCCCTCACCTTTCTGACTTGCACGCTCCCAAAGTGGTTAAGTTTCAAATATTATAAATAATGCCGATTTGACCAACGAATATGAAGACGACAATTGACAATTTGCTCTTTTTAGGGAGCCTTCCGACCGACAATCAACAGGTAAAAACCAAATTCTGGGTTTGTAATCTGGTAAATTATTTCTGTCTGATCGCCTGCCTGATTTTTGGAAGCCTGGCGCTTTTTACCGCGCCTTCATTATTGATTTTACTCGGGGAAGCTGTCTGGTATACCTTACTTCCCTGACCCTAAACAAACTCCGGCTTAATCATATTGCACGAATTATTACCGCCATCTTCCCCACCTCTTTCACCACAGTGGCCATTAGCCTGATTACACCTCTGGGACAAAATCCGGTACCTTCCTTATTCCTCACGATGACCGCTATGATTATTTTACCCTGGGTATTATTTGATCTCTCAGAAAAAAAACCACTTTGGTGGGCCACAGCCATCAATATCGCTCACCTCTTCGCCCTGCTTTATATGGCGCCTCTTTTCGAAATGAGCTCTTTTATCGGTTACGAAACAACTTCACTTGAATATTTCATTAATACGATTGGTGGGGTGATGATGATCATTGCCCTGACATTTGTCAATAAAAAGGTGCAACGCAATCTGCAGTTGAGCGCTCAGAAAATGATCCATAAAATGGAAGTAAGCCAGAAAGATTTACAATCGAAATCGGAGCAATTACAAGCCTATGTCGCACAGGTAGAGACACAAAAAGAAGAAGACAAAAAAAGGCAATGGATTACAGAAGGCATTGCAGCCATAGATCAGCTGCTCAGGGCAACCGATGGGGCGGAAAATCAGCAGGACCGGCTCCTGAGTGCCATCGTCCAATACACTAACAGCATGCAGGGAGCGATTTACCATATTGACCAACTCCATGGAAAAACCAAAATAAACATGGTCGCCTGCTATGCCTTCAATCGAAAAAAATACCTGCACAAGTCCTATACCGATCGGGAAGGCCTGGTGGGTCAGTGCTATCTGGAGGCTCAGGAAATTTACCTTACAGAAATCCCTTCCAATTATTTTAGTATCAAATCAGGACTGGGAGACGCCCCACCAACATCCATCATTCTAATGCCGATGAAATACAATGAAGAGGTGGTAGGAATACTCGAATTAGCAGCCTTACACCCCTATCCAAAACATTATTTCGAGTATTTAAAGGGCATATGTAATAATCTCGGCGCTCATCTGATTAACCTGAACATCAACAAACAAACCAAAAAACTATTGGAATCCAGTAATCTACAAACCGAACAATTGCAGGCACAGGAAGAAGAAATGCGGCAAAACATGGAAGAGTTGGCCGCTACTCACGAACAAATGACCCGCATGCAGGCCGATCAGGAAAACCACCATCAAAAACAAATCGATCGTTTCAATCTGCATTTTTCAATACTGCTGGAATGTCATGGTATTAGCGGAGAAAGAATCTTGCTATTGAGCCAAAGTGGCGATATTTTATGGCTGAGCCCATTGATTATAGAAGATTGTAATAAAAAAAATCACAGTGGGCAAAACATCCGAAAAATGGCTTTAGAAGAGACGCCCTCCTATTTCCACATGATCAAAGCGGAAATTTTGGTTGAAGACCACATCAACAACAATCCAAAACAATGGCAGCTGAACAAAAAGGTGATTTCCGGAGGTCAACAAAAGCTGTTCGTCTATAACATTTCCAACCAAGTGGCAGCCGCCCGAAATACGCATGCTAAAAAATCACAATAAACCATCAGGAATAAGAGAGTTTCCTGATTCTTTAAAATTATTAATCTATCAATAATTCACCCTATCCTGAGTAATATTCCACTAAATCCCAAATAGTTAAAAGGAAGATCCCAAATACAAGCCGATTTGAGGAGTTTAAATGTCATTTGCCATTGCCGCATAAACTATTAAATTGATGGCGGTAATAATGAAAAGAAACAAACACAGAAATAAGAAATATGACATTTTCAAGAATTAAAGGTGTAGGACACTATGTTCCCGAAAATGTGGTGACAAATGATGATTTGGCTGCCCAAATGGACACTTCGGACCAGTGGATTCAGGAACGTACCGGTATTAAAAGCAGAAGATTTTTTGATCCGGAAAAAGATACCTGTTCCAATATGGCAACCCGTGCATCAAAAATGGCATTAGAGCGCGCTGGCATCGCCATTCAGGAGGTAGACATGATCGTTTTCGCGACCATCACCCCGGATTACTTTTTTCCGGGCTCCGGCGTTTTAATGCAAAGAGAATTGGGACTTCATGAAAAAACCATCCCGGCGATTGATATCCGAAATGCCTGCTCCGGTTTTATCTACGGCCTGTCGGTGGCAGATCAGTTCATCAAAACCGGCATGTATAAAACGGTATTAGTGGTAGGTGCCGAAATCCAGTCCTCCGCTTTAGAAATGTCGGACCGTGGTAGAAATGTTTCGGTTATTTTTGGCGATGGAGCAGGTGCGGCCGTCATTCAGGCCGAAGAAGGAGCAAGCGGTCAGGGTATTCTTTCCACGCATTTGCATGCCGATGGCACGCATGCGGAGGAGTTATTTGGGAAGGACCCGGGCTCCAGCCGACATCCGGATCAGAGACTGAACCAAGAAGTGATAGAGAGTATGAGCATCCGCCCACACATGAATGGCAATGTAGTCTTCAAGCACGCGGTGGTGAGATTTATGGAAGTGATTGGGGAAGCCCTAAAAGCTAATCAAATGACGCCGGATCAGATTGATCTCCTGGTACCACATCAGGCCAATTTGAGAATCAGTAATTTCATTCAACAAAAAATGAAATTGCCGGAAGAAAAAGTATACAACAACATTATGCGCTACGGTAACACCACAGCAGCTTCTATTCCGATTGCTTTGAGTGAGGCTTGGGAGGAAGGAAAAGTGAAAGATGGAGACTTGATCTGCCTGGCCGCCTTTGGCTCCGGATTTACCTGGGCATCCGCTTTGATTCGCTGGTAAATCGATGATAACAGCCATATAAGCACCACACTAGTGGTGCTTTTTTTGTACTTGCACCGGCTTGGCATTGCTTTCCAAGCCATATTGACCAAAAGATTGCAGTAAATTTTGAACTCCTTTTTCGACCGCCGCATACCCCTTAAGATCACCTCCGTTGTTGTCAATTTCCAACAATAACTGGTCAGCATCCAACTGAATAAGGGTGGAACGGATATTATCGACCGCTTCAATTCGGGAAAAATAGTCCTCCGTACTAAGGGCTTTGCGGTATCGATGCAAAAATTTCTTTAATTTCAGTTCATGCTGCCCATAAAGCGGAAGAGTTTGTACGCCTAAGGCATCCCTTTTGGAATAATGCGCATTGATCTTTTTGGCCAGCGCAGCAGACTTTTTAAAGGTGGCATTTTTAAATAACACATGATCACCGATGGCCGATAATAAATCCTTCGGCCTAAATGGTTTGATCAATAACTGCTGAATACCCTTTACAGGCCTTACCCCTTCATACCAATCCACCAAAGCGGTAATGGCTACCACCGGGATTTGCTTAAAATAAGCATGCTCGGATTGCCGGAGCATCTCCATCAATTCCCAGCCATTTAATATGGGTAACTGCAGATCGAGAATAACCATCGAAAAAGGTTTTTCATTGAGCAATTTCAAACCCTGAAGGCCATTTTGTGCCACCACAACCTCTAAATTCCACCGCTTCATCCATTTTTTAAACACAATCACATTCACCGGATCATCTTCTATAAGCAAAATGGAACGATGTTCGAAATCACCTTCTTTCATATTGGCCAGCGGCCTGGGCAGTCCCTCTTCACTTCTTAGAAAGGGAATACACAGGGAAAATTTAACCCTGTCTTTCAAAAAACTGACCTCCATCTCGGCCCCAATTCCCGCTACCATTTTTTTATAGGTGTGTGCAAGCTGCTCCTGAGTTATAGAGGAAGAATCAAAGCCTCCGGAAATATGGAAATTCAGCCATATATTCTTCTCCAGGCATTTCCCCACCCCCACTTCCATTTCAATCGCGTGATCCCCCGTGGTTTCGAGCAGATCGGTTACCTGCTGATGCACCAATTGATAAACCTTTAGCTTATCGCCAACCAAAAATTCCGGGATATCCGTATCCACCCAAGCTTTCACTTTAACCTGCTTCTGTTGGGCAACCGCTTTCAAATCCGCCATCCACTGATGTATGGTTTCCCTCGTAGAAAAAGAAGACATTTGCATCCCGCTATACAATACCATGTAACATTAATTCCTAATTAAAACATAATATGACCGTCTCTCAGCCAGATTACGCAACTAATATGGGTATAACAGGCAATTACTAATATTGTTATTCCTCCTTATTATTGAAAAAAGCGCAGAAGGATCAACGAGGAAGATGTAAGACCTACAGATGAAATTAAACATAAACAAGATGTAATATTAAATTTCAGCCATGCCATTAAAAATCACTAGCGAAATGGTAATTTACTAAGACAGTGGGGCTTTACGATTTTTAATAATTATTAAGTCAGTTTATTGTGCAGAATACAAAAAGTCCCCTAACTTTGTATCCCATAAGTACAGAAACAGCAGTTTATTTCTTATGGGTTCAGCAAAATACATCTTCGTTACCGGTGGGGTAACATCTTCTTTGGGAAAAGGAATTATCGCCGCTTCTTTGGCAAAATTATTACAGGCAAGAGGCTTGTCTGTCACTATTCAAAAATTCGATCCTTATCTAAATATTGATCCGGGAACACTGAATCCATACGAGCACGGCGAGTGTTACGTCACTCGGGATGGAGCGGAGACCGACCTTGACCTGGGACACTACGAACGTTTTCTTAACATTAAGACCTCTCAGGCAAATAATGTGACCACGGGTAGAATTTACCATAACGTGATCAATAAGGAACGTGAAGGAAAATACCTTGGAAAAACGGTACAGGTCATCCCTCATATCACCAATGAAATTAAGGAAAATTTCTATAAACTAGGCCAAACCGGCGAGTATGATGTCATCATCACAGAAATCGGTGGTTGCGTGGGTGATATTGAATCACTTCCATTTATTGAAGCCGTTCGTCAGGCAAAACTAGAATTGGGTTCTTCCAATGCTATGGTGATCCACCTGACGCTGATTCCGTATTTGAAAGCAGCAGGTGAATTAAAAACCAAACCAACGCAGCATTCGGTGAAGCAACTTTTGGAAGCCGGAATCCAGCCTGATGTTTTGGTTTGTCGTTCTGAGCATTCACTTCCTGATGATGTTCGTCGCAAACTTTCTCTTTTCTGCAATGTGGAATATAAAAACGTAATTGAATCTTTGGATGCAGAGACCATTTACGATGTACCGCTTTTGATGAGAAAAGAAAAGCTGGATGAGCGTGTTATTGAAAAATTACAATTGACCTATGACAGCGAACCCAAGCTGGAGCTTTGGAAAGATTTCCTGGGTCGATTGAAAAATCCTACGGCAGAAGTGAAAATTTCTTTGGTAGGAAAATATGTAGAGCTTCACGATGCCTATAAATCCATCGTGGAATCCTTCATTCATGCGGGTGCACAAAACGAAGCCAAAGTTCGCATCAACTGGGTAAGCGCAGAGTCTGTCAATAAAGATAATGTGGCTAACTTATTGGGTGATTCTGCCGGCGTATTGGTAGCACCAGGCTTTGGTGAGCGCGGTATTGACGGAAAAATCACAGCGATTCAATATGTTCGTGAGAACAAAATTCCATTCTTTGGTATCTGTCTGGGAATGCAAATGGCGGTAGTGGAATTCGCCCGCAACGTATTGGGCTGGGAAGATGCAGCATCTTCAGAGATGAATCCTCAGACCACTCACCCGGTAATTGACTTGATGGAAGGACAGGATTTATCCAACCTGGGCGGAACCATGCGTCTGGGAGCTTATGCCTGCGAAATCAAACCGGACACGAAAGCGGCAGAGGTTTATGGCAAACCGGTAGTCCGCGAGCGTCACCGTCACCGTTGGGAATTCAATAATAAATTCTTAGCGGATTTCGAAAAGGCCGGTATGATTGCCTCCGGTATTAATCCAGACTCTACACTGGTAGAAATGGTGGAAATTCCGGATCACCCTTGGTTTGTGGGCTCTCAGTTCCACCCGGAATTGAAATCTACCGTGATTAATCCATCTCCAATCTTTGTTTCATTTGTGAAAGCGGCCTTGGATTACCAGTCAAAAAACAAATAATAGCATTAATATAGCTTTTAAAAAACACCTCGATGGTTCATCGAGGTGTTTTTTTTCATTAAATTCGCGTTTCTTAAAATCGAAATAACCAGGATCAATTTTTAGAATTGACGTTTAATTATGGACAAAAATCAAGTAACAGGCTTAGTACTTATCTCTGCCCTACTTCTCGCCTACGGCTACTTTTTTGCACCATCCGAAGAGGATTTAGCAAAACAGCAAGCCGTTGAAGCAGCAAAAGTCGAGCAGACGACTACTCAGCCTTCCCAACCAGCGGAAACGCCGGCACTTCCGGACTCCGTTCAAGCCCTTATCAACCAGCAAAAATTTGGCAATTTAGCAGAGGCCACTACCGGAACTGCCACTAATGCCACTTTAGAAAACGAAGACATTAAAGTGATTTTCTCTTCCAAAGGCGCAAGCATTGCTTCTGTGGAATTGAAAAAATATAAAACTTACGACCAAAAGCCTTTAATTCTTTTAGATGAGGAATCTTCTCAACTCAATCGTACGATTCAGTTTGAAGGTCGCAATGTAAACCTTTCGGAATTATACTTTTCCACTCCTCAGCTTAATGGCAACACCATTACTTTTAATTTGCAAGTGGGAAATGGTAGCATTCAGCAAAGCTACACCCTGTCGGAAGAAGGTTATACCTTAAACGCTGACACCAAATTAAACAATTTGGGGAGCTCCCTGAATTCACAAACCATTGCTTTTGACTGGACCAACCGCCTCAAAAGAGTAGAGCCTGATTTGGATAGCCGTGCTGGTGCTCGTATGAACACCACTGCACATTATTACACTGCCGGTGGGGACTTCGAAGAACTTTCCATGTCTTCCAGTGATAAAGAAATTGCTTCTCCGGCGGAACAAATCAGCTGGATTGCTTTTAAGCAGAAGTTTTTCACATCTTCTGTAATTCCATCGACTGCGGTAAAAGTTTCGGAAGTCAGTATTGAAACGCCTGCGAATGACAGCACGACGGTGAAAATTGGCCGCGCGACTTTTGACTACAATGCAGATCAGTCCATTGAATTCTTCTTTGGACCTAACCAGTACGATATCCTGAAAGAAGTAGCGCCTGGTTTTGACCAAAACCTCAACCTGGGCTGGTTCATTTTCAAGTATGTCAACAAATACATCATCATCAATATCTTTCACTTCTTTGAGAAATTCACCTCCAACTACGGATTGATCATCCTGATGCTGGTATTGGTGATTAAGATGTTGTTGTTCCCGATGACTTATAAGTCTTATCTGTCCATGGCAAAAATGCGGGTGTTGCAGCCGGAACTTGCTGAAATCAAGGAACAGCATCCGGACGACATGCAGAAACAACAATCCGCACAGATGGAATTGTACTCTAAAGCAGGCGTAAACCCACTAAGTGGTTGTATCCCGATGCTGCTTCAGATGCCTATTCTGTTCGCGATGTTCCGATTCTTCCCGAACTCCGTGGAATTACGTCAGGAATCTTTCCTTTGGGCACATGACCTATCCACTTTTGATAGTATTTTAGATCTTCCATTCTCTATCCCATTTTATGGAGATCACGTTTCCTTGTTCACCTTGTTGATGACGGTTTCCACCATCCTTTACACCAAGGCAACGAACCAAAACACGAATTTGGAAGGACCTATGAAAAGCATTCAGTACATGATGCCGATCATGATGATTTTCTTCCTGAATGATTTCCCTGCTGGTTTGACGTACTACTACTTCCTGTCTAACATCATTACTTTTGGTCAGACTTACGCCATCCGTAAATTTGTAGATGACGATGCCATCCATGCAAAATTACAGGAAGCAAAAAAGAATGCCGGCAACCGCAAGAAAACCGGATTCCAGGCTCGTCTTCAGGAAGCCATGAAGCAATCTCAGGAAATGCAAAAGCAACGCACTGCTGACCAGAATAAGAAAAAGAAATAATTAAATATTAAACTATTGAAAAAAGCCCATCCGACTGGATGGGCTTTTTTTTGACATTTTGCGCAATTACATGACAATCATCATGTTTAAGGCTAAGTAAAATTACATTAGAATAAAGCCCTAAATAATTGCAAATTTGGATAAATACATTGACCTTTACTTATATTGGTTAACCAAAACACACGCAAAGCCCTGATTGAAATAATACAAAATCAAGCGTAATGCAGACATCTATCATATTCTGAAACACAGATCAGCAGGAATAACAAATTTTCTTTGATCAAAATCATTTTTGGTCTGCCAAAAAACAGCGATTAATGGAATAATTTGTTACATTCGAAGCAAAATAGTCGATACCCGACTTTTAAATAAAGAAACATTTGATTAACAATAAAAATAAGTTAAGCCCGTTATGAGTTTGATTGAGAAGATTAAGGAAAACGCAAAAAAGTACAATAAAAGAATCGTCCTTCCTGAAGGCGAGGAAGAACGTACTTTGCAAGCAGCGGACCAAATTGCTGCCGAAGGTCTGGCACATATCATCCTAATTGGAAACCCGAATACCATTCAGGAAGAAGCCGGAAGATTAGGTTTAAACAATTTGGACAAGGTGACGATCATCGATCCTACGAATCATGACAAGAAACAGGCTTACACCGAATTACTATTAGATTTAAGAAAATCTAAAGGCTTGACCGAGGAACAAGCTTCCAAATTGGTTGAAAACCCATTATACCTGGCGACACTTATGATTAAAGCGGGTGATGCTGATGGTGAGGTTGCCGGCGCACAAAATGCCACTGGCGATGTATTGCGCCCTGCTTTCCAGGTCGTAAAAACCAAACCTGGTATTTCTGTTGTATCAGGAGCGTTTGTAATGATTTTACCAAATGACACCTATGGTCAGGATGGGCTAATGGTATTTGCGGATTGTGCCGTAACACCAAACCCGGATGCGAAGCAATTGGCGCAAATTGCGGTTTCTTCTGCGGAAACTGCGAAAGCGATTGCTAAAATCGACCCTAAAGTGGCCATGTTGTCTTTCTCTACTAAAGGTTCAGCAAAACACGAATTTGTAGACAAAGTAACGGAAGCTACGGCATTGGCAAAAGCATTAGCGCCTGATTTAAAAATTGACGGTGAATTGCAGGCAGATGCTGCCATTGTAGCAGCAGTGGGGGCTTCTAAAGCGCCGGGCTCTGAAATTGCCGGTCAGGCCAACGTTTTGGTATTCCCGGATCTACAGTCAGGTAACATTGGTTACAAATTGGTACAGCGACTAGCAGGTGCGGAAGCCATCGGCCCGGTACTTCAGGGTATGGCAGCACCAATCAATGATTTGTCACGTGGATGTTCCGTGAATGACATCGTAAACCTGGTGGCCATTACGGCAAATCAGGCTGCAGAAGCTTAATAAAGCACTGGCCCGGGGAAATCCTCGGGCTTTTGGCGTTAATACAGTTATCGAAATATTTATCCTTTTATATCAATAATGTCTGAAATTAGAGAATCAATTGCATCATATGGCCTACATGCAGGAAATGATGCTCCTAAGAACAACATCTTTTCCCATGTAGGTATCGTAGGTTGCGGCTTCCTTGGGCAAGCCATCGCCTTATTATGTGCGCGCCGTGGTTTCGATGTCGTTTTCTTGGAATTGAGCCAACAGCGTGTGGACCAGGCGATGGACGGCATGTCTCACGCATTGGATTTGGAAATCGAACGTTGGGGTTTAACAGATTCTGAAAAGAAATCCATCCTTTCCCGCATTTCCGGAACTACCGTTTATGCTGACTTAGCAAAAAGCGATATCGTTATTGAAGCGATCAAGTCTCGCACCCGTGAGAAATGTGTTCCGGATCGCAAATCCATTTTCAAAAAAGCGGAAGAAGTAGTTTCTGAGGAGTGCTTAATCGTTACGAACTCCACTACTTTGGTGATCACTGAGCTTGCCGCTGAATTGGATCACCCGGAGCGTTGTGCCTCCCTACACTTCATTTTCCCGGTAGAAGATGCAGAAATCGTGGAGGTAGCCCGTGGCTTGCACACTTCCGAAGCCGCATATGAGCGTGTGCAGCGTTTTGCAAAAATGTTAAAGAAAACCGTAATTCCTGTAGTAGAATCTCCAGGCATCATTTCTACCCGTCTGATCGCACCGATGATCAACGAGGCTTGTTCCATTTTGATGGAAGGAGTAGCGACCAAAGAAGATATCGATACCACGATGCGTTTAGGCATGGGGAACTCCATGGGGCCATTCGAGGCGGCAGATCTTTTTGGTATTGATCGCGTAACCCGCTGGTTGGATAACCTTTACAACGAATTCGGTAACACCCGCTACAAAGCTTCTCCAATGTTGAAAAAATTGATGAGAGCAGGTAAGACTGGCCGTTCAGTGGGTGAAGGATTCTATAAATACGACAAATACGGATCCAAGATCCATGACTAAATAAGGGTCGCAAGACTTTACCCCAATCACAATCACACAAACAATGAAAATTTTAGTATTAAACTGCGGAAGCTCCTCAATCAAATACCAATTGCTTGCGATGCCGAAGGCTACAGAGTTAGCCAACGGGATTGTAGAAAAAATTGGATTGACCGGAGCATTCTTAAAAACCAAGGATAAAGACGGCAATAAAGTCATTTTGGAAGGCGACATCATGGATCACAAAATCGGCATCGAGTACATACTCGGCGTGCTGAAGAGTGAGAAATATGGTGTGGTGAAGGAATTAAATGAAATTGATGCGATCGGCCATCGCGTAGTCCACGGAGGAGAAGCTTTTAAAGATTCTGCTTTGATAGACGAAAGCGTATTGGCAGAAATTGAGAAATGTATCGATTTGGCTCCTTTGCACAATCCGCCGAACCTTTTAGGGGTTCGCTCTATGATGGAACTTTTACCGGAAGCACCTCAGGTAGCGGTTTTTGACACTGCTTTTCACCAATCAATGCCGGCACATGCCTATATGTACGCTATTCCATATGAATTATATAAGAAGTATGGAATTCGACGATATGGTTTCCATGGGACCTCACACAAATACGTTTCACGTAGGGCTTGTGAAATCTTGGGGCTGGACTACAGTAAGGCGAAGATTATCACCTGCCATTTAGGCGGTGGAGCTTCTGTCGCTGCGGTTGATGGTGGGAAATCCGTCGATACTTCTATGGGACTGACGCCTGTAGAGGGCATGATTATGGGAACGCGTGCCGGGGATTTGGACCTTGGGGTGTTAACCTTTATCATGAAGAAAGAAGACATCAGTGTCAATACCGCCAATACGTTAATCAACAAACGCTCCGGCGTTTTGGGCATTACGGGCATCTCCTCAGACATGAGAGATATAGAATTGGAAGCCTTTGAAAAAGGTAATGACCGTGCCCAGCTGGCTTTGGACATGTATGATTATCGTATCAAGAAATATATTGGTGCTTATGCGGTAGCCATGGGAGGCGTTGACGCCATCGTTTTCACCGGAGGGGTGGGCGAAAATGGAGATGCCACCCGGGAAGGAGTATGCCGGGGATTAGAATTTATGGGCGTGGATTTTGACCACGAGATCAATAAATCATTCCGGGCAGAAGAAAAGGTAATTACCAAACCAGGCTCCAAAGTTACGGTTATGGTAGTACCGACTAACGAAGAGTTGGTCATCGCCGAAGACACCTACCGTCTTTCTGAACAGGTTTTAAGTGTAAGTTCATAAATGAAAACAGGGCTTGATTTTCAGGCCCTGCTTTCCCGACGATCAACCCCGCTTTGGCTTAATACTTATTTTCAAATGATAATATAGTAATTAACAAATCCTTCATAATACATGAACATTCTTGTCCTAAACTGTGGATCGTCATCCATCAAGTTTCAATTATTCGACACTGATTCACGCGAGGTGAAAATCACGGGATTGGTAGAAAAAGTAGGATTAGCAGGGGCTTTTTTAACCATTAAAAAACCTAATGGGGATAAAGTAGTCTTTGACGGAGAAATTAACGACCACACTCAGGGTATTGAGTACGTTTTGGGAATCATCACTTCCGAGAAACACGGCGTAATTAAGAGTCTGAACGAAATCAATGCGGTGGGTCACCGTGTAACGCATGGTGGTGAGCGCTTCAAAACTTCTACCCTGATCAATGATGAGGTCAGAAAGAGCATTAACAAGCTTTTTGACTTAGCGCCATTGCATAACCCGGCCAATATGATGGGAATCAGCGCTATCGACACCCTTCTTCCTGAGGTACCTCAGGTGGCAGTATTCGATACCGCTTTCCACCAGACCATGCCGGCGAAATCTTATATGTACGCCATTCCATATCAGCTTTACAAGAAATATGGTATTCGTCGTTACGGTTTCCACGGGACCTCTCATCAATATGTAGCAGAACGTGCTTGTGAAATTCGCGGTTGGGATATTACCACTAAGAAAATCATCAGCTGTCACCTGGGTGGTGGTGCCTCGGTAACCGCTATCCAGTATGGTAAGTCTGTGGATACCTCCATGGGGATGACCCCAACCGAAGGTATGATCATGGGTACCCGTGCCGGTGATGTGGATTTGGGTGTTTTGACTTACATCATGATTCAGGAAGGTATTGATGCCAATACAGCCAATAGTTTAATTAACAAACGCTCTGGTATGTTGGGTGTATCTGGTGTATCCTCGGATATGCGCGATATCTTAGCAGCTATGAAAGACGGTAATGAGCAGGCGAAATTGTCTTATGATATGTACTGTCAGCGAATTGCCAAATACATTGGTTCCTATACTGCCGTAATGAATGGGGTTGATTTGATCATCTTCACCGGAGGTATTGGTGAAAATGCTTTCTATGTTCGTGAGGACGTAAGCAGCAACTTTGGTTACTTAGGTTTGGAGATCAATAAAGAATTGAACGCTAAAACCTTTGGAACGGAAACCATTGTTTCTACAGAAGATTCTAAAGTAGATGTAATGGTGGTACCA
Organism: Persicobacter sp. CCB-QB2; assembly: GCF_001274635.1. Taxonomy (GTDB): domain Bacteria; phylum Bacteroidota; class Bacteroidia; order Cytophagales; family Cyclobacteriaceae; genus Persicobacter; species Persicobacter diffluens. The sequence continues at coordinate 1,109,726 of NZ_LBGV01000001.1, read as the reverse complement.
ACCAATGAAGAATACATGATTGCAAGGGATACGGAAAATATCGTTTCTAATTTGTAATAAATTCCTAAAAATATTTCAGAAAGGCATTCCACTGAGGGGTGCCTTTTTTTATTTTTTTGCTTATACTTAGTTATGGAATTCAAATTTTTACAACCCAATGAAACGCCCATGGATCTCCTGCTTTTAGCAGATCCCGATGAATCTGTGGTTCAGGAATATTTGCCTCAAAGTAAAATTTTGGCCGCCATTTCTGAGGGAAATATTGAAGGCATCATAGTCTTTCTGGAAACCAGCGAAAGTAAGTTGGAGTTAATGAACATCGCAGTATACCCACAATACCAAAAAAAAGGTATTGGCAGCCAGCTACTGAAGGAAAGTATTCAATGGGCACTGCTTCATCGTTTCTCCTCCATAGAATTGGGCACGGGCACCTTTGGCTATCAGCTCGCCTTTTACCAAAAGGCAGGATTCAGAGTGGATAAAATTCTGAAGGATCATTTTCTAAACAATTACCCCGCCCCCATTTTTGAATTAGGAATCCAACATAAGGATATGCTACGCCTCAAATTAGATTTAGATAATATGGCTGCCCAATAAACTAATGCTGAGGTTTATCCTCTTCCCCTTTATCTCCTATGTCCCACATTTCCGGATACTCCTTTTGGTTGATAATGGTAATATCCTCCCCGCTGCGCTGCGCCCTGAAGTGGGGAGATAAAATCTCTACTCCTCCTCTATTAAAATTGTCCAGAATATTCTGATTCAATAACGCCAGGGTTCTGGGAATTTTCCCGGGATAATTGGTACAGCATCGGATACTGTATTCGATATAAAAATCATTCAGTTTGGTAGTGAGGACAAAAGGCGTAGGATCCTGCAAAATACCATCCGTTTCCTGCGCAGACCTAATCAACAAGTCTCGAACCCTTCTCCAGGGCACATCATAACCGATCGTTACTTCTGTATGAATAATCAGCTTGAACCGTTGGTTACTGACACTTAGATTAATAGAATTATTGGAAAGTACAGAAGAATTCGGAATGGTAATAATCTTATTTTCATTGGTTCGCATGCGAATTACAAACATAGAGCGCTCGATCAACTCGCCACGGATACCGGCAACTTCCACCCAATCCCCAATGGTAAACGGGCGCATATAAGTGATGACGATGCCGGCGATAGAGTTGGTAATCGCCGAACTGGAACCGATAGAAATCAATACCCCGACAAATACAGAGATACCTTTAAAAGCCTCGGACTGTGCACCGGGCAAATAAGGAAAGATTAACACCAGCATGAAGGAATAAAGCAGAAAAGTAATAATCTTCAATGTAGGCTTTGCCCATTCAGGATAAAAACCGCTAATCTTAATTTTGCCCACCTTGATTTCGTTAAAAATAGCCCGTGTTCCCTGAATCAAATACCGAAAAACGACTACTATCACCATAATAAAAAAGAGGTTGGGCAAATAATCCAAAACAGCCAGGAAAACCGCTTTGATCGGATCCCAAATAAAGGCAAACAACTTATCTGCAAAGCGCTGAGCCGGAGGGAACACACTGAACAATAAGGGCAGGCAGAGATAAACTACCAGAAACAGGAAAGCATATTCCACTAGAGTCAAAAGGCGCTTCACAATAGTCTCCTGCTGTTCTGCATTCAAAAAATCTACGCCCTTGTACTTTATGGTTTTAAACCAGTCCTCCCGATGGTCCCATATTTTCTTGGTCATCCAGCGGAAAAAACGTCGGATAAGCTTTACCAGAAAGAAAAGCCCCACCAAGAGACCTAAAGCCATGGCAATGGACAGCAAATTACGCTGAGACACATTTGCACTAATGGAATGATCAATCGCTGACCGGTAGGTTTCTGCTAATGGCTGCAATAAGGTATCGGCCAATAGGGCATCATACTCATTTAAGACCATTAACACGGTGTCATGATATACAATTTGACTAAAATGAGGCTCATGTATGATCTTTAGAGAATCTTCAAAATACAAATAATGATCCACCACATATTGAATATTCCCTTCAATCAGATCTTTTCGCCTTTCCAGAGCAGGGGTGATACTGGTATCCAACAGAAAAAATATAGTATCCTCTTCGAAAGGAATCACCGGCAAGCGAACCAGCTGATTTTTTTCCTTTTGATGAATATGTTCCTGTGTCAGCGAATCTATTTCGGTCGGAGATGCAAGCGGGACGGCAGCATTCCCCAACTGCTGATATTCGACTAAAGCCTGTTGCAATTGCAGTCTATTCAGGGAATCCTGAAGGATAAGCTGCTCTATCCTTTCTGATATTTTCAGCGCCAGTGAATCTCTTTTCGTTGCCTGGGCCCATAAATCCGTATGAAAAAATAACAACAATAGTAAGGACAAAATGATTCCATAAACCGTTGAAGCCGATAATAAGGATTTTGTGGGGGACTGAGGAAAGCACATTTACTTTTGTACCTTTTCGTTGAAAAATAAAGATTATCCTTTCTTTAACTATATTTATTGAAAAACCTCTTTTGTGAATTACAAACAAGCCAAATATCTGAACAGCTACACTCCCTGGATCAAAGTCCTGAAAATCAACTCCTGGCCCAAAATACTAGTCCCCTTCATTTTAGGTCAGCTTATGGGAATTCATTACAGTGGACAAATCTTATGGACTCCCTTGCTATTTGGAAGTATATTTGCCGTTTCCGGTGTCATATTTATTGTGGTCGTAAATGATTTGGGGGACTTTAAAGTGGATAAAATAAAGCGACAAATGTTCCCGGAGGGCTGTTCGCCCAAAACTTTACCCGATAATATTCTCAGTGCCCGACAATTGAAAATGGCCGCAGCACTAAGCATGATCATAGGGTTTTCCGCGGCATTTTTGGCGGGGAAACATATCGCATTGGGAAAAGAAGCTTTTCTCATGGCGATCATCTGTTGCCTGACCTTTGTTGCCTACACCCTCCCTCCGATTAAACTAAATTACAGAGGTGGAGGGGAAATACTGGAGATGTTAGGTGTAGGCGCGCTATTGCCCCTGTTTTCGGCCTACCTACAAGCTGGCACACTAGCCATTCCCTCGGCACGCATCATCCTTCCGGTGACCCTGTTGCTCTCTCTTAGTAGCGCCCTGGCCAGTGGTTTATCGGACGAATTATCGGATATTAAAGGAAAAAAGAACACTTTTACCACGCTATTTGGTAATCAGCGTGTTCGGCAAGCTATACATTGGCTTTGGATAATGGCCTTAGCCTTTTGGATTATTAGTTATTTCTTTAGCTGGCATCTTCCGTTTATTATCCACCTCATCGGTGCTGTCATCATATTATGGTACGGCAGAAAAGTGCTACAACTTTCCCCATTTGCACAAACCAACCAATTCAAAGCCATAAATGCCTTCAAACAGGAGTTGCATATTGGCATTTGGGCCAGCATGCTAATTATTGGTTTACTCTTGTTAGCCTCCCCATGAATCCCTAAATTCCTGCTTTGATAAGCTTATGCGAGAACCCCAACAACTTTTTACACCCATTGATCAATGGATCTCCCATCAGGGCATTGAATTTAAATCGGTAGATCCGGGAAAAAATACCGCCACTTCCTTTGCTGCATTAGCTGAAAAAACAGCGTTGGAATTTCCCGATTTTCACCATTTCCAGGAGCTTGCCCTGCTTTGCCGGGACCTTATTCAAAGTCAGTATCAACATTACCCCCAAAATATCTTTTACGATTATGATCTGATGGTCAGAGAAATCGTGAAAATGACATTTGCATCTGATCACCCCACTCATTTTCTCCGGAAAATGGATGAGTTATTGGTACAATTAATGGGGATTTTTGGAGGTAACACTACCATCAATTTTCAATTTGTTCATGATTTCACCTATGGTTTTGACTGGGCAAAATGGGTGGCCAAAAATCCGCAGGAAAGAAAGCAAATCCCGCCTTTTCATCCGGAATTTCTGAAAGCGATGGTCAATCGTGGAAAAGAAATGCTGGAATTGATAAAAATCAATGATCAAAAATACCACCAGCTCCAACCACAACAAGGATTTCGGAATCCATTCTCCTATCAAAGGGATCCCGAAAATGAGGAAAGTTTGATGCGGCAGCTTTTTGCCCATGGTATGATACCGGTTCCACTTTGGGATTGGAATGGGCAAGCCCATTGGGAAATGGACTATCAGGAGGCCAGAAAACAAATGGCCCAAAAAATTCAAAAGCATGGATCCTAAGCAGGAGATAGCCACTGCCTATGATCAATCTGAATGGCTGTATAAATTGGTTTGGGGATTGGGGAAGGAATGGTCCATGAATTATGGTTATTGGGAGGCGGACACGCAAACTATCCGTCAAGCCATAATCAATCTGAGGACAAAAATTGCGGAGCGTCTGCAACTAAATTCTAGTGCTCACCTTCTGGACGCAGGCTGCGGCTATGGCGGCACGGCCGTTTGGCTGGCTCAAAAATATGGTTGCCGTATCACCGGTATTACCCTTTCTCCCCGGCAAATTGAAAAAGCTAAACAATTAGCCCTTGAACATGAGGTGGCCCATTTATGCCGGTTTGAATTAGGGGATTACCATCATTTAGCTTTTCCGGATCAGCATTTTACGCATTATCTGGCTTTGGAAAGTGCCTTTCACATTCAGGACAAAGCCAAATTTCTGAGGGAAGCCGCCAGAGTACTCTGCCCCGGCGGGCGAATGGTGATTTCTGATTATTGGGGTAAAACCGATGGCCGGGAAGCCCTATTAAAACAATGGTTTACGGGTTACCATATACAGGAATTATGCAAAGTGGAAGATTTCAGCCACCAATTAAAAAATTGGGATTTCAGAGCACTTTCCTGGGAAGATTTTACCCCTCACATCCTTCCCTCTTCCAAAAGACTCTATTTTTTCGGAAAAATGGGCCAATGGACTTTTCCTCTTCAATGGCTGTTTCCAAAAAAAATGCGGGTACCAAAAAGCCGGATTGAAAGTGTGATTGCCCAACATAAAGCATTAGAACAGGACCTCTGGGCTTATGGCATATATTCTGCGATTAAACCCGAATTATTCACCGCTAAATCCACTAGCTAATGACCAATAGCTTGCCACCAGGTTATTAGGAGTAATTTTCTTTCATTTTTAATAGCCTAAATTGGGGCGAGCTAGCCTTCTCCATATTCATCTACTTCGTTGAAAAACAATCAAAATGGGGGCTATTCCTTCATTTTTTCCGCCGTGCAGCTTAACGGGGATTTAGGCATGAATATTCCGGGTTAAAAAATAAAGCCGGAAAACTGAATCCCCGGCTTATTTTTGTTTGATCACCTGCTCGCCTTCCGCTCCTTTTGAATAGAGGAAAGTGGCAGATAATGTTGTATTAGGAAAGCTTACAAGGCCCCTCCTACAATATTCACGGTCTTAGTCAAATGAATTTTATCGGAAGCACTTCCAAGACGCAGTTCAATTGGGCCATTCCCCACCTTCCATTGCTTATCATTTTCATCCCAATAAGCTAAATCCTTTACCGGAATGCTCAATTGAACATTGGCGTCCTCACCTTGTCCTAAATGCACCCTCTGGAAAGCCTTTAATCTTTGAATGGGCTTTTCATTTCGCTCAAATAGCTCTTTGACATAAAGCTGTGCCACCTCATCACCACTTTGGTCACCCGTATTGCGGACAGAGAAACTCACCACGATTTCATCTTCTAATGCGAAAGATTCCGCATTGATTTCCATTGGGGAAAATTCAAAATCGGTATAACTCAAGCCATGGCCAAAGGCAAAAAGCGGCTCCTTCTCAAAATACAAATAAGTTCTTCCCTTCGCGATATCATAATCGTCTTGTCCCGGAAGATCATTCCAGCTTTTCACAAAGGTCATCGGTAATTTACCCCCAGGGTTCACCGCTCCAAAAAGTGCCTTAGCTACGGCCAGACCACCCTGTTCTCCCGGATACCAGGCTTCTAAAATAGCCGGAGCATGCTGCTTAAGCCATTCGCTTTCAATAGAACTACCATTTTGCAAAACGACTGCCGTATTTTTATTTACCTGCAATAACTCCTTCAGGAAAGCGACTTGCTCTCTTGGTAAACCCTCAAAAGAGCGGTCTATACTTTCTCTTTCATATTCCACACTTAATCCCATGACCGCAATTACGGCATCCACATTAGCGGCTAGCTCCATTTCTCCTCCTTCATATGCCATTTCATCCACGGGCAACTGCCAGCCGAAACGCAATTGATTAAGCTGAGCATTGGTATTTTTCATATACAACACTTCCAACTCATAGTTTTGTCCTTCCTCAAATCGGATCGCCTTAGCCAGATGCTCTACATTCTCTTTATCCCCGTGCGTTCTGATCAATGGGGCTCCATTCACTTTCACGGTTACGTTCGCTCCCGCGGACTCAATACCCAGGGTGTATAAACCTGATTTGGTTGGGGCTATAGTAGAGGAATAAACCACTGAATATCTATTCTGGCCTTTCAATTTTGCATGGGGGGCTTTTTCATTCCAATGCTGATCAATATTCGCTACGGTATTTTGGGCAATAGGCTTTCCATGCGCCTGCTTATTATTATAATAGCGGGCTTTCCAAACACCCATCCCCTGATTATCCAATGAAATAATGCGGTCCATTGGGATATCAACCAATTCCTGGTCTTTTTTCTTCCAGGGAACATATACCACCTCAATGTCTTCTCCTAGGTACTGACGTAAACCATTTAACACACTCACGGGATCTTTCGCTACACCACTGTATGTTCCAAAATTCAGGGCGTCTGCATTTGGACCCACAATGGCCACTTTTTTTATTTTTTCCTTTTGAAAGGGCAAAATGGGCTGTCCATCCACCGGATTATTCTGCAACAGCACCAGGCTTTCCTCAGCAGCTTTCAATGCCAAAGCTTTATGTGCATCAGCGCACATGGTTTCGAAAGGCAAGTCTTTCCAGGGAGATAATTCCTCCGGATCAAACATTCCCAAACGTAAACCTACCCGCATCACATTTCGAAAAGCACGGTCCAGTTCTTTTTCATCTACCTTTCCTTCCTCAATCGCCTGCATCAACTCTTTTCGGAATAAACGGGTATTCCCCATATCCAAAGTCTGCGCATTCATTACGGCTGCAGCTGAGGCCACATTATCAGCATATTTTTCATGCCCCTGGAAACCTCTTTCCTTCCACCCTTGCGTCAACATGAGTTCGGAGCCATAATCTCCAATCACAAAACCATCAAAGCCCCACTCTTTACGCAGCACGTCATTCACCAACCAGGAATTTTCCACACAAGGCAAACCGTTCAGCGCATTATATGCGGTCATGATAATTTTGGCATCCCCTTCCTGAACCGCTGCCTTATAAGCAGGGAAATAATATTCACGCAATTGTTTCTCGGAGACATCAGCATTCCCATTAAAGCGATTATGTTCTTCATTATTCGCAACAAAATGCTTGGCACCTGCCGCTACTTTCAAATAATTTGGATCGTCCCCCTGGAGGCCCTTTAAATAATGACTTACAAATTGACTGGTTAAAAGCGGATCCTCTCCATAATTTTCCTGGTTACGCCCCCAGCGTGGATCCCGACCAATATTAATTACCGGCGACCAAAAAAATAAAGGACCTTTTTTCCCTTTTTCATTCCCTTTCTTAATCACCGGCCCATTGTGATACTGCGCCCGGGCCTCGTCTGAAACGGCATCCCCAATGGCCTTCATAAGATCCGGATTCCAGCTTGCCGCCAGTCCTATGGATTGCGGAAAAACAGTAGCAGCATTATGTCTTGGTGCCGCAAGCCCATGTAAAGCTTCTCCAGGCATAAAGCTTTTTAAGCCCAGGCGAGGCACCCCCTTATTCCAAAGGGTGATCATATGACCTTTTTCAGAATTGGTCAGGCGATTGGAAATATCATCCAGCCGTTCCTCAACACTCAGTTGATGATTGTAAAACGGAATATCCGGTTTTTGAAAGTCCTGCGCCTTCCCTAAAAAAGCGGGTATCCACATTAAAAATAAGAGCAACCATTTTTTCATTTCAGCATATTTTAAATCAAAAAACATAATGCTCGAAAATGGGAAATAATGGGTATTGGAGCGTGTAGCGAGGGTGTACTGTGTTTAAAAAATGATCAAAAAAACACAATAAAAACAAGACTAACGCTTAGCAAACCGATTTACGTAATCGCTAAACTTTATCGGAAATTCCATTTCTAACTGTTGGAAATAGTTCGCTACAAACGTTTGGTATCCCTTTTCGGCCAAATGAAATTCTCCTTCCATTAAGAGAAAGGCTGTTTTCTTTTCAAAGACCTCTTCATTTAAAGGATCTAAACGCAGTAGGGCATCAAAGGCAAGGCTCCGTAAAGGAGAAGGAATATGTTCCAACTGTGCCTGAAGTTTAGCCCACCATTTTCGCTCTATATGAAGGACCTCCTGATGAATAAAGTCTGTAGCATCTTCCTCCACTAAATTTCCATTGGCAAGGGACTGCAAAAGGACCCTCGCATCTTTTCGCTCCCAATTCCCCGTATTTAACAAATTTTCCAGCTCCTGCGCGTCAACCTGAAAATTTTCACTGACATCAAAAAACCAATGGCCATCGCGTTGTTCAATACTTCCCATCCCTATAGCCTTTATTTCCTTTCGGAGGCGTGACAAAAGGGAACTTCGGGAATTCTTAGCCTGATCTGTGGATTTATCAGGCCAGAATATCTGATTCATCCGCTTAGTTGTCAATGGTTTATTTTGTAATTGACATAAAAACAGACTGATTAAAAACTCTCTTTGCAAAGCAGAAAAATGGTGAGATTGTAATGTTCCGGCGGCATCCAATATTTGAAAGCCCCCGATCAATTGCCACTTTGAAACAGGACCAGGACGATGCTGCTTAAACACCGGCATTTTCTTGGGTTTTTTATATAAATAAAACGCCAATATTAAAAAGAAACCCAAGACCATCAGCCCCCAATAAATATAGGGTCGAAATAAAGGACTGTTGGTAAATTCATATAAGCGGCTTACTTCCTCTTTGCTGAGTGGCCTGTCCCACACCAGAAAATGTTGAATTGTCCCTTTAAAATACTCGCCCCAAATATTACTTCCGACTACCCAGGCCTGCCCCACATATTGATGTGCAACTAAATCCCTTTCAAAAAGAAGTTCACCATTGAGGTAGTACTCAAACTTTTTACCGGGAAAAAATACCACCACTAATTCATACCATTGATAAGGCACTAGCGCCACCTTTTCGAATTTGTAATCATAATGATGATTGAATACCAAATGATTATCAATCAACTTGATGTCAAATACCCTTCCCTGGTTTAACAGACTCATACGATCCGCCTTAATTTCTTCCGGCCGGAAGGTGATCAACACCGAAAAGGGAGCCTTGGCATCATCAATCGGTGGATCATTCACCAGCACGCTGGCATTTTTCCCATTGAAATGCCAGCCCTCCTTGCTTTCCTCAATATGTTGCGGGCGCCATTGATGATGATTGGTAGTTGCGCCAAGGGCACTAAAACGGTTATTAATGGACCATTTCACTATTAAATCTTCCTCTAAGGATTTCCTAAAAGCCGAAATCACTTTTAAACCGGGGCGACTTTTTAATAAAAGTAAATTTTCAGGACTAAAGGACCAGGAGGGACTCTGGGGGCTAACTTTTAAGGTACGTTTATTTCCCCATGGGTAAGTCCACCTCGCACCCGTTATTAAATCCGGTGCCCCCTCCCAAAGAATGTGCTCGGGCAAAACTCCGTCTTCTGACTGTAAATTAACTTGCGCACGTTCTTGTGAATTTACCCAGCTAACCAGGGATTGGGCATCTTTACCCTTTATAAAAACGGGTGGCTTGCCGGATTTCCTCCAAGTTCTTAAAATATAAGCTTTTGCATTTTTAGAAAGGGTATCCAAATCCAGAAAGGTCAGGTGTCCCGTTCGGGCCTGTTCAAGGGTATAGGGGAAGAGCTGACTTCCCTCTTTTTTCAGATGAATATGCCGGTCAGCCCAAAGCAAGGTGGTATCTGCCAAAGGATGTGAAAAATTAAGAATTGCTTCGCTAGCAAAACCCTTCCCCACAGGAAGTAACAGCAGCATGGTCAAAAAAGAAAAATGGAATCCTTTGGGCATGATCAAATTCTTTCAAAAACACAAAGTTAAGCCATATTTCCAGCAGCATCAATAATAAGGGCATCGGATGTTATTAAAAATCTAAAGCAAAATAGAGCGACCATAAAATAAGCTCCTGAAAAAACTTTACAGCTCCCTCACCTTTACGGTGTGCTCATTTAAAAATATCTCCAAAGATAAATTAAAGGCTTTTGACAGGCTTACAATGGTTTCCACCGTAGGTAATTTTCCGGAGAAAAATTCCGACACTCTTGGGGCTGACCCAAATAAAGGAATTAAATCTTTTTGTTTCAATCCCCGCTCTTCCATGATTAAACGCATCACCTGCTGCGGACTTGCAGGAATTTGAGGATAATGCACTTCCTCATAAGCCTCAATTTTGTCTACTAAACTATCCATCAAAGTCTCCTCCATAAAATCCAGTTCCTGACATTTCATAAACTGATCAACCTTCTCTAATGCAGCCTGATATTGTTCGTAATCCATCATAATTTTTTAATATCCAATTTATCATATGCATTATGGTGACCCAACCACAACACAAACAAGGTGGTTCTATTGGTTCCGAACTTTAATCTGCAAATAAGCCGATACGCTCTTCCAATATTAAAAATCACTTTATCCCCCACCTTATCAGCCTGAGGAAAAACTGATTTCAATTCCGACCAGTTTTGCCAATAAGAATGAGAACTGATTTGCCACCAGGAATCCAAAGCCGATTTGCTGTCCGGATATTTCACTACAAAAGCCTTTAATACCGGCCTGCTAATAATATGAACCCTTCTCATTACAGAAAGTTACAAAATAAATAATTTATTACGAATTGCGTAACATATTTTAAGTCAGTTGTTTAATCCCCAATATTACATCCCCTCATCTAGGATTATTACCAACTGATGCATTGACAGAACTCAAACCACTTACTATCAATGTATTATAGTCGATATTTTTTGGTTTTTAATAGCCCGAATTTGGAAAAGCTTACTTTCTCCTCATTCATCTGCTTTCTTGGAAAAAACTCGTAATGGAAAAGTTCCTTCATTTTTCCCGCCTTCCAGCTAATCGAGGATATAATCATGAATAGTCCGGCTCAGGTATGTATAATTCGAATTAACCCGAATTATTCACCGTCAGATTCAGAAACTTACTTTAATCAACTAATTATCAGTGAAGTACATTCATTTAGACTGATTTTTTAATTACCCAAATTTGGGAAAGCTTACTATATCCACATTCATCTTCTTTTTTGGAAAAAACTCGTAATGGAAAAGTTCCTTCATTTTTCCCGCCTTCCAGCTTATCGAGGATATAATCATGAATAGTCCGGTTCAGGTATGTATAATTCAGGTTAAATCCCAAACAAAAAAAACCGCTGTCTCCAGCGGCTTTCTTATTCAAAATCTTAATTGGCGTTAATGATAAAGGTGATCTTACCTGTGGTAAAGGGTGCCGGACGCAGATTATCCGCCGAACGGCTAAAGGTTAACTGCTCGACGGCTCTTCGATAACGGGCCTCTACTTCCGGGCGCACCGTGGATTCTAATCTTCGCACTTCCTGAATCTCCCCATCCTCATCAATGCGGATCTGATAGACAATCTTCCCACTTTCATTGGAATTATCCGAAGGTCTAGGCGCAGCATCCCAGGCCCAGCCTTTCATGTCCAGACTCGCACCCTTAGCACCAAAGCTTCCGGAATAAATCCCTCTTTCGTCAATCTTTCCCTCTTCTTTTCCTTTGGTTCCGGTGGCATGATCATCATCACCCGAGGAAGCCGCTGAAGCATTGCTTTGATCTTCCGTCTTTTTATCCGAAGGGAATTCATAAGCCGGCAATTTTTCCTTTTTCGGTTCTTCTGGCTCACTCACGACCTCTTCCGGCTTTTCTTCCACCCAGGACGGTTCCTCTTGTATATCTTCTACCGGCGTTTTCACCGTTTCCTCTACCGGCTCCGTCTGCTCAGGAACTTCCTCCATTACTTCTTGGGGCACTTCTTCTACTTCCGGCAATGGCTCGGGTTGAATAGGCTCCGGGTTATTGGGCGTTGGGGCCTGCGCCTGAATTTCCTGTACAGGTTCTCCACTCCCACTTTCATCCATGCCCAGGCTAAGTTCTAAGCCATACACTGGCAAAGGTGGATCCGGTGCCTGCCAGACGGAAATAAAATAAAAACACACCACCAAAGCGATGGTCAGTATTGCCGTCAGGATGCCACTGAGTTGTTCTCTTTTCTTTTGCTTTGCATCCTTCATATCTATCTGTTTTCCGGTGTGGCCGCAATAGAAACTTTGGCTTTTAACTTTGCGGCAATTCCTGCCACATAAACTAAATGCTCGGTCGGTACACTCTTATCAATATGGAGCACCACAACTCCTTCCTTTCCTTTTAATTCGGCCGCCAGAGCACTTTCTACCATTCCACGATCTACTTTGCGGTCATTCACAAAATAATTCAAATCAGATGTAACCGTGACACTTAACTTCTGCATCACTATTTCTGCTTTTTTACTGGAGGGCAAATTCACCGGCAGGCCGGAAGGCGTAATGAAGTTAGAAGTCAGCATGAAAAAGATCAACAACAAAAAGATCACATCCGTCATGGAAGACATGCTGAAAGCGGCATTAATTTTATTTTTTGATTGTAAAGGCATCGCTTTTCTTTTTGGAGGATTAAACTTTGTTTTGAGGCTCCTGCAACAAATCAATAAAATCAATAGCATTGTACTCCATTGATTGAATCAGCTTCTGCACTTTTGCCACCAAAAAGTTATAACCCAAATAAGCGATTAAGCCTACCAACAAACCAAAAGCAGTGGTGATCATGGCCTCATAAATACCGGAAGAAAGTAATTTCGGACTTACCGATCCTTCCTCCTGTGCAATGGCGATAAAGGCGGAAATCATCCCGGTTACCGTCCCCAGGAAACCCATCATAGGCGCTGCTCCGGAGATGGTTGCCAAAACGCTCAGGTTTTTCTCTAATCGGTAAATCTCAATCTTGCCTACATTTTCAATAGAGGCCTCGATATTTTTCAAAGAACTTCCTATACGGCTGATGCCTTTCTCTATCATCCTTGCCACCGGTGAATCACTCTGCTGACAAACCATCAAAGCCTGTTGTACTTCTCCTTCTGCCACCAAAGCGCGAATCGTCTCATTAAAATCTTTGGGAAGCTTAGAGGCATTCTTCAGGGTGAACCAACGCTCCAAAATAATGTAAATGGCTCCGACTAATAGAAGCGCCAGCGGAAGCATCATCCAGCCTCCTTTAAACAATAATTCTAAAAGGTTGATGGAAGCTGCCGGCTCAGTCGCCACATCCGTCATCACTTGCTCAGTGGTAGTCGTAGAGATTTGAAGTAAAAGCATAGGTAACATATGGGGTTACGGTTGTATTTCATTGATCAATAAGGGCCTGTGAAATTTTCAAAAACCCGGCAACAGGAAACACTTTTCCTGTATGCGTTTAATGCGAAATATAAAATAAAATCTTCGCTTTGTGATGCCTGAGCGCAAAAAAAGAGCCCCGGCAATGTACATTACCGAGGCTTTTTTATTTTAAAACGTTTAAGCTATTTTGAGTCTAGAATTTTTTGATCCACACATCCTCACCAAAATTGGATTTGTAAAGATCCAGTTCTTCATTCGCTTCCTCTTCTGTGGCATATTTCCCTAAAGAAACACGGTGATAGCTAATGCCATTTTTCTTTGGAGAGCGGAATAAGTAAACCATCTTACCTTCTGCTTCTAATGATTTAGCAAAATCCAATGCTAAATCTCCATCCAGAAAACTTTTTACTACTACATGGAAATTTCCTGAAAGTGAAGTTAATCGCTCAATCCCCGAAACACCATCGTTGTCAACATTAGCTTCTAATGGCTCCGGCTCCTCTACTACTGGCTCTGATTCTGGTTTTGGTTCCGGCTGAACAGGTTTTGTTTCTTCCACTTTTGGTTTTTCAGCAACGACAGGTTCTTCCTCTCCGCTCAATAACCAAAACATAACCCCACCCCCTATTAAAAGAACTAAGATCACAGAAATCCAAATCCAGGTTTTCTTATTACTTTCTTCTTCTTCCTCATCGATATCAAAATCTGAAGTAAAATCCTGATTTTCAGCGAAAGAAAACTCTTCCTCAGGCTCTTCCTCCGGTGTTTCCTCCTGATAGTGAGAGAAAAATTCATTCTGAGGGGATCACTTTCAAAAGTAGAGCCCTGATCCTCATTATTGTCAAAATTCACATTTGGAAGCCCAAAATTATCCGCATCGAACTCATCTTTGCGTTCATTCTCCTCATTTGGGTTGTTTAAGTCGTTGATGTCAGCCATTCTTTTAAGCCGCTAAAGTGAAAAAAAGGTTAATTATTTGTAATTAAATGAAATTAAAAGAAATCTCCCTAAAAAATCCTGCTTTTTTATCATAAAACGGACAAATTCAAGCCTGAATTTTTAAGGAGATCACTTCAATATACCATATATCAATGGGTTAAAATTGAGCGGTAGCGCCCACCATCATTTGAAAACCTCTTACCGGATAATGCTGAAAACGCTCATATTTTTGTGCCAGCATATTGTCGATAGTCACAAAGGCTCCAAACTGCTCCGTAATTTTATAATCAGCCTTTGCACCCAAATCAATAATGGTTTTCAGATTTTCGTTAGCACCGGTTTCAACATTGGCTGCGGTTATTCCCCCTAATACTTTAAGGTCTGCCCCAAAAGAAAGTTTATCATTGAATTGATAATTTCCCCATAAAGCTAAATCCAGCTTGGGCAAATGGTAAGCCGCTTCCAACTGATCGGTTCCATAAGTATTCAATCGCAAATCTGTACCGGCATTGATCCCATTTCCTTCATAAGTCAAATGCCCTTCAATATGAAACAGGGTCGTTTTCCCTCCGTCGTAAAGGGTGTAAAAGCCGGCCTGATCCAAGGGATTATTCACTACCGTCATCAGGTTACTCACCTGCCCGATACCCACCTGGGCTTCATAGCTTAGAAAGTGAGAAAATTTCCCTCTTCCCCCAACAGTAAAATCGTAGGGTGTGGCAGAATTATAAAGCGCAAAGTTAGCGGCCATCCATGGATTATAGCGAATCGCGTTATGATAAGTATTGAAATGCAAATCTCCTTTCAGGCTGGCAAATACTTCAAAATACTCTCCCATATGGTAAATTCCTTCAAAATGAGGGAATACCATAAAATTGTCCAGATGATCTGTGGTGTCGTTTTGATAAGCAAAATTCAGCCCCAAACGTAGATCAAACTGATCGAAAGACATTTTCACATTTGGAATAATCTGCAAGCCCAAACGATTATCACTCACCAAAGAATCCTGACGAGCAGCAAAATCCAGCTCCACCATTACGCCCGCCTGCCAGACATCACCGGAATTGTACAGGAAGTCACCGTCAAATTCCACCCAATTTTCTGAAGCCTCAAAGCGGTCTCCGGTATAATGGTAATTCAGACTGGATTTATAATCCAAATTAGCATCTTCAATGGTATTCTTCAGGTCAAAGCCTAAATTGAAGAAATTGATGTTTTGTTTGATATCATCCAATACCACTTCTGTCCCTGCCGGATAACCATAGAAACGATTACCCCAACGCTGATAATCAATGTGGGTATTCAGGCTGGCACCCTTACCGTAATAATTAAATTGCCCACCCAAAATATTCTCAGAGCTGGCAGAGTTCTTTTTGTCTACCGGGCCCTGAAGGGAAGAATAATGGCGTAAATACAAACCTGCATCCATATTCTTATTCCGAACCGTATTCACATATCCCTCCAACAATGGCGTGATATAGTTCCCGAATCCTGCCCGAAAGAAATTACTGGAGGATTTCGGTAATTTTGGACTTTTCAGCCCTAACACCCTAATACTCGGATCAAGGGCACTTAATTCCGCCTGGAATTCCACTGGTTGGTAATTTAATTCTATAGGCGCATTACGATTCTGGCGCGGAGGCGCAATTTTTTCGAAGGAACGTTCCTCCACCTGCACCTCATTGGTTCTGTTTTTTTCAATCACAATGCGAGCATCCTGTATTTGCTCCTGTTCCTGTGCAGCCACCCATCCGGCGGCCAGCATCATCCCTGTGAATAAAAATATCGTCTTTTTCATTTTCAATTCGGTCAGCGGGTTAATCGATTTCAGTTTCTAAAGCGCTACGGGCACCATCAGCATCCACAATATCTCCGGACTCCACCACACTATCCGGCTCGGCAATTTGGACTTTAGTAGTATCCTTAACCGCCACCTGCTTAGCCAAAAGGTTTTCCACAGACTCCAACTTCACCTGTGCTTCCCTCACCAAATAAGGATCATTGGCATTTTCTATTATAGAGGTCAGCGTAGCTTTTGCCTGAAACAGCTCATCCATTGCCACATAGTTGTCTACCATCAACAAATAAGCTTTACCTACCCATTTTGGATAAATACCGAAGTTTTGAGAGAGATCATAAAGCGTCTCCACCGACTGCTTATGTTGCTTTTGCTGATAGAAAATATCCGCCAGTAAATATTGTGCTTCTGCCCCATTTTCATCTTTAGCAGAATTCATTAACTCCACAAACATATCCATGGCTTCTGGTCGTTTTCCTTCTGCCAATAATGACTTTCCGATATAAAGATTTGCCAAATTGGAAGCATTCACATTCACGGCTGCTTTTTCTTTCACCTGATAGGCAAAAAATACCGCCGAATCATAGTTCTGCAATTCGAAATATGATCGCATTAAGCCAGACCAGGCATTATAACGCTCTTTCTTCGTGCTACTTCTCAAAGCAAACTGACGACCATAAGTAATGGCCTGGGGATAATCTCCCAGCTCTCGGTATAAATCCGTCAGACGGTAAAGTGATTTATTGATATAATTATTCTTACCGTCTTTCACCACCTTGTTATACCATTCCAATGCCTGCGGCAGTTGGTCTGTACGATAGTAAATTTCCGCCATCAGATAACGGGCCTCCGAAGCCGCTGCGGTATTGTCATACTGCTGCAGGAATTTCTCTAGCTGCTCTTTGGCTGCTTCATACTTTTGCGCATAATATAGACTTTTGGCAGATTCCAGTTCTACATCCGTCAGATTACCATCCGGATGTTGTGCTTTATAAGCGGATAAATACTTCCCGAAATCCTCCGGCTTACCTGCTGCGGCCAAAGATTCCTGAAGGGCCATCAAGGCCTCTTCCGACAAAGGGTCTTGTGGATACTGCTCTATAATAGAAATATAACTTTTCGATGCCTGTTGATATTGCTGCAGGTTGTATTGTGCGCCGGCTTTTTTCAAAATAGCCAACGGCACATAGGCACTCTGTGGGTTATTCTGAATCAGTTCATCAAAAGAAGCAATGGCTTTTTGATACTGGGTATTTTCCAAATACAATTGCCCTTTTTGCAAACAGGCTTTGCTGTAATAAGTGCTCTGAGGCTTCAAATTAATCAGATAATCAAAAGAACGCTCAGCTGTTTTCACATCTCCGGTCAGCTGTGCCACCACTCCTTTCTGAAACCAGGCATGGTCCTGGGTGGTCAAATGTTCATCAATGGCCATTTGATAGGTTTTCTTCGCCTGAGAATAATCCTTGGTCACATAATAGCAATCTCCCAAACGCAACAGTGCATCGTTATAGAACATTTTATCACTGGCCATTCTCAGACTACGGGTATAATCCTTGAAATGCGGAATTGCTTTTTTATACTGCTTCGAATTAAAAAAAGCATAACCCATTCCATAATTGGACTTGGTATACAGGCGGCTGTTTGGCGCTGTAATGACAAATACACGAGCATAAGCATTGATCGCATCGCCCCATTCCTTTTGAATCGATTTTGCTTCCCCTATCCAGTAATAAGCCTGATTTTCAAATTCGGGATCCAAGGGATAAGTCAGTGATCGCTCAAAAAGCTGTATGGCCTCTGCCGGCTGATTATCATTAAACAATTCCACCCCGCGTTTATAAGCCAGTTCCTGATAAGCCTGACGCACCTTGGCGGATTTATTAGGGATACGATCAAAATAATTCAGCGCCTTCTCATAATTTCGGGTATGCAGATAAGCGTCTCCAATCAAATCGTTGGTCTGATGTATATATCTTGACCTTGGATAATTCGCTGCGAAGGCTTGCAGTGCCTCAACTGCCACATCCAGTCGGCCTAATTTATAATTCAAATACGCGAACTGAAACTCTGCTTCTTCTTTCAGGGCAGGCTCCACCTCTGCCTGTCTCACCTGGTTAAAAGCCGTCAACGCATAGGTATCATTACCCTGCTTCAGGTACAATTGCCCCAAGTAATAAGATGCCAAAACCGCAGATTCATCCGCAGATGCCGCAACCTTTTTGAAGGCGTTTACCGCTTTCTCCGTTTCGCCCAATTTGTAATAGGTATAGGCGATACGGTATAAAACGTCCGCTGAAAGCGTGGATCTGTTATTATTCAAATAAGCATCAAATGCTTCTCCGGCTTTTTCATAACGCCCCATCTGGAAATAAGCCTCGCCGGAAAGTAACATCATCTCCCGCTTATTGGCCAAACGGGGAATCTTTTTGCTTTCCTCCACATAGGCCACCAGTTCTTCATAGCGGTTTTGCTGATAGTAGATATTCGCCACCATATAAGGCACCTGTGCCTTATACTGATCATCTTCCGCTGCCAGTTTGAGATCACTGATGGCCTGATCATATTTCTCCTGCTGATAGGCAATCACTCCGGCATAATAAGCCGCCTGATGCTGGTGTGGTCCGGATACCCGCTTGATATTTGCAAACAGTGGAAATGCCTGATCGAAATTTTCCTGGGAAAAATAGGCGTATGCCTTGCGGAAGTTTACTTCCAGCGCCGCCGCTTCATCTAATTGATAAGTATCCGCCTGCTCGTAATAATTGAGCGCCTGAGGGTATTTTTTCTTGCGGTAGTAATAATCCCCGACCTCCTTCAGCGCAAAATGATGCTTAGGATGCGTCGGGTATTCTTTAATAAAACCTTCCATCAGTGGCAGGCCGTCGATGTCCTCCACCTGAATGGCACTTTTGGCCTGACCATAGGCGGCCTCCGCTCGATAAGCCGCATTCTGAGTTTTTAAGTAGGACTCAAAGGCCAATCGCGCCGCCACGAAATTCCCCTGCTGCATTAATTCCAGTCCGCGGGAGTATTTTCGGTGAGGGGCCTGCTGACCTTCCGAAGTTTGGGCATAGGTTGCTTCTGTAGCACTAAGCAACATTGCCGCCATAAGCAATTTTTTCACCATCATTTAGATTGCCATCTAAGTTAGCTGATCATCATAAACTGATCAGGAAAAATTCATAAAGCACAAAATATTCCTCAAAATACATCAAAGAATTGACTTAATAAGCATATTTGTGCGCTTATCCGATAGAGGAGGGGATTTTTTTCGACCTTGCTTTGAAGAAAGCAAAGCTGGTTTAAAGTCCACTACCCCTTTATTTAATGTAAAATATTGTAGACCAACTCCGTCAGGATAGCCCCTTCGTCTTTTTGTCCACTCTCCACCCCTTTGGATTGTAAATCCGCCAGATGAAGGGCTTGTATACTACCCATCAGCTGTTGTACATTATACAAATGCAGGGCCTGCTTATACTCCCTGACCACGAAAGGAGGCAATCGAAGTACTTGGGCCAGTCCGGCCTCCGATTTATCCTGCTGACGGGAAGCAATTAATAATTTGGAGTAAAAACCAAATAGGACCGAAATCAGAGGAATCAAAGGGTGCTCTTTAGGATTCGCTGCAAAATACTGTGCAATTTTATTGGCTTTCAATACGTCTCTGGAGGCCAGGGCCCGCTGCATTTCGAATACATTATAGTCTTTGGAAATGCCGACATATTTTTCAATAAGCTCAGGCGTAATGTTGACCGGCCCTTCGAAGTTGGTCTGAATCTTAGCGATTTCATTGGTCAACCGATCCAAATCATTTCCAATATGCTCCGTCAATAAATAGCTGGCCTCTTCGGTAATGGTGCATTTCAAAGACTGAACATATCGGCCTACCCAAGCCGGCAGCTGATTATCGTACATCTTTTTGGCATCCACCACAATACCATATTCTTCAAAAGCCTTATAAATTGCTTTTCTCTTATCCAGAGATTTTCCTTTAAAACAGAAAACCAATATGGTAGAAGGGACCACCTGCTTCAAGTAATTCACCATCAGCTCTGAAGGCTCCTTATTGGTGAAGCCATTAATAGACTGTGCCTCTTTGACGATCACTACCTGACGCTCTGCCATCATGGGAAATCGCCTTGCCTGAGAAAGGATATCGCTCACCGCAACATCTTTCCCGTAAAGCACCATCTGATTGAAAGATTTTTCATGCTCCTGAAGGGCATTTTTTTCAATATAATCCGCAATCTGATCGATAAAATAAGGCTCATCGCCCTGCAGAAAGTAAACTGGGGCGTATTCTTTTTTCCGAAGTTGCTTCAGAACGTCCTCGGCTTTATATGGCATACAGGTAAAGGCTGAATTCAGACAAGTTTTTGAAGGGAACACCCCTCCTTAATTCACAAAAATAGCGGAAAGTAGGGCAATAGAAAATCTGTGGGGCAATAAAAAAGGAGCCGAAGCTCCTAATATATTTTATTTCCCCCGAACCATCATGGCGCAGGATTCGGAAACTGTTGATGCACGGCATTGATATCCGCCATGATCTCTTCCGTAATCTCCACATTAACAGTGGCAATATTTTCTCTTAACTGTTCCAATGTCGTGGCACCAATGATATTGGAAGTCAGGAAAGGACGCGTATTTACAAATCCCAGAGCCAATTGCGTAAGGCTTAAACCATACTTTTCGGCCACCTGAGCATAGCCTTCCACTGCCTGAACACATTGCTCCGAAGAATATCGGCTATAATGCGGCCAAATGGTGATTCGGGCATTCTCCGGCTTTTGACCATTCCGGTACTTGCCGGAAAGTACGCCAAAACCCAAAGGTGAATAAGCCAGCAAACCGGCCTGTTCCCGAATGGCAATTTCCGCATTACCGACTTCAAATGAACGGTTCAGCAAATTGTAAGGGTTTTGAATGGACATGACCCTGGGCATTTTTTTGCTGTTCGCTAAATGCAGATAATTCATAAAGCCATAAGGGGTTTCATTGGAAATGCCCACATAACGGATTTTCCCTTCGTAAATCAACTCCTGCATGGTCTCTAAAATACCGGAAAAGTCCGTCACATCATCCGATTGATGTTCATAACCCAATTGGCCGAAGAAGTTGGTGGAGCGATCCGGCCAATGCAATTGATACAAATCAATATAATCTGTCCCTAAGCGCTGCAGACTACCCTCTACAGCCTCCCGAATTTGTTGACGGGAAAAATCAGCGCCTCCACGGAACCATTTAAAATTTGGATTCGGACCCGCCACCTTCGAAGCTAATATCACTTTATCACGATTCCCGTTTTTCTTGAACCAGCTTCCGATTATGCGTTCGGTAGATCCCTGCGTTTCGGCCTTGGGAGGAATGGAATACAGCTCGGCGGTATCGAAAAAGTTCACCCCCTGATCCAGGGCGTAATCCATTTGTTCGTGGCCTTCTGCTTCAGAATTTTGTTGCCCGAAGGTCATGGTTCCTAAGCATATCTTAGACACCTTGAGCGACGTATTTCCTAATTTGGAGTATTTCATAAATTGATGAAGATTTAACAAGCGCTCAAATATACCAAGCAAATTAATTCCCACAAGGGAAAAAAAGTGCGACAGAAGACAATTATTATTGTTTTTTTATATGATTCAATACAGGAAAATGATCAGATTAACCCACCTTGAGGTTCTTGCCCACAAATGCACTTTTCGGATATGCCTATAATCCCCCTATTCCTCCCCCCTGTTGCAATCATTCGGGCAAAAGAGTGGTCTTTCAATTTATTCAGGCATAAATGACCGATCACACTATCACTAAAATCCTTTCGCTGCCAAATTCGAAACAGGTCACTGACTTTAATCCAGTAAACCGAATTATTCACCACAAAACTCATTATCCGGATTTAAATCATTTGTTTTCAGGCCGATAAGACCGTTCTTTTTCATTTATGGATAAACCAAATTTGGGCAAGTTTGCTTTCTCCTCATTCACCTGCTTCTTTGGAAAAAACTCGAAACAGAAAAACTCCTTTATTTATCCCGTTCTGCAGCTAAAGAAAAAATTAAGTGTGCATAATCCGGTTTAATCTCCCGGGATACGAAAATCATTAAGCAGACATTCGGATACCTTCGCGGGTCAACAATTTTTTTTAGAGGAAAATTTCAATATTATTGCCAGCACAAAAGAGCAAACGGCAGCCTAGTCGTTCAATTTTTTTGGAATTTTAATCAAATAAGACCTGAAACCATGAAAAAATCAAGCATAAAAATCGACGTTGAACTGGATGAAAACAACGTACCCGAAAAAATCCTTTGGGATGCCACAGACGGCCCATTTGATCAAATGCAGGAAACCCATGCCTTCAGCCTGTCGATCTGGGATCCGAATCAGCTGAATACGCTGCGAATTGATCTTTGGGACAAAGAAATGCCGGTAGATCAAATGAAACGATTTTGCATTGATACCCTTGGTGGCATGGCCCAAACCCTGCTCAACTCGACGGGAGACGAAGAAATGGCCAGTGACATCAAAGCCCTGGCAGATAAAATGATGCGCCGCCATATTGAAGAAATGGAAAACGGCAAGAAAGAAGCCTAGCCCAAATTATTCCCCTATATATTTAGGAGTTACACTAAAAAGCACTCTATTGTGCAATGGTGATGGATGCTACTGATTTCATAATAACCCAGGCTTAGGTGAATTGCCATTTTCCGGCTTTATCTGCTGCCTTGGGAAAAACTTAAAACAGGAAATTATTCCATCATTTTCCCCGGAAAACAAAAAAGGGATGAAGCTCCAACTTCATCCCTTTTTTATACGCAAGCCACGCGTGTCTATTTACAATGTCGCTAGGCGATCTTTGGCAATTTTAAATTCCGGAGCGATCTCCACTGCTTTTCCGATCAGCTTTTTAGCTTCTGCCTTATTGCCCTGAATAGATTCTGCTACTCCTTTCAGGTTATAAAGAACTGCTTCCATCGGAATGGTCACCTGGTTCCCCTCGGTACCCTCTACCTGAGCAGTATTTTTGATGTATTCCGCATCTGCTAACAGAATATCCACATTGGTTTCACATTCGGCATATTTCTTCAACTCCAGTTGCAAAAGAGCCAACTGATAAAGGGCCTCCTTCTCGGTAGTCTTTAAATACCAGGCCTCAAAAGCTTCGGCTGCCTTATCCTTCACCCCCAAATACTGTAAACCATACGCCTCAATTTGTAGCGCCGCCACATTATTCGGGTTAACCATTTTTGCATCTTTGGAAGCCAAAACGGCTGAAATCCACTGGCGTTGCTCAAAATAAATATTGGCCAGATTCACCAAAAGCGAATCATTCTGCGGATCAACAGTAATCAATCGGTAAAGGGCATCCTTGGCCACTCCCATGTCATTATACTGCATGGCACGGCGATAAACCGCATCATTAATATGATAAAAATCGGCAATATTAATTTTCGGAAGCTCATCTTGTGTATCTGTTGCTACCTCCTGTGCCTGCACGCCGTTCCATCCCAAAATCAAGGCGAACACCAATAATATTCTTTTCATAAAAAAAATTTTCTTTGAAGATAAGTGAAAAAATCACCCATCAGATAAAAATTAACAGTATTTAACAAGAAAAAAGGGGATCATACCCCTTTCCATTTATTTTGCGGCTTTCAGCCCCATTTCATCTCCTAATTTAATCATCAAAGCAAAAGCTTCTTCTTTGTCATTTTTGATTTCGCCTTCCAAAACTGCTTCTTTTATCGCATCCTTGATAAGCCCTACCTCACGGGAAGGTTTTAAATCAAAATATTCCATAATATCCTCTCCCGATACCGGTGGCTGGAAATTTCGTACCTGATCATTCTCCTCCACTATGCGCAGCTTTTCCTCCACAATGTCGAAATTTTTCAGATACTGTGTGACCTTACGCTCATTTTTAGAGGTAATATCCGCACGGCAAAGCATCATCAAACGCTCCAGGTCTTCCCCTGCTTCGAACAGTAAACGACGAAGGGCCGAATCCGTGATTTCCTCTTTCACCAATGGAATCGGACGAAGATGCAGGCGCACTAACTTCTGCACCATCTTCATCTTTTCATTCATAGGCAATTTCAGCTTACGGAAAATAGCCGGCACCATGCGTGCCCCTTTATCCTCATGCCCGTGGAATGTCCAGCCTGCTTTAGGGTGAAAACGCTTCGTTGGTGGCTTGGCGATATCGTGCAAAATCGCCGCCCAGCGCAACCAAAGGTCGTCACTCATTTCGGCCACATTATCCAACACCTGCAGCGTATGGTAAAAGTTATCTTTATGCTTGCGACCGTTTTTCACCTCCACACCCTGCAAAGCTACCATCTCTGGAAAAAACTGATGCAAAAGCCTGGACTGAAAAAGTAATTTGAAGCCGTAAGAAGGGTTTTTGGCCAGAATCATTTTGTTCATTTCATCCGCTATGCGTTCGCGGGAAATGATCGACAAACGTTCCGAATTTTTGCTCAGAGCAAAAAAGGTATCCGCGTCAATATCAAAATTAAGCTGAGTAGCAAAACGCACCGCGCGCATCATCCGCAGAGGATCATCCGAAAAAGTAATGTCCGGATCTAGCGGCGTACGGATAATCTTTCTTTCGATATCCCCCATACCGTCAAAAGGATCAATCAAATCCCCGAAATGATCGGCATTCAGACGGATCGCCATGGCATTGATCGTAAAATCCCGACGATTCTGATCATCTTCCAAAGTACCGTCTTCCACTATCGGTTTGCGGGAGTCACGGTTATAGGACTCCTTACGCGCCCCCACAAACTCTACCTCCCAGTCGCCATCTTTCAGCATGGCAGTACCAAAGTTCTTGAAAACATTCACTTTCACATTTCCAACGGCCTTGGCCACCTCCTGTGCCAGTTCAATACCTGAACCCACACAAACAATATCTATATCTTTACTCGGACGATTTAATATAATATCGCGTACAAATCCACCAATCACATAGGTTTCTACCCCCAAAGCATCTGCGCACGCACCGATTTTAGCAAAAATCGGAATTTGGTCTAAATATGACTTATAATTCATTGAATCCCTTTTGGATACTAAAGATCTTTAATCTTGATGTCCCCATTGGTCCCCATGGCCACTTCCCGGCGCTTAAAAGGGAACCGCAGACTATCATCCTGCAAAATTAACAGATTCTGCTCAGCCTGCAACCATGCCTGCCCGGATATTCCTCCTTTCAGCTCCACCAACACCAAGGGGTGCTGCACTCTGGCCAGCGCACCAAAATGTTCGGCTTTCATAAAAAAGGCATTTAAGCGATCGTCTTCGGCCATCATCCCTGCAGGCACATTACGCCCTCCATTTAATCTCAGTGCCACCGGCCGATCGGTAAATTCCAGAATATCCAGCGAGGTCTCCGGAACTTCATGAAAATAAATATTCAACAAGCCGATCTCATTGACCAGTAAATAGCATTGATCCGCAGAAAAGCCGCCTTGCTGCTGTAGCCTTTCAAACAGCGCGAGTTCTTTTAATGAAAAAACCAAACAACTCTTCTTTCCCTGAGAAATGGTCCAGACTTTATTTTTCCAATCCCGATTTTGTCTTATTTCCATTTTGCAAAAATAAAAAAGATCGCCGGTAAAGCGATCTTTTTTTTAAATGCATAAGCCATTCTTAGTAGAATAATTCTTCTTTATAGAAGGCCGGACACGGTAAAGATTTGTAATGATCCTTACTTCGTTTCAATGGATGGCGTTTGATCAGGATTTTGATCGAAAGCTCATGCGCTCCACCAAAACTTTTGGAACCTGTTCCCCCTAAGCCGAAATCATAAGAGTAACCAAATTCAAAAATATCGTAAGTCAGTCCCATTGTGAACACAAAAGCCTGATTGTTCGTCACGGCCTCCGGATAAATTGGAATAGGCACCCCTCGGTACCAGAGACCAATGGTTACGGATAGTGGTAATACTTTACCCCGGCGGAAAGCGTTTCAAAATCCCCCTGACGTTCATACATCAAACTTGGAGAAAAAGCCAGACTACGCAATTTGGCATTAAATACGTTCTGCTTTACCTTGAAATTCCCTCCTACTGCGAAAGTATATTTAATCGGAATAGTTCCTGTACCATCTTCCTGAAAAGTCAAGGTAGGCGTTGCCAAATGGTAAACCGCCGCACTGAACCAATAATTTCGAGTGTACACCAACAAGCCCGTGTTAAAATCGAAGATATTATGCATCCCCAACTCATTCTTGATATTAGGCGGGATGGGTTGCACCCCATTATTATCTGAAAACAGCAATTTATCCATATCCAGGCTTCTGTTTCCCGCCACAAAGGAGAGTCCGGGCCGAACAATCAACTTATTCTGAATGCGTAGCATATAAGAATACATAAAGGCCATCTGATTGGTGGATAGATTGGCGGTACCAATTCTATCCGAAGAGGCCATTACCCCAAATCCGGAATTCAGTTTGCGGACATTATAATCCCAGGAGACCGCATGGGTTTGCACCGCTTGCGGAAGCTGTGGCCACTGAATCCTGTTATTCATCGTTATCCGATGATAAGGGGTAGCCCCTACAAAAGCAGGGTTAACATAAAAGGGCGCGTTATAAAATTGAGAGAACATAAAGTCCTGCCCCTGGCAATGCTTGTCAATAAAAATCAATGACAGGCATATAAATATAAAGCGTAAAATTCGATGCATAGGATGATGTTGGTTTGGGCTGTACAAGGCGCCCCTAGGCTTCATTAACCATATATATTTTGATTAGTTAATCTAAATAAGAGGCTAAAAGTACCACACAGCGGCCTTATCCCTTAAAGCTGTTGCCGGCTCACACGAAACATTACATCGAAATATCTGTGTCCAAATCCCACAAGAAAACTTCTTTTGTTCGTGTTTAGCGTACTTACTGCATTATACGGTCTGAAATATTAGAAAAAACACAAAGTCTTTCTAATAATAATCAAAAAAATAATACAGAAAAGTCAGAAACAGCACTCATGAATGAAAAAAGAGAAAATTTCCTTTTTGTCCAATAAATATCAAAATATTTACATGAAATATCCCTTTTGCCATTCAAGGTTCAAAAAAAATCATTTTCCATCTAAAATCATTGATTTTTATCCAGAATTTGCAAAATTCTTACAAGGTTTTTTGATTTTTCGTCTTGCCTATAAATTTTTATAATCGCATCTCAATAAGAAGGTAAAGCCAAATCGTATACACTGACAGAAAATCTTGACTAAAAAATTTTAAATAAAGTACATAAAAAAAGGCTACCAATAAATTTGGTAACCTTTTTTTCTTTAGCATTATCCTGACTTAATTCACTGGCAAAAAGGCGTAATCTTTCCCATATTCCAGCATCTGCTGAATAAAATCGTCCGGGTAAGAAATTTCAACATCTTTAATTTCATCACCTTCTTTGATAACCGTATACTTTGGCTGAATAAAGCCTCCATAAGGCGCACTATCCAAATGTGCATAGCGATCAATCACCTCCTGATAAATCCTGGCGTCTACTTGTACACCATAATTTTCAATTAAGGCTTGTCCAGCTTTATAGTCTCCCTGAGATTTAATGCGTTGCACTTCATTCAGCAACTGCCCCAACAGGGTACGCATTTTTTCATAATCATTAATCACAAAGAAGGTTTTACCATCGCGCTTTTCTTCCGTCACGACGCCTTCCGCCTGCCCTTTTTCAAAAATCCAATGAGAAATCATGGCGCGGTTACGCATGTGCGCTTGTTCAATGATCGCTCCCGGCTCCAGGCGGCGCAATTGGAGCATCATGCCGTTTCTCATAAATGCATCATAAGCCGCTTTTCCAACTTCCAGATTCGGAATCACGCCAATGTCCACCAATTTCTGATCCATCAGATAATAAAGCGCCACCAAATCTGCCCGGGCCTCTTCTAAAGCATCTGAATAGTTTTTCAGTGTTTCTTTAGGCGTGCCTACCCCTTGCTCCAATTGACCGGAAGCGTGACCAATCACCTCATGCAAAGCGGTGCGCATATTATTCGATAGAACGCCATATTTAATCGCACGCTCTTTTTCCTCCTGTGACCAGGCAAATTCATCCAGCATTCCGGGACCGCCGGCTTCTTCGTAAGCATTCTTGATATTCCCTAAAGAAACCGCCTTCGAGCCATATACTTTTCGAATCCAGTTTGAATTTGGCAAATTCACCCCTACCGGCGTGGAAGGAGCTGCATCACCAGACTCCATGGCAGCATTCACTACTTTATAGGAAATCCCCACTACTTTTGATTTTTTATGAGCCTTATCAATTGGGGAATGATCTTCAAACCACTGTGCATTTTCCGCCAAAGCCGCCATGCGGGAAGAGGCCTCCGGATCTTTGATTTCGATGATGGATTCAAAGGAGCCGCGGTAACTCATCGGATCATTGTATACTTCAATGAAACCGTGAATCATATCGACATCTCCTTCAGTGGCCTTGGTCCAGGCTACTGAGAAATCATCGAAAGTCTGCAAGTCACCGGTCTGATAGTACTGAATCAAAAGCGACAACCATTCTTTCTGCCCTTCATTCTCCGCAACCGTTTTGGCCTTCTCCAGCCAATACACCATTTGCTCCAGGGACTCCGAATACAAGCCGCCTACTTTGTAGAATTTCTCCACAATTTCCCCATTCTCTTTCACCAGCTTGGAGTTTAATCCAAAACTCAATGGTCGATCCGGGTTGGGGCTTTTCTTGGCTTTATAAAATTCCTCAACCTCCTTTTGCGTGATATCATCTGCGTACATATTCATCGCAGAAGACTGAATCAAATCGGTCTTAGGATCAGCACTCACCCGCTTATTGTCTATATCCGAGAAAATCACTTCCGCAATAAAAGAGACGAAATCCGCCTTCGATTTCCCATTTAAAGGCAACTGATCCTCCGAAATATTGGCCAATAAACCTTCGAAATACGCCTGAGAACAGGCCGGTTTCAATTTATCGGAAGAATAATGATGGTGGATACCGTTGGAGAAGAATACCCGCTTGGCATAGGTTTCAAATCCTTTCCATTCTTCCGTATTTTTATCCATTCCTTCCGCCGACAAAATGGCTTCCAGTGTTTTGCGCACTGACAGGTTGTGCTTATAGTTCTGATCGTAAATAATATCGCGCCCGGCCAAAGCGGCCTGAGAAAGGTAATATACAAATACTTTTTGCTGCTGGCTAAGCGCTTCAAATCCCGGTACTTTATAGCGCAAAATGGATAAATCCGCAAACTGATCCACTTTATATTTAAAATCCGAAGCTTCCTCCGCCACTTCCGTGCTGGCTTTATTTTCCGGAGTATTCCCGCCACA
The DNA here is from genome assembly GCF_001274635.1 of Persicobacter sp. CCB-QB2. Classification (GTDB taxonomy): domain Bacteria; phylum Bacteroidota; class Bacteroidia; order Cytophagales; family Cyclobacteriaceae; genus Persicobacter; species Persicobacter diffluens. Next base: position 1,080,163 of record NZ_LBGV01000001.1, on the reverse strand, counting down.
GGACTGCAAACCCACCAAAGCGGCCGCCAATCCAAGGGTGATAAAAAACTTATTCATAAAGGTTATGCATTAATTATATTGGTCACCAATGACCTTAAACTCAATTCTTCTATTTTTTTGACGATTGACATCAGAGTCATTATCCACCACCGGCTGATCCATGCCGTAGCCTTTATAACGAAGCCTGTTGGCATCAATATTTTCCGACACCATGAATTCATAAACCGCCTTTGCTCTGTTTTTTGACAACTCCTTATTATAATTGGCATTTCCGACATCATCCGTATGACCGGAAATTTCCATGACCAGCTTCGGGTTTTCTTCCAGGAATTTCACTGCCTTCATCAACTCTGACTTAGACTCTTCACGCAATTGGTAGGAATCCGAATCAAAAAAGACATTTTCCAGTCGGGTAACCGTTCCAGTACGGATCGGCTCCAGGTAAATATCCTGATGCACCGGCTTAGGCGTTTCTCCTTCTACCCTTTTATAATCGAATGGAATAGATTTATACAAATAGCCTTTACGGGAAACAAACAAAGCATATTGCTCTCCCTCGGTCAGTACAATTTGGTAGCCCCCATTCTCGGGATCTGATACCACGGTATTAATCATGGTATTATTGGCCACATTATACAGCTCCACTTTTGCATCCAATGGTTGCTTGGTGTCTAGATCAAAGACGGTACCGGCCACATAGCTGCTTCGGTTCGGAATGCGCTGATCTTCCGGAATATCAAAAGTATATAGTTTGGATTCCGGATGCTCTCCATGCAAATCATCTATAGAGATATAGCCCGTAGTTCCGGTGGCATTCACTACCAAAGAGGACTGATCTTTATGATCATTAATCGGATACCCCAGGTTTTTCACTTCCCCCCAGGTGCCATCAGATTTTCTATCGGAATAGAAGAAATCATAACCGCCCATACCTTTATGCCCATTGGAAGAGAAATACAAGCGCTGCCCATTCACATGAATAAAAGGCCCGACTTCATCTCCATTCGTGTTGATTTCTTTCCCTAAATTGGTAGCGGGCGTCCAGATGCCTCTCGGCGTACGGTAGGTCACAAATAGGTCTCGCTTCCCAAAACCTCCCCGGCGATCAGAGACAAAATACAATTCCCGCCCATCTGCACTTAAGGCTGGCTGAGATTCCCAGGCACTTGAATTGACCGTTTTCCCCAGATTCTCCGGTTCACTCCATTCTTCTCCAACTTTATAGGTCACGTATAAATCACAGCTCCCGAAGCTCTTTCTTTCTCCACTGCAAGAGGTAAAAATCAACATTTTCCCATCCGAGGAAATAGTGCAAGTCCCTTCATTCATCTCGGTATTGATCCGGTCAGAAATAGACACCGGATCCGACCAGCTGCCGTCTTCCCTTCTATTACAAATCACAATATCTTCCGTATCTGTGCGGCCATTGCCAACCCGACGTGTAAAAATCAAGGTTTTTTCATCCACTGTAACTACCGGAAAATATTGCAAAGCAAACTGATTCACATTGGTGTCCATCTCCTTTGGCACAAAGGGCACCGGTTCGCTCATTAATTCCTTCGCATAAGCCGCACACTCCATCACCCATTCGGTTTGCTTTGCTTCCCGCTCTGGTGGCCGGGCCTGCATATGCATTTTCCCCATGGCCAAAGCATCATCATATCGCCCTTCATTAAAATAGACACCGGCCAATTTACCATAGACTTTAGCGTATTTCGGGTTGCCATTCGCTATGGTGGCCACTTTCTCTAAATGTTCCTTTTCATATTGAGGCTTACGGTATAAACTATAGATACTCGCCAGACGAAGGTGAGCCTCAATGAAATCCGGATCTTTCTTCAGGGCATCAAAAAGCTTTCGCTCTGCTTCCGGAAACTGTCGGGCCTTCAGCAGGACTGTTGCCTGGTCATAAAGTTTAATTGCTTTTTTGGAGGAAGTGGAAAATCCCTGATGTCCCTGGGCATAAAGGTTTATGCCTCCGAATAACATCAACGTGATAATCGCAAATATTTTTCTAATCATAATTTTGTTAATGCTGGCTATTGAAAATTAGTGCCATAATGCCGTTGAAACGGAAATATAAAGAATAATACAGAGCTTGTTCCTGAATAAACTAAAAATAATGAAGATTTCTCATTAATTTGAAAGGCCGAAAAAATATCCTTTTTCAGCAAAGAACAACAAAACCTTTGACTTTAACATCTTATCCAATATGCCTCAATTATTTTTTGTTCCGGGCCCTTCGGCCACCTATTTTACGCTGGAAGATCACCTCAAAAGTGCTTTAAAAGAACAGGTCATGGCGATCAGTCACCGCTCCCAGGCTTTTAAGGATTTATACCAAAACACCCAGGAAAATTTACGTTCGCTACTTGAAATTCCGGCAGAATATGAAATCGTTTTCACCACTTCTGCAACCGAAGTATGGGATCGTATGGCCGAAAATTTAGTAGACGAAACCAGCCTTCACTTCGTGCATGGTTCTTTTTCGGACAAATGCGCTAAAGCCTTCCAACGATTAGGGAAAAAAGCGGAAATCATCACCGCGGAGGCAGGAAAATGCGCCAAATTCGAGGGGGCCAATATCCGGCAAACTCCGGAATTAATCCACTTCACCCTTAATGAAACGGCAACAGGGGTAAAACACCCTTATGCGGATATGCAAAAAGCCCGTGAGCAATTTCCAAACGCACTAATGGCACTGGATGTGGTGTCGGCCACCCCAACCACTCCTATAGATTTTCAGCAATTTGACTCCGTTTATTTTTCGGTACAAAAATGCTTCGGTTTGCCTTCCGGTTTGGGTGTATGGATAGTAAGTCCTAAAGCCATTCAAAAGGCCGAGCAGTTAACTGCCGATGGAAAAGTTTACCCAAGTTACCACCCGCTGTTAGAATTAGTCGAAAAAAGCAAGGTCTATCAAACCATAGAAACGCCCAATACATTAAACATTTACCTTTTGGGGAAAGTCGCGGAGGATATGTTGCGCAAGGGCGTAACACAAATCAGAAGAGAAGCGCTTTATAAAAAGACCCTTTTGCAAAAGCTTTTCACGGATCACCCCCAGCTCAGCCCTTTGGTTACTGAAGCAGACCTACAATCCGACACGGTCGCGGTGGCCAATGTAGAGGGTGGTTCCGCCCCATTGATTGAATACCTCAAAAGTAAGCAAATGGTCATTGGTGCGGGTTATGGTAAGGCCAAAGCCTCCCAGATCCGGATTGCCAACTTCCCGACTCATTCTAAGGAGCAAATTGAATATTTGGTAGATTTAATAATGGAGTGGCGTATCTAATCCATTAATTTCTATGATATGGACCCTGTCCGAAAGCAACTGCAGGCGAAAAGGATAGGGTCCATAATACCACCATTCCTTCTCCGGGTTTTGAGGATCCACCTCCACTCGAATCGGCTTACCGAATTTTTCCTCTACATAAAGATCCATATCCCCCAGGCTGATTCCTGAAAAATTAAGGCTACTCCTAGAGGCAAAACCAATCCATTTTATTCTCTTTAAGCGATCGTTTTCTAAAAATAACACCACCCGATTACGGCCGTCTGAAATCACCCATTTATCCGGGCTGGTTTCTTTATAATCCACTTCTGCCAGATAGGAACGCAAGGCAGCCTTGGACAGGCCGATCACCAAATCATCCCCCAAACGCAGGCATTCGGCACAATCATCAGAATAATCCGGTGAGTTCCCACATTGTAATCGTCCTTCCTGATACAAAAACTGATGACCAATATTAGCACTCCAATTCATATCATAGACCGGCATTCGGGTATACATTCTGTCGTTCACTAACTTATTGGAGACTTTCAGGAATTCATCGTTCAGACCATCAATATGAAAACTGAATTTAAAATTTTTCCTTTGAGCATCTGAATAAAAAAAGAGAGAATCCCTTGCAATGGCATAATAATATTGCTGCTCATAGAGATGGTTCATGGTGGAACGATCAAAATAAACTCCGAAAAAATTCCCCTCGGCAAAGACACATTCCAGGTAAGTGGTTTTATCGCCACCGCTCCAACCGCCCTGCAGCAGCCTGTGAAAATATCCCTCCTCACTCCATAAATGAGCAGTATTTTTTTGAAAAGAAACAGATGCTATTTCGGAAACCCTCATATTGGTGGGACATTCTTGGTAAATAATACCGTCCAAAAATACCTGATCCTTCCTTAATAAGACCGCAATCATTTCTGCACTATCTAAATCTGCCCTCCACGATTGAGAAAAAGCCTGCGGCTTAAAACCGAGCCATAAAAGAAAAAAAATGAGATATGATGGAGAGTGCTTCAATGTAATTAATCTGTTTTTGATTCAAAATATAGGACATTCAAATACAACAGACCACTGTTTCAGGGGGAAAATGAGGGCTCTCAATACAATTTAACCGCGCTCTAAAATTAATCTAATTGCGATGAAAAAAGGCGAAAAAAATTAATCCCTTTCTCACTACAGCCGGACTAGCAAATTATCAGTCCGTTTGATATTTATAGTTTTCAGCCCAAAATAATTCAATGATATGCACCCGCTCATCACGGATCTGGATTCTAAAAGGGAATGGATCATAATGCCACCATTCGGCATTAGGCAATCGATCTATTGAAACCACTTTAGATGGTTTTCCAAACTTTTTTTCCACATAAGTCTGAACATCTCCCAAATAAACTTCTGAAAAATGGTATTTGCCGCTTCCGGCCACCCCCACCCAGCGCAAGCGATTCAGGCGGCCATCTTCAAATTCCAAAACAATTCTGCTTTGCTCATCATTAAGGATCCATTTATCCGGTGCCTTTTCATGCAAATAGGTCGTATCAACATTTTGCTTTAAAAAACGAGCCGACATTCCCATCACCAAATCTGCACTCAATTGTAAACAGGCATCGCAACTCTCTGGTGTTTCCGGATAATCACCGCATAGTAATTTTCCATTTTTTTGCGCAAAACGGTTCACGTTCTCGCCCAGCATAGAGGTCATAACGAAATCCGTTCGATCATATTTTAAATCACCAAACTGTTTACTGCGAAATTTCATGAAGGAGTCATTCAGCTCCAGAATCTTCAGCACCCATTTCAGGCGACTTTTGTCTTCCGCAGAATATAGGTAAAGGGAATCCCCTAAAATTTTATAATAATAAAATTGTTCAAAAAGGCGCTTTCTGCTTTCGGAATCATAGTAAATACCTCCGAAACGCTCCTCATCAAAATAACCCTGAAGATAAGTATGAGGGCTTGTGCGTGTCCAGCCTCCAACAATATCTCTTCGCCATACAAACTCTTGAGAGAATAAATGAATTTCTTTGTTTTTTCTGAAATCAACGGAAATAATCTGAGAAAAATCAACGGTATCCGTTGTGACTGACTGCGCATCAAAAAAAAGCCTGAAGCCTTCCTTATCCACCAAATCCCTTATGGCCGAAGTATCAATCTCAGAAGGAATTGATTGTCCATGAGTAAAATGGATGAACCAAAAACTCAAAAAGAAAAAAACAGGGATCTTCATTCGAAAATTCATCCAGCAAAAATTAAAGAAAACGGCTGCGCAACTTAAAGACGGAAAGATAAAGGAAAGAAAAAATTACACCAAATTGTTAGACTTAAATTACCATCTTATGTAAACTTCATTAACCCGGATTATTCATGCTTCAATCCTCTTTTAGCTGCAAGGCGGGAAAAATGAAGGAATAGTCTCCTATTTCGAGTTTTTTCCAACGAAGCAGATGAATGAGGAGAAAGCAAGCTTGCCCAAATTTGGCCTATGAAAAAATCAGTAAAATGAGTCTACTGAGTTGATAATAAATCAGTTAAGGTGAATTACTTAATTTAGCGGTGAATAATTCGGGTTAAAGGTTTTAATTAAAAATCAACATTCAAAAAAAACACGGCCCTGAAAGAACCGTGTTTTTATATATTATTGAATACTGACTTAACTGATCATGTTTCCGGCTTCTGCCGCCTCGGAAGGCTCCATAAATCTCAGAGATCCGTCTTTGGTCTCCGCCATTAAGACCATTCCTTCCGACTCAATCCCCATCATCTTACGTGGGGCCAGGTTCACCAATACGGCTACTTTTTTACCCACCACCTCTTCCGGTGAAAAATGTTGAGCAATACCGCTCAAGATCGTGCGTTCTTCAAAACCTACATCCACTTTCAGCTTCAATAGTTTTTTAGATTTCTTCAATTTCTCCGCTTCCAGGATATGCCCTACGCGGATGTCCAAATTCATGAAATCATCGAAGGTACACAAATCCTTAGAAGGCTCCACCGGCGCATTTGCCGCCTCATTCGCTTTCTTCGTATCTTCCAGCTTCTGCACTTGTGCGTCGATTACCTGATCTTCCAATTTCTCGAATAATAACTGTTGCTTATTAATTTGGTGGCCATCGGCTAAGATGTCTAATCTACCCGCATCTGCCCACTTTAAGGTATCAATGTTCAACATCTCCACCAATTTCTGCGCAGTAAATGGTAAGAATGGCTCCGCCACGATGGACAGATTTGCGCAAATCTGCAAGGCAATGTTCATAATGGTTTCAACGCGAGCCGGATTTTCTTTCTGCAATTTCCATGGCTCGGTATCTGCCAGATATTTATTCCCCAAACGCGCCAATTCCATCATCGCCTGCAATGCTTCGCGGAATTTATATTTCTCTAAAGAAGCACCCACACGCCCAGGAATAGCTTCCATCGTCGCGATGGTTTCCTTATCGATCGCCTCTAAAGTTCCACGTGCCGGAATTTTCCCCTCATAATATTTATTGGTCAACACTACCGCACGGTTCACAAAGTTCCCAAGGATAGCCACCAATTCGGAATTATTTCTCGTCTGGAAATCTTTCCAGGTGAAATCATTGTCCTTGGTCTCGGGCATATTTGCACACAAAGTGTAACGCAATACATCCTGCTTATTCGGAAGATCTTCCAAATATTCGTGCAACCAAACTGCCCAGTTTCTGGAGGTAGAAATTTTATCGCCCTCCAGGTTCAGGAACTCATTCGCCGGTACATTTTCCGGAATATTATAAGTTCCGTCCGCCTTCAGCATGGATGGGAAGATAATACAGTGAAATACGATATTATCCTTACCAATGAAGTGTACTAATTTGGAGTTATCGCCTTTCCAGTACTCTTCCCAGTTTTGGTTATTTTCAGTCGCCCAGTCTTTAGTCGCCGAAATATAACCGATTGGGGCATCGAACCAAACGTACAACACTTTTCCTTCAGCACCTTCTACCGGTACAGGAACACCCCAATCCAAATCACGGGTTACCGCGCGAGGCATCAAACCAGCATCCAACCAGGACTTACATTGCCCGTAAACATTGGATTTCCAGTCTTTATTTTGCTCCAAAATCCACTCCTTCAACCATGGCTCATATTGATCCAATGGCAAATACCAGTGTTTGGTTTCTTTCAAAACAGGTTTCTCACCGGAAATAGTTGAGCGAGGGTCGCCCAATTCTCTTGGAGACAAAGTGGATCCACACTTTTCACACTGATCACCATAGGCATCCGGATTACCACAGTTCGGGCAAGTACCCATGATGTAGCGGTCGGCCAGAAACTGATTGTTTTTCTCGTCGTAGTACTGTTCGGAAGTTTGCTCTACAAATTTCCCTTCCTCGTACATTTTTTTAAAAAATTCCGAAGCCGTTTCTGCATGCGTTTTACTGGAAGTACGAGAGTAAATATCGAAGGAAATTCCGAAATCTTTGAAAGCATTCTTAATGATTCCATGATACTTATCTACTACCTGCTGTGGCGTTACGCCTTCTTTTTTGGCACGAATCGTGATCGGCACGCCGTGCTCATCACTTCCACAAACGAAAACTACATCGTCACCTTTTGAGCGCAGATAACGTACAAAAATATCCGCAGGAACATAAACCCCTGCTAAGTGCCCGATGTGCACTGGTCCGTTGGCGTACGGTAAAGCCGCCGTAATGGTATATTTGGATTGCTTTGTCATAGCGTATTTAAAATTCGCCCCAAAGATAAGCTTTTTTTGAAGGGGATAAATGATCACAGGCAGCAAATTGTATTTTACCTACGACAATTCAGCCGAATTATTCAAGCATGCCCTTTATTTTGATTTATTTCCACTTATCGGACAGAAAGTTATCGCCTTTCCGGCAAAAAAATAAGTGCTAGACATTCAAGGAAATTTTTAAAAAAGTAAGTCGCTAAAAAATCAGTTGTAAGATCATCTCTTTGATATTATCTATAAGCAATGAATCCCCTTATTTCAAGGCATTTTAGGCAAAATCCAAATTTCACATCAATGGAGCGTGTTTAAAAGCAGACCATCCGGCTGCAAATATTGGCTTTAAATCACACTCTTAAAAACCCTGGATTGGCTGCAGGGCCGAAAAAATAAAGGAATAAAGCCCTATTGCTATTTTTTTCCGCAAAGCAGAGGAACGCATGGAAAGCAGTTTTACTCAAATTTGGACTATTAATATCCAAAGCCAAACATCTGTAATGAATTGATAACAAAGACCATGAGGAGCGTCAATAAATCCAGGGAGGAATAATTCGGCTTATGATGGCCTGATAAGAATTGAAGCAATCGCATTTTTGTTTTTTATTTTTTAACTTTTGAGCACAATAAACACCAATAATATGGAATGGAAAAAGCATTTTGAGACTGATAGATTGAAACTGAGACCATTCGTAGAAAAAGATCACGAACCTTTTACCGATTTGGTAGAGGACCGCAAGGTGGTTCGATTTCTTTCCATGCCAACTTTGGAGCATTTAAAAAGTACGAAGCACCTAAAGGATTATACTTTATTCAAAACCCCGGAAGGTAAAGAAGGCCTGACGCTACTGATCAGGAAAAAAGAAGACGGCGAATTTGTGGGGATTACCGGTCTTCGCCCAAATGATGACCCGGATACTTATCATTTTTTCTGTGCGCTACAGCCTGCCTACTGGCTAAAGGGCTATGCCAAAGAAGCCGGACAAGTGGTGTTCCGCTATGCCTTTGAAGAAATGAATGCAAAAGTTATTAAAGCAGGTGCAGAGGGCAGCGATATTGCCTCTGTTAATTTCCTGAACAGTATGGGCATGCGCATGAACACCTTGGCCAAGCCCTCATTGAAGTCTACCATTAAACCTTTTGAATTAAAAAAAGAGGACTACGGCAAGCGGCATTAATCATTAAGGAGAGGTATTTTATCAAACCTAAAGGTACAGGCAACTGTGCCTTTTTTATTGTCTGATAAATCAAGGTTAGCTTCAATTTCATCCCTGAACAGCCATTTTCAAAGATATTTCACCCAAATGAAATAACACCTTTTCAATACATTAGAGATGGTCTTCCTGATTGATTAACCATCTAAATTGAGGGAAGCTTGCTTTCTCCCCACTTATTTACTTCGCTGGGAAAAAACTGGAAATAAAATAAACCCTTTACATTCCTGCCTTGCTGCTAAAGGAGGATTAATGCATGAATAATCATGGCTAATAGAACTCAATCACTGCGGAAACCCTTTTCGTCACCCCACCCCCTGATTAAAATCGTGTTAAAAAGTAAAAATTCTTAGTGAAAATTTGATTATTGCAGAAGCAATAAAGGATTATATTGAGAGAATAGCATCGCTATTGTTAAGACATTATCCTAAATCGCTTCCAATAATTCGAAATTTGCAGCCGGGTGGTGTGCTTTTAAACATGCTCAAAATGACCATAGAGCATAAAGCCCTGTTTCAGTTAGAAAATACAAAAAAAATCGCGGTTTAATGCTCTAATTTCAAATCACAATTAGCCTGAGCATCGGTAATGGTAGCTCCTAATTTCTCATAGAAAGCTTCCGCCGGAGCATTGCCCTTAGTCACTTGCCAGCGCAAACTTTTGCAGCCTTCGGCTTTGGAAACATTTATGACTGCCTCCATTAAACTTCTCCCCAGGCCTGCTCCACGAAGGCTATCTTTAACAAAGAGATCGTCCATGTACATGCATTTCCCCACCCAGGTATGATAAGTAATAAAATAGGTAGCATATCCGGCAAGCGTTCCGTCTTCGGATTCTACAACAAATCCACGAACATAATCCTGCTCCGCTTCCATGGTAGCCACTGTATTCAACATTTTATCGGAAGCATTTTCAAAGTCGGCCAAGCCTTGAAACAACTCAATCAAAGCAGGAAAATCATTAGGTTCGATAGGGCGAATTTCGTAGTTCATATCCTTTATATAAAAAACCAAAAAACAATGAATAATAAAAACACCACCGCATAGGTAATATAGGACTGCACCTGCTTTCCTTGCAGATTCGCCAAGCCCCGGCCCAGGCCTTCACTCAATTCACCAAGACCCTTCACCAATCCATCTACAAAAAAGCGATCAAACATTTTAGTGCCCTGTGCGAGGATCACCCCAAAAACGCCTAAACCATTGATGATGCTATTGTTCAAAGATTCCAGCCAGGCAAATGCCTTAGAAGATCTCACCGTTAAACCGGCAACCCCATCCACCATACCACTCATAATTTTTTGATCGAACCAATGCAATCGGTAAGCCCATCGCAAACTTCGGATCATAAAATGCTTTCGGTAAAAGCGATCCATATAAAAGTTGTTTAGCGAGTAGTAGCCCAATTTACTTTGAGGTCTGCGATGCACATAATCTTCCCAGATTTTTTCATCGCGTCCATACTTATTATAAGCATACAAAATGCCCCAAGCGCAGAGAGCACCGCCAAAAATGGAATGAACGTCAAATGCTCCCGACCAGACAACTGCCATCCACTCAGTAAAACAGTCGCGGGTCTTTCAAAAGCATGGTAAAGCCAGGTGGCATGCCCGTCGAATGGATTGAGTCCATAGACAAAACTGATCGACATAACAGCTAAAATGCCTACCGGCACCGTTTTTTTCCAGGAAGGATCTTTCAGATTATCATAACAAGGACAAGCGGCCTGACATTTGCTCAGTACCCTGGACTTTGACCAAAAAACCAAATACCATTGGCGCGCCATATAAAAGGCGGTTAATACTGCGGCAGCAAAACCAAGGAAAGGAATGGCCCAGGCCCATACATGCCCATGTGCTGACATATTTGAAGCCCATTCCCAGGAAGCCATCAGAATCGCATCCTTTGACATAAATCCGGAAAAAAACGGAAGCCCGATCAGGGCTGCGGCGCAAATGACATATCCCGCATGGATCAAAGGCATACGGCGCATTAAATCACCCATCTGTCGCATGTCCTGCGGATCAAAATGAACCGGAATGGACAATTTTTTACACTGATACTGGAAATGATGCATGGCGTGAATCACCGCACCCACGGCCAAAAATAAGCCGGCTTTGAAGAAGGCATGCGTTACCAAATGAAATAGCGAGGCTTCATAAGCGCCCACGCCCATTCCTAAAACCATATAGCCCAATTGGGAGCTGGTGGAATAAGCCAACACTCTTTTGATATCAAATTGATTCAGGGCGGAATAAGCTCCCTGAATGGCGGTTATGGCTCCAATTACCGCGACTACCATCAATACTTCAGGAACTAATAATGGAAATACTCTTGCTAAAAGAAAAATTCCCGCCGCCACCATGGTTGCCGCATGGATTAATGCGGAGACCGGCGTTGGCCCCTGCATGGCATCCGGCAACCAGACTTGTAAAGGAAATTGAGCAGACTTGCCCACCGTACCCATAAAAATTCCCAGCCCAGCTACGATCAACCATACCTCAGGAATTTGATTAATGATTGCAGGATTGGAAAAAATTTGGGACAATTCAGCAAAACTTAAAGTATGGAAGTAAGCCCAAAGAATCATCAGTCCCAGCAAAAATCCCATATCCCCTACCCGGTTGGTCAGGAATGCTTTTCTATTGGCATTCGCCGCCAATGGCCGCTCAAACCAAAAGCCAATCAACAGGTAAGAGGAAAGCCCTACCAATTCCCAGCCCATAAAAAGGAGCAGCAAATTATCCGCTATCAGAATCACAAGCATACTGAAAGTGAATAGCCCCAGATAGCCATAATAACGCGCATAATATTTTTCCCCCTTCATATAGTTCATAGAAAACACATGGACCAAAAGGGAAATTAAACTCACGACCAACAGCATCACCACCGACAGCTGATCCAGCAGCACTCCAAAATTCAGGGAGTAATCCCCCACACGGAACCAATGCCAGTTTCCCTCTAAGGTATTATTGGGAAACACCTGAAGGAAAATATAAATGGATAATAGCAAAGAGCCACTGATGGCCGAGATCGCAATTTTATCGCTGATCGTCTCTTCCAGTCTTTTGGAAAAAAAAGCAATAGCCAAAAAAGAAAGCAATGGCAGAACCGTTGCCAGCAAAGCGGCATAAATCGCGGGGTGAATGGGTGCTATAGTTTGAATGGCTTCCATTAATTAAAATCAATATCGACAGTGCGCAAGTGATGGTACAATTTAAAAACAATGGCCAGAGCGATGGCAATTTCTGACACGGCAATCACCATGACAAACATGCTGAACATTTGCCCCTTGAGGCTTGGATCATACTGAGAAAAAGCTACCATATTCAGGTTGGCAGCATTAAGGATTAACTCCACCCCCATCAACACCACAATGGCATTTTTTTTCATCAGAATGATCATCAACCCGATGGCGAACAATATCGCAGACAAAATTAATATATGACTTATTGGAATCATTTCTTATATCATTAACATGCGCCAGATCACGGACAATAAAACCAAAACCAGCGAGGCTGGCGTTAAATATTTCCAGGCGAAGATCATGAGCTGATCCACCCGAAGGCGAGGATAAGTCCAGCGTACCACCATCTGAAAAAAGATCACTACCAATGCCTTGGATAATATCCAAAAACCTCCCCAAAGATGTCCAGAAAGTGTTCCCGGCTCCCCTGAAGTCCACTCGGCAAGTGGCAAGCCTCCGATATTGGGCAATGGGGTATTCCAGCTTCCAAAGAAAAGTACGGCCATCAGAATAGACATCAACAGCATCATACCATACTCTCCTAACATCAACATGGCGAATTTGAATCCGGAATACTCTACATTATATCCAGCGATCAATTCACTCTCCGCCTCCGCCAAATCAAATGGTGCCCGATTGGCTTCAGCCAAAGAGGCAATGAAAAATATCAGCGCTACAGGAATTAATACCGGCGCACGGAAAATATTCCAGGTCAGGAATCCGCCATACTGACTCACTTCTATTCCCAAGGCTTTGATCCCAAAAAGATAGCTTTCCTCCTGCCCTGCCGAGGCAGCGAAAATTCCCTGCTGAAAAGAGATGGCCTGCAGATCCAGTGTCTGACATACACACACTACCGCTAAAACGCACAGTCCCATGGGCACTTCATAGCTGATCAATTGAGCAACAGATCTTTCCGCTCCAAAAAGCGCATACTTATTATTGGCTGCCCAACCGGCGATCAAGATGCCCACCACATCAAAAGTGATGATAGTCAACAAATAAAAAACGCCTACCTGAGCGCCTGCCCCTGTCCAACCGGAGGTTAGCGGCAGAACGGCAAATCCACTGACGATCGCAGAAAAGACAATAATGGGAGCTAAGGGAAATAATTTTTTATCCGCGCGTGCAGGCGTAATGTCTTCCTTCATTAATAGCTTCAGGACATCGGCGATGGTTTGCAATAAACCGAACTTTCCGGTGTCCATCGGGCCCATCCGATCCTGAATAAATCCGGCAATTTTTCGCTCGGCATAAATCCCCACTACCGCAAAGGTGAGTAGAAAAGGCAGATAAAATAAAAAGGTAGTGATTTCCATACTTATTTTTTAGCCAGGTAAGTACCGGCCACCAAAGCGACCAACAACATGATGGCGATTAATTCAAAGGGCAACAGAAAATCGGTCATAGTAGCAATTCCCAATTTACGAATACTTCCTTCGGCCAAAGCCGTTTGGTCGATCCACGGACGATTCGCCCATTCAAATTGAGAAAATATCAAACCGAGGAAAGTGCTCAATCCGGTACCGACCAAAAGAGACGATAACACATTCCGGTTTTGGGTCAGAATAGGCTCTCCCTTCAACTTTGTGGTCAACATTACTCCGAAAATCATCAACACCAGTATTCCACCGATATAAATCATGATCTGAGCGATGCCGATAAAATCCGCCCCCATTAATACATAAAGTGCAGCCACACCGAAAAGACTCACCAAGAGCGAGAAGGCGGCATAAAGCACATTTTTTGTCAGTAAAATATTGAGTGCTGATACCAGCACCAATGCGGAAAAGCCATAAAAAATCAGGCTATAAAAATTGATCGCTTGCATTCGATTCTATTTCGCGGACTTGCCGCCCTATTTCTTAAAGCTAGGGATTTTAGGTTTGGCCACCGGCTTTTTAGCCACATTTTGTGGTCCCTCTTGCTCCCCTTCTTTTTCAGTTAAAATTTTATTTGGTTCCGTCGCCTTTGACGTCGGAATCTTCGGTTTTATCACCGGCTTCTTCGCCACATTCGAGGCGCCCGGAATCTTCGGCTTCAATGCCGACGCTTTGCTGTCCGCTACCGGTTTTTCCGCAGCAGCTCCACCAATCTTCGGTTTTATCACCGGCTTCTTCGCCACATTCGAGGCACCCGGAATCTTCGGCTTCAAGGCCGACGCTTTACTGTCCGCTACCGGTTTTTCCGCAGCAGCTCCACCAATCTTCGGTTTTATCACCGGCTTCTTCGCCACATTCGAGGCGCCCGGAATCTTCGGCTTCAAGGCCGACGCTTTGCTGTCCGTTACCGGTTTATCCGCAGCAGCGCCTCCTATCTTCGGTTTTATCACCGGCTTCTTCGCCGCATTCGAGGCACCCGGAATCTTTGGCTTTAAGACCGCCGATTTGCTGTCCGCTACCGGTTTATCCGCAGCAGCTCCTCCGATCTTCGGTTTTATCACCGGCTTCTTAGCCGCATTCGAGGCACCCGAAATCTTTGGCTTCAAGGCAACCGATTTGCTATCCGCTACCCGATTATCCGCAGCAGCTCCCCCGACCTTCGGTTTTATCACCGGCTTCTTTGCCACATTCGAGGCACCCGGAATCTTTGGTTTCAAGGCCGACGCTTTACTTTCCGTTACCGGTTTATCCGCAGCAGCTCCTCCGATCTTCGGTTTTATCACCGGCTTCTTCGCCACATTCGAGGCGCCCGGTATCTTCGGCTTCAAGGCAGACGCTTTACTATCCGTCACCGCTTTTTCCGCAGCAGCTCCGCCAATCTTCGGTTTTATCACCGGCTTCTTCGCCGCATTCGAGGCACCCGAAATTTTCGGTTTCATTGCCGCTGGTTTTTGCTCCTCATACACCTGCTCCCCATCTTTTGCTACCTTAGGTTGCACGATCGGTTTCTTAGGCACTGCTGGTTTAAGTGCGGCCGGCTTCATAGCCGAAGCTTCTCCATTGGGGGATTTTGGTGGTAAAGCGACAGGCTTGACCACTGCTTTTTTAGCTGCAGGCTTTGGCACACTAACCTTAGGTGCCGCTGCAGGAATTTTCACAGCAGGTTTCTTCACAGAAGTTGGAGAAGGCTTTGCACTTTTTGCTGCCGCCTTTTCTGCTTGTACCTTTTCCCAATTCTCTTTTGCCTCCATGATTTCTAATGGTGTCATGGTCGCAAAAGGAATGTTATGCTCTTCAAAATCAAAAGCCGAATAGTCATATTCCGGCAGCATCGTCAAACACTCCGTCGGACAAACGGAAGTACAGAGGCCACAGAACATACATTTGGCCATATCAATATCAAACTTGGCCAAATGCAAGCGGATGGAAGAGCCGTCCGAAGTTTTACCTAATTCTTCCGCCGATCGAATGGACACGATATCTATACAATCCACCGGGCAAACTTTCGCACATTTGTCGCATACAATACAGTCCTCTTCTTCCAAATCAAGCTTGTATCGCCCGTTTACAGGTACTTCAAGCTTCTCGTGCGGGTATTGCAAAGTCACCAAACCTTCCTTTTGATCGAAATAACCTTCCTGATCAATCCCCCGGTTATCATGAGACTTCGTGGCCTTTGAAAAGTGACTGATGGTCAAGCCAATCCCTTCCTTTAGCGTGGAAAAAGTCTCCTTAATATTGGTCCAATATGTATTTGATTGTTGTTTTCTCATGGATTTTATGGAACGGAAACAGAAACCGTAACACCAAAATTACACTGAATACTGTCAAAACGCAAAGAATGCACTCCAACAAAAGCTTGTTTTACGAACAAGTTAGCCAAATATCAACAAACAAGTTTTTATCAGTGAAATAATAACATCTGGAAATTAAATTTCTAAATAAAATCACAAACCTACTGACTATTATTACGATATTAAGAATAACCATCCCTCTACTTATGAAATACTTTATACTTTTTATCGCTTTAGTTTTGTCCAGACAAAGCTTTGCGCAGGCTCCGGATGTCCAGGTTGACACCCTTGCTGCTCCAGCGGCCAAAGAAAGCACAAATCCCTTATGGAAAACCGGTGGATCTGCCGGTATTAACTTTTCTCAGGTAACCCTATCCAATTGGGCGGCCGGTGGTGATAATTCCATCGCGGGAAATGTTTTTGGGAACTGGTACGCGAATTATTCCAAAGGAAAAATTGTTTGGGCTAATAAGCTCGATGTCGGTTATGGATTGATTCGAAAAGGAAAAGATGATACTGAGAAAACCGATGACCGCATCGAATTACTCTCCAGCTTTAACCGTCAGATAAGTGAATCCAAATGGTACTATACCGGATTACTCAATTTTAGGACCCAATTTGCCGATGGTTTCGATTTGGAAAATGACCCTGAAACCAGAATATCGACCTTTATGGCTCCCGGATATTTGGAACTTTCCTTAGGCTTTACTTATCGATTTGGAGAATTATTTTATGTTTATCTGGGACCCATCGCCAGTAAAATGACCTTTGTCCGTGACGACGTTTTGGCGGCCCAGGGTGCTTTTGGAGTAGATCCAGGTGATAACTTCCGTTTTGAATTGGGGGGAAATGCCCGTTTTCAATTTCGAAAAGACATTGCGCAGAATGTGACTTTTCAACTGAATGGAAATTTCTTCAGTAATTATCAGGAAAACCCACAAAACATTGACGTGAACCTGGATGCTTTACTGGACCTTAAGGTAAATGACTGGCTTTCTGCCAATATTGCAATCTCCACCATTTATGATGATGACATCCTAATTACGGACAAAGAAGGAAAAACCGGGCCCCGAATGCAATACAAACACGTGATGGCCATTGGATTGGTATACAAATTCAAAAATCACGAGGATTAATATTTTCCAATTTCAAAAGGAAACCACTAATATTGCCAAAATTATTAGTGGTTTTTTATGTTCTTTTTACTCTCCAAAGCATTGGTGTTCTGCATCCAGCCGATCAACTGGATACTCCTTTTTCTTTTATTGGCTTTAGTATGGAAGCGAAAAAGGAAAACCTTCCTGCTGACCACCTTTTCCCTATTAATTCTATTCTCCAACCGCCCACTATATGATTTTTTTGATCGTTGTTGGCAAATAGAAAGCCTGGAAATGGAAGACCTTTCTTTGAATAAGCCCAGGACGGCCATTTTGCTTGGAGGAGCAGTGGATACCGGACGCCCACCCTTTACACTAACCCACTTTAATTGGGCCGCGGACAGAATCACACATACGCTGCAACTCTTTCAGCGTGGCTATGTCCATCAAATTATTCTTACCGGAGGAAATGGCTATGTCAACCGAATGGAAGGAGAGCCTTCAGAAGCCATGACGACTGCCCAGTTTCTAATGGATGCGGGTGTCCCCGAATCGGCCATTTTCATTGAGGATGCATCCAGAAATACTTATGAAAACGCCTGCTTCACCAAAGCACTGATAGAAGCGCAAAATGTAGCATCAGATACGGATTGGTTGTTAATCACCTCCGCCAGTCACATGAGAAGATCACTGGCAATATTTGAAAAAGCAGGTTTATATTGCCTGCCCTTTTCAGCTCATTATGCTACTTCCCACCGCCCTCTGGTTTGGACAGACTACCTCCTGCCGGATGCGCAAACCTTAACATGCTGGAATTTTTTAATCAAGGAATGGGTGGGCTTTGTCACTTATCGTCTGAAAGGATATTTATAATAACCGGTAGTACTGAGCATAAAAAAAGCGGAAGATATCAACCTCCGCTTTTTTTAATCTAATTAGCAAATGTTAAAAGAACATTGGTTTATCGAGCTTAGTCGCTATTCGATAGGCTGCATTAATTAAACCGACGTGACTATAGGCCTGAGGGAAATTCCCCCACTGGCTGCCGGTTTTGGCATCTACATCCTCACTCAATAGTCCAAGATGATTGGTATATTTTAGTAATTTTTCAAACTCAATGATTGCCTCTTCTACTCTACCGACAACGGCTAATGCCTCCACGTACCAGAAAGCGCAAATCAGGAAAGTTGTTTCCGGCGCACCAAAATCATCAATATGTTTATAACGATAGAATAAACCTTCCTTGGTCCGCAATTCTTTTTCCATCGCCTTTAAATGCGTTTTTGCGATGGAACTGGAAGAGTCCAGATAGCCCATCATAATCAACTGCAAATTGGCCGCATCCAATTCCGGCGATCCGGCCGCCTGCGTATAAACCCCCATTTTATCATCATAGCAGGCTTCAATACGCTCAAATGCTTTCTTCTTTAATTCCCGAGCGGTAGTCATCATTTCATTATCTCCAAATCTGGAGGCAATTTTCAATGCCGCGGAACTTCCGGCCCACTGGAACAAAAAGGTATAGCAATAATATTTGGACCGATCACGAAACTCCCACAAACTGGCATCCTTTTCATCAATGGTCCGGTCAATCATTTTCAGGATATTGCGCATCATATCATGAGAATTAAAGCGATTCTCATGCTGAAAACGCTCATCAGCAAACAAGGGCAGAAGTGAAATCATCACCTGCCCATAAACATCATTCTGAATATGTTCATGCGCCTGATTTCCGATCCTCACAGGACCATTTCCGAGGTATCCTTCCAGATCAATAATCTTTTCCTCCAGCTTAGATTTCCCCTTGATGCTGTACAAGGGTTGAAAACGATCCTTTTCCTTTGAAGAAATATTGGCGATATAGTTAAAATACCTTTCCGATTCTTCAAAGTGACCAATATGGTTAAAAGCCTGCAGGGTGTAGAAAGTATCCCGCATCCAGCAAAAACGATAATCCCAGTTACGGCCACTGCCGGGGATTCCGGAAGGGAGGTGGTGCTGGCCGCAATGATAGCACCGGTATCTTCAAACTGGTGAATTTTCAAAGCGAGGGCAGAACGAATCACCGCCTTTTGGTGAAAAGAACCAATCGAAGTGGATTTCACCCAATCCTGCCAGTATTTCTGGGTGGCGCGTAAAAATTCATCCGCTGTTTTTTCCAATGCCGCTTCCAATGGAGCACCGTAGGTTAAAACCAAATATTTGGTTTCATTCAGGAAGAAGGGCTCTTCATCATCGATCACATAACTTAATGGAATGTTAGTGGTCAGGCGCATTTCATCCCCTATTCCCAGATATTTGATATGATTGGAACCTAAAACCCGCTCCGGATTTTTCGTACCATAATCTCCCTTGGGTGCACATCTCACATTCACCCTGGGATTACCCGAAAGCGGTTCTACCTTTCTGATTAACATCAACGGACGAAAATACCGGTCATATTGAGGAAACCGGGGTGCAAAATCAGTTACGCGATACTTACCATTTTCATCTTCGATTTCCGTCACCAATATATTGGTATTATCCATATAGTATTGGTGAGAGGAGAAAGCTGTTTCTACAGGCAGAATTGTAAATTCACCCCCTTTTTTAGAATCCAATAAAGAACCGAAAACAAAACTACTATCGAAGGAAGGCCAACACATCCAAACCACATTGGTTCGCTTGTCGATAGAGGCCATAAAAGCACAATTACCGACAATACCGAAATCATAAGTATGGGATTGAGTCATAAATAAGAGATTAGTATAATTTTTTGGAGAAATCATAATTTCCAAAAAATTAAATTCTCAAACAACCTTTAAACCGTACAAAATTGGTAATAAAAAGAAAAGCATGCTTGATGAAAATTGGCATGCTTTTGGATAAATTGAAGAAGTGATTGTGGTTTAAAACAAAAAGATATAAAAAAATAATCTACCTAGTTAAAAAAATCCATTCGATAAAAAAATCAAACCTAATCCACAATCTGGAATCTTTAATATTGTTCAGCGGGCATTATTATCCATAAGATAATATACAGCGCGAGTCCTGTTCCTGCAAATAAAAGTAAAAACACGTAGATCAAACGAATAATAACAGGATCCAAATTGAAATAATCTGCAACTCCTGCACAAACGCCGGCAATAATTTTACGATTTACTGGTCGGGTTAAGTTTTTTCTCATTTCTGTCTTACTTTATTTAAATATAGCCTTTTTTTAAATATAGCGGAAATATTTTATCCAAAAATTATAATTCAAACAATTTACCTCCTTTTTTTCATGTTATTTATGAAATTAACCATAAAACATGTACTATTCATGCCATCATGCACAAAAAAAACCACAAGTCGGAAACTTGTGGTTTTAATATTTAATCTGACAATTTTCTTAAGCCTGATTCAAAATTCTTAGCTCATCACGAAGCACTTTTACCTTAGCTTCTGCTTCTTCGATTTTTTGATCGTATTCCGCCTTTAAAGCCTCTGCATTTTTAGATCTGGCAAAGAAGCCCAGGTTACTTTTCCAGGTATTGATCTCATCTTCCAATTCCTGAATCTGGCGACGTAAGTCCTGCTCAGCTTTATTCAAAGAAGATTTATTTGGTGACGATTTCAATCGCTGATATTTTGCCTGCAGAACCAAGCGCTGCTTCTCCCCTTCTGCAATCCCTTCAACTGCCTCTAAATAAGTGGCATTCGCTTCGGCCCATTTTTGCTGAATGGTTTTAATTTCCTTACGAGGCACAAAACCAATCTCTTCAAACTGTGCCTGAATTTCCTGAAGCGGCTCTAAGCTGTTGGGTTTTTCAGCGGCCAAAGCGACCAATTGCTCACAAAGCGCTGCCTTCTTCTCAAAATTAGCTACAAACTCCTGCTCCACGGCTTCATTCTTCTGGCGCTTGCGGTTGAAGAAATGATCACATGCCGCTTTGAACTCTTCAAAAACAGAATCCTTGAATTTCTCTGGTACAGGGCCAATTTTTCTCCACTCCTGCTGAAGAGACTTCAATGTATTAGCCGTTCCTTCGATATCCTCGCTGTCTTTCAACGCTTCTGCCTTCTCCACTAAAGCCTGCTTCAGCTTCAAGTTTACCGTACGCTCCTCTTCCAGGTTCTTGAAGAATTGTCCTTTGTTATTAAAGAAAGTCTTGAAAAGTCCCCAGAACTCTTTATTGATATCTTTGGCATTCTCACGAGGTACATGCCCAATAGCATCCCACTCCTTCTGAAGGTCCTGCAATTTCTTGGTTTCCTGATTCCACTCCGTAATTCTTCCGGAATTAAAATCAACAAATGGACGAATCTTGGCGATCAAAGCTTTTTTGGTTTCCAAATTCGCTTCCTGCTCTACCCGAATCTGATCGCTGTATTCTTTACGGCGATCATAAACCGCATCAGAAGCCGCCTTGAAACGATCCCAGATTTTATCCTGCTCTTCACGAGGCACCGGGCCGATGTTTTTATATTCTTCGTGCAATTCATTCAAAATACGAACCGCATCCAAAATCTCCGAATCTTTCAGCTCTTCTGCTTTTTCACATAGCTGAACTTTTTTAGTCAGGTTTTTACGACGGTCCAAATCCTTCAACTCGAAGAAAATACCACGACGATCATAATACTGATCCAAAAGGGCTTTATAATTAGCCCAAAGCTCCTGATTTTCGGCCATATTCACCTGACCGATACCTTTCCACTCTTCCTGAATCTTACGAACAGCTTCAATGCTCTGCTCCGTTTCTTCGCCTTTTACAATTTCTCTCAACTGGCGAAGCAAAAGTTTTTTCTTAGCCGTATTTTCTTTACGGCTAGACTCCAGGTTAGCGTAATATTTATGTTTTCTTTCCTTCAATAAGCTGTAGAGCTCATCAAATTTTCGATCCATCTCTTCGCCATGGTATTCAAAACCGTCAGGCTCTCCGCCATCCGCCTTGTATTTCTCCAAAGCCGACTGACGTTCTTCATGACGTAAACCATTAAAAATTGGCCCCACTATCTTCAAAACTTCATCATTGTAACGGAAGTTCTGAGACTCTTTCAAGTCCGATAAGGCTTTTACCAATTCTTCCTTACTTTTTCCGACAAAATCTTCCTCGTTTACAGTAAGGCTTTCTTCTTTCACCTCCTCAGCAGTGTTCACTTCCTGCTCAGGTTGTACATTTTCCTTTTCTGCTTCAGAAGACTGATCAAACAATTTGTCGTTTTCCATGACTCTTTAATTAATTTAAAAATTCCCGCCGTTAGCGGCGGACCGAACACAATCTATACCCTCCTTCAAAAATATTGCTGAAGGATTGGATGCCCAAAAATAGACATTTTTTTAATTCATGCGAGGATCTATGGGGTAATTTGAATACATCTTGAATCTTCCCCCCATCAGGGACAATACTTTCTTCCACAAATCATCGGGACGGGTGTCAAAAATCAGATTTTCATTCGCCTGCCGAAAAATGATCCACGATTTCTCTTTAAGCTCTGCTTCCAATTGGCCAGCAGACCATCCGGAATAGCCCAGAAAAAACCGCACCTGCGGGTGAGGCTGTTGTTCCTCCCGTACCAGACTCATCACCTCTTCGAAACCACCCCCCAATAGACATGCTCCACGATCTGATGACTTTCTTCCCCCAGAAAATCTGCTCGGTGCACCATATGAAGCGTATCCTGCTGCACAGGCCCACCCACAAAAAGACTTTGCTCCTGCGGGATATTTTCTCCCTGCATCACCTCATTCAGTTTCAGAAAGGAAGGCTTATTCAAAACAAACCCTACACTGCCCTCCTCATTATGTTCCACTAAGAAAACCACGGACCGCTCAAAATTGGGGTCCGCCAAAAAAGGTTCCGAGATTAACAGATCGCCCTTTTGTGGTTGGGAAATATTTCCGTAGTCAAAATAGTTCATCACAATAAAGATTAGGGTTGGATTCCTCACGAATAAAGGCACAAGGAGTTTAAATGTCAAACTAATCCCTTATTTTCGCCATTATTTTCGACGCAAGATGACACCCATGAAGATAAATATTGCTGATATACGTCAAGATTACTCAAAAAAAGAACTTTCCGTTGAGGAATGCCATGCCCACCCAATCCAACAATTTAACCAGTGGTTTGATGAGGCGATAAAAGCGGAGGTGATGGAGCCCAACGCCATGACGGTTTCTTCTGCTACGGCTGAGGGAAGACCTTCCGCACGAACGGTTTTACTGAAAGGCATTGAAAATAACGCCTTCGTATTTTATACTAATTACAATAGCCGCAAGGGACAACAGTTGAGCAATAATCAATTTGCAGCTTTGACTTTCTTTTGGCCTGAGCTGGAGCGACAAGTCAATATTGAAGGAAGTGTTGTTAAAATGCCGGAGGAGGTCTCGGATCAATACTTTGCTAGCCGCCCCTACAAAAGTCGGGTAGGCGCCTGGGCCTCTGAACAAAGTCAGGAGATCGATTCCAAAGCGGTGGTGATGGGCCGCTTTGCCAAGTATGCAGCCAAATTCATCACCCATGTTCCGCGCCCGCCGCATTGGGGAGGCTTTGGTATCATTCCGGATCGTATTGAATTCTGGCAAGGACGCCCAAGCCGATTGCATGACCGCGTGCTGTATGTTTTAGAAAACGGGCATTGGAATAAAAAGCGCCTGGCTCCCTGACCATCCGTTGGCGCGACTTTGCGCTACACTTTCCATTCCAACCGGCTGAGGGATAGCGGGCTTTGCCTGAGCTCCTTTTTGCCGGCGACTACCCTTAAATAAACTTCTCAGGAGTCGGCAAAAAGAGCGAGGCCCGCCAGCCCGACCGAGCCTGTGAGGGCAGCCCCTAAAAAATAATTCTCTTCTCTGATTTTCATGAATACTTATTTAGAAAGATACGCCTATCCGGAACGCTTTTTAAGCAATGAAGCGCAAGCCCATACCAGCCAGATTGTGGTGATTCCCTGTTATAACGAACCGGATTTGCTGACTTCCCTACAATCTTTGGCCAATTGCAAGCCCACAAAGGGACATACGGAGGTGATAACGGTAATTAACCATGGGGAAAATGCCTCAGAGGAAGTCATTCAACGAAATCAGCAGACGCTGGAAGAAGCACAGGCCTGGGCAATGGCACAATCGCTTCCCCACCTTTCTTTCGAATTCATTAAGGTCAGCAATCTCCCCAAAAAACATGCGGGGGTAGGCCTTGCCAGAAAAATCGGGATGGACGAGGCCGCTTTCCGACTAGAGACCATCGGAAAGCCCAAGGCGCCGATCATTTGCTTTGATGCTGATAGTCAATGTTCTGAAAACTACCTTTTGGAGATTGAGCAATATTTTCAGGATTACCCGAAAACCAATGCGGCATCCATTCATTTTGAGCATCCGCTGGAAGGTGATTTTCCAAAGCAATGGTACGAAGCGATTGAGATTTATGAATTGCATTTGCGCTATTATGTCAACGGACTTCGATATGCCCAGCATCCCTTTGCCTATGAGACCATCGGTTCGAGCATGGTGGTACGGGCGGATATTTACCAAAAGCAAGGGGGCATGAACCGCCGGAAAGCCGGAGAGGACTTCTACTTTCTGCACAAAATTATTCCATTGGGGAACTTCGCCGACATCACGTCCTGTCAGGTGATTCCCTCTCCCAGGCCTTCAGATCGGGTGCCTTTTGGTACCGGAAAAGCGGTGGGTGAATTTTTGGCTTCGGGGGAAACGCAGCGGATGGATTCTTATCACCCAGAAATATTTGAGGAATTGAAAGTGTTTATCGAAAAGGCTTACGGCTTTTTCAAACAACCTTTCGGGGCTGTGAAGGAAGAAATGCCGGCTGCCACTCAGGCCTTTTTGGTGGAAAGTAAATTTGAAGAAGAGCTTCAAAAGATCCTCAAAAACAGTCCGAATAAAAAAATTTTTAAGCAGCGTTTCTTTCAATGGTTCGATGGCTTCCGCACGCTAAAATATGTTCACTTTTTAAGAGATTACCAATATCCCCCTATTGACCTTAGAAGTGGCGTGGATAAACTCTTTAATTTATTGGAAATTTCGCAGTGTCAACCGGCGCAACAATTGGAAAGCATGCGGGCTTATGACCGAAATTTGCACTATTCCCCCAAGCTTCCGAACTGGGATTAATTCGTTGATTAACCTGATTTCACCATTTTTTCCGTAAATTATATTAAACACAGATTAAAACACGGGCACAATGGTGCCGAAATCAACAATCAACAGAACCCAAATGAAATCACTTTTAACACAATTTGAGGAAAGAAAACCTGAAATTGTTTTTGAATGGCACGACACCGAAACCGAAGCCAAAGGCTGGGTGGTGATCAACTCTCTGCGGGGAGGGGCGGCCGGCGGGGGAACTCGTATGCGGAAGGGATTGGACAAAAGAGAGGTGGAATCGCTGGCAAAAACCATGGAAATCAAATTCACCGTCTCCGGCCCGGCCATTGGCGGTGCGAAGTCCGGCATTGACTTTGACCCCAAAGATCCCCGAAAGGATGAAGTGCTCCGGCGCTGGTACAAGGCGGTGACTCCACTCCTGAAAAGCTATTACGGCACTGGCGGAGACCTGAATGTAGATGAGATCAATGAGGTAATCCCGATTACGGAAGATTATGGCCTTTGGCATCCGCAGGAAGGCATTGTCAATGGGCATCATCAAGCGAATGAACCACAGAAGATCAAAAAGCTCGGGCAATTGCGGCAGGGCGTAAAGAAAGTCATTGAGGATCCGGCCTTTTCACCGGAGGTGAGTCGGAAATATACGGTATCGGATATGATCACCGGTTATGGCGTTGCAGAGGCTGTCCGGCACTATTACCACATTTGGAACGGGGATTTCCGAGGCAAACGGGCGATCATTCAGGGATGGGGAAATGTGGGCGCAGCGGCAGGATTTTATCTGGCCAAAATGGGGGTGAAAATTGTCGGCATCATTGATAAACATGGAGGCCTTCTCCAGAAGGACGGATTTACGCTGACGGAAATTCAGGATTTGTATCTGGACCGGAAAGGCAATCAACTGGCCCATTCCGGCATCATTCCTTTCGAGAAAATCAATCAGGAAATCTGGAAGATGGGTGCTGAGATTTTCATTCCTGCAGCGGCTTCTCGCCTGGTGAATAAGTCGAATATTGACGAATTAATTAAAGGTGGACTGGAAGTCATCAGCTGTGGGGCCAACGTTCCTTTTCATGATGAGGAAATCTTTATGGGCGCTACCGCAAGATATGCCGACCAAAGGGTATCGGTTATCCCGGATTTTATTGCCAACTGCGGGATGGCGCGGGTTTTTGCCTTTTTAATGGAGGGAGAGGTTGAATTAACGGACCACAATATCTTCCTTGATACTTCCAACACCGTCAAAAATGCACTGGAGGAACTTCACTCTCAGGTGCAATCAGGCACCAATATGTCCAATAAAGGACTGGAACTGGCCATCAAAAAACTCCTTTAAAATTAACAAAAAAACCGATGCCTCTCCTGTAAGCATCGGTTTTTTCAGGAATCATAAATAAAAAATCAAATTAGTTTTTGCCAAATTCCTTTTGCAACCTGTGTACTTCGCTGGCATCCATCTGATCGATCATATGCTCATTTAAATGCGTAAAACTTAAGCAGGTGGAAACGGTTTTCTTTCCGCTTACATTCGCCACTGCGAATAAATTCCCTACCATTGCGTAAAATCTAACGCCCTTGTCGTTTATGTGAACTAACTTCATAACAAAAATCAAAATAATTCCTTGGTTCCAAAAAGTCCAAAAACAGTGCCAATCAAATGTTGGAATTCAAAAAAGAAACGGCTGCCCATTCTGAAAAATAAAGTCCTCCCTTTTGAAAAAAACCAACATGACCGCCATGTTCGGGCTGCATGAATTTAATCAATTCATTTTCGGTTGAAACATGTGGGGCATAGCAGGTCTCAGATAAAAACGGATCATTTGCAGCGTTTAAAATTAAGGTAGGAATTTTAATTTCGCTAATAAAATTTTTAGAACTACAGGAAATGTAGTAATCCTCCGCCCCGGCAAAGCCTCCCAGCGGGGCAGTGAAGTGATCATCAAAATCCCAGAGCCGGTCAATTTTCTCCAGTAAATCCAGGTCAAAATCAAAGCCATGGGCCGATTTTCGCCTGACTTTTTCTTTTAAAGACCTCAAAAAACGATCGTGGTAAATAAAATTCCTAGGCTTATGAATTTCCAATGTGCACCCTAATAAATCCAGCGGCACCGATACCGCCACTGCAGCAGACAAATTCGGAAGGACCGCTCCCTCCCCCAAGTATTTCAGACTCAGGTTCCCTCCCAGGCTAAAGCCCACCATGGAAATACTTTTATAATCACGTTTCCCCACGTGATCCATCACTCTTCGGACATCATCCGTGGCTCCGGAATGATAAAATCGCTTCAAACGATTTACCTCTTCTCCACAACCACGGTAATTAAAAGTTAAACAGTCAAAACCGGCCTGCATACAAGCCCTGATCATTCCCTGAATATAAACCCGGTGGGCATCCCCTTCCAGGCCGTGCAATACCACCACCAGCCGCTCACTGCCTTGTTTAGACCAGTATAAATCTAAAAAATCACCATCCTCTAATTCCAGCCTTTCCGGAGATTGGGAAACCCTCACCCGCCTGCTTAAAGTTGGAAAAATGGTTTCCAAATGGGCATTGAAAAGAAATGGTGGCCGCTTATATGATTTCATTTATGTTTTTATCCCTATTTGAACTCCCTCAAAACGAAGTGTTTATATAAATCAATGGGTCTTAACCTCCTTTTATTAAGAAACCAACCCAAAACAATTTGAATTTAATTCCTTTTTTAGATTAAAAAAAACGTATAATTGGACGATAAGTAGGGTTACTTTTTAATGGATCCATGTATTAACCAGCAGTTGATGAAAGATAAAGAAGTCATCGATAGGATTGAAAAGGGAGACGAAAGTGCTCTTGATTATTTGTATATCAAGCTTTATAGCATGATCACCCGAAGCATTCTTAAAAACGGTGGGAACGAGGAAGAAGCCAAAGATATTTTTCAGGATGCTTTGATTGTTTTTTGGCAAAAAGTTAGCAAAAGAGAATTGACGCTTACCGCTAAAATCAGCACCTATGTGTATAGTGTAAGTCAAAACCTTTGGCATAAAGAGTTGCTAAGAAAAAAACGTTATGCCGGAGAACCCGCTGACATCCCCTTTTCTGAAGACTTTGAAAATAAAGAAAGAATAAAAATCATCAGGGACTGTATCGATAAAATGGGAAAATCCTGTAGAGACATATTAACCGCCCATTATTTTGACGGATTGGGCATGACTGAAATTGCAGAAAAATTTGGCCTGGCAAATGCGGATACCGCTAAAACCCGAAAATATAAATGCAAAAAGAAGCTGGATCTGTTTGTAAAATCTCATTTCACCTCTAACGATTTCTTAGATTAACCTATGAACGCTGACGAAAAATATTTTCACATGGTCGATGATTATCTGAGTCATCAGTTGAATCCGGAGGAAGTGCTGAGGTTCGAGCAGGCTATGAAGAACTCCCCCGACTTAACCGAAGAGGTGAATTTTCAAAAAGACGTGCGTAACGCGCTCCATGATTTTCGTAAATCGGAACTTAAAGGTCGGTTAAACAATTTACCCATCAAAGAAAGTACCTACACCTCCGGATTTTGGTCATTCCAAGAGCGGCAGCTGTAGTTTCCATCGGTTTAGTCATTGGTGCAGGCTTCTTTTTCTCAGACCAATTACAAGCACCACACTCCAGTGAGACGGTCTCTGAAGAATTCATCCCACTTACTTCAGTAGAAAAAAATGTTGATTTAGATTTCTCAGAAGCCCTGGAATCTGACATGGCAGAACCAAAAGTTCAACCTAAAGCCACAGAGACGCATAAGGAAGAAATCAGGCTTAACCTGAACAATACCAAAACACTTCCAACTGAGGCTCCAAAGAGAACAATTCGCAAACCTATTCAACCGACGGTCACAGAAAATCTGGAAATGGTCGAAAGCCCTTCTAGCGTTTCAGTGCAAAGCGCAGAAAGTACAGAAGTTACCGGTTTCACCACCGTTACTTTGAAAATTCATAGTCAGAAGAAGAAACACCGGAAATATTCTTTCCAAAACAACCAACTTGATCTGTACGGACAATTTGAAAAGGTTGAATTCATTTCGAAAACAGATCAGCTCATTAAATTGCGGATTGACGGAAACATTTATCAACTAAAAGAAAGTGCGAATATCACGGAATTAAAATAATAAATGAAGCCCCACTTTTGGGGCTTTTTTAATGCCTCAATTGCCCACCCATCCTATCCCCAAACTTTCAGCTGAGATCCCAGCAGCCTCCGGGGCTATCCATCCTGTGAAATTCGATTTATCCCGAATTCTACAGCGCTAGCCTTAAGCCAAATTTCTCGTCGACCTATCAACCAACTTACCTTAAATGACTTATCTCCAATCTAATAAGTTTGTGTTTGCAAATTTAGTAATAGCCCAAATTTAAGCACGCTTGCTTGCTCCTCTTTCATCTGTTTAAGCCGAATTATTCACCGCTAAATTGATTTACTAAAAACAAGTAGTTTATTTTTACCTTATTACAACTTGTTTTCTTTGATTTATTATAGCCCCAATTTGGACAAACTGGCTTTCTTCTCATTCACCTGTTTCGTTGGAAAAAACACGAAACTATTCCTTCATTTTTTCAGCCTCACAGCTAAACGATGATTTAGGCCAGAATAATTTGGACAGACTTTCATTATTCAGATTAGATAGAAAAGCGATGCAAAGATCATTGCGTCCGTCAATCTAACGCAAAATATTGTGTACTGTCCTCAGGACTTTTATATTTACACCTTATTTGATTTTTTCGAATTATATGTCAAAAAATAATAAAAAGAAGGTCGGCGCTTACCCCTTTTTTAGTGTGGTCTTCAGTACAGCATTAGCCTTGTTTATCGTAGGAATTTTGGGACTTACATATATCCAAACCCAAAAGCTTACCCAGCGCATCAAAAGTGATTTGGAAATGCAGGTCTTCCTGAAAAGGGAAGTCAACAAATCTAAAATCGCCCAGTTTCAACGAAAACTCAGCCAGCAGTCTTATATTCTCGCCCCGGCGAATGACAATATTCGGTTCATCTCCAAGGAAGAGGCGGCCAAAACTTTCCTGAATGATACGGGTGAAGACTTTTCGGAATTTCTGGGAGAAAACCCATTACATGATGCCTTCACCATTAAATTAAAGAGTGGTTTTCAAAATTCCGATTCGCTGGAAATGATCAAGCAAGAGCTGGAAAAATTTGCCGAGGTATCAGAGGTCACTTATGTAAAAAATCTGGCCGATCAGATTCAGGAAAATTTCGCTAAACTTTCGGTCATTCTGGTTACTATTGCGATTCTACTCTTTTTTGTAGTCACCATATTAATCAATAACACTATTAAATTGGCATTATTTAGCCAAAGGTTTTTGATTAGATCCATGCAATTGGTCGGTGCGACTTCGGGATTTATCCAAAAGCCTTTTATATTGCGATCCATTTGGCATGGGTTTTTAGGTGGAATTATTGCCTGTTTGGGAATTTCAGGTGTATTGTATTATGCCGTCCACCATATTGACGCCCTTTCCCTGCTATATGCTCCAAAGGAAGTCGGCATTTTGTTCGGCACCATGATAATCACCGGTATTACCGTTAGCTTTTTCAGCACAAAAAAATCGGTGAAAAAATATTTAGGCATGTCCCTAAATGATCTTTATTAAAAATCTTACCCAATAAAAAATCCACATGGAGGAGAACAAAAAAATGCCTTTTGGCAAAAACAACTACATCATTATGCTCGCGGGCATCGTAGTGCTCGCATTAGGTTTTTTCATTATGACCCTTGACAAAGCTGAATATGGATTTGGCTTTCTAGGTTTAACCCTTGGTCCTATTGTAGTTTTGCTGGGCTTTGCTATTGAATTTTACGCTTTATTTTCTAAACCCAAATCATAATAATGAGCTTAATCGAAGCTTTTATCCTTGGAATTGTTCAGGGATTGACTGAATTTTTACCTGTAAGTAGTAGCGGACATATTGAATTGGCAAAGGCCATTTTGGGCACTGAGGTGGAGGAAGATGTATTATTTACGGTCATCCTACACGGTGCTACGGTGCTTTCCACATTGGTCATTTATTTCCAGGAAATTAAAAAATTGATCATCGAAGGCGTTCAGCCGAAGTGGAATGACAGCAAGCAATACATCTTATTTTTAGTTGTTTCCATGATTCCGGTATTTTTCGTTGGGATGTTTTTCAAAGATACCCTTGAAAACATTTTCTTCGGAAATATTCTTGCTGTGGGTATTGCCCTATTATTTACAGGAGCATTACTTTCCTTCACTTACCTTTCCAGAGATTTCGGTACCAAAATTACCTGGTCATCTGCCATCGTAATGGGGATTGCGCAAGCCATTGCGGTAATTCCGGGTATCTCCAGATCAGGTTCCACCATTGCCACCGGTTTGTTAATGGGGGTTAAAAAAGAAGAAGCCACCCGCTTTTCCTTTTTGATGGTTTTGGCACCTATCATGGGAGCCAATCTTTTGGAATTATTGAAATTTGACCCCAGTCAATCCACCAGCCTTAGTTGGCCAGTGATTATTGTGGGCTTTATCACCGCATTTGTTTCAGGAGTTATTGCCTGTAAATGGATGATTAAACTCGTGAAAAAAGGAAAATTAATTTATTTTGCGATTTATTGTTTATTGGTCGGTACAGCGGCAATTGTATTGAGCCTGATATAAACGCGAAAAGATAATATGGAATTAAAAGACTTAGATTTCCAGGCGGGACAGGTACTATTAGTTGATAAACCATTGGAATGGACTTCCTTTGATGTGGTAGGAAAGCTAAGAAACCTTATCAGAATTAAAAAAATCGGTCATGCTGGGACGCTTGACCCGCTGGCTACCGGATTATTAATCTTATGTACCGGGAAAATGACCAAACAGATTGAGCATTTTCAGGGACAAGAAAAAGAATACACCGGTACCATCACCCTAGGACAAACCACCCCTTCTCATGATTTAGAGACAGAAGTGGAGAATGAAAAGGACATTACCCATTTGACCGAAGAAATGGTGAAAGCAGCGGTGAACGGCTTCCTTGGTGAAATTGAACAAATTCCACCTATGCACTCCGCGATAAAGGTGAATGGACAGCGCCTGTATAAGGCCGCCCGAAAAGGAAAAACGGTAGAGGTAAAACCTCGCAATGTGGTTATTCATGAATTTGAAATCACCAATATCGATTTTCCAAAGGTAGATTTTAGAATTGTATGTTCTAAAGGCACTTACATTCGGAGTATTGCCCGGGATTTCGGTGAAAAACTGGAAGTAGGCGGCCATTTATCCGCTTTGAGAAGAACCCGAATCGGGGAATTCAAAGTGGACGATGCTCGACAAATCCAAGATTTTATTGATGCATTCAAAAAAGAAGAATAAATTGAAGGAGGGCTTGTCCCTCCTCTTTTGATATTATGAAAATATACAACGACCTTCAATCTTTTACCCCACCCGCTTATGCGGTAGTTACCAGTGGCACCTTTGATGGTGTACATGAAGGTCATCAAAAAATTTTAAGAAGAATCAGGGAAATCGCGGATCAACATGGAGGCGAGACCATTTTAATTACTTATTGGCCTCACCCAAGGCATGTATTATTTCCTGATGATCACAGCTTAAAATTATTGACCTCCATTGAAGAAAAAGCGGAATTGCTCGAAGCCAATGGCATTGATCATTTAATTCGCCTACCCTTCACCCCGGAATTCTCTCAAATGGAACCGGAAGAATTTGTGCAGAAAATCCTGATTCATGGCATCGGCACTAAAAAGCTGGTAGTGGGTTATGATCATCATTTTGGCAAAAACAGAGGAGGCAATTTCGATTTTCTGCAAGCTAATATTGACCGCTTCGGTTTTGAGTTAGAAGAAATCAGCCGATTGGATATTGACTCTGTGGGCGTTTCCAGCTCCAAAATAAGGAACTATTTAGAAGATGGAGATATTTCTTCTGCCAACCAATATTTAAGTCGCCCCTTTGAAATCAACGCCGAGGTAGTCCATGGAAAGAAAATTGGCCGACAAATCGGCTTCCCTACGGCTAACCTAAATCCACTTTTTAAGCATAAGCTCATTCCGGGCATTGGTGTTTATGCCGTTTATTGCGAGTTTGAAGGTAAAAGGCATCGGGCGATGCTCAATATTGGAAAAAATCCGACAGTAGACCATTCTGAAAACGTTAAAATAGAAGTCCATCTTTTTGATTTTTCAGGTGACCTTTACCAGAAAAATGTCAAAGTAATTTTTGTTGATAAAATTCGGAATGAACAAAAATTTAATAATTTGGAAGAACTAAAATTGGCGCTGAAAACTGAC
The DNA here is from genome assembly GCF_001274635.1 of Persicobacter sp. CCB-QB2. Taxonomy (GTDB): domain Bacteria; phylum Bacteroidota; class Bacteroidia; order Cytophagales; family Cyclobacteriaceae; genus Persicobacter; species Persicobacter diffluens. The sequence goes on along the minus strand of NZ_LBGV01000001.1, from coordinate 1,046,553 downwards.
GAACAAAAAGCAAGAATAATATTAAAATAAAAACCGGATTGCTTAATCTGAACCTATAAAACTCCTACAATGAAAAAATCCATCATAACCCTTTTAGCCTTTTGCGGACTTCTTGGTGCAAGTTCTTGCGACAAAAACAACAATCTGCTACTTTTTGGAATTGAGCAGGATAAGCAATTGGGACAGCAAGTCAGCAATGAGATCAATAATGACCCCAGCTATAATATTCTAAGTGAATCCCAAAACCGGGAAGCTTATGCCTATTTGGAAGGCATGAGAGATGAAATCCTCAATTCGGGCGCGGTAGAATATAAAGATGATTTCGCCTGGGAGTTGAAAATCATTGATGACCAAAATGTACTGAATGCTTTCGCGACCCCCGGCGGGTATATCTACGTTTATACGGGATTAATCAAATATCTTGAAGATCCGGATGATTTGGCCGGCGTGATGGGGCATGAAATCGCCCATGCGGATTTGCGTCACACTTCCCGAAACTTACAAAACAATTACGGCATACAGATATTGCTGTCTATTATCAGTGGACAGGCTGATAGTGAATTGAGTCAGATTGCATTAGGCCTGGCCACCAATGGAGCGCTGATGCAATTCAGCCAGAAATTTGAAAAAGAATCTGATTTAAAATCAGTGGAATACCTGGCAGGCACTAAATATCGATGCGATGGTGCTGCGACCTTCTTCCAAAAATTAGAAGAAGAGAATCCAGCCAATGAAGATATTTTCAGTCAGATAAGCGCATTTTTCTCAACCCACCCTCAACCTGCTGACCGGGCAGATTATATACCGGAGGAGGCGGAAAAAGTGGGCTGCTCCACCAAACCATCCGGCGAATCAAGCCAGCAGGCTTATGACCTTTTCAAAAGCAATTTAGGCCTACTATAAAACAGTGGATCTAATGAAAGTATGGGGAGCAAAGGGCTTTTAATTCACTTAAAATAATGGCCGTTGCGCCCCAAACTATTTTCCCATGGATATCAAAATAAGGCACCTCCATAGGTCCATGGGGAAGTTTAAGTGTGGTTTTCATGGGTTCGGCCGGGCTTTCGATCAATTTCATTAAATCACACATTAGTATATCGTCCACTTCCCAGTCGTCCGGAACAAAAGTCACCTCTTCCTGAACGGAACCTAAAACAGGGGTCACCATAAAATTACTTACCGGAATATATAAATTGGTCAACTGACCATGTACACTCACCACTTTCCGCGGAAGCCCAATTTCCTCCTCTGCTTCCCGGAGTGCGGTAAAATCTAAATTGGGATCTCCGACATCTTTTTTACCCCCAGGCAAAGCAACCTGCCCGCTATGTGCGCCATCATATTTCGGCCGTTGAATCAAAGGGAACAAAATCCGCCCATTTCGTTCCAAAAAATTGATTAATACCGCACTTTCTCTGGCCCCAGTACGCTGCTGTTTAAACCGTAACTGCTTATCCGGTAAAGGCGCCATTATTTTCTGCGCCTCCTCTCCAGGCAAAGGAGATTCCAGGCGTTGTTCTAAAAAGGCTAAAAAACCATTCAAATAATTCATAGGAGTTTTTTAAAAATTGCATCCAACCAATACGACCTCATGGAGACTTTATCGTGCTAATTCTCCCTAGGAAGATCCTTTGTTTACGAAAACGGTGGAATTTTCTCTTAAAATTTAGCAATAAAATCTAAAATGCAAACGCTTGAAATCATCGAATTGTAAAAGGATGATTTATGTCGTTGTTCCTACCAATAAAAACAATAAATTCGCATTGATAAATCTGAAACACCAATTTCATATATATTACGATGTTGAAAAATCAAAATCCAACGCAAACGCAAGCGTGGGCTGCTTTGGAAGCGCACTTTCAAAATATGCAAAATGCGCAGATGAAAGATCTTTTTGCTCAAGATGCGGATCGTTTTAATAAATTCTCTACTCAGTTTGAGGATATCCTTTTGGACTACTCCAAGAATATCATTACTGAAGAAACATTGGAAAAATTGGTTGCCTTGGCCAAAGAAACCGGTGTAGCAGAAGGCATTAAAGCGATGTTTGCAGGAGAGAAGATCAACCAAACGGAAGGTCGTTCAGTATTGCACGTAGCGCTTCGTAATCAGTCCAATACCCCAATTATGGTGGATGGCGAGGATGTAATGCCAGCGGTAAATGCTGTTTTAGCAAAAGTTGAAAATTTCTCTAATCGCGTATCGAATGGCGATTGGAAAGGATATACCGGAAAAGCCATTACTGATATTGTAAACATCGGTATTGGTGGTTCTGACCTGGGTCCATTGATGGTGACCGAGGCTTTAAAAGCCTATAAAAAAGAGAACCTGAACGTGCACTTCATCTCCAATGTAGATGGTACGCACGTAGCAGAAGTATTGAAGCCATTGAATCCGGAAACCACTTTGTTCCTGATCGCTTCCAAGACTTTCACTACACAGGAAACCATGACCAATGCGAATTCCGCAAAAGATTGGTTCTTGAAAACTGCTCAAGAAGAAGGTCATGTAGCGAAACACTTCGCCGCACTTTCTACCAATGCAGACGGCGTTTCCGCTTTCGGTATTGATACGGAAAACATGTTCGAATTCTGGGATTGGGTTGGCGGTCGCTATTCTTTGTGGTCGGCCATCGGTCTGTCTATCGCTTGTGCGATCGGATTTGATAACTATAAAGAATTGTTGGCAGGTGCGCATGCAATGGACAAGCACGTTGCCGAGACTGAATTGGAAAACAACATTCCAGTGTTGTTGGCATTGATCGGAATCTGGTACAACAACTTCTTCAAAGCGGAGTCTGAGGCGATCTTACCATACGACCAGTACTTGCACCGATTTGCGGCTTATTTCCAGCAAGGAAATATGGAGTCTAATGGTAAATACATCGACCGTAACGGCGAGCGTGTAAACTATGAGACGGGTCCAATCATCTGGGGTGAGCCGGGTACTAACGGACAGCACGCTTTCTATCAGTTGATCCACCAGGGAACGAAAATGATCCCATGTGACTTCATCGCTCCTGCGATTTCTCACAACCCAATCGGTGATCACCATCCAAAACTTTTGGCGAACTTCTTCGCACAGACAGAAGCTTTGATGATGGGTAAAACTGAAGAGCAAGTGAAAGCAGAATTCGCGAAAGCGGGTAAATCTGAGGCAGAGGTAGCATCTTTGGTTCCTTTCAAAGTTTTCGAAGGTAACAAGCCTACTAACTCTATTTTGGTGAAGCAGGTGACGCCAAGAACTTTGGGTGCCCTAATCGCGATGTACGAGCACAAAATTTTCGTACAAGGTGTGATCTGGAACATCTTCTCTTTCGATCAGTGGGGTGTGGAATTAGGTAAGCAGTTGGCGAACCAGATTCTTCCTGAATTGACAAACGAAGAGGCGATTGCTTCTCACGACAGCTCTACCAACGGATTGATCAACGCTTATAAAGCGATGCGTTAATCTTTTGGATTAAGATACATTACTAAAAAGCCACTGGAATACTGCTTTCCGGTGGCTTTTTTTATCCCCTATACTCCCTACTGGTTGTAGCATTCGCTACGACCTCATTACCACTTCAAAAAAGGAATCAGGTTTAATAGAGCTAATGCCCCGAGAATTTTGGGGGCGTAGGCGGTGCCGACGACCAGAGACCGAGCAAACCCGGTCAAAGCGCGACGCTTTGACCAGAGGAGGCTAATCTATTTTTATAATCATAGTATGCTTTTAGATATTTGGATTTCGTCCATGCCTTTTGAATTGAACTATACATTAATCTTTTTTCTAAATCATCTTTTGTCAGTAAAGCCTTGCTAAGTTCTTCACCTAATTGTAAAGAATCTGGAAGCATTTTTTCTTTCAACAAAAAATTTAGCTCTGGCTTTTCTATGCTGTAGACCACCGGAAATTTTAAAATGCCATTCTTGCTAAGAGAGACTTCTAATTGTTTGAAATCGCTGAGTGTATAACCTCCTTCTCCCGATTTATACATATTAAAGTTAATCATGTAAACATAATCAGAGGACATGCTACTTTTTACTTGATCAACCGAATAAACCTCTCCAACGGCAATCCCAATTTTATCATATTGAAAATCATCTCTATACCTAAAATAAGAAATTACTTGAATCAATAATAGCGATAGGGCAAAACCTATCGGAAAGAGAATTTTAAACCTTTTAATTCTTTTTGCCTTTAACTTTTCTGCAATCTTTTTTCTCCGATTTTTTTTCCTCTTCACAGCACCTAAATTTATCTTATTCTAGTTAGCTTCGCGTGCATAAAATATGGCTTATCAAGACGTCTAAACGCAATCTCAAAAATACAAAACAAACCCCCATTTATCCTAATGTTGCAATTTTGACAATTATTCATCTCGCACTCAAAAGGGAAGAATTTACTCATAATAGCCTGCAAGCGACGTCCTCAACTGGAGGTAGCATTCGCTAGGAGTATTGATATCCTGAAGGGATTAAACTAGATAGCGATGGGTGAAAACCCATCGAAAAATCATCAAAACCAATCCATACCCTGAAAGGCTATAATTTCTATCAAAAAAACTCAGCGCAATGTTAATGAGCCCCTGTTCAACCCCTTCAGGGTTGAGGTTGGACTCGAAATGCCTATCGATGGGTTTCACCCATCGCTATTCTGTGACACCCCTTTGGGGTTGTTAAAAGGATGAAGCTTTTGATAAGGAGGCGCCCCACTCCAGTGGAAAGCATTTAATACAGCCTCCTTCTACGAAAACGATCACTACTTTTTATTTAGCGCTTCCATTCTCTCTTTATAGTAGTCATCCCCACTTATTTCAAAGGCCTGGTTTAAGTATTTTATGGCATTCTCTTTATCATTTTGGGATTCATAATACTACGCCATAGAATCATAGGCATTGGCGCTGGTTGGATTATACTTGATATTCATCTCAAAGAACATGAAGGCCTTCTCCGGTTGCCCCATTTGCATATTCATATAGCCATAGCCATTTAACATTTCATCTATCATTGGGGCAGTGGGAACACCAAAGTGTTCGGTATAGATTTGTTCTTGCTCCTTCAATAACACAACCAATTCCTCTATCGGCGTTTCTGGGTTATTATATTTTTGCGGAGATTTAAACTGATACCATTCAAAAAGAAAAATCAACCCATCTCTCATCGAAGGCAATGGCACTGTGCCGTGTAAATCCTCCTCATAAACCTTCCATGAAAAATTTAATCCACTCTGTGTTTGCGATTTTGCCTCATTAGAAAACTCAATGATGGAACGCGGAAACAAAGTAAATTCTGAAGCATCATTCATGACATTCTCCATGGTAATGGCTTCATCCCACATATGCAGTTGCTCCGCGGCCAAAGACACAAAAAGAGATTTACCCCCATAATTTTCTGTTCTCAGTTTTTCTTTTGCCTGCTTCAGTAACTTTTGGTCGTCCCAATCCAAACTGGGATCTATGGCAATGTAATTCTGAAAGAGCGCTTTATGATTGATCAACATATTGATCGTGAACAAACCACCATAGGAATGCCCAATCAGGGTGCGATAGGCCGTGGTTGGATACTTACTGTCAATATAGGGAATGAGTTCCTTTTCCATAAATTCAGTAAAGGTCTCTGCCCCTCCGGTTTCATGGTCCATAGCCCTACCGCGACGCATTTTTATTGGGGAAGTCGTTAAATCTCTTGTCCGGTGGTGGCGATTAGAAATCCCAACCAATATCATATGAGGAAGGTAATGCCCCAATAATTTTCGTAAACCACCAGCAAATTGCTTTCTAATGAAAAACCATCCATTAGATAGACCACGGGATATTTTTCATCACTATTCGGTTGAAAATTTTCTGGTAGCCGCACCCAAAAGTCACGGCTTTCATTCAAAGTTTCCGAAAACAGGGAATCCACTATTCGATTTTGAAGTTGCGCAGTTTGGGGCGCATTGGATTGTGCCACAGTATTTCGATTGAACGTTAAAATCGATCCGATAAGCAATAAAAAATAGATAGGGTTCCTCATTGTTTTCTTTTGAATTTAGAGATCACTAAACACATCCGTTCAGCTAAAAATTGTTGATTGGTTATTTATTGTAAATGCTAATCGCTATGAACTATGTCTCCGTGATCGAAAGCCCATCAGCAGGGTCTTCTGACTAATCCCCCCCCATAGGGTGAGAAGCGCAATCTCTAAAATACAAAACAAACATTCAAAAATACTAATACAGTCGACCAAATCATCATCCTACCCCCTGCCCAATGCAAATGATTTGCCACGCTACCACTTTAGATGTTGCATTTGCTACGACCTCCTCCCACGGGAGTGATCCCTCTAAAACAGAACAGCGTGGCTAATGAAGCAAAATGCTCCCTGGATTTTGGGTCGTAAACAGGAGCCAGGGGCCGGACAATCCTGGTCGAAGCGCGACGCTTCAACCAGAGAGGGATTTTGGATCGTAGTCGGGAGTCAACGACCAGCAACGAAGCAACCTCGGTCGAAGCGCGACGCTTCAACCAGAGGGGGCATCCACAAATTAATTTCAAGCTAACAGTCCAGAAAAAACCATCAATGCCTTAAAAATTCTTCCTCAAACCAATCCACATATTGGGCGACAATTTCCGGTTGCTGATGGGACAACAGCAATTCAAAATTATAAACCAGTGATCTTCTTCTGAAATTATGTGCGCCGGTCCAGATTTCGCTGGCTCCTGCTGCCCGCTCAATGATGATATTTTTATTGTGCAGCGCTGGAGAGCTCACCCATTTCACCTCAAAATTAAGATAACGTTCTGCCCACTCGTTGAGCTGATCCACCCACGCCTGATCGATATTATCCGTCCGAAGCGCTGGCGCCATTACCTTCAGGATTACGCCACTTTCCAATAATTCGCCCAGTGCCTTTTTTAAGCCCGGACGGTCATCTTCCCATTTGGAATTTGCAATCCGTACAATATCTCCCGGCTGAATATCCCGGAAAATATCCTCCGCCACGTCAGCACCGTCCTGCTTAGGAAAAAAGCCAACCTGCCCCTGCCCTACCTCGGTCCAACTGAAATTCCATTGGGGTAATTCCCATGCCAGAGAAGCCTGATGCATCTGATGGAAGTTATCCTCCAAAACATCGTACAGGCGATCATCCTCCAGCCACAAGCAATCCTGGTACTTGGCATTATCTCCGACGGTGAAGTTATAACTCGTCACTACGCTGACCTTTTGAGCTACTCCATGCGGCGTTCGGAGGGCCGAAGCCAACAGATACTTATGGTGATTCACCGCTTTGGCATCCAGGGTATTATTAAAACTGTAAAAAAACGCTAGGCTATCTTGTAAAACCTTCCGCGTATAGCTGTTGACCTCATCAATATCCAGCATGACCTTGACCTGCACCCCACGATCCTTGGCTTCCAACAAGGCATTGCGCAAAGATCCCGAGCTGAATTTGAACATATTCACATATAAGTCCTCCCCTTCCGGTACGGCCTGAATAAAGGCCATCAGATGATTTTCAATCGCATTGGTTCGGGCTTGCAGCTCCTCTGCACCGGGCAGGATCAATAACGGCAAGTCTGCTTCAAATTTTGGCCCGTCCGGATAGTCTTTTTCCAGCAAATCAGCATCGCAGGAGATTAAAAAGAAGAGCAAGACGAGGGCAATAGGTAGTTTCTGAAAATTCATAATGGGTAAAAAAAAATCCCCTGGCGTATTGACCAGAGGATTGATATTCAAATGAAAGACTATTAATTTGATCCGAATGCACCAATGAAATCTGAGGAGCCAGGAACCGTGAAGGTCTTACCTGCCACCTGAATGCTGGCATACTTTGGCGAAACGGAATCATCACCGGCACCGATAGCCGGAGAGTTCGCTGCCAAGTGGAAGTTATACTGCTCCCAGTCGCCAAAGGCTTTGGTTTCATTAGGGGTTGGGAACTCATCACCTGCACCATTCTCAGTAATAGTAAAAGCGTTGTCCACATCATAGTCTACAAATAATGGATCGCCTGAAGTGATGTCGCTATCTGCTACAGCAACCAAATATCCATTAGAAGGAGCAAACTCCTCCTGCATACGCAGGTGATTTCCAAAATAAAACTGGTGTCCGTAAGTAGTATTCGCCATATCCACATTGGTCTCTACACCTTGCTCTCCTACTACACGGAATCCATAGCGGCAGTTCACAATCATATTATTGATAATGGTACCGCGCGCTGCTTCCTCAATATTGATAGAACCACCTCTACCCGACTTATTTCTTCTCCAGCCACCGGAAACAATGGTGTTGTTGTAAGCCTGAATGTCGGTCTGCACTTCCATACCATTTTTATTGGACCACTTCGGACCATTGGTTGCGATATGGTAGAAAAGGTTGTAACAGATATCTCCGGTAGTTCCCTTCTTAATGTTCAACGCCTCTCCTCCGGTAGTACCGATAAAAGCAAAAACATTATTGTAGAAAGAGATCTGTCCTCCTTCTGGACGGAAAGCATCATCGCCCATATAAGCGATCACACTGTTATGAACCACGACCTTTGTTGCTGGATTTTCTGAATAAAAACCATAAGATGGCTCACCATTTTCTAATTTTACAATACCCTCCTGTATAGAGATGTGCTCATCCGTCAATACCGCATTACCGAATTCCACCACACAGTGATCCAACACGAAGCTCTGAGCCGTAGCCGTACAGATGAATCCACCCCAGGCTGAAAGGTTCAAAATGTTTTCCTGCGTACGATCTGCCTCCGGTACAGTAAAATGAATAGGAGCCTCAGCGGTTCCCAAAGCATGAAGATTTCCTTTGATGTAAAATTCAGGTGCAACAGTCTTGTCTGCCATTACCTTTACTCCTGGCTCAATCGTCAGGGTTGCGCCTTCTTCAATCACCACATGACCACCCCAGTTCACCGTGATTCCGGCTTCCCAGGTCTCATCGGTGGAGATCACATATACCGCTGTGATATCAATATCTTCCGCCTGGTCTCCGTCTCCTGGTTCTCCACCTCCGGGTTCTTCTGTATTGTCATCGCCCCCATTAATAGGGTCATCATTGGTAGAACAGGCGTTGATCATGATCAATGCCAAGAAGAAAAAGATTCCTTTCGAAAATAAGTTCGTGATTTTCATTTTGTTGTAGTATGTAAAGATTTATAAGTTGTATTTCAGTCCAATAAGGAAATTGCGCCCGTAGCGATCATCGCGTACAATCATGTGATCTCCGGTCTTTCCTTGTCCGTGATATTTTTCCTGATGCTCCGTTATGGATTGGTTGATATAATGCACCCGATGGGTATCCAGCAGATTCCGCGCCTTCACAAAAACAGTCAGTCCGAAATCAAAGTGCTTCTCCATAGAAAAGTCCATCTGCCACATCGCCTTTTGCCAATAGTCTTTTTCATAGTAAGCCATCAGCTGATCAATGCGCTTGCCCGTAAAAACATTCGCCAGTTGCATATCAATACCGCTTTTAGGCTCCTTGAAGAGCAGGGAAATATTTCCAATATGTTTCGACTGTCCCTGCAGTGGACGGCTTTGGTCTACCTGTACCGGAACAATAGGCGAGCTGTCGTCTGTTGCATCCTCCCGCTGGTACCTGATTTTGCTGGTGGTGATGGAAGATTCGGTAAAGGTGTAGTTCGCTTTGATCCCGAACAGATTGAAGTATTTGGTAAAATCCACCTCAAAACCATAATTAACCGCCGTTCCAAAGTTATCCGGCTGAAGGAAGGTACGCCCGGTATTTTCCTCCACCACTATCCCATTCTCTATCGGATCCTGTATGCGTTTATAAAATACGCCGAGGAATAAATTATCGCGCAGACCTGGAAAGATTTCATATCGCAGATCAAAATTATCGGCAATGGTTCTTTTCAAATCCGGATTACCCCTTTCGTTGAATTCACTATCAGATATTTCCGAACCAATGTCATAGGGGACAATTTCAAAATAGCCCGGACGAATCACAGACCGGAAATAGGAGCCCCGCAGGTTGGCCCGCTCCGATAGTTGATAGCGCAAATGCAGGGAAGGTAAAAAATCGGCATACTCCTGATTGGCGGTCGGCTCCTCTCCATATCTGGGGTGCCTTAATTCATAACCCTGATTAGTATGCTCCATGCGAGCACCACCGACCACTTGCCATTCGTCCTGCTCCCATTCCCATTGTGCGTAGTAGCCGAGAATTTTTTCAGAAGCATCATAGTTAAGTGGGTTGGTAAATCCTCCCTTAGGATTGGTAATCGTCCAGTCCACCTCATCATACGCCCAGTCCTGATCTTCCCGGGTCTCATCATTCGTAGGTTTGAAGTTGTATCGGATATAATGATTGCTCCTGTTCTTATCGCGGTACATACCGCCCAGCTTCAGCGACAAGCTGCTCATCAGGGAAAGGTTGTTGTTCCAATAAAGGGAATAATCCTGATCGTCATTATCCTCCCACTGGCGGTACTGCGCCCCAAAATCTTCTACGCGTACCTGCTTCGGCACCCCATTGACATAGGCCGCATTTCTGGTAAAGACCAATTGGTCCGGGCGCGCTCTGGTCGCCAGGGAATAAACCGCTGACCAGTCCATATTCCACCAGGAGGTCATCTCATGTTCCCCTTGTAGGGTGGAGTTGATAATATTTTGCTCCGTGGTTCGAATTCTGCTGACAATCTCCGCCGTACCCGAATTGGTGATCGGATCATAAACCCCGTCCCACATTCGGAATTTCTCCGTTTCTCTGACCTGATCTTCCCTTTCAAAAATATAGGCATTGTACATGCTGAGCTTATGCCTATGGGAAAACACATAATCCAATTTGGCATGAAGGCCACCTCGTAGCTGTTTGGAAGAGTACTGACGGTGCTGATAGGTATTCAGCGTCATTTGATTTTCAACATAATCGGCAAATCCGATATTATAAAATTCCGTATCCGCTCCTCTATGCATCGATTGTACATTGCCCGCCACTACTACTCCCAGGCGTTGATTGAAAAATCGATTCCCTACAGACAAACCCAGGTTATAATCCATAACATTGTGCTGGGGTCTCGGCACCAAGTTAGCCGTGGTAAAATCCTGCATGGTCGCTTCCCCTCCTTCGCCCAAGCGATAATGCGGGGCGGTGCGGTCGGTCAAATGCTGGTCATATTGTAGAAAAGGCTGCCCCCCTTCCATGAAAAGGGTGGGCGCTCCTAATGAAAAATTGAGTTTCAACATCATATCATCTGGTGCGTTCTTCATCAGCAAGTCCATCGCACCGCCTACCGCATCACCTTCCATCTCCGGCGTTAATGCCTTGGTCACCTCTATGCGGTCCAATAGCTCTGAAGGGAACATATCCAGGGGAACAAAGCGGTTCATATTGTCGGGAGAAGGAATTTTCACCCCATTGACCAGCGTATAGCTGTAGCGTTTGGGCATTCCCCGAACGATGGCATAGCTTCCCACGCCCGCATTACTCTGCTCCAGCGAAACACCGGATACCCGCTGCATCACATCCGCCACATTCAGGTCGGGGGATAATTCAATGGAAGCGGCAGAGACTACATTCAGTACCATAGGAGACAGCTGTTCCGTAGCCCGTGCACTGGCATCGGTATTCCGCTCTTTGGTGGCGCGAATCACCACCTCCTCCAATTGCTGATCGGAAGAATTCAGTACAAAATCTTTTTGCATCGCACCGGATTTCCACGGCAGGCTTAGTCGTAAATCCTCATAGCCGATATAGGACACCCGGATTTTCAAATCCTCATAATACGGTATCCGCTTAATCCGGTAACTGCCGTCCAAACCGGTAATGGCACCATGAGGAGTACCCTCCACCACTACTGCCGCACCGATCAGCGCTTCACCGGAGGAATCCTTCACCGTCCCTGACAAAACCATCGGGTCCTGCTGAATTTTCGGGGCGCCCTTCCGGACAAAAATCTGTTTCCCTTTCTGAATGTATTCCAACTCATACTTGCCAGCTAATTGCTCCAGCATCTCGTCGAACTCCCCTTTATAGCGGAAGCTCAGCTTCAAATCACCTAGTCCGGCATCATACACAAAGGTATGACGACACTGCCCCTCTAGCCGCATAAAGAGGTCCTGAAGACTGCTCTCTTCCACATTCACCACCACTTCCTGCAACATCCCGAGAGAAACCTGAGGAAAAAAAAGACAAAGCAGTAGCAGTACCCTGAGCCAGTGGCTCGGGAAAAAGTCTTGATTTTTCATTTAAATTATTATTATCGATCTGGCGCTAGCCAGTTTTCTATTCCCAATTATTTCTTCAATAACCAATGCTTTTCTCCCTGCAATTGGTATTGAATATTCATACTAAAACAGATCCCTTCCAACAACTCCTCAATACTCAGCTTTCCATCAAATTTACCGGAAAGCAAAAGCCTGCTCACATTATCCGCCAACGTTATAGACACTCCGTATTTGCGTTCCAGACTGCGCGCCACTTCAGGCAAGGGATGTCGGTCAAAAACTAAGTATCCGCTTTTCGAATCGGTAAACAGTACAGCATCAAATTGCCGTACCACGGCACGATTCTCCCGGACATCAAAGCTCAATTCCTCCCCGGGTATCAGCGTTGACAACTCCTGCGCTCCTTTATCCACTCTCACCTTTCCCTCCATCAACCGAACGCAGATGTGGCTTGCACTCTCACTGACTTCAAAACTGGTCCCCAGAACAGCCGTGGTGAGTGCTCCGGTATGTACTTGGAAGGGACGTTGGGCATCCTTGGCCACCTCAAAAAAAGCTTTACCTTTCAGGAAAACATCCCGTACTTCAGCATCAGGGGCGATGAAATGTTGCAGGCTGGCTGGTCCTTCCAAAGTTACCTGACTGCCGTCCGAAAGCACAAGCAATTCCCGTTTGCCCGCTTCAACACTAACTTCTGCCAGCAGGACCTCCTGCTCCGGCGAAAAATTCCAAAAACCCATTACCAGCAAAATACTCGCCGCTACTCCCCACAGCCAGGGGCTGATGGTATAAGACTTCGCTCCTTGTTCCGTTCGATTGGCCCAACTCCCCCAATTACTTTCTTTTCTGCTTCCGTGAGGCAGCGTCGTTTTAGGCAGATTCCATATTTGCATAAACTGCCGGTGAAAGATCGCCAGTGCCTCATCCTGAAGCCGTGCCATCTTCATGGCTTCTTGCTCCGCAACCGTCAGTGGTTCGTCCAAACTCTTTAGTAATAATGTCTCGTATTCCTGAATACTCATTTCTTCATTGCTTTTCATCCCTATGGCGAGAAAAGGGGCAAAAGTGAGGGGTATAATCGCTTTACCAAATCATTAATATCATCAAAACATAAAAACCACAACAGCAATCCACTCACCACTAAGTGTTTGCGAGAAGAAATATTTCTGAAAATATTGATACCCAAGAACACTATTATCTAAATATTTCCTGAAAATTATATTTCAATGGTATAGAATAAGGAGCGTAAGAAAATCCAAGCACATCCCCTACTTTTGTAATGAATTGAGTCTGAATAATTTTTTATACGTCTACATGAGTTGGAAGAATAAACACCATATCGTGCTGGATAACGGCCAGAGGTTATGCATTGCTGATATTTTTGAAAGCAATCATCAAATGCTACTCGCTTATGGACAACAGCAGGGTTTTCCAACAGAGCAGGTTAAAGATACCATCAATGACCTTTTCATTTACCTGATCGAAAAAAAGGATCGGTTGAAAATAAAAAACCCCAAGGCGTATTTATACCTCGCCCTCCGCAATAAACTCATTGACCTCAAAACCAAAAACCCGCAGGAAGAATCGCTCCAAAGCGAGATGATTGTATTAGCATCAGAAGAAGAATATACAGGGCTTAGAGAACAACAGCTCCAGTGGCTGCAGGAAAAGATGAACCATATGCCGGCAAAACGCAGGGAAGCTTTCCTATTGAAAAGAGAACACGAACTGACCTACGCACAAATTGGTGAGGCCATGGAGATTTCCCAACATACCGCAAGGGAATATGTAACAGAAGCGATGCGTTCGCTCATGGAAGCGGCAAAAGAAGATGCCCATTTATTTGAGGAAGTAAGCACGCCCGAAGAAAATATGCAATGGGTCATTGCGGGGATGGCCATACTGGTGGCCAGTGGTTTGCTCAAAACACTGGGCTGAAAGGGAGAGCTTGGTTTTTACCAACAGTACCGCTCGAATTGTAGCACGCCCCTAGTCTTACTGTTACAGCGAGCAGTGCGAACATTACTAAGACCAACCACTACATTTCACAATCCACGGACTTCTTCGTAGTCTACGAGAGGCTTCCATTCTAAACTGCTGAATGCAGTGTGCGAAAATTACAAGCAGGCACAGCTTAATATTCCAAATGTAGCGATTCCAACAATACTCCTACCACAAGGGCTTGGTTTTCAACCACAGTACAGCTCTGGTTGTAGCATTTGCTACGACCTCGTCCTATGGGAGCGTCCCCTGGTCTTAGTGTTACAGTGAGCAGTGCGAGCATCACTAAGACCAACCATTTCATTTCACAATCCTAGGGACTTGGTCGTAGTTCAAGCGGGAATAATCTTTGGGGCCTGTAGACCATTCCTATTTATCGTGCTTAGTTTATTGCGAACTCAGGGTATGATTTTAACAACTCCCCCTAGTCTTAGTGTTACAGTGAGCAGTGCGAACATCATTCAGACCAACCAGTAAATTTCAAAATCCCACGGACTTGTCTGTAGTCGCCAAGGAACTTCCACACTAAAACGCTCAATGCCGTGAAGGAAGACGACAACCGGGGACGAACCAGTGTTCGGGCAACCTAGATCAAAGCAAGACGCTTTTTTAGATCAGAGGAGCGGGTGTAGTTTATTTGACCTTATTCATCAATCAAAGGCACGATATGCTCCCCTGGTCTTAGTGTTACAGTGAGCAGTGCGAGCATCACTAAGACCAACCATTTCATTTCACAATCCTAGGGACTTGGTCGTAGTGTGCCATGAGCGAAAAATACGAACCCGGTGGTATAATTTTAAAATGGCCAACCAATTATCAAACCGTACTGATCACTAGGGTCAAATTTAGATGACTTCACATCAGTCAAAGTCCATTGATAGTTTAGATATGGTAATGGGTCTTTAATTATATCGTTCCATGTTGAATCTTCAAATAAGTACAAATCCCAACGATCACTATCCCATGTCGCATATTTTCGCTCATTAGGAAGCCATAGAAGTATAAATTCAGGGTCGTAATATTCATTTTCTCCAGTTATACTGATAGCAGGAACCTCATAATAACACTTCTGATCTCCTTCTCCTTCAATCCAGATTTTATCCACCTTAAGTTCATCAAACTTATGTAGCCCCACGTATCCAGGCTCTGCTTTGGAGATATCATATTCCAACTGTTTGCCAGAACTTAAAAAATCTTTAAGGCTTGGTTCGATTTCCATCTAATTTGAGTTTATAATCATACAATGACCTTAACGATCGGTAGTCATTCAATGAGACAAATCAATGCGATGGGTAAATTACAAAACAAGCACTCAATAATCCTAATGTAGCAATTCCAACAATTATCGTATCCCCCGCTCTGGTTGTAGCATTTGCTACGACCGCCTTCTACGAATCACATACCAAAAAAATACGGAAATGAAGCATGCTGTAAGTGATCGCCACTTCCAACAAACTTCATTTCCGTATCATTTCCAGCGCATATTGCGCAAAGATGTGGGTTAGAGCTATCGCAACAGCCTACCCTGTTTATTCCTCATCTTCATCATCAAACATGAAGCCCAGCGCTTCTGCCTCTTCATCCACCCATTCATCGATCACGGACAAGGCCAGGGATTGCACCAAGGTATCTGCTTGATACACTTCGATATCCTTTTCGGTAAAGCGGGCTTCATATACCGCCGTTTCATTTCCCTTGCTTGCATTTACCTCATAAACCAATGGAGATTCCGTTTTCAATTCCAGTCCATTCACCATCAGGTTCATTTCCCCCTGAAACATTTGGAATATATAGGTATCTTCTTCCCACTTCATGCTTTCGTTTTTTTTTTGCAAAGGTAGGCAACCCAAAGCTTTAGCACCACCTCTATTGAAAAATAAATCGAATTTAATCAAAATGACGACAGGAAGGGCTCGTTAATACTTGCGATATTCAAAGCAAAGATTCAAATTGCGGCAAATTAAACACTTAAATAATGGCAAGCCATAAATTTGAAAAAGGTCAGCGTGTAACCATCAAAAAAGGGGTGAAAAATCCTTTAGACCGTGATTTAGATCTCAGCGGGCAGGTTGTGACGGTTTTGAAAATTTCTAACCCCAATTCAGATGATCCGATCTTATTGGTGGAATTTGGAAAGGATGCTTTGGACCAATGGCCTCAGGGTATTTTGGAAGATATGATTTGCCAGCATCCTAAATGGGATCAAACTAAAATTAAAGCGAGTCAAATCGAAATGTAAAATAAAAGGGATAGCATGCTATCCCTTATTTATGCCATTTGATTTTTACCGCGGACAGAAAATCCAGCTCCAAGCGTTCCTCTTCCAACACGGAAAATCCGTTTTTCAGATAAAAATCCTTAGGAGAGCGATATCTCGACCCATCCTTTTTTCGGTAATTGGCGTGATCAATTACCCAGCCCAGTAAGTAATCATTAGTGTCCTTAGCTTTCTGAATAAGTGCCGACCCCAGCCCTTTTCCCTGAATGGATTCCTCCAGGATCATGGCAAACCAACGCTCCCCTTCGCGGTCAAAATCTACCCACCACCCTTTTATTTCCTTTTGGTCATAAACCAAACAGTGATGCGCCTGCCCCAAGCTGTCCAGATATTGTTCCAGCCCCGACTCCTTTTCATAGGCCAGATTGGAAGGATATTCCCTATTCCATAGCCTGAAAAGGGCTTTCTTTTCAGAGCTGTTAAGTGCTTTCTTGTCGATAAATTCCATTCGTCAAAACTAAAGAATTCCCTGTTAAAATCTGCGAAAAGGGCTTTTCATTAAAAGCCAGATCAGCCATTCAACACCTAATATTTAAATATCAATCGTTTCTTTTTCATTTTTTCTTGATAAAAAACGAAACAAAAAAATCAAGGCTGTGATCAATATCGGCGGGACAACGAACCTGATAACGGAATCCATTAAGGCGACATTTGAAGCGGGCAGGAGACTAGTGAAATATTGCTAAAATGTCGCTATGATGCCTTCTTGTCGTCAGCAGAACCTCTGTCAATCCGCCCATTGATCAAGGCCGGACTGTTGATGAGGAAGATGCTATACTATAAAGTCAATAATGTAAACGATAGTAAGTTAACTCATAAACAAGCGTACAAATCAAATAGACCCTCATTGGAAACCTGATCATTCCTATAATTTGCCCATTTGTAGTTTTATGAAAAAGCCTTGAATCTCCGAAGAAGCTTTAAGCATCCTAAATCGGCTATTCCATGTCTTCATTTAACATTAAATCGTTTCCGCTTTCCTGATAAAATGAAAAATTAAAATTGAATCAGGACAAATTCCATCATTTTCCCGACTGGCAGCCAAATTAGCATTTAAACTTATATGATCCCGATGAGCATGCATAATTCGGGTAAAATGTGCATTTCGCTAGTCAGGCATTAGCAAAAAAAAACCACACCCCGGCGGAGTGTGGTTCATGTGATTGATTATATAGTTTTTTGTTGTTCTCCAGCTTAGAAGATCCAGCGAAGACCTACCTGCGCTTGCCATTTCGACAATAGCGATACATCGTCGTTGAAGGACTGCTCCAAGCCAGGATTGAAGGAGTAGCTCGCATCAAAAGTACCATCACCATTGGCTTCAACACCCTCTACAGAGATTGGGTTGATATTGGTTGGCAACTGACGCACACCCCAGTTGGAGTTCAACATGTTTCCAACATTCAGGATATCCAGAGACAACTGCAAAGTGTTTTTTCTACCGGAGATCTCGAAGTTGAAATCCTGCAAGATTTTCAAGTCAAACTGAGCATACCATGGTAAGATCGCGCCATGACGCTCTGCATACTGTCCACGACGGCTGCTCAGGTAATCATCCTGTGCAATGAATGCATCCAAAGCTTCCCACTGCTCCCCTGCAGAAACACCATTTTTCTCTACCAAGTTGATTTCCTCTGCAGAAGCAGGAACGTAGATCAAATCGTTGAAGTTGATGTTGTCCAGGTTGGCGTCACCTGCATAAGTGTATGAGTAACGGTTACCTTTTGCAATCTCACCGAACAAGGCGATGTTCGTCGCCCACTTACCACCACCGTACTCTTTTCTGTAGTTTACAGAAGTGATGATGCGGTGCTGCAAACCATAACGAGAGTGCGCAAACTGTGACTGGTTAGGATCTCCCACGATTGGGTTACGCTGGAAAGCATCTGCTGCGATCTCCGCAGGAATCGAAGTGTAATCCTTAGACTCCATATAAGTGTAAGCCGCCATCACGTTCAAACCAGAAAGGAATGCTTTTTTCACGGTACCGGTTAAAGAGTACTGGTGACCTTTATCCACATTCTCCAAAACAATCGCACCTGCATCTAGGAAAGTCTCATAACCAACTGCCGGAGAATAAATATTCGCTTCGTCGCCCTGGAAAACCGGAGCACCTGTTCCGTTCAAAGTACCTGTAGGTTTACGCATGTTGTAGTTACGGTGCACCACTGCATTGATATCTTTAGAGTAAATACCCTCTACGGAAGCAAACCATCCCTGACCAAAGTTCATGTCATAAGCGATGTTCGTTTTCCATACTTGTGGGAATTTGAAATCCTCAGCGGTAGCATTCACCTGGAAAGTATAACCTGGCTGAATAGAGGGGTTTGACGCCTGGTTACCCAACCATACGAATGGGATACGTCCGGTAAACACCCCTGTACCACCTCGAACCTGATGCTTTTGATCATTCTTCACATCCCAGTTAAAACCTACTCTTGGGGACCACATTGGAGAGGATTTTGGGAATTTGGAAGGATCTACCGTTACCGGATTACCATCTGTATCTACAAAACCATCGAACTCTGCGGTTGCAGGATCATAGTCAATTGAAGACAAGTAGATTGGAATATCCACGCGCAAACCGGCAGTCAGCTTGAAGTTATCAGCGGCTTGCCATTCGTCCTGAATATAGAAGGCCGTCTGTGCGACATCTACTTCTGCCATGGCATAATCATTCTGCTGTGAATTCACTACATCCTGATTGAAGTCCATATCTGCCTTTGTCGTATTCAAAAATTCCTCTACAGAACCGAAAGTATACCAAGGATAGTAGAACAAGTTGAAGGAGTTATTGAAGTAGAAAACTTCTGTGTTTGTTCCTACCGTTAGGGTATGCTTATCCAGGTAGTAGGTAAAATCATTGCGGAACTGAAAGATATCCTGATCCAACATATTATTCGTGGAGAACATCTCAGAACCAGCAGTTAAAGCCACCTGTCCTGCATCGTTCAAAATATCAATCACCGGGAAAGGTGCTGACCACGGCTCTCTGTAATCGCGGAAACGTGAGTAACCAATCTGCATTTTATTGGAAGCGTGGCTGCCAAAACGGGAGTTCAATTCCGCTACCCAGGAATCTATATTGTTGTTGATGACGTAGGAAGAGTTCGAGAATGGCAAACGATAGGGTTGAGGACCACGACCACCAATCGCTTCCGGGTGAGGCAAAATATCTTTCCATGCACGCAGACGGTTGTAACGAATGGAGAAGTTGTTCTGATCATTGATGTTCCAGTCCAATTTCACCAAGATTTTGTTGTTGGATTTCTCATGGTTATACCCTTCGAAATCACCTGCATCATACCCCCACTCACTCATAAAGTGATCTTTTACCGCCATGGCATCATCAAAATCAACGCTTGCGATATTTCCACCGACTGTTTCACCGGCTCTTGCCGCACGGTAACCATGCGCCAGCTCTGTTGCACGCTCCATCTCTGCGTTCACAAAGAAGAACAATTTATTCTTTACAATCGGACCTCCAAGGGAGAATCCCGTCTGGTAGTTCTGGTAATCCAGATTTGGAATCTCCGCACCGGATACTTTTGATCCGATCATGTTTTGATTTCTCCCGAAGCCATAAACGGTACCGTGAAATTCATTCGTACCGGACTTGGTTACCGCATTTACCCCTGCTCCGGTAAATCCACCTTCGCGTACGTCAAACGGAGCCAAAGACACTTGTACCTGCTCAATCGCATCCAAAGATACCGGTTGCGCACCCGCCTGTCCACCAGGAGTGGCTACATCAAGGCCAAAGGAGTTGTTGAATACAGATCCATCCAAAGAGAAGTTGTTGTACAGGTTGTTTCTACCGCCGAAGGAGTTACCATTTGACTGAGGCGTCAAACGCGTAAAGTCAGAAGCAGAACGGCTGATGGTTGGCAAACCTTTCAATTGCTCCGAAGAGATTGAAGTGGCAGCACCTGTACGCTCTCCGTTGATATCGCTGTTCAGGTTAGCGGTAATCTCTACCCCTTCCAAATTAATGGTCGACTCCTGAAGCTTAACGGAAATTTTTTGCGTTTCACCTAATTGCAGGTAAATGTTCTCTACCGCCTGATCGTGATAACCTACGAAGGACACCGTTACCTGATAAGGTCCACCTACGCGCATACCGCGAATGGTGAATTTACCATCTAACATGGTGGTACTACCGTAATTGGTACCCGATGGGGTGTGCACAGCAATGACCGTAGCCCCTGGCAGGGCGTCTCCGGTATTGTCCGTAATCATTCCACTCAGGGAAGCTGTAGTGTTTTGAGCGTAAAGCTGATTTGTGCTTAGGACAAACGTCAGCATCAACGCTACCAATGCGTAAAGGTTCTTATGCATATTCGGTAATCAAAGTGGTTAAGTATTCTTTTGAACGCCGCAAAAGTAGGGAATCAAACATTTTAATAAAAATCCAATTACCTACCAAAGTGCAACAAAGCGCCTCAATTTCAATCAATGATATGAGAATAATACAATAATTACTGAAGTCATATTCAGGGACATTCCATAAAAACTAAATCTTGGCTCCCCTCTTTCTAAACAAAACCAAGCTCCCCTTTTACAACTGTCTTTAAAAAATCTTCTACCATTAAATTTACCGCTAAAGGATGTATTCCAAATAAAATTCCAACAAATCCACTTGGATTAGGACCAAAAAAGAACCACAATTTGGAAACTGAACAAATATTTTGTCAACACCCTTTCATTTATACCCCTATTTTCAAAACCCAATCGCCCTTCAATTTTCCAATTTTTTACCTCATTAAAAAAAATGAAAAAAATTCCCATCCTTACGCAACCCGAATGGAGAAGGAAGTCATTCTTTGAAGGCCATCATTCGCTGGAATCGTAACTACCACAGTTTAAGATAGAAAAGAAAGAGTCCTCCCTCTATTGAAAAGTCCTTTCACATTTAATGTATGGCTATCCCGTTTTTGCCATCGAACCCTCCATTTTTAGCTAATTTTAATGCAATTACCTGACCATCGCGATCACCCACCATCAGTGGTCCATCACTGGTCGTAGTCTTCGCACCTTGAATTGAGCGGTTTAGTAGTGACTTCTGGCGGCGACTACGACCGAGTCCACCAAAATGGCGGCAGAAGGTCTTAGTGATGCTCGTTCTGCTCGCTTTAGCACCACTGGTCGTAGTCTTCGCACCTTGAATTGAGCGGTTTAGTAGTGACTTCCAGCGGCGACTACGACCGAGTCCACTGAATTTGGCGGTAGAAGGTCTTAGTGATGCTCGTACTGCTCGCTGTAACACTAAGACTAGGGTTGTCCAGTGGGAATGGCATGAAAGCAGAAAAAAAAGACCCATCACTGGTCGTAGTCTTCGCACCTTGAATTGAGCGGTTTAGTAGTGACTTCCGGCGGCGACTACGACCGAGTCCACCGAATTTGGCGGCAGAAGGTCTTAGTGATGCTCGTTCTGCTCGCTTTAACATTATAATCAGGGAGGGGAAAACAAACCCAGCCTACTAGACTGATTGTACCATTTGCTACGACCTCTTTCTACAGATGCATCCGTCCAATTCCCGAAACCATCACTGGTCGTAGTCTTCGCACCTTGAATTGAGCGGTTTAGTAGTGACTTCCGGCGGCGACTACGACCGAGTCCACCGAATTTGGTGGTAGAAGGTCCTATTGATGCTCGTACTGCTCGCTCTAACACTATAACCAGGGAGGGGAAAACAAACCCAGCCCACTAGACTGATTGTAACATTTGCTACGACCTCTTTCCCATCACTGGTCGTAGTCTTCGCACCGTGAATTGAGCGGTTTAGTAGTGACTTCCGGCGGCGACTACGACCGAGTCCACCGAATTTGGCGGCAGAAGGTCTTAGTGATGCTCGTACTGCTCGCTGTAACATTATAATCAGGGAGAGGGAAACAAACCCAGCCCACTAGACTGATTGTAACATTTGCTACGACCTCTTTCTACAGATGCATCCGTCCAATTCCCGAAACAGGGCTAATGGAGCGAATGCTCCGAGGATTTTGGGTCGTAGACGGGAGCCTACCACCAGGGTGTGGGATGTCCAGCGGCGACCACTACCGAGTCCACCAAATTTGGCGGCAGAAGGTCTTAGTGATGCTCGTTCTGCTCGCTTTAGCATTATAATCAGGGAGAGGAAAACAAACCCAGCCCACTAGACTGATTGTAACATTTGCCCCATCACTGGTCGTAGTCTTCGCACCTTGAATTGAGCGGTTTAGTAGTGACTTCCGGCGGCGACTACGACCGAGTACACCGAATTTGGCGGCAGAAGGTCTTAGTGATGCTCGTTCTGCTCGCTGTAACACTAAGACTAGGGTTGTCCAGTGGGAATGGCCTGAAAGCTGAAAAAAAAGACTTTCCATCCATTGAAAAGTCCTTCTTAATAATGCATTGCGATAATGAGTAGTCGCATGCATCCATTTATTATTTCAAATCGGCCTATCGGCTTCTTCTATTGCCAACCGCCGTATTCTTATTCTTTTGTCCGCCTTTGGATGGCCCTTTCTTTCTTCCTCCTGAAAAACTGTTGCTTCCTGGGCGACTATGTGTTTTCGCTTTTGGAGCTCCTCCACGACCTTTGGGTTTTGATTTCGGTTTAGGTTTGGGTGACGGCTTATTGGTTTTGACCTCGCGTTGTTCTACCCCAGCCTCCTGTTGTTTAGGCTCAAATCCTTGGAGGGTTTTCAGTTTTACGGCCTTTTTCAATAATTTACCGATGGCCTGCACATAGGCCTGCTCATCCTCTGCTACTAATGAAAATGCCTCCCCTTCTGAACCCGCTCTTCCGGTTCTGCCAATGCGATGCACATAATCTGCCGGCACATTAGGCATTTCAAAATTCACCACATAAGGCAAAAGGGGAATATCCAATCCTCTGGCGGCAATATCTGTCGCCACCAACACCTGGATGGCACCTGATTTAAAGCCCGCAAGTGCTTTCAGTCTTTGTTGCTGGCTTTTATCCCCGTGAATAGCGGCTGAGGTAAAGGATTTCTTTTCCAACTTCTTACTGAGTCGGGAAGCCCCATGCTTGGTTCTGCAAAATACCAGGACCTGTTCCCCTCCCATTGAGCCAATTAAATGAAGCAATGCGGAAGCTTTATCGGGCTTATCTACACGGTAATACACCTGGCGCACTGTTTCGGCGGCGGTATTTTGCGGGGCAACCTCCACTGTCAGTGGATCTTTCAATATTTTATTGGCCAGTCGGCGGATTTCGGTATTAAAGGTGGCGGAGAATAGCAGATTCTGACGCTCTTTCGGCAATATTCGAAGAATTTTTTGAATATCCTGATAAAAGCCCATATCCAGCATCCGGTCCGCCTCATCCAACACCAGCACCTCCACTTTGTCGAGTGTTAATTCTCCCTGATAATAAAGATCCAGCAATCTGCCCGGAGTAGCGATCAAAATATCCAGGCCAGATTTAATTTTATCCACCTGGGGCCCCTGCTTGACCCCACCAAAAATAACGGCTGACTTTAAGGAAAGCCCGGTAGAATATGCTTTGAAATTATCGTAAATCTGGGCAGAAAGCTCTCGGGTTGGAGATAAGACCAATGCCTTTATGCCTTTCCTTTTAGGTTTGCTTTGCAAAATATTCAGAATGGGCAATGCGAAGCCCGCTGTTTTACCGGTCCCGGTTTGGGCGGAAGCCAAAAGATCTCTTCCGGATAAAATGGGGGGAATTGCTTTTTCCTGAATGGGGGATGGTTTTTGATAACCTTTTTCCTCTATCGCCTTAAGCAGCTCGGAGGACAAACCTAAATTTTTAAAAGACATATTTTATACTTACGCTCCACCGAATTATGAAGCAGACACAAAATTATGCTTTATATTTCCCAATTCCCTAAAAAATGTAGGATATCTAGAGAAATACGCTTAATTCCTGATTAAATCGATCAAAAGCTTCAAGGTGTAATAAGAAAGAAATAATGCCCTATTACTGGTATTCCCCAATTAGGCATTGGAAAGACAAGCCTGCATTCACTCATACTTGAACTAAATTACATAGGAAATCCATGCTTAAATCCTCGTTTGGCGGCAAGGTGGGAATAATGAAGGAACAGTCTCCAATTTTGAGTTTTTTCCAAGGAAGCACCTGAAAGAGGATTGAAGCCTGAATAATCCGGGTTAAAAATATTGCTTATACAGCAGGATAAGCAGCTAAAATTTTAGCATCCAAGCATAATTCACCTTCCCCAAAATCACCAATCACGGCTCTGGAAATTAAAATTTCAATACCATAAGTAAGCGCCTCCATCTGGATTTTAATTTTTTGAACAGGAGAAATACCTTCCTCGCCCCCCAATTTCGAATCCGAATATAAATCTAAAAGGCTCAATCTCCAATCAAAAAAATCGGCCCGATCCTGCATTTCATTTTGGCAAAAACCTGACAAATGGTATCCTTTCAGACGACGCATCAAACGATGATACTGCAGCAGACATAAAGCCCTAATTCCTGGCTTCACTTGTTTCAATAAAACGCTCCCATGCCCTTCTATTCGAAGGAGTTTCAGAAACAGCCGCTGTTTTTCCCTTTCATGGGCAAATTCCAAAAGTTCAGTTTGGGCATCCTCCATATTATTCAGGAATTCGTCAGAGGCGCGTCTCATCACTACTACATAATGATTGTTCATGGGCTTTAGTAAGTTTCTGACCTTTCTTACGGCCTCATTAAATGAGCAGCTGAGCGATGTAATAAATTGAATTTTTTAATCCTCTTTTCCCTGACCTCCATTAAAAATATATGATGAAAAGTATTAGAACCCAATTTTTTCTACCGTATACACCCCTGTAACCAATGCAAATCTACATGCCAAATTTTTTATTTTTTCATTATTTCTCAAAAGCAAGTCAACTTGGAGCGTGTTTAAAAGTCAAAATTCGTGGTGAAAATTTGAAGTATTGCAGAAGCGATACAGAAATATTTTGAGAGAATAGCAGCGCTATTATTGAGAAATTATCCAAAATCGCTTGCAATAATTCGAATTTACAGCCGGATGTAGTGCTTTCAAGCATGTTCTTAAGCTTGTAGCATGATTAATTCGGACTAAAAAAACCACCCCTCAAAAGAAGGATGGTTTAAAAATTAACAGAAACAATGATTTACTGCGCAGTGCTAACGCCCCAAATACTCTGTACATATTCCGGATGATCTACATAAGGATTTCGGTTTTTCTGAATGGTGTATACCGCTTCATTTCGATCGATCTCCTTCTGACTCACAGGATCATTTTCGTGCCACTTCAACAACAACTCCAATTGCCAGTCTTCAAACACTTTGTCTGAGCTCCCATCCAATACGGCATCCGACTGCGTGGAGTTGTTTTCCCAGCTCGCGATTTCATCTTCATAGCGTGTCGCCATATAGAAATAAATTCGGGCAAAGTCCCCTTTGTATTCATCAATAGGTTCGAATACGGTTCCGCTGTAACCACTCGTGGTATTTGCACCTCTTTTCCCTCCATTATCTGAAGTATAATTTGGATTAGCGACCTCACCATAAGGATAGTTACTACGAATGGTGTTCACATGACTATCCACCGGAACAACCGACACCAAATCAGTATACATCGGATAAACAGTGCCGCCAAACCAACTCTTCGGGAAGCTGTGTTCTCTGTTATAACAACCTCCTTCATGACCGGGGGTGTTCCCACACTGGTCGGTTTGGAAGGTATATTCATAAGGCTGCGTACCAGAAGGATTGTGAGAATACATATCCCACACGATGTTCCCGTCGCGAAGGTCAGTAGATTCGTAGGCGGTCCAAAGTTCACCGTATGTAAGTTGCTCCGTCTGATAATTAATGATATGATACAGGGTGGTTTTTAATTCATATCCACTTTTATCCGCCGCATCTCGGTAATAATTATCCGGACCCGGAGTTGGGGTGTTACCACCATCTCCCTCACTCGCACCGGCACGTACAACGATATTGTCCAGCTCCAGCTTGGTGCTATTGGCATCGCTACCATAATATACAAAAGCGATATGCACGCCGCCGGAAAATTGAGAAAGATCTATGGAAGAACCTTTCCATTGCCAGAATTTCCCTTCCGACTTTCCGATATCTTCCGGGAAGGTCACCTGGTCGGTAAAATCTACCCATTGGGCCGCATTTACGTCTCCAGCAAAATCCTCCGACACCATTACCTTCATGACTTCCGTATGTCCATCAACCATGAAACCTACTGCCATGCGGAATTCCAAAAACATATTAGCCCCCTCAACTTCGGGCAGCACTAACCATCCTTCAGAACTTGCATCTCCCGAGCGGAATGGACTGAATGCTACATAATGACCGGCACTACTTTCCTTCACCCAGCTCACCGTTCCGGCAGCCGTGATATTGCTCCAACCTTCTGCCGCCACTTGTCCGTCCTGCCAGTTATCAAAGTTTTCCTGGAAGTAGATCTCTCCTTCTCCACCGCTACCATTGTCTCCATCAAAGCCCACTAAATCACTTGATGAGTTAATGTAAAGCTGTGGTCCTCCGCGGAATTTAGACAAGATGCCGTAGACCGTACCTGTACCAGCAGGTAATTTTTGCCCGGCGAAATCCGCATATCCGGAAGTTCTCATTTCGATATCCGCTAAGCCGGTACCGTCATTGAACTTTCGGTTTTGAGAAATTTGTTCCTCCGCATTCGCGAAAGTTTTTCCCCTATCCGCTTCTGCTACAGACATATTTTCAATCTTCACCCACTTCCCTGCATAGGCATCGATATTGCCGAAAATTTGAGCAAGGCTCACCGTAGTGACCTCCAACTCTTTAGTGGCGCCTTTGGTGATATATTCATTGGCCAGCGGAGCAGGAATACGACCCGCAGATGGTTGATTATTATAGATGGAAGGAATGCCCAATTGAGGATTGGTCTCATAAGCGCCCATCACCAATTGGCTACAATCCACCGCAATCTCCATTCCTATTGGGTACTCATTATACAAAGCACTGGCATCCAATCGCATTAAAATACCAGCGGTTTCATCCTGCAGATAAACTTCCTTATAAATATTACCAGCCTGATCACTGGAGATCACCTGCCCAACGATCACCGTACCCGAGTCGATTTCATTGATCATATTATTGCTCGAAGGCGCATATTCCGCGATCAATCCCGCAATAGAAATAGTGGCCGTATTCGGTGGGATCGGGTTGCCCACTTCTTTTGAGGGATTCTCAAAGGTGCTGTCTACGCAGGAGGTGATCGTAAAAATCACCATTAAGAATACCACCGCCTGACAGTAAAATTTGTATGGATTGAAATTCATAAAAAAGATTAGAATTGGTTCGGCAAGCAACAAGCAGCCACCGAACCAAGGCATATTATTGGTTTACAGAATGACTTCCCAAGCCATCAAAAGTATCCTTTGGGAACTCGTCCCAATCATCAAATGAAAATGTAGTATTGCCCTCCATTATCGAAGTTTTTCTTCTGAAGGTAAGATCTTTTGCGAAATTTGAATCATCCCCAATAGGACCAAACAAATCGATCATAACACTGCCTTTCACCAAACTAACTGGATCATTTCCATTAAAAGTCAAAGAACCGGAGGTCATATCCACATAGTCCTCATTTGCAAAAGAGGCTTGTGAATGAGCTACAATATACACCCCTCCTGCTGGAATGGTTCCGGACAGTTGAATGGGTGAGCCTGGATCCGTATTCCCATTAAAATAAATTTGCAGGGAGTAAGTGGAAAGATCCACCTCTTCCGCAGAGGCATTGTACAATTCAATGGCCTTGTTATTACTGGATCCCTCCACGTATTCAGAAATAAATATCACTTCATCCGTATCTCCTCCTCCGTTGTCTCCTTCATATTCCTTCGCCTCCACGGTAATCACAGACCAGGAAGAAGCTTCATCGTCGGTACAGGTATATTTAAAGGCCACATAAATATTGGCTTCCAACTCAAATTGGGTCATAGACTGCCCACCTTCTGCACGATCACCTTTAACCGTCAATTCCGTCCAGGTGGCAACGCTTGGGTCGCCAGTACCGGTATAGTCTGTTGAACCCAATACCATCACTTTATCCAAACCTTTGAAGAAGTTCAACTCTTCCGTTACCGCCAAAACAGGATCAGTCAAAGCCGCAATATCAATAGTAGTCGAAGAAATCATCCAGGATTCGTGTGCCCCTTTCTGGTGTCCGTTGATATAGGCGGAACCATTGGAGGCTGACCAGAAGGATTGGGACGCCACTACATTAAAAGTATTAAAGTCAATTGCTGTAGCCGTCAAATCCGTCCCCATGATTTCATCCAACTGACCTTGAAATGTCGGAGCTGAGATTTCAACCTGACCATCTAAGGAATACTTTTCAGCATCTCTCATTCCAGGCTCCCCAAAATATTTTTCGACTGAACCATAAAACCAAACCTGTTGATTCAGCATATCTTCATTATCCTGAAGATTTAAATCATCTTGTAAAAATCCGGATATCTTCACCACAAATATTTTGCTTGGGTTCGTCTCATCGGAGTTATCCGCTATTGCCACATTGGTATAGGATGCATTAGCCCCAGTTACACCAGGTTGAAAATCACTTAAATTTTTTCCAGGGACAGAACCTACGATATACCCTTTTACCCAATTCATCTCCTCAGCATCCAGATTGGCACGAGCTGCCCCAATGTTAAATGGATCCGCCAGCGTACCAGTACCTGCCGGAGGAGCTACAGCATTAGGATCATCAAAACGATCCCCTTCAAGGGCAGCGTCTGCCGCTTCGTTCACATACAATTGCAAGGTACCATTAAAGGAAGAAAGAATACCGCTTACGCTTCCAGACCCCTGAGGCAGCGCATCTGCGCCAAAAGTAGCGAAATTGGAAGTTCTTACGATAATGGTTTCGCCATTCGCATTGGTCAAGGTTCTGTTTTGAGAGGAAGAAGCATCCGCATCTACCCATGTTTTTTCGTAGTCTTCCTCACTGAACATCACATTTTCCACCTTCACCCAAGTGGCTAAGTGGTCGTCCAAATCTGATGGCAAAGCATCCAAATCGATTGCCATTGGCATTACCGCCTCTTCTTGCTTACCCGCAATAATATGGTCTGCAATCAAATCTGCATCCAAACGACCAAACTCACCATTATACACACCCCCCAATTGGATCATGCCGCCATAGCTTCCCATCTGCATGCCTTCTGCCTTCACATAGACCATTTGACCAATGGCATAAGACTTATACAATTCCGACTTATCCAGGCGAACAATGATACCCGTAGATTCATCCTGAATATAGATTTCTTTGTAGATGTTGCCGTTTTCATCGGAAGAGATCACCTTTCCTCCTACAATAATTTCCTCCTCGATATCATACATCGCAGGGCTTCCCGCTTTTGTATAGATCTCTTTCAATTGCTTAAGGGTATGCGTCACCTCTACTTCCGGGCCTTCGGGAATGGTTGGACCAAGAGGGTCGTCTTTTTTACAGGCTGAGAAAAGCAAAGCCATTACTACCATGGGTAATAACGCACGGTAAAGGTTCGATAGGTTTTTCATGAGTTTAGAAAAATAAGTATTTGAGTATGCTTAAAAACTTACACTAAGGTTAAGAAAGGCTCTGAAGCCCTGTGCGTAATAATATTTGTTATCAAATTTTTCTGGATTTCCTTCAAGGAAGTCAAATCGGTACTGCTGAAATCCGGTGGTCACAATGTTCTCATTGTTCAGGACATTGTTCAGGTTCAGGTTCAGTCGGAAGATATAATCCTTGATCTTCCAGCTCTTCCCGGCAGATATATCTACTGTGAAGGCCCCATCCAATTCTTCCTGATCTACAATCGCTAAATACTCCGACGACCCGGGATGGAAGGTGTAACCATCACCATTGATGGCACGTGTGGTATATCGGGCAGGATTTAGCGTCACATAACGCTTCCCTAAATAATTGGCGGTCAGTCCCACAAACCAGTAATTTTTACTCCAGTATTCCACCGAAACAGCCCCTGCAATTTCAGGAGAACCCCCAACATGGTAGCCATCGAAATAAACGATCTCTCCCTCACTTAATTTCTCTGCACTGTTGTCCACTGTAGTGGTGGCCAAAGGATTAGCATTGTACAGGTACTGGGCATAAGTTCCGGCCGCTTTCACACGCAACTCGTCGGTAATTTGATATTCGGCTCCCAGCTCAATACCAGAAAATTCTTGACCAATCCCCTTCAGGGCATAGTTCACAAAGTTGTTATAGGAATCATCATAGTAGCTGATCACATCGGTCAGGTCACTGATTCTCGTGTAGAATGCCGACACTCGACCTTTGAAGCGCTCCCCTCTGTAGTAATAATTAATATCTCCGGACATGACATTGGAAGACACCAAGTTTTCCATGGCTTCATTTCTGGTTCTGACAGAAACAAATGCATCCTGAAAATAAGGCGCTTGGGTATAATAGGTTCCATTGGCGGTCAAGACATTTCTACCTGTCAGGAAATACTCCCCACCTGCTTTTACACCATAATCCATGAAACTCAACACTTCTGACTTTCCATAAGAATTCTCCGGAAAGAGTCCTTTCATTCTATTTCCATATCTATACATGGAGGTGTTGGTCAAATTGGCTCCTACATAAGCCGAACCTTTTTGGAAGCTTTTGCTTGCCTGCCCCCACCAGCTTGCCTTATTGATAACCGCATCATAGTCATGCCCGATACGCTCACCCTCTTGCTTGATATTGGAGTCTGCCAATAAATCATTGCTGGCCATATCCGGATCGGTGAAATCACGATCAGCGAAGTTATCAATATCGACATAATAGTCTCCGCCTAATAAATCTTCTACCGTATTGTAATTATTCCCCAGATAATATTCATACTGCAATCCGGTGGTCAATTTCCACTGATCGTTGACGTCCCATACTAAAGTAGGGTTAATGTCTAAGTTTTGGATATCATTTTGGCGTCTCTCAATGATATAATGCGATCTTGCACCGGTAATCTCTCCGTCTCCGTCAGGATTCGTTTCAATGCTATTGTAATTGATTTGATAAAAGTGATCAAAATCCAATTGTCCAAAGCTCCCATTCGTCCAAAGCTCCGTCATCAAGTCACCCGCAATATCATTGCCTTGCTGATATTGGAATGAAGGTAAATAACGATAATAATCCGGACGTGGATCCTGTGCATCGTACCAGTTCAATGCGGTTCTTGCTTCTTTACCGAAAGAGTATCCGACCGCAGTTTTCAGTTTTAAACGCTCATTGATTTTATAAACATCATTCAACACAAACTGCGGAATCATAGAGCTTTTGATACGGCTGTTACGCTTCTCTCCATTTTGATAACCCCAATAAGGATTGTATAAATTATTATCCTTCAAGTCATAGATTTCCTGCACAGTAGCGCCTTGTTGCCCTCTTTTATAAGGAGCGATCAATGCGGTCAACTGTACGGAATGATTTTCATTGAATCGCTTTTCCGCACCAAAGAAACCTGCCCATGCGTCATAGGAAGTTCCTTCCACATAACCCTCCTGCGCCCAACGACGTGAACCGGAAACGGTAAATGCCCATCCATTATCCATCAAACCGGTGGAATAGGTCATCATGACACGATTAGAATAACTGGAATTACTCAGCGAGTAACTTGCCTTGAGCCCGGGACGTTGTTGTGAAGGCTTGGTAATGATATTGGTCGCTCCACCAATATTGCTGAAGGAGAAATCTACCGGAGCAATATTATAAGTCGTTTCCTTATTACGCGTCACATCATTTAGTCCACCCCAAATCGACCAGGAAGCATAACCTTTTTCTGGATGCGCCATATTGACCCCATCCATAAATACCTGCGTATAGCTGGACTGATAACCCCGCTGACGAAACCAATATGGCCCCCAGGAATAACCCGCTAAAGAGCTGAAAGCATCACCGGAAGAGAACAGCAGGCCTGGAGTGGATTGGGTCTCGCCATCATCTGCATCCAGTTCACTTAAAGAAAGGACAATCGTCCCGACATCATCATGCATCGGCTTCAGCGCAATGACCATCCCCTTCTTCAAAGGCAGTACTACAGAATGATAGTGCTCATCGGAAATTTGCACCATGGTATCATCATTCACCTGGCCTTGAGGTACGAAAAAGTAACCTTCTCGATCAGTTGTAAAGGTCACCCCATTGATTTGCAACTTTACCTTTACCGCTGGCGATTGGGTATCAGCAAGAATGACCTGCCCTTTGATCACCTCTCCCTCTACCTGCGCCCAGGCAGGAAAAAGGACAGTTATCAATAGTAACACAGTAAAAAAGTGTCTCATAGTTTAAGTTTTGAATATCGGCAGTCGCTATTCAACTGCCCTTTAAAATAGGTTTTGGGAAAATTTATAGTCCGGTTTTTTCTTTCAACAGATAAATAACCACAGGAAAGTGATCCGAATAACCCCCGGCATAATTGCCACCGGCATAGGTGCGGAATGGATATCCCTTATATCTTCCATTAGGATTTTTTAGCTCATCAAAATTGCAGATTTCGGCCTTATAGTAAATCAGGCCCTCTTTATTGAGCATTTCTTTGCTGACAATGATCTGATCAAACAGGTTCCAGTTATCGCGATAAGCCAAGGTGCCTTGCCCATTTTTGTACATTTTATACATGGGGTTATACAGATAGTCTTTGTCCGTCACCTCTGATTTCTTTCCCTTGGCGCCCAAAGCTTTAGTCATACTCTTATTGACCGGATCATCATTAAAATCACCCATCACCACGACATTCATGCCCGGTTTCTCTGCTCTTAGCTCATCAATAATTTGTCTTTGTAATTTCCCTGCCTCTTCACGGTACCAGGATTTTGCGCGTCTAGAAGGCCAGTGGTTCACCAATACTGCCAATGGCTCTCCTGCCATTTCGCCCTCCACCACCAATTGATTTCTGGTCGCAAATCCTTTGTAGGCATTATTTATCCATAATTCACGCGCATGGAATTTTTCGACCTTAAATAAATCCGTCCGATAAATCAAGCCCACATCAACACCACGCTTGTCCGGGCCTTCGACCAACACTACCTCATAAGGATAATCACTTAATGGCGGTCGAGCAATTAAGTCCCTTAAACACTGTTCGTTTTCCACTTCTGCGATGCCACAAATCACCGGAGGGCCACCTGCCTTAGCAGCTCCCAATTTTGATATCACATTCGCCATTTGACTTAATTTCAACTCATAGCGCTTCTGCGTCCATTTATAATCTCCATCGGGAAGGAAGTCCTCATCATTCTTGTTGGGATCATTGATCACATCGAAAAGGTTCTCAACATTATAAAAAGCTACATTATAAACGTTAAACTCACCTTGCTGAGCATAACCAAATGACACGCCCCCCAAAAAGAGGAGCATCAAAATGCTTAAACGAACAAAAAATCGCATTTTCAATAAAATAGATTAA
Source organism: Persicobacter sp. CCB-QB2 (assembly GCF_001274635.1). Taxonomy (GTDB): domain Bacteria; phylum Bacteroidota; class Bacteroidia; order Cytophagales; family Cyclobacteriaceae; genus Persicobacter; species Persicobacter diffluens. Next base: position 1,012,720 of record NZ_LBGV01000001.1, on the reverse strand, counting down.
GAATAAATTAACCCTACTAGGGTTAAATTTTGGTTTGGATTTAATAATCGCAAAGTTAAAAATTAGATATTAAATAATGAAAAAAGATTATAATAATGTAGAATTATTAATCTATTCGTAATACCGCACAACTTTCAAAACAATCCCGAAGCAAAATAATTAATGCAAATTAAGGCGTTTAGCGAAATTTATAACTCTTTTCGCAAGGCAAGTCAGATATTTTTAGAATAAAATTTCCCAGAAGGGAGATAGAGAACCATCCTCATAAAGAGTAAAATCATTAGGCCTTGGTTCAAAAAAAGGAAAGAATTAACTTAAAATTTATATTTACAACAATTTTACCAAATCAATAACCCAAACTCCTACTAAACAGTGTTTTATGAAATTTTTACACAAAAATATAATTTACCAAACCAAAAACATTGTTGTTGATAGATTTACTCAAAATTCATATTTTTTTATTAAAAAATTTCACGCTTATTTTTATGTAATCATAAAAGATATTCACACCCATATTGCTCCCGGCCTAGACGCTGTTTTACCCCAATTTGAAAAATTAACATCCCCACTTTCCATATCAATCCTGACTGCTCCCAATGCTCCTGATTCACTGACTTCAACCGCCTCTTTTTTCGCTGCTCCGGCCTACCCCAAAAGAGTAAAATACTCCAATCTCTTGAACTAGGGGAAAACCCTCAATTTTCCCAAAACAGGCAAATTCGAACCAAAAGAACTTGATAAAACTATTGGATTTCAATAATTTATCCACAAATAAGAATAATTTAGAACCACAAGTCTAAAACACTCATTAACAGCAAGATATATTATTTCCATATAATGATTCATTTTTTACCAAAAGTGACTGATATTTGCACTAGGAATTGGGTGCTTTTAGGAAAATTTTAAACATCATTATTCACCCATGATCGGATTTTTAACACCCTCTTTATAGCAGGTACTTCCCATGAATATCAACGACCTAGAGAAAATATATAAAAAATGGACTGACGAGGAGCTCGCCTATGTATTCTATCTCCACCAATTTAGGTATGGTACCATTTTCTCTCGGATTCTAAGAAAGGAAGTGGAAAGCAGAAAGAATATTAATGAAAAGTGGATTATATCTAAAATACTCAATCCGGGGTTTTTAAAACACGGCTTGAAACATATTAGTCTGCGAATTTTTCAGGCTTTCCTGGGGCTTACCGCCCTACTTACCATCTTAAACATCCATTTTTATTTAGATCCTGATTTAAGACTTCATACTGCCTTAATCATCTTCAATGTGCTTGCTGCCCTATTCAGCTGGTTGGCATACGGACGATGGAAAAAAATTGAAAAAATCGCCAAGCCTTACGGAGGCTTTAGTGATGAAGAAATTAGGCTTATTCAGATGGTTCGTTTCAAAGAAGCGGTAGATCAGGCTTTAGATGAGCCTGCTTTGATCAGGCGATTCTTCCGGGAGGACTGTAATAAAGATAATTTTCAGGAATTGAATCAGCGATTTTTCGACACCTATGGCTTTGACTTTCACGAAAGGGTTTATCAATACTCGGATGACATTCAAATCCAGTTGTACTTATTGGGCACATTAAGAGAAAAAGGAATTTTAAGACATGAACCTCCTTTTGATGTGCTCCCACCATGGAAGTTAAAACATCAAGCGCAAGATTAAGCCCAAATAAAAAGCCAAGACAATTGCTATTGCCTTGGCTTTTTTTTATGACTATTTCAAATAATCTAACTCGCCCCAATACGGTCATTTTTTGCTCGAATCATATTCTCCTGAGTCGCCTGAAGCTCTTCCATATTTTGCCTTAGCTCCTCCTCCTGTGCACGCATTTGCTCCGCCATTTCTTCCGCCTCCTGCAGCAATTTTAAGTTTTGAATATTCATTTTCATAGTCAACAAACTAGCACCAATACTTTCCGCCAGTTTCAACACAAAATCTATTTCAAAGTCCTTTAACTCGCGCATAGCCGCTAATTCCAAAACCCCCACAACTTCCTGATCCGACGATAAGGGCACTATTAATAACGCCCGTGGAGTCGTCCCGCCCAAACCAGTGGTCAATTCACAGTAGTTCTCTGGCAAATCCACCATATAATGATACTGATTCTCCATGACCACTTCAGAAATTAAACCCTCCCCTAAGGGAATGACCTTTTGTTTAAATTTTTCACGACTATAAGCATAACAAGACTTCATCTCCAACACCTGCTGATCACCTGACTTTTCTAACAAAAATAACGCACCCTGCGCGGCCTTCACATAATCCACTAATTGCTTCAGAAGCATTCTACTAAACTCCCCCACATCCCCTGATTGTTGTCTTAAAGTGTCAGCAAATAAGGCGTGCCCTTCATTCACCCAGACTCTTCGCTCGGTGGCTAATCTTTCTTCCAACAGTAACCCACGAGTTCTTTCCAAAGCACTAAATAGTTCGTCATTCTCCGAATTTTCCCAATCCAATTTTCCCTCCCCCAAATGAGAAACATATATTTTGGCTTTCTTAACCTTTTCCAGAAATTCGTTTAGACTTTTACTCAACTGCAATAATTCTTTCCCGCCTCCGGGTCTGAACCGATATTCATAATCACCCTCTACTATACCACGCATCCCCTGAGCCAGCATCCCAATCTCCCTAAAAACGAAGCGATTGAAAAAATGTAACATGATGATACACACCCCAAAAAGGAAAACCAAATAACCTATCATCGAATACAACAGGGTGCTCCTTTGACCTTTACTTTGCAATACGTATTCCTGCACCAAGGCATTATTAATTTTCAACATGGAGGTAGTATGAGTGGTCAAAAAGTGCATAGCCTCTTCCTGCTCCTCTGCGGAATACTGGTCCTTATTCAAAATCTTTAAAACGGATGCCCGATAAGGCTTCCAGGCTTTCTCCACCATAAAAAGTGCCTTTTCTATGGATTTCGAGGAAGGAGGGCCGACCTGCCCGGACCCCATTTCCGGAGCTATCCCTCCGTATTTGAGCGCATATAAACTTTCATCATGTAGATTGCAGGCCATTAGCGCAATTTCCCTGGCTGTCTCCTCCCCATCCTTATATAATTTACTAAAAAGTACCATTCGTTGGGACAACATCCGGTTTCTACCGGAAAGGTCTATTTCCACACTATTGGTTTGGCTTAAATTAAGGGCAAATAAAATGACCGCCAGATTCACGAAGAAAACGGACATTATGATCACCACAAACGACTTTTGTATAGGCAGCTGGGTTATTCTATTCATATTTAAATAATTATAATTCAAAATAATAAATCAAAACCAACCAAATTGTTTTCAAGCTTAATGTTATGATCAGTGGATTCCACTGTTCTGCTTCCATAAGCTAGCGGAGCGCCCGCCTTAGTCCCAAAAACAATGGCATTAGCTCGGATAATTCATGCTCAAATCCTGGTATAGCTGCTGGGCGGTAAAAAGGAAAGGATTTTTCCTGGTTCGAGATTTTGCCAAGGAAGCTATTGAATGAGGAGAAAGCAATCCTACCCCAATTTGAGTTCATGGCAATTAGCGAAATTAACTTAACCAACCTGAATTAAAGTCAGTTGAAGCATCTGCTTGAGTCTAGCAGTGAATAATTCAGATTAGTTTAGCATATCTTGAAAATTACACCAAGCATTCGGAACTTGATTTTATGAGCCAATTGAGAATTTTTCCCGTGATAGCCCTGCTATGCACTCAAAACATCCCATAATCAGACCGAAATACTTCAAATCCACTTTATGAATTTCCGCTTTAGGCTCCCCTGTCCCAGTATTTACCTCCTCTTGAAATAGTACTCAGACCCACCCTTTTTCCTCTGAAACGTAAAACGCATGAGCCAGCGTGGCAGATAATTTATTGATAAAAGCCATTTTAAATGGAGGCAATTGGGCCAAAGACAGGATTTGCAACATACCAATCACCCGCCCATTGAACTCCAATGGCATTAGTAGTAAAGAGATACGCTCTTCCTGCTTAAGCCAGGGAAAAGCAGGGCGCATTTCTTCCGGAAATTGACTAAAACTCAGAAACTTATTCTCTTGAATCACTTCCAGGTAGATGTCAGAAAAGGCAGAAAAGTCAAATGCTGATTCCTTCCCAAACTTCAGGTTAATCAATAAATTTAGATTTTTCTCACACTCACTTTCGAAAACCGAAAACTGCACAAGACCCAGATACTTCGAAAGAAACACCGCCGTTTCCTTTAAGAATCCCATTCTATTAAAACAATAATTGGCCAAAACTCCTGAAAATTGACGATAACCTTCCACCTCCCATTTCATGGCATTCTCGCGATCCCGCCTTTTTAGTAAGTCCAATCTGGTGGCATTTAAGGCCTGAATTAATTCTTCCTTAATACTTTTTTTTGCCAATGCTTTCTTAAACTGTTTTCGCTCCTCCTCCATATCACTCCCCTGATCTGGAACGAGAAGTCGAACCAAAACATTAATATGTCGAGACAGCTCTTCTAGCTCTTTACCGCCACCCTCTTCCAGTCGGTAATCATAATCTCCAAGCGTGATTCTGCGCAATCCATGTTTCATTTTGTCCATGAATTGAAAAACATGCCGAAATAAGTATATAAGTAATAACAAACATACCATCAGCATTAAAGCCAGGTTCCCATAAACAAATAATTGCATTTTCCCCCTTTCCAGCTGGTCATGTGAGGTGATCGCCCTGACCACAGCTTCATTTAGTTCGAGTAAAATAGGAGCATGTAGATTAATATATTGTATCGCTTGTGCTTTCTGAGCGACCGAGGCCTTGGTATCCAGAATAATATTCCCAACGTCATAAAAAGCTACATACTCGGCTTCGGCATTTTGGAGAGCTTGTTTGACTGTTTCACTGTTACTGGACTTTAATTCGCCTTCGTATTTTGAAGTGGAAAGTTCACCCCCATGCTGCAAAGCCTCCAAGGCCGCTTCATGCCATTGATAAGCCTCTTCAATAATTGGACGCACGGAATAATCTCCCGAATAATATAAATTAAGATATAAAGCAATTTTTTGAGACAACATCCTATTGCGGCCAGCTACATCAATCTCCAAATTATGATTCGTTGAAAAATACCAGGCCGAAAAAAACACGATCACATTTAAACCTAATAACATCCCCAAAAGCCCGCCAAATGTGGATCGAAAACTCAAATGATTATAATCTAGCATGATGCAAAACCTACATTAATGGTATTAGGAATTACGGCCATCATACAACTTTGTTTTATCCGAAAAATACTTTAATATACAATAAAATACTGACTTTCAATTCATTTAACCACAAGCAAAACGATCACTAAACCTACTTCTCAAAATGATTACATATTTAACAAAAAACCATAATCCGTATTTTTTATACTTTATAGTCCTATTTATTTTCTTTTTAAATGGTGCTGTCCATGGACAAAATTCATCATTCGATAAAGCCTTGGCAAAAGAGCTTGGGGCAGATCAATATGGAATGAAAAAGTACGTTATGGCTTTGCTCTACGCTGGAGAAAATCAGGACTTGAGTCAGGAGGAAAAAGTCAGACTTCAAAAGGAACATTTAAAAAACATTCAAAAACTTGCCACAGAGGGTAAATTGGTATTGGCTGGCCCCTTTATGGACGATAAAGCGCTAAGAGGGATTTATATTTTTGACGTCCCCACTATTGAGGAGGCCGAAGCGCTGACCGCCACAGATCCGGCAATACAAGCCCGAAGCCTAAAAATGGAATTAAAACCCTGGTATGGAAGTGCCGCTCTGCTTCGAGTCAATAAAATACATGAAAAAATTGCTCAAAAGCAGCCTTGACCCTAATAATCATGCTTAAATATTTACTGGCATGCCTGGAAAAACAAAGGAATAGTTTTCTATTTCACCTCTTTTCCAAATAAGCAAATGAAGAAGAACGCTTGCCCACATTTGGACTATTAATAAATCAGCAAAACAAACTTATGATCTTGAATTTTAACCAGTTAAGACCACCCACTAAATCTGGCGGTGTATAATTCGGGATAATAATCCCTCCCCCATCGAAGTAGCGGAAAAAAACTTCGACACTAACCAAACTAAGTGCATTCCTTTCCAGCTGGGTCACCAATATAAAATAAAACTAAAAAAGGCATATGATACCGTTTTGGCCGATATTAATACGCAGGACTTAAAGCGTGTATAAAACCGCACCATCCGACTGCAAACTCAAATTAGTGGAAGCGATTTAGGCTAATTTCTCAACAATAGCGCTACTATTCTCTCAAAATAATCCCGTATCGTTGCTGCAATAATCAAAATTAAGTTATGAATTTTGGCTATTAAACACGCTCATAAAAAATGAGCTACACCACTTCCCTGAAGTGGTAAAAAAGAGGCCATATAATGATTGCGGGGAATTCGGAAGAAAAGGCGATTCGTATTCATCTTATTGAACAAAAACTTAGCCTAAAGATGGAATAAGCATTTACTCCGACCGATAGTTGGCTAGTGACCTTCTGGATAAAGGGTAATATTTCCAGATTATTCCAAAAAAACGCATATGGGGCATTCCCATTTTCGGAAAAGATAAAACAGACATGTTTCCTATCTGACTTTTCGAGGGAGAAAGCCTTATTAATTTCACGGTTAATATGGAAAAAATGAAAAAACTTAAAATTGAAATAGTTTCTGATGTGGTCTGCCCATGGTGTTACATTGGAGTGAGCAGACTTGAGAAAGCCTTAAAATCTTCGGGAAATGTGAAAGCAGAAATCAGCTGGAGACCTTTCCAATTACATCCGGAAATTCAGGCTGGAAATCAAGAACATTACGAAACCTTTTTGGGAAACAAGTATCAACAGGACCCCAAACCAATGATCGCTCAAATGGAAGCGGTGGCACAGCAGGAAGGGGTGAATATGAACTTTTCAAAAGTAAAAAATGTCCCTAACACGCTTCAGGCACATCGATTAATGCATTTTGCGCGTTTGGAGGGAAAAGATGACGCGCTGTCCAGAATATTATTTCAAGCTTATTTCGAAATGGGTGCGGATGTAGAAAACCTGAAAACACTTGCCCAATATGGCGAACAGGCAGGTATGAGTAAACTGAAATTGGAAGAATTTTTACAAACTGACCACGGCATGCAGGAAGTCAATCAGGAGGAGGCTGCATTTCGGGCCGAGGGAATTACTGCTGTACCCACCTTTATCATCAACGATCAATTCATGATTCAGGGCGCTCAAACCCCTGAAAACTGGTTAAATGCCTTCCAACAAATCGAAAATCACTCCAATGACGATGGAGCTTGCTGTGGAAGTGACGGTTGTTGTTAAAACCATCAATTGGATTATAATTAGCCACTTTTTGCAGAATACAATTGGAATCCTCCAAAAAAAACAAAACATTTAAAAAATTACCTTCAGAATTTTGAAAACATATAAATAACGGCTACCTTCAAGCACAATATTTTAATAATGAAAAAAGGAACAGTAAAGTTCTTCAATGATGACAAAGGTTTCGGCTTTATCATCGATGAGGAAACAAAACAAGAGTACTTTGTACACGTAACAGGTTGTACTGAGGAAATCAGAGAAGGTGATGACGTAGAATACGAACTTACCGAAGGAAGAAAAGGATTGAATGCTATTAACGTAAAACGCGTATAAAATATTATTCATTACCCATTAAATGGAAAAGCCCGAAATTTCGGGCTTTTTTATGCGCTTTACTTTTTTGCTGCTGAACACAGCGGCTAAATTTTATGATTTGGGAAGGGTAAAATAAAACTGTGAACCCATACCAAAGTCAGAATTCAGCCAGATTTCCCCTCCATGTAGTTCCACAATTTTCTTACAATGCGCCAGCCCAATACCCGTACCTTCAAAATCGGTCGGACTATTTAATCGACTAAACATCCTAAATATAGCGGATTGCTGATGTTCTGGAATACCAATACCATTGTCAGACACCACAAACTGAAAATATTTGGGCGACTCACTAAATTCAATAGCCACCATGGGCACTTTCCCTTTTTTCTGAAATTTTATCGCATTACCGATCAAATTTTGGAATAACAACCGAATTTCCACCGGATAAACCTCTACTTCCGGCAAATAACCATAAACCACCTTCGCTCCGCTACTCTCAATGGAGGAGGCCAAATCAACCAAAACATCTCCCACCACTCCATTCATATCCAATTTTTCTTTCAAGAAACTTTTCCCGATTTGACTGTGCTCCAATAGCCCCTCAATCAAAAGAGTCATTCTATCCAAAGATTGGTCGACTACCTTCAATAATTCAACACTCTCTTCATTAACTATATTTTGATTCATCATTTGAAAAACTTCCAATGCCCCTTTCACTGACTTCAATGGGGCTTGCAAATCATGAGAAGCCACATAGGCAAACTGATTAATCTCTTGCTGTAGACGATATCTATCAGAAATATCCCGGCAACATCCATTGGAATACATAATATTACCATTCCCATCACGTACAGCTTCCACACTCAAGAGGATTGGAATGACGCCTCCCGCCTTAGTTCTGAACATTAATTGCTGATTCTCCAATCGGCCGCATTCTCTAAAAGTTTCCAAAGCCTCCCGGACTTCTTCATGACAACTTGGATCATAAATATAAAAAACGGTTTTATTTAACACTTCTGCTTTGGTAAAACCTGTTTTCTTGAAAAGGGTGTTGTTACAGCCGATGATCTTTCCATTTTCAGGGTTTACTGATAAATACATATCCGGGGCATTTTCATACATCAACCGGTAGTCAAGCCCTAGTCGATAATCCTTATCAAAGTTTTCCCAATCCCCTTGATTTTTTTGAAAATGATTTATTTTCATAGCCCTAAATTTGATCATTCACTCCTTAATCAATCGAAAATCAGAGACTTACGGTTTCCACCTTTTTTTTGCGCAAACTGTACTTTTTATTCCTGAATCTCATTTTAAAACAGGAAATCGAAGTGCAATCAAAAAGGCCATGATCAGATAAAAACGCTTTTGCTAAAAAAAGGGCCTAAAGAGCTTAGCATCTCGGCTAATAGATTGGGGTTAATCGCCTAAAAATGAGGCATTCACAATAAGCCCTCCTGTTATTTCCAAAATTCGTAAGTTCCCTCAATAGCAAAAAGACTTAAATGTTTATCAGGAAGAATATTGGGAAAATAAAAACAGGTAAGATATTGGTCCTTTTTGCAAGAAAAACAACAAAGCTTATGATGAAATTTCACAGAAAAAAGGTGAGGAATGAGCTGGCAGGTGCATCAAAATATTGCTCAAAAGGGTATATAGAAAAATATCCTAGCGCATTCCAAAAGAGAAACACACCGATTTAAAATCAAGAAATTTCCACCTTTTAATTAAACCGAAATATTCATGTTTAGCTGTATGACTGAAAGCTGATGGAATTTTTCCTGGTCCGATTTTTTTTCCAATGAGGCAGAGGATAGTGTAGCACACAAGCTCATCCCAATTGGTAATATAAAAATCAGCGAAACCAATCACATCCCTCTTAAATAAGGCTATTCAAATGAGATAATACATTGATCGGTGAATAATTTGGCTTAAGGCGAATGTATCTCTTGCCGGAGCTTTCACATGATAAAGATTCACTTGAGGATAATTCTCCACTACAAAATTGAAGCTTATTACCCCCAATAAATCCGTTTTACTTTTGCGCTATTTTCATTTTTCTAAAGGAGTTTGGCTCCTTGAATACAGCCTAAGCTTTCTTACGCAATTGCTTTTCTAAACCATATAGAAAGTTACGCATGACCTGATCTTTACAAAGGCGATACTGCGCCTGTTCCGGCTTCCTAAAAAAGGCACTCAGCTCATGTTTGCCTAATTTAAAATCCACTTTACGCAAAATCCCTAACATATCCTCATCTTTGAAATTCAATGCGATCCGCAATTTCCTGAGGATGATGTTATTATTCAGTTTTTGTTCGGGCTGATAAGTGACTCCCTCTTTTTTCCCTCTCTTTAATACGATCAGGCCATTCAAATAAGCCGCTAATTCCACATCCTTGAGTTCCACAAAATCAGGATCATCGTCTCGCTTCAGCCAGTTACTCACCTGGGCTCGGTCTGTAGACACCCCTCCTTCTTCAAAAAGGCCTATCATTTGTTTATCGTTAAAATCGAAAGCATACCGTAGCCTTCTTAAAATATCATTATTCTCCATTTCTCTAGCTCTTTTAAGATCCCAAAGATACAATATTGAAAGGAGGGAAACCGTAAAATCCATCACTAAATACTTAAGCCGGATTATTCATGTTTAAACCGAATTTTACAAGCTTAAATACTCGTTTAGCTAAAAGGCGGAAAAATAAAGGAATAGTAGTATGTTTCGAGTTTTTCCAAGGAAGCAGATAATTGAGGAGAAGGCAAGCTACCCAAATAGGGGCTAATATCAAATCGGCAAAATCAATTTACAAACTGCAAAAACACACTTAAGGCGACAACCTGAATCTAGGGATGAATAATTTAGGCTAACACACCAACTACGACTACCAGCAGGCTTTTCACCTAAAAAACCTGGTACCAATGCCCAAAATCATCAAATTTTTAATCCGCCTTCCTGATTTTGAAAAGGCCCTGAGATGAATTCAGCCAGAACGAAAATTTAACCCGGATTATTCAGGCTTAAATTCTCGTTTAGCGGCAAGAATGAAGGAATAGTTTCCTATTTCGAGTTTTTTCAAACAAAACAGATGAATGAGGAGAAAGCAAGCCTGCCCAAATTTGGGCTATTATAAAACAAAGAAAATAAATTGTAATAAACTGAAATTAAATCACTTACACTAAGTGAATAAATATAGCGGTGAATAATTCGGGTTAAGACTGGTATTCCCCAAAATGTATGGGGGAAAGGTCTGAAAGCTCTTCCTCTGAAAACATTCTGGAGGAAATAATAAATCGCTTGCCAGAAGGGATTTCCAGGGAAAAACTCGAGCCTCTACCGGCGACCACTCTCACTTCTATTTGGGTATGCTGCCAATATGCAAACTGATCCTTGGACATATAAAAATCACAACCCTCAATTTCCCCTAACCAAACGTCAGTTTCATTGATCATCAGATCCCCTTTTTCCAGACACATCGGGGATGAACCATCGCAACAGCCCCCACTCTGATGAAAAATTAATGCGCCAAACTTCTGCTTTAAGCTGGCAATAAGCGCTGCGGCATCTTTTGTGACCGTTACTCTGGGCACCATACTTTATTGTTTTAAATTAAACCAACAGAAAAGGAGTCAATATCAGACTCCCTTTTTAAAATCAATCCGCTAAAATCAACATCAGAAATAAAGCGAAATAAAAGCCCGGCCATCCGAAATAAAGGACAGGAATAGCTTTGTTACCCATAGGAATCACTGCAAAAGAGGTGGATTACACTTCAAACAAAGCGAGCTCCATACCACAACTGGTAAATTTTCCTTACGAATAGCCGAACTTCTAGACGCTAACTAGAAGAATCCCATCGCTTTTTTATCATAAGAGATCAGCATATTCTTGGTTTGGCGATAGTGATTCAACATCATTTTATGTGTTTCTCGACCTATCCCGGATTTTTTATACCCTCCAAAGGGCGCATGCGCCGGATATAAATGATAGCAATTCACCCAAACGCGGCCTGCTTGCACCTGTCTGGAAATCTGATATGCCTGATGCATATCTCTGGTCCAAACGCCTGCTCCAAGGCCATAGAGGGTGTCATTGGCAATTTCCAAAGCCTCGGCCTCATCTTTAAATTTGGTAACACAAACCACAGGACCAAAAATTTCTTCCTGGAAAACCCGCATTTTATTATTCCCTTCCAAAATCGTGGGCTGAATATAATATCCTCCTTCTAAACCTTCGTTAAAAGCCGCCTCACCACCGGCCAACACCTTGCAGCCCTCTTCCTTCCCAATCTCCAAATAATTTAAAATCTTTTGATATTGATCATTACTGGCCTGCGCGCCCATCATCGTTTCCGGATCCAGCGGGTGGCCCAATTTAATCGCCTTTACCCGTTCTACTACACGTGCCATGAAATCATCATAAATACTTTCCTGCACCAACATTCTGGAGGGACAGGTACAAACTTCGCCCTGATTCAATGCGAACATCGCTGCCCCTTCCAGGCATTTATCGAAGAAATCATCATCTGCATCCATCACATTAGAAAAGAAAATGTTAGGGGACTTTCCTCCCAGCTCCAGGGTTACCGGCGTAATATTTTTAGAGGCATATTGCATAATAAGCTGCCCGGTAGTGGTTTCACCGGTAAAAGCGACTTTTCGAATGCGAGGGCTTGAGGCCAGAGGCTTTCCTGCTTCCGGTCCAAAGCCATTGACAATATTCACTACTCCTGCGGGAATCAGGTGCTCAATGAGCTCCATTAACACCAAAATCCCCACGGGCGTTTGTTCTGCCGGCTTTAATACCACACAATTCCCGGCCGCCAAGGCAGGAGCCAGCTTCCAGGTTGCCATCAAAATTGGAAAATTCCATGGGATGATCTGCCCCACTACCCCTAATGGCTCCCACACATTGGTGGAAACCGTATCGGAATCCAGCTCACTAATGCTGCCTTCCTCAGCCCGAATAACACCCGCAAAATACCGGAAATGGTCAATGGCCAATGGCAAATCCGCCGCCATCGTTTCCCGAATGGCTTTCCCATTATCCCAGGTTTCCGCCCTCGCCAGCAATTCCAGATTCGCTTCCATAACATCCGCTATTTTTAAAAGCATATTGCTCCTGGTGGTTGCAGAGGAATTATTCCAGCTTTCAGCGGCTTTCCAGGCGGCATCAATGGCCAGTTCGACATCTTCAGCAGTAGATCGGGCTACCTGAGTAAAGGCGGCACCATCTACAGGGGAAGTATTTTCAAAGTATTCGCCTTTTACCGGGGCAAGCCATTGGCCTCCAATAAAGTTTTCATACTGATTCTTAAAAGTAGGTTTTGCCAATTGCTGATCTACAGCGGTTGATACATTGCTCATATTATAATTTGGTTTTCGGGTGAAGACTTATTCCCTAATCTATTGAGGGATACTTACTTAGAATTTACCCAAATAAAAACTGGAACAATTGAACTATCCTATCATCCTCCTTGCACTATCCTTGCGAGTTTCCAAAAATGAGCGCTATTTTTTATTTATTATTTTTTCACAATCACTTAAATTTGATTATTTTTTATTAAATCTTCATCATGACCCGAGGCCCCTTTATGCAATTATCAAAAGAATTTCATCAATACCGAAAACTGGAGCAACTGGTGGAAAACAAAACCTCCTACCAGCTCGAACAGGCTGAGCTTCATATATTTGAAACACATGAGATAGCAGAAAAAATCAGTTTAAAATTTGATACACCGGTTTTAGCGACCATGATGCAGGGCAAAAAAATCATGCAACTTAACGAAGGAAAGTCGTTCAATTTTCTTCCATCAGAATCGCTCCTGCTATTGCCCGAAACCCCAATGCTGATCGACTTCCCGGAGGCCAGTTTCCAAAATCCCACCCGCTACCTGGCGATGACCATCTCTGAAGAAAAAATCAAAGAGATTCTACAACTCATCAATGAACGATTTAAATCGAGAGAAGAAAACGAATGGTTAATGAGCCGAATTAACTTCCATTTCAAGCATGATTTTGCTCTGCAGCAGGTGCTTCAGCATATTTTACTCATTTTCACTGAAGATCATCCGACGAAAGATCTATTTCTGGACTTTGCGTTGAAAGAACTTTTGATTCGTATTCTTCAGCATGAGAAAAAAGCCCAATACGAAAAGGGGGAACAGGCGATTTGTAGCAATAATCGGGTCGCCTTTATTATGCAATATATACAGCAGCATTTGGATGAACCACTCGACATTAAAACCTTAAGTCAAAAGGTATATATGAGTGAATCACATTTTCATCGGGTCTTTAAAAATGAAGTAGGCATCTCCCCTATTGAATACTTGATTGATAAGCGAATTTCAAAAGCGAAGGACTTATTACAGCAAGAAGACATCCCTATTAAAGAGGTTTATTTGGCCTGTGGGTTTAACAATATCTCCTATTTCAATCGGCAGTTTAAGCGCAAAAACCAATGTTCGCCTAAAACATTCCGCCAACAGTTTTTTTCTTCTTAGTTGTACTGCTATTTAAGCCGGATTCTTCCTGCTTAAATCTTCGTTTAGCTGTTGGACAGGAAAAAGGAAGTAATTTTTCCTATTTTGAGTCATTTCCAACGAAGCAGATAAATGAGGAGAAAGCAAACCTCCCTCAATTTGAGCTAAGACCGTGTTTAAATCCCGGTGAAATATTGCCATTTCGATTAGGTGCAGTCTCCATTTCATTTGGAAGAAAGCCCTGTATTGTTATCTTTATTGACTTATCTTCTGCCCTGCCAGAATCGGTGATTTTTTTTAAACGGAAATACCAACCAAAATATACCCCGCCTTATGACCAAGGTTCGCCCTTTTTTACGCCTACTTTTTTATGCCTGGATTTTCCTGTTACTAACCATCATCTCCCAAATTGGGGGCATTATTTTATTAATCACCCTTTGGTTTAAAAGGCTCTTTTCTCCTTTTTCACTTTTAAAAAGAATCGGAATATTCTCGGCCTTATACCTACTGGCTACTTTTATCCTGATCCCCAACATTAGCCCTTTTTTCGGCAGAATTCCCATACAGGATCATCCCCACCTTATTACACAAGCCTGGACCGTTTTGCTCAACAGGAATTACGTGACCCCAAAACTCAATCAGGCCTTGCATAGTGCTGCCGACCAACTTGAGGGCACGGATATCAAAATTAACTGTTTAGATGCTAACTTCCCTTTCATCAATGGCTTCCCCCTATTGCCCCATTTGAGCCATGATGATGGCAAAAAAATTGACATTGCCCTTATTTATCAGGATCCGGAAGACGGTTCCATTATCAACCGACTAAAGTCGCACTCTGGCTATGGGGTATTTGAACCCCCACTACCTCATGAAAAAGACCAGATTAATCAATGTATACGCAGCGGGTTTAAACAGTATTCTTTTCCCCAATACCTTACTTTCGGAAAAATCAATCAGCACCTCTCCTTTTCTTCAAAAGGCAATAAAGTCCTGTTTCAGGCATTATTAAAAAAAAATTGTTGGGAAAAGATCTTTATTGAACCCCATTTAGCACAACGGTTAGGACTTCAGGATAACCGTATTCGTTACCACGGCTGTAAAGCAGTCCGACATGATGATCATATCCACTTACAGGTGAAATAAACTAATGAGCGCGGTTAAACCAGGAGTTTACCAAACCACGATTCTCTTCTACCCAGGCCTGTGCCACCTCCTGAGGATCCGCTGCTTTGTTTTCAAAGGCTTCCATGAGACTCGCAATCTCATAATTGGTCAGTTTAAAATTCTGAAAGAAGTTTTTGATTTTAGGGTCTTCGGCAGCAAAACCCTTTCGGGATAAGGCATGAATTTTTTCTTCTGAGCCATACACCATCAGCGGATCATCCAGAAATTTCATTCCCATCTCCGTAATCATATAGTGTGGGAACCAACCGGTCACCAAAATAGGCATCTTCTCCTCCATCGCTTTTCGCAAACTATCCACCAATTGAGGGCCTGAGGTCGCCTGCAATTCATAATCCAATTGGTAAACCTCCATGGCTTTCTGGGTGAGGATATGCAAACCAGATTTTGGATCAATACCTACGATTCTTCCTCCCAACTCCTTTTTATAGTCATTAAGCTGAGCAATATCATCCAAATTGGCCATATATTCCGGAACCATCAGACCCAATTTGGTCTGAGCCACCGTTACGCCCAAATCCTCCAGTTGATCCTGATATTGCTCCAAAAAACTCGCATGCGTGTTGGGAAGCCAGGCATCCAGAAACAAATCCGCACTCCCGTCTGCCAAAAGCGCAAAGGCGGTATCTATGGAGGCATTCACCAATCTGACCTCATAGCCTTTCTCTTCGAAAAGGTGCTTAACCAGGTAGGTCATGGCCACGCTCTCTGCCCAATTGGCATAGGCAATGGTAAATTGTGGTTGATCCACTTGTTGCTTTTGTTCCTGAGAGCCACAGGATACATTGAAGAAACTGAGAATAAGAAATAAAAAGCTTAAAAGGCAAAGTCTCATAAATCATTAAGCAGGTCTTCATGGATTAAATCCTGCCGGTCAAATGGTTATAGCAACAAAAGTAAAGGAATAATCAGTAAACTGGATGATTTTTAACAAAAAT
Source organism: Persicobacter sp. CCB-QB2 (assembly GCF_001274635.1). Classification (GTDB taxonomy): domain Bacteria; phylum Bacteroidota; class Bacteroidia; order Cytophagales; family Cyclobacteriaceae; genus Persicobacter; species Persicobacter diffluens. Next base: position 996,505 of record NZ_LBGV01000001.1, on the reverse strand, counting down.
TGTTCTAAAATTATTAAAAACATCACAAATATCTAAGTTGAAATAATACAAAAATTATGGTTTTAGATATTCAACCACTGTTTAAACCTGGTTGCTTTCTCGGCAGAGATAAAAACCTCAGAAGGGGCCTCAGGAGCCATAAACAGCTTTAATTTCCCCTTAGAATAGGCACTCGCTTCTTTCACGGCATCTATCATAATGAGAAATTTCCTGTTCGCCCTGAAAAAATTCTTTGGATCAAGCTCCTGCTCCAATTGGTCAAGTGTATAATTGATATCATAATATTGCCCTTCCCTGGTCATTAAAAAAACTGATTTACTCTCCGCAAAGAAATATGCGATTTCCTCCACGCTTACGGTTCTGATCGTCTCCCGATAGTACACCATGAAACGCTGCTTATATTCTATCGGCTTACCCGACTGTATTAATTCGCTTAATTGGTGATAATTAAGATTAGAACTTCCCTCCTGGGCCGTTCTTCCTCCAAACATTTTCTCATACTTCTCAATAGCTTCCAGCAACTTCCCCCTGGACAGCGGCTTAAGCAAATAATCTACCGCATATTGCGTAAAGGCCTGCAGTGCATACTCATCAAATGCGGTGGTAAAAATAATGGGACAATGGACTTCGAGCTGATCAAAAATGGAAAAGCTATTGCCATCAGCAAGGTGGATATCCAAAAAAATCAGGTCCACTTCCGTTTCAGTCAGGAAATCAACCGTCTCTTTTACCGACTCCAAAATGTTGACTACCTCATAATCTGGCCGAATTTGTGAAATAAACGTCTGTAATTTTCTTGCTGAAGGCATCTCATCCTCCACAATTAGTACCTTAGTCATTTTGCTTATTAATTAATGAAAGAGTTGCCACATAATCCCCATTTACCCGCTCATAAAGCGGAGCCTCCATATTCAATAATAGAAATTTCTCGCGGAGGTTTCTTTGACCAGTACTGGTGGAAGACACTTTTTCTGCTCTGGGCTGAAAAGTATTGATCACCTTGAGTTGCCCATTAGCAGTGGTTATGATCTTTAAAAGCATTGGTTTTGACTTTGCGATAGCATTATGTTTAATAGCATTTTCTACCAAAACCTGTAATGACAGTGGCGGTAACCGTTTCTGAAGGTCATCCTGTTTCACCTCAATTTGATACTGAAAACCCTCTTCAAACCTGCTTTTAAACAAATAAAGATAGGCATCAATGAAGTTTAGCTCTTCTTCAACGGTGACTAAATCCTTTTCATTGATTTGTAATACATAGCGATATACATTTGAAAACTCCTGAATGAAGCTGTCGGCTTTTTCTACATCCTCATAAATTATGGAGGAAAGCACACTTAAATTATTAAAAAGAAAATGATGATCTAACTGCCCTTTCAGAGCCGAATACTGGCTATTGATTTTTTCTTTCTCCAATCGGGCTAATTTTACCTTAAGTTCTGATTGCGTCTCAAACTGCAAAAGCAATTCAATTAATGTCATGAACAAAGTGTTGGTCACTACGGGCATCACAAACCTCATCTCTTTAGGAATTTCGCCCGTCCCCATATTCGTCAGGTATTTAAAGATCACCCCTTCATTCCAGGTTATCATGATGGACATCGCAAAAACAAAGCACAACAGCATAGCAAAATTCGCCAAAAATCTTCGCCACCATGACTTACTCCAGGGCAGCACCTCATTGAGGTAGTAGATCACCTGTGACATGATCCCAATGGAAACAAAAGTCTCTAATAATATAAAAATGGTGCGGGATAAACTGATTTCTCTGATCTCGGAAAAGGTACGATATTCAAAAATAAACATGAGCACCATAGAGGTGGCCATCATTAAAACGCCTACCAGTGGTATTAAAAATATTCGAACATCGGGTTTAAAAAGCTTAAATCTGCCCATTCCTCTCATTTGTCATTTCCAAAAACATAAATATAAAAAGGGCGGATTGAAATGCTCCTCCGCCCTCACTGTAATATAAAAAACACAGCGGTGCAAAAAATGCCCCTTGCGTTATTTCTTATTGTTGATAATCGCCGATTAAGGATCCACTCAACTGAAGCAGATAAAATTCCGCTACTTTCGCCTGATATTGAGCATCACTGTAGCGATTCGCCACACTCAATAAATTCTCCTGAGCGGTACGGAATTCTATAGATGTCGCACGCCCCAGGGCATACATTTCCTTGGTGGTTTCAAAATTTAATTCGGCCTGTTCTAGGCTACTTTTCTGCAACTCCACTATCCTGCGCTTGTATTGATAGTCCGTAATGGCATTGGCTGCATCCCGCTCCACCTCTGCCATGATCTGACGGCTGCGCTCCTGCTCCGACATCAAATCCAACTTGGCATTTTGCTCTGCGGTTCTTTGTTGTCGCCCATTAAAAATATTGAAGCTGGCCGTTAATCCACCCGTAAAACCTTTGCTTTCATTGTACAATATTTGACCGGCATCGGTATCCATATGGCTATACCCATAACTACCGTAAGCGGATATCGAAGGCATTTTTCTGGCTTTGGTAATCTTCATATCCCATTCGCTAATGCCCTCCTGCTTTTGTTGCGTGACCAAAGCAGCATTATTCGTCATCGTATTGGCCAGCACATCCTCCATATTGATATCTTCCCGGAAGGCAATCTGATCATCCACTTCAAAAGTCTCCTGAACCGCCACCCCCAGAATCACATTCAAATCCTTCACTGCCATCACAAACTGTTGTTCAGCCTGCAATAATGCCGTGGAATCCGAATTCATATCTACCTCTGCATTTAACAAATCCAATTGATTCGCCTGCCCAAAAGCTTTCTGATCTACCGCCCGCACATACCGGTCTTTGGATATCGCTAAAGAGCTCTTGGCCAGATGCCAATTTTGCTGACTACGGGCCACCTCATAATACTGCTGAGCCACCTGAAAAATCGTCATTTCCATTTGCTGTCGAAATAAGGTCTGTTGCAGGTCATTGGCATCCTTCAGCTTTTTATAAGTATACACATTTCCAAATCCATCAAATAAGGTATAATCCATCCGGACATTCCCATTATAAGTCAGTGTTTCCGCCCCGTCAATATTGATCACTTCTCCTGCCGAAGGGGTTTCACCCATATTGACAAACTGCATCTCGGTGTCATTCACTGAGTACTCCGTTCCACCGTTTGCGGTAAGAGAAGGTAGCAATCCTGCATTTCCGGCTGTGGCACTATTTTCAGACTGCTTCAATTGATTCTGAGCAATCTTCAAATCATAATTATTCACCAGGGCTACTTCAATGGCTTTCTGAAGGTTCAGCAATCCGGGCAAAGCCGTAGTATCCTTATCCTGCGCCCAAAGGGAATTGCTTAAGAAAAGCAATCCACCTATTAACAAATATTTATTAATCTTCATATTCGTACTCCATTTCCTTAATTGCACTTTCGACTTCTTCATTCGACACGGTTCGACCTTCACGAAGAGAAGCGATTTTTACTTTAAGCTGATTCACCACCAACAACATCGCCGGCAATAACAATAAGGTAGTCGTTGTGGCAAGAATCATCCCGTAAGCCAAAGACAAGGCTACCGGAATCAGGAATTGCGCCTGCAAGCTCGTTTCGAAAACCATGGGAGCCATCCCTACCACCGTAGTCAGGGTGGTCAGCATAATCGGGCGAAAGCGGGAAATGCCGGCCTCAATCAGTGCTTCCTTATAGGGCATTCCTTCTTTCAGATTAATGTTCATGGCATTGATCAATACCAGGCCGTCGTTAATCATCACGCCCACCAGTGCAATCATGCCCATTCCGGACATCATCGAAACGGAGAAGCCATGAAACCAGTGACCGAACACCACTCCGATAAAGGCGAGTGGGATCATGGCGTAGACCAAAACAGACTGGCTTACTGACCTTAAAGTCAGGACCACCATCGCAAACATCAAAACCAAAACAATCGGCAAAACGAACTTAATGGAGTTGACCGTTTTGACCATCTCTCTTTGCTGCCCGTCAAAGTCAGCCGTCACTCCGGGATATTGCGCCAGAATAGGTTGGAGCACTTCCTTTTGCATCTTTTTCATAATGTCGGGCAGTGAGGCTTTGGGGTCTACCTGATTGGCCTGCAGCTGCACCTCCCGGTCATATTCCAAATGGCGGATATTGGCCACGCCATTGACCATTTTGATGGTCGCTAATTCTGATAAGGGATAAGCCGACCCATCCGCCAGGCGAATTTTCATGTCTTCCAGCTGGCCCAGATCTCGGCGGTTTTCTTCCGGATATTTGACCCAGACTTTCACCTCATCTTTCCCTCTTTGCAGGCGTTGTGCTTCACGGCCAAAGAATCCATCTCGAATTTGTGAAATTACTTCTTGCACTGTTACCCCCAGATAATGTGCCTTCTCCTTCAGCTCAATCTCAAATTCACGATTACCAATCGGCGTAATATCCGAAATATCCGTTAGCTCCGGCATGGCACGTAAGCCGATTTTTAAATCTTCTTTGGCTTGCTGCAATACCTCATTATCATCTCCTACTAATGAAATCGCGACCGCCTTTCCAAATGGACTAAAGGACTCATAGGTCAAACCCTCTGCTCCGGGAATGTCCCCCACTTTGTCTCGAATGCGTTGAATGACATCGGAAGCGGCCCCATTTCGCTGTTCAGCGTCTAAAAGCGTGATTTGCATGGAGGCCTGACTTCCTGAAGAAAGAAAACGCTGAAATACATCCTGAACCATATCCTGCTGTCCGGGCTGAGCATCACGTAATTCGTCATTTACTTCCCAAATCGCATGCATAATTTTGTCCAGATATTGCTGGGTGACGGCTTCCTCCGTCCCACGGGGCATGGTCAGCTCAATCGTAAAATCATCCCCTTCTACCTCTGGAAAGAAGGTCGAGCCTACAATTCTATTGGCGACCATGCCAATAGAAATAATGAACATCGCCGTAAAAATGGCGAAGGTCACCGACTTATATTCAATCGACTTTCTGAATATGGGCACATAAACTTTATCGCGGAACTTTAACAGTCCTCTTTCTGCCCAACCCATGTATTTTTGCCAAGCTGTCTTTTCCCCTTGCTTCAATGCCTTTGAATGGGCCACGTGTGCCGGAAGAATAATCAGTCCCTCAATTAGCGATACAAAAAGAATACTGATGACAATAATGGCGACCTCACTAAACATATCGCCCATGGTAGCATCGACAAACATAAAAGCCGAGAAAGCCAGCATGGTCGTGATGACGCCTGACACCACGGCCGGAGAAACCTCCAAGGTCCCATCGATGGCCGCTTTCACCGGCGGCTTACCCATTTGCCAATGACGATATATGTTTTCTGCCACCACGATGGCATCATCCACCAATATCCCTAAGACCAGGATCATGGCAAATAAAGACATCATATTAATGGTAACCGAAGTAGCCGGAATCAAAATAAACATCCCCATCATAGAAAAAGGGATACCTACTGCCACCCAAAAAGCAATTCGAGGATTTAGGAAAAGTGATAGAAAAATTAAGACCAGAATAATCCCCATCAATCCATTATCCACTAGCAGGTCTATTCGCTGTTGCAGGATGGTACTCATATCCTTATTCAATGCAGCCTCCAGCACATCCTGGCGTGCATTGTAATCTGCTATGTATTCCTTCACAATATCCGAAGCCTGCACAACATCTTCTTCAAAAGTAGTATTGATAATCACCAAAAAGGCGGGCTTACCATTATACATCACTTTGGAGGGCGTGTCTTCCCATTGGTCTTTGATCGTCGCCACATCGGAAAGGCGGATCACCCCTCCGGCAGCAGTATGACGTACCACAATATCCTCCAGCCCCATACTCTCATAGGACTTATTCCGCATTCGAATAAAAAACTCTTCCTCTCCATCTTTAATGGTACCGCCGGTCATAATCAGGTTGGCTGCGCTTACCGCCATGCTTACTTCCTGAAACGTCAGATTATAAGCCTCCATAGCCTCTTCATCCAGCAATACCCCGATTTCCTCCTCCGGATATCCGGCCAAATCCACTTTTGAAATTCCCTGAATCTTCAATAAATCGTGCTCCATTTTCTGAGCTTCCTGTTTCAGGTATTTCAATGAAACGGACTGATCTCCCTTGGGGGTAACAGTAAAGTTAACGGCAAAATTCACATTGTCATGCTTATAAGCCACCACCGATTCCACTCCCGTAGGGAAAGAGGCGATTTTCTCCACGGCATTCTTCACATCGGTAAGGGCTTTATCCATGTCGGTTCCACGCTCCATCTCAATCGTCACCTTGCCGCTATTCTCGGAAGATACCGATGTCACCCGCTCCATATTGGAAATCCCCTTGACCTCTTCTTCGATTTTGAGCGTAGCGCCTTCCTCAATTTCCTCAGGAGAAGCCCCGGGATACAAGACATCCACATAAATATTGTAGTTCGGGAAATTGGGGAAGAAATTGCGTTGAATTCCCGACAAAGACACCAAACCAAACACAAATATCAATACCATGACCAGGTTTACGGCCAATGGAAACTTTATAAAATAAGATATAATACTTTTCATATAGCTGCTATTGCTTAACCGACACCTTCATTCCTTCATAAGCGCTTTTAATGACGGTCTTTAATAAAGGCGTACCTGCCGATAAGCCTGACACCACCACCATATCGCCTTCTTTGGCCAAAACTTCCACCGCCTGCAGCTGCAAGCGTCCATTTTTCACCACAAACACCTTCCCTTCAGCGTTCAGCATTTTTCGGGGAACCGAAACTGCATTCTCAAAAGGCTTGGATTGCATTTCTGCCTTCAAGAACATCCCCTCTTTTAAGTCCTTTCCGGAAGTCTGAATGAATACTTTCACGGATTGAGATTGCTGGTCTATGGCTCCTCCAATGCGGACCACCTTGCCTTTCCATGATCCCTTAAGCTCAGTAGAGGATAATTGGGCTTCCGTCCCTAGCTTGATCTGATGCAAATATTGCATCGGTACAGTGACCTCTAATTCAAATTGGTCCGAAGAAATGAAAGTTCCCATCACCGTTCCGGTGCGGACGGCAGTCCCGGCTTCCGCATCAGCAGAAGTCACCACTCCATTAAAGGGCGCATAAATGCTATATTTCGATAATTTCTCCTCCCCCGACTTCACATTATAAAAAGAAGTATAAATCCCCTTGCCTGTAAGAAAAAATTGCTCCTGCTCAGACTGACTTTCTGGTAAAGCCGGAAGGCTGCGGTGCACGTCCACTTTTTGTAAATAAGCTTTCCATAATGGATAAGCAGCAGGATAATCTACCTTCAAATCCGGTAAAACCGCTGTCACCTGAGTGATAAAATCTGACTTCTGAGCCAACAGACTCATTTCAAATTCTCTGCGGTCAATCTCCAGCATCAATTGCCCCTTGCGATAAAGCTTTCCTTCCCGAAAATTTCGCGCTGAAGCCTTCAGCTGCCCATCCACCTGGGCAAAAATCTCATAACGATCTACCGCCTTTAGCCGACCGGTAGCACTTACCGTTTGGGAAATAGTACCCACCTGGGCATTCATGACTTCTACCAAAAGGGCGGATTGCCCCTCATCCAAAATTTTTGCCTCCATCCTGCGGGAGGGCATCAGGGTAAATATTCCAAATGCCAAAACTATAACGCCAGCAGCCAGGGATAAGGATATGATTCTCTTCTTCATTATAAATTTAGGTCTGTTTCTTTTCCAATACTGACCCAAAATTGAAAAGAAAATTACACGCCTTATAATAAGAGCCGACCAAAACGGGAAATTAGGGTATGAAACAGGAAATCCACCGATAAATGCTCCTTGTTACCTCTCCCTTTCTAAGCCTGCCTTTAAACAGCAAAATTTAATTTTTCATCCTTTGTGATAGACACCCATATTGATTAATCCTTTACAATATCACCCACTAACTCTAATTTTGGTTTAATATCACTCAAAGCCTTCATCACTTCTCATCCTTCTCTAACATCTCCACTCCCACAATTACAATTTCAAGAACTACCTAATTAAGCTATTAACCCCCAACAATTTGTAAAATGAATTCACGGGATTGTTATTAGCCGAAAAAGTTTAAAAAAAACCAAAAAAATTACTCTTGTATTATTCAAACTCAAAATTCAATCCTAAAAAGAAACTATTCACTGAAAAATAATTCATTTCTCACTGCTTTCGCCGGTAAAATCTGAATAAATAACCCTTATCACGAACTATCCTAAGGCCATTTCACCCCATTAATGTTAATAAAAACTGACATATATTGAAGGACTCTATATCAATATCAGTATTTGTAATTATTCCAATATTACATACCCTTTTTAAATACGTCGCTTTGAAAACTACCTTTTTCGGACATCCATTTTTATCTATAATTGCAATACTAGCAACTAACATTACATATAATTTTTCATGCTAGTTTAGAATTATAATTTAATCCATTTCACCAAACATCGCTATTTGACAGATGAGTAATCAGCATCATGGCAAAGAACCTATTGCTATTGTAGGTATTGGCTGTCGCTTTCCTGGAGAGGTAAACTCTCCAAAAGAATTTTGGGAAGCTTTAAAATCAGGTTTTAACGGAATCACAGAAGTTCCTGAGGACCGCTGGAGTATCACAGAGTATTATGATCCAAATCCGGACAAAGCCGGAAAAATCAAGCAGAAAAAAGGGGGATTCATTAAGGACATCGATAAATTCGATGCCGAATTTTTCAAGATTTTCCCTAAAACTGCGGAAAGAATAGACCCTCAGCAACGCTTATTGCTGGAGGCGACTTACAACGCCATGGAGGACTCAGGCATGAAGTTGGAAAACTTCAAAGGCTCCAATACCGCCGTTTATATGGGGGTTTTCATGAATGATTATTGGGATATCCAGGCTTCGCAGGCGCAAAGAAACCATGTAAGTCCTCATGTTCCGATGGGGGTTTCCCTAACCTCTATTGCCAACCGCCTATCCTGGCAATATGACTTAAAAGGACCATCAGTAACTTTAGATACCGCTTGTTCTTCCTCATTGGTAGGCGTTCACCTGGCTTGTAATGCTATTTGGAACAATGAGTCCGATATGGCGTTGGCCGGAGGGGTAAATTTGATCATCCGCCCGGAATCATCTTTAATGATGTCCAAGGGTAACTTCTTGTGCCCGGATGGTTATTGTAAATCATTCGATGCCAGAGGAAACGGCTACGTTCGCTCTGAAGGAGTTGGGGTCATGTTGATGAAACCACTTTCCAAAGCCATTGCGGATGGGGACGATATTTATGCGACCATCAAGGGTACTTCCGTAAATTCAGACGGTTATACAGAGGATGGATTTACAGTTCCTAACCCGGATGCACAAGCGGCCATGCTGCGTCAGGCTTATAAAAACGCGGGCATTGCTCCTCATGAAGTAGGATTCGTAGAAGCGCACGGTACCGGAACCAAAGTGGGTGATCCAATTGAGACAAGCGCTTTCGGCCAGGTATTCGCCGAGGGTCGTGAAAGCGATAAGCCTTTGGTGATTGGTTCGGTAAAATCCAATATGGGGCACCTGGAAGCAGCTGCCGGTATTGCGGGTATCATCAAGTTGACCTTATCGATCAAAAATCGTCAGATCCCACAAAACCTTCACTTTGAGACGCCAAATCCGGGCATCAAATTCGAAGAGTGGAAGCTGAAAGTACCTACCGAATTGATGGCATGGCCTTCGGAAAAAGTGATTGGAGGTATTAACTCCTTCGGTGCTGGTGGTACAAACGCCCACGCCGTTTTGGAAGCCTACGAGCCGGAAAAAATTGCTCCAGCGGAGGAAGAAGGTGAAAAATTGGTGAACGATATTTCCCTGTACACCATTTCTGCCCAGTCTGAAGCCGCTTTGAAAGCGATGGTGGCACACCACATCAGCTTCCTGAATAACACTACTGCAAGTTTGCAGGACATTTGCTACAGTTTGGGTAAATATCGCTCCAATCTTCAGTTCCGCTTATCAGTTGCTGTAGGTGACAAGGAGGAATTGTTGGAGGCACTGGAAGCTTACCTGAACGATGAAAGCCGTGTAGGTATGGTGACTTCTGAAGACACCGGATTGAAACCAAAAGTGGGCTTTATCTTCTCCGGTCAGGGTCCTCAGTGGTTTGGAATGGGTCGTCAGTTGATGCAGACAGAGCCTATTTTTAAAAGTGTTATTGACCGTATCGATGCCATTCTTTCTAAATTGGCGGACTGGTCATTAGTAGAAGAATTATCCAAATCAGAGGAAGAGTCCCGAATTTCTGAAACCCGTATTGCACAGCCTGCGATTATGGCTGTTCAAATTGGTTTGATGGAAATGTGGAAAGCTGCCGGCGTACAGCCAGAAGGCGTAGTAGGACACTCCATCGGTGAAGTAGCTGCGGCTTATACTTCCGGTGCTTTAACTTTGGAGCAGGCAGTGGATGTGATCTTCAACCGTTCTCGTGGTCAGGATAAAGCGACGGGCAAAGGAAAAATGTTGGCGGCAGCCATGACGGTAGAAGAAGCGAAAAAAGAGATCATTGGTGTGGAAGATGTCGTATCCATTGCGGCCATCAACGGACCAAAAATGTTGACTTTCGCCGGTGATGTAGCGCCATTGGAAGAAATTGCTGCTCGTCTGGACAGCCGTGATATCTTCCACCGATTCTTGCGCGTAAACGTTCCTTTCCACTCTCACCATATGGAGCCGTTGAAAGATGAACTGATCGCCGATCTTCGCCACATTGCCCCTAAGAAAGCTGATATTTCCCTTTACTCTACTGTAAGTGGAAAGCAGGAAGACGGAACCCATTTGGTTTCTGAATACTGGTATGCCAACGTAAGGGAGTCCGTATATTTCACGGACGCGGTACGTTCCATGATTCAGGACGGCTTCAATACCTTTGTGGAAATTGCTCCGCACCCGGTATTGGCTTCCGGCGCTATTGATTTGCTGAAAGAAGCAGGTGTGGAAGGTGCTTTGGTGGCTTCTATCCGCAGAAAAGAAGCAGAGAAACAAATCTTCATGCAGAACCTTGGATTGATGCACCAGCTGAACTACCCTGTTCAGTGGGAGAAAGCATGTCCGGGCGCTACTCAAAAAGTAGAAGTTCCTACTTATGCATGGCAGAAAGAATCTTTCTGGTTCGAGACCGAAGAACATAAAGCCAAGCGTACCGGCACAAAAGTTCACCCTATGTTGAACAGTGCAGTAGCTTCGAATGTCGACGAAGGGAACTTCATCTGGGACATCCAGCTGGACAAAAACGAAGAGCCATACATCCTGGATCACCAGGTGGATGATGTAATCATTTTCCCTGGAACAGGTCACCTGGAAATTGCTACGGCAGCAGGTCAGGCTTCTTTCGGTGAGCAATTCGGCTTCCTGGAAGATATCCGATTTGAAAATGCCTTGTTCTTGCCGGATGATGGGGAAATGCCACACGTACGTTTGGAGATTTCATCATTGGAAGGAGACTATGTGATTTCTACCAAGCCGCGCAATCAGGAAGAAGCAGAATGGACCCAGCACTCCCGCGGGAAAATCAACGCCCTGGGCGATCACTTCACTTCTGAACCGGCCAATCTGGAAGAAGTGAAAACACGTGTAAACCGTCGTATGCCGATCGTACCAATGTACAACGAGCTGAAAAATGCCGGATTGTTGTACGGGGATACTTTCCGTGCCATCACAGGACTTTGGACTTCCAAAGGAGAAGTACTTTCTGAAGTCACCCTGCATGATGACATCGAATACGGTGCGGAGCGTTACAATGTACACCCTGCAGTATTGGATGCTTGTTTGCACACCATTTTCGCAGGAAAAAAACACGAGCAAGACAATAAGCGCGGTATCTACCTGCCGGTAGGCATTGATCGTTTCAAAGTATTTGCGAAGCCGGAGAAAAAGGTATTCACCCACGTGACCATCAGCCGTGTAGATGATAAATTCATTTGCGGAGACTTCCAGGTATTCAATGCGGACGGAACTTTAGTCGCTGAAATCCAGGGATTCACCGGTAAGTATATTGAAGGATCCCGTGGTGAAGGCAAGCATGAGATTTATAAGCCTTGTTTCGAATACCAGTGGATGCAACCGGAAGAAGCTTTTGCCAATGCTACTGAAATCTCCGGTAACATTTTGGTATTCGCGGATACTAAAGGAATTCATGCGCCATTGGTAGAAAAACTGGAGCAGGCGGGTGGTCAAATTATCACCGTAAGCCAGGGCAACGCATTTGAAAAAACAGGTGCAAATGCCTATTCCATTAACCCGATCGAAACCGCTGACTACGCACAATTATTGGATGCGGTAGGGTCGGTAGAGAAAATCGTTTACCTTTGGGCAACGGATCTTCAGACCAATGACGATGCTTCTTTCGAGGCTTTCAACCAATTGCAGGAGCACTTCTGCATGAGTACGCTGAACATGTTGCGTACCGTTGGTGGAAAGGATTTGACCATGGACACCTGGTTGATCACCCGCGGAGCAGAGAAAGTATTGGGAACGGATACGAAGGTAGAATTGGCTCAGGCGCCGGTTTACGGTTTGGGCCGTGTTTCTAAAAATGAATTCCCAATGCTTCCGGTTCGTATCGCGGACCTAAGCGTGACGCCGACAGCAGAAGAAATCAACACCTTAGCCGACATCATCCTGACGACTCAGGAAGGTAAGGAAGAAGATACAGAATTTGCCATCCGTGGTGAGGAAGTAATGCTTCGTCGTTTGGTGCCTGTAGATGGGGATATCGTGGACAGCCGCGCGACCATCGACATGCCGGCTTCCGGTAGTGCTTATCAGGCAGAGGTTCAGGAAAATGGCATCCTGAACAGCTTAGCACTTCGTGCATTCAATCCTACAGCTCCTCAAGCTGGAGAAGTACAGATTGCGGTGAAAGCTGCAGGCTTGAACTTCAAGGATGTAGTCAATGGAATGGGCATCCTTTCTGAAGAAGCCGTTGCTGGTGGTGTAGCCGGTGCAGCTCTTGGTTTGGAGTGTTCCGGTATCGTAACTGCAATTGGTGAAGGTGTTTCCAATGTAAAAATTGGAGATGAAGTGATCGCCTGGGCAGCCAACTGTTTGGCAGGTTTAACAACCGCTCCGGCGCACTGTGTGGTAAGAAAGCCACAAAACATTTCACACGAATTGGCTTCCAGCTTGTCCGTAGTATTCTTAACGGCGCACTATGGTTTGAACCATTTGGCACGTATGGAAGAAGGCGACAAAGTCTTAATCCATGCCGCTACTGGTGGTTTAGGTATTGCCGCTATTCAATTGGCGAAATTAGTCGGTGCGGAGATTTATGCCACTGCAGGTTCGGAGGAGAAGCGTGCTTACCTTCGTGAAATGGGCATCAAACATATTTACAATTCCCGTACATTGGAATTTGCGGATCAGATTATGGCCGACACCAATGGTGAAGGAGTAGATATTGTATTGAACTCTCTGACCGGAAAAGCGATTACGCAATCCTTCAAATGTCTGGCACCTTTCGGTACTTTCGTTGAAGTAGGTAAAGCGGACATTTATGGCAACAGCAAATTGCCATTGAAGCGTTTCGGTGAGAATATCTCTTTCCACGTAGTGGATTTGGATCGTTTGATGGCGCAAAAGCCTCGTTTGGCCACGCGTTTATACGATGAGGTTACCGCACTTTTCGCAGAAGAAAAAGTAGCCGGTCACCCATTGGAAATCTTCCCGGTTTCTAAGGCAGGAGAAGCATTGAAATACCTTTCTCAGGTGGGCCACATCGGTAAAGTAGTGGTGAACATGGAGGAAGAAAGTGTGCCGGTATTGCCAGCGCACGAGTTACAATTCAGCGCAGAAGCCGCCTATGTGGTATCCGGTGGTGCTTCCGGTTTTGGTTTGGAAGTCGCGAAATGGATGGCGGAAAACGGTGCAGGTGAATTGGTGTTGCTTTCCCGTTCCGGTACAAAGTCTGACTATGACCGTGAGGTAGTCGCTTATATGGAATCTTTGGGATGTAAAGTAAGCCTTCCGAAAGTAGACATTACCGATGAAGCGGCATTGAAAGGCATTTTTGCTGAAGTAGCTGCTCCTATCAAAGGTTTGATTCACTCTGCTGCGGTATTGGATGACTGTACCATGCCGAATCTGGATGCGAATCGCTTCATGCGCGTTTACAATCCAAAAGCAATGGGTGCATGGGCTTTGCATAAAGCCTCTTTAGGGCACGATATGGATTTCTTCCTATCCTTCTCCTCTATCTCTGCCGTATTCGGATTGCCGGGTCAGGCCAACTACTCTTCCGCGAATAACTTCCTGGACAGACTAGCGACCTACCGTCAATCTCTGGGATTAGCAGGTAACTCTGTCAACCTTGGGGTATTGGGTGATTATGCGGGTATGTCCAAAGATGGCGGTCAGGTGATCGACGTCCTGGAAGCACAAGGCTGGACGATGCTGACGCTGAAGCAAATTCGCGAGACATTCGCCAAAATCATTTTGCAGGGAAGCACCCAGCGTATGGTGGCCAACCTGGACTTCAAGCGATTCAAGGATTTCTTCCCACAATTAGCAACCGACCGTCGTTTTGCCGAATTGATGAACGCTTCTAACGGTGATGGCGCCGGAGCGGGTGGTTCTTTGAAAGATCAGGTGATGGCCAAATCCGCGGATGAGCAAGCTCCTTTCCTACAGGAACAATTGCAGCACGCTTTGGCGAAAATTCTGGGAACTTCTCCGGATAAGATCGACATCCCTACCCCAATTTCTAAAATGGGTCTGGATTCGCTGATGCAGAACCAGGTACGTAACTGGATCTCTCAGAAACTGGAAGTAAATTATCCATTGATGAAGATCGCCAAAGGTCCTTCATTGGTAGATTTGGCGGCCGATCTTTTAGCTGGTTTTGCAGCGGAAGATACCGCAGAAGCTAAAACACCGGAAATCACGACCGATATCTCCGGTATTGAGCAGGCGGATGATCTGGAAATTCTGGGCGACAAGTGGTTTGTGCATAAAAAACGGGAGGACAATGCAAAACTGCGTTTGTTCTGTTTCCACCCGGTAGGTGCCGGTGCTTCCATGTTCAACCAGTTCATTTATGAAATGAATGAAGAGGTAGACGTTTATGCCGTTCAGCTTCCGGGTCGTGAGAACCGTAAGGATGAGACCAACCTGACGGAATTCTTCGATGTGATTGATGAGTTGGAGCGCGTAATGCTTCCACTATTAGATAAGCCTTTCGCTTTCTACGGACACAGTTTCGGTGGTATTTTGGCTTATGAACTACAGCACCGTCTACGTGAGAAGCACGGATTGTGCCCTGAGCATTCATTCGTATCCGGAACCATTTCCGCTCACCTGACGCCAACCTGGAGAAACCAGCGTGACACCATCCATGAAACTGCCGATGAGACGAACTCTGAAGCAAAATTGATGGGCTTGATGTCCTATATTGATGATGAAGCCTTCGTTCGCCAGATTCTACCAATCATGCGTAAGGATATGGAATTGATCATGGGTTATGATTATCAGGACAAGCAGAATTTCGAATGGCCGATTACCGCATTTGCCGCTGAGGAAGATGAGGTCGTATTGCCGGAAGAAATGGCACCTTGGGCACAGCATACCGATGGCAAATTCGAATTGCACGTATTACATGGTGACCACTGGTTCTTATCCAGAAACAAAGATTTCATTATGAGTACCGTTGAGAAAGCATTGCTTTCCACCACGGTTGAAAAATAATAACTTAAAAAAGGGGTCGGCTTACCGGCCTCTTTTTTTTATTTACCTCATCACACTTTTCAACAAAGCCTACCCCCTATTCTTCTGACCTTTCTGGAGAGAAGCAATTCCTCTGCTCTTTTATCAACAAAAGCGCAATCCATACCCCCAGATTTCTACCTGATCTGAATATTTTAAAAAAATTTTTTCCAAAGAAAAATATCCATCCTTCCCGCTTCTGAGCGGTTTCATCAAGCCTGTTTTTATTTACATTCATAAAGCGCAAATCCCTCTAAACCAACATTTTGAATTCCGGATCATTAAATGTAGATTAAAAATATATTGGTGAACCAATTTTGGTTTTTGATCAATCAATACTGTAATCAACCCCAATTATAAACTACATTTTTTAAACATTATGACCCACAAATTAAGATTCCGGAAAGTCCGATTTTCCGGTTACCAACTATTCACTTTATGTCTCATTGGCACATTAATGGCCTGTAGCAAAAATGAAACACTTAATGAATTGAGTGCACTTTCCCCAGCAACATCACTGCTTTGGGGAATGAGATCAGCCTGAACAACCCGGGTTTTGAAGCTGATTTTGATTCCTGGACGGATATCGATCCTTCTGCCATTTCCGGAGATGCCCGCAGCGGGTCTAAATCCGCCAAAATCACCGGAAGCGCAGGCAAAGTAACACAAACGGTATCCCTGAACCAAAACACCGACTATCAGCTTTCAGCCTGGATTTTAGGGCAGGGAAAAATCGGGGTGACCAATGGCAATGATACCTTCGAGACCACTGCCGCTAGTGATGACTGGACCCAATACAAGGTAGATTTCAATTCCGGGAACAGCACGAGCATAACCATTTATGCTGCCTATGGCGGTGGAGAGGGGCGCTTCGATGATTTCAGCCTTTTTGAGGGAGCTGATTCCTCCCCTCAGGACCCCTCGGTCACCACCACCGTTCAATATGATATTGTAGCGGTCACCGCTAGTGCTCATGATGGCAATTTACCTGAAAATACCATTGACGGTAACCTCTCCACCCGATGGTCCGCCAATGGCTCCGGACAATACATTACCTTTGATTTGGGCAGCGCGAAAACCGTCAATCAGGTAAAAGCAGCCTGGTACAATGGCGATTCCAGAACTTCCGGCTTCTCCATTAGCCTGGGAAGTGATCCCGCCAGCCTTACGGAAGTCTATAGCGGTACCAGCAGTGGACAAACCAATGCACTGGAGTCCTATTCCTTTACCGCTACTACTGCGCGCTACATTCGCATCACGGGTTTTGGCAACTCCAGCAACACTTGGAACAGTATTACCGAAGTAGCGATTTTTCATGCCGGGGAGGAAGGGGATGGAAATGAAGAAGCACCGGGAACCGCTCAAATTCCCTCGGATTTAATGAGTAACTGTAATCAGTGGAAAATCACTTATCCGGACGGATCTGAAGACAAAACGCTTTGCGGGGAAGCCAATAATGAGTACTGGTTTGTGAATGAGGACAAAAATGCCATGGTTTTCAGAGCCCCCATCAGAAGTAATAACGGCACCACCCCAAATTCCTCCTATGTTCGATCCGAACTCAGGGAAAGAAAAGAAGATGGAAGCGCCGACATCTACTGGACCACAACCGGAACCCATGTGGTCTATGTAAAACAGGCGATTACGCAATTGCCCATCGTAAAAGACCATCTGGTGGCCACACAAATCCATGGAGATAAATCCGCAGGCATTGATGATGCCATGGTCATGAGACTAGAAGGCAATCACCTCTTTGCCAGTTTCAATGGTGGAAAATTAAGAAGTGATCTGACCATCAAAACCAATTACAACTTAGGTACCGTGCACGAAGTAATATTTGAAGTTATCAATGGTAAGCACTATTTATATTATAGTGAAGATGGAAAACTGGCAGAGGCTTATGCCAATGGTTCCGCAGCGGCTTATCTGATCAAAGACGGAGGAAATGATTATGTGATGGACTTGAATTATGACCAATCCTATTTCAAAATTGGCAACTATACCCAAAGTAATTCCGAAAAAGAAGGCAGCTATACCGGGGATCCGAATAATTACGGGGAAGTAGTCGTTTACGATTATTTTGTCTCCCATCAATAGCCAATTATCAATTTAAAAGAAAAGGGTTCTCTCCGAAAGGGAATCCTTTTTTTATACAAAATTTATTTCAACAAGGTCAATGGTAATGAGCACACTCAAATTTTCACAAATTCCACTATTTGACGTCTTATTGATGATGAAATGTAGCTAAACCGTTGTAAATTGTGAAAAATTTAAGTCATATGGTATTGGTGTACGGCAGTTAAAAAGACGACAAAACAGTAAATGATAGAAAACAGAAACATAATAGAAATTGCTCCTTTTTTGGCAGACGACTTTGTTGACTTAGACGAACCTATCTTCGATTTAACGCAGTATTCAAAATTCTTAGATGAAAATTCAGACCAATTAGGAAACTTGAAAAAGTATCTTAACGGAAAACTTCATGATAGTTGGATAACAAATTTCGAGTTGGACGAAAAAAAGATTCAGATTACTCTGAACGACTTTTCGACTCATGTTTTCTCGGACGCAATGGTAGAAAGGTTCGATATTAAAATTGACCATGACAAACTTGTATTTCCACTGACTTTAGAACTCAAGGAAAACTTGAAAGTCGAATTTTTTCAAGTAGAAGAAAACGGAGACTTAATAACAATTGACCAATTTTCCTTTAGTGAATATTTAGGAGAGCAGGTTTTAAAACTCAAACATGACCAAGTTAAAATAGCGTTTGAATTATGGCACGACAATCCAAACGAAGATTTACCAGGTGACAGAATATTAGTGCTGGTTTCGGCAAAAGAGTTGGAACTAATAGAGAATCAAGACAAAGCTTGGAATGAGATTTTTGGAAAAAAATATGACAACTTCTATCAATATTTTAAGGAGCAATTCGAAAGTGACAGGTATGTTTCTGACTACTCTGAATGCTTGAAGTTGGTAGATGAATATAAATTAAAAAGAAAAAAGCCGACCGCACAACGATAAAAATAGGTCATTTGGCGCATGGTGCTAATTTTGGCCATATTTACATTTAATAAATTATATAGCGTTTTGATACTTTAAAGCTTTGAAGCTTTGAAATGCCAAACGCCCCATATTCTCAACGTTTTGAACGCCTAGTATCTTACGATAATTTGAGTTGAAATAGTAGCGATGCACGATTAATCATTTAGAGCGTAATAGCACCTTTTCGTTGAAAATTCACCTAAAATCACTTTCTACCATTCAAATTTATTGTCGGATCATCTGGCTTTATGCGTTTGCTTCCCCAGAAATCCCTAAGCTCCCAAATGAATATCCCACATAAAATTCAACCTTTTAATATCTACAGATCCGAAAAGCCCTTCGGACAGGCCTACTTGCTCTCCCTTAAGCTGCTGGAATGTAAAAGCTTGCTTAACTTTAAGGAGGATATCTTACACCCGGAAGAATTTGAGTATTTTAATCATCTCGTACATCCAAAACGTCAGCTGAGTTTTTTGGCTGGAAGGTGGGCGGTTAAAGAATTATTACAACAATTCAGCCCCCTTGCCTATTCAAAAATTTTGATTCAAAAAGGCGTTTTCCAGCAACCCGTCCTGCTCCATCCCCTCTTAAACCGCTGGGCATGTTCCATTTCACATACGGATAATCGGCTAGTAGCGATGATATTTCCTTCCGCTCACCCGATGGGCATTGATTGCGAAACCATTCAGGAGCAGATGGAAGAAAAAACCCAAGGCGCCATTACCTATTCTGAAAAGCAACTGGCCATTACCCAGGGGCTCTCCAACATCGAAGGAAAGCTTTGGTGCGCCAAAGAAGCCCTATCCAAATGCCTGACCACCGGCATCACCACCCCTTTCAGAATTTTTGAGATCAGTCAAATAGAAGTGATGGAAGGGAAATACCGGTTTTTATTTAAAAACTTCCCTCAATACCAGGTCTTACTTTGGGAAGAGGAACAAGAATGCATGGCGATTTGCCTTCCCGCAGAAAGTAAATTGTCAAAATATCTTATTTAAAAAAGGAAACTCCACACGGAATAAAACTAAGGCCTTGTAATTTACACACATCGGTTTTACGCATTATTTTGGTGAAAACAATCGAAGCAGTCAACAGGAACTTTGGTAATTAATTATATTTTAATAAATTAATTATCACCTACCATGACCCAATCCAAACTATGCGAAAACTATTCACCCTGATTTTACTGCTTTCCGGCATCCGCATATTAATATCCTGCGGAAACTCCAACTTCTCTTACAATCCGGAGCGCCATTTCTCCAATATCGAAAAAGACATTCTGACCAAATTCATTTTATGTAAAGATTCCTCTATCATTGAATTACCAGAAGGGCACTTTCTATTTTCCCAATCCCTTATTCTGGATGGAAAAAAGAATATCACCATTAAAGGAGCCGGTATGGAAAAAACCGTGCTTTCCTTTAAAGACCAGCAACAGGGCGCGGAAGGCATAAAAATAGCAAACTGCGAAAACATCATATTGGAAGGCTTTTCAGTAGAAGATGCCGATGGCGACAACATCAAAGCATCCGATACCGACGGCATTACTTTCCGGGACATTAAAGTAGCCTGGACCGGCCCATTATCAGAACAAAATGGCGCCTATGGTTTTTACCCGGTAATTTGTAATAACGTCCTCATTGAGGAATGTGAGGCTATTGGTGCTTCTGATGCCGGTATTTATGTAGGGCAATCCACCAATGTAATTATCCGAAACAATAAAGCCTATGCCAATGTAGCCGGCATTGAAAGTGAAAATAGCGAACAGGTGGAAATCTATAATAATGAAGCTTTTGATAATACGGGAGGCATATTAATTTTTGACCTGCCGGGACTGAGCCGTTATGGAAAAAAAGTGAAAATGTATAATAATTATATCCATAATAACAATCAGCCCAATTTTGGCATAAAAGGATCAATTGTCAGCACCATTCCGACTGGTTCAGGCCTGGTTGTTTTAGCCACCCGTGATGTTGAAATATATAATAATCATTTCGCGAATCATAAAACCATTAATGTCGGTATCATCTCCTATGAAATATTAGCCGCATTGGCTAAAGAGGAAGAAGGGGATTTAAAAGAGCAGCAGGCAGTGGCGGTAGCCGGCGTAAGAGGAATGGATCAGAATTATAAAGAGGACCAAAATTATGACCCGTTTCCCGGGAAGGTCCGCATCAGTGATAATAAATTTAGCAATGAATACAGCCTTCCCAATTTACAATCAGATTTTGGTTTGTTATGGATTTCAAAGCTTGGCCTGAACATTCCGGACATTGCAATAGATGGAATACAGGCGCCCCAATATTTCTTACCCAACGGGCAGCTTAATCCGGATTACAGTATTTGCCTTGAAAATAATGGTGAAATACTTTTTGTTAATTTGGATGCAGGAAATGATTTAGAAGGGTTCACCACCGAAATCCCTGAAAATATTTGTTCGCCCAGTTTATAATCACCCCATCTTAACCGGGCGGCCCAGCACCGCCCTATCTTTTATGAAAAATTCACTGCTATTTATATTGTTATGCTCGTTTGCCTTTTGCCAACCTAAAAAAGCCCGGGAAGAAACCGCTTCGCCAGCTCAAAAGGAGCGCTTCGACAACAGCCATCTCGCTGCGCTTGGCAAGCTGAAGTTGTCTGATTATGGTTTTTTCAAAGGAGAACTTTCTGATTTACTTCCGGCTGAGCGCGTATTTCCTTATGAACTCAATACCCCATTGTTTACCGATTATGCCTATAAGAAAAGATTCATTTATATACCGGAAAACAGCAAAATGCAATACCATCCCAAGGAAACTTTTGCTTTTCCGGAAGGGGCGGTCCTCATAAAAAATTTTTATTATCCTCTGGATTTCAGAAAAGCAGAAGGTCCTAAACGTATCATTGAAACCCGCCTTTTAATCAAAGAAAAGCAACAATGGAGGAGCCTTCCTTACATTTGGTCCGAAGATCAAAAAGAGGCCTATTTGGAGGTAACCGGAGGACAAACCCAGGTCAGTTGGATCAATGGAAAAGGAGAACAACAGCAAAACCAATACCTGATTCCAAACCTCAATCAATGCAAAAGCTGCCATATCAAAGGCCAATCCATTAGCCCTATTGGACCAAAAGCCAGACATCTCAATCGTAAAGTAAAATCAGACCAGGGCGAGCACAATCAACTGGCCTATTGGGAAAAACAAAGCATCCTAACAAAATTACCAAAACCTTCAGAATGGCCGGCAAATGCCGTATGGAATAATGCTCAGTATTCGACTGATGACCGCGCTTTGGCCTATTTAGACATCAATTGCGGCCATTGTCATAATCCTGAAGGGCCCGCCAAAACTTCGGCATTGGACCTGACTGTATTTGCCCAGTCTAATCTGGAGCGGGGAATCAATAAAGCTCCGATTGCGGCCGGTAGAGGAGCGGGAAATCTTCAATATGACATCGTTCCGGGACATGCGGAAGCATCCATATTATGGTACCGAATGAATAGTGATGATCCGGGCATTATGATGCCAGAATTAGGCCGAAATATGATTGATCAGGAAGGTGTCGCTTTAATAAAAGCCTGGATTGATCAAATGGGTGCACCTAAGAATAATATCTAACCCAAATGAAGCATGCATTATTCCTCCTATAGCTACCAAAAGGCAAAATATAGAACAATCCCTCATTTCCAGATACTTCCAGACAGGTAAATGAGGAAAAAGCTAAAAGCGTATTTAAAAGAACACCATCCGACTACAAACTCGCATTATTGGAAGCGATTTTAGATAATTTCTCAACAAACTCAATGCTATTCTCTCAAAATAATCGGGTATCGCATCTGCGTTTTAAACAAGCTCTAACCCCTCAATTTAGGCTATCCTAAAATAAGCAAAACCACTCAATATAAGCTACCGATTAATGCTTCTGCCCCAATCCCTGAACTTGGTAGCAAATAATTTGGCCTAAAGAAAGGCTTAACGACACCTCCCCGCTCCAAATATTAGGAATAAAATGGCACTATTTGAAATAAATCTGCTGTACACGTAAAATCAACAACTAACAGGATAAATCTTTTCCCTCACGCCACAGGATAAGCGCTTGCTCAATAAATGTACCTAAATTCTGCGCGTTTACTTTATCTTTCCGCTTAATGCGGATACAACCTTTTCCACAATCAAATTCGGCAAGCAAGCTTCCGCCAGGATCAATCTTTTGAATATCCCCCACATATAATCCTACATAATGTTTTTGGGCATTCAGGTGGAAAACATACTCCTCCTGACCGCCATAAGCTAACATTTTATAATGAATAAATTCTTCTAGTTTTGGGGAAAAGGACAATATCAAAGCCCTGATCTCCAACAACTTTCCCTTTCTCCAATCATCCTCCAAAACTTCCAAATACTCCTCCGGAGTGCTTACCTGATATTGCATTAAAGTATGATTTTATCTGAATTATTGATGACTAGCCTTAAACCGAATGATTCACCGATAAATTTAAAAACCCTCCTTAAAGCACCAAGCCTCAATCCAATAAGAGCGCGTTTACTGAATTAATAATAACCACAATTTGGGAAAGCATGCTTGCTCCTCATGCATCCGTTTCATTGAAAAAAATCGAAGTAGGAAATATTCCATCATTTATTCCGCCTTGCAACCAGAGGAGGATTTTGCATGAATAATTCGGTTTAATTTTTCACCAGCATTTTAGGGAAAAACCTTCAAACCCCCAATCCATTCTCGGAAAAAGAGGCCAACTGCCCTTTACATCAGAAAATTCCGCTTTTTAAACTTATAGAAGAATCCCTGATAACCATCTCATTTCCAGAAGGTAATATTTCACATATAATTGAATAAAATGGAATGGATCAAGGAATACCAAAAATTTAAACTTGAGATTGATCAACAATCATTAACCTCAATACCCTACCGCGAATTAAAACAAAGAAGCATCTTTTATGAGGCCTTTGGGCTTAAAGAAGACTTTTTTGCCGACTTCAGTAGGATGGCCCGGCTTTTTAAGTCCGAGAGGGAATGCCTATTTGCCCGTATATTCCTTTTGGAAAAATTAACGAAAAACGAAAGCTTGCCTCATGTAACCTTTTGGAAAGAAATTTATGAAACAGCCGATGAAAAAGAGCAAATTGCCCTTTTAAGATCATTGGCGATTATTCCCTTTTCGCCAGCCATGATTCCCATAGCGGAAATGGCCGTTCGGTCAAATCTAACCACGGTTTTTGATGCCATCTGCCTTCAAAACCCCTTTCCGGGGCATTATTTCTCTGAAAATAGCTGGAATCAAATGGTGCTCAAAGCATTATTTTCCGAACGCCCCCTTTTCAAAATAGCGCAACTTGATAAACGGAAAAATCAAGCACTAGCTCAGATGGTGTTTGACTATGCCATGGAAAGATGGGCCGCCAAAAGAAACGTACCACCGGAATTATGGAGAATGATGCAGCAAGAAGTTCCCATCCGAAAATCCATTACCGATCGCCTATCTCAGGGAAGTAGCTTTGAGCAAGCCGCAAGCCAATTACTTTTACAGGATTACCAACTCGAACACCAAAATATTTATCAGGACTGGGACCAACTGGGCATGGCCTACTGGAAAGCAAAACCCCGTCCGCAGGGCTATCAACAGGCCGGTTCCGGATATCATCAAATCAATTATAAACCCGAATAACCATGAAAGAACTATACCACAAACTCCAGGGAATGCGCTTTATTGATCCGCACATTCATATGACCTCCCGCACCACAGACGATTATGAGCGGATGGCGCTTTTGGGAGTGAAAGCCATTATCGAACCTGCCTTTTGGTTAGGCCAGCCCCGTACTTCTGTAGGTTCTTTCCGCGATTACTTCAATTCCCTGGTGGGCTGGGAGCGTTTCAGGGCCAGTCAATTTGGAATCAAACACTATTGCACCATTGGCTTAAATGCCAAAGAAGCCAATGATGAGGCCTTGGCGGAACAGGTGATGGAGATCCTCCCCCGCTACCTTCAAAAAGAAGGAGTAGTTGGCGTGGGAGAAATTGGTTTTGATGACCAAACCGCTCTGGAAGAAAAATACTTCCGCCTTCAACTGGAGCTGGCTAAAAAATATCAACTGCCGGTACAAATCCATACCCCACATCGCGATAAAAAAAGGGGCACCCTCAGAAGCATGGAGATCTGCCTGGAGCATGGACTGGATCCCGGCCTGGTCATTATTGATCATAACAATGAAGAAACCATTGAAAAAGTACTGGATTTGGGCTTTTGGGTCGCTTTTACCATTTACCCCAGAACCAAAATGGGCAATGAAAGAATGGTAAAACTGGTCGAAACTTATGGTGCCGATCGTATCATTGTGGACAGTTCCGCTGACTGGGGGGTCAGTGATCCATTAGCGGTGCCCAAAACAGCCTATATGATGTTGGAAAAAGGCATCCCAATGGCGCAAATCGAGGCGGTAACCTATAAAAACGCCCTCTTGGCCTACGGGCAAAGTGGTCAGTTTGAAGAAGCTGACTGGCTTCAAAGCCAGCCCATCGACAAGGCAGAATTGTATGGAGGGAATGGCGTCCTTCGGGGCAAAATCCGCAGGAAGAACTCAACAAAAACATTATTGAGTAATGAAAAACAGAACCATGAATGGCATGCTGCAATTGCTCCGGCCTGCCAATTTAATAACCTCTTCAGCGGATATTATTGCGGGTTTTTTCATTGCAAGCGCGATTATTGGGAAAGATAGCCTTATCATAAATGATTATAAAATATTAATCATATTGGCCCTGTCCTCCATGTTTTTATATGGCGGGGGATAGTATTTAATGATTATTTCGATGCTGAAAGGGATGCCTTGAATAAAGCCAACCGCCCAATTCCAAAAGGACTGGTTTCCAAAAATCAGGCTTTTGCATTAGGGGCCTTTTGCTTTTCATTGGGGATCTATCTTTCCTTTTTTGTCAATCAATTCTCCAGCATACTGGCGGTAGGCATTTGCTGTACGGCCTTTCTCTATGATGCTGTAGGCAAGCAATTCGATTACTTCAGTCCTTTTTTGATGGGAGCCTGCAGGGGCTTAAATTTATTACTGGGCATGAGTGCTTTTCCCGCCAGCCTGCAGTACGCCGAACTGGCCATGATCCCCTTCCTGTTTATTATAGGGGTCACAGTAATTGGTCAAAAAGAGCATTTGGGCAGGAATCGCGCTTCTATCATCGTTGGAAGCATCCTTTACCTATCGGCCTTGGTCTATTTTATGTACAGTCTGATACAATTTGAGGGAAACTGGTGGGCAGCCCTAATATTTCTGGGGCTATGGCTGGCTATGCTATTACCTCCCACCTATAAAGCCTGGAAAACGCAACGTCCTTTATTTGTACAGAAAGCGGTAAAATACGCCGTCCTTTCGCTCATTCTTCTGAATGCCGGGCTTGTGGCCGCTTTTGGAAATAGTTGGTTTGCCCTGCTACTCCTCCCGCTATTACCTATTACACTGGGTGTTGCGAAAGTATTCAGAGTTACCTAAAACCATTAGCTGCCTTTTCAAAAAAGAAGAAGATCAAGTTATTAAATCGCCATCTGAGCCTTATCGCTGCTCCTCAAGGAAAAGTAAGATTTAAACCTTGAATTAATCGGGAAAACCAGAAAAAATATGCAACCTACTTTAAATCAAAAGTTTAAAATTGACTATCAATATCCGGTAGTTTTTAGCCGATATATTTTTGAACTTCCAAATCAAATTCTGAAGGATACATTAATGCAGCTGGCTCCCTCGGCGGCTAAAGTGTTGGTATTCCTGGATCATAATGTGGACCGGGCACATCCTCATCTGAGAAATAAAATGCAGGCCTACTTCGATATCCATTGCCCTCAAATTCAATTAATTACCAAAACCATAACGGGTGGAGAACCAATAAAAAATGAAAGAAAACACTTATTCCAATTACTTTCAAAAATAGATCAGCAACATTTGGATCGGCACTCCCTAATATTTGCCATTGGGGGGGGAGCGGTGTTGGATGCGGTGGGATTTGCCGCCGCCATCGCCCATCGGGGAATTCCCATAGTGCGTTTTCCTACGACCGTACTTTCCCAAAATGACTCAGGGGTCGGGGTAAAAAACAGCTTTAATGATTTCGGTAAAAAAAATTTCCTTGGCACCTTCGCGCCACCCCTGGCCGTCATCAATGACAGCACTTTCCTGGAAACCTTAGACGAACGAGATTGGCGATCTGGTATATCTGAAGCTGTAAAGGTCGCCCTTATCAAAGATGCTAATTTCTATGAGACCCTGGTACAAAAAGCTGAAGCCGTTAACAACAGAAATTTGGATGCCATGGAGGAAATCATTCACCGCTGTGCAGATCTTCATGTGGCACATATTGGATTGGGAGGAGATCCGTTTGAAAAAGGAAGTTCCCGCCCGTTGGATTTTGGACATTGGGCTGCTCATAAAATAGAATATCTTTCCAATTACCAAATCCGGCACGGGGAGGCCGTCGCTACCGGCATTGCGATTGATTGTATCTATGCGCATAAAATAGGTAAACTATCCGGTGAATTTTTGCAAGCTGTTTTAAACCTGCTGAGAAATTACGGTTTTCAGCTTTTCCATCCCGAATTACTACCCCATATAGAGGAATGGAAGCTTTGGGAAGGCTTGGAGGAGTTTCGTGAGCATTTAGGTGGAGAACTCACGATTCTTTTGATCAAAGGACCGGGAAAACCCGAAGAGGTTCATGATATACAAAAAGAAGTACTGTTAGCCGCTATTAAGTATTTACAAGCATGGGAAGGTGAAAAACCTGAAACGAAAATGCTTATCAATAATCATGCATCATGAATATTCACGGAGATCATCATTTGAGTTATTGTACCAATATCCATGCGGCTGAAAGTCTGGAGGAAACCTTACAGGCATTAAAAGACAATATCCCCCAGATCAAGGAAAAGGTAGCACCAGACCAGCCCTTTGGCATCGGATTGCGGCTTTCTGCCCGGGCCGTTAAAGCATTTAATGAACAGCAAATCAACCACTTCAAATCCTGGCTTTCTGCGCATGATTGTTACGTTTATACCATAAATGGTTTCCCTTTTGGTAATTTCAATTCCGCTGTAAAAGATCAGGTACACGCCCCGGACTGGACCACAGCGGAAAGGCTACAGTACACCAAGCAATTAGCCATTATTTTAGCGGAATTACTCCCCGATGAGCTAAAGGTCGGCAGTATTTCCACCTCTCCCATATCTTACAGCCCCTGGCATAAAAAAGATATCGATAAACATTCCTCACTACAAAAAGGAGCAGAACATCTGGTGGATTTATTACAGCATCTATATTTATTACAAATTACCAGCCAGAAAAATATTAACATTTGCCTGGAGCCGGAGCCGGATGGTCTCCTGCAAACAACAGAGGACTTCATACATTTTTACGAGCACTTTCTAATACCAGCAGCCATTGCAAAGTTTCCGCAATTAACCCCTCGGGAGATCATTCTCAGGCTGAAAAACCACATTACCTTTTGCTGGGATATTTGCCATCTAGCCCTCATGTTTGAAGACCCCATTGAAAGTCTGGGCATGCTGCAACACCACAAAATCAAAATCGGAAAAGTACAGATCAGTGCGGCACTAATTGCCAATTTCCAGGAGCATATGGAAGAAACGATCTCGGCGGTCAGTAAATTTATCGAGCCCACTTATCTGCATCAAGTCATCCAGAAAACGCCTGACCAGCAGATCACCCAATATCGCGATCTTAAGGGCGCAGTCACAGAACAGCCCATAAGCCCGGGAACACAGTGGCGCATTCATTTTCATGTCCCTATACACCTGGCCCAATTGGGCATACTAGATTCCACCCAACACTATATCATTAAAACTATTCAGCTGCTTACCCAAAAAAATCACTGCCAACATTGGGAAGTGGAGACTTACACCTGGAATGTCTTACCAGAAAAGGAGCCTGTATGCATACAGGAAGGCATTGCCAACGAAATCAATTGGGCTAAAAATATTTTTCTAAGCTAAATCAGTATGAAACGAACCGTACTTATTAACATCGTTGGATTGAGCCAACGACTATTGGATAATCGCCTGCCTTTCCTCACCCGGTATTTTAAAAACCACCAGGGAAAAAGTATACTCCCGGCCTTCCCTGCCGTCACCACAACGGCCCAGTACAATTACCTTACAGGCAAAAAACCCGGAGCGCATGGAATTGTAGGTAATGGATGGTACGATCGTACGGATGCCGAAATTAAATTCTGGAAACAATCCAACCACCTGGTGCAGGCACCCAAAATCTGGGAAGAACTCAAAAGAAAAAATCCAAACATCAAGGTGGCGAATTTATTCTGGTGGTATAATATGTACAGCGATGTTGATATTGCCGTAACCCCAAGGCCCAATTACCTGGCAGATGGACGTAAATTTCCGGACATTTATACCATGCCCAAAAATCTCAGGAACCAATTGCAGGATGAATTGGGCACTTTTCCCCTTTTTCATTTCTGGGGGCCAAAAACATCCATCAAATCTTCCCAATGGATTGCAGACTGTGCCAAAAAAGTGGAACTGAACCATCAACCCGATTTAAGCTTAGTTTATCTTCCACACCTCGACTACGGCCTTCAAAAATACGGACCTGATCACCCCAAAATGAAAGCCGAACTTCTGGCGATTGATCAGTTGTGTCAGGACCTCTTTACTTTTTTTGAAAACCGAGGGCTACGCATTATTGCCCTTTCTGAATATGGCATCACGCCTGTCAATAAGTCTATTGCCATTAATCGCCATTTAAGGCTCAATGGTTGGCTGGAAACCCGTATGGAAAAAGGACAGGAATTATTAGATCCCGGAGCCTCCAAAGCCTTTGCCGTGGCAGACCATCAGGTGGCACACCTATATATTAAGAAAACGGAATATTTAGCCGACCTAAAAAATGAATTGATGCTTTTGGATGGGGTGGAAAAAGTGATGGACAAAAAAGAGCAGGAGAAAGCCGGCCTTTGCCATGAACGGTCCGGAGATTTATTGCTAGTGGCCAATGCCAATGCCTGGTTCAATTATTATTATTGGTTCGATGACAAAAAAGCACCATTATTTGCCAAAACCGTGGATATTCATCGAAAACCAGGATATGATCCCGTAGAGCTCTTTATGGACAGCTCTCCTTTAACGCCCATAAAAGTTGCAGGAAAATTGCTCGCAAAAAAATTAGGTTTTAGGACGCTGCTGAATGTGATCCCCATAAATGAAACCCTGGTCAAAGGTTCCCATGGACGCATTCCTGAATCAAAAAATGACTGGCCCGTCCTATTCTCCAATGACGAAAGCCTGGAAATCAATGACCATTTGGAATCTACTGATGTATTTGGACTCCTTCAGAAAGCCTTTGCCCTGAACTCACCAACCACTGTTCCTGAGCAAATCAATAACCTCTAAGCCAGATTATACATGCAATAACCGGATTAATCCTACTTAAACCCTCGTTTAGCTATAAGGCGGAGAAAATGAAGGAATAGTTACTTATTTCGAGATTTTTCCAACAAAACAGATGAATGAGGAGAAATCAAGCTTGCCCAAATTTGGCCGATTAATAATCCAAGAGAAACACCACCAGCAACAGACTAGTTTTAAATTTCTTGCAATTGGTTTAGTGAATTTGGCGGAGAATCATCTGGTTTAATCCGAAGGACATACCAACAGGCCCCACAATACCACACCTATACGCCATCACCCAATTATGGAGGCTTTCTCCTCCCTAATTGGGAAAAACATGCCTCTGCTCACCCCAGAATAATATCCCCACAAACCCCTTTTCCTTCCCCGTTAAAATAGTTGTGATTTCTTTTTTTGGGGGACTGCTGCCGCTTAGACGGCAGCACCGGGCTCGCGCGGCTCACCCCATCGGCCTTTTGGGCCGCTGTGGTTCAAACAAGCCCGCTTCATCCCTGCCCCTTTCGGGCTAATCGCCCGAGAGGCGATCAAAAAATAACGGCTAATCAAACAGACAGCCTCTACCCCAAAATACGTTTTTCGTAAATTCACCAATAATTTGTAAGCACATCAAATGAAAATCCTTCGGTACTTGCCTATTTTTGTCTAAAACAAGCAATTAATATGTCTGAATTTTATAAAAACGAAAAAACCGCGCAACAATACATCCAAATGACCGAAGGATATGATCCTTCTTTGATGCAAGCGTTATTTTCCAAATGGATCAAAACCACAGATACTATCTTAGAATTAGGTAGTGGGCCGGGTCGTGATTTGGAATGGATCACCACCAATTATGAAGTGGAAGGCTCTGACTATTCCCCATTTTTTGTGAATCTTTTAAAAGAAAAATTCCCAGCAATACCTGTTCATCAAATGGATGCTACTGCATTGGAAACAGATAAATCCTATGACGCTATATTCTCCAATAAGGTGTTGCATCATTTAGAACATGACCAACTAGCGGAAGCTCTTCAACAGCAATGGAAAGCCCTAAAACCGGGTGGGAAACTATTACACACTTTTTGGTGGGGAGCGCATGAAGAAGAGATCATGGAGCTAAAATTTAAGTATTACGAAATAGAGGATCTGAAAACACTTTTGGAAGAACAATTCGAGATCCTGGAAATTTACCGCTATGATGAAATAGAGGAAAAAGATTCTATAATAGTAGTGGCACAAAAGAAATAACTATAAAGCATAATGAGGGATGAAAAATCGAAATTTTGATCCCTCATTCAATTTACTCTCCACGGAAATTTTTCCTCCCAAATCTTCAATGGCGTTCTTCACAATAAATAAACCCAATCCATTGGAAACCTTCCCCTGTATGCCACGGTGAAACATATTAAAAATATGAGGCAATTCTGATTTATGAATTCCAACGCCCTGATCTTCCACCGTTACCCACAGACCTTTCTGATTCATTCTGGTATAAACGACAATGGGTTTTAGCCTTCCCTTGAATTGGCTGAATTTAAAAGCATTCATCATTAAATGCTCTATTACCACCCCCAGTTTAGCTTCATTGGTGAAAAATGTGGGTAGGGGGAAATTTCCCTGGTGAGTACAAAAATGAACAACCTCCTCCCCAAAAGAAGCTTTCATTTTGTCCAGACTATCTGATACCAATTGATACAAATTCACTTGTTGTAAGAAACGCCGACTATCTTTAGTGGTATTCAAATACTGCATCACCTGATATATAAAGTGATCTAATAGTTCGGAGTTCTCTTCCAACATCAAAATATATTCAGAAATTTGGGTCAGTTGCGTCTCTCTTTTTAATAGGTTAATCAACCCCTTCTGTGAGGCGACCGGAGCTCTGAGGTTATGCGCAATTCTATAAATCAGTTGATCCAGTTCAAATTCCTTGGTGGTATACTTTTCTTTCATTTGAACCAACTCCTGGCGCGCAATTTTCAAACTCCATTCCAAGCCCGCCTCAGGTCTCCTTCCATCATTAATATCTTCCAGAATATCGGCCTTTTGAATAAAACCAAAGAAAAGCCACTCCCCCGCCAATTCTTCTTTTCTAATCCACATATTGACCCAGCAATAGCCTAACAAGGCATGTCTTAACCTTAAAATTAAGGAAAAAACTTCCGTTTTCATGGCATTCAGCTGGTACTGCAATAACTCCAAATCCCCGGGGTGAATAAAGCTGAACAGCATTGATTTCCCCACAATTTCTTCCTGCAAGCCAATCAAATCTAATAATCCCGAACCATATTTGATCTCCTCCCGATTTTCAAAAAATAAAAATGAACCTAAATTCATTTCCCGGTACAAATCCTGAAAATGGGCCACCCCTTCTTCCCAATGTGTGAAAAAATTCGCCCTTTGCTTTTTCACCTGCCACTCCCCTTCCCGATTTTTCAAATCCAATACCAGCCAGGATTCCTCCCCTTCCGGAATAAAGTGAATCCGGGTAACAAAATACCGAGGATGCACGCGATCCTGAGAAGGCTCCAACCGTAGGGTCCTTTGAAAGAATTGATAATCATATCCATTCCATTGTGTGAGTTCAGAGGTAAACCATTTTCTATCGGATTCACAGAATTGATCCAATAAACCATCGGCCGTGGACATCGCCGAAGAGGAGGGAAATTCCTGAGGCAGCGCTCCCAAACTGACAAAATTGGTTTTTAAATTCCAAAGCATAAAATATCGATATTCCTCTTCCATTGCCGCCTGCATATAACTGATATGCTGAAAAAAATCAGCAGAAGTCAGTCTTTTTAATAAGGCACTTAATCGATATAGGTTAATGGTGGCAGTATCTGGCATTTTATTACAGGAAATCAAAAATGAAAAATATAATAATTTAAATCGCTATCATTCAAAAAGAGGAGCATGAAAAAACTATCCTCCTGAATTTTACCGATAGAACCTGTACCAAAACAGAAAGTTTGATAAACCACCAGATTAACGTTGATATTTTCTTACCAAAAAGCGATTATTTATTCCAATTCAAAAGAGCGAAACGGTTACCATTCAAAAAGCTAAAAAATGCGGGGATCATTACCGGCAAATTTTAACTTGGGATCAACCTGCCCCCTATTTTTAAGCCAAATTATTTGCTATCTGCTTTAATAAATTCCCATCTTAGAGATTCAAACCATCATCAAAATGAGAAAAATTGTAATACTAGATGGCAACCCTTTGGATCAGGATGGATTATCCTGGGAGCCTCTTCAGGCATTGGGGAGTGTGGCCTACTTTTCGAATACCCCCGAACATAAAATAATAGACCGATGTCAGGAAGCCCATATTGTCATTACGAATAAGGTACCCTTTTTTGAATCTACTATTGCCCAATGTCCAAAGCTGGAACATATTGCCGTTACCGCAACGGGCGTCAATATGGTAGACCTGGCATTTGCCAAAAGCAAGGGGATTACGGTCTCCAATGTACCGGCTTATGGTCCGGCCGCTGTAGCACAACATAGTGTTGCCTTATTATTAGCGCTCACTAATCGTGTTGGCCCTCTGGGAGATTTTACAAAAAGTAATGGATGGGCAAAGCACAGCCATTTTGCGTACTGGGATCAGGCGATTACGGGTTTGGAAGGCAAAACAATCGGCCTGTATGGATATGGGGAGATTGCCAAAAGAGTCAGTAAAATCGCCCATGCCTTTGGAATGGAAGTATTGGTGGTACGTTCCAGTAATCAAGAACCTGAAATTGGGCGCTTAGTGGAACTGGAAGTGTTAATCCGACAATCTGATATCATCAGTTTACATGCTCCGCTAAACAGTCAGAATGAGGGTCTGTTCAATCAGGAAGCTTTTCGAAAAATGAAGAAAAGTGCCTACCTGATCAATACCGCCAGAGGCCCTTTAATCAATGAAAATGACCTGTATATCGCGCTCAAAAATCGGGAAATTGCCGGGGCCGGGCTGGATGTACTTTGTCAGGAACCCCCTGAGGAAAATCATCCCCTTTATCAACTGGAAAACTGTATTATCACGCCGCATATGGCCTGGGCGGCAGTAGAGGCCAGACAAAATCTGATGCATATTCTCTTTGCCAATATCAAAGGCTTTTGTGAAGGAAAGCCACAAAATATCGTGAATTAAGTCGAATTATTCACCGCTAAATTTATCAACCCATCGCAAGTGGTTTATTTTTAGCTTATTATAATTTGTTTGCCTTGATTTATAAGAGGCCAAATTGGGCAAACTTGCTTTCTCCTCAATCATCTGTTTCGTGGGAATAAATTCGAAATAGGAAAAATTCCTTCATTTTTTCCGCCTTACAGCTCAACGAGGATTTAGGCTTAAATAAACCGGGTTAACCTCCAACTAAAACAAAAAAGGTCCCCGATTACCGGAGACCTATTTTTATTTATTATCAAAAAACTGCCAAACCACCCCAAAGTCAAAGGTACTGTTATAGCCGGCATAAAATGGTGTTATAAAATAGCCTTCCCCCGTCTGCTGGGTAATGTTTCGCATTTTGGCGAACAATCGGAAGCGGGTAATTTTCATTTCAATGTTCACGTCCACAATGGGAGCCCCGAAAATATCATAACCGTCTTGCAAATAGAATTGCTGCACCGTCGGATCATACATCATTCCCTGATAGGCCGTGGTATAATTCATATCCACCCCAAAAAGCACCTCCAGCTTTTTAATCAGTACCTTGTTAAAATATAAGGATGAATTCGTCCAAATGGCGGGCACCCGCACCACATCTGCAGCACCTCCGCTACTTGCCGACAATAACACACTATTTTCTAAATAGAAATGCTTCCAGAAGTTAATCTTCATGTCCCAACCAAAAGAAGTCACCTGTACCGCGCCGGAAGCTTGTTGTGGACTGGCCACCCCTACAAAAGGCCTGGCATCATTAATCGGCACCACCTCATTCCCCCGATTATCATAATCGTAATAAATCAGGTTGACATAGTTCGTTAATTTGGCTTTGGGGGCAAAATATATCCGATCATTGAACAGGCTCAGCGTTAATTTTGCCTCAATATTATCGGCTTGTGTAGAGTTGAAATTATTGGCCCAGTTGGCGTGATTCGAGAAATAGCGCTGCTCAATATAAGCAGGAGCATACTGCATCCTGGTATATTTCACATTCAGGAATTTATTGGTATAATCACCTTCCAGCTTATGGTTAAAGGCCTCGTTCACTTCTCCCTTAATCTTAATATAATGCAAGGAGTCAAACTTCATCCTCAAGGAGCCTCCAATGAAATTCTCCACATTTTGATCTACTTGTCCTAAATACAAGGAACTGTACCGACTGATCCTGTTCTTATAATAAGCAGAGTAATAAAAGCCCTTTAACTCCCCCTGAATACCAGCGGAATTTTCAATAAAGGTAAAAGCAGAATGGTCAGTTGTAGCATCCGGATTCACCTGCACGGATTTGGAATAGGCCGTATCATTTTTGACATCGGTATGATCAAAACGATTATTCTGATTCAAATAATCCAATTCATAAAATAATTGAAATTTATCATCCAAAGCATAATTATGGTAGGAATGAATATTGAATCGCTGATCCTTTGAAGACGCATTTTTACTCAGAACTTTCGCCAGTTCATAATCGAAATAGGTAGTATTATTCCCGGAAAGCACTACCCCTCCCGGCTCCGCTCCCTTGGCACTGAAAATCACCAATTGGGTCATACCCCGGTATTTGCCATCTTCCGAAATGTGATTCGTCCACAGGCGGACATCATTAATATCCTGCCCATTATCTCCACGTCCCACACGCTCAAAGGCTCTTTCTACCACCAGTCGGTTGTATTCAAAACCCAGATTAATATTGGCTGAAATATTCCGGGTAAAGGTGAAGTCGACAAAACCACGACCGCCGCCACCGAAAATACCGGTCACACTGGTATAGGGCGATAAAGTTTGAAAAAGTGGCGTTTCCGAAGCAGGTTTATAATAATAATCATAAGCCGAAAAACCGGTGGTCACCCCGGATTGCACAGGGAGCTTCGGAAAAATGGAAAACATAGCAGATCCCGGATTTCCAAGATCCTGATATTGGTAGCCTTCTTTTTCTACCGGATAAAACTTGGTGAGACCCGCCAGAACGGAATCTATCTGATAATATTCATAAGAACGCTCACGAAATTCCTCCAGGGTCTGATAACGAATGGTATTGGTACCATACAAGACTTCCAGGGAGTCATTCAAAATCTGTGCTTCAGTGAACTGAGCCAGCGTAAGTAAAAATAAGGCGGTTAAAAGAAATTTAACTTTCACTTTATTGGGCATACTTTTTTTCAATGGCCGCTTTTATCAAAGCATCAAAAGCCATTTGATCTTTTAAAAATTCAACTTCTATCGGAAGATAAAACAAAGGTAAATCTTTCCGCCATGAATCAAACGCTGAAACCACTAATTTAACGGCATCCTTTTCAGTGGTCAGGATAAAATCAGCTCCAGAAGCTTTAAAATTCTCCGCTATTTTTCTGAGTTCTTCCTCAGTGTAAGCATGATGATCCGAAAATCGCTCATGTGCCATTACTTCATATTGCTGACCAACAAATTCTTCAAAGGGCCCTGGCTGAGCAATTCCGGAGAATAAATAAACCTTGGCACCTGTTTGCCCATTTTCCAGTGCCTGCGGGCGACCATAGGCAATTTTGGAAAAAAATACCGATGCCTCAGGAGCATATCTTTGGATTTCCGCCCGATAGTTGGCTTCCTGAATCTGATCCGGGCATTTAGTAACCACAATGATATCAGCGCGGTCGGCGCCTTTTCTGGCCTCCCTTAATCTGCCGGCTGGTAAAATAAAATCATGAAAGAAGGGTCGATCATATTCGGTGAGCATGATATTCAAATCTGCCTGCACATAGCGATGCTGAAAAGCATCATCCAGCAGGATCAGCTCAAGGTCCTCCTGATGTTGAAGCATCTCGGGAATGGCCAATGCCCGCTCTTCTCCCACTGCCACCATTATCTCCGTGCCGAATTTCCGATAGAATTGAAAAGGCTCATCGCCCAGGGTAAGGGCATTATCTTTTAGGCCAGCCAATTGAAATCCACGGGTTTTTCTTCCATATCCCCTACTTAGCGTGGCAGTCCGAAAATCCTTTTTCAGCAGTCGGGCCAAATATTCAATCATCGGGCTTTTGCCGGTTCCTCCTACTGATAAATTCCCCACATTGATGGTCATCACCTCAAAATTGAAGGATTTCGTATAGCCGATATCAAAAAGGTGATTCCGGAGTCGGGTAATGCTGCCATATAAAACAGAGAATGGCCAGCCCACTATATTTCTAATGCTCATTTATATCTCAATTAAAAATCAAAATTACTGATTTTTGCCTGCGCATCCAGCATTGTTGATAAATAAAGCAGCGGGCATATTTAAAAGATCGCTTATAATTTTTTCATGAGGATCTTTTTTTGCCTGCCTAAAAGCGCTAATTTCACCGCTTTATCAAATTTATGGACTAGTATTTGCCTGTTCCTATCCGTAACGATTCTTATCCAAATGAAAAAAGTAATTTTGTTTTTCGCATTTTTTATGGCGCTTCAGTGGAATGTTTATGCTTTGAAAGATCAACAGGCAACCATTTCCAAAGCCCAGCAGGCTTTTGTTCAGCAACAATATGAAGATTGTCTACAATTAAGCCAGCAGGCACTTTCTGAAGGGGATAATGATGAAGCGCAACTGCTTGAAGGACTAAGTTACTGGTATTTAGGAAAAAAGAAATCAGCTGAAAAGTCTTTAAAAAAAGCAGAAAAGATGGGCAACATAAAAGCCTGTCAGATTTTAAAAAGCTGGAAGCAATAATGCGGCATTGATTTGCCCATCGAACAATATTTATTTTTCAAGGAAATGCCTGATCGCATTTCCTTTTTTATTCCGGCATATTTTTTTGATTTATTTTCTTTTCCTCCTCTGTATTGATAACTTGCCAGACAGGCCCAAAAGGGCGCATTTATATTTATTGCTTGTTATGCTATCCCCTAGAAAAATGCCAAAGATCTCAGACATCATTCGCGCCATTGAACAATTTGCCCCACCTGCCCTGCAGGAGTCATATGACAATGCGGGTTTATTAGTGGGTGACCAAAAACAAGAGGTAACCGGCGTATTAATATGCCTGGACAGTACGGAAGATGTGGTGGCGGAAGCCATTGAAAAAAATTGCAACTTAATTGTAGCCCATCACCCGATCATTTTCGGAGGGCTGAAGCGCCTAACAGGAAGTAATTACATCCAAAGAACGGTGATAAAGGCCATCAAAAATGACATCGCCATTTATGCAGCCCATACCAATCTGGATAATGTAAAAGCAGGCGTAAATAAAGTTTTTGCCGAAAAGCTTGGATTGGAAAACCTAAAAATTCTATCACCAAAATCTCGCAATCTCTTAAAGCTAACCACCTTTATTCCGGAAGAACAGGAAGAAGAGGTGACCGAGGCGATGCATCAGGCAGGCGCTGGCCAGATTGGAGAATACAAAAATTGTAGTTTCCGGATACTGGGGGATGGTTATTTCCAGCCTTCCGAAAATGCGAACCCCACCATTGGCGAAGCCGGAGGGGAAATCGAAAAGGTGAAAGAAGTGCGGGTAGAGGTCATTTTTGATGCGCATAGAAAAGGAGCAGTCATCGCTGCTCTAAAAAATGCGCACCCTTATGAGGAAGTGGCCTATTATCTTCATGCACTGGAAAATACCAATCAGGAAACAGGCTCAGGCATGGTGGGCACACTGCCAAAACCAATGCCGATGATAGATTTTCTTAAAAAAATGAAAACTGACTTCCGCCTGGGTGTAATAAAACATACAGCCCTTTTAGATCGTCCTGTAAAGAAGGTAGCCGTTTGTGGTGGTTCCGGAAGCTTTTTATTAAGATCGGCCATCGGTGCAGGCGCAGACTTATACATTACCGCTGATTTTAAATATCATGAATTTTTTGATGCGGAAAACCGAATTACAATCGCTGATATTGGACATTATGAAAGTGAGGTGCACACAAAAGAAATCTTTGTTGAGATTTTAAGTAAAAATTTTCTTAATATTGCAGTTCATGTATCTCAGGTAAACACAAATCCTGTTAGCTATATATAAAATTTCATGGAAAAAACGGTAGCACAAAAATTAGAGGGGCTTATCCACCTTCAGAATATTGATTCTAAAATTGACGAAATCAAGAAAATCTTGGGTGCATTGCCTGAGGAAGTAGCTGATCTTGAGGACGAAATAGTTGGATACGAAACTCGAGCAAATAAATTGCAGGCGGACATTGAAGAAGCGGAAGCTCAAATCAGTGGATATCGTCAGGCGATTAAGGATTCGGAAGCATTGATCTTGAAGTACAAAGATCAGCAGATGAATGTTCGCAACAACCGTGAGTACGACGCTATTACCAAAGAAATCGAACTACAGGAGCTGGAAATCCAGATTTCCGAAAAAAGAACCCGTGAAGCTAACCAGCAAATTGATGCGATGAAAGAGCGTATCGGTGAGACGGACGGACAAAAGGTGGAGCGTCAGAAGGATTTGGATTCAAAAAAGAAAGAGCTGGAAGAAATTTTAGCAGAATCCAAGGAGGAGCAAGAGCGCCTGGGTAAAGAGCGTGATGCGGCTTTCGCAGAAGTAGAGGATCGCTTGGCAAAGTCTTATGACCGTATCCGTACCAATGCTCGCAACGGCTTGGCAGTAGTATCTGTTGAGCGTGATGCTTGTGGTGGTTGTTTCGCAGTGGTACCTCCACAGCGTCAAGCGGATATCCGTGATCGTAAGAAAATTATCGTATGTGAGCACTGTGGTCGTATTTTGGCGTCCGTAACTGACATTCCGGTAGTAGAGGAAGAAAAGCCAAAACGTACTACACGCAGAGCAACTACAAGACGAACTAAGAAAGAAGCATAATTGCCGAAATTCGAAAAATACACAAACCCTTGTCTTTTACGGCAAGGGTTTTTTATTATCCGAAAACCGGAAGGATCCCCTCCAAAGACAAAAAAGTTCACTCTCCCCTCGCCTTTCCATACGTAAAACCTGTTCATCACAGGGGCTTCCAAAATTTGTGATAAGCGAAGCTAAATGCTTATCTTCACGGAAACATTGCAACCAACATGAAAGCCTTCCCCCTAATCTTTTGTCTGATGATGCTCAGCAATACCCTTATTGCGCAGCAGCCATATGACTATTTGGGGAATTTTCAACTGGACAGCCTGGACAAATGGGCTCAAAAACAAGCGCATGGTCCAAGAGAGTACTATCAATCGCTGGCATTGGTTTTCAAACTCTTAATGGAAGATCAAGCCGGGGCTTTCAGCGATAAAGCACATTTGGAAAAAAAATGGCTTCAACAATTAGCCGGACTACCGGAACCGCAGCGCTCCCACTATCAACAGGAAATAAAGTTACATTTTGGCCTATTGAAATTGAAATTCAATCAGGAATGGGCCGGAGGATGGCAATTGTATAAAGTTTTAAAAAAACAACAGCAGCTACAAGCGCAATATCCGGAATATACGCCCCTGAGGAAAATAACCGGCATCACCGAAGCTGCCTGCAGTATGATTCCCAAAAAGTATATCCGCACAGCCAAATGGTTCGGCATTCAAAAGGGAAGTTTTGAAAATGGGATTAAGCAGTTGAGGCTCGCCCAAAATACGGATTTCGGCTATGAGGCAGCATTATTAGAAAGCTTATTGTGGCACTTTTTGGCCAATGACACCCCAAAGGCGCTAAATTCACTGGCCGGCAATGATCATTTGCACCAATATTTTCAGGCGCTGATGCTGAAGAAGGACCGGCAAAGCCCGAAGGCAATGGCGAAATTCATCCGCCTTAAAGACCAATTACCGGATTTCAGGATTTTAGATTATCACCTGGGAGATCTCCATTTACGGGCAGGGCAACTCAGGGAAGCGATTCATTATTTTTCACTTTTCAATCAGGGAAAGGGTCAGGATTTTAAGGCGGATGCCTATTTCAAAACGGCTGTTTGTTGGCAAATATTGGGAAAACAAATCGCTGCTCAACAGGCCTTGAATAATATACCGATTTGCAACAACCAAACCTATGCCGATCGGTATGCCCATAAAATGGCGACAAAAGGACTCCATGATGACCCCAGATTACAACAAATCCGCTTTCATTTGGATGGGGGATATACGGCATTGGCCGCCAAAACTTTCGAGGAAATTACCTTTGAGGAGCTTTCAACAAAAAATCAACTTCTCTATTTTTACCGGAAAGGCATGTTAATGGAAGCGGAAGAACGCTGGTTGCCGGCTTTGTCTTTTTATGAACGAACCATTGCCCACCAAACCAATCAGGAAGAATACTACGCCCCATCGGCCTGCCTGAAAATGGCTCAAATTTATGTCCGCCAGGGAAATCATGAAAAAGCTCATTTTTATTACAAAAAATGTCTGGAATACACCGATCACCCTTACAAGAAAAGCCTTGATCAAAAAGCTAAAGCCGGACTGACCTTGTTAAATGATCATAATGTTCCCACTGCCCGTATTAATCAAATACCACCACAATAAAAATATATGTTTGTACCCTTAATAGACTTTAAAAAAGCCAGCAACACTGACCTGGACGCCATCATCGATATCTACCAGCGTTGCATTCACCATAATTTCAAACCGGTGTTAGGGGAAGCTTTTGCTAAATCGCAGGAAAATGAAGAGGAGCTACTTGACTTCCTCCTGGAACAACTGGCAAACACTTACCTCATGCTGATTGATGAAAGCATCTCTGCTTTTGCCATTGTAGAGGAAGATGAAATCAAGATGATCATGATGGAACCGGAGAAGCAACAACAAGCCTATGGCGCTTTCTTTTTGGAACATTTAGAAAATCAAAGAAAGGAAAACATTGATCAATTCTATATTCGCCTTCCCAAAGCTTTGGATTACAGCATCAACTTTTTTCAGCATCTGGGCTACGAGATCGTTAGTGAATACCAGGAGGAAGAGATGGAATGGGTAGAATGCAATAAAAAATTCTGAGACCATCAAACCTATTCCAATTTATTTCAGATTTCAGGAAAGCCTTTCCCGAAATTCGGGGGAAAGGAAAAAAAATTCCTTACCCCTGCTTTTAGCCTTCAGGCTGATCTCGAATTGCGCATCGCGGCGAACAAATTTAGAACCTCATTATCCGACTGCAATCCGAATTATTGGAAGCGACTTTGATACATTCTTTACAACCCACATTTAAGTGGGCATGCTTTCACCGCTATCAGCTGCTTTGTGTTGCAAAATCGATATAGGGCATATTACCTTCATTACCGCTTTGATAAAAAAAGTGCTGGTTTAACAGTCAGTGGTCGTATCCACTAAACACTATAAGATCAAGTTACCAAATGCTTTCCAGTCCCACTAAGCCAAGGATGGATTTTATTATTTGTTACCAGCTTTTTTATTATTACCCAAGTAGCTTAAAAACCCTTCAACAGCATCACTTATCATAATTCTTACGTCTCCTTTATCGAAATCAGGGCTTCTATCTGGGCTAGCTTGAAGATTTATCCACATACTTTTTATTTCCTTGAGGTCAGTTTTAGAAAACTCAAAAATTTGACTATCGAGTATTTCATAGGCACTAATTTTCGCTTCATAGGATTCATAAAATAAAATTCTGAAAATGTCAATTAGTCTGTTCTTACAATCAAGTTGCCCAAGTGCCCAAACAAGCGTCCCGTTATAATTATGATTTTCTTGTTTGAAAATCGCATTCAGAAGTGGTTCTAAAGCTTTTTGTGGCCTAAGTTCATAAATTCCTATAGCACCAGCATTTCTTATTTCAGGTCTATCAGATTCGAGAAGGTCAATCAATAGTTCAATTGTCCAAGCTTCATTTTTAGAAACAAATTCATCCACAATCCTAGTCAGGTCATTTGGTTTACTCGAAAGTATTCTTTCCTTTTGAAAATTATAGTCCATGGTTTCAAAGATGAGTATTGCTGGTACCGTGCTGCTAAACGAGAATTTAAGCCTGAGTAATCCGGCTTAAACTTCATGGCGCAGCCGGAAAACCATGATTCCGATAAAAGACCCTCAGCAAATCGGACACTTCTGTTACCGCCTCCACGACGGCCATATGCCCGCATCCTGCTATCTCATGATAGGAGGCATGAGGCAAACGATCTGCCATTCTTCGGGAATATTCCACCGGAGTAGCCACATCCTCCTTCCCCACAATAATACAAAGAGGCAAGTTCAGGCCAGACAATTCAGACAGGACATTATCCCGTGCAAGAATGGCCTCACCGAAATAACGAATGGTATGATGGGGATTCCCCATAATCACTTTTTTCCAATAGTATACACTTTCCTGATTCGCTGCACTTTTTAGATAAGCTTTTGAAAACATCAAATTCATAATAGTCCCAATAAGTGGTTGCCAACCCAGCAGTCGGTGCATTTTAATGAGACCATGATATTTAATTTTGGCCCATGCAGGCTCCTCTTCCGCAGAGGTATCCAGTAACACCAGGGACTTTAATAAATCCGGCCTCTGGAGGGCGATGCGCATCCCGATAAAACCGCCAGTGGACATTCCAACAAAATGGACGGCTGTTTCCCCCAAACTTTCAATTAAGCTTATCGTATCCCGCACCAATTGATCCAGCGCATAATCCGTTTCATTCGGGGCCGTTCTCCCATGTCCTTTATGGTCAAAAGCCACACAACGAAACTCCCCTCGCAGTGCCTCTCGAAGACCATCAAAGAGGCTATGATCCAATAAAAATCCATGAGAAAAAACAATGGTTTCTTTCCTTTCGGCAGTACTATCCAAGAAGTAGTTGGTGTCGTTGATGTTGAGATGCATACAAAGGCCTTGTTTGATTACAAATAAGTTATAGAAAAACAAGTATGCATCCAACTATCCGCATTTGCATTATTCCTAAAAAACAAATCCGGAACATTTCAATTTGGGTACTTTAACCTGAATCATGTGCCGTCAGATTTAACACGAATTATTCACCGCTAGACTTAGTGAGTTGCTTTAAACATCTAGATTTCAGATTTTTATTGGTTAGTTTTGTCGAATTATCAATAGCTCAAATAGGGGGATGCTTTCTTTCATCCGCTTCATTGGGAAAAACTCAAAACAAAGAGCTATTCCTTCATTTTCCCGCTTTGGTGTAAAATGAGC
Source organism: Persicobacter sp. CCB-QB2 (assembly GCF_001274635.1). Lineage (GTDB taxonomy): Bacteria > Bacteroidota > Bacteroidia > Cytophagales > Cyclobacteriaceae > Persicobacter > Persicobacter diffluens. Next base: position 952,178 of record NZ_LBGV01000001.1, on the reverse strand, counting down.
CTTGAAACATGAAAACATCGGCTTAAGCCGAAAATTAGCCCATAAAAAAGCCTTTCAGCAAAACACCAAAAGGCTTTCAAAATCATTTTAGATTTTACAGACTTACATCATTTGCATCACCTGTTGCTTCATTTGCTGGATCTGAGGATTATTTGGAGAGATTTTATCCATGGCATCAATTTGTGCCAAGGCCTCTTTAAATCGTTGATTTTGAATCAACATAATCGCATATGCATTGCGAAGGTCCAAGGCATTGCCATAGCGGTCAATTCCCATCTTATACACCTTCTCCGCCTTTTTTAAATCCTTATTTTGCTGTGCCGCCAAAGCCCAGTTATAATAAGCGCGGGGATGATCATTGCCTTTTTCCACTCCCAATCCAAGGTATTTTTCCGCAGCAGTAAAATCCTGTTCTTCCGCCTTTATCAATCCGATAGAATAGTAAGCGCCTCCATAAGCAGGCTCAATTTCAATCACTTCTTCCAGGCGTTCCAGGGCTTTATCATTTTCTCCTTTACGATTATACAAATTGGCCAATTGAACACGTGCCGCATTGAAAAGGGAGTCCATGCCAATTGTTCGTATATAATATTTTTCTGCCGCCAAATCATCTCCCATTCGCTCATAATACTGGCCGTAAGAGAAATTTCCGTTTCGGAAGTCAGCATTAATGGCCAAAGATTTCATATACTCGGTCATCGCCTGCTCATAGGCTCCTTTATATTCAGCCGGAACCTGCTGCGCAATTGGACCTACCAATGTTCTTACTGCCGCTACGCGCACAGATTTAATCTCATCTTTCAATCTTGGCACCAAATAGGTGACACGCTCCTCATCCGACCAGGTGGAAATGGCCTCCACCGCCCGATACCTTACCAAAGGTTCCGGGTCATTCAGGGCCAAAACAATCGGATTGACTACCGAAGGATCATTGGTTTGAGATAGATAATGCACTGCGGTGGCACGGGCAATCTCCGGTTGACTAACATCTCTCACGAATTTGGCAATCTCCTTCACATTCGCCGGATCGCGCTCACGTCCTTTCAACAAAGCATCCGTATAATTGATATCACGGTCAGGGCCATACCACTCTACCACTGCATCTGCCGCCCACTGTGCCGACTGATCTTCATGGCAACGATTACAGGCATTCTTAATGCCATATTCCACTGATTGGTCAGGACGGGGTACCCGAAAAGCATGATCAGGTCGATAATCATTCCCCATATAATATTCTCCTACAAAGTGACAGGAGATACACTGACTCGCTTCGGTATCCTGCTCGTGGAAATGGTGCTTTGGCGTATCATAAATTTCCGCCTCATGCCCTTTCAGGTGACAGTTAGTACAAACAGTATTATCATAAACCCACTGTCCTTTATCATGAGACTTTGCTCCTTTAATGCGAGAAGTATGTGGATTATGGCAATCCGTACATTTCACACCATGCTCATACATTTTAGATTGCACAAAAGAGCCGTACACATAAACCTCATCCTGAATGGAACCATCACCATGATACATGCCATCCCGTAAAATTTCCGGCACAAAGTGATCCATGAATTCACCCTCAAACTGATTATCAATCTCGATATTCATTCGGCGGCTATGGCAGGGTGCACACTCTCTCACCAGCTGCTTATTGTCCAGATAGGCGGTCATCCTCATAAAGCTTTTGACCTCCATATTTTTATCCTCATCATAATCTTCCGACTCCACCCACTCTACGTGGTGACTCCCTTCTCCATGACAAGCCTCACAGCCTACGTTAATCTCTCTGAAAGTGGTATTGAAAGTATCCGACTCCGGGTCGTAATTTTTCTTTAAATCCGTAGAGTGACAGTCAGCACACATGGTATTCCATGTTCCGGCAGCCCCGGTCCAGTTCAGCCATTCCCCATGATGCATATCCAGCTCATCATGCTGATTGAACCAACGATTTTTTTCAGAATCCCAGGTCACCCGGTGCACCTGAATACGACCATCCTCATTTTCAGTCATATAATTTTGAAGTGGATAATAACCAAAAGTATACTTCACTTCAAAATCATGGTAGTTTCCATCTTTGCCTTCGGTATTGATGAAATACTTTCCATCCCGCTTGAAAAAATGGGAAGTAATGCCATTCAGCGTTACTTTTGTATCATTAAAATCGCCCAGAACAGTGGTATCCATTGCTATTTGCATGGCCCAATCATGATCTGAGTTTTTCCACTCCCCATACTCCTCCTCATGGCAGGATTGACACTTTTCCGTCCCGACATATTCTGCCTCCACACTTTTAATGCGCTCCACAACCAAATCAGCTGCTGATTTCGACTCCTCTGCCCGATCCTTATCGCTACAACTCCAAGCAATAATTCCTAACCAAAGCAAAAGCCCGCCTCCTAATAAAAATATCCTCCCTTTCATATGTAAAAATAATTTCGCTGCAATTTAGACAATATCAGAATGCAAAACCTGTGATTCCCGGAAAAATTAAAATTATGCCGAAAAATTAAATGCCCCAATTTAAATCAATACCTCATCTCGACCTTCTCTTCACCTGGAGCACAACATATTCATCAATCTCCTGAAACTGGGCATTTTACCTAAAATTCCTTCACAAACCTAAGAACAAATCATAATAACCGACAAAAAAACAGGAATTTTCATGACCCTGATCAACTTAGAAAAAGCCTATAAAGAAAATTCCTGATTTTTTAAATTACCTTATCCTACCGGCTTACATTTTACGTATATAAAAGTAGAATATTAGCTGAAAATTTTATTCATAGTTGAGGCTCTAACACTCGCAAGAGTGCTTATATATATATTTTTCATTTAATGCCCACAACTATGAAAGCTATTGCCCACAACCCCTTTCCTCATTTCTACCAACCTCCAAAACACTATCATGAGGAGCCCGAAAAGGCATCCAATCAATTAGATAAAATTGTTCGGAAACGAAAAATAAAAGAAGGAGTTGCAGAGTGGATGCAGTTCAAAAAAGAAAAAGAAGGCAAAGAAGCCAATGCGCTCCCCCTATATTTTAGTATCGGCCTGGTCATCAGCCTGCTATTGGTCGTTTTGGTTTTTGAATACCAAACCCCCGTTCAAAAAATTATGCAGGAAGAAGTCATCACGGAGACTGCCTATTTTGAGGTAGAGGAAATTCCTTTAAGCCAGCAGGCTCCGCCTCCAAAGCCTAAACTTAGTGCTAATGTCAACATCATAGAGATCCCTGATGATGTTGTTCTGCAAGAAGTTGTGGATGTTGATTTGGATATTGATTTCTCCGAAAACACTCAAATACCCGATCAGAAAATTTCGGAAGTGGTTTTTGAAGAAGCTCCTGAAGAAGAAGTAATAGAAGAGATATTCACTATCGTGGAAGAAAAACCCGATTTCCCCGGAGGAGTAGGGGAATTCTATCAATATGTTTCGAAGGCGATAAAGTACCCTGCGCAAGCTCGTAGAATGGGCATTTCGGGACGCGTATTTGTTCAGTTTGTGGTAGAAAAAGATGGCTCCATTACGCAAGTAGAAGTGGTGAAAGGTATAGGAGGAGGCTGTGATGAGGAAGCCAAAAGAGTCATCTCCGCATCCCCTAAGTGGGATCCTGGAAAACAAAGAGGTGTTCCGGTACGGGTGAGGATGGTACTGCCTATTGTTTTTAAAATCGCCTAAAAAAAAGGGGAGCATTGCTGCTCCCCTTTACCCATTAACCCTCTCTGTAAAGAAAGAACTAACCACCCTATTCTAATAAATTTTGATGCAACTCCAGCTTTTCCATCCGAATGGATATTGCTTTAGGAGCTCTGCCCAGGCGTTCAGAAATTTGTTCAACACTCAGTTGATCCATAAACATGGCCGTAAGATCTAAATCATCTTTTTGTGACCAAACCTTAAATGCATTCGGATATTTATCACGAATAGCATGTACCCTGTCCTCCTCTTCCCGAAGATTCCTGCCTATGGGGTCCAATTTGCCCACCACCGCCACCATAGACTGCGCAAATTTGATGATGTCCTCATCAAACAAAGTCAGTTTCGTCCTGTCAAATTTTTCTCCATTTCTTCTGGACTCTACAATATTGAGCACCATCGACCCTGTTTTAGTTTCTGATACATCGAAAAAATAAATGCTCTTCCCTACTTTCAATTTTTCTAATTGAGTTGCCATATGTTTTTTCAATTAATTTTACTAGCAAAAGCAATTTTCCCACCGCTTGTTCTTTACTCCCTATCGGTTAAGGGTGTAATTTCAACACACAATTTTCCTTGAGAAATTGGTCATTTTCGCCCCTTGAAATGAAACAGGACAAATTACCCGGACTATAAATCCCGAGAGGCATTTGATTTTTGGGTCAAGATTGCATTAAATAAGCCTCACGCATCCTATTTTTACCACTCAGTCATCAAACAAATTCAAGCGTGCTTCTATATTGACCAAACCCTTAAACATTATATATTGCCCCAAAAACTTATTTATCCCTGCAAAACTGTTATTTTAGAAGTAGGGAAAAATTAAAAAATGACCTGAGTTGGAACTGTTTTCTTCATTATACCCCTGGCTCGGCCTTCCCTTTTCCTTGGAATAGGCACCTACGCCCTTTCCAAAAAAAGCATTGACCTCTCCGCTTTAGCTGTGATGATCATTTTTGGTGGTCTAATCCATTTTTGGGGAGGCTGGCAGGCAGACGTCCCCATGCTTCTCTTTTTTTTCCTTGGAAGTATTTTGAGTAAAATTAAAATGAAACTCAATCCGGATTCTGAACAGTTCAATGCACGATCCGGACCACGAAAAGGCATACAGGTAATCGCCAATGCATTGATTCCCACGCTTTGTCTTGCGTTGGTTTACTTCCTTCCAATTGAAAAAATCTGGCCGGCCTATTTCTCCGCTATTGGCATCCATTTGTCCGATACCATGGCCACGGAAATAGGTACCCTGAAAAAAAGGAGAACGTTCCACCTGTTGAGTGGCAAGCCGATTCCCCAGGGCTTATCCGGTGGCGTCAGCCTGGCTGGAATCTGGGGCGCGCTGCTAGGGGCTTGTTTAATGGGATTACTGTATTTCATCTGCATAGGGAGCATCCACCTCCTATTCACTGTCATATTGATTAGCTTTTTAGGCAGTCTCATTGATAGCGTTTTAGGAGACACCTTTCAAGCTAAGTACCACTGCCCGAAAGGGCATATTACGGAAAAAACTTTTTGTCATGGACAAGCCACCATTTTAAGCGCAGGTTTTTCATGGATGGATAATGATCTGGTCAACCTTCTTAGCGCGGTAATTCCCATTTCATTATATTTTATATTTTTACAATGGTAAGGCAACTGACCTTTCCATTGACAGCAATTTTTGAAATTATCCCCCAAAACACATGAAAAGATTATTATTTCTACTCCTGCTTTCTTTTACGACATCCATTGTCCAGCTTCAGGCTCAGGACATTCAGGTGATTAAAAAAGAACAACTTTATCAGTTAGCGGAATCATCCCCTGAGGGAAAGACCAAAATCATCAACTTTTGGGCGACCTGGTGCAGACCCTGCATAGAAGAATTACCTGCCTTTGAATCCGTGAACAAAATGGAGCAGGTGGAAGTGCATCTGGTCAGTATGGACTTCATTGAAGAACTGGACAAAAAAGTCAAAAACTTTGCCCAAAAGAAAGCCCTGAATTCCAGTTTGTACCTATTGGATGAAACTGACCTTGACCCGATCATTACAAAGGTTAATGAACAGTGGTCCGGTGCCATTCCGGCCACCTTGTTTATCAGCCCAAAGGGCAAAATCACTTTTCACGAAGGCAAAATGACGGAACAGGAAATTCTTTCAATCATTGACCAACCATAAAATTTTAATCATGAAAAATTCAATTTTAGTATTACTGCTTGCGCTTTTACCCTTTATCGGAATGGCGGAAGGTTATGAAATTGGCGATCAGGCTTCCGACTTTAGCCTTAAAAATATTGATGGTAAAATGATGTCATTAGCTGACCTTTCGGACAATAAAGGCGCTATCGTTATTTTCACCTGTAACCACTGCCCTTACGCAAAATTATATGAGGACCGCATCATCGCCTTAGATAAAAAATATAAAGGCCTTGGCTATCCCGTGGTGGCGCTAAATCCTAATGACCCGAAAATTGAACCGGCCGATGGATATCAGGAAATGATTCAGCGGTCCAAAGAAAAGGGCTTCACTTTTCCCTATTTAGTTGATAAGGATTCAAAAATGGCTAAAACATATGGCGCCACCCGAACACCGCATGTCTATTTACTACAAAAAGAGGGAACAGATTATGTAGTAAAATATATCGGAGCAATTGATAATAACGCCAAAGATGCCACTCAGGCTGACAAATTATACTTAGCTGATGCGCTGGAAGCCTTAATAGCAGGGAAAGCGATCACAAAAACCAGCTCCAAAGCAATTGGCTGTACGATTAAATGGCATGAGACCAAATAAATTCGCAAAAGAAAGCGTGATTTAGGCTTGAGTTTTTAAAATTTATTAAAAAAAATGACCCGCTTTTTTCATAATAAAGAAAAAGCTTCTAAATTTACTCTTGTTGAAAGCTAGAGACTGAACAACTCTAGTTTGCTGATTTTCCGTTCGAAAAAGGTGTTAAAGGAAAAGCCATCGATATCAATCGATGGCTTTGTTTTTTATTTAATACGCTATTGTTTATCAGCCGCCACTAAGGGGAATATTGTGAACTTCACAGAATTCTTTCACGGCCATTTTGACGTCTTTGGAGGTATCCACATCCTCCGTGTTGATCGAAATGATTAATCGCTCTTTTTCTTTATAATCCACAATAATCTCATAGGCTGCTAATTGAATGGAGGCAATTTCATCCGGCCATAATTCCACTTTTCCTACCAATTCATCATTGACCACCAAAATGTGGTGATCATCCACCTCTACCCGAGGCATAGAATCGGATCCGGGTCGGAGTAACCAGGCGTCAATTAATAAAATAGCCCCTGCGACTAAGGCAATAATATTCAGTACAATATATAAGCCGTCTAAACCACCAAAAAAACTGAGGTTAAACGCACCGGTCAGAACCAGAAATAATCCAACAATAAAGATCAATCCAAACCGCGCGGTGGTAGAAAACATGCCGTTTGTAAGAAAAATCACGTGACGTTGCATAACGGTGGAGTTTAAAGTGAGAAATTATACCAATTTATTCATATGTATATATTTCATAACGTTAAATAGTAACCCACTGACCAGCGGTCATTTGCTTTTTTTTAAAACTTCCCCCTCTGGCGGTCACAGAACGATTAGGCTTTGATTTGTAAAAAAGAAAAGGTTTATTCACTTCCATAAACCAGCCCAATCACCCATGAAATATTCTCACTTATTATGTCTATTTTTTATCATTTTCTTAACAAATTGCCAGTTAGCCTTACCTGAGAATAATATCAATCTACCTACTTCAGGAGTAAGTAAGGAATTGGCAGAAAAACGAAAAAATGAAATCAGTAAGCTGACCTATCATATTACTTTTGACTTTCATCAGGGCCCCATGGAGGACATTTTTTTCACCGCACTCATTAGCTTTGACTACTTTGGGACTAATGATGTCTGGCTAGACTTTCAGGCGGACACCAGCCTTATTGACTTGGTGAATATCAATGATCGCCCAGAAACCATTAAATTTGCGGGAGATCACCTCATCCTTCCAGCCCAAAGCCTCGCTTCAGGACATCAAAAAATAGAAATAAGCGGAAAAGCTGGTCGCGGAGGCCTTAATTGTTCCGAAGATTTAATTTATACCCTCTTTGTCCCGGCCAAAGCTTCTACGGTCTTCCCCTGCTTTGATCAACCTGACCTTAAAGCCTATTTCACGAATACTTTAAGAATGCCCGAAAATTTCACTGCCATCAGTGGAGGGAAGCTTATTGCAGAAACGGTTCATCAGGGAGTAAAACAACTCACCTTCGAAAGTGCAGGCCCGATGAGTACATATCTGTACTCATTTGCAGCGGGAGTTTTTTTTACGGATAGCATCCAGTTTCGGGACGATAAAATGACCATGCTGCATCGCATTAAAGACCCGGCCAAAAGAGCACAGAATATTCAGGCTATTTTTGACTTGCATACCTCAAATATTAAATGGCTGGAAGATTATACCAATATCCCGTTTCCCTTTAAGAAACTGGACTTCGCCCTAATTCCTCCATTTCAGTATGGGGGCATGGAGCATGTGGGCGCCATCCAATATCGGGAGTCACAACTGATGCTCAGTGCACCGGCGAGCCAGTCGGAACTACTCCGGCGGTCCTCCCTCATTGGGCATGAAGTCGCACACATGTGGTTTGGGAATTTGGTCACCATGGAATGGTTTGATGATGTCTGGCTCAAAGAAGTATTTGCCAATTTTATGGCGGCAAAAATGTCCAATCCCCAATTCCCGGAAGTGGACCATGGCCTGCTTTTCTTTTTAAATCATATCCCCTCCGCTTATGAGGAGGACCGCTCATTAGGGAGCCACCCGATTGCCCAGGAATTAGACAATTTATCTGAGGCCGGTAGCGTTTATGGCAATATTATCTATAAAAAAGCACCGGTTACGATGAAGCAACTGGAACTCCAAATGGGTGCGGAATCTTTTCAACAGGGTTTGCAAAAATACTTAAAATCTTATGCCTATGGCAACGCCTCCTGGGATGGCTTAATAAAAATTCTGGACGAACAAGCCGGCATGGGACTTGACTTGAATAACTGGAACAATGCATGGATAAAATCCAAGGGCATGCCTACCATAGACATCCAGTTGAAGGACCACAGGGTTATCATTTCTCAAAAAGGCCCCACTGAAGGCCTGTGGGATCAGGAATTGGTCGCCGGGCTTTGGGATGGAGAAAAGATGATTGCCATGCCTTATCGGCTATCCGATAGCTTCTCCTTCCCCATACCAGAACGGGAAAACGTCTGGATATTACCTGATATTTCAGGCTATGGATATGGCTATTTTCGCTTTCATCCCCAACTCAGGGATAAAATCATCGCTAATTTTTCCACACTTCCTGAACCCATCCACAGGGCTATTACCATTACCAACCTTCGGGAAATGGTTTTAAATTCTGACCTGGAGCCTGAGCAATATTTAAAACTACTCACCCACCATTTACCAAAGGAAAGCTCCCCTTTGGTTCAGCAATTAATGCTTCGATATTTGAAACAAGATTACTGGGGCTTTCTGCCTGAAAAGGAAAGAACAAAATGGCAGGCAACCTTATACCAAATTTACCAGGAGGTTTTAAAATCAGAAAAATCCCCGGCGAACAGGACCCTCCTAAAAGGTATTTTCACGCTGGGAGAACAGCCTGACTGGCTACAACAAGAACTGCGGTTGATGAAAAATAAGCAAGCCCTGGATAGTTGGGGCTTTTCTGAAAATGACTTAATGGAAATGGGCATGAATCTCATGGTCCGAATGCCAGAAAAGGCCGCAAACCTTGAAATCCTGATTGATCAATCTTTAAAAAATGAGGACAAAATACGCAAATGGTCCTTTTTAAAACCGGCCTGTGCTGCGGAGCCCGAGCTGCGATCTGCCTTTTTTAATCGACTACTTCTTCCTGAGCATCGAACGAAAGAACCCTGGGTGCTAGAAGGCCTGAAGCTTATCAACCACCCCTTGCGGGCGAAAAATTCTGCCCAACACCTGCCCGCCTTATTGGAGGAAATCATTGAGGTAAAAGAGACGGGCGATATTTTCTTCCCAAAAGGATGGGTGGCTGCAGGCTTTTGGGGACATATGCAGCAAGAAAATATAAGTCTGGTGGATGGCTTTCTCAATCAAAATCCGGATTACCCTCCAAAACTTCGGAATAAAATCCTACAAGCGGTGGACTATAATCGCAGGGTTAGCCAATGGCACTCTCCTTGGGAACCATCTTAGTTGTAATTATTCCCTAGCATTTTTAGAAATACCTAATAAAAATCTTAGCATCAATATATTAAGCGTATTTATATTGTTTTTAAACAGCCCATATTTGGTTATGCTTGCTTTCTCCTCATTCATCAGCTTCCTTGGAAAAAAATGAAATAGGAAAAATTCCTTCATTTTTCATGCCTTACGGTTAAACGAGGATCTAAGCATGAATTATACTGGTTAAGCATAAATACTCCGGGTCTACTATGATTGTATTGGGTTTAAAAAAGGGCAGAATCTCAATCTCTGCCTTTTGAAAATACTAAGAAACCATTCACAACTCAGAAGTAATGACGGCAATAGTAAGTTGGGAGTAAGCATTAATAATTAGTTCGGTAAGCACCGCCTCCCTATAGCCAAAACCCGGTCTAATCACTCAACGCTCGGGTTTGGAAACCACCCTTAACAGTTTATTACCTGTTAATAATAGCCGACTTCATTAACCTTAAATGGCTCAAATTTGGCTAAGCCGAATTATTCACCGCCTAATTCATTAACTAAGTGCAAATGGTTTATTTTTAGTTTATCACAACTTGTTTTCTTTGATTTTTAATAGCCCCAATTTGGGCAAGCTTGCTTTGTCCTCATTCATCTGCTTCGTTGAAAAAAACTCGAAATAGGACCAATTACATCATTTTTCTGCCTGCCAATAAAACGAGGATTTCAGCATGAATAATCCGGTTGAATCCAAAATCAATTCTACTTGCTTTCGGATAGTGCACTAAACACTACTCTTCGAATAAATGACAAAGCAGGTGATTTAATAGCAAAACCTCTCTGGAGGCTTCATGATAGTTTATGATTCGAGCAACACATCCTAAACCTTTAAAAACCTGGCCGAAACTTTTTCGGTCTTTTTGCTTTCCCGATAGTCATAAAAACCTTCCCCGGATTTTACCCCTAATTTCCCGGCAGTTACCATATTGACCAATAATGGACAAGGCGCAAATTTGGGTTTTCCAAGCCCCTCATGCATCACCCGAAGAATGGCCAGACAAACATCCAGCCCAATAAAATCCGCTAGTTGCAAAGGCCCCATCGGATGTGCCATCCCCAGTTTCATTACCGTATCAATCTCTTCCACCCCTGCGACTCCTTCAAATAAAGACTCAATGGCCTCATTAATCATAGGCATAAGAATTCGATTTGCTACAAAACCAGGGTAGTCATTCACCTCCACCGCTACTTTTCCCAGTTGTTGGGCTACTTGCATAATTTGTGCGCAAACTTCATCAGAGGTAGAATATCCCCGAATAACTTCCACTAACTTCATTAAGGGAACCGGATTCATAAAATGCATTCCGATAACCCGCTCGGGATTTCGAACACTGGCGGCCAATTTGGTGATAGAAATAGAAGAGGTATTGGTCGCTAAAATCGTCTCCGGATCACAATATTGTGATAAAGACTCAAAAATTCTGGTTTTAAGATGCTCACTCTCCGAAACCGCCTCCACTACTATTGACGCATTGACTACTGCCGCTTCCAAAGTCGTAAATTTATGTATACGGGCAAGGGTTTGATCCTTATCTTCTTCGGTAATTTTATCCTTAGCGATCAGTCGATCCAAATTTTTTGAGATGGTCACGGTTCCACGTTCCAGCACCGAAGGGTCTAAATCAACCAAATTGACTTCAAAGCCACTTTGAGCAAAAACATGAGCGATACCATTGCCCATTGTTCCTGCCCCAATTACTGCGATTAATTGCATATGTTTTGATTTTGGGTTTATACTAGAATTTAATAAAAAACCTTCAAAAGTTACCAATGCCACCCTTTCATGTTTCACCCATAATTATATTGATTCATCATTATAATCCGTTATTAACCCCATCATTCGCGCTCTTCGCAAAAAAAATCCATCCAAAAAGCAAAAAAAACAAATATTTTTTGACACACATTTCTGATTAAACAGTTTGTAATAAAAGGAAAATTAGTTTGTTACCCAACATTGCCTATGAGACTCGATAATTTACTTTTTTTTGGCATTCAGAATAGTACCGCCTTTGAACAAAAGGATAAAATTCAAATTTCAAATTTTATCGCTGGATTTTTGGCAGCCATCATCCTCCTGTATTCTTTTATCTTTTGGAAACTGGAATATTCAGCCCCCATCCCATTTGGCAGAATCTGTATTATTTTTGCCAGCCTATTGACTTTAACCCCCATACTTAACTATAAAAAGCGATATATACCCGCAAGACTCAATCTCATCTTAATTTCCAGTATTTCCATCTGGCTTTTCAGCATTTACCTGGGTTTTGATTCCCATATTTTTCTTTACTTTTTTTCCCTTATGATTCTGCCGCTCCTGCTGTTTACTTACGAACAACGGTCTTATATTTTCCTTTCCTATTTCATCATTTTCACCCTGCTCATTGCGGATGTGGGCTATAAGATGCATGACCAAAAAATCCTGCAAGATCAAACCATGTCCTGGTTGGCCATTTCCAATATCGTGACCGTTTTTATTTTCATTTGCCTTTATAATTACCTTTTCCTCAAACAAAAACAAAAGCAGGATGAATATCGAAACGCCAAAAATGAAGAACTGAAAAAACTACTGGAGGAAAAAGAGGCCAATGCCGAAATTTTGCTTAAGGCTAAAGAGGCGGCCGAATCCGTATCTAAATCCAAGGAGAATTTCTTATCATCGATGAGTCATGAATTAAGAACACCTTTAAATGCTGTAATTGGAATTACCAATCTGCTTATTACTTCTGACCCAAAAGAAGAGCAAATTGAGAACCTCAATATTATGAAATTCTCAGCGGATAACCTGTTGTCGCTGATCAATGACATTTTGGATTACAATAAAATATCTGCAGGTAAACTAGAAATAGAATCGATCCCATTTGATTTAATTGAACATGTCAAAAATCTCAAAGAGGCCAATTCATTTAAAGCCAAAGAAAAAGAAAATACCATCAAATTATTGATTGATCCTTCTATTCCAAAACTGGTAAAAGGCGATCCAACACGTCTTGCTCAAATCTTGAACAACCTCATTAGTAATGGCATAAAATTTACAGATAAAGGAAAAATCGAAATCAGAATTTATAAAGAAGGTGGCTCGGATAATAACCGCATCTGTTTTGAAGTTGAAGACAATGGCATCGGTATCAAAAAAGAAAACCAAACAAAAATATTCAAAGATTTTGAACAGGAAGAGTCTTCTACCAGCCGTAAGTTTGGAGGGACGGGGCTTGGGCTCTCCATTACCAAAAAACTTCTGCAATTAATGGATTCCGAGATTCGGGTAAAAAGTGAATTTGGACAGGGCTCCAATTTCTATTTCACTTTAAATATGGAACCTGTGGCCGAAATAGATGAACCTTTTGAAGTCAAAGAAAACAGAGCAGATCACAACCAACTCAAAAATAAAAAAGTGCTATTAGTAGAAGATAACCCCTTCAATATTAAAGTAGCGGAACAATTTCTCAAGAAATGGGAATTAGATTATGATTTGGCTGAAAATGGAGAAGAGGCAGTCCATAAGGTAAAGGAAAATTCCTATGACCTTATTTTGATGGATCTTCAGATGCCGGTGATGGATGGCTACACCGCCACTGAAAAAATCAGAACTTTTGACTCAAAAACCCCCATTTTGGCCTTAACCGCCTCTGCATTAATTGAAGTAAAGCAAAAGGTTAAAAAAGCTGGCATGAATGGATCGGTCACCAAACCATTTGTTCCTCAGGAACTAAGAGAAGAACTGATTCAAATCTTAGCGCCTTCCTGACAAAAAGTAACGCCGGTTTCAATACCTCCAAAGAAAATTTAGCCCGAATTATTCACCGCTAAATTCACTAAAGCAGGACAAAAAACTTAAAGCCAATCAGTAGCAGGTGTTTTTCTTTGATTATTATTAGCCCAAATTTGGCCAAAGCCAGTTTCTCCTTATTCATTTGCTTCCTTGGTAAAAAGTCGAAACAGAAAACTATGCCGTCATTTTTTCAGCCTTACAGCTAAAGGAGGATTTATGTATGATCAATCCGGCTTAGATCCTTGAATTTTCCCTGTTTTTTTAATCTATTGCTCCACAGCAATACTTTATCTTCCCTGTTGCAAAGAAGTTTTGGGAAGAATGCTGCCTTTATCGGTCTCCCAGGATCCAGAAAATATTCAATTTGCCATTGCAAGGCTTTATTGAAGCAAAACCAAATCATTACCTTTGGGGAAAGACAAAATTTTATGGCAAGCACCCAACCTAAAGATCAAATGCATTTCTGCCCCAAATGTGGTGGTAAAAGCTTTCCTTTCGAAGGGAAAAAATTTCAATGCGATTCCTGTGATTTCACGCTTTACATTAACTCTTCCTGTGCTGTAGCAGCATTGATTCTCAATGAAAAAGGCGAATTACTTTTGAGTAGAAGGAAATTTGCTCCCCTTGAGGGCACTTTAGATTTACCCGGAGGATTCGTAGATCCGATGGAATCTGCTGAAGAGGCCATCCGTCGAGAAATTAAGGAAGAACTCAATTTAGAAATTATAAAACTGGACTTTTTCTGCTCTGTTCCCAACGAATACATTTTCAAAGGTTTAAGTTATTACACCACCGACATTACCTTCATTTGCAAAGTCGACTCCTTCACCAATATGCATGTCATGGATGATATTTCTGAAGCCTTATTTATTCAACCCTTAGAAATAGATTTAAAGGAGGTAGGCGCTATTTCCATGAAAAAAATCATTCAGCAATTTCAGCAACACTATATCACTGAATTACAGTAATTTAATTCCCAAAAATCAACTTATGGCCTAATTATTGATCTGTGGTATAACGTTGGTAGTAAAACGAAATTGTTTTTTTACCCAATGAATTTTTGATCAAAAATGGTCATTGTTTATGCGCTAAAAGATTTTTCAACAAATATTTTTTTGTTGGGTAGCCGTTTCCTTAATTTTAGGAAGCGGTTTTATTTTTTATCCCATTATCTATGTATAAAACAATACCAGTAGCCACCAGCTATTATGAGCATCAGAAAGGAGCTCCAGTTTTCAGCTTACCTCAAAATGCCAAACTGCATTTATGGAAGCCCGATATTGAAGCATACTTGCACGTATACCGTAGCATCGGTGAGCCCTGGGGTTGGACCGGAAGAATTTTAATGCCACAAGAAGAATTAAAAGCCATTTTACAAGACGAAAACAATTTTCTTTTTCAATTAAGTTTGGAGGGTAATTTTGCCGGCTTTGCTGAATTTCAACAAGTAGCCACCGATTTCGAATTAGTTTATTTTGGGTTGCTCCCAAGCTTTATCGGCAAAGGCTTAGGAAAAGGGTTCTTATCAACCGCCTGTCAAATGGCTTATAAAGCTGGTGCATCACGCATTTGGTTACATACTTGCGAATTTGACCACCCTAATGCGGCTGAAAATTACCAAAAAGCCGGCTTTAAAAAGTACCACAGTGAAATTTGCCACGAGCCTTATGATGAAGATTTTTTAGAAAAATTTAAGCGGCAATTTCCGAGGCTAAACTTTACGTACGAAAAGCAATAAGTTAAGCTTTGAGCGAAACCCGGGCAAAATAATAAGGGTTAATAAACATATACCCATTATCAAGCCCATGAAAAAAATCTATCTCTCCTTCTTATTTTTCATTGGATTTTTTTTCTGCTTTCCTCCTGAAAATAAGCTCGTCGCCAATGAGGTTTACCCCGATTACCTCCCTTCTGATAAACAGATATTTGTTTTTCAAAAAAAGGTCATTATCATCGATCATCGTGACCAATTGGTATTCAATGGTAAGGTGAAAGAAATGACAACCATGATGATCCTTCTGTATAGAGAAAGTGATTACTTAACAACGATAGATGGTGTTGATTATCATTGTTTCTCCAATTAATGGAATATAAAGCGGATAATCTAAATCCGCTTTTTTTTTATTAACCATTCTTTTTGCTAATGAAACGCTCAGAATTACCGCAAATAACCCTAAAGAGCATCTTTATCTGACAAAATTCGCAAAGAAAATCTGAGGCGTCGTTGAAGTGATACCCGATTATTTAGAGGGAATGACGTGGCTATTGTTGAGAAATTATCCAAAATCGCTTCTAATAATTCGAATTTGCCGCCAGTTGGTGTACTTCTAAGCACGCTCTTAACCCAAATAATATACCGATAGATTCAGACAAGTAGCCTATATAACTTTATTTCAACTTGTTAAAATTGATTTTACCGATTTTCATTTAGCCCCAATTTGGGTAGGCTTTCTTTCTCCTCATTCATTCGCTTTCCGGGAAAAAACGAAATAGGTGAAATTCCCGCATTTATTCCGGCTTGCAGCTAAACGAAAATTTTAACAAGAATAATCGGGCTTCATCAATCCCCTCTGAAAATCACCCCGGTACTATCAATATTACCCAGCGTAAAATTGCCTAAAGCTTCCGGACTCCAATTATTGATTGGATTATAGGGCACTCCCGAACCCGGATTTAAATTTAAAATCTCCACCAAGCCAACATAGTAATCATAGGCAACCTGCTCTATAGCAATTAATTCCACCCGAACGGTATCATTTGGTAATAAATCCTCAATAGCCAGATTAAATGGAATCTGACGGCCATCGAATACCTGATCATCCGTTACCCTGAAGCCAATAAGTTCCTCCTCGTTGTGGTAAAATTTTACCCGATAATAATTCTCCACACCCCCGGGATCCGTAAAGAAAATAACGGCTTCCTTTTTAGGTTCCTGCCCGGGAAATACAATTTCCTCATCCCGAATTATCAGACTGTCAATCGTTACTTTGGCGGGCATCTCAGCCTGTGTATTGAAAGTCTTTCCCTGATGCATGACCTGTATGGTATATTGCTTACCGGCCTCCCCTTTTAAGAATCGACCTGCATAGCGGCCGGAGTCAAGTTCCTGCAAAATCTCACTTTCCCCATTTTGTCCTGCTATCATTATTTGTGCACCTTCCACAAAATTGAAGGAAGAGGCATTAAATGCACCTGATAGCGTTACCTGCATATAAGCGGTATCTCCTTCATGGAAATGGCCATCAAGTACATACAATTGGTCCGAGGTGCGTAACGGAAGATCAATAACCTGTTCACAGGAGGCCAACAGGCCGCAAAAAAACATGATCAAATAATACCTTTTCATCAGAATTTAAAATTATAAGTGATGGCAGGAACAAAAGAAAAAAGGGAAGTTTGAATGGCATCTACCTGTTCCGGATTGTCCTCATTTTCCTCAAATCGAATAAAAAAAGCATTGTATCGACCATACATATTATAGACTGAAAAATTCCAGGAAGACTCAAATTTTTTAGTTTTTTTCCCTTGCAGGGTCGCACCAAAATCCATTCGATGATAAGAAGGCATACGGTATCCATTACGCTCGGAATAAACGGAAATTCTTCTATCCTCTACTTTATATTGCCCTGTGGGAAAAGTAACGGCATCGCCTGTATTGTATACCCAGGTGGCCGATAACTCCCAGCGGTCATTTACTTTATACATCCCCACCAAAGAAATATCGTGTCGTCTGTCTTGCCGGGCGGAAAAAGGCTCCCCATTATTAATCTCCTCAAAAACCCTCCGCGTGGTCGACAAGGTGTAGCCTACCCAACCATTAAATCGACCATATCTTTTCTTTAAAAAAAATTCCATCCCATAGGCATAACCTTTTCCAAATACCAGTTGAGACTCCAAATAAGGATTTAATAAAATTTCTGCTCCATTCTTATAATCTATTTGGTTATCCAAATTCTTATAGTAGACTTCCACGGAAGATTCATATTTATTATCATTGAAATTACGGAAATACCCCAAGGCTACCTGATCGGCAATCTCCGGTTTTACAATTGGGGTCGTTGGAATCCATACATCCGTTGGGGAACCCGCTGAGGAATTACTCAACAAATGAAGGTATTGATAGGTACGATTATAAGATACCTTCAATGAGCTTTTTTTATTGATCACAAAATTGGCATTAAACCGAGGTTCCCAACCGACCTGTGTATTATAGAAAGTTCCTGATCCATAAGTCACCGAATCAAAGGGGACTTCCTGACCAGATTCAAATTGGTACTCCGTCATTGCTCCTACATTAGAAAAAGTAGACATTCTCAGGCCATAAGTGAGCTGCAGCCGTTCCCCTAATTTTTGTTCATAGGAAACATAAGTACCGGTTTCCACCGCCACTCTTCCCGGGACAATGATTGCATTAAAATTGATATTACCACCCGTCGGGGTTAAAGTTCCCGGAGTAAAATCATGTCGAATAATATTAAAGCCAAACTTGAGCTGATTATTATTGGATAGTGCCAAATTGAAATCTTGCTTAAAGTTCCAATCCTGAATACCGGCCGTAATATCAAAGGGAGTAGAACCCGAAGTCAAACCAATGTTATAAGTGTAGTCTGAAAAAATGATAGAGGTATTGGAGAAAAATCGATCTGAAAACAGGTGGTTCCAACGAAGAGTGCCTGTCCCATTTCCCCAATCCAAACCAAAAATACCACTACTTTCAAAGACATCTCTGCCAAAATACCCGCTCAGATAAAGCCGGTCTCTCTCCCCGATCCGATAATTCAGTTTAGCATTCAAATCATAAAAATATAGCTTGGAATCTTTCAATGCCGGATCTGAACTCAACTTTAAAAACAGGTCCGCATACGTTCTTCGCCCGGATACAATAAATGAGCCCCGATTTTTTTTAAGCGGTCCCTCCAGCGTTAATCTGGAAGAAATTAATCCAACACCACCTTCTGCCCCAAATTTTCGATCATTCCCATTATTCATTTTCACATCTAAAACAGAGGAAAGTCTTCCCCCATATTCAGCTGGAATACCGGATTTGTATAATTTCAAACTTTTTACCGCATCAGAATTAAAGACGGAAAAAAAACCTAATAAATGAGAGGCATTGTAGACCGGAGCTTCATCCAAAATGATCAAATTTTGATCTGAACTTCCTCCTCTCACATAAAATCCGGTATTGCCCTCCCCGGTAGAGGAAACCCCAGGCATTAATTGTAAGGTCTTTAATATATCCTTTTCTCCAAAAAGCACCGGAATGGTCTCAATACTTTTTGGGGAAAGGGAGACCACGCTCATTTCGTTTTTAACCACATTGGCATTCGCCGCTTCTCCGGAAATTACCACTTCCTCAAGCGTTTTAGTTTCCAGGGGTAGTTCCACACTTAGCCGCTCATTCTTTTGTAAAGAGATCTTCTTTTCCAACGTCTGATAGCCCAGAAACTGAAATAAGAGCACATGGTCACCCGCAGGTAGGGAAATGGTATAAAACCCATAGGCATTGGTATTAACACCGATCGTCGTTCCTTTAACGACTACATTCGCAAAAGGCAATTCTTCTCCTGTAGCAGAGTCTCTCAAATACCCGCTTAGGGAGAAATTTTGCGCCGACAAACTAAGCGTCCCAAGGGAAAACAAGAGCGTAATAAATGTTTTCAGGGAATTCATATTTTTATAATAGGTTAAAGTCTAATAAGCGAATAATCTAAGTAAACTGTTGCACAAAACCGGAAAGATTAGAATATGATTAGGTTAAACTTTATAGATGGTGAGATAGGCAGACAATAGGTCTTTTTTTCCTTTAGCACCATGAGGCTGCCCCAACAAATAATTCTTAATCCCTTATTCTTAAGAAGATTCCCTATCTTTGAAAAATGAATGCAACACAAACAGCTCAAAGCCTTTCTTTTGAAGAGATCGTCAGAAGTCGGCGTGCCATGCGGCGATTTGACCAGGAGGCCAACTGGGACCCTGAAGTCATTGACAAATGCCTGGATTTAGCCATTCAGGCTCCGAACAGTTCCAATATGCAGTTGTGGCAATTTATCAGGATAACAAAAGCCGAAGCCATTCAGGAAATGTCTCGTCTTTGTATGGGACAGGGTTCTGCCGCAAATGCCAAAGAAATTATTGTCTTCGTGGCACGACCAGATTGGTGGAAAAAACATGCCCAGTTCAATATCTCGAAAATTAAAGCGCAGGAGAGTAATCCCAAAAAACTGAAACGCGCATTAGAATACTATGAAAAGTATGTCCCTTTTTTTTATAATCAGGACAGCATGGGAATTTTAGGTTTTTTCAAAAAAATCCTTGTGAATTTTATGGGCATAAAAAAACCTATGATGCGAGAGGCGGGCAGAACGGATATTCGCATTTCCATTCACAAAAGCGTCGCTTTAGCCGCAATGACTTTCATGTATGCCTTAAAAGGAGAAGGCCTTGACAGTTGCCCCTGGAGGGGTTTGATAGTAGAAGGGTCAAAAGATTTCTTCAATTACCTGCTAAGGCAGAAATCAACATGATCATCCCCTGTGGGAAGGGAGTTGCTGCAGGTATTTATTCCCCAAAGAATCGCCTTCCTTTAGAAGAGGTATACAAGATATTCTAAAAAAAGGGATTGAAAAAAGGCGACCAAAAATTGGCCGCCCTTTTCAGTTTTTCATTCCTATGAGCACTATTCAGTTTCTTCAGGCTCTGGTACCGGATCAGCAGCGAAAACCGTGAAGTTTTTTTCCGAAGGAGTAGAACTCTCAATAAATACCAGGGTAACGCTGGCGCCATCCTCGGTAAGACCAAAATCTGCCAAATCGCCGGTAAAACTTCCTTTTCCATCTGAAATGGTGATCGAGGCATTATCAAATGTGCCTTGAGCGGAAGGCAGAGGAACCACTTCCATGGAGGAGACTGCCGATGCATTCGGGCCCGAAAGCTCTACATCCACCGTAAAGGTTTCATCGGTGGTCAAGACTTCTAATCCAAATGGTTCAAATCCACCTCCATCCGGAAATGCAATGATTACCCCAGGCCTGGACAAAGTCGCAGTTCCTTCAAAATATTCCTCCGCATCGCAGGACATTAGAAAAAGTACTGCTAGTGAAAGTATCATTATACTGAATTTCTTCATTGTCTTTTGCATTTATTTTTTACTCCCAACCTAACTCAGGTACCAATGGAGGGCCTGAGGGGTTATTAGCATCAAAGTTTTCCTTATTGAACAATTGCTCATTGATGGGATAAGGCCATCTGTTTGGAATGTCCCCTCCGGATTGTTCCTGACTGGCCCCTTGCGCTGGAGAGAGTGCAGGGAAACCAGTTCTTCTCAAATCATTAAAGGTCTCAGGCTGATAGAACAGTGCTACATATTTCTGAAGAATTAAGCCTTCTAAATCTGTAACAGAGGCCACCTGAGCATCCACAAAATCATCGTTTTCAACACCAGTCACTACTTCCACGGAGGAACGGATGGCCTCTCTCAACGGGGTTTGGTAATCTCCTCCCTGTCTTAACAATACCTCTGCCTCAATGAATTTTACCTCGGAATAGGAGATAAAAGGAACGGTCGCACTACGATTGTTATAGAAGGGACCTGCTTCTGAACCTTCAGAATCATCGCCAGCGGGAACACCTATATATTCTCCGGTATCTCCAAATTCCGCCACAAAGAAGGGTAAACGAGGGTCACTATTCGCTTTCATCAACTCTACAAAAAACTCCCCCATTCGGGTATCCCCTCTTTGATCGATAAATTGAAATAAGGGGTGAGATTCTGTAGGAGACTCCGAGAAGGAAGCAAAAGTTAATTCCTCCGCTTCGGAGGCAAAAGAAACTTTAGCAGCCTCTAAAGCATTTACCAAATCTCCTCGGTGTAAATAGTATCTGGCGTCTAGAGCGAAAGCGGCTTTTATCCACAGCGGAGCATAATCTGTATTCACGGAGGCATAAAAATAATCTTCACTACCCACTGGCAAATCCGTCCGAACCGCTAAAGCCGCTCTGGCATCCTGCAATAAACTGTGAACAGAACTGTAAATTTCATCTCTGCTATCATAGGCAGGAGCTAAATTCTCAGTTCCCAGACCCGCTTCGGTAAAGGGAACATTACCCCACATGTCAGAGGCAAGTCCAATCATATTAGCCTGCAAAATTTTTCCTACAGCGCTATAATGTGTCGCACCCTGAGCGTCAGCTAAATCAATCAACACTTTTAGATCGCGAAAAGCACCCCGATACATCTGATTCCAGGCAGAGTTCACATCTGAACTTGTAAAGTTATATCTTCCAATAACTAAAGATTGCCTAGAAACACCATTGAAGTGCTGGGTAAACATGGCATTATATCGGGCCATATCGCCACCATATAAATAGGCTTGCCTTACCTCAATGGTCGGCAAAAGTGCCTGTACCGGTACTGCATCTGGATTAGCGGGGTCCACATTGAGATCTCCAAAATCACAAGAGGAAACCCAGGCCAAAGATACCAGCAGCACCAGGGACTGAATTATATTTCTAAATTTCATTTTCATAAGGTTTAGCTTAAAAATACCGACCTGATTAGAAGGTCAAAGTCAAAGAAGCTGTATAGGATTTGGTATTGGGGTTCACAAAATATTCCAAACCAACGGCATTTTGTGAAAGCCCGTTACCTCCTGTACCCGTCAAGTTCGCCTCCGGGTCAATACCATCATAGGTGGTGGTTAACCAAAGGTTTCTACCCGTAAAGGTCAGGTTAAGTCCAGATAGCCCGATTTTGGAAATCATTGGTTTTGGGAAATCATAACCCAAAGACAATTCCCTCAAACGAACCCAGGTAGTTTCTTCCACAAAGTGCTCATCCACTGAACCAAAACCACCACCATTACTTTGATACCAATTTTGATCCAGCACCACCTGTTTGGTATTAGGTTGTCCTGTTTCGGTAACTCCATCAAATATCACGGTCTCCCCTCGGTTTTCAGTCAATTCAGACATACCGAAGAAAGTTAATGCTCCTTTGGTCCCGTTCCACATGTCCCCTCCTTGGCGAAAATCTAACAAGAAACTTAAAGTAACACCTTTCCAATTAATAGTATTTCTCCAGCCAGCAGTGAAATCCGGAATAGGATCTCCGATAACACCCTGATCAGGCGCTGCCAGTGGGAATCCATCATCACCGATAATGATTTGACCTGCTTCATTTCTTTGAAAGACCCCTCCGCGAAGTACCCCATAAGGCTGGCCTGCTTCCACATAAGAACCTGTTCCTACAAAACCTCCCAACTGAACATTGGTCAAGCCCGGAGCTAATGAATTTACCGTATTTTCATAGGTGGTGAAATTTACATTCGTATTCCAATACCAGTCACTAGTGCGAAGGATATCTGCATCAAAAGTAATTTCCCAACCGGTAGACTCGATTTCCCCCCATTAATGATGGTTGACCCAAAGCCTGTGGCAGAAGAAAGCTGAGCATTTACAATCTGATCTGAAGTAATCGTATTATACCAAGTCACATCAAATCCGAAACGATTCTCCAGGAATTTCATTCCCAAGCCTAACTCCCAAGTAGATTGTGTTTCTGGCTTGATATCATCATTTCCTAAACCATTTTGCTGGGTAAAGCCGTTCACCCCACCAAAAGGGAAACCAACCCCATTAGTTGAACCATCAGAAATTTGGTTAGTGGTACCATCCAATGCTGCTCCCTGAAAGTAATTTTGGGTTGCATAAATCGGGGCATCTCTTTTTACCTGCCCCCAACTTGAACGGAACTGACCAAAACTAATCGCCTCTACATCCAACAATTCAGAGAAAACAAAACTCAAACTGAAGGTAGGTTGGAAGAAACTGTTATTTTGATCTGGCAAAGAACTTGACCAGTCATTACGACCGGTAGTATTCAAAAATAATAAATCTTTGTAAGCAAGTTGAGCATCATAATAAACTCCATGACGACGAAGACGATTCGTATTATCTGTAGAGAACACGGAAGCCGCATTGGAGATATTGTCAAAATTGGGCAATGACAAATCATCTCCCTGAACAAATAAAGAACGGTTCCTGGTGTTAAAATAATTATAACCCACAATTAACTGTCCACTCAAAAAGGAGGTGAAGTCCCGACTAAAAGTAGCCAAAAGATCAGCCGTAAGATCCTGATTGGTGATTCTCCTTTCAAAAACCTGTCCCGCAGTAAAGTTACGAGAATTAATTTCTGCATGCTGAGATCTTTCATCAGAATAAAAGTCATTACCCATACGCCCCACAATCGTAACCCATTCAGCTGGGGAATAATCAGCCTGTAACATGGCAATTACACGGTTCACCTCATCATTAAAAGGGATATTATTAATTACCCAGAATGGATTATCATAGCCTATTCCTCCGCGGTAATTACGTTGGGTGCCATTAGGAAACTCATAAGCAGAAACCTCGTCTACCGCATCACTCCCAAAACCATTGGAATTATCAAATGATGGCGTAGTCCGGATCAATCCTAACATAATACCAGAAGTATTGGAACCCTGCTGTACCCTTCGTGAATTGGAGTTGGTATAAGTCACCGTAGTAGATAACTTGAATTGATCAGAGAATCGATGATCTGCCGAAATTTTACCGGTGATACGCTGATAATTTGACAATGGAATCACTCCCTCATCTCGTGTAAAACCTACAGAAGTATAGTAGGTGGAACGGTCGGTACCACCACTAAGGCTCACATAGGTATCGTTTGTAAATCCTGTCCCGAAAACATCATCAACATTATCATAAGCACGCATGGGGGTAAAATCTAATCCTTGGGCCTCTGCATCGGCACGGGTGAAAACCGCTCCATTTTTATCATATTGATTTTCAATGGAAGGGACCCAAACCAAATCAGATATCCTCGGACCCCAGGAGCCGGACTGTCCGGTTTCAGGACCCTGGTACACCCCTGCAGAACCCTGGGCAAATTCATCATTCAAATCATGCATCTTATTGATTTGACTCCAGGTGTTCGTTTGTCGAACCGTCAAACGCATCTTCTGATTAACATCCCCTTTTTTGGTGGTAATAATAATCGCACCGTTAGCAGCACGCATACCATACAGGGCAGTAGCAGCTGTACCTTTCAATACGGTCAGGGATTCTACATCATCCGGATTAATATCAACCATACGGTTAGAGTTGGCAACCCCTCCGGTAGCATCTCCACCGGTTCCGCCATCCCCTGAACCGGCACCACCAGTAACTGAGTTATCGACCGGAATACCATCAATAACAAAAAGTGGGGAGTTATCACCAGTAATAGAGGTGTTTCCCCGAATACGAATGGTGGAACCCGCACCCGGAGTACCAGCGTTTTGAGTCACATTCACCCCGGCGACTTTGGCATTTAAGCCCTGTACTAAATTCGACTCACGCGAAGAAACCAAATCATTGGCTTTTACTTCTTCCACCGCATAGCCCAGGCGTTTTTTATCCCGCTCAATACCCACGGCCGTTACCACTACCTCGGTGAGTTGTTTGATATCCGCTGTCATGGTCATATTAATCTGACTTTGAGATCCGATACGAACCTCTTCGGTAGCCAAACCAATAAAGCGGAAAATTAATACTCCTCCGGCGTCCGGGACGCTGATAGAGTATTCCCCATTAATATCTGTGACTGTACCTGTTGACGCTCCCTTCAACAAGACATTCACCCCCGGGATTGGGTCTCCCGAGTCGCGCGCTGTCACTGTTCCCCTTACCGTCCGGTCCTGAGCCCAAGCGGTAGAAACAGCTAGCATGCAAATGAAAATTAAGAGTAATTTTTTAGGCATTTAGTTTGCTCATAAGGTTTAATACTCTCAATAACCACCTCCGGAAGCCAAACTTATCCCCCTCTAATTTTTGTGGATTAACTCCTTAGGACAATTCACAATATTGGGGAAAAAGGGCATTCATAATAATAACCTTACATGATTATTACATCATTTAGGTGCAATAAAAAATTTTCTGAATACTAGGGATGCCTGTAATCCTATATAAAATTCAATTTTGAACGATTATTTGTATATAATTGGAATTGTAATCATTCAATATCTAACAATGTAAGTTTTCTCTTTTTTTTACATTTTTTTTCAAAAACAAAATTTTTGACTCCCTAAAAATAAGGCCATAAATCCCCAAAAAATCCCTAAGCAATTTCGTTGGTCAACTTTCTTAAGGCTTAGTCCAAAAATGAGCAAAAAAAAAGGCTGTTTAGAACTAAACAGCCTTGTGCAGAGAGGAAGGGATTCGAACCCTCGAGGGCGTGAACCCAACACGCTTTCCAGGCGTGCGCCTTAAACCGCTCGGCCACCTCTCTAAGAATAATAATAAATGTCAAATTATGTGCACGGGAGGTAGGACTCGAACCCACAGCCAATGGTTTTGGAGACCACTACTCTACCAATTGAGCTACACCCGTGTAAATATACAAAAATCCTTTTGATTTTTGCTTTGATGATGGTGGGCCCTACTGGATTCGAACCAGTGACCCCCTGCTTGTAAGGCAGGTGCTCTGAACCAACTGAGCTAAGAGCCCGGAATGGCACGGGAGGTAGGACTCGAACCCACAGCCAATGGTTTTGGAGACCACTACTCTACCAATTGAGCTACACCCGTGTATATCCAGCAGAGAGGAAGGGATTCGAACCCTCGAGGGCGTGAACCCAACACGCTTTCCAGGCGTGCGCCTTAAACCGCTCGGCCACCTCTCTGTAAAATATCATCAAAAATAATTATGTGCACGGGAGGTAGGACTCGAACCCACAGCCAATGGTTTTGGAGACCACTACTCTACCAATTGAGCTACACCCGTTCATCATTTTAAAAGGAGAAAACCCCTCTCGTGCTTTCCTACGGGCGTTTCCCGTAATGCGATGCAAACATAGGGACTTCTTTTGTAACGACAAAATCCCCGAAATCATTTTTTTTACCCGAGATGCCAGAACAAGCGCTAAGCTTCATTTAAAGAAGTGAAAGCCACCAACTTTAACAGACTGAAAAAAAATAAAAAAAAATCCATAGGAAAACGGTTTGGTTTTTGATTAAAAGCATAAAATATGGGTTTTTTACCCACAAACTTAAAAGGTTGTTTGGTGATTTTGTAATATTGCATTACGATTTGATCATAAATACAAAAAAACAAAATCTTCCTTTGCTTTAATCAAAGGGAACACATTTGAGGATGAATTCATTACGGAAAGACACATTAATTGCTGGATTGGCGCTTTTCGCCATGTTTTTTGGTGCGGGAAATTTAATATTTCCTCCATCTATCGGTTTTACTTCAGGCACAGCCTGGCTTCCTAGTTTATTAGGTTTTTTAATTACAGGCGTTGGATTGATTCTGCTCGGTATTATTAGTGTAGCAAAATCAGGAGGAACCGTAGATACATTTTCCGAAAGAGTAGCGCCCTGGTTCGGGAAATTTCTGGGTACGCTAATTATTCTGGCTATTGGACCGATGCTAGCAATTCCAAGAACGGGTGCGGTAACTTATGAATTAGCTTTTCAGCCTCATTTTGATGTTCCGGTATGGCTTGTCACCGCTGGATTCTTTTTAATTACCTTAATTTTCTCCATCAAACCTCAGGGAATTATTGATCGCATTGGTCAGATATTGGCGCCGGTCCTCGTATTTGTGATGACTGTAATTGTGGTCATTGGTATTTTTGACCCTGTTGGAAGTCCGGCCGATAAAGGACTGGAGAGTGCATTTGCACAGGGTTTTACTGATGGCTACCAAACCATGGATGTATTGGCAGCCATTCTTTTCGGTGGATTAACCTTCGCTGGCCTTAAATCAAAAGGATACTCCAAATTCAGCGACCAATTGTCTATCACCATTAAAGCTGGTTTGATCGCGGCAAGCGGCCTGACCTTTATTTACGGGGGGCTGCTTTACATTGGCGCCACCTTCTCGGGAGCGGACCTTCCGGCAGATATAGCGACCTCCCAATTGCTTTTATCAATTATCGAAAGTATCCTTGGCCAGGCAGGTCTTATCCTTTTAGGGATAGCGATTACCTTTGCCTGTCTCACCACTTCGGTAGGACTTTCCGCTACGGTGGGCGAATTTTTCCATAAACTTTCCGGTGGGAAAATTCCATACAGTGCGTTAGTCGTAGCGACTTGTTTATTCAGTTGGTACTTCTCCATTCAGGGGTAGACAGCTTAATAAAGGTAGCAGTGCCAGTACTATCTATCCTGTATCCGGTAACCATTGCGTTAATCTTCCTTAATTTACTAGGTGACTTCCTGCCAGACTGGGCATTTAAAGTAGTTACTTTCAGCACCCTGCTTCAAAGTACGCTTTCTCAAATTTCATTTGGTGAAGAATTCCAATTTGTGGGTTCGATTATTTCCGACACCCTTCCAATGGTACTGTATCCCGGACTTGCCGTAATGGTCATTGCCCTTTCACTTTCTAAAAGGCAAAAAAACAAAACTGCATTAGAGACAGAGTCCACAAAAATCCAGTAAGGATTATTCCATTACACAAATGCCCTTAATACTTTAAAATGGGAAAACTTTATAATAAAAATACGACAACAAGAGACACGATCATCCTTGGCTTTGCTTTCTTTGCGACTATGTTTGGCGCTGGGAACCTCATCTTTCCATTAGGATTGGGACATGCTTCGGGTTCCGACTGGACGACTGCGGCTTTAGGTTATTTATCTTCAGATGTCGGATTAACTATCCTGGGTGTAATCGCCATTTTCAAAGCAGGAGGCTCTTCCCTGAAAATGGGGGAAAAAGTTCATCCTAAATTTGGCCTCTTCATTGAGGGCATTATTATAATTTGTTTAGGCCCTTTGATTGCCATCCCCAGAAATGGTGCCTTAACTTATGAATTGGTATTTCAAAATACGATTCCAGGCCTCAGTGCCCTGATGTTTGCGGCCATCTACTTTTCCATCACTTTGTTTTTTGTGATTAAACCTACCGGGATTATGGAAAAGATTGGGAAGTATTTAGCCCCTACTTTAATTGGCTTAGTCGCCATTATCATTTTCAAGGGTGTATTTTTTCCGATTAATGAAATCGCAGAACCTTCTCTGGAAGGAGACATTTTCCGAAAGGGGTTCCTGGAGGGCTACCAGACTATGGATGCCCTGGGAACGGTGTTCATGGGTGCCGTCCTGATTGCGGCGCTTCACGAAAAAGGGTATACCGACAAGAAAAAAATCATCAAAATTGGGGTAAATGCTGGATTGATTGCCGGTGGATTACTTGGTTTTGTTTATGGTGGAGTCCTTTTCCTTGCCTCAAACATGAGTGGCCAAATGCCTGCGGAAGCCAGCAGACCGGATTTGTTAGCCAACCTCATTCAGCAAATCTTAGGGGCAGAAGGAAAGTTCATGATGGATATTGTCATTGCAGTTGCTTGTCTCTCTACTTCCATCGCCCTGACTGCCATCACAGGCAATTTCTTTGAGAAACATTCTAATGGGAAAATACCCTACAAACCGGTCGTAATCATTACCGTCATTATTTCCATCTTCCTGACCTCTATTGGCCTGGATAAAATAATTGTTTTTGCTGGCCCTATTCTTAGCATATTATACCCGGTAACCATTAGTCTGATTTTGCTTTATATTTTCGATAGATTCATTATATTTAATTGGATTTATCCGATAGCGATCTTTGGGGTATTAATTTACAGTATTCATGATACTTTAACCGGCATGGGCCTCATTCCAATTAACATTTTTGGAATACCAAGCTGGTTATGGATGGTGGTTTGCTTTTCTGCACTGTTATTGCCCATCAGGACATTCCGACAGCAGCTCGTTAAAAAATAACTTACAAGCACCATCCTTATGATGGTGCTTGTATTTTACCCGGGAATATTCGCTCATTTTTTAGTTATCATTAAAAGCTTTTTGATTATGGACGAATCGTATTTAAGACTAATCGGCATTCTGATTTTTGGGTTAATTTTAGTAGCCGTACTCCTTTATTTCTATCGAAAACAAAACGGTGGAGAAGATAAGAACACCATTCCCAAAGTACACCGAAATGATCCATGCCCCTGTGGTAGTGGAAAAAAGTATAAGCAGTGTTGCGGAAAATAATTCATTAAAAGGTCTTATTTAAAGACCTTTTATAATTTGTTTTTAATCTATCGCGCGATTTTATTTAAATCTCAAATATTCCCAATCCTAGTCCTTTACAAAAACCACCCCCTCCGTTCCTTACCCCTATTCGCTATATTTTTTTCAGGAAAAAAATCAAAACAACTTACTTTAATGTTATTTTAATCCATATTCATGAAAAAAATTATTTCGTTACTATGTTAAAACATACACCTATTTTGACATGCTCCTACTTGACGAACCCTTTGCCCGTATTGAAATCAACCCCCGGCACAAAGCCATTGAACTAATTTGGAAAAGAGATTTTCATACATCTGAATACCATAAAACGGTAGAATTTGCTTTCCAGGCTTTAGCCAAGTATAAAGTTTCTCGTTGGATCTCCGATTTTAGGCTACTGGAACGTCAACCTCAAATCAAAAACGTCCACATTCCTTTGAATAGAACAAAATTAACCAAGATACCCACTATTGAAATGGTTTTTATTGCAGGAACTAAGCCTACTCATATAGAATATTGCGTCATGATCGCAGATCAGCTCGAAAGGAAATTCCCAAACCTCACTATAAAAATCGTAAATCACAGAAGAAACGAAAACCGATGGTTCACGCATCTTTTCGGCTACTTTCATTTAATGAATTTCTAATGTTGTAACCTGAAATTATAAATAAGATTAGTTATATTCAGCATCAAACACTACAATATGACTATCTTTAAATCTAGCAAAGCACATATTTTATATAATCTCCAACTAAAAGCAGTCGAACTCATATGGCTAAATAATTTTAATGAAAAAGATTATATAGAAATGATAAGAAAAGGTTATGACTTCATGGAGAAACACAACCTCAGTCGTTGGATTACCGATTTCACCCAAATTGATCAGGCTCCTCAACCCTACTCCAATCACCTTTTTATTTATCAGAAATCTATAATTGAAAAATATGAGAAATTTGAATTAGTCTTTATCACAGGCTACAAACCACAATTTCAAACCTTTGGAGAAAACACGGCAAATATGCTGGAATCGAAAATCAGGAATATTGATGTAACAATTGCTGTAAACCGAAAAAACACTGACCAATGGTTTAGAAAGAGAGGCAGGAATTATATTTTTACAAAGAAAATCACGGATTTGGCAAGTACTTCATTAATATTTCTTTCACCAAATCATACTGGGTCCAGGGAATAAAATGATTCTCATTCTCCAGACTAATAACCTCCAGCCAATCCCCCTGATAAACCTCCTTCAGAAAAGCAACATTCTTAAAAGGCACCAGACTGTCCTTTTTCCCATGAATGACCATGATGGGAACCCGCAAACTCCTCCATTGATTAGTCATTAATTCCAATTCCGATCGGTGATGAATTTTCTCCAAATTCGCCACTTTAAATGAACCTGGCAACACCCACCTAAAAGGCTTCCAGTCCATCGGCTTATTGAACCAGAATACTTTTTCATGCGCAGGGTCTAAAGCTGGCGCCAATAAAATTAACCGTTCTATGGGCAAATCCGGGAAATCCATCGCCAACTTACAGGCAATGGGTCCTCCATAAGAATGCCCAACTAAAAAAATACGATCATAATTTCCATGATCCATGATCAACTCCTTCACTCCTTTCGCCTGCTTTCCAATGGAGGGCTCTGCCTTACCATAACCGGAGAAGCCATAACCTTCTCGATCCAAGGTAATCAAAGTGGCCCTATTACTTAAAGCTTCTTCCTTCATATAGCTTAAAAAAGCATCCAGAGACCCCGGCGCACCATGAATGAAGACCAATAGGTTTTGTGGAGAATTACCAATTTTCATATAATGTAAGGGATGCTCCCTATTAGAAGAAATACCAAAGACAGGCTGAGCGAGTTGCCCTTTAAAATCTTTCAATATTTTAGTTTCAGAAGTTCTCATTTTCATGCAAGAGGTGAAAATCAATGAAATGACAATAAATAGCACATTGAAAATAAACGAACTTACATTCCTTACCGATGATTTTTTACAAATAGTAAAGAAACCGATATAATTTTTCATAAATAAAGACGAATAAATCACATCACTACAACTTTTAAAAATGAAACAAAAATCAATTAATCACATAAGATAACTTAATGTAATTTAGGAATTTGGATCGGATGATTGTTTTTCAAACTGAATATGTAGACCTTATTTATAACACGGAATTCCAGGCGGTTGAGCTAATATGGAAAGGTGTATTTACTACAGAGGAATACCAAAAAACCGTGGATGAGGCCCTGCGGCTAATGCGCGTAAAAAAGCTGAGTCGATGGATCTCCGATTTAAGAGGCTTACCCAGCCCCCCGGATCATTCCCTGACATGGATTGGTCAACAGCGCTTTGAACGGGTCCGAAAAATCCCGGCTATGGAAGTCATTTTAATCACCGGCACCAAGGCCTCAGTAATGATATATGGACAAAAGATGGCCGATATCTTAGACAAAAAGTTCCCAAACGCTCACATCCAATTGGAGATCAACAGAAAAAACACTCACCTTTGGTTCCAGTCACCCTACCAAAACACCTATCGTCACCCCTCCATGATATAAAGCGACAATATAGCTCCTCAAACCGCTACAGGCTTGCGTCGGCAAAGCCTTCTCCCGCAGTCAGAATACCTTCCTGCGAATTTTATTCTCCGCCAAAAAGTTCTATTTTTACGGCCAAACTGGGTTTATAGCACCCTATCAATTGGAAATTATTATACCATAAATCAATAGATCTAATGGCTGAATACAATTTCAGAGCAACTGAAAAGAAATGGCAGCAGATTTGGAAAGAACAACAGACCTATAAGGCGGATGTTGATGCTTCCAAGCCAAAGTTTTATACCCTGGACATGTTCCCCTATCCTTCCGGTGCTGGTTTGCACGTTGGACACCCACTAGGGTACATTGGTTCCGATATCGTGGCGCGTTACAAAAAATTGAAAGGTTTCAATGTTTTGCACCCAATGGGATTTGACTCTTTCGGTTTGCCTGCTGAGCAATATGCTATTCAGACCGGTCAGCACCCTGCCAAAACCACGGAGGACAATATCGCCCGTTACAAAGAGCAGTTGGCCAACATTGGATTCTCTTTTGATTGGGATAAAGAAGTAAGAACTTCTGATGCTTCCTATTACAAGTGGACGCAGTGGATCTTCATGCAGCTTTTTGATGCCTATTATGATCATGCTGCCGACAAGGCCAAGCACATCAATGAGCTGATCGCCATCTTCGAAAAAGAAGGTAATGCGACGGTGGATGCTTCCTGCGATGAGGACACGCCTGCATTTACTGCAGCAGAATGGAATGCCTTTAGCGAAAAGGAGCAGTCGGATATGTTGTTGAAATACCGATTGACTTATTTGGCAGATGCAGTAGTGAACTGGTGCCCTGAATTGGGAACGGTATTGGCCAACGACGAAGTGGTGAATGGCGTTTCTGAGCGTGGTGGCTATCCGGTAGAGCGCAAGCTGATGAAACAGTGGATGATGCGCATCACGGCTTATGCAGAGCGTTTATTGACGGGCCTGGAAGAGATTGATTTCTCCGAGTCTTTAAGAGAAATGCAACGTAACTGGATTGGAAAATCCAAAGGTTGTTCGCTTCACTTCAAGGTGGATGAAAAGCCGGAATTGGATTTGGAAGTATTTACGACGCGTGTAGATACCGCTTTCGGAGTAACTTTCATGACCATTGCCCCGGAGCATGAATTGATCGAAACCCTGACTTCCGAAGCACAGAAAGCAGCCGTGGACGCTTATGTGGAAATGGCGAAAAACCGTTCCGAGCGCGAGCGTATGTCGGATGTAAAAACCATTTCCGGTGTATTCACAGGTTCTTATGCGATCAATCCATTCAATGGTGAAAAAATTCCGATCTGGATTGCTGATTACGTATTAGCCGGTTACGGAACAGGTATCGTAATGGCGGTTCCTTGTTCGGACACCCGTGATTTCGCTTTCGCGAACCATTTCGGCTTGCCGGTTATTCCGGTACAGGAAGGTAAGCATACCGATATCGCACAGGATGATTTCGATCCTAAGGCGGGTAAGATGATCAACTCCGGCTTCCTGAATGGGATGGAAGTGTCTGAGGCCATCAAAGCAGCGATCAACTGGGTAGAGGAAAAAGGTTTGGGTAAAGGTAAGGTGAATTACAGGATCCGTAATGCCGTATTCAGTCGCCAGCGTTATTGGGGAGAGCCCGTACCGGTTTACTTCGAAAATGGTATTCCTAAATTGATGAAGGAATCTGAATTGCCATTAGAACTTCCGGCAATTGATGAGTATAAACCAACCGCTACAGGAGAGCCACCACTGGGCCGTGCAGCGGACTGGACTTATAACGGCCTACCTTATGAATTGTCTACCATGCCGGGCTGGGCAGGTTCTTCCTGGTACTTCCTGCGTTATATGGATCCGCACAATGAGGAGAAATTCGCCGATGCGGAAGCCTTGAAATACTGGAATCAGGTAGACCTTTATGTAGGTGGAGCAGAGCACGCCGTAGGTCACTTATTATACAGCCGTTTCTGGACGAAATTCTTGTTTGATATGGGCTTCCTGAACTTCGAAGAACCCTTCAAAAAGCTGATCAACCAGGGCATGATTCAGGGACGTTCCAACTTCGTTTATCGTGTGAAAGGAACGAACCAATTCGTGTCTTACGGTTTGAAGAAAGATTACGAAGTGGATCCATTGTATGTGGATGTGAACATCGTGTCCAATGATGTATTGGATTTGGAGGCCTTCAAAAAATGGCGTCCGGATTATGCCAATGCGGAATTCATTTTGGAAGATGGCAAATATGTATGTGGTGCGGAAGTAGAGAAAATGTCCAAGTCCAAATACAATGTCGTGAATCCGGATGATATCATCGAGCGCTATGGCGCAGATACTTTCCGTATGTACGAGATGTTCCTGGGGCCATTGGAGCAATTCAAGCCATGGAACACCAACGGTATTGACGGCGTTTACAAATTCTTGCGTAAATTCTGGAACTTGTTCCATGAAGGCGATGATTTCGTAGTAACCGATGAAGAGCCTACCAAAGCGGAATTGAAAGCTTTGCATGCGACCATCAAGAAGGTGACTTACGATCTTGATCACTATATCTTCAACACTTCCGTTTCGCAATTCATGATTGCCACTAACGAATTGGGGGGCATGAAATGTAAAAAGCGCGCGATTCTGGAGCAATTAGTGGTATTGATTGCCCCTTATGCCCCACACATTGCAGAAGAATTGTGGGCAAAATTAGGCCATACCGAATCGGTAACCATTGCCGCTTTCCCAGAATTCAATGAAAGCTATTTGGTGGAAGATGAGAAGCTTTACCCGATCATGATCAACGGTAAAAAGCGTGCGGAAATCACGGTTTCGGCTTCCGCTAAGCCAAATGAAATCCAGGAGATCGCTATGCAGCAGGAAGCGGTAATTCGCTGGATGGAAGGCAAGCAACCGAAAAAGGTGATTGTAGTACCGAATAAAATTGTGAACATCGTACTTTAAGTACTTCACTACAAGAAGTATCAATAACAAAAAGCCCGGGAATGATCTTTCCCGGGCTTTTTTAATTGGCTAATTTATTACCCCATCCTATATTAACGCTCATCACTCCTTTTTCACCTTGTCCTTCAAAACCTTCCTTGCCAAATGAATCCTGTTCTTCACAGTTCCAATGGGCAGGCTCAATTTCTCCCCAATTTCCAAATAACTAAATCCCTGAAAATAGAGCATAAAGGGCATGCGGTATTGATCGTCTAATTTATCAATTTCCTTCTTGATTTCTTCTACCGCTATTCTGCTATCCGCCAGGTTTTTATTGGCCCCCCCTTTCCAGGCCAGGAAAGCATCCAAAGAATCCGTATGATCAAACTGCTCTCCTCTTCGTTTATCGCTTTGATATTGGGAGAAAAAAGTGTTTTTCAATATCACCAATAGCCAGGCCTTTAGATTAGTCCCGCTTTTAAATTTGTCCCGACCCTTAAATGCTTTGATAAGGGTTTCTTGTACCAAATCCTGAGCAGCATCATAATCCTTCGTAAATTTATAAGCCGTGGCATAAAGCTGTGATTCGTATTGATGCAATCCTTTCTCGAAATCCATATCTTCCATTGCTAAAATTTTTGCTTATAGCGTGTTTATAAGCCATAATTCGCAGCGAAAATTTGAAATATTGGAAAAGCGATAAAGGACCATTTTGAGCGATTAGCATCGCTATTGTTGAGAAATTATCCAAGATCGCTGGGAATAATTCGAATTCGCAGCCGGATACTGTGCTTTTAAACACGCTTTTATACCAAAAAATCGGCTTGTACGGAGGAGGGTTGCAGGAAAACCGTAAATATTTAAAAAGAATATAGGAAAACCGCTAACGGGCAATAACATTTGATGACTGAATAAAAAAAGCTTATTCCAGCAGTCTCTTAGCCTCTATTAATAATTGCATCATATTCAGATA
This sequence comes from Persicobacter sp. CCB-QB2, assembly GCF_001274635.1. Lineage (GTDB taxonomy): Bacteria > Bacteroidota > Bacteroidia > Cytophagales > Cyclobacteriaceae > Persicobacter > Persicobacter diffluens. Next base: position 915,909 of record NZ_LBGV01000001.1, on the reverse strand, counting down.
ATCTCTCAACTGAAAGATTTCTGCTTTGACTCTAATCAATTCCGGCCCCACAAAAGATGGAGCTAAATGAAGGGAAATTATCATTAACACGTCCAAACGAGCCTCCACTTCCTCCGGACTGGCCTCATAATGAATTAAAAGATTGGCGGATATTCTGCCTGATCCCTTTCTTAGGATCAAATGATTCAGGATGGTATTTTTTGCATTATTCACAGAAACACAACCCAAAAAAAATAAAAATGGTTCTTTTAAACTTCAAGCATTTTACTTCTACTCAAATCACCTGATTGGGTGTAAGGATAAATTGAAGGGATAGTCTCCTAATGTTAACATTGCCATAGAAGAAGTATAATGGAAAGCATATAGCATCCCCGAGCTTGATTTATTAACCTGCTTGGCATTTTTCCACAAACCCTTACCATTAAGATGATCGCTACCTGAAAATAGAAGGGGATAATGCGAATTTAAATAGATTTTCCCTCTATCAGCTCAATCCCCCATTCCCACAAGGCCGCTGCTAATCGGTCATCATGAGCACTGGCGCCCACTTCCACTTTTTGAGCTCCACCAAACCATTGCTGAAAACCCGCAGGACCATAACAATCACCGCCAGTGGCCTCCACATCTGTTAATGCTAACATAATAGGCAAAGCCCCTGCTTCCGGAGATTGGCCAAAACGCAAGGCAACCGGCACCATCCATTGAGGTAAATTCCTGCCAATGTTCGTCCTGCTAATCCCCGGATGCGCGTTTACTGCCACAGTAGAGATTCCCATGCCTTGAAAAGCCTTATTCAGACTCCTGCTCAGGAGGAGATTGGCCAATTTACTATGGCTATAATTCCTGACAGGATGATAATGAGCGGATTGCAATATATTGCGAAATTCAAAGGGAAACCAACGATGGGCAATACTACTCACGTTCACGATTCGCCCTACGCCGCCCTCCTGAAAAAGTGGAAAAAGGAATTTCATCAAAGCAAGATGCCCTAAATAATTCACTCCAAATTGGGATTCCACCCCCTCCTCGGTTACCATATAAGGCCCAAACATTTTACCGGCATTATTCACGATATAATCAGGCTTATTCGCACCCGCCAAAACCTCTTCTGCAGCATTGTGCACTGAAGTGAGACTACTCAAATTCATCCGAATGAGCCCCACTTTCCCTTTAGGAAATAAAGTTAACAGCTTTAATCTCGCTTCCTCTGCCCTTCTCAACTCCCTGCATAGCATAATAATATTAGCCTGAGCCTTCAGCAAATGCTCCGCCAAGGCGTAACCCAATCCTGAATTAGCGCCGGTGATCAAAACCGTTTTACCTTTTAATTCCTCCACGTTCATTATGAATGCTAGTTTAATCCATAAGAGGTTGCCCTAAAAGTAAGTAATTATAATGATCCCAAAAATTTGGAATTTCTTTCACGGATTGTGTATACAACGGCTTATCCATATCTACCCGAATACCAACACTTTCCAGCTTTTTATCCTCCTGAAGAATTACATCATTGACAAAAAATTCACGGTATTGTGAGATCTCTGCGATCTCTTCTCCATTAAAAATCTTGAAATAATTCATGTAGGACAAATATTTCAGGTACATTAAACCGTCAATGTCCTGATATTCCAGATTCAACTCATACCACTTTTGCTTATCCAGCTTTTTCGTCACAAAATATTTGTAATTGATCTTCATGACTGCATGATCTTTCACCCTTACGAAAATTTGCCCCTTCACATCAACATGCCAATAGTTAAGTGAAGGGTTCGGCTGAATGGAAATCACGTAAACCTCATCCTCTCCGATATAAGTATAATAATCCAACTCAAAATAGTAAGAAGAATTCCACATCGTATCAAAAGTACCCATAAAAGGCACAGAACGTCCGTGGTTTCGCAGGGGATCATGAAAAATCATACTCGCAAATTCATTGCCCCTTAGACTTGGCAAAACGCCATGTAGCAAAATTTTGGAAGTATCATGCTCATATTCCTTTACATATTTCTTATAATTCTTCTCGTAAGAATCACTTAAACGAATTTGCTCCATCCTCACCTCAATCTTGTCATCCGGCTTTTTAAAGCCAGGATCCAGTATATCCATCGCTCCCTCCAAAAAACAGATGTAGCCCCCTTTTTTCTTTCTGAGATAGTCACGATAATAGCCCTTTAAAGCAAATGGCTTTTGAGGATAATTTTTGCGCACATTTTGAGCGGCTTTTTTCAAAATTCTTTCCGGGGTAATTTTCATATCTCCCACCACCACTTCAGTAAGCATTTTGGTGGAAGATACCAAAGTCAAAGTTAATGGGGCATTGGAAGATTTTTCAGGCACAGGATAATATCCATATTCATATCCTACAGAATGAACACATAGGGAATCTCCCCTATTTGACTCTACAGAAAAACGGAAAAAACCTTCCTCATTGGCTACTGTCCCAACGGAGGTACCACACACTTCCACGGTGGCAAAAGGAATAGGATTATTGGAATCTGCCTCCACAACCTGCCCGCGCACAATAATAGTATCTTGTGCCAAAATCGGAACCGATTGAAAAAACGATACCATCAAAAAACAAATAAAGGTTAAGCTGCTTCTCATAGTTGGCCCATGTAAATTCAGGTCACGCTTCTTATTTTAATAGAAAGCGCTTCCCTGATTACACGCAAAATCATTTTTCGGTAATTGGAGGAATTTTTCAACCACAAATAAAGATTACGTAATTTTACTGCCGCATCATTTTGTTTTCCTCACAACGAATTTAATTTTTTTTTAAAATTTTAACAAAAGTTACTTCACCTTCATGCCATCTCAAGCGAAAAAAATCTTAAAACAATATTGGGGCTATAGTCAATTCCGACCTTTGCAGGAGGACATCATCCAATCCGTTTTGGAAGGGCACGATACGCTGGCGCTGTTACCTACTGGGGGTGGAAAATCAATTTGTTTTCAGGTTCCAGGCCTTGTTTTAGGGGGATTAACGCTGGTGATCTCTCCGCTAATTGCACTAATGCAGGATCAGGTGAGTCAATTAAAAAAGAGGGGAATTAAAGCCGCCGCCATTTTTTCGGGGATGAGCAGTAAAGAAATTGACATTACATTGGATAACTGTCGTTTTGGTGATATTTCTTTTTTATACATTTCTCCGGAAAGAATCCAAAGTCCTGTTTTTAAGGAGCGCGTACTGCACATGCCCGTGCGACTCGTTGCCGTAGACGAGGCTCACTGTGTTAGTCAATGGGGTTATGATTTCCGACCTCCCTACCTGCAAATTCCGGACTTAAGAAGTATTTTCCCTAAGGTACCCGTCATCGCCCTCACTGCAACAGCCACCCCACAGGTACAACAGGATTTACTACAAAAATTACAGCTGGTACAGGCGCGAGTTTTTAAAAAATCATTTGCCCGGGACAATCTGGCCTACCACGTACGCATGGTAGAAGACAAAGGCAATAAAATGCTGACGGCCTTACAAAATATCCCCGGAACCGCCATTGTCTACATGCGTTCCCGTCAAAAATGTGAACAAATCGCCGCCTGGCTTCAAAGCAAACAAATCTCTGCGGACTATTATCATGCAGGCCTGAGTGGTGAAATAAGAAGTAAAAAACAGGAGGCTTGGATCAATGACCAAATACGGGTAATGGTGGCCACCAACGCCTTTGGAATGGGTATTGACAAGCCGGATGTAAGGCTTGTAATCCATTTGGATCTTACAGATAATTTAGAATCTTATTATCAAGAAGCAGGAAGGGGCGGAAGAGATGAACAAAAAGCCTTTGCCCTGACCCTTTACAACCAGCAGGACATAAACCGGCTGGAACAAAGATGGAGGGATAGTCAACCTTCAGCCAAAACCATCCGGACCGTTTACCAGGCCATTGCTAATCATTATAAAATTGCCATAGGCGCTGCCAAATTGGCCAGCTTTCCGTTCGACCTGCCAGCCTTTTGCGAAAAATTCAAGCTCTCCCCTATTCAGGTACACCATGCCATGAAACGCCTGAGTGATTTAGGATACATTCAACTCTCGGAAAGTGTTTGGAAACCCAGCCGATTGAGCTTCCTGTGTAACCCCAAACAAATGTATGAGCTACAGGTAAAGAATACTGAAATTGATCAAATTACCAAGGCATTACTACGCAAACATGGAGGAATGCTCTATGGGGAATATGTGAATATTAATGAAAAACGCCTGGCAAAAAGCCTTCAACTCAAAGCGGACTTAGTCATCAATATACTCAAAAGGCTTCACCAAATGGGGATGGTAGATTATCAAGCGCAATCCGAGGCAGCGACCCTCACTTTTTTAGAAGCGCGGCATGATGCACTCAACCTTCCCCTTTCCATGGAGGAGAGTAAAAGAAAAGCGCAGCAAGAAAGAAAAAAGCTAGATGCAGTGCTCCTTTATGCGGATGAGGCCGTCAGGTGTCGTCAAAAAGTTTTGCAGGAATATTTCGGAGAGGAAAATGTAAAGGATTGCGGACAATGTGATCGATGCCTGGAACGTAAGCAAACCACCAAAACAGAAGAGGTGAATGAAGAAACCATGCGCTCCTCCCTTTTAAAGGCACTGGCCAATGGCCCCTTACCTTTAGAGGAATTATTTGCCCTTACTGCGGAGGGTAACGAAGACAACTTCAAAACTGCTGTCCAAAAGCTCCTTAGAGAGGGCAGTCTCTTTTATAATGAGGCAGGGAAGATTGATAGAAAGTAACGGGAGCCTAAGTTGAACTAGGAATGAATAATTCGGATAAAACACCCTTTAAGCCGAATTATTCACCGTTACTTTTAGAGCATGCTTAAAAGCCAAAATTCGCAGCGAAAATTTGATTATTGCAGAAGGGATACCCGATTATTTTAAGAAAATAGCAGCGCTATTGTTGAGCAATTACCCAAAATCGCTTCCAGGCATTCGAATTTGCAGCCGGATGGTGCGTTTTGAAACATGCTCTTATTAAGTCAGGCTGAACAGCTATATCTCGGTACGTTGAGATGGATTTTGCTGATTTTCTAACCGCTCTAATTGGGCCATCAGAAACTCAATAGACGAGATCATAACTAATTGAAAAATAGTCTATTGAGGTGAATTCTAAACCTAGCGATGAATAATTCTGATAAAACTACACCACCTGATCTAGTTCTAAAAGAGAGGTATCAGGATAGCGTTCCTGGATCAATTTAAGAATACGCTGCCCATTTTTCATATTGGTAAAAAACTCATGTTGAGAGCCATCGGGCAGAACAATATTGATATAAAAAACGGAATGCCAGGATCGCTCCCCTTTGCGGGCAAGATGATAGGCCACCTGTTTAATATTTTCATGATCTGTTAGCGATTTATATAACTTTTGGTCCCCTAATTCCCACCAGGCCCAGACAAAATTCCCAGCTAGGAACAACATGCCCAACCAAAATGCCAGCCTTAATGCCGGCGCTTTAATTTCTGCCATATTCAAAGAAAAGAAGACGCCCACCAACAGCAGTATACCGAATAGTCCCACCAGCAATATCACCCAGCGTAACTGTCGGTCCTTGCGATCCAACAATTGTATTAATTCATCCCTCATACATTACAGGAACCATCTCAATTATAGAATTGATTGGACCGGAAACATTTACTTTTTATCCTCCACAAATCTCTCCTAAAAACAAAAGGCCTTCGTTCTCACGAAAGCCTTCTTTGATTTTTATACATAGCTTTAGGTTGTGCTTAACCCGAATTATTCACCGCTAAACTCACCAACTAAATCCAAGTGCCTTATTTTCAATTTATTACAACTTGTGTTCATTGATTTATAATAGCCTAAATTTGGGCGAGCTTGCTTTCTCCTCATTCATCTGTTTCGTTGGAAAAAACTCAAAACAGGAAACTATTCTTTCAATTTTTTCCGCCTTACTGCTAAACGAGGATCTAAGCATGAATATTTCGGCTTAACACGCGCTAAATGGATTTACTGAAAATAGGCTGATCTGCCGCAATCTTTCTGGCGCGCAAACGAGTATCAAATACCATACAGACATTCCGGATAAAGGCGATTCCGGGCACGGTCATCTCCAATCGGTCATCCTTCAAAGTCAAAATACCCTCTGCTTCAAAGGTGTCCAACTGCTCCATGCAGCCTTCATCAAGTGTTGCTTTTATCGCAGGACTAAGGTCAAGGGCATTATGACAGATTAACTCCAAAATAGCCTCCCGAATGACCAAATCTTCCTCCGTTAGAAAATGACCTTTAATTAACCCTACACCATTTTCTTCCACAGCTTTTTGATAGTCCTCCACTTTCTTTTCAGTTTGTGCGAAAGCAGTCCAGGCATCAGAAATAGAAGAACAACCCAGGCCAATCATTAAATCGGTCTGATTGGTGGTATACCCCATGAAATTCCGGTGTAATCGGTTTTCTTTAAAGGCTTGGTATAAACTATCTCCCTCAAGCGCAAAATGATCCATCCCGATATCATGATAGCCCATGGCCAACAGCCCCTGTTTACCGGCTTCATATAAAGCGCGTTTCTCCGCATCCGTGGGAAGGTCATTTTCATCGTAGGCACGCTGCCCTTTTGCCGTCCATGGAACGTGCGCATAGGAATAAAAAGCGATGCGATCCGGCTTTAGATCTTTTATTTTAGCCAGTGTATCCTGAATAATTTCTACTGTCTGAAAAGGCAGACCGTAGACCAGGTCAAAATTCACGGAATTATATCCGTGCTTCCGGGCATATTGTGTTGCGGATACCACATGCTTATAGGGCTGAATGCGATTAATGGTCGTCTGCACCTTTAAGTCAAAATCCTGCACCCCATAGCTTACCCGATTAAAACCTATTTCCGCTAATACCTTCAGGTGCTCCTCCGTGGTATTGTTCGGGTGACCTTCAAAAGAATAATCCTTCTCCTCGGGCACCACAACCGTTTCAAAAATCTGCCCAAATAAGTGCTTTAAATTTTCAGGAGAAAAGAAGGTAGGCGTCCCACCACCAACGTGAATTTCTCTCAGCACAGGCTTTTCGGGCAAATTCTCTAAATAGAATTTCCACTCTTTCAAAACGGCTTCCAAATAAGGCTCCTCTACCCGGTGATTTTTGGTAATGCGCTTGTTACACCCACAATAGGTACACAAATTCTCACAAAATGGCAGATGCACATAAACACTAATCCCCTTGTCTGAGTTGGTCGCTACAAAAGTTTTCCGTACCGCCTCCAACCATTGCTCCACAGATGGCGCATCCTCTTCCCAAAACGGGACAGTTGGATAAGAGGTATATCTTGGTGCCGGAACATTATATTTTTTTATGAGTGCCTTATGGTCCATTTTCGATCCTTTATTTTCAGGAATATTTTTTCCTGTCAGAAACAATTTCAAATTGAAAATCAAATATCCTAAGAATATGGGGAAAAGCCATTATGGCATCTCATCAATTTTAAGATTCCGGCATTTCGCTCCCTCAATACCTTTAATATGTTATATTCAAAGGAAGAAAAATAAAATTCACGAATAGCAAAAAACAATTTTATCAAATATCCCAATCCGGTAAAAAACAATCGAATATCATGTTTTGCCACGAAGCCCGTCGGAACCTTTGGCAGATAAAAGTGCTTTATTTAACTTGCAGCCTAATATAGAAAGCATGTCAAATTCCTCTTTGCAGGCCTTAAAAAACAGGGTACTTAATCTTACGCCGCGCCATTTTGATCAATTGGCACTGGACATTTTTCATTTCCAGGCAGAGAATAATCCTATTTATAAACAATGGATTCAGCTGTTGGGAAAAAATCCCTCCGAGATTCAACAAGTTGATAAAATCCCTTTTCTACCCATTAGTTTTTTTAAAAACCATAGTATTAAAAGTGGAAATTGGACGCCTCAGGACACCTTTGAGAGTAGTGGCACTACCGGGATGACCCCAAGCCGGCATTATATAGAGGATTTGAAATTTTATGATACCCTGGCACGTCTCATTTTCACTGATTTCTACGGACCGGTGGAAAACTATGTCTTTTTGGGTTTATTGCCCTCCTATTTGGAAAGAACCACTTCTTCTTTAGTACGCATGGTGGACCAATTCATTAAGATTGGGAAACATCCGGAATCAGGTTTTTACCTAAATGACCATGAAGACTTAATCCGCCAGGTGGAGAAAATCAAAAAATCAGGTAAGAAAGCAGTACTTATTGGGGTGACTTTTGGCCTGTTAGACCTTGCCGATCGTTATGAAGCCGATTTTTCGGATTTGATCGTGATGGAAACAGGAGGTATGAAAGGAAGAAGAAAAGAATTATTAAGAGAGGAAGTTCATCATTTTCTAGCGAACCGATTAAACATTAAGGAAGTTCACTCTGAGTATGGCATGACCGAATTATTATCCCAGGGATACTCAAAGGGGAACTCTTTGTTCAAAACAGCAGACAGCATGAAAGTATTGATCAGAGAAACCAATGATCCTTTGTCTTTAGAGACCAGGACCAAAAGCGGAGCCATCAATATCATTGATTTAGGCAATGTGCATTCCTGCTCCTTTATTGCCACAGAGGATTTAGGCAAAATTCATCCGGATGGAAGTTTTGAGGTATTGGGTCGTCTGGATAATTCGGACATTCGGGGATGCAACCTAATGATCAGCTAAAAAATTTTGGAAAAAAATATATTTATAATATCTTAGATGCTCAAATGGATATTATTTTAATTGAAAAAAATATAAATAAAATATAACCCTTAAAGCCTGAAAGAGATGAAATTGAAATTACTCGCGTTGGTGGTGGTATTGTTTAGCATGGGAGCTTGTACACAGTATACTTGCCCTACCTATTCAAAAGTAAATGTTGAAGAGCCGGTTCAACAAACAGCAGATGAAACTCAGCAAGAGCAGGAAAACGCTTAATACTTAGAGAAATAAATAAAAAGTCCGTCTTCGGGCTTTTTTTGTAATAAAAAAAACCACCGAAGCATTTTCGGTGGTTTTTTCTATTTAAAACTCTACATATTTCTTCACATCCTCGGCGGTAATCGACTTATCCGACATGATTACCAAACGTTCTACTACATTTCGAAGCTCCCGGATATTACCCGTCCATTCTCCTTTTTGCAGTTCTTTTATTGCATCATCCTCGATCGTCTTGGGGGCAGTTCCATATTCCATGGCAATATCTCCCAAAAACTTCCCAACCAATTCCGGTATATCCTCCAGGCGATCTTTCAGCGCCGGTACCTGAACCACGATCACCGACAGGCGGTGGTAAAGGTCTTCCCGGAAATTACCGTCAGCAATCTCCTGCTTCAGGTCCTTATTGGTCGCCGCAAAAACACGAACATTCACCTTGATATCCTTATCACCACCCACACGGGTAATTTTATGCTCTTGCAAGGCTCTTAACACCTTGGCCTGAGCAGAAAGCGACATGTCTCCAATCTCATCCAAAAATAAGGTGCCACCATTGGCCTGCTCAAACTTACCAATGCGCTGCTTCACGGCAGAGGTAAAAGAACCTTTCTCGTGCCCGAACAATTCACTTTCGATCAATTCAGAAGGTATCGCAGCACAGTTGACTTCTACCAATGGGGAACCAGATCTTTCACTTTTGGCATGCAAGGCACGAGCCACTAATTCCTTACCCGTCCCATTCGGTCCGGTAATCAATACCCGGGCGTCGGTAGGCGCTACCTTGTCAATCATCGACTGTACATCAGAAAGAGAAGAGGAACTACCAACCATTTCATATTTACGCGCCACCTTTTTCTTCAAAACTGTGGTTTCTTTCACCAGGCTCTTTTTGTCCATGGCATTGCGTAAAGTCAATAGCAATCGGTTCAAATCCGGCGGCTTGGGAACGAAATCAAAAGCACCCATTTTGGTAGCCTCAACAGCCGTTTCAATAGAACCATGTGCAGAAATCATGACAAACTGGGTTTCAATGCCCAACTCCTGTGCTTTCTCCAATACCTCCATACCATCCATTTTTGGCATTTTGATATCACACAGGACTACGTCATAGGAACCCATTTGCAGCTTTTTCAAACCCTCCTCACCGTCTCCGGCCTCATCTACAGAAAATTTTTCATATTCCAGAATTTCCTTCAGGGTCATCCGGATGCTGCGCTCATCATCAATTATTAGAATCTTAGGCATGTCGTTAGTAGTTCAAAAGCAGAATATAGTTTGGCCCGTGGTTAGCGGGGTAAAAACAATAAAGTATGTGCAAGCCTATAAGCCGGGTTCTGTATACTCCGAAGAATATGCTTATCATTTATCTGGGCCTGTCGTCACCAACAGGCTCAATCAACCTACCCTCCGACATCGGACGAGTCGCCCTTATCGCGCCGAAGCACGAGCTGCCGGTATATTTGGTCTTTCAACCCATAAGGTTTACCCTGCCACTACTGTCACCAGTAGCGCGGTGGGCTCTTACCCCACCATTTCACCCTTACTCCGAGGAGCGGTATATTTTCTGTGGCACTTTCTGTACACTGCCAAGGCAGCGCCCTTCCCGTTAGGAAGTATGGTACTCTATGTTGCCCGGACTTTCCTCACCTGCATAACAGGAGCGATAAGCCAGCTTGCACAAGGCTACAAATATAAAGAGGTCCACAGGTAAAATAACACTACGAACCTCAAAATTTTCGCATTTTTGGTCAAATTCTAATCAAATGCATAAAAAGAAGGCATAGTGCGATTAGAATCTTAATATTTAGACGATAAAATTGGATGGAAAGGTTCCCACTTTTATCGGAGGACTTAATGAATTTTCACCCGGGTAGCGGCAAAGCCAAAGCGGGTTCGTTCTGTTTCCTCATAAAATTTGATATGAGCGGCCTTGGAGAGATACTTATGAATTTTATTTCTTAAAGTCCCGTTTCCGATTCCGTGAACAAAAACGATTTCATCCATGCCGGTGGCAATGGCATCATCCAGTTTTTTGGCGAACACTTCCATCTGCAGCTCCAGCATCTCCTCCTTTTTCAGGAATTCATGATCGGTACTTATTTTTTCAATATGCAAATCTACCTTGTCTGCAGGGCGCACTACTTTTTCCACACCGCCTGTCAAAGTTGCGGCAGCTTGCTTTTGCGACATTTTAGAATGGATTTCCTGGGCATCTACTGCTTTCAGATCCTGATCAATTTGCACGACATAGGCCTTCTCATTCAATACAGGGGCCTCTTTTTCGACCTTAAAGAAATTGGAAGCCCGGAATTTCAATCGACGTTGGAACAATCCGGTATTTTCAAAATAATCCTCCGAATGTAGCATATAGCGCACCACTAAAGCCGGCCATTCATCAAAAGAACGAATCGTCTTTTTATGCAGGCGTTGATAGTTTTTAGGTAAGATCACGCCGGCCGAGACTCCTTGCTGATTGCCAGTGGTGGTTTCCTCACTCACGGAATAAACAATCGAATAATCTGTATTATTGATCAAAATGGCTTCCAGAATTTCATGTCCCAGTTTGGTATAGGCCATAAAAACTCCTCGCTCAGAATTCACCACTTTGGGCTGCACCGCCTCCACTTCTTTTACATTTTGAGTGGCCGAAGCACCTCCTTCCCCAAAATAGTCTGTTTCCTCTTTGGCGACCACCACCACTTCTCTGGCTGAAACGGGAATTACGAAACCATCCTCAATTTCAATTTCTACAATATTGTTCTTGGTAACATTGACGATAATCCCCTCCTGATTATCGTGCATTAATCTTACTCTGTCTCCTATATTCATTTCAATATCCTTTCATCATTTTTCCCACAATGGGAATTTCTCTTTCAATTTGAGAAAATATTTTTCAAAGAAAAGCTGTCTATTGTCCAAAAATGAGAAAATTTCTGTACTTTCTCTATATTTTGATCCACAATAAGCTGATTTTAACCTACTTAGATGCAGTCGGCAAATTAATTGCCCTTATTTAGTCAGGTTAATGTTGGGTTATGACAAAAGCTCCTCGTAATGGCAAAGCCAGAGGAGCTTTTATTTTGACCAATTTTTGAGTTCCTCATAAACCTGCTGCACCGGCAACCCCATCACATTATAATAAGAGCCTTCAATGCGGCTGATGCCGATCATGCCAATCCATTCCTGAATACCATAAGCCCCCGCTTTATCATAAGGCTTATAATGTTCAATGTAATAATTGATTTCTTCGGCTTCCAATTCCCGAAAAAAGACTTCGGTGGTTTCATCCCCCACTACCTGTTGGTATTCGTCGCGAATACAAAAACCGGAAATTACCTGATGCTGTTTGCCAGACATGCTCTGCAGCATTTGAAAAGCTTCATCGGCATCAGCGGGCTTCCCTAATACCTTTCCATCCACCACGACCACCGTGTCGGAGGCTATTACTAATTCATCTGTTTTAAGTGTATAGGCTTTGGCTTTTTTCTCCGCTAAGTAAGCCGCCACTTCTTCAGCAGGCATATCAGCAGGAAAACTTTCATCCACATCCAGGCTAATGGCCTCAAAAGGAAAACGCATTGCGGCTAATAGCTCCCTTCTTCGGGGTGACTGGGAAGCTAAAATGATTTTTTTCTGATCAATCATGTCGCAAGATAAAAATAATCTAAATGCCGGACAGCAAAAAAGGCCACTCCCTAAAAAGAAAGCAGCCTTTTCCCTAACTCAGGCTCATTTGAAATCATGATACAAGCGTATTATTAGCCCGAATTATTCCCCGCGGAATACTTTAAGTCAAACCAGGCCCTTCCCTATTGGTCAATCATAATATTTTTCGTTGATTTCCAATAGCCCAAATTGGGCTAAGCTTTTTATCTCCTCTCTCATCTGCTTACTTGGAAAAAACTCGAAATAGGAAAAATCCCTTCATTTTTCCCACCTTGCAGCTAATCGAGAATTTAATTCGGCTAAAAACCCATCCTTTATTTCAAAATGATTTTTTCTATATTCAGTGCGGAAGCTTTATCCACCTCGGACACCTGCACTTTCAATTGATTTTGGCCACTCTCCGGTACATTAATTCGACCCACCTTTAATTGCTGCAAACCATTAGTGGTCGCCGGAACCTGAAAGGAGTAAGCTTCCTGGTTCACCCAAACCGTAATAGCTTGCGGAATGCTGTTTCGCAAAGAAATCCATAAATCAAACTCCCCACTTTGCTCTGTAATCAGGAATGGCCAGGAGGCACTGCCCTCTGCTGACCAGCCTCCCAAGTAAGAATTATGCTGCACCCATAAGCCTTTTTCTAAAATGGCTTCCTTTGCCAGTAGCACCACCTGCGCATCCGAATTTTGACTTAATGTAAGCGGATCTAATTGAATTTTTTTGAACGCAAATGGCATTTCCTGATCTTCCAACAAAGTCATTTTCATGGTATATCGCCCCGCACTTTCAAAGGCCACGCTGCCCATTTTAAAAACAGTACTGTGCACTTGCCCTCTTTCTCTTGAGGGGTACTGAAGCTGAAGCAGCTTACCATCAATTTCCAAAGAAAAGTGATAATCCCCTGACTTTTTGGGGAAATCTACCAAACTACTTAAGCGATAAAGGCCCGGCTGCCTGATATCCACTTCCCAGGAAAGAGATTCGCCTTTACTCTTCCAGTTTTGCACCAATTTGGTCTTCGCGTCAAAATACTGCTGACCCGCTATCTTGGCCTTTTGAGCAGAATATAAATTCCCTGCCTGAAGCTCTTCCACGTCTACTTCTGCTATTTGCAATTCCCCTGCTACCTCTACAGCCAATACACTCACATTGGGATCGGTTGCATGAAAAGGCAATTGAAGTTCGGGCCCAAGGGCTGTCTTTTCCCAATGGAGCGCCTGTTGGTCATCTGCCAGCAAATATGCCCGACTGATTTCATTTTTCAATCCCGGAATTAGCAATTTCTGATCTCCCGGCCAATCATAGATGTGGAAGTATAAAATATTGTCCTTTTGCGTACACGTTCCGTAGAAAGGCAAATGCTTAAATGGGGTATGGCTGCTTCCATGAATAGCTTCAGCATTTACAGACATCCAGTCTGCAAGACCTTCCAGGCGTTCAATACTAGCCTGAGGGATGCTGCCATCCGGTTTCGGCCCTATATTTAATAAATAATTTCCACCCTTTGACACTGACTGGGTCAAATTGATCAGTAAATCTTTCAGTGATTTCCAGTCCTGATCACTTTTTCTATAGGACCAGTTGTGATTCATGGTCATGCAGGATTCCCAATATTTATCCAACTGCACAAATTCCGGAATATTTTGCTCCGGCGTTTCAAAGTCCCCGCAAAAAGCGCCCATTTTTCGATTACCCAGTCGGGTATTCTGAATGATTTGAGGGTATTGTTCTTCCAGTAATGTTTTAAAAGGTTGGGTCCGCTCCACACTCATGGCTTTGGGCATATCCCACCACATGATATCCACAGCGCCATAGTTTTCCAACAATTCCGTCACTTGCGGATAGGCCACCTGCTGCAAATACTCATCAAAAGAAATGGGAGCTGCATGTTCCGGATCCCAGTGTTGCTTTACGTATCCCCCATTTACCCAGTCCAGGGAATGAGAATAATAAAAGCCTAATTTAATCCCTTCCCGATGACAGGCATCTGCCAGGGGCTTGATCAAATCTTTCCCCCATTTGGTCGCCTGAACGGCATTCCAGTCCGAGTATTGGGAATCAAACAAGGCAAAACCATCATGGTGCTTGGTGGTAATGACCAGGTATTTCATGCCCGCCTCTTTGGCTAATTTCACCCAATATTCCGGATCATACTGATCGGGGTAAAAATCCTTGGCGACTTCTCTGTACTCAGGAATGGGAATGCGGGAATTATGCATAATCCACTCTGCATACCGGGGGTCTCTTCTCCATGATATACTCCTTCCCAAATGGCATTTACACCCCAGTGGATAAACAGCCCGAATTTGGCCTCTTCAAACCAATCCATTCTGGGATCATGTTCTCTTTGTGGTTGCGCCTGCGTCTGATGGAAAAATACGCTTAAAAGCAATGAGCTAAAAAATAGGGTAAACTTTCGTTTCATCATCATCTCTAAATAGTTGGCAAGCGTGTAGAAAACCACCAGACTTCAAATTTGAATTATTGAAATTGATTTCAGATAATATTCAGCAATATGGCTACTATTCTCTCGAGAGAAGGGGCCTCCCTTCCACAATTCTTCAAATTTTCGTCTTGTATTTTGGCTAAAAAACGCTTAAAATTGGGGTTAATCGTCAGTAACAATTTAAGATAAGCCTCTTAAGTTTTTGGCAAAAAAACCTTTATCGAAAACCGAATCTTAAGGCTGGTTTCTCCCTTCGACATCTCGCTTCCACCGACTCTTTCAGCACAAAAAAAATAGCTCTATGGCGGCTTAAAAGCATATTTCTGCTTTCATCCCAATTAATAAAAACGTTTGCCTTCTACCATAACATACCATGCAGACAAAAAAATAGCGACCCTTTTCCGGATCGCCATTCTCTATAAAAAGTCAACTATCAATTACGCTTCCATCAGTTTTGTGGCTTCCCGCACCATCTCTTCCTGTAAATTAGCTGGTAAGGGCTGATAATCCTGAAATTCCCAATGGAACTGCGCTCTTCCCTGAGTGATTGACTTCAAAGAGGTAGAGAAATCTCCCAATTCAGACTGTGGAATTTGAGTGGTGATAATCTGATGATCATCCTCCGGATTCATCCCCAAAATCATTCCCCTTCTACTCTGAACTTCCGTCATCACATCGCCCATTTGATGATCCGGCACCGTAATTTCGACCAAATAAATCGGCTCCAGAATTTTGGGGCTCGCCTGGGCAAAAGCAGAAGAGAAAGCCTTGGCGCCGGCAATTTTGAAGGAGATATCATTGGAATCAACCGAGTGCATTTTTCCGTCCATCACCAATACGCGCACATCCCGAACATAGGAACCGGTAATAGGACCCTCTTCCATTTTTTCCATTACCCCTTTTTTAATGGAAGGAACAAAGCGGGCATCAATGGCGCCCCCCACAATGCAGTTATAAAACAACAACTTTCCTCCCCAGGGCAAATCGATTTCTTCCTTATGACGGACATGTAAATCCTTGGAGGGTTCCGGCATGCCTTCAAAATAGGGATCAATTTTCAGAAGGACTTCCCCAAACTGCCCTGCTCCGCCGGATTGCTTTTTATGGCGATAGGTGGCTTCGGCAGGTCTTTGGATGGTTTCCCGATAAGGGATACGCGGCATTTCCCAAATCACACTTAAATTATAGTTTTCTTTAAGCTTCCATTTGATGGTCTCCAGATGCAGATCCCCCTGGGCGGATAAAATCAATTGCTTTAATTCATTCGAAAATTCTACCCGAACGGTAGGATCTTCCAGGGCAATTTCCCGCAAAGCTTCTCCCAGCTTTTCATTTTCATCCTTGGACTCGGACCATATATGCACCCGCAATCTTTCTTCCGGGAAGGTAATAGGCTCCAGAATGGTGTTTTTGCCTTTCAGGCAAAGGGTATGGTTGGTATAGGTATGCTTTAGTTTCACCACAACGCCAATATCTCCGGCTACCAACTCATCCACATTATGCCGTTTTTTCCCATCTACGATGTAGAGTTGCCCCAATCTTTCGGTCGTCTCTGTTGTTGGATTATAAAGTTCCTGATCAGTGGTTATCTTACCGGCAATCACTTTAAAATAGGATACTTTCCCCAGGAAGGGTTCATTAATGGTTTTAAAAAAGAAAAGTGTGGGATCGCCATTCAAATCATAATTCAATTCCCCACCATCCGTCAGGGGCTCAGGTTTCAGGTCGGCAGAGGCGGGTGCTACATTATCAATAAAGCCCATCAAACGGCCGGAACCCATATTTTGCTTTGCTGAAAGACAAAAAATAGGGAAAACATCATGGTTTGTCATACCAATCCGTAATCCCTCTCTTAGTTCATCTTCCTCCAGATTTCCTTTCTCAAAATAGAGATCCATGAGGCGTTCATCGTTTTCGGCCGCTTTTTCCACCAAGGCATTGTGCAGATCATTGGCTCTTTCTTGCTCTGCCTCGGGAATGGGGCGTTTCTCTGGCCGTCCTCCTTCTTCCGGGAAAACATACATCACCATTTTGAGCAAATCAATAATCTGATGAAAGCCCTGGCCAGGCTGTAAGGGGTATTGCATCAACACCGCATTTCTGCCGAAGGTATCGAAGATACTCTCTACGGAGAATTCAAAGTCAGCTTTGGGATGATCCAATTGATTGACAATAAAAATGGTGGGCTTTTTAAATCTTTCGATTTGTTGCCACACCAGTTCATCTCCAACTTCTACGCCCGTTTGCGCATTCACCATCAATAAGCAGGTATCCGCTGCCCGAACGGAGGAAACCACTTCCCCCACAAAATCATCTATGCCGGGGGTATCCAGAATGTTAATTTTATAATCGCGCCACTCCGTATGAAGCAAAGTGGAATAAACAGAGCTGTGGCGCTGATGCTCTATTTCATGATAATCGGAAACGGAATTTTCTTCCTCTACCTTCCCTCTTCGATTAATTAAGCCAGCTTCGAACATCATCGTCTCGGCCAGCGTGGTCTTGCCTGATTTCGTAGAGCCGAGCAAGACAATGTTTTTGATGTGTTTCTGATCAAATACTTTCATTTGCCTCATGGTTTTATGGTGAAAAAATAATTTTCCTAACCCTACCCCCAACTGTATTTTAATATACCGATAAAACCATGATAATTACATGATAATCCTCAGACTTTCATGTGACTAAAAAAAACACCGACCGAAACAGAATTAAGCCCAATAATTTACCATTAGATTTCAAAAAATAAAGGTTTGGCCTTTACTGACAGCGCATATGGAGTCGTTTTGCTTTTTTAAACAGCCCCAATTTGGACAAGCTTGCTTTCTGGTCTTTCACATGCTTCGATGGAAAAAACTCGAAACAGGAAAACACCTTCCTTTCCCCAGGCTGGTCCCCATGCAGATCCCCCTTATTTCCACTAATGAACCGCCCCCTGAAACCGGGGAATTTTGAGGGGAGAAATTATTTCTACTCAAGAATGGTTACCCTTAAATACGGTGAAATGCTCTTCTATTTATAATATTGATGGAAATAAAACTTTTCGCGCAATGCTCAATATTGTAGCTTCTCTGCCTCCCCCTATTTCTTTTTCTTGTCCTAATAGCCGCTTGCCTGAACATAATGCCCCCTTAACAACCATTTGAAATTTTTCTAAGGGTATTCTCCTAATCCACTACCTTCCACTAGATTTTTTTTGATCACCTTAATCCCCTGGCAGTCAGCACGGGATTGAGATTACGCAACACCAAATTACTATGAGAAAATTATTATGCTTACTGATGAGCATTTACATGCTTCAGGCCACAGCGCAACCCACCTTTCAAAGCGGAAATGATCCGGCTCCTGCTGGTAAAAAATGGGTGAAAAACAATGCCTTTTCCGACGAATTTAATGGAAGTGCATTGGACAAAAACAAATGGCTGGACTATCATCCCTACTGGGTCGGACGGTCGCCGGCTATTTTCAAACCCAATGCGGTAACGGTGACCAATGGAAAAATGCAAATAAAGAACTACAAGCTCAGCCAAAGTGAATGGGTGAATGGAAATGAATACACCATTGCCGGCGGGGCAGTGTCCTCCGTTGCAACAAATGGGCATTACGGCTATTACGAATGTCGAATGAAAGCGAGTAAGATTTCCATGTCTTCCACCTTTTGGATGAAAAACCGATGGGACAGTAGCAATTGTCCCAAGACCCAAACAGAATTAGACATTATTGAATGTATTGGAGGGGCTAAGGAAAGCCCCACTTTTGCCACCCATATGCATTCCAATACCCACTATATTTATAATCCCTGTAGCGGTGCCGAAGATTGGAAATCCCGTGGTAACAGCGCCTCGGTAGGGGGCAATGTAGCAGATGACTACCATGTTTATGGCGCTTACTGGAAAGATGCCAACACCATTTTATTTTATATTGATGGCGTGTACCAGTATACGGTAAATCCAAGAACCGATTATAGCAGCACCCCCTTTGATCGCCCCATGCAAATGTTTTTGGTAACCGAAACCTATGACTGGCAAACTCCCCCGACGGCGGCAGAATTGGCGGATGATAGCAAAAACACCACTTACTACGACTGGGTTCGCGCCTGGACATTGGAAGATGATCCGCAGGCGGGTGAAACCATCTCCTTTGGTCAAGCCTACACCAGTTTACCGATGAGCAGCTCACAGAACATTAGCGTGCAATATGTCGCCCAACAACAAAGAGAGGTAGTGGTAGAAATATGGAAGGGGGGCAGCTGGCTGGCCGCCAGCAAAAAAACGGTGGCTGCCGGGACCAGCAGTGCAAGCATCAGCATTAGCCTGCCCAATAGCCCGACTGCCGGCACTGATTATATCCTCAAGGCCAGCATCCGCCCGGTGGGCACCGATTGGACTCAGAATATTGCCAATGCCCAAATCAACAACATCTCCATCAGTGCCGGAGCCATTATCGCGGATGGTACCTATGAGATTAGAAGCGTGGCCAGCGGCAAAAATTTGGGAGCCCCCAACTGGAATAGCTGGAATGCTACCGAAGTAACCATTGGGAACTATGACGATCAAAAATGGATCCTTAGCCATCAGGGAAATGACATTTATACCATAAAATTAAAGGCCACCTGGGACGGAAATAAATATTTAGAAGTGCCCTATGCGGCTTGTGAAAACGGAAGTCTGGTGAAAACTCATAGCAGCGCTAGCGGTTCCCACCAAAAATGGAAAATAGAGCAAAATGGAAATGCCTATACCCTTCGGCCTCATCACTGCTGGGGACAAGCCCTGGATGTTCGCCCGCAAGATGATAATATCCATACCTGGGCCTATGATGCCAACAATGGAAATCAGCACTGGCAAGTGATTCCTGCTAGCAATCAGCGTCAACTTCCGGCCGCCTCCACTGAAAAGCTGATCCTTTACCCCAACCCATCTGATGGGAAATTTCATCTTCAACTTCCTGCAAGTATAAAGCCTGAACAGGAATGTCAGCTGATGATTTACAGTCTTTCCGGAAAAAAGATTTACGAAGCCTCATTGACTAAATCTGCCACGCCTGATGCAGTTAGTCCGGGACTGAGTCAGGGAATTTACCTGCTCATGGTAAAGTCAGGAAAGGCGATATTCCAGGAAAAATTAATTATTGAATAATCAGCTGGTTAAGGAATTCACCAGTCAATTTTTTCATCACCCAAAATTTAAACTCATGAAAATCCTTTTTTTTCATAGAGCGGCACTTCTATGCTTACTGCTCAGCCTTCACCTCCATGTCCGGGGGCAAAATACGGTCACCATTGATCCCAGCGTCCAATTCTATATTGGAGGGGTGAGTCAACTGGACCGCACCAAATTCTTCAACATTCACGATACCTGGGGAAATGGAGAGGTCACCAACACAGAATATGAGGACCTTACCAACCGGCTGGGGGTCAATTTCGGCAGGGGTTTCTGGGGACCTTTCTCATTTGCTAAAAGTAAAGCCAATGGGGAAGTTGGGGTATACTCCACTAATCCCAGTGAAATTTCTGGCTGGGGAAATAACAATATTAACAGCACCAAAAACAGCAGCACCTGGTACCGGCACAGTAGCCGGCATGTGGTCACCGAGCACCCAAAAAATGTAGTGCGGTGGAATATTGACATGAATACTGCGGCAAAATGGAGTGCCGATTATTTTGAAGCCTTTTATGAGCCTGCGTTTCTACCCGAATATTTTGAGCCCATGAACGAGCCTTTTGTCCATGCCGGAGATGCTGAATTTTCGGCTGAACAACCGGATAATCAACTGATGAGGGAACGGATGGCGGATTGGTTTGGAGCCATAGGCGCAGAATTTAATGCGCGGGGCATCAATACCAAAGTGGTGGGTTATTCCTCTGCATGGCCATCCATGGAACTTTGGGATTTTGGTCATTGGAACACCCGTATGAAAATGTTTATGGACCGGGCCGGAGCAAATATGGATGCCTTTGCCATTCACCTTTACGACGGGATCAATGTTACCGGACAGGATACCCGCCGATCCGGCTCCAACGCCAATGCCATCCTTGATTTGGTAGAAACTTACAGTCGCATAAAATGGGGAACGGTGAAGCCATTTGCCATTACAGAATTCGGAGGCATAGAGGCCGGTTACGGAGCGGAATATTCAGCAGTCAAGAGCATACAGTCGGTAAAATCGATGAACCATATCATCATAGACCTTATCAAAAGGGAACATAAGATAGATCTAGCCATTCCCTTTAACTGTGGAAAATCCACCTGGCACATTAATGCCGGCAATAATTACCAGCCTTATGGTGCGGCCCTCTGGCGTCCGAAAAATTCCGGACAACCGATTGACGGCAACACGGAATGGGTGTATACGGAACGGGTAAAGTTTTATGAATTATGGTCTGAAGTGAAAGGGCACCGGGTAGAAATCAACAGTGCTAATCCGGATATTCAAAGTCTGGCCTTTTTGAATGGGAGTGAACTCTATGTGGTATTGAGTAATTTGGATGATGCCACCCAAACTGTGAGCCTCTCCCTGCTTTCTCAGGCGCAGAACATTCAGTCGGTCCATCAAAAAGCGCTGAAAATTTATGCCAATCAGGATCCGATTTTCACCAGCGCCACCTTGAAGGATGCTCCATCAGACATTAGCCTGATTGCAGGAGAAACCACAGTACTGAAATACCAATTTTCCCAAAATGTTAGCTTCCAGAATGCGCTTCGCTCAGTAAGGTATTACAACAATCAACATCTGATTCCGATTGCAGGAACGACAAGCTTTGAGTTTAACAATGTGAATTTGGGCACTGCCGGAGCAGGTAAAGCTTTTCTCCGGATGGGCATCAGCCGTAAGCACGACAAATCTAAACTGCCGGTGATCAAAGTAAATGGCACCAGCATTCCGGTCCCTCAAAACTGGGCGGGTTATGATCAGGCCAATCGGGAGGATTTCTTCGGGGTAATTGATATCCCGGTATCATTCGATTTACTCAACACCAACAATACCGTCACCATCCAATACCCGGACAACGGGGGCTTTATTAGCTCTTTGATTCTGGATGTTCAGCGATATGACAGCAAACCGGCATTCACCGACCTGTTTACTTTCCATAATTTCGGTTCCCTGCCCGTTCAGAATAGCTATGATTTCTATTTTAATTACAGTGCAGCCGGTGCCCGGGATTTGGTGGTGGAATTCTGGAAGGATAACCAATGGCAAGCCAGCGGCACAAAAACAGTGAGTACTGGGGCTGGCACCACCTTTATCCGTATTAACCTGCCTTCAACTCCTACGGAAGGGAATACCTATACGCTAAAAGGAAGTATCCGGCCAGTAGGCACCGACTGGACTCAAAATATCAAGACAGATCAAATCAATAATTTCACCATAAGTGATGCCCTGTTAACGGATGGCCTTTACGAAATCCGATCGCTTGCCAATGGCGAAAATATTGCCGCAACAGCCGAGAACAATTGGGTGCCGATCAATAGCAGTCCGGCCAATGTTAATCAGCAAAAATGGCAACTGAGGCATCTGGGAGATGATGTTTATACCCTTCAGCTACTGGATCAGTCTGCTGGGGTTAAATATCTGGAAGTCCCTTATGCAAAATGTGAGAATGGAACCCTCCTGGGAACCTACTCGCAAGCCAGCGGTGCTCATCAACAATGGAAAATTGAAAAAGAAGGCGGAGCTTTTTTCCTCAAACCGAATCATTGCTGGGGACAGGCCCTGGATGTGCGCCCCTCCGACCAATACCTGCAAACATGGAATTTCTATGCCTCCAACGGCAATCAAAAATGGAACTTTATTCCTACCACGGCCAATAATAATCGCCAGCTGGTGGAGAATACCGGCCCACAGATTTTGGTTTTCCCTAACCCGAACCGCGGAGCGATGACTCTGGAAATTCCTTCTGCCATGGATCAGCAGATCAATATCCGCATGGTGGATCTATCGGGCAAAACGGTTTGGGAGCAAAACCAATTCCTACCCTTGGACGCAACAAATTACACCTTCAGACCCACCTGAGAACAGGCGTATACCAAATGGTCATACAGGGAGCTGGAGGTAAATCTGTCAGGAAAATCATCATTGAATAACATTTTAAGGGGCTTCGGCCCCTTTTCTTTAGCCCTGTAGAAAAGCAAAAAGCTCCATTAGCAGCGCTATTCCCACATGCACCACTACCCCACCCCAAATATTTTTGCTTTGCATCGACAGGATGCCCAGTAAATATCCTCCAAAAAGTGAGCTGATGGCCTCCGGCAAAGGCTTTCCAAAATGAAATACCATATAACTCATGGCCATGGCCAAAACCACAGGTGAGCCCAGGTATCGATAAAATGCCAGGATCAAAAATCCTCGAAAAAACAGCTCTACCATTACAAAAGACAGGCTGTAGGCAGACTCAAATAAGACCAATGCCCATACTTCCTTTATTCCCCTATACGCCACAAAAGCATGTGCCCCACTTTTTTTATAAAGGGGATAATACGCCTGAATACTCTCCAGAAAACTGGCCAAAAAAATGATTACGGCCATGCCTGCCAATATCCACCAATAAGGCTTCATGGATTTAAGCCGGAAGTCCAGTCCATAAAAGTTGGACAAATGTTTCTTGTCAAATGCATAATATAGGAGCAATAACAAAAAGAGCATCATTACGAAACGAGCATAACGATACAAACATTTGTAAATAAAATATTGATCAGGAGCCGGATAAACTTCCGAAAACCAGGCGGATAGATTGAATGTCCGATAAAGACCATAAATCAAAAAGGCTGCTGCAAATTTCCACCAAAAGGCCGGTTGCGACAGCCCGGATACCCACTGCTTATCCCTGCGGAATAAAAAAAGCACCAAGCCAAAAGAAAGGCCACCCATCAGGCTGTGTGCGAGCACTTCCGTTAGCCAGGGCAGCTTTCTGATAAAATCTCTTTCAAAACCGGAGGCACTCCACGAATAATTAAAAGTTAGCAAGACCGCAGCCACTAAAAGGGCCTTTAAGTGAGGTTCCAAATGGAATTCGCTGGAAAAAAATCTTTTGTAATTGAGGAAAAGCGCTCGCATTGGGGAAAACTAATGATAATTATTTAAATTATTAAAGATAAAGATTTCCTCCACTATGACCAACGATCACCTCACTTTCGCCCTGGGGGTTTTTACCGGCTTTTTTGCCATTATGAACCCAATCGCCAATACCCCCGCATTTTTAGGGCTGGTAGCAGGCTCCGGCAAATCGGAACAAAGAAAAATCGCCAAATCGGCCTGTCTGACGGCCTTCATCATTGTATTGACCTTTATCCTTTTGGGAAATATCATTTTTCATCTCTTTGGAATTACCATTCCCGCCTTTAAAATTACCGGCGGTATCCTGTTATTCCATGTGGGCTTTGAAATGCTGCAATCCAAAAAATCAGCTGTTACCCATAATAAAAATGTTACTGCTGAAGTCGACGAAGGCGTGGCCATCAGCCCTCTGGCGATCCCCATCCTGGCCGGGCCCGGCACCATTGTCACGGCTATGAATAAAGTCACCGGAGTAAGTATGATAGACAGTGCAATTGTGATTACCATCTTTGCCTTTATGTGCCTGTTGACTTATTGGGCGTTCTCGATGAGCAACCTTATTTTAGATAAATTGGGACAAAACCTCATCACTGTCATCGGGAAAATCATGGGGTTGATACTGGCCATTATGGGGACGGATATGGTGATTGCGGGGATAAAACTGGGGTTTAATATCGGATAGCAATGCTTTTTAATAAAAAGTCAGATCGACCACGGAATGTATAGTATTTTATCCTTCCTTTTTCATTATAAAAACCGAATCAAAGAACCTGGTGTGTGATCAATTCTGACGAGCTATCAAACAGTCGAAATCCATCAAAGCGTTATTTAACGATTGGAGGGATTGGCCAAAAAAATATTAAAATAAGGCCTTGATGACTTCCCCTCGATAGCAGGCTCCATGGCTTTTGACCCAATAATCAGAGCTAGACCATCAGTGTGGAAAATGCACATCATAAAGTCAATATTGTCAAAGATATTGGCGAAACTCATGAACAAACACTCAAACGAAATAAAACTTCATATGGAATCGGATCTACCCATTATTTATCCATCCGTAGTCTTTTGAAAAAGCCGGGTATCCATCGTTTAAAATTGCCAAAAACTTCCATTCAAAATTAGGATCCGGGAAAGTATCCTACTTCTAATAGCACTAATTTTGAACGGTATCCCTCGCTGTAAAAATAACCCAAAATTTTTTTGTGCTTAATTCCTCATGCAGGGCTTTTTCTTAAAAAGCTAGATCAGCCATTCAATACCTTATATTGAATAATTAATCGTTTCTTTTCATTTTTTCTTGATAAAAAACGAAACAAAAAAATCAAGGCTGTGATCAATGTCGGCGGGACAAAGAACCTGCTGACGGAATCCATCAAGGCGACATTTGCAGATGATGCGAGACTGGTAAAGTATTGCAGAAATGTCGCTGTGATGCCTTCTGGTCGCCAGCAGCACCTTTGTCTATCCGCCCATTGATCAAGGCCGGACTGTTGATGTGGAAGATTTAACCCGGATTATTCATGCTTCAATCCTCTTTTAGCTGCAAGGCGGGAAAAATGAAGGAATAGTCTCCTATTTCGAGTTTTTTCCAACGAAGCAGATGAATGAGGAGAAAGCAAGCTTGCCCAAATTTGGGCTATAAAAAAATCAGTAGAAATAAGTCTATTGAATTGATAATAAATCAGTTAAGGTGAATCACTTAATTTAGCGATGAATAATTCGGGTTAATTCCATAATGTCAATACTGTAAAAGGTAGTAAGGGAAGTGGAAAAAAATAGCCTACATCAAAACTTTATGTAACTTCGTGAATGGAGAAAGATCAACCTTTTAGTGAATTTATTGACAGTATTAACATTGCCCTTAAAAAATTGACAGGCTATAAACGCCGAGAGTATGCAGCAGAAATATGCATTAAATATTTTGACGGGTCACCCTCCAAAATGGAACGATCCGTTAATGTTGGGCGAGAAATGGTTAAACTCGCTCTTAAAGAGCATTATACAGGGATTCGATGTATGGATGCATTTTCATGTAGGGGCAGAAAAAAAAGAGATTGAGCATCCTGAGCTAGCTAATGATATAAGCTGTATTGTTGATGAAGAAAGTTGTATTGATCCCAGCTTTAAGACAGAACGATGTTATGTTAGAATAACTGCGCAATACATTTTACAGAAACTCTTAGCCTTAAAATATCATGAAGGAGATTTTTGTGTTCGTACAATCAATAATATTCTAAATAGATTAGGGTATACATTAAAGAAAGTCCAAAAGATTAAGCCATTGAAAAAAATCGCAGAAACAGATGAGATTTTCACAAATGTAAAAAAGCACAACAAAGAAGCCGAAAGCAATGACCGAACGATACAAATTTCTTTAGATGTCAAAGCAAAAACAAAAGTAGGAAATCTTAGTCGCGGAGGTTATTCTAGGAGCCTGTCGGATTTAACTAACTCCTAAAAAAGTTGTAAATTGAAGCATGATAAATTTTCGAGGAGGAGATAGAAAGCAATACAATTTGATGCCGCACGATGTCAATGAATGGTTACCTGAAA
The DNA here is from genome assembly GCF_001274635.1 of Persicobacter sp. CCB-QB2. Taxonomy (GTDB): domain Bacteria; phylum Bacteroidota; class Bacteroidia; order Cytophagales; family Cyclobacteriaceae; genus Persicobacter; species Persicobacter diffluens. Next base: position 889,317 of record NZ_LBGV01000001.1, on the reverse strand, counting down.
ATCATTTGGCAAGATTTGTCGTCGAAATTATAGATCAGCTCAATCTTTCATCTGTCTATGCTAGCTATAAAGGTTATGGTAAAGACCCATACGACCCAAGACTACTGCTTGGGTTGATCTTTTATGGCTATTGTACAGGCATTTTCAGTTCTCGCAAAATTGAAGCAGCCACTTACGACTCAGTCGCTTTTCGATTTATCGCAGGCAATCTTCATCCTGATCATGACACGATTGCAAATTTTAGGAAGACTCATCTTGATAAAATTGAGGATTGGTTTGTTGAGATTTTGATGATTGGCTCCCAAATGGGATTAGTGAAGATGGGGAATGTATTTGTTGATGGTACTAAGATTCAGGCAAATGCATCTAAGCACAAAGCGATGAGTTACAAACGCGCTTTAGAGCTGGAAAAGAAACTAAAAGCGGAAATAGCAACGCTATTAGAAAAGGCCGCTGAACAAGACGAAGAAGAGGTATCGGTCAATATTCCGGATGAAATAGCGCGACGTGAGGAAAGGTTAAAGAAAATTCAGGAGGCCAAAGCCACTATAGAATCCAGAAGAAAAGAAGCTTATGAAGACGAACTTAAGGATTACGAAAAGAAGGTAAAGAAGAGAGAAGAAAAAGCTAGTAAAACTGGCCAAAAACCAAGAGGCCGATCGCCCCAAAAGCCTTCAGAAACTCCCCAGGATAAAGACCAGGTCAATTTTACTGATAAGGAGTCTCGCATAATGAAATCTAAAAATGGTTTTGAACAGTGCTATAATGCTCAGGCGGTTGCTAATGAAGACATGGTAATTGTGGGGCAACATTGTAATAATCACGCCAACGATAAAAAGGAGTTTTTACCAGCCATTGATAGTGTGCCAGAACCATTGAAGGAAGAAATAGAGGTAATTGCCGCTGATTGCGGGTACTATTCAGATGATAATATTAAAGGTTGTCCAGAGGGGATAAAGCCCATAGTACCAAAATCAAAGGCGGAAACACGATTAGAACTTGAAGAAAGATTAAACAACCGAACAACAACAGAGGAGGAGATTTATCGGAAACGAAAGTACAAAATTGAACCAATATTTGGCATTATTAAAGAAGCTCTTGGGTTCAGGAGATTTTCATTCAGAGGAGAAAAGAAGGTTAGCCAAGAATGGGGATTGGTGTGTCTATGCTATAATATAAGACGGTTACTTAAGCTAAAACTAGCCTGAAAAGGCAATAAAATAGCCTAAAATGGACTTTATTATTCATCAATAGAGATGAATTTCGAAATATAAGAAGTGAGGTATCGATTTTTAAGGCAAAATTCGCCTCAAAATAGAAAAACCGCAGATTTTTAAATTTTTGCGGGAACAGTCGGGTGACGATTTGGGGTAATCCGACAGGCTCCTAGGACTCAGAAAGCTAATCAAGCCGAAGATCATGATCATCACTGGACTGAAACTCTTGTTCCCTTAGGAATAAGAGAAACTAAATCTGAAGATATTACTTTCATATTTGGTAAGTCAAAGGAAACGAGTGACTTTATTGTTGATGGCCTAGAGATGTGGTGGGATGAAAAGGGATATGATAAATCAAATTATGATACATTATTAATCAATTTGGACAATGGAAAACCGGTGGCGGGAAATACTCGACGCTTTATTCAACGCATCATTAAGTTTTCGAAAAAAATTGGAATTCCAATTCATTTGGTCTACTATCCCCCGTATCACAGTAAATATAATCCAATAGAAAGAGTATGGGCTGCGTTAGAAAACTATTGGAAAGGCCTTATTCTTGATACAGTTGAAAACACGCTGGAAATTGCAAAAAAAATGACCTGGTGTCAGAAAGCTCCTTTAGTATTTATGAACAACAATACTTATGAATCACCTATTAAGATAGATGATAATAAATACAAAAGTTTTGACAAAAACTTACAAAGAAACGAGATTCTGCCCAAATGGGATATTTTTATTAGGGCAAACGCATCAGGAGATGATGGATATAAGGTAGTTATGATCCATTGAAGCCTTGTATCTCCTCTTTTTCTTACTGAGTTTATCATCCATTCTAGAAATTCTCTGCAGTGCGATTTTTCGGAGGATATTTAAGTTTTCAGCGGAATGATCCTTTCTGGCTCTACAAGCATCCTCATTAAATGTCACATCCAAATGCCAGTGCAGTTGATTCTCTATGCTCCAATGTCCTCTTGCCAATAAATTGTAGTATTTTGGATCTGAAATTTCTTCAGAACTCATGTAGAATCTAACCTGCTTACTTTCCTTCCCTTTAACATTTCGATTACTCTCAATCTTAACAATAGTTTTTAGCCCTTCCCAACCAGTTAATTGCTCCTCTTCCGGCAAAGATGCCATTGAAATTATAGTGCATTTACGTTCTTCTTTTCTTCCATGCCCTTCTTCAATCATTAAGTCAAATTTGCTAGGATTGTGGAAGCGGAATGCATCTTCAACAATCTGATAACTGTTCCTCTGGTTTTTTTTAAGCGAAAGAAAGTATTGAGCATCACAATCTTGTGTTATTTTTTGAGCAATCTCCCTTTGACACCCTATCGCATCAATACTCACCGTAGCGCCGGCCAATTCTATGCTATCAAGTAATTCAGGAATGGCTGTAATTTCGTTGCTTTTATTTTTAACCTTTTGTTGGCCTATGCAAATATTATTTTCACCAACCCAAGCACTTAATATGTATAAACCTTTATTCCCTTTTTGATTTGGAGAAACTCCCCTTAATTTTTTCCCATCTAAAATCACCTGCTTTTCATTTACAACGTCCAGTAATTGTTGCCCATCTTCTTTGAGACTATTCAGCAATGAGTCTGGTCGTAATCTTTGTAGAACTCGATTAAAGGTATCATGAGATGGGATACCATTCGATAAATCAAGGCACTCGGCTAGCCATTCATAATTTTGCTCTCCGAAAATTACCATATCTTCAAAATCTTCGCCATTACAAATCATTGTTGCTAAGGCGATAAAAAGGATATTTTCTAATGGATGAAGACATCTCCACTCTTGGCGAGGGTCTTCTACTCCTGAAAAAATAGTCGTGGGTGTATTCATAGGGCAAAAATAAACCAATTTCTCAATAGTTTTTAACTTGATGCGTTTGCCCTATATTTTTATCAATCCGGTTGTGTAGTTTAATATTTGCCACTTCCCTAAGCTAACTCATAAACAAGCGCTCAAATCAAATAGCCCCCATTGGGAACTAGATCATTCCTATTATTTGTCCATTTGTAGTTTTATGAGAAACCGGATCTACCTATTTTTTATCCATTCATAGTCTTTTGAAAAAGCCGTGATTCCTCATGCCGTTGCAAGCCGATAAATGAAGGAAATTTCCCTATTTTGAGTTTTTTCCAATGAAACAGATGAATGAGGAGAAAGCAAGATTGCCCAAATTTGGGCTACTATAAATCAAAGAAAACAAATTATAAAGAATTGAAAATAAGTCGCTTGTGTTTTTGCAACGAATTTATCAGTGAATAATTCGGGTTAATACTTTAATCCATCCCTACCAGCCTTGGAGGTAGTTAGCAGAATCCTCCAAGGAATATTGGAATCGGAATAAGATTATAACAGACAAAATGGTGGAATAAAGATGGAGTGCTTTTAAAAACAGTAAACACCAACTGTCTACTGTTTTGGCCCTAAAAATTGCCACAATACTACCACAAGAAGTACGTCACTCTTTGAGCTTGAGGAAGGGGATTGGCATTAGCCGTCCTTGCTGCACTAACCAGTGCGGGCTAGGGATGAAGGCAGAGGCGTAGCCGTTTGTTGAAGCTCTTTTACGGTGGGCCAAAATTTAAACCCTATTCACCGTAAAAAGCGACTGCCGCCAGCCCGGGCCGACGTCAGGAGGTAGCCCCGAAAAAAAAGGGAATCCCTAGATATGGACACCCCTTATTTCTCTATTATAAACCCAAGATCTATGGGCTAGCTGACCTTTTCATTCTGTGAAGAAACCGTCTTACTGAAAAGCTTCACAGGGTCTTCTCCATTGCTATGCGTCAGACCGACTAAAGCCACAGTAATGCCACGTGTTTTGGCATTATCTTCAAAATCATCAATGATTTCGAGGACATCCGGATGAATGGATTTGGTCTTGGAGGCATCAATAATTACGGTGGAGTCATCGGGAAGATGTTTCAGAGATCTTAGAATAGGCGCCTTATTCAGGAAGGAAACTTCCTCCGCCAAATGAATGCGAATGGGCTCTCCTGCCCGATAATCCGCATCATCAAAATGATAAGGAATTTTATAATTATTATATAAAATCCAGATGATGGCGACCACCAGGCCCAGGCCGATCCCCACCAGCATATCGATACGGATGATTCCTAAAATAGTCACCATAAACGGAACAAATTCCGGCATTCCCTTTTTGTACATGGCTTTAAATACTGTAGGCTTGGCCAGCTTATAACCCACCACAAAAAGAATAGCAGCTAATGCGGACAAAGGAATCAAATTCAAAACCCTTGGAATCAGGATGATAGAAATCAATATAAAAAAACCATGCAGAATGGCCGACAGCTTGGTTTTTCCTCCCGACTGAATATTGGCTGAACTTCGAACAATAACCTGTGTCACCGGCAAACCACCAATTAATCCGGAGAGTGTATTCCCTACCCCCTGGGCAATCAACTCCTTATTCGTAGGGGTCACCCTTTTTTGAGGATCCAGTTTATCGGTGGCTTCCACACAAAGCAGGGTCTCCAAACTCGCCACCACCGCAACAGTCAGGGCAATCACATAAATATCAGGATTAGTAATCTGGCTGAAATCCGGAAGGGTAAACTGCCCGATAAAACTCTCTATGGAGGCGGCTACAGGAATGGTGACTAATTCATCCGCATCAAATTTGAGTAATCCGCTATTTTGGAAAAACAAATTTAAACCAATGGCCATACTGACCACCACCAATGGCCCCTGCACAATTCTGGTAAGGGGGATTTTTTTCATGAAGGGCTGTTCCCAGAGTATCAAAATGATCAGGGAAACCACCGTCACGATCATGGCTGCGGGGTTTATGCCCTCCAGCATATAAAAAAGCTCCGAGAAAGTGGTATGCCCGTCAATCTGATTGTAGGAAAAATCCCCCATAGCATCTTTATCATAGCCCATGGCGTGGGGAATTTGCTTGAGGATAATAATGATGCCGATACCGGAGAGCATACCCTTTATCACCGAGGAAGGAAAATAATAACCAATAATCCCGGCTTTTAAAAACCCCAAAATGATCTGAATAATCCCGGCGATTACCACTGCCAACAAGAAAGCATCAAAAGCGCCCAATTCCTGTATGGAATTCAAGACAATAATCGCCAGACCGGCCGCAGGTCCGCTAACGCCCAGAGGAGAGCCACTAAGGCTGGCCACTACAATACCCCCTACAATGCCGGCAATGATGCCTGAAAACAAAGGTGCTCCGGATGCCAGGGCGATTCCCAAACAAAGTGGAAGTGCGACAAGGAAAACAATGATACTGGCGGGAAAATCGGACTTCAAGTGAGCGAACATCCCCTGGCGTGGATTTGGTTTCATAATAATTGGTTTTTCTGCTGAAGGATAAACCTTCTATGATTTTGATGGTGTCCTTTTTTTAGGAAGCCCAAATGGATATTGAAAAAATGAATTGCAATTGATTGACAGATTAGTGAAAAGAAAAGCGGCATTTATTTCCTGAATCCCTGTCAGAATGGAGGAAAGGCCTTTTCAAAAAAGTTCCGGAGGCGGACTAACCACCCTTTGACTCAACATTTCCACTGAAAAAATAAGATCGGGAAAATCACCTCCCCGCTTCTGAGTGATGAAAGGTTCTAAAGGCCATTCCCAATCATGGCAATATTTTGAATCTTCCCCCGACTCACCGCTCATCTCCATTTTAAGCTCCACTTTCACCTCATCCGCTAATGGTTCATCATTTTGATCCATGGTGCTCAAAACCAGGAAGAGTAATAAAAAGAGACTCATCCAATGAGCAAATTGTCGGGGCACGAAATGAACCAATGCGTATTTCATGAGGCAAGCGTTTTAAATACCAAATCCTGATAAAATGCATTGATTTGATCATGAGAAGAATTCAAATCCGTTAGAGCAGGCAAATGCTCGGCAAAAAAACGCTGGTGATGCATACCCTCTATCGTATTGGAAATCAACATATGCGGATAAGGGTAATCCGGATTAACGGCCAAAACCCATTCCGCCAGTTGGGCAACTAATAAAATATAGTTGGAGAATGCACCATGCTGCTGTTCCCTATCGACCGCGGTGGTCAGATAAGTCTTGGCGGCATTATCAATGACTATTTGTTGTAGTTGGATTTCGTTAATGTGAGAAAAATTCCCATCCTCTTCTATAGCCACACTCAAAAGATGAAGCGCTTTGCGCAGCCGCGCTTGTGGTTGAGCATTTGAAGCGGTAGCGGACATCAGGCGGTAATGCGTCCAGGCCCAGTACCAATTTACCAAATACAATAACAATTGGTGTTTGGATTCAAAATAGCGATATGCAGAGGCCTCTGTAGAATTAATTTTTTTAGCCAGTTTTCGGAAAGTAAAGGCTTCAAAACCCAGGTCAGAAATCTGATCAATACTACCGGATACTATACGGCGTCCCAAATCCGTAGATGCTGGATCTTTCAAATAGGTACTTTCGCTCACCTTTAGAACAGGATAGGGCCAGATGGATTTCATAAGAAAGGTTTTAGGTGGCTTTTAGCCGAGTTATTCACCGAAAATATGACTACATCGAATCCATCAACTCCCTAATAGATTATTTAGGTTGTTTTCCCGATTTTTTAAATGGCCAAATTTTAAATTGCTTCCTCCTCCTTCCTCTGCTTCATTGGAAAAAACTCGAAATAAAAACTATTCCTTCGTTTTTCCCGCCTTGTCGTTAAAGGAGGATTTCAGCGTGAATAGTCCGAGATAATAGTATTACTATTATGGGCTAAACCAACAATGTGATTACGTTAAAAAAATCATTTTTGTTATTCTTATCCGCGATTCTTGAAACATTTTCCCTTCACAAAAAAAGGGCTTACACCCGGAAGTATAAACCCTTTGATAACACAGAACAGCTGCTTATGCGGTTGTAAACAACCTTACTACCTCATTTTCTAAATGCAATCTCCACTTTTGGGCATCCGCTTCAAATTGCGGACCTTTTATCACATTATGAGCACCAAAAGAAGGCAATGCTTTCATGCCACAGAATTGATGAGTTTTATGAATATGATATAGTAAGCTTTCATCCATGGATTTCCCATCAAAAAAGCCATCTGCCGTATTGAAAGCATCCATAGGGGCATTCATCGTAGCCGACAGCATATAGGGTTTACCGTTCATCAGACCGTTATCAAAGCCGTATTTACTTTCTACCTCAGGATTTTCTCCTCCCATCCCGAAGAATACACCATAAGCATAGACTTCATCGAAATACTTCTTCATTAAGCCTGGCGTACTGAACCAATAAATTGGAAACTGGAAGATCACCACATCGGCTTGTTTGAACTTTTCATGTTCCTCTTCCACCTGATAACCGTCCTTCATTACGGTGGTCAACACCTTAAATTCTTTACTCAAAGTTTCTACCGCAACATCGAAAAGTCCGTCGTTGAATTGGCCTGCTGCAAAAGCATAGGGTTCATGTCCGTTGATTACTAAAACCGTTTTCATTTTAATGTTTGTTTATGTCTAAAATCTTTATTTCCTGTCCCATTGTCTTGTGCAAATATGGGGTAAGTCATTATATTTGCAAAACAGATTTTTTAGATCAAACAAATCGACATTTACGATAATGAATTTACAGTTTCTGAAATATTTCGTATTACTGGCCGAATACAAGAACTTCACCAGAGCGGCAGAAAAGATCCCGGTAGTTCAGTCTACTTTTTCGGCGGGCATCAAAAAGCTGGAAGAAAGTCTGGATGTGAATTTATTTCACCGCGACAAACGCAATGTACGCCTCAGTCCGGAGGGACAACGCCTGCTGCCTTTGGCAAAAAAAATGCTGGCGCAATGGCACGAAATTGAAAACGAATTTGCTGATGGCGAAAACAGGCTCTTAAGATTAGGCCTTTTAGACAATATTGTGATTGAAGCCGTGGTGCCAATGTTTCGCAACTATCAGGAAATATACGGCCAATACCAGGTAAAGATGATTGAAAGTACGCTGGTAGAGCTGTTCCAAAAGCTGGACCAGGAAGAATTGGACGGTATTTTCATTGAAAAGCAGGATATTGATGAAGAATTTTATGCTTCTCGCCCGGCCTTTTCTGAAAGGCTCGACATAGCGGTTTCCCACCAAAACCCATTAGCCGCCGCCTCCAGCCTTCCCCTTGAAGCATTGGAAGGAATGCCTTTTATAGAAAGAACCAACTGCCCTTTATTTGAGGAGGTGACCGCCCAAATGAAAGCGAAAAAAATCAAGGTGAATCCCGTATTTCAGGCCCAAAATAATGACACCGTCACCTCTCTGGTTTCTGCGGGTGTTGGGGTTTCACTAGCCGCCCAAACCAACAATATGATTTCCGGCATCAAGTTTATTCCATTGTCGGATGCACTATTCGTACGGGAACTTATATTCGTATGGAAAAAAAGTAATAAATCTCGCGCACTGAAAAGTTTTATCAGTTTCTAAGCGCTTGATTAAAAGCCAAAAGCCGAAGCGAAAATTTGATTAATGCAAAAGCGACACCCAATTATTTTGAAAGCATAGCAGCGCTATTGTTGGGGAAATATCATAAATCGCTTCCAATAATTCGATTTTGCAGCCGGATGTTGTGCTTTTAAAGAAGCACTAAGTCGAATTATTCACCTCCAGAATCACCTATCCAACTCAATAGACTTACCACTAATCCTTTACAACTATTTTGACTGATTTTCTAATGACCGAAATTAGAGTAGGCGTTCTTTCTCCTCACTCATCGGTTGCGCTGGAAAAACTCGAAATAGGAAAATTTTCTTCATTTCTCCTTCTGGCAGCAAAAAGAGTCTTTAAGCCGAATTATTCACCGGTAGATTTAGTGAGTTGCTATAAACACCTAGACTTCGTTGTTTTACGGTTAGTTTTACCGAATTATCAATAGCTCAAATTTGGGTATGTTTGCTTTCTCCTCATTCATCTACTTCGTTGGGAAAAACTCTAATAGGAAAAATTCCTTCATTTTTCCCGCCTGACAGCTAAAAGAGCATAACTCTGTTTGATCCGGGTCAAGCATGAATAAACCGGCCTAAATGCTATCTATATTTTTCTTAGCTCTAAAATGAAAGCCTTATATTGACAGATATGCCAACAGTAAGCCTCCTTCAAAATCGCCGATACAACACCCTTTTCCTGCTGATATTAGCCGGAGAAGTTATTTTCTTTTTACCTTTTGTCATCGCCCGGCTCTTCCGCCCCACCCTACTGGAAGTATTTCAGATTGACAACATCCAACTGGGAAGCTTTTTTTCCATCTATGGAATTCTGGCCGTATTTTCCTACTTTTTCGGCGGACCTTTAGCCGACAAATATCCGGCAAAAAATCTGATCAGCATCGCCTTGGTTGCCACAGGTATCGGGGGCTTGCTTATGGCACAGATTCCACCGCTATGGGTCATGAATTTACTCTATGCCTATTGGGGAATTACCACTATTTTTCTTTTTTGGGCACCCCTGATTCGGGCCACCAGAGAATGGGGAGGGCACGATCAGCAGGGACATGCTTTCGGAATACTGGATGGCGGCAGAGCTTTTGTGGCCGCCAGTATGGGTACAGTGGCCATTTCTTTACTGAATTTTGTTGCGTCCGGCTCAGTAGATAGTACTGCCATTTCCTCCAAGGCATTTTCCAATTTGTTGTATGTAGTCTCTGCCATCACTATGGGTACAGGGCTACTTTGTTGGATAAAACTACCCAAAACCGAAGCAGGAGCTGAAAAACCGGAAAGCATAAAACCAGAACTCATAGGGAAAATCGCCCGCATGAAAAAAGTCCGCTACCTGGCGCTGATTATTATCTGCGCCTATATTGGTTATAAAACCACGGATGATTTTTCTTTGTATGCCCATGAAATCCTTGGTTTTGATGAAATAGACGCTGCAAAAGTAGGCACCATTTCGCTTTGGACTAGGGTCATCATTGCTGTGATGGCGGGTATTTTGGCCGATACCTTTAATCCTCAAAAGATCATCCATTATGGTTTCCTCCTCATGCTCGGCAGTAGCCTCATCATTGGTAGTGGCTTGTTGCCGGAGGGTGCCCTTTTCCTTCCCTTATTGAACCTGGTCATTTGCAGCATTGGAGTCTATACCCTTCGGAGCTTATATTTCACCTTGATCGAAGAAGGCCAAATCCCCATACTATATACCGGCACGGTGGTTGGTTTAATTTCGGTAATCGGCTACACCCCGGACATCTTCATGGGGCCATTGATGGGTTATTTTCTCGAAAAATTTGACAGTCCACTCAATCATCAATTTGTGTTTTTGTTTTTATCTTTGGCCTCCATTATTGGCTGGTGGGCTTCCTGGAAATATGAAAAACTCAATAGCAAAAATGAAAAATAAGATCATTGAAAATTTTGGGCACCATTCCCGCTTTATTGCGACAAAAAATAACCAAATGCAGGTATTGGAACAAAATGGTTTTACCGCCGTCTATAGTGGGCTGGACTGCGACACCTTTAATGTGCTCCATATTTCCCAAGGAGATCAGGTGAAGATCCCTCAGCTCCAACAGGCCATTGAGCATTATCATTCCCTACAGCAGGCTTTTTGTATCTGGATTACCAAAGAACATTTAACAACGGCCATCGAATCCCTTTTTAAACAATTGGGCATCAAAGTACAAAATTCGGAAACCGGGATGGTGCTGCAGCTTTCAGAATTTGCATCAACAGCCATACAACTTAACCCGGATTATTCATGCTTCAATCCTCTTTTAGCTGCAAGGCGGGAAAAATGAAGGAATAGTTTCCTATTTCGAGTTTTTTCCAACGAAGCAGATGAATGAGGAGAAAGCAAGCTCACCCAAATTTGGGCTATACAAAAATCAGCAGAAACAAATACAACGCACTGACAATGTTTCAGTTAGAGCAATTCACTGAATCTAGCGGTGAATAATTCGGGTTAATGAAAAACTCGATATTCAGCTCGCTAAAAATACAGAGAGCATCAATCATTTTGCCCAGGTACTGGCTGCCAATTGGTTTCCTGCGGACGAAAATGTGATGACTTATTATCGGGAAAAAGCGGCCTTTTTACTTCAAAGCCCCCCTCCTACCTATTTACTCACCGCTTATTGGGAAGGTAAATTAGCAGCGGTTGCCGAATTATTTCCCTCCAACCAGGAGACCGCCGGTATTTACAATGTGTCCACTTTGGCTTCCGCCAGAGGAAAGGGCATCGGCACACAGATCATGGCAGCCACCATTCAGCTTGCAAAGGAAAAAGGATTTAAATATCTGATCCTCCAGGCCACTGAGGAGGGCATCAACATTTATAAAAAACAAGGATTTCAAGCGGTAAGCACCTATTTGGAGTTTGCATAAAACTATCCGCAAAACGGACTTTTCCCCTTGAAAAACACCCACATCTTGAAAAGCGGAACATCATCCATGACCGGCTAAAACAGCCTGCAATTCCAGTAAACTGCTCAACACATAATTGGGCTGAATTCCCCAGGGATCAAAAATGCTGTTTTTACTTCTTCGGACCCAGGCAGTATGCATTCCGTAAGAAGCCGCCCCGATGATATCGAAAGGATTGGAAGAAATTAGAAATGCCTGCTGCACTTCTGCTCCTGCTTTATCTAAAAAATGCTGATACCCGGAAGGGTGAGGCTTAAACATCGCAATATCCTTCATGCTAATCACCTTTTCAAAGGTATCATAAATCCCGGCATGATCCAGCAAATGATACAGCGCCTCATTACTACCATTAGAAAAAGCAAAAAGCCGGTGGCCGGCATCTTTAAGGGCGGATAAAGCGCTCTCCACTTCTTCAAACTTCGGAAGCACCTTATATTCCAGCATCAAACGCTCTTTTTCCTGGGCAGAAAGCAGAATATTAAAAGCCAGACAACAATAATCCAGTGCCTGAGCGGTGCACACCCCAAAATCCTCATACTTCCCCATCAATCCTTTTCGAAAAGAATACTCTAATTGCTTAGACCTCCACAGCTGTACAAAATCATCCGTATTATCCTTCACATATTGGCGGACAGCTACTGATACGCCACTGGTATCAATTAAAGTTCCATAAATATCAAAAGCCAGGGTGTAAGTCTTCATTTTCTGAAATATAAGACAAAGATGGAAAAGGAAGGGCTTTGAACCCTCCTCCTTTAAACATTATAAATACGTTTAAAAATAAGAGAATTCAAAGCCCAAAAGTTTCAATTAACTACTTTCCAAAAAATAGTCATTTTAGAATATTACAATTTCCTTAAAACTTCCATTAAATCATCCGGATCAGGCCTTCTCCTGTAATCCGGTTCACTCTCCGCATAGCGGATAATGCCCGACTGATCAATCACAAATCTGGCCGGCATGGGTAATGCCCATTCCTCATTCCCCTGCTGCACTTCCAAATCAATATTGAACTGATCCCTGTACAATGCCTTTAAATCTTCCGGATAATAAAACTTCAATCCAAACTGATCCGCCAAAGCATTGCGGTCATCATGTAAAATATCAAAATTCAGTCGATGCGTCTTTATAATATTATCCAGCATTTGTGGTAACTCAGGAGAAACAGAAAAGAAGGCGGCGCCTAATTCCTGCATTTCGGGCACGTATTTCTTAATATTGGCCAAATCTGTGTTGCAATACGGGCACCAAACACCCCGGTAAAAAGTCAAAACCAAAGGGCCTTTAGCCAACACCTCCCGGCTCGAAACTTTATTCCCGTTCTGATCCTCCAACACAAATTCCGGAGCCCTATCGCCTACTTTCAGTACCTTGTCCTGAATACCGGAATCAATTAGATCCTGTGTTGCCCCGTGCATAACCTCCAAATAAGATTCGGGCATTTTTCCTTCTATGCGCTCCACGAGTGAAGCCAATTTTTCCTGAAATGTCATGGCTATTGTTTTGTTTCATCAATCAACTTCACAATGATATATAGAATTAGAAAGATTTAGAAACGGAAAAATTCGATCATCTTATCGGAAAAATCCATAAAAAAAGCAGTCAAAACGAATTTAACTGCTTTCATATTATCATTATTCAATATTGCATTATTCTCCCTCACCTGCCGGTAATTCTCCCTCACTTTGGCTCAAATATAAATTGAAGGCTAAGCCATTGGTTTCTTCAAATTTATCCTCAGCCAAATCATCATAAATCTCCTCATCAAATTCCATTTCCGTTTTTTCGATTCGGTTATCGGGATGCACAATCAGCTCAAGGCCCTCTAAAGTCACAGGATTCACCTGCACCAATACTTTGTAGGCCCCAAATTCATTGATAAAATAACGATTGACAATATTTGAAGATTTCTTCGCCATGATTTCTGTTGCTTATTTTTCCAAAGATACACATAGGAAAATAGTATTCACAAAAAAAACCGACACTAGGCCGGTTTTTCATCATCTTTACTCTTCAAATTCATATCCCATATCTTTAAAAAGATCGTCCATCAAACTGTCTAGGTTTTCATCTTGAACATCTCGCAGCACTCGCTGTCTTGGAGCAGGTTGAGGGTCGATATTTTCTAGTGGGCGTGTTTCAAATGGTAAATTTTCAGCTTCCATAGGTTAGGATTTGATTAGTTACACTTTAATAACGAATTGGACTGAAACCCATCCTTCCTAATCATCAATTTTTAATTCAACCTATCATAAAAATCCCCATTTTAAACCGATTCCATCTGGATTTCTTCAATTTTTACTGAAATATTACCTAACAATTTTTCTTCCAGCTGATTCGCCCAAATTCGCATATACAAAACCACATCCTCTTTACGGTTATGTTTCAGGTAATGGCTTTCTGCAGGTAAACCTTTCAAAATTTCCGGATTGGATAATTTTTCCAAATGTTTGAGGTCCGAAATATCCAATCCCGCATCGAGCATCATGGAGATCACCATATCCATAGGATAGCCGGAAGTAGGACAAAATGCAGCAGTTTGTTCCGACCAATCACCCTCAGTGCGATTCGCCAAAGCGTATTGATGGATATCTTTGGCACTTAAGTGAGTAATCTCTTGCGCCAAATGTCCACAATTACAACCGCCCATATGCCCCCATTGGTAATTCCCTTCATTTTCAATTTTGGTAGCTGCCTTTCTGATGCAGTCCACCAGCTTTAAATTTGCTCTAGCCATAAGATATTTCTGCTCTGGTTTTTTAAATCGAATCAACCGGAATACGAAAGAAAACCGATTACAAAGTACATTTGTATGAATTTAACCGTTTGTCAATATTTCAAGTTGCCGATACCCTCGATATATTTCCGCTTATCAAATATTGAGGGTATGTTTTTGTTATAAATGCTATTTTTCCAGCTCGATTTGAAACTTATCTTTTCATTATGAATAAAAAATTCTTGTCAGCAGGTATGGCCGTTGCACTTTCTGCAGCACTAATTTCCTGTGATTCTAAAGAAAAACAGCAAGCTGCTACGGCTGATGCTGAAGTCCATGGTATTGATCCTAAAAATATGGACGCCCACGTTCACCCGGGGGAAGATTTCTATCACTTCGCCAATGGCGGATGGGACAAAATCACGGAAATTCCGGATGATCAAACCCGTTGGGGGGCATTCAACGAATTACGTGACCGTAATATCGCCGCTCAGCAGCGCATCATGAAAAAAGCGTTGGAGAACATTGATCAATTTTCAGGAGATCAATTAAAGGCGCTACAGGTGTACCAATTGGGTATGGACTCTGCGGCTATTGAAAATGCCGGAACAGAAAAATTACAGCCTATTTTTGATAAAATCCGTGGCTTGAAGAGCAAAGCAGATTTGTCTCAGCTAATGGGGGAATTGAACATTGTAGGTGTTGGTGGACTTTTCGGCGATTATGTATATACCGACCGTAAAAATTCTCAGGCCACTACTTATTATTTCTCACAAGGGGGCTTGTCTTTGCCTGACAAAGATTACTATTTAAAAGATGGTGAGCCTTTCGCCGGTATTCGTGATGCCTATGTGCAGTACATCACCGATGTATTCATGAAATTGGGCGAAGAGGAGGCAAAAGCAAAAACAGAGGCACAAACTATTTTGGCTTTCGAAACAGAGATGGCAAAAATCTCCTGGGATCGAGCTAAAATGCGTAATCCTGAATTGACTTATAATAAAATGAGCACGAAGGATTTTGATCAATCTTTCGCAAGCTTTGATGTGATCAAATATTTGAAAGCCGGAGATGTGCCGGTAAATCTTGTACCGGAGGTAGTGGTAACACAGCCTGATTATTTTGTAAACCTTTCCAAAGTATTGGCTGGTGCTGATTTGGAAACCATCAAGGCTTATTTCGAATTCAAAGCGATCAATACTTTCGCTGCATATCTTGATTCAGAATTTGTAGCCCTGAACTTCGACTTCTACGGTAAGAAATTAAGTGGAGCTCAGGAAATGCGTCCACGTTGGAAGCGCATGTTAACCACGGTTAATGGTGTAGCTGGTGAAGGCTTTGGTCAGATCTATGTGAAAGAAGTTTTCCCTGAGGAAGCTAAGAGCATGTTGGCGGCCATGATCGAGAACGTACGTGAAGTATTGGGCGAGCGCATCACCAAATTGGAGTGGATGGGTGACGACACCAAAGCAAAAGCGCAGGAAAAATTGGCAAATATCAATGTAAAAATTGGATATCCTGACAAATGGAAGTCTTATGCTGATTTGGAAATCGACCAAACTTCCTTCTTGCAAACCATCATCAACTCCAACAAATTCGACTACTATGATATGTTGAATGACCTGGGTAAGCCGGTAGATAAGAGCAAATGGGGCATGACACCACAAACGGTAAATGCTTATTACAGCCCAACCAATAACGAAATCGTATTCCCGGCCGCAATTTTGCAGCCTCCTTTCTACGACTACAAAGCGGATAAAGCCGTGAACTATGGTGGTATCGGAGCAGTAATCGGTCACGAAATCACCCACGGTTTTGATGATCAGGGTCGTAAGTACGATGCCAACGGTAACCAAAATGACTGGTGGACGGAAGAAGATGGTGAGCGTTTTGACGCTTTGGCCAATAAGGTGGTGGAGCAGTATGATGCTTACACCGTATTGGATTCCGTACATGTGAACGGTCGTTTGACTTTGGGTGAAAACATTGCCGATTTAGGTGGCGTAACTTTGGCTTATAATGCCATGGTGAAAGATTTGGAGAAAAATGGTCGTCCTGATGCGATTGACGGTTATTCGCCAGAGCAGCGTTTCTTCTTGTCTTGGGCAACTGTTTGGAGAACTAAATCTCGTGATGAAGCTTTGCGTCAGCAAGTGATGACGGATCCTCACTCTCCTGGTTTCTTCCGTGCAATTGGCCCATTGGGCAACTTCCCTCCATTCCAGGAAGCATTCGATTTGAAAGATGATGCCCCTATGGTACGTAAAGATCGTATCGTCATCTGGTAAGCATCCCAAAATATTAGATTACAAAAAGCGTCTTCAGCAGAGGGCGCTTTTTTTGTTTTGGGGAAATCGCCGCGCTTAGACGCGCCGTCGGGCTCTCGCGGCTCACCCCATCGGGCTATCGGCCCGCTGTGGTTCAAACAAACCCGCTCCATCCCTTTTCCATCTCATTCCGCAAAATTCAGCTTCAATCTAACGATTATAGCCCCCTAAACAAAAGCCCGCAGGAGGACTTGATCACTCCATTTTTTCGATAATTGACCAATCATCATTCCAAACCTCCTTCACTAATACTGCTTTGAATTGATCATTATTAAAGTAATCCCCATTTTTATAGTATCCATGAAATGGACCATAACAAATAGTATCTGCTGAATTTTTATACAAAATAAGTGCCTTTGCTCTTGCTTGCATAAATACTGGTTCCGCACAAGAACTATCGCACTGGCTCAACAAGCCTCTGAAAAACAGCCCCAGCAGAAACATCTTATTGGTTACTTTTTTCTTTTTTATATGAGGGTGAAATACGCCGAGAAATGAGTCACAATTTTCACCATTCATGGAGGTGGCAAAGGGGTCTTCTACGAAAACAAACCGACTTCCCTTGGGCTATTTTGGTATATAGAAAATAATATCAAACCTATCAACATACCCAATAAAGCTTTACCTATAGATCTGCCCGACATTAATTTATGCTTTTGGTTTGACCTTAATATAAACTTTTCCAACCGAACAAGCCGCCAACCTCTAAAAAGAGTTCAGAAGGGATTAAAGTATACAACGACCCTTGCTGAGTTTATCGAGGCATAATGAGACCCAACCGCTCAGCAAAATAATATCGAGATTCCGCCAAATGCGCATCTTAAAATTCATCCCTTCTATTCCTTTATAGTACAAGCCCTTCAGGCTTGGGTTACCAGGGGGACCACCCGTCGCTATTTAGTATCACCCTTTGGGGTGAATGAAATTTGTTAATTAAATACCTCGAAGACCTTAGTGTTACAGCGAGCCTTGTGAACATCAAAAGACAAACTGCAAAATTCCCTGGACTGGCCGTAGTCGCGGCGCTGATTTACTACCTAAGGCTGAAGTTCGGTGTACGAAGACTTACGAGCTGCATTTCTACAACGAGCCCCATTTTCCTCAAAACGCACAAGCCGCCTGCTTCCCGTCAAAAGCAATGCCCATGCACATGATTTCTGTTTTCCCATGGCCATTTAACTCAGTCACATACTGCTGCTCATGAATTTGACCCAGGGCGGATTGTGCGAGTTCTTCCAGACTTTCAGGATCATCAAGCGTCTTCTTCTTGAATTCCAATACCCAACCTTTTTGGTTCTTCGAATCTTTAGGATAAATGATCAGGTCTGCCCGCCCCAAACCACTTTCCCGATTGGATTTAACATGATATTCCTGACTCAAATTCGCCATCAATCCCAGCATAAAAGCATGGTAGATTTTTTCTGGTAAAAAACCTTTGGTACCGATATCGAAAAAACTAAAGGAGTGCAATAAATATCTTTTCAAGGCATCAGCAAAAGTTTTGGGCTTTTGCTGCAGCAAGGCCATCAACAATTCATTGTCTGTTACCTTCTCACTCGCCTTCAGATATCTTGCCAGCATCATTTCATACATGATGCGGATCTCCTCATTGGGCACCCGAAGCTTGTATTCCAGTCGGCCCGGATCCAGGGCGGTGCCGTCCGTGGTGAGGTAACCGCTGAATATCAATAATCCTAAAACTACTTTGGAGTCGCCACTGTGTAAATCTTCAAAAATGATGAAATCAGCCAGTCGGGCACGCACGGATTTACCCTGCAACAAATCGAAAAGCAACTCCTGGGCGGGCGCATCAATTTTGGGCAAAGTCTCCTGAATCAACTTGTTGGAGGATGTATTTACCCAATAAGGTTTGAGTCCTTCTTCATGACGGGCAACAAAATTCAGGATAGACCATGGATTGTAAATTTTTTCTACCTGACCAAAAGTATAGCCGTTGTACCAATCAGCCACTTTTTGCCGGTCTGCACTATAGCCCGCATCATCCAACAATTGGTCGATTTCAGACTGCGTCAGCCCGAACTTATCCGCAAACTCGTAATCCAAAATAGAATAAGTCGCCAGATTATTTAAACCGGAAAAGATATCCTCTTTCGCAACACGCAGAATACCGGTGATCACTCCTTTTGTAATGAGATCTTTATCTTTAAAACCGGCAGATAGAAAATTCCGCATGAAACCGACCATCTCCGGCAAGTAACCATATTCGAAAGCCGCATGGATGGGCGCATCGTATTCATCAATCAGGAGTATGGGAGCGATACCGTGGTGTTTCGCCAACATTTTACTGATCTCCCTTAAATAATCCTCGAGATCAAAAATATCCACCGCTCCTTTTCGGAAGTTCAACAAATATTCTTTATCAAATTCATCCAATTGATCAGAGCTAAACAAATAGCCATATTTTCTAACCACATCCCTTCCTAATTCTTTTTTCAATTTGGAGACGGCTAGCTCAAAACTCCCCATCTTCAAATCCTTAAACGTCAAAAAAATCACTGGGTACTTTCCCTGATGCTTCCATTCCTCCGATTGCTCAATAGCCAGGCCGGAAAACCAATCCCGATACTCCTCTGCATGATCAATATCGAAAAAATAGCTCAGCATGCTCATATTGAGCGTTTTCCCAAAACGGCGCGGACGCGGAAACAATAAAGTCTGCGCATTATTTCGCATCAGTTCCTCAATGAAGAGGGACTTATCGATATAATAAGCATCTTCATTGCGGATTTGTCTGAAATCGGATAGGCCGATGGGAAGTCTTTTCATGTTACATGCTTTATAAGGCAATTTAAGCATTTTTCCCCAAGGGATAAAAAATAGTGGCCCGCTGTTGCCGATCACCACTTTGACGGATTTGATTTCGTTTTTGTTGGATTTGTTTAAAGCGCGTTGCTTTGAACAGAGGGGGTAAGTGAAATTTGCTGACCCAATAATCCTTTCCGGATCTAAGGGTTACGATAAACCCTTCGAG
This sequence comes from Persicobacter sp. CCB-QB2, assembly GCF_001274635.1. Classification (GTDB taxonomy): domain Bacteria; phylum Bacteroidota; class Bacteroidia; order Cytophagales; family Cyclobacteriaceae; genus Persicobacter; species Persicobacter diffluens. The sequence goes on along the minus strand of NZ_LBGV01000001.1, from coordinate 869,692 downwards.
CATCAAAAGACCAACTGCTAAATTCCGTGGACAGGATCGTAGTCACTGCGCAACATCCCTGCTAGACTCCGAAGTTCCGTGTGCGAAGACGTACGACAATTGGGTGTTGCTTCCGTAATAGGTGGGATTTGATTAATTTCGCTCATGGTGACAAATTTTTGGTTAGGTTTTTATTGGCATTTAAATCAACCAATTTTGCCGCTATTTTTCAACCCCTAAACACCACTTTCTTCGGGCATATCTCGTTCAATACTGCTGCTCTCCTATCGCGGAGGGATTAAAGCACGTAACGAGGCTAGTTGAGTTAATCGAATTATAGTGAAACACATCAGCTCAGCAAAATAACATCGAAATTCCTCCAAATGCTCATCTTAAAATTCATCCCTTCTATTCCTTTATAATACAAGCCCTTCAGGCTTGGGTTACAGAGGGGAACCTGTATCGATGGTTTTTCACCCATCGCTATTTTGTAACACTCCTTTGGGGTGAATGAATTTTGTTGATCAAATACCTCTCAGACCTTAGTGTTACAGCGAGCCTTGTGAACATCAAAAGACCAACTGCAAAATTCCCTGGAATGGGCCGTAGAGACCATCTTGACCTTTTCGAAAAAAATACTCATCTTATTTGCATGACTAAACTCCCCACTATTTCCATTATCGCGGCTATAGGACAAAACCACGAGCTTGGCGTGCATAACAAATTACCGTGGAGTCTGCCCAGAGACACCGCCTTTTTCAAATCCATGATCGCTTCCCGCCCAATGATTATGGGGCGGAAGACGGCATTGTCTCCGGATATGGAGCTTTCAGGGATTCAGAACCTGATCATTAGCCGGGATCCCCAATTTAAGCTGAATGGATTTCAATCCCACACTAAAATAGAAACTGCGATCCAAAGCCTCCAACCTCATTATCCGGAAGTATTAATTGGTGGTGGGGCTCAAATCTATGCTGCTGCACTGCCCATTACGCAAAGGCTCTACCTTACCCATGTGCATGGAAATTTTTCGAAAGCGGATGCCTTCTTCCCGCCATTGAACCTCCATCAATGGCATAAATCCAAAAGCGAATTTTTCCCCGCAGATGAACAGCACTCCCACGCCATGGAATTTGCTATATACGATCGTATATAACCTGAATTATGCCTACTTAAATTCTCGTTTAGCTGCATTGGTGAAAAATAAATAGATTTTTCCTATTCCAAGTTTTTTTCCAACGAAGCCGATGAAGGAGAAGAAAGCAAGCTTAGCCCAATAGGGGCCACAAAAAATCAAAGAAAATCAACTGCAATCAATTGCTATTAGGACTAATATATTGCTTTAATATATGCTGTGGTGAATAATTCCGAAGAAAAAAAGACTGCTCCCTTTGAAGAAGCAGTCTGTGGTGAAGTGGCCTATTTCTATTGCCACCTCGCCCGACCCACTATTTGTATTTTCCCAACAATTACTGAAGCAAGCTCATTTCGATAAATCTGCTAAAAGCGTTCAACAATTGTGATGCTTTTCTTTCTAAAGAACCGGATATCGCTTCTGCAATGCTTCGAATTCGATACAAATTTTATTTTCCAAATACCTCTTACAGCTCCAGCACTGGCTCCACCATTCGTTTAATATTAATATAGTGCACGCCCATCAATCCGGAGTTAGCATCTGGCTTGGCCTCTACAAAACGGAAAACCAATCGGCCACCTGCGGCATCGCCCTGAATCAGAGAAAGCCATTCCTCCGAAGAAGCTACGTCAATATTATGCAGTTTAAATTCCGGATTTACGTTATCCTCTTCACTGCTTTCAATGGAAGAAAAGAATGCGTCCCAGCCGTCCACAATGGCTCTTCTTTCGGCTAAGTCTACGGACAACAATTGCTGAAATTGTGCTTCGGTCACCCAGTAGCCTTCCATATATTGCTGATCGGGTACTATCGCGCCATTGGAATAAAACTGGGCCTGCAGACCAATGCTCGTCAATCTTTCCGAGGGAATAAGATCCGTAAACATCAAATGTTCATAGAAATCACCAAAAGTGGTACCTACCTTATTGTTAATATATTTGAGCACCCTTTTGCTGTCAAAAACATGGTTGAGCTTACTTTCCAAAGCAAATCCCCATAGACTATTGCCTGCTTTTATTTCCAGTGGTGTTGCCGGATAAATCTGCATAGTACGCATGTGCGCCAAATGAATCTCATTAAAATCATTCACCAGGAATGGATCAAAAAGCTCATCCCCCGGGAAATTATACCCATTAAAGAAAAACACATTTGCCCCGGCCCAATGACTGATACTGAAAGGAATGTCATCCGCAATCGGAATGATTTTGATTGCTCTCTCCAATTCAAATCGGGTCTCCGCTGTATCAAGCGCATCATTCACCACCTGCAAATGCAGTTGATATTTGGTTTCGGTATATGCTTTTTGAGTAAAGATGATTTGCCCATTTTCCGACAGCGCAAAGGAATCTGTCGGATGCAAAATGGTGGTCACATTCAATGGATCCCCTCGATCAATCGTCAAAATTGACAGCGTATCCTCTTCCGGCTTCAATTGCGTATCCACCCAGAAGGTATAAGCCTCCTGTGCGGGCAACATTTCAATAAAAGTAGGTGGCAACACCCGTAATCGAATGGCCTCCGGATTGGTAAAACTGTTCAAATCATTCTGTACATGCACCGATAACTGGTAATCCCCCTGTGGCAGAGAATCCTGACCACTTAAGCGTACCACCCCGGTATTTTGATCAATCTCAAAATAGTCCGAAAGGGCAATAGTATCCGTTGGACTTATGCTTGCGGAATCCAAAAAATAGGACAAATTCCCACTCGCTCTCACCTTCGGATCTCCCGAGGTCCACACCTCTTTGGGAGAAATATTCATTTTATAATGCTGGTAACCCACATAGTTCACCCGCTCTTCCAAAGCTATTTCATTGGTGAATTCCTCACAAGCCAAAAGTGGCAAAAAGAGCCATAACAATTTATAGTATTTCATCTTCTTGTCTTTAAAAAATTACTGCCAATCAGGGTGTTGTTCAATGTTACGGTTAAGGTTAATTTCATCTTCCGGAATCGGAAAAACCTCATGTTTAGGGAGCACATTTTCGCCAGGAACAATAAAGTGCAGACGACTCTCTCCATGCACTTCCTGAGAATATTGATAGGTCTCCTGAATACGCCTTGTAAATTCTCCCCAACGAACCAGATCAAATCTACGGTGCCCCTCAAAGCACAACTCTCTGGCACGCTCATCCTTGATTTCTTCCAAAAAAGTAGCCGGAGAAAGCGCTAATCCCCTCTCGGCCAAGCCCTCAGTGATGCTGACCAATCCTGCCCGAAACCTCACCTCATCCAAAGCCTGAATGGCTTCGGGATTAATGCCTTTCCATTGGTTCAGGGCTTCGGCTTTCATCAAAAGCACATCCGAATAACGAACAAGGGGGTAATCAAAAGAAGTGGAATTTCGATCCAGAAAACCTTCCTCATAAAACACCACATGATCTTCATCTGGCATTTCCAAATCCAGCCCGGCTCTCCTCCACTTACCTATGGCGAAATTATTCTGATCCCCGATATTGTTGTACTTATACGTTTTGAATTCATCATCATAGCTAATGTTATAAGCCGCAATATTCCAATCGAACCGACTATCCAACTCAGCATCAAACAGATCTATCAACCAAGGCGTGACACTTCCCCGGGAATCTGCTGCCGGTAATGACGGACTCACATTGGGGATTTTCGGCCCCAGCCACTGTCCAAGCATACCGCCCATATTCCGGATATCTTCTACCTTGAACACCACATCCCAGAGGATTTCCTTGTCAATATTCCGTTGTTGAATCTGGTTCAGGAATACCGTCCGATAACTGGGCAACAATTCGTGTTTGCCGGAAGATATCACCTGGTTACAGTGAAAAACCGCCATTTCATAACACTTCATTTCCCCCACATTACCCCCTTGTAATCTAGCTCCTGCAAGCGTCAAATAAACCCGGGCGAGTAACCCATGTGCCGCCAACTTCCCTACCGCACCATGGTTCCGTGGACTTTCCGGCAATAAGGCGATGGCAGCGTCCAGGTCATCTATAATCTGATCATAAACTTTTGCTGCCGGACTATTGGGCATGTGCAGTTGTTCGGGCGTCAGGGCATAATCCGTAAAGGGCTCCAGCCGTAAGGGTACATGCTCATAAAGGCGCACCAAATTAAAATAGAACAATGCGCGCAAAGCCAGGCCTTCTCCCAAATATGTTTTACGTTGCAATTCACTCAGGCCGTCAATCTCTCCCCGGCCTTCCATATTGTAGATGAAGTCATTGGCAAAGGAAATTCCGCGGTAAGAATCCGTCCAGATGTCATTCACCTCTGGCGTGTAGCGGTTAAAGGTATGGCGAGCAATCAGTGCCCCCAGCGTATTATCCGAGGCTTTGTTCAGCACAATTTCATCTGTTCCCAAAGAAAGATTGACGGATAAATTCCGACGATAAAGCGGACGAAGGTTGCCATAAACCCCGACCAGGCCCATCATCGCCTGATCTGCAGTGGCATAAAAATCTTTCCGCTCATATTCCCGTACCGGATCCAAATCCAAAAAGCTACAGGAAGGCATGCATCCTATCAAAAAAAGGATAGCTAGTGATTTAATATTTATAGTTTTAAAAGTCATCATTACTCAACATTTAAAAACCCATATTCAAACTCAAATTATATGATCTGGCCCTTGGATAGGCAGACCAATCGATTCCCGAATACATCGGGTGATTCTTTACCGAGACTTCCGGATCATAACCCGAATAGTTGGTAAAGACATAAGCATTCTCCACAGAGAAGGCAATACGGAGGCTACTCATCTTCAGCTTTCTCAGCGTATCCTTAGGAAGATTATAACCTAGCGTAATATTCTGAATGCGTAGGAAGGAACCATCCTCCACGAAATAGGTGCTGGCCAGGCGACCATTGTAGGTGGACATCCATTCTGTTGCTCCCGATCCCCAAACCCCGGACTCAATGGCATTATCCGGTGTCCATCTATTGCCTACTTCCGCCATATAATTTCTGTTCTGTTGCTTATTGGCAATCCCTGCTTTGGAACGGTTAGCGTTCAAAACATCATTTCCAAAAGACCAATTCATGAAAATACTCAGGTCGAAATTTTTGTATCTAAAAGTATTGGTCAACCCACCATAATGAATCGGATGAGGATTTCCAATCACCGTCCGGTCGTTTTCATCGATTACATCATCTATCAAATTGCCATCAGCGTCTACTTCGCTGTGTATATTGCGATACTTCGGCATCCCCGGACCAACCACGCTGCCCCATCCTTGATATAAGGCACCCCTGGCTTAGGCACCAACTGCCCGGAATTCGGGTCCCGATAAAAGTCATCCATTTGGTATAAACCATCATACACATAACCATACATCTGTCCCACAGGCTGGCCTACGATCATGGCATAGTAGTTTTCCTCTGCGAAAAAAGCACCTCCAAAACTTGGGGCATAATAGCGGTATTGCTCGCCATCGCTGAGACTCAACACCTCATTCTGGTTGAAGGTAATATTGAAATTAGTCTCCCAACGAAATTGGTCTTTTTCAATATTGATCGTTCTGATATTCAACTCGATCCCTTTGTTGGCAATAGAACCAATATTTTGCGTCAATTGGGTATAACCGGTAGAAGGGCTCACCTTAGCTCTGAGCAAAAGGTCATCTGTCGTTCTGTAATAAGCATCCACATTGGCATAAATGCGATTTTCGAAAAAGCCAAAGTCCGTCCCTACATTCAGGGTTCTGGAAGTTTCCCATTTCAAATCCGAATTCGCCAAACTGTTTTGGCCTGCTCCCAATTGGTATCGCCCATTAAAATACGCACCATTCGTCACCACCACGGTCGACAAAGCATCAAAAGCACCAATTCTTGAATTACCGGTTTCTCCATAGGAAACACGGAATTTCAAATCGTCAAATACATTCAAATTCGCAATAAAGGGCTCATCCCCTGCCTGCCAGGAAAAAGCGGCGGAAGGGAAATAACCAAAGCGATTTTTTGCCCGAAATTTGGAAGAGCCGTCCGCCCGAATGGAAGCCGTCAGATTATACTTGCCTTTAAATCCGTAAATCACACGCCCCAAGGAGGCCAGCATGGTACTGCGATTAAAATTGGAGGTATTCATCTGTGGACTCACGCCCAAATTCATATTATTCCAGCCGAAATCATCCGTGGCAAAATGGTTAGAAGCCATGCGGTTCACAAAGGAGGAATTATATCTAAATTCCTGAACGGCAGTCAAATTCAAGTTATGATCTCCCTTTTTAAATTTATAAGTTAACTGATTGGAATTACGCCAATCCAGCCCTTTTCTATCTTCTATGCTACCGCTGATTCCAGAAGTTCCCCGGTCGGCCTGATTCGTTCCTCGGTTATAGAACAATTTATTTTCCTGAAGGGAAAAGGTGTAGTTAAAATCAGTTCGGAATTCCAGCCCCTTCATCAGCTTCAAGCGAAGAAAAGCAGAGGCCAGAAACTGATCATTAGCGCGCTCACGATCCGTATTTTCCAAAGTTTTATTAGGTGGAAAAAAGGCATTGGAAACATCCTCCAGCTCATATTCATCATCTGAGCCCGGGTTTTGACCAATAGGCCAAACCGGACGGTAGGTTAAAGCCTGTGTCACCACATTGACAGAATTCCCGGTAATATTCATTCCTTTCTGAAGGCTATGGGCATAACGGAAATTCAAGCCCATATCCATCCAGGGCTTCACCTGCTGATCCAATTTCAGAGCAGTGGTAAATCGTTGATAATCGGATTCAATTAAGGTGCCCTCCTGCTCGCGGTAGCCAGCGGAAAAACGGAATTTTGTCAAATCTGACCCACCCGCAATGGACATATTATAATCCTGCAATAGCCCTTGACGGAAAATCTTATCCTGCCAATCCACCGCCTGCACGTCACGGTATAATTCCTCTGATCCGTAGGAGGACGTTCCTCCATTGATTTCATTCTGCAACCTCACGAATTCATAAGCTGAAAGCGTCTCGTAACGTCTTTCCTGAGGGATTTCAGAAACCCCAAAACGGGCTGAGAAAATCACTTTCGGAGAACCCTTAGTACCGGATTTGGTGGTAATCAATACCACCCCATTAGAACCCTGCGCACCATATATCGCTGCCGCCGAGGCATCTTTCAAAATGGTAATATCTTCAATATCATCCGGGTTAATCCCTTCCATAAATTCCGGATCCTCAATCGGAAAACCGTCAATGACATATAGCGGATTACCATCACCGGTAATGGTTCCGGCACCCCTTACCTGAATGGAAAAAACATTTCCCGGCGTACCATCTGCCGCGGTGATCTGCACCCCGGCCATTCGGCCCTGTAAAGCCTGCTCAAAAGAACCCGCTGAGAAATCCTTCAGGTCTTTCATACCAACGCGTTGCACCGAACCGGTCACATCCCGGGCCTGCACTTCCCCATAACCAATCACCACAATTTCCTCCAGCTCCTCTACATCCGGGCTCAGCTGCACTTCCATAATGGAGCGTCTCAAAATAGGAATTACCTTCTCCTCATAGCCCACATAACTGAAAATAAGCTTCTCTTCTCCTTTAACTCTAAGTTTAAATTTTCCATCAATATCTGTAATGGTTCCATTGGAAGTTCCTTCTACCCTAATGGAAACGCCGATTAGAGGAGTAGCACTTTCATCCGTAACTGCTCCGGCTAACATATAAAACTTCTTCTGGGCCTCCGCCGATCCTAAAGTAAGGCACCACAAAAGGAGTCCACAGATTACTCGGTAGATATAGTAGTTTTTCATCTTGAATTATTTTATAGTGCTTACTTCTTTGCGCGAATTTCCCATTTCTCAATCGCGGGACGAGCGTCATGGGCTTCATCATAGGGGTTCATCAGAACGGACTGCAAGGCCAACACAATTTCCTGCCCCTGAAAAGCTTCGGGTAGCGCATAAGTTGTCCCATACTCTTCATAAAGTTCTGCATCAATCGGAAATGCGACATCATTATAACCATTCACCAAGAGCAAATCGGGAATGATATTTTCCTCCACAATGGACCAGGCAGAGAGATCCGGCTGTTCTGCATTGAATTCCGAAGCCCTGCACACCAACAGGCGGAGCGAATGGTACTTTTCTGCCGTAGTCCAGGAGGCCGCATTGGCAAAAATAGTACCCTTGATAAAGGTGGTCAACGCGCCGGGATAGGCCGAAAGGTCTATCGCATCGGTAAACAAATAATTTAACCCTTCATTTTTGGACTTGGCCTTGGACATGGCCAGTTGGATTTCCTCACCATTCGAGTCCCGCTTCATTCGGCCAAACCAGCAGTAATGCCATAATGGATTACCCGCTTCTTCTGCCCCTATAAGGGTCGTACTGTAATCCATTTCCTTTAGCTGCCCTTCTTCCTCCCATTTCAACACCGTAGCATAATCACCAGTATAGGTGTAAGAATGCGTATTAATCAAACCATTCTGAGCGCGATCGGCAATCTTATGGTTGGCCTGAAAGATCATCCGGCCCATATCCGCCCCGATGCGTTCCATGGTGATGGCCGGGCTAATGGTGATGGTATCCAGGGCATTGGAAACAATCACAGTAAGCAATTCTTCCTCCACAAAATCCGGTGATACCTCTTCCGCAACTTTTAGGGAAATTACACCTGTTGTTTCATTAATTTGGTAGGCGCCATTATAGTGATCCGGGAAACGAAACTGATAAGGCCCACCACCACGCACACCGGGCATGGCCGTGGCATCAGTCACATCATCGGCGTAAATGGAATAAGTAGAGGGAGAATACTGTAGGCCACTTACCGGGCCTTGCCCGATCCGAACCGCATAGGCCTCAGGAAAAACTTGCCAATCCCCTTGCTGCTGATGCTTCATCTGAACACCAATTTGATATTCCCCGGCAGCAACCGATTAAAATCATTGAGGCTGATCACTCCGGAATTGGAATCCACGGAAATATTCTCAAAAAGGGTTTCATCTTGATTTTCCAAAAGTGCAAATTGCATTTGACTGCCTCCTCTCCAACTTGGGGGATCGGAAAAAAATTCATGACCACTAATAATTTCGTAGTCTGGCAATAAGGGAATGTAGCGCAAATCTTCGGGGACACCTTCATAAGGGTGTATCTGGACATCGGAAGCACATCTAGAAAAAGTACAAAAAGCAAACGCCCAAAACAAAGATCGCCGCCATAGGGGGGTAAACCGCTTCTTCATATTTAATAAGTAGGTGATAAAAAAATAATTACCGATCCAGACTCACACAGGCCTATATGAGTTTGAAAAATTCGACTTTCGCAAAAATCAACCTCTTTTCATCAAGGCATATGCGATATTCTACAAAAAATAGCTTGTCCGCAAAAAATTAGATAAAATTACCCACCATACCGATGGATTAAAAGCGAAAATGAGGTATTAAAAAAACATAAAAAAATCAAACGTAATCCGGCTTCAGCACGCATAAATAGCCTTTTGAACTTAAAAGGAAAGAAAAAAAACATTGGGGAATTTCACCAAACAACCTCTCTAGATCCAACACTCCTTTTGGTTATTCCTCCGCCTAGAAAGAGGCACCTATCATGAAGCCCCTGCAATCACAACTTACAATATTACCATTTCAAGCTAATGAAATTTCCTGAAAAGGAATTAGCCCTTAACCTATATGACCGCTTAACCCTGATTATTCACCACTAGTTTCAGAATCCACCGTAAGAGACTACTCATCAATTTGTTGTCATTTAGCCTAGCAAATTTCTGATAGCCCAAATTGGGCTTGGCTTGCTTCCTCCTCATTTATCTGCTTCGTGGAAAAAACTCGAAATAGAAAACTATCCCTTCATTTTTTCCGCCTGGCAGCTAAACGAGGATTTAAGCATGAATAATCGGGGTTAAAATTGACAAAAAAAATCCCGCTGATCCGAAGACCAGCGGGATGATTTATTTAAAGTTCTTGGGGATTATTTAATTCCCAATTTCTTTTTCATGTCTTTTGACAAGGCATCTTTGTGCAATACGTAGTTCATTGTCTTGTACTTGAAGTACGCTTCAGAACAGTAGAAGTAACCGTCACAGTCGTTGGTTTTACCCCAAGAGTTCTTTACGATGAAGTATTTTGATCCGTTCTGATCTTTTACCAAACCAGTGATGTGCATACCGTGGTCATCAGTAGTTTCATAGTTATCGTAAGCTGCCTGACGCAATTCTTGTGTAATTTCTTTCTCTTCCATTGGGCGGTCAAATGCGTTGGAAGACTTTTCAGCTCCTGCATCAGAGAAGTTACGGTTATCACGACCACGCTTCTCTACCTTGATTCCGTCACCCGGTACAATCGCCAATCCGTCACGGTAGCTGAAACCTGCCTCTGAAACGTCCGCTCCCCAAGCAAAAGAATAACCCTTATCAATTGCACCTTCTGCAATGGCCAACATCTCATCCATCGTTACATTGTAAGAGGATTTCCAAGCCCAGTTATCAGGAATAGCAATGATGAATTGCTCATAGAATGGGTGGTGCGTATAAGAAGTGATCGAAACATACTCATTCAATGGCAATTTCAAAGATGCCAAATAAGATTCAGGCGTAAACTCTTTGCCATCCACTTCAAAAGTTTCAGGACGAACACCGAAATAAGCATCCAATACGCCATTGATGGCATCTCTCCAGGCTGGAGACAATTTACCCGATTTATTCTCAATGAAAGTATCACACATGCTTTTCAACAAGCTTTCTAATTCTGCATGATGACGACGCTCTCCCTGACCTTCGATATTTCCTTCGTAAACCGACTCCGGCACGATACCATAGCTTGACATTACATAAGGAATATCGTGGAAAGCTCCACCCTCACCAAAGTTGGTTTTTCCATGCATGCGGATATATTTTTCCGCTTTCATGAAGTAGGCATTACGCACGATCCACATTTCAGAAAGATTTACTTCCTGACCTGAAACGCGTTTTACTTCAGCGTTAAAATAAGACAAAGCCGAAAATGACCAACACGTACCAGTTCTCCACTGGTTCTTCACTTCTCCACCTTCCAAATCTTTGATGGTAGTGAATTCATAACCACCATTCTCTTTGTTAGTCTTAACTTCCTGCGCCTGCGCAGCAAAACTTACAGAAGCACCTAATGCCACTGTCGCCAATGCGTTTTTCAAAAATCTACTCATAAAAAGAAAATTAATCAGGCGGGCGGTCACCAAGGTTGAAAAACTACCCCCATGAACCCCGGATTCCGAAAAAAATCAGAACACCTCAAATCTCAGACCCCCAAGCCGTCATTTTTTTTAACAATAGCGCGAATATACTACATCCCAATGAGCTTGCCCAAATCCCACAAAAGTAATTATGAAATATTGTTGCATTCATTCAAATTATAAGTCCCCTTTAATCCCGATTTTTTATAAAGCCAGCCTACTGTCCCTTTTCTAATCTATTAAAAATGACTATCTTCTAATAACCCAAAATAATTTTCCAACAGTTGAATTTTTATTCGACTTCAAAACCCAAAACAGATGCAAAACCTCGCCAATGCCATGCTGAAAGAATTTGGCAAAACGGAAGTACCGATGATCGGCTTTTGTGAGCCTGAGATTTTAAAAATTTCGGCAGAAGAAATAGCGGTCAAAATTCCCCTGAACGATCGTACCAAAAACCACCTTCAATCCATGTATATCGGCACCCTAACCGTTGGGGCTGATATTGCAGGAGGCTTACTGGCCTTCTCCATGATCAAGCAAATGGACTTGCCCATCGATTTAGTGTTTAAAGATTTCAAAGCTGATTTCCTAAAACGCCCAGAAGCGGATGTAACCTTTCGATGTACAGAAGGGGCAAAAATCCAAAAGATGGTACAATCCACTATGTCTGATGGAGAGCGGGTCACGGAACCCATCGCCATTACCGCCTACTGCCCGGACAAATTCGGAGAGGAAGCAGTGGCAACATTTATCCTGACACTTTCCCTCAAAAAAAGAACATAATATAAAGCAGAAAAAAAGGGGCGCCTGTACCAAGCGTCCCTTTATTATTCGAAAATTTCACCAACTCATCTCCTCCGTATAAGCCAAACATCGCCATAGTAAAAACAACCTGAGTTACAGATAATTCCTTCCTACGACAATATACCAGCCCCATCTATACCTTAAATTTATTCGAGTTACGGGCCGACATGACTAAAAGAAAGCTACTCGTTCACTAAATAGATTTCACTCCAATGGTTTTAGAGCGGGTTTAAAAGCGCACCATCCAGATGCGAATTTTGGCTTTTAAATACGCTCTTATTCGCGCTAAATGTAGGATTGAAATACCGTATTAGCCTCCTTAAGCGAATATTTTTCCATTGAAGCGTCTTTTTCCTTCCGTTTACTAAAGGCCTTTGCATCTCGCCAACTCCAGCGCACCACCTCTAATTGAGGACTTTTTTCGGCAAAAGTAGCATAAAACCATTTTTCATGTGCTTCGGCAGCTTTTCTGCCTCTTTTATTCTTATTACACCAGAGGGGAATAATTTCATGTGAAAATTCACCTCCCTTACTCAAAAGTCCGAATCCATGAATTTCTTTGGAGGCCCTATCTTCAAAACCAAAAGTTCGAATTTGATAATCGTCCCCTAATTCATAAATATCGCCCAGAAAAAGGGAGTGATTATTTTCATCAAAATCTAAAATATTAAAGGAGACCGATCCCCTGTTTATTATTTTTTTCAGGATATGCTGTTGAACAGTATCCTTGACCAATGAAGCATTTGGAAAAAAGTCTGAGGAGACAACAACTGCTTCATTCCATTCTACCACTGATCTGGCGGGCTCAAAATCCAGGTTTAAAAACGCCCCATAATACCCCCTGGGCGATAGGAAAATTTGGTCATTTATTAAATCATATGCACTCAATCTTTGATCGAACCACTCTTGATCAAACCTTTTCATCACCTCATAATAAAGATTAAAAAGATCCGGCGCTGAGCCATCAATGAAACGCCTCAGCCAACCACCCAGCGCCATAATTGGGCCATAGTAATACCCTTCTGAATACTCCTCTTTAATGAAGTAATCTCCGAGATAATTTTCTAAATCCTGACGGTCCGCATCCTCCCACATGGGTACGGCAAAATATTGAGCATCATCGATGACAAATGCATCATTATAAAAAGCGACATCCTCGTTAATACCTCGCTTTTTTAACCATAGATAGCTATCCATCGTCAGCCTGAAATATCGCTGAAAATGAAGCTCATACAAGGATTGCATGGTGCAAGACTGAAGTCGCTGATGTGGCTCTGGAATCAGATTTTGCTGTACCCAACGAATCATTTCCGGATTGTAAACGCGAAATTTCAGATGTTGATCTTTTAAAAAAACAGGTAAACCTATCAATGTCTCGAAATTCTTCACCAAGTCATAACTAATCAGACTATCCCCGGCCTCATACAAACCAAATCGGTGATTGATCGCATCCAAACCGAGATCTAAACTTCTTCCGGATAAATCCAACTGTATATCATTCATTAAAAATGGTTGATCAGGAAATTCACAGCTTTCCTGGAAAGGCCATAGGACCGATTCCCCTAAGAAAGCATAGAATTTCTGAAGATCGCCGGAAGCAACAGCACTAGTCCCTCCCCTCCATGACAAATCTAATGGCAGATGTTCCCATTTTTGGAATTCCTCTGCCTTTGTTGGTCGCGAGTATGCTTTTATTGGTCTTGCTGATTTAGCCACTTTCCGACTGGGCTCCATGGGTTGCTCAGTCACCAACCCCTTTTCATTGTTTTTTAGGCTATAGTAAAGCTCCCAATAACCCCAATACATCCATATCAAAAACAAATAGCTTATTGGATTGACCAAAAGGAGAATAGTACGAAATATTTTTTTCCCTATGGATAGATTTCTAAACCAAAGATGAACCCAATATATAGGGGGCAAAAATAGCCCATAGACAAATTCTAAAAACTTCTTCAAAGTAACACAATTTATAATTGCGCCAAATGTATAAATATTTAAACAAAAAAATACCTAATCCAGATCAACTAAATCCAACTGAGGGAGAGCGGGTCGCGGAACTCATTGCCAATACAACCTGCCACCCGGACAAATTCGGAGAATAAGCCGTAGCAGCATTTATCCTGACGCTTTCCCTCAAAAAAAGAACATAAAGCAGAAAAAAGGGGCGCCTGTACCAAGGGTCCCTTTTTAATTTATAATGTATTTAACGCCCCACCATCCAAAGCAAATCCGAATTATTGAAATTCACATTCAGCAGATCTGCTTCGAAATCTGCTGAGACAAAACAAGTATCTAGGGCTTAATATTCTGATTCACCCGGAATAAGTTTTGCGGATCATATTTCCGTTTCACCTCCACCAACTTATCATAATTGGCCCGATAGGTTGACCTGATTCGGTCCTCGCCTTCCTCCATCATAAAATTCAGATAAGCCCCGCCCGACGAATAGGGGTGACAGGCTTCATGGTAGTTTTTACACCAATCCGTAATCAAATCTTTATTAGCTGGATCAGGATCCACACCCACATAAACCACTGAATATTTCGCTTCCCGATGGCTAAAAGCCGTATCCTGAGGTTTCTTATGCTGCACCGCTCCGTTAATAGGATAAATATGCATGGTGGAGTGAATGGTGGGCACCTGAGATCCCCATTTCACAAATTCTTCTCTGGCCTGAGGGGTAATTTCGGTGAAAAAATCTCCGCGCCAATACCATTGATGTCCTTTGGGGTAAAGGGCATCAAACATGGTTTGAATCGCAGGGAAAGGCATTGCACCCAAATGGGTAAAAACCGGATTGGATTCATGCATCAATTCATGTAACCGCTGCTCCCCTCTTTGAAGGTTGCCGGTATAACACCAGACAATTCCGCACAAATTTTTAGTATGTAAATGTTCAGGAAAAGGAGGTGCCGGAGGTACTCTCAGGAAAGCATAAAAACCATACAAATCTTCCTCCGCATTTTCAATCATGGGTAAATACCAGTCCAAAATTTCCGCCGAACGTTCCAACTCAAAGAAACTTACGCCTCCGTAAATTTCCTTCACCTCCCGGGACTGAAAAGTAAAAGAAGTCACCACCCCAAAATTTCCACCCCCACCGCGAATGGCCCAGAACAAGTCCGCATTTTTATTTTCATTAGCAACAACCAACTCCCCGTTGGCCAGTACCACTTCTGCCTCTACCAGATTATCTATCGTCAATCCGAATTTTCGGGTCAGATACCCATGCCCTCCTCCTAAAGTAAGGCCACCTACACCGGTGGTGGAGATAATACCGGAGGGTACTGCCCGACCAAAAGCATGACAGAGATGATCTACATCTCCCCATGTACAACCTCCCTCCACTTTCACTATGCCAGTTTCCGGGTCAATCCATCGGCCATCCAAATGTTTCAAATCCAAGAGCACCCCACCATCACAGGATCCAAAACCAGCCCCATTATGCCCACCGCATCTCACGGCAAGCAGCAGTCCCTCCTCGCGCGCATAATTCACTGTTGTGATCACATCGGCCACATCCTCGCATTTCACTATCATGGCCGGATGCTTATCAATCATCGCATTGTAAAGTGCACGTTCCTGTTCATATTCCAAATCACCGGAAAATAAACAGGTTCCTCTGATGGATTGGATAAATTCCTCATTCTTAATCAGGCTTTCCATGGTTCAAACAATTTGGTAAAACAATTATAGTTAGAACCATTTTCTTTTCTTTTCAGGGCACTGAAATGTCAGTATTTGGACATTTAAAAAAACTTTCTTTCTATAGTCCACCTTCGACCAAATTTATTCCTTTTGTGAAAATCAGAATGATGGATGCCGAAATCCTCATTTAAGAGCAAGGCGGAAAAAATGCAAGAAGTTTCCTTAATTTGAATTTTTCCTAAGAAAACAGATGATGGAGGAGAAAGCAATCTTGCCCAAATTTGGACTATTATAATTCAAAGAAAACAAGTTACTAAGAACTGAAATTAAACCACTTGCGCTTGGCTAATGGATTTTTCGTGAATAATTCAGGCTAAATCATTCAGGTGAAATTTAACCCATAAAAAAATCAGCACCGCAGCACTGATTAGATCATTAAGCTTTACTAAAAGGGAGTAGGAAAGAATTGATGAGTATTAGCATTAATCAGCCAGCAACACTTGCCAGGCTTCCTCCACATCTCCCCTTTCCAAAAGCTTTTTCGCCAAAGAGTGAATAACGTCTTGTCGCTCTTCCCCATGATGTTTCCCTTTAATCTTTTCAATGGTTTTGGCATATTTTTCCAAAAAGGCCAATTGTGATACGGGCATTTCTTCCACATTGGCCAACCGTGCCAAATTATTCCCTGTCAGGACATTGGACTCCCGAATGGCCTCCGGTAACTGATCTACCCCTATACCTTTTCGACTTAAAGGTTTGGGGATTTCAAACAATGATTCTTCCGTCAGGCGGGCGTACCAGTTTCCGCCCATACGCGCCACCGGATCTAATAAAACCGGGTCTATCGTTCCGCTACGCAGGATATTTTCCCTCACGTGCATTTTCAACACTTCACAAACCACCATATTTCCGGCGCCCCCATTATCGCCCAGGGAAATCACTTCCCTCACTTTACATTCAAAGGCCACAGGCGCCTCCATAACCCGGGGAGGCTTCACCTCTTCCGAGGGCTGTTCGGTTAAACCGCTTTTTATAAATTCATTCACCCCTTCCTCATACTCCGTAGAGCTTAAAGACATCTGTTCTACAATAGCAAAATCCACAATGTGAATCACGCACTCGGGTACCTTTAACACATTCTCTAAAGTATGCTTTGTGGTATTATCCCGTACTCGTCGCGCCGGGGAAAACACCAAAATAGGAGGATTGGAACTAAAGGCATTGAAAAAAGAAAAGGGGCTTAAATTAACCTTGCCTTCTTCATCAACGGTACTTACAAACGCAATAGGACGAGGGGCAACAGCAGAAAGCATGAGTTTATGAAAGGCAGCAGTCTGTCCGGTTATGGGAGAAAAAGTTTTCAAGGGGATCATTTGGGTTTAGTAGTGGGAATTCCCTGTACGATAAAATAAAGCATAATCCATATTAATGGCTTGGCTTCTCGAACAGGATCAGAACATTCTTTTAAAATAGAAAATATTCCCGAATTTTCCTGCTTTTGCCAATAGACAAATGCGCAATAAAAGATAAGAGCGTGTTTAAAAGCACACCATCCGGCTGCAAATTCGAATTATTGGAAGCGATTTTGGATAATTGCTCAACAATAGCGATGCTATTTGCTCAAAATAATCGGGTATCCCCTCTGCAATAATCAAATTTTCGCTGCGAATTTTGGCTTTTAAACACGCTCTAAAAAAGGAGGCAATCCTCAGAAAGAACTGCCTCTCAACTTATTTTGAATTCAGTATTATTGCTTTGTTGGTGTGACGATCCCTCGAACATGCCCAAAACTTACTTTAATACCATCCTTTTCACAAAATCCTCTTAAGATGACCACATCATCATCCTGCAGATAGGTCCGTTCTTGTCCATCCTGAAAAGTGATGGGCTCCTGCCCGCCTTTGGTTAATTCCAAAAGAGAACCACAGGAATCCGGCGTAGGGCCGGAAATAGTGCCCGAAGCCATGATATCCCCCACATTCACATTACAGCCATTGACTGTTTGATGGGCCAATTGTTGGGAGATGCTCCAATACAAATGCTTCGCATTCGATCTGGAAACAGTTTCCAGTTCGGCATAACGCCCAGGGCGAATCTCCACTGACAGGTTCACATCATAGTGATGATGCCCTCTCTCTTTTAGATAATCCAATACCTCTGGTTCCTGCTTTGGTCCTGCACAACGGAAAGGTTCCAATGCATCCATGGTGATCACCCAGGGCGACATGGAGGAAGCGAAAGATTTCCCTAAAAAGGGACCTAGCGGCTGATATTCCCACTTCTGAATATCTCGGGCAGACCAGTCATTGAACAAAACCATTCCAAAGATATGCTCTCTGGCCTGATCTACAGAAATGCTTTCTCCCATTTTTGTTTTTTTCCCCACCACAAAAGCCATTTCCAGCTCAAAATCCAATGCCCGGCTAGGGGAGAAAATAGGTTGCTCCTCTCCTTTGGGTAAAACCTGTCCTTTCGGACGCATGATTTCACTACCGGAAGTGACAATCGAAGAGGCCCTGCCGTGATAACCCACCGGCATATGTCGCCAATTCGGCATCAGCGGATTATCCGGACGGAACATTTTGCCCACATTGGTAGCGTGCTCCAGGGAAGAATAAAAGTCAGTATAATCACCACATTTAATCGGCGTATGCATTAGCGCCCTTCTTCGGGGCAAGAATACCCGTTCAAAATGAGGTTTTAATGGAGAATCATCATCCGTATCTTTTAAAAGTGAAATTAATATCTGGCGGGTTTTAGTCCAGACATCTCTTCCGCATTCAATAAAATCATTTAAATAAGGGCGGTTGAAAACGGTGGTATCAATTTCCAGCGCTTCCAAAAACTCCAGGCGGGCCAGCATTCTCATGTCAATGATGTATTCACCGATGGCCACCCCTACTCGCCGACTTAGCTCAGGGGTTGAAAAAATACCAAAAGGGAGGTTATGGATGGTATATCCTGATTCGGGATCCACGGGGACCCAGGATTTCATCTTCCGGTAATGTTCTGTCATAGTTCTTTAAAAAAGTAAAAATCGTTGGTTCTATGGTTGTAAATCAAAGTGTCCCTCGGCTAGCCTGCTCTCGCTCAATAGCTTCAAATAAGGCCTTAAAATTCCCTTTCCCGAAAGACTTCGCCCCTTTTCTTTGAATAATCTCAAAAAACAAGGTAGGACGAGGCTCAATAGGTTTGGTGAAAATCTGCAAAAGATATCCCTCTTCATCACGATCGACCAAAATACCCAACTCTTTCAAAGGTTCCAAATCTTCCTCAATTTTCCCCACACGTTGGAGCAAATCCTCGTAATATGTAGTCGGTACCCTTAAAAATTCGACCCCTCTGTCACGTAAAGCAGTCACGGTTTCAATGATATTGTCAGTCGCTACGGCAATATGTTGCACTCCACTCCCTCCGTAGAAATCGAGGTATTCTTCAATTTGAGATTTTTTCTTTCCTTCCGCCGGCTCATTGATCGGGAATTTGATACGACCATTTCCATTAGACATCACCTTACTCATGAGAGCGGTATAATCCGTGGAAATATCCTTATCATCAAAAGAAACCAGCTGACTGAACCCCATCACATTGGCATAAAAATCCACCCAGGTATTCATCTGATTCCAGCCCACATTCCCCACCATATGATCCACATATTTCAAACCAATATCTGTAGGTTGATAATGCGGATTCCAGGACTCAAATCCCGGAAGGAAAATACCCTTATAATCTTTTCGTTCCACAAAAATATGCACCGTCTCCCCATAAGTATGTATTCCTGAACGCACCACCCGGCCGTGATCATCCTGCTCCACCACCGGCTCCATATAAGATTTCGCTCCTCTTTTGGTCGTTTCTTCCCAGGATTTCCGGGCATCATCCACCCATAAGGCCACCACCTTTACTCCATCACCATGCTGATCAATATGTTTTCCAATTTCGGTTCCCCCTTTTAGTGGGCTGGTCAGGACTAATCTAATTTTGTCTTGTTGCAGGACGTAAGAAGCAGATTCCTTACTCCCTGTTTCCAGCCCTCTGCGGGCAATAGGCTGAAAGCCAAAGGCGGTTTGGTAATAATGAGCCGCCTGGGTGGCATTTCCCACATAAATTTCAATATAATCTGTTCCCTGAATGGGAAGAAAATCCTCCACAGCGGTGGGAACATTTTTTGGTTCGGTATTCATGATTTTAAAAAAATTGCGTTTTGTTCTATTGTTTGTTTAATCGGATCTTATTCCAACCAGGATTTATAATAATCTTCATCCTCCAGCTCCAGGGCGGTATCGGTCAGCTGTAGCGGACGGAAAGGGTCAATCATCACCGCAAACTCTTCCGTACCTTTTTTCCCAAGGCTCCTTTCCATCGCCCCGGATGCGGCCCATGAGGAATACCCCCCGGATGCAGGGTAATATAGCCCTGATCGATATCATTCCGGCTCATAAAGTCGCCTTCAACATAATAGAGGACCTCATCCGAATCAATATTACTATGATTATAAGGGGCAGGTACTGCCTGCGGATGATAATCATAAAGCCTCGGACAGAAAGAGCAGACCACAAAATTTCTCCCTTCGAACGTCTGATGCACCGGAGGTGGCTGATGAATACGGCCGGTTATGGGCTCAAAATTGTGAATATTAAAAGCATAAGGGAAAAGATAACCATCCCAACCGACCACATCAAAAGGATGAGTAGCATACACCACTTCATGCAAAAGCCCTTCCTTTTTGATTTTAATGGTAAAAGCCCCTTTTTCCTCTTTTGGCGCCATAAAAGTGGGCAATTTCAAATCTCTCTCACAATAAGGAGAGGACTCTAAAAACTGACCAAATTCATTACGATAACGTTTGGGCGCATAAATCGGAGAATGTGATTCGAGTATCAACAGGCGGTTTTCAGGGCTATCAAATTGAATCTGATAGATCATTCCCGCGGAATAATCAAATAATCTCCATATTCAAAAGAGATTTCCCCCATCAGCGTTTTCAGTACTCCACTGCCTTTATGGACAAAGATCATTTCATCGGCATCCGCATTCTTATAGAAATATTCCTCCATAGAGGATAGCGGAGCCGCTAAAGCAATGGACAGATCATTATTAAGCAGCATCACTTTTCTACTGTCCAGAAAATCATGTTCGGGAGGTAATCGAAAACCTACTAACTTTCGGGGTTCAATATTATGCTGCACCGCTACTTTCGGCCGAATATCCATACTTTCTCCAATGGCTGAAATCTGCGTGGGCCTGTGCATATGGTACAGCAGGGACGACATGCCCGAAAAGCCTTCGGTCCCAAAAAGCTGTTCATAATAATATCCCCCGCTGGCTTTTTCAAAAGTGGTGTGCCGCTTTTGAGGGATTTTCCCAAGTTTGTGATATAGTGGCATTTCCTCTGTTGTTTGTTCACACCTCCAGAATTAGGGGTTCCGGAAATGTTGGTTGATTGTTTTATCTGTTTTAAAATCTGTCGACAAAAACATCCGCCGACAGTTAGATTTAAACGTGCGTTTTATATTATAACTGCATTTCGGGAATTTCTCCCTCCACAATTAACTGTCCTTCGGTAGCAGCCTGTATTTCTTCTACACTCACACCAGGGGCTCGCTCTAAAAGCTTAAAGCCCTGATGGCTTACCTCCAAAAAGGCCAGATTGGTAACAATTTTCTTCACACAATTCACTCCGGTAATCGGCAAACTGCATTTTTTCAATAATTTGGATTCGCCGGCTTTATTGGTGTGCATCATGGCCACAATAATATTCTCCGCCGAAGCCACCAAATCCATGGCGCCTCCCATTCCTTTTACCATTTTACCAGGAATCTTCCAGTTGGCAATGTCGCCGTTTTCGGAAACCTCCATGGCCCCCAGAACTGTCAAGTCCACATGTCCTCCACGAATCATGGCAAAACTGGTGGCAGAATCAAAAAAGGCGGATCCCGGCAAAGTGGTAATCGTTTGTTTGCCGGCATTGATCACATCGGCATCCACTGCCTGCTCCTCGGGAAAGGGTCCCATTCCTAATAAGCCATTTTCTGATTGCAGGGTCACCTTGATGCCCTCCGGAATATAATTGGCCACCAACGTCGGAATCCCAATCCCCAGGTTGACATAATAGCCGTCCTGTAATTCCTGCGCAATCCGTTGTGCTATACCATATTTATCAAGCATGATTTTCTAATTTGATGGAACAATTTTTACTAACGAGTGGTGCGTTTTTCGATGCGCTTTTCATAAGCCTCCCCCTGAAAAATGCGTTGCACAAAGATTCCCGCTGTATGAACATGGTTCGGATCCAGCGCTCCTGCCGGCACCAGTTCCTCCACTTCCGCTACCGTAATCTTTCCCGCCATCGCCATAGGCGGGTTAAAGTTTCTTGCCGTTCCTTTAAAAATCAAATTCCCATCAGTATCCCCTTTCCAGGCCTTCACCAAAGCAAAATCAGCCGTTAATGCATATTCTAAAATATGCGCTTTCCCATTAAACCATCGGACTTCCTTTCGATCCTGCACTTCGGTTCCATAACCAGCCGGCGTGAAAAAAGCCGGAATACCTGCGCCTCCGGCCCGGCATCTTTCCGCCAAAGAGCCTTGTGGAATAAGCTCTACTTCCAATTCGCCGCTTAATAATTGTCTTTCGAATTCCGCATTTTCTCCTACATAGGAGGAAATCATCTTCCTGACCTGTCTTTGCTGAAGCATCAGGCCGATACCGAAGTCATCCACTCCGGCATTATTAGAGATACAGGTTAAATTCCGGACACCTTTGGCTACCAATGCGGCAATTCCATTTTCCGGAATACCACAGAGACCAAAGCCTCCCAGCATAAGGGTCATGCCATCCTGCACATCCTGCAGTGCGGTGGTGGCATCATCAAAAACTTTGTTCATGGGCTATATTTGGGTTTATGCGTTTGATCGCTTTTGTTAATTTAATGAAATTTAAATAAATTATAATAAATCGGTTCGATTTTATGTTTTTAGAAAATTGAAGTCCTTTTTTGAGTCCTCTTTTTTAATTTCAATAATTTTACCTGTCTCCGAATTTAGGAAACTGGCCTATTATTGCATACGTAGAAAGACGGCTCAAAGCCCGGATTCGTAAATAACAACAAACAACAAGACCCAAAATGCAGCAACAGTATGACCAATATACCGCGGAAGACCACCGCGTGTGGCAGATCCTTTTTGAGGAGCAGCTGGAACAGATCCCCAACTGGCTTGTAAGGAATATATTAAGGCCCTCGATTTAATTGGCTTTGAAGCCGAACGCATCCCCGCTTCACCGACTTAAATCAAAGACTGGGAGATTCGACTGGTTGGGAAATTCATGTGGTGGCAGGCTTAATTCCCGTAGAAGAATTCTTTCAGCTTCTTAGTGAAAAAAAATTCCCCGCCTCCACCTGGCTCCGGCGGATGGATCAGTTAAAATACATTGAGGAGCCTGATATGTTTCATGATATTTTTGGACATATTCCCCTACTCATTCTGCCGGAATATTCTGATTTCATTCAGGCCTATGCGAAAATGGCCCTGAAATATACCCATAACGAGAAAGCCACCGCCCTGCTTCAGAGATTGTATTGGTTCACCGTGGAGTTTGGTCTGATTTACCAAGCGGGGAAAGCAAAAATTTACGGTGCCGGCATCATCTCCTCCCCGCAGGAATCCCGATTTTCGGTAAGTGATGCATCCAAAAAAATCCCCTTTGATATTGATGTCATATTTAACAACCCCTTCCGAAAAGATGATATTCAAAATGAATATTATGTGATCGACCAATTGTCGGACCTGGCGGATTGCATCCCCACCGTAGAACAACATCTACAAAACCTCATTCAGAAAGGATTAGGGGATGTAAAACCGGTGAGGTAAAGACGGATAACGCTTATTAATGTCTCAGCAGAATCTTTCAATTGATTAATCTTCTGCTGAGCCTTTAGCCACAAGAGGGGGATTTAAGCGGATTAATCAGGCTTAAATCCCCATTTAGCTGTAGGGCGGGAAATAGGAAGAAATTCATTATTTCGAGTTTTTCCCGAGGATTCAGAGGAATGAGAAGGAAGCTAGCTCACCTAAATTCGGGCGATCAAAAAATCAATCGACACGAATGCAATGGACTTATCATAAATAAGTTAAAGCGATTTACTATACACGGCTTTTTCATAAAACTACAAATGGGCAAATTATAGGAATGATCTAGTTCCCAATGGGGGTCTATTTGATTTGAGCGCTTGTTTATGAGTTAGCTCACTACCTTTTACAGTATTGACATTATGATATAAAATCTTCCACATCAACCCTCCGGCCTTGATCAATGGGCGGATAGACAATGGTTCTGCTGGCGACAAGAAGGCATCACAGCGACATTTCCGCAATACTTTACCAGTCTCGCGTACTCTGCAAATGTCGCCTTGATGGATTCCGTCAGCAGGTTCTTTGTCCCGCCGACAGGGATCACAGCCTTGATTTTTTGTTTCGTTTTTTATCAAGAAAAAATGAAAAAGAAACGATTAATTGTTCAATAATAGGTGTTGAATGACTGATATCGGTATTTAGGGCCTGCGCAACTGCGCACCGGGCTCACGGCGGTCGCTTTTTTTGGGGACCGCTACCCTGATAATTACAAAAGTCACCCCTCCAAAAAAGAGCTCCACAACCGGCTAACGCCTCCGCCTCCATCCCTGGCCCAAGGGTTCCGCGCTGCTAAATTCACCCAAAAGCCCACACTGTATAAAATAATCCTCCCCGGAAAACCGGCAACAGAAAAAAAACTAATACTTCAAGGGCCTGATTGTAAACTACACAAAAAGGCCGTGCTAAACTTCAAAATTCCAATTTCGCAGATAAACTTATAGTGAGATATAAATTAAATAAATGAGAAGCTTAAGCCGGATTATTCATGCTTAACTACTCTGCAAGGCAGAAAAAATAAAGGAATAGTGCTCTATTTCATTTTTTTCCAAGGAAGCAGAGGAAAGCAAGCTCGCCCAAATTTGGGCTAATACCTGGAAAAACTACTGCGTCAATCAAAATGCACAAGCCGCCTGCTTCCCGTCAAAAGCAATGCCCATGCACATAATATCGGTTTTTCCATGACCGTTTAATTCAGCCACATACTGCTGCTCATGAATCTGCTCCAGAGCGGATTGTGCCAGTTCTTCCAGGCTTTCGGGATCATCAAGCGTCTTCTTTTTGAATTCCAACACCCAACCTTTTGAGTTATTCGGATCTTTAGGGTAAATGATCAGGTCTGCCCTACCTAAACCACTTTCCCGATTAGATTTAACATGAAACTCCTGACTCAAATGCGCCATCAGTCCCAGCATAAAAGCATGGTAGATTTTTTCAGGCAAAAAGCCTTTGGTACCGATATCGAAAAAACTAAAGGAGTGCAATAAATATCTTTTCAAGGCATCTGCAAAAGTTTTGGGCTTTTGCTGCAGCAAGGCCATCAACAATTCATTGTCCGTTACCTTCTCACTCGCTTTCAGATATCTTGCCAACATCGTTTCATACATGATGCGAATCTCCTCATTGGGTACCCGAAGTTTATATTCCAGTCGGCCCGGATCCAGCGCAGTACCGTCCGTGGTGAGATAACCACTAAATATCAATAATCCTAAAACTACTTTGGAGTCGCCGCTGTATAAATCTTCAAAAATGGTAAAGTCCGACAGTCGGGCACGCACGGATGTACCCTGCAACAAATCAAAAAGCAACTCCTGTGTAGGCGCATCAATTTTGGGCAAAGTCTCCTGAATCAGCTTGTTGGAGGAAGTATTCACCCAATAGGGTTTGAGCCCTTCCTCATGGCGGGAGACAAAATTCAGGATAGACCATGGATTGTAGATTTTCTCAACCTGACCAAAAGTATATCCATTGTACCAATCGGCTACATTTTGGCGATCTGTCCCATAACCCGCATCATCTAACAATTGATTGACCTCTGGCTGTGTAAGCCCGAACTTATCCGCAAACTCGTAATCCAAAATAGAATAAGTCGCCAGATTATTTAAACCGGAAAAGATATCCTCTTTCGCAACACGCAGAATGCCGGTAATCACCCCTTTGGTAATGAGATCTTTGTCTTTAAACCCGGCAGATAGAAAATTCCGCATGAAACCGACCATCTCCGGCAAGTAGCCATATTCGAAAGCCGCATGTATGGGCGCATCGTATTCATCGATCAGGAGGATGGGAGGAATGCCGTGGTGTTTCGCCAACATTTTACTGATCTCCCGTAAATAATCCTCGAGATCAAAAATATCCACCGCTCCTTTTCGGAAGTTCAACAAATATTCCTTATCAAATTCATCCAATTGATCAGAGGTAAACAAATAGCCATATTTTCTGACCACATCCCTCCCTAATTCTTTCTTCAATTTGGACACGGCAAGCTCAAAAGTCCCCATCTTCAAATCCTTAAACGTCAGAAAAATCACCGGATATTTTCCCTGATGCTTCCATTCCTCCGACTGCTCAATGGCCAAGCCGGAAAACAATTCCCGATACTCCTCTGCATGATCAATATCGAAAAAATAACTCAGCATGCTCATATTGAGCGTCTTCCCAAAACGGCGCGGACGCGGTAATAAAACGGCTTTAGTTTTATTCTTATGCAATAACTCCTCGATAAAAAGGGTTTTATCCACATAATACGCGTTTGCGTTAATGATCTCCTGAAAATCTGATACGCCGATGGCTAAGTCTTTCATGCTTTCCTTGATTTAATGCAAGTTAAGCATTTTCCTCAAGGGATAAAAAATGGTGACCCGCTGTTGTCGATCGCTATTTTGTAGGTTTTGATTTTGTTTTTGTTGGATTTGTTTGAAGCGCGATGCTTCGAACAGAGGGGTAAGTGAAATTTGCTGAACAAATAATCCTTCTCTGATCTTAGTGTTACCGTATAACTTTCGAGCACCGAAAACCAACCACCAAATTTCGTGGACTGGGTCGTAGTCGCCGCGCTACATCCCTACAAGACTTTGAAGTTCAGCAGGCGAAGACTACGACCAGTGGGGGAAATCTCCCTGATAGCCAAATCGGCTTTTGTGCTTAGCATCTAAGTCCCTGGCCATTTGCAGACCAAAGGGGTAATAAACCCGCCACTGGTCATGAACCATGCTTTCGCCATTGCAAAAGGCGTGGGCACGAACGGGGCCTAAATGGTCTTTATACTCAAAGACATTGGTGCTATTATTTCCGGTGATGTCATCCACAAAGCGAATTCCTAAAGGGCCACTTCCATACAAAGGAATTTCCTTTTGATTTTTATTACCATCGTAATTGGCCACAATATTTCCGGAGGTGTAATCTCCAACCGAAAAGGGTACCATTAAAAGTAAAATAAATAGGCTAAAAGCCCATGGTTGTTTTCAATAAAATATGCCTGTTGTGTAAGATTCATTGTCTCTCTTAATCGATAAGACTCCCCATCCATTGAGCTAAATCGAACAAGCCCAACTTCTAAAAGCAACCACAAATTTCATCACGGCAACCGCGAAACATCACTACAAAGGATCATGGTCTCGCATCCGAAAAAATGATAAAACAGCTAAGAGTGTACAATGCGAAACCCTTAAGACCAATCCCTGCAATTAACCTCTTTGAGAAGCAACCACCTCCTGACGTTGTAACTACTCTTAGCCAGAGGGTTACCTGCCAACCTAATTTCTTTCGGCTATGCTAATTTTTATCTATTACAAACTCATCTGTATTTTCTTCTTAAAATCTGGAGAAATTAGTTCTTTCTCCCCGCCTTTGGTGGTTAATTGCATTCCACTTATTATAAAAATCAATACCTACCACTCCTATGCGTACTTTTGCGACTTTCCTACTTTTGCTTTTTTTCGGCCTTCCCGCTTTTACGCAAAATATTAAAATCAGCGATCATGTGTTTTTGAGTCCTATCAATGAACATACTTATATACATGTCAGCTTTCATGAATTTGAAGGTTTTGGAAGGGTGGCCTCGAATGGACTTTTGGTGATAAAAAACGGCAAGGCCCTGTTGGTGGATACTCCTGCTGACGAACCGACCACTATTGAGTTATACGACTATATTACCTCTGAATTAAATGCTCAGGTCACGACATTGATCATCGGGCATTACCATGCAGATTGTATGGCGGGCATGCCCTACCTGCAAGGGAAAGGAGTCGAGACCATTAGCGGAAGCAAAACAAGTTCTATTTGTAAAAACACTGGAAAAGCCCAAAGTCAGCGAAAATTCAAAAAGGCCTTGAATTTCGATTTTGAAGGCAGCAAGGTGAACTGCCGCTATTTGGGTGGTGGCCATACCGAAGATAATATTGTGGTTTACCTTCCGGAGGAAAAAATCCTTTTCGGGGCTGTCTGGTTAAAAGTATGGCATCACAAAATATGGGCAATACCGAAGATGCAAATTTAAAAGCCTGGCCGGAAACCCTAAAAAAGGTAGAAAAGACCTTTCCCATGGCAAAAATAGTCATTCCCGGACATGGTCGAAGCGGAGGAATGGATTTGATATTGCATAGTTTGGACCTACTGAAGAATCACAAAAAATAATCTTTTTCATCAGTATTTTTAAGCGAATAAAACCAGAGATTTGCTTGCATATTCATACTATTTTTAAACTGATACTCATGATTAAGCGCCATATCTCTTTTTTATTTTTATGCTTAACTTTTTCAGCCTGTACAGGTGAGGAAAATTTGGCTATTGACCAGCAAGATGCATTGATAACGGAGTTTCAGACTGCCGTTGAACAATTCCGATTAAATACTACGGATTGCGAACAGATTCAACAGCTTCTGGAGACCAGCAAAAAGTTAGAGGATCATCCTGTATTTTTAGAACTTTTAAAGGAGCAAGACTTATCCAAGGACTCCTTTTTTGAATTAGGAGCTTTAGTAAAAGCAAAAAACTGTTCTTAAAAGTCGCGTCATTTGACGTTTTGTTTTAATAAATTGAGGCTATGTTCTATAAGATAAAATACATTAGCCTCTTTTTATTCCTGTGGGCTTGTCAGGAGTCCTTCTCGCTATTGCCGGAAGAAATTAAAACTTATGGCGAACTGACGGATTGGCTGTGCGAACATGAATCCATAGAAAAAACAAGGAATGCGACAAAGGTTCGTATCTATCGGGATCCTTGTAACATTAATGGCTGCATCCTACGAATTGAAATACAACTGGACTATGAACAACAGACCTGGCTTTATAAAGGCACTCCTTTAACTGAAGAGTCGCTTCGAAAAATCGCCCTACTCCATTATCGTAACTTTGGACGCAGCCCCGATATGCGGAAAGTCCCGAGGAAGTGGTATTTCGTCTGAAGGCCCCATCCAATACACCTATCCCGGAGATAGAAAAAATCATCATTGAAATTGCCCAACTTTATGAGTCGATTTCCAAAACAGAGCACCCTATTCCTGAAGAAAGTTTAAACCTGGGAGAATGGTCAGATTATCGGGTACCGATCCGCTTGGCGGTCATGCAAGAAGCGCCTATTAAGAAATAATCTTTCCCAAAAGAATTTTATCAACTCCTTTTTCCTCCGGCCATAGCAGTCAGCATAACATCCATTTTAAGCCATAGATTCTGCATCCTCTGCTTGTCTGCGCAACTGCTCCTGTGTCGCCATCATTTCCTCCATATTCTGCCTTAACTCCTCCTCTTGTGCTCTCAATTGCTCTTCCTGCTCCTGAGAGGCTTTCAGTAAATCCTCCGTATATCTTGCATTTTGATACATGAATAAAGTGGAAGCCATTTGTGTACAAACCCTGTCCATCATGGTTTTTACCTTTTCCGGCATCTGCTGAAAAGAAGCAAATTCAATAATGCCCACAACCTGTTCATTAAATTCCATTGGCAGAATAATGATGTGACCCGGAGTTGCTTCCCCCAAACCGGAAGTAATGTTAACATATTGAGCCGGAACATCCGTCAATTCAGTGATTTCATTTTCTAACCAAACCTGACCAATCAACCCTTCGCCGGGAAGGATCTTATTGGAAATGTGCTTTAACCTCCCATAGGCATAAGTTGCATGTAATTGCATTATTGGATGCTCCTCCCCCTCCTTCAGGTAAATGCAGGACTGATTGGCTCCAATATAACGACAAATTTTAGATAATAATTCAGGTAATTTACCGAGTATATCAGATTGATTTTGTAATAAAAAGGCAGATACCTCATTAACGCCCTGGTTAATCCACAAACGCTCCTGTTGCTCCGCATCTAAGGTACGCAATTGATTAGCCATCTGAATCAAGGAAGCGCCCAGATCATCTGCCTCTCCTCTGACAGCAAACTCTTGATGAAAATCGCCCTCTTCAATACCCTTAGTAAAGCCCGTAATATCCACCATGGATTTCCTTAAATCCTCATAGCTCTTCCACAAAGTAGAAAACTCCTGAAAACGATGATTTCTGTCGTTAGTAAAACTAACATCGCCTACCGCCAATGCCTCAAAAGCCTGCCCAATTAAGGGAATATTAGCCGTCACCTGACGAAAAATAAAAACATAAAACAGAACCACTAATAGTAATGCTGCCAATACGAAAGCCACCATCAAAAAAGTAGACCGATATACCGAGGCCATCATATGTTTTTCATTCATCACATTCAGTATTATCCAACCCGTATTCAGCACCTCTTTGACGCCTGCATGATAAGCTATATGATTTGATTTAAATGAATAAAGCCCATTTTTTACTTCTAACAATTCATCCGCAACTTCTGCTAACCCTTCCTGCTGGCTGATCAATTCTGTCTTGAATGGTGAATCCGGGTTGGCAATTCGCTTTTTACCTTTTGAGGTTAAAAGCATCACCTCCCCCTCCTCCATCGGACGAAATTGATATAAATATTCTTTTATTCCATGCCAGGGAGCATTTATCCCTACGACTCCCAGCAATTTCCCATTATGAGTAATTTTCAAATCATAGCGAATAATCAACTCATTTTTATCCTGATAAGAGGTCAACACCCGGAACATCCCTTCATTTTGGGAGGACAAAAAGGCATTCAACCATTTTGGCGTTTTTCTTAAGTCATTGATCTCCTCTCCCAAAAAGTCTTCATCGGTATGTCTCCATTTAGTTTCGGCATCATAAACCGACACTTGAGCGTAGCCAAGGGCCTCCTGATAGGCAATCATTATACTGCTCCAATCTTCCGCTGAAAAGCTCCTGTTTTTTAATAAAGCCTCTCTTATTAAATAGTCATTGGCGATCACCTTAGCCGATTGTTGAATTTCTTCAAAGTGATCCGCTACCTTATTGGACAAAATATCCCCAGACTGATTTAATTTTTGAAATACCCGCTCTTCCAGGGCCGATTGATAATTATACCTATAGGACAAAAAAGAAACTAATACCAAAATTCCACCAAGGAGTATCAGCGAGGAAAATAATAAAAATCGAAAAATTGTTTGTTGTTGATGTTGGGTCTTCATAGCTTAATTAAAAGCCCAATACTATCATTTTTCTACGCTTCATTCAATAGCAAAAAAACAGTTCTTGATATGGCAATATATTACCAAAACAAAATACATATCCCATTTCGAAACCACCACAAGCCAACTAACCTCTATTTAACAGACACATAACCAATGGTAGGGACATCCAAAGACAATAAATCGGAAACCGATAACGGTGACAAAGTTCCCGTCAGATTCCAATAGATTTCTTTTGGAAGAAAGAAAGCATTTGACGGACCTATGAAGTATGACTCCTCTCCCATAATCTTATTGAGCCCATCAAACACAGGAATAGTCCTCATATATAGCTTTTAATATTAACCCAAATGATGGAGGTCTACCATAATGGTCGACTTTTTTTAGCCTTATTTTTTCTTCTGAAGACTTTCTATCTTCTTCTAAACAAGTTACCGAAACGTTGAAAAACATTTCGCTTTCCAGTGATTACTTCTACTTCTCCCAACACGCAAATCTCGGGTTCCAGGAGCACTTCAACCTTTGTAGTGTGGGACTTTATTCTCAGTTCCACATTTTTGTACCCCACAAAGCTAAACTCCAGCACATTTATGTGCTCGCCCCCTATAATCAACTCTATTTCAAATTCCCCCTCACGATCTGAAAAAACTCCCACAGATGCTCCTTTCTGGTGAATATTCACTCCATACAGCGCTCCCTCAGCATCACTAACCACTCCCCTGACCAAAACTTTTTCCTGCTGTTTCGGCTTTTTGCCGGATTGCACCTGCTTAACCCGAATAATTCACCGCTAAATTTATTAACTAAGTGCAAGCGACTTATTTTCAGCTCTTTAATGTTTGTTTTCTTTAATTTATAATAGCCCAAATTTGGGCAAACTTGCTTTCTCCTCATTCATCTGTTTCGTTGGAAAAAACTTGAAATAAGAAACTATTCCTTTATTTTTTCCGCCTTACAGCTAAACGAGGATTTATGCCTGAATAATCCGGGTTAAACTCCGCCCGTTCACTTGTGGGAATATGCACATTTGTAGTTGCTGTGACAGAAGGCCTCAAACTCAAAAAGCCCATAAGGCTTAACATTAAGGCCGATAGCCGAAATTTACTCGGGATTTCAAATCCACACCCAGCTGATCAAGACGGTATTTCGCACAAAGGGAGGCTCCATTTTCCAGCTTCTCCATCAATTGCCGGTTCGACAAATGCGTAAAGTCATAAATTTCCTTTTGGCACTTTTTACAGTACCTCCCCTTTTCTGTGGGCGTCATTTGTTCCCATTTTTCAGCGCAGGCTTTTGGTATATGGATTTTATATTGCATATAATCAGTTTATTCCTTCTCAAAACACAAAATTCTAAGGAACAATAATAAGCCGGAGTGGCTTCAATCCAATTTCTAAAAACGCTTGAAAAGAACCCTTCAAGATAAATTAATTAGCCACCAAACACCCCAGACCATCTCCCTGATAACAACCTAATACACAGAAAGATCAATATTAGCTTTATAACTATTTATATATAAAATTTGAATTTTTATTTTCACTTCCTATTTTCGTATAGATTTTTTTAATCAGCAACCTATTTTTAATGACAATGAAAAAGATGATGCTATTGGCTGCATTCTCAGCAGCTGTATTATTCACTTCCTGTAGCAAAGACAAAGAAGAGGAAGTTTCATGCGATGCCTCAATGGCCAAATTAGAAGCTTTAGCAGAAGAAATGATAGATTCAGAAGATTTCGGATGTGATGAAATCACGGAAATGGTTTCTATCACTAAGAACTTAAGAAGCTGTCCTGAATTTGAAGCACAACTAGAAGCTGAAGGTATGGATTATGATACTTACATCGCTTCGCTTGAAGCCATGAAAACCTTAATGTGCCTGGAATTTTAATAGTGAACACAATAGCGTGTTTAAAAACCAAAATTCGAAGGGAAATTCTGAAATATTCAGAAGCGGTATAGAATTATTTTGAGAGAATAGCATCGCTATTGTTGAAAAATTACACAAAACCACTTCCAATAATTCTAATTTGCAGCCGGAGGTGAGCTATTAAACACCCTCTAAAGGCCTTCCGATAAAGAAGGCTTTTTTTATTCCTTTTAATCTCAGCGTAATCAGAACGCACACTATCAAATGCACATCCCTGATTGGGCAAAAACATCCCCCCAAAAGTCCATTTTTATCAAAAGCTTCCGGCGCCTTGTCAGCGAAACAAAGATCGTCCGACTCCACCAGCTTCCCCATTAACTAAGCCGGATTATTTATACTTAAATCCTCGTATAGCTGTAAGGAGGAAAAAATGAAGGAATAGTTTCCTATTTCGAGTTTCTCTGAGGAAGCAGGTGAATAAGGAGAAGCCAAGCTTACCCAATTTTGGGTTACTGAAAAACAGCCAAGCCAGTCGGAACAAAATGATAAAAAATCATTTATACCAAACTACCAGAACTATTGTTGAAAAATTGGATTTAAAAAAAGTCAAAAAAAAACAGCAGAGTGACCACCCTGCTGTCTTATATTCATATCGAAATCCGAAGATTTCTACTGTTTGTGCTTGAATTAGTCTTCCAAAGCAGCGATACCCGGCAATACTTTACCTTCCATCATTTCCAACATTGCACCACCACCAGTAGAGATGTAAGAAACGCGGTCTCCGAAACCTAGTGTGTTCACTGCAGCTGCAGAGTCACCACCACCGATCAAAGAGAAAGCACCTGCCTCAGTAGCTTCAGCAACAGCGTTAGCGATTGCTACAGTACCTTTAGCGAAGTTATCGAACTCAGAAACACCCATTGGGCCATTCCAAAGAACAGTTTTAGAAGCTTTTACTACGTCAGCGAATTCAACTGCTGCCTTAGGACCGATATCCAATCCCATGTGACCATCAGGAATCGCCATATTGTCTACTTCGATACAAACGCCATCGTTAGAGAAACCAGTGTTCGCCAATGAATCTACTGGCAACAACATTTTCACACCTTTAGCTTTTGCTTTTTCGATCAGGCTCAATGCCAATTCTAATTTATCTTCCTCGCATAGTGAAGAACCGATAGTTCCACCCATTGCTTTGAAGAAAGTGTAAGCCATACCACCACCAACGATGATGTTATCACAAACGTCGATCATTTTTTCGATGATCAAGATTTTATCAGAAACCTTCGCACCACCCATGATCGCAGTTACAGGCTTCTCTCCTTCTTCCAAGATTTTGCGAGAAGCTTCGATCTCACGACCCATAGTGTAACCCGCTACTTTATCCGCAACGAATTTAGCAATAACAGCAGTAGAAGCGTGCGCACGGTGCGCAGTACCGAAGGCATCCATCACCCATACATCACCACGAGATGCCAATTTCTGAGCAAATGCTTCGTCACCTTTTTTCTCTTCTTTGTAGAAACGAAGGTTATCCAACAACATTACTTCACCTGCTTGTAGGTTAGCTGCCATTTCATCAGCTTCAGCACCGATACAGTCACCACCGAATTTTACATCGATACCCAATTTCTCAGACAAGTCAGCAACGATGTGCTTCAAAGAAAATTTATCTTCGAAACCATCTTTTGGACGACCCATATGGGACATCAAGATCGCAGAACCGCCATCTTTAACGATTTTTTGTACGGTAGGAACTACAGCGTTGATACGAGTGTAATCACGTACAGTTAAATCTTCGTTCAATGGAACGTTCAAGTCAACACGAACAACGGCTTTTTTGCCAGCGAAGTTGAAATTGTCTACTGTTTTCATAGTGTTATTTTCAAATTTGGTACTCACAGTGAGCACCGATTTATGTTTCCTTATTTATCCTTTGGCTGCCGAACGCTTCAGACGGTCGTTAATACCCCGTCCTAAGCCTTCATCAGGCACCAAAGTCGTAATTATTAAATCCAGATTTTGACCATCCAGATAGCGTAAACCCATAAACAGACGGGTGGCGGCTTCATTCAGATCACCTCTGACCGAAAGCACGAATTGATCCTCTGCAGGGATATTTTCCAGACCATAATCAAAGCCCAAAACACCCACTTTTTTACCTGCATATTGCTGGGCCATCGCTTTCAATTCCTCCCCTAAAATTACAGGACAGGAAGGAGCATAATGACTCTTCAACATGCCAGGGGCTGCCGGATTGGAAGAACTATGAGCATTGATCTTTACCGGACCAACAACATCCTCAATTTCCTCTACAGACAAACCTCCAAGGCGGTAAATGATCGCCTCATCGTTTTCGAACCCAATAATAGTGGATTCAATCCCGACTTCACTATGACCTCCGTCAATGATATAATTTATTTTTTCCCCTAATTGATCATTGACATGAGCGGCAGTGGTTGGGGAGATGTAACCAAAAGGATTGGCCGAAGGCGCTGCCAATGGAAAATCCAACTGTTCTAAAAGACTCAGGGTCAATTCATGATCGGGAATACGCACCCCTACTCTTCCGAGTCCGCTCACAGTAAGATCCGGAACCACCGGCGCTCGATCCAAAAGCATGGTCATAGGACCCGGCCAAAATTTTTCCGCCAGGGCGTAAGCTTTCTTTGGAATGTTAGTAGTGAAACTTTCCACCTTTTCCATGGAGTTGGTGTGGCAAATCAATGGATCGAAGGAGGGACGATTCTTGGCTTCAAAAATCTTTGCGGCGGCCTTTGCATTTAAACCATTGGCTGCGAGCCCATATACGGTCTCTGTGGGGATTGCCACTAACTCCCCTGCTTCCAATAATGCCTTAGCCTGCTGAATGTCCTGTCCTATTTCTGCCATTGTATTATTTTAATTTCGGGGCAAAGGTAAAAGTTTTTTGGAATGGAAAAAATTTAAGATAAAACAGACACATCTGCTTCCGCCGCCACCCGGAGGATATTTTTATTCACATGAATAATTGATATTTAAACATTTTTAATAAAAAAATATATTTATTCAACTATTAAAAAATCTTATATTGCGGCCTTACCTACTTATAGCTATAGCGATGAACCGTCCATTTATTTTTTTCTTAGCGCTCTTGTTATTTCTTACAACTTCATTAATGGCGCAGGATGTCCTATATTCCAAGACCGGACATACCTTAAACTGTGAAATCATCAAAATTGACCAAGACACCATTCACCTAATAGCCAGGGGACAAGAAACCGTAGCCCCTCTACAGAACCTCAATTCCTTTTTATACAAAGGCAAGCTCTTTGACTTACAGTCTGCATCTGTACAGGAAATCATGATGGAATTGGAAGTCTACAAAAAATCCAGTCAAGTTGATAATCCATTAAAAACGGCAATGCGCCAATATCCTGCTTTCTGGGTAAACCGTAACCGACAGATCATTCCTGCAGAAAGAATAGAATTTAAAGATCCATTAATTGGCCGAAATAAACTGTATATCGATGGCAATCGCCTGGATTCCGACGAGGTATTATTTTATGGGGAGTACAATCAAATATATGCCAACGAATCTCTTACAGGTAGCCGGGCTCAACACCGGTACTTGGAATTGGTGAAACTCGGTAAAATCAATATTTTTGAAAAGGAAGTAGCCGACTATGCTCCTTCAGCCCCAACCATGGGACCCAACGGTCAAATGATGGGAGGAGGAACGATGTACATGGGTCGGAGGAAAGTACAATACTTTAATCAGGGGCTTGGGCCTATACAGCCCGTCAAATCGATCAACCTCCTAAGCGTAATGGAAGATGACCCCGAAGCCTTAGGCCACCTAAAAAAATACCGCTCCAATAATACGCTAACCATTCTGATCAATACCCTTGGGGCCGGAGTAATGCTCGCCTCCTTTCTCTCAGACACGGGCACCTCCTCAAATGGAGGGACCCCAAGTCAAGGTGAATCTGTTGATGTAAAAATTCCGGCAGGTGTGTTTATCGGTGCTGGTTTGATCGCGGTGGGCTGGACCTTCCAAATCGGGAATTCCAAAAATATTGATAAAGCGGTTGATACTTATAACGCCGGCTATTAAATTCTCAGTGACCGCTAATTTCAAATCAATAACGGTCTTTTCATTTTATAGCAATTTCAAAAACGCCAATGCCATTACCGGAACGGCTGAAGCCACTCGCAATTTTCAATGGTATCATCTCCTCCACCCTTCTGGTTTTGGGGGAATAATTTAAAGGGGAAGCAGAAAAGTCGAATTAGCCATTTGGCTTTACAATGAGCCTTATATTAAATCTTCACTTTTATATGCTTTCGCATTTAAACCATTAGCTGCGAGCCCATACATGGTCTCCGTGGGGATTGCCACTAACTCCCCCGCTTCTAATAATGCCTTAGCCTGCTGAATATCCTGTCCTATTTCTGCGATTGTATTATTTTAATTTCGGGGCAAAGGAAAAAGATTTTTGGAATGGAAAAAATTTAAGATAAAACAGGCACATCTACTTCCTCCGACACCCGAAGGATGTTTTTATTCTCTTGAATAATTGATATTTAAACATTTTTAATAAAAAAATATATTTTATTCACTATAATTTATATAGATATTTAGACTCAACCTACTTACACTAATCACCTTGAAGCTAAAAACCGCTATCCTATTATTGCTTTCATTCATTGCTCAATCCGGCTTTTCTCAAGACAAGCTATTCTTTTTCAATGAAGAAAGTATATCCTGCAAAATTTTATGAGCTATGCCCAAAAGTGGTGTTCAGGAGGTCGAAGTTAAGCGGCTTGTTTGATCTCTTCGCCGTCTTTAAATTTAACTTCTCTGATTACTTTTTCAATGGTTTTATAGCCCCGTATTCGATTCCAGTTTTTCTCCGCACACATGCCGAGTTTGAATATCATATGGAGCATTCCGTCCCGATCCAGGCAACCCTTTGATCGCTTCGTACGATGTCTGATCGTCCCAAAAGCGGACTCTATCGGGTTCGTGGTTCGGATGCTTTGCCAATGTTCGGCGGGAAAGTCGTAAAAATTCAGCAATTCATCACGGTCTTTTTGTAAACAAATTGTAGCTTTTGGATACTTTGCTTCATAAGTGTCTATGAATAAGTTGAATGCTTTATCTGCTTCGTCTTTGGTTTCGGCCATCCATATTTGATGGATTTTGTCCTTAGCCTTTTGTTGAGCCGATTTGGGTAAGCAATTCAAAACATTGCCGGTTTTATGCATCCAGCAGCGTTGCGCCTTTGTTTTAGGGAATTCTTCCTCCAGTGCTGCCCAAAAGCCCAGAGCACCATCGCCAACCGCTAGTTTAGGAGCATTCATACCGCGGTGCTTCAATTCGAGTAATACCTCTTTCCAGCTTTGTTTAGACTCCCTGACCCCATCTTCTATGGCTAAAAAATGCTTCCTTCCCTGACCGTCAACTCCAATAACGACCAACGCACAAAGTTTATCATCTTCTTTCCTCAGGCCACTGTAGATGCCATCAACCCAAATGTAAGCCCACTCTCTATCTTCTAAAGAGGCTTTTCGCCAGACATCGTATTCCTTGCCCCACTCTGTTTTTAAACGGGAAATAGTGCTAGAAGACAAACCGCTGGCTCCGGGGCCTAAGAGGGCCTCTAAGGCATCATTCATTTCTCCCGTTGAAATACCCTTGAGGTAAAGCCAGGGTATCGCAGCCTCCAGTGATTTCGATTTTCGAACATATGGCGGAACCAGAACCGATTGGAATGAAACCGGGGCTCCTGTTTTGGAACGAATCTTTGGAACTCTGACCGTTACCGGGCCAATACCTGTCTGAACTTCTCGTTCCGGCAAATGACCGTTTCGGACTACTGCGGCTTTTCCATCATCAGTTTTAAGGTCGCGGAATTGCTTTAAATATTCCTCCAACTCCGCCTCAACCGCAAGGCGTATGATTTCTTTGGCTCCCGCTCGAATAGTTTCAGTTAATAGATCGTGAGTTGCTTCTGTAATAGGTGGGATTTGATTAATTTCGCTCATGGTGGCAAATTTTTGGTTAGTTTTTTATTCGCATTTAAATCAACCAATTTTGCCGCTATTTTTCAACCCCCAAACACCAGTTTCGGGCATAACTCAATTTTATCTATTCAAATTGAAGAAATCCTAATTCAAAAAGCGGATGAGGAGTTATTTATTTCCACTGAAGATCTAATTGCCATCACTTATAAAGGTGAATACATTGATCTTCGATTCACTTCCGTAAGTGATATCTTAAACAGCAGTAGAAAACGAAGCTTGAAAGAAAAAAAAGAACCCTCATTTCCTGACAAAAAAGATAATATGCGGGCATTTTGGGTAAATCGGGAACTTCAAGTCATCAAAGCCCATAGGATTTCTTTAGAAAAACCCGTATTGGGCAAAAGAAAACTGTTTATAGACGGGAAAGAGCGCAGTTCAAATGAGGTAATATTTTATGGTCATTTTAATGAAATATTCGCCAATGAATTACTCATCGGGAATTCTGGTAATCACCGATATCTTAAAATGACCAAATCTGGAAAAATAAACGTTTTCACAAAGGAGGTAAATGCGCACACAGCTCCAAACTACAATCCACACACAGGAATGTGGACCGGAGGCACAGTGGTGAATAAAACTAAGGTGAAGTATTTTAATCATGGTTTTGAGCCTTTACTAAAAGCCAATTACTCCAACCTAAAGAAAGAAATGCAGAGTGATCCCGCCGCCCTACAACCTCTAAAAAAATACCAAGCCAATAATATAGCAACAATCGTGATCAACACCCTCGGTGCTGGTATCATGATTGCCTCTGGACTTTCGAACATGGACACCTCCACGGATGGTAGCGTCCCGAGTCAGGGAGAATCTGTTGATGTAAAAATTCCCGCCGGTGTGTTTATCGGTGCTGGCATGATCGCGGTGGGCTGGACCTTCCAAATCGGGAACTATAAAAATATAGATCGGGCCATTGACACCTATAACGCCGGATATTAAAACCTCAAAGCAGCTACTTACAAATGAGTAGCTGCCCTTCCTCCAGTCTAAGCCTCCTACAAAAACGCCACTACCCTTGCCGGCGCAGCCGAAGCCCCGACAATTTTCAAGGGAAAAACGCCTACCTTAAATCCAGAAAGTGGGAGTGCATCAAGATTCACCAGCTGCTCCATATGCCAATATTCTTGCTGCTGTCCCACTAAATGAGCTTCCCAGAATAACTGATC
The DNA here is from genome assembly GCF_001274635.1 of Persicobacter sp. CCB-QB2. Lineage (GTDB taxonomy): Bacteria > Bacteroidota > Bacteroidia > Cytophagales > Cyclobacteriaceae > Persicobacter > Persicobacter diffluens. The sequence goes on along the minus strand of NZ_LBGV01000001.1, from coordinate 829,468 downwards.
ATTCTGATCCTGCTTGGCCTTTTTGATCTGATATTTTAGGGGGATATCCCAACCCCAACTATCAATGCCCATCACCTTTACGCCCGCCTCAATCAAAAATCGGGTCGCTTCAGCAGACATGCCCGTACCCCTATGTGGGTAATCTTTCGTCCCGATCAATTTGTCCCTCCCCGTTTTAATCAGAACAATCATTCCGGGCTTCAATTCCAAATCGTTTTCCGTCAAAAAACTTTGAATATCCGCTGCTGTAATAGGATCAAAATCTGGCTTATGGCACATGTCGATCACCAGGCCTTCCCCATGGCAAATATCCAAAGGAATCTGTTCAATGGTTTTGGCTTTCTCGCCATTCAGGCTTGGCGTGTAATGCCAGGGCGCATCAATATGCGTAGTGGCATGTACCCCCATTTTTTCTATGGTATCATCGGCCCAGCCTACAAAGCTTTTGGGAAATAATTTAAAAGGCAAGCCAAAAAGCCGAATCAGCCACTTGGCTTTATGATGAGGCTTATGTTTAATCTTCACCTTCATGAACCATGGGTCATCCGGATACTCTTTGATCGGTTTAGTGAGGTCGACTATCTGCTGCATGATTATTGAAATAAAAAACGAAATAACAGAAAGAGCGAGATAAACAAAAATCAACAAACATTGAAATAAATTAACTGCGAAAACTAAAAGCCCTGCATCAGTACCTTAATTGATAACACTCACACAAACCCAATCTTATTTTAAACTAATATTAAGTTTTATTTCTGACCATTCTATCCAAAAAACAACATTTCATCTCCCCAGATTGTCTCAAGCGTGATTTATACAAAACATAAACACCATACATTCTTAACCACTATCAGTAAACATTTTCAAGCCCGCCACACCATCTTTGAGGCATCAAAACCTTACTATAAAGATGAAAAAACTACTACTATTGGCAATTGGAATGTTCCTATTCACCATCATTTCAAACGCACAAGGCAACCTCACCGGACGCATCCTGGATGAACAAAATCTGGCCATGCCGGGCGCACTGGTTTTTATAGAAAACACTTCCTTTGGCACCTCTACTGATATTGACGGACAATTTAAACTGGTTAAATTACCAGAAGGAGAACAAGAAATTTCGATATCCAGCATCGGTTATCCGATAATTAAACAAACTGTAAAAATCGAAAAAGGGAAAACGGTTCATCTTCAAACCAATCTATCTGCCAGCCAGAGCCTGAACGAAGTCGTGATTACCGGTAATAAAAATGCGCAGATCAATGCCTTAAACCAGCAGAAAAATGCCATGAATATTATGAATGTCATTTCTGCTGACCAGGTAGGGCGCTTCCCGGACTCCAATATCGGGGACGCGATGAAAAGAATCCCGGGCATCTATGTACAATATGACCAGGGCGAAGCACGATTCGCCAATATCCGCGGTACTTCACCCCAATTAAACTCCGTCACCATCAATGGGGAACGCATCCCCTCGGCGGAAGCGGAAAACCGCTCGATACAATTGGATTTAATCCCTTCGGATATGGTACAGGCGGTTGAGGTGTCCAAAGCCATTACCCCGGATATGGATGGCGATGCCATTGGCGGTTCGGTCAATTTAGTTACACGTTCTGCCCCTAGTGCACCGCGTGCGGCCATTACTTTAGGTTCCGGCTACAACTTCATCGCCAACAAGCCCATGATCAATGGCGGGTTGGTCCTTGGTAATCGATTTGCGAATGATAAATTCGGCGTGATCGCCTCTGCCTCAGTATTGAACCATATGCTGGGTTCTGATAACTTTGAAGCTGAATGGGAGGAAGATGGCTCATTGAAAGAATTCCAAAACCGTCAGTATTATTTGCAGCGTTTGCGTCAGTCTTACTCTTTGAGTTTGGATTATAAAATCAATGCGAACCACACTTTATTCCTCAAGGGCATGTACAACCACCGTAACGACTGGGAGAACCGTTATAAATTACAATATAAAGTGGATGAGTATGATGCGGAATCCGGCGACTACACTTTGGGTAGCGTAAAAAGAGAAACCAAAGGGGGACAAAACGATAAAAACCAAAGACTGGAAGATCAGCGTGTAAGGAACCTCGCACTTTACGGAGATCATCTGTTCGGTAAATTGCATATGGACTGGGCGGCTACTTATGCCAAAGCCTCAGAAAATCGCCCGAACGAACGCTACATTTCTTACGAATTAGAGCCCGGCAACCCCATTCAGTTCAACGGGAGTACCAATACGCCGGTCCCCTCCGATTTCTTTCCGGTAATCACCAGTGATTGGGAAATCGATGATTTATCGAATGAAACCCAAAGGACCGAAGAGGAAGATTTTAGTCTGCGCATCAATTTCCTTTTACCCTTAAAAGCCGAAGGTGCCTTTTCCAACCAACTAAAATTTGGTGGTAAAATCAAATTAAAGGATAAAAGTAGAAATAATGATTTCTATGCTTATGAGCCATTGGATGAAGGAGTATTCTTTAATACCCTACAGTATGAAGACATTTCAAAAAGCAACTTTTTAGCCGGTCCTTACGCCATGGGGAATTTCGTTTCAGCGGAATATTTAGGCAACATCAATTTCCAAAACGGCTCCTTTGAAGGAGAAATGGAGCTAGAAGAAATGGCGGGTAACTTCTCCGCAAAAGAGCAAATCAATGCTGGCTATATCATGTTGGATCAACAATTTGGATCCAAACTCTCCGGCCTTTTCGGTTTAAGAATGGAACAAACTTCCCTGGAATACAGCGGATTCATTTACGATGATGAAGAAGGCACGCTGGACCCAACCTCCACGGAAACTGATCACTACATCAACATCCTGCCTGCGGTTCATCTAAAATATTCGCCGAATAATAATGCCAATATCCGTTTGGCCTGGACCAACTCCCTGGCGCGCCCAAACTATTTTGACCTGGTACCTTACCGCCAGATTTTCACCGGTGATGAGGAGATCGCCATCGGAAACTCCAATTTGGAAGCCACCACATCTATGAACTTTGACCTCATGTTGGAATATTATTTCCAAAATATCGGTTTAATTTCCGGTGGGGTATTCACAAAAGATTTGAAAAATTATATCGTTACAAAAAGAAGTAAGGAAACTTTCAATGGAATTGAACATGATGTATTCCAACCCGTAAACGCCGGAGACGCTAACATCTACGGTCTTGAACTGGGCTTACAGCGTCAGCTAAATTTCCTTCCTGCTCCTTTAAATAATATGTCGGTTTTTGCCAACTATACCTTCACCCAATCTTCAACAAATAATTTTAATCTGGAAGACCGCGAAGGCGAAACTTTACCATTAGTGGGAACCGCAGAACACAGTATGAATGCTTCTTTATTGTATGATTCAAAATATTTCTCTTTAGGCGTTTCCTTTAACTATACTTCGGATTTTATCGACGAGGTGGGTGGTGAACAATTCGAAGACATTTATTATGATCAGGTATTCTATTTAGATGCCAATGCTAATATCAATTTATCGCAAAAGGCCCGTGTATTTGTGGAAGTCAATAATCTTTTGAATCAACCATTGAGATATTATCAGGGAAGTCAGAATTTCACCTTCCAGGAAGAATACTATAACACCCGTTTCTCCGTCGGTTTGAAAATGGATTTGTATTAAATTAAAGCCAACCAATACCAACAGGAGGCATGAAGAGGCCTCCTGTTTTTTTATTAATTATGAAAAACATTTTAACAAGTCTTTTGATTTTACTGAGCTTTTCAGCTTGCAAAAACCAAAAAGAAAATCAACAAGCCACCACCCTCCCAAAAGACCCACGTCAATCAGATGAGGGCATGCGAGTGGCCTATCAATTACAAGAAAAAATTAAGGTAAGCATTCCGGTGAATCATCAAACCGCACCTGTTAATGCGCCGGCAGATATGGACAGTGCAGATGATCCGGCCATTTGGATCAATCACCAAAACCCATCAGAAAGCCTGATCATCGGAACGCATAAGAAAAAAGGACTATATGTCTTTAATTTACAAGGAGAAATTCTTGGGAATACCCGATTGGAAAAGTCAATAATGTTGACATCCGACAGGAAGTGGTGATAGGAAATGACACCCTGGACATCGTAGCTGCTTCTAATCGAAATGACAACAGCATCAGTTGGATGAAATTAGAAGCAGGAAAATTAATATCTTTATATGATCGCCCGCAACTGGTAAGCAAAGCCATTGACGACGCCTATGGATTCTGCCTTTATCAGGATCAGCAAAACCAGCAACTTTATGCTTTTATCAATGGGAAAAACGGTGTCATTGAGCAATATGAACTACATCTGGAAGGGGACAAATTCAAACAAAGTCTGGTAAGAAGTATGAAAGTCTCTTCCCAGCCGGAAGGGATGGTGGCCGACGACCGTACTGACAAACTTTATATAGGAGAGGAAGCAAGCACCATCTGGATTGTAGACGCAAAGGCCTCAGCAGCCACCACCATGGAAGAGATGACCACTGCCCGGGTAGCGGAAAATGAAAACATTGTAGCGGATATTGAAGGCATCACCATCTACCCAACAGGTGCCACTGGTGGCTATTTAATCGCAAGCTCACAGGGCAATTTCTCCTATGCCCTCTTTGAGCTGGAAAGCAAAACCTATTTGGGCAGCTTTGCGCTTGTCGACGGCAAAGTGGATGGCGTGGAAGAAACGGATGGACTGGAAGTCACCCCAGTGGCCCTGGGTCCGGACTTCCCAAAAGGCGCCTTAGTGGTGCAAGACGGCTTCAATTTTGAAGGTGACAGCCTTGTGGCGCAAAACTTTAAAATCATTTCCTGGGAGAAAATCGAGGAGGCGATGGGCCTACTACCTCCCGTGCAATAAAACAAAGGCATACCCACCATTTGTTATACGAAATGTAAAATCAATAAAAGTGGAAACCTTTTGGGGAGCCACTTTTTCTTTTTCCCTTATCGGGCCTCTAAACTAAAATCATGATACAACATTTTTTTGGGGGACTGCTGCCGCTTAGACGGCAGCACCGGGCTCGCGCGGCTCACCCCATCGGCCTTTTGGGCCGCTGTGGTTCAAACAAGCCCGCTTCATCCCTGCCCCCTCCGGGCTAATCGCCCGCTGAGCTATATAACCCATCTTACACGAAGCAAGCCTCCTACCCTCACTTCTCCTGAACTCCAGAGGTACATACTGAATTTCAAGGTGAAGGCAAACCGAAGCAGGCCGCTCTATTATTCCAACTCCATTAGGTTATTCTATTCATGAACAACTAAAGAAAGCAACAGAAAAAATCATAATATTTCACTTAAAATGCATACTTTTATCAAAATTTTTCTTTCCAATACTTAATCACTTGCTAATGATAGGGGTATTTACTTTTTTAATCGCCGCATTTGCTTTCCTCATCAGCATCGTCGGCGGAATCGCGCTTACCTTTGTTTCCCGTTTAATATTCAGAAAAACAAATTACCCCAAAAGCGTGCGGAGAAAATGGTGGATCACAGGCTTCTTTCTAGTGGGCGTTAGCTGGTTGTTGAGCATCGGGAAAATTACAGCGGCATACCCTACTGGTGCCCCGAATGAGGAATCCTATGAATTATTTTTCTCAGCCACCGCAATGATGGCCGCCCTACCTGGAATAGCGATTGCTGGCGGAGGACTAATGGTCATTTTACTCGTCTTGAAAAAAAAACCTAAAAATAAGGTACAGGGACAGCATTAAGCCACCTCAACAGATCTAAGCAGGCCATCAACCAATGACGACCTGCCATAAAGCAAATCATAACTGGCTCAAAATTATGGATACCACAGAGCCGTGAATTGGCAATAAAAACCTCGCCATTCAGGGTGGAGGCGGATTTAACCCAAATCATACATACTTAAACCCTCGGTTAGCTGCAAGGCGGAAAAAAGGGAATAGTCTCCTATTTTATGTTTTTTCAACAAAGTAGATGAATGAGGAGAAAGGAAACTCGCCCAAATTTGGGCTATGAAGAAAAAAACAGCCAGCTAACTATAAAACACTAAAAAACAAACCTCTTAAGCCCCCATCAATCTAGCGGTGAATAATTTGGGTTAAATCCTCTGCTCAATTACGCCTAATATGGATGGTATCATGCCAAACGTAGGAGAATATACCCGAACCTCCCTCAATATTAGAAAGAATAGGAACTGCCGGGCTCGTAGGATCAACAATTCCTACTTTGGCCTTTCGTACTGACTCGAAAAACCGATAAGCATCTTCAGTATATTTATAATAATGAACCACCATGGAGTCATATTCTATGGTGGTAGGATGATTAAATGCTATAGTCCAACTCTCCTCTCCTTGTTTCAACAGTTCGTAAGTTTGAGATTTTTGATAATTACGCTCTCCATTGATATAATAATCCGTTACCAAACGATAATAATCATCATCATCCTGATGGTTAAAGCTTAGCCAGAGCCGACTTACATCATTACCAAAAGCAATCAAATCGGGGGGCTTAATTGCTCTGGTTTGACTAGCCAAAATTGTCCCATCGGTCAATGTAAATTGTAATTCAAATGCCTGAGCTTCCCAATCAATACTATCAACATAAACATAATTAACCACCCTTCCATCTTCCCCTCTGCGATAAAACAAATTTTCTAACTCATATTGGTTCCCCAACTCATCCATTAATAAAGCATTCGCATTCCAGACCGGTTTTAATAATAAAGAATCTTTTAATGGCTGGCTTTCAAATAAAGTAAACTCCAATGGGGATCCATGCTCCATATAAGCTTCTACAAAATACGGAGCATATCCTTCGATCGGAATCATATACCAGCTATCCACTGGCTTACAACCTAAGAAAACAACTAAAATAATGATTACAAATTTTTTCCCCATATCAAAATTTAACACGATACGATAAAGAAGGCATTATCGGTAATAAACTTTCTGTTTTTGCTCCCACTACTGATGGTCGATCTTCAAAAGTAATTAACTCCAAATTAATGAAATATGGATTAGCCTGATTATAAACATTAAAAACACTAAGTGATATAGTATAATCACCCCATCTCCTCTTTTTAGAATAATCAATACTAATATCTAGACGATGAGAGATAGGTAAATCAAAATTATTTCTTTCTCCATATATTGGAACAAAATCATAAGAGGGGTGGCCGCCCGGTAGCCCCTGAATTAACGTAAATGATTCAGGCAAGGTGATTTTTTGGCCAGTGGAAAGGAACCATAAGGCACCAAAAGACCAATTCTTATTCAACTGATACTGCCCATTAATATTTAACTGATGCTGAGGACTATAACCATTCCTATAGGAATGCCCTTGATTAATACCCTCAATTTTCCTTTCGGAGAACAAATAAGTGTAGCTAAGTTTTAATTCCAAATTCGCTATATGCAAATCCTGCTGACTTTCTAAACCATAATTAACCTCATCTCCTTGGGCTACTGCATCTTGCCATCGAATCCCTCCGGCATACAAACCAGACTTAGTATCCGAAATATTATGCTTATCAATAAAGAAAAAATTCAAAGAAGACCTTAAACACTTCAACCACTGATACTTAAAAGAAAAATTATAATGCTGAGCAAAAATCGGATTAATGAATTTATCTGAAAAAAACCATTGATCCATCGGTAAATCCATCCCTACTCCCGGAATCACATGCCTGTGCTGCCAAGACTGCATATAGGAAAGGTAAAACTGGATCCGGTCACTTGCATCCAAAGTAGTTCTAAATCTAATACTTGGTAAATTATACGCTTTCTCTTTGGTGGCAAACCACCCATAACGCAAAGCCAAATCTGTATTGAGCCAATTTGTAATCAATAAGGTAGATTCCAAATAAGCATCCAGCCTAATTCCCAATGCTTCATAGGCCCTGACATCATCACCATCCTCTATTTCATCGCTTGTCGATTTTAGGTTCTGAACACCTCCCTCAGTTACGAAATCAATCCCAGCTTCATACTTCCAAAACCGATTTAAAATCTCCTCATACTTAATTTTATGACTTACAAAATCCAATCCATTCTCCATTTCCACCCTTTCTTTTCCAAGGAAATCAAAAGTGTGGTTAAATTTATTTAAATTAAAACCTGTGATAAAAGTTAATGTCCTTTGATTACTATATGATTTCAACCACTGCGCACTAAAATGGTGCCCGGACCATTGACCAGAAAGAATTCGGGAACCAAAATCAGCAAATAAATCATCCCGACTATTTAAATAATTAATATGGAAAAATTGATCGGTTTTAATATTCCAACTTAGATTAATATCAAAATCATAAAATCGATAATCAGGTAAATGAATATGATTGCTATTTTGTTGATTATAAAAATTGGCAATTAGATCATAATAAGTCCGTCGCCCACCAACACTTAAATTCAATCGATCATTGATCAAAGGTATTTTCAAATAAATATCTGAAGAAATAATTCCCACCCCTGCTGAAACCTCTTGCCTGTCATCAACAGCCTGAAATGTATCAATATTTAAAAATCCGGAACTTACACCATCATATGCCATGGGGAAGTAATCCTTATACAAATATACGGCCTCTACCATTTGAGCATGCAGAGGACCACTAATCCCAAAAAAATGATTGGTAAACAATAAAGGCACATCATTTAAGTAACTCATACTTTCGCTTCTATGCCCGCCACGAATATACATACCACTCTGATGATCCCCAGTTTGCATTACCCCAGGAAGACTTTGAAGGCTTCTTTCAATATTAAACTCACCCATAAATTGTGGGGCAAGGTTCGACAAACTTTCCGTTGAAAAAATTTCAACTTGCCCCACAACTTCATTGTGATTGCCCTCCAAAACAAACTCCTTCAAATTATAAGTAATAGGAATTAATTCTAAAACCATTTCTCCCTCATCAGGAAGCATGACCAATCGAGGCTGATAACCACTTACTTCAACACAAAGACTATCAACTGATTTTGGAGAAAAAACTTTTACCGCCCCCTGTTCATTCAACAAATAAGGTCGATCATTAATAAGAATCAATGAAGCATCTATCGGATCAAGACCCTGACCATCAATTAAGTGAAGCGTTACCTGAGCCCAAGTTTGAAAAACATTCATGAAACAAACCAAAAATAAAAATCTGCCCTTCATAAGAAAAAGTGAGGAGAAACTCCTCACTTATTGTTAATTCTATTTTTTATGATAATCTATAGCAGCTTCAAAAAGTATAAACTCTCCTGCCTCGTTCAATCGCAGAGTGACAGTCTCCGGATACCCCCCGATATTAAAATGCTGATAGTCCATAGTACTTGAATTCAATCCATTTGGATCAGAAATTCTTCTTACCGCTCTATTTATTTTAAAATCGCGCAATTCAGGAGCTAATGCTTCTATAGAATTTCCAAAAAAGTTTTTCATCTCATAATTATACTCGACCGTAACTTGATGTTTTAAACCCGCTTCTTCAATTATAATTTTATCCCAAACATAATCACCAGTTTCAAAATCAAACACGAAATCGTAATCATATTTGGCTGGCTCCCAAAACCAAATATCCACAGGATTGCGCTCCTCCTCATCATCATAATATACTTTGCCTTCCATTTGAGATTCCCCTCCCTCATGGCGATACATAGCAACAACTACCCCTCCTGAATATTCTAAAGTGGTGTATGCCGGATCCTTTACAAACTCTCCCTGAGCATTTTTATGATAGTACTCTACCTTGATTAATTCTCCTGCAGTATTATAAAAATGCTGACTATATTCTTTGGCGTCGGCAAGATCATCCGTATCACTAGCATAAACCTTATCTAACTTACCATTGCTTAGGTAAGACATAAATGAATTCTGCTCCAACTTCAAACTCCCAAGCTCTGGATTTTCTGCCCGAATTACCCCTTGCCTAACCAAATAAACCAAAACCACCGAAGAAACCCCGTCCTTATTCACGAATTCAACCAATTCCCTTTCATAAAACACACCGAAATTCTCAGCTACTTTTAGATAAAACTGATTTTTATCCGCCCATTCTCCATTATTATAATCATCTTCACTCACCTCAAACACTTTGATCACATCAACCTCATAATCACCATAGTAATAAGAATAATAATTATAACTTGCATACACAAATTGATCATCACTTTGATATCTATATATTCCCAAAACATCCCCATTCAAATAATAGCTACCCTGGTATTCCAAAGAGTAAGCTTCACAACAATAATTAATGCTACCGCTATAATACGGGTTATAATAATCAGGTCCACTTTTGGTCACAAACTCTCGATTCGTAACTTGGCTAATTTGCCCCTGAGCATTAAATTGTTTTATTATTTCACTTGATTTGACTTTTTGACCATCCACTACATCATATTTCCGAATGTCCTTGACCTGAAAATCATTAGTGTAGGTAATATTTACTAAGTCCAGGGCCCCGACCTTCAAGTCCTTTACAAAATATTTTCCATTCACATCCGAAAAAATGGGATCCATCCCTCCTTCACCATTTATTTCCAATACGAAAATGTACTCCACCCCATTAGTTAAGAAAATCTTCAATTCATTTGTTAAAGGATCAAAAGTTATATCTTCAATTCCCACTCCATCTTGCCCATCTTCTCCTTGAATGGATTCCGGAAAGTTGATTGTGGCCGTTTGCCCATTCTCAAAAACAATTTCCAAAGATAAACCATCAGCACTCAACCTGTAACTCTCCACCTTCCCATCCCCAATAACATCCTCGATAGAAGAGCCCTGATCCTCAACCGGATCATCCGGCTTACATGCAGTAAATAAGATCAAAAAACCAACTGACAGCAGCAAAATCAATCGCGATAAATTCATAAAAATAAATAATTATTTACAATAAAATATTTTCATGCAATTATAAAATAAAAGCATCTCGCATCAAAACCATTAATCAGTTATTACAATAATAAACAGATAAAATACACAAACCTATAGTAACACTCCTCAGTCAACAAACAGCTTTCTGCGCTGAATTTGTTGGTCAATAAATAAAAAGCAATACATAAAGTACCAGAAGATGAGGATTTCTAAAACAACTTTCAACCCAGCCATTAAACATAGCTAAATTGAAAACCACGCCGGGCTCATTAAACAAAGTTGCGGAAAAACCGGCCTAAAGAATAAAACATAAAAACCACTATCCTACACTACAAAATATTAAAACTCAATTAACGAAAGTATGCATTACAATATCGTGAAAAACGCAGAAGAACATCACTTAAGAGATTAATAACCAACCTCAAAATATAACAACTAAAGAAAATACAGCACCCCAAAATAGCCCAAATTTAAAGCCTATTGCAGCTGTTTGTATCAAATTCCCTACAATAACAATCAACAAAGGCTTTCAAGGTTGTCGAAAAAAGTTATCTCCACTGATAAGAAACCTTTCTCATAAAAAAAGGCAGCCAACAGGCCACCTTCTCCAACAATTCAAACAGAAACTATCAAATCCCCATCTATTGATTCCTTATTTCTAAATACCTGATCAACGCTTCCGTTTCATCTGTCATGATAATCTCCATGCCCTGGTCGATCAGCCAACCCCAACTGAAATCCGGATCATCCTTGCTTTTATAATCGGAATGTCCGGCAGCAGAACTCCCTTCCCAAAGCGTATGGCAATAGGTTTTGATCCCCCGATTCAAAGCATCCTCCACGACGGTCCATAAAGTATCCTGCTCCGTTTTGAAGCGAAAGAAAAGCGTTTGTAATTCCATATTGTCCACATAGGCATAGTATTCCCCCACGGGGTCTTGCTGATGAGAACCAATCTTTGGACACATGATGGCCCCGGGGTATTTTTGCAGAGTATCTTTCACCGCCTGATAGGACGCATCAAAGACCCAGAAAGTCTGATCCAGGGTTTCAGTGGCTTCCAGCACCTGATACATGGCAGAAAAATTTTCTAATGGGTCAATCTTGATATCCAGATTTACCATGATCTTCCCATTAGCCGCCTGCATATATTCCTTGAAGGTCGGTACTTTGTAGGAGGTAAGATTTCCCTCCTTATCTCGAAGTTGTAATTTTTCAATTTCTAGCCAGTCAAGCTCTGCTATTGCACCTTGCCCATTGGTGGTACGATCTACGGTATGATCATGCATCACGATCAGTTGGCCATCTTTGGTTTTGCGAATATCAATTTCCACGATGTCCACTCCCTGCGCAATGCTTCCTTCTAGGGCTTCCAGAGAATTTTCCGGAAAATGGTTCCAGTCCTGCCGGTGCGCCATGACCATCACTTGCCCCTCTCCCGTCTTATGAAATTTCTCCAGGATGGGTTGAATCGCCTGAGAAAAAACCTTCCCCCTTGAAAAACAAGAAGGGAAAGGATCAATAAAAATCGAGTCAGCTTAATTTTCATCTTTAATAAGAGGCTTCCTTACATACCAAATACTGCACATAACGTGGCAAGTCGGTTTGTACTACATCTATCCCCTGCTCCATCAGCTTCAAAATGCCCGCATCATTCCCCTCAATAGCCGCACGGTCATACTTGCCCAAAGCATTGGCCCAAACCCGACAGTCCGCTCTCATAGATTTGATATACCGTACTGCCTCACTCACCTCAAAATTGGAATCATCAATATGAATAATAGCCGGATTGTACTTTTCCATCAAGTGTTCCAGACTTTCCATGGAACGGGCACGAGGCATCACCAGTGCCTCCGGTGTTCTGCCCAGCACATAATCCATGTCTGCTTCATCGCAGAAGAACAAACACTGATCAAACATTTCCAAAGCTCCCACTGTGGCATGAATTGCTTCAATGTTATCACATTTGATATCCAAATCAATCACGATCTTCCCCTTCATGGCTTTCAGGGATTCATAAAGGGTGGGAATATACAAATCCGTGTTCTTACCTGTAAATTCATCAATCAGCTTTAAAGCGCGTAACTGTTCATAGCTCATCTCTGACACCTTCCCCTCCCCATTGGTGGTTCGGTTCACGGTACCATCATGGATCACCATCAGAGAATCTTCTTTTGAGTTTCTGATATCCAACTCAATAATGTCGGTGCCGTATTTCACGGAATGCTCAAAGGAAGGCAGGGAGTTTTCCGGCATTTCCATATGGTCTCCACGGTGGGCGGCGACCAACACCCGGCCTTCCGGATTTCCGAATATTTCACGCACTTGATCAAGCCCCTGTTCACATACAGGTTTTTGATTTAACCGATCGAATGCCGCCTGGTACTTTTTCAAAGCCTCAGCCTTTGCGACGGCTTTCTTATTTTCTGCATTTTTGGGCGAGGTTTGCTCCTGAACACTCGCCTTTTGAGAGTCACAGGCCTGAAAAAACAAGCCGGCAACTACAAGAGATAAAAGAATTTTTTTCATGATTAGTTTTTCGGGTAACCCGGATTTTGCTCGTAACCTTCTGTGGTTACCAAATCTATTTCAGTTTGTGGAATCGGGCGCAGGGCGTGGTAATCCTGAATGAATTGCGCCGCATTTTCGTTATGTTTTTTCACATTGGTAATCAAACGATCTGTTCTGACCAAGTCCATCCAACGGTGCATTTCTCCACCCAATTCACGTGCTCTTTCATCTAGAATATAATCCAGGTCAATATCCCAGGCCTGCACCTCCGGAATACTTCCTCCCTCCACGGTACGGAAAGCTCTCAGTTGTTTCAGTACTTCAGCCGCTTCAGCTGTTTTCCCCTGCTCAGAAAGCGCCTCCGCCAAAATCAGATAGGTTTCGCCCAGGCGGAAGACAAAATAATCACGGAAGCCGTTCGTGTCCTGGAAGCTTGCACGGGTATGGTCATCATGCTTTTTTATACCCCAGTGCATCAGGCCTTCATTCGGCGCTATCACATCGGTGCTTCCATCCAGATAATCCCATTCAGCCTCATCGCCGATGGCTTTCCCATCCGGCAAGCCGGCCTCGGTATTATAATACCACATACGACGGAAAGTGACATCAAAACGAGCATCATTCGCATCAAACAATTCCCTATAAAACTTCGTGGGCGCAAAACGACTCCATGGACGACCTCCCTGATGCAAATCACGCATCAAGCCGGGGAATTTATCATATACCGGAGTAAAGTATAAATGGCCACGGTTACCGCTACGGTTAAACTGCGGATTATTGATAAATTGAACGGCAAACACGACCTCCCCATTGCGCTGATTATCGTAATCGAAAATAGCGGCATATTCTTCTAAATGGTATTCTCCCGAATTGATTACCGCTTTTGCAAGTTCCTCAGCTGCCACATAGGAGGCCGTCTGCTGATATTGATAAGCCATAATCAAATGAATCTTCGCCAACAGATGCTGCGCAGCCCCCTTGGTGAATTTCCCCAATTCCTGAGCGGAATGGGAAGGCAAAACGCCTATCGCCCACTCCAGGTCTTTCACCATTTGATTCAAAATCACTTCAACCGATTCACGGGTAGCCTCTGTGGAAATCTCTTTGGTTTCCGTTATTCTGAAGGGCACGTCCCCGTACTGCTGGGTCAGCCACCAATAGCACATGGCGCGTATCACATATGCTTCCGCCTGCACTTGCTCAATCTGCTCTGCTGTCGCATCAGTTAACAAAGCTGAGCGCTCAATCATCGCATTACAATGATTAATATTATCGTACATAGTATTCCAGATGTGTCGGAAATTCCCCATCTGCGGATTCAAACGCGCATCATAAGTATCCATTTCGGAGCCTCCCTCACTCCCGTGGGTGAAAATATCCGTCCCTGGAGTAGTGACCATAAAACCTTCCTGTTGCCCGTAAATCGACCTTAAGCCATCATAGGTGCCGGCAAGGCCGTCCAGGATTCCACTATAGGTGGAAAAATGCTTATCACCGGTAATGGATGACTTTGGAATTTCCTCCAGCCAGCCAGTACAGGCACTGAAGGAAAGGAATAGTAGGATATATAATAAATTTACCTTTTTCATGACAAAAATTTAATCAATAATTAAAAGCTTAAATTGATTCCCATTAAGTAAGTAGAGACCGCCGGGTAAGCAGTGCTGGTACCGAATTCAGGATCATAACCTTCGTATTCTGTCCAAATGGCCGGGTTTTTGGCCTGTGCATAAATTCTAAGATTCTTCAAACCGATTCGCTCCAACTGCTTTGCATTGAAGTTATAAGCCAGGGTCACATTCTTCAATCGGATAAAATCTCCTCTGAACACATTATTGGAACTACCAAATTTAGGGCCCTGAGTGGCGGCATCGGGTCTTGGGTAGGCATTGGTCGGATTGTCCGGCGTCCAGTAATCCTGTCGGAAATTATTGTATCTTCCGTCCAGGCGACCGGCAGAAGAATGCAGACCACTGTAAATTTCATAACCAAATTTCCCGGTTAACAAGAAGCTGAATTCCCAACCTTTATAGCTAAAACTATTGGTCATACCGGCAATCCACTGCGGATCACGGTAACCGATAATCTCCCGCCCCTCTGTCACTTTCAGTTCTCCGGGCTGAAAACCTTTTGCTAGGGCCTCTTCCTGCTCTTCCAACTGCCAGATGCCCAATTTACGATGATCATAAATCACATTGATCGGCTGACCAATAAACCAGGCATTCCCCACATCATCCAGACCGGTGCCGTAAAGATCAACTACCTGATTTTTATTGTATGAAAAGTTTAAATTGGAATTCCAGCGAAAATCCTTGGTCACTACGTTCACCGTATTCAGGTTAAATTCAATACCGGAATTTCTCACGCTTCCCACATTTTGCAATACCGATTCATAACCGGTTGAGGCTGGCAATCGGCGCTCCAACAACAAATCAGTAGTCAAAGAATTATAATATTCAATACTTCCGCTAATTCTTCCGCTCCACAGCGAGTGATCAACACCCACATTAAAAGAAGCAGTTTTTTCCCAACGCAAATCCGGATTAGCCAAATCCTGAAATCGGAAACCAGAAGCCCCACGATCGCCATAAACATAGTTGGAGCTGTGCAAACTGCCCAAAGACTGATAGGGAGGAATGCCGGTGTTACCCGCTGCACCATAACTCACGCGCAACTTCAGATCATCCAGCCATTCTGCCGATTGCATAAAACTTTCTTCCTTAATTCTCCAGGCAAAAGCCGCCGAAGGAAACAAGCCGTACTTATAGCCATCTCCGAAACGACTGGAGCCATCCCGACGTGAACTCACCGTAAAGATATAACGGTCCTTGAAGGTATAATTTACACGCGCCATATAAGACAACAGCATCCAGTCAGCATAGTCAGAACCAACAGATTCGATCTCCTCTGCTGATCCGATATTATGCCACAGAAAATCATCATTAGGAATGCGATTGGCATAGATGTGTGCATAAGTGCTGTTCTCTCCCTGCATTCCCGTCATCAGGGTCACATTCAACTTATGATCGTCCCAGGTCTTTTTAGCCGATAAAATATTATCCACCATATAGCCCATCTTCCTGCGATTCACCACCTCCGCACGGTTATTTCCGCCCTGCTGACGCGAAGACTCACTACCATAAAAAGCACCGGAATTTTCATATAAATAATCCAAACCCAAATTCACCCGGTAAGATAACCAAGGTAATATTTTGGCCTCCGCATAAAGGTTAGACAAGAAACGGTTGTTCTTTATCTCATTGGTGATATTTTCAATATCCGATAAAGGATTCGAACGCTGACCCTCATCAGTCGTTGGACGAAAAAGGATATTCCCATCCTCATCGTAAGCGTCTCCCAGCGGATTCAGACGAACAATATTATCAAAAATATTCTGACCTCCGGGTCCGGTATTCTGAGTTGAGGAGGAGAACATCGTGGACGTTCTCACCGTCAACCAATCAAAAGCATCATAATCAATATTGGTGCGCAAATTGATTCGGTTGAAATCGTAGTTATCAATAATCCCCTGCTCCTCATAAAAGCCACCACTGACAGCCGTTCTTAATTTATCATTCCCTCCTACGATGCTGATCTGATGATTCTGTTGTAAGCCATTATGGTACATTAAGTCCTGCCAGTCAGTATAATTCCCTTGCTGTAAATTATTATAGGCTATCGGATCGAAAAGTTGATCATCCGGCATCAGGTTGCCCGCCGTACGATAAGCTTCCCTTTTCATCTCCGCAAATTCCTCCCCATTCATCAGGTTCAGCTTGTTGGAAACGGAAGTCACCCCCAGATAAGAATCCACCGATACGCGCGTCTGGCCGGACTTTCCTCTTTTGGTGGTAATCAAAATCACCCCATTTGCTCCACGAGAACCATAGATCGCTGTGGAAGAGGCGTCCTTGAGCACCTCCATAGATTTAATATCGTTAGGGTTAATCTCATTCAGTCCGCCTTCAATCGGCATTCCGTCCACCACCACTACCGGTGCGTTGGAGGCGGTGATCGAACTGTTCCCACGAATCACGATGTCCATCTGCTGCCCCGGAGCAGCACTTCCAATGTTCACATCCAAACCGGCCACCTTACCCTGTGCGGCATCCAAAAAATTAGCCGTAGCCATATCATTCAGGCTTTCTCCACTTACTGAGGCCACCGCACCGGTAACATCCTTCTTCTCCATCTCGCCATAGCCTACCACCACAACTTCATTCAACTCAGCGAAGAACTCCTTCAGCACAATACGAAAATCCGACTGATTCCCCAGCTTCACCTCACTATCTTCATAGCCCAAAAAGCTGACTTCCAAACGATCCTCCGCCGTTACTCCTTCCAGGTTCAGACTAAATTTACCTTCAATATCGGTAATCCCTCCCTGCTGTGTTCCTTTCAATACAATCGTAGCACCGATAATAGGCTCGCCA
Source organism: Persicobacter sp. CCB-QB2 (assembly GCF_001274635.1). Lineage (GTDB taxonomy): Bacteria > Bacteroidota > Bacteroidia > Cytophagales > Cyclobacteriaceae > Persicobacter > Persicobacter diffluens. The sequence continues at coordinate 811,726 of NZ_LBGV01000001.1, read as the reverse complement.
TAATTATCCAGCACCACCCCTTTAACTTTTACATTTTGCGTCAGCTTTTGCTTTTGCGTGCCGGGCGTAATCAGAATATTATTCCCTTGCTGATTACAATTCAACCCCAACTGTTCCCTAAGTACTTTTTGCAGCTCATCAATACTAAGGGAAGTATTCTTTACTTCCACCGTCTGCAGCACATCCACCTCCTGAGAAAAAACAAAGCGGTAATCCGTGCTTTTCTCAATCTGCTTAAACAAGTTTTTCAGCGCGATGCGCTCTCCAGTTTCCAACTGAATTACAGGCCGTTCAGGTGCTGCATGCCCTGAAGTTGGGACAAAGAATGCCCCTGCCGCCAGCATCAGAATGCCGGCCGCCTTGCTTTTTGTAAAAATTGTCATATTTTTGGTTTGGTTTATACGGTTGTGGGAAAGGTTTGCCGATCTACTCCCACAACTTTGTTATTATTTTTTCTTCACCATGATGGACCGTCTTTATGTGAAGCACCTGCCCCATCATATCCATCACTTCCGCTACCGGAACATCTGTAAATACTCCCGTAAATTTTAATTTCGAAAAATCTTCATTACTGCTAAGCCTGTAATCACTGTTGTAATGCTTATTCAGTTTCTGCACCATCTCCGGCATAGAACATTGATCAAACCGAAGAATCCCCCGGGTCCAGTCTGACACAGCCTCCGCATCAAAATCACCCAATACCATCTGCCCTTCCTTTTCAGAAAAACTCACAGCCTGCCCGGGCTGCAGCACAACCTCCTCTTTAACAGAAACCTGCCCGAATTTCACTTTACCGCTAAACAAGCACAACCTAACCGCTTCCTCTGACTGCTCCACATTAAAGGAAGTACCCAGAACCTCTGTCCGGCTATCATTGGCATATAAACGGAAAGGGTGTGCCTCATCCCGCTTAATATCGAAAAAAGCCTCGCCCTTCAGCCTAACGGTCCGATACTGTTGATGAAAATCCCACATCCACTTCAGTTCCGCGCCAGCCCTCAAAGTCACCTCACTACCATCCGGTAAACTCACCCGCTTATAAGGCTGATTCGTTTTGAAAATGATCGGAGGCCTTTTCTCTCCGGTAACGGCCCGACTACTGGTTAAAGTCACAACTGAACGGTCCTTCTCTGGAACAAAAGTCCCCATAAGCCCGTACATCACCCCTCCGAATAGCACCAAAATTAAAAGCGCCGCCGCACCTGAATATTGGTATGCCTTCCGTTTTCTTTCAATACTCCGCCCATACTCATAGTCCCGGATTTTTTCATTGAGCTGATTCACCCTTATAAAAGCATTCAGATTCACCTCCCGGCTGACTTTACATTCCTGCAGACGGGCGATATCCTGAAAATAAGCTTCATTATCCGGATGTGCGCTCCGCCATTCCGCTAATTGTCCCTGCTCTCCGGATGTCAGTTCATTTAAAAAATATTTCCCGATCAGTTCATTCATTTTATATAATAAATCGATTCTGATCATATAGACAGACAACACCCCATAAATTCCCATATGAATTTCAACATTCACAAATGGATAACACAGCCCACCAAAATCACCACCAATATTAAGCCCACTTTACTGCCTTAACCGCTCTCTCATTTCGGTATAACATAGCTTTGAACTTAAACTTCACTTAGCGAAAACCGCACATACTACCTTTGTTTTATACCTGAATCAAAGCAATGGAACTATTTTCTAAGCATGCCTCCTTTAACAATAAAGAAGAATTCAGTGATCTGTTTATTAAGTATCATGATCGGTTGGTCGGATTTGCCAAAGCCATGAAACTTTCAGAAACAGAAGCTGAAGATATAGTAGGAGATGTTTTTCTTAATCTTTGGAAAAATCGAAAAAGTCAAAACATCAAAACTTCTATTGAGCCCTATTTATACCGTGCCGTAAAGAATAGCGTACTTAACCTATTGGAAAAATCATCCAGAAAATCAGAAAGCCTCAGCATAGCAGAAGACTTACCGATCATTGGAGATGATGGCAACGATCAGGTGCAATATGCCGACCTTCAACAGGTATTGGAAATGATGGTGAACAACCTGGCCCCGCAACAACAGATGGTCTTCCGTCTGGCCAAATTTGACGGACTTGGAGTGCAGGAAATTGCTGAAATATTGGAGATCAGCCCCAAAACCGTATACAACCTTTTGGGAATGGCTTTGAAAAATATCAGAGAAAAAATGCTGCTACATGGCTATAGCATTTCCTGAATCAGCTGAGTCAACCTTATTTCAGAATAGTATGCCCCTGCTCTACTAGCAAAGCATTCCCAGGCTCCCTTTCCATACCCATTAAAATACTGGAGAATTCCTTTTGGGGGACTGCTGCCGCTTAGACGGCAGCACCGGGCTGGCGCGGCTCACCCCATCGGCCTTTTGGGCCGCTGTGGTTCAAACAAGCCCGCTTCATCCCTGCCCCTTCCGGGCTATTCGCCCGCTAAGCTACCCAAAAATACCCGGGAATTAAGTTAGAAGCCTGCCTTTTAACCCATTGACCGATGATAAAACAAAAACACCCTATTGGAAAAGCGGCTACCACCACGCTTTACGCGCTGTGCCCATGGTCTTCATCATCAAGAAATTTCCCACCTCTTAATAGACAACCTCCTGGCCAAGAGGAAAAATATGGAGCACCCCCAAACACCCCATTCCCTTCTCTTATATTTTTGCTTATCTTTGTGCCAACAATCAGGGCGTAAGCGTCTTCTTTTTCATTTTTAAAAGATAACCGGCATGTTGAGCAAATTCATTAACCCCTTTACGGACTTTGGCTTTAAAAAGCTTTTTGGAGAAGAAGCCAATAAGGAGTTACTCATTGATTTCCTCAACCAGCTCCTGCCAGAAGAAGACCAAATCGCGGACCTCAGCTATCAGGCCAATGAACATTTTCCCCGGACCCCGGAAGAAAGAAAGGCGATCTTTGATTTATACTGTGAAAATCAGGACGGGGAAAAATTCATCATTGAACTACAAAGGGCGAAACAAAAATACTTTAAGGACCGAAGTCTTTATTATTCCACCTTTCCTATACAGGAACAGGCCGAGCCGGGGAAAGAATGGAAGTTCCGTCTGAAAAGTGTTTATACCATCGGCATTATGGATTTTCTCTTTGAAGAGGAAGACGATGAGCCTGGAAAAATCCTGCACCGTGTACAACTCATGGAAGTAGAGACCTGCAAAGTCTTCTACGATAAACTGACTTTTATTTATCTGGAAACCCCCAAATTCACCAAGGAATTACATGAACTTGAAAACCATTTTGACAAATGGCTTTACCTGTTGAGAAATCTGGAGCAATTGCAAAGCCGGCCGATGGAATTACAGGAAAGGGTTTTTAATCGTTTTTTTGATCTGGCAGAACTGGCCAAATACAGTCCGATAGAAAAGAAAGCCTATGAAGCTTCCCTGAAAAATTACCGCGATCTTTATAATGTGATGGAAACTGCCAAGGAAGAAGCAAAGGAGGAAGGTCGTTTAGAAGGCAGGATTGAAGGGCGGGAAGAAGGCAGGGAAGAAGGCCGAACGGAAACCCTAAAAAATTCTGTGCATGGACTGTTAAAAACCGGCTTGCTCACAGATGAGCAAATCGCCGAGGCATTGAATATTTCAATAGAGCAGGTTCGGGAGTTTAAAGGTGAAAAATGAGACAGAAGTACTTGACACCCCCTATAAAGAACTGGATATCAAAGGCTTTTAATAATTACAGGTAATCCCTCGTTTTTGCTTAATAAAAGCCAAGGTATTATATGTTAATGCTTTGCATCACCCTCCTCCGTTTTTCCAATGGCAGCTTTCTTTCAAGAATAATCTGTATCGACCCGCAAAGCAGCCCGGCCGAGGGATGAAGGCATTGTTGGAGCTCATTTTGGCCAGCTCCAACTTGGGCGGTTTTATTGTGGGCGGCGCGCCAAAATAGCGACTGCCGCCAGCCCGGTGCTGAGCCTGCGAGGCACGGCCCCAAAAAAGCACCTGCTGGGACTGTCCGATTAATTCATGCTGTACTTTTGGCGGTATTCGGTGGGGCTCATGCCTTCCTTCTTTTTGAACAGTCTTGAAAAATAAGGAGGGTATTCGAAGCCTAATTCATAGGCGACTTCGGCTACGGTTTTGCCCGGATCCAGTAAGATATTCTTGGCTTCTTCGATCAGGTAGAGCTGCAAATGTTCGGTGGTGGTTTTGCCCGTTTCTTTTTTCAGCGTATCGCTCAAATAACGCTGTGATACCGAAAGCTCCTCGGCGATTTGTTCAATGCCCGGAATTCCTTCTTCCTGCACCCGACCAGAATCAAAATAGGTTGACAATGCCTGATTGAAGCGATCCAGTAAATCATTGGAAAGCTCGGTGCGGCTATTGAATTGCCTTTCATAAAATCGCTGCGCATATTTCAACAAGGTACTCAAATGCGCGATGATGAGCTCTTTACTGAAGGAATCGGGATTGTTATGATATTCGAGCTCCATATTTTCGATGATGAGCTCCATCTGTCGCTCCTCTTTTGGGGAAAGATGCAGGGCTTCATTGACTGAATAAGAAAAGAAACCGTATTTTCTGATCTGGGTGGCCAGTTCTGTTCCTTTCAGGAAATCTTCATGAAAGTTGATCGAAAATCCCTTTTGATCGAAAACGGCACCGCTATTCCACTGCAATACCTGCCGGGGAGCGATGAAAAATAAGGCCCCATCGGTAAAGTCGTATTGGGTACGGCCATAATTCAGATCTCCCGCCACAAACCTTTTGAAACTGATCGAATAGCAATCGTTCGTGATGGGAGGCGAACTTTCTTTGGGGCAGGGCAAAAAGCCTTCGCCCAGGGCGGTATACATGCTGAACATCGGATGCTCCGGGCGGGGCAGTTCCAGATATTTCAGATAGGCCGACAGCGAATCAAAATGTTGCATGTGCTTATTTCAGTTCTTGTTCTACTTTAATCAATTCCTGCTGATAGTCGGCAATACGGGCATAAGCCAGTCCGTCGATCAGCAAAATAACCGACAACATCGCAATGGTGGAAATCATGCCTGCCCGCCAGCCGGGCGTATTCACCAAAAAGATGGCCAGACCACAAGCCATGATAATGAAGGGAATAGCCGTAAATACCACCGTCTTGTATTCTTTCAGCGTGCTTTCGGTGCGCGCCATTTCCGAAGCAACAAATGCAGAAACATCCTCATTGTAGGCGGTTTCAAATTGGGTGATCCGGCCTTTATTGGTGAAAAACAGACCAAATCCGACCGTCATTAAAAACGCTCCGGCCACCAATATCGGAATGATGTAGGCTTTGGCCAGATCGGTTTTACCAAACTGCCAGAAACCAAAGCTGCACATCACAAAGACCAGCCCGGCAATAATGAAGAAGGAAGTAGAAACCAGTTCGGCCTTGGCCCAATCTGTCGATATTTTGAGTAGATCCATTTTGAAATATTTTATAAGTCTCAATTTAAAAATTCCATTGAACTCCCGTTTCCTTTTCGGATAAATCCCATAATTTTTTGGCAACAGCTTTATCCTTTGCATGCGGAGCCAGATAATGCGCCCCCACTGGCCCCACCCAATTACTGCGTCCTGTAGGACCGTAAAAAGCCTTCTGATCCAGGTCTTCTTCCGTTGCACACATCAGCTCCGGATAGGCGCCATTTTCTGCCGGCTGCGTCAGGGGAGACAATTTCATCAGGCCGAAAATCATTTTCATCATAAAGCTCCCACTGGTACTGATCAAATTGGTTCGGGAAGAACCCGGATGACAGGCATAAGCTTTCACATTGGTTTTGCCAGCCTGCTCCAGTCGGTCCTGTAATTCATAGATCGACATAATTTGAGCAAGTTTACTCTGACTGTAGGCATCATTGGCGGTATAGTCCTTATCCCAATTCAGGTCATCGAACTTAATGGTTTTGATCCCCATATCATAACCCATGCTCCCCACCGTAACGATCCGGCCGTTCACCTTTTCGATCAGCGGAAGGAGTAGCGCCTGTAGGGTGAAATGGCCAAAATAGTTGACGCCCATCTGGCTTTCCCAGCCATCTTCTGTGATTTGCTGCTCCGGCACCTGAGCGATGGCACCGTTACACATCAAAGCATCAATGCCGGTTACCATTTCTAAAACTTCCTTGGCCGCATTTTTTACGGACGCCTGCACACCCAAATCCATTTGAACATTGGAGAGCTTGATCGCATCACCCAAAGTTTCCTTTAACAGAGCAATGGTATCGGCCGCTTTTTTGGGGTTACGGTTCAGCATCACCACGGTCGCGCCCTTGGACAGTAAAATGCGGCTAGCCTCATAGCCCGTCCCGCTGGTGGTGCCGGTGATCACAAAGGTTTTACCGGTTAGATCTTTGATTCGGTCCGGAGTCCAACCTTTTTTTCCAAATTGATTTGCAGTACTCATATCGCTTGTTTTATTGTTCGGTACAAATATCGGCATAAAGCAGGGCGGTAGACTTATACAGATTTTCGAAAGCTGTATACTTTTTGGGAAAGAGCTTTCGATCCTATCCACTTTGCCCAAAACACTCATTGACAGCGAATTGACTTATCGCTGTTGGAAACGAGATTTCTATCAACAGGAGAACAGGGCAAAAAAAAGGCAGCCCGAAGACTACCTTTCTATTCTGTTTCTATTGAAGGTATTGATTGCAGAACTCCAAATACCATCGCAGCTCTTCGGCCTGTGCGGTCAAGATAATTTCCATGTCATTTTTCCATTACCCAAACGGGCATACAGCACAAAGCCCAAACCAATGATAATGTAAGGGATACTCAACCACTGCCCCATATTCAATGCCATCCCCTCCTCAAAGGAAGACTGATTGACTTTAAAAAATTCCACCCCAAAGCGAAAGCAGAAAATCAGACTCAGCGTTAAGCCAAAATAAAAGCCACGCCCCAGCGCTATTCTTTTCGATCGATAGATGATGATCATCAGCACGAAAATAAGGAAATATGCCAGTGACTCATAGATTTGTGCAGGATGTCGGGGAATTTGATCGACGCGATCAAACACCACTCCATACCAACTGGATCCGGTTGCTTTTCCGATTATTTCGGAATTGAAGAAGTTAGAAATGCGGATAAAGCCTCCTCCCAAACCAGTGGTGATGGCAATAATATCCAAAATCTCCAGGAATTGGTGATGACATCGGCGGGCATAAAAAAACAAAGCCAGGATTAAGCCCAAAGCGCCTCCATGACTCGCCAGCCCTTGATAGCCGATGATTTCAAAGTCGCCGGAAGGGAACATCCTGATAGGTAATAATATTTCGATCAGGTGGTTGGAATAATAATCCCAATCATAAAAAAAGCAATGCGCCAGACGGGCACCGACAAAAATTCCGAGCACCCCGTATTGGGTCAGTACTTCTGAATTTTTGCGGGGAATGCCCTCCTGCTTAAAAATCCGTTCGATGACTTTGATGCAAAGGATTATTCCGGTGACAAAAAAGAGTCCGTAATAACGGATCGATAAGCCGAAGAGGTTGAAGATCTCCGGGTCGGGATTCCAATGAATGTAAGGAGCCATTTAAATGTAGGTTGTGCTATTGAAAGTAGGGCTTTAAAATAATGAAATACTGGAATCAATAGATTAGAACTGAATTAATAATGAATACCACAGAAAAGTAAGCAAAAAGCTAAACCTTTCATGGTAAACGATCCCCCTAAAATAAAAAGCGCCAACACCAATTTTCACGAAAGTGAGTAAGGAATATGGACTGTAGATAACGTATCTTGATAAAACTGTAAGATAGTGACCAATAAATCGGTATAATACCAATTAGAAAAAAAGTAACGATACCTACCTACTGTGTAAAAGGCGATAAAATCAAGAAAATTAGATAATCTTTAAATATAGGGCAAACGCATCAAGTTAAAAACTATTGAGAAATTGGTTTATTTTTGCCCTATGAATACACCCACGACTATTTTTTCAGGAGTAGAAGACCCTCGCCAAGAGTGGAGATGTCTTCATCCATTAGAAAATATCCTTTTTATCGCCTTAGCAACAATGATTTGTAATGGCGAAGATTTTGAAGATATGGTAATTTTCGGAGAGCAAAATTATGAATGGCTAGCCGAGTGCCTTGATTTATCGAATGGTATCCCATCTCATGATACCTTTAATCGAGTTCTACAAAGATTACGACCAGACTCATTGCTGAATAGTCTCAAAGAAGATGGGCAACAATTACTGGACGTTGTAAATGAAAAGCAGGTGATTTTAGATGGGAAAAAATTAAGGGGAGTTTCTCCAAATCAAAAAGGGAATAAAGGTTTATACATATTAAGTGCTTGGGTTGGTGAAAATAATATTTGCATAGGCCAACAAAAGGTTAAAAATAAAAGCAACGAAATTACAGCCATTCCTGAATTACTTGATAGCATAGAATTGGCCGGCGCTACGGTGAGTATTGATGCGATAGGGTGTCAAAGGGAGATTGCTCAAAAAATAACACAAGATTGTGATGCTCAATACTTTCTTTCGCTTAAAAAAAACCAGAGGAACAGTTATCAGATTGTTGAAGATGCATTCCGCTTCCACAATCCTAGCAAATTTGACTTGATGATTGAAGAAGGGCATGGAAGAAAAGAAGAACGTAAATGCACTATAATTTCAATGGCATCTTTGCCGGAAGAGGAGCAATTAACTGGTTGGGAAGGGCTAAAAACTATTGTTAAGATTGAGAGTAATCGAAATGTTAAAGGGAAGGAAAGTAAGCAGGTTAGATTCTACATGAGTTCTGAAGAAATTTCAGATCCAAAATACTACAATTTATTGGCAAGAGGACATTGGAGCATAGAGAATCAACTGCACTGGCATTTGGATGTGACATTTAATGAGGATGCTTGTAGAGCCAGAAAGGATCATTCCGCTGAAAACTTAAATATCCTCCGAAAAATCGCACTGCAGAGAATTTCTAGAATGGATGATAAACTCAGTAAGAAAAAGAGGAGATACAAGGCTTCAATGGATCATAACTACCTTATATCCATCATCTCCTGATGCGTTTGCCCTACTTTAAATATGGATAATAATGTGAATTCCAAAAAATATTAGTACTTTTCAATGAATGATCCAATACTCTTATGCCAGACAATTACTATGATACAGCAAGAAGATGTCACACTTCTTCCCATAAATTACATCAGCAGAATGAATTTCACAGTGCATGTTACCTAGGAGGCTATACAGCAGAATGTTATGCAAAAATAATCCTAACTAATAATGGATCTTCTACTGAAGAGTTAAGGCGCAATTTCGGACATAATATGGAAAGAATGGCCAACCGAATAAGCTACCTATTTGAGAGTTCTTCCTTAGTTAATGAAAATCTTATTAACATCGCAGAATCTATCCCAACTATACTTCGCGGGGAAAATAAATGGAATCCTGTTGCAATAAGGTATATAGCTCATTCCGAAGAATGGGATCAAGAAACCTCGAGCCAATACTTATCTGAAATCGACATTCTAATGGAGGCCTTAACACGAATGAAAACCAATGGGGAGATTTAATCAAACAAATCAAATGAATTTTTCATCTAATTTACAAGATCTACACCAAGCAATCAAAACAGTTGTTAGTGAAGAAAATGAAACATATATAATCCGAAAAGTAGATTCCAGATTCTCAGTATATATTTTCGGCCCTAAAAAAAATCACACTACGATTGAAGAACTCAAAAAGATTAGAGCAATCGATGAGGTTGATTTTTTAGACAAAAATAAAGATTCATTTATATGGAATGATTTACAAGCCGGAAAGAAAGAACTGGAGAAAGGAAAGAACATATTTTTCATTGAAAGACATTTAACTAAAAACAATTGGTTTGTCCAAAGAAGCGAAAAAGTATTAAACACACCCATAATAAGCTTTTATTCTTTCAAAGGAGGAGTTGGTAGAACAACTGCTATGGTAATGGCAGCGCACATCTTGGCTCAGCAGGGTAAAAAAGTTGCTCTTATAGATTTCGATCTAGAAGCGCCAGGTTTAGCAACCCTTTTTGCTTTACAAAAAGAAGAGGCAAAACGCGAAGAATACCTTTCTGTCAAAGGTTTTGTTGACTTCATAAATGATTATAATTTTTCAAAAAAAGATTTGGATCAACTCTCTTTGGACGATTATTACTTCAAACACCGATCACCCTCTATAAGAACAGGTGGAGAATTATTTATTTTTCCAGCAATATCGACAGGAAAGAATGATTCAGACCTATTCATTGATAAATTATCTAAAGTAAACCTAAATTACAACAAACATAATAGCTTTGGGGTTGATACTTATCTCAAATTAATTGAAAAAGAAATACAACCTGATGTTATTCTAATTGATTCACGAACAGGAATAAATGATATTGGTGGGTTGGTATTTAATCGTTATGCCCAAATGATTTTCCTTTTATTCTATGGGAATAGTCAAAATATGTTCGGACTAAGGAGTATAGTGCCTAAATTAAATGGTTTTAAAGAAAATGAAATCCCTTTTTACTTAATTAACTCTCCCGTCCCCAATCCCCAGCAGATGCTAAAGCTGAAATGAAGTATTATATCGAAGAAAGCTATGACGCTTTTTGTCAATATTATTATGACGTTAATTCAGTTCCAAGCATTGATGATGATACTGCTGATCACTTCCCCATTCATATACCCTATAATGAAATAGTAGCATTAATCAACGATGAGGATAAGATTAACAGAATTATTGAGGACGTAAATTCAGCATACTATAAAATAGCTGATCATATTTCATATTTTCTTCGCAAAAACTCTGGCAAAGAGCTAAAACTTTCTGAGGAAAATGAATTTAATGACAAGGTTTTAAATGCAATGACTAAATCCGTTACAAATGGAGCTGCTGAAAATGAATTTAATAGTGACGAAGACCTAAAAAACAGATTCTATCCCACCAAAAGTTATCGCTACATATTTGATAAAAATTCGTTCTTAGTGTTGGGAGAGAAAGGTAGTGGAAAAACTGCACTATTTACAGTCCTTAAGCACCAAAATTACACTAAAGCATTGGCCTCCTATTGTGATGCCGACAACAAAAATTTAAATGATTTAGATTGGAAAGTGGGTTATGAGAGTGAAACCAATTTTACAAAACCATTTTTTAAAATAATTGCAGGACAGGACTTAGATGTAATAAGGGCTTTCTGGATCGCGTTACTTTTAAAAAACGAATTAACCAAAGAAATAATTACCCAAAAATTCTCCCATAAAGAGTTTTTATCGAAATTAATTGACTCTAAACAATCTGAATGGTTAGGCTTTTTCGATAATCCCATAAATCTACTGTTTTTGGAAGAAAGCATAATTGAATATGATCAACTTCTAAGTGAAAAGGGAACAATTTGCATTTTTGTTTATGACTACCTTGACCAAATTCATGAGGAGGAAAGCGTCAGAGGAAAAATAATTAGTGGATTGATTTCCTTTTACTTTCAGAATATTAAAATTTATAAAAATATAAAAGCAAAAATTTTTCTAAGGCAAGATATATTTGACAGAGAGGTAAATGATATTACTGACAAAGTAAAACTTGATAACTATACCAATAAGTTAAGTTGGAACTTTGATGAGCTTTTAAATATTTTATGGAAACGAATGTACCACGCAGATCCTCATTTAAAAAACACGCTTTTTTATGATGTTAGTACTGAATTTGGAGAAATAAAAGAACTTGGAGCAGTTCCAAACTTAAATCATGAAAATCATCAAAAAATACTAACCAAGATTTTTGGTGAGCGAATGGGTGGAAATAATAAATCATACCCATCAAATTGGATAAAAAATCACATTCAGGACACCAATGAACACATTCATCCCAGAACATTACTTTGGTTAATTGAATCATCTGCAGCTTTACAGAAAAAGGATCGAAAAAAATTGGATGACAGAATAATTAGATCCAAAAATGCTGAAGATGCTCTCATTGAAGTATCAAGGAAAAGAGTTCAAGAATTGAAAGAAGAATATCCTCAACTCGATGTTATATTTAATTTATTTGATGGTAAGAGTGAACGATCTCCAATGGAAAAAGAAGTTTTAAAAAAACATATCAAAAAAGCTGGAATCCCAAATGTGGATGATTTCGTTTCGAAGATGGAAGAAATTGGAATAATAAGAGAATATTTCAGAGAAAAAAACAAATACCAATTTCCGGATATTTATCTCTCAGGACTTGGCTTGGTTAGAAAAGGAGCAAGATAAAAGATGGATGGCCGTATTTAAAAATGATTCACAAAAAATTTAAGTCAAATCAAGTAACAAAAAGTTTTTCACTGCCCCCCGGCCGAGGGATGAAGGCATTGTTGGAGCTCATTTTGGTCAGCGACACCTTAGGCGGTTTTGTTTGGGATGGGGCACCAAAATAGCGACTGCCGCCAGCCCGGTGCTGAGCTTGTGAGGCACGGCCCCAAAAAAAGAAAGCCTCCTTTTACCAAAACATAAGGCATGAAAAAAGGACAAGCCCCCTGAAGAACTTGTCCTTTTTGAAATTGGTGAGCAGCGACTTATTCCGCTACTGTTTCTACAATCAAATTATGGTTGGTGTAGATACAAATGTCGGCAGCGATATGCAGCGACTCTTCTACCATTTCCTTGGCGGTCAGGTTCGGTGCATGCTTTTTCAGTGCCAATGCGGCAGATTGTGCATACATGGAACCGGAACCGATGGTAGCTACCCCATTGTCCGGCTCTAAAACGTCCCCGGTACCGGAGATCACCAAAACTTCTTCTTTGTTGGCCACGATCATCATGGCTTCCAGACGACGCAGGTAACGATCCATTCGCCAGTCTTTGGCCAATTCGATAGCGGCGCGTTTCATATTGCCCCCGTAGGTGCCCAACTTCTCATCGAAGCGCTCCATCAGGGTGAAGGCATCGGCCGTAGATCCTGCAAAACCCAAAACGATTTTACCATCCGCCAGCTTACGGATTTTACGCACATTACTTTTTGCGACGGTATTGCCCATAGTAGCCTGACCGTCGGCCCCAATAGCGACCTGACCATTATGAACAATGGCACAGACGGTAGTGGATTTTATTTTTGGATGACTCATATTGCTTGATAAAAATTAAAAATCACAGGCCGAAGCATAGAGCATGTTTAAAAGCACGCTCTCAGCCTGCGATTGAATACGCATTCCCCCGCCAAATGTTGATGCGGGGGCTTAAATCTTATTTAAATTTTCCTTTGAGCATGGCCAGCTTCGCCTGCAAATCCCCATCAGCCTGAGCCTCCTCACGCTGTGGTCGGCGATTGCCGCGACGGTCATTGCTCTGCTGGCGTCCGCGATTTTCCTGCTGACGATTTCTGCCGGACTTCTGTCCGCGGGCAGGCTTGTCGGTATTGAACGGATCGGCCTTCATGGACAAGCTGATGCGCTTGCGTGGGATATCCACTTCCATCACAGTAACCTCTACCTTCTGCGCTACCTTCACTACTTTAGCAGGATCGTCCACGAACTGATCCGACAAATGGCTCACGTGTACCAAACCATCCTGATGCACTCCGACATCCACGAAAGCACCAAAAGCGGTGATATTGGTCACGATGCCCGGCAACTTCATGCCCATCTTCAGGTGCTCGATCTCCGAGATACCATCGGCAAACTGGAATACTTCGAACTTCTCACGAGGATCACGGCCCGGCTTGTCCAGCTCTTTCATGATATCTTCCAAAGTCGGCATCCCCACTTCTTCGGATACATATTTTTTCAAATCAATACGCTGACGGCTTTCCGCATCCGACATCAACTGATCCACAGAAACGCCCAAATCCTTGGCCATTTGCTGTACCAATTTGTAACGCTCCGGGTGTACTGCCGAACGGTCCAATGGGTTTTTGGCATCACGCACACGAAGGAAACCTGCGGCCTGTTCGAAAGCTTTTGGCCCCAAACGTGGTACGTTTTTCAAGTCCGCACGGGAAGAAAATGCCCCATGCTCATTACGGTATTGGATAATATTCTCGGCCAGGGATGGACCCAAACCGGAAACGTAGGTCAATAATTCTTTGGAAGCGGTATTCAGCTCCACTCCTACGGCATTCACACAGGAAGATACGGTATCGTCCAGGCCTTTTTTCAACTGGAACTGATCCACATCGTGCTGATATTGCCCGACACCGATAGATTTCGGATCGATCTTTACCAATTCAGCCAAAGGATCCATCAATCGACGGCCAATAGATACTGCTCCACGAACGGTGATATCATGATCCGGGAATTCCTTACGAGCCACTTCGGAAGCGGAATAAACGGAGGCACCGCTCTCATTCACAACCACGACGGTGGTGTTTGGAATTTTCAGGTCACGCACCAGGGTTTCCGTCTCGCGGGAGGCTGTTCCGTTACCAATCGCAATGGCTTCCACATTGTACTTCTCGCACCAAGCCAACAATACGGCTTCAGCCTCCTGCTTTTTGAATGCGCCATTGGTCGGGTAAATCACGGTATGATCTTCCAACTTGCCTTGTGCATCCAGCACCACGACTTTACAACCGGTGCGGTATCCCGGGTCAATCCCCATCACTCGCTTCTGCCCCATAGGGGAAGCCATTAGCAGTTGGGCCAAATTCTCACGGAATACACGAATCGCTTCTTCATCCGCGCGTTGCTTGGTGGTGGTACGTACCTCCGTCTCCATCGATGGTTTCATCAATCGACGGTAGCTATCGCGCACGGCCAAAGTGACCTGCTCACCTACAGCATCCTGACGCGTAACGAAACGATTTTCAAGACTATAAAGGGCATCGCCTTCTTCCGGAGAAGATTCCAGGGTGATGATCAATTCCTTCTCTGCGCGGCGCATGGCCAACACGCGGTGAGAAGGCGCAGACTTGATGTCTTCATCCCACTCGAAATAATCTTTATACTTCTCTCCTTCCTGCTCCTTACCGGTGATCACACGCGCCACAAAGCGGCCTTCTTTTTCAAAAAGCTCACGCATGTCAGCACGGGCATCGGCATCTTCATTCACCCACTCAGCGATAATGTCACGTGCACCGGCCAAAGCCTGCTCCACATCTTCCACCTCTTTTTCGCCATCAATAAAGGAGGCGGCAAACTCTTCCAAAGTGAACTGCTCCTCAGAGAAAATTTTCTCTGCCAGTGGCTCCAGCCCTTTCTCACGCGCGATAGTCGCACGGGTACGACGCTTCGGCTTATAAGGCAGGTAAATATCTTCCAACTGACTCATGGTTTCGGCCGCCATAACTGCCGCTTCCAATTCGTCCGTCAATTTTTCTTGTTCTTTCAATGATTTCAAGATCGCCTCGCGACGCTTATCCAGCTCGCGCAATTGTTCCATGCGATCACGAATCGCCGCAATGGCCACCTCATCCAATGTACCGGTCTGTTCCTTTCTGTATCGGGCGATAAACGGAACCGTCGCCCCCTCATCCAACAACTCTGCCGTATTGGCTACCTGAGTTTGGCTAATCGCCAATTCCTCAGCGATTTTCAGGAAATATTTTCTTGACATGGTTAATCTTTAGTATTCAGTAGCCACAAAAATAACCAAAAGGTCGGTTTGGCAAAATTTGAGGGGAGGTTTTGGGGGAAGTTGGGGGTTAGGGTGCTCGGCATTTTTGGTCGTACAGGTGGTGGGAATAGGACAACCTTGGTCAAAGTGCGACGCTTCGACCAGGGGGACGCCTTGACTGGGAAGGAGACAACTTAGATAAATCAAATTCTTCCAAGCAGGACTTCCGTTGAGAGGAAAATATCTGAAAACTAATATTTTTAATCAAAGTAAAACCCCTAACCCGAAGGGATTAAATTGAATAGCGATGGGTGAAAACCCATCGGCAAAATAACCAACAACTCCCGAACCCTGAAGGGGTTCAATGAAAATCTACATCAATCATTGGGAGGATTTAGGGGGATAATGTTTAAGCCTTTCAGGCTTAATGTTGGGCGAGAGAATGCTATTCGATGGGTTAGCACCCATCGCTATTTAGTGTCACCCCTTTGGGGTGAGGCTGTAACACCCAAGATCAAAGAGTATTATAGCCTTTTTTCCTTATTATCTCCGATTTATCAATATTATCAGCCGGAAACTTAATAAGGATACTATCTCCCTCTTGGAAAGGTAGCATATGGACCTTAGATAATTTATTCCATTTATACTCGCCCTGATGAAGGTCCCCTTTGAATTTAAAGCGGTAATGCACTAAAACTTTAAAATATCCATGCCCCCAGTGCATCGGCTTAGTATTATAGACATAAGCATACCGATATTCATACTTCCCCCTTTCCTCTTGCGTAGAGCAAGAAACTAAAAAACAGATTAATATAAGTACAATAAATTTATGCATATGCCTCATACCCCTTGTAGAATAGGGCAAACGCATCAGGAGATGATGGATATAAGGTAGTTATGATCCATTGAAGCCTTGTATCTCCTCTTTTTCTTACTGAGTTTATCATCCATTCTAGAAATTCTCTGCAGTGCGATTTTTCGGAGGATATTTAAGTTTTCAGCGGAATGATCCTTTCTGGCTCTACAAGCATCCTCATTAAATGTCACATCCAAATGCCAGTGCAGTTGATTCTCTATGCTCCAATGTCCTCTTGCCAATAAATTGTAGTATTTTGGATCTGAAATTTCTTCAGAACTCATGTAGAATCTAACCTGCTTACTTTCCTTCCCTTTAACATTTCGATTACTCTCAATCTTAACAATATTTTTTAGCCCTTCCCAACCAGTTAATTGCTCCTCTTCCGGCAAAGATGCCATTGAAATTATAGTGCATTTACGTTCTTCTTTTCTTCCATGCCCTTCTTCAATCATTAAGTCAAATTTGCTAGGATTGTGGAAGCGGAATGCATCTTCAACAATCTGATAACTGTTCCTCTGGTTTTTTTTAAGCGAAAGAAAGTATTGAGCATCACAATCTTGTGTTATTTTTTGAGCAATCTCCCTTTGACACCCTATCGCATCAATACTCACCGTAGCGCCGGCCAATTCTATGCTATCAAGTAATTCAGGAATGGCTGTAATTTCGTTGCTTTTATTTTTAACCTTTTGTTGGCCTATGCAAATATTATTTTCACCAACCCAAGCACTTAATATGTATAAACCTTTATTCCCTTTTTGATTTGGAGAAACTCCCCTTAATTTTTTCCCATCTAAAATCACCTGCTTTTCATTTACAACGTCCAGTAATTGTTGCCCATCTTCTTTGAGACTATTCAGCAATGAGTCTGGTCGTAATCTTTGTAGAACTCGATTAAAGGTATCATGAGATGGGATACCATTCGATAAATCAAGGCACTCGGCTAGCCATTCATAATTTTGCTCTCCGAAAATTACCATATCTTCAAAATCTTCGCCATTACAAATCATTGTTGCTAAGGCGATAAAAAGGATATTTTCTAATGGATAAAGACATCTCCACTCTTGGCGAGGGTCTTCTACTCCTGAAAAAATAGTCGTGGGTGTATTCATAGGGCAAAAATAAACCAATTTCTCAATAGTTTTTAACTTGATGCGTTTGCCCTACCTTGTAGAATGATTAATTTAGTCTTTTGCCTCATTTATTAGTATTGGTGTTTCTCGAAATTATGAAGCGCTTCTACTCCCCATCAACTTCCTGATCAACACCACCTGCCCCAGATGATAATACACATGCTCGATCATCACATTGATATTCCTTTCCCAAGTGCCGTATTTTTCCTCCACAAAGGGAGCAGACAATTGTGCTACGGGCATTTGTTCGACCAGGCTGATAAAGCGATCTGCCTCTTGAAGGAAATCATTTCTCAACTGTTGCCAATCTTCTTCCTCCTCTACGCCCATATAATCGAAACTGTATTGATCATGGATTTTCAGTGGGCCACCGCCCAATACATCACCCACACCTTTGAGATAATAATGGATATGAAAAGTAAGGTCAGCGATGGTATTCAATTCGGCCACTTTATGGGTAGCCTGCTGCCAGCTTAACTTTTCAATTTGCGCTTTGAAATTCATACCCGTCACCCACTCCCCTTCTGTGAGCACCTCTTTTAACCGACTGGCTAATGTCGCTTTCGTTTCCATGGCATAATGATTTTTGACATTATTGGATAAAACATCAACCCCTCATTCCTTCTTCTTTATTGAAACTAATTCAAAGCCTGCTTTTGATACCAGTTTTCTGATTGATTTAAACCAATAATATGTAAAGTATCTTCCTTCAAAATATGAATCATATCATTTCTTAATATCGTAAATCCGGCATCAAATAATGCCGCTTTGGACATGGCATGCAGAGAATCCAAAAGTTGTTGATTAAGCTCTCCCAAAAAATGATAGGGTGCACCGGAATGTGGCTGAGGATTTGGGGTTAAGGTTTTTGAAGCTTTAAAGTACATTCTCCTTTTCATCTCCCCTTTGCTGTCCATCAACTTGGTGATCACCAAAGAAGAATCTGTCAGATTTTCTATGATAAAATCTCCTCCAAAATTCATGGCGACTTCATCTTCCCGGTTCAGTTGATGTTTAACGACTTCGTCATCCAAAACCCATGAACCATAGACACCATTAAAAAATAATCGACCATCCGGATAATAACAAAGGGATTGATTTTTGGACGAAATATGATGCTTCTCCCCATAAATCATTTCATTTTCATACAGTCTCCAAAAAGAAGCGGTCAGTGGGTGAATCGTCTCATGGGCAGGGGTTTCGTACTGGCCTTGTGCTGACTCAGGATGCTGCTTTTGTGCTTGCTTACAGGAAATGAAAAAAATTAAACCAAGTAGGAAAATAGAATGGCGTCTCATTGAATACAAATTTAGTCAGCACTAAATAAACCCTTTTATTGAAATCAATCTATATTATTCGATATAATTTCCCCATACCCATTCAAGCCGATCTCCTCTCCCCCTTAAAGATCTCTTGTAAGTTTTAAATCCAAGCCATATTTCCGCTCCACCTGATTCAGCCGTTTTTCATTTTCCCATGGGCGCATGCCCACCCGGCCCCGATTAATATTGACCTCCGCTTGTTGTACTTTGTCCGGGGCGTTCAACATCCCATAAGCATTTTCAGCTCCCTGTGTGAGCACAGACCAATACCAATCTTCCACCCAACCGTACACATAGGGGGAAAGGAATCCTACCTGAATGGCCTGAAGTAATTCAGGCTTCATCTTTAAATAAAGGGTATCTTTTTCGGAATAGTCCTGAGAGATGCCATTATGATGAGAGAGCATCACGGAGAGCCAAATAGATTCTCCTACCATGCGTTCTCCTGGTACGCCCACCAAATCAATAATTTTTTGAATTTCTTGCAGGTGCTTTTCACTTTGAATGGCAAAGACTTCCTCGGCAAATTTATTCCGTTTGTTTTCTGAAAATCGAAATAAAGATTTAAAAGCCAATGCCTGATCTTCCCTGAACATGGCTTCCATTTTCCGGGCAGGCGGGGAATCCAATTTGGTTTCATATTCCCGCCGATAATCCGCTTTTTCCTTTTCCAGCGATTTCCAATCATCAATTTTCTTCAAGGGACGAAATAGTGAAAAATCTTTGATCTCCCGCCATTCCAAACCGGCCTTCATGCCCAACTCCAGCCATTTCAAAGCAAGTTCATCTTCTCCGGAGATAAAGGCACATTGCGCTCCCACCCACCAATCCCGCTGAAACACAAATTCATATTCCGAAAACAAGGCATGGTACAGCACCGTGGCCGAATCAAAGTTTTCCAGCATGATCTGGTCTTCCACTTTCAGCACCTGCTGATGATAATGCCGGTAATCCTGCTGCGCATTTACCACCCGGGCACCCAACAAAAACGCCAGTGCGCACAACCACATTAACACCCTGTTCCTACTCCCTATGATCAGTTCTACATATACCATTCAAAGTGTAATTTCGCTAAAGCCTCTTTCCGTTCAGAAAGAAACTCCAAATAGGCCTTGGCCGCCGGACTATGTCGCTTTCCTTTTAACCAAACCAACTGCCACATCGTCTTAATCGGCAAACCCTCCGTGGGTATAATTAAATAAATCCCCATTTTCCAGTTCATGTTTCGTCCCGATCAAAGGAATAATGGAATAACCCAGCCCGGCAATCACCGCCTGCTTTACCGCCTCATTAGAGGTCAACTCCAAACGCTTACGGTTTTTACGGGATTTGAGAAACTCATCCATCCCCTTCCGGGTAGCAGAGCCTTTTTCCCGGAAGATAAAAGGGCGATCCGCATCAAATTGCTCTTTATTCCCCACCATATAAAGTTTGTTCTCCAGCAAATCAATGGATTCCAAATCCATTCGGTCCGGGCGGACAGAAACCAGTGCGAAATCCACCTGATTCTGTTTCAGACTTTCCACCACCAAAGACTTATTGGTAACGTCTAGTTGAAGGTCCACCGCATGGTGCAAATCCAAAAATTCCGCTAAGAAGTAAGGCATCACATATTTACCGGTAGAAACTACAGAGATTTTCAAACTTCCTGATAGCTCCCCACTGTATTCCTTGGTCTGAAATTTAATTTCCTGCGCCTCTTTCACTACGCGGCCTGCCATTTCCGCAATTTCTTTCCCAAAATCTGTTATATAAATTTTTCTTCCCACCACTTCCATTAAAGGTCGATCAAACTGTTGCTGAAAATTGCGCATTTGAATCGACAATGCCGGCTGAGTCATATGCATTGCCTCAGCAGCGCGGGTTACACTCTCCTGCTTGACCACCTCCAGAAAGATCTGTAATTGATGTAAAGTATAATTCATAACGTTTGTTTATGTATTCAATAACACTAATATATAAAAATATATGGAATTTTTCATCTTTCTTTGCGTCAACAATCAAAAAAACCAAAGTTAAAATCATGAAGAATAAGCATTTAACTCCGGCGGCAAAAATCACCTTCCCTAAGACGCGTCAAATCACCCTGATCAACAGTGATTATCAAAAACCCGAAGCGGAAGAAGTGGTTCGGGATCTGATTCGCTCAAAGATTAAATTCTTAAAGCAAAAACAGTTTTCCATTTTGGAACGGTTTGGGGTGGAATCAGGGCATTTAAACCAAAGAGCTCAGGAATTACAGGAGGAATTAGATTCTTTAGAGGATTTACTACAATCTACTGTGAACCCAGAACAAGTCCTGTCTCTTCACTGCGAAATCAATATCACTTTTAACCCTTAACTGCATGATTAGTAGTCAAATCTTCTGAGGAAATCCTGAGATTTTAAGGAAGTGATTTCCGATTATCTGGAAAGCATAGCCACACTGCTTTTTGATAAATGAATCAAAGTCACTTCCAATTTGATTTTTCCACTTCAAGGAATCTACCCATAAAATACACTTAAACAGTTCATAGACGATATTATTAATAATGGATCTTCAGCTAATTATTGAAAACCTCACCAACCCTGCCCTTCTATTTTTCGCCCTGGGTATCATCTCAGTACAACTCAAAAGTGATTTAAAAATTCCGGAAGGTTCCTCAAAATTCCTTTCTCTCTATTTATTATTTTCCATTGGATTCAGGGGTGGACAAGAATTAGCCCACTCCACTTTTACCATGGAAATGGCCGGCATGATCGCCTTCGGTATCATCATGGCGCTATTGGTTCCCATTTATACCTTCTTTCTGCTCAAAAAGAAGTTCTCGGTGGAAAATGCCGGGGCCATAGCAGCGGCCTACGGATCCATCAGCGCCGTTACCTTTGTGACCTGCGTCGCATTTTTGGAATTACAAAATATTCCCTTCGGTGGGTATATGATTGCCACGATGGCGCTGATGGAAGCCCCGGCTATTATTGTAGGCGTACTACTGATTTCGGCTTACAAAAAACAAAATCAGGTCTGTATGAAATCCATCGTAAAGCATTCTTTTACCAATGGATCCGTCCTGCTTATTTTAGGTAGTCTGGTGATTGGCTTTATGGCCAGCGAGGAGCAAGCGCAGGGCATCGCCCCCTTACCAACCAACTTTTCAAAGGTTTTCTGGCCATATTTCTACTCGATATGGGCATTGAAAGCGGTCGAAAATTATCCTCTCTTTTCCGCAAAGGCCCCGGCCCTTTTATCTTTGCAACGGTTATCCCATTGATCAATGGGGTCGCTGTAGCTGCCCTGAGCGGGGCTTTAAGTCCGAGTGTGGGAGACCGTTTATTGTTGGCTATTTTGGTGGCCAGTGCGTCCTACATCGCGGTGCCTGCAGCTATGAAAATTGCGGTACCCCAAGCCAATCCAGGGCTGTATATTCCCATGCCGCTTGCCATCACTTTTCCATTTAACATCACATTAGGAATACCGATCTATATGCAGGTAATACATTGGTGCTAAAAAAATGGTCACCAAAATGAAAAAAGCCTTTGTGTACCATTTTGAAACTAATCTTCCGGCTTAGTCCAAAAAGAAATTAAGTGTTGCGTTCAAATTTGATTGCTCCAACAATGGCAAGAATTTCTTCACTTAATGGTCATTGAAATTTCTTATGAATAAGATAAGATTTATAAATAAAAATAAACTCCCTCTTTTGCGCACCTTTGTAGAATTATTAAAACGAAATGAAAACCACATGTCAAAAACCAACCCATTAACAAAGCCAGACACTCCACACGCTAAAAGTAAAACCATCACTTTGATTGATAGTGATTACCAATCATTAGAGGCCGAGGAAGTGATTCATGACTTGATACTTTCAAAGATTAAATTCCTGCGGCAAAAGCAATTCTCTAATATGGAAAGATTTGGGCATAAATCTGCTCACCTGAGCCAACGTGCCAGCCAGTTACAACAAGAATTAAATGAGTTACAACAACTTTTAGATTGCCAAAATAATCCGGAACAAGTTTTAACCATTCAATGTGAAATTAAAATTTCCGTAAATTAATTCAGGGGGAAATAAGTTGATCAAATAGGATACACAAACCACCCTTATTGCAATCAAACACAAGATACATTGCCTTTACAATCCCCGACAGTATACTGACGGGGGATTTTTTATCTTAGCTGGAACAAAACTTCCGCCAATTCCACATCAGGTGCTTCCAGTATTTCATAGGCATCCGGTATGCCTGCGGCCAGTTCCGAATCCCTGAAGGCCTCCATGGCATCTCGATTTTCCCAAATGTAAATACCACCATAGCCTCCCTGTGTACCGAGCTTCACATAGTACTTCTGAATCAGGCCTTCCAATTGCTCAAATTCCTTGGCCCGTTCTTTGGCCCGCTCCAACAATACCTCCGCGTCTAATGCAGAGTGAATTCTAATTATTTGAATGATCATCGTGCTTGTTTTTGATTCACTCCTTATAAAACCCCCGAAAGCTATTTTTGATTTTTGTTGGTGGCTCCCGATTGAAAGGCGAAGGGATAGAGCAGGTCTGTTTGAGCTCCTTTTTTTCGCCTTAAAGCGAAGCGGGCGCAAAAAAAGAGCGAGCTGCGAAAGCCCGGCTGAGTTTACGAAGCGCCCCAAAGACAATGACCCCATCCCAAGAGGAATGAGGTCCGATATGAAGAGATTCTCCTCGTTTGCAGGAGATTGAGATTATTTTAGTTATTGGAACCCGTTTTCATCATATTGTTCAACACATCTTCAATGTTAAACTTGGCGGGTTTTTGGCGTGGTGGATACTCCTGGAAAGTTTTCAGCATCTCCCCTACCTGTGCTTGGGCAGGAACCGCCAGGAATTGTGCTACGCGTTCCATCCACTCGTAATAGCCATTGGCATCGGTTGAGGCACGCTCATAAGGATCCATGCGTAAGTCAAAAATCAAAGGAACACGCAGGGCGGTGAAAGGCTCCATCCAAACCCGGAATTGATGGGCTTTCTGCTCCATAAACACCAACTTCCATTGGTCAAATCGATAGGCTACCAGGTCGCCATCATCACTCCAGTAAAAGAATTCTGTTCTTGGCCATTCCTGCCCCGGCTTTTGCTCCACCAAATTCGGCAACAGGTTGTAACCATCCACATGCACCTTGTAGGTCATGTCACCAATCTTATGGCCTTCCTGTAGTTTTTCAACAATATGCTCATCCCCGGCAGCGGCCATTAAAGTAGGCAACCAGTCCGTATGAGAGGTAATGCCATTCTCCACAGTTCCGGCCTTAATCTTAGCCGGCCATCTGATGGCGAAAGGTACGCGGTAACCACCTTCCCAGTTGGTGTTCTTTTCTCCACGGAAAGGCGTGGAAGCGCCATCAGGCCACATATTAAAGTGGGCGCCATTGTCAGTAGTATAGATGACGATGGTATTCTCCGCAATATTCAGCTCATCAATTTTATCCAACAGCTCGCCGATCTGATCATCGTGTTGCACCATACCGTCGGCATAAACATTCAAACCGGTTTTCCCTTTGTAATCATCCGGCACATGGGTATGGTAGTGCATACGGGAAGGGTTAAACCAGCAAAACCATGGGGTATCTTCGTTTTCTTTACGCTCGATAAAGTCTATGGTCGCATCCAAAAATTCCTGATCGATGGTCTCCATTCGTTTTTTAGTCAATGGGCCGGTATCTTTCACCTCACCATCTGCGGTGGACTTAAGCACCCCTCTAGGACCGAATTTCTTTCTAAAAGCCGGATCCTTCGGATAGTTCGGGTGCTCGGGTGCTTCCTCGGCATTCAGGTGGTACAGATTCCCAAAAAACTCATCGAAGCCGTGCGCCGTAGGCAGGAACTCATCGCGATCACCCAGGTGATTCTTACCGAATTGCCCCGTTGCATAGCCCAGTGGCTTCAGCAATTCTGCCAGCGTAGGATCTTCTTTTCGAAGGCCCAGATCCGCTCCTGGTAGTCCAACCTTGGTCAGTCCCGTCCGTACCGGCATCTGTCCGGTGATAAATGCAGAACGTCCGGCAGTACAGGATTGCTCGGCATAGTAATCCGTAAATTGGGCTCCTTCATTCGCAATACGATCAATATTGGGCGTCATATAGCCCATCATTCCTTTGTTATTATAACTCACATTGGAGATCCCGATATCATCAGCCATAATGACCAAAATATTCGGTTGCTTATCCTTTCCTTTTGCCAGGGAAAGCTGTGGGGCAATCAATCCGATTGCCAGCACAAGGCTGGTAAAAATTCTTGTATTCATATCCTTATTTTTAACATGATCAATAGTCGGAACAGGCCCAAAGTCCGGAACCGGAAATGGAGCTAGGGTGCTACAACATTTGTTGATGCGACTATCTTCCGGTCTGTAGTATTCTGAATTTGTAAGGCCGGCGAAGCTTTTCTGAAATATGAAGCAGGTTGGATGGAGTATCGATATTTTCCCTAAGGTCAAGCCTCCCTTGGGGCTTTGGCTGACGATGATGATAAGACAAAGGTGGGAAAGTTTCCCCGGAGGATTGATTCAAAATTGATGCATCCGGCATTCAAAAAAATTCCAAAATGTGCAGGGGAATGTTTAGTTTTGGCCAGCAAACAAGCCTGATCGTACTGGCGTGGGACTAAATTTTTAAAAACCATGGGGAAAGAAATATTGGAGCTACATACCATTGAACAAATACCCGGACACCTCTATAAAAAGCTGGAGGAAACCTTTGGTGGGGAATGGAATGGAACAACTTTTCAATCGGATAGCGCGCTGGGGAAAATTGAAATCACCTCTCACCAATATCCCAATGGGGCCATTATTGCGCTGGCGGATTACCTCTTGCATGCTCCGGTGCACATCACGAATCAACCTCAAAGTGAGGAATCTATCGTGGCGATCCAGATCGGAATTCATGGTGATATGGAGGGCAACCGACATGCGGATGAAAATGCCGAGGGCATTCTGATTTATAATGCGAACCAGCCTTTCAAGCTTTTTTTTCCCGCCAATAAAAATATCCGATGGATGTCGGTGCGTTTTCCCCTTTCCTTTTTCGAGCTGTGGACCGCTACCAGTCCGAATGGCACAAAATTGTTGAATATTCTGCAAAGCGAACAGAACTGGTTTTACTACCACCGGCTTACTCCGGAGCTGGAAGCGCTGGTGCGCTCAGCATTTTTGCACATCAAAGATGACAGACTGGGCAAGCCTATTCTCTTTGCTCGTGCCTATGAAATCACCGCCCGACTGGTGGCCATGATCGATGAAGGCACAGCATTTAATTTGGATCAACCTAAGGTTCATCCGGATGATTTTTATATCATCCATCAGGTTAAAGAAGATTTGCTCTCCAACTTCAACAAGGCTCCTAATATTGAGGAACTGGCCGAAAAATACGGCATGAGTAAATCAAAATTACAGCGCACCTTTAAAATGGTTTTTAATGAACCCATTAAAAGCTTTTTTAATCAGCACCGCTTAGAAGAAGCCAACAGATTGCTCACCTATACCGAGAAAAGCATTTTGGAGATCAGTGAGGAATTGGGCTTTCACAGTGCCTCGCATCTGAGTAGAACTTTCAAACAGCAATTTGGCTATAGTCCGAATAGTCTGCGATCAAATTAAGCCCAATGAAACATATCAAATTTAATAAAACCATCTGTGGGGTAGATTTCCTGCTGAACGTTTTGGAACTCCGGCAAAACACCAATTCCCTCATTTTGGGAGAATGGCAGTCTGCCGATTTTTTCCAGATTGTTTTTGTGGAAAAAGGTAAGGGGAAGCTACAATTGGATGAGCAGAACATTACGCTGGAGAATCATATGGTGCTCTTTATTTCCGAAAATCAAAAATACCGCTGGGACGTTCAGGCTGAAGATCTGCAAGCGACCATCCTGATTTTTCAGGAAGATTTTCTGAATGAATTTTTCTCCGACAAATACTTCACCTTCCGGCTGCTGTACTTCTATCAGACCGAACTCCCTTTGAAAGTGGGCATCTCCCCGGATTTGGAGGCGGATTATTTGCATAAACTCCGGGAAATCAAAATCGAACTGGAAAATCCGGAAAGCGACAGTGTGCATATCATCCGTTCCATCCTGTATTATATCCTCATTCAACTCAACCGAACTTACGCCAGACAACAGCAGATCAACACCGCCATTACCAATGACAATATTGCTTATGAGTTCCGGCGATTAGTGGAGCAACATATTGTGGCTAAACAACGGGTAGCGGAATATGCTGCCCTCATGAAGGTAAGTCGAATTACACTGAATAAGGCCGTGAAGAAACATTTCAATATCACCTGCAGTGAGTTTTTAAAGGCGAGGCTGACCTATGAAATCAAGATGCAACTCCTGTTTTCCAACCATACCATAGAAGCGCTGGCACAAATCTTTCATTTTTCCGAACCCAACCACCTTTCCCGCTTTTTTAAAAGTCAGACGGGAGAAAGCCCCAGCGAATACCGACTGGCTTATCAAAATGGTAGGAATTGATGGAAAGGTGGTAGCCACTTAACTCCCGGCATTTTAGATATTTGAATCATTATTAACCACTAATAAAATTCAAAATGGGAAACACCAGTATTCAATTAATTCGAAATGCCACACTGAAAATCAATTATGCCGGAAAAACGCTACTCATTGACCCTATGTTGGGCGAAAAACACAGCATAAGATCATTTGTGGTGCCGGATCAAAATTTAAACCCGACCGTGGATCTAAGCATGCCGGTCAGTGATCTCCTGGAAGGCCTTGATGCTATTTTCCTCACGCATGCCCATCCGGATCATTTCGATCCTGCCGCTATGGAAATGCTTCCGAAAAACCTGCCATTTTTCGCTCAGCCTTTTGATGCAAAAATGCTCGCAGATAGTCCGTTTGAAAATGTGAAGGTCATTGAGGACAGCACCGAATTCGAGGGCATTACCATACACCGCACAGGAGGAAAACACGGACCGGAGCAGGTATTAGAAGCCTTAGGGCAGGTCTCCGGATTTGTATTGCAAGCGGAGGGAGCCCCGACGATTTATATCATTGGAGACTGTCTTTGGGATGCGGAGATCGAAGGTAATATCGAAAAATATAATCCTGAGGTGATTGTCATGAATGCCGGTGGTGCTATTTTCATGGGTGCAGACCGTATTCTGATGGATGAAGAGGAAGCGATAAAGGTGGCAAAAAAAGCTCCAAATGCGACTAAGATTGCTGTTCATATTGAGTCTTTGGATCATTGCCAGGTCACCAGATCTTCCCTTGCGGAAAAAGCCCAACAGGCAGCAGTGGAGCTTCTGGTTCCACAAGACGGAAGTATCATTGAGCTTTAGTTTTGGAAAAACATCGCGTTACCGTTAAGCAATCCCGATTAATGGTAACGCTTTCTTTTCTTCACTTTTTACCTCAAAAAGGAGATTAAACCAACATTAGGTGGCAAGAATAACTGAAAAAAATTTAAAACCGCCCTCTGCTTTATCCACTCACAAAACACCCCCTGCTTTCCCTGATATTTTTAAACATCCGGAGCAGCATCTTTTACTAATTTTTGTATCGAAATAATTCCGTGAAGCCTTAAAAAGGATTTTTTTGATATGATTAGAAATTTTAATTGCCTGTTTTTTCTGTTGGCCCTGTCCCTTTCGGCAAGCGCCAAAGACTACCATGTGGATGCCCGGAATTCCACAAAGGGAGATGGTTCCAAAGCCAACCCTTTTCAGACGATTCAGCAAGCGGCCAATATTATGGTCAAAGGAGATGTTTGCTACATCCATGAAGGAACTTATCGGGAAACCATCCAACCTAAAAATTCCGGCACAAAATCGAAGCCCATTGTATTCAAAGCCTGGGCGCAAGATAAAGTGATCATCAGCGCTACTGAGGCCGTGACCGGCTGGGAAAAGCACGAAGGAAAAATCTATAAAAAAACAGGGGTTTCCATGAATTTGGCCGAACGCAATAATGTTTATTGGAATCATCGAAAGATGCAGATTACCCGTTGGCCGAATGATATCGACAATGACGAGTACACTTTAGATGCCGCCTATATTGACCTGGATAAATCCACTTGGTCGATGTCCTATATCAGCAATCAGGATATTCCGGCCATCGACTGGACGGGTGGCATCATTCATTATCTGGGCGCTCACAGCGGTTGCAGCTGGGAACGCACCATTACCGGCTTTGATCAAGCGTTGGGACGTATCTCTTTTGAAACCTTGCCTGACAAATGGCCCTTTGGCAAAACCCATAGCCCACAGCGTTTTGAGAATGGACACCGTGGAATTTTCTATCTGATGAATAAACTCGAGGCGCTGGACGCCCCCAACGAATGGTATTATGATGCCGCACAAAAAACTTTATATTTTTATCCACCAAAAGGACTTCATCCGGATCAGGCCCAGGTGGAAGTCAGCGCGCGTCAGCAGGTGGTCGATCTACGTAAGGATTATATCGAACTGGAGGGCTTGAATTTCTTCGGTGGCATGGTGACCATTAATGGGAACTATAATAAAATGACCAACTGCATGGTGAAGCATGGTGCAGAACGCCTGATCACTAACCTCAAGGGCGCTGCGGTAGCAGATGCCGCGGTACAGATCATGAAGGGAGAAGGAAATGTGATTGAAAAATGCGTTTTGGAAAATGGCAGTGTGAATGGCATTCTGCTGGCCAAAAATGCGGTTCGAAATCGTGTAGAAAATTGTATCATCCAGCATTTTAACACCATAGGCATTCATGCTTCTCTGATCAATAGCCACGGGCCGGAAAACAAATTCTTTAAAAACTCGGTCTACGGTTCTGCCCGAGATGGAGTAAAAGTATCCGGTGACAATAGCGAATTTGCGTACAACCACGTGCAGAAAAGCCTGATTTCCGGTGCAGATGGTGGCTTGTTCTATGTTACCGGCAACAGTGTCCCCAGAAATATTGAACTTCATCACAACTGGTTCCATGATGCTTATGGGGCAAAACATGCCGGCAAAAAAGCCACAGGAATTTATTTAGATAATAATTCGGCCGGCTACATCGTTCACCATAATGTGGTGTGGGACATTGAATGGGGAGGGCTGCGCTTCAACTGGAATGCCGTCGAAAATGAAATTTATAACAATACCTTTTGGAATGTCGGCCCGCCGGAAGAATCCCTTATCGGAAGTTGGGTCCCGAAAAGAAATGAGGTACGGACGAATGTCAAAGACAATAAATTATACAATAACATTTGTGATGTGCGTCCTTGGTGGCTTTCCGGTGATGGATCAAAATTCAAAGTAGATGAAAAAGAATACAGCGGACCGGAAGCAGATAATGAGTTCGACTACAACGTGCAATATGAAACGGTACCATTCCATACGGATATCAAGAACAAGTTCATGCCGGTAAAGGGTTCGCCGGTCATCAATCAGGGGAAGAAAATCAAAGGCATCAACCACAAAGGATACAAGGGAAGTGCTCCAGACTTGGGCGCTTACGAGTATGGTGGAGATTATTGGATTCCGGGAATAGACTGGACGCCAAAAGGTTTTGCCTGGACGCCTTCAAAGGATTACCTGAAGATCGGCGATGGATTCAAGCCCCTGCCCGAAAAATACAACCAGACGAACTAGGGATGTGCTAAAAATAAAAAAGGCTCTAAGGGAATGATCAACTCCCATAAAGCCTTTTTTTCTTCCAATAGCTGAACCAATATTTACCTCACCGTCAGAATAATTCGCTCCGCAATTTCTTTGGCGGTGGTCACTTTAGACAAATCTTCATAAAGTTCTCCATCCTGCCCGGAATGATGGCCATGCCCGATCAATTCCATAATTTTGTGCGTTTTTTTGTCCAATTCAGAGGCCTTTAAAGTCGCCGCATATACCAAAGAAGGCTGGCCCACTACGCCGGATCCGGAGTAAATAGGATCATCCGGAAAGCGGTCCTTAGAATAGTACTCATTCCAGTCAAAGGACTGATTCACTTCCATCATCACGCGGTATTCCTGCCCACCTTTCGGCTGATGCTGACTGTTTATCACAAAGCTTTTTACCGGCGTAGCTCCGGACACGCCATCCAAATCAGGAGCGGCTTCCAAAGGAACATACAAACCATCCGAAGCCTGGATTCCTCTTTTATGCGACCAATAAGGCAGTGCCTCCGGCCTTCTTTGAATGCCCGGTATTACCTTATCCCCTTCCCGTTTGGCGATAGCGAAAACGCTGGAAGAGATAGATTGCGAAACATAAAGCGTTTGAACATAATTTCCCGCCGTGTCTTCCAACCAAATGGCAAACAAGGGGTGCGTAAAGGCAGGTCCTTTTTTGAATTCCACACTAAAGGAACGCTCCCCCATCGTTTTGTTCATATCGATGATTTCATAATCAAAGGAAGCTTCCACCTTGCCTAACTGTTGAGCGCGGTACTCATTGCCCCATTGGTATAAATAATTCACCATAGCATTACCCGAATAAGACAGGTAAACCAGCACCAGCAATCCCGTAAAAATCGCCAAGCCACTCCAGTTTTTAGCTTTTCCTTTGGGCGCCACCTTTAGGTATTGCTTCAATGGTTTCTTATTGTTGAAAAGGTGAAATAGCACCAATATCAAAAAAAATAAGGCCATCAAGGTATGTAAGGCAACCACCCACTTTTGGAAGGGTATAAAATAGAGGAGTATACCCGTAAGCGATAATATTGCGAAAACAAAAAATAATATATTTCCTAAAACCCTTCTGTTCATCTCATCAATAAATTTAATCACCCCAATTTTTCGCCAGCCCTCCTAAGAGCATTCCTAATGCAAAAA
Organism: Persicobacter sp. CCB-QB2; assembly: GCF_001274635.1. Classification (GTDB taxonomy): domain Bacteria; phylum Bacteroidota; class Bacteroidia; order Cytophagales; family Cyclobacteriaceae; genus Persicobacter; species Persicobacter diffluens. Next base: position 780,156 of record NZ_LBGV01000001.1, on the reverse strand, counting down.
AAACTGGTCGACTTTATCCTAAAACCGGATTATTTTAATTCAAATTCTCCATTGGTTCGGATATAGAGCACCAGCTCTCCTTCCCCTACAGATAATTGATGATCACCCTTATCCGAAGAAGCAAAATAACTTCCGGGGGGCAATTTCACGGCCTGCTCCAATTTTGGAGATTGATATTGAGGTTCCCCTTTGATCACCACCGCTTTGAAACTACCCGCATGATTCACCAATTTCCCTTCAAAACCCGCTGGTAATTTCAGCATGCTTCCATAAAATTGCTGCTCATTTTTATCTCCCCAGAGCATGGCCACCTTCGCCTGTGTTTGACTACCAGCCACTGATTTACTGATCCACCGAATATCCGCCGCATTCAACCAAACCATATTCGACTGATCCATATTCAACGGAACCTCATCGGTATGGAAGGCCTCCTCGATTGGTTTTACCAGATAGGGCCCCTCTTCAATTTCGATATAGGCTAACAAATTTTCTCCTTTAGCTGAAGTAATGTGCACTTGCCCCTTTGGTTGTGTCCAGAATGATCCGGCAGGCATCCACTCGTTCTCTGCTTCCGGATCATCATTATGAAACAGACCGTTAATCACCACTCCTCTGTAGGATACATTATGAATATGAGGAGGAGAAGAAAATCCATCAAAAGGCTTTAACAAAAATCCTGTTGCTTTCGTGCCGTTGCGGTCTCCCCACAGCGTACCAGCCATAGGCGCTTTATCTTTTCTGGCCGGATTCAGATAGGTCCAATCCACCTCGGAGGCCTGCACCATTTCGTATTTGCCACCCTGATGCCCCAAGGAAGCTTGCTGCTTTTTTGAATTATCACTTGATGGTGCGCAAGCCATCATCGATAAACCTATGCCCAATAGGATTCCTGTTAAATTTCTCATGTTATTTGCTTTTGGGATAGCACAAAAGTAACAAGTCCAATACCCCAATACAATAACGGTCAGAAAGGATAGTGACCCTTTTTTTTAAGAAATAAAACACCAAGCACCTAAAAAACAGCGCATTAAACCCAATCAGAAAACCGAAAAAAGGAATTTCAAAGGTGATTTCATCAGTCCCTCGATTCAAGAAATAATCCAAAACAGAATCGTTCCTTTCACTTTCAGTAGAAGAAAAAAAACGGCTTCAAAAGCGAACTAACCGTCCACTCTTCTTTCCCGGATATTCCTGCTATACCCTGAAATCCCCCCTTGTTTAAAAATAAATCCGTCCCCTGAAAAACCGGCTAGGTGCGTATCGGATTTATACCAATTTAGTCTATTAAGCGAAATATTATTTGGGATATCAAATTTCAATTGAAGAAAATATCTTTCCAATCCCTCAAATATAGCCTTCAGGGCTAGTTTGACTTCAACGCACAATCACGGCTTTTTCACAAAACTACAAATGGGCAAATTATAGGAATGATCTAGTTCCCAATGGGCGGCTATTTGATTTGAGCGCTTGTTTATGAGTGAGCTTACACCCTTTTACAGTTTTGACATTATGGTATAAACCCGAATTATTCACCGCTAAATTTATTATCAAGGCGCAAGTAGTTTAAATTCACGTCATTAAATATTATTTTCTTTGAATTATAATAGCCCAAATTTGGGCAAGCTTGCTTTCTCCTCATTCATCTGCTTCGTTGGAAAAAACTCGAAATAGGAAATTATTCCTTCATTTTTTCCGCCTTGCAGCTAAACGAGGATTTAAGCATGAATAATCCGGGTAATATCTTCCACATCAACCCTCAGGCCTTGATCAATGGGCGGATAGACAAAGGTGCTGCTGGCGAACAGAAGGCATCATAGCGACATTTCTGCAATACTTTACCAGTCTCGTGTCATCTGCAAATGTCGCCTTGATGGATTCCGTCAGCAGGTGCTTTGTCCCGCCGACATTGATCACAGCCTTGATTTTTTTGTTTCGTTTTTTATCAAGAAAAAATGAAAAATAAACGATTAATTATTCAGCATAAGGCGTTCCATGGCTGAACTAGCTTTTTATGAAAAAACCCTGAACGCACAATTTATGGCCAAAATAATATTTTGTAATTTTAGGGAAGTCGATTATAATCCGACAGGCTCCTAGGAGAGTTTTAAAAGCCAAAATTCGTAGCGAAAATTTGATTATTGCAGAAGCAAAACCCGATTATTTTGAAAGAATAGCATTGCCATTGTGGAGAAATTATCCAAAATCGCTTCCAATAATTAGAATTTAAAGCCGGATGGTATGCTTTTAAACACGCCCTAAAGGACTATCGCCGAAAAGCTGCCCGGCTTTCCGAGAGAAATCTCTTCTATCCCAGCCTGCGCTTCACCAATTTTTCCACTTCCACTAAACCAAACAGCAAGCCACTGGCTGCCAGAATCCTCATCCAATCCGCACCGCTGATGGACACACTTCCGAAGAGCTGATTCATCACCGGCCAGTAAGTAAATAGCATTTGTAAAAAAATCATCACCAAAATACCAAGTATTAACCAATGATTACTAAAAAAGCCAATCTTAATGGGGGAATGATGCAAGGAGCGGCAATTCAACAGGTAAACCAGCTCCGCAAATACAATCATATTCACGGCCATCGTTCGGCCATAAGCAATAGAATGGCCCTGTTCCAAGGCAAAACGGTAAATGGCAAAGACGGCAATAACTATATAAGCACTCACCCATAACAAACGAAAGACCATTTCCCGATCCAAAATGGGCGCATCTGCCGCGCGGGGCAGCCGGTTCATCAAATTCCATTCCTTTCGCTCCACTGCCAGGGTCGAACCCAAAAAAATGGCCGTACTCATATTAATCCAAAGAATTTGCAAAGGCAGAATAGGTAATGCTACGCCCATAAGTGCGGCCATCAGAATGACCATTCCCTCCGAAATATTGGTCGGCAATGTCCAGCCAATAAACTTAATCAGATTATCCAGCACCGCCCGGCCCTCTTCAACGGCTGCCCGGATAGTAGCAAAATTATCGTCCGTCAAAATCATATCTGAAGTCTCCCGGGCTACCTCTGTCCCCCCTTTCCCCATGGCCACCCCAATATTCGCCTGTTGCAAAGCCGGTGCATCATTCACTCCATCACCAGTCATGGCAGCAATATGCCCTTTTTGCTGAAGCGCTTTCACCAACAGCAACTTTTGCTCCGGACTCACCCTTGCAAATACGGCATACTCTTCCGCCAATGGTGGGATTTCCTTTTCCTCCAAATCATTCAATTCCAAACCACTCATCCCCTTTTCCGCATTGTTCATACCGAGCTGTCTGGCAATGGCCTGAGCAGTACTTTTATGATCTCCGGTAATCATTTTCACCTTCATTCCTGCCTTCTGCACTGCATCGACCGCCTCAATAGCCTCCGGACGCGGAGGATCAATCATGGCATGCAATCCAAAAAACTCCAGGCCAGATCTAACATCCGACTCTTCCACTTCGGACTGCTGCGCCTTTATTGCCTTTCCCGCAAAAGCCAAAACCCGCATCCCCTTCTCCCCAAAGGCCTCTGCCTGTTGAAGAATCAGTGCTTTTTCAGACTCCAATAAAGTATCACAGAAAGTCATGATTCTTTCCACAGATCCTTTTACATATAAAATATTATTAGTGAAGCCCTTATGTAAAGTAGCACTATACTGATGCTCAGACTCAAAAGGTATAGCATCCAGCCGTGGAAAGTCCACCATTAACTTGGCCGCATCCAGTCCGGCTTTCTGGGCCACCACTATTAATGCGCCTTCCGTCGGATCACCGTTGATCTCCCACTCCTTTTCCTGCACCAATTGGGCATCATTACACAGATAACCACAATGCAGCAAGGTGGTCAGACTCCTCTCTTGCAGGGCATTTATTTTTTGCCCTTTATAAAAAATTTCTCCTACCGGTGCATAGCCCACTCCACTAACCGAATAGACCTTGCCTTCACAATAAAGCGCTTGAACAGTCATCTGATTTTGGGTGAGTGTACCGGTTTTGTCCGAACAAATCACGGTAGTACTCCCCAGCGTCTCCACTGCCGGCAACTTTCGGATGATGGCTTTCCTTCGGGCCATACGGGAAACACCGATGGCCAACGTGATAGTCACTACCGCAGGAAGCCCTTCCGGAATAGCCCCACCGCCAGTGCTACTCCCTCCAAAATCACCTCCTCCAGGCTATGCCCACGATACAGACTAAGCGCCATGGCGAATAAGGCCAATGCCAGAATTATCCATAATAAACGATAGGCGAATTGATTAATTTTTTGGGTTAAGGGAGTTTCCAACACTTCTGCCGAGGCAATCATGGTGTTGATTTTTCCCATTTCCGTATCATTTCCGGTCGCCACCACTAAGCCTCTGGCGGTACCATGAGTCACCAATGAACCAAGGAAAGAAAGGTTTTTTCGGTCTCCCAAAGCCACTTCATCGGGAATCACCGCTATTTGTTTTTCAACGGGTAATGACTCCCCGGTTAAAGCTGATTCATCCACCTGTAGCGCCCTTTCGGAAATAATCCGAATATCAGCGGGCACCTTATCGCCAGCGTTGAGCTGGATAATATCCCCCGGCACCAACTCTTGAGCCGGAACAATTTGAAAAACACCCGCTCTTAAAACCTGCGCCTGGGCCATTAAAGATTTGGATAAAGAAGCAATGGCTTTCAGGGCTTTCAGCTCCTGTACATAGCCAATAATGGCATTAATGGCCACCACCCCGAAGATTGCGCCCATCTCCACCCATTCTTCTAAAAATCCAACCGCAATCCCGGCAACAATCAATATATAAACCAATGGCTGCTGAAATTGCTTGAGGAAGAGTTTCCATTTGGATTCTCCTTCTTTGGTGGCAATTTCATTTTTCCCAAACCGTAATTGTTGGGCTTCCACCTGGTGACCTTTCAGTCCATGATAAGGATCGGTGGAAAATTGAGACATGAGCGCTTCCACTTCCTGTTGATAACAGAGCTTCCGGCTATGTTTTGTTGATAAGATAGACTCTTCCATGCCAAAAATCTTTAAACCCATTATAAAAGGGGCAATGGTGAACAATGGAGTGCCTGTTGAAGTAGGTTATACTAGTATATACGATCCAAGAAAACTAAGGGGCAGTCATTTAAACCGAATTATTCACCACTAGATTTAGAAGATCATCTTAACCCGAATCAGGGCTTTTTCATAAAAAGCTAGATCAGCCATTCAATACCTTATATTGAATAATTAATCGTTTCTTTTTCATTTTTTCTTGAAAAAAAACGAAACAAAAAAATCAAGGCTGTGATCAATGTCGGCGGGACAAAGAACCTGCTGACGGAATCCATCAAGGCGACATTTGGAGAGAGCGGGAGATTGGTGAAATATTGCTAAAATGTCGCTGTGATGCCTTCTGGTCGCCAGCAGAACCTTTGTTTATCCGCCCATTGATCAAGGCCGGACTGTTGATGTGGAAGATTTTATACCATAACGTCAATACTGTAAAAGGTAGTAAGCTTACTCATAAACAAGTGCTCAATTCAAATAGACCCTCATTGGGAACTAGATCATTCCTATAATTTGCCCATTTGTTGTTTTATGAAAAAGCCGTGTAACCCGAATTATTCACCGCTAATTTATCAACTAAGTATAAGCGACTTGACTTCAGTTTATTATAATTTATTTTCATTAGTTTATAATAGCCCCAATTTGGGCATGCTCGCTTTCTCCTCACTCATTGGCGTCTTTTAAAAAACCCGGAATTGGAAGGACCTCTTGATTTCTCCGGCTTGCGGTGCAAGGAGGATTTAAGCATGAATATTCAGGCCTATATTCCTGACTGCCTTTCCATGATAAAGGATGCCCCGGGCCAGGCCTTGGTGCCGTTACCTTCAAATTTGCCAGGAAACAAAAGGGGCCACTGTCCATCAAATCGTTTCTTTCATTGCCTTTAGGAATTTAATATCCATTACCATAACTTGGGTGAAAAGTTCAGGAGATTTTCCAATCCTGTGATTTGAGGGATCCCCTTTAATCAAAACTCCCGATGACTATATGACCAAGATTTATTTTTCCATCCTTTTATTCCTGCTTCCATTTTATAGTGTCCGACAAAAGAATGAGATGAAATCCTATTTGGAAATTGTGAATGCTTACCGGGCCTCCAAAGATCTGGCAACCTTAAAATGGGATAATTATATGTACAGCTTCGCCAAAAAAAGAGCTGAAGCCCTCCAATATGAGTACAGCACAGCGCATTTCAGCAAGGATTGGAAAATTAATATCCAAAGGCAAGCTGATATTCGGCTTAATCCAATCGATGTCTGGATGGAATCTCCGGAATATCAGAAAAACCTGAATAGCCCCTATCTGGTCAGTTCCTGTATTGCAAAATATGAGGTGGAGGGTACTACCTATTATGTGCAATTATTTCGATAAAGCAACAAATAGCCGCAAGAAGACGAATTACTCCCTTCATTTATTGTAAAATTGCATATGAATAAAGCAGATGTATTAATTCGACTAAAAAAACATTGGCTGGACATCCTTCTTGCTGGATTTCTGCTGGTGCTCGTTTTTATGCCTAATCTTCGTGCTCCGGTATTGGGCCCCTTACAGGGTTTAATATTAAAAACTGGAATTTTTCAACCTTCAGAATCTGCTGAATTGGAGAACATGCCCGAGGCAGAATATCAATGGATACTCTTAGATGAAAATGGGGAAGAGATTCCATTCGAAGATTTCAAAGGCAAAACAATCTTTTTAAATTTTTGGGCTACCTGGTGTCCTCCCTGCATTGCAGAGCTACCGGATATTTTAGCGCTGGAGGAAAGAACTGATCCGGAAAAAGTAGCCTTTGTACTGGTAAATATGGACAAGGAACGGGAAGCCCTCGAGAAATTTTTAAATAAAGGCCCTAGATTCAATACCTATAGGTTAAAGGCAGGCTTACCGGAAGTATTCCGCTCTCAGGTATTACCGACCACTTATGTCATTTCCCCAATGGTAAAGTGATCTCGACTAAAAAAGGAATGGCGAAATATAATACGGACCACTTTAAAACATATTTAGAGAGTGGAGGTCAAAAATAAGAGACCCTGTCCTCAACCAGATTATTCCTGCTTAAGAGCGTTTTTAAAAGCACACCATCCGGCTGCCAATTCGAGATTTTGAAAGCGGTTTAGGTTAATTTCTTAACAATAGCGATGCTATTCTCTCAAAATAATCGGCTATCGCTTCTGCAATAATCAAATTTTCGCTGCGAATTTTGGCTTTTACACAACCTCTAAATCCTCGTTGTGCTACCAGGTGGGAAAAATGAAGGAATAGTCCCCTATTTTGAGTTTTTCCAACGAAGCAGATGAAGGAGGGGAAAGCCTGCTTGCCTAAAATTTGGGCTATTATCAAAGCCCTAAATACAATCTTATTGAAGTGGAAATAAGTCCTTTAAGGCGATCTTCTAAAGATAGCGGTGAATAGTTCGGGCTAAAAATTGGAAATAATCCGGCAGCTGCGGCTTTCAAAATTGAAAATTCAATGAATTTATGCCATTATTGCAGCAAGGATAATTCATTTTAGTGTGTCTGTAAAAATCAACAATCTCTGCAAAATATACGGCGAACAAAAAGCCGTGAACCAAATATCGTTCGAAGCCCACCCGGGAGAAATCCTGGGATTTCTGGGGCCTAATGGGGCGGGTAAATCCACCACCATGAAAATTTCTACAGGCTATTTAAGTCCTTCTTCCGGAACGGTGGAGATTTGTGGGATTGATGTGACGGAAAATCCTTTACAGGCTCGAGCTAAAGTGGGATATTTACCGGAAAACAATCCGCTATACCTGGACATGTACGTGCACGAATACCTCCGTTTTGCGGGTAAAGTCCAGGGCTTGAGAGGTTCATTTCTGGCCAAGCGGGTTTCCAAAGTGGTGGAGATGTGTGGTTTAGAAAGGGAGCAAAACAAAAAAATTGGACAGCTTTCCAAAGGGTATAAGCAAAGGGTCGGATTAGCACAAGCTTTTATTCACGACCCGGAGGTTTTGATTTTGGATGAACCTACTACCGGACTGGATCCCAATCAATTGGTAGAAATACGTCAATTGATCAAAGAGGTGGGTAAAAATAAAACGGTTATTTTTTCTTCTCATATCATGCAGGAGGTACAAGCCCTCTGCGATCGGGTAATCATTATTGATCAGGGCAATATCATTACAGATCACCCTATTAATGACTTAAAATACAAACTGGAAAAACAGCATATTTTATTAGAAATTCAGTTTGAGGCGGACTTAAAGCCGATTTTGGACCTTGAAGGCGTTGAGGCTGTGGAAGAAATTGGGGCACTGAAATACAGAATTGTAGCCACAGGGCAACAAGACCTTCGTTATTTTATCTTCCAGGCTGCTGCTCAAAACAACATCCCTTTAATTGAATTAAGCCGGGAGCAATGGTCTATTGAAAAAGCATTCCAGGAGTTAACCTCTTAAATAAATAATTGAATCCAATAGCAATTTGAAATGCTACATATATTTTCTAAAGAAGTTAAGAATTTCTTAAACTCACTCATCGCATATGTGGTGATGGGGGTATTCTTAGTCGTTACCGGGCTGATTGTTTGGGTTTTTCCCGAAACCAATGTTATTGATTATGGCTATGCCGAATTAAGCTCCCTTTTTAATCTGGGTCCCTATGTATTGATGTTTCTAATTCCTGCAATCTGTATGCGTACTTTTGCAGAGGAGAAAAAAACGGGCACCCTGGAACTCCTGCTCACCAAACCGATCAGTGATATACAAATCATTGTGGGGAAATTTCTGGCAGCCTGGTTCTTGGTCATCATTTCGCTCATCCCCACCCTGATTTATTGTTTTTCTTTAATTCAATTAGCTTCCCCGGTGGGCAATATTGATTCTGCCGCCATAGTGGGGAGTTATTTCGGGCTAATCCTGTTATCAGGTATTTTTACCGCTATTGGTATTTTAGCCTCCTCTTTAAGCGAAAATCAGATTATCGCTTTCATTACGGCCATTTTCCTCTGCTTCATGATGTACTCTGGCTTTGATTCCATTAGCAATATCAATATTTGGAGTGATTACTCCCCGCTCATCAACCAGTTGGGAATTTTATCTCACTATGAAAGCATGAGCAAAGGTTTAATTGACTCCCGCGATTTGTTTTATTTTGGCTCGGTGATGGTGGTCGCACTGCAATTTACCCGAATGAGTATTTCCAGTAGAAAATGGTAAAAATGAAAGAAAAATTTCACAGCCTAAAAGTAAGGGATATTCTGATCTCACTGATTGTGTTGATGCTGGCCATTAACCTCAATTTATTGGTAAGCGACTACTTTTTTCAGGTGGATTTAACCGAGGAAAAAAGATATACCCTGAGTGAGGCCACTAAAAACATCCTGACAGATCTGGATGATGTGGTCTACATCGACATCCAGCTGGAGGGAGATTTTCCGGCAGGATTCAAAAGGCTCAACCGAAGCATTCACGAGACGTTGGAGGTTTTCCGCTCCTATGCCGGCGATAAAATTCAATACAAATTCACAGATCCTTCTCTGGCCAAAAATAGCAAGGCCCGCAATCAATATTACCAGTATTTGGCAGATTTAGGCATACAGCCTACCAATATTCACGCCACTGAAAACGGCAAAAAAATTGAAAAGATGATCTTCCCGGGCGCCATTGTTTCCTATGGAGGCCAGGACATGGGAGTCATGCTTTTTAAGGGGAATAAATCGGCACCACCCCAGGAGCGATTGAACCAATCTGTGGAGGGTGTGGAATATGAATTAATCTCTGCTATCAAAAAGCTCACTAATATTGAGCGAAAAAAAGTAGCGATTTATAATGGAGACCGGAAAATCAAAAATAAGGCATTAGACGGACTTCAACAGGCACTAAAGGATGATTATGATCTGACCTTCATCAAAAATATGTCAGAACTTTCGAATTACCATGCTCTGATGATGATCCGTCCCCAGCAACATTTTAGCGATCGGGAACAGTACATCATAGACCAGTTTGTGATGCGCGGTGGGAAGCTATTGGTTTTTGGAGAAAGTTTCGAGATCAATACCGATAGCTTAAGAACAGATGGCTCTGCCTTTGCGCTTCAAAAAGATTTAGGAGTGGCGGACCTTCTATTTAAATGGGGCGTGAAGGTGCAGCCCAATATCATTCAGGATTTAAATGCGGGCACCTACCCGATTGTCACTGGCAATATGGGGGATCAGCCTCAAATTCAACTGATGCCTTTCCCTTATTATCCCCTGATTAATGTTTTCGGTAAAAATCCGATGGTGAATAATCTGGATGCGGTTAAAACGGCATATGTTTCACCTCTGGACACCGTAAAAGTCAAAGGCGTACAAAAAACAGCCTTAATGTATTCATCGCCCTATTCCCGGAAGGTAACGGCGCCGGTCTTAATAGAGCTTACCAATATGAGAGGGCAAATAGACCCTCAGAAGTTTAATCAGGGACCTATTCCGATTGCCTACTTACTGGAAGGAAATTTTCAATCTATTTATAAAAATCGATTCCTGCCAGCTTTCGCAGATCAGGTAAATTTCAAAAAAGAAAGTGCCCACAATGCCATTGTGGTTGTGGGGGATGCTGACATACTGATCAACGAAGTAAACCCGCAAAGCGGAGAACCGGTCGCTTTAGGAGTTGATCCCTTCAGCCGACAGGATTTTGCCAATGCAGACTTTGTGCGGAATACCTTGAATTACCTTTTGGACGAAAACGGCATTATCATCGCCAGAAATAAAAGTGTAAAAATCCGCCCGCTAGACAAAGTCAAAGTACTGGAAGAAAAGCTATTCTGGCAGGTATTAAACATCGGATTGCCTGTCCTATTGATCTTAATTTTTGGAATTGCCTGGTATTTTATTCGCCAGCAACGATTTGCCAAATTCTAACATTATGAGAACCAACACACAACTGCTCATTATATTAATTGGACTGCTGGTTTGGTTTGTCGTTTCAATCTCGGTAGACTTTAGCGACCGCCAAAAATTTACGGACCTGAACGCCTTTACCATAGCGGACACCGCCGCTATTCGCAGCATTGAGATCACCAACCAACAGGAGGTGACTTTATTAAACCGCCAAAAAAACGGCTGGCTTGTCAACGAGCTACCGGCAGAAAGCGGTATGATTGATGTTATGCTCAGCATCCTCAACCAAATGGAGGTGAAACGCCGGGTGCCGAAACGAGAGCAAGAATCGGTTTATCGATTATTGACCGAAAATGGCATAAAAGTAAAAGTTACCAGCAGTGAGGGCAGCTCCGAATTTATAACTGTAGGAAATCCGGCCAAAACGCTTTCTTATTTTCAAAAAGAGGATGATGTCCCGGCCATTGTACACCTACCGGGTTACAACAGCTATGTGACCGGTATTTTCGAAGTATTGCCAAATGATTGGCGAAAGCGAGCGATTTTCGAATCCAGCCCAAGATCTTTGAAAAGCCTGCAATTACAATATCCCGGACATCCGGAAGACAATTTTGAAATCACCTCCAATAGTATAAAATGGGAGATCGAGGGATTGCCGGAGGGAGATCAAAAATTGCTCAATCAATACTTAAGTCAATTTGCCTATTTACAGGTAGATCAGTATTTGGATCGCGGGCAGGTTAAAGAATTAGACAGCCTGATTGCAAGCCAACCGATGGCCATTATCACCATTGATGACATCCGAAAAGAACACAATGGAGAACTCAAGCTTTTCCCCACAGCTAAGGGGGAAAAAATGCTGGCTGGCCTTCTAAACGATGAACAGATTGTGCTCATCGAAAAGAGGCGGGCAAAAGCGTTGCTAGCCAAAAGAAGTGATTTTCTATCAGAATAAGCCGGATTATGCAGCGCAAGATTCAACCATCCAGACCAAGGACCGGGCCTTATCTTCAGGCACAGAGGGAATTGTTTCTGGATTTGAAATAGTTGAATTGGAGCAGGCTAGCGTTTCACTCATCTGCTATGTTGTAAAAAAACGATATAAGGAAAATTCCTTCATTTACCACCATGCAGCTAAAGAAGGATAGAAGCATACATCATTCGGATTAAGAAAAGAGGCTGTCTCAGTTGATGAGACAGCCTCTTTTTTTTAAGATGCAGGTAACCTCCCAGAAGCTCGTTTTCAAATAAGCGATTCTTAAGCCGAATTACTCACCGCTACATTTATCAATCACAAGTGACTTATCTTCAGCTTCTTAGAGCTTATTTTCTTTAAATTATAATAGCCCCAATTTGGACAAAATGCTTTCTCCTCATTCATCTGCTTCCTTGAAAAAAAAGAATTTGGAAAAATTCCTCCATTATACCGCCTTGCAGCTAAAGCAGGATTTATTAGGCTTAATCCGGCTGGAAAAGCAAAATTTACTTTTGAGACCACCGCTTTATTAATAACCGAAGGCGGAAGATAAATATTGTTATTTTTTTCTTATTTCGGCGGGCTATTGTTAAATTCTATACATCAACAATAAACCCAGTTCCCATGCAAGCACAGAATCTTGATGCGTTATTAGCTCAAATGTGGAAAGATTATTCCCACATGAACCCCCAGGTCAGAAAAATATACAATAGCTTATTAGAACAGGAGGATAAGGTGGTCAATGATCATATTGCTCTTCGGACTTATAATGACCCCCGGGTAAATATTGAGGTATTGAAAAAGCCATTTATCGAGGGGGGCTATAAGGAAAAAGGAGAATATGAATTCAAAGCAAAAAAGCTATATGCTAAACACTTTGAACATCTGGATCCACTGATGCCCAAAATATTTATTTCTGAATTAAAGCTGGAAGAATTCTCCCCGGCATTGAACCAAACGGTGCGCGAACTTTTGGATCAAATTCCTGAGGGCATGAATGAGCGATATGATTTTGTGAATATAGGACGCCCCTGGAAGCTCGATTATTCCACTTATCTGAAATTATTAGAAGAAAGTGAATATGCCGGCTGGATGGCCGCACACGGCTTCCGGCCTAACCATTTCACCGTTTTTGTCAACCACCTAAAAAGCATCCATAGCCTGATAGGCATGAATGATTATATCAAACGATTAGACTTTAAATTAAATACTTCCGGTGGTGAAATAAAAGGTTCCAAAGATGTCTTGTTAGAGCAATCCTCCACCCTTGCCGACACTGTAGAAGTGGAATTTACAGACGGCAAACATGCCATTCCGGCCTGTTACTATGAATTTGCCTATCGCTACCCTACTGAAGAGGGGAAACTATACTCAGGTTTTGTCGCCCAGTCTGCAGACAAAATTTTTGAAAGCACCAATCAGGGACAATAAGTGGTCTTTTAACACTTATTTGATATAAAATAAGACATTTGTCATATTGAGTCTTTCATTAATGTAGTACATTGAATAAAAACCTACACTAATGAAAAGACTCTTTTTTTTATTGACCATCAACCTCAGTCTATGGTCCTGCATAGGGGACGACTGTTGTGTTGATCCTCTCCCACCTGGAAACACCCGCTTTGACCTGAATAAGATTTATGAGCCCATCTATGCGGAAACCACAGAAATCCCAACACAACTAGCTAAAAAAAGAGCTATTGAGTCTGCCGGACAGGTGACGATTTATCAACACTACCTCATGATTGCCGAAAGCGGAATAGGGATACACATTATCAATAATGAAAATCCCGAAAATCCACAAAAAATTGGATTCCTACCTATTGCCGCAATCAACGGCTTTTCCATCAAAAATGATTTTATATATGCCAAACACCTCAGTGATTTGGTTGTATTGAAAATTAATTTTGAGCAATCCACCGTGGAGGAGGTTCAACGCCTTTCGGACCAATTTCCACACAATGTATATGATGAACTCCCTCCTGGTTTGAAAATAGTCTGTCCGGATGAAAGCAAGGGCGAGATTATCGGATGGAAAGAATCAAAGGCTACCTCCACAAAATGTAAAAGATAAACACCATGAAAAAGACACTAAACCTACTTTTGATTCTTTGCCTTGGTGTATGGATAGCGGCCTGTAATGAAAATAGCGATATGGGACCCAATTCATCAACAGGAATAAATGGTTCCATGGCGCAATTCGCCATTTCCTCAGACTACCTGTTCATGCTCAATCCACCTATGGGCAAATTATCCTCCTACACCATTCATCAGGATAATGGAACGCTGGAATTCAATAAATCGAAAAATATTAGCCGAGAGATGGAGACCCTCTTCCCCACAGAGGATTATCTTTTTATTGGAACTTCAACAGGTGTTTTAATTTATGACATTAGTGCCGGCAACCACCTGAACAAAATTTCAGAATTTGATCACATTCGCTCCTGCGACCCTGTTGTTGTCCAATTTCCTTATGCCTATTCAACCCTTAGAGCGGGCAATGCCTGCTGGAATGAGGTGAACCAACTGGACATTATCAATCTGGAAGACATCCAACGGCCTACGCTCGTCAAAACTATTCCACTGGAAAACCCACATGGTCTTGGTATTGATAATGACCTCCTTTTTATCTGCGAAGGGAACTGGGGGCTTAAAGTCTTTGATATTAGTGATCCCATTGACCCTGTGCTCCTCCAAAGTTTTCAGGATATCCATGCCTTTGATTTAATCCCTCATAATCAAACCCTGGTCATTATCGGTAATGACGGCATTGTCCAGTATAGCTATCGCGATCAGCAAAACATCAAATTAATCAGCCAAATTCAATAGATACAAGGCCTAAAGCGGCCATCACCTCAATGAAAATCATCACCTTTCTCCTTTTATTTGTCCCTTGCCTTTCACATGCGCAAAATGACATTAAGCCAAAACAATATCAACAGCCTAATGATAGCATTGAAACCAGAATAAAAATTTTTCCGACCGAGCTACCTCATGCTATTCGCATTGATCTTTATAAGGCCTTCATGGAACGACCCGTTTATGAAATTTCGTATGAACATCCCTTAGGGACTCGAAATGCACTTCAAACGGATATTTTTTATACTGAAAACCAGGGACCTGACCCTGCCTACAGAAGGCAATATGACATGGACTTTAATTACATGAATGGCTATGGCCTTAACCTGACTTATAAATACTATCAAAAAACCAGACACGACAATTACCGGTATTATTTCGGCCTTGGGCTGGCAGCTAAGCACTATTTTTTCCAAAGAACCGGAGACATTAGTATTACGGATAACGACGGATATATTTATTATAATACTAAAGCCTTCGAGCAAAGCTGCTTTACTTATGGATTTACGGTAAATAATGGCTACCAATTCCGTATTTCTCAAAAGCTGGAGCTGGGAGTAGACTGGGGGCTAGAATTTAAAAGGCTCAATATCTATAAGAATGGCGGAATAGATAATGAGTTTATATATTTTGAAACCCGCAGAGTACCTAATGATTACGAATTCCTTTCGTCGCAGGTAAGTTTGATCTTAGGCATCAGGATGGCTTATCTCTGGTAATCTAACCCTGGCAAAATACGAAAAACCTACCGGCCATCCTTTCATTTTTTAATCGATCATTATAGTGAAACACCTCTGTATTCTTCTGTTATTTATACCCGGCCTTTTAATAGCGCAAAGTGAAATCCCGGAAAACGATTCTATTCCGGCGACCATCATTATGGTGAAATACAAACCCTCAAAACAACTCCCTGATAGACCACACCATGCCCTTCGGTTTGACCTTTTCAAAGCGGTCGCTAGGCAGCCTGCCTATCAGCTCTCTTATGAAAATTCTTTTGGAAAGCGATCAGCCTTGCAAACGGACTTATTCTTTGGCAGACATCAGCAAGACCCTTCCAATCAGGAGTACCAATACGACCTGGTGAATAGTTACGGACTGAAGCTTTTCTATAAACGCTATCACAAAAGCCGACACCGAAATTACCGCTACTATCTCGGAGCCGGACTTTTCACCAAACATTACACTTTTCATAAATCCGGAGAAGTCAAAATAGCCCCATACACGGAATTTCTGAGTGGTGAGCTGAAGCACTTTAAGCAACGCTATTTATCGTATGGGATCAGCCTGAATAACGGATACCTGTTCCGCCTTTCAAAAAGGTTGGAACTGGGGATCGACTGGAGTATTGAACTTCATCAACTCCACCTCTATGATAATGAGGCGGAAAACTATCAGTTCATACAGGGAAGGAATTATAATCAAATGCCCGATGATTACCGTTCACTCACCGAGCCTGTATGGGTAGCTTTCGGGATCTCTCTTGGCTATTTGTGGTAAAAGCCAGACGAATGGAAAAGTCCCTCCCCCTGCCCCAACATTTATTAATGCTAGCCTACAAAATTGTTATGAAATACATCACCCTGCTCCTGCTGTTTCTACCCAGTATATTATGGGCGCAAAATGAAATGACAGAAAATGACTCCACCCAGAACTACATTTATAAAATAAAGGACAAAAAATATTTACCTGCATACCTTCCACATGCGATTCGCTTAGACCTTTTTGAGGTATTCCTGCGACAACCACCGGCATATGAGCTGTCTTATGAACAACCGATCAAAGAACGTAATGCGCTGCAAACAGATTTTTTCGTCACCAGCCACCAACAGAAAAAGGAGGAGTTAAGCGACTATAATGAGATGAAGGGCTATGGCCTCCGCCTAGTATATAAATACTATCAGAAAACCCGACACCGAAACTACCGCTATTATCTCGGCTTTGGTCTTGCAGCGAAACACTACTACTTTCAAAAAACCGGAGAGGTGTTGATTTATGATGAAAATAGCATGTATTCACATTCTGAACCTAAAGATTTTGAACAACGTCATCTGTCCTATGGCTTCAGTCTCCACAATGGTTACCTATACCGCTTTACAAAAAAACTAGAGGTCGGGATCGATTGGGGAGTAGAATTCAGAAGGGCCCGCCTCTATGATAATGAGGTCGAAAATTACGCGACAAAAAAATTTATCTCTGATATCCCCAAAGATTACCACTCCATTACAGAACCCGCTTGGCTGGTCTTTAGCGTAAGCTTGGGCTATTTGTGGTAGCAAAATAAAAAAAAACACTACGGAACAGCTTCAAAAATTCTCCATCTCCAAACATGCTTTCATCATGAAATACTTAACACTTTTCTTCCTTGTGATACCAGGAATACTATTTGCACAAGACCATACCCCTTACTATAAATACCAAAAGCACTACCCGGAATATCATCCCAGGGCGATTCGAATTGATGCCTACAGGGCCATACTCAATAAGCCTGAATACGCTATTGCCTATGAGCATCCCTATAATGAAAAAAACGCCCTGCAGACGGAACTCTACTTCACGGAAAACACGCCAAATACCGCGCTCCATGATGTTGAGGATTACCAATACATGAATGGTTATGGCTTAAATATGGTATACAAATATTACCAGAGAACGCGACATCAAAACTACCGATATTATTTCGGCATGGGATTAGCAGCCCGCTATTTTGATTTTAAAAGAAATGGATTTCTGGAAGTAAGAAAAGACAACCAATACCTTTACAGCATCGAGAAGGATTATCAACAAACGCTTTTCACTTATGGCTTCAGTTTGAATACCGGCTATCAATTCCGGCTTTCGGAAAAATTTGAACTGGGGATTGATACGGGATTAGAATTTCGGAAAGTGAATATCAGTGCTAATGAAGAGGTAAATAATTATGAACACCATACGCTTCCGAATGATTATTATGTACAGGAATCTCCTGTTTGGCTGGTATTTGGAATCAAACTAGGTTATATGTGGTAAAAGCGCATCCTCAAACGACAAGACGAAAAACGGCGACCTGATGGGGTCGCCGTTTTTTATTTAATCTACATTGTCATGTAGAAATCGGTTATTTCCTAAAAGCTTATTGTTCGGGCTTACCTGAAAGCGAGAGGCATTTTCTTCTGAAGAAGGCTTCACCTCATTTAAAGGTTTCTTTCTCCTTAAGTAAGCCGGCTGAGAAATCATTTCTTTATAATCTTCCTCATCCTCTACCGGACGATGGCCATACATTTCACGCTCTCGCCTCTGGCGTTCCTCCTCCAGAGCTCTTCGCTTTTTGCGAATTTCCTCTTCATCAGGAACACTGATGTCATGACGTTTACCTTCAATGGTTTTCTCATCATCACGGAGATCATAAGTCACCACGCCATTATTTTCATGTTCATCATCCGCAGGTACCGGAGGAATGCCATAGTCTCCCGGATTAGAGAAATCATTCACCGGATCCTTCACTGAGATCTCCATTTCTATTGGCTCGGAGGTGGCTTGGGACTCTCTATCCGGAGCAACCGTTGGCTCCGAAACCGGCGCAACCTTCACTGATTCCGTAGTCGGCAAAGGGTTGGCTTTAATCACCGTTTCATGCGCTACCGGCTCCGTTGGAACCGGCGTATTTTCCTCCTGAACGGCATTTACCTGACTAGCAATACTTTCCGTACGGATGGTTTTACCGCTATCTACATCAATAATTTTTTTTTTGGCCTCCAGAAGTTGAGTTTCATTGTTATCGGAATCGTCTTCTCCTTCCTTATCCTCAAATCCCGTGGCGATAACCGTAACACGAATCTTTTCACCTAGCTCCGGCACTACACCATGCCCCCAGATAACATCCTCGGCATCCTCTCCGGCTCTTTCCTGAATAAATTCAGTAATATCGGCCAATTCCTGCATATCCAATTCCGCATCCTCTCCGGACATAATCGAAAGCAAAATGCGCTTGGCGCCGCGGATATCCCGGTTGTTCAACAATGGGGAAGCAATGGCAGCCTCTGCCGCTCTGATTGCACGATCTTCTCCATGTACTTCCGCAGATCCCATCACAGAAGCACGAGAATCTTTCATGACGGTTTTCACATCTTCAAAATCGACATTGACTTCCGCATGAACAGAAATAATTTCCGCAATAGATTTGGCCGCAGTGGTCAAAATCTCATCCGCTTTGGCAAAAGCCTCGCGAACTTTCATATTGGAATAAATGTCTTTCAGTTTATCGTTCAATATAACGATCACCGTATCGCAATATTCCTTTAATTCCTCAATTCCTTCCAGTGCACGTCTTTGCTTGGAACGGCCTTCAAAGCCAAAAGGAAAAGTCACTATTCCGACGGTCAAAATATCCATCTCGCGAGCTACCTGCGCAATTACAGGAGCAGCTCCGGTACCGGTACCTCCACCCATTCCTGCGGTGATAAATACCATTTTGGTATGCTCTCCCAACAACTCACGGATTTCCTCTTTATTTTCCTGAGCAGCCTCACGGCCACGCTCAGGCTTCGCTCCAGCCCCCAAACCAGCGGTAAGGTTTACCCCGATCTGTAATTTTTTGGGCACGGGATTGTTCTTCAGGGCCTGCGCATCGGTATTACAAACCACAAAATCAACATCGTTGATTCCAAGATTGTACATATACTTTACGGCGTTTCCTCCTCCGCCACCTACTCCAATCACCTTAATGATGGAGGACTTATCAACTGGAATATCGAAAGTGTAAGACGTGTCACTCATATTATCTGTATATCTTTATCCGTATTAGACGGCTTATTGCTCAATAATTCATTAAAGGTGTTTAGACATCTTCGTCTTCGACCAAGAAGGTTCTCACCTGATTGAAAATTTTCTTAAAAATGGTCCCTCCTTCTTCCCTGGGAGCTTCTTCAGCTTTTGGGGCCGATTTAGCAGCGCCAGAAGGTGTTGTTGCTCTTGGAGGGGTTTGAGGCTCCCTCCTTTCGCGAACGGAGGTTTCCGTCACCGAGGACACCGGATTATCGGTAGTACTCATGATCGGCTGATGGGACTTTTTACTTCTGATGCGCTCATATCGATCCTGACGATCATCCAAAGCGCGGAAGCCGGTCAACACCAAGCCAACGGCAGTGGCAAAGATAGGACTCTTGACCTCTTCCGTCTGACTTCTGCCCAAATACTCATTCGGATAACCGATGCGTACCTCAAGGCCCGTCATCAATTCTACCAGTGGTTTCAAATTGCTCAGCAATGCCCCACCACCGGTGATCACTATACCTGCTGACAGTTTTTTAGCATAACCACTATTTAAAATATGCATATGGATCAGCTCCACAATTTCCTCCATTCTGGCTTCAATAATGTAAGACAGATTCTTTACGGAAATTTCCTTTGGAGCACGATCACGCAAGCCCGGAATCGAAACGACTTCCTGATCAGAAGCTTCATCCGAAAGGGCGGAACCAAATTTCATTTTCAAGGCTTCCGCCTGTTGTGTCATCACCTGACAACCCTGCTTGATATCATCCGTGATAATATTCCCGCCTAAAGGAATTACTGCGGTATGGCGGATAATGCTATCATGGAAAATGGCAATGTCAGTGGTTCCTCCTCCAATATCCACAAGGCAAACCCCTGCTTCTTTCTCTTCAGAGCTTAAAACGGCCATCGCCGAAGCCAAAGGCTCCAGAATCAACTCTCCTCGGGAAAGTCCGGCCTGATCGACACATTTGTTGATGTTTTTAATGGCGGTGGACTGTGCGGTAATAATATGAAAGTCCCCCTCCAATTTAATTCCGGTCATGCCCACAGGATCAACCACGGATTCATTATGATCCACGGTATAACTTTGTGGCATGGCGTGAATAATCTCACAACCCGGCTGTACCACCAAGCGGTACATGTCATTCTGAAGATTTTCTACATCTTCTACAGAAATCACCTCATCACTATTCTCACGGGTGATGGAACCGTGCTGAAAACTACTGTTAATATGCTGGCCAGCAATGCCCACATTCACGACGGAAATATTGACATTGGAGGCCTGAGACGCCTCAGAAATGGCTTTTTCAATCGCCTCAGTGGTCCTATCCAAATTACTGACAATCCCTCTGACCACTCCGTCCGATACTGCTTTTCCCACCCCAAGAACTTCCAGCTTCTCGTTCTTGTCTTTACGCCCGACAACGGCGCAAATCTTGGTGGTCCCAATATCTAGTCCAACAACTATTTTTTCTTTTCCTTCCATTTACCGCATATATTTCAACAAGGAATTTCCTTGCAATAGATTCTCAAGCATCAAATAAGGCACTCACCTTATAATTAATAAAACAAATCAATTATTCACAAATAATTTGATCCTTATATTTCAAATTGATTTGATCATATATACCCCATCCTTTTGCGGGAATTACATAATCATAATACGCCTTTAACTTTCGAAGTTTCTCATCAATATCTGTAGCTGCTCCGAAAATTATTTTTTCTCGCCCGACCTGTGGATGCATCACAACGCTACCTCCCTGATCCACATTGAGTTCGGCAATTTGAGCCCTCAAAAAAGGGTTCTGATGAATCGATTCAATCAGGTATAATAAACTATCTCTTTCAGGTAGTGTATCATGCTGTTGAATGATCATCCGGTCTGCAAAATCTCCTCTAACCAAAAGTACTCTGGCTGTAAAAACATCCGACACCCCCAACAACTCTTTGTCTTCACTCACATAGGCATCCTTTGCAGATTCCCGAATAAGTCTCGCCATCAATTCTTTTTGCTCTACTTCAACAAAAATGCTCCCATCCATATTTCTGCTCACCACAGAAGACTTCACGAAAGCATGTTCCTTGATGCGATCTTCCAATAATTTCAATTCCAACTCCCCACTTAAAGCGCCCTCCAATTGAGTACGCCCCTTATCACTCATCAGTTTCCTTACTTCTTCCTCATCCAAAAAAAACTGATCGTAATTTCGGTGAATAAAAATATCCACCTCATTTATCGGACGGTTGACTGGCCTGGCGTAAACTAAAATATATCCCAAAACCAGCACCACAACGGATAGGATTATTTTGGGAACCATTTTTAATTTCACTCGACCTTTCATCGGATTCTTACTAGTAAATTTTTATTAAATGAACGAAAAATACCCTAAATAAAGTATTCTACCCCAAAATATAACAGGAATTTATATAAAGATGAAAGAGAACAATCTGAGAAAAAAAATATTTTTTCTGAAATAGTCCATACCCCTTCATTTAACCTTATCCTAGTCAATTAATTAGCCTGTTCAGCTTGCAAAATCGCTTTAATTTCCGGAATCAGGCGATCAATATCCCCTGCGCCAAGGGTCAGGAACAAATGTGGCAAATCCTGCTTAATTCGTTCCAATAGCCCTTCTTTAGATAAAAGCGTTTTGGATTTTGCGGGGATCTTCTCCAATAATACCTCAGCGCTTACTCCCGGAATAGGCAACTCCCTGGCAGGGTAAATGTCCAACAAAAACACCTCATCTGCCAAGCCCAAAGCTTTTCCAAAATCTTCCATAAAATCCTGCGTTCTGCTAAAAAGGTGGGGCTGGAAAGCAATGGATAACTTTTTATCCGGAAATAATGCCCTTACGGATTTAAGACAAGCTTCAATTTCTTCCGGATGATGTGCATAATCATCGATATAAATCCTGTCCTCCTGCTTTACAATATATTCGAAACGCCTTTTCACGCCCTGAAAATCGGCCACTGCCTTTTTAATAGCCGCATCAGAGAGGCCATGTCCGCGAGCAATAGTAATGGCCGCTACCATATTTTCTACATTATGAAAACCTGGCACATAAAGCTTTAAATCTTGAATAAAACAGTCTTCTGACTTATAATTAAAAAGAAAAGCACCCTGATCCGCCCGAATATCCTGCGCCTGTGCCATACCGCTATCAATACCATAAGTAATTATGGAAATATCGGTTCGGTGGTCCGCCAAATTCGCAATCTCTTCCTGAATAATTAGATTACCACCCGCAGGAAGTTTATCGATATATTCCCGAAAAGCCTGCAACAAAGCCTCATGCGTGCCATAAATATCTAAATGATCTGCCCCGGCGGAAGTGATAATGGCTTCTCTGGGAGAAAGCCGATGGAAGGAACGATCAAATTCATCCGCCTCCACCACACAAAGTGCATTGGAGGAAGCATTCACCAAAAGGTTGGAATCAAAATTTACACTGATCCCCCCAAGAATGCGGCCGTATCTTTCCCACCATGATGCAGCAAATGCGCCAACATCGTCGAGGTAGAAGTTTTCCCATGTGTACCCGCTACCCCAATAGTATATAAATTCCTCGATAACAAGCCTAAAACTTCTGATCGCTTAAACAGCGCTACCCCTGCCGATTTTAAAAAGACCAGCTCCTGATGCTCCTTAGGAATGGCCGGCGTATACACTACCAAAGTGCCTGCTTTTTTATTTTTGATGTCCTGCGGAATATGGGCGATATCTTCCTCATAATACACGGGCATTCCCTCTTGCTCTAATTTGCGCGTCAAAGGGCTAGGCGTTTTATCATAACCAGACACCTTCGCCCCTCTCTGATGAAAATAACGGGCAAGATTACTCATGCCAATGCCCCCTATGCCAATAAAATATACAGTATGGAAATCCTGTCCTTCCATGAATTTCATTAATAAAAACCTAAACTAATTGCTCTGCTTCATTTACAATCTCTGCCGCAGCATCTGGCCTGGCCTGTTGCAAAATGGCATTGGAAAGTTTTGAGCGCAAAGTCTCATTCTGGAACAAGTCCAGGGTAACTTCCGCTAACTTACTTTTTGCCTCTACATCTTTTACCATCAAGGCCGCATCGGCCTCTACCAATTGTAAAGCATTCTTGGTTTGATGATCCTCCGCCACATTGGGTGAAGGTACAAAAACAGTTGGTTTCCCCACCAAACACAGTTCGGATACTGATAGCGCTCCCGCGCGGGAAATAACGACATCCGCCACGGAATAAGCCAGATCCATGGCCTTGATAAACTCATGCGGATGCACATCCTGCAATCCTTTTGCCTCTAGCGAAGAGCTTACTTCTTTATAATAAAACTTCCCGATCTGCCACAAAACCTGTACGCCTGCTGCTAAATATTTTTCAACATCCTGCAGCATGGTATCGTTAATGGTTCTTGCTCCCAGGGATCCGCCTAACACCAACAACACCGGCTTGTCACTATCCAAGCCAAAATGCGCTAAGCCTTCCGCCCTTTTACTATTCGCTCCAATAATGTCGGAACGTACCGGATTCCCCGTAATGACTATCTTTTCTTTGGGAAAGAATTTGTCCATGCCCGGAGTAGCTACACAAACTTTATCCACCTGATCAGCCAACCACTTATTCGTCAGTCCTGCAAAAGCATTTTGCTCCTGAATCAAAGTAGGAATACCCATACGGCTGGCCATTTTCAACAAAGGGCCGGAAGCGTAGCCACCAACTCCTATGGCCAAATCCGGCTTAAAACTTTTAATAATCTTTCGGGCTTTCCATAGCGAGCTGATCAGCTTTAAAGGAAATGCCAGATTATCTAAGGTCAATCGGCGCTGAATCCCACTGATCCAAAGTCCTTCTATGGGGTATCCTGCCTCCGGAACTTTGGTCATTTCCATTTTTCCTTCCGCTCCCACAAAGAGAATTTCTACCTTTGGATTTCGGTTTTTGATTTCATTGGCAATAGCAATAGCGGGATATATATGCCCACCGGTACCTCCCCCACTGATAATCACCCGATTAATTATTTGAGATTGCGCCATAAAGTTTATGCAATTTTTATCATTAAAAATCTTCTTCTGAATTATTGTTGATATTCAAATCATCGCATTCAAAATCGCAGTAATGTAGCCATTTTGCACAAAAAAGGCATCATAAAATGACGCCTTAAATTAATGAGATTAGTAAAAATTTCGCTATTTGGATATAAATCTTTCTTTTATCCCAAAGGTACATTGAAACGATTCCCTTTTTTGACTACCGGAACTTCCTCTTCCTCCACCTCTTCCATATGCGCTTCAAAGTCCGGATTCTTGGATCCGCGGGCCACACTCTGAATAATCCGATCGATGCTCCGACAAACAATAAAGAAGATCCCCCCATACTGATCATGGGCAAAGGCAAACCGGTCACGGGCAAAATCCCAACCGTTACCCCCATATTCACCATGGCCTGCATCACGATCCCGAAGGCAAGGCCTGCCGAAAGCAGCCCTCCAAACGGCTGCTGGGTATAGGCGATCAGGGCAAAAGATCGCCAGAGAAACACCATATAAAAGAGAATAACCAATATTCCACCGGCCAGTCCATACTCTTCCACGATAATGGCAAAAATAAAATCCGAATAAGGGTGAGGTAAGAAGTTTTTCTGTTCACTATTTCCGGGACCCAGGCCCTGAAATCCTGCATTTCCAATGGCAATTAATCCTTGCTTGGATTGATAGGAAAGCGAGGAAATATCATCAATTGAATTCGCAAAACTTTCCAGGCGGGACATCGCTGTCCCCACACGAGAACCCATGAAAGCCCCCGCAACACCCCCTAAAATAACCACAATCAGGCCCGTTAATAACAACTGCTTCATGGGCACACGCCCCACCACCATCAATACGAGGGAGTTTAACATCAAGAGTAATCCTGTGGAAATATCAGATAGCATAATGATTCCACAAGGGATGGAAATGGTGATCACCATTTTAATAAAGGGGAACCAGGAATCTTTAAAACGGTTTTGGTCCTTGGAAATTTGGGTAGCCAGAATAATCATCAAACCCATTTTGGCCAAGTCAGCAGGCTGTAAGGTAAAGCCCAAAATATTTACCCAACGCTGCGCCTGATTCAAAGAAGAACCGTAAAACACCCCAAATACCAAGAAAGCCACGCAAAGGCCATAAATCAGCTTATTGGTTTTGAAAAACCAGCGATAATCAAATTTATGAAAAAGGTACATCATCCCTAATCCCAACATGAACTTGGCTCCATGAGAAATCAGATAATATTCCGTATCCCCATTGAGTTTCTTGAAGGCCAAAGTACCCGTAGCACTATAAACCCCCAGAATACTGAGCAATGTCCAAAAAAGCACACAACCCCAGATATAGTTATCTCCTTCAAGTTTGTAGCTATCCAGGAAAAATAAACGGCGAATTGAATTTTTAAAATTACTCATGTTGGGCTGATGGTTTGATAAGGCTTAAGAAGAAAAATTCTCGACATGAAAAGCGCGCTACCCCTGACTATATTATTTTTTATATTTCAACACCTCGGCTTTAAACAAATCTCCGCGGTGCTCATAACTATTAAATAAATCAAAGCTTGCACAGGCCGGGGAAAGCAAAACTACATCTCCCGCTTCTGCCATAGACCGACAGGCTAGCAGACAATCTGCCACCGAATGTGTATCCGCCAGCGGAAACTTTCCATTATAATAATTTAACAGCTTTTCGTTATCCGCCCCCAGGCACACCAAAGCTTTTACATTGGGCATTAATGGCTCCAGCTCCTGATAATCATTCCCCTTATCTTTGCCCCCGGCCACCCAGACAATGGGCGCCTCAAAACTATCCAGCGCATAACGCACCGCATCCACATTGGTGGCTTTGGAGTCATTATAATACTTTACGCCGTCAATTTCTGCTACAAACTCCAAGCGGTGCTCGACATTTTGGAAAGTTTGCAGGCCATGCACAATCTCCTCCCTGTTAAGCCCGGCATGTTGAGCAAGCAGAATTGCGGCCATCATATTCTGAAAATTGTGCGGGCCTTTCAAGGGCAGGCCCTTCACATTCACCTCAAAATCCGCCATTGGAATCTTCAACCAATCTCCGTCCATGAAGGCTTGATTCATGCCATCCTCTTTCAATCCAAAAGGCAATTGTTGCTTTACCGAAATAGAGGCCAGCCCCTTGCGAATATTGGCATCATTCCCCAGGTAAATCAGGGGATTCATCGCCCCCATATTTTGAGCAATGCGCATTTTTGAGGCAATGTAATCATCCATGGAGTTATGATAACGATCCAAATGGTCCGGTGTAATATTGGTGATGACCGCGGCATCAGCTGCAAAGTCATACATTCCATCCAGCTGAAAACTACTCACCTCTAACACATACCAATCGGCCTCTTCCTCCATTACCTGACGAGCCAGTGAAAAACCCACGTTGCCGGCCAAACCCACCTTTTTACCTGCGGATTTTAACAGGTGATAGGCCAGCATGGTTGTGGTGGTTTTACCATTGGTACCGGTGATAGCCAAAAATCTGGCATTGGAAAATGGATAAGCAAATTCCAGTTCACTTACCACCGGCGTTCCTTGCTGGTGAAACTGCTGAATCAACGGCAGGTGATCCGGAATCCCCGGACTTTTCACCACTATGGTTGCATCCAGTATTCGATCCTCCGTATGCTGCCCCTCTTCAAAAGCAATTTCGGCAGCAATCAATTCTGCTTTCCGGTCTTCTGAAATAGCTCCCCGATCAGAAAGAAAAACTTCGAAACCTTTAGCCTTGGCCAGCAGGGCAGCACCAATGCCGCTTTCACCCCCACCTAAAACAACCACTTTTTTCATACTATCGAACTTTCAAAACAGCCAGTGAAACCAGGGCAAATAAAATCGCCACAATAAAAAAGCGCATCACAATTTTTGCTTCGCGAATCCCTTTCTTTTGGTAATGATGATGCAAGGGAGACATCAGGAAAATCCTTCGGCCTTCCCCGAATTTCTTCTTGGTGTATTTAAAATAACTCACCTGCATGACCACTGACATATTCTCAATCAGAAAGACGGCGCAGATAATCGGGATTAAAAATTCTTTTCTAATCGCAATGGCCAGTACGGCAATAATCCCCCCAATGGCCAGCGAGCCGGTATCGCCCATGAAGACCTGCGCCGGATAGGCATTATACCATAGAAAACCGATACAAGCTCCGGT
Organism: Persicobacter sp. CCB-QB2; assembly: GCF_001274635.1. Taxonomy (GTDB): domain Bacteria; phylum Bacteroidota; class Bacteroidia; order Cytophagales; family Cyclobacteriaceae; genus Persicobacter; species Persicobacter diffluens. The sequence goes on along the minus strand of NZ_LBGV01000001.1, from coordinate 752,507 downwards.
GAAAGCTGCCAGAAATACTACCAACTCCCCCGAATGCGGTATATACATGATATTCAGGTAATTAGAAAAAATGACATTCCCCGACAGGTAGGCAAAGATGGCCAACGTGGTGGAGGATATGGCCGAGGTTCCCGCGGCGAGCCCATCAATTCCATCGGTAAGGTTAGCACCATTGGATACGGCAGTGATGATAAAGGTAATCACCAAAACGTAAATCAACCATTCGAAACTTTTAGGAAGAAAAGGCAAAAGATCCGAATACTCGATATCATTGCTCTTCACAAAAGGAACAGTGGTTTTGGTAGATTTAATATTTTCATAATTCTCCGTATAGGTAGTCACGGGCTTACCGGCATCATCATAATACTGGCGCACCTGTACATCCGGATGGAAGAAAAGCGTCAATCCGACAATCAGGCCGATGCCCACTTGTCCGACTAGCTTGAAGCGCCCCGCAAGGCCTTCTTTATTTTTGCGAAATACTTTAATATAATCATCCAGAAAGCCGATCAGCCCCAACCATACGGTAGTCACCACCAACAAGATGATGTAAATATTTTCCAGCTTGGCAAAAAGCAGCACCGGAATCAGAACAGAAGAAAGGATGATGATCCCCCCATGGTAGGCGTACCGGCTTTTTCATTCTGACCCTCCAAACCTAAATCACGAACGGTCTCCCCTATTTGTAAAGACCTCAGCTTATCGATAATTCTTTTCCCAAAGGTGATAGAAATCAAAAGGGAAACAAACATGGCGGCTGCCGCACGAAAAGTAATGAAGGAAAACAATCCCGCGCCGACTAAGTCAAATTCACGGTCTAGAAAGTCAAACAAATAATAAAACATGCCGAATAATCGGGTTATAAATCTTTAAATTAATAATTAACGTCAAATGGCTTTGGCCAAGCTTCTCTCAGCAGCCTTTCCGGTGATGTAAATATTCACTGCAAAAGCCGCGAGTCATGGCCATTACACCAAAATTTCCCGGATCACCTCTCGGTCATCGAAATGGTGACGGACGCCCTGAATCTCCTGATAAGTTTCATGGCCCTTTCCGGCCACCAAAATAATATCTTTTTGTTCCGCCAACATATTGGCCGTGCGAATCGCTTCCTTTCGATCCAGAATTTGTAATACCTTGGCGCGCTGAGTAATCTCCAGGCCCTCGGCCATTTCCTGCAAAATAACCTGCGGATCCTCCGAGCGCGGATTATCCGCCGTCAGAATCACTTTATCAGAAAGCTTTGCGGCAATATGGGCCATTTTCGGGCGCTTGGTCTTATCACGATCACCCCCACAGCCAACCACCGTAATCATTTGCTGCCCTTGCTGGCGAATCTCCTGAATGGTTTTCAAAACATTCTCCAGGGCATCGGGTGTATGCGCATAATCCACAATGGCAACTTTTCTCAGGGCATTGGGCACCAACTCAAACCGTCCGGGAGCACCTGTCAGAGCGGAAAGTTCCAGCAGGACATCTTCCTTCGGAATTTCAAAAATACTGGCCACCACATAAGCGACCATCAAATTATAAGCATTAAAAGCGCCAATCAGACGGAAAAATACCGGCTGCCCTTCTACTTCAATCTCGAGGCCATGAAAACCATTACTTACTATTTTGGCAGGAAAATCAGATAGCCCTCTCAGCGCATAGGTATAATGCTTAGCCTTGCAATTTTGCAGCATTACCGGCCCACGTTTATCATCTGCATTTACCAATGCAAAGGCATGTGCCGGCAGCTGATCAAAGAGCATCTTCTTCGCAAAAATATAGTCTTTGAAGGTTTGGTGATAATCTAAATGATCGTGGGTGATATTGGTAAATACGCCCCCATCAAAATCCAAACCGGCAATACGATGTTGATGTATCGCATGAGAGCTCGCTTCCATAAAACAATACTGCACCCCTGCGTCTGCCATCTTCCGCAAGAGCTGATTGATCTGTAAAGCATCCCCGGTTGTATGGGTAGCAGTAATTTCGGCTTCATTGATTTTATTCACTACCGTGCTCAGCATACCAGTGGAGTAAGCCAGGCGGCGGAACAAATCATAAAGCAGGGTCACCGTAGTCGTCTTGCCATTGGTACCGGTAACCCCCACCAATTTTAATTCACGCGAAGGATGACCATAAAAGGCACAAGCCATCAACCCAAGAGCTTTGGAGGCACTCTCCACCTGAAGGTAAGTAATACCGTCCTTTCTTTCCTTGGGCAAATCTTCGCAAACAATGGCCGCCACGCCAGCTTCTTCCGCCATCGGAATAAAACGGTGACCATCTACCTGTGTACCTTTTTGGGCAATAAAAACATCGCCTGCAGACAACTTTCTGGAATCGAACTGAATTTGTCCGACTTCCCGATCCACTGTCCCTATAGTTTTGATGGTGGCAACGTCCACCAATAATTCTTGTAATTTCATTACCAACTAAGTTGAAGTTGAATCTGACTCCCCGGCGACACTTTCTGCCCCGGCGTTCTACTCTGGCTCACCACCCGGCCCTCGCCCTTGAAGGTGACCACATATTTTTGATTTTCCAAAAGGTAAATCGCATCTCGAAGGGTCATGCCCCGAACATCCGGCACACGCCCTTTCACTACCGGATTAGTGCGAAAATGCACCGAATCTTCTATGCGCAGCGAGCGCACCCATTGGCCTGCTCCATCGGACTCATCCACCAAAGGCAATTGGAAATGATCTTCGCAAAGTAGTTTCAGATCAGTCTCCAGGCCAGCGCGAATAACGGGAAACCGGTCATGCTCGGGCATAGCCATCAACTCCAATGGTTGATGAATTTCTAAATCCGTGGCATAAATCTTATCTGCGATCTCCTTGAATACCGGTGCCGCCACATCTGCTCCGTAAAGATTTACCCCTTTGGGGTCATTTAGCACAACGATACAGCTGTACTTTGGATGATCTGCCGGGAAATAACCCGCAAAACTAGTGTAATATTTCCTGACGTAACGCCCTTTTTCTAAAATCCTTGCGGTCCCGGTTTTACCCGCGATACCATAGTGCGCATTGCGAATATTACGCGCAGTCCCTCTGGATACCACCCCTTCTAACATGGATTGTACTTTCTCCAGGGTTTCTTGAGAGCAAATACTTTTACGAATGATCTGCGGCTCATTTTCCTTAATCACCCGCCCCCCTTGCACGATGCGCTGCACCAAATAGGGCCGTACCATCGTCCCCCCATTGGCCACGGCATTGTACAAAGTCAAGGTCTGTAAAGGCGTAATCTGCAATTCATAGCCAATGGACATCCAGGGCAAGGTCGTTCCTGACCAATCCTCATGTCCCGGGGCTTTAAAATAAGGCTCTCCATATCCCACCAACTGGAAGCCCAGGGGATCCATGATGCCCATATCCTCCAGATGACTTATGAAACGCTTTTCATTGATTCCAAACACCCGATCTACCAAACGTGAAATCCCAATATTGGACGAATGCTCAAAGACTTCCTGTATGGTTAAATTACCATAGCCTCCAATCTTGGCATCACGCATGATGGCATTATCCGCATATTGATATTGCCCATCTCCGGTATCAATGGTATCTTCCGGATTTAACTGTTTCTCCTCCAATAATGCAATCATGGATGCCAGTTTAAAGGTAGAGCCAGGCTCCCTTGTACCCTGCTTACCCACGGCATAATTGTAGGATTCGGAGAAACTTCCGTCTGAGTTTTGAGCAAAGTTGGAGATTGCTTTCACCTGCCCGGTGGCCGTTTCCATCACAATGGCACAACCCCATTCAGATTTTGTCTGTTCCAGTCTCCGCTTAAGCGCTGCCTCGGTAACATCCTGAATGTTGACGTCAATGGTGGTTTCAATATCATCTCCGTGCACCGGGGAAATTTCGGTCTCATCATGAATCAGGCGCCAATTCCCTCCAGCCACCTTACGGTAAGTTCCCTCGCCCGGCTTTCCGCTTAAAACTTTGTCGTAGCTTAATTCCAACCCTGCCCCCTGACCATTTTCATTCACATAGCCAATGGTACGCTTAGCCATGGTTTCAAAAGGCAGATAACGGCGTTTAACCGTTTCGAAAATCACACCGCCCCGATATTGCCCTTCACGAAATATCGGCCAGGTTTCCATTTCCTTCCGGCTTAAGTGATTGATATTGGGTTTAGACAAACGCACATATCGCTTGCCCTTTTTGCGGGCATTCACCAACTGCCTTTTATAATCCCACCGGGATCGCTTTTTAAACTTTTTAGCCAACAGTATAGACAGGGAATCTATACCAGCATTAAAAACTTCATTGCTCGCCACCGTAGGATCCATGGCCAGCCCATAAAAAGGCACAGAAGTAGCCAACAGGCTGCCGTTGTCTGAATAAATATTCCCTCTGGTGGCAGGAATTTCCTGATGAATCTGCTGCTCTGATAATTTAATTTTATCCCAGCGATCATCTTCCCACTGCTGAATGGTATAAACCCTGGCAATGATTACGCCCCCAAACAATACCATCAGGAACATCACCATCAGCAGGCGGCGCAATATGGATTGTTTTATATTTTTCACTTCTCTTTCACAATGATTTTAAAGGGTGGCACTTCACTTTCCTCCAAACCCAATTGCTGCACCTTCTTGGCTACTTCCGACTGTTTACTGGAATACATATAGGAATACTTCAGGGTCGTGTACTGCGAACGCAAGTCACGCACTTCCTTTTGCAGCTTGTCAATCTTGCGAGAAGTTTTCTCGGCATAATGACTATTGAAGATATAAACAATCCCCAAAACCATGATCATTAGCCATGGTTTCAGCAACTGCAGATCAATCCCTTTCCGTCCCAGATACGAACGCTCAAAAAGCCGCTCCACCATGGTGAACAAGCCTTTCTTTTTCTTACGCTGCCCTTTGGTGGCTACTCTCGGACGGGAGACTTTAGGTTTGGTTGGGTTTCTAAAAGTATTTTCTCTCATTCAGTAGATTAACGTTTAACAGCAATGCGCAATTTCGCACTGCGGGCACGTGGGTTTTGCTGTACTTCTTCTGCTTCTGCCACTATAGGCTTGCGGTTCACCGGATCCAGAGGTTTAATATCATTCCCAAACAAATCCTTTTCCACCGGCCCATGAAATTTTCCCTTCTGAATAAAATTCTTTACCAACCGATCTTCCAGTGAGTGATAAGACATCACCACCAATCGGCCACCCGGACGTAAAACCTCTGCCGACTGCTCCAAAAATTCTTCCAGCACCTTCAGTTCTTCATTCACCTCAATGCGAATAGCCTGAAAAACCTGAGCAAAATATTTATTCTCCTTACCCCTGGGCGCGAAGTTTTTCAATAAAGTTTTAAATTCTTCTATGGTATCGATAGGCTTAGCCGTACGCTCAGATACAATGGCATTGGCCACCGTTTTGGCATTGCGAACCTCTCCATACATTCCCAGGATTTTATGCAAGTCTGCTGCTTCATATTCATTCACTACTTCCCAGGCGGAAAGCTCCTGCGACTGATTCATCCGCATATCCAGTCGTGCATCAAAACGGGTAGAGAAGCCACGGCTGGGCTCATCAATTTGGTGAGAAGAAATCCCCAAATCAGCCAGGATAGCATCCACCTGACCATTTACCCGGTACATTTTCAGGTAGCGCACCAAATGGCGGAAGTTAGCCGGAATAAAATTAAAGCCATCATGCTCGATTTCCGCTGCATTTTTTGCGGCATCATCATCCTGATCAAAAGAGAACAGCTTACCCCCGTTAATACTTTTTAAAATTTCCTTGCTATGGCCTCCGCCACCAAAAGTAACGTCCACATAATTCCCTTGTGGATCGATCTCCATCGCCTCCACACATTCCTTTAGCATTACCGGTAAATGGTATTGTTCACTCATTTTTTACTCCTCAAATAAAACTTCCCGATCACGGGCCTATTACAACCCTCAAATCTAAGATTTATCAGGCAGTAGAACGCATTTTTGCACAACAATTTGCCAATTTGTGTTTATTTTTCCCACCAAGCGGCAAAGCGAGTGGTTTAAGTATTAACAATATCCCACTAATGGGAATAACGCCTATTTTTTCACGGCTTTGGCATCAATCATTTTGCATTACATCCCTGGAAAGGCCGAATTCATTCCTAATTCGCGACTATAGCGGCATCATATTTAAAAAAAGGTCAAGATCATTTCAAGCTTAGCTTAACCAATAGCCTATCATTACACCCTAAAAATTCACTGAGATTAGCTTGTTAAATCCGTAAGTGAATAATTCGGTTTAAACCTACCACCGAAAGGCACCAGCACTTTCATTGAGGCAATGAGATACCCCTGAAATTTACCGGCAATGAAAATAGGATGCGAGAGTTGAAATATTTTTTTTATTATCTTTCCGCAAAATAAACGCACAATTGCATGAAAAACTTTTTCTACTTTTTTGTCATCGGACTCCTTTTTACAGCCTGTGAAGGCAAACAGGATAATGCGCCTGACAAAATCCCTTTTGGAAATTACCGTGGAATTATTCAAAGCCAGCATAAGACCTTTCCTTTCCAGTTTGCTTTGGAAAAAGAAGGAAAAAAGAAGGTTGCATACCTGATTAACGGCAAGGAACGCTTACCTATTCATGATTTTTATTTATCAGATGACTCCCTTCACCTTCCCATGCACATATTTGAAGCGAGTATTTCTGCCAAATGGAAATACGGAGAGCTGGTGGGAGAATTCAATAAGGAGTATGTCAAAAATTACATCCTCCCTTTCAAGGCATTTCCTCACCAAACCTACCGATTTGACCCCGCAGTGAGTAAAGAAAAGCAAACAGGCGCCAGCTTTGCCGGAAAATGGAAAACCCATTTTGCCCATAAGCCGGATTCCGTATATGCTATGGCCATTTTTGAGCAGGAAGGAGATTATTTGGAAGGTACTTTCCGCACTACCACCGGTGACTACCGTTTTCTTTCCGGTAATGTAGTAGGAGATTCCCTTTACCTGTCCGCTTTTGATGGAGAACACTTATATCTTTTTGAAGCAGCCAAAAATGGCGATCAGATTGAGGGGGACTTTTGGTCAGGAAAAGGGTTCCATACTCAGTGGACAGCAGTAAAGGATGAAAACTTTGAATTACCCAATGCCTATGAAATGACCTATCTGAAAAATCCGGAAGACGAATTTGATTTCTCCTTCCCGGATTTAAAAGGCAAGCAGGTTACCTTCTCCACTGATGAGCGATTCAATGGCAAGCCGACCATCGTTCAAATTTTTGGAACCTGGTGTCCAAACTGTATGGATGAAACGGCTTTTATGGCTGACTGGTATGCGAAAAATAAAAAAAGAGGGATTGAGATCGTAGGCCTTTCCTTTGAGCGCAATGATGATTTTGAACATTCAAAAAAACGCGTGGAGAAAGTCATAAAAAAATACAAGGTGGGCTACCCGTTTTTAATTGCTGGTGATAAGAAAAATGCTTCCGCAGCCTTACCAATGCTGAATAAGGTGATGTCTTTCCCCACTACTATTTTCATAGATAAGCAGGGAGTAGTCACCAAAATCCATACAGGTTTCAACGGACCGAGTACGGGAGCGTATTATGAAGAATTCATTCGGGATTTTAATGAAACCGTAGATGAGTTATTGAAATAAGGAATATTTTTAATAGAACGAAAAAAGCCTTCGAATCATTCGGAGGCTTTTTTATTTTTCCCTGCTCACTCACAACCCGTTCAAGCTCATGAATCACCATTTTAGCAAACCGAATAATACCCCACCGAGTACAAGAAGTCGCGCAAAAAGACTTTTTAATAGGATCTCTGGCGGTAATTTTTAAACGCCAAAATTTGGCTTAGCTTGCTTTCCCCTCATTCGGCTGGTGCCCTGAAAAAAAACAGAATTGGTAAAACACCTTCATTTTCCGCCCTGGCAGCTAAACGAGGATTTAAGCATAATTATCATCCGGCTCAGGGATTTTTCATAAGAGCCGGATCAGCCATTCAACACCTTATCTATAATCATCAATCGTTTCTTTTCATTTTTTCTTGATAAAAAACGAAACAAAAAAATCAAGGGTGTGATCAATGTCGGCGGGACAACGAACCTGCTGACGGAATCCATCAAGGCGACATTTGGAGAGTGCAGGAGATTGGTGAAAAATTGCTAAAATATCGCTGTGATGCTTTCTGGTCGCCAGCAGAACCTTTGGCTACCCGCCCATTGAACAAGGCCGGACTATTGATGTGAAAGATTTTATACCATAAAGTCAATACTGTAAAAGATAGTTATCTAACTCATAAACAAGCGCTAAAATCAAACCGACCCTCATTGGGAACCAGCTCATTCCTATAATTTGCCCACTTATAGTTTTATAAAAAATCCGTAAAATCCGGCTTAAAAGGTATTTTATAAACGAACAATAACTTTCCCCACTACCCGGCCCTTTTCAACCTCTTCATGGGCCAGGGGCAAATCTTCAAAAGAAAAAATTTTATACACCTGAGGCTTCAATGTCCCCTTCGCTAAGAGATTCGCTAAATGCCGCATATCCTCCCCACTGGAGGTCACTAAAATGGAGCCCAGGCTCACTTGCCGATTGTCTGCCGCAGACTGTAAACCAAAAGAAAATTCACTTTGCGGCAGGCAGATGATTTCCCCTCCTTTACGCATCACCTTAATGGAATTCTCCAATACCTTTCCACCGATACCATCCAACACAAAATCAATATCGGTAAGCTCTACTTCAAAATGATGGGACTGATAATCAATGGCGCAATCGGCTCCCATTTCCAAAACAAAATCCTGATTAGCTCCCGAGGCGGTAGTTGCTACCCAGGCGCCTAAGGTCTTAGCGATTTGAATAGCAAAATGCCCAACTCCCCCGGAACCCGCCTGAATCAACACCCGATCGTCGGATTTTATCCGCCCAGCCAAAACTTGCCAGGCAGTGAGGGCGGCCAGGGTGGTCGCTGCGGCTTCTTCAAAAGAAATATTAGCAGGTATTTTGGCTAAATGAGCCGCGGGCGCAGCAACCATTTCGGCATAAGCATTTCCCCGACCGGGAAAATTCACCATACCAAAAACTTCATCTCCTATTTGAAAATCAGACACCGCTGCCCCTACCTGCTTCACCACACCTGCTATGTCCCAGCCCAGGATTACTGGGCGTTCCGATCCACAGAGCTGCTCCAGACCTCTTTCTGATCCCCGAACTTTAACATCTGCCGGATTAATGGAAATCGCTTTCACGGCCACCAGCACTTCCTCCGCCGAAATTTCCGGAACCGGAACATCCTGCAAGTACAATTGCCCGGCATCACCGGCTTCCATTAAGAGATAAGCTTTCATATTGGATTTATTTCAGACTGTCAAATAATTCAGGGGGAAAATGAGCTTCCCTGCTTTTGAAAGTAGCCAATGAGAAAAATTGTTTGGCCACGTCTCCGGGTAAATTTATTTTTTGACATTGAAATGATTTGTGAGCAAACGCAACAACCTAAGGCGAACCCCATACAGACAGTGGAATGGATTAGAAATAAAAAAGTGAAAGAAAATGAAAAGGCCTTCAAGAAAATTTACTGGAAATACTGTCTTTTTTTTTAAAGAAAAAGCCGGGAATTAAAAAACAACCCCGATGTAATGCCCCGAAGGGAATTAAAAAGGCTCAGGCCGAAAATTGCAGAAATTCCGGTGCCGGCTGGCTGGGCAAAAAACCTAGCGGGGGAGCAAATTGAGGAAACAAAGGGAGGCTAATTTGCAGAAGAAAGGTAGAGGCCTCACATCGTCCGGCAGAGCGATAAAAACCCAGCAAGCCGACCATAAAATCATAATAGGCCTCATTAAAAACTTTTTGAAAACCTGTCATATAATAGCATGACCTGATAATCGACAGGTTAACCGGCATGCAGGTAGAATAGTCATTGATGGAAGAAGGCCAGTCAGTTATGGCCCGCTGAAATAAAGAATGTTGAAATTTTGAATTAATTGGCCAAGCCCATAGCCTTAAGCGCATCCCCATAGCTGCACAAACTTTCCTGGCTTTGGTCAAAAGATGTGCATAAGCCGGATCATAACCAGCCTGTGTGCTATTTCTTTGAACCTCCCTACTAATCGTAGAACGATGCACCCCCAACTGAACCGCTATTTGACTAAGGAATGCCCGGCCATAAGGCTGAGACCAATATATTCACGATGGGTAAGCGTAAGCTGCATAAATAGGAAAGAAAATTCACTAAACATTGTTAGCAGGAGCCTTCACCTGAAAATTTCAAGCCATGTAATAAAAGGTAAAAAACCATCTCGATTTTCATGAAATCTCCCCTCAATTCCTACATGCTAAAAAAACACAAAACAGAACAAGCTTCCACTGTGGTGCTTTTGCTTTTAGGTGATTGTAAAAAAAGTGATGATGGAAAACATAGATCAATTAATGGCCGCATTGGAGGAAAACTTTCATCCGAGAAAATTTTCGGTTTGGGCGGAAAATGCGGAAGAAGCGCAATTTTTTTTAAACCGATGGGACAAACAACTACAGCGTTTCAAAGCGGAAACCACGGTAAAGGCTTACAAGATCAATGATCAACAAGAGCGGAATTTTGCGGCTTATTATAACCAGCAAATCGGCAGGAACCTCGCGGAAAGTCATAAGGACCCCTCCAGCACTCACCCCGGCGTATACCATCATTATCAAAAACAGTACGCAGAAGGCATATACAAGGAAGCCTCCAACAGGCTTAAACGCTTTAACCTATTATCCGAAAAAATTTCCCCGCTTCAATTAAGTTTACAAATGGTGCACGCCCTAGTAGACCAGCTGGCCGAGGCTGGCATTATCAAATATTGTGAATGGCTGGCACAAGGCCATCTGGGCTTACATGAATACCATTTTCGGGGTAAAGTTTATACCGCTACTGCCCCACCCATGAAAAAAGTGGAAGAAAAGCCCTCATCACCAAACAAAAGGGACCAAAACCAATCCGCATAAAAAAACCGAAACAAACATACTTCGGTTTTTCTGTCATAGCGCTGTAAAGCGCACGAAAAAGATTTTTCGGATTATTTTTTTCTCAAAATGGTAAACTCCACCAACTGCTGCAAAGAGGTTCTGTATTCAGATTCCGGGAGATCTGAAAGCATCGAAAGGGCTTCCTGATAGAAAGTTTCCATTTTCTGCTGTGCGTAGTCGAGTCCGCCGGAATTAATCACAAAATCAATTACGGCCTGAACTTCTTTTGGGTCATCCGTCTTGTTTTTGATTTTATTGATGATTTTTCTGCGTGTGGACCAATCCGCATTGCGCAAGGCGTAAATCAGAGGCAAGGTCATTTTCTTTTCTTTGATGTCGATACCTCGAGGTTTACCGATCTCATCTTTTCCAAAATCAAAAAGATCATCCTTGATCTGAAAGGCCATCCCGACTTTCTCCCCAAAAATCTTCATCTGAGCGATCAATTCCTCATTGGCTCCGGTACTGGCAGCGCCCACCCCACAACAGGCCGCAATCAGAGAGGCTGTCTTTTGGCGAATCACTTCATAATACACCTCCTCGGTAATGTCCAGCTTGCGGGCTTTTTCCATTTGCAAAAGCTCGCCCTCACTCATTTCTTTCACGGCTGTACTGACAATCTTCAGGAGACTGAAATCCCCATTGTCCACTGCCAGAAGCAAACCCCGAGAAAGTAAATAATCCCCCACCAAAACTGCTACTTTGTTTTTCCAAAGGGCATTGATGGAGAAAAATCCACGACGATAGTTGGCATCATCCACGACATCATCATGCACTAGTGTAGCCGTATGCAAAAGCTCAATCAAAGCAGCCCCGCGGTGAGTAGACTCCTCAATTTTCCCCACAGCACCAGCAACCAGAAACACGAACATGGGACGCATTTGCTTACCCTTGCTCCTGATAATGTAATTCGTTATTTTATCCAATAACAGCACCTTTGTCTTCATCGACTTTCGAAAATTTTCTTCGAAAGCTTTCATGTCTCCAACAATGGGCTGCTGAATTTCTTTTAATGTCAACTTCATAAAAAACGCGCTTCACAAAATAACCTTCAACACTGATAGAAGTTTACAGCAATTTTTACTGAACAACCTCAAAATAATGCTAATGCTTTGTGGAGTTATTATTTCTTCTTAAATCAAGAAATAAAAATACTGCATTTCCAACGATATAAAAATTAAAAGACAAATATGAAGTCACTTCTTGCGGATTCCACCTTGGTTTTCAAAGATGATATTCGATTGAAATCCACTCATAGTGAAAAATTTAACGTACTGGATTACCGCTATCAAAAGAATAATGAAAAAAAACCAATCATCCTTTTTTTACATGGATTTAAGGGATTCAAAGATTGGGGGCACTTTAACGCCATTGCCCAGGACTTTGCCCACAGAAATTTCATTTTCATTAAAGTAAATATATCCCATAACGGCACCTCCCCGGAGCATCCCCTTGATTTTGTAGACCTGGAGGCTTTTGGTAAAAATACGCTCAGTAAAGAACAAAAAGATTTCCGACAGGCGGTGGATTGGATTTTTTCAGAAGAAAATGATATTCCTGTTGATGAAATGGATTTAAATAGATTTTACATCATGGGACACAGTCGCGGAGGCGGAGGAGTCATCAATTATGCGGTGAGTGATGGCCGTGTGAAAGGGGTTTCCGCCTGGGCTCCGGTGCATGATTATGCTGCCAAATGGACGGAGGAAGGTAAAAAATACTGGAAGCAGATGGGGACCATTTATGTACTCAATGGCCGAACCAAGCAGAACATGCCTTTGGGCTTTGAAACGGTAGAAGATTATTTCGCGCATCAAAAAGCCCTGGAAGTACTGCCTAATGCCCTGCGGTGTGAGGTTCCGATCTTAGTTTTACATGGAGATGATGATGCCACTTTAGCGGTGGAACATGTACAGCAATTCAAATTTACTCACCCTGCGAGTAGAATTCATGTGATTCCCGGGGCGAATCATGTATTCAATGGAAAACATCCCTGGGAAGGTGATGCTTTACCCAAAGAGACCTTAGAGGCGATAGAAGAGACGATAAAGATTTTTGAATAGGAATTTATCAAAATGAAAGGAGCGCCAGAATCATGAATCCAGAGAACAGTGCTCCTTTTTTTCATTTGCGGCTTTCATTATATATAAGGGAAAACCTGTATTCATTTTCTGGATAACTTCAAAACCAAAACGTTTGTATAAGGGCAAATTTCTAGGTACGGAAGTTTCTAAAAAAACAGGTAATGCCTCTAGATTTTCAGCAAATAATTTTTGTATCAAAGCGGCCCCCTCCCCCTTCCCCTGATAGTTTGGCGCAACCCCAATAAACCACAAATGCCAATAAGCCGATTTGGGATGTAAACTTTTAATAAGAATTTCCCGCTTCAAAACAGGATATATTCTTTTCCAGCCCAACACCTGAAAGGCAAAAACCAAATCAAGTTTAAGCTGTTGGAACCAGGGAATTTTTTGGCGGGAGTGCAAAGCTAAAAGTACGGCCGTTCCCTCCTCGTTTGTTATCACCTTCCCCCGCTTTTCGCAAAGCTTAAGCGAATATTCCATTAAACACTCCAAACGTTCTCTGGCTCCACTTCCCTCACCCACCACTAAATCAATGCTGGGATTTCCTTCGAAAGCGTCGGACAAAACCTTTACAAGTTGATGACGATCAACCATTATCAATATCTTTAAAGTTATTTTCTCCCAAAAATATAATTCCCTTTCCGCTAAAAAGAAAAACAGGTCAGTTAAAGCAAAAAAAAACGACCCGAAGGCCGTTCTAACTGATTATTTATCAATATCAAATCGATTCTGATTGTTTTAATTGCTCCACATCCCGGATCAAGATCCTTCGGCGATCAAAATTAATTAAATTCTTCTCCTTCAATTCATTTAAAATCGTGGTCACCGTTTGTCTGGAGGTGCCAGTTAGCTTGGCGATATCTTTATGAGTAAAATGATTTTTGATCATGGTTTCAAATCCCACTTTCTGCCCGCGCTCCTCTGCCAGGTCCAATAAGAATTCCACAATTCTGGTACGGGCATCTTTAAAGACCAACGCATCAATCCGACGCTCCAACTTCCTCAAACGCAAACCGATCAATTTGATCATCTGCAAATTAAGAGGCTGGTTATCCTTCATCATTTCGCGCAGATCATCCAGACTCATTTTACACAACTGGGTCTTATTGTCCATTGCCTGAGCGAAATCTTCCCGAACCAGCTCCCCGGCCAATCCCATTTCGCCAAACAATTCTCCCGGCCCCAAAATCGCACGCACGATTTCCTTACCATCATCGGTATAGCCTCCAATTTTTACACGACCACTTGCGATCAAAAAAATCTGGTCTGAAGGATCATCCTCCAGATAAATAAACTCATCTTTCCCGTACTCATTCAAGCTGTGTTTCTCTCCCATCATTGCCGACTTGCGCGGGCATAGAATATTAAAAAGATCCACTTCTTCAAAGTACCATAGCTGACGATCTGCCATTTTTTATTTTATTGATTACTTTTACTTACATAACCATTCAAAAGCAAAGTTGTCTTTTGAATCCTAGTTCGATTATCCTAACGGATGTTTTATAAGGAAGGACGAAATTTCATAAACAAAATTTGTCACAACAATTGTCATTTTTTCTCACAAAAAGATCAACACACCTTACATAACTGATAACTATACCTTTAGCGTACTCACCCTTTCAGCCTGCACTATTTTTTCTCGTACCTGCACCGGACTTCTCAAACTGAAAAGTGCATAAACTGCCGATAACAAAACAAAAACCGCCATCGCCTGGTGGATCACCCCCAAGCTCACCGGCACATTATATATTAATGTAAATATGCCCAGCGTAACTTGTACCAGCACAAAAGCCAACATCACATAAATGCCATATTTCTGCTGATTACGCAATTGATCTGTACGAAAAGCATAACCGCCCAATACCATCGCGATTACCAATAAAGCCATCCCCAACCAACGGTGGATAAACTGTACACCAGCCAGTCCTTCAAAAAAATTCTTAATCCAGGGGCTCATGGCCGTCACTGATTCAGCTATCCAGACATCCCCCATTTTTGGGAAAGTATTATAAACATGCCCGGCCTTCAGGCCTGCTACAAAGGCCCCGTAAACCAATTGCAAAACTATTAAACCAATAAATCCACCTACCAGTGCATAAGCTTTCAATTGATTGCTTAGCACCAGACTCTTTTTATAATCATGGAATCGGACTTGAAGGGCTGTCCAAAACGTTACCACCATCGTGAGTAGCGCTAACATCAGGTGGGCTGCAAGGCGATAATGGGAAACATAAGGTTTATCCACCAATCCGGATTTTACCATATACCAGCCCAGTAATCCCTGCGCACCTCCAAGGGCTAAGATGAGCAAACATCGTTTCAGTAATCCGTTTTTCAACTGCCCCATAAAAGCAAATGCCACAAAGGGAAAGAAGAAAACCATACCGATCAGTCGGCCTAAAAGCCGGTGAATGTACTCCCACCAGAAAATGGATTTAAAATCCTCTAATTCAAAATGGTAATTTAATTTTTGAAATTCCGGTGACTGTTTGTATTTGGAAAACTCTACCTGCCATGCCGTATCGCTCATGGGAGGCAACATTCCCGTTACCGGACGCCAATCGGTCATCGACAAACCGGATTGTGTCAGCCTGGTGATACCACCAATCACCACCATGGTGAAAATCAAAACACATCCGGCTAACAGCCAATAGTAAACTCCTTTAGAATATGTAGTCTGCATCATAGTGATTAGGGTTTGATTGATAGCGCCTGATCTAAAAAATGCTTTGTGCAGTCGCTTTAGCTTTCATCCATTCAACTAAAAATAAACTTAAAGGCATATGTCGGGGATAAAATGGCCGGGTCTTCATATAATCCAAACCTCCCCACATTCCATTAAGTTCTTTTTACGCTTTATTCTTCATTAAATTTCTTTAAGAAGGACATGAAATTTAGTCGTCAAACCAAATGTAGGCGAAAAAAAGTGATTTCCATCAGGAATTATATCTTTATTCAAGCCTATAAACAATAAATATTGTCCCTTACTATTATTCTATATCACCTTTTTTTGAACTTTGTGAATTTTTCATTAAGGATTCACTTGCAAATCGACGCTTTATCTTATATTGCGCCCAAAATATTTATAGTTCTTTAAAATCCTAATCACCATATGTCTAGAGTACTTATTATTGGTGCAGGAGGCGTGGGCAACGTTGTTGCTAAGAAATGCGCTATGCTTCCGGAGGTTTTCAGTGAGATTATGCTCGCTAGCCGTACAAAGTCTAAATGTGACAAAATCGCTTCAGAGATTAAAGACCGAACGATTCACACCGCACAGGTAGACGCCGATAACGTACCTGAACTTGTTGCCTTGATCAATGAGTTTAAACCAGCAATGGTTATTAATGTGGCACTTCCTTATCAGGATTTGACCATCATGGATGCCTGCCTGGAAACGGGCGTGCATTATCTGGACACCGCCAACTATGAGCCAAAAGATGTGGCCAAGTTTGAATACAGCTGGCAGTGGGCCTATATGGATCGTTTCAAAGAAAAAGGCTTGATGGCTTTATTGGGTTGTGGTTTTGATCCGGGAGTTACCGGAGTTTATACCGCCTATGCCGCTAAGCATCATTTTGATGAAATGCATTATTTGGACATTGTAGACTGTAATGCCGGTGATCACGGAAAGGCTTTCGCTACCAATTTCAATCCGGAGATTAACATTCGGGAGATTACACAGAATGGTCGATTTTATGAAAATGGAGATTGGGTAGAAACCAAGCCATTGGAATTCCATAAGCCTATTGACTATCCAAACATTGGAGCGCGTGAATCCTATTTGTTATACCACGAGGAGCTGGAATCATTGGTGAAAAATTTCCCAAGCATTAAACGTGCTCGCTTCTGGATGACTTTCGGCCAGGAATACATTAAACACCTGGAGGTGCTACAAAATGTAGGAATGACTTCTATCGAGCCCATTAAATTCCAGGGCCAGGAGATTATTCCACTGGAATTTTTGAAAGCATTGTTACCGGAGCCTTCCTCTTTAGGGGAAAATTATGAAGGAGAGACTTCTATCGGTTGCCAGATTAAGGGCGTAAAAGATGGTAAGGACCAAACTTACTATGTATGGAACAACTGCTCTCATCAGGCGGCTTATGATGAAACCGGCGGACAAGGCGTAGCGTACACCACGGGCGTTCCTGCCATGATTGGCGCCATGATGATGCTCACCGGAAAATGGAATAAAGCCGGGGTTTACAATGTGGAAGAGTTTGATCCGGATCCGTTCATGGAGCAGTTAAACATCCACGGTTTACCATGGCATGAGAAAGTAGGCCTAGAATTGCCTCACGAGTATTAATATTAAAACATTTCTAAAAAGGGCAGGCGCAGGCTTCGCCCTTTTTTTGGCTAAAAACTAGCAATGGAAAATATTTTGGACCAAATACCTTCTCCATGTTTTGTGCTGGAAGAAGTGAAACTACGGGAAAACCTCCGGATCATTCGCCATATTATGGATCAAGCGGATGTAGAATTTATTGTGGCCTTTAAGGGCTACGCCATGTGGAGCAGTTTTCCAATTCTTCGGGAATATATCAATACCTCCACGGCCAGCTCACTGCATGAAGCCAGACTTTGTTTCGAAGAAATGAAAAACAAAGCGCATACCTATGCGCCCGCTTATTCCCCTTTTGAAATTGAAGAAATTCTTTCCTACTCTTCTCATATTACCTTTAATTCTTTAAGTCAATGGGAAAGGTTTAAAAAACAAAGCCTGGCAGCTGGGGTATCTCCCGGACTGCGGGTAAATCCGGAATATTCCGAGATTGAAACAGATTTATATAATCCGGCTTCCCCTACCAGCCGACTGGGCATGCAAGCCAAGCATTTAGCAGATGGTCTGCCGGAAGGCATTAAAGGCTTACATTTTCATGCGCTTTGCGAAAATAACAGCTTCACCACCGAGAAGGTGATCGCTGCCTTTGAAGCAAAATATGGGCATTTTTTTAACCAACTGGAATGGGTGAATTTTGGAGGTGGTCATCTGGTAACAAAAAAAGACTACGATCATGCCCATTTAATCCGGGTGCTGAAAAATTTCCGGGCCAAATATCCAAAATTGAAAGTCTATCTGGAACCGGGAAGTGCCTTTGGCT
The DNA here is from genome assembly GCF_001274635.1 of Persicobacter sp. CCB-QB2. Lineage (GTDB taxonomy): Bacteria > Bacteroidota > Bacteroidia > Cytophagales > Cyclobacteriaceae > Persicobacter > Persicobacter diffluens. The sequence goes on along the minus strand of NZ_LBGV01000001.1, from coordinate 734,362 downwards.
GGGAGACCGGATTTCTAAAATCCACGGTCATGGATGTGGTTGAAAACGGCGGCTTTGAAAACCTGATCATGGATGTTTCCTTTACTGCCCATATGCCGGACTGCCTGGAGATGCCTTATCGCCCGGCCATCAGAAATGCCCATGAGGACAATAGCGGAAAATTCCATTACCGTATTGGGGGAGGCAGTTGCCTGGCCGGAGACTTTATGGAAGAATATGGTTTTGACCAAAAAATGGCCATTGGGGACACCCTCATTTTCGAAGATATGATTCATTATACCATGGTGAAAACGACCACTTTCAATGGCGTGCAGCATCCATCCATTGGAATGATCGACCGAAATGGACAGTTTCAGCTGATCCGGAAATTTGGTTATGATGATTATAAAAATCGACTTTCCTAATTCCCGATCGTCTAATCATTTTCATGTGAATATTCGCCTGACAGATTGTCTGTTGGGCGTTTTTTTATACATTTGTTAACAGTAAATCCTGAATGCCTTCACATAACCTACATAAATTTAAGATCAAATGAAAAAACTAATTTGCTATCTAGTTTTATGTGTATGCCTGGCGACTCAGGCTTTTGCCAGTGGTTTAGAAGAGGGAATTTATCTAAGCTTTGAGGATTTTCAGCATAACCGCCCGGAGATTTCGCTCAATGCCCTGAGCTCGGAGAGCCAACAACTCCTTGCCATCCAAACCAATAATCCCATGATGAAAATCGACAATTTGGTTTTAGGGCAACAAGCGCCCTTTGAACCCATTGATTTAAATACCATTTGGGGACTTACTATTGGAGACCGCACCTATATCGTAAGCAAAGAACACAGCAGAACTTCCGGTAAAAATGCCATGCTGTATCTATGTAAATTATACCATATGGAAAGCCAATTGATGGCCTATACCATGTCGCTAAAGCCAAGAGGAAAAAAATCCGCAGGCGGCTATGGAGGCCCTTCTGTTTCCTTTGGTGTGGGCGCTTTTGGGCCGGGAATGGCTGGAGGAATTTCCACTGGAGGACGACCAATGGGCTCCGCTGTTGAGCCAAGTTATCACGACATTAAAAAAGTCGAATATTGCCTAGATATGAACACTGGGGATATTTTTAATAAAAGTGAGTCGCCCAAAAAACTCATCAAAAGAATGAAAGCAATTGATCCTTCTTTGCAAGACAAAAGAATCAATAAAGGCAACCTGGATTTCTATCTAAATATTTTTAAGGAAAATAATCCGTTTGCCTTCTCTAAGCATCTTTAAAATATTTCAATTAACTAATCAACCTTTAAAGACCCTCTATCAACAGAGGGTCTTTTTTTATGCTCCCAAAAATGCACTTAAGCTGAATTTTATTGGCTTAAATACTCCACTAACTGCAATGCAGGAAAAATAAATGAATTTCTCCTATTTTGAGTTTTTCCAACAAAGCAGATGAATGAGAAAAAAGCAATAGCACTCAAATTCGGGCTAATAACAAATCATCAAACACACCCTTATCGAATTGAAACTAACCATTTAAGATACCCTCCTGAATCTGTCAGTGAATAATTCGGGAAAAAGTAAGATCTCTTGTTAGAATTATTGAATCTGGCGATCCATCATTCGGCTTATGTTAAGTGCAAATTTAATAGGCAAAAAAAAAGCACCACAACGAAGTGATGCTTCTCTATTTTTTGTCAGCTAAAGTATTATCCTTTTGCCGGAATATTTTTTAGAATCTCTAATAAATAATCCCAGAAACGGGTCACCGTAGCAATTTCCACCATCTCATCCGGAGAGTGAGGATTTTTAATGGTAGGTCCAAAAGAAACCATATCCATCCCGGGATAAGCTTCTCCAATGATGCCACATTCCAAGCCAGCATGTACCGCATTTACGGTTGGATCATAACCAAATTGGGCCTTGAAAAGCGTCTCCATTTCTTTCAATACCGGAGAAGCGGGGTTCGGTGCCCAGCCTGGGTAAGAACCACTGTGTGTCACTTTACAATCCAGCAAACGGAAAGGTGCACCTACTGAACGGGCCACATCATCTTTCCCACTGTCCACGGAAGAACGCTGTAGCGTCAGCACTTCTAACTCCCCATTTCTGGCCGAAACTCTGGCCAGGTTAGTTGAAGTCTCCACCAGGCCTTCGATATCATTACTCATGCGAATAACGCCATTTGGACAGGCCTGAATCGCGTTGATGAACTGTTTTTGGAACTCTAATTCCATTACGGGCCCACTGGCTGTCACTTCCTCCAGCACAACCTGAATACCACCATCAGCTTTAGCATATTCTGCCTGGAAAATCCCCTCCTGCTCTTTTACATGCGCTTCAAAAGCGGTAGCCTTATTCGCCAACACCGCAACCACTGCGAATGATTCTCTTGGGATAGCATTTCTTAGGCTACCTCCATCAATTTCGTGAATGCGCAAACCATAAGAGCCATGGGTAAACCACAAAATACGGTTCATCAATTTATTGGCATTCGCCCGGCCCAGATGAATTTCACCTCCTGAATGGCCTCCCTTTAGGCCTTTCAAAGAGATTTTGTAAGTTTTATAACCTACCGGTAATTGCTCCTGAGTGTATGATTTGGTCGCTGTGGTATCTACGCCACCGGCACAGCCAATGGTCAACTCTCCTTCATCTTCCGTATCTAGGTTCAGCAAAATTTCTGCCTGCAACAAGCCGCCTTCCAGTCCAAAAGCCCCAGTCATGCCCGTCTCTTCATCTACGGTAAACAAACACTCAATGGGTCCGTGTTCCAGGGTATTATCCTCTAGCACCGACATCATTGCCGCCACTCCAATGCCATTGTCTGCTCCCAAAGTAGTGCCCTTTGCCTTTACCCATTCGCCATCGATAAATGACTTAATGCCTTCACTATCAAAATCGAAGTCGGTATCTGCATTTTTTTGGTGCACCATATCAATATGCGACTGAAGCACCACTGTTTTTCGGTTTTCATATCCTGCCGTAGCAGGTTTACGCATAATGATATTCCCTATTTTATCCTGAATGGTCTCTATGCCATGTTGCTTTCCAAAGTCAAGCAAAAATGCAATTACACGCTCTTCCTTCTTAGAGGGGCGGGGTACCGCATTCAGTGCTTCAAAATTACTCCAGAGCATTTTTGGCTCCAGATTCATTACATCCTGATTCATAACTTTGTGTTTATGTCGTCCAATTGCGGGGAATTTACACCCTGCTCAAAAAAGTACATTGCAAATTAAAAGGTTTTTCTTTCTCGCACTAATTCCGAGGAAAGCTTTACACCTATGGTCCGAAAAGATTTTTTTTCAACTTGAATAGCGGCGCGCAATCGGTGAGAAATAGGTAGTCAAGAAAAACCCTTCCAAAAAAAAGCCGATCAAATGATCGGCTTCACTGTTTTTTTATCTTACCCGGAACGGAACCGTCCCAATTGAATAATCATCTATATAAAACTCTGCCTTGTACTCTCCTTTCTCAAAGATTTCCTTATTGGGAAGTAAGAAAGAAATCGTTTGGCCCGTATTATCAAAAAGAATTTCCTGATGTAATGAATAAACCATTAATTCATCCTTCACCTTAAATTCTCCTGAGGTCCCATCCGGATCCATAATCAGCTGCCCGTCTCCATCAATTAAACGGAAATAAACCTGATGTCCCTGCACATTGGCCACTTCATTAATATCTAAAACAATGGTAGCGCGTAAGAAATCCAATTGACGCAATCGGAAAGGATTTTCATAAACTTTATCTCGTTTATTTAACCCTTCCACAACTATAGATTTCGCTCTGAGCTTTTGAGCCAGTTCCAATTTCTCGGAAATTTTTTCCTTCTCCTGGTTCAGGCTTTTAAAATTAGCCTCCATATCATTTTGCTTAGTCTTCAGCTCCTGATTTTCCACCAACAAGCCTTCATTCACCGTCTTCAGTTTTGAAATCTCTTCATCTTTCACTACCAAAAGCTGCTCATAGCCTTTTAAACGCTTTTGAGACTCCACTAACTTGTATTTTAAAGACGACAAGGCATTATCAATCATGTCTTTTCGCTGTTCAGGAGAATATTTCGATTCCGGATCCTGCTCCTCACCTTCCATCGTCAGACTTTGTCCCTCCCTCATTGGCAATTGACGGCCATCCAACAAATACAAAATTTCGGCAATCTGATCCAACTCAGATTCCAACTGCACTTTTGCTCTGTACAACTCTTCGGACTGTCCATTCAGCGCCTCTATCTCCTGAATCCGATCCTCATATAAAGTGTGCATAGAATCCAATGACTCATAAGAAGCTCTTAATGCTGCCTTATTTTCATTCAATTCACGATTTTGACGATTAAACTGAAAAGTAGTTACCAATGTAATGGCTACCAGGGCCACCGTTACCAGAATAATCCACAGTCTTTTTCGTTGCATTTTTTGCTGATTTGTTCGCGACCCTTGAATTTGGTCCTTTAATTCTGTGTTGTCTTTTGTCAATTGATCCTTATCCATACCCAATAATAAACCTTGACCATGCCAAGGTAAAAAGTTCTTTATAATCTCCCAGCGTCCCTTAAAAAACAAAACGATCTGTTTTGCAAATTAAAGGCAGAATAGGCATTTTTCCTATCATATACCCATAAAAGGGTACTTCAAGTAAGATTAGTGCATCCTAGCTAAATATTTTGAAATAAAGCGAATTTTCTACCAAAAAAACCCTAATCAGGCTATTTTATGCCTTTTCTAGTCCAAAAAACAAGTCTTTTCTTGGCCTACTCTTACATTTTCTTGCACATCAACCTTTATTTTTCAATAATTGTGTCGAAAATCCTACATAATCTACAACATAATTTCCATGGGAAAAAACAATAATAAAAAAGGAATTTTGTTTGCCTGTACAACTGCCGCCTTATGGGGCTTTCTGGCCTTGGCTATTAAATTCGCCACCCAATACATTCCGCCTTCTTCTATCATCTGGGTGCGTTTTTCCATCGCTTTCCTTATTCTGGGAATGTTTTTAGGATTCCGCCAGCCTGCACAGCTCAAAATTCTCCTACGCCCCCCTTTTCTTCTAATTATGGCAGCCCTATGCCTTTCATTTAATTATTTAGGTTATGCGATGGGGATCGACATCATTTCTCCAGCAGGCGCTCAGGTCATTATTCAGATGGGGCCGATGTTGTTAGCCGTGGGAGGAGTCTTTTTCTTTAAAGAGCAGCTCAGTAATGTACAACTTTTGGGTTTTGGGGTAGTCTCCATCGGATTTTTCCTTTTTTACCGACATCAAATCACAGCCCTATTTGTAGGACAGGAGGAGACTTTCCTTTTGGGAGCACTTTGGGTGGTGGGAGCGGCCATCACCTGGGCGGTTTATGCATTATTTCAAAAACAGTTGGTCAGGACTTATCCCCCACAACAACTCAATCTATTTCTTTATGGCCTACCCACTTTACTCTATATACCGGTAGTAGAATTTAACAGCCTTATTGCTTTGGACGGTTTTGGATGGTTATTAATGCTTTTTCTTGGTCTCAACACACTGGTGGCCTATGGTTGCCTTTCGGAAGCCCTGAAATATACAGAAGCGAATAAGGTCAGTGTGATTATCACACTGAACCCTGTCATCACCTTTGCAGTTTTGGCATTGATGCAATTTTACGAACTTCAGTGGTTAAATGTCCCTAAAATGGATTTAAGCACTGCTTATAGTGGCCTGGTCATTCTCCTAGGGGTGGCAATGGTTGTTGGAAGCCCTAAAAAGAAATCTGCTTGAACTAAATCAGGATAAAACTCTGCATTTTATAGAAAAATAAGATTAGAAAGCAAATTATTAACCGTCTCAAAAACAAAAAATATCACATATTCCTTTGATAATTAGAAAGTATGTAATTGCCTATGAAAGTATTTACGCGATTGAATCACGTTATTCATATCGATTAGTTTAGTTTGTATCGCCTGATGTGGTAGTCAGGCGATTTTTTTTTTAGCAATTGCCACAAAAAACAAAAACCTCCCGAATGGAAGGTTATTTATCAATCAAATATTTAAAATTTACGCATCAAAAGCGCCAACGTGGTCCAAAATCTTCTCGACCAGGCTAGTGTCGGATGGAGAATCAAACTGGATCAGGGCATGAAATTCCCAGGCTTCTTTTATGGAAGTTAAATCCACAAAATAGGGTTCATAAATCGGGTTCAGAGAATAAAACATCATCTTATCGGAAGCCCCTTTCGCCTTGGCCACATTCTTACAGACCACGCCATCATCTGAAGTCGCTAAAACGTAAGTCTTTCCATGCTTGAGGTAATCTATATTCTCCACATATTTTCCAACGAAAATGGATCCGTTTGGAAAATAGGGTTCCATCGAATCCCCACTGATCGGAAAGGCACGATAAGTCCCATTTTGAGTATTAGGAATCGCAATTTTTTGTAGATCCTTTAAATATTCCGGATCATTATATCCTTCCAGATAACCTGCTTTGGCCTCCGTAGAGACAAAATCCACATTTTCATTCCCCTCTTTATCGAGAGAAATCGTCAGAACACGATCCAACGGTTTTTGCAATGAATTTTTATCCTGAGAGGACAGATTCTCCAAACCCACTGCCATGATATCCTCCCTGATGAGCTCATCAATGGTAATTCTGTAATGATCAGCAATCTTGGTCAGCACTGCGAAGTCCGGCTTGGTTTTTCCTACTTCATAATCCTTATATGTTGATCGCTTCAGCCCAATAATTACGGAAAACTTCTCCTGTGTAAGCCTCTGAGTTTTACGCAGGTATTTTAAGTTGTTTGCAAAATGATTCATGCAGGGAGTAAATTTAAAGCTCTACCTCAATTCCCAAAAGGCCCCACCTGTCATGATGGAGCACCTCCTGGTATTTTCAATTTTCAAGATAGGAAGAATCCACGAATTGTCGCACTTATCACCTAAAAAATAACGAGATATTATTACATCTGCTCCGCATTTTGCTCACATTTTTTCAGCCACTCCACCACCATAGGGAAATGATCCTCAAGGCATTCCCTGGCAATCAACATATCCACGTGACCATAATCTTTTAAATTACCATTGGCTTTGGAGAGCAAAACAAATTTATCCTGTTCTCCTCCGACCTCCTCCATTAATCGCCGAACATCTTCCGGGTGCCCCAATACCTTATCGCTTTTCCCTGCCAGGTAGAGCGTCGGGGCGACTTTTTGCGCTTTAAGGCCTTTCTGGTAATCAAAACCATCCACCGGATCCCACCAAGGACTCTTTCGAACCCATTCGACCACCTGCAAATAATACTGCAGCGGTTCATCATCCGCCCCTATGCCTAATTGCCTTACCGGGAAATAGCCTTTTCGTTGGCTATACCATTTAAAAAGACGATTCCAGAACAAATCGACTTTAAAAAATCTTTCCATATTCCTGACCAAAAGAGAGCGCTTACTCCCAAAATATACCTGACTACTCACGGGCAAACCAGGAAACCTCCCTAATAAAGAAAGTAACAAAACACCACCCCAGGAATGCCCAATAAAGTGAATGGGCCTATTGGGGCGCAAAGTCTGCACCTCTTGCAGTAATGCCGGAAGCTCCTCCACAATAGCATGGTGCTGATCCGTTTCAAAGCCTTTTGCTATTTTCGGAATACTGCCCCCCCTGCCGGAAAGGTCGGGCACAAAAACATCAAAACCTGCCTTGGCCAAATAGGGAGCCAGCCCTCTCCCCTTTTCATTGTAAAAAATCCTACCATTTTCCATGGATCCGTGAAGCGCAAAGGCCACCGGCCCATTCTGATTTTGGTAAATTCTTTTCATATGCAGGCGGTGATGCCGAAGAGGAATCATCAGGCTATCCATATGAACAATCTGCTCAATTGGGCTAGAAGTTTTCATTTTGGGAAGTTTATCTTGGGTTTATATCACACAAGAATTTACTAAATATTGAATCATTTAAACAACCACTTTTTCCAGCAAGACGTAAATATTGTTGTAATTCATCCCTAATTATGCCATCATCCATCAAAGAATATCAGAAAGGTAATACCATTGTTATTTGGAATCCCGATTTATGTACGCACTCTGCGAATTGTGTAAATGGATTGGGAAGCGTTTTTAATCCTAACACCAAGCCTTGGATAAATGTGGATGGCGCTTCTGAAGCGGAAATTAGAGCTCAGGTAGGTAAGTGTCCATCCGGAGCTTTGAGTATTAAAGACGCTGGAAGCAATGCTGTAAATATCGATAGTTCGACAAAAATGACGGTGGTGAAGGGTGGACCCATTCTCTTTGAAGGAGAATGTGAAATAATTGGCGCAGATGGAAACACCAAAAAATTAAAAAAAGGTGCACTATGCCGCTGTGGAGCTTCAGGGAATAAGCCCTTCTGCGACGGAAGTCACTCTAAGATAACTTTTGATTCCTAGTTCGTTTAATTGGGCGAAGGAGGAGCCCAGGCTGAAGAGCCAAATATCTTTCGCGAGATAACTCCTAATTCTCTAATGATTGCTTTTTCTTTCTGTTTATCAGAAAGGTGGCACGGTAGCCTGATGGATACCGTGCTTTTTTCTTTTACCTCACTTCTGAAAAATGCCTTTGAAAATATTAATGAGGTGGAATTATGGATACTTAAATTCTCCTTTAGCTGCGCGGTAAAAAACGAGGTCATCGCTCCCTATTTCGAGTTTTTTCCAAACTGACCGATGAAATTGAGCAAACAAGCTTAATACAATTAATCGCATTTCACGGACATTCCCCCCCCTTGGTGTGAATCTCTTTATCAGGTGGTGAATATTTGGGTTAATTGGGCTGATTTTTTGGGGTAGAACTATATTTTCGTACTGTTCCTCCCACCCAAACCCCATTTCCGGTTTGCGTATCATACCTCACCTCCAATGAGGAGGCGGTAGGCAAGTGCTCCGCTTGTAATATCTTAAAAGAAAAGGAAGTGGGCTCATATCTAGCCCTCCAAAAGCCACCCAAAGCGGCGGCGGCAGCACCTGTTGCCGGGTCTTCGTAAACTCCACCCACAGGAAAGAGATTCCTGGAATAAAATAAAGCTTTGTCTTGTTTGAATAGAAGACTAATAGTCAACAGATCTTCTTCCAACATAAGATTTCGGACTCCCACAAAATCATATTCGATTTCCTGAAGTTTAGCGCGAGAATTAATAAATATCAAAAGATGATTGGCCCCTGCATTTGCAATTACCGGAAGGTGATTGCGATCCAAATCCCCTGGAAAAAGATCACTTAAATCCATCATCTTCCTCACCAAAGAAGACTCTGCCCGCCGATGATGGCAAGGAGGAGAAAGAAATGAAACCCCAGCTAACTGACCCTGTTCCAATAAGCGGGCCTGTACCTTCACCTGACCGGCCTTCGTTTGGAATAAAAAATTACCGGCTCCCTGCTCCCATGCCAAATGAGCCCCTACGGCCAAAGTCGCATGACCACAAAAAGGGACTTCTGTCTTGGGGGACCAATACCGAATTTCCCATTCCTTATTTCGCCCCATAATAAAGGCCGTCTCCGAATAGCCCAACTTATCAGCGAACGCCAACATTTCAGCATCAGAAATCAAATCAGAGACCTGAAAAACACCAGCAGGATTCCCCCCTTTCTGCCCCAGACTAAAAGCTGCATAATGTGAAGCATTTTCAAGCATTTGGTGATGGATAAATTCGTTTCCCTGCATACTGGATATATCTATTAAATTATTTATCATTCACCGCCAAAACCCTTTTTAGCCTTCCAAAATTTCTATCTACCCACAGCCCCTTATAGAATTTAAGCCGGATTGTTCCTGCTTATATCCTCACTTAGATGCATGATGAGAAGAATGATGGAAAAGTTCTCTCATTCAAATTTTCTCCAACGAAACAGAAGTATAAGAAGAAAGCACGCTTGCCCAAATTTGGGCTCTCCATAAATCAGCAAACACATGCTTATTGAGCTAAAAATAAGACATTTAAGATAAGCTACTAAGTCTAGCACTGAAAAATTGGGGTTAATTTTCTATGTACTCACGGCAATGAGCTTTTTTTATTGCAACGAATACGACCAAAATAAAGACAAAAAAGGGAGTAGCACTTTTTATGATGTCCTACCCCCTTTTATGTCGCTGGCTTATTTAAGTATTATTATTCAAACCTAAATCTTTGCTAAGCTAAGCCATTTCTACTCCTTCCAAAGCTTCAGCCAGGCTCATTCGTTCATTTAATCTAACACCTTTCTCTGTCATTTTCACGGTACAAACCTCCCACTCTAGGTCGTGCTCCAGAAATAACAAGTAATTTCCTTCCGCTGCTTCCTGTAAAAAGGTCTGCTTCTCATCCATGGTCAATAAAGGGCGTGTATCATAGCCCACCACCCAGGCCTGAGGCACATGGGCTGCTGTTGGGAGCAAATCAGCCATAAACACCACCGTTCGATCCCCAACTTTCAACTTGGGCAACATTTGTTTTTCAGTATGCCCATCACAAAATACGATCTCAAAGGGCAAATCGTGCCCATCCTCCACAAAATGAAGTTGTCCTAAAGTTTTCAGGGGTAAAATATTTTCCGGAAGAAAGGAAGCGCGCTCCCTTGGGTTAGGATTGTCCGTTGCCCAATCCCAATGCCCCTTTGAAGTCCAATGCTTAGCATTCGGGAATTGATAAGCAGGCTGCTTTTCTTCCCCCACATGAATAATGGCTCCCCCGGCATGATCGAAATGGAAGTGGGTAAAGAAAACATCTGTAATTTCTTCCGGCTTCACCCCCAACTTTTCCAAAGAGCCCAAAAGAGATCCCTCTCCCGAAAGAAAATAGAAACTAAAAAACTTCTCCGACTGCTTATTACCAATGCCGGTATCCACTAATATCTTACGATCACCTTCCTCAATCAGCATGCAACGCATGGTCATGGGAAGCATGTTATTCTCATCAGGTGCAATGGCTTTACTCCATAAGGACTTAGGAACCACCCCAAACATGGCGCCACCATCCAACTTAAAATCTCCGGTATCTACCGCATGTATCTTCATATCTCTGCTGTAATAAAAAATAAAAAAAGCCGTATGGAGTTTATCACTCTATACGGCTTTTCAATATAATTAGAAAATATTCATTATTCCACTACTACGCCCATGTCTGAGAATTTGTCGATACGCTGGATAATGCGATCGCTTTCCGACATAGCACTCAATTCCTGAACGGTACTTAAAATTTCCTCTTTCAGAATCTTGGACATCGCTTTAAGATCCGTATGCGCCCCTCCTAATGGTTCCGGGATAATTTTATCCACCAATCCAAAGGACTGCATATCTTCCGCGGTCAATTTCAATGCCTCAGCCGCCTGTTCTTTGAACTCCCAGCTTCTCCAAAGAATGGAAGAACATGATTCGGGAGAAATCACAGAATACCAGGTATTCTCCAGCATCATCACGCGGTCTCCAATGGCGATACCCAAAGCACCACCCGAAGCTCCTTCGCCAATCACAATACAAATTACCGGCACTTTCAAAGAGAACATCTCTTTCAGGTTACGGGCAATTGCTTCTCCCTGTCCTCTTTCTTCTGCCTCCAATCCCGGATAAGCACCTGGAGTATCAATCAAGCAAACAATCGGCTTGTTGAACTTTTCCGCCATGCGCATCAAGCGCAAAGCCTTACGGTACCCTTCAGGGTTGGGCATACCAAAACGACGTTCCTGACGTTCCTTGGTATTTCTACCTTTCTGCTGACCGATAAACATGAAGGTCTCCTGGCCAATACGACCAAATCCACCTACCATGGCTTTATCATCTGCTACTCCGCGGTCTCCGTGAATCTCAATGAACTCGTCGGTGATCTCATGGATGTAGTCAAAGGTATACGGGCGATCAACGTGGCGAGAAAGCTGCACACGCTGCCAACGCGTTAAGTTACGGTAAGTCTCCGTCTTAAGCGTTTCAATCTTTTCCTCTAATTTGGCGACCGCATCGGAAACATCTACACCGCTATCCAGTGCCAGTTGTTTCATATCTGCCAGCTTGGTCTCAAGCTCGACTATGGGTTTTTCAAATTCCAAAAGCATATATTTATTGAAGCCTGTTTCAAAATGAAGACACTAAGATATGTGGTTTTTCCTTAAGATGCATCACTGATTTTTATCAGAAAAAATAACCACAAAAGCACCTCACTAAACAACAGGCTGATTATCAAAAGATCAACGATTTAATTTAATGCTAATTCGGCTGATTCCCTAAGCGAAAAAAATCTTTTTCAGGAAACCCGCGCCTTTCTCCGCACCCAAAATCGTTAGATTATTCTAGTACTGGACGATGCTATCGTCAATTTCTCGGCCATATGCTAAAATACCGCCAACCAAATTGTACAAATTATCATAACCCTCATTATCCTCCAAATATTCGATGGCGGTGGCGCTTCTTTTACCGGAACGGCACATCACGATCACCTTCTTATCTTTGGAGATTTCATCAGCACGGGCCGCTACCTCTCCCAAAGGGATCAATTCCCCATCAATATTGGTCAACTCATACTCATGATTTTCACGAACATCTACCAGCTGGAAATCCTCTCCGGCATCTTTCATCGCCTTTAAGTCCTGTACTGTTATTTCTTTCATGGTTATAGATTATTTAGTTTTTATTTAAATGGTTCGGCATGAAGTTATGCAAAAATGCCTAAAGCTTTCTACTTTTACGAACATTTCATACTACAATAACCAAATAATTTGTCTTATGAGTCTGGAGCTTCATAGAATCAATGATGCCTACCATATGGAGGCTAAAAATGCTGATGGCAACACTTTAGAAATGGACGGTTCGCCCGAAATTGGAGGTGAAAACAAAGGGATGCGCCCGATGCAATTGCTACTGGCTGCGGTAGCCGGTTGTTCCTCTATTGATGTGATTTCCATATTAAAAAAGCAGCGTCAGGAGTTAAAAGACCTAAAAGTAGACGTAAGTGGAGAACGTGAACCTGAGGGAAAGGCCAACGTCTGGACAAAAATTCATTTACACTATAAACTTTGGGGTAATTTGAATGAGAGTAAAGTCGCCAAAGCCATTGAGCTTTCTAATGAGGAGTATTGCTCGGTAGGAATCATGCTTTCCAAAACGGCCAAAATCACTTATACCTTCGAAATTTTTGAATAGAAATTCTTCTTTTTCCCAAAGGAAGTTTTAACAGTAACAGCCTCCTGGCCTTTTTTCACCATTAGGCTGAAATTTTGGTGCTATCTTTTGAGGAAGCTTTATTTTGCTTTCGCAAAAATGATTATTTGACATGGACAATCAACAATTCGAAACGAAGGCAATTCGTACCCAAACGGCCAGAAGCCCGCACGGAGAACATGCCGCCCCTATATATACGACCAGCTCTTTTGTATTTGAAGATGCAGAAGATGCCCGCGCTCAATTTGCCAATGAAAAGGAAGGCGACATATACACCCGCTATTCCAATCCCAATAACAATGAATTGGTGGAAAAGCTTTGTGCTATGGAAGGCACGGAAGACGGCTTTGCAACAGCTTCCGGGATGGCGGCGATGTTCACCTCTTTGGCAGCATTTGTGGGTCAGGGAGATCATGTATTGGCCAGCCGATCACTCTTCGGAAGCACGCACCAAATTCTGACACAGATTTTACCTAAATGGGGCGTTTCTCATACTTATGTGGACGTGAGCACACCTATTGAAGAATGGGAGCAACATATTCGTCCGGAGACCAAGATGATCTTCGTAGAAACTCCATCCAATCCTGCTTTGGACATTTTGGATCTGGAAGCATTGGCGCAGCTGGCCAATAAACATGGTATTATCCTGAATGTGGACAATTGTTTTGCTACGCCTTACCTTCAGAACCCAGCCAAGCTTGGGGCGCATATCGTTACCCATTCCGCAACCAAATATATGGACGGGCAGGGACGAACCATTGCGGGGGTAATCTTGGGAAAGGCAGAACTTATTGAGCAGGTAAGGTTCTTCGGTAGACATACCGGACCCGCATTATCTCCCTTTAATGGATGGATCATTTCTAAATCCCTGGAAACCCTGGCCATCAGAATGGAGCGCCACTGTGCCAATGCGTTGGATTTAGCAAAAACGCTGGAATCACATGAAGAAATTAACTGGGTGAAATATCCGCACCTTCCCTCTCACCCACAATATGAATTGGCCAAAAAGCAGATGAAGCTGGGTGGCGGAATCGTATCCTTTGAAATCAAAGGAGGAGTAGAAAGGGGAAGACGCTTTTTAGATGCTTTGCAAATGTTGAGCCTTACCGCCAACTTAGGGGATAGCCGCTCTATTGCGACCCATCCCGCCTCTACCACGCACTCGAAGCTAAGCCCGGAAGAACGACTGAACGTAGGCATAACCGACGGACTTATCCGTATTTCTTGCGGACTGGAACATATTCAAGACATCAAGGCCGACATTCTGCAAGCTATTGAGGTTAGCGCTAAGGTTCAGGCCTAGGAAAGTTCCCAATAAAGGGCAAAATGAAATACAAACAGCTTAAGCCGTTTTATGAAAAGCGGACACTATTCAGAGCATGTTTAAAAGCACACCATCCGGCTGCCAATTCGAATTATTGGAAGTGATTTTGGATAACTTCTCAAAAATAGCGATGCTATTCTCTCCAAATAATCCTTTATCGCTTCCGTAATACTTCAAATTTTCGCTGTGAATTTTGGCTTATAAACACGCTCTCATTCAAAAAGACTGATTTTGGGAAGATCGTCTAAACGATTCTACCGAAAATGCTTCGATGAAATTTCATTCCATACGCACTGATGCCGGATTATGCATTCTTCAATCCTCATTTAGCTGCATGGAGGGGAAAAACGAAGGAATAGTTGCCTATTTCGAGTTTTTTCCAACGAAGCAAAGGAATGAGGAGAAAGCACGCTCACACCAATTTGGACTATTAAAAAATCAACGAATCCAAGCTCAAAGAATTAATAGTGACATCGTTGGGTCCAGTTGATAATTCTAGCGGTGAATTATTCGAGTAAAGAAGTTTTGACTTGAGTTTCCGACAATTCCTAAGCCAAAAGGCCATCGAAAATCCTATTTCGATGGCCTTTTTCATATCACCCTTCGATGATTAACCTCTTTTATTCCAAATTCCTTTTAAAAATTTAATTTTATTTAACCCAACCTCCTCCAATATTTTTTAATTTAAGCTCTTAAAATTTTTATTCTGCTAATTATTATCTATGATCTTTATTATTCTCTGCATCATTGCATTATTAACCCTGGGAACTGGTATCTATTTTTTCTTACCTACCTTGGCCTATGGTTATTTTGGACTTCCCCTCTTGTTGGTGGTCGTACTATTACTTCTTTTTAGTGTAAGTAGAGCAGTAGAGGGTAATGCCCCACAGAAAAAATTCTCCGGATTCATCTTATTGATCACCTTTTTCGTGCTCAGTTACCTCACCATCGTCTCTTTCGTTACTACCGCACCTATCATACATGCCGATGATTATCAGGTATTATTAGGTAAAGTCAAAGAGGGAGATAATTTCGCCAAACAGATCGCCCCCATTTCTGTGGAGGAAATCCGAACGGTGGATCAGGCTGTAGCAGAACGTTTAGGAGATAAAATTTTGGGCGCCAAGCCAGCTCTGGGCAGTCAGGTGGACCTGGGAGAGTTCACCATTCAGCAATTTCAGGGTAAATTATACTGGATAGCTCCTTTGCTTCACTCCGGATTCTTCAAATGGTTAGACAACAGGCAGGGAACTCCAGGCTATGTAATGGTATCTGCGACCAATGAACGTGACGTCCGCCTCGTACAGGAAATTGATGGCCAGCCGCTCAACATCAGGTATCAGCCCAATGCTTTTTTTGGAGACAACCTCAAACGTCATTTATTCTTCAATGGCTATGCCTCTAAGGGTTATACTGATTACACTTTTGAAATCGATGAAAAGGGTTACCCTCATTGGGTAATCACCCAATATGAAAAGAAAGTGGGCTTTTCAGGCAAAGAAGCTATTGGAACCATCATCGTAAATCCGGAAACCGGAGCTCAACAAGCCTACACCATCACTGAAACACCGGAATGGGTGGATCGCATTCAGCCCTATGATTTTGTAAAAGAACAATTATCCGACTGGGGCGAATTTGTACAGGGTTACTGGAATTTTTCTAATGAAAACAAGCTGAAGCCAACTGAAGGGATGTCATTAGTTTTTGGTGCAGATGGCAAAAGCTATTGGTACACAGGATTAACTTCCGTTGGAGCTGACCAGGGGACCGTAGGCTTCATGTTGATCGATACCCGCAGCAAGGACGCCACCTGGTTCAAACAAGTCGGCGCTACAGAAACGGCTGCTATGTCTTCTGCCGCAGGAAAAGTCCAAGAGAAAGGTTATGGCGTCACCTTTCCGGTGACTTATAATATCAATGGTATTCCGACCTACGTCATGTCTTTGAAAGACCGAGGCGGATTAGTAAAGATGATCGGAATGGTTTCTGTTGAAGATTACACCATTGTTGGAGTTGGCAATAATATCAAGGAATGCTTACGCGCCTACAAGAATGCAGTCAATAGTAAGGGACACCTCAATATCCCTTCAGAGAATAAAAACACCCTGCAGCTAGAAGCTAAAGTATTAAGGGTCGGTAGCGACGTGAGAAATGGCAATATGAATTTCTATCTGGTACTTGCGGGAGCCGAAGATCGCATTTTCATCGGTAATACCATGATCTCCAACGAGCTTCCGGTCACCCAAAAAGGAGATTTGGTGAAGGTCACCTATGACGATGACCTTAGCGAATTGGTAGATCTGGTAGATTTCAACAATTTGGATATCAAGCTAAGAAACGAAGTCCAAACAGTAGAAAATTAATATCTTTAGGATTGGTCGCATTTGATCAATAACTCAAAAGGGCTTTTATCCTGATCCAGGGTAAAAGCCTTTTTTTCTTCTGCTGAAAGCCGTGCATCATTCGCATCCGTAATCAGGAAATAAGTCAGCTTCTCACCGTCGAATTGAGCATGAACACCATATAAAGCCTCATCCCCTACTTCAGTTAGCATCTCTTGTTCCACTTCCGCAATAAAATCCTGAATATCTTGAACTGATTTCACTTCAATGCTATTACACCCAAAGTTAAAGCCCCAATCCACCGTTGCGACCATCTCTCCCCAATCCCAATTGTCCATGAACGACTCCATCCTGGGACCTTCCCCTTCAAATTCAGAACAACCACATAATACCAAGGCACTTATCAGGGTTAATGTGTAGACTTTAAATCGATCACCCATGATTAAAATAAGATTAGTTTGATTTAAAGTTAAAAAATTTATTCAAATAATTAAATCAACTCCTTCCCTCCGGTATCATTTACGCATCAAAAGGATTAACATACTGAAAATAAGATCTATTTACCCCCCTTATATTACAATGCTCATTGCCGAAATGAAAAGGATTTTAGTGAAGCAATTCCCATCCCAGACTTCCCCTTGATTACTTTTTGTTCAAAAAAGAAAGAAGCCGTAGCACAAACGCGCACGGCTCTCAACAATATAGCAATCTGGATGAATTTTCGAACAAATGGGGGATGAACCAAGGTCATCCCCCCTACTTTTTGTACAACTATCAAAAATAAATGAACACTTTTACTTAACCGTCACCCCTAAACCTTCAAGGAGCTGCTCATTGTCCTTCAGAGCAATGCGTGCCACCTGAATAAAATCACTCATCCACAACTGCAATCTTCCGAATTGTTCTGACTTCACTGCATTCATGGACTGTAAAATGCCTCGATGACGCTGCACCTGTGACTTTTCATTTTCAATTAAGCCAAACTCCCTTATGGCGGACTTCACTACTCCCTCATTGATTTTCACTGCTTTTAACGCTTCAGTCAGCTGCTGGTCTCCCTTCAAACCGTAATAAAACCTTCGCATGGACAACATGCGTTCCGACATATTATCACCACAAGGGGCCACCAAATCAAGTGCTCTCAAAACAGGCTCCTGAGCTTTGAATTTTACCATAGCCAGCTTTCGATGTTCTCGATATCTCGCTTCAAATTTCTTAAATCGCTTTTGATAAGCAATAATAGCCTGTTCCACCTCAAAACTTAATTTTCGAGTAGCTTCTAATGCCTGCACATAATTCTCATAAAGTAAATCACCCTCTGCGATCGTTTCTTTGGTATAACCATACTCAGCTAAATATAGCCCTACCAGCGGTTGGCTGATGGCAGTATCCAAGGCAGCTCTGATCACCCCCAACATAGTCGTCTCTTTCATAAGTGATGATTTAATTATTCAATATAAGTTAGTCAAATCGGATTATGTAAAAATAGGAACGCCAGCCCTCTTCGAAAGGTTAAATTCAAACCACATCACTACATATAAGTTTTTCCTATTTTTTTTATAAATATTTTTTCCAAAAGAAAGAAACCCTTTATTCCAATTGCCATTTTAGACAAGTCTTATTTTATTATTCATCCCAATCGATCCCCAAAAGCCATAACCTGCCCCTATACAAAATCGTTCATCGAAAAACTTTACCCTATTTAGGATGCTAAGAACCGCTTTTGACTCCTCAAGTCACTCTTTTTTTCATTCAATCGTTCAGAAACATGAAAAACTTGTCTAAAATTAACAAGAGCGATGCGCAAAAAGTGCCTATATCAATTAGGAGCGTTATTCTTCTCCCCCCAACTCAAAAAAAGAACAATCACCTCCAGCTGAGAAAAATCATACAAAAAAATATTTAAAAAAAACATCAAATGCTTTTTCTCTTTTTTTTACCATTAAATACAGCCTATTTTCATCAAGCACCCTGTCCCTCATCAAAATACACCTCTAATTCCCTATGCTTTTTGCAACGAGAATTCATGGTTATCTTTATTATCCTGCATCGAAACTCTACAATTGGTTTCTACCAAAATCAAAGCACAAAAAAACCTCCGCTCAAAAAAGAGCTGAGGTTTTTAAATCTTTTGCTATACTATTAATTAACGTAAGAATAACAACTCACGGTATTTAGTCAATGGCCAATCTTCATTGTCAACATAAAGCTCCAACTTGTCAACCGCATAACGGATCTCTTCGAAATACTTTTCTTTGATACCAAAGCAGTAAGCTTTTGCTTTCTCAGTAGCATCCTCGATCTGATTCACTTCCTTACGGGCGTTCGTCATGTTGGTGATCGCTACTTTCAGATTAGACAAGTGCTTGTTGATTTTTTCGATAGTAGAAACAATCTCTGAATTATCGATTCCAAGATCCTTAAGCCCCTGAGCGTTTTGGATCAATTTGTTTTGATACTGAACAACGGTAGGAATGATATGGTTCGCTGCAAGGTCACCCATTACACGAGACTCAATCTGAATCTTGTTAATGTAGTTCTCCTGAAGGATTTCTACACGTGCATGAAGCTCACGCTCCGACAATACATGGTGCTTACCGAACAAAGCAACCGCTTTATCAGAAATGTAAGCCTCCAATGCCTCTGGAGTAGTCTTAATATTTGGAAGACCACGCTTCTCCGCTTCAACAACCCACTCATCAGAGTAACCGTCACCTTCGAAACGAATCGCTTTAGACTCCTTAATATAACGACGCAATACGTCAACAATTGCCAAACGCTTTTCTTTTCCGCCTTCGATAGCTGCATCAACCTCATCAGCAAACTGCTGAAGCTGTTCTGCCACAATTACGTTCAATACTGCCATTGGGCCTGCACAGTTCGCATCACCACCCACTGCACGGTACTCAAATTTGTTACCGGTGAAAGCGAATGGAGAAGTACGGTTACGGTCAGTGTTATCCAACAAGATTTCAGGAATCTTGTCAATACCCAACTTCATGTACATGTTATCGCCTTTCTCTACCTCAACATTACCGTTGTTTTCCAACTCATCCAATACAGCAGTCAACTGCTGACCGATGAAAGCGGAGATAATGGCCGGAGGAGCTTCGTTTGCACCCAAACGGTGATCGTTACCTGCCGAAGCAGTAGACGCACGAAGCAAATCAGCGTGCTCGTGAACCGCCTTAATGGTGTTTACGAAGAAAGTTAGGAACTGCAAGTTCTCACGTGCAGAAGAAGATGGCTGCAACAAGTTAACCCCCTGATCAGTGATCAAAGACCAGTTGTTGTGCTTACCAGTACCATTCAGATTAGCGAATGGCTTCTCGTGGAACAATACTTTCAGGTCATGGCGCTCCGCCACTTTGTCCATCAAGTCTTGCAATAATTTATTATGATCCGAAGCTTTATTTACTTCCTCGAACAATGGTGCCACCTCATACTGAGAAGGCGCTACCTCATTGTGACGAGTAGAAACAGGAATACCCAATTTCAAAGCCTCGATCTCGAAATCCTTCATGTAATCCAATACACGAGGAGCAATAGTACCAAAATAATGATCATCCAACTGCTGACCGCGCGCTGGAGCGTGACCGAACAATGTACGACCAGACATTACCAAATCAGGACGTGAGTAATACAATCCTTTGTCAATCACAAAGTACTCTTGCTCACAACCCAAAGAAGCAGTTACGTGGTTTACGTTACGATCGAAGTAACGACATACACGAGTGGATGCTTTATCTACTGCCTCGATTGCCTTCAACAAAGGAGCTTTGTAATCCAAAGACTCAGAAGTATAGGAAACGAAAACGGTAGGAATACAAAGTGTATTACCAAAGATAAAGATTGGAGATGATGGATCCCAGGCGGTATAACCACGTGCCTCGAAAGTAGAACGGATACCACCGTTCGGGAATGAAGAGGCATCCGGCTCCTGACGGATCAAAGCTTCACCTTTCAAACGCTCAAGTCCTGCAAAGGCATCAAAGAAAGAATCGTGCTTTTCAGCAGTTGAACCGGTAAGTGGCTGGAACCAGTGAGTATAATGTGTAACTCCTTTGTCCATTGCCCAGGTCTTTACTGCAGCAGCAATCGCATCAGCAGTATCAACGTCAATCTTTTTACCATTCTCGATGGCATCTTTTACTCTTTTGAAAGTATCAGGAGCCAAGGTGCGCTTCATTTTCTCTAGGTCAAATGAATTTACACCGAAATAGGATGAAATCGGTTCTGCTGGTTCCTCCACCTTTACAGCGGATCTTTTAGAAAGCTCTTCTAGCGCTTTGAATCTCAAATGTGCCATTTCAGTTCTTGTAGGGTTGAAAATTAACGTGATTTCTTACATATCTTAAATCACGGCTGTATTAACGGCTCAAATATAAGCCTGAATTATTTACAAACACAAGGTATCAATCAATTTTGGCTAAAAAAACACCCCTACGTAATATTTACGATCTTTTCAAAAAACAATTTCTGAAATACGAATCTCAAAATCCTACTCCCTTATCAGTCAATCAGTTTGCAGAATTAGAAAAATATTAATTGAATGATTAAAATATGTGAATATATTATTCTAACTAACACATCGCCAACTGTTATTTATTGCGCTATCAGAGCAAAAAACGGCCAAAAAATCACTACCTTTGCGCGCTATGAAAAAAGTTGCGTTTTATACTTTAGGCTGTAAGCTTAACTTTTCAGAAACCTCCACTATTGCCCGCAATTTCGAGGAGAGAGGATATCGAAAAGTCGAGTTTGATGCCAATCCGGACATCTTCATTATTAATACATGCTCAGTAACCGACAATGCGGACAAGAAATGCCGCAAAGTGGTGCAGGAGGCAATGAAGATCAACCCGAAGGGGTATGTGGCCATCCTCGGATGCTACGCACAGCTTAAACCAAAGGAGATTGCGACCATTGATGGCGTGGATGCCGTATTTGGTGCTGCAGAAAAATTCCGCCTATTGGACATTTTGGATGAGAACTTCCAACCCAAGGTGGATCCATTTACCCAGGAAAAGAAAGCAGAAGTATACTATTCCGATATAGAGGATGCGTTGGATTATCATAACGCCTATTCCTTAAATGACCGCACCCGCACTTTCCTGAAAGTGCAGGACGGCTGCGATTACCCATGTACTTACTGCACTATTCCAATGGCTAGAGGAGCAAGCCGATCCGATACGATTGAGAATGTAGTGAAATCTGCCAAGGAGATTGTCGCAGCAGGCGTTAAGGAAATCGTTTTAACCGGAGTAAACACCGGAGATTTCGGTATCCGTAATGGACAGCGGGAAGATAAATTTGTGGATTTGGCGAAAGCCCTGGATAAAGTGGAAGGTATTGAGCGCATTCGTATTTCTTCTATCGAACCGAACTTATTGACAGACGAAATCATTGAGTTCACGGCACAGTCTGAGAAATTCGTCCCACATTTCCATATTCCTTTGCAGTCCGGTTCACCGGAGATCCTGCGATTAATGAAGCGTCGCTATAAAAGAGACCTTTATGCCGACCGCGTCAAGAAGATTAAGGAACTGATGCCCCATTGTGGCATCGGGGTAGATGTGATCGTGGGCTTTCCCGGCGAAACAGAGGAACGCTTTCTGGAAACTTATAACTTCCTGAGTGAATTACCAATCTCCTATCTACACGTATTCCCCTATTCTGAGCGCCCCAATACCGAAGCGGTAGATATGGGAGAAGTGGTGCCGATTAAGGAAAGAAGCAAGCGCGCAAAAATGCTTCGTATCCTTTCTGAAAAGAAAAGAAGACAATTCTACCAGGAACATATTGATAAAAACTACACCGTATTATTTGAGGATGAAATCCATGAAGGTAAAATGCTTGGCTTTACTGAAAACTATATACGTGTGGCAGCCAAATATGACCCAATGCTGATCAATGAACTGAAGCAGGTGAAGATGAAAAACATCAATGAACAGGGACAGATGGAGATTGATGAAATCGAAACCATATTCGAAAAACATTAAGCCGGAGTTCAATGCTTAAATCCTCGTTTAGCTGTAAGGCGGGAAAAATGAAGGAATAGTTTCCTATTTTAAGTTTTTTCCAACGAAACAGATGAATGAGGAGAAAGCAAGCTTGTCCAAATTTGGGCTAATTCAAAGCTAAGACAACGATTTGTACTCATTTGACTATAAGCATCTTGCACTTAATCAGAAAATTTAGCGATGAATAATTCGGCTTAATAACCCAATCCAAAAATTAAAAAAGGGAACGCTTCAGAGGCATTCCCTTTTTTTTCACCTTTCAATAAATACTCCCCGAAAATCACGAAGCAGAGAATCCACCCTTCAGCAAGTAAAGGATACATCTGGAGGAGGAACAAAAAAAGAGACTGGTCAACACCAGCCTAAGATCAAAAAACACGGGCCACTTAATTCCGCCTTATTTTTTATAAAATTTCTTTCTTTGCTCCCCTACTATTAAATAATATAAACCAGTCTCCGCCTGACTCATATCAATTTCCTTTCCGGCACCTCCCACAATAAAATTCCCATAAGCATCTTCCACTTCATAAGCCACCGCTTTATTCAGATACAGCTTAGTGGAAACGCGTTCCGGGTAAAAAGTGACAGGGTCCTGAAAATTTTCATAATCCACCACTTTAGAATAGAAGGTCTTTCCTACAGAGGCCAGAAATCGAATGCGATAGCGATTATTCCCTTCCTGATGCGTCACCGGCAATTGAAAAGATTCCCTATCCATATTATCCGATTGATGACTACCGGCTATAGTCCACTTCCCCTCCACCAGTCTTTGCAGAATAAAAGTTCCGCCCAGACCATTTCCATCTACCGTCCAATTTATATTTTGCTCATTGACCGATATTGCCAGAAAGGTAAATTTCACTTTGGGGCGCAATACCTGCGGATTAATTACCTTTGGAGGCAAAGACCCATCATACGTAATGAGCACCTTAACGGAATCATCCACCTTTAACGTATTTAATGGAATAGTGTAGGCTGAGGATGTGGGATGCGCTAAAACTTTGGTACCGTTTAAAAAAACTTCAGCTGTAGCAAAACCGCCATCCGGCAATTCGGGATTCTGCACATATAGATCTCTCCCCTGATAAAGGCCACGAATAACCAATTCCCCGGCAACGCCTAATGCCGGCAGAAAACACAGAAAAAAAATAAAGATAATATATGCTATTCGAAGACCCATAAAGTTTATTCGACTCCCGTCAGTCAGATGTTACAAATAAAATAGAAACAAAGAAGGAAAATGATGCAAATTTCTCGGGATGTGACATCCCCAAATTCCGCTTTTTATTTCATTTTACACATCAAAACGACCAAAAAAGCCACGAAAACCGTCATTTTTTTACACAAACAGGCGTTTTCTTACAGGAACCCATCCTTTTAACAGTCTTTCTTATCCACTTTTTATTCAAAACGAAGGGACTCAATTGGATCTAACTTAGAAGCTTTAGCCGCTGGCATATAACCTGAAATCACCCCCACCAAAACGGACACTACAAAGCCGAGGAACATCCACTCCACAGGAAAAACCAGGCCTTTAGCATCCACCGTGCGCGCGACGACATTCCCAAAAATAAAACCCAGCAAGACGCCGGCAAATCCACCAATCAGACAAATGGTAATGGCCTCAATCAAAAATTGTTGTTTAATTTTGGCCGGAGTAGCCCCCAACGCCTTCCTCACTCCAATCTCACGGGTCCTTTCGGTTACCGACACCATCATGATATTCATCAAACCAATGGCCGCTCCCAAAATAGTAATAAAACCAATCCCTATAGCCCCAATCTTCAACTGGCCCGAAATTTCATTCAGGCTTTCGGCGAGACTTTGATCTCTTTTGATTTCAAAACTATCCTCCTCTCCCGGACGGTCCTGGCGAATAGCACGCATAATTGGCGTAGCCCGACCAATGGAAGGCTCAATTTCCATGGCCGCTCCAAGCCCAACCTTCAGGTTATAATTTAACTGACTGCCCGCCGAAAGCATTCTCGCTTTTTCAATCGGAATCATAATCGCCCGATCCACTCCCTGATTATTATTCAAAGCCCCCTTGCTTTTTAACACCCCCACAATCCTGAAACTTGCCCCATAGGCAGTAATAAACTTTCCTACCGGGTTTATTTTTTGCCCTACCGGAAATAACTTGGATGCAATAGCGTCCCCCAAAATCACCACCGGCGCCCCGCTGCTTACTTCGTTAGGCGTCAGGTCACGACCATAAGCAAACTCCGCATCTTCCAGCGTCAAATAATTATGGTCAATCCCGACGATTCGAACATTTGGATTCGTTTTCTCCGAACCATACTTAATTTCTGCATTCCAGCTTAAATAAGCCGACAAGGACATGGTTTCCTCTCCTTGAAATTTCTCCTGAAAACGCTGAAATTCGGCATACTTGATGGGTGGGAAAATTTTTCGGGCTTTACCACCTTCGTTGCCCCTTGAATTATTATTAATGGACCTCAGCGTGTAGGTATTCGCACCTAGTGAACTTAAATTCCCCTCAATACTAGCCTTCATGCCATCAATGGCAGTAATAATCCCTACCAAAGAGCTAATTCCAATAGCAATAATGGTTGCAGTCAGGGACGATCTTAACAGATTTCCTTTAATCGAGGTAAGGCCTTCTTTAAAATTTTCGAGGAATTGCATAGGTTTAAGGAAAATTACAACGTATTAAACGATAATAAGTACAATTTATTAGAGTTAAATAAAAATGTGAACAAAGTTCTGCTGTTTTCACTATTTATTATATAAGCGGTTATTATTCCATACTATGAAATACCAACACTCCCGTCTCCTTCTCACTTTATTCCTAATACTGTTTAGTTTGCAGGCCAGGGCCATGTATTTATTACTACCCATGGATCAAAAGCAAACCAATCACCTAAAAGCCTATGGCATCGCATATTGGATCCTAGATCAGGAACAGGAAATCTCCTGGTTACTGAACTATCGAGGGGCAGCTTTATGGTAAAATACAGCCAGAAATTTGAGAATGAATGCGTCATTCGGGGCGTTTCCTATGAGGTGATCTCTGATGGACAATCCAACCAGATTGTACAACAACTCGCCTCCCCCACCACCAACACCGACGTCATGAAACTGGAGAAGCCGCCTAAGATTGCCGTTTACACTCCAAAAAGCAAGCAACCCTGGGATGATGCCGTCACCCTGGTCTTAACTTATGCCGAGATCCCTTACGAGGTGATTTTCGATGATGAGGTCATGTACGGAGACCTCCCGAAATACGATTGGCTTCATTTGCATCATGAAGACTTCACCGGTCAGTATGGCAAGTTCTATCGCGCCTATCGTTATCAAGCATGGTACATTGAACAACAAAAGGAGTTTGAGGAATCTGCCCGGAAACACGGCTTCAACAAAGTATCAGAAATGAAATTAGCAGTGGTAAAACGTATTCAGGAATTTGTTTCCGGCGGGGGCTTCCTGTTTGCCATGTGTTCTGCCACTGACACCTTTGATATTGCTCTTTCCGCTGATGGGGTTGACATTTGCGAATCCATGTATGACGGCGATCCGGCTGATCCGCATGCGCAGCAAAAACTGAATTTTGACCCCTGCTTCGCCTTCACCGATTTTTCCATCAATCGAAACCCGATGGAGTATGAATTCTCCAATATTGACAATCAGGAAATGGAGCGAGGGCTTTCGGAATCCAATGATTATTTTTCCCTATTCGAATTTTCCGCCAAATGGGACCCAATCCCAACCATGCTGACTCAAAACCATGATCGTATTATCAAAGGATTCATGGGGCAAACCACTGCCTATAAAAAGAAACTCATCAAATCTGATGTAGTCATTATGGGGGAAACCAAGTCCATCGATGAGGCGCGCTATGTGCATGGTGTCTTTGGAAAAGGCTTCTGGACTTTCTATGGCGGACACGATCCAGAAGACTATAAACACCTGGTGGGAGAAGAACCCACAGATCTGAATCTTCACCCCAACTCCCCGGGATACCGATTAATCCTCAATAATATCCTATTCCGGCGGCCAAAAAGAAAAAAAGAAAAACCTAATGTAATTTAGAATGATTACAAAAAGCCCGACCCTAATTCTCGATAGGGTCGGGCTTTTTGGGCTTAAACCCCTCAGGCACCGCTGAAAGCTCCTTTTCCTCCGATCAGCGATCGATAGAAGATTAGAAAGTATAGGGTAAATTTATCTGACAATCTGTCAGTTTTACCATCAATTTATTAATTTTGCTTACTGGATATTGAGGCATATTTATTGTAAAAGCCTCGATGGTAGATGAATAGATAAAAAATGAGCGAGATCATTAAAGAACTAAACATTCTTGACCAGGAGGAAACCGTCTCTCAAAAAGACGCAACCTGCGGGGTAAAGATTAGTGAGAATTCCCAAACGGGGAAGACCAAAAAAATGTACATCGAGAGCTATGGCTGTCAGATGAACTTTTCTGATTCTGAGATTGTCACTTCCATCATGACCGAAAATGGATATGACACTACGGACGATTACAAAGCAGCGGATGTTATCTTTTTGAACACTTGTTCGATTCGTGAGAAAGCGGAAGATACCGTACGAAAGCGCCTGGCAAATTTCAACGCCCTGAAGAAAAAACGCCCGGACACCATGGTAGGTGTATTGGGATGTATGGCAGAGCGCCTGAAGTCCAAACTTTTGGAAGAGGAAAAAATTGTAGACTTGGTCGTTGGCCCTGATGCCTACCGCGATCTTCCGGGATTAGTGGGCAAAGTAGAGGACGGACAAAAAGCGGTTAATACCATTTTGTCAAAAGAAGAGACTTATGCCGATGTAACGCCTGTGCGTTTGAACAGCAACGGCATCTCCGCTTTCATCTCCATTATGCGTGGATGTGACAATATGTGTTCTTTCTGTATTGTACCTTTCACCCGTGGACGTGAGCGCAGCCGTGATCCAAAATCCATTGTGGCAGAAGCTCAGGATCTTTTCAATAAAGGATATCGTGAGGTGACCTTGTTGGGACAAAATGTGGATTCCTACAAGTGGGCCGAAGATTTTGAGTCCAACACGAAGAAGGAAATCAACAAGTCCGATGCGGAGAACATTGTGAATTTCGCCAACTTATTGGAATTAGTAGCGAAAGTATCTCCGGAATTGCGTGTACGTTTCTCTACCTCTCACCCTAAAGACATTACGGATGAGGTATTGCACACCATGGCCAAACACGAAAACATCTGTAATTACATTCACCTTCCGGCGCAGTCCGGCAACAGCCGCGTATTGGAGATGATGAACCGTACTTACGACCGCGAATGGTACATTAATCGCGTAGATGCTATCCGTCGCATTATCGGTGACGAATGTGGAATTTCTTCTGATTTTATCACCGGTTTCTGTACCGAAACAGAGGAAGAGCATCAGGACACTTTAAGCCTGATGGAGTATGTACAATATGATTACTCCTATATGTTCTTCTATTCTGAGCGCCCGGGAACTTTGGCGCACAAAAAATATGAAGATGACATTCCATTGGAGGTGAAGAAGCGAAGACTAGAAGAGGTAATCGCCATTCAGAATCGCTCTTCTCTGGAAAGAAATAAAAAATCAATCGGAAAGACTTATAAAGTTTTGATTGATAAGGTTTCCAAGCGTGACGAAAACCAATTGAGTGGAAGGAACTCTGCCAATAAGGTGATTGTCTTCGACAAAAAAGACCTTAAGATCGGTCAGTACGCCTATATCAAGGTAACCGACTGCACGCAGGGAACACTGATTGGCGAAGCGGTAGACGCTTAAACCTGTATAATAAAAGGGAATGAAGCTTTACCGCCACATTCCCTTTTACTTTTTTATTCCAACATTTTTTAATCGATCGTTTAAAACTAGTCCAAAGACACTATGTCCATATTTTCTGAAGAAGAAGTTCAAAGCATCAAACAAAGATTCGGCATTGTTGGGAATTCCAATTTATTGAATCATGCCATACAAGTGGCGATGCAGGTAGCCCCAACGGATATGTCCGTACTCATTACCGGAGAAAGTGGTAGCGGTAAGGAATCTTTTTCCAAGATCATCCACCACCTTTCGGCCAGGAAGCACGGACAATTTATCGCCGTGAATACAGGGGCCATTCCGGAGGGAACTATCGACTCAGAATTATTCGGACATGAAAAAGGCTCCTTTACAGGTGCCAGCGAAGCTCGTAAAGGCTATTTCGAAGTAACCGATGGCGGAACCATTTTCCTGGATGAGATTGGAGAAATGCCACTGGGCACTCAGGCGCGTCTTTTAAGGGTATTGGAAAATGGAGAATTTATTCGTGTGGGTTCTTCCAAAGTACAAAAAACCAATGTTCGCGTAGTGGCGGCCACCAATGTAAATCTGGTCAAGGCAGTGGAAAAAGGCGATTTCCGTGAGGATTTATATTACCGACTGAATACGGTGCCCATCTTCGTGCCTCCGTTAAGAGAAAGAGGGCGTGACAGCCTGCTTTTGTTCCGGAAATTTGCCGCTGATTTTTCCGACAAATACCATATGACACCGGTTTCCCTGGATCCATCAGCTCAGGAAGTATTGCTAAAATACCGCTTTCCCGGTAACATCCGCCAACTAAGAAATATGGTGGAACAGGTGTCCGTATTGGAGATGAACCGCAAGATTGATGCGGAAACCCTGAAAAAATACATTCCAAAGGAGGCTCCGAACCTGCCATCGGTGATCCGCCATAACAATGAACCGGAAACCGAGCGCACCAGCTTTGATAATATGTCGGAGCGCGACCTGCTGTACAAGGTATTGTTTGAAATGCGCCGAGACATGACCGAAATGAAAGGCATGATCATGGAGCTGATGAGAGGCAAAGGTAGTGCGACACCATCCACCGCCCCGGCAGCCAGCACATCCAGCAATCTGCCCATGCTGGGAACGGGATATCCCTCATCCCCTAACCCCTCTAACTACAATGCGGAGCCCACCTCCGGTTTTTCAAACAAAGTAGAGCCGGAAGAACATAGCTCCCTGCTTTATTCTGAGGAGGAAGACGAAATCGACACCTATGATTTAACCACCGTAGAAGACATTTCTCATGAAACCGAGCCGGATGAGTCTTTGAGCATCGAAAAAACAGAAAAAGACCTTATTATCAGGGCTTTAAGGAAAAACAACAACAAAAGACGGTATGCGGCACAGGATTTGGGTATATCAGAACGAACACTTTACCGAAAAATCAAACAGTACGAAATCGACCAATAAAGTCTGAATATCAAGCTTTTTGATTATTTTTACGCCCCGAAAGAATTAGCAACAACGTAAATGAATAAATTTAAATTATATATTGGCAATATACTATTTATTGCCGCTTCCACCTTTTTGTTTTCCGGTTGTGGGTTTTACTCCTTCACCGGAGCTTCCATCGATTACTCCAAAGTAAGAACCATTTCCATCGGTACTTTTTACGATGAATCGAATGCCGGTCCGGCAAACTTATCTCAGGACTTCACCAATGCTATCCGGGACTACTTTCAGCAAAACACCTCCCTGGCACTAGTGGACGAAGAAGGTGATTTACAAATTGAGGGCATCATTACCGGCTATAGATTTTCACCACAAGCCCCTCAGTCCGGAGGTAACCAAAATATTGATGGCGCTGATGCTGCCGGAGTGGAACGTTTAACGATTACCGTAAAAGCAGACTACATTAATAACAGCGATGACACTTTCGATTTTGAGAATAAGTCTTTCTCTTTCTTTGATGATTATGATCCTAATTCACAGGACAGATCCTCGCAGAGCAAAACTTAATTCCAGTCATCACAGATCAAATTATTCTGGACATCTTTAATGCCACTGTGGCCAACTGGTAATTAATTGGATTTAATCTGTTAAAAATTGTCTTGCTTGGCACTTTTTTTCCGTTTATATTTTCCTTTCACTAATCAATAAATTGTGGAACCTTCGACTTTTCATCACATGCTTTTTAACCTTGAAAAGGTTACCTTGTCGGAAATCACTGACCTGCAGGATTTAAGTGAACAACACCCCTATTGTTCGCTATACAAAATCTTAATGGCCAAGATTGCAAAGGAGAATGATGGGTTAGATTACAGAGAAATGCTGGCAAGTGCTGCCCTGCGTTCCCCTAATCGAAAACATCTAAAATCAGTGCTGGAAACCCAAAATCTTAAGCAATTTTTCTCTTTGACCCTTTCGGATGAAACAACCTCAGGGAAATATCTTATCCCACAGCATAAATTATTAGAAGAGGACAATTTTGTATCATCAGAAAGTGGAATAAAAAATAATAATACACTAAATTTGCCCTCCGCATCGGAAGTAGCAGAGCCCAAAATGGAAGGATTTACCGCAGCGCGTAGTCCCGAAATTGAAGCGGAAGCTAATTTAGCGGAGCAAATCCACGCCTCTTTAGAAGAATATTTACGAGTAAAGACGGAATACGAAGATCAGCAGGATGATGAGCAGGCTTTTCCCGATGCAGAGGAGAAATCGATTACCGAAGAAGAAAATAAGCAGGTGGATAACACTTATATGACAGATCGAGAGCATCTGCTCAAAGAGCAAAGTGACCTGATTGACCGTTTCATTGCGGATTGTCCGAGCGTTAGCCGCCCTCTGGAGGCGGAGCGTGAAAGCACCAAAGCAGTGGACTTGTCCAATCAAAGTACTAAGATGAGTTCAGAACTGTACACAGAAAATTTGGCAAAGATAATGGAGCGTCAAGGGAATTTCTCAGAGGCAGTAAAGATTTACGAGGCCCTGATTTGGAAATTTCCCGAGAAAAAAGCTTACTTTGTGAATTGCATTGAAAAACTACAAAATCAAAAATAATAAATGTTTACTGTTTTAATTGGAGTGATCATCGTTGCAGCAATTTTGCTGGTTGTGGTTGTCTTAGCGCAAAACCCAAAAGGAGGAGGATTATCTTCTCAGTTTGGTGGATCAAGCACCTCTCAAATTATGGGAGTTAAGAAAACTACTGATTTTTTGGAGAAAGTCACTTGGGGTCTAGCGATTGCTATTGTAGTCCTTACACTTTCCACTAACTTTTTTATCGAAGAACAAAGAGGGGCAGGTGTAAACACTTTCAACAGTCCTAATCTGGAGAAAGCCGGACAGAGCGCTACGCTACCAAACCTTGGTGGTGAGGCATCGGATGCAACCATCGAAGGCGAAACCTTAGAGACTGCCCAGCAACTGATTCTGCAGAATAAGTTAATAAGATATTGATATAAAAAGCCGCTTCATTTTTGGAGCGGCTTTTTTGTGTTTCATGGTCAGATATGACAAAATTTCGGCTACAGAATGACAGCCCAAGACTGGCCTGACAGTCCATAAAAAACCTGCCTGACGTCATTTTAAGCCAATTTGTCACAAAGATCCTGATTTTCTCGATTGGCACACTCTATGATGATATCAGGCAGAAAGATTTTAACTTAAAAACATAAAAACAGCAATGTCTAACGTAAACATCCAACCGCTTGCGGATCGTGTACTAGTTGAGGCTGCAGCAGCTGAGACTACGACTGCATCAGGAATCATTATCCCTGACACCGCTACAGAAAAGCCTTCTCAAGGTAAAATCGTAGCTGTAGGTCCAGGTAAAAAAGATGAGCTATTAACGGTAAAAGTTGGCGACACTGTACTTTATGGAAAGTACGCAGGTACAGAGATTACCTTTGAAGGTAAGACTTACTTGATCATGCGCGAAGCAGATATCTTCGCAATTATTTAATCTGTTTTTTTGATTGATTTAAAACCATTGAACCATGGCTAAAGATATTTTATTCCACGGCGAAGCACGTGAGAAACTAAAGAAAGGTGTTTCAGTAATCGCTGAAGCAGTAAAAGTTACTTTGGGTCCTAAAGGCCGTAACGTAATCTTGGACAAAAAATTCGGTGCTCCAGCCGTAACCAAAGATGGTGTTTCCGTAGCAAAAGAAATTGAGCTAGAGGATTCGGTAGAAAACATGGCAGCACAGCTGGTAAAAGAAGTAGCTTCTAAAACTGCTGACATGGCAGGTGACGGTACGACTACTGCTACTGTATTGACACAAGCGATCTTCGAAGCAGGTATCAAAAACGTAGCTGCCGGCGCTAACCCAATGGACATCAAGCGCGGAATTGACAAAGCAGTTGCTTTGATCATTGAAGATTTGAAGAAAACTTCCAAGGCCATCACTTCAAACGAAGAGGTTGCGCAGGTAGGTACTATCTCTGCTAATAACGACTTCGAGATCGGTAAAATGATTGCAGAAGCGATGGAGAAAGTAGGCAAAGACGGTGTGATCACTGTTGAAGAAGCAAAAGGTACTGAAACCGAGGTAAAGACTGTGGAAGGTATGCAGTTTGATCGCGGTTATTTGTCTCCATACTTTGTGACCAACACAGAGAAAATGGAAGCAGAAATGGAATCCCCATACATCCTGATCTACGACAAGAAAATCAGCAACATGAAAGAATTGTTGCCAGTATTGGAAGCAGTAGTTCAGACTGGAAAGCCATTGGTAATCGTTGCGGAAGACATCGAAGGAGAGGCATTGGCTACGCTAGTAGTAAACAAAATGCGTGGATCTTTGAAAATTGCCGCAGTTAAAGCGCCAGGTTTCGGTGATCGCCGCAAAGCAATGTTGGAAGACATCGCTATTTTGACTGGTGGTACAGTAATCTCTGAGGAGCGTGGATTCAAATTGGATGCAGCGACTATCGACATGCTGGGAACTGCTGAAAAAGTGAACATTGATAAGGACAACACGGTGATCGTGAACGGCGCAGGCGACTCTGAGGCGATTAAAGCACGTGTAAACGAAATCAAGGTTCAGATTGAGAACACTACTTCTGAGTACGATAAAGAAAAACTACAAGAGCGTTTAGCGAAATTGGCTGGCGGTGTAGCGATTCTTTACATCGGTGCTGCTACTGAAGTGGAGATGAAAGAGAAGAAAGACCGTGTAGATGATGCGCTTCACGCAACTCGCGCTGCTGTTCAGGAAGGTATCGTTCCTGGTGGTGGTGTCGCTTTGATCCGTGCATCTTCTGTATTGGATGGCGTTGAAGGCGCTAATGAAGACCAAACAACCGGTATCAATATCGTTCGCACAGCTATTGAAGCTCCTTTACGCACAATCGTTGCTAACTCTGGCGGAGAAGGTTCTGTAGTTGTTCAGAAAATCCGCGAGGGTGAAGGTGACTTCGGGTACAACGCTCGCGACGACAAATACGAGGCGATGGTAGCAGCAGGTATCATTGACCCAACGAAAGTTACTCGCTTGGCGCTAGAGAATGCAGCCTCAATTGCTTCTCTATTGTTGACTACCGAATGTGTGGTTGCTGATCAACCTGAGGAAGCTGGTGCAGCTCCTGCCATGCCTCCAATGGGCGGCGGAATGCCAGGCATGATGTAAGATCATTTTTAGGGACAACCCTTTATAAATAAAAAATAAAAGGCTGACATTAGTGTCAGCCTTTTTTTATACCTAATAGTAACCGGAATCACATATCACACAATACAGAATCCCGACACAAAACCCTGAATACCAGATCAAATAGACTGGATTTTAAATTCAAAAACTCGACCAAGCCTCCAATACGCTCACCCGCTGCATCTATTGAAAAAACTTAATAACAGCGCAATACCCCTTCTTCTTCCATCTTGAAGCCAAATGAGAATATAAAATTAATTGGTTTTCAGCCCCTGGAAAGACCTTAACAGACCTGACTACCTTTGCCTGACCTTATTATTTTGCTCCAGTAGCAAAATTGAAATAACCAAGACCGCTATCCCGAACGAAGGCCTACTCGAACTAATCACCACCAGCCCCACCCACCGAACTAAAACACTTATTTTAAGTAAAATACCTAAATCCAGATAGCTCATATTTTGATAAGCTGACCCTTACCTCATTCCTCTGCCAGATTGAATTAACCTAGACAATAGAGAAATACTACTGTTTTTTACTGACTTGTAGCTAAACAAGGACTTGATCCTGATTGATTCAGGCAAAATCAACAAAAAGAACTATATATTAATAAAACCGTATAAAATTAAATATAAGGAATAAGGTCACTTGATTTATGAATAAGCTCCCCCAAAATTTATTCAGCAAAGGCTTCATTGATGATAGGACACAGGCCGTTTATCCTTTGGATATGACAATTGTAAATTGGCTTAGAGCTCACATTGCGCAACATTGGACCAAAAGCCTCCCCACAGACACGCCCATTGACATCTCCCAAATTAGTGGCGAAATCACCAAAATAAGCGCTAAACCAATCAGTAAAGGAGAAATAATGGCAGCTTTTATACTAGAAGGCTTCGAGTACAAACGCATTAAAACCAGCAAAAACGTACTCTTTAAAGCCCAATTAATCGCCTGACACAACACAACTCAATACCCACATTTTATAACAAAATCAATATCCTCCCCCAGCCGACCACTAAGTGCATCAACAAAAAAACTGCTGAAAATCATTAAAAACCACCCAAAAAACCACTTTCCGCAAACGGTTGCAAAACCACACCTCCCCCCGCTCAATTGGTAATATTTTTACGAATTTCGTTTTTTGACAAACTCATAAAATCAAATTTATCACCACATTCACCCTCCTAAATCCAATTCCAAACAATTTATCCCGACTTAATAAAAGACAAAATAACAGCGGTCGCGAGTTTTCATGTTTTGTGAAGGAATACATACCTAACCATATGAGCATGAAAAACTACCTGGACCAATTTGTAGATCCTGTCCTCTCCTCTTTTGGCACCGTGGTTCCATCAGCAGTGGGAGCCATTATCGTCCTGATCGTAGGACTATTAATTGCTAAAGGATTAAAAAACCTAACCAGTAAACTCTTAGGCAAAGCCAAACTGGATAAATGGATTAACGAAAGAACCGGAAGTGAATCCTTCCACTTAGAAAGCAGCATCTCAAAAATTATCTACTATTTGGCGGTAGTTTATGTTCTACTACTCGTTCTTGACATGATGGGCGTAAGAGGCGTTTTACTACCCCTACAGGCGATGCTGAATGAATTCCTCATTTTCCTACCCAGACTACTCGCCGCTTTCGTTATTGGCTTCGCAGGCTATGTATTGGCCAATATTGCTTCAGAAGCCACCGGATTAATCTCCAGCAGCATCGATTCCCTTTCTGGCAGATTAGGCATAACACTCAATTTTGATTTCACAAAACTGATCAAACAAGTGGTTTTCTTGGTGGTCTTTATTCCTATCCTGATCATATCGCTTGATAGTTTGAAAATGAGTGTAATCTCGGACCCTGCCACCGAAGCGCTATCCACCCTGCTTAACGCCATCCCCAATATTATCGCAGCGGCCTTAATTTTAGCTCTTTTCCTTATCGGAGGACGTTACATCGCAAAAATTATAGAAAGCCTACTTCTGAACCTAAAACTGGATGAGCTCATCAAAAAAATCACCATTTTCCAATGGTTTTCAGACAAGAAGTCCACCTCTAAGCTATTGGGACAACTTGTATTTTTCTTTATCGCCTTTTCCGGTATCATTACCGCAATCGAAAAGCTGGAGTTCATTCAATTAGCCATTATCCTTGGCGACCTCCTTATTCTTTCCGGTCATATTTTCTTCGGACTTATTATTCTGGCCATTGGAAGCTGGATGGCATCACTCGCCTACAAAGTGCTAAGCAAAAATCAAGAAAATGCATTTTTAGCCGCCATCGCCCGGGCAGGAATAATAGGACTCTTTGTCGCGATTTCCTTAAGGCAAATGGGCATCGCTGACGAGATTGTCAACCTGGCATTCGGCCTCACCTTAGGCGCTATCGCGGTGGCATTCGCCTTATCATTCGGTCTGGGAGGACGGGAAGCCGCAGGAAAACAAATGGAACACTGGCTCTCCAAATTCAGAAAAGAAAAATAGCATTTAAAAAATAAGGCCCTGATTCAGGGCCT
The DNA here is from genome assembly GCF_001274635.1 of Persicobacter sp. CCB-QB2. GTDB lineage: Bacteria > Bacteroidota > Bacteroidia > Cytophagales > Cyclobacteriaceae > Persicobacter > Persicobacter diffluens. The sequence goes on along the minus strand of NZ_LBGV01000001.1, from coordinate 697,645 downwards.
TTTATATCTTTTTAAAACTACAAGTCAAATGGTCTTTGAAGCAAATCATCCACCCCCCTCAACTCCACCGGGAACTCAAACATATTCTTAAAGTCCTCCCCGGTATCTTCCATATCCTCATCCTCCTCATCATAATACCAAACCAAGGTCACATCAGTAGCGTCTTGATGGACCACTTCAAGCATTTTCAGCATATCCACGAAGCACTTACTTGAGCTGGTATTCATATATTCCAATTGAAAAATGACGCGGGTAGTGGGTGCCGGATTCTCAAGATACTCCTTTAACCAATCCGTAACCTTGGTAAAAAAGGCACGGGCATCCTCAGGTATGGACCTCCCCACAAATCTCATTAAGCCTGTGGAAGACTCTAAATAAATTTCCGGTGTGCGCCTGTCTGCTCCTAAATAAAATCTTTCTCCGTAACCCATAACTACAAATTGGTAATACTTAGCCCATCAAAGGTAAGATGCTTACTTGGGACTTCCACAAAGAAATAGAAATTTAAATGAATAACAAAACAATTATCACATTCAAACCCGCCGAAAAACAGCCCCAAACACAACCTGAAGTAAAATGTAATTATTTTAAAATAAACCCAAAACAAGTGTCATGTTTTGAAAATTTAACAATGAAAAATATCACGCATATTTTATTTGAAACTTGATTTAAATCATAAAATTAACTTAGTTTCGAGACTACATTTATTATGTAACAAAACACGACGCTTTTTTAACTTTTTTTATTATGCAAGAATTCGGTATTAAATCTCGAAATGGTTTTGATGCTTACGACTTCAAACCAACTGTAGTAAAGTGGAACTTGGGACCCGCTGAATGTACAGAAGAAATCCTTTCAAGAGGCGAAGGCGTCTTGACTGACCGAGGGTCAGTGATGGTTGACACCGGCAAATTCACCGGACGATCACCAAAGGACAAGTACACAGTAGAGGATGAAAACACCAAGGATTCTGTATGGTGGGGAAAAATCAACCAACCCATTTCTCAGGAAAAATTCGACTATCTGAAAAAGGTTTTGATCGAGTCTTTCGAAGGCGAGACCCTTTACGTGCGCGACATGTATGCCGGCGCAGATCCATATTACCGCCTGAATGTTCGTTCGTATAACACGTTGGCATGGCAGCATATGTTCAACTATAATATGTTTATTCGTCCATCGGAAGAAGAATTAGAAAACTTTGAGGCCAACTGGACTATCATCTGCAATCCGAATTTCGAAGCAGAAAACTACCAGGAGTTAGGCATGAATGGTAAAAACTTCGCGATTGTTAACATGACCACCCGGGAGTTAATTATCGGCGGAACTGCCTATGCCGGAGAAATGAAGAAAGGCATCTTCTCGGTTTTGAACTATGTTCTACCACACGATCACGATGTACTGTCCATGCACTGCTCTGCAAACGAAGGTAAAGATGGGGATGTGGCCATCTTCTTTGGTTTGTCCGGCACCGGTAAAACCACCCTATCCGCAGACCCAAATCGTGCTTTAATAGGCGATGACGAACATGGCTGGACCGAAAATACCGTCTTTAACTTTGAAGGAGGATGCTACGCCAAATCCGTAGATTTATCAGAAGAAAAAGAGCCGGATATCTGGAGAGCAATTCGCTTCGGCGCGATCGAAGAGAACACCCGATTCTTTGACAGATCCCGCAAAATTGATTATGAAAATACAGAGGTCACCGAAAATATTCGCGTTTCCTATCCTTTGCATTTTATTGATAATGCCAAAGTGCCCTCCATTGGTGCAATCCCTAAAAATATTTTCTTCCTGACCTTTGATGCCTTTGGGGTAATCCCCCAATTTCACGATTATCGAAAGGACAGGCGATGTTCCATTTTATTTCAGGATACACTTCAAAGGTTGCCGGCACAGAGATGGGCATCACAGAGCCAACCCCAACATTCTCCGCATGCTTTGGCGCTGCTTTCCTCCCTCTACACCCTGCCAAATACGCAGAGTTGTTGGGTAAAAAAATGGATGAGCAGGAGGTCAACGTCTGGATGATCAACACAGGCTTAAACGGATCCGGCTCTCGCATGAAGCTCAGAGAGACCCGTGCTATGATTACTGCTGCCTTGGAAGGCAAACTTGACAACGTTCGCTTTGAGCAGCATGAAGAATTTGGCTTTGAATTCCCAACTGCTTGCGAAGGAGTAGCACCAGAGGTTTTAAACCCACGCGCTACCTGGACTGATGCCATTAAATATCAGGAAGAATGCAACAAGTTAGTGGACTTGTTCAACAAAAACTTCGAGAAATATACCGCAGGTTGCTCCGCAGAAATTCTGGCGGGAGCACCTAAAAAAGGCTAAACAATAAACAATACCACTCAAAAGTCAGCTTCTTAAGAGGCTGGCTTTTTTTATGCCTCAGGAAAAGCCATCATTTCTATTCAATTTCCAGTCGAAAATGTTAATTTTAAGTCATTGGAACATCTTAGTTTTTGGTTTTTTTACCCCATGACGTTCATGCGATTGTATTATTCTATTATTCTGACCTTTACATTTTTCATCCCCTCTATTTGCCTGGCTCAGGAAGAAGCCAGACTCGTTGGGCAAAACAATGCAGAAGGTAAACCGGAAGGGGTTTGGTACTTTATTTCAGACAAAGGAGATTCCCTTATAGCCGGAATTTACAAAAACGGGCAAAAGGAAGGTGTTTGGAATCAGTACACCGATAATGGCCGATTATATGCCAAATCCACTTATAAATCCGGAATGAAAAATGGAGCAGAGAGGAAGATTTATGCCAGTGGGAAAATTTTCTCTGAAGCCGTTTACACCAACGATAAACTCTCCGGCCTTTATAATTTGTATTATGAAAACGGAAACATTAAGCAATCCGGTTCCTATAATAGTGGCTTGAAAAATGGTGAATGGACCAACTTTTCTGAATCTGGCAGAAAGGCACAAACCATCACCTATGTGAATGGAGAAGTGGAGGGTGCCGTGATAACTTACAACGCCTGGGGAAATATCAAAACAAAAACACAATACAAGGGAAGCCTGCAGGATGGCGAATTTTTAGAATATGATGACATGGGCAATGTTATTACTAAAGGGCAGTTCATCAAAGGAAAAGAAACCGGCACATGGAAGTATTCCTACCCTTATTCCTTAGCAAAATATAAAGAAGAAACCTTTGTCAACGGATTGATTGAAGGCATTCAGATCACCTATTTTGAAAATGGTCGAAAAGAATCTGAATTCAATTATCAGCGGGACACGGTTCAAGGCCGGGCATTGATTTTCTACCCCAATGGCAACCTCTATAAGAACATTCAATTCAAAGATGGCTTAGAACATGGAGATTATGCGGAGTACTATGAGAACAAACTCATGAGTGCCCGGGGAAAGTATGAAGAAGGTTTAAAAACAGGCACCTGGGAATTTTTCCATGAAAACGGACAAAACTCTGAAGTAGGGGAATACAAAGACGATGAGAAAAGTGGCCTTTGGAAAACCTTTTATGAAAATGGATCTCTCCGTTCGGAAGGCCATTTTGTTTTTGGTGAAAAAGGAGGACAGTGGTTCTATTATCATGAAAATAAACAACTGGCCTATCTGGGCACTTACAAAAATAACAAAGAAGAAGGCCTTTGGGGCTATTTCTACCCCAACGGGAAATTACAACAAGAGCTCACCTTCTCCAATGGTCGACTTCAATCCGTTACAGACCCTATTTCCCCTAAAGGGAAAATTTTGAATAAAGGCTCCTTCAAAGAGGGCACCGGAAGCCTGATCACATACGATGAGGATGGAAAGAAAACCATCGAGGAATACTATGAGAATGGCTTGAAGCAGGGCAAAAGCAAATTATTTTTCCCAAACGGGAAGGTAAAAGCAGAAGGTGAATTTGTGAATGGCAAAAAGGAAGGGCTCTGGCTTTATTTTCATAAAAATGGTCGGGTTTCCAGCAACGGGAAATATAGAGAGGATAAGCCTAGCGGAAAATGGAGATATTACGACAAGTACGGCACCCTCATTGACGAGAAAAACTTCGAAGATAATGATTCTATTTAAAAGAATGGACGTTTGATGTTTTTTTAACTCATTTAACCATTTTTAACGCATAAATGAAATTGAATATTTGGAGCTTTCGGTAAGCTCTCCATATATTTAGGATGGATTTCACAGATAATTAGTTAAAATCACTATGAAAAGAACTTTTTTAGCAATCGTTTGTGCCATGGCAATGGCATTTACTGCTAATGCGCAGGATTTTGCAGAATTGAAAAATGAAGGTAACAAAGCAATGGCCGCTAAGGACTATACTACTGCTTTGGATAACTATAAAAAGGCAATTGAAGTAATGCCGGAAGAGGTAGATGCTACGGTTTATTTCAATGCTGGTTACTCCTGCTACAAAAATAAGCAGTATGCAGAGGCAGTACCATTTTTCGATCAGGCCATTGAGAACAACTACAAAGCGTGTAACTCTTGGGACTTGAAAGTGGCTTCCTTGAAAAAAGCGAAGAAAAATGAAGAGATGTTTGCCGCTTGTGAAAAAGGATTGGAGTCTTGCCCAAAAAGTAAGACGATGACCAAAACCTTGTCTAGCAAGTATTACAAGGAAGGTGCTGCTATCGTAAAGAAAGCCAACACCATGCAAGCTGATCCAGCGAAAATCGAGCAGGCAAAAGAAGAAGCGAAAAAGGCGGTTCCATTGTTAGAGAAAGCTTTGGAAATTGATCCTAACAACTCAAACGCAAAGCAATTGATGGCTTCTGTTGAGGCGATGATTAATACTCCGGCTGCTGAATAATATTTAAAGGCACAATTAAAAAGGCCCGAAGGTTAACCTTCGGGCCTTTTTTTTGGCGATTACTTTTCATCGGGTATCTTCATTGACTATCCCTCGGTCAACAATGTCTCTTTGTACTTGGGATGATATTGCGTTATTCCTTTGGCCCTAAACCTAAATCTGATCTCAAAGTTTTTTTCCAAACCGGATTTCGGATGCGTATTCCAATGCATGACCGTCTGACCGCTGAACATATGCTCTACAATTTCCATGAAACGGTAATCATCCAAAGCATCTACAAAACACTCCTCTGCATGGAATAAATCCATGGTCAGCTTAAATACCCTACAGGCCGAGAAAGGCTTCAAAATCTCCACTGATCGACGCATTAATGCATCCCAACTATCTGCTTTTACTACTAATTGCATGATTTCTAATTATGACCGCAAATTAGCTAAAAACAGGAATATGGCCAACAAGCTATAATTTATTCAAAGCTGTTAACAAAGAATGGAGATCGGACTTTAAATAATTATACCCATTCCAGATCCAGATGAAGCTCAACAGTCAAAAGCTTAAAAGTATCGCCAGAAGAGCAATTAACACACATGAGCTGGGCAATTTCCTTGCTCCACTCACCTCTTTAAAAGCCTTTCCCATTAATTACTCTTCCCCGAAAGAATTTAAACAAATCATCCCGGCATACACCTTAAATCCGGTAGTACCGGCCGCTACTTTCCATTATTACCGAAAGGATTATAAAGTACAACAGGAACCCGTAATCATCTCAAATGATGGCCTTCATGTGGTAAAAGACGGGCTTCTGTTCTCCGATAATTTATTCGAAAACATATTAATTAAAGAGGGTAAAATCATCCAACCACTCTCCATGATCCATCAAATTGGCCCTCAGGCCAACCATGACCCGGAGCAATACTTTCTACCCAGGATAGCATCAAGCACCCACCTTGCAGGCAGAGTATTCAATTTGTTAGCAGGAGGAGGCAAAAACAATTACTTTCACTGGATGGTCGATGCACTGGCAAAAACAGCCCTGCTCATCAAAAGCGGAGATTTCGAAACAATAGATTGGTTTTTAGTCTCGGCTCATGAACTCCCCTTTCAAAAACAATCCTTAGCGCTAATAGGCATTCCACCTTCAAAAATTAAGGTCATGAAAGAAAACACTTTTCTTTCCTTTGACGAGCTTTGGTGCGCTTCCAGCAGTCGTCATAATGGGTGGTACAAACCATGGACTCAGGAATTTTTCAATAACATTAAGGCTCCAATTACGCACAGCCCCGAAAAAATTTATATCAGCAGAAGGGATACCACTCAAAGAAAAGTCATAAATGAAGACGAAATCATACCCATTTTAGAAGATATGGGGTTTGCCATTTTGGATTTAGGAAATTACACGCTTGGTGAACAAATCAATCTTTTCAGAAATGCCAAATCCATCATTGCACCACATGGCGCAGCCTTGACCAACCTGTTTTACTGTAAAAAAGGCACAAGGGTCCTAGAGATATTCCCGAAGGAATACACAAGCCCGTTGTATTATGAATTATGCCTGAGAAAAGAAATGAACTATCGGATGCTGATATGCCCAAGTGTAAATAACAGCCACCGTGACGGAAAACTATCTTCCGCCAAAAAGGCGCATATCAAAATCAACCTGGATGAGTTTAAAAAAATTACCGCAAGCTTTTTTACTTAACATCAGGATCCTTTTGGCCGGATTCAATTTGCTTTGCTAACTCCTTAAAGCCCTCCAACACATCCTCTAACAGGTCTTCCTTTACCGGTTTCTTCAATTTCTTCAACTCATTAAGTTGCTGTTCTACATCTTCTTGGATCAAGAGATTCAATTTAGGTGTGTCTTTTAATTCCCTCATATTCTTTTCAATTTCTTATCTATGTACAAAGAATATACCCTGGTAATATGATTAAGTGTATTTACAAAATAACAGGATGAATTAAAAAAAAACCGGACAAGAATTAGAAAATATCAGGTAATATGATGACAAAAAACGGATAAATTAACACTATTCTTACACCAAGTCCCCCCTAGCAATTTCAGGATGCAGCCTTTTTCACCAGTTCGTTGTTCCACCAATCAGAATTATTTCTGAGACCAGCCACATCTACCGATTCCCCTATTTCCGGTACCCGGATAAAAAAGGAATACTGATCTGCCGCAGAATACAAAGCTTTAATGGGCGCATCCCAGGGATGCAAAGCCAGATCAAATGTTGCCCAGTGCACAGGAATCATCGTTTTCACACCAAGGACCGCATTAGCCTCCAAAGCCTGAGCAGGCAAAATGTGCGCATCTTCCCATAATGTATTATAGGCTCCAACCTGGAAAATACTGATATCAAAAGCGCCAAATTGTGCTACTATATCCGCAAACTCAGGCATATCGGCCGTATCTCCACTATAGAAAACTTTATACTTTTCCCCGATTAATGACCAAGAGGACCACAATGTACTGTTTTGATCAAAAAGCCCACGTCCTGAGGAGTGACGAGCCGGCGTACAAACCATTTTCACAGATCCAAATTGCACAGCATCCCACCAGTCATACTCATGAATACGCTCCTCAGGAACGCCCCAGGCCCTGAAATGCTTCCCAACTTCCAGTGGCATATAAAAATGAACCTGACTTCCTTGAGCCAGGGCCTGAATGGTAGGTTTATCCAGGTGGTCATAATGGTCATGAGAAATCACAACCCCATTTAAAGCGGGCAGATCCGTCACCGAAATAGGCGATTCATGCATCCGTTTTGGACCCGCAAACGAAAGCATCGAAGCCCGATCCCCCAACACAGGATCGAACAACAAACGGTTCCCTTCTATCTCCAGCAAAAAAGAAGAATGCCCCAACCAAGTATAAGAAAAGTCCGCTGGTATGCTATCAAAATCTCCCGCTTTTAGTTCATGCACCGGAATTTCTATTTTGGGCAATCGATCCTGCGCATCGGCATCCCAGTAAGCTTTGAGCATGGGCCAATATTCATAATCGGAATATGCCTTTGTTGGGCTGAGATTAACAAACTGATCTCCATTAAAATGAATTGATGCTATTTCATTCTCCACCGCTGTCATCCGGTGATAGCCCACGCCACTGATTGTAAAAATCAAAAGCAAGGCTCCTATTTTTATTAAGTCCATATAAATTACATTAACAGACCTAACAAACGAAGATCAAATGAAAAAGTTTTCATTTATTACGCTTTTATGGCATCCCATAATAAACCAAAAGAATCTCCTATGCGATGATCATTCAGGTGAAATAAACCCCTCCGGTGCTGGACCGCGAGTTCATTTAAAAAGCCATACATCATGGAATACACTAAATCTTTTTGGATATCCTTGACAAGCAGCTGGTTTTTACCTTCTTCCAAAAAATCCTCCGCCTGCTTCACCCAACCAATGGAAGCCTCCATCACCTGTTCGTCATAAAAGGGTGAAATTTTATATTGTTCTAAAAAAATTCGTTCAGGATACTTCTCTACCGCCATAGCAAGTAATTCCTTCCACAATTGGAACATTTGCAACTTAAAAGGAGCGGACTTATCTAAAGCACCAAAAGTAACGGAAACCATTTCACTTTTTAGATGAAGGTAAAGTTGGCGAAGTAAATCCTCTTTGTTCTCAAAATAAATATAAAGAGTACCCGAAGCCATTCCGGCTTTCTTGGCTATTTTAGGAATGGTCGCCCCTGCAATGCCCACTTGCATCACTAAGTCTACTGTAGCCTGATAGATCCGATTAATTTTTCCTTCATCTTTTGTTCGCATAAAACAAATAAAATGAATTTTTTTTCACCATCAAAACCCCACACCTCTAATTACCTCATTTTATTGGACTTACATCACTTTCATCGCTTGTAAAGCCTTAAGTGCTTCTGCATAATCTACGCCACGAAGGAGCTTAATAATTTCTTTACTGGGTGTTTTTAGTAAATATAAATCGTCAAAGGCATACTCAAGATAGGCGAACTTAGGAATAATTTTGGATAGCTGATTACCATTGATCAACCAATAATTGGAACCGGATAGATCAATCTGATGCAGCTGAACAATCTCCAAATCATTAGCTTGGGCGATATGATTCACCGCTACTTTCAAAAGGCTCAGTAAGCCATTGTATTCCTCTACCAGGTCTGTCAGGGTAACATTTGAATGCTCCATTCCGCAGCCCATCAAATCAGGGGCTTTAAGGGGACTGGGCAACACAATTTTAGGCTTATTTTCTTTACTAAACATACCTCAATTTACAGCAATATTGCCAATAAGGATCTGTTCTCGGCAACAAAATCCTCCAAAAGTCCACTTGCCGACGAAAACTAACCTCAAGCGCATTAAACCTCCATTAGCTATCAAAACATACAAAAAAACGGAGGTCATTCTCCCGACTTATTGCCAATAATCCCGATCAAATGGATGCAAACTTTCCTTGGCATTCACCAAACGATATACAAAGAAATTACGTGCTAATTTTCCACCACGAAAGACCGGAATCACAGTGGCTAATTCCACCTTTTCAAAATGGGATCCGTAATAGGGAATAGGATCTTTAAACATAGAAGAAGGCGTAATATAATAGGCACTTTCCCCTTTGACTAAACCTCCCCTTTTCTCCGTTAACCAGGCATATTGATGGGTATCGAGCAGGCTGCCCCCTCCCATCATTTTCAACTGAAGCGGAGTGGCTACATAATAATCTAAATGCGCCGCCGGAAACCATTTCGGACTTAGCATTTTATCCCCCAGGTATTGACCTTTAGCCTTTTCTTCCTCCAGAAATGCCGCAAAAGGCGCTTTCAGATCCGACCAGCTTTGCATATCCAGGGTGATATCACCTCTACCCACCCGATTTTCTTCGGTCTCATGGCTCAGGGGAATAAAACCACTATTAATCTGTATCAGTCCCAGAACAATGGTAAATAATACCAGTCCATTCGCCCATACCAATGCTTTTGGCCAAAAGACTGGATTTTCCTTTTGACGAAACCAAATGGCAGCCAGAAGCATTAAAGAAAAAAATGCCGGACTGGTCCAATGGGGCAAAATCTGACGGAAAAAAGCGACCCCGGTAAAAAGTAATATCAATGGCAATCCCATCCACACCAATAAGCGGTTAGAAGGTGTTTTAGGAATTTTCCCCTTAAAAAATGCCCCTAAAGCGATCATGCACAGTACGGAATTGATTGGATTATTATAGGCGATCTGCCCGATAAGTGCCTGAAGTAAATAATGAGGTTTAAATCCACTACCCGGATCCACCCGTTCTCCATGAAAAGTGAAAGAAATGAAGTCATTTTGGAAATTCCACACAAAGACCGGAGAGAAAATCAACAAAGACAGTATCCCTGCAGCCCACAATTCCCAACGTAACCACCACTTGCGGTCATAAAGAGTAATATATAGCAAAGCACCCATCCAAAGAAACACGCCATGGTACTTGCTGTACATGGCCAAACCGGACCACAATCCGGCCAAAAGCAATTGCTTCCCTGCTAATTCCACTCTGCTCTCCGGATTAAATGCCTTAATAAAAGCGAACAAACCTAATAGCCAAAATACAGACTGTGGTGTATCCGGCAAAATGAAAGCACCTGCAATAATAGAACAATAAACCGAAGCAGTATAAAGCAAAGCCGCATACCAACCAGTGAGCTCATCCTTAAGATAAGTCCCTATCCGATAAAAAATCCAGATATTTCCGGTACCAATAAGCACCGCAGACAAGCGCACGAAAATTTCAGAAGTCCAGGTCAAATTCAGGGTCGTCATTCGAATTAACCAGCCCACCAAAGGCGGATGATCAAAATGACTAATATCTGGCATGAGTGCATAGGTCCAGTAATACACTTCATCGTTTCCCAATTCGGTAAACTGCGCCACGGCCCAACGCGCTAAGAAAGAAATAACCATCAACAGTCCGACTTTCTTTCGGATTTCCATTGACGATGATGAGGTAAGGGTTGAATTTGACATGGCTGCAAAATTAAGGGAAATGAAAAGAACACAAATTTTTAATCAAAAAAATAGGCAGCAGCATTCCCCCTTAGACAGGGGGTTATTTGAGCACAGAATTTGCGTAAAGCTTATTTTGTAAGATTTCCGCCCAAATAATCTTATATTTGCGGTCGGTTAAGAAAAAGCATCGAAAAATAGGAGCATGAATTTAGATCAACTTTTCAACGAGGGGTTAGCCAAAGCACAAGCCAATAATATTCCGGAGGCCATAAAAAAGTTCAATCAGGTACTGCTATTGGATCCATCGCATAAATCCAGTAGGGTCAACCGTGCCATCGCTTTGGGTAAAAATCAGCAGTTTGAAGAGGCCGCTAAAGATTATTCATTCCTTATTTCCATGGAACCTTTCCACGCCCAGCATTTTGGTGATCGTGGCGTATGCTATCACCTGTTGGGACAAAATGAGAAGGCCATGGCCGACTTTGATAAAGCCATTTCTCTGGAGCCTAACAATGGGTACCGTTATGCTTCGCGCGCTTTCATCCGTGAACGCATGAAAGATCATAAAGGAGCGGTAGCAGACTACGACAAAGCCATTGAACTGGATCCAAAAGATGCGATATCTCACAACAACCGGGGCATGATTCTGGAGCGCCTGGGCAAAATGGAAGATGCGCAGAAAAGCTTCAAAGAAGCCGATGAATTGCATCAGCCTCAACGCTCTGCAGACCATGAGGCGGAGCTAAAAGGGGCAGAGGAAATCAGCGTTAAGTCCAAAGATGGCAAAGTGGCGATTGCTCCCAAAAAGAAAAAGGAACAGAAAAAAACAGCCAAAGCTCCCAAGCCCAATAAGCAGGAACATCAGCTTATGGTTCCGGCAGAGGAAGCAACAAAAGCGGAGACGGTCACCATGGGCTATTTATTTTCTACTTTAAAAAGTATTGTGACCGATCCGGAAATACGCACTGAATTTACGCTTTTCGTTAAGTCCTTGTTTGTCAAAAAGAAATAAGACCTTATAGGCAAAAGTCAAAAAGTGTTAAAAAATCGACTTTCAGGCCGAAAAGATCTATTTTAGAGGCTACATTTTTTTATTCCATACCTTTATGCGCATACAATTCGAATCGAAAATTTCCCCTTCCTACCTTAAGGCTTTGATATTGCTGTGTGGCTTGCTGATTTTTGGAAGTCAGCAACAAGCAAATGCCCAATATTATCAGGGTGACGACTATCAGTTTTCACGGGAAGTGATCCAATGGGTGAGCCTGGGTAAACAATATATGGATAATGGTGATTTCCAGAATGCCAATATTGCGTTCAGACGCGCATTGGCCACCAAAGAGGTATTGCCTTATAATATGGCTTACCTATTTGCGGAAACCCTGTATGAAATTGGCCAATATAAAAATGCGGAAAATTTCACCGAACGCTACTTAAATATGACCGGAAACAGTGGCGATTATTTTCGGCAGGCCGCAGCATTGAAGACAAAAATTGATAACAAGCTTAAAGTGATCCTGGATTGTAATTTCTGCAACGCTTTGGGCTATCGACTAAAGCCCTGTCAGGATTGTGATGGCCTGGGGACATTGGAACAATCCTGCCCACGTTGCCATGGAATCGGTAAAGAGCGTTGTAATGCCTGCAATGGGCAGGGGGTACAAATTTCCGTGAATCAGTTTGGATTGAATGATTATCAGTCTTGTACCAAATGCTCCAACTCCGGCTTTGCCACCTGTAGCATGTGTGAGGGAGATAAACATCTGAACGGCGATTGTCCGGTGTGCCTCGGTTCTGCAAAAGTACCTACCAACCAAATTTGTGATCATCACGCCCATTAAGCATCATTTTTTAGCCTTCTGTTTGCATGCAATTAACGTCTTTAGAGATTAAGGGCTTCAAAAGTTTTGGAGACCGCGTTGAAATCAATTTTAATGAGGGAATTACCGGTATTGTCGGCCCCAATGGTTGTGGAAAGTCCAATGTAGTAGATGCCATCCGATGGGTATTGGGCGAGCAAAAAACCAGTGCTTTGCGATCAGAAAAGATGGAGAACATCATCTTTAATGGTACCCGAAACCGCAAAGCCACCAACCTGGCAGAAGTTTCCCTGACCTTCAAAAACACGAAAAACCTACTCCCGACGGAATACCATACCGTCACCATTTCCAGAAGATATTACCGCAGCGGTGACAGCGAATACCTTTTAAATGGCGTTACCTGCCGCCTTAAAGACATTACGGGACTCTTCATGGATACGGGAATTACGTCCAATTCTTATGCGATTATTGAGCTGAGAATGGTGGAAGAAATCCTGAATGATAAGGATAATTCCCGCCGGGGATTGTTTGAAGAGGCTGCCGGCATCTCTAAGTTTAAGGCCCGTAAAAAGGAGACCCTCAAGAAACTTAAAGATACAGATGCCGATTTGGAGCGGGTGGAAGACTTATTGGCGGAAATTGAGAAAAACATGAAGTCTTTGGAGCGACAGGCAAAAACCGCCAAGCGCTACTTTAAACTAAAAGAAGACTACAAAAATTTCAGCCTTCAACTGGCCTGTCAGGAAGTAAAAACTTTCCGGGATCAGTTTTTCCGTGTGGAAGAACAATTAAATAAGGAAAATGATCAGCGCGCCCATATCAGTAGCCAAATTGCGCTGAAAGAGGCAGAGGTTGAAAAACTAAAAGCGGATCTGCTGAATGTGGAGCAATTATTACGCAGCAATCAGCAAAACCTCAATCAGCATGTAGGAAAAATCCGCGATTACGAAAGCGATAAGCAGGTAAAAACGGAACGTAAACGCTTTTTGAGTGAGCGTATCAACCAACTCAAAATACAGCTGGAAGAACAGCAACAGAACCTGCGCAATGTGGAGCAGCAAATGCAGGCCGCCACGCAAACCATGACCTCAGCTGAGCGCATGTTGCTGGAAGTAGAAGCGCAAAAAAATCAGCTGGAAAGCCAAAAAGAACAGGCCCGCCAGCAACTGGATTTATCGCAAAACCAGCTGGAGTCTGTGATCAGCCGTGAAAAAAGCGCCCAGCAGTCCCTTTTCCAAAGCCAGAAAGACCTGGAAATCGCCAGCGTTCAGCGTTCTGCGCTAAAAATGGAAATGGAAAAAGGGCTGGCAGAAAAGCAAAATCAGCAACGAGACCTCAGCATTTTTGAGGATAAACTGAATGATCTGAATGAAGAGTTTGCCGATAAGGCAGGCGTCCTGGAAGGATTGGAAAGGTCGGAACTGGAGCTTCAGGAAAACATTCAGGAACAGGAACATCTTGCTGATGAACTCAAAGAACAAATCCGAAAATCTTCCCGAATTCTGGATGCCAAAGAAAATGAGTTTCAGCTGAAAAAATCACTGATGGAGAATCTGGAGGGCTATCCTGAGGCCCTGCAACATATTCGAAACCATCAGGAATGGGAAGGCAAAGCGGCGCCCCTGCTTTCTGAAATTGTGGATGCCCCCGATCGATTTCGTGCGGCATTAACCACCTTCCTGGAACCCTTTATGAACTATTTCATTGTTCCTACGGTTCAGGAAGCCAAAGCGGCTATTCGCAGGTTGAAGGAAGATCAAAAAGGGAAAGCGCATTTTTTCTTATTGGACCAGATTAATAAAATCTCGGAGACACCCCATATCAGCGGACTTACAGCCGCCATGGAAGTAATGGAAAGTGCGGCGGAATACCACCCTCTTCTAAGCTTATTACTCCATCGGGTATATTTTGTGGAGCATGAAAAGGCTATCCCACCAAATGCCAATGGCATATTTGTCAACAATGATGGCAGTATTATTCAGAAAAAGTTTTCCATTGGCGGAGGATCGGTCAATGCGGACCAACATGGCCTAGGCACTGCCCGACAAGTAGAAAAGCTAAAATCTGTGGTGCTTCAGCTAGAGGAAAAATTAAAAGGAGAAGAAATAGCGCTGGAGGAATGCCTGAAGAAAATCGCCTCCCTAAAGGCGGAGTCTGAAAAGGAACAAATAGATCGATTAAAAGCAGAAGTCGCTATTTTAAAACAGGAACAAGCCGTTGCCCGAACCAAATTCGAACAGGTACATCAGGTCATTCAGCAAAGTGAATATAACCAGGAAGCGCTGGGGGATCAACTCAGTACACTGGAAGAAGAAATTCAGTCTCTCAGCCCTCAAAAAGAGCGGCTTTCTGCAGAGATTGAAGGATTGGTGGAACAGGGAGAAATACTCAAAGAACAGGTGGATGTTCAAAAGGAAGAATTCGAGCTGGTTTTAGCACAATTCAATGAAGTCAACCTGAATTTTCACCGACAGGAAAATGCCCTGCAATCCGCGGAACAGCAATATGATCTGCAGCAAAAACACCAAAAGCTCATTCAGGATCAAAGCCAGCAGGCCGAAGATGAATTAGCAGAATTACAGGAGGAACAGGCCAACCTGCAAAACCACCAGGTGGAAAAGGATGAAGAACTGATGCGCCTGTATGCGGAGCGGGAACAATTGGAACGCGTAGTGGAAGATACGGAAAAGAAATACGGCCTTCACCGCACCGCGATTGACAGCGCAGAGAAAGAAGCTAAGCAATATCTTCGGGAAAAAGAGGTGACCGATGAATTGGTGATGAAATATTCACAGGCCCTCAATGAAGCCAAACTGGGCATGCAATCTACTCAGGAGCGGTTGAAGGTAGAATTTGAGGTGGATCTGGAAGAATTGCTGGAAAACACCGATCCGGAGCAGATCCCCCACGCTGTGGAGCAGCTGAAACAATGGGTGAAGGAAACTAAAAGCAAGCTGGACCGCATTGGACCGATTAATCCACTGGCGGTGGAAGCCTATAATGAAATTCAGGAGCGCTATACTTTCATCAATCAACAGAAGGAAGATTTATATGAAGCCAAAAATGATTTGATGGACACCATCAGTCAGATTGATGAGACCGCCCGGGAGAACTTTATGGAGGCTTTTGGGAAAATCAAGACTAATTTCATCCGTGTTTTCCGCTCGCTGTTCACCGAAGAGGATGACTGCGATCTAACGCTATCAGATCCTGAAAACCCACTGGAATCAAAAATCGATATTATCGCCAAACCGAAAGGGAAGCGACCATTATCCATTAGCCAGCTTTCCGGAGGGGAAAAAACCCTGACAGCCACCTCTCTGCTATTTGCCATTTATCTGCTCAAGCCAGCACCCTTCTGTATTTTTGATGAGGTGGACGCACCTTTGGATGATGCCAATATTGACAAATTCAACAATATCATCCGCACCTTCTCCAATGAGTCGCAGTTTATCATTGTCACCCACAACAAGCGCACCATGGCCTCCACAGACATCATGTATGGCGTGACGATGCTGGAGCAGGGGGTGTCCCGCGTGGTCCCTGTTGATCTCAGAGGTATAGAGGAAAAAGTAACCGCCTGATTGGCATAAAAAAACAGGTCACCCTAAATGGATGACCTGTTCCTGTATAAAACCAATTCCCCTAACCCGAAGTATTCACCGCTGAATCCCTCAAACCACCCAAACCCCTAACAATCTATCGATTACAATTATATTCTTTGATTTTTAATAACCAAATTAGAGTAAACCTGCCTTCTCCTCATTCAACTGCTTCCATGGAAATAACTCGAAACAGGGAACTATTCCTTCATTTTTCCCACCTAGCAGTAAAACAAGGATTAAGGCATGAATAATCCGGGTTAAATCTGCTCCAATTTCATTTCAATTTTCGGACCTTCCGGAGCAGTAACCTGCTGTTTTAAGGGCTGCCCCCACTGCCAGTCCTGACTCACCCTGTAAATTTTCCCTTCCGGATCCACTACCAGATTCATCGTTTCCAAAACTTCATCTTGTCGCATCACCTCTACCTGATAACGGGAACCATATTCCAAATAGGCCAGACTCACCGCAGAATAGGTTCTGCCTTTTTCCGTTTCCAAATTTTTCACCTGTATGGTGGTATCCTTCGGCTTCTCTCCCTCCGGGGTCAGGATTTCAAAATAAATCTCCTGAAGCTTCCTTCTCATCCGAATCTTTTTCTCAAAAATGGCGGGATATCGCTTGCTATCCTGAAAATTGATAATCCCCCGATAGGGTTGACAGGTATTGGAAATGATTTCAAACTGATATTTATACCCCAATGGCAAGGGGATCTGCTGAGGTTGCTGACCCGCCTCAAAATAAGAGGAATGAATCAACTGATTACCGGTAAAAATACGAATCTCCCCACTGGTAGGACGTAAACTACTCAAATCTTGTAAAGCATATTGGACCAAAACCTCTGAAGTCATTTCAATATTTTGATCATACTGTACAAAAGTTTGAATGCCGCTAAAATCCAGCAAAGTATCAAACTCCACATGATTTTTTGAAAAGAAATTCAATTTGTACTTTTTCCCCACTGGTGCAATAATGGAGTAAAATCCATCAGTAGGATTATTCCTACCTACCAAAACTTCTTTATTAGACCCCACCTCTATCAGGCGAACCACCGCATCCACATGCATCCCTACTTTTCGATCCCTCAAATAACCCTTCATCAAAACTAAAGGGGTCGCGGGTATAGATTCCGGAATTTCAATTTGAAATAACTCCTGGTCGACAGTGGTATAAACCGCCTCACCCGTAACGGGTAGTCCTGCCAAAAAATCATCCTTGGGTGTATTCATAAAGGCCAGGGGCAATGGATCCGACCAAGTCCCGTCCTCGAGTTGATAAGTGTAATTCACATCATAGCCCCCTATCTTATTGTCCTTTTGCAATGACATCAGGATCACATTTCCCCCACGATATAAAATAGGCCGTTTAACATTTTGCTCATTAAAGCTTCCTTTTAGCAGTCGAACGTTGTTATAACTGGCATCTCCGGCCCAGTCGGCCACATAAAGCTGTGTCCTCCCTTTTTCGGGGTCACCAAATTCATCTCTCAGGAAATATAATTGCTTACCATCCAGGCTAAGGGAAGGAGATCCTTCCACCTTCCAGGTATTCACTTCACCTCCTACCGGACGCGGCGTCTGCCAAACCGAACCTCTTCTTTCACTAAAGTAAATATCATAACTGGCTCCCCCTTTTTCGATGGCGGAAAACAGTAAAAAATTAGCATCATAAGAAATAAAAGGATCAGTAATAATTTCAAATTTATTACTTAGGTTGGTCAGGCGAATTGGCTCTCCCCACTTGTCATTTTCATTTTTAGTGACTTCGAAGAGCTCAATAGTCTTCTTTTTCTTATAATTACTTACATAGACCATCACATTTCCTCCTGCAGAAACGGTGGCCCCATAAACCTTTTGCTTCCCATTTAAAAAGGAATCAACCGACTTGGTTTGTGCAAAAAGAGAGGAAGTAATCAATAAAATGCTCAGGAGCGTTGGAAAGACAAATTTTCCGTACATATACAAAAGTGATTTTTGGATCTTATTTAAGAACGAAATTTCTTCAATTATTATCGTCTGACCACAAAAATATATAAGAATTATTTAAATAAATCTTACGTAAGGCATATAATGGCGTAAAATCGTTTCTTTTCTATTTTTTTTGCCTTTTATACGAATTATGCAAGCCTTTATGATCGATTAGCTGCAAGCCGGGAAAATGAAGAAATAGTCCCACATTTAGCGTTTTTTCAAACGAAGCAGTTGAAGGAGGAGAAAGCAAGCCCACCCAAATTCGTGCTATTAAAAACAAAAAATAGTAATAGCTTGCTGTGAGTGTTTTGAATTGACTTAGTGAATATTTCGGGCTTAAAAAAGGCTGCAATGTGAAATTATGGCGTCTGACCCTCAAATTTCGATTATAAAAAAAGCCGAAGGGAAATCCTCCGGCTTTCTATATTTTTATCGGATGCTGCCCGAATTATGCATTGTTTAATTCTTCTTTCAATTTGCCCAGAGAAGCTTTTGCATCACCGAAAAGCATTTTGGTACGCTCACCAAAGAACAATGGGTTCTGAATACCGGCATAACCTGTGCTCATCGAACGCTTAAATACAATTACGTTTTTGGCTTGTTCAACGTCCAAAATAGGCATTCCATAAATAGGAGAGCCCGTATCCGTTTTGGCTGCAGGGTTTACTACGTCATTCGCACCAATTACCAATACAACATCGGTATTGTTAAAGGCGTCATTCGCAGGCTCCAGCTCCATCAACTTGTCATAGTCTACATCAGACTCTGCCAACAATACGTTCATGTGACCTGGCATACGACCAGCCACCGGGTGAATCGCATATTTTACATCAACACCTTCAGCCTCCAAAGACTGCTCCAATTCATGACAAACGTGCTGCGCCTGTGCTACGGCCAAACCGTAACCAGGAACGATTACTACACGCTCAGAATATTTCAATTGAATCGCCAAATCGGCAGGAGTAGCTTCTTTTACTACTTCCTCGCGATCTGATCCGGAAGAGCTTCCCGAAGAACCCAAACCTCCAATGATCACGGAAATCAAAGAACGGTTCATGGCCTCGCACATCAATACGGTCAAAATGGTACCGGATGCACCTACCAGGATACCACCGATGATCATAATATTGTTACCGTAAATCAAACCGGCTACTGCGGCACCTACTCCGGTGAAAGAGTTCAAAAGAGAAATCACTACCGGCATGTCACCACCACCAATTGGAGAAACGAATGCTACCCCATAGAATAAACCTAGAACAGTCAGGATCAATAGTAAGGCGAAGTTCATTTCCTCCCCATTCATGATCATTACCGATAGCGCAATGATAGCCGTCAAAGTCACTAAGTTCACAATCTGAGGGGCTGGCAATTTGATATTGTCGCGAAGAGAACCATTCAATTTACCCCAGGCGATCAAAGAACCGGAGAAAGAAACCGCACCGATAATCAAAGCGAAAATGGAGGAGAAAACCTCTCCGTTCATCAAGTTTGCTGCTTCACCATTAGACAATAACGATTTAACGGTAGAGATTACCGCTGGCTGGTAATTCTTCAGTTCGATAAAACCGATCAACATCGCGGTAGCACCACCCAAACCGTTGAAAAGGGATACCATCTCCGGCATTTTGGTCATCGCTACACGCTTGGCAGAAACCAAACCGATAGCTGAACCGACAACCATACCTGCGATAATCCAAATATGGTTATCAAAGCTTCCCTCTGCAGGGGAAAACAAGGCGATTAAAATAGCCAATCCCATACCTGCTGCAGCGGTCAAGTTTCCTTTACGTGCAGTGGCCGGACTGGAAAGTCCTTTCATCCCGAAGATGAAAACGACAATACTGATTAAGTATAAAAAGTCTGTGATATGTCTTTCCATTATTGTATTTCTTAAAAGCGTAATGAAAATGTCCGCTTATTTCTTTTTCTTTTTGAACATTTCCAACATACGGTTGGTCACCGCAAAACCACCAACCACGTTAATCATGGCTAATGCAATACCCAAAAAGCCAATAATCAAAGTCAAATACTCATCCGGTTTTGCATCCCGGATCAATAATATAGCACCAATCACCACGACCCCGGAAATCGCATTGGATCCGGACATCAATGGAGTGTGCAAAACAGTAGGAACCTTAGCGATAATCTCTATTCCTACAAAAGTTGCCAAAGTCAGGATAGTGATCATTGGCAAGTTTTCAGCGATGAAGTTTAATATTACGTCCATACTGTTTCAATTATTTAGTCAAAGCAGGAGCGCCATAACGCACTTCGCCCTGGTATACAATACAAGAATCCCCGATAATTTCATTTTCGAAATCATAGGTAAGGCCTTCTTCTGACAAGAATACGTTCAGGAAGTTCTCTACATTTCGGCTGAATAGCTGAGAAGCATGCTCTGCCACATCATCAGAAAGCTCTGAATTACCAATAATGGTCACTCCATGCTGCTTAACAATCTCACGATGCTTAGAGAAAGCCACATTACCTCCGGTAGTAGCGGCCAAATCCACACAAACCGCCCCATCAGGCATGGCTTTCAACATGTCTTCGTTAACCAAAAGAGGAGCCGGACGACCACGAAGCTGAGCAGTGGTGATCACGATATCCGCTTTAGATACTTTATCGAAAATCAATTCTGATTGACGTTTTTTGTACTCTTCGGTTTGCTCTACGGCATAACCTCCGGCACCTCTGTCATCAGTAGCACCTTCAACCTCCACGAACTTCGCTCCCAAAGACAATACCTCTTCCTTAGCTGCTGCGCGCGTATCGAAAGCCTCCACTACTGCGCCCAAACGACGACCAGTAGCAATAGCCTGAAGACCTGCTACTCCGGCACCCAACACCAACATCTTGGCTGGGCGAATAGTACCAGCGGCAGTGGATAACATCGGCATATAACGTGGCAAATAATTAGCGGCGGTCAGCACCGCCTTATAGCCTGAAATCGAAGCCATGGAAGACAATACGTCCATAGACTGTGCAATGGTAGAGCGAGGGATCATATCCAGGCTGAAACCTGTAAGACCATGATTCGCCAAAGTTTCACAAACTTCTGCTTGTGCAAATGGCTGAAATTGAGAGATCAATACCGCTCCTTTTTTCACATTGGAAATCTCCTCTGTGGCCAATGGCAAAATAGTGGTAATGACATCAGAAGAGGAAAGAACTTCCGTACGATCAGATGCCTGAGCACCTGCTTCCTCAAAAAGTACATCCGCCAGGGCTGAATTTGCTCCGCAGCCCTTCTCAAAAACAACTTCATGTTTCTGAGCTACTAATTTCTTGACAAAGTCAGGAGTGATGGCCACTCGTTTCTCTGTCAATTCCTTCAAAATTCCAAAACGCATAGAATTGCTGGATGATATGTTTCTAATAATAAAAGCACTGTTGATGGGGAAACTCCCCTATTCCCTACATGAGTAATTTATGTAGAAAACTTAAGCGAATTACGGCATTCATAGCCACAGGTACAAACGGTTGTTATGAAAACAACAGACTTGTTAACTTTTTGAAACAATAGTAAATAATGTGAATCATTCCTTTAAAATTGAAACTTTTTAGAACAACTACCGTTATTCGGCTAATTTTCTGACTTATTAGCAAAAAACAGCAAGATAATGAGGTGATTTTTGCATAACACTCAATCCCAAGCCTTTACCACCTCCCATTATAAGTAAAATTCCGACCGATTTTTTTTTGATTTTTTTTTATCATTTGATTGGCGGATGCGCATTAGGCCTCTAATTTGCGTTGTTTTTTCAAAAAATAATCCAGTTTGGAAACTAAGCGATTTTCATGAATTTTTTCAACAGACTTATATTCCTGATCAGTCTTGGCCTTTTGATAGTTGAAATGGGTCATGCTGAAAACTTCCCGAAACTCAGAAAAGAAAACTCTATCCAATTCGCTACAGATACCGATTGGCTGCTGAACAATGGGGTTCAGGGAAAAATGTTATTGTTCAACAAGAACGGAGAGGTAATATTTCCGAAAAATTTTAAAGAAGAGAGCCTGAGCCGCCAACTGATCCAGTTAATGGATCGGGATCAGATAATTCAAAAAGATACTGGGAAATATTACATTTTACTGAGCCGGGTGGCATTTGAAATTCCCACCAATATAGCGCAGATCAATCCGGATTTACTGGCGGACCCCGGCACCATTCAGGCTTTATTGCCCAACAATACCATCCTCCAGATTGACTCTTTAAACTTTCAATTATATGGCGGGATCATGGAACCTGAGTTTAAGTTCCGTTTGAACTTTCCGGAAACCCCAAAAGAGGACGAAACATTGCTTAAATTTCTACAATTGCTCAACCAAAAGGCAAACAAGGTTTATTTGCAGGAGAATTATGATTTTGGGCGCGTGCTATTACATAAAACTTCAGAGAAGTCCTATATCATTACACTTTACCAGCCCATAGGTAATGAGGAAACCTTGGTACAAAATTTCAGTTTGAATTTCATTTATAACATTCCCCCAATTTTATGGGCGGAAGTAGTATGCTGGAGGAAAGCATTTGGACGGGTATTCTAAGTTACGTTCAGAACTTTAAGCAATTTATGGCTGCTCTGGAAGTACAGGCACAACCCTAGGTCCTAAAAGACTCCATTCTATTATTTATAATGCGCTAAAAAGGGGATTTATTTCTGTCGTATTGTTAATTAACAAATAAAGAAAGAAATTGCGGGACAAAACAAACACCCTTTTTAAGAACAATCAATATGAATATCCCAGAGATATCTCTGCCCCGAGTCGTGATTCTTGGCGGAGGATTTGCCGGACTTAACCTAGCCAAAAACATCGACACTGAACATTATCAGGTCGTTATGCTTGACCGCCACAACTACCACACCTTTCAACCCCTTCTTTATCAAGTGGCCACCGCTGGGTTAGAGCCCGACTCCATTGCCTACCCACTTCGAAAAACTTTCGCCAATAAGAAACGATTCCATTTCAGAATGGCAGAAATTCAGGAGGTAAATGAAGAGCAAAAAATTGTCCGCACCTCTATTGGAGATTTGAGATATGACCATTTGGTGATGGCTACCGGCGCCCGTTCCAATTATTTTGGAATGAAAAATGTAGAAGCCAATGCCATGCCGATGAAGAGCCTGACGCAATCGCTGGATTTACGCAGCATGATTCTCCAGAATTTCGAAAAGGCATTATACGCCCAGGATGTTGCCGAGCAAAAGCGATTGATGACATTTGTGATTGTGGGCGGAGGCCCGACAGGTGTTGAATTAGCCGGTGCGTTGGCTGAGCTAAAATTGCACGTTTTGCCCACGGACTATCCGGACCTGGACCTTCGGGATATGGAGATTCACCTGATAGAGGCTGCCCCAAGCTTACTGGCTGCCATGAGCAAGCAAGCCTCTCAAAAAGCCCTGAAATTCTTAGAAGGTATGGGGGTTAACCTTTGGGTGGACACTCTGGTGAAAGATTATGATGGCAAAACCGTCACCACTGCTGACCGGGAAATTCCTGCTGAAACCCTAATATGGGCCGCCGGGGTAATGGGCGCTCCGGTAGAGGGCATTCAAGCCGAAAAAATAGGAGCCGGAAACCGCATTATCGTCGATGAAAACTGTCAGGTAAAAGATAGCCAGGATATTTGGGCGATGGGAGATGTCGCTTTGATGCAAACGGAAAAATATAACCGCGGACTGCCTATGCTAGGATCCGTGGCCATGCAACAAGGTTCCTATTTGGCCAAGAACTTTAACCGATTGGCCAAGGGTAAAAGCTTGAAGCCCTTCAAATATAAAGACAAGGGCACGATGGCCACCATTGGCCGGAACCGCGCCGTGGTTGATTTGCCCTTTTGGAAATTTTCCGGCACCATGGCCTGGTTTGCCTGGATGTTTGTTCACCTGATGCTATTGGTAGGCTTCCGTAACCGGGTAGTTACCTTTATTAACTGGGCATGGGGATATTTGAACTATGACCGATCTAACCGATTGATCGTTCGGAACTTTAGAAGAAAAAAAGGAGAAGTACTGGACAAAGTGCACTTTTAAGCCGGATTATTCACCGCTAGCTTTAGAACCTACCACAAGGAGTTGTCTGCCCATTCATTACGATTGGGTCTGCTGAATTTCTGATAGCCCAAATATGGGCAGGCTTGCTTTCTCCTTATTCATCTGTTTCGTTGGAAAAAACTCGAAATAGCAAAAATTCCTTCATTTTTTCCAACTGGCAGCTAAACGAGGATTTAAGCATGAATATTCCGGTTAAAATAATTCGAGTTTAAGAAATAAGTAAAGTCCCCAATGATTGGGGACTTTTTTTGAGGGCTTTGGATTGGATGAATATAACCCTCACAACATTGAAAATGGATCAGGGTAGGTGGGCGTATCCATTTTTGGTTTTCCACAAAAAATATTTCTCAAACAACACCTTAAACACATCATAGAACACATTGGGGATCATGACCGCAAATGTCCTGGGTTTAAAAAGATGGTTGGCCACAATGATCACCTCTTTTTTACCGGCATCCATCACACAGAGGGCAGGAATCTTACCCCAGGGCTTTTTGATAAAACTACCCTTCCCTGACAATTTTCTATAAATATTCTCTGCTACAATTTTGCCCGTTTCATCCGATGGATAACCGGTCTTTGGAACACTAAATGGCACTTTTCCCGCCTTAAAAGGAGGTTTGACATTTACGGCCAGTCCGGCTGCCCAGACAAAATCATAATCCTCATGCTGGTAGTTTTCCTTTACGGGAATGAATCCATTCGGCGCGGCCTTTAGGTCAGGGCTTTGCCTTACATAATCTGCCCCGATAAAAGGAGGCATCAGCATGGCCAATTTATAATCCAACTGCTGTCCATTGGTTAAATAGATCTTCTCCTGCTCCATTTTTTCTACCCCTACCTCGGTGATATAATGGATATTGAACATCTTCATAAAACCTTTCAACATAGATTCTCCCAAAGGAATGCCATCAATACCAAAATGTCCTAAATAATGCTCGGGGGTAATCCAGTACAGCTCCACTTTTTTCCGAATCTTCTGAGCACGAAGCCACTCTTCTACATTGAATAAAAACTCATAGGCTGCTCCCATACATCCGGCAGATTGTGTTGCCCCAATTACTATGGGACCCGGATTCGCTTTAAAGGCCTCCAAAGCCTCGCCCATTTTTTCCGCCCCCTTTGGCGTCCCGATATAATGCGCGTATTCTCTCAGCCCATCGGCCACCTCAAAGTCCACCTTTGGTCCGGAAGCAATCACGAGCTCGTCAAATCCTAAAAAGCCTTCTTTGAGTCGAACCTGTTGCTGTTGAAGATCGACACTTAGTACCTCCTGATGCACGAACTCAACCCCGTACTTTTTAAAAACCTGAACACTGTCTACCTTGATATCGGCTACTTTCCGACGGCCAAATGGCACCCATATTAAAGAAGGAATGAATAAAAAATAATCCCTCTTATCCACGACAATCACCCGGGCTTGATTTTTTAATTTACGCTTTAATTCCAGCGCGGTGGTAAAGCCTGAAAAATTCCCACCAATTATCACTATGGTTTTCATGATAAAGTCCCTTTGGTGTATCATGAAAATACTAAATTACCCACTGATTTTCAGTAACAAATGTCACTTAATGAAATAAAACCTAACGGTTTTTCTAAATAAAAAAACACCCCTGAAATCGCACTGAGAGGGGTGTTTTGGTTTCTTGTTCGAATTATAATTATTCGAAAAAGTTGTTATGTTGATTAAAAAATTCCGGCCCTAAAAACTCCGGTAAAGAAGCCAGCCCCATCAGCATACAAGCATAATCAACCCCTTCTATTTTTTTAGGTTTCCAATTTAGGTCTGAATAACTGTATTTCCATAAAACCATTTCATCACCGGTGGAAATCCCCTCTTTTTTAGGCAAAGTAATCTGACCAATTTTACGTTCATCCTGCAGCATTTTCAATAAATCAGCTCGTACTAAATCCGGTAGAACCGGCGCATAGCCTGCCAAAGCAGAAGGTGCTACATTTCTTCCCATATTTTGATCCCATTGAGTGTTGATATTTTCGGTTGGGCAAATACGATCCACTGTATAACCTTCCTGAATTTCCCCATTTCGCAACTTTAGCCCCATTCCGGCAGTGGTCCCCCATTCGTAGTCTTGCTTTCCTTTTTCCTCCAATTCTGTCCGATCGTGCCACCATGCTCGGTCTGCCAGGGCTGCCTGCCGCATGGCTTCCTGATACTGTTCCTGATTTGAAAAATCATGCACAAAAAGATAATTGAACATGAAGGTAAAATTCGAAGTAAAATGATTTGGAACATCCGTTAACACCTGAAATTGCTCCCCTTTTTTTGAAGTGTAAGTGGTAGCCGGCATTTGGCTGGTTTTGGCATAATATTGCTCCCACAGTTTCGCTGCCTGACCATTATTTCCTTCCTGATTCATCGCCAGCCAGGCCACCATCATATATTCATTATAAGGAAGTGTTCTTCCCGGAGAAGGTACTCCCTCCTTGGTCAGGTTTAATACAATTTCTCCTTTGGCCGGATCCCCAATGAAAATATCATGATTCACCATGCTGTACATTTTATCCGCATAGTAAGCAATGGTGGGATTATCAGAAAAATATTGCTTCGCAAACAGGGCTCCTCCAATCATGATGTCCGTATCGATAGGACTATAATTTGATCCTACCGGTGCACCCGTTTCAATATCAAAAAAATGAATAAAACAGTTTTCGGCATTCCGATCCAAAGCCACCCCCTCGGCTCCCTCTCCCAAAACACTTTTAAGCGTCTGAATAATGAGCTCCTCCGCTTTGGGCTCCCAGCCCATTTCATGGCCCACACACATCGCCACCAGCCCCATACCAATACTGGCGGAGGAGCCAGCACCTTTCCCTCCCTCTGTATGGACGTAATCATAATACAGTCCATTTTCATGACGCATGAGCTGATACACCTTATAAGTATTATGAAAAAGTGTTTTGAGCTGGTCTTCCTGCTTTGGCTGCTCCACAGAGCAGGATAAGATCAGGGGTAAGCAAAACAGAAAAACGATCATCTTGAAGTTCATATCTAGTCTTTTTTTTCAAACAATGAAAGGTATTAAAGCGGAGGATTGATCCCTCAAAAAAGAAGAAAATATCACCTTTGGGCTGTCCTTTAAACGAAACAAATCAGACGCAATTTTGCTGAAAGAACACAAACCTTACCACTCATACTCAACCCCTTACAACTGGAGAGTTCTTTTCCATTTCGTCCTTAAAAACAAAAAACTCCAATCCCCCAAAAAACTCCCGGCTCCCCTCGACTTTCATTTAAAAAGGAAAATCACAATTAGATAAATTCTATTCTGATGCACAACCCTTATAATAAAGCCAATTTTCCACCTGTTTCCTCCCAAAAAAGTATTACTAAAATTGTCCATCAAATGACTTAAAATGGATTTTAACCGCCCACCTCTAAACATAAACTCAAGGGAGTCAGTTTGTTGAAAGAAATAATTCAAATGGCGATATGTGAAAAATTTATATTTAAATCTAAATATAATCTAAACCAGGTGTTGAATTTTAACCAAATACTACGAACTCCATGAGCCATCCCAAAAACCAATGACTGAGTCCACCTCAGTTTTATTCGGCCAATGATCACCCTTCTTGCCCGTATATTTTTGCACTACATAATTCAAAACTTACATCTCAAAGAAAAAACCAAAGGTACATCCGGTGAAGGTCAACTTTCAGGAGCAAAGTGCCTTTCACATATGGGTGCTTAAACATAGGGGCATATGAATTTCTAAACTCAATCGGGAGTACGCCCGGTACAAAAATCTTGACTTATGAATCCAGTGAAGAAAAGTCTGATTACCAGACATATTGGAGATTATTATATAAATGAAGGCCTGAACAAGGAGTATCAGCCAGAAATGGGCGATGTTGCGCTTTTTGAGATCCTTAAAATCGGTAAACATACGGCTTTACAAAATGAATATGGGGTCAATGAAAGCCTGTTTGTGGGGATTACATCCTGGCCACCTTTGGGAATCGATATGCAACTTCTCAGTTTGAAGGCTATGTTCCTGACCAGCCGCAAGAGGTTTACCAAATTCTCGGTCAAGGAGGAGTGGTTGGCAGTTTAAAGTCCGCACATTCCAGATTTAGTAAAGTAGGAAGTACTGATGTCAGAATGATTGGCTATGCGATGAACCCAGCGTCCGACCAGGTGCTTAACACGCGCTATTTCAAATCTCAACCCTATTTATTCAATTCCAGAAAGCATCGCTCCTATAAAGTGATCCTTTCCCTGGGCTCCAGTATGGATTCCGGAAAAACCACCACCGCTGCCTATTTAACCAAAGGTCTAAAAAATATGGGGCAGCGAATTGGTTTCATCAAATTAACCGGCACTGCCTACGACAAAGACCGTAAGCTGGTAGAAGATGCCGGCGCAGATTTGGCTTTGGATTTCTCTCATTTAGGCTACCCTTCGACTTATATGTGCGAGACCATAGAAATATTGAACATCCTGGAAACGCTGCTCAATCAGGTAGAAGAGGTGCAACCCAATACAGTAGTTATTGAAATCGCAGACGGATTACTCCAAAGAGAAACCAAAAACTTAATCAACTGTAAAGAATTCATGAATATAGTAGATGGGGTGATGCTGTCTTGTTATGACTCCCTGGCCATTCTTAGCGGAGTAGAAATATTGAAATCGGTTGGACTACCTCCTTTTGTTTTGAGTGGGATATTCACCTCCAGCCCGTTATTAATTGAGGAAGTGAAAGAAATCATCAATATTCCAGTGCTGAAGCTTAATCATTTTCTGGCTCCGGACAAATTGGCACATATTCTTCCCCAAAGGATTTCT
Source organism: Persicobacter sp. CCB-QB2 (assembly GCF_001274635.1). Taxonomy (GTDB): domain Bacteria; phylum Bacteroidota; class Bacteroidia; order Cytophagales; family Cyclobacteriaceae; genus Persicobacter; species Persicobacter diffluens. Next base: position 668,639 of record NZ_LBGV01000001.1, on the reverse strand, counting down.
GTACTCTAAAGTCTATTGTAAGGACAATTCACTGCTTCACCCACTACGCTTGCTATGATTCAAAAAGGAGTACGGCCCGATTAAGGGAGCAATTTAGGGAGCACAATTGCAAACTACCAAAGGTTAGCCTTAGTCATTGTTGGTACCCCTGATCAAACTGCTTGTTTGAAAAGACGCAAATCAGGCCTCAAACTCTATATTGCTCTCTGGCAGCTAAAAAACGATTTATTTATGAATAATTCGGCCTAGGTTCAGGCACATTCTTTCATTCCTGATCATGAAATCTTTATTCAAACACCCCTGCCTACAGTTTTTGCTAAGTCGAAAGTGGACTTCAGCCAAAATTGTAGGCCTTGGGATTATTGCAAATTTACTCACCATCATTATTCCGGTGAGTGTGGGAAAGTATTACCAATTGGTGTTTCACTTCAAAGGGCACCGCGTTCGCTTTCTGGATTTCCTGCCCAAAATCTGGTGGGACACCGTACCTAAGTTTATCCTATTCTTTTTTATCCTGGTGAGCGCTCGTTTTCTATTCCAATGGTGGTACCAAAAATTACTGCGCGCAGAAGGGGAATTATTTATCAAAAGTATCAAAGATCAACTCTTTACTCATCAGTTGGCCTTGCCCCTGGAAATTTACCATCAAAAGGGAGTGGGAAAATATTTGCTTCGCTATTCGGGAGATATTCAAAGCCTGAAAAATTTATACCTCAAGGGGAGCCTGGAGGTCACTATCGACTTTTCCATCCTTACGGTAGGGATGTATTGGCTTTTACAGTTACAATTTGAAGGAGGGCTGGCGATTCTCATCATGTCGGCCTTATCTTTAATTGTTATTCGCTACCTGAATAAACAGGTAGAATCCCACTCTCTGGACAAAAGGAATAAGACTTCCGGACAGTTGTCATTTGTCAGTAGAACCCTTCATGGAATGCTTTCGGTGATTATGATGAACAAGCAGGAAGTGGAACAGGAAAAGTATGCTAATCGATCCGGACAAATCAAAAAAGCTGCCGTCTCTTACAACAGCTGGCTGATGTTAAACAAAGGGTACATTCACTTTTTTCAATATACGGCCCTAACGGTGGTCCTTTATCTTTTTTATATTAACACGGACTCCGATGCGGCTACCGGAGGCGGTCCATTGATCTCCTTCATTCTACTCTACATTACCCTTTTACCCGTATTCAGGAGACTATTTGCCTTAGAAACAGTCTACAAATTAGGTCATATTTCACTTAGAAAACTTCAGGATATCTTAAATATCCCCGAAGAAAAACGACTTGAAGGTGCTGCTTTCCCCAGCCATCCAATTCAACTGGAATGGCATTTTAAAGCGCAAGGACAGCACCTTAAACTGGAGAATGGTATTAATCAGATAAGTCTGTCCAACGGACTTTCTCCCTTCCTGTTCACCAAGCATTTGCTGAAAATTCAAATGATAAATGATCTGAAATTACGTCTGAATGAAAAGGCCATAGCGGACTATGCTGCCCAAGGTCTTCGTCAAAATATTGGCGTCGCCTCTTCAGATTTCCCATTACTCGGAAGAACGGTCTATGAAGCCATCACCTATTCTCGTTTGGATTCCATAAAATCCCACACCAGAGAGGTATTGGAAAACATTCAAACGCTTTGTTTACCTCCGGAGGAATGGATGACGCTCTCCACCAATACCGGTGAAAATGGTACGAAAGTCAATCAAAGACAAAGGGAAGTTTTGGCCCTATGCCGTGCGATTCTACAGGAAAAAGCCATCACCCTGGTGTATGGTTTTCAGACCATATCTCCTCCCTTATTGAACGATATCTTAAGCATCCATTTTAAAACAGGGATTTGGTTTTCCATTGGCGAGGCATTCCTCTCCCAGGAGGAAAAAGACATTATTCATAGTTTGAAGAAATAGGTTGGGCTAAGCAGGATTATTCATACTTAAACCCTCGGTTAGCTGAAAGCTTGGGAAAAATGTACGAATTTTCCTGTTTCAAGTTTTCCCTACGAAGCAGATCCATGAGGGGGAAGCAAGCTCACCCAAATTCGGGCTAATTAGCACCAAACAAAAACAACTATAAAAGATTGAAATCGGCTATTGGAGTCAGATTAATGAGTTTAACGATGAATAATTTAGGTAAAGATAGTCGCCCTGGTAAGAGAAAGCACTCAAATCAAAAAGAACATCAATTGGAACTGGGTCTTCCTGTATTTAACCATTCGTAGTTTTATGAGAAAGCGATGCGCATCCTCCTCAGGCCTAAACCATCCGGCTTAATGATCCTGATTAATTTCCATAAAAGGTTGATTAGACAAAGTGGTCGGGGCGATTTTATCATTCATCACCTTCCATTTCCAGCCCAATAGTTTGTACATGATAAAAAAGAAAAGCGTACCCAAAACCAACAGACTGATTAATTCCATCACTGGATCAATTTCCACCTGCTTGAGGACAGAATGGGTCTTAAACACCGACTCCTCAGAAGTCACGAATAAGGACAAGAAAACATTATTAATAGCATGAGCACCGAGACAAACTTCCAGGCCATCGTCCAGAACGGTACAGATTCCGAATAAAAGTCCGAAAAACAAATATTGTGGCATCGTCAGCCAAAAGCCGTAAGCTTCTACTTCCGGATTCATAATATGCATCAAAGCAAATATGGCAGCCGGGATGATCACCACCAGCCATCTGTTCCTGGTCCAAACCCCTACACCCTGAGCTAAATATCCGCGAAATAACAATTCTTCATAGGACGTTTGGAGTGGAATTAAGATGACCGAAACGATCAGTAATGGATAAAACTGGCGCCAGTCAAATTGCCAATGGAAAGCTTCCGGCGTGATGAGCAATTGTCCAACTAAATAGACTAACATGAGGCCTCCCCAAATCCCTACAGCATAAAAAAACCTTTTCCATCGGAAAGTGCCCTGTCCATTGAATAGGTCGTTAAAGGGCTTTTTATGAAAAACTTTGAAAAATAACCATAAACCAAACAAACCCATCACAAAAGAAAATAGCATAATGCCCAAGCCCAGGGTACTTGAAACGCCATAAGCTTCAAAATTCAAAGGATCCGTCATCACTCCACCCTGATTTGCGGACTTCACTCCAATAAGAATCATTAGAGGAATTCCCCCAAGAATCTGGGCAAAAACCACAAAACTCAACAGGCAGGTCAATAAATATCGGAACCATTCATTAGGTCGATTAAAGCTATTTTCAAAAAACTTCATCATTAATAAAGGCAAAAGGAACTATAAAAATTTAAACTTTTTGGAAGTTGGCAAAAAATCTTTTGAGCCCCTAATTTTAACGCGCTGAATTACGCTTTTAATCAAAAATTATAGGGTAATAAGGTAGGAGGGCAACCCTATTTTCCCTCATTATTCTGATTTTTTCACCAAGGCGTGTTAACCCGGATGATTCACCATTAGATATAGGAAATTACACGATGCAAATATAATAAGTGATTTACGGTCAACTTTATGGATTGAAAGGCTTTAAAACCCCCAATCGCCCTCTTTGTTTTTGGTGTACGAGCAATGCCTTCCGTCTTCTTTTTATCGCTTGAAGTAATCGTTTTCGTTGACTTTTAGAAGCCTTATTCTTTTCAAATTCTCTCAATATTTCCTGATCAGCATCCGTCTGCCCAAAGAAGTCCCTCAAGCCACAATACGCTCCCTGCCCAAAAACATTCAGCCATTCATATACTTCTGACTGAAAAGCTTTGACCGAATGCCCTGCCTTGATTTGTCGGAGTAAATAAGGTTCCGAACGCTTATATTGAAGCCAATGAGCCCTTATTTTCTCCCTCCATTTTCGGAGAATTTTGATTGCCTTTGAGAGTAATACTACCAACAACAGACCAGCCACCAAGACCTTCCAGGGCTGATAACCAAACCATAAATGTTCCTTTGGCGCCGCATCAACAAAAGTTGCATTCGCCGCCTGCAGAGAGTCTTTGATGCTGGCCACCATCCCCAAATCCGGATTTGCTGCCACCACTACCTTCTGATCTTTGGTTTTATAATGCTGCACCCGCTGAAGCAAAGGATTCCAATAGGAAATTTCTATGCCATGAATCAGAAATTCCCCTTGGCGATCAAAAAGATATAATGCCCGATCCGTGCGGGAACCATTCACGGATTCATCATCTCTTTCATCCTTGGTGGTCCCTGATTTTGGATATACCGTGGCAAAATCCTCCTTGGGAAATTTCGTCTCCGGAATAAAAATCGGAAGCGTGCCCTGCGCATAGACTTTCACTTTGCGCTCCACCACATCTCCCTGCTTCAATTTAAGCAAGGGCTGATCATATTGCTCCGAAAGCTGCACCCGATTAGCGACAAACCAATTCTCTCCCAGGCCAGCCGGTGTTTCCTTAATTTTAATCACCTTCCCTTTGGCTGTAATTGTGATCGGCTTGCCTTTATAATCACCCACAGGCGGACTGGCAGTTTTAATTTGAATATCCGGAATTTGCAATGCTCCTTCCGCTAAAGGAAAAATCTGATAATAAAATTCCAAACCGGAATATTGCTTACCATTGATATGGAAAATACCCGGAACAGCCCTAAAAAAGGGAACGGCAAAACCATTTTCAATTTGTATGGGCTGAATATCCAATGGATCGGTAAACCAGGTGGCGGTATAAACGGTCACCTTTGCCCGAACCGGTTGCTGTGCATAGGTAGTTTTCCTGCTCAGCGTCAAAGTCGCAAAGGCATCAATTTGTTGTGCATAAGAAGGCACTAATGTCCAGAGGAACAAAAGGACGAACACGCTAAATTTCTTCATCTTTCCTACCATACCTTTTCTCCTGCTTTTACATGAGGATAATCATGAATTTTTTGATATTCAAAACGCCTTTTCAAAAACTCCGAGGGATCGTCTGACACCTCTTTTAATAATATCTGTGAAGGATCCAGCTGAATTTCTTCCCCATCCTGAGGCAAATCCTCCGGATTATCCGCTTCCTCGGCTTTCCGCATTTCCGTCTCGACCTCATCCGTAATCCGATCTCCTTCCCCGGGCAACTCGTCTACTTCCGTATCGGAAGTCAACTCCTCATCCTCCGTCTGCGGCGCTCTTTCCTGAAGCTCTCCCAAACCATCGACCTGCGGAACGATTCCCTGTTTTTCCAAGGCCGCATTCAGGGAGTCAATCTGGTACATCACCTGCTGCGTGCGGGCCAATGCCTCTTCTGCCCCGGCCAAATCCGGATTGAGTTCCAAGGCTTGTTGAAAAGCATCACGCGCCTGCTGATAGCGCCCCATTTTAGAATAAGTCAAAGCCAGATTGTATTTTCCTGTGACGGTACTGTCCATGGCATAAAGCGTGGCTGCAGATTCATAATCGCCCATTTGAAAATAGACTGCTGCCTTATGTGCCATTTCCTCATATTGTTCAACAGCCTCTTCCAGTGCTCCCTGCTGCTCTTTATATTGTGCCTGATAATCTTGACTGTACCACCAATCAGCATATTGGCTATCCGGACTACAGGAGGAAAATAAGAATACGAAAACCCAGCACCATTGTAACACCCAACCTCTGCGAAACCAAAACAAAAGCAATAGCAGCAAAGGCAAACATAACCAATAGCCCTGATCGATCCATTCGTCTTCACTCTCGGTATCATCCAGTTGAAACTCTAAGCTTTCCCGCTGTCTTTTGGCCATGGCTTCCACATCAGAAGGATCCAAAGTTAAGGCATTTACGGTGATCCCTTCATGCATGCCCAACTGATTAAACAGCGACACTGAGCTGGCCGAAAAAACTTCTTTTCTTTGTTTATCTTTTAAAATCGTTCCCTTCCGATAACCCGGAACGGCTCCACCTTTAGAGGTGGCAACCGGCAATATTTCGATCTTATGAATGTTTCCATTGACCCATTTTTTTAATAATTCCCCTTCGTTCTCCTCGAGTTCATCGGTGACGATCATCAGGGTGGAAGGCGCCTGCACATTTTTAAAAACCGTATCGGCCAGGGCCAACATCAATTCTATATTCGTCCCGGGCACAGGCATCACATCAACACTCAAGTTCTCAATCTGCTTTTCCAGAATTTTATAATCCGAGCAGGGAGGTAGAATGATGTGGGGTGTTCCGGCATACACCAACATGCCGGTATTGGCACCCGGAGAGGATTCCAGATAATCATGAATTTTCAGCTTGGCCCTTTCCAAACGGTTAGGCGACAGGTCCTCCACCAACATGGATCGGGACATGTCCAGGGCGATTAAGGTCACGGCCTTGGTCTTACTGCCGGGCACCTCTACTTTCTCCCAAGCCGGACCGGCCAGGGCAAATATGCCAAGCATCATGGTAAGTAAGAATCCCAAAATCGGTAATAGGGACGCCCATTTTTTCCCTTTAGAAAACATGAAATGCTGCAAATGCGGCGCCACTACTTGCTTCCACTTATCGCTTTCACGGTTCAAAAACAATAAGGCCAAAAACACCAAAAAAGCAGGTAGGAAAAGCCACAGCCATTGTGGACGAAGCAGGTGGAATTGCTCCCAGGGAAATGTTATGATCCAGTTTTTGATCTGCTCCATCTTATCTTCGAATAAATTTAAAAAGGGTAACGATCATTGTTAATACCAAAGCAGAGATTAAACTAAAGGCCAATGGGTAAATGAATAGCAACTGCTCCGGTCGGTATTCCTCCTGCTCATACTCCATAGGCTCCAACTCATTCAGTGTTTCATATACTTGTGCCAATTGCTGTTCATCCATCGCCAGGAAATATTGACCACCTGTTTGTTCTGCGATTGCTTTAAGCGTCGCCTCATCCAGATCAGCACTCGGCGCGTTCGGATCACCAATACCCAAAGTGTAAATTGTAACACTGTCTTTGGCCGCAGCTGTGGCCACATCCAAGGGAGAAATTCCGCCCCCACTATCGGCACCATCGGTTAATAATAACATCACTTTATGCTCCAGAGAATCGGCTTGTAGTAATTCATGAGAGAAGCCAATCGCTTTGCCTATGGCTGTCATCTGCCCGGCCATGCTCACTTCTGCCTGTGACAGTAACCAATTAATAATCTCGGTATCAGTCGTCAATGGTGCCTGCAAATAGGCATTGGATCCGAAGAAAACTAGTCCCAAACGATCCCCTTTTCGCTTTTCAATAAAGTCTCCCAATACCTGCTTTACCCCCTCCCAACGCGTGTACATTTTCCCATCCGTTCCGGCCCAATCGCGGGTATCCATACTGAAAGAAATATCTGCCACTACCAGAAAGCTCCGGGAAGTTTTCACTTTCATGTCCGGCTGCCCAACCAATTTTGGATTACTAGCGGCGATCAAAATGCCCACCCAGGAAACCGCCAGTCCAAACCATTGTACCATATTTCTTTTCGAAATCCAGGCACTGTCTTGTGGTTTTACGCCCATCGCCTCTGCGGAACGAAAAAAGAAGGCGCCTTTCAATGCCGTCTTTCTCTTCTTTAAGGGGGGCAGTAGCGCATAAACCAACAGCGGTAAGGGCAATAAAAAGAAGAGCCAGGGGTATGCTATTTCAAAGTTCATGTCCATGAATCCACTTTTTTGATTGTTGAATAAAGGCAGCCACTAAAGGCTTTGTCTGGCTTGAAACCTCCTTTTGGTAAATATGAAAATTGAAAAGGGATAAGGTTTCCTGCTCCGGGAACACTTGATTGCTCATTTTCTGGTTTAAAAAACTTAACCATTCCGGTCCAAATAATGGGGCCACCAAGCCCCGGCCATATGCCGTAATGGCCACCTGTTTTAATAACCGATTGGTATTTTGAATGGCCTCAGGACCATTACCTCCCTGCCGAAACCGGCTTTCTATGTGGCCAAGAGCTTGTAAGGCCTCCCGGCGATACCGATTTTTCCAATATCGGCGCACCATCCTTATTATCAGCCACAGGGCTAATAAACCCATTGCCCCAAAAAGTACCAGCCAGCCAGGAGTAGAAAAATCCTGTTGTACAGCCTCAGGTTTAATCAGATGTCCGATTTCTATTTCAGTCTGACTGACACTCATCGCCCTCTCCTTTCCGTCAATATTTCATTCAACTGCTTTTCCAGGCTATCAATAGTATTAAGGGTCAATACCGGCATGCCATAACGTTCCATTTTTTCCAGGCTCTCGGACAATACGGATTGTTTTGATGCATATTTTTTACCCGCATTTTTTCGGTTCCCATCCCAAAGTAATTGCTTTTTACCATCGGTAATTACCATATCCGAAGCATTCAGCGCCTCATCCATAGGGTCTGAAATATGGACGATGATGACATCATTATGACGCGACAAACGAATCAATCGAGCGTAAGTCTCCTCATTGGCATAATTCATATCCGTGATGAGGGTGATTACAAAATCCTTACTTACGGAGGTCTCTGCCTGATACAAAGCCTGGTTCAGAATGGCCGTATTTTTTTGAAGGCTCGTTTTTTTTGGAAGAGCTAAATTCTTTGCTGCAATCTGATCCAAAAAATACATCAGTGATTTGCGGTTTCGCTTGGGTTGCACATAAGCGATCTGGTCATCATCAAAGACAATTCCTCCGATTCTGTCGCCCTGCTTTAATATTTTAAAAGCGGATATGGCCGCCAGCTGCGCAGCAATAACGGATTTGGTATACCGAACAGAACCAAAAAACATGGCACTGCTCTGGTCACAAATCACAAAGGCAGGACGTTCCTTTTCCTCATTAAAAACCTTGCTGTGCGTCACTTTTGTGCGGGCGGTAACTTTCCAGTCAATATGGCGGATATCATCTCCAGGCACATACCGACGCACTTCCTCAAAGTCCAGTCCTCTTCCCCTTAATTTGGAGGCATGCTTTCCTGCTAACAATGAAAATACCGGTTTCGGAGGTAGAAAGTCTCCCTGATTCACCGCATATTCCATTCTCAAAAGGGCATTTGCCCCTATGGCTACCTCTTCCGGATAATTCATATGAAATGATTTAAGTTCCTAAAAAAGCCATTAGGCAACCGCTACTTTTCGCAGCAGTAAATCCACAATTTCATTCCCGGTCTTTCGATCCGCATTCGCCTCATAGGAAAGACTGATGCGATGTCTCAGGACATCATGCGCTATAGCACGAATGTCCTCCACGGTTACAAAATCACGGCCTTCCATCCAGGCATTCACACGCCCCATAATTTCTAGGCCGATCGTTGCCCGTGGTGAAGCACCTACTTCAATCCAACGGGCCAGATCCTCATCGTACTTTTCAGGCTGACGTGTAGCCATGATGATATCCACAATATATTTTTCGATATTCTCAGCGACCTGCACTTCATTGATTTGTGCTCGGGCTTCCGCAATCACCTGAGGATCTATTTTTTCAACTTTCACCTTGTTCTTCGGGGCAGACTCCGACCGCACCAAGCGCAATACTTTCAACTCATCCTCCGGACTTGGATATTCCACATTCACATGTAAAAGAAAACGGTCCATCTGTGCTTCCGGTAGCGGATAAGTCCCTTCCTGCTCAATCGGGTTTTGAGTGGCCATCACGAAAAAAGGGGCTGGTAACTGATGCGTTGTACCCGCTACCGTCACCTGACGCTCCTGCATGGCTTCCAATAAGGCGGCTTGTACTTTTGCCGGAGCCCTGTTGATCTCATCCGCCAAAATCAGATTATTGAAAATAGGACCTTGCTGGAAAACAAAAGCTTCCTCTCCATCCGGTTGATAAATTTCGGTACCGGTAACATCCGAAGGCAACAAATCTGGTGTGAACTGCACCCTACTCAATCCTAAATCCATGAAGTGGGCCAAGGAGTTAATTGCACGGGTTTTGGCCAAGCCTGGAAGCCCCTCCAACAGCATATTACCATCCGCCAGCAAACAGGCGATGATCCTCCGAACCACTAGCCCCTGACCGATGATAGTACCGTTCATCCGTTCGGCTAACAGATTGATTTGGGAAAGCGTATTATTTTCGATATTGCTCATATATAGACATTTAGCAGTTGCATGTTTAATATAGGCAAAGTGCAATTCGTTCGGAAGTCTGGCAATATTAATATTTAGAGGCCGGTAGGTAAACACATATTAAAATAGGTTGTTATAACTGTAAAAGCCATACAATCATGAAAATTTTCAAGGGACAGGATCTTATTGCCTTTACAACGAAATTCCAATCAGCCTTAGAGTGCCAGGAATATTTAGCGGCACAAAAATGGGACCATGGTTATACTTGTAGAAAATGTGGCCATGGAGCAAGTCAGGTTCGGAAGAATCACTCTCGTACCTGCAATAAATGTAGCCATACAGAATCACCAACGGCAAATACACTTTTTCACAAAGTTAAATTTGGTATTAGAAAGGCATTTTTTATTTGTTTCGAAATGTCTACATCGACTAAGAGTTTTTCTGCCAGATATATGGCTAAAAGGTATTCAATCACCGAAAAAACGGCGAGAATGTTTATGCACAAAGTTCGGGAGGCAATGAAATCAAGTGAACAACATCCGATGCAGGGTACTGTCCACGTTGACGAATTTGTGATTGGAGGAAAGGAAAATGGGAAAATAGGCCGCAGCTATCATACAAAGAAGAAAAAGATTGTTTGTGCCCTTGAATTAACGGAAGATTTAAAAGTGAAACGGATGTATTCGATGAGAATAAAAGACTATTCCAGTAAGGAGTTGAGGCAGATTTTTGATCGTCATATATCACCAAATGCAAAGGTTACAGCAGATGAATGGAGAGGGTATGATCCAATTGCTGAAGATTATTCATTGACCCAGATTAAAAGTGAAAATGGGATGAATTTCAAAGCATTACACACGATGATTCATCAGGTAAAATCTTGGGTTCGAACAACCTTTTCATGGGTGAGCAAAAAGCACGTAGATCGGTATTTAAGTGAATTCAATTACCGATTAAATCGCTCACAAACAAAAGAAACGATCTTCCATAATCTGATTTCGAGAATGGTTAGGTCAGAAAAAATTTACCAGACCCAAATTTTATGCATTTAACTACTGATTCCGCCCCGTAAATAGTCGGACTTAAATTTTTTTTTACAATATTTGAAATCCGATGAAAAGAGTAACACGAACCAAGGAAGAGAAGCTAGCTATTCTAAAAGAATGCGAGGAAAGAGGAGTAGAAGAAACTCTAAGTAAGTATGGAGTTTATCCAGCCACCTATAAAAATTGGGTGAAAAAATATGAAACCATGGGAGAGGCAGGTTTCACTCGCGGGATGACTATACCTCAATTAAAGGAGATAAAGCGTCTTGAGAAAGAGAATGCTCTATTAAAGGAAATCATCGCTGAAAAGGAGCTTGAATCCAAAATGAAGGATGAGCTGCTAAAAAAGAAATATCCTCAGACGAAAGGGCGGAAATAGCACGAAAATACACTGGTCTGGGGCTAAAACGAGATAAAGCTATTTTGATTGCCCAAATAACAAAACACAAATACTATTACCAGCCTACTAAAGAACGTAAACATATAGGCAGAAAAGCCACTACTACAACCCAAAGGGGGCATTCGGTAGTGCCCAATGAGGATGTAATAGGGCAAATTAAGTGCTTAAAAGAAGATCCAATCACTGATTATGGTTATCGTATGATGACCAGTCAATTGAAGCTTGAAGGATATAATATTAATCATAAAAAGGTTTTCCGTTTGATGAAGGAAGCAGATTTACTGCAGGAAAAAAGAAAGGTTAGTGATAAAAATTACGTCAAATATCGCTGTGTATGCCCAGAACGCCCATTGCAGGTTTTAGAAATGGATATTAAAATGGTTTGGGTAACAGAGCATAGGCGTCATGCTTATATATTAAGTATTATTGATACATTTACAAGAGTAATTTTAGATTGGTCGGTTGGCTATCAAATGGATCAAAAAATGGTTATTAAAGCCTGGGAGAGGGTAATAGAGAACTATTTGCAACCAAATGACTTATTGAAACAGGATCTTCATGTTGAATTAAGGAATGATAATGGATCTCAGTTTAGCGCTAAAAGCGTTCAAGAATTTTTAAGGGAAAATAGTGTTCATCAAACCTTTACACATCCTTATACGCCTCAGGAGAATGGCCATATTGAAAGTTTTCATAGCATTCTTAAGAAGGGCTTGGGACAAGAGCCATTTTGGAACTTAGAGGAATTAAGAGAAAGGTTAGAAGTGTTTTATGAAAAATATAACAATGTTAGATTACATGGGTCAATAGCTCATCTTAGTCCCAATTTGTTTTGGAAAGCGTGGGAATATGATTTGATTGAACGCACAGTAATAAACGAGCGAAAGGTGAAATTTAGACTTACAGTACCCCATAGTCAACTTTCGGGGATTATGAGTCAGAGAGAAGTTCTTTGCTCAAATATGCCGACCCTAAATGGGGAGGGATATTTGAATGAGGATGTGAATGGGCCCAACACTCCAAATTCATTACAACCTTCGGTAAATTAATCGCCGTCGATCGTTCTTTGCTAACACAAACTTATAATGGAAAAATAGACCTCACAAGAGGCAAAATCAAAAAAGTCCGAAAATATGGGGGCTAAACCACTACCGACCTCTATTAATATTTTGGGGTAGTTCGAAATTCGAATATGAAGATCAAAACGGAAGATTACAAAGGTAGTTATGCAGATGAGGACTTTTTGTCGTATTCAGTCAACAATTCGTCCCATTTAGTCAAACGCAATCCTTACAGATGAAGCATTTCTGGGCAGCGCTTCTGAAGTCAGCCATAAACATTAAATCTATATAACATCGCTTCTATCCCTTTTTCCGTCCAAAAGAATATTTTCGATCCAAAACGTATCACCTTTTGAAACAAGCCTCCTATATTTTCACTACCCAAAGATTAGGTTTCAGAACCTGGCAGGACAATGACCTCCCCTCTTTATTACAAATGAACCAGGACGAACAGGTGATGCGACACTTTCCCACCTTGCCTGATGAAAAGGATTGTCGGCAATTCATGGAAAAAATGAACTTGCAGCAGGAAGAAAAAGGATACTGCTACTGGGCAGTGGAATTATTGGAAAGCAATGAATTTATTGGTTTCATCGGCTTGAGCGATCAGCACTATAAAGCCCCATTTACTCCCTGCATTGATATTGGCTGGCGACTAAAAAAAGAGTTTTGGGGAATGGGGCTGGCTCCGGAAGGCGCGGAAGCTTGTTTTGAATATGGGAAAAATCAACTAGGACTGAAAGAGATTTTTGCTGTCGCCCCAAAAATCAATGAACCCTCTATTCGCGTGATGGAAAAAATTGGCATGATCAATAAAGGCCGATTCAAGCATCCCACTTTAACGGGATTTCCCATGCTAAGAGACTGTGTCTACTACTTAAAATCTCTATCTTAATCCGCATCACACACCGCTAATTTCACTAAACCAACAACTCAAAATACTTATTTTCAAATTATTGCATGTGATTTTCCTTTATTTTTGATAGCCTCAATTAGGGCATGCATGCTTTCTCCTCCTTCATCTGCCTCGTTGGAAAAATCTTAAAAAAGATGTCTATTCCTTCATTTTTTCCGCCTTACAGCTAAACGAGGATTTAACCCGAATTATTCACCTCAAAATTCATTAACCAAGTCCAAGCATCTTAACTTCAGCTTTTTAAAACTTATTTTCTTTAAATTATAATAGCCCAAATTTGGGCATGCATGCTTTCTCCTCCTTCATCTGCCTCGTTGGAAAAATCTTAAAAAAGATGTCTATTCCTTCATTTTTTCCGCCTTACAGCTAAACGAGGATTTAAGCCTGCATAATTCGGCTTAATACCCCCCAGCAAAGCAACCTTTCCCCTCTGACTTCAAATAAGCCTGACATTTTACTGACACCTGTTCATTAGACTGACTGACATACCTAATTTTAATATTTTCTCCAGTTCTGGCTTCCGGAAAGCTGCTTTGTGTTTGTTCCCATCAACCTAAAGTCATGATAATACCAGGGAACCACCTCTATGTCACAAGGCAGCGAAGACGAAGTAACCTACTAATCAACAATCACTTATCCTAAAAATACAATTTTTGGCAAGATCCTTGCTAAATTTCGTGCCGTACCAACAAGTTACTGTATGAAGCGTTTGAAAACCCTTGGTTTCCTATTGCTTTTGGGTCCTTTTGGAAATTCCTGTAGTACCCACGTGAACTTAACAGAAGGACACGATGACAATGAGGAAACTGAATTTAGCGCCAACTATGTATTCATGGAGCAAACCGATGACATCCTTCCAGTGGATGGACCGGGGGTAGCACCCGTGATTTACCAAAATTTAAAAAGCTTGGGAAATCTGCCGGTGCATGAAAAAACCGCCAAATTCATCGATATGATGCTTCCAACAATCATTTTGGCGAGGGAACGCAAATTGGCAGAGAAGGAGAGAGTGGAGATGATGATTAATAATCGCCAATACGATCCCTCCACGAAAGCGCTGCTGAGCCTCTATTTAGCCAAATATAAAGCTAAATCGGTAGAGGAATTACCATTACGCATGACTCCGCCTCCAATCAGTATGATTCTGGCACAGAGCGTGATGGAAACCGGATGGGGAACTTCTTCTATATTTTTAGAGGCTAACAATGCCTTTGGAGTATGGAGCTTTTCCGCTAATGAACCCAGAAGAGCGACTAAGGGGACACGTAACAACCGTCCTGTATACGTTCGGGCTTATGATGACATCCTCTCTTCCACGGAGCACTATCTGGACATTATCGGACGGGTTTATGCTTATGAGGATTTAAGAAATGCTATGCAGGTGGAAAGTAATTCATTAGAACTCGTGAATCACCTGACGGCTTATTCTGAGGAAGGTTCAAACTATATTAGCCTTCTGAAGAGCATTATTCGGAAATATAAAATGCAGCAATACGATGCATATTATTCGGTTCCGCAAAAGGAAGTGCTGATGGCAGCCTCCTGATGCATTCTGATAAAACACGAAGACAAGGTCTGAAAACCTTGTCTTTTTTTTATCCTTCCCTTTTATAGGGCGGTCATTTCTTCCATTAGTCGCTTTAAATGCATGTCGGCATTTCGAGTAAGCCCCATATACCAAACCGATCGCAAAAATTGCCGATCCTCTTCGGTCAAATGCCAGTCATTCCGCTCTTTACGTAAGCGTTCCACAAGGCTGTGTAAACACAAGGCGGTAGTCACCGAGATATTAAAAGATTCCGTGAAGCCATACATTGGAATGCGAAGCAATTCATCTGCCTGATCCAAAGCAAAATCGGATAAACCATCGGCCTCATTTCCAAAGGCAATGGCCACCTTCCCATTTAAATCCACCTGATCCAGCGTTTTGCCCTCCACATTCGGGGAGGTCGCATAGATTTTATAGCCCTGGCTTTTTAATTCCTTATAGCAAAGGTCGGTATTGGGTTTACCCTCTTGTTCATAACGGTGCATGGTCACCCAATTCGAAGCACCTTTTGATACATTAGGATTAATATGATATTCGGTGGAATTATTGATGATGTGCAAATCCTGCACCCCAAAACAATCGCAATTACGGAAAACTGCTGAGGCATTGTGTGGCTTATACACATCCTCTAAAACAATGGCGATTTGGCGGGTTCTCTCATCCATCACCTGTTCCAGCAATGCTTTCTTGGTCTCCGTCACATATTCCTGAAAATATTCAATTTTCGCCTGCTGCAGTTTTTTTGGATCAATATTCATTATTGCGAATCGTAATTTTTTGAAATGCAATTTAGGGAAAATCGGGCAGATGGGAAATGTGATATGGGTTGATTAATGGGCTTTTTATGGGGAATGGCATGGATCGTGATTTTGGTTTGGGGTTCGCGGGTTATATTTGATGCGGGGCGTATATCTCGCGGGTTGAATTCGATTCGTGATGCATGGGATGCGGGATCATACGTTGTGGGGTTGATACGTTGCAAGACGCATGCGATGCGTCTCTGAGGTTTTTTTTGTCATTTATGTGGTAGAAATGAAAACCATTGATGGGGAATAGGGTATCGGGGGTGGAAACATTAACCACTACTATGAATGATAAATTTCAAAATAAATATCGGATATCCTCTCCGCGATTGAAAAACTGGGATTATGGTCGGGCGGGTGCTTATTTCATTACCATTTGTTGTCACCATCATCGTCATTTCTTCGGTGAAGTCAGGGATTCAAAAATGTACCTATCAACAATTGGTCAGATTGCTCAGGAGGAATGGCTGCGAACCTTTGAAATGCGAACAGATATGAATCTTAGCAATGATATTTTCATCGTGATGCCCAATCATTTCCACGCATTGATCTCCATTGGAGAGAATATTCACAATCAATTTCCCAATTGGGAGGGCAACCAGCCCGGCTCACAGTCGAATAACCTCCCTGCCATTATTCGGGGGTTCAAGGGAGCTGTCACCAGCAGGGCAAGGAAAATTCGGGAAGATTTCAGATGGCAAAGCCGGTATTACGATAATGTGGCCTGGGATCCACAGGCATTTCAACGTATTTACCAATATATTTTGAATAACCCGTCCAAATGGTGGACAGACCGGTTTAATCGAAAGGGGTAATTGTTTGGGAATTAATTCCGAATGGCCGGATGACCATAGAGACGCATCGCATGCGTCTCTATGGTTAATACCGACATTTTTACAATATGGCGATGCCAATAGGAATCGTGGAATCAGATTTGGGGAAATGGATGGAAGACGCATCGCATGCGTCTCAAGGTCATTCCATCATATGAACCACACCATTCAGAAACGCATTTTAATCGAAAAACCAATCCCCCATATTCATGCATAGGATGCTACCATACCGGGAAAATGCAACACCAATGATTTGTCGCCATCAAATATTTACCGATCAATAATTCATGACTGAAAATTACCGGAATTCAATTTTTTATCGAATGGCCCAAACCATTCGGGCGTGGGGATCAAAATACCGGATGATTCTATTCATTGAATTTTGGGGTAAAATTGGGGTTGGGTTTGGTGAAAAGAGACGCATGCGATGCGTCTCTGTGGTATTGGGTGGTATTGGGTGGCATTATTTTATATATCCAATAATATTATTCGGTGGAAATATTATTCGATGGATTTTCGTTGGGCAATTTCGGATTTCAAAATATCATTAATGGACCTTTTGGCGCCTTTTAACAAATACACGGTCGTTCCCTTTTCTCTTGCTAATGGATGCTGAATTTCACCGATTTTAATGACTTCGGAAAACAGGTTTTCTTCCCTGTCTCGATCAAAATTACCGGCATTGTTTACCAAAACCACATTAATGATCGGCTCTTTTTCCAGATCATACCAATTGATATAATCTGCATTCAGGGACAATGCCGGCACCCCGGAATTAGAATAATAGTTGATCGCACCCGCCTGTCCGTAATTATCACAATGTATTAACAAATGATCTTTGGAGGCTAATTGGCCAATGCCCTGATCCACAATTCCTGCCAATTCTTTCCAGCCCAGCATATCGGCATAATCTTGAGGGATAGCATGAAGTTTTCCGTCTTCCCAACGGTTCAATCCCAGATCATTGAACATTTCTTGTTCCTCCTCCATCTTTTCAGGTGACCATACAGGTAAAAAAATCGGCATCATAAAGACAAAAAATCCAATAGGAAAAACCAACAACACAAGCCCAATAAACTTCTTCCAACTATTCTTTAAATACTGCTCTAACACTACCGCCCCGAAGGCTAAAAATACCGGATAAAGACCAATGGCATAATATCCTTTTGCCCTTAAATAAGTAAAAAGCACCAAAATAAAAATCAAGGCAAAGGCAAGAAACTGGTATCGCTTATACTTCCGATTTACCAGCAATGCTCCTATACCTGTTACCAATACCGGCAAGGAGCCGAAGAAAAAGTAAAGCTGTTCCTTGAGAAAATCCCATCGGCTCACCTTTACCAACTGAATTTCGGTCAGGGCTGTCATATGTTTAATCACCGGAAAATCATTGATCCACTGCCAATACAAATTGGGGCTGATTAAAATCACTGCCAGCCCGACTGCCTTATATAAGTGTGCGTTTTTAAAAAGCTTTCGATGCGGAGACAATGCTATGGCAGGTATGATTCCAATGACCAAAAAGACAATATTGTATTTATTCAGAAAACCGATACCAAAGACTAAGCCTATCGCATATAACCACTGTATCTCTCCCCGATTAACATACTTGATCACAAAATAGAATAAGGCTGTCCAGCAAAGAAAATCCAGGGAATTGGGCTGATAAAGGGTATTGATTCGGACCAGTACAGAAAACATGACAGAGGAAGTCGCCAGCACCTTCGCAAACAAACCTCCATCAAGCTCCTCCACCATTTTCCAGACGAAATATAAAAGCCCCGCACCAAAGAGGGCTGGGAAAAATTTCACCCAAAAGACCGCGCCTCCCAACGAAAGGATGACCTTCGAAATTAAACCGGTAATGGGAGGGACAGAGGCATATCCCCAGGCCAGATGATTGCCCAAATCAATATGTAAATATTCATCCCGATGCAATTCATAAACCGGGTTGATAGCGAAATACTGCAGGATGAATTTCAGGAGAATGATAAAACCTAAAATCAGATGATCCGCCAAGGCCGAAGTTTTCGTGCTTTGAATTTTGGAAAGACTGGAGGTGAGCATAGCAAAAAATGAAGTGGAAACGGCACTCTTTTCAAGCTATAAAATTTCATTTGCAATTGAAATCAATTCCTTACCAAAATCTGCAGATAACGACTACTCATCCAGCCAGAGACATATCCATCTCCTTCAATACCTCCTAAATAGGTGTTTGATTTCGTATACTGATTTGAAGTATCAATTAATACATACCACCAAATACGCCCCGTCTTATCTACCTTCTCTGCCAGGGCAATTCCTTCGGTTCCTTTTGGATAATGACTTAATACATTTCCCTTTTCAGGATCCAAATCAACAAAAAGGCCCTCTTTTACAATTTCTGGTGTTACCCTCAAAGTATAGCTTTCATTCAATGTCTGGAAAGCTATTGGTGATTTAAAATAAGCTTTGGGTTTAGTCTCCAGAAAGTGCGAAACAAACTGAAAACTCCTCTGAAATTTAAGCTGCCCTTGCTCCATTTGAACTTCAAAAACCACACTCGTAATGTGCTCTTCCATACAGCACCCCCAATCCCGCACATATAATCGGCTTAATTGTTCCCCATTCCATTCTGAAGTTATCACCCCCTGCTGTGATGAAAAAATTAAATCAAATGTTTTATCGTCTTTCCTCTTATAAATCTCAAAAACCTGGGACTCCCCGAACAGAGGCCCCTGGTAGACGATTTCGTCCTCCTCATCAGCATCAAAATCAACCAATGATATATAATTACCTAAATAAAAGCCCTCCCGACTAAAGCGATCCACCCAGGCGGGCTGCCCCTGAGCATAGTCAATAAACTGGGAGATCATATCATCCTTGTCCAAAGAATTAGAAAAAGCAATCCAATCAGTGGCGTAATCCCTGTTATAGGCGTTAAAGGTTTTGACCTCCGGTATTTGAGCCAAGACTGTAAATGGTAAGATTAACAGCGGCAAATAAAAAAAACAATATCGCATAAAAAATAAAAAAAACCTCACTCCCAAAAAGAGCGAGGCTTATTGATTTCTTAAAACAAACCTAATTGTTCCTGATCGTCTTCATCCACTTCAACATTTTCTTGAGTGGATTTAGCGGCCACAGGTGCCGGTTTACTTTCAATCACTTTCACGGATTTCACCGGATAGGCACTCAATTTATTTCCTAAAGCTCTCCAGCCTTTCACTTCAGCCAGGACATCCAAATCAAAGATCCCTTCGGTCTTGCCGTCCACTTTGCGTTTGTAGGTGATTTCGACTTGCGCCAATTTATCCAGAGTCACTGCCAACATTTTAGAGCTACGGGCATCGGTGATAAATTTGAATCGCTTGTCCAGAGTGGTGGTTTCAATCATAAACCGCTTCACATAATGGGTTTTATTATTCCCATCATAGTAAATAGCCGTGATTGGCTTCTCTGGATCAAACTGTTCGATATGAACCACCTCATCCACATTGTATCGGTTGGTCAGCTCATAGTTGGTCAACTCGTAGGAACCATCTTTCAGAATACAAAGAATGGACTGATCCAGGAAGTTCCCCAACAATTTACCACGGCCTTCGGTGTTCAGGCGACCGACATGGTCATCGTAATATACATCGATACCACCCAAAGTAGATACCCCATCAGAGATCTTAGTGATACCATTTTTACTGATCGGGTAAGCGGTCAGGGTATTCCCCACTACATCACGGCCTTTAATGGCCAGGTCGGCGAAATCATATTCAAAAATCTTCTGACGTGCCGGACAACCTGGTGTCAGTTTTACTTTCACTACCTCGGCTTCCCCATTCGGATTTGCAGAGAAGTAAAGGATTTTAGATTTTGGTCCCCCTTTGGTGATATTGTACTCACGGTCACGGGTAACGGCTAATACCTGAAAACGCTTCACAAAAGTACGCTTCTTGGAGGCATCCAAATAAGCGACATTGTAGACCATACGGTCATCATTTTTCTTGAAAACCGCAACATGGATGATATCTTTTCCAACAAAGGCTTTGTCGGAGATTTTAGTCACGATGCAGGCCCCATCCCTACGGAAAACAATGATGTCGTCAATATCCGAACAGTCAGTCACGAACTCATCCTTTTTCAGCGACGTTCCGATAAAACCTTCCGTACGGTTGACATAAAGCTTGGTATTATTCGCCGCAACTACAGTCGCATTAATGTCTTCAAAATTGCGGATCTCGGTTTTACGCTCACGTCCTTTGCCATACTTTTTCAATAAGTCTTTGAAATAAGCAATGGCATAGTCAATCAGGTTCTCCAAATTATGTTCTACCTCAGCCAACTCATCGGTCAGCTTTTTCATGGCTTCATCTGCCTTAAAGGAGTCAAACTTGGAGATACGCTTAATCTTGATTTCGGTCAGGCGTACCAAATCCTCTTCCGTAATTTCACGATAGAAATCCTTCTTGAATGGATCCAGTCCCTGGTCTATGGTTTGCAATACCGCTTCCCAGGTTTCGCATTCCTCAATGTCACGGTAAATTCTGTTCTCAATGAAGATTTTCTCCAATGAACTGAAAAGGATTTTTTCCATCAACTCGCCACGACGAATTTCCAGCTCCTGCTTCAGCAGCTCCACCGTCTGCTTGGTGCAATAAGCCAGAATATCATTCACCGACATGAAGTGCGGCTTCTCGTCGATAATTACACAAGCATTCGGAGAAATGGATACCTCACAATCCGTAAAAGCGTAAAGCGCATCAATCACCACATCCGGAGATTGACCAGGCCCTAACTGGATCTCGATTTCTACGTCTTTGGCGGTATTGTCAATCACCTTTTTCACTTTCAGCTTCCCTTTATCGTTCGCTTTCAAAATCGAATCGATCACGGAGCTGGTCGTGGTGGAATAAGGGATATCTTTTATGAGAAGGGTCTTTTTATCCGCGGCTTCAATTTTAGCACGCACGCGAATTTTAGAACCTTTTTTACCTTCATTATAATTGGTAAAATCCGCCGTACCCCCGGTAGGGAAATCTGGCAGAATATTGGCCCGCTTTCCTTTCAGAATATCAATGGAAGCCTTAATCAGCTCCACAAAGTTATGGGGCATCATCTTGGTGGAAAGTCCCACCGCAATACCTTCCACCCCTTGCGCCAACAAAAGTGGAAATTTAACCGGCAAAGTAATGGGTTCTTTTTTCCGCCCATCATAAGACAATTGCCAGTCGGTTGTTTGAGGGTTATAGACCACATCCAAAGCGAATTTGGACAGTCTTGCCTCGATATAACGAGGGGCCGCGGAGCGATCACCAGTACGGATATCTCCCCAGTTCCCCTGAGTTTCAATCAATAAATCTTTTTGCCCGATGGTCACGATCGCATCTCCGATAGAAGCATCTCCGTGTGGGTGATACTGCATCGTCGCCCCGATGATATTGGCTACCTTATTGAAGCGTCCATCATCCAGCTCCTTCATGGAGTGTAAAATCCTGCGTTGCACCGGTTTCAGACCATCCTGAATGGCGGGTACAGCACGCTCCAAAATTACGTAAGAGGCGTAATCCAGAAACCAGCTTTCATACATTCCCGAGACCATGGTGGCCGCGTGAATATCTCCATTCATTTCCTGATCTTCAGCGTCATTAAAAGTATTTTCGTCGCTCATGATATTTTTAAAAAGGCCTTGCCTTAGGAATACTTAAAAAAAATTAAACCACTTCTTCTTCCACTAAATCTTTCTCCACACGCAAATTGTCAATGATAAAAGACTGACGTTTTGGCGTGTTTTTACCCATGAAGAAGCTGAGCAAATCCTCGATTTTTGTTTCTTTCTGTAAAATTACCGGATCCAGACGGATATCTTCGCCGATAAAGTTCCCGAATTCGTCTGGAGAGATCTCCCCCAAACCCTTAAATCGGGTAATTTCAGGCTTACCGCCCAATTTCTTCATCGCCTTCTGTTTTTCTTCCTCATCATAACAATAATGAGTGGCTTTCTTATTTCGAACGCGGAAAAGTGGCGTCTCCAAAATATAGACGTGTCCTTGTTTCACCAAATCAGGGAAAAACTGCAGGAAGAAGGTCAACAGCAGCAAGCGAATGTGCATACCATCGACATCGGCATCCGTCGCGATTACGATCTTACGATAACGCAAACCTTCCAGACCATCTTCAATATTCAGGGCGTGTTGTAATAAGTTGAATTCTTCATTTTCATACACCACCTTTTTGGTCAGTCCGAAGCAGTTCAATGGCTTTCCTCTCAAAGAGAATACCGCCTGAGAACTTACATCTCTGGACTTGGTGATGGAACCGGAGGCAGAGTCACCCTCGGTAATGAAGATCATCGTATTTTCTTTCTTATCTCCTGCCTTAGCATCATTAAAGTGAATGCGGCAGTCACGCAATTTCTTATTGTGCAGATTGGCCTTTTTTGCGCGCTCATTGGCCAACTTCTTAATACCGGAAATCTCCTTACGCTCACGCTCGGACTGGTTGATTCGCTTCAGCAAAGCCTCTGCGGCATCCGGATGCTTATGTAAATAATCATCCAACACTTTCTTCACATAGTCTCCCACAAAAGAACGCATCGTGGCGCCTTCAGGAGCGACATTCAAAGAGCCCAGCTTAGTCTTGGTTTGAGATTCAAAAACCGGCTCCTGCACACGTACAGCGATAGAACCTACGATACTGGCGCGAACGTCCGCCGCATCGAAATTCTTGCCGAAGAACTCCCGAACCGTTTTCACCAAAGCCTCACGGAAAGCCTGAAGGTGTGTACCGCCTTGCGTAGTGTACTGACCATTCACGAAGGAGTAATATTCCTCTCCGTACTGGTTGGAGTGTGAAAAGGCAATTTCGATATCCTCCCCTCTCAGGTGGATAATCGGATAGCGCAATTCCTCCGCATTGGTTTTTCTTTCCAACAGGTCACGCAAACCATGCTCGGAATGGTATTTCTGCCCATTGAAATTAATGGTCAGACCCGCGTTCAAAAAGGCATAGTTCCAAATCTGGTTTTCCAGATACTGCGGAATGAAATGGTAGTTCTTAAATACCGTACCATCCGGCTCAAAGGTGATTTTGGTTCCATTGGGCTGATCCGTTTTACCTATCGGATGGTCTGTTACCAATTCTCCCTGATTAAATTCCGCTATTTTGGTTTCCCCTCGCGATGCGACTGCACCTTGAAATAATTGGAAAGGGCGTTTACCGCCTTAGTACCTACCCCATTCAATCCTACTGATTTTTGGAAGGCACCGGAATCGTACTTTCCTCCGGTATTTATTTTGGAAACACAGTCGATGGTTTTTCCCAAAGGAATCCCACGACCATAGTCTCTGATTTTTACACGATGATCCGAAATGGTCACGTCAATTTGCTTGCCGTAGCCCATCATATGTTCATCGATACTGTTATCTATAATCTCTTTGACGAGTACATAAATCCCATCATCCGCTGAAGATCCATCCCCCAACTTACCGATATACATACCCGGACGCAGCCGGATATGCTCCTTCCAGTCCAGGGATTTAATACTGTCTTCGGTATATACTGCTTCTTGCTGTTTCGCCATTGTTTTAATCCTAAGATCGCGCGCTGAAAAAATATATAATCTCAACCCTTTCCAAAATCTTACAATTTTTAAGAAAAAGGCATGTTAATTTACTAAACCTTTTGGGTGGGTTGCAAATATTTTACTGGTATTCCTGAAAATTGTCGTTACTAGCGCCTGTTTTTCGACAATATCACCACCAACCAGACCATAGCAGCCAACATTACCACCGGAAATAAGAAAATGGTATTGCCCAAAACGCCACCATCTCCAAACTGCTGATTATTGAACGAAGCCAAAAAGGCCATAGATAAAATAAATCCCAAATTAAGGATGCCATTCAGCGCCAAAAACCATTGAATCATCTCATGACGAAAAATTGGATTCCGATAAGTCAGGCCTCCGGAAATTTTCCCCACTTTCATATTTTTCAACAAATTCAGATAAATGAAAAACACCCCATTGATGGACAATAAGAAAATCAAGCCCCCGAAGAAAAAGGAATCCTTGGTCACAATTAATTCCGAATTCCCTACTGCATCCACCGAAACCGTTACTCCTTCTGGCATCCAGGCATAAACGTATAAGAACACCCCGACGGCCAAGACCAACGAGCTGGTTCTAAAAAACTTTAAAAAAGACTCCATGATGTGTTATAAAAATTTATCGGCAATTTAAGTGATTTTTTGAATTTACCTTACACGCCAATGCATTTCCACTCATTAAGCTTTGATTATATCAATGCGAATAAATATAGAATTTAGTCAAATCTCGGATTTCAAAAGCAACCGACAGTGGATAAAACCTACATTTTGACTATTTTCGTTTTTGACTAAGCACGACCTATGAATCGATTATCCTTTTTATTCCTATTCACTTGTTTAAGTTTTTTCTCCTGTAAACCTACACCCGAAATTCCGGGATTTGATCAGGAAAGCTGGAAAGCCGATCGAGAGGGCTGTCAGGGCAAAAGAGCTGCACTTTTACCCCTACTTCAAGCCAAAGAGGCTGATTTGGAAAAAATTAGTACCACGCAAATCGTGAAATTATTAGGTCGCCCCAATAAGGAAGAGCTATACCGACGATCCCAACGATTTTTTCATTATCAGATCTCGGGAGGAAAAGGCTGTGAAGAGCAGCAGCAGGTCGTTTATCGACTTCGGTTTACAGCCACAGATCACCTGATTGAGATTGAGGTGTTGAAAAAATAATTTGTGAAATGGCAAAAAAAACAGCTGAAGAGCATGCTCACCAGCTGTTTTTTATTCAGGAAGCGATCACTAGAGAGGCCGCCCCAAGGATACCGGCCTCATTAGCTAAAGAGGCGGTTTTGATGTTCAATTTCTCCAGATAATAAGGCGTCAGCCATTTTTCTAACTCCTCCATCATGGCGGGATAAAGCACGTCATAGGTTTCTGCCACTCCTCCGCCTAAAATTACGGTAGCTATGTCCAGAATGCGGAGATTGGAAACGATCCCCTGCCCCAGGTATTTTCCTACTTTTGTAAAAACTTTTACCGCTACGGGATCACCTTCCAGACAGGCTTTTTGAATTTTTTTAGAATTCAGGGACTCATTGTTTTTCAATTTAGAATCCAACTTTCCTTCCTCCAGGTATTTCCGGCACATGGCCACTATCCCTTTCTTACCGATGGTTTCCTCTAAAGACTTTCCATTGCCTACCGGAATATGCCCGACTTCCATGGCGTTACCGCCTTCACCCCCAAAAATGTCTTTTTCATAAATCACCGCACCGCCTACCCCAGTACCCAGAGTCAAAAATATATAATCGTCCGGAATAACTTCTTTGGCAAAGAAAAACTCGCCTAAGGCCGCCGCATTTGCATCATTCTCCAGGCGGAAAACATGGGCAGGAAAATCAGACTCGAGGCGATCCATCAAATCATAATTACTCAATCCCGGAATATTGGGGAATTCCATGGTCTTGCGACGACGTGGACCCAAGGTCCCCGGGACGCCTAGTCCCACTTTTTTGATTTCCGGATGCCTTTCTAAAAAAGCAGTTAATTTTCCCAGAAAGGCTTCTATATATCCCTCTGGCTCTGCGCTTAATTCAGCGGTAGGATACTTTACTTTCTCCAGCAACTCGCCCTGACGGCTCACAATCCCGAACTTTGTATTGGTTCCGCCTATGTCGATACCTAAGTAGGTCTCACTCATAGTGTTTAATTTGGTTATTTATTAAATGGAAACTCATTATACGCAATCATCGTTACACGAAAGGCGCACTGATTATCAAGATAAACAAAGGATTACCAGTTAATGTGTCTCCCGGATGATAAAAAGAAGAGTATAATTTAAAGGTTTAGTCGAAAAGTCCTAAATTATTTGAAGGCAAATTTTCATGAAATAAAAAAAGCTCCGCATACGGAGCTTTTCATTTTTATATTTTCCCTACAGATCATTCCTGTACCCTTCTATTCTTTTCCTCTTCCCAAACTTTCTCACAAGACGATCCTCTGACTACCACTTTGGTTTTTAACACTTCAATTCGAGGCGTTTTGATCTCCAAAATTTTATCCGGATGACTTTCCTTTCTGGCCAGCTCATCCAGGAACATATGGGTGGCTAACTGCCCCATTTCAAAGGATGGCTGCACCACGGAACTGATCTGAGGATCCGTTAATTGGGTAAAGGTGACGTCATCCTCAAAACCAATAATTTTCACCTGCTCCGGTACTTTTACCCCCATTTCCCGCAACTGCAAAAGGGCTCCCACCGCTACATTATCATTCACACAGAAAATCCCATCCGGAAGTGGCGCTCCACTTTCTACCATCTGTCTTATGGTCGCTCTGGCCAAATCCCGGTTATCGGCTTCAATAATCAAATCCTGCTCCACCGGCAACTTGTGCTCACGCATGGCATCGTGAAAACCATTGATTCGCTGTTTGGTGATCAAAAGCGAATCCGGTCCCTTGAAGTGGGCAATCCTTCTACAACCCTGACTGATCAAATGCTCCACCGCCTGAAAAGCTCCTTCATAATCCTGAACCACGACAGAATCCGCTTTCACTTCATTGGCAATTCGATCAAAAAAGATCAATGGAATATTACGCTTCTGTACTGACTTAAAATGCTTAAAATCCCGGGTCTCCTTGGTCATGGAACATAAAATCCCATCCACCCTGGAAGAAATCAGTGCGCTCACATTTTGCTTCTCCCGCTCCACATCCTCATTCGTTTGACAAATCACCACTCGGTAGCCCGCCTTATAGGCAACATCCTCGATACCCGAAATCACACTGGCAAAGAAATGATGTACCAACTCCGGCACAACCACCCCAATGGTATTCGAACGGCTTTTTCTCAAGCTCTGAGCAATGGTATTCGGGTGATAATCCAACTCCTCTGCCACCTGATTCACCGCATCTTTTGTTTTTTGGCTAATATCAGGATGATCCTTCAAAGCACGAGAAACCGTAGAGGGGGAAATATTCAAAGCCTTGGCAATATCTTTAATTGTCGTTTGCGCTTTCATGATCTAAAAATTAAATCTCCATTACTACTGCATATGCCTTCCCAAATAGAATCATATATCGGCTAAATTATGAAAAATATGCGATTATTTTGCTATACCAAGGCCTCAGTAAAATACAATTGCATAAAAAAAGAGGGAAAGTTAAACTTCCCCTCTTCGAATATTACAATTATTGAATATCGTTATCAGATCTCTACATTTCCATTTGCCGGAACTGCTACCTCTTTGTCATGTACGAATACGTTGATCGCTACATCAGAAGTGTTGGTAATTTCCACTTTTCCTTCGGAAACTCTCACCGCCAACATCGCTCCTTGATGGGTGATGTTGAAAGTATAGGCACCCCACTCAGCTGGGATGAATGGTGCTAAACGCAACACACCGTCATCGAATACACGCTTACCTGCAAAACCTTCTACTACTGCCATCCAGGTACCTGCCATGGAAGTAATATGAAGACCGTCGCGTGTATCGGCATTGTAGTCATCCAAATCCAAACGAGAAGTTCTCAAGTAGAATTCGTAAGCACGTGCCTGATCACCAATTTTACCTGCCAGGATAGAGTGGATACACGGAGAAAGAGAAGACTCATGCACGGTACGTGGCTCGTAGAAATCGTAGTTCGCTTTGATTTCCTCTACAGAGAAACGCTCTTCGAACAAGTAAATTCCTTGCAATACGTCCGCCTGCTTAATGAAGTTGGAACGTAGGATGCGATCCCAAGACCAGTGGTGTACGATTGGTAACTGAGACTGATCCATATCCTTCACCAAGATTTGCTCTTTGTTGAAGAAACCGTCCGCCTGGATGAAGATATTACGCTCTTCGTCATATCCAAGGTACATATTGTCACGGATCTCAGTCCATTTCGCTACTTCCTCTGCTTCGTTGAAATTGGTTTTCGCTACCAATTCCGCATAGCGCTCGCTGTACTTCTCCTTTAGAATTTCGACTGCCTTGGTCGTATATTCCATACACCACATTGCGATGTAAGAAGTATACCAGTTATTGTCCACATTGTTATCAAACTCGTTTGGACCGGTTACCCCCAACATTACGTATTTGTTGTAACCTACCGACCAGTTCACACGCTGTTTCCAGAAACGGGTAATTCCCAACAATACCTCGAAACCGTAATCTGCCAGGTATTTGTCATCCCCTGTGTGGCGGATGTAGTTGTAAATTGCGAATGCAATAGCACCATTACGGTGGATTTCCTCGAAAGTAATCTCCCACTCATTGTGGCACTCCTCACCATTCATGGTTACCATTGGGTAAAGTGCTGCTCCGTCAGTGAAGCCTAACTTTTGTGCGTTCTCGATGGCACGCTCCAAGTGGTTGTAACGGTAGATCAACAGATTTCTTACTACCTCAGGCTCTGCAGTCATCAAGTAGAATGGCACACAGTAAGCCTCCGTATCCCAGTAAGTCACCCCCCCGTATTTCTCACCGGTGAATCCCTTAGGACCGATGTTCAAACGTGCATCCTCACCAGTGTAAGTCTGGTTCATGTTGAAGATATTGAAGCGGATACCCTGCTGCGCTTTCACATCGCCCTCAATCAGGATATCAGAGAATTCCCATTTTTTCGCCCAGGCAGCCGCCTGCTCTTCCATCATCGTGTCAAAGCCTTTAGCTTCCACACGCGCTAAGTAATCCTTAGCTACTGCAATCAAATCTCCCTTGTCATGATTCTCGGAAGAAATGTTACAGATATATTTGAAAATAGTCGCAACATCACCTTCGCTTACTGCTACAGTAGTGCTGTTACCTACAAATTTCTCTTTATTTTCGGTTTCAATGGCAGTAGACTGAACGGCACCGTTCAAAGTCAAGTTCCATTTCATACCGGTAGCCACCTGGAATTGAGTCTTCAAAGTCTCACTCACCAAGATTGCCTGACCCGCTTCGTTTTCTTTAGCGACCTCTACCCAGAATTTTTCATCGTAGTTCGAATCTTCATTCTCGATGTCACCATCAACGAATGGAGAAAACTTGATATTTCCGGAGAAATTAACCGCTTTTACTTCGTAACGGATTGCTCCACCCTCATCATCAACAATGGACAACAAACGAGTAGATACTACTGCTACTTTTTTGCCTGATGGCAAAGTAGCTTCGAAGGTACGCTGTAGGTAACCTTCTTTCATATTCAGGTCACGCTTGAAGTTTTCTACTTTAGCAGTAGCTAAATCCAGCTCCTCGCCATCAACTTCTACATGGATTCCTAACCAGTTTGCCGCATTCAAAACTTTAGCAAAATACTCAGGGTAACCGTTTTTCCACCAACCTACACGGGTTTTGTCCGGATAGTAAACACCTGCCACATAATTTCCTAAAAGGCTATCGCCAGAATACTTCTCTTCGAAGTTACCACGACCACCCATACGGCCGTTACCCAATGAGAATAGAGATTCTGAAACGCGATTGTCAGCAGGGTCGAACCCCTCCTCAACAATATTCCACTCGTGATGCTTGATATATTCCTTCATAACGCTATTGTAATTCCAAGAAAGAAAAAGGGTTGTCCTGCACCCAATCCCCCAACCGGGTGAGGACAACAATCCCACACATTATACTTTCCTACACTACCAAAGGCAGTGGTTGTTTTTTATAAAGCTTTTAGATTTTCAATATTAAATTCGGTAAAACCGGACACGACTACGTCTGCTAGAGAAAGCACATCCTGCTCCCCAATGCCAACACAACGCATGCCACCATTTTTCGCTGCTTCCACCCCTGCTTCCGCATCTTCAAATACCACACATTCTGCTGCAGTCAAGCCCATTTTTTCCGCTCCCTGAGTAAACACTTCAGGATCCGGCTTAGCTTTGGATACCGAGTTACCATCCACGATTACATCGAAGTAATCTTTGATTTTTAAAATATCTAAGATCAAAACTGCGTTTTTGGATGCAGAACCCAAGGCAATTTTGATATTATTTTCCTTTAGTTGATTGAAGAAATCCAAAACTCCAGGCAGGATTTCATCCGGTTGCATTTGGTGAATAAACTCCAAATACCACTCATTTTTCTTAGTAGCAGCTGCTTCCTTCTCTTCTTGAGAAATCGTCAAACCACCGATTTCCAACAGGATGTCCAAAGAGCGCATGCGGCTTACACCTTTCAGGCGTTCGTTGTCCTGCTCAGTAAAATCAAAGCCCAGTTCAGCACCCAATTTTTTCCAAGCCAGATAATGATATTTGGCGGTATCGACTACTACTCCGTCCAAATCAAAAATACATCCTTTGATATCCATAATATTATTAGTTGACAAGTAAATTCATTTCCAATAAGGCTTTAATGGTAACCTTATATTACAAATCGATCTCGGTAAAAATAGTTCTAATAATTTCAGGGCTTTTATTAATCCCACAAAATGACTATCCCTTCCTTGATTATAAATCAAATTTAATCCCATTATAAGGGACAACAATAGTAATATGATAATTTCACCTAAAATTCTCCTGCACTCGTTTGCACTGGACACAATGAGAATAGTACAAAAAAATAAGGGATTAGCTACAAGCTAACCCCTTAATTACTATTTAACTAAAGATAAGATAGTTATGTTATTAAATTTTTATTGAATCGCTATTTTTGTTTTACTAATCCCACTGAAAGCGCTCCTAATAATAAGCAAATACCTGCTACAAAGATAATCCAGATCGGTGCACCCAAGGCATTTGCGATGGTTGCCCCCATTAAACCTGCCAATATTTGTGGGCCGGCAATGGTGAAATTGAAAATACCCATATAAACCCCCATCTTATCGGCTGGTAATACCTCAGACAGGATAGCGAATGGCATCGACAAAATCGCCGCCCAGGCAATCCCTACCCCAGCCATTGAAACGATCAACATATACTTATCTGTCACATATGGAAAGGAAGCCAATCCTATACCCCCCAAAACCAAGGCAAATGCATATACTGTTTTTCTTCCAAATTTCTCCACCAACTGCGCCATCACGATAGAGAATAAAGCAGCGAATAAGGAATAGGCACCAAACAATACGCCAACCCAGTTACCGGCTTCATTATATTCCAAAGATTGCGGATCCGTAGCTCCCCAAACATGTTCTGCTACTGCAGGCGTAGAATAAACCCACATCATATAGAAGGCCACCCAGGAAAAGAACTGTACCAAAGCCAGCTGAATCATTGGTTTTGGCATATTTTTCAGTAGATCAATGAAAGAATCCTTTTTCGCTTCTTTTGGTTTCTCCTCAATCGGGTGATATTCGAAATATTCCTCCGGCGTATACTCCTTTGTTCTCAGAGAAGTCCACAATACCGACAAGATCAGGGCAGATCCTCCGATATAGAAAGACCAGGTCACAGAGGGAGCCACTTTTTCACCTGGAAGAGGTTCATTCGCCACACCAACGGCCGTCAAAATAAAGGGCAACAAGGAACCCACCACCGCACCCGTATTAATCAGGAATGACTGGATAGCATAGCCCTTGTCTCGTTGGTTTTTAGGCACCATATCCCCCACCAAAGCACGGAAGGGCTGCATGGTAATATTAAAGGAAGCATCCATGATCAACAACATGGTCGCACCAAAAAACATCGCCGGCATCAAAGTAGTAAAGAACTCCGAATTCGGCATCAGGAACATCGCTACGGTAGCAGCAATGGCTCCCGCCAAAATAAATGGAATACGACGACCCCTGCGTCCGGGTAAATACTGAATCCAGCTACGATCAGAAGCACCCCCAATAATCGGTTGAATGATAATACCTGCGATCGGAGCGGCCAGCCAGAAAAAACCAAGATGATGCACATCAGCACCCAATGCCTGAAGAATACGGCTCACGTTACCATTCTGCAACGCAAAACCAAACTGAACGCCCAGGAAGCCGAAGCTGACGTTCCACATTTGCCAAAACGATAATTTTGGTTGTTGTCTCATGTGTTTTAATTGAAAAATATAAATCGATTCTCTTTAAATTATGCCAGGACAATTCCCTGGCATACAAAAAAACCGGGGGCCTCCCCCCGATTCCTTATTTCTTTAAAATCAAAGTCGAATAAGCTGCCAATTCAATGCTATCGTCTTTAACCTTATTGTTCTTCGTATCCAATACCACTTTGCTGAAATCCCCGGCTTTGAAGTTCAGGCTTTCTGTCTGGTCTCCCAGGTTGTGGAATACCAGTACCTTTTCTCCTTGATAATCACGTTCGAAAGCCAAAATTGCTTTTGAAGCTCCTTCCACCTGAATTGTGGTCATTTCACCCATATTCAAAGCATCTTCCGCACGGCGAACATGCATCAGGTTCTTATAGTGATTCAAAATGGAATTCGGATCTTTCTGCTGAGCCGCTGCGGTAGCCACGGTCTCAAAAGTAGTGTATTCTGCTTTTCC
The DNA here is from genome assembly GCF_001274635.1 of Persicobacter sp. CCB-QB2. Classification (GTDB taxonomy): domain Bacteria; phylum Bacteroidota; class Bacteroidia; order Cytophagales; family Cyclobacteriaceae; genus Persicobacter; species Persicobacter diffluens. Next base: position 635,705 of record NZ_LBGV01000001.1, on the reverse strand, counting down.
CCAAGTAGTATTTTCTTTAGCATCTTTTGCCCAAAGGAAAGGCTCACGAATCAACTCATCTGGCTTCAATCCACGCATTCCGATCTCTTCCCCATAGTACAGGTAAGGAGATCCCGGGAAGGTCATCAGAATGGAAGCGGCCATTTTGGCTTTATCCATATCGTTTTCTAATACCGACATCGCACGATTCTGATCGTGATTGGTAATGAAAGTAGCATCTACATAATTTGGCTGTACTGCCTGATATTTGGCGCTAATCGCATTGTAATTATCAATCAGACCTGTTCCGTCCGCATCTTTACAAGCGTCCGTAATGGCATAACTAGAATCAAAGTTAAACAACGACTGAAGCCCCTGCAAGTATGGCGCTACGATATCAGAATCCGCCCATACCTCACCGACCAAATAAACATCTGGCTTCACCGTCTTCATTTCATTGTAGAATTCCACCCAGAAAGCGTGGTTTTTCTCTTCCTCATGGTCAAAAATGTGCTTGGCTGCATCCAAACGGAAGCCGTCAATTCCCATTTCAGCCAACCACCATTTACCAATTTCAAATACGGCCTCTTTTACTTCCGCATTATCATAATTGATATCTGGCATATGATCGCCAAAGTAGCCGTAGAACAGCTCTTTATCTTCTTTATTATAAGGGTTTTGATACCACTGAATAATATTATCCGAATCCCCCTGTGCCTCTTTTGCCCAGTGAATGGAAGCCTTTGCCTCTTTTTCTGTCATCCAGTCAAAATAGTCACGGTAAGGGTTTTTCACCTTTTTGCCATTCTCATCGGTGATAAAATCCCCCTTCGCAGACTCCTTAAACCACCAATGCTCATGAGAGGTATGGTTAATGATGAAGTCAATCACCACGCGAATATTTCGCTTGTGCGCTTCCTCTACGAATTTTTTAAACTCCTCTTCTGTACCATAATCCGGGTGAACAGATTTATAATCCACCACATCATACTTATGATAAGAGGGTGACTTCATAATCGGCATTAACCAGATGGCCTCAACACCGAGGTCAGCTAAATAGTCCAACTTAGAAGTCATTCCATTAAAATCCCCGATGCCATCGCCATTAGAATCTGCGAAGGACTGAACAAAGATTTCGTAGGTTATACCTTTTGGCCAATGTGAGGGTAAATTTTCAGGCGTGGCCGCCGCCTGTTCCGATACTTGATTTCCACCACAGGCTACTGTCAATAACGACATCAAAGCGACAGAAAAAATATTGCGGATTCTTTTCAACATAGGGGGGCTGTTTTAAGTAATTTACAGAATAAGCTCCAAAAATTATCAATCTCTTGAATTATTAATACAAATATACCTCAATTTTAAGGAAGCCAAAAAAGCCGTCAAAATCCAGCGATATAACTTTACGCAAACGGTTGCTATTGCTCTTGGACTGCTAAAAAAGGTGACTTTCATCATTATTTAATCCCTGGAAAACTGCGGTTCATTATTAAAAATAAAAAGCCGTACCCCTGAGTAAACTCAAGCATACGGCTTTTCTTTTCATTTATTCCTAATAATCAATTTTACAATTTGAAAATAAAGGAACCCAAAGGCGCTAATTTCACATTGAATTTACCTACCCCATTCTCCACTTTCAGATCAGCTGAAATCTGCTGATACAACTGATCCATCATGGTCACTTTATCCCCATCTTTTAAGCCCCAGGCTTTAACAATTTCGGCAGGCAACTGAATTTCCACTTCCGCTCCCTGCGCAGCATCAAAATTATTCACCACTATCAGTTTTTCCTGATCATCCCAACGCACAAAGCTGTGCAGTTTATCACCATAATCAGCGGCATTCTGGCGGTTGAAGGCATGGATATCGGCATACTCACCCATTAGCGCGCTGCTGTTCTTGGTGAAATTCAAAAGGCGAACATAGAAATCACGAAGACCTTTTTCCTCCTCGGTCAACTGCCCACCATCAAATTTACCGTCATTGACCCAACGCTGGTGATGAGGAACACCAAAGTAATCGAAGATCGTCGTTCTTGAATTGGTACCGAAACCAGCATCTTCTGCCGCTGGCTCCCCTACTTCCTGTCCGAAATAAATCATGGTTGGAGAAGTGGAAATTAAAGCGGAAACCACCATAGCGGGCTTACCTTTCATCATATCACCTGCAAATTCCGGCGCGGCAATACGTTGCTCATCATGATTTTCCAAAAAGTGCAACATGTGGTGTTCGATATCTGCCAAACCGCCCTGAATTGGCGCCAAATTATCCGTACTACCGTGCCCCTGCATGATATGCTTCAACGTATCATAAAGCTCTACTTTGTCATACAGATAATCCATTTTACCTAAGTGGATATAATTACGGTATTGCGCTGGATTATAAACCTCTGCCACCAAAAAGGCATCCGGATTCGCATTTTTAATGGAAGAGTTCATATAAGACCAGAACTCTACCGGCACCATCTCTGCCATATCAAAACGGAAACCATCCACGCCCATTTTTGTCCAGTACAAGGCCACATCACGAAATTTAGTCCAGGAAGATGGCACTTCCTTATCCTGCCAGAAAGCATAATGATCTGCTGCCGGCTTTTTGTCGAATCCTTCAGGAAGCGCTGAGAAGTCATAGGTACCGTCCGGGCGAACACCATAGTTGATTTTCACAGTCTCATACCAATCGTGGAAATGAGGCTGCGCTTCACGAGAACCATTACCGGTCCATTTAGCCGGATTTTCATCAAATTTGCCATCCGAGAGCGCATGTTCATCTCCTCCAAGCGGCTTATAGTTATCCAAAGGCGCTGGTACTTTGAATGATTTTCCCGGAATATAATAAAAGTTATTATCCTTCTTATAATCCACAGAAGTATCATCACTAACGCCGAAACCTTCTGCCTCTTTATTCAAAGATTCATATTTACGGGCAACATGGTTCGGAACGATATCAATAATCACTTTCATTCCATGTTTGTGCGTACGGTCCACTAAAGCCTTAAATTCCTCCAAACGCTTCGCCGGATCTTCAGCCAAATCCGGGTTTACATTATAGTAATCCTTCACGGCATAAGGAGAACCTGCACGGCCTTTTACCACATCCGGATCATCATTAGAAATACCATATTTTGTATAATCAGTAATTACGGCATGATGTGGAACTCCGGTGTACCAAACGTGTGTTACGCCAAGATCCTTAATTTCTTCCAGGGCTTTGTCTGTAAAATCATTGAATTTACCGACCCCATTTTCTTCAATGGTTCCCCATGGTTTGTTGGTGGTATTGGTATTTCCGAATAAACGGGTAAATACCTGATAAACCACTGCTTTTCCTTCACTGGTTTGCATAGTGGTGGTTTTCTCTGTATTGGATGTCGTGGTTTGCTCTTTATCAGCACCTCCACCACAAGCGCTAAAGCCTAATGCCAACGCGCAAGTCCAAATCATCGCTCTTTTCATAGGATAGAATATAATGGATTCTTCTAAATAAAATTCAAAACTGAAATTTCACACGAAGGCGAAATTTTTGACCGAGCGGTCATTTTCCTACTATTGTAAGCAGGAAATTATCAGGAAAGCACAGATGCCGGGATTAAGCTAATTTACTGAAAAACAAACAGGTTGGGGAAATGTTGATTTTCATAGCCAATACTTAATAAAGATACAAAAAATTAAACGATCCATACAAATCGTAATCCGACATCCCAGAATAATGTTAATGTAAACGATTGTTATGAATATTCGCACAATCAATTGCATTTAATAACCGGTTTCTTTCAGACTTTATCCGCATTATTCACCGCTTGATGTAGAGGGTCGCGTTCAGATCTAAGTTGTCAGATTAATTTGAGTAGTTTTACTGATTATTTAATACCCAAATTGGGGGGAGCTTGCTCCCTCCTTACCACACACCTTAGTTGGGAAATACTTGAAATAAAAAATATCCCTTCATGTTTCCCACCTAGCAGCGAAATGAGGATTTAAGTATGAATAATTCGAGTTAGGCACGCATAGTTCGACTTACATCAAGCAATTACAGAAAAAATGGCCACAAAAAAAGCCCGGGCAAAATACCCGGGCTTAAAATTTATTTTTTTGGAATAAACCGAATTATGCGTTACGGTTCATGCAGTTCAAATCAGCGAATGCTTCTTCCAAACGAGTTACGAAAGACTCCTGAGCAGTACGCAACCACTTACGAGGATCGTAGTGAGACTTGTTAGGCTCATCAGCACCTTTAGGGTTACCGATTTGTCCTTGCAAATAAGCTTCGTTTGCTTTGTAGTAGTTCATCACACCTTCCCAAGTAGCCCACTGCATATCGGTATCGATATTCATTTTGATAGAACCGTAACCCAAAGCTTCCTCGATCTTAGCTTTCTCAGAACCAGAACCACCGTGGAATACGAAGTGTACAGGGTTAGTTTCAGGAGTGTTGTGCTTCTCGTGGATATAAGCCTGAGAGTCACGCAAAATAGTTGGAGTCAACTTCACGTTACCTGGCTTGTATACACCGTGTACGTTACCGAAAGAAGCAGCGATAGTGAAGTTAGGAGAAATTTTCAACAACTCAGTGTACGCGTAATCTACTTCTTCAGGCTGAGTGTAAAGACGTGACTCATCAACATCAGAGTTATCAACACCGTCTTCCTCACCACCAGTGATACCCAATTCGATTTCCAAAGTCATACCCATTGGCGCCATGCGCTTCAAGTACTCAGCAGAAATAGAAATGTTTTCTTCCAATGGCTCCTCAGAAAGGTCGATCATATGAGAAGAGAACAATGGCTTACCAGTCTCTTTGAAGAATTGCTCACCAGCATCCAACAAACCGTCGATCCAAGGCAACAATTTCTTAGCACAGTGGTCAGTGTGCAATACAACTGGAACACCGTAAAGCTCAGCCATCAAGTGAACGTGCTTAGCACCAGCGATAGAACCTGCGATAGCACCTTTTTGATCAGCGTTACCTGCTCCTTTACCAGCGATGAATTGCGCACCACCGTTAGAGAATTGAACGATTACAGGAGAGTTTACTTTTGCAGCAGTCTCCAAAACTGCATTGATAGAATCAGTACCGATAGTGTTTACTGCTGGAAGCGCAAACTTATTGTCATTTGCATAACGGTAAAGTTTCATCAACTCTTCACCGAATAATACTCCTGGTTGAAATTTCATGATAATGTATTTATTAAACTGAATAAGTCTTTATGGCTGCAAATTTAGGGAATTTTGTGGTCATAGGTATGATACAGGTCAGACTTTATGAAACAGTCTGAAAATTCAAAAGTATTATTTCAATTAAAATTTAATTTACTCAAAGAATGGGTTTTACGGAAGTGATTGAAATACAAACAAAAAAGCCTCAGTAAGGAAACTGAGGCTTTTCAAAAATTATTTTTAACTCATCAAAGTTTAATTACTTTTCTAACAGATCGCTTACTTCCCTGTAATATTTCAACAAAGAAATATCCAGTTTGATAAGCGGAAAGATCTATTTGTAGGCGATCGCCTTTTTGCACCTTGGTGGTGTTTTGTTTCAACAGTCGCCCCATAGCATCTAACACTCGCACTTGCAGCTCTTCTCCGGACCACTGCTCACTACTGATAAATAGCGGGCCATTCGTTGGAACCGGGTAGATCAAAAGGCCATCTGATGCAGCTTCCGAATCCGACACAACCGTTGCCTTAAATGGGCCAAAATCCTCGGTTTGCATGCCACCGTCTTTGGTCTTCACTAAAAACTCGATGCCATCTGCCATGATGGCAGCCTGAGATAAATTATAGTAGTCTGCGGGCACCATTTTCATTTCGAACTGCCCGTTCCCTAAACTGGTTAATTTCGCGGCTTCACCCGAAGCCCCCCAATCACCATTAGGCACGTCTTCTTCCTCATCTCCATTATGCCAGGCCCATAGATAAAGATCTTCCTCCTGACCAATAGCCAAACCGGACAGATCAAAATTAATGGTGATCTCTTCATAAGCCCTCCATGCTTTAGGGTTAATGGAAACGCGTTCCACCTCCACGGACAGAATACCATTCTCCTCCTCTTTGGACAATCCCTTATTTCCCTGGTCATCTTCAAAATAAACCTCTACAGCAACTAAGTCATCATCTTCGGACAGTCCAAACAACTCCATAGGATTGAAGGAAGCAATGTAGCGTCCACTATCCTCTGTCATATCGACACTCAAAAATTCCCCTGCATTTCCACCAATCTCCATGACAGGCGCCACCATCATTTTCACATTTTCAGCATCAATTAGGTTTGCGTTTCCGCCTTCAGGGTAAAACGTCACCTCTGCGGTCTCTTCTTTTTTGAAAGATGCCGGATTTACGGAAAAGAATGGCAAATCATTATTAATCAATCCCGTCTCGGGAAATTCAATTACTTCACTTACATATACCTGAAAGTTTCCAGGGCCCAATAATTTCTTATCTTCCTGACCGAATACCACTTCATTGCCGCCATTGAAATACTCATACCAGGTACCTGCCGAAGGAAGATCTGCCGCTCCTACCTCTGCTGCCTGCATGCCAAAGTTACCCACTACATGAACTTTCAGGCCGGTTTCTGACATCAACTGAATGGTTTTTACTTGCTGATCACCGCCCAGTTTTAGCTGCGTGTTGGCTTTCGTGGCCTTGTACAAGGCTGATTCATTTCTTAAATCGAATAGGGCCTTATACACTTTACGCAATTTTACTCGCTCTGCGTTATCATTATACTCCCAAAGCACCGGCTTCTCTGCCGTACGGTAATCTCCGCTGATTTCCCCGTCTTTTTCAATTTGATTAATGGAAACATCATAGCCTAATTCCCCGAACTGCCATACCATTTTTGGACCCGGTACCGGGAGGAAAAAAGCGGCCAATAATTTTTGACGGTCAATCGAATATTTGTCCTGCTTCAAATCATATCCATGAAGTGCCTTTCCATGATAATCTGACTCAAACTTCATGCGTTCCTCATCGTGACTCTCCATATAGGAAACCAGGGCCATATTATCACCTAAGCTTCCGTTACCATCACGACGACCATAATATTGATCAATCAAATTAGCGCCATCACCTTTTGCAGCATTAGCGAACTCATGATGAGGCCCGGCGCCCGTCCAAAGCAACATACCTTCTTTGGCAAGTTCCGCTTCCTCATCCCAATCAGTCAAATGTTCCAAAATCACATAGGCATCCTCATCCTTTGCCTTAATCACCGCATTCATACGCTTCAAAATATCCACACGGTCCTGATCATAGCGACTTCCCCACATATCATCTCCCTCCTTCACATGGTTGGTAAAACCTTTGGTAAAGTCAAAACGGAAACCATCCACTTTGTATTCTTCCATCCAATAGGTATTCACCGAGTCCACCAAAGCCTGCGTCCACACGCTTTCGTGATTGAAGTCTACGCCCCAATTTAAATCAGCATCCGGGAAATTTCCTTGTGGATTGTACCATGGGTTATCGGCGGTTGGGTCTCCATAATCGCCCTCATTGTACATTCTGTTGAAAGGAGAAGAGTGAAAGGTGTGATTCAATACCATATCAATCACTACAGCCATCCCTCTTTTATGCGCCTCATCAATGAAGGTTTTCAGATCATTTTTATGACCGTACCATTTATCCACTGCAAAATAAAAGTTCGGATTATAACCCCACGAATTATTGCCTTCGAACTCATTCACCGGCATCAACTCTATACAATTCACCCCCACAGATTCTAAATAGTCAAAACGGGCGATAGCGGCTTCATAAGTTTGCTCTTCGGTAAAGTCGCGAATATGCAATTCATAAACGACCAAAGACTCCGATGCCGGTTTTTGGAAATTAATGGTTTCGTTTGACCAATTAAATTCCGTTTGTCCTGTCTGAAAATAAGAGGCACGGAACTGCGTCTTTTCTTCCGGATAAGGCTTTAAGCCGGGATAGCGTGCTTCATCAATATACTGATCATCAAAATCAGAAACCTTATCGGTGTATGGATCTGCGATTTTCACACTACCATCCATCAGGTATTGATAAATATATTCCTCTCCAGGGGTCAGTCCGGTCACCTCTAACCACCAATAGTTGGCAGTATCGGTCTCATAACGTTTCATGGAATATTGATCCTGAACTTCCCAATCAGTTTCTTTAAAATCCCCGATCACATACACAAATTCCTTTTGTTTCAATGGGTCCACTAAAACAAAGGTCACTTTGGTATCATCATTCGCATCGTAATTCGGCCCCAATTTCAGGCCTGCGGGTAATTCGGCATCTACTACATCAGGCTTCACAAAGATCTCCAATTCCTTTTCAGAAGATTGATCCTCAGTTTCCGCTGAAGCGAAAAATTTATAGGCACCGGAAGCTTCAGGAATAAATTCATAGGTAAGTATCTCCTCTGCATCTACGGATGCCAACTCTCCCGCTGAATTACTAATTTTCAAATCCGCTTCCTCATTAGGTATCGCAGTCAAGATCACGCTCTCTCCAATTTCCACCGGACCACTTACGCTGGCTGTAAAATCCAGACTTAAAACGCCTGCTTGCTCTACATCAAAAAAGACATCTGAGGTTTGCCCGTCATTCCAATCTCTTCCTTTCAGGATAATTCCCATTCGAGAAATCTGATCGGCTGAAGCCCCAATAAATTCAGTAGGCACGAAAGTAATCGTCCAAATATTCCCTGCTCCCTTGGTCCATTTTGCTGCATCCTGTGCATCTGTAGCAGGATTGACATTCGTTGCTGCACCTGCCCCATCCGGCACCCAAACCCAGGCCCAGGCTTCGGTCAGGCCCTCCAAAGAAGCATTACCGGTTACATCAGCAGTAAATGTTACTTCATCCGTAGCTTTAAACTTCTCAGGGCTGGCCGTAATAGTTTGAGCACTTACACTCTGAGAAAGAAACAGGAAAAATCCAATTAAAAAGTATAAGGTTTTGTTCATAAGTATTCCATTTATAAAAATAACTAATTCAATATCTCATATTCCTTAATTTTCAACCCTTTTATGTGCGCGTTTTTGCGAATATTAAAACGCAAACGTTTGAACTCTCTGTTTTTCTTACAACTCAAAGACTCCCCATAAGGCAACGTATTCCCCCACTTGCCTCCCATTTTTTCTTACCCAACAAAAACAAAGGGTACACTTTTTTCCCTTAAAAATTAAAAAAGTGACAAAATGGGCTAAAACGAAACAAAAAAACCGCCCAAAGAGGACGGCTTTTTTATTGAAGTATTCACAGTAATTAGTTTTTTGTAATCGTAAAGGAATACTGACCGTCCAGTGTTTTCTTCACATCAAGAATAATGGTATAATTCCCTGCTTCATCAAGGTTAAAATTATCCCCACCAAAGCTTAAGCCTCCAGAACCATCATCTCCCAAATTCACATCCCAATTATCATCCAACCTGAATTTCCACGGACCAGCATTCATATCGGTAGTCAGCGAATAAGTAGAATCCGACTCATTGTAAGCCATAGGTCTACTGGAATTCCATCCCGTCTCAGGGAAAGCCTCTCCAATAGCTCCCCAAGATGTTTGGGTAAGGGTATATTCTTTTGTGGTCCAATCCACATCAATTCGATAGTCTCCGGCGGGACCTGGTAATATTATGGCTGCCGGATCACCTCCATCCTTCGGATCTAATACACCATCAGGTTCATTATCTCCCCATTGGGAATCCCAATTCCCTTTTTGCGTCAAGATCTTGAATTCCTTTGCATCAGCTATATCCCCACTATTGACAGCATAAAATGGCATCACACCTGAATATATTCCTTCATTTCCATCGATGGTTGTTCTGTCGTCAGCATTGTTCCACCCCTGGAAGCGACCAACGATTAATAGCTCAACAGGGAAGGCCGCCGGATCATTCCAGGTAGTTACAGTAGTTGAAACCGCATTGGACATTAAAGTATCCACACCAGGCACAAGCGCCTGAATGATGATATCAACATTAGTAGGCGTTTCAGCCTGAATTCCGGCTAACACCAAACCAATATTCAATTGTTTACTGGTGGACTCCCAATAAGGAGTAGTTACTGTCCCTAAGGCCTGTGCATTAGCAAAGTCCCCACCGTCAGGATCCATAAATACGGTATAATTCGTAATAATTCCCACACCTAAATCTGCTGGGGTCCATTCCCATCGAATAGTATCTCCGGAATTTTCCTCCGTCAGGACAATAGACTCCGGGAGATCAATTACAGGAGCAGTTCTATTGTCAGGACCGTTGACCCTTGGGTTGGAGCGGTCATCATCATCATTGCAGGACACTAATCCTATGGAGAAGGCTAGCAATCCAAAAATTAAAAATTTTATTTTCATAGCTTTGAAATCTCTTTAAATAATAGCCTAGTAACCAGGATTTTGCTTAAGATTCGGATTTGCATTCACATCCGTACTTGGAATAGGCATCAAGTTGTATCGTGAACTAACCGATGTACCCGAAGGAATTCCTCCCTTAAATGCCCATACATAATTATCCCCAACAAGCTCTCCAAAGCGGACCAAATCTGTTCTTCGGTGCCCTTCCCAATAAAGCTCTCGTGCTCTTTCTTTGATCAGAAAGTCCTTAGGATCAGTAATGGAATTAACTGTACTAGCCCCACCTCTTGTTCTAATCTCGTTAATACGCCCAATTGACGCAGCCGAGATCGAACCATTAATCCGCCATTCTAGTTCAGCAGTCATTAAATAAGCATCGGCCAAACGAAATACCGGGAAATTGGTGTCCGCAAATCCCTCTGACAAGTTGCTACCATCAGAACCATCCTGTTTCTTATTCTTAAATTTAACCACCGCGTAACCTTCAGTGAATTGATCCTGATTTTGAATTTCCTTTGATTGCCCCTCTGTAAAAAACAATGCACGCCCATCGTTAGGGGAGTCTACTTCAAAATAATCCACAAATTCAGGGGTGGTCCTATTTCCTCCCCATGCATCAGCGGTTCCGTAATCGGTCTGATCCATCGCACCACCCATGGAAGCATTAATAATATAAGTGGTTCCTCCAAAGGTTTTGGCATTCAAGCCGTCAAAGGTAAATGCCCAGATAATTTCATTAGAGGTCAGCTGATTGTCGGCCAGAAACAATGCTTCATAAGCGGAATAATTAGGGCCATCCGTAGTGTATAAAGAATATACACCCGCATCATAGAGTCTTTGAAGGATTTGAAGTCCCTTTTGATATTCACCATTATCTTCAGATCCCAGATAAACGGCATGATTCAAATACAACTTCCCGAGCAGCATATAGGCTGCTGCTTTATCTGCCTCACCAAAGACTGCTGCTTCGGCATCTGGCAGTACATTGGCATTATCCTCCGGATTATCTCCAATAATGGCCAAAGCTTCGGATTCAATGTATTCATATAATTCTGGACCACGCACATTTTCCCCTGCCGGAAGTGGAAGAAAGGCACCGACTTCATTGGCTTCCGTAACGAAGGGCACACCGTTGCCAAACAGATCTAAAGCATGCCAGTAAGAAAAAGCTCTCAGGTATCGGGCTTCAGCAATGAACTCAGGAACGCGTTCAAAACCTTCCTGGCCTACAAATCTGGAGGCCTGCCGGATAAATTCATTAGCCAGTGAAACCTGATAAATTGCACGATAGTAGAATGACCGGATAAATTCATTACCATCTCCCCAAGTCATCTGACTGACTTTTGGCAAATTACCATCATTCCAGCCGTTAATTACTTCTTCGGTGGGCAATTCCTGACACACAAACAATCCTCTCAAGTACTGGGAGTGACCTTCATCAAAACCGGACAAATCCCCCTGCCCGGCAGGTCCTTGTTGACCGGAAACCGAAAATCCGGCATAAATTTTTGCAAGACCTTCACGAAGGTCATCTTGAGTTTGATATACTTTATCAGCTGTATTCAGATTTGGATCAATTGGTGTAACATCCAGATCGGAAATACAAGAGTCAAGGCCTAACATCAGCACAATGGCCAGAAAGGCACCAGTTATTTTTTTCATCATCATGGTTAAGCTAAGTTTAGAATCCCAAATTCACTCCCAACATAAAGGTTCTCGGTCTTGGATAAACTTCGTTATCAATCCCGTCAAAAACCTCAGGATCAAGACCATCATACCCTGTAATAACAAACACGTTGTTGACGGTTCCGTAAACCCGGGCTCTCCACTTTCCTCCGAAAATATTATTAAAATTATATCCGATCATAATGTTGTCTAATCGGAAATAAGAAGCATCTTCCACATAATAGTCTGAGAAATATTGAGGAGTCACAAAATTGGTTTCATAAATATTGGTCGTGACATTACCGGTAAACTGCCCGTTGGTCTGCAATTTGTTGTAAAAGGCACCATCAGAATTCACATTATTATAAACGTAGTTGCCAAAGCTGGCCCGACCAGAAGCACTGAAATCCCAATTCTTGTAAGTCACTTTGGTATTTACTCCCATCAATACATCCGGTGCGGAGTTTTTATATCTATATTTATCATCATCATTAATGATACCATTCCCGTCCCGATCCACATAGGCATTTTCTATTGGATTTCCATTTTCATCATATATTTGCTCCCAAACAAAGAAGGAAAAGGCTGGATATCCTACAGAGTGAATTTGAATATTATTACCGGTACCTCCGGCTATTCCTCCAGTCGGCACCCCTTTATAGGACGGATCATCCACCTGGGTCAGCTTGGTAATTTCATTCACATTATAGGTGAAATTAATGCCGGCACTCCAGAACCAGTCCTGATTTTGAATAATATTGGCATCAAAAGAGAACTCAATACCACGGTTTTCCAGGCTACCCACATTGGTCAGCAGCTCATTACTTAAATTCGAACCTGCAGGAATCGGAATGGTGTTCAACAAATCATCAGTAGTTCTAAGGTATAGATCCAAACTACCGGTGAAGCGATCATCCTTAAATCCATAGTCAATACCTACGTTCCAGGTAGTAGTAGTTTCCCATTTTAAGTCAGCATCGAAACCTTCTGGACGAAGCGTAGACACGAAGATCGGACTACCATCCGGGTTATAGCCAATCGCCTGGGCGGTTTCTTGCCCACGAGTGTAGATTCCTAAATAACCATAGTCCTCCCCAATATCCTGCTGACCGGTTATACCGTATCCCGCTCTGATTTTCGCAGTAGACAAGGTTCCACTTCCGCCCATAAAGCTTTCCTGATCTATATTCCAGCTAAAGGCAAGGGATGGGAAAACTCCCTCACGGTTCCCCTCCGCAAATCTCGAGGAATTATCATTCCGCAGCGTAGCCGTCAGTAAATAACGGTTTTTCAAATTCAAATTTAAACGGCCAAAGAAGGAGACCAGAAAGTTCTCTGAGCGTTGAATCAGTTCCGGATTACGAATGGTTCCGTTACCAAAAACGTCCGTTTCAATCTTTTCATTCCAGAAATGCTGCCAGGAATATCCAGCCATCAAATCAAAATTCAAATCCGGCCCTTCAAACTTGTGAACATACTGTAAATAAAAATCCAGCAATTCATTTCGTTTCTTCTCATCATAGCGCTTGTTGGCACCTCCATTTTGGAAAGCTCCTAAATCAAAAGCCGCCTGTGGATCAATAATCACATTCCCTCCTCCTTTCGAACGGTCAGTTCCCAGATTCAGATTGGCTCTTAACTCCGGTAGGAAATGGAACTTATAATCCAGTTGGATATTACCAATAAAACGATTAACAGTGGATTTATCTAGCTTTTGTTCCAAAAGCGCCAAGGGATTTCCAGGGGCTATATTAATCGGAAGACCGGTCGAGCCTGCCCAGGCAAAGTAACCGCCATAAGGAGCAAAACGTTCCGGATCCCTTACCACCTGCGTAGGGTCAAATCCTATTGCACCGTTCAAAGAACCGGTATCTGCAAAGCGGTTTTCAATATTCATCCCTTTGGCACTGATGTTTACGGCCAGATGATCATCAAAAAACTTAGGATTCAGATTGATATTACCCGTCCAACGTTTCAATTGGGAAGTTTTCAATATACCATCATTCAAAGAATACCCAACAGAGGCACGATAAGGAAGGAATTCTGCAATTTCTCCTCCAACTGAAACATTATGATCCGTTGCCACAGAGGTTCTCAGGATTTCATCCTGCCAATCGGTATTGGCATCTCCCAACAAATCCAACACAGCCGGATTGGTCGTTTCGAATCGAGTATTCATCAATTCCCGATACTGATTGGAATTTAGGCTTTCAATGGTTTTGGGAACCGTATTCACCGAAAAAGTACCGTTATAATCTAGTGAAATCCCACCTGAAGTCCCTTTTTTAGTGGTAATCATGATCACCCCATTTGAAGCACGCGAACCATAGATGGCGGTAGCGGAGGCATCTTTCAATACCGTAAAGGTCTCGATATCATTCGGATTAATGGTATTCAGGGAATTGGCCATCCCGGCGATCTCATTATTATCAATGGGCACTCCGTCAATCACAATCAAAGGATCATTGGAAGCCGAAAGAGAGGATCCCCCCGAATACGTATAGTGGAATTGGCTCCGGGCGCACCTCCGGAGTTCGTAATTTGCACCCCGGGAACTTTACCGTTCAACAACTCCTGAGGGGAGTTAAGGGATCCCTGGTTAAAGTCCGAAGCTGAAATGGCTTTTACCGAGCCGGTAAGATCTTCTTTTTTGGCAGAACCATAACCAATTACCACCACTTCCGACAACTCCTCCACGGAAGTGGCCATAGAAATATTCATGGTGGTCTGACTACCGACTTGTTGTTCTGTATCCTGATACCCGACAAAGGAAAATAGCAAAATGGCATCAGGTCCGCTGACGCTCATACTGTAATTTCCATCAAAATCGGTGATGGTACCATTGGCGGTACCTTTCTCGACAATATTGACCCCGGGAATGGGTTGCTGATCATCCCCAGAGATTACTTTTCCGGTAATGGCTTGCTGGGCAAAAGTAGTAAATGCTCCCAGCATCAACCCTAAGGTTATCAGCCATCCCCTCCACAGATAATTTTTGGTCATAACGGTTAATTAGTTTGTGAAATTCCGGTATCTGACCACCACTTTTTTTGCTTGAAATCCTGATAATCAATCTTAAAAATCAAACAAAAAAAGGGTGATTTTCTACACCACTAACCATTAAACCAAGCACTTAATTAATCGTTCGGCACTGTGGAAAAAAACAAGGGGGTCTTTATGATTTAATAAAAATCTTAATCTGTTTTACTGAAATAATCCTATTATTTTTTAGAATTGTATTTATATCTTTTCTTCAATTATTTTAAAAACACTTAAAACTGCCGGACAAACCAAGGTATTTCTTACGGTCAGATTTACAATCTGTCTCATTTTTTTTCGGTCGGTATGGGGGTACTCTCTACAAGCCGTTGGGCGGGACTCATACGCGATACAGGTATTATCCGCCGCAAGAAAAGGACATGGCGCCTCATTCAACACGTAATCTCCCTCGCTGTCCAAATGCAGATAAGCATCTATGAATTCGGGCACCTTCATTTTAAAAGCCTTGGCCATCCGCTGAATATCCCCCTGTTTAAATATGGGGCTGGTAGTTTTACAACAGTTGGCACAAGTCAAACAATCCATTGCTTCAAAAACCTGATCATGGGCCGCATGAAATAAACCGTCCAGGGCTCTGGGCTTAACTTTACGTAATTTCTTTGCGATTTCTTTATTATGAGCCAACCGACTGTCCGCTTCCTCTTTAAAACTTTTTAAATCTAACTCCTCCTGCATGGGTGCAAATTAGGAAAATTTTCAGGGATAATAAATAGGGATTAACGGAACAGAAAGCGATCATTGGCACTATATGCCCCTGCTACCAGGGCTAACATGGGCATAAAAGTAATCCCGAGCACCGGCACTAATAAACCTAAAATCATTGGGAGCCCATTTCCTATGGCTAAACCAGGATGTTTCTTTACTTCTTCCAGAGAATCTTTTACAGGCACTGAATGAAATTCATTTCGAAGATCTAACATCGAAAAACCCCAAAAGTAGCTTTCCACTCCTAACAATAAAATGGAATAAATAGGGAAGCCGAAAGGAAAAATAAATGAAGCTACAAAAATAAGAAGAGAGAAAGACAACTCTAAAAACAGGTTGCGTCCGGCTATTCGAACGCCCCGAATAGCATCCGAAAAAACGATCTTTAGGCTGTTCTTCTTTTTTTTGCCGGTAATTCTGGACTGCACTACCTCCGAAACATAGGAGAAAAAGGGGGACAGTAAAATCAGCAAAAAATAGCGGTTTATTTTCAGGTAAAATAATAATAGTAATAGTTTCACCACGATGTGAAAGAGACCTTCCAAAAATTTCATGAAGCCGGAGGACGCTTTATCCGGAAAGTAAGCCGCTAAAAATAACCACATATTGTCCACCATCTCATTCCCACCCCAAACGAAGAGTAAAAATAGAAGAATAGCCAGAAAAAAAGGAATTACAAATATCCACCATAAACCTTGCGCTTTAATGAACTTCCACGCTCTGGGATATTGCCTAACAGAATAAATAATCTCCTCAAAAATCATGGGCTAATGAAATTTAGTCCTAATTCGACTAACAAGCCTATTCAAAACATCCGTATACAAAACACCAATGAGCAATAAGGTGATGACCCATAAAAACAGGGTATTAAAAAGCGGTGTAGGAATATAAAACCCCATGAAATACTTTTTAGGAACATACATGATGGAACGAAAACCAAGTACACCAAATGGACGAGGCGTCATGAATATGGGATTGATTTTCTGCACCAGACCCGATTCAGTCTCCACAATTCTGGCAATACTGCTGGTCGCCTTAACATACCGCGCCAAAGTCGCATTATAATACTGCTTCTTATAAGCCTCAAATAAATTGCGATCCCCCTTCCCCAAAGTCATATGTTCCAGATAGAGCTTCTGCGCTTTCAATGCCTCCTTTTGAACATTGGCATAATAGGAACGCACCCCGTCGATATAACCTTCCACCATTTCAAATTCCGCCAGAACAAGGTCTTCTTTATTTAATACTTTTTGAAGCAGCTCTTCGGGCAAGCCCTCAAATACACTGCTGAGGTACTTTATCTCAATCGCCAAAACTTTCGCCGCCTTTTCCCTGACTTCGCCCTGCAGCACGTAGCTTTTTCTTAAAATATCGTTCAGTTCCTGGGTGTAATAAAGTTGATAATATTCTGCCTCGGCATTTTTTTGTTCAAAATCATAGACCTGCTCCTCATACTCATTATACAAAAATGTGCCCACCATAACGCCTTCAAAAGCCCAGCGAGAAGGCATAATCTCTCCTACCATCGGTACCGCATTTTGATTAGACAACACCGGATTTACCTCATTAAAATCCACGACCACACCACTCAATAAAAGCTGAGGAATAATCAGGATGGGAATACTGATATAGATATTTACTACGGAGTTAAATAAAGTAGAAATAATCAATCCCAGAACATTCGCCAGGCAGGTTATCGAAAAAATGATCAACCAGAAAAAAGCATTGGAAATAGGAATTTCCAAAACCATAATGGAGACCGTTACGAAAAACATAGACTGCACAAAAGAAACCAGGAACAATAAAAGGATCTTCGAACTTAAATAGGCTGATCGGTTCAAATTCAAAAAGGCCTCTCGCTTCAATACAGGCCGATCCTTGAATATCTCCTCCCCACTCTGCACCAATCCCATAAACAGGGCCACAAAAACAGACATAAAAAGGTAAGAAGGAATATTAATATTTTCCCCAAAAGAATAAGACTGTCCTTCAGGGGCATAACGTACCACCATCGCGAGGGCAAAGGCCAAAACAGGGGCTTGCAATAAGGTAATCAGTAAATATTGTTTATTGCGAAATTTTGATAAAACATCTCGTTTTAAGTAAATCCGAGCCTGTTTCAATTTGGAAGGAACGTTCAGATTAATCTTCGGCTTGGCGGAGGATGCCTTGATTTTATCCGCGATCTGATCTTCCAAAAGAAAATTAAAAGGCGAAAAACTCCGCTTCCAATCCATCGGCTCGGTCTCCCGGGTATACTCCGGACGACCATTTTCCCCAACGACTAACTTTTGCTTATCAATTTCCTCAAAAAGATGCTCAACATCCACATTTCCACACTGCACACAAACGGCACCACTGCGGTCCGTATGGTATTTTTTAATTCGCTGAACTGCTAAAATCGGCTGACCATGATAAATCTGACAGCCACCACGATCCAGAATAAGAATACGGTCAAAACTTTTAAAAATCTCAGAGGAAGGCTGATGAATCACCACGAAAACCAATTTTCCGGCTTGTGAGAGCTCTCGCAAAATACGCATGATCCTATCCGAATCTCTGGATGACAAACCTGATGTGGGCTCATCCACAAACAATACCGAAGGTTCCCGCAGCAGCTCCATCGCAATATTCAGTCGCTTCCTTTGCCCACCGGAAATCCCTCCTTCCAGCGGATTACCCACCTGCAAATCCGCAATCTCCAATAAACTGAGCTCCTGCAGCTTATCATGCACTAATGACTGAATCTCACTCTCAGACAAATGAGACAGAGACAGCTTGGCGGAAAAAGTCAGGTTTTCAGATACCGTAAGCTTTTCGATCAAAGCATCTTCCTGCGGTACATAACCAATCACTCCTTTAACCGATTCAGGGTCCTGATGAATATCAACCCCATTAATTTTTATGGTTCCGCCCTCTGGATGTGCTGCATTAGCGAGTGGTTTGCTATTTCCGTTTAAAACATTGACCAAGGTGGTTTTCCCGGCACCGCTGAGCCCCATTATCCCCACCAAAGAACTATGCTTTTCTGTAAAATGAATATCATTTAAGCCCAAATGTCCATTGGGAAAGGCGTAATCAACATGATTCACCTCAAAAAGAAAGGCATCCTCGGTTTGTTGATTGAAAAAGTGCCATACCAAATCGGTATAATACATATCGTCGGAACCTTCCAAACGCAAAAATCCTCCTTTATGCAATGGAATGACCTCATTGGCAGGAACGGGTTTATTATCAAGATATAATTTCCCCTGCCCCAATTGTTTCACGAATAAACCACCCAAAACCGGAACCCGAAGCACACAAATATGCTCCCTCACCTTTCGAAAAGCCCAAAATCGGTAACCCTGCTCCGCTCCTTCCTCATGGATCACCATGACATTTTCCTTCGGCATTTCCAAATAACTGGAAGCGATCGAAAAGCGTTTCATCACCTCAGCTGCTTCCAAAGGAATATCCAGAGACTGGCACACTTCATAATAAATCTCTAGATGGTGATCTCCAGCATTGGCCTTCACTAAAAGAATTTCTGCCAGCAGGGCGATGATCATCAATCGCTCTTTTGAGGAGAATTTTTCCTTAATAGTCATTAAGGTAGACTCCTTGAAAAAGTCTTCATGCAAATAGGGCTGGGAAAGCTCTGCCTCTAAAATAGCGAGGTATTTTTCCGAGGCCACCGAGCCGGACTGGTATTCGGAAAATCTTGCTATAGCAGATCGAACCTCCTCATTGATGCTTTCCGAAGGAAGAATAACGGCGAAGAATCGAATAATCCCTTTCAGGGTTTTCTCATTCATAGTGATTCGGGAAATCTGGAGCTGTAAAAATGAGCGTAAAAAGTAAAGGGAAAAGCAGTGCTTTTCCCAATAAATTCTTGTGGCAAGGCGAAATAACTTAGTGCCTGCTTAACGAATAAAATTATTTCTTACCGCAGATATCTGGCGGAATAAAAGTTTTAAAGATCGGTCGGTAGGCGCCTTCAGGCTTGCCTGACCTTTTGGTAATTCTTTATATTCTAAACGTCCGTAAGAGGTTTTAATTTGCTCTAAAGAATTGCTTAACGCCATCGTCCAATCATCCTTCTCTACCTGATCCAATAACGCCACCAGCTCCGTGATTGCCTCTTCCTGCTCCAACATGACGTGAATCAAATCCGGCACTTCTTTTCCGGTAGGAATTCTATTAATAGTTTCCGAAGAAATATATAAGCCTTCAATAAAGGCACCACCAAGCATTAAAGCAGCCAGCGTCTTGCGATTCGTCTTCACGAAGTAAGCATCTGCATTACCGATGGCATCGTTGACAATATTAGAAAGAGAATCTTTCGACCCCATATTCTTCTCAAAGCGATTGATCATATTATAATCCAGGGCGGAGGAGAAACCAATGCTCTCCGTCATCTTCACCGAGGCATTCATATATTTCAAAGCCTCATTGGAGCGATCATACAAGGAAAGGTAGGCCACATCCACAGCATAAATGCCCAAATTAATGGCCGCCTTAGTCGTGGAAGAGGTATATTCTGTAGACTTATTAATATCATTAATCAAATCCTGCTGGTAATCCACTCCGGTCTTTTTAATCATTTCCGGAATAACGGATGGCGCAGGAATGGCCTCAGCTATCGTCGCCAAACGCTGAGCTTCTGTCTTTTCCACGCCTACGTTGGCCAATTTGTCTTTTTTTGCGGACTCGCAGGAAAACAAACCTATCGAGCCGGCGGTCAGTACCAGCAAAATGTTTTTATATACTGCTTTCATTTCAGTTTTCGTTGGGTGTTTTCAATCTTTAGCTCAAGCCTTATTGTGGATTAAAAATATACATCGCACGTATTTTGTCATTATCAAGGCCAAAGGCAACGCCTTTATTATAGTAAAATACATTGTTTAAATTGCTGTGAAGTGCCGCTGGCCCTTTAACACCTTCAGCATAATGTCCGTCCAGGATTTGAGCATCCTGAAAAAATTTCACGCCATCATCTGTTTGAATGTCTTCACAAAGGATTTTATTATAATCCGGAAAACTACTCAACTGGATCATCACTACCTTTTCATCTTTCACAAACACCTTTTCTACAGGCAGGGTCATAATAAAAACGTAATCCAAACAATAATCAAAATCAATCTTGGTCTCCGGCAATGATTTTGGATTAGCCCTAACGGAGGCGATTAGGTAATCATCATAACTGATTTTTTTTCCCTCAAAGCCCAACACCCAGGTAACATCATCTACCGTCATCCCCAGTGTTAACTCGCCCACACCTTTTCCAGGCGATACCGTCTGCCCAAGGGCAAATTGCCCAATCAGTAATAAACAGAGCGTTGTTAAGAATCTCATACGCTTTACTATGGTTGAATATTAGGTTAATTACTATAGTTGGTAAATATAGTTAAAAAATTAAATGATTAACTGATTATACAACAAAATGAACACACATTATTGTTTTTAAAAGAAAAAAAATCATTTAATAATGATAAAATGCGCTTGATCATTTTTTGACCCTCTTTTTCACGATAGCGAATCATAATTTTTCCGCATAATCAAAAAGCCTCACAATGCTAACTGCGAATTTTCGCTAAAAACGAAAGGAAATTTTTTTATGGCATAATGATTGCACTTGCAACAATGGAAGTACAAAAAGGGGGATTGAGGCACAAAAACGCGTTTCCTCTTAGTACACGCACTTTAGTTGGATAAAAATCTTGTTTCAAGATGACAATAGTCATGTTTTAAAACAATTTAAGCCCGCACATTTGTAGTGTAATCAAACAGCGAAAAGAAACCTAACAAACATTTCAATTAGCGAAAATTCACTAAATTTTAAAATGTCAGTATTAAAACCAAAAGATATCGCTAAAGTATTCAGCGACTCCGCATTTGATAAAAATGGACATTCCACAGCAAGGCTGTTAGTGTTATCCATTTTAGGAGGCGCATTTATCGCTTTAGGTTTCATGTTAGCTATTTTGGTTGCGGGAGGTTCCCCTGAACTTGCAGCTAATAATCCGGGATTAAAAAGTTTTATCCTGGGCGCAACATTCCCTATCGGATTCATCATGTGTGTGATTGGGGGTGGAGAAATTTTCACCAGTGCATGCGCTGCCATGCCTATGCCTTTATTAAGAAAACAAACAGGCATTGGACCAGTACTAAGAGTATGGGGCTTAGTTTACGCCGGAAATTTCATCGGCGGATTAATGACCGCCTGGTTATTTACTCAGCAAACCGGTATTTTCCCGGAAGGAAGCGCTGCTTTACATACGCTTATTCACATTGCAGAACATAAAGTTGGAATTCTACCAGAACAAGCGGATGAAGCGCATTTTTGGGTTACCTTTGTAAAAGGCATGGGCGCCAACTGGATGGTATGTATGGCAGCCTGGATGGCCTACTCTGCTAAAGATACTTTTGGTAAAGTTATTGCAATATGGATACCGGTAATGACTTTCGTAGCCTTTGGTTTTGAGCACTGTGTAGCGAATATGTATGTAATTCCAGCCGCGATTTTGCAGGGCGCACATATTAGCTGGACACAGTTTATTACTGATAATTTAATAGCGGCAACGCTAGGAAATATAGTGGGAGGTTTTCTTTTTGTTGGATTAGCCTATTGGTTTATTTATCTTAAAAAAGAAGACGAGAAGTTAGACCACAAACAGTTCTCAGCAGTTAATCCTGAAGGAGAATTAATTAAGAAATAAAGTATATCCCTTAAATATCAAATTCCTTTAAAAATGGCAGAAGTTAAAGAGCTTGGCTTTGTAGAAGGTACTTGGGTGAATGAAATCAACCCAAAGAACTTCGTTGAATTGAACATCACTCCTTATGAAGGAGATGCATCTTTCCTTGCAGGCCCAACAGAGGCGACCACTAAATTGTGGGAAGCTTGTATGGTGGCAATGAAAGAAGAGCGTGCGAAAGATGGTTGTCGCGACATCGACACTGATACTATCTCTTCTGCAACAAGTCACAAAGCAGGCTACATCGTTGAAGGTTTGGAAACTATCGTAGGTTTACAAACTGACGAATTGTTGAAGCGTGCAATGAAGCCTTACGGAGGTTACCGTGTAGTAGAAAACGCTGTTAAAGAACGTGGAATGGAAGTTAACCCTTCTGTTACTAATGTTTTCAACTACGTAAAAGACCACAACAATGCGGTATTCTCGGTTTACGACAAAGAGATCCGTACTTTCCGTTCTAAAGGAATTTTGACTGGTCTTCCTGATAACTATGCACGTGGTCGTATCATTGGTGACTACCGTCGTTTAGCACTTTACGGTACTAAGCAATTGATCGCTGCAAAAACTGCTGACTTCAACAACATTAAAGTTGAATTCGGTGACATCAAAGATCAAATCCGTCTACGCGAAGAAATCAACATGCAGATTTCTGCATTGAAAGACATCGAGGTAATGGCTGGATTCTACGGTCTTGACGTAACTGAGCCAGCGAAAAACGCTCAGGAAGCAGTACAGTGGGTATACTTCGCATATTTGGCTGCCGTAAAAGAGCAAGATGGTGCAGCGATGTCATTGGGTAACGTTTCTTCTTTCCTTGATATCTACATCGAGGCAGAATTGAAAGCAGGTACTTTGACTGAATCACAAGCTCAGGAGTTCATCGACCACTTCGTAATGAAGTTGCGTATGGTACGTCACTTGCGTCCAGGCGCTTACGATGAGATCTTCGGTGGTGACCCAACTTGGGTAACGGAAGCGATTGGTGGTCAATTCAATGACGGTCGTACCAAAGTAACGAAAACTTCTTTCCGTTTCTTGCAGACCCTTTACAACTTGGGTGCATCTCCAGAGCCAAACTTGACTGTGCTTTGGTCTGAGGCTTTACCTCAAGGTTTCAAAGAATTCTGTGCTCAGGTTTCTATCGATACTTCTTCTGTACAGTACGAAAATGATGACTTGATGCGTCCAAACCGTGGTTCTGATGACTATGGTATCGCATGTTGTGTATCTCAGCAGTCTATCGGTAAGCGTATTCAGTTCTTCGGTGCTCGTACTAACTTGCCTAAGACATTGTTGTTGGCATTGAACAGTGGTCGTGAGGAAAAAGACGGTGTTACTTGTATTGAGGGTATCGCTCCACTTACTTCCGATGTATTGAACTATGACGAAGTAATGGATCGCTTCAAAAAGGCGATGGATGAAGTTGCTCGTGTTTACGCGAAGTCGATGAACATGATCCACTACATGCACGATCATTATTACTACGAAAAATCACAGTTTGCTTTCTTGGATACCAACCCAGGTATCGATATGGCTTACGGTGCTGCTGGTATCTCTATCATCGCTGACTCCTTGTCTGCAATCAAATTTGGTAAGACTACTGCCATCCGTAACGAGCAAGGTTTGGCTGTTGATTTCAAAACTGAAGGAGAATATCCTGAGTACGGTAACGATGACGATCGCGTAGATAGCATCGCACAAGAAATCACGCACTACTTCTTCAACGAATTGAAGAAACATGCTACTTACCGCAACGCGGTTCCTACCATGTCTTTGTTGACCATTACTTCTAACGTAATGTACGGTAAGAAAACCGGTGCTACTCCTGACGGACGTAAAGCAGGTGAGTCTTTTGCTCCGGGTGCTAACCCAATGCACGGCCGTGACAGAAATGGTGCGGTTGCTTCATTGAACTCAGTAGCGAAATTGGACTACAACGATGCACAGGATGGTATCTCCAATACTTTCTCTATCGTTCCTAAGGCTTTGGGTGCTGATCGCGGTGATCAAATCACTAACTTGGTGAACATGATGGACGGTTACTTCAATGGTGAAACTGAAGCTGATATGGCACACCACCTGAACGTAAACGTATTGAACCGTGATACTTTGATGGATGCTTACGAAAATCCTGAGAACTATCCACAGTTGACGATCCGTGTTTCTGGTTACGCTGTAAACTTCGTTCGTTTGTCTAAAGCACACCAGTTGGAAGTTATCGCTCGTACTTTCCACGAGTCTATGTAATCATATTCTTTTTAATTGACCTCAGTCAATTTTGAAGATTAGCAATATTCAAAAAGGCGTTCGATCTTCCGGGCGCCTTTTTTATTTCCATTCGCAATCCGTATATTCTCCGCGATCAACAGAACTCAAATTATTCCACAAACTATGCTAGCCGCTCAAGACGCAACAGCCCTCAATCAACAAGACCCCCATAAATTAAGAATTCACTCCCTCGAAACCTTCGGAACGCACGATGGTCCGGGCATTCGCTTCGTAATATTTGTCCAAGGTTGCCAATTCAGATGCCTGTATTGCCAAAACCCGGACACACTCGATGTGAATGGTGGCAAATTCGAGGAGATGAGTGAACTTTTGCGTCGGGCCAAAAACATGCGTTCTTACTTTGCAAAAACTGGTGGGGTTACAGTATCTGGTGGAGAACCACTATTACAGAGAGGGAAACTATTAACTTTCTTCAAAATGCTGCATGAAGAAGGCATCAATACCTGTTTAGATACCAACGGGCGTTTGTTGGACCAACAAACCAAAGACTTATTGGAAGAAACAGATTTGATCATGCTGGATGTAAAGCATTTTGATGATGAATGGCACAAAAAACTCACCGGCCTAAGTAATAATACCACCCTTAAGCTTGCCGCTTATCGGGAAGAAACCGGTAAGCCCATGTGGTTACGATATGTATTGGTACCAGGCTGGTCCGATCAGCCGGAGCATATTGAAGCACTTGGTCAACATTTCAAAGACTACCAAACCATTGAGAAAATCGAACTTATTCCTTACCACAAATTAGGGGTAAATAAGTGGGAAGTTCTGAACATGGAATATGAATTAAAGGATGTGGAACCTCCAACCCAGGAAAGCATTGAAGAAGCTGCTGAAATTCTTAGAAAATATTTCAAAGAAGTGAAAATAAAATAGTTACAGGGCTGTCAGGTTGACAGCCTTTTTTATTTTCAAAAAAAGAAGATCCCTATTTCAAACTAATTACTTAAAACCAATTATAAATTGATATAATTTAAATTACACCAAGCGGACTTCTCCTGAAAAATCTTTACCTTAAGCGCAGCTTGAGACAATCAGGGACTTTCTTTGTTTTCCCAGTAAGCTGACGATAGTATTATGAGAATCCTACTGACGATAATTCTTATTAACCTTTGCTCCCTAAATAACTCTTGGGCACAAAGTGAAAATGCCTCAAAAATTCAGATAACCTTCAAGAATTTGAGGAACCTTCCTTATCAGGGAGATATTTACTTTGAAGATCTACGAAGTCATGAAATTTTCGTGATGACTACAGATAATCGAGGTGTTATTAATGGAGAACTGCCCAAAGGGGGGCATTATTGGATCTCTACCCCCTCTACTTCGAAAATTGAAAAAATAACGGTACCAGATGTTGCTAATCAGCGTTATTACACTTCAGTGGTACTTCCATTTTACTTGGATGGTCAATTGATGCCTTCGCCCAATAATTCCGTACTTAAATTGACACTATACACTATTAATAATCAAAAAGCAGCGAATCAGGAGATTATTCTAAAGGAGCAGCAATCCGGTAAAGCCCGCAAGATGACCACGGATGATAATGGAAAGCTGAACACCCTAATCCCCAAAGGTAAAGTCTTTGACGTATACACCTTGGATGAAAAGAAATTAGGAATCGTAGATGCAAGAAAATTGGAGATCATTCAAATATCCATGCCTAATTACAATTAACTTAATGTGAAAAGGTGGACTTTCTTGCCACTTTCTTTATATGCATATTTAAATTGAGCTTTCATTTTTCGGGCTATGTTCAATGACCGTTGATGATCTTCTCGAATACGAAGCACCAAATTAGGTACTCCTCTTTCCCGGGCCCAATTTTGACAGGCCAGAGCAGACTCTAAAGCATAGCCCTGCCCCCATTGACTTTCTAAAAACCGAAAGCTCAAATCGGCATATTGCTCCATTGGATGGTATTTTAAACCCACCCAACCAATAGGGACCAGCGACTCCCTCAACACCATCGACCATCGACCAAATCCATATTTTGTATAATGATCATAAATGGAAATGAATCTCTCCGCCTCCTCTTATTAGACAAAGGGACGGTCACCGGTGCTGGCCAAAACCGCTGGATTAAGGTTCCGTTGATATAAAGATGCAACATCCTGCCTATCCCACTATCGATAAAAACAGCGATCCGATTGAAATAAAAAATCAGGCATTAAAAAAGACCGGAAATCCGGTCTTTTAACTTAAGTCAAATATATTCTTTACCCCAATCAACTTTATAGTGGTAAATCCCTCCGCATATTGCACCCCAATATGCTGCCCAAATTCACGCCCTCTGGCATTGATAAAATCGATGAATCCGGGGGTGGAAATAAAGGTTTGAGGTCCTTCATCACTGCCCGCAGCACCAGTATGAAATTGGGAAGAAAATGCCCGAATAGCCGCTACCTTCTTTTCCCAAAAATCAGAACAATCCACTACAAAATCGGGCTGAATATAATTACTCTGGATATACTGGTATAAATTTTTCGGCCTCCATGCTTCTTGCTTTTCTCCATCCAGTGTGGTTTCAATCTTTGGTAATCCAGCCAAGAAACAAGCCGTTTTAGCTAATTCCCCACCTTTCCCATGGTCAGGATGCCTGTCAGACTGCGCATTGCACAAAACAATTTCTGGCCGATATTTTCTGATCACTTTCACCACCTCCAATTGGTGCTGCCGATCATTTTGAAAGAACCCATCCTCAAAAGCCAGGTTCTCACGTACAGACAAACCCATGATCTTAGCCGAAGCTACCGCCTCCTGATCCCTAAGTTCAGCAGAACCACGCGTACCTAATTCACCACGTGTCAGATCCACTATGCCGACCTTATAACCTTGAGCGATGTGAGATAAAATTGTCCCGGAACAAGAAAGCTCCGCATCGTCAGGATGCGCAGCCAATACTAATATATCTAATTTCATAAAAAATTTATCTTACCCGAATTACCTTACCGACACGGAGCACTGTATTTCGGCTCATCCCATTTAGCCTGCAAATCTTATTAATAGAAGTATGATACCTTCTTGCAATATGGGATAAAGTATCCCCACTACGAATTCGGTGGTGAACTACCTTTCTAACCTCTTTCAAATAGGCAAAAGTTTCCGGATTCAAACTCAAAACTTCCTCTTTTAAAGGAATACTTTTGTCTTCAAAATCAAAAAACTCTTCCGGATTAATCGCCATCCCCTTATAGCGTACTTCTATATGCAAATGCGAACCGGTACTTCGCCCCGTGTTTCCCCCCTTCCCAATTAATTCACCTGCTTTAACCTCCTGCCCAACTTTTACTAAAATCTTCGAAAGATGACCATATAAAGTCTCCAACCCATTGGAATGGCGCACGACCACATAATAGCCGTAACCGCGACGGTCATAGCGAGCCATACGTACCACACCATCAAAAACGGTTAATACACTATCGCCGGTTTGCAATTTAAGATCCGTTCCATAATGCCAACGATATCTTCTCATGCCAAAACCTGAAGTAATGTAAGTATCCTTGGCCAAAGGAGACACATAAGCGTGTTTATCATCGAACAACGGTAAATCCAAAGTGTCCTTAAATTTGGTACCATCTACCTGATAAGGATTTAGGTTTACTGTTGACCATTCCGAATAATAATCCTGGCTCTCCAAAAAGAAACAAGGGATATCCAAGGTGCCTATATTCGTTCTACAACTATCATCATAGTCAAAAACAGATCGTGGAGGACGCACCATTTCCGCTATTTCTAATGAATCAAAAACGAAATTAAAATCGTCAATGGCCTCACTTTCCTTTAAATAAGCCTCTTCCATACTGTATTCCAATAATGAATCTGGAACAAAGTATACTTCGGATGGTGTTTTCTGTTTTTTTAACCTAAAAAAATCCCAGAAAGACTTCTTTTGGGATTTTTGCGCCATCGCCGGAATACTCACGACGATGGCCAAAATCATAATTAAATAATGTTTTTTCACGCTACTTATTCAGCTGTCATTTCCATTTCTTTGGCGGCTAAGAAACGTTCAGCATCCAGGGCTGCCATACATCCTGTTCCTGCAGCAGTGATGGCCTGACGATAAACATTGTCTTGCGCATCTCCGGCTGCAAATACCCCTTCCACATTGGTTTTGGATGTGCCGGCTTCCGTTTGGATATAGCCGCTCTCATCCATATTAACATATTTAGAAAAGATATCGGTATTCGGTTTATGACCAATGGCAACAAAAAATCCTGAAACCTCAATTTCATATTTCTCCTTCGTTACATTATTGATCAATCGAGCTGCATTCACGCCGCTCTCATCTCCCAGAATTTCATCTGTAGAAGTATTCCACAAAACCTCGATATTCTCCGTTTGATCAACACGCGCCTGCATAATTTTTGAAGCACGCATTTCATCACGACGAACAATCAAGTAAACCTTATTGGCCAATTTGGAAAGATAAGTCGCTTCTTCTGCAGCGGTATCACCACCACCTACTACCGCAACGTCTTTGCCACGATAGAAGAAACCATCACATACTGCACAGGCAGAAACTCCTCTTCCATTATATTCATCCTCTGAAGGAAGCCCCAACCACTTTGCAGAAGCACCAGTAGAGATAATCACCGACTTAGCAGTTACCTCGTGAGCCTCATCGATCACTACTTTATGAGGGTAAGAAGAGAAATCCACTGAAGTGGCAATACCGGTACGAATGTCTGTTCCGAAACGCTGCGCCTGACTTTGGAAATCCATCATCATAGAAGGACCATTAATTCCTTCAGGATAACCTGGGAAGTTTTCCACATCATTAGTGATCGTCAACTGACCACCAGGCTGAATTCCCTGATACAATACTGGCTTTAAACCAGCACGCGAAGCATAAATGGCTGCAGTATAACCCGCAGGACCAGAACCAATGATTAATACGTCAACAGATTCGGTTGTCATTTTATTTTTTTGTTTTATAGTATTCTATTGCTTAAAAGCGCTTTTTCTTGTAAAAAACGAACAATAATAGCTCCAAAGTTACAAAAAAAAGGTCTCTACTGAGACCTTTTAATGATGAAATAATCAATATTCTATTAGCCCAAATAAGGCTTAAGTGCTTTAGAACGTGAAGTATGACGTAAACGGCGAATCGCCTTCTCTTTGATCTGGCGCACACGCTCACGAGTAAGATTAAATTTCTCCCCGATCTCTTCCAAAGTCATGGCCTGCTCTCCATTCAGTCCAAAATAAAGCGAAATCACATCTGCCTCACGTTGAGTAAGGGTAGAAAGCGCACGCTGCACCTCACGACGTAATGAATCACTGATCAATTCTGAATCCGGCGTTTCCTCTGTATCATTTTCCAATACATCCAACAAACTGTTTTCCTCTCCCTGAACGAAAGGAGCATCTACAGACACATGGCGACCGGAAATTTTCAAAGTATCCACCACCTCAGAAGTATTTACATCCAATACCTCTGCCAATTCTTCCGGAGATGGCTCACGCTCAAAGCGCTGCTCCAACTCTGAGAAAGTCTTGGAGATTTTATTCAAAGACCCTACACGGTTCAATGGCAAACGAACAATACGAGACTGCTCTGCCAAAGCTTGTAGGATGGACTGACGAATCCACCAAACCGCATAAGAGATAAATTTAAAACCACGAGTTTCATCAAAACGCTGAGCGGCCTTGATCAAACCAAGGTTACCCTCATTGATCAAATCACCCAAGGACAAACCCTGATTTTGATACTGCTTGGCTACAGAAACTACGAATCGAAGGTTAGCTTTAGTCAATTTCTCCAAAGCCATTTGGTCTCCTTCGCGGATTCTCTTTGCTAGCGTTACCTCTTCTTCTGGAGTTAGTAGGTCAACTTTACCAATTTCCTGAAGATATTTATCAAGGGACTGGCTTTCCCTGTTAGTGATCTGTTTACTGATCTTAAGTTGTCTCATCCGTAATTAAGCGTTTACTGAAATCCGAGGTTAACGAAATATGCCTTCAGGCAGAAGTGCATCATTTATTATACGACAAAAGAAAAAGCGGGTTTCAAGGTGTAATCAATTTTCCTACTTTTTATTTCGTCAACCTCTTAACAAACTACAAATATCGAACCAATATTCCTGAAAATCAGGAAATTAAGAATCTCTTCTTCGGTCACGATTATCGCGTCCACCACGACGATCGCCACGGTCACCACGATTTCCTCTGTCTTGACGAGGAGGGCGTTCCTGATATCCTTCAGGCTTTTCTAGCAATACTTTGCGAGAAAGACGATATTTTCCAGTGCGCTTGTCGATTTCGATCAATTTCACCTGAATCTGCTCGCCTACTTCAATTACACCTTCCATGCTTTCCAGACGCTCCCACTTCACTTCAGAAATGTGCAACAATCCTTCTTTACCAGGCATAAATTCAACGAAAGCACCAAAAGCAGTGATTGATTTCACTTTACCTTCGTATACTTCGCCCTCTTCCGGCATCGCTACAATACCTTTCACCCAAGCCACGGCTTTATCCATGGTATCTTGAGAAGCGGCAAAGATATTCACCAATCCACCAGCTTCTACTTCTTCGATCACGATAGTAGCACCGGTTTCTTTTTGAATCTCCTGAACAATCTTTCCACCAGGCCCGATTACCGCACCGATCATATCACGAGCGATTTTCAAACTTACCGTTCTTGGCGTATGCGGCTTCATCTCTCCGCGAGGAGTAGCGATGGTCTTCTTCATCTCATTCAAGATATGAAGACGGCCGTCACGCGCTTGCATCAATGCCTGCTCCAATACTTCATAAGAAAGACCCTCTACTTTGATGTCCATTTGACAAGCAGTGATACCATCTTCCGTACCGGTTACTTTGAAGTCCATATCTCCCAAGTGATCCTCATCACCCAAGATATCCGTCAATACGACATGGCGATCTGTTTCTACATCAGAGATCATCCCCATTGCAACACCTGATACAGGGGCTTTAATCGGCACACCAGCATCCATCATAGAAAGACACCCACCACATACGGTCGCCATAGACGAGGAACCATTTGATTCCAAAATATCAGAAACGATACGGATGGTGTATGGATTTTCTTCATGAGATGGCAATACCTGCTTCAATGCACGCAATGCCAAATTACCATGTCCTACCTCACGACGTCCAGGTCCACGGTTAGGCTTTGCCTCACCAGTAGAAAAACCCGGGAAGTTGTAGTGCAGGATGAAACGATTCGTTCCCTGATGCATCGCACCATCAATCATTTGCTCATCCAGCTTTGTACCTAAAGTTGTTGTACACAATGATTGCGTTTCCCCACGGGTAAATACCGCGGAACCATGTGCTGAAGGCAAGTAATCAATTTCTGACCAGATTGGGCGAACCTGCTCTGGCTGACGACCATCCAAACGGATTTTTTCGTCCAACACTAAATTACGAGACGCTTTTTTATTGATTTTACCGAAGTAAGTACTCACTAAACCTAGATCTACTTCCGTATCCTCACCAAGAGACTCGATATATTCTTCTTTTACTTTCGCAAAAGCAGCAGAGCGCTCTTTTTTATTACTAATCAATTGTTTAGCAACTGCGTATACTTTATCGTACAATTGCTCAAACATTTCTTTCTCTAACTCTTCGTCATGTGTTTCGTGAGAGTACTCACGCTTTTCAGTGTTACCGGTTTCTTCGGTCAACTCGATCTGAATTTTACACATTTCTTTGATGGAGGCATGCGCTACTTTCAAAGCCTCCAGCATATCCTGCTCAGAAACTTCTTTCATCTCACCCTCTACCATCATGATATTCTCCATCGTAGCCGCTACGATCAAGTCCAAATCAGCCTCCGCCATTTGTGCAGGAGTTGGATTCACCACAAACTCCCCGTTCACACGCGCTACACGTGCTTCCGCTACCGGCTCAGCAAAAGGAATATCCGAAACAGCGATCGCTGCTGAAGCTGCGAAACAAGCCAAAGCATCCGGCAAGGCAGTCTCATCTGCAGAAATCAAGGAAACCATTACCTGAGTTTCAGCATGATAATCTCCAGGAAACAATGGACGCAATGCACGGTCAATCAAACGGCTCACCAATACTTCATGATCGGAAAGCTTACCCTCACGCTTCAAGAAGCCCCAGGGATACGCCCGGCAGAAGCAAATTTTTCTTGATAGTCTACCGACAATGGCAAAAAGTCTACACCTTCACGAGCATCTTTCGATGAAACCACTGTGGCCAACAACATGGTATCTCCCATGCGAACAACAACGGATCCATCGGCTTGCTTAGCCAATTTACCGGTTTCCACGCTGATGGTTCTGCCATCAGGTAGCGATAAGGTTTTGTTAATTACGTTTGGATACATATTAATATTTTATAAATCGAATCTTTCTAAAAACTATATTCGAGGCAAAAAAGATAACCCCTTTCGTCCAGCATTTACCCCACCAGACGCATCCGCTCAAAACTTGGGTTATGTCACTTCCAAAATTTCTCTTAATCTTTAAGCATCACCTCGAAAAAGGTTTCAACTATCCAAATAAGGGGGAGGTATTCTTAGCAAAAAAAGGGAATCCTGTGAAATGGATTCCCTTTCAGTATTTTGAAATTATTTTCTAATTCCAAGTTCTGCGATGATCGCACGGTAACGCTCGATATCTTTCTTTGCTAAATAATCCAACAAAGAACGACGCTTACCAACCAATCTTAAAAGACCCAAACGAGTCGAGTGGTCTTTTTTGTTCTGCTTCAAGTGCTCGGTCAAATGGTTGATACGGTACGTGAAAAGCGCGATTTGCGATTCCGCTGATCCTGTATCACCCTTAGATTTCAACCGACCATGATTTTCAAAGATTTCTTGTTTTTTCTCCTTCGCCAAATACATAGCTAGCAAAAATTTAGGATTGATAATAAATTTAAGAAACACAAAGGTAGCAAATTAATCCCCTACTACAAGGTGATGTAAAACATTTTTCCACCTCTGTGGCTGATCATTTAACAAAAATTATTCCGCAATTTCCGATTCAGCTTGTTCTTTTTTCTTTTTTTTGATGAACAACTGCTTCACGCGATCAAACACCACAGCGTAGAAATCGGTATCAAACAGTCGGGCATCGATTCTGGCCTGACGCAGGAAGAACAACCCAAAGGGAAGCAGGACAAAATCCGCTGCCCAGATCCCGGCAAAGGCCGAAACCACGCCTTCTTTCGCCCATTTCTCCCCTGTCATGGAGACGATAAAGTAGAAAATGAAGAAAACGATGGAGATCAGCACCGGAAAACCAATCCCGCCCTTTTTAATAATCGCCCCTAGTGGCGCCCCGATCAGGAACATGATCAGACAAGCCATGGACATGGCAAATTTCTTTTGATATTCGATCTGGAAACCATAACGCGACTTATTGCGGTTCTTAATTTTATTTGCCTGAGACATGATGGTGTTTTTCACATATCTCGATTGACTTAAAGCGGATCGGTACATACGGGCGTTACGCTTTTTCACCAATAGCAGTGAATCCACTTTTGCTTCGGTCAACTTTGCCTCCTCAAAAGAATAATCTGCATAATAATTTGGCGTGATCATCTCTTCCTTCTCCTCTTGCTCGGGCGCCTCGATTTCCTGTTGCGCTAACAACCCTTCCGCATTATCCATAATGGCCGCCACTGAATCCCCACTCACTCCGACTATAGCACCAGCAGCCTTTGCGCCCTCCGATATTTTCTGCAGCTTAGCATCAGAAACCTTCTCCTTATCTTCTTTTCCACTTTTTTGTTTTTCCCAGAATAAGGCCATCATTCCGGTGGTATCGGTTCCGTTCTGCGCCAGAGAATCCAACCTTCGCTCTTCTTTCGCGACTTTTTTAATCAAATTATTTTGACGAATAATCTCCTGTCGCTGCGCATGTTGTTCCGCATATCGGGAAGGCACCTCCACCTGGCCCCTCATATGGTAAGTGAAATAGGAGTTAACCCCATTAAAAAGCTCGTAGCGGAAGGCATCCGCATCCATTTGCAAAGAATCAATATCATGCGTTAACTGGGCCACGTTTTTCATCATCCGGTTACCGGAGAATAAATCCTCTCTGGTTCTTTCCAAATCAAAAGACTGCATGGAGAACACCATTTTGGAGCGAATGAAATTATTCCGCATCAAGGGCGCAATATCATGATAACCCGAACCGGACTGCACCCCATCGGGATTAGACTCTGTATAGGAATTTCCATGATAAAGCTCCATCACCATATAGCGTTCATTATGGATCATGTACATATCCCCGGAATCCGCCAAAATCACTTCCTTATTCCCCTGCCCATCAGCATGATTATAAATGATCATGTCCTTCATGGATTTTCCATTCTCTGAAACCTCCTTCACCCGAATCTTATAACCCGGTAAATCTCCGTAAAAAACCCGGGCTTTATTTCCATCGCGGGCTTCTTACGCTTGATATCGTACAGCAAACTCCAGGCTTTCAGGTTCGCCTTCGGCACGATCTGATCATTACAGTAAAATGCAAAAATGGAGAGCAAAACCGAGAATATAAATATGGGGCGTAAAACCCGCAAAAGGGAAATGCCGGAACTCTTGATCGCCGTCAGTTCGAAATGTTCTCCCAGATTACCGAAAGTCATCAGAGAAGACAGCAAGACCGCCAAAGGCAATGCCTGCGGAATCATGAAAATGGCAAAATACCCCACCAATTCAAAGTAGGTGCCGGCTCCAAGGCCCTTCCCGACCAGTTCCGAAAAATAACGAAGAAAAAATTGCGCCAACAGTACGAATACTGCTACCGCCAGGGTCCCGATAAAAGGACCAATAAAAGATTTTAAGATTAACTTATCTAGTTTTTTCATATTTGCACACAGGCCTGTCGGCTACAAAATTAAAAATTTTAACCTTTTATCTAAACAAGCCCGCCTCCCTACAATTTTTTAATTTTTTTTCCGACATAAATTCCACTACTGCCCAATTAGTTATAAAAAAGGTGATTCAAAAATTTCCCTTTTTATGCTTCAGGGCTTTGTTTTTTAAAACAGGATTTCCCTATATTTGCACTCCCAAACGGAACAGGCGAGGTAGCTCAGTTGGTTAGAGCGTCGGATTCATAACCCGGAGGTCACGAGTTCAACTCTCGTTCTCGCCACAAAATCGGTCAAAAGGGCAGATTTATCAATATTTACGAGATTAAAGAAAGCAAGATTTGGCGAGGTAGCTCAGTTGGTTAGAGCGTCGGATTCATAACCCGGAGGTCACGAGTTCAACTCTCGTTCTCGCCACCAGTTCTTGTAAATATTGAGGATGAATTCATTTCATCATCAGGCGAGGTAGCTCAGTTGGTTAGAGCGTCGGATTCATAACCCGGAGGTCACGAGTTCAACTCTCGTTCTCGCCACCAAATAAAATCAGCAGTATGCATTACTGTCGGTGTTGATCACCCAAAAGGCGAGGTAGCTCAGTTGGTTAGAGCGTCGGATTCATAACCCGGAGGTCACGAGTTCAACTCTCGTTCTCGCCACCAAATAAAATTAGCAGTATATATTACTGTTGGTGTTGATCACTCAAAGGCGAGGTAGCTCAGTTGGTTAGAGCGTCGGATTCATAACCCGGAGGTCACGAGTTCAACTCTCGTTCTCGCCACCAATTTTATTTGAAAACATTTAAGGGAACCTAAGGATCATCTTTTATCCAAAGGTAATCGGCGAGGTAGCTCAGTTGGTTAGAGCGTCGGATTCATAACCCGGAGGTCACGAGTTCAACTCTCGTTCTCGCCACAAAAAAAGCCATTCTCTATTTGAGGATGGCTTTTTTTATTGGGTTACCGAAAGCAAAAAAGCGGGAAACCGGAATTTCCCCAGATTACTTAATTTAAGTCATAATACCTAATCAATGCACCAACCTAAGAGATTGGTTATTAATGGATTCAACTGATTTTATTGATTTTCCACAACCAAAATTTGGCTGAGTTTGCTTTCTTCTTCTACATCGTCGGAAAAAATTTAAAACAGAAAACCATTCCTTCATTTTTCCCGACTGACAGCTAAACGCGGATTTAAGCAAGAGTAAACCGGCTTAATTCGACTCCAGCTTATTTTCCTCGTCTAAATACAGAGATTTCAAATTAGGCAGTTCAACAATCTCCTGCGGCACCTTTCCTGAAAAGTTATTCCTTTCCAAGTTTAAATAAGTAAGGGCTGTGCATTGCCCAATGGAGGCTGGAATAGCCCCTTCAAAACCGACCCCACTTAAAGACAAAAGGTTTAAGGAAGTGAAATCCCCAAAACGATCAGGCAATGTTTTACTCCATTGATTTGCCCCCAGACCTAAGGCTTCCCAGTCTTTTTTCGCCCAAATCCACTCCGGAATATCTCCTGAAAGCTTATTGGCCTGCACATATAAACGCTTAAGATTGGTCATTTTTTGCAGATCCGAGATATTGGAGATCTCATTGTGGATAATATTAAAACTCTCCAGTCCTTCAATTTTCAACACCCAGGCTGGAATAAAATTCAGACCTGACTCATAAAAAGTAATCTTTTTTAAATTTTGTAAATGTTCAAAATCAGTGGTTGCAAAAGTTAAATTACCGGCACTTTCTATTTCAAGGCTCTCTAACTTCAAACACTTTGCAAATCCTGAATTCAGAGGATTTACCAGATCACCATAATAGAGGTATCGATACTCCAATTTTTTTAGATTCTTAAAGTTGGAAACCTCCTCGGTCAAATCAAACGCTCCGTACCAAAAACGTAATACCTCCAACTCCGTCAGTTGATAAAATGCTGAACACATATTGCGGCCCGCAGGCCCATCTACCATCGTCAACTCTTTTAAATGACTCAAATTCCCTATCATCCTGGGCACCTCCAAAACGTCTACATAATCATAAGAATAATACAGACCCGAACTTGAGCGCCCAAAAATGACTTCCACCAAATGCTCCCCTTCCCATTTCGTAAATGCCAGATCATCTTTTGGCGTAAAAAAATTCCAACCTGGCCCATCACCCTGATCGGCAATATAATAATTAAAAAACACCAGTGTGGAGTAATCACTAAACCCATGCTCCAAAGGAAACCAATCCTCCAGCCTCAGGAATTTACCTTCTGCAATAGCAGAAAGGTGTACCGGTCTTGATAGATATTTTTGCTTTCCTTCCACCTGAGCCGCTACTTCAATCTCTACCAGTTCATGAATATCCAGCAAGTCTTTTTGAATAAAAGCCATACTATCTGTGACCCCCAACTCCATACTTTGTCCCTGAAAAAGAATGCGCTGCTTCAGATCCGGATAAACCGCCAAAACAGAGGAAGAATACTGAACAGGTAATTCATAATGATTGGTTTGTAGGCCCAACTCAACGGCAGGCACCTCTTCATTTTCCTGAACGATAAGCTCCTGCACTTCAGAGGTAAAGAAACCGGCTTTGCTTAGACCTTTATTTGGCTCACTAATAATCTGAAAACCATAGGTACCCTTGGACAAGGATAATTCAATTTCTGCCGCCCTGACACTCAGCGTATCTACCGGATTCCCAAATTTGGTGATTGACAACCACAAATTGACCTTTTCAAGGTTAATCTCCTCCCCATCAACCATAGGGTTGACAGACAGGAAGACAGGATATTTCACTGATTTATAAACCTCTGGCTCACTCTCCTTAAATAAATCACAAGAGGAAAGCAAAATCATCAATAGCCCGATATATAATAATGAGTTTTTCATAACTAATATTTCACAATTTTAGCATTTCTTCCATCAGTGGTTTGAAGGAAATAAATCCCGGCCGGCCATCCGGCGAGATGAATCGCTCCTGCTTTTACCTGCTGGATCGCTATTAATTTTCCGGAAGAGCTTCGAACCTCTACCCTTTGTGCCTCTACATTTGGCAAATAAACAGTACCGTAAGTTGGATTAGGATAAGCCGCCAATGTTTGGGCCTCCGAACCAGCGAGGTACTTTTTGAAGCTTAAGTAAATATTAAGATCCTGTTGTACATCAGTAATAACAATCTGATCTTCCGTAAAAAGGGGTTTGCCATTCACTAAAAAACGATCAAATACATAGCCTTCCTCTGCGCTAACATCAAGCGTTAAATCTTCTCCTATTTTCAATCGCTCCGGTGACGAGGAAACACTTCCCCCTTCTGAGGTGGTAACAGTAATCGTGACAAATTGCGAGGATTGAAGCTGTGGGACTGCCGTAGCATATACGCCCGGATTTTGAGCGATCAACCAGTCTGATTCAAAATCCCAATCAATGAAACTCGATTCCAGCGCAAAATCGGATTCGCCCAGCGCCACCACCCCTTCAACAACGGATTGATCCTGATATTGAGGAGCGTAGTAAACGGAAGTCAGGCTTGCCTCAGTATCCAAATAACCAAAAAGCGCCTGCGCTTGGCTATCCCCCACTACGGAGGTCAAAGCATAAGATTGACTGATCACAGGAAGCCCAAAGTCCACCGCCCCAATTAATCCTCCCACAACCTCTTTCCCTCTTACCTCTCCAATAGCAAAAACCTTATCCACACCTAAATACGAGCCATAGCCGACCAAACCTCCGACAGCAGCCCTACCTTTCACCATTAGATTGGTAGCTGCAGAGGAGCTAATCTCCCCACTATTTAGACTTCCCACCAAAGCACCTACACTATGGCTTCCCTCTACCTCAATGTCATTTCCATGGCAGTTCTCAACATAGACCCGGAAGTATCCGCCTCCGAGCAATGCCCCGACATGATCCTCGCCCAACACACGGAAGGATTCAAGGTGTAAATTCCTGATTTCCGCATTTGAAGCATAACCAAATAGCCCCAGGTAGTTAGAGGAAGATCTCCATAACTGCAATGACTTTATTTGATGATGACCACCATCATAAATGCCTGAAAATGGCGTCTCCAACCGTCCTACAGGCTGCATCTTTTCGCTTTCTTCGGCCGAAAAAGTAATATTTTGGGCTTGTAGAAAAACCGCCTCCCAATAATCGGCATGCTGAGACAACCATATCAAATCCGCCGCCTCTTTAATTAAATAAGGTGCCGATTCAGTGCCTTCCCCCTCAAATGGAGGCGTATCATCAAGCGCATGATAAACCGCCTTAAACGCTAAATCATTACCGGCTACTACAACCTCCAAACTATCTTGCTGACTGATTTGCTGCAGGTCCCCTACCGATTCCCAATGAGAAAAACTAAAACCATCCACCAGGGGAGCATGAAGCCACAAGCGCTCTCCGGCAGGGATAAAATACTCCGAAACGGAAAGGTGGACCCCCTCGAAATGCTGCTCCACTACAAAAAGTTCACGTACATTTTGCTTAAGCTCAGGAGCCTCGGAAATTAAACTCCAGGTATGATCAAAATCAAAACCCTCAAAATTATCTTTATCCTGAATTTCCAGATCAGACAGGGCATTATTTCTCACCCCGACAAAATTGGCCGTATCCAAACCGGTTTTATCCTGACTCCAATAGGCCGCCTTACTAGAGGTTTCAATGACCCATTGAGTAGCAATAAAGGGGTCTTTGAAATCCGGGCTGGACTTGTAGTCATAGGTAGCATTCAGGAAAATTTGATCATAATGGAAATCATTGTCCTGATAAATGGAATTATTGGTATCTGCAAATAGTCCCCCTATCTGATCCGCTGAAATCTGTCCCTCCAGATGAAATTTATTAATTTTGCGTTGCTGACCATCCGGCACATAAAAGAAACTTGGGTCTCGGTAATTATAAGCCAAGCCTCCAAAAGCACTCCCATAAGTGTTTTTCTTGAAATTGACATTGACATGAATATTGGAAATTTCAGCATTTTTGCCAGGCCATTTCATATACGTGAATAGACCTCCCCCAATTTTTCCCGCCATTTTCCCACTTACAGAAACATGTCGTACCGAGGTGATATAATTCAGATCTACGGCTATTCCCCCAACCTTTTCACCGGTAAAGTCAACATCTTTCAAATGAAAATCCTGCAAAACACTCACATCAAGCTTATTAAAAAAACCAACATTACTACCCGGGCGATTAATGAATAAATTGGAGATAGTATGCCCCCGTCCATGAAAAAATCCGGCAAAATTAATCGGCTTGAACCCCTGCCCATCGTTCCAATTCTTTGTTTCGGCAGCATCCAGATCCGCAGCAAGCGCCACATGCACATTACTCAAAGCCGGCACTTCCTCCGACCACTCCCTTAAATCAGCCAGGGTCTCGATTAAATAAGGAGATTCGGCAGTCCCCACCCCTTTATTCAATGGCTTTAAGATTTCGTAAATTGCTTTCGGCCGTAAAGGGGATGCGGGAGACAAATTAAAGGAATACTCCCGTTGACGACTTAATACCTGTCCATTTTGTTCCCAATGCAAGAAGTATTGATTTTCATATTGCTTCACGGCAGAAATCCGCACCTGATCCCCAAATGTATAATCCCCACTACCCTCAGGCCCATAGCCACTAATATTGGAAGCCGCATTCACTTGTCGGTCATATTGAAAAGTCGATAACACCAAGCCATCATAAGCGCCATAACCTCCCGGACTCCAATAATCAGCATCAAATTTTTGCCACAGCGTATCTTGCTTCAACTCAGCATCACTGAGACCCAACTCCCCCTCCATCATCATAATCCCTGAATTCGAAAATTTTGATTGAACGAAATAGGCCTCTTTTACTGCACCCTGAGAAATTTGCCCTACATTTCCCGCAACATAAACGGAATCGTCGCCCTGCACCGAACTATTATTTAAAATACCTTTAAAACCAGTGACCCGAACACTTTTACCAAATACCCCGCCTACGTTTTGCTGACCGACAGCATCAACTTCGGTATAAATATCATTCGCCCTAAATCCATCAGAGGCAGCGCCTAACATCCCTCCTACTCCTATTTTTCCATTGACCGCCCCCTGGAGACCAACCCTCTCCATAGTACTATAACTGGTTTGACCTATTAATAAGCCGCAGGCTTGCTGGCCATTAACTT
This sequence comes from Persicobacter sp. CCB-QB2, assembly GCF_001274635.1. GTDB lineage: Bacteria > Bacteroidota > Bacteroidia > Cytophagales > Cyclobacteriaceae > Persicobacter > Persicobacter diffluens. The sequence continues at coordinate 594,008 of NZ_LBGV01000001.1, read as the reverse complement.
CACTGTTTTTGATGACAATGTCAGAGGTGCTTACCCGGGAAAATCCTGCCAAAACACCTACCTCATTGCGCCCAGTTACCTGCGCATTTTCCAGTATAATATTATGCGCACTCAGCTTTAAATAATTATACTGATATCCCAAATAACCAAAAAAACCGACTTTATCCTCCTCAGGACGGTTGATGTACAGATTTTTTATGCAGTACCCATTGCCATCGAATTCCCCTCTAAATCCATTTGATCCCCCGATAGGCTTGAAGCCTTTCCCATTGTGCATATGCTGGCTATCTACCGCATCAATATCCTGTCCCAACTTGTAATTCGCACTAAAACGCTGTTCAGCCGTGATTTCCTCCAAGCCTCCACTCCCCTCCGACAACCACACCAAATGGGATAAATCCGTGATAATAAAGGGACTTGATGCAGTCCCCATACCTGGTGGCCTTTGCTGTGCTATTAATACTTGAGACCATAGCATCAGACCTGTAATGATCAGGTATTTAATTTTCATAAATAGGTTAGTATAGTTTAAATTCTCAATTAAAAAACAAATAAAAATTGAATATATAAATAATCAAAATAAACAAATACAAATCTATTCACTTGTATTTAAAAATTAAAAATAAATAAAATCCTAAAAACAACTCACCCGTATTCATTATACACAAAGTCTCGTTTTCCTTGGAGACTAAAATGAAGGAACAGCTTCTCAATCGAGCTTTCCCCCACTATGCAGAGGAATGAGTAGAAAGCACGCTCACCCAAGTTCAGATTTTTTTAAAAATCAGTAATTTCCCACCATACACATTCACTCGTCAGCGCTTATGATGCGCCCCTGAATCTAATTCGGCATAATTCGGGAGAAATCCTCCTTTTAGGTAAAGGTGGTAAAATGCCGCATAATGCTCCCTTTCGAAATTTATCCGACTAAACAAAGAAATAAGGAGCGTACAGGCTCAATCCCATAAGAGCCAAAAAATACATTCAATGCCTTGAAATTAAACCCCTTAAATCATTTCATTCACGGCCGCGGCGCATAATTTGAATTAAGAAATAGCAGCTTATCCTTCAATATTATCCAGTAAAAAAAAGCAGCAAATCGAACATTTCTTTTAACTTAGAGGACTATCTATATTTGTTTAAAGTATGATCAAACCTTTACTATATTTTATTGCCCTTTTACTTATTTTCAACCACCCCCTCCTTGCCCAAAAAAATTATGAAACAGGATACATCGTCACTAACGAAGGCGACACCCTCCACGGAAAAATAAAAGCTCGCAGAGACCTTCAAATGGCCTCTTCGGTTAAGTTCATTAATCTGAAAGGTAAAAAATCCACCAAAAGCGCAAGCGAGCTCAGCGCCTACCAAATCAGCAACACCACCTACCACAGCTTCCCGCTGGTTTCCGGTGTACAGAATAAAATGACTTTCTTAAGACTGGAAGCCGCCGGAGCGGTCAATCTGTATTATGTCGAGGTGGAATTTTCAGACACCGAAACCACCCCTGCCTTAAGCCAGGACTTCAAAACCGTGGAACCCCCGCAAGGCATCCCCAATGCTAATGACGGAAACAATCTTTATCTGAACCGCCACAAGAGCCGGGACCTCACCTTAGTGGAACGCTCCTTTTTTAAAATCATCATCCAAAACTTCTTTGGCGACGATCAGGAAATTGTGAAAAAAGTCAACAACCGCACTTATCGTTTTGATGACCTAAAAGACATTGTAGAGGAGTATAATCAACGCCATCCTCTTCCCCGGGAATAATTTAACATCACCTGAATTATTCATCCTAAATCCTCGTTTAGCCGGAAAAAATGAAGGAATAGTTTACTGTATCGAATTTTTTCCCAAGAAGACAGGGGAAGGAGAAGAAAGTAAGCTTGCCCCAATTTGGGCTGTTAAAAAATTAGCCCGGATTATTCACGCTTAAACCCTCGTTTAGCCGGAAGGCGGAAAAAATGACGGAATTTTTCCTATTTCGAGTTTTTTCAATGAAACAGATGAATGAGGAGAAAGCTAGCTTGCCCAAATTTAGGCTATTATAATTCAAAGAAAATAAATTTTATTAGACTGAAAATAAATCACTTACACCCAATCAATAGATTTAGCGATAAACAATTCGGCTTAGCAGAACCCATATTAACAAACTACCATAAAGTTCATGAGCATGACGCACTAAACCAAGCGAGCGAATAATTTGACATAAAAAAACCCGTTCAAACTAATGAACGGGCCTCTATATTGAAATAGAACTATCTTATTTTACTTTCGCAACGATTGCTTTGAAAGCCTCAGGATGATTCATCGCCAAATCAGCCAATACCTTACGGTTTAGCTCAATGTTGTTCTTTTTCAATGCACCCATCAAAGCAGAGTATGACATACCCTCTAGACGAGCACCTGCGTTGATACGCTGGATCCATAGAGAACGGAAGTCACGCTTCTTAACCTTACGGTCACGGTAAGCATATCCCAAACCTTTCTCAACAGCGTTCTTAGCTACTGTCCAAACATTTTTACGGCGGCCAAAATAACCTTTGGCTAATTTAAGAACTCTTTTACGACGAGCTCTAGATGCAACGTGATTTACACTTCTTGGCATAATAATAAATTTTTTGACCTTTGGTGACCACTAGGGGTGCTTATCTTAAAGACCAAACATCTGGTGAATTAATAAATAAACCGAATCCCGGTACCCGACCGGAATAGATTAGATGTGAAGCTGAGCTTTAATGTTCGCCTCATCAGATTTGTGTACCAAACCTGCGTGAGTCAAATTACGCTTCTGCTTCGTTGTTTTTTTAGTCAAAATGTGACTTTTGAAAGCGTGCTTTCTTTTGATTTTTCCAGTACCAGTCAACTTGAAACGTTTCTTAGCACTTGATTTGGTTTTTACCTTAGGCATAATACAAATCGTTTAAAGTAAATAAAATAGTCAGATATATATTGACACAACAAAGACGGCTCCCAAAGAAACCGCCCGTCACGTGAATATTCAAAAATCTTATTTCCCCGCTTTTTTCTTTGGAGAAAGCATAATCGTCATACGCTTACCTTCCAATTTCGGCAATTGATCAACTTTCGCCAATTCCGCTAAAGCCTGAGCGAATTTAAGCAACAATACCTCACCTCGGTCTTTGAAGACAATCGTACGGCCCACGAAATGCACATAGGCTTTCACTTTCGCACCTTCTTCCAAAAACTTTTCCGCATGCTTCAACTTGAAATTGAAATCGTGCTCGTCCGTATTTGGACCAAAACGAATTTCCTTCAATACGGTTTTCTGAGCTTTTGCTTTAATCTCCTTTTGCTTCTTCTTCTGCTCGTACTTAAACTTAGAGTAGTCAATGATTCTACAAACAGGAGGATCGGCCTTTGGAGAGATTTCTACCAAGTCCAAACCTTGCTCTTTGGCCATTTTAAGGGCGTCACGAGTAGAGTAAATACCCACTTCGATATTCTCCCCCACCACACGAATTTCACGTACGGTAATTTTTTCATTAACGCGATAAGGCTCTTCTTGCCTCACCATACGTCCGCGGTTTGATCTTCTCGGTCTGATAGTATGTATTTAATTATGGTTAAACTTAAATTCGAATCGCAAATATGAGGAAATTTTCTGAGGAATGGAATATTTGCAAATCAAATTACAAAATATTAAAGCAACATTCTCTAAAGGCAAAGTCTTCAGGACGAAATCGAATCACAGATGCTAGAAATTAGCGATAATCATACCAATTTCAAAGGATCAGTTGACAGCAAATAAAAAAAACCACCCTGTAAGGAGCGGGTGGTTTTCATTAATTATCTTTCATTTATTATTCTCCAGCAATGGAGAGCTGAATTTTCTCCTGCAGATATTTCACGGCTTCCTCCAAAGTAAAGGTTCCGATATCTCCTTCACCATGCTTACGCAAAGAAACTTTTCCTTCCGCGGCCTCTTTTTCACCTGCAATAATCATGTATGGAATCTTTTTCACCTCTGCATCACGGATCTTACGACCAATCTTCTCATCACGGTGATCAATGAAGCCATTGATATCTTCCATTGTGAATGCATTGTAAACCTGCTCGGCATAATCGGCATATTTCTCAGAGATTGGCAATACCGCAATTTGCTCCGGCGCCAGCCATAATGGGAAATTACCCGCGCAATGCTCAATCAACACTGCTGTAAAACGCTCCATAGAACCAAATGGCGCTCGGTGGATCATCACCGGACGGTGCTTTTGGTTATCTGAACCGGTATACTCCAATTCAAAGCGCTGTGGCAACTGGTAATCCACCTGAATGGTTCCTAACTGCCAGGAACGCCCCAAAGCATCTTTCACCATGAAATCCAGCTTAGGACCATAGAAGGCTGCTTCCCCAGTTTCTACCACAGTAACCAAGCCCTTCTCATCCGCTGCTTCCTGAATGGCCGCTTCCGCCAATGCCCAGTCCTCATCTGAACCGATGTATTTGGTTTTATTTTCAGGATCTCTCAAAGAAACCTGCGCAGTATAATTATCAAAACCTAAAGATTTGAAAACATACAACACCAGGTCAATTACCTTTTTGAATTCCTCTTTCACCTGATCCGGACGACAGAAGATGTGTGCATCATCCTGGGTAAAACCACGAACACGGGTCAGGCCATGCAACTCACCAGACTGCTCATAGCGATAAACCGTACCGAATTCGGCCAGGCGATAAGGCAATTCTTTATAGGAACGAGGGCGAGAACGGTAGACCTCACAGTGGTGAGGACAGTTCATCGGCTTTAATAAAAATTCCTCTCCCTCAGATGGCGTATGAATAGGCTGGAAAGAATCCTCTCCGTACTTCTCATAGTGGCCGGAAGTAATGTACAAATTCTTATTTCCGATATGAGGCGTCACTACCGGCAAATAACCGGCGCGTTTTTGCTCCTTTTTAAGGAAAGACTCCAGGCGGTCACGCAGGATTGCACCTTTTGGCAACCAAAGCGGCAAGCCCATACCTACTTTCTCAGAGAAAGTGAAAAGCTCTAACTCTTTCCCCAACTTACGGTGGTCGCGCTTTTTAGCCTCCTCCAGCATCGCCAAATGCTCTTTTAGCTCTTTAGCTTTCGGGAAAGCAACACCATATATACGTGTTAACTGCTTACGAGACTCATCTCCTCGCCAATAAGCACCTGCAACGTTCAGCAATTTGATCGCTTTAATGGCACCGGTATTAGGGATATGTGGCCCACGACAAAGGTCCGTAAATTCACCCTGTGTGTAGAAAGTAATGCTACCATCTTCCAGGCCTTCCAATAGCTCCAGCTTATACTCATCGCCCTTCTCTTCGAAATAGGCAACCGCATCCGCTTTGGCAACTTCCTTACGGTCAAAAGTATTTTTCTGACGCGCCAATTCGGTCATTTTCTTCTCGATCTTTTCCAGATCTGCGGAATCAAACTCCTGATCACCGAAATCTACATCATAGTAGAATCCGTTGTCAATAGAAGGACCAATACCGAATTTAGTGGAAGGATAAAGCGCCTGAAGCGCCTCTGCCATCAGGTGAGCGGAAGAGTGCCAGAAGGTTTTCTTTCCGTCCTCGTCATTCCAGGTTAGCAATTGTACTTCCGCATCTTCATCAATAGCCCGGTTGGAATCCCAAACTTCTCCATTCACTTTTGCAGACAATACATTTCTCGCCAAACCTTCACTAATGCTCAGGGCGATTTCATGGGACGTTACCCCTTTGTCGTACTCCCTGACAGATCCGTCAGGAAGTGTAATTTTAATTTGCTCAGACATAATATTTTTTAGTTTTCGATTTACTCAATATTACAACTATTGACTTAATCGCTTCATAATGCCGCCCGACTACAAAGAGGCGCACAGTATGGCTTGCCAAAGATACCAATAAATTTCTGCAGGCAAAAAATCATTTCCAAATCCTTTGAGGATCAGCCTCCCGCATTAACCGGCAACCCATTTCCCAAAAAAGAGCCTGAAAATACTAAATACGAAACAAAAGGGGTGGTAATTCAGCAGCGATACCAGACCGCTAAACGGCATAGCTTCACCTGTGACTGAACAGCAACCAAGTTCTCCTGATCCTCTGCCATGTAACCAAATCATTGAAAAAAAATCCAAACCCATTCTGAACAACCTCACTCAGGCCCTTACGTGGCTGTATTTTAACAAAGACACAAAAAACGCACCCCCCAAAATATTTCCGAAAGTGGCCGAAATCTGGAAATTAAAATAATGCCCCAGACTAATCGCTCCACTGAGCACACCGGAAAACACCTCTATCGAACCGACAATACAATGATGAAAACCGGCAAGTCCGATTACGGTCGTGATTAAAAATATAATGAAAATACGGGAAATCGTATCTCTACTGGAGGTCAGCAACCAACCCAAAAGCCCCATTAACCAGCCCGCAAAAATCGCACTCATGAAAATGGTAGACATCGGGTAATCCACTAAATGATGAGCAATTTCCCCAAACACCCAGGCATCCAAAAAACCTATTTCAGGTCCGTAATGCACAATAATGAAACTAAACAAAAAGCCTCCCACCAAATTCCCGGCATACACCAGCCCCCAAAGGGAAAAAAGCTGTCGTATTCCCACTTCTTTTTTTAAAACGGGCAACATCGCCAATGCAGTATGTTCGGTAAATAGCTCTGACCTGCCCAATATCACAAACAGAAAGCCCAGCGGGTAACACAAAGCCAGGAATACTTTGACCGTTACCGGATCTGCATCATACCCCAGCATAGTATAGACCAGCCCCATTAGTAAAAAACTAAACCCTATCTCCAGCCCTGCTGAGAAGGCCGACAGCAAAAGCCCAATGGAAGAACGGTTAAATTCATGCAGGCTCATTTCGATCTGTTCATCAAGAATTTGATCCAAAGGCTTGGGTTGATCTTTTTTTTCAATCAGGGCATTATCCCTATTTTTTTTATTCATAGTTATTCATTTGAGTTCCACAAAGCGCTTAGATCATGTGTAAATCCAAAATTCGTGACGAAAATTTGATTATTACAGAAACGATACCCGATTATTTTGAGAAAAATAGCAGCGCTATTGTAATTAAATTATCTAAAATCACTTTCAATAATTCGAATTTGCAGTCGGATGGTGTGGTATTAAACACGCTCTTAAGCCGAATTATTCAGCACTTAATTCGCCTCTTAATTGTAAGCGACTTATCTTCAGTGCATTACGGTTTGTTTTCGTTGATTTAAAATAGCCCAAATTTGGCAAGCTTGCTTTCTCCTCATTCATCTGTTTGGTTGAAAAAAACTCGAAACAGGCAACTATTCCTTCATTTTTTCCGACTCACAGCTAAACGAGGATTTAAGTATGAATTATCCGGCTTAATGAAAATTATAGGGAATTGTCCCCGAAATATCATTGTTTAATTAAAATATCAAATAAATTGTTATTTCAAAGCTAAATACCTCACCCACAATATGATCGGATACAGATTCTCTCCCCCACAAATAGGCTCCGGAAATCAACAATCTCCCTTTCAAAAATTGCTGGATATTTTCCTCCAACTCTCTACAATCACCTCGGGTGATGTGTCTGAGGCTATGGCCTGGATGAACAACCTGGACCGGCAATATCAGTTGACGGACGATCAATACGGCATGGGTGATTTCTACCGGGACCTGAAAGATAAAGGCTACATCCGGGAAAATCCACAGGATGGGCAATTTGAGATCACTGCAAAGAGTGAAGGAAAAATCAGGAAGAATGCCCTGGAAGAAATTTTCGGCAAATTACGCAAGAGCAAGAGAGGCAATCACCACACTCCTTTCCCCGGACAACAGGGAGATGAGCTGGGCGCTGACCGCCGTCCCTGGCAGTTTGGTGATGCCCCCGGACAAATTTCCATGACGGACAGCCTTCGGAATGCACAAATTAATCATGGCATCAGCGCTTTTAATCTTCAGGAAAATGACCTGGAAGTGGTAGAAAAGGAATTCAAAACACAAACTTCCACTGTACTGATGATCGACATTTCCCACTCCATGATCCTTTACGGAGAAGATCGCATCACTCCGGCCAAAAAGGTGGCGATGGCCTTAGCCGAAATGATCACCAAAAAATATCCCAAGGACACCCTGGACATTTTAGTCTTTGGAAATGACGCCTGGCAAATTGAAATCAAAGACCTACCCTATTTAAAGGTGGGCCCTTACCACACCAATACCGTAGCGGGGCTGGAACTTGCCATGGATTTATTAAGAAGGCGCAAAAACAGCAACAAGCAGATATTTATGATTACCGACGGCAAACCTTCCTGCCTGAAGGAGCCCCGTGGGTATTACAAAAACAGCTTTGGCCTGGACCGGAAAATTGTCAACAAATGTCTGAATCTGGCCGCACAAGCCAGAAGGATTCACATTCCGATCACCACCTTTATGATCGCTTCGGATCCTTACCTGCAACAATTTGTGCGGGAGTTTACGGAAGTCAACCAGGGCAATGCCTATTTCTCCGGTCTTCAGGGACTGGGAGACCTGGTTTTTGAAGACTACAAAAGAAATCGAAGAAGAAATATTTAGTGCCGCTAAGCCAAACTTACCCCAAACCGCATCATCGGGCTTAAGCGCCCGAACCAACTCCTATTATTATTCAGTAGCAGAAAACCGAAACTCAAAACCATGACCAATACACCCAAACCCTCTCCGACTGAAATCAAAACTTTCGGAGCATTAAAAAAAGCGGGCTTCCAGCCGCAAAGCACCAAAGCCGAATTAAGAAAAAACCTGATTCAGGCTTTGCAAAACGACGTGAATCCCTTCAAGGGCATCCATGGCTATGAAGAAACTGTGATTCCGGAACTTCAAAGAGCTATTTTAGCCGGGCACAACATCAACCTTTTAGGTTTAAGGGGACAAGCTAAAACCCGTATAGCCCGCCTGATGACCAACCTCCTGGATGAATACATTCCGTATATCGAAGGCTCTGAAATCAATGACGATCCCTTTCACCCCCTCTCTTTTTTCGGCAGACAGCAAATACTGAATTTGGGCGATGAAACACCTATTGCCTGGCTGCATCGCGACCTTCGCTATGTGGAAAAACTAGCCACTCCCGATGTTACGGTAGCTGACCTCATTGGTGACATCGACCCCATCAAAGCCGCTGCCCAAAAGCTTTCTTATTCTGACGAACGCATTATCCATTTCGGACTGATCCCCAGATCGAACCGCGGCATTTTCGTCATCAATGAGCTTCCCGATCTGCAAGCGCGCATACAGGTGGCGTTGTTCAACATTCTGCAGGAAGGCGACATCCAGATCCGGGGCTTCCAGCTACGCCTGCCTCTGGATTTACAGTTCGTCTTCACAGCCAATCCGGAAGACTACACCAACCGCGGAAGCATCGTCACCCCACTGAAAGACCGCATCGAAAGCCAGATCATCACCCACTACCCACCAACGCTGGACATCGGGGAGAAAATCACCCGACAAGAAGCCAAAATCAGCGCAGAGCTGCAGGAGAAGATTCATATTTCGCCACTTCTTTTCAGCCTGATAGAACAAATTGCTGCCGAAGCCCGGGAGTCCGAATATGTAGATGGCAAAAGCGGCGTTTCCGCCCGATTGACCATTTCCGCGCTGGAAACCCTTTACTCCACCATTGAAAGAAGAATGCTGATCAATGGAGAGTCCACAGGAGCGGCACGCATTGCTGACTTCCTCAAAATCACCCCGGCCATTACCGGAAAGGTAGAATTGGTTTATGAAGGAGAACAAGAGGGCGCTGCTGCGGTAGCCGCTAATTTAATGGACAAAGCCATTCGTATTCAGTTTGAAAAATATTTCCCCTCCCCGGAAAAAGCCCGAAAGGAGGAGATAAACCCCTATGGAAAAATCAGCGATTATTTCGAAAAAGGAAATGTAGTGGATGTGATGGATGAATTCTCTGAAGATGATTTTACCGGGGAATTATTGGCCATCAGCCCACTCACGGATTTCATAAAAACACATTTGACCCATATACCGCAGCAAGAAATTCCGCTATTTGTGGAATTCCTGCTCCATGGCCTGGCCGCCTACAGCATGCTCAGTAAAAAACCCCTCAGCGGTGGCGCACATTTCGGCGATTTTCTCTCCGGCATGCTGGACATGAGCCCGGACTTTCCGGAAGAGGAACCATAAAAACAAACAAAAAAACCACCTTCTGATGACCGTACAGTGGGTGGTTTTTTATTTTAAAAGACAATTATATTTCTTACATGCTTTTCCCATTTTTTTAAACTATATTTTATTCCTCAAAGCAAGGCAAAACCACTACACCACTCACAATCAACACCTTAAATTAGATTGATTTTGTGGCAAAATTTTTTCTTGAAATATTCACAAAAATAGTTCCACGGTTTCCACGGTTTTCCCCTTTCGATCTCTTATATTTGCGTGGAACGTGTGAAAACTGAGCTTTATTCACCCATCATTAAATTTTAACCCGCTATGAAAATCACTTATTTCGGTCATGCCGCATTCATGGTAGAAGTTGGTGGACAAAAAATTCTTTTTGATCCATTTATTACACCAAATGAACTGGCCAAAGACATTGATATTAATAGCCTTCAGCCGGATATTATTTTGGTGAGCCATGCGCACCAGGATCATATTGTGGATGTTGAGGCGATTGCTAAAAATGCCAATGCCAATGTGGTGGCGACTTTTGAAGTAGCCAATTACTTTGCAGGTCTGGGCGTAGAAAAAGTGACGCCAATGAATCACGGCGGCACCGTAAAATTTGATTTTGGTAAGGTAAAAATGGTCAATGCCATCCACACCAGTAGCTTTCCGGACGGGAGCTATGGCGGTAATCCTGCAGGATTTGTCATCTCCACAGCAGAAGGAAGCTTCTACTATGCAGGTGATACGGCACTGACTTACGATATGAAATTAATCGCAGAAGAGTTTGATCTCAAATTCGCCATTCTGCCGATTGGAGATCATTTCACCATGGGCATCGACGACGCCCTAAAAGCAGCCGACTTTGTTGGCACCACTCAGATCGTTCCCATGCACTTTGACACCTTCCCTCCTATCGCTATCGAAAAGGAGAGCTGCCTGGAAAAAGCAAAGGCGGCAGGTAAGGCGTTGCATTTTATTGAAATCGGAAAAAGCGTTAATCTTTAAATATTTATGGGTAAAGTAATTGCCATTGCCAACCAAAAGGGAGGCGTGGGAAAAACCACTACCGCTATTAATTTAGCGGCGAGTTTAGCGGCTTTGGAGTTTAAAACATTGGTGATTGACGCCGACCCCCAAGCCAATTCTACATCCGGACTGGGCAGAAACCCCAGAGACATCGAAATCAGCGTTTACGAATGCATGGTGGGAGATGCCACCGTTCAGGAAGCGGTAGAAGAAACCGACATTGCTTATTTGCATTTACTGCCCTCACACATCAATTTGGTGGGTGCGGAAGTAGAGATGGTCAATGAAAGCAACCGGGAGCAGAAAATGGAAAATGCCATTGCTCCAATTAAAGATGACTATGATTTTATCATCATCGATTGTTCTCCATCACTGGGATTGATTACCGTTAATGCGCTTACTGCGGCGGATTCTGTGATTATCCCGGTACAATGCGAGTATTTTGCATTGGAAGGATTAGGGAAGCTTTTGAACACCATCAAAATCATTCAGACCCGACTGAATCCAAACCTGGAAATTGAAGGGATCCTATTAACGATGTATGATGTGCGTTTGCGCCTTTCCAATCAGGTGGTGGAAGAGGTAAAAACCCACTTCCAGCATATGGTATTCCGCAACCTGATTCCAAGGAATATCAAATTGAGTGAATCTCCGAGCTTTGGCCTGCCGGCCATTGCGCATGATGCCAAAAGTAAAGGAGCGATCAGCTACCTGAACCTGGCCAAAGAGATTTTGGAGAAAAACGAATTGGTGAAATAACCATTGGGCCTAAGGCCAGGCATTTTAATTTAGAGAGCAACATATCAGTTCCGACTGATTTTGAATAAGACAATATGAGTCAAAAAAGGAAAAACGCTTTGGGAAGAGGATTAGGAGCATTACTGGAGGATTCCAAAGCGGTAAATTTCAGCAAAGCGGGCATTGATGCAGAACCCCTCAATACCCCAATGGGCATCAATGAAATTGCCGTTGATCAAATTGAAGTTAACCCTTTCCAGCCAAGGACCGACTTTGACCCGGTAGCCTTACAGGAATTAGCAGATTCCATCAAGGTACAAGGCATCATCCAGCCGATCACCCTACGGGAGGTGGAAGCAGGTCGATTCCAGATCATTTCCGGTGAGCGAAGATATCAGGCAGCCCAATTGGCCGGCTTAAAGCACATCACCTCATATATCCGTCAGGCCAATGATCAGCAAATGCTGGAAATGGCTCTGATTGAAAACATCCAGAGAGAAGACCTGAATGCGATCGAAATCGCCTTATGTTACCAGCGATTGGTGGCAGAGTGCGGACTGAAGCAGGAAGAATTAGGTTCTCGAATAGGAAAAAACCGGACCACGGTCAATAACTATATGCGTCTGTTGAAGCTTCCTCCGGAAGTTCAGGTCGCCGTTAGGGATCGGAAAATTTCCATGGGACATGCCCGCGCCATCATCAATATTGACAATATTGATTTGCAGCTGAGCATCTTCAAAAAAATTATTGCGGAAGATCTTTCCGTGCGAAAAGTAGAACAGTTGGTTCGTGAACTTGCCAACGGAAAAGGAGCGGAAGGAAAAGCAAAATCACTGGATCCGGAACGCGCCTATCAGATCAAACGTATTCAGTCAAGACTAAGCTCACACTTTGGTACCAAGGTGGCCATTGCTTCTGACGACAAAGACAAAGGGTTCATTAAAATTCCTTTTGTTTCCGCAGAAGATTTCAACCGCATCATGGACATCCTAGACCTTTAGACTGAATGATCAACCGTCTGATTTTCACCCTGTGCATCAGCTTATTTTGTAGCGCCCCACTTTGGGCACAGAATAACTTCAACACGCCCACAGGGCCTATAGAATATGAGGCCATTCAGGACACTTTGAAATCAGCAAAAAAGCAAGCCGTCATTCAGGGCTACACCCCCGACGGCAAAGTTCCTGAAGGAGACCTCAATGAACCCGCTGTGCGGGAATATAAAAATGTACCCATCCGGGCAGCGATGTATTCCGCCGCTATTCCGGGACTGGGACAGATTTATAATAAAAAATACTGGAAATTACCGATCATTTACGGAGGTGGAATTGCCATAGGCTACTTCATTGCCTATAATGATCAATACTATCAGTTATTTCGAACCGCGGCTTTTGATTCAGCCAATGGAGTTGATAACCCATTAGCCGATAATTTCACCTTAGAACAGCTGGAGCAAAGGGCTGATATAGCCCAGCGTAACCGGGAATGGTCTATGGTATTTATGGTCGCGCTTTATGCCCTTCAGATTGTGGATGCCCATGTGGATTCTCACCTGCGGGATTTCGAAATCACGCCTGACTTAGCGATGGGGGTAACCCCCTCACTCCTGCCAACGCTTCACGGAGTTCCGGCTCCGGGATTAACCGTTAACTTTACTTTTAAATAAACGTCGGCAATTAAAACACCTTTATTATTATGAAAATCGCACTTTTAGGATACGGAAAAATGGGTAAAATCATTGAGCAGATTGCCCTGGACCGTGGACACGAAATCGTGGCTAAAATTGACAAAGATAATGCAGCAGACCTGGCCAATCTGACTGGGGATACCGTGGATGTAGCCATTGAATTCTCCATGCCCGCTGTCGCTTATGATAACCTGACCACCTGTATCAAAAATGGCATCCCGGTACTTTCCGGCACTACGGGCTGGTTGGACAAGTTTCCTGAGCTGGAGCAATTGGTAGCCGAACAAAATGGCACGTTTTTTTATGCATCCAATTATAGCATCGGAGTAAATCTGTTTTTCAAAGTCAATGAGTTTTTAGCTAAATTGATGAATCCTCAGAAAGAATATGAGGTGGACATGGTGGAAATTCACCATACTGAAAAGCTGGATGCTCCTTCCGGAACAGCCATTACGCTTGCTGAAGGCGTTTTGGATAATGTAGAACGCAAAGCCAAATGGGTCAATGAAACCTCCGAAAAGGCGGAAGAATTAGACATTATCTCTTTGCGTGAAGCAGAAGTTCCGGGCACTCATAGCGTACACTACCGTTCAGAAGTGGACGATATTGAGATCAAACACACCGCTCATAGCAGAAAAGGCTTTGCCCTGGGCGCTGTTTTAGTGGCCGAATGGTTACCAAAACAAAAGGGAGTGTGCAGCATGGATGACTTCTTGAAATTATAATTTTACACCATATGGAAATCCTGACGAATAAGGACAAAGTGGAAAAGACCAAAAAGAAAAAATCATTTTTTAGAGAATGGGCAGATGCCATCGTATTTGCGGTTATTGCCGCAACTTTTATCCGATGGTTATTCATGGAAGCCTTCACCATCCCTACCCCATCCATGGAGCATTCCTTGTTGGTAGGCGACTTTTTATTTGTAAGTAAAATGCACTATGGCGCGCGAACTGCCGCAACGCCCTTACAGGTGCCTTTAACCCACCAAAAGATTTGGGGAACGGACATTCCATCTTATTCGGATAAGATTCAACTTCCGCAATATCGACTGCCGGGTTTCTCTGAAGTAAAAAGAAATGATGTCGTGGTGTTTAATTTCCCTACGGAGTTTCAGTATCCGGTAGACCTCAAGACCAACTACATCAAGCGATGCATTGGTTTACCCGGGGAAAGCATCGAAATTAAGGACACGCAGGTTTATATCAACGGACAGCCGATTGAAAACCCTGCGGAGATGCAATTCAAGTATTACATCAAAACCAATGAAACCGTACAGGAAAGAGTTTGGCGAGAGCACAATGTGAATGTAGCGGACGTCATTCGCGTGAGAGGCGGATTTTTGGCCGATTTGACCAATATCACTGCTGAAAAAATGCGTGCCCTTCCTTTCATTGAGGATGTAGTCATCCTGAAGAAAAACAAAGACGACGCGGAATCTCGCATTTACCCAGATGCCACTCGCTTTCCATGGAATGCGGACTGGTGGGGACCACTGACCATTCCGGCCAAAGATATGACCGTCCAATTAGATGCGGATAATATCAAACGCTATGGTGCCGTGATCAAAAATTACGAGCACAATGAAAATGTAGAAATCAAAGGAGATGAACTTTTCATGGATGGGCAGAAAATCAGCGAATATACCTTCAAGCAGAATTACTATTTCATGATGGGAGATAACCGTCACAATTCTGAAGATTCTCGCTTCTGGGGATTTGTCCCAATGGACCACATCGTGGGTAAAGCATACTTCACTTTCTGGTCCATGGATCCTACCGCTTCAGGTATGGAAAAGTGGCGTTTTGACCGAATCCTTAGAATGATCGACTAATTTCAGGAAAATATAACATAAAGCCGATTTCGTACTGGAATCGGCTTTTTTATTTCCAAAAAAACAATAATGACATTACCATTTCCTGTTTCTTTTTAATAAATTATTGTAAATGAAGGAAAACCATTTTAGCTGAAACGCATCTCTTCTTTTCACTTTGGACTCATTTTATCCTTAAATACAACGGATTTATTGAAAATGGGCTAATAATGCCAAGTGTAAGGTATGAAGATTAAACCATGAACAATCTTCGCCGTTATAGAAAAGTGCATCAGCCACGGAATCAGTAAACGGAATAGGAACTATGGTTACAGAAATCACCCACGGAATAAAAGTTACCGTTGAAACGGAATATCAGCCCGACTACTCCAGTCCTATCCAGCATCACTATGTCTTTACCTATCGTATCTCCATAGAAAATCAAAGTGAATACACCATCCAGTTGATGAGCCGTCATTGGGAAATTCACGACAGTAACGGACAAAAAAGAGAAGTGGATGGTGATGGTGTGGTAGGTCAGCAACCTGTACTGGAGCCTGGAGCAGTCCATAAATACGTCTCCGGATGCAACCTTAAAACCGGCATTGGAAAAATGCTCGGGAAATACAATATGGAAAGGCAACTGGATGGCAAGCGTTTTGACGTTGCCATACCGGAATTCAATATGATGGTGCCTTTCAGGATGAATTAGATAAAATTGGAGTAAAAAGTTTGAAAGCACGAATTTCCAGGATTATCTCGAATATAGTTTGGGAAGTGTGTTTCCATGGTATTAAGTGAGGCCCAGGATTTTTCTTAAAAAGCTAAATCGGTCATTCAATACATTATATTAAATATTCCACCGGTTCTTTTTATTATTCACTGACTTGAATCTAACTTCAAACAGGCAATTTGCTACGCCCTATTGTTAGTATTTGTAGGGCCGAGATTTTTGCCACGAATGACGCGAAGGTGCTCGGATGAAAGGAAATTGTATTTTACCGGAATGAGTTGAAATTACCATTTTAGCCACGAATTCGCCAAATAATCAGATTTGTAGGACTCGAGCTTTTACCACGAATGACACCATGGTTCGGGAATAAAAGAGAATGGTCTGCTACAGGAATGAGTGGGAATGGACATTTGTAGCTACCAATTTAACAAGTAAATGAGATTTGTAGGAGGCGACCTTTTTGCCTAATTTGCACCGCAATTAGGCTTTTTTTATGTCACTACATTCCGCATTACATTTCATCCAGCATTTTTTATTAGCAGTAGATCGCCACTCCCTGCAAGGGAGCTTCGCCTTTCAGCTTTTTGAACAGACGCAAGGAAAGCCATTGCCTGCCCAACCTGCCATTGAACAGATTCGAAAACAATTATTACAGGACCCTACCCCCATTACCTTTCATGATTTAGGTGCCAAATCAGGTCAGAGAACCACCAGCATTCAAAAGATTGCGCAGAGCAGCCTGTCTTCTTTCCGCATGTCGGTTTTCTTCCGAAAACTGCTGGATTGGCGAAAAGCTAAAACCGTATTGGAACTAGGCACCAGCCTGGGTATAAATGCAGCCTATTTAGCACAAAATGCCGACCGTCAGCTTTATACTTTTGAAGGCATTCCTGAGATTGGGGAAATCGCTCAAAAAAATTGGGGAAAACTTAAAATTCGCAACATTCAACTCATTCCTGGCAATATAGATGAAAGCCTGCCGCGCTGGCTGACAGAAAAGCAAACCAAAATTGATATCGCCTTTATAGATGCCAATCATACCTATGCCGCCACCATGCGGTATTTTGAACTACTACTTCCCTTCCTGCACGAGGACAGCTTACTGATTTTTGACGACCTGTATTATTCCAAAGCCATGACCCGGGCCTGGGAGGAAATTAAGGCGCACCCCAAAGTCCATTGTGTTTTTGATTATTACCGATTCGGTATCCTCAGCTTTTCCCCCCGCCAAAACCCCAAAAGCTATCGGATGGAGTTTCGATGGTGGTAAATATTTTGCGGCCAATTCATGTATCCTATTGAATTTTAATGCGGCCTTTATATTTTTGTGGCTAAAGATTTAGAGAATACCATTATGTCCGAAGAAAAAAAGGGAGGGGCCAATCTATTGCCCGTAGTTATTGTCCTGGCGGTGCTATTAGTCGCCAGCCTGGGATACATTTTTTACCTTCACAAAGTGAACACTGTTTCACAGGAAGAACTGGCGCAATCTCAGAAAAATGTTGAGGTGCTTCAGGCTGACCTGAACAATAAAATTGCCGAGATTCAGGAGCTGGGAGGAAACGTGGAGGATTTGCAAGCCATCCGTGCCCAATTAGAAGAAGAAAAATCCACTTTGGAAAACAAAAATTCCGTGACCACCCGCCAATTGATGGAATTCCAAAATAAAGCAGAAGGCTATCGTGAGTTGCTGCTGCGCAAGGAAAAGGAAATTGCCAAGCTCAAGCAAATTAATGACCAGCTGGTGACAGAAAATGTGGAGCTGAAAGAAGAGAAAAACGAGCTGAACCGCAATATTAAAAACCTGAATGCAGAAAGAGAGAAACTGAATGATAAAGTCGCATTCGCTTCCCGTTTAAAAACAAAAGACCTGGAAGTATTTGCCGTAAGTGAAACTGGCAAAGAGCGAGAAGGCCGCGAATTCCGCCAGCGCCATTTGGACAAGCTGAAGGTAAGCTTCCAAATTGCGGAAAATAAAGTGGCTCCTGTGGGTGGCCGTGATATCATGATCCGCCTGATCGACGAGAATGACAACGTTCTTTTCGATGTTTCCAAAGGAGGGGGTACTTTTATGTACAATGGCCGCGAGACCTTTTACACCGAAAAGCAAAACATCCTTTTCGATAACTCCAAGCAGAGCCTGACTTTCGTTTACGACAAAGGCAGTGAATATGATAAGGGAAAATACATACTGGAAGTATTCACTGATGACTACAAAATGGGCGAAATACCATTTTCGGTGCGATAAGCATCCGTATTTATTAATAAAGGGAAAATCCTCCCAAAAGTCCTGCTGGTTAAAAAACTGGCAGGATTTTTTCTTTTTACCCCCGCTGGCAATCCGGGGGCATAATCTTTTGAAATTTAGAAGTCTCGCTTTTGTTTCTAAAGTATATGCCCTATATTTGCAGGCCGAAAGAAAAGTCTTTCGATAATCTTAATTTAAAGTTTTAGCACAATGCAACTTAAAAATTACGAAACGGTTTTCATTTTAACTCCCGTTTTGTCTGATGAGCAGATGAAGGAAGCCGTTACCAAATTTGAGGACATTTTGAAGTCCAATGATGCAGAAATCATCAACCGCGAGGAGTGGGGTCTTCGCAAATTAGCTTACCCTATCCAAGCGAAAAAGACTGGTTTCTATTCACTAGTAGAATTCAAAGCTTCTGCAACTATCGTTGATGCTTTGGAAACTGAGTTCCGTCGTGATGATCGCGTTTTGCGTTTCTTGACTACTGCTTTAGAGCCAGCTGCCGTTGAATACAACGAGAAGCGTCGTAAAGGCGAGTTCAACAAAAAGAAAGAAACTACTGAAACTAAAGAAGGCTAAGTCATGACATTGATTAACGAACCAGTAAATCGTAACGAGAATCGCAAAAAATATTGCCGATTCAAGAAAAATGGTATCAAGTACATCGACTACAAAGATGCCAACTTCCTATTGAAGTTTGTGAACGATCAAGGTAAAATTTTGCCTCGTCGTATCACTGGTACTTCAGTAAAATTCCAGAAAAAAGTTTCTCAGGCGGTTAAGCGTGCACGTCACTTGGCGTTGTTACCATACGTAACTGATTCATTGAAATAAGATTTGTAGTTTTTAAAAACCTGTATTTGAAATGGAAATTATCCTTAAAGAAAATATCAAAGGTCTAGGCTACAAAAATGACATCGTTGACGTTAAGCCTGGATACGGTCGTAACTACTTGATTCCTCAAGGATTCGCGATCATCGCAAACGCTTCTAACAAGAAGATGATTGCAGAAAACATTAAGCAAGCTGCTCACAAAGCAGAGAAGGTTAAAGCTGATGCAGAAGCTCTTGCAGCGAACATCGGTGATACTAAGTTGACTATCGCTACTAAAGCGGGTGACAACGGTAAGATCTTCGGTTCTGTGACTACTACGCAAATCTCTGCATTGTTGAAAGAAAAAGGTTACGATGTAGATCGTAAGCAAATCTCTATCAACGGTGAAGTGAAATTCGTTGGTGAGTACACTGCATCTATCGATCTTCACAAAGACGTGAAGCACGAAGTTGCTTTCGAAGTGATCGCTGAGTAATTAGCCACTTCCCAAAAAAATTGAAGCCCGAGCTGTTGTTCGGGCTTTTTTTATATCCATATTTTCCGGAGGAACACAGAAAAACCATCCAAGTCAACCACTGACACAGGGGAGAATCAAAAAAAAAGTGGGCTAGCGAAAGAAAAATTCAATTTACGGTTGTTAATAGTATTATTCCGTAAATAAAATTATGAGACTACAAAGCTATCCTTGCGACCACCAACTCCTTGAAATTAAAGACCTTCCCGAACGCCAACCCGTTGGAGCCCAACATTTAGGGCTAGACCTGGTGATCATTAAAGATCAGGAAATGATTTCCGTCCTCTATGGCCGGTGCCTTCATCGCGGCGCACTACTCGCGGACGGGCATTTGGACGGGCATAATTTGATTTGCGGACTGCATTACTGGGACTACCGGATTGATACGGGAGTATCAGAATACAACAATTCTGAAGCCCTTCACAAGTTTCATCACAAAATAGAAGAGGGCTGGCTGAAAGTGTCTTCGGCAGAAATTGAAGCCTACTTGAAGGAACACCCCCAGCCCTTTGACCGGGATGTATATTTAGGACAATATGCAGATACGAATCCGGAAGCTCCAGAACCTTTTACCCGACAAATTCAGTCCCTGGCAAGAGGCGGGCTGCACCACCAACACGGAGAAGCTGCCGCTATGGGAGTGGAGCGGGATAATTTGCCCAAATGGTCTAGTTTACAATTTTTACCTGCCCAATTACACAAACGCCCATTATTTGATGACGCGGTGGTGAATACGACCGTCAGCATTGGCCCCGGAGCAGACTTACCTTTAAAGCTGTCCATGCCGGTTTTCATTTCAGACATGAGCTTTGGCGCCCTGAGCAAGGAAGCGAAAATAGCACTGGCCAGAGGAGCCGAAATGGCCGGCACCGGAATTTGTTCCGGCGAGGGTGGAATGCTTCCCGAGGAGCAGGAAAATAACGGACATTATTTCTATGAACTGGCTTCGGCCAAATTTGGCTTCAGCTGGGAAAAAGTAAAGAAATGTCAGGCCTTCCATTTTAAAGCCGGGCAAGGTGCCAAAACTGGCACCGGTGGCCATTTACCCGGCAATAAAGTGACGTCGGAAATTGCAGAAGTTCGCGGACTAAAGGAAGGGGAAGATGCCGTATCGCCTGCCACTTTTCCGGATTTGGTCACGGTGGAAGACTTTAAAGCCTTTGCCACCGAAGTACGGTACAAGACCGGAGGCATTCCGGTAGGAGTAAAGATGTCAGCGGCCCATTTAGAAGCAGATATTGATTTTGCACTCGCCATAGGGGTGGATTATATCATTTTGGATGGTCGTGGCGGGGGAACCGGAGCAGCACCGCTTATTTTACGAGATAATATTAATGTACCGACTATCCCAGCGCTGGCCAGGGCAAGAAAGCATTTGGATTTAAGAGGTGCAAAGTCCGTTAGCCTGATCGTTACCGGAGGCTTACGCCTGGCAGAAGACTTTGCTAAGGCCCTGATGCTGGGTGCTGATGCAGTGGCCATTTCCAATGCAGCCTTACAAGCCATTGGCTGTCTGGGCATGCGCGCCTGCAATACCAATAATTGCCCGGTGGGTATTGCCACACAAAAAGATCATTTAAGAGCCCGATTGCAAATCGAAAAGTCCGCTCAACAGTTATACAATTATCTCACGGGTACTCAATCGCTGCTCAAGGTGATCAGCCGGGCCTGTGGGTATGCTGATATTAATGCTTTTAACCACCATGATTTAACCACCTTCGACCGGGAGATGCACCACCTTACCGGCATTGCTTATGGAGGTATCAACCCTAATCAATAACAATGGAAATAAAAACCAATACCGAAAACTTTAACGCCGCCATTACTTACCTGCACCAGTGCTCTCAGTTTATGGCCATCTTCGCGAACCAGTTGGTAAATGCTAAAGAAGACACCAGTCACACCAACTTTCTTTGGGATGAAGACCGCGGACGCCTTTACACACAAGGCTCCAATACAGACCCACGTGCCCGAATGTTTTTGCAAATCAATGAGGGACTACTAGGCATCAGTTGTGACAAAAAAGAGGTTTTACAACCTACCGAAGGCTGGACACCGACAGAAATCTTACAATGGATGAATGATCGCCTGGCCTATTGGAAAATCAGGAAAACACCACTGGAAACAGCACTTCCTTATGAAATCCCTTACCCTAAAGCCCAGGAAGAGGCTTTTATTTCCCCGGATCACCGATGGCTGGCACAGTGGGGATTATTAATCGATCAGTTTAATGATGCAATGGAATCTATATTGGAGGGCCATACCCAACATGGCAAAACCAGGGTTTGGCCACACCATTTCGATTTAGGGAATTATATTATTTTAAATCAGGATGAGCAGGGGAATATTACCGAAAGTATTGGTTTCGGCCTCGCCATTCCGGATAGCCTTTCCCCTCACCCATACGGCTATATCAACTACTTCGGAGAGGGCAAAGAACTAGAAATCCCGAATCGTTCTCCCCTGTATGGTCAATGGGTGAAAGAAGGTATGCAGGGCATTATTTGCCCGGTGGATGTTTTTCTGAATCAGGAAAGCCACCAACCCAAAGAAGTTTTTAAGTTTTTCCAATCAGGCATAGAAACCATTCAGGCAGCGGTCAGCAAAACAGAAAACGTTTAGGCAAAGCCTGGAAAAAGTCCAAATCCATAGCGAAAATTTGATTTTTGAAGAGGCGATGCCCGAATATTCTGTGAGAAAAGTAGGGCTATTATTGAGTAATTATCCAAAATCACTTCCCATAATTTGAATTTGCAGGCAGCTGGATGGTTTTAAACCATATCTTGAATAAAATCACCAAAGGGTCGTAAGCAATTGCGGCTCTTTTATTTTGTCACACGCCCTTTTGGCTGCTGAATATCCTGCACAATACTTAAATGATGACGGCTATGAATCGTCATGAAACGAATACTTTCCTCCTTATTCAATACACCAAAATATGGATGCCTGAAATGAGCCCTGGCAGGTAAACTATCCAATAACAACAATGCTTTTTGACATTGAACGAGCTGCTCTTCCAATCGAGTTATGCCCGAAACTGGTGTTTGGGGGTTGAAAAATAGCGGCAAAATTGGTTGATTTAAATGCGAATAAAAAACTAACCAAAAATTTGCCACCATGAGCGAAATTAATCAAATCCCACCTATTACAGAAGCAACTCACGATCTATTAACTGAAACTATTCGGGCGGGAGCCAAAGAAATCATACGCCTTGCGGTTGAGGCGGAGTTGGAGGAATATTTAAAGCAATTCCGCGACCTTAAAACTGATGATGGAAAAGCCGCAGTAGTCCGAAACGGTCATTTGCCGGAACGAGAAGTTCAGACAGGTATTGGACCCGTAACGGTCAGAGTTCCAAAGATTCGTTCCAAAACAGGAGCCCCGGTTTCATTCCAATCGGTTCTGGTTCCGCCATATGTTCGAAAATCGAAATCACTGGAGGCTGCGATACCCTGGCTTTATCTCAAGGGTATTTCAACGGGAGAAATGAATGATGCCTTAGAGGCGCTCTTAGGCCCCGGAGCCAGCGGTTTGTCTTCTAGCACTATTTCCCGTTTAAAAACAGAATGGGGCAAGGAATACGATGTCTGGAGAAAAGCCTCTTTAGAAGATAGAGAGTGGGCTTATATTTGGGTTGATGGCATCTACAGTGGTCTGAGGAAGGAGGATGATAAACTTTGTGCACTGGTCGTTATTGGAGTTGACGGTCAAGGCAGGAAGCATTTTTTAGCGATTGAGGATGGGGTCAGAGAGTCAAAACAAAGCTGGAAAGAGGTATTACTCGAACTGAAACACCGCGGTATGAATGCGCCTAAACTAGCGGTTGGTGACGGGGCGCTGGGCTTTTGGGCAGCACTGGAAGAAGAATTCCCTAAAACAAAGGCGCAACGCTGCTGGATGCATAAAACCGGCAATGTTTTGAATTGCTTGCCCAAATCGGCTCAACAAAAGGCTAAGGACAAGATCCATCAAATATGGATGGCCGAAACCAAAGAAGAAGCAGATATAGCATTTGACTTATTCATAGACACTTATGAAGCAAAGTACCCGAAAGCTGCAATTTGTTTACAAAAAGACCGTGATGAATTGCTGAATTTTTACGACTTTCCCGCTGAACATTGGCAAAGCATCCGAACCACCAATCCGATAGAGTCCTCTTTTGGGACGATCAGACATCGTACGAAACGATCAAAGGGTTGTCTGGATCGGGACGGAATGCTCCACATGATATTCAAACTTGGCATGTGTGCGGAGAAAAACTGGAATCGAATACGGGGCTATAAAACCATTGAAAAAGTAATCAGAGAAGTTAAATTTAAAGACGGCGAAGAGATCAAACAGGCCGCTTAGCTTCGACCGCCTGAACACCACTTTTGGGCATAGCTCCTTCCAATCGGGAAACACCGATCTCTCCCTCAGGCCTGACCATTTTCGGTGACTGCCCTCTACCACTTGGAATACTCCCGCGAAGCCGGATAAACCACCATTTCAGGTTTAAAGTTAATCGGTAATGATCCGCCTTCGAGTGTTCCAGCACCCTTACAATGCCCATGATCACCAACATACTATGAGACAGATGCCAGAAAGTGGATACAGCAGACACCTCCTCCATCAATAGATCTCCCAGGGGAATGGCATTTTCAATCTCTTGCAGGCAAACGGTTAATGAATCGGGCATAGCAATTTGTTTTTATCAATGCTTACGACGAAGAGCCCGAAATGCTTCAAAATTTGAATTCCCATTTATTGACCTAAAATCGAAATGCAAGTTTTGATAATCAGGGGATGAACTTCCAAAATCAAAGGGACTCCTCGAAAAAGATAAAAATCAAGGCTATAATCAATTCAGCTGAGAAATTGAACTATCAGAATCCAACAAAGCAGCATTAAATTAATGATAAAATCTAAAGGCAGTCCGGAAGGAAATAATAAAAAATGAAATTAACACCCAGCCAACTTTGGTATCCTTAGAATACCCTGAAGGCTTTTTCATATTTTCTCAACCAAACGACAGATGAGCAATGATTTAAAAAAGGATATAAACTAAAGAAATCGCCCTTTCTTTGAGCGGCCCTAGCCTTAATGCCCGACTCCATTTCTTCTTTAAATTCAATAATCCCCTTACTCAGTGCTGCAAAGCATCCCGTAGTTCATTGAAGAAAACCAAGAAAAATCTTGGCACAAAAAAACCTTCATCGGTAAGATGAAGGTTTTTGATAATCCAATTGTGACCCCGCTTAGAATCGAACTAAGATCTTAGGCTCCGGAAACCCACGTACTATCCATTGTACTACGGGGCCAGTCATTTGGGATTGCAAATATAAGGACTAAAACGGTTTTCCAAAGGCTTGCTCGAGGATTTTTGACAGGATTATGTAGCAACCTCAAGCAAGTAACTGAACAGCAGATTTTTCCGGACATATTTTTTTTTCAAAGATTTTCACAAAATAGAAGATACTTAACCCGGCTCATGTTTGCCAAAAATCTCCTTTAGCTGTGAGGCGGGATAAATAAAGGGATTTCCATATTCCGAGTATTTTCCAAGGGAGCAGAAGAATGAGGAACAAGCATGCTTACCCCAAATTGGACTATAAAAAATTAGGAAAACACCCATAATAAATTTGCAACAATCCATTTGGTTGGATTTGGTTAATAATGGAGTGCACAATTCGGTCGATAAAAGAAAATTAAGGGAAAGGAGGTTTTAATATTCGGGAAAATTTATGAAACTTTGTAAAAAATAAGGATCTGTCGGTCTTTTTTATCACTGACGGGTTTATTGGCATAACAAAACAAAGATTATGGAGCCTGAGCCCCATTCACAGACATTAGGACATGACATTAGCAATGCCCGCTTTGAGCAGAGGGATTTGCTACGTGCCTTTTCGTGCGTGTGCAAACCCCCGCAACGCTAGTTTTACCAAAGACGCTTTGGTGACGGCGTTTGTAATAATAAGAAAGAATCACCAGGGAGCCCGCTTCCACCACCGTCCTGCTATTCCATGAAGGGCCATTACCTCTAGATTGTAATGGTTAATACGGCAGCCGCCGCTGCAAAATGAATAGCAATGACAAAATTCGAAAAAAAACAATGGCTAAACCAGTTGCTTGAGCATCAAAATGTGGATCACATTATTGGGCAGCTGAAAGAAATGCCCACCATAGAGGTAGCTTCTATTCTTAAAGACCTTCCTCATGAATTAATCCCCACCTATTACCACGCCTTTTCTATTAAACAAAGGGCCTATATTCTGGCAGATTTCCCGGAGGATGAACAGCTATTGATTTTCCATCAAACGGAAAAAATGACCTTTGGGGAAATCTTTGAAGCTATGGAATCCAATGAGCGCATGGAATTCTATCGCCGACTGGAGCCAGAAGAACAAATCAATTTACTCCCATTCTTACACAAAGAGGTCAGAATGGAGGTACTGGAACTTTCCAAATACCCTGCGGAAACTGCAGGAGGGATTATGAGCACGGACTTTGCCACGGTAATGGAAAAGCTGACATGCGCCGAAGCCATTGACAAAGTACGTCGGGATGCGCCTTCCAAAAAGATGATTTACTATATTTACGCAGTGGATCAGGATATGCGCTTGCAGGGGTTTCTCACCATGAAAGATTTAATCATGGCTACTCCTGAAACCTTGGTTAAGGAGGTGGTGCACCATAATTATGTAGCTTCAGAAGTAAGTGACGACCGAGAGCTAGTGGCCCAAAAAATTGAAATGTACGACCTGGTAGCCCTACCGGTGGTGAATCAATTCGGTCAGTTAGTCGGAATTGTAACCCACGATGAAGCCATTGAGGTGATTCGTCAGGAGCAGACGGAAGACATGGAGAAATTCATGGGAATTATGCCGGAGGAAGATCCGGAAAATTACTTTGACACCTCCACCTTGCAACACTTCAAAAAACGAGTGGTATGGATTGTTGGCCTGGCTGCTTTGGGCATCATCTCGGGTATGATCATTCACCGCTTTGAGGATGCCTTGGAGAAAATGATTATTCTCGCCCTCTACATGCCAATGATGGCCGACACCGGTGGAAATTCGGGTTCTCAGTCTGCTACGGTGGTTATTCGGGCAATGGCTTTGGGGCAAATCAACTTAAAACAATGGGTTAAGGTAATTTGGAAAGAAATTAAAATATCAGCCATGCTGGCGCTTTTATTGGCTATATTAACCATGGCCAAAGTTTTATTTCTCTCCAGCGCCGCCAACATACCCGAGGGTTTCAGCCTGCTGGAGATCGCAAGTGTAATTGCCCTGGCATTAGGCACTCAAGTCATTACTTCTGCCATTATTGGAACCGGACTCCCCCTCACGGTGAAAAAATTTGGTGGCGACCCCGCGGTTGTGGCTTCGCCGGCGATTACTACTATTGTCGATATCACAGGACTATTGATTTATTTCGGCATGGCAACAATATTTTTCTTTTAACCCCATAAGGCAAAGTAATAAGACCATAAATACGATCGGGACCATTACTATAATCGGTAATGCTCCTGATCTTTTTAATTCACTGAATTTACCAGAAAAACATACTTCTAATCGCTCAGAGAATCAGCATAAACGCAAAACTTCGCAAGCCTCCTCTGGTTGGGGAAATAAAAAAACCCATCATGCCTAAAGATGTATTCATTGACCCTTTCACGGATTTTGGCTTTAAAAAACTCTTTGGAGAAGAAGAAAGCAAAGAAGCACTAATTGACTTCTTGAATCAATTTCTCCCCACCCATGATCAAATTCATAGCCTGGAATATGGTAAAAATGAACACCTCCCAAGAACCGAGGAAGACCGAATAGCCATTTTTGACCTGCTTTGTACCAATCAGGACAATAAAAAATTCATTATTGAATTACAACGCGCGAAGCAAACCTTCCTCGTTGATCGAAGTATTTACTATTTATCTTTTCTCTTGCAGGAACAAGGAAAAAAAGGTCCAGATTGGAACTATGAATTACAAACGGTTTATTCCATAAACATCCTTCAATTCCAACTAAAGGAAAAAGCCTTCTCAAAAAGGCAACTCATACACTATGCCCAAATCAGGCATTCAATTAGCGGCAGGCCAATCACTGACAAAATCAATTTCATTTATTTAGAAGTTCCAAAATTCAACAAATCTCTTGATGAACTTCAAAGCAGGCAAGATAAATGGCTTTTCCTGCTAAAAAATCTGGCAAAACTGGACAAAAGACCACCTGCTCTCAGGGACAGGGTCTTTCAACGTTTCTTTGAACGCGCAAAAATTGCTAAATTGCCTCCGAAGGAAGCGAGAAATTATCAAATGAATCTTGAGAAGATGGGAGACTACAAAAACACCATTCAACATGCTAAAAATGAAGCACGTGAAGAAGGACGTGAGGAAGGACGTGTAGAAAATCAAATTCTCACTGCACAAAACATGTACTCAAAAGGGTTTGATTATAAAACCATCGCTGACATTCTAAATGTTAAAGAAAGAGAAGTGAAAAAGTGGTTGAAATCAAAAGGCTAAAAATCTTATTTTGATTGATTCAATTCACGCCTTTTTTTACCTGCAATTTGATCTCCTTCTCTATTAACATTTTCCTCCCGATGCGATAAAATCATCTTAACACCAAACCCCTTAAAAATTGCTAAATTGCCTCCGAAGGAAGCGAGAAATTATCAAATGAACCTTGAGAAGATGGGAGACTACAAAAACACCATTCAACATGCTAAAAATGAAGCACGTGAAGAGGGACGAGAGGAAGGACATAAAGAAGGAAAATTGGAAGGACGAGAGGAAGGGCGTTTAGAAAATCAAATTCTCACTGCACAAAATATGTACGCTAAAGGATTTGATTATAAAACCATCGCTGACATTCTAAATGTTAAAGAAAGAG
The DNA here is from genome assembly GCF_001274635.1 of Persicobacter sp. CCB-QB2. GTDB lineage: Bacteria > Bacteroidota > Bacteroidia > Cytophagales > Cyclobacteriaceae > Persicobacter > Persicobacter diffluens. Next base: position 565,398 of record NZ_LBGV01000001.1, on the reverse strand, counting down.
AAGTGAAAAAGTGGTTGAAATCAAAAGGCTGATAATCTTATTTTACCGTTTCAATTCACGCCTTTTTTCACCTACGATTTGATCTCCTTCATTCATTTCACGAGCTATGCCCAAAAGTGGTGTTCAGGAGGTCGAAGTTAAGCGGCTTGTTTGATCTCTTCGCCGTCTTTAAATTTAACTTCTCTGATTACTTTTTCAATGGTTTTATAGCCCCGTATTCGATTCCAGTTTTTCTCCGCACACATGCCGAGTTTGAATATCATATGGAGCATTCCGTCCCGATCCAGGCAACCCTTTGATCGCTTCGTACGATGTCTGATCGTCCCAAAAGCGGACTCTATCGGGTTCGTGGTTCGGATGCTTTGCCAATGTTCGGCGGGAAAGTCGTAAAAATTCAGCAATTCATCACGGTCTTTTTGTAAACAAATTGTAGCTTTTGGATACTTTGCTTCATAAGTGTCTATGAATAAGTTGAATGCTTTATCTGCTTCGTCTTTGGTTTCGGCCATCCATATTTGATGGATTTTGTCCTTAGCCTTTTGTTGAGCCGATTTGGGTAAGCAATTCAAAACATTGCCGGTTTTATGCATCCAGCAGCGTTGCGCCTTTGTTTTAGGGAATTCTTCCTCCAGTGCTGCCCAAAAGCCCAGAGCACCATCGCCAACCGCTAGTTTAGGAGCATTCATACCGCGGTGCTTCAATTCGAGTAATACCTCTTTCCAGCTTTGTTTAGACTCCCTGACCCCATCTTCTATGGCTAAAAAATGCTTCCTTCCCTGACCGTCAACTCCAATAACGACCAACGCACAAAGTTTATCATCTTCTTTCCTCAGGCCACTGTAGATGCCATCAACCCAAATGTAAGCCCACTCTCTATCTTCTAAAGAGGCTTTTCGCCAGACATCGTATTCCTTGCCCCACTCTGTTTTTAAACGGGAAATAGTGCTAGAAGACAAACCGCTGGCTCCGGGGCCTAAGAGGGCCTCTAAGGCATCATTCATTTCTCCCGTTGAAATACCCTTGAGGTAAAGCCAGGGTATCGCAGCCTCCAGTGATTTCGATTTTCGAACATATGGCGGAACCAGAACCGATTGGAATGAAACCGGGGCTCCTGTTTTGGAACGAATCTTTGGAACTCTGACCGTTACCGGGCCAATACCTGTCTGAACTTCTCGTTCCGGCAAATGACCGTTTCGGACTACTGCGGCTTTTCCATCATCAGTTTTAAGGTCGCGGAATTGCTTTAAATATTCCTCCAACTCCGCCTCAACCGCAAGGCGTATGATTTCTTTGGCTCCCGCTCGAATAGTTTCAGTTAATAGATCGTGAGTTGCTTCTGTAATAGGTGGGATTTGATTAATTTCGCTCATGGTGGCAAATTTTTGGTTAGTTTTTTATTCGCATTTAAATCAACCAATTTTGCCGCTATTTTTCAACCCCCAAACACCAGTTTCGGGCATAACTCGTTTCACCCTTAACAAATTTAATCATTACCTAAACACCAGTATAGTACAAGGAACTTTGGTCGAAATGAATTGACCTTTTCTAAAGGCCAAGGTGATAAGCCAAGCGCACCATATCAATACTCACTTTTCACCTCTTTCAGAAAATAAATAGAGCTCAGGGTAATCACAACGGCAATTAAACCTGCCACAGGATAATGCGCATAACTCCCGTCCACATTTTGGGTAACCACATAGCCTACTGCAAAAGAAGCGGAAGCACTGGCCAATTGTTGTACGGCGGCCCGAATCCCCATGAAACTCCCCCGCTGCTCTGGTTTGGCCGTACCAAGAACCAAAGCATTGGCGGGTATACTTCTACCACCGACAACAAAGAAAAGGGTGGTAATGGCCAAAACCACATAAAGAGGTACTACAGACAAATTACTAATGGCCAGCATTGGGATCACAGTCACCAAAGTTAAGACCATAAATACTGGAAATTTCCCATGACGATCAGCCATTTTCCCTATAAAAGGTGAACTAAACACAGTAATTACTCCTCCGCAAAAATAGACCCAGGTCAGATCTGTTTCCGCTAATCCTACATTTACCACCATATAAGGTGCTAAAAATGGAATCAAAAAAAAGTGTCCGGAAAACATTAAAAACGCTCCGATAAGTGCGTTGCGCTGATTTTTATTTTGGCCAGCCATCAAAATTTGTCGGTGGACTGGGATGGCAGACTGTTTACCGATATGGTCCCTCAATCGGGGAATGTAGTTAATGACCAAAACCAGCAATATCAAGCCCACACCAACTATGGCAACAAAAGGCACTCTCCAGGAATACTTCACCCCAAAATACAAACCAAAGGGCACCCCCAAAGCAGAAGCAGAGGAAAAGCCCATCATCAGCCAACCGATCCCCTTTCCTCGGTTTTCCGGGGCGACAATATCCCCAACAATAGCGAAAAGCAGGGCATTGATAACCCCACCAAAAATTCCGGTAAAGGCACGAGCGGCCACCAACTGATGGTAGGAATTCGCCAATGCGCATAGGGAGGTACCAATAAGAAATCCGATGTACAAAAAAACTAAAAACTGCTTTCGACCAACTTTATCAATATAAAAGATAGAAGCAAATCCAGACAATGCCGCAGCAAAGGTATAAGCCGAAACCACCGTACTCCATTGAGTGGTACTGAGTTCAAAGATGGCAGAAAGCTCATGACCGAGGGGCATCATCACCATAAAATCCAATACATTGGTAAAACTTACCGCGGCCAGAATAATCAAAATAAGGCGCTCCTGCGCATCAAAGGTGTTTTTCATATATGCTCCCTGCCTGTAGGCAGGGAATTAAATTTGGAAAAAAGAAAATGTGGAGCTAAGTATAGGAAAAGGAATCTGGAGATTACTGAGTAGTTTACTGGACATTCCAGTCAAATGCTCCATGATGAATTTCATTCCAATCCTGCCCCTTCTCAAGATGATCGATGGCATTATCACGAACCACCTCAAGGAAATAATCACGCGGAACCATTTCTGCCCCCAAAGAAAATAAGTGGTCATTATGATATTGGCAGTCAATAAACTCAAAACCGCGTTCTGCCAAATTGTGACAAAGATGAATAAAACCAAATTTGGAAGCATTACTGCGCCGGGCAAACATGGATTCCCCGAAAAACACATTGCCCATCGCCATACCGTATAAACCGCCTACTAATTCCTCTTCTTCCCAAACCTCCACCGAATGCGTAAAACCCATTCGATGCAATTCGGAAAATGATGTTTTATATTCCTCATTGATCCAGGTACCATCCTGATCTGGTCGAAAAACGGTTTCACAGCCTTCTATCACCTGTTCAAAGGCCTGATCATAAGTAACACGGAATTTTTTTGCCCGAAGTAACTGTCGCATACTTTTAGTTACCCGCACTCGATCCGGATAAATGACGCAACGCGGATCCGGACACCACCACATAGGTTCCATATGCGGGTCAAACCAGGGGAAGATTCCCTGCCCATAAGCCTGAATAAGACGATCTACAGATAAATCACCACCAATGGCCAATACTCCGGAATCATGAGCCAGTTCTCCCGGCGGAAAGGTAAGGTCATTTTTTTGGAGAAAGAATATGCTCATTTTACAAAGATAGGGAAAATTGAAAATATCATATGGAATTCCGCAAGACAAGACCGAAATTTAACCAACAATCACTTAAAACCAACAAAAATGACCCTTGATGAAGTAATGGCGAGTCTGAAAAGCCATGGAAATGAAAGCACCAAAAATATTTTGAAAAAGCATGGCGCAAGAGAACCCTTTTTTGGTGTGCAGGTAGCAGATCTCAAAAAAATACAGAAAAAAATTATAGTCAACCATGCCCTGGCCATGCAATTATGGACTAGTGGAAATTCAGATGCCATGTACCTGGCAGCTATGATTGCCGACGCCAATTCAGTAAGCGAAGCGGAATTAAACCAAATGGCAAAAGAAGCTTATTGGTATTATTTATCGGAATATGCGGTTGCTCCTTTGGCTGCTGAAAGTCCCTTTGGATTAAAACTAGCCTTGGAATGGATAGAGCAGGCTGAGGAAAATGTACAGGCAGCGGGATGGGTTATTCTTAGCCACCATGTTGCACTGTTGCCCGATGAAGCACTAGACCTAGAACTGATCCAATCATTGATGGAAAGAGCCGCCAGAGAAGTGCACCTTTTCCAAAATCGGGTTGCTTATACCCAAAATGGGTTCATCATTGCGGCGGGCACTTATTGCAAAAGCCTCTTTGAATCCGCAATGGAGATGGGTAAAAAAATAGGAAAGGTAAAAGTAGATATGGGCGAAACCGCTTGTAAAGTTCCTTTCATCCCGGATTATCTGCAAAAAATAAAGGCGAGAGGAAAAGTTGGAGTAAAAAGTAAAAAAGCAAAATGCTGATTAATATTAGCCCTCGATTAGAATGCAGTTAAATTGCATGAGGCTTACTAAATCGGACAACTTTTTGCTCTGGATGGCCTAGAATTTCCCTAATTATTTTGCACTTTCGCAGCCGCAAAAATGTTAAGTTTTTTCCGTACATATCGCAGCATTCGCCTCTTTGGCCTAACGACTGCCATCATATTACTGAACTTCAGTATTGATGCAGACGATGCCATGCTATGCCCGGAAATTAAAAACTCAGACTACTATGCCCTTTATGAGCGAGAGAGTTTTGTGGAACTTTTTGCCTGCTGGGTTTTCGGTGAAGAAACGTCCCAGCAATTTCCGGATAATCCATTTGCTACGGTTTACGGCAAGGTAGTCAAAAACCTAAAAGTAACGGAACCATTTGACTTAAGCCCTAAAATAGGAGAACCCATATTAAGTCAACCAACGGATTTTCTAGCGACCTTGTATAGTGATCCGGATCCGGGGAAACTTTCCCCTCCCCCTCAACAGGTCTGATTTTTCCTTTAAGGTTTAGGGCTAGGCTTAGACAACACCTATCGCTATGCCTTTAGCTGGAGGAAATAGCTTTCATCTTCAAATTTCATTTTCCTACAGGGCCATAATGGTTTTTCACTTATGGTTCCTACTTCTTTGAACCCAAACCCATTAGGGCAAGGCATGCTATTGGCTGGAAACAGGAAATTTTTGAATGCATCACCTCCACCTCAATTTCTAAATATTCAAAGGGAGACAGAGTTTCCCGGCAAAAATCAGACATGAAAAAACAATTTCTACTGGGCTTATTAAGCCTATTGATGGCCTATATCCCTGTTTTCGGACAGGATCAACACGTTGAAGAAAAAAAATTCCTTGAAGAACTTACTTATGAGAAACAACCGGGTTTTGCGAATGCTTCTTCCAAAATCTTTACTTCAGAGCGTAAATTTACGGTAAGTGGCTTCGGAGAAATCAACTATGTGAATTTTCAGGGACAAAAAGACAAAAGCTCCGGCGACATGGAGCTTTATTATTCCAACCTTTTCAGAACAGGCATCTGGCTGGGCTATAAATTCACTGATAAAATCATTATGGTTGGTGAATTGCAAACCGAATACATCACCGACCAATTCAGAGAGGGTCAGTTAGATTTCGCCTATGAATTAGTGATAGACTTCCTGTTGAGTAATCAATTCAATATCCGTGTGGGTAACTATCCGATGGGGATTGGTTGGGTCAACCAAAATGACGAGCCTATTGGCTTTAAAACCGTGAACCGACCAGAAGTGGAGCGACTGATCATCCCTACTGCCTGGATGGAAATGGGGGTACTATTTTATGGTTTCGCCCTTCCTGATCTGGAATACGCCCTTGGACTTACCAATGGTTTCAATGGACCAAATTTCACCTCCGGCACCTGGGCCAGAAATGGACGAAACCATAATATGTTTGAAGTTCCTTCTTCCTGGGCGCTGAATGGTAAATTGCAATATGGGGATGAGGATGACTTCCTGATCGGACTTTCCGGTTACTATGGCGATGCCTCTAAAGGGTATACCTTTGCGAAGAACTACGAAAACCCTTACGCTGGCCAGCATTTGAATTCTCAAATGGGAATGTTCTCGGCACACGGTATCTATAATATTGGAAATTTGGAACTATTCGGTCTGTACACCAAAGGGTGGTTAACGGGCACCGAGCAATTATACCACATTGATGGCCAAATATTAGGAGCGGAAACTTACGGTTATTACCTGCAGGCCGCTTACGACATCCTGCCTCACTTTGGTGCAAGCGGAGACTGGAAATTACCCTTATTCGCCCGCTATGAGCGCCTGAATACCCATCAACGTATTCATAAAGATTTGGAAGGCATTCATGAAGGCCTGGCCATGAACGACCTGCAGGTAATCTCTATTGGTTTTAATGCACAGCCGAAAAAATCGGTGGTATTCAAAGCCAATTATCAGTTCCGTAAAAACTTTGCGGGAGCTCCGGAGCCGGATCAAATTGAATTTGGCGTTGGTTTCATTTTCTAAGCCAGATGATTCATACTTAAATCCTCGTTGAGTTGCCAGACGGGAATAATGAAGAAGTAGTTCCCTATTTTAAGCTTTTTCCAACGAAGCAGATGAGGGAGGAGAATAGTATGCATCATTCGGGCTAGTCGAAAAAACAAAAGGACAGAAAAAAAACCTTCCGAATTACTCCGGAAGGTTTTTTTATGAGTTTTGGCTCGGCCTAGGCCGCTAATTTCATCGTTTTAATCTCCTGTACAGGACCGAAAGACTTCGCTCGAATTACTTTCTTTCCTTTAACCAGTTGTACCTCTACAGGCATAAACTTGTTCTCACCAGTGGTTTGTAACACCTGTTTGAAGTAGGCGGATGCAGCGTCCTTCTCCCCCTTACCGAACTTTTCTTTATTGCCCATTACTTTAACGGGCTGGCCTGGAATGACGTGATACATTTTTACGACCACTGAGTATTCCGGCTGGAATCCTTTTAAAAAGTTCTTAATAAAGTTTTTCATACAATCTGTTTATTTGACCTTCGTCTTAACAAAGTAGCACTATGATTTGCTCAACAATACCATAGCAATCAGTTCACAAACTAATAAATATGAACAGAAATTGTTATACAAAAGGCAGAATAATTGAAAATTTCTTCAATCTTACAGGCGCAAGAAAAGCGCCAAAATCAATAAAAGCTTAGTAATCAATTAGAAAAAGAAGTGAGGATACGCTTATTTAATTGCTGAAGATCCTCCGAAACACCTGAAATAACGGCTCCAAAATACACGGAAAGCGTAATTATAATACCGCGTACCAGAAACTCCCCCCACATATTAAACTCCGGCAGGCTTTGAATAATGATGTAAGGCAGGACGATGAAAGGAATAAAATACAAGTGCCCCATGCCAAAAGGCTGAATTCCCCACACGTGCAAGATTAAGATCAGCTTCAATAAATTAAAGATCATCATCGAGAGAAAAGTCGCGAAGGCAGCCCCACTAATGCCATATATAGGGATCAACCATAGGTTCGTCAACACTAATAAAACGGCTAAACTTGCGGTGAAATAGGTCAGCTTTCGATACTGATCAGACTGTAGGATAATTTCACTATTCAAGCCAAATACCATGTCTACCACCTTAGACATTCCGATCCAAAACATCACCATAGCCCCAGTCCGATAAATTTCTGCATTGGGCATTACATCATACACAAAGTCCAGATTACACCAAATCCCCAAAAACAACCAGGAACCTACCACAATCAATACCCCGGCAGTCTGTCGGTAAAGCTTTCTTATAGCTTCTATCTCCCCTTCTTTAAAGGCTTTAGAAATCAGCGGAATGGCAATTTGGGAAATGGCTCTTCTTGGAATTTCAATCACACTGCCAATAAAAAAAGCAATGACATAAATCCCCAAAGCATCCAGCCCGACCATACTACTGATCATTAAAGTATCCACTTTGGAAGCGACCAGCGCACCTGCGGAAGAAAGTAATACAAACCAGGCATAATGGGCTATTTCCTTTTGTTTTTCTTTTTGTGGAAACACACTACCCCGCCAGTCCAGCCAACCCTTGAAATGGGCGTAGGCAAACAATAAAATTGCTCCAAGCCCATAGGAGACCACTATGCCCAGCATAATGGTTTCAAAACCAAATAGCTTTAAGGCCAGGCCCACCACCAGTAAAGTTTGAGTCATTCTAATAAATACCTCTTTAATAAAATTGGGGAAGGCAATCTTCAGATTCGCTCTATAAAAAGACTCCATCATCAGCTGGCCGATCAGGATGACCATCAATAGCGGAACTAAAAGAAAGTAAGGTTGCATTTCCGGATTATCGGGAATCAATAAAGCGGACCAAAAATCAGGATTCATTGCAAAAATCAACAGAAAAATTCCCGCAAAAGGAAGCGGATAAATCAGCGCAAACCGAATAGAGGACACTCCTTCTTTCCTAAAAACCGGAATAAACCGATCCAAAACCGTCGGAGGGAAAACTGCACAAAGGAGGCCAACAAAATGGCCAGATCCTGCAACAGACGAATCATCCCGATTTGATCCGGCTCCAGAATTTTTGGCATGATGTATAAAAAATTCAGTGCGCCAAATATTACCCCAAAATAGGTAATCAATGAGGCACGCACCCCCTGCTTAATAACGACCCCCATAAATGATGATTGATGTATATTTTGGCGAAGTTACGAAGGCAGGCCTATTCTGCCCACAATAATAAATATTTTTATTTGCCAGCACCAAAGGCCGGATCCACCCGCTTTCCCCATCATTCTTGCCCTATAGATTCGGCCTTAGCCTTCGGAAAATCTCCCACTGCCAGGCGGGCCCTCCACAACCCTATCCCAAACCGATCACGACAGAAAGTATGTCAAAAATCATAAAAAAGAGGCGTCATGATGAAAATTAAGGCAATATTTCACCAGAATAAAAGGCTAACCAATCATATTTCACAAAAGCAAAATAAACTCAAAACCAGTCGCTTACCCTAAAACCACCCCTTTTAGCCGTTGTAAAATGTAAGAAAATTGGAGCTCATAAACTTTTTCCACTTTTTACTTTTGAAGAGTAAACCAAGACGATATTTTTTCCTTTACAAGATTATGGAATACGCGAAAGAGTCATATTACCAACAAAATTCCTTGCCAACCCTGGCAAGCGACCGATTGCGTCGACTGATTTTGATTGGTGGTAACCTCATTTCCCGCCTACGCATTCGCGTCATTAATATTTTAGCTGTCGTCGTCATTCGCTCTTTGGCATAGGTTCATTCTACCCTTTCATTTATCGACAAGCATGTCGGATAATGCCTTGCCAAAGAGATTAAAAATTTACCCTTCCTATTTACTAGCATATCATTATGAATCAATATAAAAAATATAGCCATTTAGTTACTACCGATGACGCCCAGCCTGCTGCTCAGGCCCAACACTACGCTTTGGGGTTGACGGAGGAAGATCTTCAAAAGCCTTTTATTGGCATTGCCAGTACAGGTTATGAGGGCAACCCTTGTAATATGCACCTGAATGATCTTGCCGTAGACGTTAAGAAAGGGGTGCTTTCTTCCGGCCTGGTGGGATTGATTTTTAATACCATTGGCGTATCAGACGGTATCTCCATGGGAACGCCGGGAATGCGTTATTCATTACCTTCCCGTGATGTGATCGCTGATTCCGTAGAAACCGTAGTTAATGCACAAGCCTATGACGGTTGTGTAACTGTAGTAGGTTGTGATAAAAATATGCCCGGTGCTTTGATGGGTTTGATTCGACTGAATCGCCCTTCCATCCTGATGTATGGAGGAACCATTGCTTCCGGGAACCACAATGGACAAAAGCTGGACATCGTTTCTGCTTTTGAAGCCTGGGGAAAAAAAGTAGCCGGAACCATTTCCGACGAAGAATATAAAGCAATAGTTCAGAAAGCTTGTAATGGTGCCGGGGCTTGTGGCGGAATGTATACCGCCAATACCATGTCCTCCGCCATTGAAGCTTTAGGGATGGCGCTTCCTTTCAATGCTTCTATTCCTGCGCAAAGTAAGCTCAAAAAAGAAGAAGCTTTCAGAGCAGGAGAAATGATGAAGCACTTGATCGAAAACGATATTAAGCCGCTGGACATTGTCACTAAAAAATCTTTCGAGAACGCCTTTCGCCTGACCCTCATTATGGGGGGCTCTACCAATGCCGTACTTCATTTACTGGCATTGGCAGATACGGCGGATATCTCCTTCACTATTGAAGACATGCAGCGCCTTTCAGACGAAACGCCATTTTTGGCCGACCTGAAACCTTCCGGAAAATACCTGATGGAAGACCTGCACGAGATCGGTGGAACGCCGGCAGTATTGAGACTTCTGCTGGACAAAGGACTGTTGCATGGCGACTGTATGACCATCACCGGAAAGACTTTGGCAGAAAATCTGGCCGATGCGCCAAGACTACCGGACGATCAGAAAATTATCATGGACTGGGATAATCCAATAAAGGAAACCGGCCATTTGCAAATATTAAAAGGTAATCTCTCTCCTGAGGGATCCGTGGCCAAAATCACCGGCAAAGAAGGAACTTCCTTCACCGGTACGGCTCGCGTTTTTGAAGGAGAATTCGACGCTAACGAAGGCATCGCCACCGGCAAGGTTAAGAAGGGTGATGTTGTAGTTATCCGATATGAAGGGCCACAAGGTGGTCCCGGAATGCCGGAGATGCTCAAGCCTACTGCCGCTATTATGGGGGCAGGTTTAGGTAACGATGTGGCCCTGATCACGGACGGACGATTCTCTGGAGGAACGCACGGTTTCGTAGTGGGCCACATCACCCCTGAAGCTCAGGTTGGCGGACCACTAGCTTTGGTAAAAGAAGGCGACAAGATTACCATCGATGCGGATAATAATGAATTGACGCTGCACATCAGCGAGGAGGAAATGGCTGAAAGAAAAGCAGCCTGGATAGCTCCTCCCTTGAAAAAGACCCGCGGCGTACTTTATAAATATGCAAAATCAGTTTCTACAGCTTCACAAGGCTGCGTAACTGACCGATTTTAACAAAAGAGACCATGAGTGAAATGCAAAACACCACGGAAACAATCACCACCATCTCAGGAGCTGATGCTTTTGTTAAATCATTGCTTGCTGAGGGCGTAGACACCATTTTCGGATATCCTGGTGGTGCTAATATGCCGATTTACGATGCCCTGTATCATTATGAAGCGGAAGGTACCATTAAGCATGTGATGGGCCGCCACGAACAGGGCGCCATTCATGCCGCCCAGGGCTATGCCCGTGCGTCGGGAAAAGTAGGTGTGCTTTTAGCCACTTCCGGTCCGGGTGCTACTAATATTATTACCGGGGTAGCAGATGCCATGATGGATTCAACTCCATTGGTATGTATCACCGGGCAGGTGGCCTATAATTTAATCGGGACCGATGCCTTTCAGGAAACGGATATCACCGGTATCTCCATGCCCGTCACCAAATGGAATTACCAGATTACGGAAGCAGATGATATTGCCGAGGTGTTGGCCAAAGCCTTTTTCATCGCCCGTTCCGGAAGACCGGGTCCGGTATTGATCGACATTACCAAGAATGCACAATTTCAGGAGGTAGAGTTTAGTTACAAGCCCTGCCAAATGATTAACAGCTATATTCCTAAGCCTAAACTTGATCAGGACAAAGTCGCGCAGGCGGTGGAAATGATCAAAGCAGCGGAAAAGCCTTTCGTCATCTGGGGACAAGGCGTAATTCTTTCCGGAGCGGAAAAAGAATTGGAAAGCTTTTTAGATCAAAGCAATATCCCTTCCGCCTCCACCCTGTTGGGCCTTTCGGCGATTCCTTCAGATCACCCTACTTATGTGGGCATGGTGGGCATGCACGGAAATTATGCTCCGAATATGTTGACCAATTCCTGCGATCTTTTGATTGCGATTGGGATGCGATTCGATGACCGGGTAACGGGTAACACCCAGACCTATGCCAAACAAGCCAAGGTCCTTCATATTGAATTGGATGCGGCAGAAATTGATAAAAACATTGCGACGGATTTAGCAGTACATGCAGACGCCAAAGAAGCGCTGCAAGCCCTGATTCCGGCCATGGAAAAGAATGCCTATACGGATTGGTATCAGGAGTTCAATGAACTGCTGAAAGAGGAAAAGGCAGAAGTAATCCAACCAGAGTGCCAGCCGGAAGGCGATGGTTTGACCATGGCACAAGTGGTGGATCAAATCGCCGAAACTTTTGACCGCAATGCCATCATTGTTTCTGATGTGGGGCAACACCAGATGAAAGCGGCCCGATACAGTGCCTTTAAGCAAAGCCGTTCACATATCACCTCCGGGGGGTTGGGAACCATGGGATTTTGTTTGCCGGCAGCCATCGGCGCAAAAATTGCCTGCCCGGAGCGGGAAGTGGTGGCCATTATCGGAGATGGCGGTTACCAAATGACCGTTCAGGAATTGGGGATTTTACTGGAGCATCCGGTAGCGGTAAAAATTGTGGTTTTGAATAATGAATTCCTGGGCATGGTACGCCAGTGGCAGGAGTTATTCTTCGATAACCGCTACAGCAGCACGCCACTGAAGAATCCGAACTTTGTAAAGCTGGCAGAGGCCTATGGTGTTCGTGCCAGCAGCATCAACCAACAAGACCAATTGCAGGATGCCCTTACTGACCTTCGTGATAGTCAGGAGGCGACCTTCCTGGAGTGTATGGTTGTGAAACAAGAAAATGTTTTTCCAATGATTCCTTCCGGCGCCACCGTAACGGACATCAGATTGAAATAAATGAGGCAAAGAGGAACCTTCCTCAATAAAATAGAAAACTATGGTAAAACAAGTCGCCCTAAACGAAGAGTATACCGTTTCGATTTTTACCGAAAACGCGATCGGATTGTTGGCCAGAATCACCAACCAATTCACCAAACGCCACATCAATATTGAGGCGCTGAATGTGTCGCAATCTGAGGTCGAGGGGGTTCACCGGTTCACCATTGTGGTTAACACCACCGAAAGACAAGTACAATTGATCACCAAGCAAATTGAAAAGCAGGTGGAAGTGTACCGCTGTTTTTACCATCATGCGGAGGAGACCATCCATCAGGAAATCGCTTTGTACAAACTGCCCATTTCAGCCTTAAAGAGTGGCATTGAGCTGGAAAGCATGATCCGAAGAGAGGGAGCCAGAATATTAAGCATGGAGGAAAACTTCTTTGTGATTGAAAAAACCGGGCACCGCTCAGAAACAAGTCAATTATTCGAGAAACTGAAAGCCTACAATGTAGCCGAATTTGTTCGCTCCGGGCGGGTGGCCATCACCAAGCCTATGGATGAACTAAAGGAACACATTCAGGAGGTAAAGGCAAAAGCCGCTGTTTAATAAACAATTTTAATATTTAATTCAAAAAACTAAAAATATATATCACTATGGCAATCATTAATTTTGGAGGAGTAGAAGAAAATGTAGTAACCCGTGAAGAGTTTCCATTGGAGAAAGCTCGCGCAGTAATGGCAGAGGAGACCATTGCGGTTATTGGTTACGGTGTGCAGGGACCTGGTCAGGCATTGAACCTGAAAGATAACGGTTTTAACGTGATCGTAGGTCAGCGTAAAGACTCCAAAACCTGGGACAAAGCAGTAGAAGACGGTTGGGTTCCTGGTGAGACACTATTCGAAATCGAGGAAGCTTTGGATCGTGGTACGATTATCCAGTATTTGCTTTCTGATGCCGGTCAGATCACCGTTTGGCCAACTGTACAAAAGTACCTAAAGCCAGGTAAAACTTTGTATTTCTCTCACGGTTTCGCCGTAACTTACAAAGAGCGCACTGGTATTGTTCCTCCTGCGGATGTCGATGTAATTTTGGTTGCACCTAAGGGTTCAGGAACTTCTCTTCGTCGTATGTTCCTGGAAGGACGTGGTTTGAACTCTTCTTATGCTATCTTCCAGGATGCTACTGGCAAAGCATGGGAAAAAGTAGTGGCATTGGGTATTGGAGTAGGTTCTGGTTACCTTTTCGAGACTACTTTCAAGAAAGAAGTATATTCTGACCTTACTGGGAGCGTGGTTCTTTGATGGGCGCCATTCAGGGTATTTTCGCTGCTCAATACGATGTATTGCGTAAGGCTGGTCACTCTCCATCGGAAGCTTTCAATGAAACCGTAGAGGAATTAACGCAGTCATTGATGCCATTGGTTGCTGAGAATGGTATGGACTGGATGTACGCCAACTGCTCCACTACCGCTCAGCGTGGTGCTTTGGACTGGTGGAAAAAATTCCGTGATGCTACAGCGCCTGTATTCCAGGAATTGTATGATGAAGTAGCAGCGGGTAACGAAGCGCAGCGTTCTATTGATGCCAACTCCAAAGCGGATTACCGTGTAGGGCTGGAAGAAGAATTGAAAGAATTGCATGATTCTGAAATGTGGCAGGCAGGTGCTGCTGTTCGCCAGCTTCGTCCGGAAAACGATAAAGTAGAAGCATAAAAATACAAACAAGCAATAATCTACAACAATCATCTGTGATTATACCTGAATCCGGGGCGTTCGTCCCGGATTTTTTTATGGAGAAAATCATTGCAATAAGAAAGTCCACCGCCTGAGCAGACAGGGCTTTTCATAAAAAGCTAGATCGATCATTCAACACCTTATTTCTAATAATCAATCGTTTCTTTTTCATTTTTTCTTGATAGAAAACGTAAAGCCAATTCTAAATTTTTATTACATTGTATTTCAGTAGCTTAGCGATGAAAAAAACTTGTATCAATTTTTGATACAGAAATTGATACAGCTATCACTTTCCTCTATGGAAAGTACATTTATACCTAATCTATTTGGTTATTTTTGCATTATTTCGCAAGAGACTTACATTTTGGGGTAGGATTTAAATAGGTATTTATATAATTATCTAAATCTTTAAGTTCAAACATTTTTTGAGCCTCGCTTTTCTCCCCCTTGACTTTCCATTTCCTATTGCCGATAATCGCTTAAATTATTGTACATAATTAAGGTGATTATATGACATTATCGAAGCAAAAACCCCTCAACATCCTATCGAATTTGATAGAAGAAAGGTTTGGTCTGGAGGCCAGACCCACTGATGAAAAACTCAGTGAACTAGGACTTACCAGAAAGCGATTTACCCGTATTTTAAACAACAGTGGCAAGCCGATCACAATTGAAGAAGCTAAAAGCCTAAGTGACTGGCTTAAAGTCGAAATAGGCCAATTTGTGAGTTAAACGGCATAAAAAAAGCTAACACATTGCTGCGCTAGCTCTTGTAAGTTTAGAGAACTAGTATTGAAATCCGACCCTCAATACTAGTAAAGTACAATTTCTTGTACGACTCAAACCAAAGGAAACAAAGCGCATCATGATTGGTTAAAAACCATCCTCCATCCGAGGGTTAAAGCACTGAGTACTTCTGATTGATTTGATGAATTAAATATAATTAATCAAAGATTGAAAGTCAGCTCAGTGACAGGATTTTTTTACCAATTCTAAATCAATCACTTATTTTAATTCAATTAATACATGTAATATTCATGTAATTTAATATGAAGAACTTTCTTTCTACTGATACCATTCAGCAAATCAAGTCAGCGATGGTAACCCATGAGGTAGTCAATGAATTTGTACCGCTGAAAAAATCCGGACAATATTATGAAGCCTGTTGTCCGTTTCACGAAGAGAAAACGCCCTCCTTTAAAATCCACCGGGCTAAGAATTATTATAATTGCTATGGATGCGGAAAGAGTGGAGACGCCATTTCATTTTTGATGAATCATCAGAAAATGAGCTATTTGGAAGCACTTCAATACCTGGGGCAAAAATATGGCATTGCATTACAATATGAAGCCTTATCCGCTGAGCAAGCCAAAGCCATTGAAACCGCTCGCCATCAAAAGAACGAACTACAGTCCACCTTGATATCTGCCATGGAATCCTTCATCCAGAATGAAATTCCGGAAGCTTTCCTCAATCGGGCTTATGATGATCGAGCATTGGAATGGGCGAAGATTGGATTTGCGTCCAGCCTATCGGAATTGAAAGAGCTATCCAAAACGCAATTATTACAGGGGGACCTAATCAACAAATCGGGACGATTCAATTTTGCTAATCGGGTCATGTTTCCCATTCTGGATATACAGGGTCAACCTATAGCCTTTTCAGGTAGAAAAGTGGAAGGTACCGGCCCAAAATACCGCCATTCTTCCACCAAAATTTGGAACAAACAAAAAGCGCTTTATGGCATTCATATCGCCTATCGATTTGTGGGGAAAGGAAAAGTGAACTACGAGGGTATTAAACAGGAGAAAAGAGATTTACTCTACCTTTGCGAAGGCGCTACGGATGTTTTAAGGCTTTGGTCTAAAGGCATTTTTAACGTTTGCGCATTACTCGGAAAAGATCTGCACGATGGTCAAATTGAATTGATTAAAAGGCTTACGCAAAACATCTGCTTCATCGCAGATAATGACGGAGAAGAAGGCATTAAAGCAGTAGACAAAATTGCAAAAAAGGCTGTGGCTCAGGGATTAAATGTTTCTATTTTAATTCCTGAAAAGGGTGATCCGGATGATTACTTTCAAACGCTTGATACGCAAGAAAAGATTACGGATTTTCTTGATTCCGCTCAGGCCTATATTGAAGATTACTTGCTGTTACCCACTCTATTGGAGGCAAAAGTTCAGGGCCCTATATATGAAGCGGAGAAAGTCAAAGAAATGGGCGAGCTCATTCTTTCTATCCCGGATACCATCAAACGAGCAGCTTATTATGAT
Source organism: Persicobacter sp. CCB-QB2 (assembly GCF_001274635.1). Lineage (GTDB taxonomy): Bacteria > Bacteroidota > Bacteroidia > Cytophagales > Cyclobacteriaceae > Persicobacter > Persicobacter diffluens. The sequence goes on along the minus strand of NZ_LBGV01000001.1, from coordinate 548,722 downwards.
TTGATAGCCAAAAAATGGCGGCTGTTCAAAACGCAGATCAAACTGCCCAAACAACAGGATTTACTCTCCAAAGACAATGACCTTTCGGAAAGTTCATTGGAACAATGGGAAGCGGAGGGTTACTATGTAGAAGATGGCTTTATGATGAGCCCCACCCCGCAAGGCCCCAAACGCGTGGCCAACTTTACCTTCCATATCCAATACTATCTGGAGCAGCAAGGGGAATCCAATCGATTACTCATTCATTTCAAAAAGTATGATGGCAAAAAATCGACCATGTTGGCTTCTGCTATTGATACCGCTAACCTAAACGCATTCAAGAAATTAATTTCCAATAGTCTGGGTTTGATTTGGTATGGATCCAATGCCACTGAGACCATTTTTCAATCCGCCAAAGACATGGCAATGAGAAAAAGTGAAACCGCTTATCAGTTAGAAACCATTGGTCGAAATGTCAAGCGTGATTTTTGGGTATGGGGAAATGGCATTAGCAAAGACCAAAAGTTTTATCCAGTGGATGAAAACGGAGTGGTACAACTCCCAGGGGAGGATGGACCAGAAAATTATTATTTCCCATGGAAAGTACAGCAAATAGGCTATGTAGAGGACAATAACCTCAGCGGCTACAGTGCCGCTCTGGTGCATCAATATCACCAAAAGTGTGATTTATCGATAAAAGAATTCCTCCAATATTTGACGGACATCCACCAGGAAAAAGCGGAGGTTTTGATCCTCTACTATCTGAGCTCTCTATTTTGGAATGAGATCTTCGAGCATGATGAATATTTCCCGCTACTTTTTCTTTATGGTGAAAAGGGAGCGGGAAAAACCAATGCTGCCCGCACTATTCTTTACCTCTTCGGCGGGCTACTGCACCGCGATGGGATCAACTTAACTGCCGGAGGTACCACGGTGGGAATCCGAAGGTCTATGAATATGACTTCAAATATCCCTTTTTATCTTTCTGAATTCAATAACCACCTGGATCAGAAGAAAATAGAATTCTTAAAGGGACTGGCCGATGGCTCCGGAGATGTCAGGGGTAAACTCAGCAATGACAACCAAACGAATAAGAGCATGCCGAAAGGTAGCGTGATTATTACTGGCAACGCCTATCCGCTTTGTGATGATGCGCTTTACTCCCGCTGTATCCTTTTATGCTACTCATTGAAAGATGCTCCAAACTGGGATCGGGATAAGTTTGAGGACTTTAAGGAAATACTCCAGACCAAAAAATTGACCTTCCTCACCAATCAATTTTTGTCATTAAGCGCCCATGTCAATGAAAGATATCGAAAAACCCGAAAAACGATTTCAAGAGAGGTTTATAAGCGGGCAAGAGAAAGGGAGATCGAGCTCATTGATCGGGATTCGAATAATATCTCTCCTTTGATTGCTATTTTCTTTTTGGTAGCGGAAAAGTATCCGGTATTGGCGGAATACATCGATCCGGATACATTGGTTGATAAGTTCCTGGATTTGATTTCTCGACAGAAAGACCTGGCGAATGTTCATGATATCACCATCGACTTCTTCCTTACCATTAGAAATAGCGCTCACCTACATCAGGGTGTTCATTATGATTTTAGCGCAAAGGATGATAAGGAGCTACACATTTACTTCAAGTTAAGAGAAATTCATAAAGATGTGTATTTACCCGAATGCCGAAATAGAGGGATTCAACCGGAGAAAGAAGTGACCATTCGGGAGGCTTTAAAATCACACGAAAGCTTTATTGAATTTAAGGATAAAAATCTGCTGTACACTGAAACGGGCAGCCGATCCTCCGGATTTGTCTTTGACTACCTCAAATTATACCAGGAACATGATATCCGCTTCAGAGACCAATTTGAGAAAATCAATCACTTTCTAAAAGAAGAGCTCATACACGCGTAAGGAAAATTTGCTATTTCCTCATTGGACCAATCTTTCAGCCTTCTTGGCCCTCAAATCAAATAATAATACAATAAAAATAATATTTATATAATTATTTAATGAGGAGATAGTGAGGAAACAGCCCCCATTTTTGAGGAAACAGGAAATGAAAATGAGGAAATACAAATAAGGTTTCCTCAACCAAAATTGGATTCAATTGATCAAACCAAAGCATATGGTGATTACACAATTCGACCAACACATCATTGAATGCGGAAATTTCTTTGTGCTACTCTCCGGCATAGCCGAAAAGGAATTGGCGCTTATCAAAGCCATGGAATACGCCATTGACATTTCCCCTAAGTGCTATGAGCTGAACAACTTCATCATGGTACGTTCTTCCAGCCTGCTGGAAGAAGACGGTGAAATCGTGATTTACAGTGAGTCTCAGGATTTTGAAACCTTTAATATACTGGCAAAAATCCTCCAATACAAGCATTTAAACATCCAATATAAAATCCAAATCTTAAGTGAATAATATGAAAATCATTGCATTAGCGAATCAAAAAGGTGGCGTTGGGAAATCGACCATCGCCTGTATGTACGCCGCAGCACTCTACTATCGGAAAGGACTCAAAGTAGCGGTTATTGATGCCGACCCTCAACGTTCATTTGAAGTGATGAAGATGAATACCAAAAGGAAGCATTTTGATATCATTTTCCTCGACACCACCGGCCAAAGGAATGCATTAAAGGAAAAAGTGATATCACTTTCCGCCCAATATGATATCACCATCATTGATGTGCCCGGCCGATTGGAAGGTGGAGACGTATCGATTATCCTGACCATGGCGGATCATATTATTGTCCCCACTTCCACCGCATCCCTGGAAATTTACACCACCATACAATTCATCCAGCAGCTGAAAGCGGTAAAAGAAAGCCGCGCTTCCTATGGTTTGGAAACTGAAATCGGGGTGATTCTCAATAAAAGAGACCGGAGCAAAGACTTTGGCGCTGCCATGGAATTTTTCAACAAGCGCCAAATCCCGGTTTATGGACAGGGCCTACGTCAGCTGAAGCGCTATCAACTCACCCAAGCTGACAAAATAATTGCAGGCGCGGAAATAGACGATGAATTCAACATCCTATATGAACATCTCAATAAAATTATTTTAGAACCTGAAAACATACCTGCGCTATGAGTAAAATCCTCAATATGATGCGTGATATGGATTTTGATAAAATCCAGCACATCGACCAATTGCCTAAGAAACCTTTTATCATCACCGAGTTGGTAGAGCTGAAGCAATTCATTCAGCCACTCACTTCGGAAGAAAAGTTTAACCTTTTTGAAAGCATTAAGACTGATGGCATTCGGGACCCGCTCATTCTCTGGAAGCGGGAGGAAGACCATGTCATTATTGACGGCCACAACCGATATGAGGCCATTCAAAAGATGGGCATCAAGGATTATCCCTGGATAGAAAAAGACTTCCAATCTTTGGAAGAAGCCAAAGACTGGATGATTCTGAACCAGTTCAGCCGCCGGAATTTGAACGCCAAACAGCTGAAGTATTATCGGGGATTGCTGTATAATCGGATGAAGAAAAAGCATGGCACAAACCAATATTCGAAAGGAGTGGAAAATTTTTCCACTCCTAAAAACAAAGCTTCCGAACAGATTGCCCAAGAGCAAGGGGTTTCCGAAAAAACGATTCGGAACGACGGGCTATATCAGATTGGTTTGGATCTTTGGAATGAAAAAGAGCCCGGAATCAAAGAGGCAGTCTTAAGCGGCAAGAAGAAAATATCTGACGCCAAAATACGGGAATGGGCTACTGGATTGGCTGATGAAGCCCCAAAAGAAAACGCTAATACCTTATTTATGAAGAAAATAGAGCGAGCTATTCGAACTTTGGTAAAGGCAGAGGAGGAAGGGCTATTAAGTGAAGATCAAAAAAGTGAAATAGTCAGGCTCTTTAAATAAATAGGTGCATCAGAAAATAAAATTCAGGTTGAGGAGTATTTAGAAAAAAATTAACTTACTTATGCCATCAAATCGAGCATTAGAAAATTTGATGGCTTTTTTTTGCCTTTACTCAAGAACCCTAACTAATTGTCATTATGTGAGTTAACCGACTCGGAAAAATGATGATAAAATCCGATATGTTAAATAGAATTTAAAAGTGCAATATAAAAAGGGGATTGTTGGATTTACCACATTAGGAATATTGAGCGATTGTTTAGTATTTTTAAGATTGCGTTTAGCTGCTGTATTGTACGGCTATGCGTAATTATGAATGGTGTTTATTACTTGGTGGCTATCAGTCTTATAATCGTTTTGTTTGGCTATCCACCACTAGGTGATCGATACACGGATATAGGCAAACAAACTCCAATTCCGTGAAGTAGTAGCACGAATTACTTATACAGTATAATTAATAAAACATAATCAATATGAATATTTCTGATTTTAAAGGCCTATTGGAATCACCTATTAATTCCGCTCTAAAATTAGTAGGTAATGAATTGCAACAGTTAGCTAAAAATAGGTTGCTTGAATACCAAGCCATAGAATTTAAGCGCAATTATTACACAAAGACATTATTACATCGTTCAGAACCTATTAAACTAAGTGACTTTTATCTTCCGTTACATATATATACTAAAGAAAGATTACATAACCATCATGTAAATATAAAGAAAAAATCAACTAATAACATTTCTGAAATTTTTAGTAAATCAAATTATATAACATTAATTGGCAGTGCAGGTAGCGGCAAGAGTACAATTGTCAAATATTTATTTATAAATTCAGTAGAAAAATCTTTTAAGATCCCAATAAAAATTGAACTTCGGTATCTAAATGAATATAAACATTCATTTACTGAATATATTTACAATGAAATATTCCTTTTTCATAAGTTAGGGTTTACAGCTTCTATAATTGAGAGGCTCCTAAATAATGATTCATTTGTTTTTTTCCTTGATGGTTATGATGAAATAAGTACAAATAAAAAAGAACAAATAACAAAAGAGATAGATAGTTTTGTTAGCAGATTTCCTAAGAATTATTTTCTTATTACATCACGACCATATACAAACATTGATACTTTGCCACTTTTTACTAACTATTATGTTTGTGATTTAGACGAAAAAGAAATTCCGCCATTTATTAAAAAGCAGATTTATAATAACGAAATAGAATTAGCTGAAAAAATAATCAAAGCGGTAGCAAAAATAGATGGTAGTTCTTATAAATCATTCTTAAGTAATCCTTTGTTACTGTCAATGTTTATATTAACATTTCAATCATACTCTGAGATTCCTCAGAAAAGGAGTGATTTTTATAAGCAAGTATTTGATACATTATTTTCTGTTCATGATAGTGTTTCAAAGTTGTCATATGTGAGAGAGAAAATATCAGGGTTATCCAAACAGGGGTTCGAGGATGTCCTAAGATTATTTAGTTTTATCTCATTTTTTGAAGAGCGCTTTATTTTTCAGTCTGACTATTTAGATAAAAAACTTCAGACAATAAAGGAAAAAAAGACTAATATTGATTTTGATAATGATAAAATAATTAATGATTTACAAGTAGCAATAGGTGTACTTAATAAAGAAGGTCTTGATTACGCATTCCCACATAGGTCGTTACAAGAGTATTTTGCAGCAAACTATATTAGTAATTTGAATGAATCAAATAAAAAAAATATTTATAAGAAGATTCAATCCATAATAAATAGAAATTGGTTTTATGTTTTAGAAAACTCACATTTTTTAACCTTGCTTTGTGAGCAAGATTATATTCCAATGCTATCTAATCTAATTATTCCTATGCTAGATGAATTAGGTGGGAGATTGGATGATATTGAACAATTAAATAATGACGATAAATACGATATTATAAGTAAAACATTTTTAGTTTCGGTTGAATTATTAAATAAGGAAGTAAAAGAGGAATTGATTCACAAAGAATTTTTAAAAAGCGATAGGCCTTCAATTATAATATTGGGCAATAGTGTAGATAAAATTCTCTTTCCAAAAGCTGAAGATATTGATGAAATCGACATCAAACAAGTAAATCGTTCTGCGCGGTTCATAAAAGAAAGATATAAAAAGTGGATTGAGAGTTTGAATAACCAAGTTCAAGAACAAGAGAAAAGCGATGCTGCAATAATTGATATAATTTAATAATAACGCTTTCCAGTCGAATAAGCCAGGGGAATTTCACCCCTGACTTCTCACAGAACCGTACATGAACTTCTCAATTCATACGGATCTTGTCATACAGAGCGCTACAAGAAACTATAACCCAGAGGCCATTGATAGAATAAGTTGGTAAAATCCTTCGCCATTATATTGAGCAAATGGGGGCATTTCCTCATATTTGGTTCCTGTTTGTCAGTACGGAGTTTTGCGGTCTCGACGCTTCGCGCGATACCATATAAGCTCCCGCTTATGGTAATTTCGATAATACTTCACAGTAAACCACCTTGAGACTTGCTACTGCTTCTAGGTGTCACACATCCGCTTAAGAAACTTGTACCCTCTAGAATAATATTCTAGAGGCGAAAGGCAAATAAACTTCGTCCTATGAATGAAATAATAATAGAAAACCCAATAACAGATTGGTTAAAAACCTCAATTAATAACAGCAAAGAAAGATTGAACTTTGCAGTTCCTTTTTTATCCACCTTTGCAAATACAGTTTTGAATACGGAAAACACTGATAGCATAATTGATAAACGAATCGTTACAAGGTTTGATGAATCTAGTCTAAGTTCTTTTGACCTTCCAATATTGAAAGAACTACTTGATTTAGGGTTTTTGATTAAATATAACAATACAATTCATTTGAAATTATATATCGCTGATAGGGATACTTATGTAACTTCATCAAATTTTACAAAGAGTGGATTTGAAAATAATGTCGAACTCACTGTAAGAATTGATTCAGCTAATTCGGACAGATGTAATAGTATATTTGAAAAGGTTTGGACTGATTTATCAAATCAAGATGTAACATATGAGCAAATAGAAGAATCATGGGAGAAATATAAGCTACTAAGAAAGAGAGATAAATACGCAAAATCAGCTCCTAAGAATATTGAATTAAGTGAGGTCAATGTTGAAGAAGTTGAAGTTGATAAATTAATAACCTCTATATTTAATCAAAACCATGACTATTCGTGGAGATTGAAACCTATCTTTGATTCGAATAAACTAAGAAAAAAAACTTTGTCAAGAATTTCCTTGGGTTTTGAAACAAAAATTTTTTATGTGCCAGTTGGTCATGAAAATCGCAAGGACTGTTTGTTTTATGAATTATCATATGGCCCTGAAGTTAAAATTGCGGGAACAGGATTAAGAGAAGAACACTTTAGAACTGCTTTCCAACACTCTGATTTTAAAAATGTGATTTCGTTTATATTGCCAGAATCGATAGGGATGAAACCATGGAATCTGAACAACAGAGATGAGTTTAAAGAGTTCTGTAACGGAATTTTTGATTTTGAAATAAAATGTTACACAGAAGCTTTGCCAATTCGCCTTGCTTCGTATTTCTATCCAGAATTTTTTCTTCCAATATTTAAGTTAGAAGATTTAAAGAAAGTTTGTGATGCATTGGGATTAAAGACAAATGCTAAAACAAAAGGAGAAAGGTTATTTGCTTACACTACTTATCTTACTCATAAAATGAGTGATTTGCCCTATGGCAATAGTATTAAATCAGAAATTTCATATCAAATATTGTATACAATTGAATTATATAAAAGATTAAAAGATGGGGAATCTTTTAATGAAATTATATCTGATTACAAGAAGAAATGGAAAAAAGAATTTATTGAAAATGGAATGAAATTATTAACTCAACTTGGGATTGTCTCGTCCTAAAATAAGTTAGCACCTAGATTTAATAATAATTAGACCATACTAAATCAATTTACACAACCAATCACTATTATATCATTAGGCTTCAGCGAGTTAAGATTATCCCCGATAAGATTTTCACTACCCCTTTAAAATTTATTATGCCATCTACCATAAACAGCACCTCCGAGCTATCCCAAATCACCCTTGCTCAAAAGCACCTTGAAATCACCAAAGCACTTTTGAGTGAGGGACATAAAAGTGCCGAGACCGCTCTAGCCATTGAAGAATTAGAGCGCGCGATAGCTTACATACGCTTACGGTTGATGAAGCTGAGTTGCATTCGTGCAGAGGAAAAATAAATAGCCCATTTCCTTTAAAATAGGAAGAAGGAGGTGATTATTGGAGCAACTTTGAAAATTGCCCCTGAATTTGATTTAACAAGTCCTCATTCATAGGCTCAATGCAAATCCACCTTTCTTGGCCATTGGGATTGATATACAGGAAATAAATTACCCGCTCCGTGATATCCCAGTTTTCCGGAGTAGGATAATATTCCTCTGGATTATTCTCTAGCACCTCTTGAAGGTAAGACTTAAAACTATCTACCTTTTCTTTTACAACAAGCCTCTTAACCGTTTTCAGTGTATCTTCCTTGAAAACTACATTTTGAGGGTGATCTATATTTTCCTTATAGACCATTTCGCCATTTGATTTTAACAATTGAATCGAATTTCCCCGGTTATCGTTAGGATCATCCGAAACTTTGGCAATTGCAAATAGGGCATCAGCTGGGATTATCGCCTCCATACCAACAGGTAATGTTGGCCTCTCCACTATTTCTCCCAAATACAAAGGGGGGACATTTTTATTTTTACTACCACAAGCTAAAGAAATAGACAGTATTTGTGTAATCATTAGTGAAAAGCAGATGGTGTTTATTATCGATAATTTTTGAAATATACCTGCTCCAATAAAACTCATTCAGAAAGCCCTCACATTTATTTAAAGATCATTTCAAACTGATCTTCCACTTCTTTTAACTTAGGCCCAGATTCCACTTCAAAGCAAAACCATTTACCCTTGGAATTTATTTTAACATAGACGTAAGTTTTTGCCCGCCAGAAACATCAATGTTAGGAGAAGTCGGGTAATATGAAATATTCTCCTTTTCAAGGGATTCCAGGTAATTAGTAAAAGAACCTACTTTATCCGAATTAATTAAAGTCGAATAGCTACGATCCGAATCCTCTTCAAATACCCCTGTAGGTAATGAATTGGTTTTATTATACATGCGTTTGAAGCTTCCCGTTGCATCCAATGAAAAAACCGTGTTACCAATATTATCAACTTCATGAATCGCTATCTCTGCAAAAAGAAATATTGTTTCTTTCTTAATTAGAGAGGTTACCTCTTTTGGAACCACACATTGTTTCATAGTACCATTTTCTTGGTTAAACTTTGTTTCCTTTTCTTTCTCAATCAGATTACAACCAGGTAGCAAAATAAAAAGAAAGCCCGCGATTATTTTTTGAATTCCCATTTTTTATCCTTGGTTATGGTTTGAAGTGCTTCCAAAAAAGTCACATAATGCTGTGGCATTATCGTATTTCCAAGTGACATTATATCATTGGTAAGCCCCTGAGTTATTTCCTTTCCTAAAGCATCTTTAACTAAAGCGTTATGAGAAACTATCCCTGAGGAAGTGGGGTATTCATCCGACAAACCGATCATATGGCCATACTCATGTGAGGCTGGGTACTGTTTTTCGAAGCCATCTTTTTTTACAACGCCAGTAAGGTCTTCAGAATCCAAGGCAGCATAATGTTCATTCAGCCGTTTATTCCCATCCCTCGCATTTGGTTTATGTTGCACATAACTTTGATCAAATGTCCCTTCTGGTATTTTTTTCACTCTAAGTTGATAATGCCAATCTGATTTGGCCTCGATAACATTCACATTCACAAAGACATTGATGCCCGGCAACTTATTATTTATGAAACCAAAATTATTGCTCCATTTCTCGGAAACGAGCTTTTTAAATTTTCTTGTCCAATCAATTTTTTCAGCTCCTGTCCATTGTGGGTTTTCATTTTTAAGGCCCGCAAACTTCCTTGCATCCCCGTTTATATAATCAAAGTTAACTTTGGTTAAAACATCCATTTGGCCTGTATTCGGGTCCAAGGAAACATCAAAAATTCCCTTACCTGTAGAGGGAACAAACATTTTCTGACCATAATAGAACATCTTAAACATCATTATTCTATACTGTGTCAGATAGTCATCCACAAGTGAGGGGGAGTCTTCTAATACCTTATTATTACCTGTATATTGAGTGGAGTCTTGAGAAGCCACTCCCTCATCACCAGTTGTTAATTCATGGGCGGGATTTGCTAAATACTGATCAAAATTTATATTCGGCGCACCATAAAGTGTTTCAAAGTCGGGGCTCATCTGTTCTGCCATGGAGGAACTTTGGTTCTCCAAATCCCATTTGTAGGGGGAGCTTGCGTTGTCTTTATTATTGTCAATTGACTTCATTTCCTAAGGGCTAAGTTAAAAAATGGGTAATCTTATTTTCTTGTCACTACTTTGATTTCATCCTCCTTGACTAATACATAAGCTAATAGATTGGCATTTTTAAATAGCAAAGCGTATTGATCATTTGGAAGTTTTTTTACTACAGAGGAATAGCCATAAATCACACCATTTTCCCTTCGATAAAATGACTTTAAATCAATATTTAAGGTATCAATAGTCCTTAGGGCCTTGGATTCAATTACACCTAAGAAAAGCTTGTTTTGATTTGAATAAATATGGTACAATTCGTTATCGTAAGGAAAACTGAGCAATATCGTTATTCCAGCTGTATCCAATAATACATGGGTACCCAAATCGGACTGAGATTCAAGGTCAGATGGAGTGTAGCCAGTCTCCGGGTTAAACTTAGGTTTTTCAAACACACTCATTTCTTCCGGTACAATTTCTAAAACCTTGGAAGAACCCATCATGTGAAAACTAGTAGTGGTCAGAAGGTATTTTCCATTCAGTTTACTTAGAATCAGTGGACAATTTGCCTTGGCAGAGGTTTCTTCTCCTGTATGCTTATTTTTAAACCATATCGACCCGCCCCATTCTCCCTGACATGTTTCTCTGACAATATATTTATCGTCTTGGTAGAAGGCTTTGTCTGAACTGGGTGAAACCATGGCAAAATTACAATCCAAACTATCTATCAAATCAAGCTGGCTTATTTGGAAGGAGTGTTGTCCCATGACACCAAATGAAAAAATTGATAGCAGAAAGGTCTGAAAAATACAGGCGTTCATATATTTAGTCAAATAAAAAGATAGAGCTAATATTAGCCAAAAATCATTCTTTATACCATTTAGGCTTTTTTAACTTCTCTATGACGATATAAAAATTAAAATATTGGCCATAAGGCAGGTTATCAAAAAAATCCTGGTACAAACTGTCAAAATCAATTGTATCGTATATTTGGTTAGCCACCAATTCAACCTCATTTAATTCTATTGTTCCATCACTCACCTGATTTTCACTTTGAAAATTTACGTAACAGGAGGACTTACTATCATAACTATAGGAATGGCTAATTTCAGCAGCCTTTAAAATGTTAGACGAAATAATGATCGAATGTACTTCTTCGATCATTTCCAAATCCACAATCTCTTTCTTTTTAAATACAATCTTATCTAAAGGTCTATGATTTTTTGCTTTATAAAGCCTTGGAACGGCAACGACTTCTAATTTCTCCCCTTTGTTTGTCTAATATAAATAATTCCTTTATCTGCATAATATAGCCTCAATTGAAATAAATCAGAGGCCTTAGACTTCAAGTGCATTTTCTTATTATAAATGGGCACCCAATAGTCTTCAGGCTTAATATTATCCTGATAATTTAGAGATGAAAAACACAATAGTATACTTAGGACGGTTAAGAGCATAATGTTATTTCTTACTTTATTTTTTAGCGGCTAGTTTATCGGCTTTTTTATTACACCTATTCACGGTTGTTTTAAAATCCTCCCAACTCATCCCCCCCATAATTCCCTCATGAGTATAGAATGTAATATAATTCTCCCTGATTTCGATTCGCTCTCCTTCACCTCCAACTTGGTTTTCTCTTTTAACATACTTCACCTGATTCAGTTGTCCTAACACCCAACTCGGCTCGGTTACTGCCTTTTGCCTTTCTTTCAAACCACGATAACCATAATCTTCATCAATAGTCAGCATTCTTTCTTTCCCAGAAGGTTGATGTGTACTATTGATAAAATCATCAAAAATTTCCCCCTCAGGATGCGTATGAACATCAAAGGCTGTTTTTACGCCTCTTTTTTCCATTTCCTCATATGCTGGTCCCATTTTAACTTTCCCATTCTCTCCATCTGAAACTATCTCAGAGGTAGTTCCATCAATCCCCACAACAAAACCTTGTTCAATTTGAACCGATGAACTCTGAGTCCGGTCTATTGCTTCCTGCGCAGTATTCATCACTTCCTCAGAGGGTAGGGTGATTACATCTGCAAAGTCTTTCCAGCTCGCCCCTTTTTTTATGGCTTTGGCCGTGCTTTTGGAGAGTGCTATGACTCTTTTTTCAACTGCCTTGTCTGGATTTCCGGTGGTTGTTACATAATTCCCAAATTGATTATAGACTTCCACCGTCTCTTCATTCTCCTGATTCTGAGTAGACTGAGTGTCTTTTTCATTTCTAAGTGCCAAAAGCTCATCAAAATCAATATTTGGCTGCCCTTGCAATGTTTCAATATCAGGGCTTATATATTCTGCTTTGGAAGCTCCTTGTTGCTCCAGATCCCATTTATAGGGGGAGCTAGCATTATCTTTATTCTCAAATGATTTCATTTTTTGAGCACAATAGTTAAAAGTAGGCCAATTTATTTCTTCACCCTTAATCCTTAATCTTTATACCATCTGGGTTTTTTCACTTTTCCTAAAACTATATAGGTATCACCATATTCACCAGGTGGCAATTCTTTAAAAAATGCATAAAAATGCTTATCAAATTCCGTACACCTATACAGACTATCAGCCAAGTGTTTAAATTTCTCAAAATCGAACTCTTGATTTTTGCCAACATTTCGGCTGTGATAGTATGAGTGACAGCTTTTTGATTCTTTATATTTAAAATAAAAGCCCGCCTCAGTATAGCTCTCTATATCAGATGATTTCAGCAAACTATATATCTGGTTTAGCAATTCTTCGTCTTTGATTTTGATTTTCTTGTAGGCTATTTTGTCATATCGTAGAGACTTTTTCACTTTAAATAGTCTTGGGATAAGCACGACTTCTAATTCATTATTCTTATTGCATCTGATATGTAAAACGCCTTGATCAGTATAATACAATGTCAATTGATACAAATCGCTAGGCTTGCTTTTAATTTTAAAATTTTCCTCACATTTAGTAAGCCATTCTGGAGTAGCTTCTTTTGGCTCGCCCACATTTATGAAGCCGAAAATAAGATAGATAAACAGTATACTCATTTAGCCGATTTACTTTTTTTTGACATTTTCGTTGATTTTTTATTTACCCTATCCACCACAGCTTTAAAATCCTCCCAGGTCATTTCCCCAACAATACCCTTTGATGTGTAAAAAGAGATATACCTTTCCCTAATTTCTATCCTTTCTCCTGGTCCGGCAACCTGGTTTTCCCTTTTTTCATATTTAACCTCATTTCTCTCCCCAAGAACCCAACTCGGCTCGGTAACAGCCTTTTGCCGTTCTTTTAACCCACGATAGCCAAAATCTTTATCAATGTAAATAGATTCAGGTTCCCCTGATGGATAATGCGTACTTTTAAAAGATTCACCAGAAATTTCCCCCTCAGGATGCGTATGAACATCAAAGGCTGTTTTTACGCCTCTTTTTTCCATTTCCTCATATGCTGGTCCCATTTTAACTTTCCCATTCTCTCCATCTGAAACTATCTCAGAGGTAGTTCCATCAATCCCCACAACAAAACCTTGTTCAATTTGAACAGATGTGCTCTGAGTCCGGTCTATTGCTTCCTGCGCAGTATTCATCACCTCCTCGGAGGGTAGGGTGATTACATCTGCAAAGTCTTTCCAGCTCGCCCCTTTTTTAATGGCTTTGGCCGTGCTTTTGGAGAGTGCTATGACTCTTTTTTCAATTGCCTTGTCTGGGTTTCCGGTGGTTGTTACATAATTCCCAAATTGATTATAGACTTCCACCGTCTCTTCATTCTCCTGATTCGGAGTAGCCTGAGTGTCTTTTTCATTTCTAAGTGCCAAAAGCTCATCAAAATCAATATTTGGCTGCCCTTGCAATGTTTCAATATCAGGGCTTATATATTCTGCTTTGGAAGCTCCTTGTTGCTCCAGATCCCATTTGTAGGGGGAGCTTGCGTTATCTTTATTCTCAAATGATTTCATCTCCTTATAAATATAAGGAGATAAAGTTATTATTATTTTTATCTATAATGTAATTTCGGCCTTAATTTGACAGATATATATCCTATAAATTTCATGATAAATAGAGAGATTATTGAATTAATGAAAGCAATAGAGGAATCTTTTGCGCAAACGGAATTTTCAAATGATAATTTCAAATCATTTAAAGGATTCGAAGAACAGCAAGTCCATTCCATAATGGAAAAGTCTGACTTTAAAGCCCGTCTAAAAATCGACTTGCATCCTATTGAATATTTTGTTCTGATTTGTAGTGCAGCTCCCTTTCTATATCCTGCTACTTTTAAAAAAATATCGGCACTCCTTGTTAAAGACAAAATGTATTACAATTCCTTTGGGGGAAAAGTAAATCAGGAGACTTTAACTTTTTATCCATCCATAGAAAGTATTTTGTTTTTCCTTCTTGGTCATAGTCTTGAAAAAAGGCTCGATCTCCTCTCCCTCTTCAAACCCACCAACCCTTTATTCCGACACAACCTCCTCCAGCTCTCTCCACTCAATCCCATGGAGTCACCCACCAGCCGGCAAATATATCCCACCGCGGAGCTAATGGCCCTGCTACAAGGGGAGGAATTCGAGCCGGAATATTCTACTAATTTTCCGGCATCAAGAATCCAAACCAAAATGAATTGGGAAGACCTGGTGCTGCCGCATGATACGCTGGAAAGTCTGGAAGAATTAAATATGTGGATGGAGCATGGAAAAAAACTGAATGCCCATCCGGAGTTATTGAAAAAGGTGAAGCCGGGCTACAGAGTGCTTTTTTATGGCCCTTCCGGTACCGGAAAAACCTTGACGGCTTCCCTGATCGGCAAAACTTTTAACCTTCCGGTTTATCGTGTGGACCTGAGCATGGTGGTTTCCAAATGGGTGGGTGAAACGGAGAAAAACCTGAAGCAACTCTTTGACATTGCAGAAAACAAAAACTGGATCCTGTTCTTTGACGAGGCGGACTCTATCTTTGGTAAACGTACCCAGACCAACAGCTCTAACGATAAATACGCCAATCAGGAAGTCTCTTACCTTTTGCAGCGCATAGAAGATTTCCCCGGACTCGTGATTCTAGCCTCCAACCTGAAAAGCAATATCGATACGGCTTTCAACCGACGATTCCAGGCGACCATTCACTTCCCAATGCCGGATGAAGACATGCGCTATATGCTTTGGGAGAAGGCCTTTCCGGAAGAATTCAGACTCCATGAAGAAATTGACATTCGGGATATTGCCAGAAATTATGAGCTAGCCGGAGGTGCAATTACGAATATCATCCGCTATTGTGTTTTGAAATCTCTGAGTAATCAGGACCATATGGTAAATGAGCAGGACCTGCGCTATGCCATTGTGAGGGAGTTTAAGAAGAGTGGGAAAATGGTGAAATAGCAAAAAGCCCGGCTATTCAGACCGGGCTCTCAAAAATTCTAATAATTTGAAGATGGAAATATTCAATTACTAATTGAACATTTCGCCCGCTTGCCTGCAAGCGAGCGCATTGTTCCCAAAAGTTATTTCAAATTTCCTTCCTGGTCCAAACTATAGATGGCCATATTGGTATTGGCATTTTCGTTTTTATTGTCAAAGTTAACGGTCGCCAGAAAGCCGGGGCCGGTGGAGCGAATAAATACTTTTTCTGCTTTATCCTGCCATTCCGATCCATAGGTCTGCTCCCAAATCAAGTTAAAATTGACATCTCGTTTTTGTAGCAAACAGTCTGTTTTTCGGGCATCAATAATCCGATTTCCGATCACAAAATAATTGCCCTGAGTATCACGACAGAAGTCAGCTGCAAATTCGGTTAAATCACTATCAATGGTATTTGCTTTTATTAGTTCCGCTGAAAGATTTAGCTCGCCAAGGAGCATTCTGCGGTTATTGCCCGTGCCTTCAGTAGCCAGGAATTGGACTCCTTGCTTATTGAATGATGCTGAAACGGCTTCCACATTTCCACCTGTTTCTCCGTAAATATTGGTATACAATATTTGCCCATCGCTATTTAGGCAAATGATGCGAAGCTTTTTATCTGCATTTTTACCCACATTCCCAAAAAGGTAAAACTGATTATTGATCTCAGCAGCGGCAATTAACTGTTCAAACGGCTCTAATTGGTGATGTTGAGTTTCCCATTTTTCAGTTCCATCTGAATTTTGACATTGAAAAATCATGCCTTCATATCTAACAGTCTGATCAGTATCGGAGTAATTACCCACGATCAATAAACCTCCGTCCTGAGTTTGCAGTAACTTCTGCCCCCAACTTTCCACCTTGGATTTGATCGGTTTAGTAAACTGAATCAATTTGCCTGAAGTGGCGTCCATTTCCCATAATCCCAGGTAGGTACTATCACCCTTCACCAAACCGGTCGCCAAAATACGATCATCTCTCAGAATCCAGTCCTTCATTTCCTGATTCTCCTGCTCATTCCAGGTAAACTGCCATTGGGTCACCCCATACTTGTTCAACTTGGTCCAAAATAAAGCTGAACCACCTGCTGTTAAATTTAAGTTCCCAGCTAATAGTAAATCTTCGTTCTCCAACAGCTGCAAAGCTACGGCTTCATCCTGACCGTTATAGCCTAAAATTTTCAGGAAATAATCATTTTCAGGCAAATTCAGATTTTCACTACAGGAAAAAAGTCCAATAAAAAGACTGAATATAAGTGTTTTTTTAAAAGTCATTGTATAGTAAATAATAAGAAATAATGATTGGGAGACAATTTAATCTCCCAATCTCAAAATCCGTTTTACATTTTCTTAATGAGCGACCATCATTCGTTTATTGGTCAATATTTTATCCTCCTTTAATAGCATGAGTATATAAACTCCATCTGCCAGATCTTCAACAACTATATGTTGTTGGCGATTCGTAGGAGATTGGAAGTGGCCATCCGCTACTTTTCTGCCGTCTACAGTATACAGGCTCCAGGCATCTGCCAGGCCTTCAGAAGACCACTCCAAAGTAAAGTGTCCTTCATTGGGATTAGGATACAATTGAAGCTTTTTCGCCATTTCTTCTGCATCCAAAGGAGGCTCCGCTATCAAAGCTTTATCAATATCAAAGACCCGAACCTGATAAATTTTATCCGACTCAAATCCCTGCACCGTTACCACCATTTTAACCTTATCAGCATAAGCCCAAGCATGATCGGGAGTCCAGTCAAAGGAAGCATCAAACTGTAAGATACCTTTTTCATCCGCTTCATCAATATGAACAAAAATCCCGGCAGTATTTGGAAGAATTTCACGCGCTAAATTTTTAAATACACGTCCTGAATTCGGTAATTCAAAATTTTCTGCGACCATATGCGGACGAAGAATCAGTCTGGTATCTTCTTCTTCAAGCGGAAGGCCGGTGGTTTCAAAGCCAACGTTTATGCTAGTCTGCCCGGTTTTAGGGTTCAAATTATCCACTAAATCTTGTGGGTTAATGGGTTGAATATTAACCCGGGCAACTTCAAGCTTCTCTTGACTAACCACCAAAGGAAGATCACTTTCACTCCATAATTTATCTTCATAATGCACCCCATTCACCATCGCTCTTTCCGGATATGGGACACTGTAATGTAGGGCGCGCGCACCGGAGGGCATCCAGCAATATTTATATAATTCATCCACCGATCCCACAATTTGGAAACCATATTGAAGCAATACCAACTCCTCCGGATTCACGCCAACCGTTTCTAAAATAGCATCGGTTTGTGTTTCCGGAACATCATCATGGGTAAAGTTTTCCACCACCACCAGGCGGTTACGAGCACTCACGGTAAATTCTTCCAGCTTAATGCCTGTGTAGTCTGCCGTGGCATCTACCCTGTTATTTGAGGCAAACCAAAGTCGGAAACGAACCCGGCCATCGCCCGGATTTTCCGCCTCAATACTCGGGGTCAAGGCATCGCTTTGAACCGCATCCAAGGGAATACGGGCATATAATTCCCCTGTATCCCCGGACCATCCCTGAATTTTACGTTCTACATTATCCTGAGGAAGACTTAGTACGGTCTCATTGGTAAACCAATCCAGGCCCTCTCCCATATTACCCACCGTATTCCAGGTCTTCCCTTCATTACAAGTATAGCGCAAACTAATACCATCTACTCCCGGAGCGGAATTGATATTCAGTTTCATCGACAACATGGGAAGATCTAAATCAGTTAAATCGAAAGTCGGGCTTTCAATCCAGGAATTCTCAGCCGCATAATAGGTATGCTCCTTTTGCGCATCTTCATTCCCATGGTTTCCTGTGTTTGTTTGCCAACTGCCGTCTGTTAGACTCCAGGAGCTTAATGCATATTCGGTATCCCATTGGCCAGAGTGTAGCCAGCCGGCGGGGTCGTTAGCCCCATCTACTTTAGAGAAGGAAGTGCTGTAATTATTCTCAGAAGTAGGGTTTTTTAGAGGAAAAACCGGGATTACACGACTTAACTCATCACTACACCCAATAGAATCAATTTCAGCATAGAGTGTCACTGTTTTTGCCCCTTCCATAGCATAGTGGTGGGAGTAATCTGTTGTGATCTCATCGCCATAATCAGTTTGCAACTCTCCATCGCCAAAATCCCATGTTAATTTATCAATAAATCTCTTTCCAGTATAGCCCTCAATATCTGTGCTGTTGATGAAATTAGTTGCTCTTCCAATGGTAAAGTTTTCTACATCAAAAGCAACTTTTGGGTTAGCGCCTAGCTCAATGGGTATTTCAATCCTATTTGAACAACCAAATGAACTGTAAGCGATCAGACTAACATTGAATTTATTGGCACGAGTATAAAAGTGAGAAGGATCAGTATAAATTCCGCTTGTATTAGTTTCATTGCCTTCTTCCGAAATAGTTCCCCCCAAATTGCCATTGCCATCCTCATCTGGCATGCCGCTATCTGCACTGAAACCATTATCGAAATCCCAAGCCAATCTATTGATATGACCCGTAAATAATGCATCAAGATCTAATAACTTAGATTCATTATGAAAGCTAAAAGCTTCTTCATCATTAATACATATAATCGGTTTATCAACCCTAAAATCTGCGGTTGGTCGAGCCTTAACTTTTAATAACTCATTGGTCGTGGCAGAACAACCATTATCATCAATAAAATTAAAAATGATATTAAAGTGCCCAACTGAATCGAGCATTACCTCTGTATCTTTTCCGCTTCTCTGAAAAATCAATCTTTCTTTTCCATCCTGATCAATGGCCTGAAAAGTAGAATTATTATCTGTTACACTTATATTGTTACCTTCATAGGTGAACGCCTCGGGCTTCAAATCCAATTGGCCTCCTTCTGTTTGACACTCATTATCTGGAAAATTCCTGATGATCGAACGAGGGTTATTAAAAGTCTCCAAATCAACTTCAAAAGGAACCACGCAACCATCCGCTAGATTATTGATCCGTTGGGTAAGTAATTCCATTTTCAAAGTAAACTCTCCAACCTTATTCGTTTTTACATGTACCGAGCTGGTATCTGAACCAAAAACTAATAAATTATCGGATTCATCTCCATCCGCACTATTTAAGATTTGGTAATTAAAAAATTGAAGTGTTTGCTTTGTACCAGTAACATCTTGTTCAATAAGCTCATTACCCATATAAACTAAAGGATTTAGCTCCCAGTCCGGAGCGCCAAAGCATAATTTATTTTGCTGTAAATCCTCATTATAATAATCCAGAGAAATGGAAATTTCTTCCTTGATTAATGTAGTAGAGCTTTCTCTTTTTGACACCACTTCCGGAAAATTATCACCGGCACCATCTGGTTGAACATAAACCGCTTCAACCAAATATTTAGAATTATCTTCAGGGGTAAAACTTTCTGCCACTTCTATTAAAGGACCCAATTCCTCATCACCATCTTCGTTTAGAATATATTTATAAAGCCTAAATGTTAATGAACCATGCTCCTTCAATTCAAATTCCGAATCACCCAACTTTGCTGTAAATAAGGAGGATAAATTAATACTTTGTTCTGTTGGACACATGTATTTTACAGGAACACCTTCAATCAGCGGCTTTCTAAAGATTCTTATTGCCTGTGATGCACTTTCCCAATCACAAAACAAAGGTTCATTTTCATCATTGTCATCCGTAACGGTTTCTGTTTGATTCAGTAGCTTCATTTGATAAACCCCAGATTGGCTAACAGGGTAGGCAGAAAATATATCTTCACTAAAATATACCCGCTCACTGATCCCTTCAGGTGACAATATCTCTAAGCCTGCAGTCGCAGTTCCACTAACTCCGTCCAGCCAATAAGATAAATCAACAGTATGCTCCAAATAATCTTCAGGCTCAAAAGTAAAATCCTTTTTGGTGAAATTTAAAGTCCCTTGGCTTGCCGGAGAAATATTCAGATGTAATTCAAGGTCACCATCATTATCGTTAGCTTTACAACCCACTGCATATCGTACCATTAATTCCTGAGTACCATCCCTAGGGGCTATAGAGATATAATCTGAAGGAACAATGGTCTTTTTAACGGTAGGATCGCCCGGATAATCTAATTCCCAATAAATATTTTCGGTGGCATCTTTCACTTTTAAAGCTACTTCGGAAGTGTTTTTACAGAATTTTAATTCCTTAACCTCTTCATTGTCATTGGCGCTGTATAAAAAATCATCGAACATTATGGTAGGACGAACTACCCCTTTTTGCAGCGTAAATACCTTCTGGAATGTCTCTTTACAATTGCCTTGTTGATAATGAATCTTTGCTTTCAAAACCTTTCGGGCATTTTCTGCTACCTCGATTCCGGGAAAATTTATCCGATAAGATGTTGTCGTTTGAGCGGGAGCAATTTCCCTCTCCGCAATGTTTAATATTGGAATGTCTTTTTCAGCAATAACTTCAAAAAGTTCTACATCTAAAATGTCCAGATAACTATGAAATACCCAATATGCAGTATCGGTATTACAATAATTATCCTGAATAAATGTGAAATCGACATGGTCTTTTAAATCCCCCAACGACAAGGATACCGATTGATTATTAAAAGTATAATCGAAAGAAAAAGCTTTTTCCTCGGGAGCGAAATTAAGATTCACCCGATAATATTGATCCGAAGAACTCGGTAAATACTCTTTTTCAAATAGAAACACCGGGTAAACCGAGCCAAAATTATGACTTACTACATACCCACTCAGAGAAGAATTCAAATAACCACTAAGATTCATAAAAGCATCTCCAAAGTTATAGGAAATAGAATCAGGAATAGCATTAAAAGAAAATCCGCCTTTCAACATGGATTGATAAAAGCCAAATCCCATACTGGTGCTAATCTCACTCTTAATTTTATTATAGGCCTGTAAATATGCCGCTTCCAAATACTCTTGGGGAACCCTATCATTATCCCGATAGTAGCTTTCCATTATTTCCTCGACAAGGTAGGAATAATTAAACTCAATGTTATCGATATCTGTCCCTTCCTCTGGATCTAATTTCCTGATGGCCACATCTCTATTTTGATCGGAAAAACAAATCATATCATTTGCATATAAATCCGAGAAAACCTTAAAGATTAGAGTGTCTGAGTTACTACATCCGTTCGTATTGTACTCTGTAAGTACAATTTCAATATCATCTGCCCCCTTGTCCAAATTCACCCGAGCAGGGTCAAAATAATATTTTTCTCCAACCTTATAAACTCCTTCTCCATCAGCAAACCGAGTATATCCTTCGGCATTTTCAGACCAGGTCACCAAGTATTTACTTGAAAATAATTCTTCCTCAGCAGGAACATTTGTGTTAAATTGAAATTCGTCTTCTAAAGCAATAATGGTAGGGCTTTCCTTTATCTCCAAATTATATGTTCCCATAGAACATAAAGGTTCACCACCATGAACATAATAAGGCTCCAGGACATAATTTCCAGCGTGTAAATCTTCCTTTGGAATATTTAATGAATACTTATCTGCATTTCCATCATAAGAAAAATCATAATAGGAATCATTAGCGGAAGGGCTTCCTTGGTAAACCCTTAGTTGAAAGTCATGATTACTCTTACTCAGAATAGTAACATCAACACTCGTTCCGGAGCATCCAGGGTTTGGAAAATAGTTGATAAAGCAATAAGGTTGATAATAAGAGATACTTTGGCAAGAACCAATAGGGATCACTTCATCCTCCGAGGCCGCCTTTTTGGTGAAATTTGAAAATAAATACTCTTTGGCTACAATGTCTTCACTCCCTGCATACTTTACTTTCAAACCATTTATCCTAACGGCCTTTCTACCCTCACCATGTTGATGCCTAAATTTAATGGTGCCTGTACCTTCAAATGAAAAATTGCTTAAATTAATTGATTGCCAACTATCATCTGATTTTTGAAACTCAACACTTAGGCCAGTTTTATCAGAATTATAAAATTCATAGCCTAAAGCTAAATCAATCGTATAGTAGATACCATTTTCGAATGAATTGGTGTTTTTCCCCTGGATTTCTACCTGAGGAAGTGCATCATATTCACAACTGTTTAACTCAAAATCTCCACCATCCAAAGCTACATCAACCCCTCCTTCTACCGCTGAAATCTGCATAACAAAAGTATCGGATGGAATATTGTGCCCATCCTGGTAGTTAGCCGTGATGAAGACGTAAGCTATTTCATTCTTGTGTTGGGGAAAAGGGAAACCATAAATCTTTTGCTCAGTAGCGTCATAGAAAAGCCAAGCAATCCCACCTGTTTCTGGATTGGATTCGTTTTTTGATATTTTCACAGTATAGGAAACCGATAGCTCGCTTTCATTATCACAAGCATTAGTACTACGAATATGGTACTCAAAAGGAGATTGAACCAAGGCTTGCCGACTAGATGGATTCAATGTAGACAATATTGGTTGATATTGATAATTAATACTCCCGTCTTCGGACATCAGGTCGTTACCTGCTGGATTATTGACCTTTACCGTAAAGCTATTCGTCAACAAATTGGAAGTCCCACAGCCTTTCGAATACAGCAACGCTTTAAAAGCAGCATTCATCTCTGCTATAGGCATAAATTTAGTGCCGGATAACTTCCACTTATCTCCGCTATCGGTAATTGTGATATTATAATCTCCTGCACCGCCACTTTTGGATAAAGAATTCCCAACACTTTTTGGTAAACCACTAATCTCTAATTCTTTAACCAAGTGTTTGCCAGCAGCAGCATTATAAGATAATAAGTTATTAATGTCTGAAAAAATTGCTGTTCCGGTCGTACTTCCTACCTGAATATCTTCTCGTGCTCCTATGGCACTCATGGTGAATAAGGGCTCAGTAATTCCGTCTACATCGAAATACAACCATTTCGTAATATTCTTCTTAGAATATCCTTTACCCCACCACAGGAAGCCATTACTCCATTCATAAACCTCAACTTCTACAGCAAACTTACCTGATTCATTAGAGAAAAATCCGACTTTATTATTTATTATCTCAGAATGAGTCCATCCAATAGGCTGTTCCTCCTCTTGACTTTCATTAATCTCACCATTAGTTAAATCAATCCAGTTTTGATTCTTAAACTTTTTAATAGTACCACTAAAGTTTGGGCTGAACGACTTAATTAGGTAAAAATCATCATTAGAAGCGCCACTATTAAAAGAATGGTCATCAAGCAAGATATTGGCGCCTGTATGCGCTAAATTAAAGGTTGGGGCGCCTTCGTCTACGACATTAAAGGTAAATGTACCGGTGTTGGGGTCGATGGGAACAGTTCCACTACCAGTATAACTTGCTGTATAAACAAAGCTAATAGACTGCCCATGAGTCTTTCCGGAATTTAGAAGAGATAGGATTATTTTACCATCACTAATATCCTTTTGTGTAAAATAAGAATTCACCTCTAAAGGAGTCCATGTATTTCCTTCTTTTTTGTATAAGTTTCCATCCCAGTTTTCTGAGAAACTATCAATATTGAATCTAAATAGTTCACGATAAGCCGCTTCTATAGGCGATCCTTCGTTTAGTATTTCTAACATTGAGTTGGTGACCTTCAAAACAGAATACTTCGGAACATCTGGACTAGAGTGTCTTACCCCATAACCAAAACTTAGAAATGAATAAAAGGTAAAAATGAAAGCAAATAATCCTCTCCTCATCATTATAGAATTTTAACTAGTCTAATTGCGGTAGTATAAACATCTCCAGTATAAACTCTAGTTTTATCATTATAAAAATGAACTGCCTTATGGTTTTTACTATCATCTACATCTTGAAGATCAACATGAAACAATGCCCTATCTTTAAAATTGACAACATAACCATCATATATAATGGCCCCTCCGCCTAAAAGAGAAAAGCCATATTCATTAGTCCAGTTTTCTTTTTGGAAACTATCACTCCAAAATTCAGCATTGTTCAACTTCTCAAAAGTTCCAGAATAGTATGCTGGACTTAGAACATCGCCTCCTTCTTCTGGATCACCACCCACAACATTTTTACAAAGTTGTGCCCAATCACCTTCAAAGTTAGTTCTATCGACAACTGTACAGGTTGGTATTCTCCAGTCACTATCCTCTAAATAGTCATTCATTAATTCAAACTTCTCATCCTGAGTATACAAATGCCCATAATTCTTAACATAATCAGGAATAACATCACTTTCACCCTCAATTTGATATACTCGATTCGCAATACTACCGTCTGTTCCTGTCCACCTCAAATTCTCCGCCATCCATACCTGACAATTCTCTCCATTCTCATCACAAATCTGAACTGTTTTGTAGCGGTTATCCGGGTCAAAAGAGAAAACTACAGAACCAAACTTACCGGTGGTTACCGTAATGTCCTGAACAATTTCGGTTTCTGTTCCTTCGTAATCCTCATCATTTACCTTTGCGGTAATGACCATGTCAAAGCCGGTTAAATACTGGTCAGCAAACTCATCCTGAATTTCCGTCGTGACATAATAATCGCCTTCTTTCACTAAATCATATTTTACTTCCTCTTCTCCGGCAGTAAATGTTAAAACAGGAGCATCTACAGTAGCTGCTTCCTCATTCTCACCCGTTGGTGCAGAAAATTCCACTTTCAGCTTCATGACATCGGCATACAAATGCCAATCTGATTCGGTATTAGAAGCCTCTTTATTTAGATAATCATCTAACACACTTACTTTCATGCCGGGAAGCACTAATTCTGTTTCCGGGTCAGGATCCGGATCCGGTGTTGGGGCCGGTGGGTCTCCACCCTCATCACCACAACCTGTAAAAAGAACTGCGATAGCCGTCATTGCTATCAGGCTTTTTTTAAAAAACATTTGGTTTAATTCCATCTTCATAATTATTGGAAATTTTATAATTTAACCTTTTTTCACCTTTGTGAAGTTTATGAACATTAGGCGAATTTTAACCAATAATTACACTAAAACAAGAATTAAATTGATTTAATAGATAAAACATTACATTCAGATTAATCAGAAACACTCAAAAACCATACATCTTCAAAAATAAAAATAGATATATAGGCCTTTCGGAGATTAAATGGCCAAATTTAATCCTTTAGGGTATAATTTAGTTTTATATCAAATTAATCCCTATTGAGCATTAGTTTATGATTAAGTATTAAAGGTAATTACCTACATAAAACAAAAAGCGCAATAACCGACTTTAAACTTAAAAAATATTAAAAAGTACCTCATGCGCACCAATATTTATTAATCTTGGATTATTTATATTTAATAAGGCAGTAAATTTAACTCCTCACCCCA
Source organism: Persicobacter sp. CCB-QB2 (assembly GCF_001274635.1). Classification (GTDB taxonomy): domain Bacteria; phylum Bacteroidota; class Bacteroidia; order Cytophagales; family Cyclobacteriaceae; genus Persicobacter; species Persicobacter diffluens. The sequence continues at coordinate 522,821 of NZ_LBGV01000001.1, read as the reverse complement.
TCCCCAAGGCCTCAAAAATCCGCTTCACATCCTTTATCGACAACCGCCTTTTTTCGACTTCCACTCCATAGCGTTTCATATAAAGGCGCAGTGTGTTGCGGTGAATATTGAGCATACGAGCCACTTCAATCCTTGTGTACATCCCATTGAGTTCTTCTGCATTCATCAGGTTAAATGTTGGTTCATGTAGAATAACTATCTTTTGCGCAAATTATTCGGCAGTTCATGAACTATAATGCACTTTGTTGCACTTTATAGCCTGAAAATGGTCGCGCTTGCCTAAAAATGCCTGATGAGCGATAGGGGATGCAGTTAAATCGATATGATCCAAGCAGGACTTATCATATCGGCAATTATAGGTGCGGGCATGCTTTACAACCAATTCGCTCATTTATCTGATCAGGTGAAATTGGATTTAAAAGCGGTTCGACTTCATTCGGTGGACCTGACCAAATTGACTTTCAAGGTGGATCTGCAGGTGATCAATGTTTCGAATATTGATGCTCGTGTGCAGGATGTTTTTGTGAAGCTTTTTCACCAGAAGGCTCCTGGTGTTTTGAATCCGTTGGTGGAAGGATATTCGATCCATCAGTCATTTGAGATCAAAGCCGGAACCACCCAGCGCATCAATAATATCACCCTGGAGCTGCCCTTTTCGACCGTTCGGAATATGCTGAGCAATTTCAGTTTGAAAGGAGCCACCATCGTGGCGAAAGTCACCGGAAAGCTGAATGGGCAGTCATTGTCTCACACCAAAACCTTTCAGCTATGATTGTGAGATATTTGAACGGCAATGATCATTTGGGCCTTGTGGCCAGTGGTAAGCGGAAGATTAAATCCGGCAGGGAGTTCGATCGGTATTTCCCCAAACCGGAAAGGACCAATCCTTTATTGACACATTCGGGCGATAGCTTTGATACCCTCAAATTCATGGGGCAAATCATTGAGCAAACCCTAAAAGATACCCAACGGATTTCCACTGTTTTGAAAGGCAAGAATGAATACGAGACGGCCCGAAACATTTGGAATTTCATCTATCACCATATCCAATACACCCCTGACGCCCGACACGAAGAACAATTGCGTCGACCTGCAAGGTCATGGGCAGACCGGGCCGAAGGCGTGGATTGTGATTGCTATTCGATTTTAGCCAGCTCCATTTTGTACAATTTGGGCATTGCGCACAAGCTTCGAAAAACGGCCTACAATGGCCGGGAAAGTTATCAGCATGTCTATGTGATTGTTCCGAATAAAGACGGCTCTATGCCCAAGCCCTATGCCACCATTGATCCGGTGCTCAGCCAGTTCGATCAGGAAAAGCCATTCAGTAAAAAATACGATAAAAGCATGTTACCCATTCGCTATCTCAATGGATTGCAGGGAGTGGAAGAATCATTCCAGCCTTTGGTTAAATCCACCTCAAAAAGCCATCAGCTCTATTATTCGGAAGAAATTCAGGGCATCTACGGACCGGAAGACGACATGCTATTCTTCGATGGTACCACCTATTATGAAATGCAGCCCCGGCAAATGCTTGGGCTCGGCGGACTGGGACAGTTGGGATTACTCTCTTTCTTAGCACCAGTCGCCAGTCTGGTAGGCAAAGGAGTAAAAGCCATAGGAAAAGGAATTAAGAAAATCCGAGAACGCAGAAAAGCCAAAAAAATGGCCCGGATTTCTCCGCCTAAACCGGTGAGTGTCGCTCCGCTACAACCCAAAGGAATACAAACCTTGAATACTGCACCGACGCTTCCTGGAATTACACCAAATGCTTTGATGCCCAGTGGCGGAAGTAGCGGTAACTTCCTGAAGGACACTTTGGATACGGTTATGAATATCATTCGTCCGCAACAAGGAAATGGGATGTCGGTGCATGAAAGTGCTTCCATAGCCAAAGCACAGGGAGAAGCTGCCGCCAATGCTGCGGCCTTTGAAATCATGAAAACCCAACAAGGCAGCCAGATGAACCCTCAAACCATGATGATGATGGGAATGGGCGCTTTGGCCTTGATCGCTGTAATGAAAAAATAGTTTCGCTTATCATATTTACCATGAAACAATATTCAACTCAATTAAAAGAAATCGCGGGGTGGCCGGAGGAATTACCATCGCCTCCGTAATCGGAAATCGTATCAACAATCCCTTAGCTGAAATAGGACTATTGGCAGCCGGAATGGCCATTGCACTGAAGTCTCCAAAGTTCTCCAGCATAGGAGTGGGCATGGCGGTGAAAGGTGCCATCGGGGTGGCCGGAAAAGTGGCCGAGAAGGTATCCGTATTGAAACCTTATGTCCCCACCGTTGGGGTAGGCATCAATGGAATGGGAGAACTCATTCAGGATGAGGATGGCAACATCTATCAGATTGACGGCCTGGGAAATCCTTCCCTGGTGCAGGATGAATACGGCAACACCTATATGCTCAATGGTGGCGAAGGTGGAGAAATCGAAGATACCGTGGGGGCCATTGATTACGATGACGAGCTCATCGGACTAGAGGACACTGTAGGTTAATTCGGAGGTCGTAGCCGGATTATTCATACTTAAATCATCATTTAGATGCGAGGCGGAAAAAATGAAGGAATAGGCCTCTATTTCGATTTTTTTTCAACGAAGCAGATGAATGGTGAGAAAGTAAGCAAGGCCAAATATAAATTATTCAAGCTTTTTAATGCATTCAATCTATACCAATAATCTAAGGAGATTACAAAATCGAAATCAATTTAGCGGTGAATAATTCGGCTAAGCTCCATAAAAAAAGATATCTAATACTATCAAATCATGACTCAACAATTCTCCCGTGCAATTCAGTTTTTGCACAAAAGAAAAGGCAGATTACCGCGTCAGACGCAGGAGGAATTTGCCAAAAAATCTATCCGAATTACGGATGCCGATGTGGTGCATGCCTCCGATATCAGCAATGCCGGTTCGGTACATCCACTGTTAAGATCTACCAATCAAAAGGTGGTTGGGGTTTCTGATTTCAATGAAAATACCCTGGATGTAGGCCAAAATGTGGCGGTGGATAAAATCAAATTGGGTTATATCATGAAGGCCAAAGACTATGTCGGCTCCCCGGCATCGGTAAAGTACTCTTCGGATTATGCCAGCTTTCCGGCCGAATTGCTCAACTCCAAATTCCTGATCAAACAGGATGGAAAAACGCTTTTATCGCTGCCGGTGGAGCGCTTCACCCACGCGGCCAAATCCACCAAGGTGCAGGGTGAAGAAGACACTTATCACCTGGACACCCCCATTCTCTTGATTGAAAAGAAGATCATTGAAATGGTGATCGAATTCAATCCGGATCAGGCCATGGATGAATCTGCCGGAAGACATTTCTTCCAGGTTCGACTCATGGGCGCCCAGACCATGCCGAAATAATTTGATGATCGGGGCTCCGGCCCCCATTTTTCCTTCTTATGAGAAAAGAAACCTTCCTCCAGACCAAGACCATCGAAGTACCGGCCGGCACAGCCTCTACCGTAATTCGCTCAGAGGTCAAGCTCAATTCTTCCTACGAACGCTGCACGGGCGTAGCGATTTACCCCATCAAGCAAGGCGGATTGGATGCCTTTCGGGTAGGGCTGGAAGACAATGGTGGCGCCCTGCTGCAGGTCACGCATCAGGATGCGCTCACGGCTGATAAATCATTGCCCTTCAATGATAGATTCCAGGAAGTGGATATTCCTGCGAATGGACATACTGTAAAAATCAATACACAATTTGACCAGCAAACCACTGAAAAATTGGTGTATGATTTTGTCTTCAGATTAACCAGAACCCTAAAATCTTAAGCCATGGGATTATATCTGATGAAGCTCACTTCGGACTCCCTGCTTAAGGACGGGGACACTTTTAGCCTGAATGCCTGCGCTGGCTTTACCGTCATTAATGCCGGTGATACCACTGCACGCATTGGCTATGTGGGCGAGCCATTGGATATCGATATTCCTGCGGGTGAAAGATATTCATTTCCAGCATCTTCCGGCTATGCCTTTGAAGGAGAGATGGAAATCAGATTTGATCAAACCGGCACCGGATTGGTCAAAATCTTTAAATATGTCGCCAAACTTAACGAAACCATTCGATGAAATTCAAACTGCTAAGTCTTCTACTCTTTATGTTTTCTTTCGGTCCATATCAGTCATTTTCTAATGCTACCAATGCCAAAGCAAAGGCGCCTCAATTCGTGAGCGTGAGTGATGGCACGCAGGATTACCCGGCAGGCATGCCGTTATTCGGACGGAAAATTCCAGCAGGAAATCTACTCCTGGATTGTAAAAATTTGGAGTATTCCGAATTTGAAATCCATATCGATCAGGACTTTCAAATTGAAGTATTTCGGGGCCAAGTCGGGGCGCGATATAAGCTATTTGTTCACCGTTCAGAGGAAAATGATATTGTCATTCAGTGGTTAGATCCCTATGTAAAAAAAGCCTATACAGCTTCCGGAGGGGAAGATTATGTTGAAATCATTGAAGTAGAGTTTATCCGGGAGCGGGATTTTGTCGAACAAAAAGTAAGGCAATTTCATCAGTTCTCACAGGCGGAATATTGGAAAATACAGGAACTCATCAACCCTTTCCGCCCACCCGTTGCCCCCAGCCTAAGGCTTCTCTGTGATATCGATTCAGAGGCGGAAGTGGGCAGCAAGATGGAAGCCCTGTTTCAAATCCAATTTAGCCAAAATGATGGTGGGAATTTGTTACTCCGAGCATAGAATTACTCCAGGACAACCAACTGATTCATAGCGGATCAAACCGTTTTTCTTATGAATGGAATATGCCTTTAGGAATAATAGGATTTCAAGCCAAAGCTGCTTATGAGGCCGGTCCTAAATGGTATGATATTCAGGGAAGAGAGTACCAAATTCCGGCAGGGGCATTAGCTGCCAACCTTAATTTTAGAGGATATCCAAAAATATTTTTTGGTTTAGGACTCCCTGTGAGTTCTGAACAAATACGATCCGGGAGCAACACTTGATTAAAAACGCCTTCTCCGGAACCTTATTCATTCCACAGGGGCAGAAATCCTGCTTTATCGCTTTACCTAAGGATCTATCACTTAAAGTAACATTTCGGGAATCTTCCAACGCAGAGGTGACCGCCGCTTTTATAAAAAAAGAAATAGTTGTGCAGGACGCCGGAGGAAATGACCAGGCCTACTGCTTACTCACCAGTAGCCTGGCAGGATCCGGCTATAGCATGGATGCACATTACGATATAACCCTTATTTGATATGTCAAAATTCAACCTACCTTTTGGCCTCAATATCGCCTCTTCAGATCCTACTGATCAAAGGCAACAAGTAGCGGATGCCGCGGCCAGAGCCGCCCTGATTTCGGATGGATTGGCTTTCAATGGCATGATTGTTTTCCAGCAAGACACTAAAGAGCTTTACGGGCTTCGGGATAAATCAACCGGAGACTGGGTGCTATTAGTTGGCCCTACTGGAGTTTCAGGTGGAACGCTTATTGTCCAGAGTTTAGCAGAGCGCAACCAATTGTTGACCGATGGAAAAGTGACGGAGGGCTCGACGGTCTATGTCAAAGAGGAGGATCAGTACTTTGGTCTTCGGGGGATTCCAATAGTGACTGGCTGGAAATTGGTCCCGTGGATCAGGCCGAATACCTATCGATTCTGGCGAGATTAGATGAAATTGAAAATCCCACCATTAACCCCACTTATACCGCTCCGAGTATTTCTGCATCAAGTTCGGATGCCAAAAATGTGGAGCTGGGAAGTACGATTACTCCGAAAATCAACTGGGCTATCCAACTAAATGATGGTGGTGAAATCGATGAAATTGCGGTTTATCGCTCCTTTCCTAATGATAATTTCAATCAAAATAGCGAGGTCAACCAGGGCGCAATTGCCAATACAGACACCTCCTACATTTTGGAGCCTATTACTTTTGCTAATCCGGGCGAAACCCTTGGAGTGTATGTAGAACTCAATTATCTGGAAGGACCAATAAAAAACGACAACAAAGGAAATCCCTATCCCAATGGGCGGATTACCGCTGGACTAAAAGACAGTAATATTTTGATTTTCACGCCCCAATTCGCTGTATTTTATGGGATTTCCATCCCGAATAATGGCGCTGAAGCGAGGGGATTGAAGCAAAAATTATTGAGCGGAAATACCGCTTCCGGCAGCCTGACTATTCCTGCAGGGGAAAAGAATCTGGCCATTTGTGTGCCCAAAGGACGCACCCTAAAAGTATTGTTCCGAGAATCTTCCAATGCTGACGTGACCGGCTCTTTTGCCATTAGTGCAAGCCTGAAACAAATTGAAGACGCCGGAGGCAACCTTCGGGATTATGATGTCTATACTTCAACTTTGGCGGGCTCGGGCTATGCATCAGAAGCAAATTACGACTTCACCATTTCCTAAATGAACAAGTTCAACCTTCCATATGGGCTGTATATCGCCTCCAATGATCCGGTGGATTCTCGCTTGGTATGTGCCGATGAGAAAAGCCGATATGCATTGGTAGATAGCGGGCGGGCCTATATGGGGTTGATGGTTTTTCAATTGGATAGCAAGGAATACTTTAAACTAATGGGCTCCACCAATGCCGATTGGGTCAATTTTGAAATCAGTCTGACCGATAGTTTTTCTGAAGATTCCAGTGTTATTGCTGCCTCGGCAAAAGCAATGAAAATGCTTTACGAAAAAGTCACCAAACTGGAATCGAGAATTACGCAAATAGAGGGAAAAACATGAATAGATTAGTATACAATTTCTTCGATAAAAGTGGCTTTGCTGCTTTCTTCCTGACCTTCTACAATGAGTACCTCAAAACTACTCATGACATCCAGTGGCATCATATCGATAAGGGATTTGTATTGCTGAATTCTATGTTGGGAATCATATGGCTACTATTTAAAATCAGACAGGAATGGAAGTCTGCTAAAAATTCTAAAAATACGCCTTAATCATATAGTATCATGCAAAGAACACTTACCCAACAATTTGCGGCAGGAGTAGCCAATGCATTTGGTATTGATGTGGACCAGATGAATCGCCCCAAGGGAAAAGTAGTGCCTCAGGCTAATCTGCAAAAACTACCGGGCAGCTCAAAAGTGGTGCCGGCGATTAAGCGTATCCCGACGGTCAAAACCGGAAAAAATACCAATCCTGTGGCTCAACAAATGGAAGTGAAAAAGCAATCGCAGCTCCGAAGGAACCGTGAGGAGAGAAAAAGACGCTTTGCACTTCAAAAAAAGAAGGAAAGAGCTCAAAAAGAAAGGCGAAGAAGCATGCTCCTGGCCAAAAGAAAACAGGCTGCAGCGCATAGACAAAACCGGGTTTTGAAGCAGGCCTTGAAGCGTTGTAAAGGTGCGACATCCATTCAAAAAAGACCTATCTATTTTGGTCAAAGAAGGGCTGTAGTTCAAAATAGGAGCATTCAGCAACCTTCGTTGAAACCAACGCTAAGAAAAAGAAGCCTGCGTTCAAAGATCAAAAAAAAAGGCTTCCCTGGCAGACCATCTTTGAGATTTAGGCGCTTGCCATCCACACTAAAAAAATCGTCCCTTAGTCAGCGACCTATGCTATCCAGTCGAAAACCGACTGTAAGAAAATCCGCAAAGAGAAGGTCTTCCATTTTTAAAAAAGTAATCCGATACCATCCTGCCGCCATCGCCGGAAGAGGATTGAAACGCTTATTCCGAAGACGTAAAAGATAAACCAAATTAACCCGCTATGAATAAATTACATAATATCGCCAAACATGCCGCCCGTTATGAGGCTGTGGACATTGGCTACCTCAAAGATGGAGAGGAGCAGCTGGTCTATGAAAACCAAAGTACGGCTGATCAGCAAGAATTGGTGGAAATACTAGAGGACATCAAATTCACTTATGAACCGGAAAAAATCATCGTTAACACGAAAAAAAAGGTGGATGGTGAATTTGTGGATGCCGGAAAGAAATCCGTAGAAACCGCTGAACTGGAAAAAACTTCCGCCCTCCATGGCCTCCCTCAGGAGCAGCTCAACGATGTAAAAGCCTATATGATTCAGCAACTGGAGAAAGATTTGCTGAAGATGGAGAAGAAAGCAGATCAGCTGGAATCTCAAAATGAACGGCTCAAAGAAGAAAATTTTAAACTTCAGAAAGAAAACCAACTGAAGGATGAAGTCCATGCCATTGAAGACCGCAAAAAGGAGATTGAGCAGAGCAATGGCTTAGCCGGAGTGATGGAAAAAGTGGGCGAAAATCCGGTACTGGCCAATTTGGCGGCTGTGGCGGTAAGTCGATTGATGGGCGTGGATCTATCCAACTCCCTGCCTGCTGGAAATAATGCAAATGTAGCTTTTGAAGGAACTGAGAATGAGGTAATAGCGGAGACGGAAAAATGGTTACTCTCCAAAGATGAGCAATACCAAAAGGAGTTCTTCATTTTGGTACAATTACTCGCTCAAAACGAGGAACTACTGGGGCAATTATTAAGCAATTTCCGGAAACCAAGTGGTGAGGAGGTGGACTATGAGTAAGGCTAATTTAAGCATTTCGGTAAATGTAAAATCTTCAGCGGAGGGACAAAAATTGGCGCGTGCTATTCAGACTATTGTCAATCAATTGACGGTGGAAAGTTTGGAAATTTTAGCCCGAAAAAGTAAGAAACCCGGCATCAATATGCTGATTAAAAATTATCAAAATATACTGTAAATGAATCCAATAACGGCACTATCAACAGCGAAAAATGTGGTCTCCAGTGATACCGGAAAGACGGTGATCAAATTCGCCCTTTTGGCGGGGTGGGTGTTGCCGTTTATTTGGTAATTGATCGACAATTAAAAAAGTCGAAGGCCATTCAGGCCGCCAATCAATTCGGCATGCAATCGGATAAAGGGCTCAGTACCTCTTATGCAACCCGTCTGTATGCGGCCATGCATCCTTCTTCTTTTTCATGGCTTTGGGATGGCACTAATGAAGGAGAAATCTTTCGGGTGATTCATGATATGAAAAACAATAAGATTTCCATGGCGGCAGTGAACAACGCTTATCGCTCCCTTTACCAAAGAAATGTGGTGCAGGACCTGACTGATGAACTCAGCGGCTCCGACCTGATGAAGTTGAACCAAATTCTGGCAGCATGAGAACGGAAGACTTACTAATGGGAATGGGGATTTTGCTCATTACCTCTCAATACATTCGGGAAAAAGGAATGAAGGATTTACTTCCTGTATTGGCAACAGAGAAGGAGGTCAGCCCAGTGCAAACTCCCCTTTATGCGGTGGTATCGCTGGATAAGACCGGAGTATATCAGGGAACAAAAGTGGTACCTTCTTATCCGGATGGAAATGGAACCGGACTGATTACCACTTTATACCGCGATAATCTGGCCGGAAAATTCAGTGGAAAAAAGGAAAATCAGATGCTGGAAGTTCAGACTCAAATTGGTGGTCAGGACTATCGGTATTTCGTTCATGAGTCCGCTGTTAGCATGTTGACTTATGATGAATTCTCCCAATTTCCGGTGCTGGATAAAACCGAACAACAGTTGATTGAAATTCGAAATAACGCTTTTGCTTTATGAGTTTTGATAAAATTTTAAATGAAACCCTCAGGCACGAAGGTTTTTACGCCTTTGTCCCTGGAGATAGCGGCGGAGAAACCTATCAGGGTATTGCCCGAAATTATCATCCCTCATGGCCGGGCTGGATCCATATCGATATGGCCAAGACGCAGGCCGGGGGTAAATTACCCTGGAATACCCAAGTCAAAGCAGCAGAACTAAACGACTTAGTTAAAGCTTTTTACCTTGAAAATTTCTGGAAAAGAGCTCAACTAGATTATATCCAAAATACTGCGCTACAGGCTCAAATATTTGACTTTTTTGTCAATGCCGGAGGGAATGCCATTAAGGTTTTACAACGAACTCTAAATAAATCATTTAGCCTTAATCTTTCAGTAGATGGTGCCATGGGTCCAATGACTATAGGTGCGATAAACTCCGTGGATGGAGCCATGCTATTTGAGCGGTACAAGCTGGCCAGAGTGGAATATTATGAGGCTTTAGCGCAAAAGAATAGCACTCTGAAAAAGTTTTTATCCGGATGGAAAAAGCGGGCAATGGCTTTTGTTTATTCGGACTGGCAGGTCTATGGTTTAGGCAGTTTAGCCTTGGTGCTTATCGGGGGAATAATATTGATGCATTATGGGAAATTTTCTATCTAAAATCATTTCTAGCGGTGCATCAAAACTAGTGGAATCCGTTGGGAATGTGGTCGATGAAGTAGTCACTTCCGAAGAGGAAAAGCAGGCCCTGAAAAACCGATTAGCCAATATGCTCATGGAGCATTTGGTGGAAATTAGTCGCCTGCAGACACAAATTATCCTCAGTGAAAGCCAAGGAAATGCCCTACAACGGAATTGGCGACCAGCGGTGATGGTTTGCTTCGCCCTCATTGTGATGATTTCCTGTTTCTATCCGGTTGAATTACATCGTATACCGGAACCATTCTGGAACCTGCTCACCGTAGGCATTGGTGGTTATGTGGCTGGCCGAACGATTGAAAAGGTGGCCGGTAAAGTGAGTCAGCATTTTGATTTTAACGCATTCAAAAAAGAACCCAAATGAATCCATCAGCAAAAAAAGCCATTTATGTAGGTGCCTGCGGGTTGGCGGCCTATTATTTAGCCAAGCATCTGAAAAAAGATGCTTCGGCTTTCCTTTTTGTGGGGGGATTGCTGGGGGAAATTTTGGCGGAAAATACGGTAAAATGATAGAAGGAATTATCGCATCGGGCATACTCTTTTGGTTGCTTAATCAGGAGAATTCGGATTCTGGTTTAGATGGAATTCAGGGCCTCAACTATTTAGATCTTTTCAGTGGTTGTGGTGGCTTCCACAAAGCTTTGGTTAAGGCCGGAATACCATTAAATACAACCTATTTCTCTGAAGTAGACCATGATGCGATAGGTAATTATCAATACAATTTTCCAAACGCTCAACCACTTGGTGATATAAGAAAAATTAGCGCTAATGACATTCCAACAAAAATTAACCTGTGTACTTTTGGATTTCCTTGTCAAGACCTCAGCCTTGCAGGAGGCAAAAAAGGAATCACTCGCAAAACACGTAGTGGATTGTTTTTCGAAGTCATCCGCCTTCTTCAAGAACTCGATCAGCAAGGCAAGTGTCCTGACCTTATCATCTTCGAAAATGTCAAAGGATTACTCACTCACGACCGGGGAAATACTTTCGAAAAAGTCAAAAAAGCAATTACCGACCTTGGGATATATGAATTTGCAGAATGGCAACTCTGTAATACTGACTGGTTTTTACCCCAAAACAGAGAACGAATTTTCTTTGTCGCCTATCGTGGATCAAAAAAAGGATTACAGGGAATACTTCCTATCGAAGGAGGCCTCGGATCGGATTCTGAAAAACGAAAAAGAACGACGCATATCCCGGTCAGCATAAATTCCAGCGACCAAAAGACTCAATACTTTCGAGATAAAAGAGGATCATTCACGATCACGGCAAACGAACCTCAGGGTTTAGTTACGGTAGATTTGGCTTATCCGGACAGCGCTGCGAATGGTTCAAAATTCATCCAGGACAAAGCGCGTACTTTAACCACCAATCAACCTCCAGGACTACTACTCAAAAACAAAAGGATAAGGCGGTTTACGGAAATAGAATGTGAGCGTTTGCAGGGTTTCCCCGACGATTGGACAAAATATGGTATCGATTCCAATGGAAAGAAGTATGAAATCACAAAGTGGCAACGATATAAGCTCTTAGGCAATTCTATTAGCGTCCCGGTAGCAGAGGTAATATTCCAAAACTCCAAACCCTTCTTAATATGATTATTCCAGCCTTAGCCTTGGGAGGACTTACCTGGTGGATGTTCTCCAATAATAATAATGACAACGAATTATTAAACGGTATTCCATGCCTCTGCGAGCAGGAAGAACAGGAACTCCTTGGAGATGAAGGACGACCCTTGGAAGAGCTGGGCGGCTTGATGGGGCTGGGAAAGACCGCCAATGTCAACGACATCATCACTCAAATGATCATTGATAAAATTGAATCCACCTCAGAGGATGAACTGCCCTGGAGGAAACCCTGGTCTCAAACTATCTTCCTGGATGAAAACGGCAAACCACTTGGTCCCATTGCTAAAAATTACGTCAGTAATAAGCCCTACACGGGTATGAACTACTTTATGCTGAGCATGATGGACCGGAGAGCCTTGCCTTATTACCTTACTTTCAAGCAGGTTCAGAAGCTAAAAGGGCAAATTGAAAAGGGGGCAGAAAGTCGGATAGTGGTCTATTATTCCATCATGTATAAAGATTCGGAGGGGAATACCATCACAAAAGAAGAGTATGAAAGTGACCCGCAAAACAATGAGGAAATCAAATTTCTGAAGTACTACCGGGTATTCAATCTAGATGATACTGAGGGGATTGACCACAACTTCACAAAAATAGAAGCAGAAAAATTTAAAGGCGATGACATTGATTCTGCTAATCAGATAATTGCACATATGCCGGAACGGCCTCCTATCCTGCATTCCAAAAGGGATCAGGCATTTTACACCCCTCAAAAGGATACGGTGACCATGCCGTATTTTGATCAATTCGAAGAAAAACAGCGTTACTATGCTACCCTTTTTCATGAGTTGGTTCATAGCACAAAGCACCGAAAACGGCTTAATGATAAGTCGCGCGGGGAGCTGTTTGGGGCGATCCGGGATATGCTGCGGAAGAACTTATCGCAGAGATGGGCGCTTCCTATTTATGTGGGCAGGCGGGCATTTTAATGTTTACGATTGACAATAGCGCCGCCTATATTCGAAACTGGAAAAGCCGTATTCTCAAAAAAATGAGGGAGGATAACCGCTGGATTACCACCACTACGGCCAAGGCACAAAAGGCCGCTGATTTCATTCTCAAAAAGGGAGAATACCAAGCCTTTAATCCGGAAAATAGACCGGAAAAAGCGAGTCCGGAAAAGCCTGAATCTGTCCCTAAACCGAGCTCAGCGCCAAAATCTGCCCAAAAACCCAAAGTTCCCGCAGCAGCAAAAGGAAGTCCGAAGAAAGCAGTATCCACTATTGAAACAGAGGTGGTTCGCAATGAAAAAATCAAACGCATACAGCTAAAATTCAGTCGTAAACCTAGTGAAATAGACCGGGCAATTCTAAAGTCGAATGGCTTCACCTGGGCTCCAAAACAGAAAGTTTGGCAAATCCCCCTTTCCGCAACAAATGAGGAAAAGGTTCACCTTGCCTTGGGTCAAATGAGCTGTATCTTAAAAAAAAAGAGTGAACTAAAGACAAAGACAAAGCCTGCCACTCCGGCTAAAAAGTCGCAAGTAAAGTCCAAAAAGGGAGCCAGTTCCAGTAAGGTAAAGGTTCACACAATTGATTTGTGGAAGATCCAAACAGATGAAAAGCGTTTTCAAAACCGAAATAATGCCTATTCTGAGGAGTCGGTAAAGCGAATTGAATCGGCTCATTTCAATCAAAAATTTGACTGGTCCGCTTTTGATCCAATCGTCGTCTGGGAGGATCCAAACAAGAAAAATAGATACTTCGTTTTAAGTGGGCACAGCCGTTTTGAGGCCTTCAAAAGAATTTCAAAAATTGACCATTACTTTAAAAGAATACCAGCGAAGATATTCGGGGGAAGCGAGCGACAAGCCATTGATTTTGCGCTGAATTCAAACACGCTTTCCACCAAAGAAACCGATCTGGAAAGAGCTGGATATTACCGAAAAAAGCGGGAAGAATGTGGGCTTTCCGGACCATCCTGCGCCAAGCAAATTGAGGAGGAAATCCACGAGAAAGAGGGTAAGAACGCATCGACCATCCATAATTTATCATATCTCAACCCAAAGGGCTGGATGGTTGGTCAATTATTGCAATTTGACGGCAAAGACAAGACCTCACTAAACAACCTTTCCACCATTGCCAACTGGACTGGAGAGGCGCGAAGACGGTTTCCAAAACTGACGCATCAAAACGAAAATCAGATCGCTAAATGGTTATTTCAGCAAGGTTATGGAAATAAAAGCGGTCAATTTTCAGCTAAAAGCAAGTTCTTTCAATACCTGGAGAGGTTTGCGAATATGGGAAAATTTGATGCCGTGATCAATCTGAATCGACAGCTCTCAAAATCTCCATCGGAAGCAGCCTGGGAGGAACAGAAGATAAGCATTGAAAAAGAGTTGAAAGTCGCTGAAAAAGAATATCATGAAAAATCGACACGATTTTATGCTGCGGTGAATAGTAGCGATACCACACGAAAAATCTCTAAAAACAAGGCCGATGAATTGGCCAAGCCCTACCTTGACAAGGTGGGGACGATCAAGCGGAAATTAGCCATGCATATGGAGAAAAAATCAGCTGCTAAACAGGCCGGCAAAAAGCAAACTTCTCTCTTTGGAACTAAAAAGAAAGCCTCATGAGTATTCCCAAAAAATACATCGATTCCTTAAAAAATGCCAAAGATGAAACCGAGCGTATGATCATTTTGGCATCTATGGAGGAAAATATAAATGAATCTGCCATAGCAGGTATGCCAGAAAAACACTCCGGGAAATGCGAGTCCGCTACCGGACCGAAATGTGAATGCAAGTGCGGAGGGAAGTTCCACGGTGCCGGCTTGGGAAATGCCGTGACCTGTATTTGCGGCTGCGAATGTGAGGACCACAAAGGAAGTTCCATCAAAGCGGAACAATACCGGCAAATCACCCAAAATAGGGAAGCTGAACCAACAAACCCAAAGCAGGCAAATGGATTTTCCGGTTTTGGCAGCTTAGAAAGAACCGAAGATCCTACACCAAAAATCAAAATCCCTGGACAGATCGGTTTGTGGTTGGGAGAATTCGCTCCGCATGAATCCGCCATCGTCCTCCGTGGCGACAAAGGAGCCGGCAAAACGCGCCTGGCTTTCCAACTGATGAACGGCTTGGCCAGCCTCGGAAAGTCAGTCGGATTTTTTACCCTGGAGATGGACCCGGCGCATCCCGTAATCCGAAATTATACCGAACAATACATCCACCCGGAAAATCGATCCAAAATTCAATCCGCCGCAGAAGCTCCAAAAGGCGTTACTTCGCTACACGAAGCCGCCCAGCACTTTGATGTTGTGGTGGTCGACTCCTGGAACAAAGTCCCCAATGCCAAACAGCAAGACCTGAATGACCTCCGCAAAGAGCACAAACAAACCATCTTCATCATGATCTTCCAATCCACCACCGGACGCCAAACCCGAGGTGGAAATATGGTGGAATTCGATTCCGATATGGTCATTCATGTGCATGAAGGCGGCCGGGCGATGTTTGAGAAGAACAGGTATTCGAATACGGATCGGATTTTTAATGTGTTTGAGGAAAAGATTGAGGGGGGAGAAGATGTTGAAGTGGTGGTGAGGTGAGGCTGTCTTTCCGGAAAAACACCTCCATTTCCTCACTATTTCACCTATTCTCCCTCTAACTTCATTCCTATTCCCTCAAAACGGAATATAAATATTCCCATAGAATTCCCAGTATTTAGAGATAAAAATCAAAAATGCGTCGAAATCAGCCTTGCAAAAACACCGATAAATGATCGTTAGTAATCATTTGTATTATTTCATTAGTACTTTTCTAATAATTACTCAAAAATTGTACTTTATCCCCTGTTTCCTCAAAATAATTGTACTTTTAAGAACCCCAAAAACTCCAGGAGCCCCAGAAGGGGGATTTAAAGTACAATTTCGTGAAAATGAGATGAGGAAAGAGGAAACAGAAAATCACCTATCTACTATGCAATTTCTTCAAATTGAAGGTCGGGCATTTCGTAGCTCCAGCTATCATCCATCATAAGGCCGAGATTTCTTAAATATTGATCCGTCATTGATAGCGAGGTGTGCCCATTTTGAAACTGCACATATTTGACATCCTTACATTGCTTATAAAGTTCAATATTTCCAGTATGCTTCCAACTATAAAGTGTATGCCCCTTGCCATCAAGATTTATCGCTTTTAAAGCCTTATTGTATCTGTAACGTATGTGATCTACATTCAAACTCCTCATACCTGGAGCACCATTCACCGAAATAAATAGATCGCCAAAATTAGGCTCCACCAAGTACTCTCTTAAAATTTGTAGAAGCTGTTTGGAGAACCTTGGGTTTTTGGCAATCCTCGTTTTTGAATTTTCTTTAGATACATGGATACGTTGATTATCAAAATCAATGTCATTTACCCGCATTCGACATATTTCAATAGGACGCAAAAAGGTATGGAAAATGATGGAAACAAAAACGAAAAGTTGTGGGTCATGTTTCCTTAAATAGTTCAATATTTGAGTAGCCTCCAACATGGTATAGGGCTGATGAGATTTTTGTCCAGGATTACGGATTCCTTTTATTGTTCTGGCTGGATTAATTTCAATGATTTCCCTTTCCCTCATCAACTCGAAAGAAGCCTTCAGAGTTCTGAGATATCGATTTCTACTACTAATACACAATTGCCCTTCGGAAACCTTAAAATCTAGAAATTCATGGACGTGGGCAGTGGTCACATTATTGACCAAAATACCGGAATCTTCCCCTTCCTGAACAAATTTCAAAAAATTTTTTAGCACACATTTGTATGAGTTCAAAGTATTGTCCGCTAAAGTTTGTTTAAAAATCGAAATAATATTCGTTATTGCACTTTCCAGAGTTGGGATTTCTTTGGGAGTTTCGTTAGAAGTTATATCTATTAAATCGTTATTTTCTATTCTTTGCTCCATATCCGCGATAAATTCTTTTGCAAATGCGTGCTTTTCATCCACTGTAGGGTATTTTTTGCTTTCAATATACTTTCGGTGCGATTTCAGTTTCCCATTTTTAATGACCGGATAGGTGATATACCAACGTTTACTTATATCATTATTGTAGTAGTTATATCTTACTTTCTTCATAAATTTATCGCTTTAAAAGTCTGTGTATCAAAAACTACTAAATCATCCTTAATTGCGCAATAGGCATACTTTTCATTTTCCTTGATAAAAAACGAAACAAAAAAATCAAGGCTGTGATCAATGTCGGCGGGACAAAGAACCTGCTGACGGAATCCATCAAGGCGTTGGAAAAGGCGGGAGACTGGTGAAACATTGCTGAAATGTCGCTCTGATGCCTTCTTGTCGCCAGCAGCACCTTTGTCTATCCGCCCATTGATCAAGGCCGGACTATTAAAGTGGAAGATTTTATACTATAAAGTCTTTCTGTAAAAGAAAGTAATCTAACTCATAAAAAAGCACTCAAATCAAATAGACCCTCATTGGGAACTAGATTATTCCTATAATTTTCCCATTCATAGTTTTATAAAAAAGTCCACCGCCTGAGCAGGTGAACTTATACCTTCGCTATAAACCGGCAAAATCAAGGCATAACCGTCACATAAAGCGTTTCGGTAGTTTCAACCCCTCCCTGATCTCTCACCATCATATCTATCGCATATTCCGTTTGTGCCTGTTGGTACAACACACATTTCTGTGCCACTATATTGCGAATATTCATCGTCAAATCCCTTTCTCCGATCAGTCCCGGATTGAATAACCTCGTAGAAGTATATTTCTTTAAACCAAAATTAATCAAATCTCCATCACTTGCATTCGTCAATTCGATATGGTAAAGAGATCGGTCCCGATTATCATCTATTTTATTCACTTGCACGAAGAGTAACTCCAGCCCCATTTCAGTTTGTATGTTAACCCTAAGCCCGGGAACATCTTCCCCTTCTTGCAGGATCAGCCCATCCTGAATATTATAATCTACCCCTGTAATTATGGCTCCGGAAATAGGCTCCTCCCAATGACAGGCGGAAAATCCTACTAACACCAGCAGCAGACTCAGTATAGATAATTTTTTCATCATAAAGTAGGTTTGTTTCCTCTGACAAGCCAAAATTAATGCCACACCTTAATTGAAATGATTATTTTTTTCATTCGATTGATTCAATTATTACAATAACAAGTGATAAAATTTCCTTACCAAAAAAAAAGCGACCAACTGGCCGCCTTTTAATATGCTAAAAGCTTTATGCTTATTCTATTCCAATTAATTTAAAAGTCAAGTCTGCCTGATTATCACCAGCAGCAAATCTTAATCCTGTAAAATGAATAACAGAAAAATCACCATCCTCTTTCTTTACAATCACATATTTCGTTTCAAAATGACTGTCAGCTTTGATAGAAATTTCAGAAATTTTGGAACCGTTTTCATAGGCATCCATTGCAGCCATGTATGATGATTCATCAGCAGCAACTACAGATTGGTAGGTATCTACATCTGTTTCAATCATATCTGAGGCACTGAACACCATCATATTTCCAGTGTTTGCATCAACATCATTTCCAGTGTATCTAATTCCGGCAGCCTCACTCTCATTTCTACCATCAGACTGATTTATATTAACGTATACTAAAGTGATATCCTCTTCATCCACGAAAGTGTAATTATCCTGCTCTACCTCAAACTCCACAGAAGTAGTTTTCTGACCATTTTTATCAGAAAGGATGAACTCATAAACCATTTTACCTGTCTCCTGAGCCGCTTCGAATTCGTCCTGAGAAACCGTATGGTTCATTACATAATCAATCTGCTTGGAGTTGGTATAAACATACTCATCTCCGGATCTCAAACCTTCTTTAGGCATTTCATCCTTGTCGGTATTGGCAATATCCTCATAAGTGTGCTCCACGCCAGGTCCACTCATCACCAATCCTTTTAAAGAATTATCCGAAGAGCGCAGCTTTAAAGCCACAGAAATCTGAGTTCCTGGTGTAACCACCCCTGTAGGGGTACCAGTAGCCGTAATCTCAACAGTAGTGGAGTCCGGTAGGATATCCTCTGTTTCTGAGCAAGAGGTAAATACCAAAGTCATCATCGCCAATAATGGCAAGTAGAAAAAATTCTTCATCTTCTTATTTTTTAAAATATTCCACAAAGAAATAAGAAGATTTATACTTGAGCTAAGTTTTTAAACCAAATTCAATATTAGTTTTATCTATCTTAGGTAAGTTTAAAAATAAAGAAAGAAAATATGTTTAAATTAAATCAATATTAGATGCTGATTATCATTTAATTACCCTTAACAACTCAAAGAAAATGAAGTACTGAGACTTCGTTCCATTTGGAAATCTCACATGTACCTTTTTTGAAATAATTTAAAAAATCATTCCTACCCCTCCGATTTATGACACTTGTTGACTAGCCGCCAGCTTTTCCTCCAAGGCTTTTATGTGTCGACTACTTTCCTCCTGAGTGGCCTGCAGCTCTTCCAGGTTCTGACGCAATTCCTCTTCGCGCTGCTGCAATTCCATAGACTGCTGCTGACTCGTCTCCAATAAGTCGGCTGTTTTCTCCGCCATTTGAGCCGCATTAATTCTCAGCGTCATCATTTCCGCCAGACGCTCAGCAAATAATACATAGTCTGCTTTCATTTCACCGAAATACCCCAACTCAATCACCCCGACCACAATTTCCTCATACTTTAAAGGTACCAATAACAGCCCACAGGAGGTAGAAGCGCCCAGGCCCGAATTAATCGATTGATAATAATTTTCCGGTAGGCGCTCCAACTGTTTCTTCACTCCATCCTTGAATACGGTTCCGATCAAGCCTTCGCCGACCTCTACCGTAAAATCCTTTTGCGACACCCCATAGGAAGCATAAGGTTTTAAAACACCCAGATCTTCATCAAACAGGTAAATCATCCCCAAATGACCCTCCAGATATACCGCCAATTTGGACAATACCGCCTGACACAAGGAAGCCACCTCATCCCGGTTTTTATTCAATACATCCGAAAATACCGCCAATCCTTCATTCATCCATCGCTGAACAGCCTCTGCCTGATGTTTTTCCTCCAAAAGTTGTTTTTGTTCCTCTACTTCCGCAACCGCCTCATTGACCTTCTCCTGCAGTTTTTGTTGTTGTCTCCTTTCATTATAAATCTGATAGCGAATTCCCCATACCACTAATGCGGAAATCAATAATACGACCAAAGCGATAAACCAAATGGTACTGTAAAACGGAGGGATCACCTTTATTTCCAAAGTTTTTGTTGCGCCCCAAACCCCATCCGGATTGGCTGCCTGCATCTGAAATTCATATTTCCCTGCTTCCAGATTAGTGTAAATCGCCTCTTTTCTTGCGCCTAAAGTCTCCTTCCACTCCTCTTCAAAACCAACTAATCGATAACGAATTCTATTATTTTCAGGAGACATGGAATGCAGTGCGGTAAATTGAAGTTTCAAAATATTCTGACGATGATTCAATTTAATTTTCTCCAAAAATGCAGGAACCACCGGCAATACCTGCTTCCCATTAGGAAATTGCTCCCCTACCCGCAAAGCTTTCCCCATCAAATAAATATTTTCAAGGATTACATTGGCCGCTACTGGGTTTTCCTTTATTTCCTGCGGATCGAAAAAACTCATACCATTAGTACCACTAAAAATCATCCGGCCATCTTGCATTTGATAATGCCCTCCCCAGAAAAACTCATTGCCCTGCAAACCATCCTTCTCTCCATAAACAACTAATTCCTGCATTTCCTCCTGATACCGGACCAGTCCATGGGTGGTACTCATCCACAACCGTCCTTCCAAATCCTGATGAATGCCCAAAATCACTTCAGAGGGCAAACCATCCTGTTTGGTTAAACGCCATAGCACCTTGCCTTCCGGATCAATTTCAAACAATCCTCCCCCGAAAGTTCCCAGCACCAAATGCCCGTTTTCCTTTTCAAGCATAGAAATAATCCGGGAATCCGGTAGAGAAGAAGCATCTCCCTCCACATTCTGAAAATTTTCAAAGTGATCAACCAAGCCCTCATCGTTCAGATAACCTTTGGACAAGCCCCCCCAGGTACCCACCCAGATAATATTATCAGAAAATAGAACGGTTCCATTCTGCACATAATTGCTCACCAAGCCATTCCCTGCTTCCTGCTGCTGGTATAAAACAAAATCTTTTTTTACCGGATCGAAAACTGCCAAACCACCACTAGAGGCAATCCAAAGCCTTCCCTTTTCATCTTTTAAGATATCCTGCACCTCATCGTGAGGTAAATTACTGTTCTTACTGTTCCAATGGCCAAGAATTTTTTGACGCGGCATATCATAATACAGCAGTCCATCCCCCCAAGAGCCTAACCAAAACTTCCCATTTCCCTCTGGCAAAATGGTATAAATGGTTCCCGGCATATTTTCAAAATGCTCAAAAGTGCGATTGGAAAAATTATACTTTGAAACGGTGTTCTTCCCTACATAACCAAACCACAAGTTCCCTGACAGATCCTCCACATAACCACGCGGAATATTGTCCTGGAGGCCTGATTTGGTTTTGCGAATACTGGCGAATGCTTTCCCGGCAGCCCATTTATTCACCCCACTGTATCGCGTTCCGATCCACATCACCCCCAAATGATCCTCAAATAATGCCATAACCTCATTATCCCCTAAGGAATTAGGCATCATGGAATTTTGATACAAAGCGGCGGTTTGACTTTCCAAATTCGCTACAAACAAGCCATTATAAGCCCCAATCCAAAGATCCTCCCCTCTTAATTCCAGGGAAGAAATCTCCACCATGGTTTCCGCTGAGGTAAAAAGTAGTGGCTGCAAGGTCTTAGTCCCAACCTGATACTCAAAGATTCCGGAGTTCGTTGCCAAAATGCACCTTTGATTAACCTGATCAAAGACCAAAGCATTAATCCCTTCCTTCATTTCTATCAAATTTCTCCAATTACCTGAGGAGAGATGAAGCTGAAAGAGCCCTTGATCAGTAGCGACCAATAATTGTTGCGTTTTGTATTCTACAGTATTCACAATGGAAATACCGGCTGTTCCCTCAAATAGCTCCGGCGCCTTTTCTCCTAGATGATAATGATACAGACCATTATCTGATCCGACCAATAAAGTCCCTGAAGCTGTTTTATTTAAGTGGGTTAATACTGCCTCGCTAATGGCCCAATGTTGGAAATATTGTGTTTTAAAAGATAAATAACTTAGAAATCCATTATTAGAGGCGGTCCATAAACCCGCTTTCCCATCTGGGTATAAAGCATTTAGATAATTATCTCGTAGCCCAAGGCTATCTACTGTTTGCTTTTTAAACTGCTGAAAATTAGCTCCATCAAACCTATTCAACCCATCCTGTGTAGCCACCCAAAGGTAACCATTCGCGTCTTCGGCAAAAGCATTAACCGTATTATGCGACAATCCCCTTATCGTTGGGTATCGTTCAAAAGTCAAATTGGGCTTGGCAAGCGTATTAGAATAAAAAAGTAGGTGTACCAGGAACACCAAAAGCACTGGTAAGAATCTGGAAAAATTTAACATGTTGGCTGGGGGGTTACGTAAAAAATAGGGGAGAAATTTAAAATATTCTAAATAAATTAAAAATTTAAGCTCAATATTTATACATATCACAATAATACAAACGTTTGCAAAGAGATCCCAAACTCTTCCTTATGTAATTTTTTCCACAAAAAAAGCGGTCAAATGACCGCTCTTGTTTTCATCCTGAATATTCAGACTTCCGTCTTAATTTGTCGCTAAACCTATCAATTTAAAATTGATCGATGCCCGATTATCACCGGGAGCAAATTCCAGATCCTCGAAATGGACCACAGAAAACTGCCCCTCCTCTTTTTTCACCACTACATATTTAGCCTCAAAATCCGCATCGGCTCCAATCGCGATATCACTTATCTTACTGCCATCTTCATAAGCTGTATTGGCAGCACTGAAGGAATCTGTATCCGCGGCAGTGACCGCATCATAAACCTCCTGACTAACCTCCACCATATCCGTGGCGCTGAACACCATCATCTCTCCAATATTTGCCGCTACATCATTCCCACTATACTCAATCCCGGCTTCCTCACTTTGGTTTTCTCCATCAGTCTGATTAATACTTTTATAGATTAGTGTAATGGACTGCTCATCGGTGAAAGCATATTGGGGAACCGTAAAAACCGCCTCTGCTGTAATTTCCCCATCTTTGTCAGTAAGTGTATACAAATAAGTCAGCGTACCATCATTTGCAATAGCCGTTTCAATATCCTGAGTGGAAACGGTATAATTCATGGTATAATTAACCGATTGTTTATTCACCTGATCATAAGTATCACCGGGACGAATCCCCTCCAGATTCTCATCATCATCCGTATCCAAAATATCCTCATAGGTAATGTCAATTCCGGGGCCATTAATACTAAAGGTTTCCAGATTATTATCGGTAGACCTTAGCTGTAATGCGACCGTGATCTGTTGCCCGGCAATCACGGCAACACCTTCCTCAGGATCCTGATTGGGAATATTAATTTCCAGAGTTTCGGAAATGGGCAAATCACCATCATCATCCGAACAGGAGGATAGGGTAAAAATAAAGGCGACAAACAGGCAAAGGTAAAATGTTAGGTTTTTCATTGGTCAGTAAATTATTGGTTAAATCATTTTTTTAACCTGCCACCAAAACTACTGTTCAATAAAAAGTGAGAATATTTATAATTATTTTCAGACCAATAACACCTCTAATTCGCTAGCCCCTAACGCCCCTTTTGCATACAAAAAAAGCGTAACCCGGAATGAGCTACGCTTTCTATTATGATAAGGATAAAGTCATTATCCCAAATTGCTCAATGCTTCTTCCAAAGTCTTAATTTTGGCTTCTGCATCTTCTTTTTTCTTAGTTTCTGCTGCTACCACAGCCTCCGGCGCATTATTCACAAAACGCTCATTGGACAACTTCTTCATCACCGAGTTCAGGAATCCTTTCGTATATTCCAACTCTTTCGTCAGGTTCTCACGTTCTGCCTCTACATCAATCTGGCCTTCCATTGGGAGGAAAAATTCATCATTCTTCACACGGAAAGAAGTGGCATTGGCAGGTGCTTCCGTAACATAAACGATAGACTCGATATTCGCCAACTTCTTGATCATCGTTTCGAAAGCTTTATAATTCGCTTCCGCTCCTTTGATATGCAGGTCCAACACTTCTTTAGGGCTTAGACCTTTAGAAGAACGCGCATTACGCACTTGAGAGATCACATCGAAGGCATTTTGCGTAGCCGCAATCAGGTCGGCATCATAAGCACCACCTGCTGGCCATTGCGCCACAATCAAAGCATCTTCTGCTGAACGCTCCGCCATTTGATGCCACAATTCCTCGGTCAAGAATGGCATAAACGGATGCAACATTTTTACCAGATCCTCAAAAATAGCGATGGTCGCTTCGTAGGTCTTACGGTCGATTGGATCACCATAATTTGGCTTCACCAGTTCCAAATACCAGGAACAGAAATCCGACCACACCAATTTGTAAGCCGCCATCAAGGCATCCTGAATACGGAATTTCTCGAAGTGATCCTCAATTTCCGCCAACACCTGATTCATACGGTTACGGAACCAGGAGATGGTAGCGGAATGATCCGCTTCAATGCTATCCGAAACTTCCAATCCTTTTACCAGACGGAAAGCATTCCAGATTTTATTGGCAAAATTACGTCCCTGCTCTACCAATTTGGTATCGAAAAGCAAATCATTACCTGCAGAAGCAGAGAACAAAATCCCCGTACGAACACCATCTGCGCCATATT
Organism: Persicobacter sp. CCB-QB2; assembly: GCF_001274635.1. Taxonomy (GTDB): domain Bacteria; phylum Bacteroidota; class Bacteroidia; order Cytophagales; family Cyclobacteriaceae; genus Persicobacter; species Persicobacter diffluens. Next base: position 498,214 of record NZ_LBGV01000001.1, on the reverse strand, counting down.
CTGCAATCAGATCCAATGGATCCGGAGAGTTACCCAAAGATTTGGACATCTTACGGCGCTTCTCATCACGAACGATACCGGTCAGGTAAACATTCTTAAATGGAATCGCCTCTTTGAACTCCGTACCGGCCATAATCATACGCGCCACCCAGAAGAACAAAATGTCCGGACCTGTTACCAAGTCATTGGTTGGGTAATAATATTTGATGTCCTCATTTTCAGGATCTTTGAATCCGTCAAATACAGAAATCGGCCACAACCAGGAGCTGAACCAGGTATCCAATACATCTTCATCCTGCTTCAGATCAGCAGCAGTGTAGGAAGGATCAATTTCCTGTGCTTTGACCAAAGCCTCTTCCGCAGTTTGCGCAACTACGATTTGGTTGTTTGGTAAATAGTAAGCCGGAATCTGCTGTCCCCACCAAAGCTGACGGGAGATACACCAATCGTGTACATTCTCCATCCAGTGACGGTAAGTATTCTTGAATTTTGGTGGGTGCAACTGAATTTCATCAGACATTACCGCATCCAAAGCAGGCTTGGCCAAATCGGCCATTTTCAAGAACCACTGCGTAGAAATTCTTGGCTCAATTACCGCATCGGTACGCTCCGAGAATCCTACTTTATTCTTATAATCTTCCTCCTTCGTCAAAAGGCCAAGGGCATCCAGTTCTTTGGCAATTTTCTTACGCGTGATAAAGCGATCTTCTCCTACAAAGAATTGCGCCGCCTCGCTCATCGTTCCATCTTCATTGATCACATCGATGGTCTCCAAATTGTGCTTCATGCCCAATTCGTAGTCATTCACATCGTGCGCCGGGGTTACTTTCAAACAACCCGTACCAAATTCAATGTCCACATATTCATCCTCGATAATCGGAATAGAACGGTTCACCATTGGAACGATTACACGCTTTCCTTTCAAATGCTGGAAACGCTCATCATTCGGGTTAATACACACCGCAGAGTCACCCAAAATGGTCTCCGGACGTGTAGTGGCGATGGTCACGAACTGCCCCTCTTCTCCTTCTACAGGATAATTGACATAATATAATTTGGACTGAACTTCACGGTGAATCACCTCATCGTCAGACAATGCTGTCTTACCGACGGGATCCCAGTTTACCATGCGAATTCCGCGATAGATCAATCCTTTATTGTACAATTTGACAAAGACCTCAATCACGGCCGCTGACAAATCATCTTCCATTGTAAAACGTGTACGGTCCCAGTCACAAGAAGCGCCTAATTTCTCCAGCTGCTTCAGGATGATTCCACCGTATTTTTCCTTCCATTCGAAGGCGTGTTTCAAGAAGTCCTCACGTGTAATGTCGGATTTCTTAATGCCCTGCTCTGCCAAAAGCTTTACTACTTTGGCTTCCGTTGCAATAGAAGCGTGGTCAGTACCCGGTACCCAACATGCGTTTTTACCTTCCATTCTCTTCTTACGGATCAAGACATCCTGAATGGTATTATTCAACATGTGGCCCATGTGCAATACCCCCGTTACGTTTGGCGGTGGGATTACAATGGTATAGGGTTCTTTCTCTGGATCAGGCTTGGAGGCGAAGAATTTATTCTCCAACCAATACTGATACCACTTATCCTCTACTTCAGCAGGATTATACTTTGTTGATAAAGTCATGGTAAACTGTTTTTTATCTTCAATCCGAAAATAATTATTTCGCAGTCGGCAAAATTACGAAAATTTCCTTTCGGCACTCCATTTTTCCCTTAAAATTCCTTTGTGATATATGGCACTGAACGGCATTACTGTACATTTTATCTTTATAGTTGAAAAAAAACACTACAATTCGAAACAAAATGGGGGTAGCTTTTCGTTTGCCGAAATGTTGCACTGAAAAGAAAGGAATAAAAATGTCAAAATTTAAAGAATTAATTAACGGCGACCAGCCGGTATTGGTAGATTTCTATGCGGATTGGTGCGGCCCGTGTAAAGCCCAGACACCTATTCTTTCCGAAGTAGCCAAAGCGGTAGAAGGAAAGGCCAAAATCATCAAAATAGATGTGGATAAAAATCAGGCCGCTGCCGCCCAATATGGTGTCCAGAGCATTCCTACACTATTATTATTTAAGAATGGAGAAGTCGTTTGGCGCAATGTTGGAGTAGCACAAAAGCCTCAACTTCTGCAGGCTATAACTTCGAATGTATAAAAGCAATTCCTAAACAATCATAACCATTTTGAATCCCCTCATTAATTGAGGGGATTTTTTTGTTAAGCGGGAGTATTCCTGCTTATCCCGAATAATACCTATCTAAATCCTCGTTTAGCTGCAAGCCGGGAAAGATATAGGATTGTATCCTATTCCCTATATTCCAATAAAGCAGATAAATGCGGGGAATGCAAGTCTCCCCAAACCCAGCATACACCCCAAGACATATTAACAATTAGGCCTTTAACCTGAACTACTAAATCTTAAAGGGAATAATTCGGCCTAAAACCGCGCCTCCAGATACAAACCCATCGCATCCTGATTAATCAAGGGGAAGTACACCAAATTACTTCTTCTTTGGCTACGCTTATGCAAATAAGGAATCAAAATTCCGGAGGCAGCTCCCACCGCGAAGCCGGTCATCACATCTGTTGGGAAATGTTTATAGCCCTTCATTCTATAATAGCCCACAAAAGCCGGAGGCACTGCTGCCAGGCCATACATCAAAGCCTTCTTTCCGGTCGACCAATGAGGGTGATAATCATTTAACACCTGAGCAGCAAAAAAAGTCGCCACCGCTGTATTGGAGGTATGCCCACTAAAAAACGATCGGGCATTATTACTTTCGCTTCGATATTCCACAGAAAGCTCTTCCACATAAGTCACCGGACGGTAACGATCAAATGCACCAGCTCCAAGGTAGGTATAAATATTCAGTGCTAAGACCTGGGACTGCAGGTACATTAAAGAAACATCCAACCAGTCTTTTCTAATTTCTTTATCGATAAATAAGGCGATAGGCAACAAAACAGAGGCCCGAAGCCCCAGATCCGAAATATCCTGTGCCTGCTTACGATCATTAGGATCAAAATTAAACACCCACCGATCAAAGGCATTCACATTAGCCCGCTTGAGCCCGAGGACCACATCTTCCGGAATTCGGGGCTTATTCCCAGCAAATTGAATCCAATTTGGCTGGTAACATAGCCCACCACAACGGTACCTCCGGTAGTCCACCGATTCACTTTATAAACTGGCGCTATAGCCTCTGAAGCCATGCGAGCATTTGACTGGGCGAAAGAATCTGCAAAAAGTAAAAAGAAAAGACTAATGCTTAGCAGCACACGAATCATATCAGGGGTTGATTAAATGGGGTTGATATCCTCGGGATTAACAGCACAAATTTGCCACCCGCCGGACTGACTTACTTCCGCCACAATTTCCACCTTTTCTCCAACCCAATCTAATATTTCCGCATTGATTTTTTCGCCGGCCGTCCCCAACAAAACAAAATATTGATAGTCCCCGGCTTTCCTGATCGAAAAACCGGCGGAATACCTCCGCTAATACAACGAACGGCACAACTCTTATGAATTTTACCCTCTCCGGGTTTCATCACCCCGAAATAACATTTCGGATCCAAAATTTCTCCGGTCAGAATTTCTCGTTGCTTACTGGAAAGGGCCATGGCCTCCACCTTTCCCTCTATTATTTCAATGATACCTGCTTGTTTTGGGCTAAGCTCCAACAATACTTTTCCATCTCCATAAATAAGGCTGCCTTCCACCTTTATTTTCCGACCATTTAGCGGAACACCAATCTGCTCAGCAGCTTTATTCATAATGCCTTCTGCGCCAAATTTCCCATAACCCACCAAAAGCATATCCGGGGAATAACCTTCCGGCACCTGGTCCGCGGTTACCACCAATCTGGGTACGGGATAAGCATAATAATCTCCCTGGAAAGTTCGAATTTGTCCAAGCTCAAACTGGTGATCATTAAATCCTTTTTGAGTATACACCAACAGGAAGGCCAGAACGGGCAAAAGTAAAAAAACCACCAGCAAAAGCGGAAAAATGCCTTTTTTATGAAATGCGGGCATTTTCTTTTCCCATCCGATATAAAAAGGTTTTTTATCCATCTTTTGAAAGGTTTATAGGCTCAATAAGTACTCCCTCTCCGGGAGAATGGGGATTTACCCAAATTTCTTCCTGCTCCAATTTCAAATAGTAAGTTTTCAGCTGCTCCTTAAAGGGAGGTGGGGATTGCCCGTTTTCAGGCAAATATTGGTATCCATGCCAGGGGCAGGTAATACAGCCATTGATAATTTGCCCCTCGCCTATTGGCCCTTGCTGATGTTTGCATTGGTTATTTACGGCAGAAACTTTACCCCTATTTAGGAAAATCGCTATCTCCTCCTCCCCCACCAGAACCACCTTCGCGCAACCCTCTTCCAAGTCCGCCACAGCAACTGCCTTTACCCATTCAGAGGAAGTAAGGGCCTCTCTGCTACTTGCACGGGCAGCGGCAAAATGCAAACCAGCGATGAATACAAAGCCGAAGAGCAAGAGATAGCGGAGCAACTCCTGACTTTCATACTGCAAGGCTCCTAAGGCGACATGAGCCACTATTAGTACATATGCCATATAAACGGACATATGAAGGGCTTTCCAAAGGCGTGGACTCAAGACCTTGAGCCAAAAGTCATGACTGCTGGCCGCCATTAGAAATAAAATGATCAAGGCAAAAAAGCCGAGCACCTGAAAAGGAAATTCTTTCAGACTACCGTAATCAGGATTAGCCAAAAACATACTGGTGAGAATAGGTTGATCTCCCAGCGAATGAAATTGAATCAGCGCCAATAGGCCATGGGTAGCTGCAATAATGAACATGGCAACACCCAGGTGCCTTCGATTATATAATAAAGGCAAGAATCTGCTATCCAGCCGGGCCAAGGGCCCTATGCTCAGTATAAAATGCAACATCAAAAAGGCGGTTACACTCGTCGCCCTGAGCAACAAAGTTTCCAGGGTGATATCCGGATGCAACCACCATTGGAAAAGGCAAATGGATATTAAACTGACCAAGACCGCCAATAAAATAACAAGGTCGTACCGTTTCTTTTGTCGGTTCCAGCTCACCGCTTGATAATTTAGACCCATGGCAGACTAAAGATTAAGAGCAAGAGGGTAATCAAGAATAATAGGGGCCATATACTGGCATGGTATCTTCGTTGGAGGGGATCCATTAAGCTATTTGATTTTAGTATATAATACGACTGGCCAGAAGGCAACCATCCCTGGCAGGATAATCAATTTAAATTGCCAGGAAGAATTTCGAAACGTCTTATCCCTTTTGGGCAACCATCTAAATATCAAATACATCGACAGGCATAAACTGAGCATAACATATACACCTAAAATCCCAAAAAGAAAATTGAAAAGGTTGACCATAAAGAGTGGGGCTTGACCGTTAATTCAATAAAAATTGAAATTTATCAATAATTATAAACGAAATAGCACCCTAAAGGTCAGCGATATAGCATTATTTTTTTACCAACAAAAAAAACGGACCTGCTGGTCCGCCTAAGTCGAATTATTTATGCTTGCACCTTCCTTTAGCTGCAAGGCAAGGAAAATGTAAGAATAGTGGCTTATTTCATCTCTTTTCCAAGGAAGCAGAGGAATATGGGAGAAAGCTGCTTTCCCCAATTTGGACTATAAAAAAATCAGCAAACTCACCGATAAGAGTCTGACATATAACCCCTTAACCCTACCTGCTAAAGATGAATTATTAGGCTTAATCGTATTATACTGATATTTTTATTTCGGAATTTAACCGTTTCAAGTCTTCCAAAAAAGCCTCCTGATGCTTGGGCGAAATCAAAACCGACTGCTTGTTTCCAAAATAAATAGCGATCCGGTTTAAAGACCAGGCCGGTGCAGAAAGCATACTATTGCTGGCCTCAATTTTGTATATTTCATCGATCGAAATACGCTGATTAATCAAAAATCCCGATTTTATTCTCAATACCCGCGTATCCTCCTCCAGCCAATAGACTGTTGTTTGATACAGATAAAATATAAAAAGTAAGGAGAGCAGGATAATAGCGGAGGCCATCCAAGTTTGAAAGTAAATGTCCGCTATCATAACGCCCAACAAGGGAAAAAGTAGGAAAATCACCAATCCCCAAGAAATCGCTGAATGGTAAATCTTTGCCTTTCCCATAAGCGAAGGCTATTAATCATTCATCAATTGCTCCGCCATATAGCGCTTCAGCCAGGCACGTGCCACCGTCCAGTCCACTTCCACTGTTCTCTTTGACACCCCTAAAGCATGGGCAATTTCTTCCATTTTCATATCGGCAAAAAACTTCATTTCTACCACTTTGGCCTGACGTTCATGCACTTTTTCCAACTCCTTCAAAGATTCTTCTATCGCCAGCAGTTGATCTCCCTCATCCTCGGTCAGGTTGACGGCCTTATCCAGCTCCACTTTCGTATAATCCCCTCCTCTTTTGAGGGCATGCTTTTTACGGGCATGTTGAATTAAAATACGGCGGATCGCCTGGGCGCCCACGGCAAAAAAATGAGCACGACTTTTCCAGTCAATATGATCCTGACCAATCAGGCTCATAAAGGCTTCATTTACCAATATTGTCGGCTGCAGGGTGTGGTCAGTTCTTTCGCGGCGGTATAAATTTTCAGCAATCTGATGCATTTGACTGAAAACCATTTCATACAAACGGCCAGCATCAAAATCCTCAGACCCATCTTTGGCAAGATTTAATAGCTGAGTAACTTCTTTTGTTTGCTCATTCGACATAGCATATCGGTTTTAATAGCTCACCGGAACAATAGGTTCCAAAAATTAATCATGATACACAGTGGAAATAGGTTAACTCTGTATCAAAGAATTAAAATTAACTTTAAATCCCTTTAAGTGAAAACCCTAAGGCTAAAATTCACTTAAGAAATACAATAAAAAAGGGAAATACGTAAATGTACTTCCCTTGATTATTATTCTATATTTGAATTATACAGTTTCCGCTTCTACCGTGGCGTGATCCGGCTCAGAGCGAAAGTGCTTGAAAATGGCAAATCCGATCATCAGGACGATCAATAAAGAACATATTAAACCAATCGGTTCTCCTTTGGCGTAACTTGGCGGATTAAAGGTAAACTCAATGGTATGCTTCCCTGCCGGAATCATCATTCCTCTCAAAACATAATTCGTCCGAATATGCTCCGCCTGTTGACCGTCAATAGTGGCCGTCCAGCCCGGCTGGTAGTAAATTTCCGAAAATACCCCAAAAGCCTCACTGGCACTGTTGGACTCATACACCATTTTCATAGGGCTATACTCTTTCAGCTTAATGGTAGAGGCGGGATCAAATTTATACTTTTCCGTCACTAAACCGGCAAAGCGCTGATCCACCAAAGCGGTTTGGCGGGCATTGAAATCCCCACCCAAAGCGGCCATTTCTTCATCGGCATTGGCCACCATTTTAACCATCGGCACAAACCAGGCATGCCCTAAAGCCCCCGGATTTTGCTGTAAGCGCGGCTGTCTGCTTTGCTGATCAGGGAAGATTACATATTTGGTATTCAGCATATCCAATACCGCCTGATTGTTTTGGGAAATTTGCCCCTCGATCAGTTCCTGATAGCGCCCTAACTTAATGGCACTATAGCCCCCGATAGATTTATGATGGAAGGAAGTAACCCCATCGTTAAAAGTATTGGCGGCCACATTCAGTACGCGGAAGTTGGGATCAGTATCTTTATTAATTTCTGCATCCACTGCTGTAGCAGCAAACACCTGCTTCTCATAACCTTTTACATCCTTGAAATCTTCTCCGTTCAAATAACGAAGCCCTACTCCGACTAAATCAAATGTCATCAACACACAAAGGCCAGCCATCGCATATTGGAATTTCAGTTTTTTAACAGACAAAGCCCACAGTCCTGCAGCAGAGAGCACCACCAGAACCAAAGAACGGAAAGCATCACCCCTCATCATACCGGCTCTGTCCTCCCGGATAGCACTAATCAACCACTCGGGTAAGCCTAAACCAGCATCTTTGGGAGCCCGAAAACTCATCATAAAACTTCCCAAAACCAGCATCAAACATAAGCCGCCAACAGAAAGGGTGGCCCATTTAAGTGCCTTATCAAAAGTGGCCTTATCTGTAGTACCATCCAACCAGCGCTGAATGGCCAAAATCCCAATAAAAGGCATAATCAACTGCGCAATGGCAAGGATCATCGTGACCGACCTGAACTTATTATACAGCGGCACATAGTAGAAAAAGAAATCACTAACCAAGGGTAAATTTTTACCCATAGAAAGTAAAAATGATAGCAATACTAAAGTTAGTGCCCACCATTTCAGAGGCCCTTTCAGGCTGATCATCCCCAATACAAAAAGGAAAATAACGATGGCTCCGAAATAAACCGGACCGGCAGTAAAGGGCTGATCTCCCCAATACATGGGCAAAGCCGAAACCAACTGATCCGCCTGTGGCTTAGGCACCTGGTTTTTCAGTAAAGTTTTATACGTTTCCGAATTTTTGCTCAATCCTTCATGCGAACTTCCACCATAAAAGTAAGGCACCAATGTGGTCATCGGCTCTATCAGGCCATTACTCCAGGCAAAAGCATAATCATAATCCAAACCGCCTCCTTCATGCTGTTTGGCTGTTAATTCAGATGCCCCACGCGTAGTGGAAGGAGCCAATTCTGCGGTGGACCATAATCTCACCACATTCGCTCCAATCGCCAAAACAGCCGCTACCAGTAAAAAGGCAGAAGGTTTAATAAATGCAGGCCAGTCGTTGCTGCGAAACGCCTTTACCAATTCCATGATGCCCACCCCGACAATCATGTATAATAAATAATAATTGATCTGAATATGACCATAATAAACTTCCATCCCCAGGAAGAAAGCTGTTATCGCAGCACCAGACCAATATTTCCCCCTAAAAGCTAAAAACACACCAGCCAGGGTAGGCGCCATATACACCATATCATACACCTTGTTGATATGGCCGGCTTCAATACTGATCAGGGTGAAAGTGGAAAATGCATAGGCAGCAGATCCCGCGAAAGACAACCAGGGATTCACCCCGAAACTGACCAACAAAATATAGAATCCGACAAAGCCCAAAAACACTAAAAGCGCGGAATCCGGAAAAACAGCTTTGGTGAAAGCATGTACTTGCTGAAAGATATTCTTTTCCGTGCTCCGGAAAGTTGGCATTCCTCCAAAAGAAGAATTCGTCCATAAAATACGTTCTCCTTTTTCAGAATAAATTTCCGCTTCCTGATTAGTTCCCCGGAACTGGATGACATCACTTTGCAGCAGTTCTTTTCCACTGAGCGAGGCACCAAAATATCCCAGAGTAATGATTAAAAATGCCACAACTGCATAAATATGCGGCAGGTATTGTTTAAAATTCATCGAATCGTAATAAAAATGATTGATTTCTAATGCTGTTCAAATAAGGCTAAAGAATTTCCCTATTCAGCTTAAAGATAAATAGCTTGATGAGAAATGTGGAACAGATCTTCAATTAATTCAAAAAGCCGTCAACTATTGCGCCATCTTATGGTGCAATACTGACTAAAATCAGCTAATAAACCACATAATTCAGATACCTTTGGATAAGGTTTCTGCAAAATATCGATGTAAACACCATCATTTTTTTAGCGTTTCGCAGAAACAGAGAACAAAAGAGCATTTTTCAAAATGAAAAAAATAGCGGTTTTAACCTCTGGTGGTGATGCGCCGGGAATGAATGCAGCCTTAAGAGCAGTGGTACGTACAGCCACCTATTATGGCATGGAGGTTTATGGCGCCAAACGTGGGTTTGACGGACTAATACAGGGTGATATCTATAAGATGAAATCCTATTCCGTCAGTAATATAATTTCTCTGGGCGGCACCATCTTAAAAACCGCCAGAAGCGTGGACTTTCACGCACAAGAAGGCCGTGATAAGGCCTATGAGCAATTGCAAAGCCGGGGCATTGAAGGCTTAATTGTCATTGGCGGGGATGGCTCCATGATGGCATCGGATCGGTTTTCCAAAGCTTATGATTTCCCTATCATTGGAATTCCGGGCACGATCAATAACGACCTTTACGGAACGGACTTTACGATTGGCTTCGACACGGCGGTCAACACCGCGCTGGACGCCATTGACAAAATCCGTGATACGGCCAATTCGCACGATAGGATATTTTTTGTGGAAGTAATGGGTCGTGATGCCGGTTATATCGCCATTCAGACCGGCATTGGCGGTGGGGCTGAACTGGTCATGGTTCCAGAAACCGAGACCTCCATTCAGGATGTGATCTCCACCCTACAGGCGGGTTGGGATCGTGCCAAAAGCGCTTCCATAGTCGTAACCGCAGAAGGAAATGCCGAAGGCTCCGCCATTGACATTGCACAAAAAGTAAAAAGTCATATTAATAATAAGGACATCAAGATTACTACTTTGGGACATATCCAAAGAGGGGGATCTCCTTCCGCTTTTGACCGAATTTTATCTTCTCGCCTGGGACTAAATGCGGTAGAAGCCTTAAGGTCCGGCAAAAAGGGGGTCATGATCGGGATAATCAAGGATGAGGTGGTCTACACTCCGCTGGACATCGCGGTGAATACCCCAAAACCACTGAATGACGAACTGGTCAGAATGGTAGAAATCCTGAATAGCTAAGCGTGTTTAAAGCCGGATTATTCCTGCTCAAATCCTTGTTTAACTGCAAGGCGGAAAAAATGAAGGAATAGTCCCCTATTTTAAGTTTTTCCCAGGGAAGCAGTGGAATGAGGAGAAAGCAAGTACGCCCAAATTCGGGCTACTATAAATCAAAGAAAACAATTCATAATGAGCAAAAAAAGCTACTTATGATGATTTGATAAATTTAACGGTGAAGCATTCGGGTTAAAATCATCACCGCCCAAAAAAGCCTTCCCTGACACCACAGAGAAGGCTTTTTTTATTTCATTTGGGATTTGATCAACCCTAAAATTTCTGCTTTTTGCTCTGGATGAAACCAATGAAAAGCCTCATCTTTTTTGAAATAAGTCAACTGCCGCTTAGCATACCGGCGAGAATTTCTTTTTAATAACCGGATGCATTCCTCCCGATCATACTGACCCTCCATATAGTCATATATTTCTTTGTAACCCACCGTTTGCAGGGCATTAGCAGACTTATGCGGCAACAAACGCTCCGCTTCCTCAAATAGCCCCTGATCAATCATGATGTCCATCCGCTGATTAATACGGTCATACAACTCTTCTCTATCCCGCTCCAGGCCAATTTTCAAAATCTTAAACGGCCGCTGATCCATTTTATTTTTACGAAAAGAGGACATCGGCTTGCCACTCACCCGGAAGATCTCTACTCCTCGCATGACTCTTTGCGGATTATTCAAATCTACCTCCGAAGCATATTCGGGATCATTGGCCTGTAGCTCCTCCACCAAAAAAGCCAATCCCTTATTTTCATAATCTGCAATGACCTGCTGCCGCAGCTCCTCCGGCGTTCGGGCATATCGTCAAAGCCTTCACACAGCCCTGAAACATATAGCGTACTCCCTCCGGTGGCGATCACCACCTCATGATCCTGGAATAATTCCCTGGTTTTCGCCAAAGCATCAATTTCAAAATGACCCGCACTGTATTCCTGCTCTATAGACATGCAGTCTACAAAATGGTGCGGCACACCATCCATTTCTTCTTTCGTAGGTTTGGCCGTGCCGATGGCCATTTCCTTAAAGAACTGCCTGGAATCCGCCGAAATGATCTCTGTCTCAAGCAATTTAGCCAACTCCACACAAAGAGCTGTTTTCCCTACCGCCGTTGGCCCTACAATGACCACCAGTAATTTATCTTCCATTCCTATCTAATTATGGAGCCAATTTCGAAATATTCCCGCAGGAATTCAAAAAGTAGATTTTTTAAATGAAGAGCAATCCATAGGGGCACACCGATAAATTTCTTTATTTTTATGTTTTATTTGATACAGACTTTTAGGAAAATATGCTTGGAAATCGAAACGATTTGCTACAAAAGAGCAAGGAAGAACTGATAGAAGAGATTTTACGCATGCAAAAAGATTCCTCCTCGCAGGCACGCCTGTTGGTAAAGGAATCTCCCAAAGCAGCGATGATTATCAGTATGGAAGGAGACTTGATTGCAGCCAACACCCCCTGCCTGAACTTCTTTGGCCTGGACTCTCAGGAGCAAATTGCTGAAAACCCTCTTTTTCTACACATATTAGCCCAGGAGGTAGAAGGAGCACCTATATTTCAAAATATTGAGGCGCAGGGATTATCCGGTGGACTCACTCTACAAATCCCTTTCCAACCCACCACAGGGGAAGAAATCTCCGTGCTGGCGAGCTTATCCATTGTTCGCATCAGCCAGACCAAAATGATTTTCCTGAAGCTGAGCAGGGAAACAAAAAAGGACAGTCTTGACTTGCCTATTTCGGCAGTCATGACCCGGATGACCAATGAATACCACAACCTTTATTATTTCGATGAAAATTGGCGGGCCTTTTCCGGCATTCCGGAGAATAAACTGATCGACGAATGGATTGATTTGATTCACCCGGATGATTACAGCTTCGTCTTTAGCAAAATTCAGAATGCCCATCGTCGGAAAATAAGCTATCGCATTGAATATCGACTAAAAAATCAGGAAGGAAAATATATTACCGTACAGGAAACCGGCATCCCCAGGTACCCTCATAAAACCTCCTTTAATGGCTTTATTGTCGCAACGGTCCCCATCAAGCTCACCAGTGACAATACCTCCAAAATTAACCCGGCTCGCACCGGAGCCCCCTTTATTGTGACCGTCACCCTGGACGGTTTCATTCTGAGTTGCAACCAATCTTTTGCGGAGCTTTTCCACCTTCTGCCCCAGCAACTGTTTGGCAGAAAGATTTCCAATTTCCTCAATCCTAAAAAGGGAAACCCCAAGAGTTCTTTTAAGGATAACTTCTTCCCAAAGGATTTGGAGGAGTTTGATGCCGTAAAATGCCTGACCAAAAATAAAGATTTCAACCCGCTGGAGTTAAATTTTTATCGGGTACCCGGTAAAATCACCAATCGTTCTAACCTGATCACCCTGGTAGGAGGAGTAGATCCGGAAGAGGAAAAGACTGACCGAAAAGGGCAGTTGCTCCACTATCAGTCTTTTGACAAGATCTCAGAAATGGTGGCTTTCATGAAGATTGATGGAGAATTTTCTTATGTCAATGAGACCTTCTGCAAGCGCATGAGAATGTCGGAAAAGGAAATTCTGGAGGCCACTCTTTTGGAAGTGATTGCGCAGGATCAACTTACAGAGCTCAAACACCATTTGGAGCAATTTCTGGTATTAGGCATTCCTGAGATGGACCTTCCTTTGGAATTTATTAAAGGGGATAATTCAAGTGAAGTCTTAAAAGGTACCTTTATCGCCATCAAGGAAAAGGATGAGGTCACTGCCATTCAACTGATCATCAACAGCTTTGACTCTTCTTATTTATTAAATAAAACCCAGGAAATATATTCCGGCCTCCCCTCTTGGGTCAGCTACCTGCAATCTTCCCCAAAATGGTTCAGCAGGATCAATGAAGCCCTGAAGACCATCGTATTTTACGACTTTTGCGCCCTGAAAATCTTACAGCCTAAAGCCAATCAGGAGGCCTATCATGAATGGCAGGAAGACCAATTATATAGCCCCGTACAGCTTCAGGAGGAGGTTTTTGAAAAATTATCGACCCTGGCAAGCCCTTCCATTATTAATGAGCAAAGCCTCCAAAATTTCTCCGTATCCGACCCTACGGTAAAAGACCTCCTTTATATGCCCTTATTTTGGAATGGAGAACTGATTGGGCAGTGGATCTTCCTTCACCGAAATCCACGAACAAACTATGGATTTCAGGAAACCCTGTTAATCGACATAGTTGCACCGGCCATTTCGGAGGCCATTTCAGGCCAGCGCTTAAAAGGCCAACAGCATCAGGAAAAAAATAGGGAACAGAGCATTATCTGCCTGGCCAACCTGAATCCAAAAGCTGAAATAATTTCGGTAAATGGTAATTATGAGGCCTATGCGGAATTGATGGGAAATGCATTCCAGATTGGCGAAAAATGCCCGGAAGCCGATCATGAAGCCACACGCGACATTTTCACACAACACTGGCAGGAAGTCACCGCAGGTAAACCCATGGCTTTTGAGTTTCGCCATGCACAGAAAAAAGGAAATAAAATGCGCTGGTTCCGAATAGCCTTCCTGCCTTGCGTGGAAAATGAGCAAGCGGAAAAAATCATCATGAGCATTCAGGACATCAGCGTGGAGACCCATCAGCTGTTTATGCTGGAAGCAAATGAAAGCAAATATCGAAAAATATATGAGCGATCCCCTGACTTGTATTTCAGGTGTAATATCATGGGTAAAATCACCATGATCAGCCCCAGTGCACTGGATATTATGGGCTACAATCCCGAGGAAATCATAGGGAAAAATATTGGGGATTATTACCTGTATAAAGGGGCGGCCCGGAAATTCTCCGAAGCCCTGGCCCAGTCCAAGCGGCTGTCCAACGTACAGGTACATATCATCCATAAATCCGGAAAAACCGTCCCTTGTTTCCTTCACCTTCGTCATGCGGATAATAAAAAAGGGCCATTAGAGCTGGAGGGTTTTATTCGGGACATGACGGAATTAGAACACACCCAAAAGGAATTAAAAAAGACCATTAAGGCCAAGGATTCCTTTTTGGCTAATATGAGTCATGAAATAAGGACACCGATGAATGGAATCATTGGGATGATTGACCTTTTGGGACATACCCCCTTATTGGAGGAACAGGCAGATTATGTAGATGCCCTAAGAAAATCTTCCGAAACCCTGATGGAAATCCTGAATGACATCCTGGACCTATCCAAAATTCAGGCGGGAAAAATGCGTCTAAGAAAGACTCCTATTAAAATTCGTGAAACTCTGGAAAAGCTTCATAACCTTTTCAAACCTCAGACGGATAATCATGACATTTCCTTTGACCTACTGGTGGACAATAATGTTCCGGAGGTGGTGATGCTTGATGAAACCCGCCTTTTGCAGGTGCTTTCCAACCTTACTTCCAATGCTATAAAATTCACAGAACCCAAGGGCTTTATCAACATCTACCTTAAGGTGGAAAAACAAACGGACGATGTTTTTCTATTCCGGACAGAGGTTAAAGACTCTGGCATTGGCATTTCCCCTGCCTCTCAACAAACCCTTTTCAATGCCTTTGAACAGGGTGACCATTCAACCTCAAAACCTTTTTCAGGAGCAGGTCTGGGACTGGCTATTTGTCAGAAATTATGCCGACTAATGAATGGAGAAATTCACCTGAACTCCACCCTGGGGCTGGGAAGCACCTTTTGGTTTACTTTTGAGGCCGAATTACCCGACGAAGACCAAATCCCGATCGTGAAGGAATCCAAACCAAAACTTATTCGGAACACTTTCAGCCCTAAAGAACAGCCTAAAATATTACTGGTAGATGACAACTTTATCAACCGAAAAGTAGCCGGAGAAATATTATCGAAAGCAGGCTGTGCGGTCACCACAGCGAACAGTGGAGAAGAGGCTATTAGCAAGGTGCAACAGATGCCCTTCGATTTGGTCTTCATGGACATCCAAATGCCGGGTAAAGACGGAATACAAACCACCAAGGAAATTAAAGCTTTGGGACTGGAATTTTGTCCGCCGATTGTTGCCATGACCGCCTATGCCATGTCAGACGATAAAAAAAGATTCCTGGAGGAAGGCCTGGATGATTATTTAGCTAAGCCGATTAGAGCGCAAGAAATTATCAAAAAAGTCCAAGAGCACACCCACAGTTTAGCCCAAAAAGAAACTGTTGAAACAAAAAAGGAAACAAACAGCACCCCAGTTATAAACAAAGCCATAGTGGATCAACTTTATGACATAGGCGGTTGTGATCTTATTGATGAAGTTTATCAAAATTTTGATTTAGAGTCCTCGGATCTTATCCAGGAAGCGAAAAATTTTGCATTAAAAAAAGATTACGAAAATATTTTACGTAATTTGCATACACTTAAAGGTAATGCCGCTACACTGGGAATTGAACAGCTTGCAGAAAAAGTAAAAGCTACGGAACAAGAATTAAAAATTGCACCGTATGACAATTTGGAAAACGATTTAGACAAAATCGGCAAGCTATTTGATATCTTTAAAACAGAATATAAGAATTTCTTAAAGACCTATAAACTAAGATAGAAATGGCCGATAAAAAGAAAGTTTTGATTGCCGAGGACAGCTCTGTTATTCAGACACTTACCAAAAAAATCCTTTTGATTCAAAACTATGACATCGATTCTGCCAAGAATGGTAAACAAGTAATGGACAAGGTGGCCAAGAAAAATTACGATGTCATTCTTATGGACATTAATATGCCACAAATGGATGGTATGCAATGTGCCAAAGCGATACGTGATCAGGGAAATGATGTGCCGATAGTGGCCATCACCGGAAATGCAAGAAACTATTCTATGGAAGACTTTAAAGCCGTAGGTATCAATGAATTTTTACCTAAACCACTGGATTTTGATGTGTTAGTGGAAACAGTAAAAAAATACACCTTGGTGAATTAATTAAACCATCTTCGGCAAAGGAGCGGTTACCTGAAAGGTGACCGCTTTTTTGTTTTAGAGCGTATTTTAACCCGAAATGTTCACCGCTACATTCAGGGCACCGGACATTTCGGCTTATTCTCAGTGCTTTTTAAGCAATCTTGTGAATTTTTTAATCGCCCCAATCTGGGCAGGCTTAATTTCTCCTCCTTCATCTACTTCGTTGTAAAAAACTTGAACCCCTTCATTTTTGCCGCCTTGCAGCTAAACGAGGATTTAAGCAGAAATAAATCGGCTTTAAAATGCATAATTCAGCTTAAGCCCTCTTTTTTCTTCATCTTTTCCGATATTGTGGCCTTATTTGAAGGCCATGACGATAAAGTACACGAAAAATTTCCTAAGCAAACTAGAGGACATCTTCGCCGAATCTGATTATACCTTGCGCTATGAAAAGGGACAATTCAAGTCTGGCTGGTGCCTGCTGAATCAAAAAGGCGTAGTGGTGGTCAATAAATTTTACCCACTGGAAGGCCGCATCAGCTGCCTGATACAAATTTTGCAACAACTGCCCATTGGCGCCGAGGGCTTAAGTGAAAAATCTTTGGCCTTATACCAGCAAATTCAGGAGGCTGTAAACACGGAAGCTCAATAACATGAAAATCACTTTTTTAGGAACGGGAACTTCACAAGGCGTCCCGATTATCAATTGCGACTGCCCCGTTTGCAAATCCCTCGATTTCCGGGACAAAAGGCTGCGGTGTTCGGTGCATATTGAGGTTAATGGAAAAAGCATCGTTATCGATACCGGGCCGGATTTTCGCCAGCAGGTATTGCGAGAAAGCATTCATCAGCTGGACGCTATTCTCCTAACCCATGAACATAAAGACCATATTGCGGGCCTGGATGATGTCCGGGGATATAATTTTTCATTAAATAAAAATATCCCGATTTACGCCCGGCAGCGGGTGATAGACCGACTAAAAGTAGAATTCCCTTATGCCTTTGCCGAGGACTATGCCGGCCGACCACGTATTGACACCATTCCCATCAGTAATCAGGCTTTTCTTTTCGAGGACCTGGAAATCGTTCCCATTGATGGCATGCATGGGGGAATGCCTTGTTTTGGATTCCGAATTGAGGATTTTACTTATATTACCGATATGAATGTATTGCCGGAAAAGGAGTGGGACAAAATTGCCGGCAGTAAGGTTTTGGTCCTCAATGCCCTGCATCACAAAGACCACTACTCCCACTTCACTTTAAAGGAAGCATTGGATCTGGCCAAAAAACTATCGATCCCCAAAACCTATTTTGTACATATGAGCCATCACATGGGGCTGCATGGGCAGGTAGATAGTGGACTTCCCATGGGCATTCACCTGGCTTACGATGGCCTCAAAATTGAGATTTAAACAAAGACGCTTTGCATAATAATTATTTCTTCATCAACCGCCTGGCGCATCAGCTGGACGAAAAATTAAAAGGCTGGAAGTTGGGCAGCTGTTTCAGTCAGCAACGAGATGAGCTGATTATGGGCTTTTATTCGGAAAGAAAGGAGTTTTACTTCCGGGCAAATCTGGCACCGGACGTCTCCACGCTTTCTTTTCCGGAAGATTTTGCGCGTTCCAAAAAAAATACGGTCACGCTTTTTTCCGAAATTCTGGAGAAACAGATTCTGGAAATCAAATGCCTGCCCAACGAACGTTCCTTTATCATATTTTTTGACGGAGGCTTCCAACTGTTATTCAAGCTGCATGGCTCTCAGTCCAATATCCTCCTTTTTCAAAATGAGGAGCGGCGTGAACTTTTCAGAAACAACCTGTCCAAAGATCAGGATTTAAGCATTTCCGACCTGCAACGCGATATTGATCAAAGTTTCGAAGCCCTTGAAGCAGCGGAAGGGGATTACTTTAAGCTCTACCCTACCTTTGGAAAGCAGGTGAAAAATTTATTGGAGAAAGAAGGTTATCCGGGATTGGAGCGTGCAAAACAATGGAAATTGCTTCAGCTTATCATTGAACAGTTAAACAACGGCCCTATTTATGTTCGACAGGAGGAACAAAAAGTGCAGCTCACCCTGTTTGACACTGAAGTCGGAGAACTGATCTACGAAGGACATGATCCAATAGCAGCCATTAATGCCTATTACTATCAATTTTCCCGCACCCACTGGCTGGAAAAAGAAAGAGGGCGCAACCTAAAAAAACTCAAGCAAGACATTGATAAGGGCTATGCCTATATCACCAATAATGAAGAAAAGCTAGAGGGACTAAAAGGAGGCATCAGCTATCAGCATATTGGGGATATTTTAATGGCCAATCTGCATCAGGTACCCAAAAGAGCGACGGAAGTCAGCCTGTTTAACTTCTACACCAATAAGGACCTTAAGATAAAGCTCAAAAAAGACCTGAGCCCACAGCGCAATGCCGAGCAATATTATCGAAAAGCGAAGAATCAAAGACTGGAGATTGAAAATATTGAAGGAAACATTGCCGCAAAAATGGAAGAGCTGGAAAACCTGGAATTGGCAGTAGGGGAAATTCAGGATGCGGAATCTATTAAGGAAATCAGAAAAATTCTGAAAGACCACCAGCTGGAGAACAATGCCCAGAAGCAGAACAAAAAACAAGTCATTCTTCCCTACAACAGTTATGAGTGCATGGGCTTCGATGTTTGGGTGGGCAAAAACCCCAAGGCCAATGATAAGCTAATCGGTCAATACGCCTTTAAAGAGGATTTATGGCTGCACGCCAAAGATGTTCCAGGCTCTCACCTTTTGATCAAGCATCAGGCGGGAAAGCCATTCCCAAAAGACGTGATCGAAAAAGTAGCCGGATGGGCCGCCTTTTTCTCCAAAAGAAAAACGGATAGCCTTTGCCCGGTATCCGTGACGCCAAGAAAGTATATCCGTAAAACAAAGGATCTGGAAGCCGGGAAAGTGATCATCGATCGCGAGGAGGTAGTACTCGTTCCTCCCCAAAAACCATAAGTGAATGTTTAAGCCAAATCACTACATACCTCAATGCACGTAGAGAGGCAAAGCATTAGAAATGGTAAGATTTTTCCTATTTCATTTTTTTCCAAGAAAGCAGATGAGGAGGAGAACGCAAGATTACCCAAATTCCGGCTATTAATAATCAAGGAAAATAACCATAGTGGACTGACAGTAGGCTCTTGGGTTACATCAATGAATTTTACCTTGAATCATTCGGCATAAAAGCCCTCAAAAAAAAGCGAATCTCCCACCGATTCGCTTTTTTTACTTCTAAAAGATCAGGTTTTCCTTCGCCTTAATCCGGTCTACTTCAAATATTTTAAAATAATGAACAATGGATAACTGCTCCAGCCCATTCTTCAGCCGTTCAAAGTAATCTTTGTGCATTTCTCCCTGCACATATAATAGGAAGTCAAATTCCTTTAACTCCGGAATCAGATAATGAATTTCCCCCTTTGGACTTTTCACTGCACGATTTTCAATAAATCGATAATTACCGTATGGTGCCTCATAGGTATAGAAGGAAATATCAATGGGTTCCCGTCCGAAAGGATGCACCGTACATTCCTTTTGCTTAGCAAAAGCGATACGCATCGCCTGATTGATATACCACACCATTTTGTATGCTCGCATGGGTGCCACAATACCCATCAACTGGAAGTCGTAATTATTCTCTACTAAAAGTCTGCGCTTTTTCAATGCTTCAAAAAAATTGATCGCTCCAAAGATTTCTTTGCTACAAAACTAAATAATTTTTACGCAATCCCCCTTTTTTCACCAATTCATCATCCATTTTTAACCTTCTACTAATTGCTTTTGATATATATTTATTTTCCGCAAAGGAAACTCTCGAGACTTTTTTTCAACAAGAAAGAATCATAATTCACTGAATTTTAGTCACATACAAACAAAAACAGGACACGCAAACCGTTTTATAGGGCATAATAGCCGAAAATATCTTTGTGATAAATCGTTTGACATTATTGGGCGAATTGTATTTCTTTGCACCGTAGTTAAACAACAAAACTTTTATAACAATGTCTGAAATCGCAGAGAAAGTAAAAGCGATCATCGTAGAGAAACTCGGTGTGGAAGAATCGGAAGTTACATTGGAAGCTAGCTTCACTAACGATCTAGGAGCTGACTCATTGGATACTGTAGAATTGATCATGGAATTCGAAAAAGAATTCAATGTTTCTATTCCAGATGATCAAGCTGAAAACATTTCTACTGTAGGTCAAGCGGTGTCTTACCTAGAGGAGAACAAGTAATAAGCATTTTTAAAGATTTTTATGTCTTCAAGAAAAGTTGTTGTCACGGGTTTAGGTGCGCTGACTCCCTTAGGAAATAACGTTCAGGATTTCTGGAACGGTCTTACCGAGGGTGTCAGTGGCGCTGCACCCATCACGAAGTTCGACGCCTCAAAATTCAAAACGCAATTTGCGTGTGAGGTTAAAGGACTAAAGGTAGAGGATTTTATCCCTCGAAAGGATGCTCGTAAAATGGACCTCTTCGCTCAGTATGCCATGATCTCTACAGATGAGGCAGTGAACGATGCAAACCTAATTTCTGATAAGTTAGATTTGGATCGTGTAGGAGTAATTTGGGCATCCGGAATTGGAGGACTTCGTTCCTTCCAAGAGGAAGTCACATCTTTTGCACAAGGTGATGGCACGCCAAGATTCAATCCATTTTTTATTCCAAAAATGATCGCTGATATCGCAGCGGGTCATATCTCTATCAAATACGGTTTCCGCGGCCCTAACTTCTGTACAGTTTCGGCATGTGCATCAGCGACCAACGCTTTGTTGGATGCTTTCCACTATATCAAGAGTGGAATGTCTGATGTTATCATTGCCGGTGGTTCTGAAGCAGCCGTAACGGAAGCAGGTGTTGGTGGATTTGGAGCATTGAAAGCATTATCTACCAGAAACGATGATCCTGCTTCGGCTTCCCGCCCATTCGATCAAAATCGTGACGGTTTTGTATTGGGAGAAGGTGCCGGTGCGATCGTTTTAGAGGAATATGAGCACGCTAAAGCGCGCGGTGCAAAGATTTATTGTGAATTAACCGGTGGTGGCGCTACTGCAGATGCTCACCATATGACTGCCCCACATCCGGAAGGAACCGGCGCAGCCAGGGTTATGGAAATGGCACTTCAGGTTTCTGGCTTAAAGCCGGAAGACATTGATTATGTCAACGTTCACGGTACTTCCACTCCATTAGGAGATGTTGCCGAGCTTAAAGCTATTGAGAAAACATTTGGAGAACACGCTTATGATTTGAACGTGAGCTCTACAAAATCTATGACCGGCCACTTATTGGGTGCTGCAGGGGCAATTGAAGCCATTGCTTCCATTAAGGCGATGGAAATGGGCGTCGTACCTCCGACCATCAATAATTCGGAATTAGATGAAAATATTGACAAGCGATTCAAACTTACGCTGAACAAAGCAGAGAAGCGTGAAATCAGAGCAGCATTGTCCAATACTTTTGGATTCGGTGGTCATAATTTCTCAGTAATTTTCAAAAAATTAGAGGATTAAGATTTCATTGTGATTCGAATTCTAAGAAGGATTTTTACATTAAGTGCTCGAATGAGCAAAAAAGATAAAAGGCTTATGTCTTCAATCGGTCAGATTGTAGGGCTTAAGCCTTTAAATCTTTACTTATACCGTTTAGTGACCCAGCACACCAGTGTCGCAAAGGAAAATAAGAACGGTTTAAAAGAATCCTACGAGCGCTTAGAATACCTTGGAGATGCCGTATTGGGCACCATTGTGGCGGAATTTCTATTCAAAAAATACCCCTTCAAGAATGAAGGATTTTTAACAGAGATTCGGTCAAGAATGGTTAACAGGGAAACCCTGAACCAAATTGCGGTAAAGATAGGCCTGAACAACCTGGTGGAATATAATCAGGGGAATAAACACGGTCTGGCTTTTAAATCCATATATGGAGATGCTCTGGAAGCATTGGTTGGAGCAGTATATTTAGATCATGGATATGCACGCTGCCACCGATTTGTGGTGAAGAAACTGTTGATCCCTCATTATGATTTAGAGAAGATCATTCAGGTGAACCCCAATCATAAAAGCCAGTTAATCGAGTGGGCACATCAACAAAAGAAAGAAGTCCGCTTCGAGGTGGAAGAAGTTAAGAACAATAAGCACTTCAAAGAATTTGTTGCCCAGGTATTCGTTGATGAGGAACCTTGCGGGCGGGGCACAGGACTTTCAAAGAAAAAAGCAGAACAATCTGCCGCAGAAAAGTCGCTGGAAAAGCTCGTTCAAAAATAAAAAGCGAATCGGTCACCGGTTCGCTTTTATTTTATCTATTGATTTATGCGGGTAAATACCATCTGACTAATATACACCTCCTCTTCAAATTCCTCCGAAGCCTGCCAGACCAGCTCATTGGCCCCATCCCAGGTAAAGACCAGATCAGCCTGATTACCTCCGAATATTATCCGAACCGTCTCTCCATCACGAATCCATTTCTCAGCCACAGGCTGCCCGTCAATCACCAGCTGTTCCTTCCCTTCCAGCGTCATTTGGGTGAATACGCCTTCATTTTCTTCAATTAATGCTTCCAGTAGCTCGCCTTCAAAAACCTGAGAAAAACCATCTGAAAAGATGGACACAGAAGTAAGCTCATAAGTGCCTTCAGCGGGATCGGCTGGAGAGGGGTCCTCATCGTCTTTACAGGCGTAAAGCAAAGGAATGATTAATAGTATTAGGTAAAATCTTTTCATGTCGATGGGTTTTACCTCTATTAACTTTCCATCGGCATCAGAAGATGAATTTATTTTACCTGAATAA
Organism: Persicobacter sp. CCB-QB2; assembly: GCF_001274635.1. Taxonomy (GTDB): domain Bacteria; phylum Bacteroidota; class Bacteroidia; order Cytophagales; family Cyclobacteriaceae; genus Persicobacter; species Persicobacter diffluens. Next base: position 474,795 of record NZ_LBGV01000001.1, on the reverse strand, counting down.
ATAAAAAGCCTCCCTGCTAGACAAGGAGGCTTTTTTTATGATCAATATACGCTTAGGCATTCATCAAACTTTCAATTTCCTCAGCCTCAATAGGTATCTGTCGCATCAAGTCCAGATTACCTCCTGCTTTCACGACAAAATCATTCTCCAGGCGCACGCCCATATTTTCTTCCGGAATATAGATTCCCGGTTCAATGGTAAAGACCATATTTTCGGCAATTTCCCGATTGACCTTTCCATAATCATGCACATCTAAGCCCAAATGATGGGAAGTGCCGTGCATGAAATACTTTTTGTAGGCTGGCCATGCCGGATCCTGATTTTTGATATCGGTCCTATCAATCAAACCTAAGGCTAACAATTCCGATTCCATCATTTTCCCTACTTCTTTATGGTAAGCCGGAATGTTAGTGCCCGGCTGCAGGATTTCATTTGCCCCTTTAAATACGCGCAATACCGCATCATAAACCGCACGCTGACGGTCAGAAAACCTGCCATTTACCGGAATGGTACGGGTCATGTCCGAAGCATAATTCCCATACTCTGCACCAATATCCATCAATAACAAATCCCCGTCCTTACACTCGCGGTTATTTTCCAAATAATGCAAAACGCAGGCGTTAAAACCGGAAGCGATGATGGGTTCATAAGCGAAACCAGCGGAACGATTCTTTACAAATTCGTGGATCAGTTCGGCCTCCACCTCATATTCCATTACCCCCGGCTTCACAAAACCCAGCAGACGTCGGAATCCTTTATTGGTAATTTCACAGGCATGAGCGATCAAATCAATTTCTTGTTGCGATTTCACCGCTCTGAGGTGGTGTAACAAAGGCTGCGCACGCTCATACTGATGTAAAGGGTAACGCTCCTTGCAATCTTTAATAAAACGGGCATCACGGGTCTGCACCAAGACCTCGGCTCTCCAATGCTCATTAGTATTCAGATAAACATGGTCTACCTCCGCCATCATCATCTGGAAAATGGTCTCGAAATCGTCCAACCACTTCACCTGTTGAATTCCGGAGGCTTTGGTCGCCTCTTCTTTCGTATATTTATGTCCTTCCCAAATGGCGATATGCTCATTCGTTTCTCTCAAGAAAAGGACTTCACGCCACTCTTCATTGATGGCATCCGGATACACCACCAGGATGGTTTGCTCCTGATCAATGCCCGACAAATAAAAAAGATCGGATTGTTGCTTAAACTTCATAGTGCCATCCGCCGAAGTAGGCATGATGTCCGCAGCATTAAAAACAGCCAGAGAGTTAGGCTTCATCATCTTCGCCAGACGCTTTCTGTTCGCCACAAATAACGAAGGATCGATAGTTTCGTATTTCATATTAAGTTTCCGGATTCAATAATTAATAAGCGCTTCAATTTACCAAAAAATTCAACGGTTAAATAATATTTGCTTAATTTGCCTTTCGGCCATAAAAAAGAGCCCACTTTTCAGCATGCGACTTTTTTCTTTTTTTCTTTTTCTATTATTTACAATTCCCTGTCAGGCTCAGGAACTCAAATACTGGGTCTTTTTTCAGGATAAAAACATCTCCTTTCAAGACTCCTCCTCCTACCTGGACCATCCCCTTTCCGAGCAGTATTTACAGGCGCTAAAGAAATGGGAAGTACAGGAAATTTGTCGATCCAAATGGCTAAATGGTATTACCGCAATTTTGGATTCCAGCCAAATCTCTTCCTTGCAGCAAGAGGACTTTATCAAAGAAATTGTGCCGGTCAGCCCCGGAATAGTCATCGCCTCCGGTGAGCGGAATCTTGCCCGGGAAAAGGCTCAATATGCCTTTAACCAAATGGAAGGACAAGCTTTTACCGATAAAGGTTTGGATGGACGGGGCGTGAAGATAGGCCTGATTGATGCCGGCTATATTGACGCCAATGTTAAGCCCAGCCTGAAACATGTATTTGACAACAATCAGGTCATAATGGGTCGGGACTTTATCAATAAATGGAAAAAAGACTTGTACCAATCCCCTGAAACCTTCCAGGACTGGCACGGCACGGAGGTTTTTGAATGCACCGCAGGCATTTTTGAAAAAGGGAGTCAGCCAAAAGGTTTTGCGCCCGGAGCTGATTATTATCTGGCGCGTACCGACCATGGAGACCGGGAATTCCGGGGAGAGGAAGATTACTGGATTGCCGCACTGGAATGGATGGATAGTCTGGGAGTGAAACTGGTTAACTCCTCCTTAGGCTATGCCAGAGGCTATGACCGGGCGGAGGAAAATTATCGGCCAAGCGATATGGATGGAAAAACGACCATCATTTCCCGGGCGGCCGAAATTGCGGCGAATCAAAAAGGGATGTTTTTGGTTATTTCGGCCGGAAATGAGGGGAATGAATTAGACTGGAGAGTAGTCTCTGCCCCGGCAGATGCGCGTAGCGTTTTTAGCGTAGGCGCCAGTCATTATCACCTCCCCCGCAAATATGAATATTCTGCGCAGGGACCAAAAATACTGCCCTACATCAAGCCTGACGTAGTTTGTTATGCCTCTTCGGGCACTTCCTTTTCAGCTCCAATTATCACCGGACTGGTCGCCTGCATCATGCAATATCAACCGGATTTGAGTCATGAGGAGATCAAAAACATCATAAAAGCTTCGGCCAATCTGTACAAGGCCCCTAATAACTATGTAGGCGTGGGCATTCCCAATTGCCGAAGAATTTTAGCATTATGTCAGGGAGAACAGGCAGAGTTTCCTTTTGAATCACTGGGAGCCAATGGAGATTTGGCTAAGGTACCCACCATTGCTGAGGAGGTGTTGATTTTTCATAAATCAGATGATCGGATAGTAGAACAGCAAGTGATAAAAAAAGGGAAGAAGAAAGGCATTTCGCTCAAGAGGCCCAAAGGCATTAAAAGGAGCACCGTTGTTACCAAAGAAAAAGTTATTGAATTAATTTGGCTTTCCTACCAGTGAATCATGGCCTGAAGTCGCCATTGCCATCGGTTTAATCCCAATTGCTCCTCCACCTTTTCCAAAGGATAGTGTTCCCACACCTGATGTAACCAAAAAGTAAAATTAGGATGGGGTACCCACTGTACCATGCCAACAGTTCTGAAACCGCTGCGGTAAAACAGCGGGCTTGAAAACTGAAACCTTACATTTTGCTCATACACATACTGGCGGCTATTCCAATCTTCAATATCAAAAATCGCCAGGCGACCAAAAAACCGCCATTTCTCCAAGCGATACTTGACATCCTGCACCCATAAAATGCCCCATTCCTGACCGGCATTAGAGCAATGCAGCCTGCTTTGAGTAGACCACTTCTCATTCCAGCTTGCATTATGGATCACGGCCATATTCAACTTTTTCACTTCCTGCAACGACAAATATCGCACATCCTCCTCCCTTAAATCCTGTGCTTTGGATTCCATTTTAAACCTAAAACTCCATTGTTGCTGCCGATTGGATCGATAGCTTAGTCCCGCCAAATGCTCATAACCCTTAAAGCTTTTTGAAATGCGGTATTGCCCCGCACGAATAAAAAACTGATCAAAGTAAAAATCTAACCGCCACTTATCCGTAAGGTAAAGCCGATTAGCCCAATACAGCCCTTTCTCGCCCCTTCTGGCGCCTGTCTCTGAAAAGCCCTGCCCTGTTCCTTCTTGATAGGAGGATCCATAATGCCGATAATAGAGCCCCGTTCTATACCTTTTGCTCAGGGCGGCCATCCACAGAGCGTTCAGCCCAAGCCCATCTAAGCTATTCATGGAAGAAGCGATGGCCATTCGGTGAATTCCCCTGGTATAATCAACATAGCCCCAAAAACCACCTGATGCCCTCCTACCATCCTTCCGCTTTCCCGCAGCTGGTAGGGCAGCTTCCACAAACCATTGGCTCCGGCATACAAACCATTTTCTTTATTCGCATAGGTGTATAGTATACCGGCATTGCGATCAAGCACATTATGCCGCCATAGCAATTCTGCCTCATTACGATGATATCCGCTTGCATAGGCCGTAGAGATTTGGCCATCCTTCAGTCGAAAGTCCTGATATCGTTGAGAGTAAAAGGCCTTCCACTGATGCGGCCCCTTTCGTTGTGCCAGGGCAAACCCTCGAAAAAACTGAGCAGAAAAACTGCCCGAAATAGCCTTCAACCTTGTATTCATTCGGTTGAAGGCCAATAAAGGATCTGTCCCCTTGCCTGAGAAAAATCCCTGATGGTAAACCAGCCCCAGGCCAGCTTGCAATTGAAAATCTCCTACAATCAGTTGCCCTGAGCCCCATGCATACTTCAAATAACCACTGTAAAAATCGGCCCCATACTGATTACTCCGGGGATTAAATACCCAGGCCTCCCCAGCTTGTAATCGAGCGTTAAATCCCATTTGGACCCGACCACGACTTTCTCTAAACCTCAAATTACGCCAGGCATTGGCTCCCAAATAATCTTCCCGTTGAGCAGATGGCCATAAAAACGCCCGATGAAAGCCCAACAACAGGTACTGTTGCCTTCTCCCTTTGGGCTTTGATTTTTTACGAAAGCTAAAATCCAAAAAAGGGGCCGTGAGCTTGGCAAGGGATTGGTCCCAGCCTTGTAGATATTGAAGTTCATAAGGTTCAAAAACCGGTGAAAAATGTTCTAGATAATTCGCCAAGGCCCTTTGCTGAAAATCATCTAACCAAAACAATCCTGATAAATCTACCGGCTGCTGATTCACCATTAAGGGCTCATGAAGTAAAGCCTCCAAATCCATTTCCAATCGATCCACATCCATGGCTTGAACCTCCTGCTGTTGCAAATGATTCAAAACGGCAGCGATGGGATCCAACTGTGCTCGGGACCAATGGCTGATAATGCAAAAACCGATGATAAACCAATACCTCATTGCCCGAAGAAATAATGTAGGTTTAACTGATGGCTAAAACCCAGAGGGTATTGCAAGGCGCCCAAATATTGTAAAGCAACAGCTCCCTTTTCCCAGCCGAATCCAAAACATTGGGATAAGTGCATCAGCTCTACTTCTCCCACTACATAAAATGTGGGCTTAAAAAAATACTGAAAGGAGGTGGTGAGCAGAGGTCCTGTAAAATAGTCCTGCTGCCACTGCAAATAAACCCTCAAATCCGAGGAAAGCTCATATTGTATACCTAATCTGCTTTTTAAAGCTGCCGGCAATGCGACAACTTCAGCTGGTGATGGTTTTTGGATTTCCTGAACATCAAATCCAATAATCAGTTCGGTTATCGGTTGCCATTGCATCCCTAAATCCACTGCAAACTGCCTTCCCTCAATTTTGTAAGCACTTTGGATATAAGTATAGGCAAACCGTAATCCGAGCTTAAATTGCCCCAAATGGTGAGCCCAAGCCAAGGATGCCCCTCGCTCAGACAGCAGTTGATCTCCAAAATAGGAATAGGCAAATTGGGTATTTCCAAAGCGGGAAGGCATGCCCAGGAGAATCCCTGTTCGGGGTAAATTAAACTTACCGTAAAATAGCTGATGCTGAAGTAATAAATGAAAATGATCTGGCCTGGAAGTAGCGGAGGCCGGATTAGCATCAATAGTCCTCATCTCAGGATCCGATACCTGATTAAATAAAGTCCCCTGACCCATGGAGGGGGTCAGCGACAAGCCAAGGAGGAAAAAAAGCAGGGTGGGAAAAAAATGAGTCATAGGCAGATATCCCTATGACTCATTTAGGTATTTTATGTTCAGCGCAATGTCTTATTGCGCAATCGCTCCTTGGGTATATTCAAAGTAATTTCCGATTTTTGAGAGATAATTCTCCAATTTTTCAGGACTTTCTGACGTCCAGTCAATGATGTCTATTGCCTCAGGCTCCGTCATGGCCAGACGATCTTTCGCATGACGAAGATTAAGACCCTCAACCCAAACTGTCCGAACCTCACGTTCCACTTTGAAAGAGAGGTAAAACTTATGTAATCTCCTGTGATGCATAATTTACTAAAATTAGACTTAATGTAATAATTGGCTAATTTGTAAGCATGAATTCGACCGCTTCTAGATTCCAACCAAGTGGTAGTTCAATAATACGAAGATTTTAAAGACTAAAATTGATTAAGTAAGAAATGAACCTCATTTACAATGCTTTACGGTACTTTCTACTATTTTTTACACTATTTTGTTTTGAAGCACATTCACAAAATTACATCGAAAATACTCCCTCCACCGGAGAAGGAAAGCGGAATAATAATGGACAAAAAGAGGGTGAATGGCGGTATAAGTTCCCTAATGGTCAGCTTAGTGCAATTGAAAATTATATAGACGGCCAATTAAATGGCAGCCTGATCACCTATTATCCCAATGGGCAGGTAGCAGGGAGAGAAATATGGAAAAATGGCCTACTAGAGGGGGAAAGCGTCTATTATTATGAAAATGGAAACCTTGAAAAGAGGGGAAAATACAAGGACGGATTCTATGACGGAAGGTGGATTTTTTATCACAATAATAATTCTTTAAAACGAGAGGGGAATTATACTTTTGGAATACCCGAAGGCTTATGGATTTTCTATTCCGACAAAGGAAAAAAAATTGAAAAAGGGGAATTTCTGGAAGGAAAACGTGAAGGAGAGTGGATTTATTACAAACGTAATGGAAAGCCAGAATTTGTAGGTTTTTATCATATAGATCAAGATACTGCCTGGTACTCTATTGATAAAAAGGGCCATAGGCGACGTATGGAGGAAAAGGAATAAAATCCCGTCAGAATTTTGTCATTGTACGCAAAACATTTCAAGAATTAGGAATTATCGAAAGAACCTTACGCCCAATAAAAAAGGAATCCCCCCAAAGCGGAGAGATTCCTTTTATGCTGAAGAACCAATTTAGCCTAAATTAAGCCTTTTTTGATTTCTTTTTCTTTTTCTTCTTACCTGCAGGCTTCACTTCTTTGGGGGTTTTCACCAAAGTCATTTCCTCTACCAGATGGCCGGCACCTGCGAATTTATCGATGATAAACAAGGTATACCGTACATCTACAGAAATTGTGCGTTGTACGTTTGGTTCAAAGGCGATATCACCACTCATCGCTTCCCAGTTGCCATCAAAAGCAGTACCGATTAACTCTCCCTTACCATTGATTACCGGAGAACCTGAGTTACCCCAGTAATATCATTATTGGACAAGAAACAAGTCACCAATTCTCCTTTTTCATTGGCATACTGCCCGTAATCTTTTGCTTCCCAAAGCTGCTTCAGCTTCGCTGGTACCACAAACTCGGGATTCGTTGGATCTTCCTTTTCCATGACCCCATCTAAAGTGGTATAAAGGTCATAATGCACCGCATCTGCCGGATCATAGCTTAATGCCTGTCCGTAGGTCACACGCATGGTAGAATTGGCATCAGGATAGAATGCACGCTCTGGCAACATTTCCATCATTCCTTTCAAATACATACGTTCACCGCGGTTAATAGCAGCTGCTGCCTCTCCTACCAAAGCACGCACTTTTCCACTATTTGCCATGAAAGCATCTGCTACCAACATCCCCGGATCGTTCTCCAACACTTCCGCTTTTGGATCTGCCAGGAATGCTTCTAAACGCTCCTGATTTACAAAAACAGACTTTTCGAAAATATAATTCACCAATTCGTCGAAATCAGCGGAAGTCTTTTCACCTTCTTCTGTCAATGCCACATTATTGGCTGCTTCAAATACCTTTGGACGGTAGGCAGAATCCACTTCATTGTAGTACATTTCAATCAAGGCACGGAATACTTTTTGGTCCACTGCCGGGTTGTAATCTTTGAAGTGCTCCTTCACCGGCTCCTCCATAGATTTGCTGAAATCTGCCAGGGCTTCTGATTTTTCTTCCTCGCCCATCATGCCTTTCATCGCCTCAAAGTTGCGGGTGAAGTAGATAAACTCGGTCAGGTAAGGCACAAAGATGGAATACTGCACCGGCGCAGAATAATCCGTCATGGTGGCAAAGCCACTTTCCAAATCATTCAAAGTCGCACCGAATTCTGCTTTACGGTTACTGTCCGTGGCTACCCAATTGGCAAAATCACCTTCCTCTTTTTGTTTTTTCTCATAAACATGAAGACGCTTCAAGCCTTTGGTCTGCCCAATCAAATACTTCCAGTAGTTTGCGGTAGAAGCATATTTAGAAGCATACTGAATACGGATTTTATCATCAGCATTCATATCTTTTTTCAACAACTCCAATTTGGTTTGCATCAATTTGATACGCAAAGCGTAGGACACATCCAGGGCTTCTTTCACGCCATAAGAAGACAAATAACGCTTGGTGCTGCCCGGGAATCCCATAATCATGGCAAAATCACCTTCCTGAACGCCGTCCATAGAAACCGGCAAATAATGCTTAGGTTGGAATGGCACATTCTCTTCTGCATAAGGCGCTGGCTTACCATCCGGTGACATATAGATGCGGAACAAAGAGAAATCACCCGTATGACGAGGCCACATCCAGTTATCGGTATCCCCACCATATTTACCGATAGAAGATGGAGGAGTACCCACTAAACGCACATCGCGGTAAGTTTCGTAAACAAACATATAGTAGGCATTGCCTTTGAATAATGGCTTCACTTCCGCCGTATATTCATTGCCCTCTTCTGCCGCTTTAGCAACTTCTTTCATCGCTTTGCCAATGGCCTGGCTACGCTCTTCATCCGTCATTTCAGCCGTTGCAGCCCCTTTCACCTGCTCTGTCACATCTTCCATGCGCACCAAAAAGCGAACGAATAATTTGGGGTTAGGCAATTCCTCTGACTTGTTCATGGCCCAGAAGCCATCCGTCAGGTAATCATGCTCTACCGTGGAGTGATCCTGTATGGCACCGTATCCACAGTGGTGGTTGGTCAATAACAATCCTTCCTTAGAAATAACCTCACCGGTACAGAAACCACCAAAAGATACGATGGCATCTTTCAAACTGGCTTGGTTCACGCTATAAATTTCTTCAGGAGTCAACTTCAAGCCTTCCTTCTGCATATCCTCATAATTAAGGCGCTTGATTAGCATAGGCAGCCACATCCCTTCATCTGCCAAAGCAGGGAAGCTCATCGCGACCATCAATACGGCAACTAGTATCCGTTTCATCGTTATATATTTTGGTTTATGTATGAATTTTACATGAATTTACTTCAAAGAAATCAATTATTCTTCAAATCAGGAAAGTGCTCTTTACCAGTGGTGAAATTTTGTTAATAATGGTTTAAATGGCCGATAAAAAGGCAAAGCCAAAATTAGTTTGCTGCATGGAGTTATAGGAAACTTCCAGACGAAAGACAAAGTCATAGGCGGCCACCATATCCAGCCCAAGGCCGAAAGAGTAAATAATCTCATCGGTCAGCCTACTATTCTGCTGATACTGAGGATAATTCTTCACATACCCATAATCGCCAAAAAATTTCAGATAAAAGGCATATGGCAAACCGTTAAACTGACTCATCTGGGTGATGGGATAAAAATCATACGTACCTGCCAATAACCGTTTCTTAAAATCCCATTTGTTAAGAAAATAGTGCTGCCCCTCAATCACATTGAGCTCATAGCCCCGAATATCATAGGGACGAAAACCCAGGCCATTTAAATGCGTGTAGGGCTGATTCTCCGCGGGAAAAGACAGACTTGCCGCCGCTAAAGTGGAGATATAGAACTGTTTGGGTAATTTCCAGTATTTGGAATACCTCCCCAGAAATTCCCACTGATCCACATCCCCGAAAATGCCCAATCCGTTTTTCTGCACATTAAAATAGAAAAAATCTCCTTCGGTGGCATAATTTTGAAAATCACGATGATCCACCCGCAGGGTATAGTATAAACCAAACACCCTTTGATCCTTTCGATCATTGGCAAAATAGTGCGGATTCTCCTGCAGAATGGTATCCGCCGCCCATCGGTGGTTATAATTTACACCCATTTCATGGCGAACATAAAAACCATTTCGCACCGTAAACATCCAGTCCACCTCATACCATTCCTGAATGGGGGTTTGTGCATCCAGAAATACCCGTTTATGGTCTTCTGTTTTAACCGGTAAATTTTGATTCAGACGATAGTTGAACTTTAATTTAGTCCCCAGATTCTGCTTTTCATTCAAATAAGGAATCTTGTAATAAATGCCGAACCTGCGGGTATAGCCCAATTGTGCCACCATTCCCAATTCCTCTCCCCGACCTCTGATATTTTCCTGCCGAAACTGAATACCATAGTTCAACCGACTGACATCAGCACCATGGTTTTCTACCCAGTCATTTAAATTCCGGTCCGCCAATGAAAATACCGGCAATGGCCAGGTATACCAGCGTTCTTTCACCCTCACCACTACATTTACTGAGGAGGCATTTCCTTCGATAACCTCCACTTTGGTGGTGATGAAAAGAGAGGTATTCATCAATTTGTCTTCATTTTGCTTCAGGTTGTTTATCAGCCATTGATAATTGACCTCCTGCCCTTCTGCAAAATCCAATTCCCTTAAAATGATTTCTGCCTGCGTTTTGCGATTCCCCAAAATCAGTATACGGTCCACCCGCACCACTTTATCCTCCTGCGCAAGCACGATCAGAGGAAGCCCGGTAAAGCATAAAATGAAAAAGAATAACCTACTTTTCAAGAGTTAATGTTTTGCGTACAAAAAAGCGGACTGATGAAATTCACCAGTCCGCAATATCATAAAATCGGAGCGATTATTCTCCTGGTAACCTCAATCCTTTTTTCTTATTGGCCAAGAGCCAAATCGCTAATCCCATCAAAATAAAGGGCACTGACAACCACTGTCCCATATTCAAAGGCAGCGTATCCTCAAATGGCACCTGATTCTCTTTGAAAAATTCGTAAATGAATCGAAGGGAAAACAAAATGGTAAGGAAAATACCCAAAATCTGCCCGTTGGGGATATTGACATTGCGCTTCTTCCAATAGAAGAATAGCCCAAAGAATAGTAATAAGGATGAAATTCCCTCATATTCCTGACCGGCATGGCGTGGAATACCCAATACCTTCACATCAGCAGTCCAAAGGCCTCCTTCTTGTTTCAGTCGGTATTGCATTGGTGCTGCAGGATCCTGATACATGTGCTCCGCCACATAATCGTATTTTGTCAGCATGTACTTGAGGTCTTTTTCCGTAAACTTACGCACTGCCTGCTCATCCAGCCCCTTGGCAAAGGTAATATGCATATCGACCGGCACTTTATCCTGAGGTGCTGCCGCCATTTCCTCCGAACTTCCTTTAGAAAAGCTCACCTCCTCTATGCCCTGATATCTTTCCAAAGCACGCTGCGGATCATGGGCAAATACGACACCCTGCTGGGAATCTGTGGGCAAACCAATGATCTCAGAGTTCATCAAATTACCTGTGCGAATACAAAAGGCCCCAATTCCTACCACTAAAGCAATGCGGTCAATCACCCAGAAAAATGGCTGATCCTTTCGCTTGCGGGCATAGATCCAGATAGCTACCAAAATACCGATCGTGGCCCCGTGAGAAGCCAGTCCACCTTCCCAGATCATGAATATTTTCCAGGGCTGTGGCAGATAATTTTGCGGCTCATAGAAAAGCACATGTCCCAGGCGGGCACCAATAATGGTTCCCAATACGGCATGTACGGTCAGGGATTCAATATCTTTAAGCGGACGTTTCTCCATCTTAAAAATGTAAATCATTACCTGCTGCATTACCACAAAGCCTAAAGCAAATAATAATCCGTACCAGCGAATATGCCCTAAAACCGGCACATCAGATAATCCTGGAAAAATTTCCGGTGAGGGATACCATAAGATGTAACCCATCAAATTTGATAACATATAAAAAAGCGTTAAGTATTATTCAAAAATAATAATCGTAAAAGACTTCGGTTCGGTAAAAGTAAAAAACAATGGCAACTATTCCACTTTAAGCCGAATTATTCATGCTTCAATCCTTACTTAGCTGCAAGTCGGAAAAAATGAAGAGATAGTCTTTTAATACAAGTTTTTTCCAAAGGAGCATAGGAATCAGGAGCAAACAAACTTGCCCCCATCCGGCCTATTACAAAATCAGGAAACCACCAAAAAACACTGATATTTAGGGCTTTTGTGCGATCTCCTAATTCTAGCGGAGAATAATTTGCCTTAAGGTAAATTTTCCAATGCTTTAAGCTCCTGTTGGAAACTGCCCGAGATTATGGGAAATCTGCACCAGGTACGCGAGTCTACATTAAAATCATCCAAATGAAAGGAAGGAGCAATCCGCTCTCTTTTCCACTGATTACGAGACCATAAACGAAAGAATTTAGTAATATGCAGCTTCAGCAAATCTGCCGGCTCCAATGCTTCTTCAGATAATTCCTGATATACCTGCTGTGGCGATTTTCGCTCTTTAATCGCCAAGCGTTCAATGGCTTGTATCACGAAGTAAGGCATCAGATCATCCTCATCAGTCTGCACCCTTTCCAGCGGACGTAATTCCGCAGAAGGATTCAGGTTATTGACATGGTTCAGGGATTGGTAGCCCAATGTATCCTCCGCCCATTGCAACCAGTTCAACACGAAATACTTGTCCACGCCGGCAATCGGTGCAATGGAACCGGAGGTATCTCCGTCCATAGTCGCATAGCCCACATCACCTTCGGAGCGATTGGAAGTGGTCAACAGCAATCCACCGGTCACGTTAGTAAGCATCCAGATGATAGGAGCTCGTGATCTGGCCTGAATATTCTGCAGCGCAATGTCGTCCTGCTCCCAGCTTAACTTTCTCCCCAAAGCTTTCTCCACCTTATCAGTATAGGAGTTCACCTCCTCATCAATCAACCAATGATGAAAGTTGGCGCCGATTTCTTCGGCCAGGGCCTTAGCAGAATTGAAGGTATCATCAGAACTGTTGACCGTACCCTGATAAGCCGTCACCAACACCTCTTTGCCTAAGGCTTTGCGTAAATCCTCTCCCTTTAATTGAGATAATGCCGAGAATAAATCTTCCCGATGGATTTTTTCTAAAAAGCGCTTCAGCCCTAACTCCCGCAAACCTCTTTGTACCAATTCTCCTACCAAAACCGCACAGGTAGAAGAGTCCGCCCCTCCACTCAGAGATAGTACGAAACATTTGCTCCATGTTTTGCGCAAATAATCGAACATCGCCAAGGAGGACGCTTTGATGAATTCTGTATTCTTATCCTTGGGATCCGGATTTAATTCCGGCTGCTCGGACTCCCCGTCAAAATTCACTTTGGCGGTAATTAAATCCACATTTTTAAAAGACATGCGGGAAGAACGCTGCAATAATTTCCCCTGCTGGGCAATGAAAATATCCCCATCATAAATCATTCGACCGGCTTCATTCCCTAACAGGTTGGCATAAATATAAGTGAAGCCATACTGCTTGGAAGCCGGCACAATGAGATCTTCCCGAATCAAACTCTTCCCAAAGGCAAAATGACTGGCAGAAGGGTTCAATACGACATCCAATTCCCAACCACGCTCAAAATAGTGCTTCGCCGGACGGTCTTCCACCCAGGCATCTTCGCAGATTTCGAAGCCCACTTTCAGGCCTTGAACCTCAAAGAAATCATCCCCGAAATGATAGTGCCGGCCATTCCATTCAATGGAAGATTGCTTGCCTTCCGGCCAGGCTGTAAACCAACGAGGCTCATAATGCACTCCCTCATTGGCCAGATGCTGCTTGGCATAAAAGCCCACCACTTCTTGCTCATTAATCAGTGCCGCCACATTATAAAGCTTCCCCTTTTTCCACATGGGTAAACCAACACAAACAGCAATACCCTCCGTTTCTGCTGCAATTTCCGGCAAAAAGGACAATGCCTTATCGGCCAGCCAATCGCTCAAAAACCAATCTTCACATCCATAACCTGTGATGCAAAGCTCCGGCAAACACAATATTTTCACATTGGCATCCTTAGCTTCCCGAATCGCGCGCTTAATGTTGGCAACATTTTCCTCCCATTGCATTGGAGTCTGATTTAATGCTGCACCAGCAACTATCATTTCTCTCATATTACAAAGTAAACGGACTATTAGGAAAGAGAAAACTTTTCGCTCATGAAATAAAACCACATGCTGTTACACGCAACAAGACCTCTAATAGCTAAATGATGCATCAACTGGCTCCACCTAGCCCACCAACAAGCTCATTAATAAGCCATTCCAAGCACCCTCACTGCTATTTTAACCCGAATTATCCCCCGCTAAAAGTAGAGAATCGGATTAAGTGGTTTATTTTCAACCTTATAAACTAACCCGAATTATTCACCGCCAGATTCAGGAACTTGCTTTAATTAACTAATTATCACTGTAGTACATTCGTGTCGACTGATTTTTTAATAGCCCAAATTGGGGCTAGCTGGCTGTCTCCTCCTTCATCTGATTCGTTCGAAAAAGCTTGAAATAGGGAAAATTCCTTCCTTTTTTCCGCCTAACCGCTAAACGAAGATTTTAGTGTGAATAATCCGGCTTAAACATGGGGCATTCAGCCTAAAAATCAATCCACAAGCTGATAATAATCAAATAATTAACCAGAAACAACTCCTATATTTACAAAAATACCTTTGAAAAATGAAAACAAAGTCAATTCAACTTTTTAACCGGCTATACTCCTTACTCATTGGCTTGCTCGGCTTCGGTATAATGGGATGTGAAAGCAGTACGGTCGCTGAATACGGGACACCTACTGCCGACTTTAAGTTTAGCGGTAAAATCACTGATGCAGCAACTGGCGAAAGCGTCTCCGGCATTAAGGTAAGCACTAACAATGGTTATGTTTATGTGGAAAATGAGGATAATGGCGATTATGTCATGAATTACCGGGATCTCCCCGCCACGGCAGTATTGCTTCGCTTTGAAGAATTTAACCCCAAGCAAACAGGCCAGTACCAAAAGCTGGACACGCTGATTTCCCTAACCGATGAAGAGTTTAAGAACGGAGATGGAAATTGGTATTTGGGGAAAATAGAGAAAGAAATCAATATTCCGCTTAAGAAAAAGGAGGAAGCTGCTGAATGACCGTCCGCTCACTAGGATTTCGAAAAAAACTGGCATTAAAGGTTTTCCAAAAAATGAAACAAAATGCCAGTCAGATTCACACCCTCAATTACCTGTTTTGGGAATGCACCCTCCGCTGCAATCTGGCCTGTATTCACTGTGGGAGTGATTGTACTAAAAATAGCAAACAGGCAGACATGCCCTCGGCGGATTTCTTCCGGGCTCTGGATCAATTAAAAGGCACCATTAATGCTCACAAAACCATGATTGTGCTTACCGGCGGAGAAGCCCTCATGCGAAAAGATTTACCCAACATAGGAAAACAACTTTACCAAAGAGAGTTTCCATGGGGAATCGTAACCAATGGCGCACTATTGACTCAAAAAAAACTGGAAAGCCTTCTGGATTCAGGTCTTCGGGCAGTAACCATAAGTCTGGATGGGCTGGAACAGGGACACAACTGGCTGAGGGGCTCCTCCAAAAGCTTTGAAAAGGCGGTGAAGGCCATTGAAATACTAGCAAAAACCGAAGACCTTCTTTTTGATGTGGCAACCTGTGTGCACCAAAACAATGTCCAACAGCTGGAAGAACTCAAAGACCTCTTAGTAGCCAAAGGGGTCAAAAAATGGCGAATTTTCACTATTTATCCCATCGGCAGAGCTAAAGACAATGAAGCCTTGCAACTCTCTCCTGTTCAGTTCAAAGCCTTATTTGATCAGATTGTCCGCTTCAGAGAAGAGGGCCGTATTCAGGTGGAATATGGCTGCGAGGGATTTTTGGGAAGCTATGAGGGAAAAGTACGCGACCAATTCTTTAACTGTAAGGCCGGGGTCAATATTGCCTCCATTCTGGTGGACGGGAGCATTGCTGCCTGCCCGAATCTCAGAGGAAATTTTATTCAGGGCAATATCTATCAGGACAATTTAAAAGAAGTTTGGGAAAATCGCTATCAGATATTCAGAGACCGAAGCTGGACGAAAAAGGGCATTTGCTCAGATTGTGAGTTTCACCGCTATTGCCAGGGGAATGGCATGCACCTGCGCGATGAACAGAGCGGAGAATTATCGATTTGCCACCTGCAAAAAATACAGGAGGGCGAGAGGAGCAAACCATAAAAAAAAGCCCACCCCAAAGGGGCAGGCTCTTGTCAATATTTTTCGCATTAAACCTATAGACTTAATGCTCAACGACTAAAAAAGAGGAATAGGCATTTTTAATTTTTTCCTGCAATGGTGCAGTCGCCGGTAATAATGGCAAACGCACATGGTTTTCACAAATATGCATTTCCTTCAATAATTGCTTCACCCCAACAGGATTGGCTTCCGCATACATCAAAGGGTTAATTTCGGCAATCTGGTGGACTGCTTTTCCCGCTTCCTGCATATCATTCGCCAGGGCAGGTTTCACGATGGCCTGCATAGCCTCCGGCAGTGCATTCGCCAAAACAGAGATCACCCCTTTACAACCAACCGAAATCAGCGGCAAAGTCAGTAAGTCATCACCTGAGATTAATAAGAAATCTGCAGGAGCCTTACGGGCAATTTCGATAGCATCCCCAATATCACCAGTAGCTTCTTTGGTCCCGATAATATTCGGATGAGCAGCAAGACGCAAAGTAGTCTTCACCTTGATTTTAGAGGCAGTTCTCCCCGGAACATTATATAAAATCACCGGTACCGGAGAAGCATCTGCCACCATTTTATAATGCTGGTAAATTCCCTCCTGGGTAGGTTTATTATAAGCCGGACTCACACTCAAAATGGCATCAACTCCCTCCAAATCCATTTCCTGAAGTTGCTCCAAAACCACATGGGTATTATTTCCTCCTATACCTAATACAATAGGTAAATTCTTAGGATTATTCGCCTTAATAAAAGCCAATACCTCGTGCTTCTCTTTTTGAGTAAGTGTCACAGACTCACCGGTAGTTCCCTGAACCACCCAATAATCCACACCTCCTTTTGCCGTATGATCTAACAATCGGCCTAGTGCTTCGAAATCTACATTGCCTTGGGCATCAAATGGCGTTACTAAAGCAACACCCGTACCACTAAAATCCCTCATCATCTTTAATTAATGTATGGCTTTCAAATACTGATGAAAAAGCGCGCACATTTGCCTCGGCTTTTCATCATCCTGGAGCACAAACATCAACTCGTATAGTTTAGCCTCTTCTTCAAAATATCGGCCTACCCTCATCACCGCTTTGGATTTCGCCATCACAAATTTAGTAACAGCATCCTTTTCCAGGTCACAATGAATCAGCAGATCATATTTTTTCTTGAGAAAATCTCTTAAAGCATCGGACTTCACCTCTCCGGTAAAGCTGAACTCATCGCCATAAAAAGATGCTATCTTTACGGCATGTTCCTCTTTACGCTTGGGAATGTAGGTGATCAATTCCACCGTTTTACCTTCCCTTTGAAGCTGATCGCAGAATTTTTGGATTTCACCATCTTTATTTTCACTTGTCTGTGTGTAAAATATGGCAACGAATTCCGCATTTTCGAAATTCATCCCTCCACGATCTACCTTACTTTTTGAAATTAAGTTTTTGGTTTTCTGATTTATAAATTTCTCCTTTAAACCAAGCATAGTTTAATTTTCCAACATTTCCTGTAATTGATCCTCCGACAAAATGGAAATCCCCATTTCTCTTGCCTTTTTCGTTTTAGAGGTCTCTTTTTCAGCATTGGACACAAGATAATCTAATTTTTTGGAAAAAGAGGACATTACTTTGCCTCCATTCGCCTTAATCAGATCTTCCAGTACACTTTTCTTGGTGGAAAATTTGCCAGATAGACAAAAACTCTTTCCTCCGAGTCGATCATTTCCTTCAAAAGCAGTCGCTTCAATTTGCATTTTCAGCCCTGCCGCCTGAAGGCGCTCCACAATATCTATGTTTTTCGGTTCCCCGAAATATTCAATTACACTTTTTGCAATTCGTTCTCCAATCTCCGGCACTGCAATCAGGTCTTCCTCAGTAGCAGCCCTTAGGTTGTCCATATTTTCGAAATGATCGGCCAGCTTCTCCGCCACCGTTTGCCCGACATACCGAATACCGATAGCAAACAACACCTGCGGAAATGGCATTGCCTTGGACTGCGCGATACCACTCACCAAATTCTCTGCAGACTTTTCTTTAAAGCCTTCCAATTCCAGAGCCTGCTCCAGAGACAGATCATATAAATCCGCCACATTGGTAACCAGCCCTTTTTGGTACAATTGATCAATGGTACGCTCTCCCAAAGAATCAATATTCATGGCCTTACGCTGAATAAAATGCTCCACCTTCCCCTTAATCTGCGGAGGGCAGCCCATGGTATTCGGGCAATAGTGGTTGGCTTCGCCTTCCACCCGGATCAATTCTGTTCCACATTCCGGACAATGATCAATAAACTTCAGGACATCATTAGCTCCCTGACGTTTGTCCAATGCCACGCCTGTGATTTTGGGGATAATCTCCCCGCCTTTTTCAACAAACACCCAGTCCCCTTCATGAAGATCCAGGCGCTCAATCTCATTGGCATTATGCAAAGAGGCGCGTTTCACCACGGTTCCCGCCAGGCTCACCGGCTTTAGATTCGCCACCGGAGTGATAGATCCCGTGCGACCCACCTGATAACTCACCGATTCCAGCTGTGTACAGGCGGCCTCTGCTTTATATTTATAAGAAATGGCCCAACGTGGAGATTTAGCGGTAAAGCCAAGCTCCTGCTGCTGCGCATAACTATTTACTTTAATCACAATTCCATCTGTTTCCAGTGGCAATTGCTTGCGTTCTTCTTCCCATTTGGCAACAAATGCCAACACCTCATCGATGGTACTACATTTTTGCCAGGTTTGCGAAACATTGAAGCCCCATGCTTTAATGGCTTCCAGTGCTTCTGCATGGGTTTCGAAAGGCAAATCCTCCCCCAACACACTGTAGAGGTAACAATCCAGTCTCCTTTTGGCCACCACGGAAGAATCTTGCATCTTCAGCGTTCCGGAGGTCGTGTTTCTTGGATTGGCAAAGCGATCTTTCTCCGCCAGGCTGGCATTCAGGTTTTCAAAATCCCGAATGGACATAAACACTTCTCCTCTGACCTCGAATTGCGCCGGCACTGCGGGGGCATTCAGCTTCAGCGGAAGAGTTCTGATCGTTCGGGCATTGGCCGTAATATTATCACCTTGCGTACCATCTCCCGAGTAGCGCCCAAAACCAGAGACCCGTTCTGATAGGTCAATGATATGGCCACCCCGTCAAATTTCAACTCACAGATGTATTCCACTTCCTGACCTTCCAGTCCTTTTCGAACCCTCTGGTCAAAATCCCGCAGGTCTTCTTCGGAATAGGTATTCCCCAAAGAAAGCATTCGATACTTATGCGTAATCGTATCAAACTTTTTGGTAATCGTCCCTCCCACTCTCTGGGTAGGCGAATTAGGATCCGCGAATTGCGGAAATTGCTTTTCAAGCTGATCCAGCTCTGCTAACAATTGGTCAAATTCCAAGTCTGAAATCTCGGATTTGTCCTCCATATAATATTTTTGATTATAGTAATTGACCTGCTCACTAAGCTGATCAATTCTTATCTTTGCGTCCTCTACTGTCATAGCTTATTGCTTGTACAAAAATATCCTTTTTTGCGGCTGATTAAAAACGGCTTGCTTTGGGACATTCTCTTCTTAAAGAAACCTCCCTTTAGGAGAAATCCGCCCTCACATGCAATCAGAGGGCT
This sequence comes from Persicobacter sp. CCB-QB2, assembly GCF_001274635.1. GTDB lineage: Bacteria > Bacteroidota > Bacteroidia > Cytophagales > Cyclobacteriaceae > Persicobacter > Persicobacter diffluens. The sequence continues at coordinate 455,141 of NZ_LBGV01000001.1, read as the reverse complement.
TTTCATTCATTAGGAGAACATTCAATTGACCCAAAACAAACGAAAGGAGTTAGAAATTGAACATCTACCCCATTCCTGCGTGAATTTATAACTAATTTTTTTCCCTCCCCAATCCTGCTCAATGAATCAAAGACTTCTCAAAGGTAATCCCATAACCTTTCAGCGCCCTCAGCACGGGTTCATAAACCTCAGCAGAAATAGGACGCTGGATTCCTTTGGTCTTTATTTTCCCATTCAAAACATTAATGGCCACAATTCCCAAAGGAAGGCCAACAGTATCTGCCATCGCGGTTTCGTTGGCATTTTTCCCTTTCACCACCATATGTGTATGGTATTCTGAAAGCTTTCCTTCCAACTCATAAACAAAACGGTGCCACATGACCACCATGTCCTTTTCCTCCGTATTCAGCGTCCATTTCTTTCGGAGAATATGTTCCAGTATTTGAGCAGGACTCCCTTTTTCTAGTCCCACCAGGGTGTCCTCAAATAATCCCAGCCATTTCAATTTATACATGATATCCGAATCCAGACCGATATTCAGGTAATGGGCTAACTTAAGCTCCACGGAATCATCCGGATTATAGGACAGAAAGGAATTAATGAACTGACGGTGCGACATATGTGCAACTCCTTCCATCTGATAGGAATCATCAGTGGCCCCAATTTGCACAAAAACATTCCAGGCCTTGCAATAGCCTACTCTGCGCAAGGTTCCGCGGTAAAGCGTTTGGATGTCCTGCAAGCCATATACCTCCCGGTACTTCAAAGAATCCCGATTGGCATATCCCTCAAAATAACCGTACTGCGGGATGTAGATGATTTCAGTACGATTGAATAACTTATTATAAGGTATATATTTGTACCGCCCCTCTTGTAGAAATTTCACCACGCCCTGCCCGGCCAATACCACATTCCTGGGGTTCCAGGTGAATTTATACTCCCACGGATTCTCCACCTTGCTTGGCGCCAGCAAACCACCCGTAAAGGTCTCAAAGGTATTGATCCTACCAGCTTTATTTCGAATCGCGTCCAATTCCTGCATAGCGGACATATGGTCAATCCCCGGATCCAACCCACATTCCTTCATCACCAAAATCCCCGCTTCTTCAATCGCCTCCTGATATTGCAAAAGCTCCTCGGTCACATATGAGGCGGAAACGAAATCCTTCCGTTGGCGAATGCAGCTCTCCAACACCCGGTGGTGCAGGTGGGCCGGCACCATGGAAATGACCAGGCTGGCCTCCCCAACCAACTGATCCAATGCCTCCTCCTCAAAAATATCCAATGCTACTGCTTCCGCTTTACCCCCAAGGGTAATTTTCTCCTGCGCCATCTGCAGGTTTTTATCGGCGATAATAAGGCGAAACTCATCCGCTTTATTAAATTGACATAAATATGAAATTAAGGCCCTGGTAGATCTACCCGCACCAATGCAAAGAATCGTATTCATAGATTATAGTATTTTGGGTTTTGTCCTATTGTTAATAGCTTTACGGTCCGCTTGACCCTTATAATACTTAAATTTTTCCATTAATTTTAAGACATGCAGAAGGAAAAACAGATTATTGAATATCAAGTATTCAACAGTATTGAAGAACTTCCAACAGAAGAACAAAAACTGGTTGCTGCCGCCCAAAAAGCGACCGAGTCCGCATATGCCCCATATAGCAAATTCCATGTGGGAGCGGCCTTATTAATGGAGGATGGACAAATTTTCAGTGGGAATAATCAAGAAAACTCCGCCTATCCATCGGGCTTATGTGCGGAAAGAACCGTCCTTTTCTCCACTTCTGCCAATCACCCTGACCTCAAAATAAAAACGATCATGATCACCGCCATCAAAGCGGGGGAATCCGCCTTTCAGGCAGTCACACCCTGTGGGGCCTGCCGACAGGTGATGTCCGAATATCAGGATAAGCAACAACAGCCATATGCGGTGATTTTGGAAAATGGAAATGGTACATTTATAAAAATCAATAACGTCAGGGATCTTTTACCCTTTACCTTTTCGGGAGATCAGTTGTAATTTCCACCATTACATTACGTCTGGAAAACAGATTCTTAATTAAACTATTCGAATTATATTTTTAACATTATCGAGATTTTATTGAACTCAGCATATTCTCACTCATTTTTTAGAATACTTTTTAAAAAGTCCTCCTATATTCAGGGGTTGAACAACCTATTTTATAAAGATTAATTACTTACTGGAAGAAAATTGTTTTACCATCCGTTATATAGGATGAATTTAAAATATTTTTGACCAAAATTAATATCTGTCTCGACCCAACGTTTTTTATGATACTAGATATTGAAATTTCTGATCTAAGGAAATTAACCGAATATATAAAGACTAAAGGCAACTATGATTTCACCAATTATGCGATGTCTTCTTTTAAAAGAAGAATCTTACGCATACTGGAATTGTATCGCTTGCCATCGGTAGATGCGCTCATTGAAAAAATTGAAAGTGAACCTACTTTTCTGGAAGTATTCATTTGCGAAATTACCGTCAATGTCACCGAAATGTTCCGTGACCCTTCCTTTTGGAGGCAACTGCGGGATGAGGTCTTACCCAACTTATTGCTTAACCACAAGTCGATCAATATTTGGCATGCGGGCTGCTCTTCCGGGGAGGAAGTGTTTTCTATGGCCATCTTACTAAAAGAGGCCAATCTCCTGGATAGAGTGCGTATTTTCGCCACGGATCTGGATAAAGAGATTATTCAGAAAGCCAAAAAAGGGAAGTATACCCTCAAAAACATGGAGCTCAATCAAAAAAACTATATCCGCTTCCAGGGGAAATTTGAGTTGAGCAAATACTTTAAGGAGGAGGATGGCTTTGCGGTCATGGATCCATCCTTGGTAGAAAATGTAACCTTCCGCGTTCACGATTTAGTTCAGGGACCCGTTTTCAATAAATTTGATTTGGCGCTTTGCCGAAATGTGATGATTTATTTTAATCAGTCTCTTCAGAATTCTGTGCTGAACAAATTACATGAAAGCCTTTTCAACTACGGTTATTTATGTGTGGGCTCCAAAGAATCCCTGATTTGGTGTGATAGCGCCAACAAATTCATTGTAGTCAACAATGAGGAAAAGATCTACAAAAAGATTAAAGAATAAGGCTAAGGATCTTTTTGCATGAGAAATTTCAAAATTAATTCTGACTATAAAGCCGTAGTGATCGGGGGATCCGCCGGAAGCTTTCAGGGAATCACCAAAATTCTTAGCCAGATTCCTGAAGATTTCCCCCTGCCTATCATTATGTGCCTACACCGGCTAAAACACGTCCGGAATGGCTTCGTGGAAGCTTTAAAGCTCAAAAGCACCAAGGACATTGTGGAGCCGGTGGATAAGGAAAGTATTCGGCGGGGACAGGTTTACCTGGCTCCGGCAAATTATCATCTTTCCATTGAATTAGGCAATTACTTTTCCTTGTCAACAGAGGAAATGTTTAATAATTCTCGTCCGGCCATTGACATCACCCTGGGGACTGCCGCCTATGCCTATCGGCATCGCCTGGTGGGCATTTTACTTTCCGGCGCTAATCGCGATGGAGGAATAGGAATGGCCAGGATTCAACAAAAGGGTGGCCTGACCATCGTCCAGGACCGGGAAGAATGCATGATTTCTACCATGCCACAAGCAGCCTTGGATCTTGCCCCCATGGATTACGAACTGAAATTAAATGAAATAATAGATTTCCTTAACCAATTGCACAAAAAGCTTAACTCATGAAACAGCAAAAAAGGAACATCTTTGGATTAGCCCTGGCTTCCATCACCATCGTCATTTCGCTGGTGGCGGCGGTTACCGGATATTTACTTCCGGACCAGTTAATGAATAATCTGGAAACCCTTCAATTGGATCAGCTACCGCAAATTCAATCCGAAGTTTTACCCCTTCAACTTATTATTGTTGGCAACCTGATCCTGACCATAGTCGCCTTGCTTTTTTATGTCAGTGCGATTAGAAATGCGGGGGAATCTCAGGTAATTTACATTGACCGCCACTCGGATGAAGACAACAGCGAAGAAATAATCGCCTCTGAAGAACAACACCGTACCTATTGGGACAGCGGATTAGTGGAACGAATATTCAATGAAAGCAACCAATTAAAAGAGGGGCTTGAAAAGGTACTGCATAAATTATGTAAGGAATTAGAAGCGGGCCAAGGTGCACTTTACCTGATCGAAGAGCAGGAAGAAATCAAAAAAGCGATTTTTCAGGCTGGCTATGCCTTCTCTGTGGGAGAATCTTCCAAATTCGAAATTGAGCAGGGAGATGGTATTATTGGACAATGTATTAAGGAGGGTCAGGCTTACAATTTGAATAAAATTCCTGAAGGATACATTAGAATTCTCTCAGGCCTGGGAGAGTCTAACCCTACCGCACTGGCAGTACTTCCTATTCTGTCGGAGGGACAGGTGCTTGGAGTGGTGGAAATTGCATCCTTTACTGCTTTCACCTCTCAGGATATCGATTTCATCAATCATGTATTAAATCAGCTGGTAGAGCAATTGCCAAAGCCTGCTGCTTTAGCCAAAAGTTAATTTAAAATCCCTAGTCAACCATGTTAAAAGATTTAAAATTTGGCGCTAAAATCTCGGTCATCATATTTTTCATGATGCTGTTGGCTGTGAGCTTAATGGGATTTTTAGGGTATCGCCTATCCAAGAAAACTACCCAGGAGCAGTTCAGCCGCACGATTGAGACGCACAACGAGTTAAAAGCGGAACAGATCAATGCGCTGGTCAACAACCAAAAAAACTGGCTCACTACCATCGCTAATAGTGTCCAAAACAAATTAAATGAGACGGACTCCCTGCCGTCCATGGGTAAAATTCAACAGATTCTCCCAAAATATACTTTCACTCACCTTTATTTAGTAGACGCGGAGGGGATCGTTTTGGCCTCAGATGAAGCAGCGGCAGTCAATCAATTCATTGAGGATCCTACCGGTGTTATTTTATCAAATATCGACGCCCCAAGCCTGATCAGCCCTGCATATAAGAAAGGAAAAGTGACTGTTTATACGCTAGGAAAACAGATTCAGGCAGGAGAAAAGCGTTACACCCTTTTGGCTGAAGCAGATGCGACATCGTTATTCAACATCATTCAGCGTTCGGATCAACTCGGTGAAACCGGCGAATCGTTTATCGTTTACGCCCAAAAGGAAAAAATCATCCTGGCCTCTCCTTTGAAAAAACAACAGCAGCAGGATATATATGCGGAAGACCTCACTCATGCCTATTATATGTGGGCCATTAAAGGACAACAGGCGACGGGCTACCAAACAGACTATGCCGGGGATCGCGTATTGGCCAGCTGGGCAGAAATCCCCAACCTGGGGATGGGGATTATCACCAAGATTGATGAATCTGAGGTTTACAACAATTCCACCAGGCTGATTTGGCAATTTATTGCCGCAGGCATTGCAGTAATCATTATTGCACTTATCATTACGACCATCTTCTCCAAATTCCTAACGCAAGCCCTTCACCGATTGAGAGTAACCCTGCAGCTGGTAGGAAGTGGCGTGTTGCCTGAAAAAATTGATCAGGAGGGCAAAGATGAAATTGGTTTAATGGCCGAGGATGTCTCTCATTTGGTTTCCGGACTAAAGAGAACCGCTCAGTTTGCCCATAAAATTGGAAAAGGACAGTTTGATGTAGATTATGAACCGCTCAGTGATAAAGATTCTTTAGGAAATTCACTGATCAACATGCGGGACAATATTCAGGAAGCGGAAGCCAGAGATAAAGAGCGAAACCGCATTGTCCATGGCCTGGCGGAAATTTCTGAAATCCTTCGTTCTCATGATGAACTTGATGTACTGGGAGATGAAATAGTGCAGTTTGTTTGCGCTAAAATCAACGCCATCCAGGGCGCCTTCTATACCATTGAAAAAGAGGACGATCAGGACGATATTCGAAAAAGCACGATCGCTATGCGTGCCAGTTATGCCTACAACAGAAAGAAATACCTGAAAAGTACCTTCAAATTTGCGGAAGGTTTAGTGGGACAGGCCGCGGCAGAGAAAGACATTGTCTTAAGGACGGAGATTCCCTATGACTATGTTACCGTAACCTCCGGACTACTTGGGGATCAAAGACCAACCTGTATTTTGGTGGTGCCTTTAATTACAGAGGAAGAGGTTTATGGCGTAGTCGAATTTGCCGGTTTTGAGCGATTCTCTCCATCTGACGTAAAATTTGTTCAGGAAATATCGGTGATTATTGCCCGAACTATTTCCAACATCAAGGTCAACGCCACCACAAGACGCTTACTGGATGAATCCAGAAAGATGTCCAACGAATTACAGGAAAAGCAGGAAATTCTTCAGCAAAATGCAGAAGAAATGCAGGCTACCCAGGAAGAGCTGCAACGCACCAACCAACAGTTGGAAGAGCAGATTGACGAAGTGAATCGTGGGCAGCGACAAATGCAGCTTTTACTTGAAAATGCATCCGAGGTCATTACGATTTATGATCGCAACGGAAATATCAAATACGTTTCTCCATCGGTTACCAAAATTTTTGGCTATAAACCAGAAGAACTGGAGGGCACTAATGATTCCGGAAAAGTACTGGAGCATTACCGCGCAGCATTACAGCAGGAATTCACTAACCTGATTAATAATGCCAACGAAGCGGTCAACCTGCAATTTGAGTATCGCAAAAAAGATGGAGAAGCCATTTGGCTAGAGGCCACCGGTAATAATCACCTGAACGACCCGGCTATTGCGGGACTTCTATTCAATTACCGTGATATCACCGAAAGAAAAAGAGCGGAGCAAGAGGAGCGTATGAGATCGAAAATGCAATCTCTTTCAGAAAACTCTCCTGACCTTATCACCCGATTCAATCAGGATGGCAAGGTGTTCTATATTAACCCGACCATTGAGCAATACACGGATAAAACGCCGGAAGACTTTACGGAAAAGTCCTTTGAAGAAGCCGAAATCCCTGAAAACATTACATCAAAATACAATGAAATCATTGCAGATGTAATGGAAATAGGCGCTCAAAAAGCAGTGGAGATTAACTTCCCTTCTGATAAAATGGGAGAGCGGATTATGCAGCTTAGGGGTATTCCGGAATTTGACGAAGAAGAAAATATCGAATCGGTATTGGTGGTTTCTCATGATATTACCGAACGCAAATTAATTGAGCTGGAGGTTAAAAATCAGAATAAGAAAATTACGGAATCCATCAACTATGCCAAGCGTATCCAGTGGGCCATTGTTCCGGACGAACAGGTCATTGAAAAACATTTGCCGGACTCCATGATCTTTTACAAAGCCAAGGACGTGGTCAGTGGTGACTTCCCTTGGTATGCAGAGGTTGGAGATGATGTTTATTTAGCAGCCGTTGATTGTACTGGCCACGGTGTTCCGGGCGCGTTGATCTCCCTGATCGGATACTTCTTACTGAATGATATTGTAAAATCTCAGAAAATATCAGATCCGGGAAAAATCCTCGACATGTTAGATGCGGGAGTTACAGAGACTTTAAAACAGGAAAGAGGAGATTCCATGAGTAAAGATGGAATGGACTTGGCACTTGTAAAAATTAATAAAAAAACAAATAAAGTATCATTTGCGGGAGCGCATCGATCGCTTTATTTTGTGAACCAAGGTACATTGGAAGAAATCAAAGGTAACAAATTCGCTATTGGCGGAGGACGTTATCGTAATCAGACCGACTTCACCACGCATGAATTAGAAATGCAGAAAGACGATTTGATTGTGTTCTGTTCTGATGGATTCCCTGATCAGTTTGGTGGTCCTTTGAACCGAAAATTCGGTCCGAAAAGGCTACGTGAACTTATTCAAACTAACCATAACTTACCGATGAAGGAAATGCAGAAAGTCTTTGAGGGTGCATGGGTTGACTGGAAGGCTGACTATAAGCAGACTGATGATGTCTTGTTAATGGCGATTCGCTTTTAATGGGATAAAAGTTACTTCAAAGTTTAATATTTCAAGACAAAGTCTTAAACTTTAGGTAAGATTATAAATTAATACTGTTAATCAATAAATTTGTTAATACATCTTGTTTTCAAACCGTTCATCCTATGAAATTCATTTTTGATCTACACAAGACCATGTTGGAGAACAATCTGATTTTGGTTTATGAGGGGGAATTTACCCAGGAAATAACAAAGTCCGTTCTTGCCATGGCTGAGAGGAATATGGATTCGATCGGAGAAGAATCGAGTACAAAAAGAAAAGTTTTTAACGTAATGGTCGAGTGCTTGCAAAACATTGTAAAGCATGGTGAGGACGAGGCCAATAAACAAGCCATTTTCATGATTGGAAAAGAAAATGAGCAATACGTGATCACTTCCGGCAACCCTATCCGAAACGAATTTGTGGAAGGCCTGAAATCCAAATTGGAAGAGATCAACTCTCTAGATAAAGAAGGTTTAAAAAGCCTTTATAAAGAGATTATTAAAAACACTTCTATCTCCGATAAAGGAGGCGCAGGACTAGGTTTTGTGGATATGGCTCGTAAATCCGGTCAAGAATTAGCTTATGACTTCAAACCTTTGGATGATGCTTATTCTTTTTTCTCTCTAAAAACCTGCATCAGACGCGCTTAAAAAATTTAAGAAAACTAATTTCAAAAAAATGAATATTATCAACCTAGAAGGCACAGAGGATACCCCAAAAATCTTGCTAGACAAGGACAATGGTATTTTTGAGATTTCAGGGCGCTCGCTTCCTGAAGATTCTCAGGGTTTCTATCAACCTATTTTGGACTGGATCGGTGAATATGAAAATGCCGCCAACCCAAAGACCGAGTTTGTTTTTAAGTTGGAGTATTTTAATACGGCTTCTTCAAAATTAATTTTGGATGTTCTGTCGGCATTGGAGGAAATTGAGGGAACGGTAATCCACTGGTATTATCTGGAGGATGATGAAGATATGCAGGAGGCCGGGGAAGAATTCTCTGAATTGGTGGACCTGGAATTTGAATTCAAAGAGTATTAATATACACTAGCTTGAAACAAGAATGCAGGGTAGCTTTATCCTGCATTTTTAACATCAACCCAACACACCAAATCCTATGAGTGAGGAGATACTAAGAGCCCTCACCCAGCTTTTTGCAATTATCACCAAGCAAGACGGCGGGGTTACAGAGAAAGAGCGTCAACACGTTCTCAGCTTTTTTAAACAGGAATTAGATCAGGATACGGTAGTCAACTATCTCGCCATGTATGATGAGTTGGTGGGCTATGGTAAAAAAGAAGAGGAAGAAGAGGATACTGCCAGTGAGCAGACAGAGGTCAAAAAGAAACCCCGCAGAACTCTTATGAAGGATTCTGTCAGGACGCTTGGCATCTGCAAAAAAATTAACAAAACCCTCACCCAAAAGCAAAAGGTGGTGGTGTTGATGAAGCTGTTGGAATTGGTTGCGTCAGACCGTAACTTATCCCCTCAGCGAATGGAAATTATCAATACAGTTTCCTCTGTTTTTAAACTAACCGCTGACGAATACAAAGCCTGTGAAGCTTTTATCCTTTTGGAAGAGGACGACAATTCAGAAATAGACACTATTCTGACCATGTCGAAAGCAGCCAAGCGTGAAGAAAGCAAACACATCAAGGGGGATATCCGTGGCTATTTGCATTTCCTTCGCATTCCAAGCGTTGAGATGTACTTTGTGAAATATGTGGGCAATGAGGATATCATTCTCAATGGCTTCATATTGAAAGGCCGGGGAGTATATTTGTTTTCCAATGGAAGCACCATTAAAACGCCCAAAGGAGCTGCACTGTACTACAGTGATTTAATCCGCAATTTTTTCCATGAAGATAAACTGACCGCTCTTTCTTTTAATGCGGATGAACTGGAATTCCGCTTTCCTAATGGTGATATTGGTCTGAGAAACATCAATATCTCGGAAGGCCCCGGCAAGTTAATTGGTATCATGGGAGCATCGGGAGCGGGCAAGACTACCCTACTCAATGTATTGGCTGGTCTCAACGCCCCATCCGCCGGAAAAATCTCCATCAATAATCTCGATCTCAACCACCCCCTTGACAAAGAAGAGCTTAAAGGGGTGATCGGCTATATTGCGCAGGACGACCTGTTGATTGAAGAGCTTACCGTTTACGAAAACCTTTACTATAATGCCAAGCTTTGCTTTGATGATATGCCCGAAGAGGAACTTCATCAGCGCGTTATGGATGTTCTGTCCAGCCTGGGACTGGAGGCAAGAAAGGATTTGCGCGTGGGTAGCGTCCTGGATAAAACCATTTCTGGTGGACAAAGAAAGAGATTAAATATTGCGTTGGAACTTATCCGGGAGCCGGCCGTCTTATTTGTGGATGAACCGACCTCAGGCTTGTCTTCCCGAGATTCGGAAAATGTGATTGACCTTTTGAAGGAGCTGTCTTTAAGAGGAAAGCTCATTTTTGTAGTGATTCACCAACCTTCCTCGGACATCTATAAGATGTTCGATAAAATGATCATTTTAGATACGGGTGGATATCAGATTTTCTACGGACATCCTGTGGAAGCGGTTAACTATTTCAAAAGGGAAACCAATCAGGTAGATGCTGAACGTGGGCAGTGCCCTTCCTGTGGGAATGTGAACCCGGAACAGATATTCAATATCGTTGAAGCGAGGGTAGTGGACGAATATGGGGAATTCACCAAGAAAAGAAAAATCACCCCCACTCAGTGGAAAAATAAATACGAGGAAAATTTCGACCATGCCCGCATTGCGGACGTAAAGGAAAAACCTCAAAAAAGCTTAAAAATCCCCAACTACCTGAAACAGGCGGCCATTTTCCTCAAAAGGGATGTGCTGGCCAAGATTTCCAACAAACAGTATATGATTATCAATTTGTTGGAAGCGCCGGTTTTAGCACTCGTGTTAGCCTTTATCATTCGATATAAATCAGCCCCGGATTTGTCCGGCTATATTTATCGATTTAATGAGAACATCCCCATCTTCATTATGATGGCGGTAATCGTTTCCTTGTTTATGGGGCTCACGGTCAGTGCGGAAGAAATCATCCGGGATAAGAAGATCCGAAAACGCGAATCCTTCCTGAACCTGAGTTGGAACAGTTACCTGATGTCCAAAATCGGAATCCTATTCACATTATCCGCTATACAAGCCTTGGGTTTTGTATTAGTGAGTAATATGATTCTCGAAATAAAAGGAATGCTGTTCCCCTATTGGCTGGTGATGTTTTCTGTTGCCTGTTTTGCTAATATTCTGGGACTTAATATTTCCTCTGCATTTAATTCAGCCGTAACCGTTTACATCCTAATCCCATTGGTGATCATTCCGCAAATGGTATTAAGTGGACTACTTTTCCCATTTGAAAAAATGAATGAAATGATTTCCACCAAAGGAAAGGTACCCGTGATTGCAGATGTAATGGTTTCCAGATGGTCCTATGAAGCCCTGGCCGTAAAACAGTTCCGGGACAATGCCTATGAGGCAGTATATTTCCCGATGGAACAACAGGAACGACAGGCTGATTTTAAGGCCAGCTATTTCATCAAGGAAATCAAAGCAGAATTATTGTATATCAAAAACAATATCAACAGTGAAAAACCGGACGAGATTGCTCAGGTAGATCATAATCTGCTCACCATCAAAAACGCCTTAGCCAGGGAAGAATTTCAAAAAGGCTTAGAGGACATTGATTTAGACCTTTTACTGAAACGGGAGAACTTCAATCAAGGCACTGAGGATATCATTTTAAACTATCTCGAACATTTAGAGGGACACTATCTGGAACTTTTTAATAAGGCAGTAGCCAAGAAAGAGTTCTATATGCATAAACTTCAAAATGCTGAAGGCTCCAACTACGATTTGAATCAATTCAAAAACGAGTACGCTAATGAAAGCCTTACTGATTTGGTAAGAAACTTATCGGTTCAGGATAGAATTTTACAGTATGACGGAAATTTGCTTCAGCAGCTGGACCCTATCTTCCAAATCCCGGAGAACCCGAAGCATGCGTTGGATTATCGTACCCATTTCTTTGCCCCGCAAAAGCATTTATTTGGCGTTTATTTTGACACCTTCTGGTTCAATATTACGATTATCTGGCTGATGACAGCTTGTTTATATTTTACCTTGTATAAAGAATTATTGCTAAAATTAATTGATAGTTTTGGCAAGCTAAAGTTTAATAAGAAATCGGAAGGATAATCAAGCAGACACAGTAGTATTGATTAACCTTTTCACCAAATATTTCAAATTGACTTTTTTTTATTACCTTTAACAATAAATTTGTTTGTAATGAGAAAACTAATATTAGGACTCTTGCCTTTCATGTTTTGGGCGTGCTCTGATAAAAAACCTAACACAGAAAACCTGGATGCTGAATTTGAAGCTCAACAGGAAACTAGTGCTCCTGAAGTATCTCAGGACGTGATTGAAGGTATTATCCAGCAAATCCCTTCTCCCTTGGAAATTTCTTTCTTATTAAAAGACCAGGGAGTTAAGTATAACAATGAATTCTTAAATGATCCAAAAGCCACTTCTAACTATAACAGTGACTTTCAAAAAGCGATTAACTTAGGGATTTACGGTACTGATCTAGGTTATACCAACATCTACGAACAGAATCAGGATGCGATTTACTATTTACAGTCCATTCAGAAGCTTTCCGAAGGATTAAATATTGGGCAATTCTTTAACTTTAAAGAAATCAAAAGATTAGCCACTAATAGTAGTAATTTAGATTCTTTACTTTTAACTACTACTAAAAACTTCAATAGTATTAATGCGTATCTTCAACAGAAGAAGAGAGCAAATTTAAGTGTTTTACTATTGACTGGTGGTTGGCTTGAGGCTCTTCATATTACCACGAAAGTTGCTGAGTCAGACGTTTCTAATCAGGGACTTATCGATAAAATTGGTGAGCAAAAAATCATTTTGGATCAGGTAAAACTCCTTTTGGATTTCTATAAAACTTCGGACCCTAACATCGGCCAGTTAAGAAAAGATTTTGAGCCACTTATCGAGGCCTTCAATCAGGTAGAGTTTATTTATACCTACCATGAGCCAGAAATGAAAGAGGTGGATGGAGAAATGGTCATTATTGACAACTCCACTACTGAAATAAAAATAACTCCTGAAATTTTGGCGAAAATCGGTTCGGAAACTCAAAAAATCCGTGCTAACGTTACCAAATAAGTTCCTTCCTATGAAAAATCTATTATTTGTATTTCTATTTTTAGCATTTGGTTTAGTCGCAGTTTCTCCTGCCCAGGCTCAGTGCAACAGTGATGGTTTTACGGACACCTGCTTAGGATCCCTGAAAGATGGCTTCACTTTCCTAAAAAGCTTTAAAATTGATGGACAGGGTGGTGCAAAACAAAAAGTAGAGTACAGCTATGTATTCAGTAAAGACACCAAGTATTACATCAACGTTTGTGGACAGAATGGTGTTGATGGTATTATTGTGACCATGTATGATTCCAACCGTAAACTTGTGGCGACAAACCATGCCAACGGCAAGTTTTACCCGGGCATCACTTACCCTTGTAATGCCACCGGTATTTATTACATTACCTTTACTTTCAAGGATTCTGAGAACTATTGCGGAGGATCTGTATTAGGTTTCAGTAGATAATAAAAACCATAAGGAACTAAAAAAACCTATTCCAAATCGGGATAGGTTTTTTTATATAGAATAAAAATGATTATTCTGCTGGCAACAAAGACTTTTCATAAGCCGGATCGCGGATATCATCATTCACAATATCGCTTTCAATCAAGCCATCTCTCAGGCGCACGATACGGTGGCTGTAATGGGCAATATCATCCTCATGCGTGACCATAATAATGGTATTTCCCTGATCATGCAATTCCTTAAAAATGGACATGATATCGTAGGAGGTACGGGTATCCAGATTACCGGTAGGCTCATCAGCTAATATAATACTGGGATCATTCACCAAAGCCCTTGCAATAGCGACACGCTGCCGCTGCCCACCGGAAAGCTCATTAGGTTTATGATTAGCCCGGGAGCCTAAACCCACACTTTCTAGGGCTTTTAAAGCCTTCGCCTCCCGTTCTTTCTTACCTATTCCGGCATAGACCAAAGGAAGCGCTACGTTGTCCAAAGAACTCGCACGAGGAAGCAAATTAAAAGTCTGAAAGACAAAGCCAATTTCTTTATTCCGAACTTCTGCCAATGCTGACTCATTCATATGGGAAACATCCTGCCCTTTTAATTCATAACTGCCTCCGGTTGGCGTATCAAGGCAGCCCACAATGTTCATTAAAGTAGATTTCCCCGAACCTGAAGGTCCCATAAAAGCAACATACTCCCCTTTATTAATTTCAATGGACACGCTTTTCAGGGCTGAAATAATTTCTGTCCCCATTTTATACAGGCGGGAAATATTTTCGGTCTTGATGATTGGCTTCATAATGTAGATATTTTCTAAAATATGAACAATTAAACCGAAAAAAGCGAGGTAATCAGGACTGTTGGAGGAAGAATTATTTTAACGGCTAATTGGAGTGGATTTTGAGGAAATGCTTCAGGCAGGGATCAATCAATTCAAAGGCGGTTTCAATCACACGGTTTACCTTCCCACTTTTGCGGCAGGACCAGACCTCAATATAATCTGCTTCCAAACGATAGAGGGAAATTTCCAGATCCGCAGCATTCACCCTGGAAATGCAGGTCCCCTCATCCATGATGATAGAGGCCTGCCGCTCAAAACTAAGCCCTTTTAAATGCGTGTATTTCATTGAATTAACTTAATGATACTTCCTATTGGTAAGTACGACAAAGCCTTCAATGTTTCAATCTGATAAAAAAAAGACCGGTGTAATATTTTGAGCCAGATCACGATAAAGGCCGGCAAAAATACAAAAACCGGCCAAAACTCACCAAGCCATTATGCGCTTACCAACTAAGCTCTTCCTCAGTTGATTCCACTATTTTCCCCTCAATATTAGCGCTCAGTTGTTCAAAAGCTTGTGGCGAAGCATAAGCACTAATCTCCTCCAATGCACTAAAAGCATAACCGTCCAATCCCATAGCAATACTTTGAACGGCATACCCTTTTGTCAATGGAATGGAATACTCATATTTATTGAGGTAGGTAAGGAATAGCTCATAACTTTCCTCTTTTTGCGGTAATTGATTCAAAAACCGGGAGGCAGCAACAACACCAGGCACAAAGAATGGGTTTCGTTCTAACAATTCTGTATAAGCGGAAAGTCCTTCCTGTACTGATGCATTTTCTGCCAAAACGGCATCAGAAAGCAGGGCCCAGTCTCCAACTAACATTTCCCGATACTGCTTGATTTCACTGATATTACCTTGATAAATAGCATTGGAAAGACGAATATCTGATGCAATACCGTCCGCCTGCTCTACTGCAACTGCCAACTGATCGACATATTGCCACTGGTCAAACTTCATGGTCACTGCCCATAACCAACGAAGTGCTTTCACTTTCCATGCATTCACATCCATCGCCTGTGCTACTTTGAATTGCTGATCAAAGTTCCAGTTCACCATATTATAACGCATGAGTAAAAACTTAGACGCATTATCCATTTGCTGCATATCAGGCGATTGTAATTGAGCTACCAACAAACTATCACTTTCATCAGCCGCCAAACGAAGCGCTTCCTCTCCTCTACCCGCTTCCACAAAAGCATTAAAGGCTAATTTTCGGGTGTCCTGATCCGGGAAGCGCAGACATTCCTGAATATGCTTCAGACCGACCTGAGGCTCTCCCAGTTCCCACATCCAAAGGGCCAGCGTTTTTTCATAGAAAGACTTGCTGAAAAAATTATTAAAAGAAAGATCTTTTAGCGCATCTATAGCAGAGCTCACCTTGCCCTTTTCATATTGATAAATCGCTAAATCATAATCCAATAATGCCTGATAGCTTTCATATTGTGCCTCTTCCTTCCATTCTTGAAGCGTTGATTCCCAGCCGGAATCCTCTAAAAAGATTTGGTGGATACTTCTATTGTGAATCTGGGCAATTTCCGGAAGTGAATTACTTTCCAATTCATTCAACTGAAAATCTTTGATCTCACTCCCTACTTCCACAAATGGAAGTAAGTTAGCATTAATAGCCACCTCCTCTTTTTGCGCAAAAGAATGAATCATATCAGCAGTTAGCGCCCCCTGAGAACGTTTATGCCAACTTAACCAATTGGCCGCATTCACTACCGCAACCGCGGGATCACCCATCAAGGCCTTATAAAGTTCCTGAGCCTGAGCCTGGTTCGTTTTCTCGTATAAACGCGCAAGATTGGTGCGTATCTCCGGATGATTTGGAAAATGTTCTAATCCTTTTTCTAGGCTAAATATGGCATCAAACCACTTTTCCTGCTGCAAATAAATATTACTGCTATTCACGAAGGCAAAGGGGCTGGGGTGTTTTTTATTTGCAGCCTTATAATAATCCAAAGCCTGAGCATTTCTCCCTTCCTCACTGGCTATCATGGCCAGGGCATAGTAAGAATGGTGATTTTTCCAACCGAGCCTGCTCCCTTTTTCATAATATCCTTTTGCCTCTAATATTTCCCCATGGGCATAATGCATATCTCCAATGGCATTATTATAAGCCGCCAGCACCTGGTTGTTTTGAACCATACTGTCTTTCAGCAGAAACAAAAATGCAATTCCAAATCCTATTAAATAAACGGTGCCTAAACCAAATTTGCGCCCGTTAAAAACCACTTTATGGGCAGCTGCACCGGCCTGAATGATATCCGAAAAATTGACGAACAGATAAATAAAGAATACCAACGAAAGCGAAAAGTGAAAAATGTAAACCATCTTCCCCAGCATATCCAGCATCACGTCGCTATCAGTGATGAAATAATGCGCAATGGTACTCCAGCAAATTAATGCTAGAGACAAGTATAACAAAGCACCCAAAGGCTGAAAAGGAATAAACCGGCCCCAGTTCATATCCTTGCCTTTCATGGCCCAGAAGCCAATCAATGTGGAAGCCGCTAACAGTATAAAAGGACTGTAAAAGAGGGCATCCTCCTCCAAACGAATATTCTGCTGATAAAAACCTAAGCCGACCAATGCCAAATAGCACAAAGATATCGCAATAAAGTGGAAAAAGTTATTTCCAACGACCTGCCTGCGACTCACCATATCAAACAACAACCAAAGGTTATCTATACCGACCATGAAAATAAATACCACGGTAAGCACTACCCAGGGCAAGGCACCATAGGTCATCACCCGCTCCAGGGCAAAATTTTCCTCTGCCATCAGGTGAAATCCATAAACAAGCAGCGCGTTTAAAATCACAAAAGCCAGCCACCTTAACCAAAGCGGCGTTTGACTAAGAATAGCCTGAAACAAAAAGGACAGCCCTCCATAAAGCACCACTGCTAATAATAAACCCCAGTTATAGAACTGACCGAATGGAATAAGCACTTCCAGTTTGAAATACACCAATATGGCAAATAAACCACAAAGCCCTACTGTATACCAAAAACGATTCAAACCACTCACCACCGCCCAAAGCATATTAAAAGCCCCTAAACAGGCCAGCCAAAAGACCAGTTGCCCAGTGAAAGAATATTGAATAGGGCTGCCTTCAAAGTATTGATGTAAAAGCAGGAAGTTCATTTCCAGGGGAGCTTCCATGGCTCCGACTTCCACCATGCGTAGTGCGATTGGAAAATCAGTAGTTTGACTCACCAAATTCCAGTGAATGGCCAAACCGGTTCCGCCAAAATAAAAATAGAAAAAAGTTAAGATGGCGAAGAGCACTAAAAACCCCAGCCCAGCCAATAAAAAGGACCATTGCTTTGGCCACTGTTTCCAAAAATTTATCGAATCGCTCATGAATACTAATTATATCCTGCAAAAATAAGGATTTAAGCCGAATTATTCACCGCTAAATTCAGTAGCTCGCCTTAAATGGCCTATTTCCGATTAGATAAGGTGTTGTTTATTGACTTATAAAAAGCCTACATTTACGCGAGCTTGCTTGCTCCTCATTCATCTGCTTCGTTGCAAAAAATTGAAACAGGAAGAATCCCTTCCCCCCTACCTGCAACTGAACAAGGATTTAAGCATGAATAAGCCGGGTTCAGGCATGGTGTGAGTCTTCTGCCTTGAAAAACCTTTGAAAACAAAAAGGCACTGCCATACAGTACCTTTAGTCAAATAATGCACCGTTGGATTTATAGCATTATTCCTGCTAGGTGCTTTTTATAGGGTTTCCTTTATTTATTAATAGCCCTGATTTGGGCGAGCTTGCATGCTCCTTATTCTGCTGCTGCTTTTGAAAAAAATGAAATAGGGTGCTATCCTTTCCTTTTTCCTGCCTTGAAGCTAAACAATTTAAACCCGCGAAATCGGGTGAATATTTAGCAAAAGGAGCACTTTTAGTCCAATACTTTGGGAACACGAAAGAATTCCCCATCCTGATCGGGGGCATTTTTTAAACCCTTTTCCCGCTCCAGGTGATTACCCACCACATCTTCTCGATAGGCATTTATTTCCTGAGACATATTGGTAAGCGGCTTCACCCCTTCTGTATCCACTTCATTTAACTGCTCCACCCAGTCCAAAATACCACTCAGGTCTTTCGCCATCTTCTCAGAGGCAGATGCATCAAAATCCAGTCTGGCTAAATGCGCCAACTTTTTCAGGCTTTCTTCATTAATATTCATCCTTATTGTAGGCTTTAATTTCTTGTTCGATAATAGTTTTAACCTGTTCTTTTAGCCTCGGAATATCATCATGGCTTAATCCTATGGTAGGGATTGCCTCGTGAATAATCATTATTGAAGGATGTACATGTACCTGTGGACGCCTGTCATCCCTGGGAAGAATTTTCCAGGAATAAGGCATACTCACCGGAACTATGGGCACCTGCTTATCAACTGCTATGATAAATGCGCCATCCTTGAAATTCCCCATATGCGGAGGAGTTTTGGTAATGGTTCCTTCCGGAAAAATAGCCACATTCAGCCCATTATCCAAAGCTTTTTTGCACAGTTCAATGGCCTGTTTAGCGCTGGATCGATTACCACGCTTTACTACTATACTGAACTTACGGTAGATAAAACCGAATACGGGAATTTTCGTCAGTTCGTGTTTTCCCAAAAAGGTGGTTAAAATAGGACCACTTCCAATCACGGGAATATCTAGATAAGAACCATGATTTGCGGCTATTACACATTGCTGACCGGAAGGTAAGGGGTTTCCTTTCCAAATAACCCGGGTAGGCAAAGCTGCCATATTTAATGAAATCCGTCCCCAAAAACGGTATAACCTCAGTCCCGTCAACTGCCAACTTTCTTTAAGGGAGAGTAAGGCGAAAAGAGGGAATAACAAAAGCATCACCAAAGTGAAGGTAAAAAAACCACTGACGGTCGCCACCAGATTTTTCATTAACGAATGGGGTCTTACTAAAAAGGATTTCTAAGCTCAAACCAATTGAGTTGAGCAAAAATATAAAATTTTCTCAGCCCTAAACGAGTTATGGGCAGCTTTTTCCTGAAAATGAATGAGAGGGGATATTGAAACGGCCAATAGCGTTAAGAAATGGGGCTAATTTTAGATTGGCTTTTGATGAAAGCTCCTATCAATAATCAAAATAGCTAAACCCTAGCATTTGTAAAAAAGCCGCAATACCAAAAAAAAGCATAAAAAAAGCCGGCTCTGAGAACCGGCTTTTTATGTATAAGGCCTTTGATTAAGGCATTTTGTCTGTTTTCTGCAAAGAAGTGTAAAGAACTTTCAAAGCATTTGCTTCTTTCAATGCTTCCTGAACATCTGTTACGATACCCATTTTAGCTTCTTTATCTACTTTCATTGCCATGTTGATCTGATCACGTTCGTAATCAGGCAACTTATCTTTTTCCTTCGCTACGTAAAGGATCAAATCTTCCGGTTCAGCGAACACGTCATTGATCTGAATTACCGGCTCAGTACCGAAACGATCCGTTTCTTTAGGTGCACCTACATAAATGTAGGAAACCAAAGACTTCTTCTCGATCTTACTCAGCTGCGAAGCTTGCGGAAAACGCTGTTGCACTTTAATATCATCCGTACGCATGGTTGTCGTCGTCATGAAAAAGAACAACAACATGAAGATAATGTCAGGAAGTGCCGAAGTAGGGATATCCTGACTAGCTTTCGACTTCTTTTTAAACTTTGACATTAGTTACCTCCTGTTTTTGTTGGTTCCGCAATAGAGATATTCATTGGAATTTTTTCGCCGTCAGGACCTATACGAGAATCCTCGTACATCTTCTTCTCGGCTGGCTTTTTACGATCCAATGACAAATAACGATCCAGGGTAATCCCCACGTTAGCTGCATAGATTTCGTTATAAGCCCCTTTCAGGTTATCCAAAATCCCGATGTAAGTCGCGTAACTTGTACCACGGTCGGCCTTGAAAGACACTACCGCCTCTTTAGGGTTATCGGACATTTTAGGATCACGTCCATAGTTCATGACAAAGTCTTTTACCATGGGACGAATCTGATCCAAATCAGTCAAAGGTTCACCATTTACCAACACACGGTCGGAAGAGTTCACCAATACCTTAAAGATGTTACGATCATTCTTCTTGATTTCATCCTGCGGCGCATTAGGATCGGCCTTAGGAGGAAGACGCAACGATACCCCTTTATCAGAAGCGATGGTTGTCGTCACCAAGAAGAAGATCAGCAGCAAGAACGCGATATCCGCCATAGATCCCGAGTTAATTTCCGGGGTTGATCTATTTCCTCTTGCCATAATTTTTTATTTAAAAACTTTTGTAAACTCAGTGATCACTGCTAAAACGAAAGCACCTACAAGGAAAACGTATGAAGTCTTCAAGAAAGCACCTACCATTTGAGAGATTTCAGGAGTTACGTTAAATTTAGCATAAGCTGCAGTTACTTCATTACCGGCCATGGCATAAGCCCCACCGAAAACTACTGCAAATACACCTACGCCAACCAACGATCTCATAAGACCTTTAGGATTGCTCAACGCATTGATTAATGGCAATACAATCGCTGCAGCGGCAGCAATCATTACCAAAACGTAAGCAACGTAAAGGACGATATCAATAGTATCCATTTTATTTACGTTAAATTAGCCAAACAATTGTTCCAGTTCATTCCCGTCTTGGGGAGATGAATTACTTAGTGTATTTTACTAAAAGATCGATCAAAGAGATGGAAGCATCTTCCATATCGTTAACCAAAGAGTCGATCTTAGATACACAGTAGTTATAGAACAACTGAAGGATAACCGCTACGATCAAACCAGCTACAGTAGTCAAAAGTGCTACTTTAATACCACCGGCTACAACGGTTGGAGAGATATCACCAACAGCCTCGATCATATCGAATGCCTGAATCATACCCAATACCGTACCCATGAAACCTAACATAGGAGCCAAAGCGATGAAAAGAGAGATCCATACCAATCCTTTTTCCAAACGACCCATTTCTACAGAACCGTAAGAGATTACAGATTTCTCAACCATCTCGATACCTTCAGAGGCACGCATCAAACCTTGAGTAAAGATAGACGCTACAGGGCCACGCGTGTTACGAGTTACTTCTTTAGCGGCTTCAACACCACCAGACTGAAGTGCCTCTTCAACTTTAGCCAACAACTTCTTAGTGTTAGTAGTTGCAAGGTTCAAAGTAATAATACGCTCGATCGCTACTGCCAATCCGATGATCAAACACACCAATACAATACCCATAAACTCCCATCCACCTTCGATGAATTTTTGTTTAACGGCTTGGTGGAAAGTCACGTCTTCCGCAACAACTTCCTCTACTTGCGCCTCCTCTTGAACAGGGGCTGGAGCCGCCTCTTCAACTACCTGGTTTTCATCAGTCGCTACCTCCTCAGTTTGAGCAACTTCTTCTTCCTGAGCATAGGTCTTAGCGGCTGTACCGAAAGACACCATACCAGCGATCATCAACAAAGCAAATAACTTTTTCATAGTTCAGTTTTTAATTAATTCTCTAAGTGTAGAATTTAACTGTTAAAGTGTAAGAAAAAATTTAAAGTTTAAGTAGAAAGGTAAGGTGGCGAACCTCAGAATCCAGGGGACTTCTTTCTGCTCTATTCCTTACAATAAGAAATAGAGCGAAATCCTTTCTATGAAATATTATATTGTGATCGTTCATCACGAACACAAATAAATCAATAAATATCTCTTCATGCAAGAATATTATGTTTTTTTGAAACCTTTACAAAATGGTCATTTCGCCACATAAAGGAACCTGAAGCATTTTTCTCACTAAATCAGGACTTTTCTGATTCCCCAGGAGAAACATTAATTTCACCATGGCGGCCTCGGTGGTCATGTCATATCCACTTACCACCCCAATTTTCTCCAACTCCGAGCTGGTAGCATAACGGCCATGCAAAACGGAGCCACCGATACACTGGGTAACATTGACAACAATAATTCCTTTCTCCACGGCCTTTTCCAAACGCTCCAAAAACCAACGCACGGTTGGGGCATTTCCAGAACCATAGGACTCCATCACCACCCCTTTCAGGTTCGGAATATTCAGAATCGCGTCCACATAAGCATGTGGCATGGAAGGAAAGATTTTCAAAATGGCCACATTTCGATCAAACTTCCATTGGTAGCGCAGCATATCCTGCGGAATCCATGGCAAAGCAGCAGAGCGATTATATTCGATCTCGGTGCCTACCACTGCCAGGGCGGGATAATTTTCCGAGTCAAAAGCATGAAATTGGGAAGAACGAATCTTTTTCACGCGATTCCCACGATACAATTTGGAATCAAAATAAACGGCCACTTCCGGAATTAAAGGCTCGTGATTACCATCATGCGCAGAGGCTAATTCCAGCGCCGTAATTACATTGGCCCGGGCATCGGTACGGCGGGCACCAATAGGCAATTGGGCTCCGGTGACAATGACCGGCTTATTCAAACCCTGCAACATAAAAGAGAGGGCTGCGGCCGTATAGGCCATCGTATCGGTTCCGTGCAAAACGACAAAACCTTCATATTGATGGAAATTTTCCTTGATAATATACCCGACATCCTGCCAGTTCTCGATCCGCACATTGGAGGAATCAATAGTGGTAGGAAAACTGATCACGGTCAGATCCAGGTTTAAGGTATTGATTTCCGGCAGGCGTTCGATGATTTCATGAAAACCCACAGAAATCAGTGAACCGGAACGGTCTTTCACCATCCCTAGTGTTCCGCCGGTATAAACAATCAGAATTTTGGCTTTTGGCTCATAGGGAGCTGCGGTATTAAGTCTTGTTATTCTATATTTAGGTGCCATTCAGTGCTGTTTATATTATAGATTAGGCGCGCGAAATAATCGCATTGCATTTTCGGTAGTAATCTCAGCCACTTCTTCCACAGGAATGGATTGTAGTTCGGCGACACGATCCGCTACCAAGCGCACATAAGCAGGTTCATTTCTTTTTCCGCGATGAGGCACGGGCGCAAGATAAGGCGCATCTGTTTCCAAAATTAAATGTTGCAGGTCCAGAGAAGGGATCACTTTGTCCATCCCGCCATTCTTAAAGGTGCTCACACCACCCATCCCTAACATAAATCCACAGTCAATCGCTCTTTGGGCATCAGCAATACTACCCGTAAAACAGTGAAAAACCCCACGCAAACGACCATCCTGTTCGGCTTCTACCACCTCAATGGTCTCGGCAAAAGAATCCCGGCAATGTAAAACCACCGGCAGATCCAGTTCCTTGGCCCAGCCGATCTGTATGCTCAAAGCCTCCAGCTGAATATCAAGGGTGGTTTTATCCCAGTACAGGTCTGTCCCGATTTCACCTACAGCGGCAAATGGAAAACGATCAAACCAGGCACGCATGGTTTCCAACTGTGCTTTATAGTCTTCTTTTACGTCACAGGGGTGTAGCCCCATCATTGGGAAACAATAATCAGGGTATTCTTGCTGCAGCTCCATCATCGACGCTATGGAAGCCACATCAATATTAGGCATATAAATACGTCCAATTCCGGCAGCTTTTGCTGCTGCTATCATCTCTTTCCGGTCTTCCTTAAATTGCTCTAAATAAATATGAGCATGCGTATCGATTAGCTGCATTAACCCTAATTTCGTTATTTTTTGTGCAGGTAGCATTCTACCAATTTGCACAAAAATATTAAATTTCCGCCAAAGACCAATAGGCGATTATTTCTTGAAATAATACAAGATGAGAAATATCATAGGGGCAAAATGAAAATTTCGTGACGAATGGGAACTTTCATTATTTCGAAAGGGCAATTGTACTTCAATAATTACAATGTCTCAAATTTAAAGCCTAAAGATTTAAAGTGAGAAATATAGCGGGGTAACACAAATTTAACATTCCGTTCCGCTTTCAGGCTATCATGAAACACCACGATACTGCCAGAACGGGTCAATTCAATCGTTTTCTCTAAAATTTCTTCCGGCTTCAGAGATTGATCATAATCACAGGTGAGTACATCCCAAAGGATGATTTTATAAGAATCACGAATTTCTTTGACCTGACCGGGTTTAATCTGACCATGAGGAGGCCTAAAAAGTGGTTTTTGAAAAGAATTCTCCTCCAATCTCACCTCAGCAAAACACTTTTGGCATAAGCCAATATTCTCCAGATAGTCGGCATTACTTTCCGACCAGCCTTTCAGGTGATTAAAGGTGTGATTCCCAACTAAATGCCCTTCTTCCAGCACCTGCTTAAACACCTCAGGATGCTTTCGAACATTATCGCCCACCATGAAAAAAGTGGCATGCGCCTCAAAATCTTTCAAACAGGACAACACCCAGGGAGTCACTTCCGGAATGGGGCCATCATCAAAAGTCAGATAGATGGTCGGCTCCCTAACATCTTTTTTAAATACAAAGCTTGAAAAATACCGCTGAAGGAAATCCGGTACGCGGTGAGGTTTGATCAGGCCCATTTTTTAAGGGTAAAAATAGAAATATCATCGGCATAAGGGACTTCTTTCCGGTAGTTATTCAACTCCTTCATCATTTCCTGGATAATCTCCTCCGGCGTTAAGGTTTGCTGATTCACCAAAAAAGCTTCCAGACGCTCTTCCCCGTATTCTTCCTCCTGATCGTTAAAGGTTTCGGTCAAACCATCCGTATAGCAGAATAAGGTAAAAGCCTCCAAATTAGTAAGTAAACCACTTTCAATGAAAGGGAGCGGATCAAAAAAGCCCATGATCGTACTTCCTTTATCTAGATGCTGCACCTGCCCATTCTCATGAATAACCAGGGGTTGATTATGCCCGGCGTTTACGTATTCCAGAGTGTTGCGCTCCATATCATATATGGCCAGAAAAACCGTGATGAAGTGCTCCTGCGCTCCACGGCGTTGGATCTGCTGATTCACCGAGGCCACCACTTCTTTCAGGTCGGTGGTATGCAGGACGATGGTCCTCAAAGAAGCCTGAAAGTTCGACATTAGCAAAGCTGCCGGAATACCTTTACCGGAAACATCCGCCATACAAATCAGGTAACGACCATCCTCCAGAGTGATGCAATCATAATAATCCCCACCAATTCCATGGTGCGGCACATATTCTGCTGCCATCTGCAGTTTCTCTGAATTGGGCAAGGAAGGAGGCAGCAAACTTTTCTGCACCTGATTGGCGATTTCTATTTCCCGGTTCATTCGCTCCTGTTTCAGTTGTCTACGGGCGAATTTCTTGTTTTCCAGCGCCACAAAAATAAGATTGGCCAGGGTCTGGATAAACTTCAGGTTCATCTCTTCTTTCTGTCCATTGGACCCCACCAGCAATACTGCCAACCGCTCCTGCTTATGAGACACCGGAATGATGACATCAAATTCAGAAAAAATGGAATTACAGGGAGTGATTTCATCCACCTTCTTAATGTCCTTCACTTCCAGCAGGCATTCATCCAGTGGATTCTCCTCAAAGTTACTGTCGGTATTGAACTGGGCCTTACAACCCCAGCCCGACTCATTACATACATAGAGCGCCATACGCTCTACACCGAAAGTTCCCTGAAGGGTAAATTGGAAAACCCGATACAAATGCTCCTCTTTCATATTATTGTTGATCCCCATAGATACCTCCAGAAGTGCATTTAATTCCAGTTCCTTGAGTTGATATTTTTTTTCGAAGTTTACCGATTCCATCATTGTTCTAGCCCTTTACTTTCCGCTTAGGGTCTGATAAGGTTCTTAAACCATTTCCTAAAAGATTGATCGAGCCTACCATTCCCATAATTGCCAGCGAAGGAAAAAACACCAAATGGAAAGAATTTCTGGTGCCCAAAGCATTAAATCCCTCCATTAACATTCCGCCCCATGAAGGCGCCGGAGGCTGCACACCCAAACCCAAAAAACTCAGGCCGGCCTCCAATAATATCGCTGCAGCAAAATTCGCCGTTCCCATGACGATCAATTCCCCGACAATATTAGGTAAAATATGCACAAAAACAATTTTAAAGTCACTCAGTCCAATCGTTCGGGCGGCTTCTACATAAAGCGCATTCTTCAGGGCCATCACCTGTCCGCGTACTAAGCGGGCCACTTCCACCCACATGGTCATCCCCACTGCGATAAAAGATACCATTACCCCTTTTTGCTGAAAAGCCAGACTAATTGCGATGATCAACATGATGGCCGGAATAGACCAAACCACCGTCATGAACCAGCTGAGTACCTGATCCTGCCAACCGCCATAATAACCCGCCAGGCTTCCCACCAATACCCCAATGGCTACGCTCAAAAGGGCGGCTAACAAACCAATACTGAGTGAAATTCTGGTTCCTAATAGCAAGCGACTCAGTAAATCCCGTCCGGCGCGATCCGTCCCCAGCCAGTACCTTCGACTACTGAGATGGTCTTCCAGATCCAGGTGCAATTCTGCCATAGAGCGGAAACGGTCCTTACCATTGGCCATCAGAATACGATAACCACCATGCTCTTTGATATAAGGTCGAGCAGAGGGAAATTGCATTTCTTCCAGTGGGCCGACATACAAGGGCGTGGTTACATCACAAATATGATAGCGTTTCCACCGATCCTTTTGAGATCCGAAAGGCAGAATTTTCACGAAATCTCCATCAATCACCAAAGAATCATATGGCTCCAGTAAATATTTAGAGGGTGTCCCTTTCCACCATCTTTCGATATAGGAAGGGAAATCGATTTCTGCATTTTTCCGCACTACCAGTATATCCGCCACAAAGTTCGGGGCCTGTTTTCTTAATTGAATATTGCCATCATTTGCATTCGGAGAAGGATCCGGCAATATCACGTAACCACCCACCACCACCATTAGCGCCAAAAGCAAACCCATAGCTCCCCATCTACAGGCCGGAATCTCCCAAAATCCCGCCCAGGGACTTAATGGTTTTATTGTTTCTTTTGACGTGGGGGTACTGGTGAGCATTTTTTATTCGCTTAATGGCCGTGCAACTTCAACAAACCTTCTTTTGTCGCCAGATAATACAATTTTTCAAGGCGAGATTCAAATAAATCCATGGATATCGCCTCTGCATCCAGAGATTCCATGGCTTTCACCCACCCTTTACGGACTAAAATCTTCAAAGAGACGTCTAACTCTTCCTTTTCCATTTGAAGCTCCTCCAATAAATCCGGGTAGGAAATTACAAAAAATAGTTCTTCCAGTATTTCTGATTCCAATGCTGTCATTTCATATCATTTGGGGCCAAATTTAGAAGATTTTTTGAGTCCGACCCTCCCGTAAATATCAATTAATTTAAAATATCGCTATCTTATGCGCATGATTAAATTACGTTTGAGTTTTCTTTTGATCGCATTTCTCACACTTTGGTCTTTCCCCCAAAGTCAGGCGCAAAACCTTGACGACCTTTACTTAAAAATTAAGGGTAAAATCGTGGATGAAAATGACCACCCCCTGCCTTATGTCCATGTTATCACTGTAATTGGACGTTTTGGCGCCACTACTGATGCACAAGGCCGTTTCATTGTGCACACGGCGCCTCAGGATACCCTTTGGTGCTCCTATGTCGGCTATGAAAAACAACGGATCC
Organism: Persicobacter sp. CCB-QB2; assembly: GCF_001274635.1. Lineage (GTDB taxonomy): Bacteria > Bacteroidota > Bacteroidia > Cytophagales > Cyclobacteriaceae > Persicobacter > Persicobacter diffluens. Next base: position 427,125 of record NZ_LBGV01000001.1, on the reverse strand, counting down.
CGGTGGAAATTCCGGAAGGAGAAGGAGAACTGTATGTAAATATTACCCTTTCCAAAACCAGCTATACGCTGGAAAACGTCGACGTAACGGTATTACCGGAAAATGTGGAAGACTTTAAAGATGAATTCTCGGACCTGGTAGTCACCGAGGGCTGGAAGCCGGACCCGAGCTATTATGTGGAATATGAGGAACGCCGCAAACAAAAAGACCAATTGGAAGAGCTACCTCCCATCCCGGGCTTTGATGAACCGGATAAATTTGATTTTGTGAGCTTCTCCCCAAGCAAATTGTTTTCGAAAAAGAATAAAAAACCGAAAGTAAGTAAAGAAGAACAAGAAAAAATCAACCAGGAAATTATTGCGGAGAAATACAATAAGGACTGGGTCATTACCCTGATTGGACCTGAAAATGCCGGTTTAGCGGAGGAATTTATGGCTTATTGTAATTTCAATGAAAGCTTTCTACTCAAGAGCGAGCAATATCGGATTGCGCAGGAGGTGCTGAACAAATGGAACCGCTTTCTGGATGAAAAATATGATTTAAAATAATTACAGAAAAGAGGTCTTTGGGCTTCTTTTTTTGTTTCATTTGATCTAAATTTTGCATGCTTAGCCGAATCATTTACCACTCAGTTTAGTACTTCGGCTTAAATCGCTTTCATCCTATTCGATAAGGTTGTAATGGCCGATTTGTTATTAGCCCGGATTTAGGAAAGCTCGCTTTCTCCTCGTTCAGCTGCTACCTTGGAAAAGCTTGAAATTAGAACTAATCCATTATTTTTTCCGCCTTACAGCTAAACAAGTAATGAAACATGAATAATCCTACTTAAAGCCGTATTTGAATAATGATGTAATCTAAAAGCGCGTTGAAAAATAAGGTGTTGGATTTAACAGAAGAAATTAGACACCCTGACTTCAAAAGAGCGTCTGAATATTCGGACTGAGAGCTCCCAGGATCAAGGAATAAAAATCTCCTCAATCTACCCTCTTCCCGGAATGTACGGGAGCGGTTTCTTCTTCTTCCTTATTTTGTCGCCCCTTCCACTGATAATCCCCAAAAAGGGTTTTAAAAGCAAAATAAATGGCATAAAAAGGATAAAGCAGAAACATCACTGCGAAGGCGACAAAATCCCAGGACTGTCTGGTAAAAAAATACACTCCCCGAAGCAAAATATATTCGGAAAGCAATCGTAAGCCCAGACCACAGAGCCCCACATACCAATAAAGATGATCCCAAAAACCGGTCACCAACATCAAAAGCGTAGCAGCATGAATGACAAAGATCAACACCGCCGGTAAGGATTCCACCACTGTTTTCTGATAATTCCATTTACTGGCCCATCGCACCCTTTGCGCCTCAAACTGCTTCCAGCTAAGCGGAGGATCTGTAACCACCACCGATTTTTGGGAGGTTTGGAAAATTACACCATCCGGAAAATCCTTCAATACTTTCCGCATAAATAGTTCATCGTCTCCAGTGGGGATTCCGTCGATCCCTTTAAATCCGCCCAGCGCCTCAAAGGTGGATTTACGATAAGCTAAATTTGCGCCATTGCAGAAAATTGGGTTCCCCCAACCACTCATTCCGCCGGTAAAACCCATCAGACTGCTGAATTCCATTTTTTGCAAACGAGAGAAAAATCCCTGATGAGCCGTCAGCATAACCGGCCCCAGCACCATATGTACCTGATCGTTTTGAAAAGGACGCACCATACGATCTATCCAGAAAGCGCCCAATCTACAATCCGCATCTGTGAATAACATAATCTCACCGCCGGCCCGTTCAATACCATAACTCACCGCACTCTTTTTCCCACTCCCCTCCTCCAGGGTGAAGTATTTAATCCGATGGTCCCGCTCTGCCCATCGTTTCACTACAATGGCAGTCGCATCCTCTGAATGATCATCTACTACGATCACTTCCAAATCCGGATACCGTTGCCGACTCAAATCCTTTAATAAATCCCCGATGCCATTTTGCTCATTCCTGGCCGCCACAATCACGGACACCTTCACACAGTAGGGCTGTCGGTATTTGACATTCCTCAGCCAGCCGTAGCCATTCATCATGACGACGATACTGTAAAGTACCATTATGATTAAGTAAATTATTGTGACCATTTGAAAATAAAAAACGAGCCCCAAAAAGCGGGAATTAAAACGTTTACCACCCAAAGCATCAGGCCTCCGGCGATTATCAAACTGATATCCACAGGTAATAAAGAGAAATAGGACCAAAGTGCAAACTCCCGGATGCCCAAATCTCCTAATAAATGTACCGCAGGGATAACAGATTTCGCCAGAAACATAAAAGCAATGCCCCTGAGAATTTCTAATATAGGCAATTCGATCCCTAACAATTTAAATATCAGCAAAAACTGCAGGCAAAAGACAAGATAGCGACCCAGCGCCAGCAGCCAAATGCGAAGAAAATCATGATGAGAAAAGCTGTTGAACAGAAAGCGAGTCTGCCGCCCCCACTTATCCCGCGGTGCGTATTTACGAAACAGGAAAACGACCAACAGGATCAGGACAATCAACACCGGGACTAAACGCCCACTATGCCTAAAGAAAGTCACCAGACCGTGCTGCCAGTAAAACCCAAATCCCCAAAGCCCAAAGCAAGTCGTCCAGAACATTTGCGCCGCCTGCCCCACAAAAATAGGCAGGATAAGCCGAAACCTTCCTGAGGAATTTAAAGACAAAATTCTGCCCATATGATGACCTAGTCCCATAGGCCCTACCAGGGAAAAAGCTAATGCAGACCAAACCCCTTTAAAGGCCTTCCATAAAGAGATATTTTTCACCGAAGAGGCGATCAGTTTCCATTTGGCCGCCTCCAGCCCCCAGTTGAGCAACATCATCAAAAGCAACAACATCCCCCAAAAGCCTAAATCCGGAATTCGGACAATGTGTAAATAAATTTCCTGAGCTGAAAAATTATCCCTTATTTTGCCCCATAAAACAATCATCAGCGCACACCAAAGGACCACCTTTAATACAGGGAAGGCCTGGCGCAGATATTTTTTGGCAATTGAAATTGGGATGGCATCTAGCACAGAAAAGATAATTTTAGGTTTGGACCCCGGCACGCAAGTAATGGGGTATGGGGTAATCATGGTGAAGGGAAATAAGATGTCCTGCCTTCAATACGGGGTCATTCACTTAAAAAAGTACAGCTCCCATGCGCTAAAATTACAGAAAATTTATGAAAGGGTCTGGGGCATTATTGAAGAATATCTTCCGGATGAAGTGGCATTAGAGGCTCCTTTTTATGGCCAAAATGTGCAGTCCATGCTGAAACTGGGCAGAGCTCAGGGGGTTGCCATGGTGGCAGCACTCAATCATGGGTTGCCGGTTACCGAATATGCCCCCAAAAAAGTAAAACAATCTGTCACCGGAAACGGAAATGCCAGTAAGGAACAATTAGCTGCCATGCTGAAAACCTTGCTGAACCTAAAGGAAATTCCGGAGTATCTGGATGCTACTGATGCCTTGGGCGTGGCCATCACCCATCATTTTCTGGGCGGCGAACAAACGACCAAAAGCACTTCCTGGGGAGCTTTCCTGAAAGCCAATCCGGAGAGACAAAAATAAGTCTGAATTTCCATTTGAACCCTTTCCACCAGGTTCCAAAGAAATCAAGGCCGAATTTTGCAGTACCAGATTCTATAAAACTCTCCAGAGGTTTACTTTCAAGTCATTGAGCAGAGTGTGCCTGATTTTCAACTCGAATTATTCACCACTAAATCCAACAACCCTCTTCAATCGACTCATTTCCAGATCAAAAGGTTTATTTGATTCGTTAATAGCCCAAATTGGGGCAGACTTGCATTCTCCTCATTCATCTGCTTCTCTGTAAAAACTTGAAACAGGACAAATCCCTTCCTATTTCCAGCCTTGCCGTTAAGCGAGGATGGAAGCATCATTAATTCGGCCTTAACCTGCCAGGCATCATTCGGTCAAAAAAAGGGAGCCCTATTCGGACTCCCCTCTACACCTACTTTACGACTGTTATTTTCAATGAATTATTTTTTAATAAAACGAATGGTTTGGGCTTTTTCGCCCTCCGCTTTGATTCTCAACAGATACATGCCAGCGCTTAAATCACCGGTAGCCAATTGATAGGTGGCTTCATGTTCCGCTTGTACCTGAACACTCTTTACTTCCTCGCCACCTTTCAGTACCACCGTGAGCGTTACCGCCTGTCCCTCATAATTTGAAAGATCCACATTCATCACATCACTTACCGGATTGGGGAAGGCCCGGGGACCTCTGTTACCCGGCGCATCATCTTCCATTGGGTCCTTATCCGGATCCATCAGGACAAACATCGCCCCATTTGAAAGCATTCCCATATTCCCAAATTGATGTTTGCCCCGTGGACCGCGGTGACGCATTTCCCCATGTCGCCCTTTTCTTTCTCGACCTTCCGGACTCCCCTTTTCTGCACGACGCTCTTTCATTTTCTCCAGCTTCTCCTCCTTCATGAGCTTCATCTCTCCATGCCATTTTTGAAGCAAGGGTTCCATCGCTACGATGACCTCCTCCAATTCCGCTTCGTGCTTATCAGCTATTGCCCAGGCTTCGGTCATTATCGCTCTTTTTTCTTTTTCCACAGCGCGCATTTGAGCTCTTTCTTCTGCAGAGGGCAATTCAAAGGACTCCTCTTCAAGTGCTCTGCCCTGCCCTTTCTTTTGCTTTCCATTCGCTTTCAAAACTTCAAGCCTTGCGCGTAACTCCGTGATTTTTTTCTTTTCCTTATTACTTAATTTATCATCAAAGGCTTTCCGTTGCGCTTGAATTTCCGGAAGAATAGTCTCCTTAAAATAAGCCCGCATCTCACCGCCTCCTTTGCCTTTTCGGTTTCCTTTAATCGCAAAAACCGATACCGAAACTAACAGGAAGCACCCTATTAGTAATATTAATTTCAGACCTCTATTTTTCATGGTGTTGAATTTTGTTGTTCGATTACAATACTAATCACGACAATAATTAAAAGGAGATAAAAAAATTTCAACCAACGCCCGAAAGGAATCAACCAATGCAAAACTCCGCTCTACCAGGCGCTAAAATTGTACGAATTCTAGAAAATCGACCAACAACAAAAGAAAGGCGCTGCGTTTTGTTTATTTTACAAATTTTTATTTTAGATTTTCACCACAAAAGACAATTAATACCTACCTAAGCATTTTTTCGGATGAGATCCTTTCTATTTTTCTCTTGCCTGTTCACTTTCTTCATCAGCTTGAATGCCGTTGGTCAAAGCTATTTTCATTTCGACCAGCACTATCGGACCAAATATCCATTTTTTGCCAAGCACGAAACCAAAAAAGAGGTCCTGACGACTAATAAAGCAGGCAAACAGGCTATTCAACTCTACAGCAAAAAAGAGCTTTTGTATGGGCACAATGCATTAAACGGACATTTGGCACCTCAAAACTTAACACAGCTGTATTTTCAAAAAGGGGATGCGCCTCTGCAAAAGGCCAGCTGGGAGAATTTGCAAAAAGCGCTGGCAGATGAAAGGGACATGCAGGAGTATTTTAAAAAAATCAACCGATTGAAACGGACGGAAAACGGCCTACTCTATAGCGGCATTGCCTTGGTGGCCGTGGGCATTATGCATACCGCTACCCAAACCAATGCGGAGGGCCTCCAAAATATCAATCAACCTTCCCCCCTCCTTTTTGCAGGCGCCGGAGTAGGACTGTCCTCTTTTATCATTAAAGCCATTCGAAAAAGAAAAATGAAGGAAGCGGTTCACTTTTACAATCGACTACCCTAAATCCCCCCGATTCCATTCTTATTTTGGAAATAGATTGTGGACAAAAAATTCCTGGCTTTGAATAAAATTGACGAGCCAAAACAGTAGCGACCAAAACTTATCAATGCTGCTTTTGAGGTATTAAAATGCGCTGCACCAATAATCCCGATTCAGAGCTGTGCCCTAAACCAACGAAACAATCATTAGTGAAAATTTGTAAAATCTGCGGCTAAAATTCACTTCCCTTATCCAAGTCTCCTTCATTCTCCTAATTAGTAACTCCCCCAAATCGCAGCGTACTTCCTCGTTAACCTAAACCGGTTAATTGAAAACCATCTCAATGCATTAATCAGTGAAAATTTGTGAAATCTGTGGCTAAAATTCACTTCCCTTATCCAAGTCTCCTTCATTCTCCTAATTAGTAACTCCCCCACTTCGCAGCGTACTTCCTCGTTAACCTAAACCGGTTCATTGAAAACTATCTCAATGCATTAATCAGTGAAAATTTGTGAAATCTGTGGCTAAAATTCACTTCCCTTATCCAAGTCTCCTTCATTCTCCTAATTAGTAACTCCCCCAAATCGCAGCGTACTTCCTCGTTAACCTAAACCGGTTAATTGAAAACTATCTCAATGCATTAATCAGTGAAAATTTGTGAAATCTGTGGCTAAAATTCACTTCCCTTATCCAAGTCTCCTTCATTCTCCTAATTAGTAACTCCCCCACTTCGCAGCGTACTTCCTCGTTAACCTAAACCGGTTAATTGAAAACTATCTCAATGCATTAATCAGTGAAAATTTGTGAAATCTGTGGCTAAAATTCACACTCCAATCCATTTCCCATTCCTTCACTTAGTTTGTGACCTGTCTCCCCCACATCACCCTTTCGTATTAGACTAAAAAAGCCCCGACCCAAAAGGCCGAGGCTTGAACGAATATCCAGATTTAATTGGAATACTAGAAATTAAAAGAAACTTTAGAGTACCAATAAGCCCCATTGAAGCCCATCTGCACCGGATCCCAATAACCACCGTTATCAGTCTCATAAGGATCCTGCTTGTCCGGATACACATTGAAAATGTTTGATCCGCCCAGCGTAAAGTTCCACTTATCTGTCGGATGATAGCTAAAAGATACATCCGTGGTGGTTTTAGGATCATAAACCGCAACCATTCCATCACCCGTCCAGGTTCCTAAGGTTACCTGACCAAAATAGTTGGCTCTGATCATCGCCGACCACTTATTATGCTGATAATTCAACATCACATTACCTTTCCACTTTGGCGCAGAACCTTCGTAGAATAATCTTTCCCGCTCACCAAAGTAAATATCTTCTTTGCCCGCCAACTGATCGGAAGTATGCACCGCCGTAACCTCCGTTACGTTATGGTTCACTGCCAAACTCGCGGTCAATTTATCCTGACCGATATTGGTGGTGTAAGTCGTTACAAAGTCAAAACCATAAGTCTTCGTATCTACCGCATTGGTAAAGAAAGCGACCTGATCCACGCCTTGCTCCTGCAAAATGTGCCCTACATCCGGATCTTCTGAATCAAAATAGCCAGTTACTACTACTCTGTCATAAACATTGATCTGATAACCATCCAAAGTAATGGTCAAACCATCCACCGGCGTCAAGGTCATCCCCAAAGAGTAGTTCTGAGATTGCTCTTCTTTCAATTCCGGAATACCCAAAGCTTTGGCCACTTCAGAATCATTTCTCGCCAATACCACATCCTGTGCTACACCACCGACGAAGTCCGTATAAGTGGAGTTATAGTAAGCCTGCTGTAAAGATGGCGCTCTGAAACCGGTACTTACCGCTCCTCTGATCGACAACATTTCTACCGGGCTGTATCTGGATACAATTTTACCGGTCACCGTGGAGCCAAAATCAGAATAATGCTCGGCTCTAACTGCCGTACCGATCATGAATTTCTCCGTTAGGTCCAGTTCAACATCCACATATCCACCGATGTTATTTCTGCTTTCATTCACCTCATTTTCTGGTCTGAAACCAGGGTATCCTTGCGCACCACCAGCCTTCACATTGCCTTCGCTGTCCACATAACCGTAATTTTTCCAGCTGGCCTCTTCGCCCTGGTGAATCTGATAATTCTCCACTCTGAAAGCAGAACCAAAGGCAATGTTCAAACCTTCCATTACCGAAGGATAGAATTTAGTAAGATCCAGGTTAGTAGTATTGGAAGCATACTGGAATTTACCTGCATAAAAAGAAGTAGGAGAATCAGGGCCCAAAGAGGCATTCAATGTCTTGGTGATGTCAAAAGAAGATTGGTTGTAACCGAAAGCATTTCCCAGGTCGATCTTCCAGCCTTTCCATTCAGAATTTACACCAAAGGCAAGCGAGTTATCAATTACTTCTGAAGCCAGATAAGGCACAAAACCATTCGGGTAAATTTCCAGAATATTTCTTTCAGGATCATTCGCCTCTCTTCCCCAGGCACCGGAAAGTGCATCTCTATAATTAAATCCACCGAAAGCGTAAATGCTTGTTTTCTCACTTACCCCAAATTCGGCATTCAACATGGTTCCGATGTTCAAAACATCCGCATCACCGATCACCCGCATCTCCCCTTCAGGTGCTCTGTCGGTCATGCCTCTTTTGTTAATTTCTACCGAGGCGTTTACAAAACCGTCTTTTCCGGCTTTCCAGCCATAATTTCCGGAGACCATCAGGTTCTCGCCATCACCTTCCTGGGTGATTCCCGCTCCAGCATTCAAGCTACCTGCTCCGGTTTGTTTTTTCAATACAATGTTAATGACTCCGGCAATAGCATCTGAGCCATACTGTGCAGCAGCGCCATCACGAAGCACTTCAATTCTTTCAATAGAGGATACCGGAATGGTATTCAGGTCAGTCGCAACCGCACCTCTACCTCTGGTTCCCAATAGGTTGACATAGGAGGAAGTATGTCTTCTTTTGCCATTCACCAAAATCAACACCTGATCCGGGCCCATGCCTCTCAAAGTGGCGGCATCAATGTGGTCACTTCCATCGGAACCCGCCTGACGGTTGGAGTTGAAGGAAGGAACAGCAAATTGTAATAATTGTGATAAATCCATTTGCCCTGTCGAGTTGGTTACTTCGTCGAGGGCGATGATGTCTACCGGAACGGGCGTTTCGGTAAGTGCTCTGTTGGCGTTTCTGGACCCCAGAATGACGACATCATTTAACTTTACATCAGTAGGATCTAACTGAATTTGTAAAGATTGGTCTGCGGAACTCACTGTCAGGTCCTGATCAGCATAGCCCACATAAGAAAAGTGTAGATTAGTAGGGAGCGCAGTAGTTAATTCAAAACCACCTTCGAGGTTGGTAATGGTACCCTGAGAGGTGCCGCTAATCATCACGGTAACTCCAGGCATTTCTTGTCCATTTTCATCAACAACATGACCACTGATCATTTGTGCTGATTGCGCATAAACCGGTGCCCAACATCTCACATTTCCACAAAGCATCAGAAGTAAGATCGTACCTCTGATGATCGTACTGTTAAGTACGTTCAACTGTACAGTTTTCATCAATAAATATAATAAAGGGTAAAATTTAATCCTGTTAATATGAACCAGCAAAGGACTGGTTAAAGGCGGAGGCGCACCGATTTTATCGTCGGCGCATAATACGTCGCCCGTTCAACGCTTGGCAGCGTCGTCGGTTTTGGCCTTGAGTTGGCACTAATGGGGCGATATGTTTTATCGTATTTTTCAAACCTTTTTCTTAGGATGTTGCGAAGTTGAAGTTGTTTTTAATCAGATCCAAATACCTGGCGCAACAATCCCTATAATTAAGCTATTTTCTTTAATTTTTAACACAACAAAACCTTTAAGTGCAACAACCTAAAAAATCCACTGAGGGAAACAGGATGGTTTTTACTCCACATTTATCTGTTTTAATCGCTTCAGGGCAATAAAAAAAGTCACCCTAAAAAGGATGACTCTTCCAATATTTTTAAACCTAAAAAGAAGGCGGGCTTAAAGCTGCTCTGCAATCTTTTCTTTGGTCTGACTCAACTCTTCCGCCGAGGGGTTCAATTTCGGACGACTAAAATTAATGTCATCCATATCATTCAGCGGCACCAGGTGAATGTGCGTATGTGGAACCTCTAATCCAATGACCGCCACCCCAATTCTCAAACAAGGGATTGCTGCTTTTATTCCAGCAGCAACTTTTTTCGCAAAAAGTTGCAATGCGACATACTCTTCATCCGATAAATCAAAGATATAGTCGACCTCTTTTTTAGGGACAATTAAAGTATGACCTTCCACTAATGGGTTAATGTCCAGGAAGGCAATATGGTGATCATCCTCCGCTACTATTTGACCGGGGATCTCTCGATTGATGATTTTGGTGAATATACTCGCCATGATTTTGATGGATTGATTTCCTCAGGGAAATTACATGCTAATATCCAAAACTTCAAATTCAATTTTACCTGCCGGAGCGGTAACTTCTGCAATCTCTCCAACCTTCTTGCCCATCAAACCTTTTCCGATCGGCGACTTCACAGAAATCTTCCCTTGCTTCAGGTTTGCTTCTTCCTCAGAAACCAAGGTATATTTTACTTCCATTCCGTTTTTCATATTCTTGATTTTCACCGTAGACAGAATAGAAACTTTGGAAATATCAATGTCGGACTGACGAATCACGCGGGCATTCGCCACCACGTTTTCCAATTGAGCAATTTTGGCCTCCAAATGGCCCTGAGCATCTTTTGCTGCATCATACTCCGCATTCTCACTCAAATCACCCTTATCACGCGCCTCTGCGATTTGTTGTGCAATATCTGCACGACCACGTAATTTAAGGTCTCTCAACTCGTCTCTTAATTTCTGTAAGCCTTCCTCGGTATAGTATGATATATTACTCATGATATAATTTACCTAAATGATTAAAAAAAGAATAACGACCCCTTGGGAGGATCGTTGCTAAAAACATTGGTACTTTAAACGGATGATTTCGGGTATTAGATTAATATCTACCGGATAAATAACGTACCATGTTGTACGCTCCTGATCTCAAAGATAGTATTTTTTTTTCTTAGCTTCAAAACCATGAGCCCCTGAAAAGCAGGAATAAAAACTATAATCTGCCACAAGATTTATTGGATTAATCTTAAAAAAATAGGTTTTCCTCCCCAAAATTACTCAAAAAGGCCTAAATTGGCTATCAATTTTCACCCTAGCAAATACACTTTTATTACCACTGATGTCAGGATACTTCAGAACTCTTTTTACTATTTTTCTACTTTTCAGCCTTTCCCAAAGTCAGGCCAATAATGACACGCCCCTTTCTGCCGAAGAGGAAGTACTGCTACTTTTGGAAGAAGCTGAGAAGAAAATGAACGGCAATCCACATGAAGCTTACAAGCTTGCTGAAAATGCCTGGGTGAAAGCTACTGCCTTAGAGAACAACTTACTTATTGGCCGTGCACTGCCCTATATGGGAGAGGCCCTGTTTTACCGGGACTTTGGGGGATTTCTTTTTTTGAAAAACGATGATAAGGAAATTCAGTTCCTGGGAGATGATTACCAGGGAGAAGTAGACTTCCTGAATCCAATGCACTTTTGCCTGGAAGCCTTAAAATTCAATAAAGCCGCTAATGATCAGATCGGGCTTATTAAGACTAAAAAAGTACAGGCTATCATCAACAGTGAATTAGGGGACTACAAAAAAGCCGAGGAATGCTATTCGGAAGCCATGCAAATGGCCCGCAAATGGAGTTTACAAAAAGAGATTCTACTGCTATATTTGGATCAGGCGCAACTCGCTGAAAAAACCAAAGACAAAGATAAAATAGAGCTGAATCTTGATTCCGCAAAAGCTCTAACCTTCAAACTAAAAAACCAAAATCTGGAGGCAGAATATCAGTTAGTTGCCGGCAAAGCTTACCGACAGATGAATAATCTGAACAAAGCCGAGTTTTTACTAAAAGAAAGCCTTCGCAATTTTCAGGAATTATCCTATCCAAAAGGCATCTATGAAAGTCACCAGGCCCTAGGAGAAGTTTTCATCCTGAAAAACGAATTTGAAATGGCCCTGAGTTATCTGACCAAGGCCAGAAAATTAGAAAGGCATACTGGTGACAGCCTGGCTTTGGCGCAAAACCTTTTACTTTCCGGCATGGCATTGGCCAAATCTGATCAAGGGAAGAAAGACCTCAATAAAAACAATCAAGCCATTAAACTGGTGCGGGAGTCTTTGAAAATTGCCTGGAAAAAAAGCATGAAACACACCATGCAGAAAGGCTATCAACAGCTGACCATTATATACAGTAGCCTTCAGGATTATGAAAAAGCGAAGGAATCTCTGGATAACCAAAGACAGTTAGACGAATTAATTATCGCGGAATCTTCCAATAGCCGGATTGCCGAGTTGGAATCCAAAATTAAGTTCCAGGAAAAGGAAGAAGAGTTAAAATCTGCCCAGCGCGAGCATGAAGCAGAAAACAAGGAACAGCAAATTTATATGGTTTTCCTTGGGGCAATCATCCTGATACTAGGGCTGATTATCACCCTGATTATCCGAAACAGAAGAAAAATCTCCCTGGCCAATCATCAGATTAAACAAAAAAACGAAGAGCTGGAAGCCCTGAATCATACGAAAGATAAATTCTTTTCCATTATTTCGCATGATGTAAAAGGACCTTTAAACAGCCTGCGTTCCTTCTCCAACCTGCTCATGAACCATACCGAACACATGAGCACAGAGGAAATCAAGATGCTGGCCACTGATCTGGATGGCTCTCTGAAAAACCTCTTTGGCCTATTGGAAAACCTGCTGATCTGGGCACGCTCTCAGACTGGTGCTTTGGAAATAAAAGCAGAATCCTTTGAACTAAATTCTTTAATTGAAAAAAACATTGAACTCCTGTACCAACAAGCAGCGAATAAAAACATTCAATTAGAAAAAGAGGTATTTGGACAATATCAGGTTTTTGCGGACGTTAAATGTATTGACACCGTAATCCGAAACCTGACTTCCAATGCACTCAAGTTCACTGAAAGTGGCGGGAAAGTTAAAATTCTGGTACAGGAAAAGCAGGATAAAGTCATTATCTCAGTACAGGATAATGGGGTTGGAATACATAAAAACGCACAGGACAAATTATTCAAAGTGGGAGAAAAGCACTCCACCATGGGCACCTCCAATGAAAAAGGAACCGGCCTGGGCTTATTGCTTTGTAAAGAATTTGTAGAGAAAAATGAGGGCACCATTTGGTTTGAATCTGTAGAAGGCGAAGGCACCACCTTTAGCTTCAGCCTACCAAAGGTAAGCGAATCCGCCCTGGTGGAACAGGAATAACCCGACGCTATTCTTTAGCTGAATTATTCACCGCCTGAATAAGTAAGTAGATCGATCTAATGGAATTGTCCTTTATTCGTGATTCGGTGTTTCTGATTTTTTAATCGCCCAAATTGGCGTAAACAGGCTTACTCCTCATTCATTTGCTTCCTTGGAAAAAACTCGTAATAGGAAAAATTCCTTCGATTTTCCAGCTTGCCAGCTCAAGAAGAGTTTAAGCAGGAATAACCGTGGTTAATTTGGAATTTATTTGAATAACAACAAGAAATTTTGTTTTTGTTCAATGAACGACTTAAGCCACAAGGAAATTTTTGGATTAATAGTATTTTTCAATGCAGTCCCGTAATTTCGCCTTGTTATTTGTGTTTCAACAATCAAAATCGGGATTGATCAACCTCTATGATAGAACAACTTATCAGCATCATGATATTTCTCCCGCTTCTACTGGCGGGAATTTTATTATTTCTACCTTCCAGCTTAAATCACTGGTATCGTCCAATCGCCATTGGTGGTGTGGGCGCGCAGTTTGTTTTAGCCCTAATCCTTTTAGGAAATTACCTCAGTGGGGAAGGTGCTCCGGTAGGCGTTAACGCTATTGAAGGTTACCAGTTCGTTCAGCAACTGGACTGGATCCATATGCAATTAGGAAGCTTAGGGCAGCTTTCCATTCAATATTTCGTCGGTATTGACGGACTCAATATTAGCCTGGTGCTCCTCTCTGCCCTGGTCATGCTGTTGGCCGTTTACGGAAGCTGGGGAATTACTACACAAACCAAAGGGTACTACGCCCTGATGCTGTTATTGAGCGGCACAATTATGGGCTGTTTTGTTTCCCTGGACTTCTTCCTTTTCTATGTATTCTTTGAATTCATGCTGCTTCCGATGTATTTCCTGATCGGAATCTGGGGCGGACCACGCCGTGAATATGCTGCAATCAAATTTTTCTTATATACCCTGCTGGGCTCGGTATTAATTTTATTGGTCATGATCGGACTATACAGCTCTGTGATTGACCCTCAAATGACGGCCGTTGCAATGGGTTGGGCGCAGGACTTTCGCGCAGTAGATCCGTCCATAATTCTGAAAGTACAGGATGCTTTAGCCAACCAATTGATTCCAGCGGACAAAATCGTACGCACCTTCAATATGGTGCATATGATGGATGCGCAAAATTTCATTCCCGATTCCATTTTCAGCAGCCTTTATGAAGGACAATTATTAGGTATGAACTTCAGATTTTGGGCATTCCTATTATTATTTATAGGCTTTGGAATTAAACTGCCCATGGTGCCTTTCCACACCTGGTTACCGGATGCACACGTGGAAGCGCCCACGCCGGTATCAGTCGTATTGGCCGGCATCTTATTGAAAATAGGAGGTTACGGACTGCTTAGAACGGCATACGCCATATTCCCTGATGCGGGCCATCATTGGGCATGGGTGGTAGGATTTATCGGCATGCTATCCATCATTTATGGTGCGATGAACGCCTTGGCTCAAAAAGACCTGAAACAGCTAATTGCCTATTCATCCATTTCCCATATGGGTTTTGTACTATTGGGCTTGGCCTCCGGTACAGCAGAAGGGGTAAGTGGTGCGATCTATCAAATGTTTAGCCACGGATTAATTTCCGCCTTACTATTCCTGATCGCCGGATTCATTTATGACCGTACCCATGACCGGAGAATTGAAAATTACAGTGGGCTGGCCAAAAAGCTACCAAAGTTCACTACCATTGTGATTATTGCTTTCTTTGCTTCTTTGGGACTGCCTGCTTTCAGCGGCTTTATTGCTGAGGTATTCGTCTTCCTGGGCGCATTCTCCTCTTCGGGCATCAATGGCTTATTGCCAAGATGGATGGCCATTGTTTCCTTACTAGGCTTACTGTTGGGGGCTGCCTATTATTTATGGACACTTCAAAGAATGTTCTTTGGAAAATACTTTGTACGTCAGCCGGAATGGGAATCGGCCATGGTCGATATGACCTCCAAAGAATATGTGGTTATGATTCCTTTAGTGATCGGAACCATTCTTTATGGACTTTTCCCAGCTTTACTACTTGATTTAATTAACGGCAGCGTGGGCGCCTGGATCAAATTGGTAATGGGAGCCTAAGCCTTTTCCTATGGATATTTCAATTTTAAAAAATATCATCCAGTCCCTTCCCATGGTTTTGCCGGAGGCTATGGTGGCAGCATTGATTTTGCTACTGACCATTGCCTGCATTATTCCATGGAAAAAGCCGGCTATGGTCGGAAAATCCCTGAGCTGGATTTTCGGTATCGGTTATATCCTCTTAAAAATCAACCAGTGGAACGGGCAGTGGGATAATGGTTTTCTGGGCATGATCAGCCTGGACAACTACCGCATTGCCGGGCAGCTTTTATTGGGCGGTCTGTATTTATTTTCCCTTCATTTAAGTGCCGTAGAAGTACAGCTTAAAAATGAAGAAAGAATGGAATATTGGTTGTTAAAAGCCGCCATCCTATTGGGAGGTTCAGCGCTGGTGATGTCAGATAACTTATTAATGATTTATCTGGCGGTAGAGCTTCTTTCTTTCTCCGCTTACGGGCTAACTGCCTTCAGCTTTAATGAAAAAGGAAATAAGGCCGCCTTAAAATACCTGCTATTCGGCGCAATTGCTTCTGCATTAACAGTCTACGGCATGTCCATTCTTTATGGCCTGACCGGCACTTTATCCCTGACAGACGGTTCCTTCTGGATGAATTTATCAACGGCACCGGTTAGCATTTTGGCTTTTGCTGCTTTTCTGGCTGTAATTGGACTTTTATTCAAGCTCACCGCGGTACCGCTTCATCCCTGGGTGGAAGATGTATACCAAAATGCGCCGACCCCTATCGCCGCACTATTTGCCACTTTACCAAAAATTGCCGCCTTTTTCTGCTTTATGGGAATCATGCAGCTCTTGCCCCCACTTTCTGCAGAAGCAAAACAGGCCATTATTGTGGCTTTAGGCTTTATTGCCCTGGTTTCGATGACGGCCGGAAATTTACTGGCGCTGGGACAAAAGGAGGTCAAAAAAATGCTGGCGTATTCTTCAGTATCCCATGCCGGATTTCTGATCGCCTGCATCATCGTTCCGGCAAAATCGGCCTGGGATGCCGGTCTGTTCTATGCCGCGATTTATGGCATCATGAATATGGCCGCTTTTGGGCTGGTGCAATACTTTGAAACCGGTAAGAAGGCCATCACTTATGAAGACTTTAATGGCATGGGTAAGAAACATGCCCTTTGGGGAATCGGATTGGTGATCGTTATGATTTCCCTGACCGGACTCCCTCCTACTGCCGGCTTTAATGCCAAACTGATGGTCTTTCTGGCGTTATGGGAACAATACGAGACTACTTCAACCACCATCTACCTGCTTTTATTGGTATTTGGCGTTTTGAATACCGTTATCGCTTTGTTCTACTATATTCGTCTTCCCTATCATTTCTATTTTCAGGAAGAGGGAGAGGAAGATTACCATTTCTACCGAAGACGAGAAGTAGTCATTGAAAACCGATTGCAATGGGCCTACCGCATCGCCTTATTTGTGGCTATCCTTCCGCTAATCGTTTTGTTTTTTGCTCCGCAGATTATTCTTTAATAATATTCAATCAAAAAAAAGCAGTTTGAAAATCCTCAAACTGCTTTTTTTATTTTAGTCCTTGTATAAAGGCAGCTTTTCCACCACCGCTTTTAGTCTTCTTTTTCTCACCCCAATGAAAATTTCAGAACCCGCTTTTGAAAATGCTTTCTCCACATATCCCAGCCCGATTCCCTTTTCCAGCATAGGTGAAATAGATCCGGAAGTCACACGACCAATTTCATTGTCCTCCGCATCGAAAATAGGATAATCATGACGTGGAATTCCTTTTTCTTCCATAATAAAGCCCACCAATCGCTTGGTAACACCCGCTTCTTTCTGAGCTTTCAGGGCCTCGGCATTGGTAAAGTCTTTGGTGAATTTAGTGATCCAACCCAAACCAGCTTCCAGAGGAGAGGTGGTATCGTCGATGTCATTTCCATACAAACAGAATCCTTTCTCCAGACGCAGGGTATCCCGCGCACCCAAACCAATGGGCTTAATGTCAAATTCTGCTCCGGCTTCAAATAAAGCCTCCCAAACTTCCTCCGCATCTTCATTCATGACATAAAGCTCGAATCCACCGGCACCGGTATAGCCCGTAGCAGAAATCAGCACATCATCCACATCTCCAATGCGCCCCATAGTGAAGGTATAATACCCCATTTCTGAAAGCTTTACATCCGTCAGTTTTTGGCATACCTCCTCTGCCTTCGGCCCCTGAACGGCAAACAAAGACATGCTGTCTGAAATATTCTCCATCTCTACGCCTTCGGTATTGAAAGAAGAAATCCAGTTCCAGTCTTTTTCAATATTGGAAGCATTCACTACCAAAAGGTATTCTTGCTCCGAAATGCGGTAAACCAGCAAATCATCTACAATTCCACCATCCTTATTCGGTAAGCAGGAATACTGCGCCTTGCCATCAAATAGCTTTGAAGCATCATTGGAGGTCACGCGCTGAATCAAATCCAAAGCTTTTGGACCTCTCAACATGAATTCGCCCATATGGGATACATCAAAGACCCCGACGCCTTCCCTTACGGTTTTATGCTCTTCAATATCTGAGGTATACCGAACAGGCATATTATAGCCTGCAAAAGGAACCATCTTTGCACCTAATTCTTCATGCAAATCGTTAAGCGCTACTTTTTTTAACTCCATATTAAAAAATTTGGGTTTTGTTCTACGGTTTTAAGCTGATTAACAGCTGAACAAATGTAATTATTATTCGCCGAAAAAAAAGGAAAATTAAAGGTCTCAGCGCTATATGCGCCCGTATTCCAAACTCTTTTCGCTGTGCTAAAAGGGATAGAAAGTATCCCAAAATATCATCTCTAATCCCTTTGAAAATTCACGAAATAAAATTTCTCAAATCAAGAAAAATGGCATCAAAAATTAAGTTTAAGGCAATTTTTCATAATATTGTCTTTTCTTTTAATCTTCCCCCTCACCAAAATCTTAACCAAGGGGTGCTATAAACCCAATTTTCATTGACTAATACCAAATGATTCAATCACTTAACAACTTTCTAGCCACCATCGACAGCTATATTGGCGGGTCGATGTGGTTTGTCTTCGCCCTTTTAGGAACGGGTTTGTTCTTCACCATCTATCTCGGTTTTCCCCAAATCAAGTATTTCGGACATGCACTGAAAATTCTTTCAGGCAAATACGATAAGGACACCGATGAGGGAGATACCTCTCATTTTCAGGCATTATCCACTGCTTTAAGTGGCACCGTTGGAACCGGAAATATAGCCGGCGTAGCACTAGCGGTACACCTGGGAGGTCCTGCCGCCATCTTTTGGATGGTCGTCACCGCCTTTTTCGGCATGACCACCAAATTTGTGGAAGTTACCCTTTCCCACAAATACCGGGAAAAAACAGCGGATGGCACCATGGCCGGCGGACCGATGTATTTTATGAAAAACCGCCTGAAAATGCCTAAACTGGCAGCCGCATTTGCCATTTTCACGGTAATTTCTTCTTTCGGGACGGGTTCATTGCCGCAGATTAACTCCATTTCCAACGCCATGTTCTCCACTTTCAGCATTCCCCACTGGATCACCGGAGCGGTATTGGCCGTGCTTTTGGCAGGCGTCATCATCGGAGGAATTAAGAGAATCGCGGCGGTCACCTCAAGATTAGTGCCTGCTATGGCGTTTATTTACCTTGTTGGAGCCTTATTGGTCATCATTTATAACTATGAAAATATTTTACCTTCCCTATCAGCGGTATTTCAGGATGTTTTCACCGGATCCGCCGCATCGGGAGGATTTTTAGGCGCTGCGATTTCCTTTGCTTTTACCAAAGGAGTCGGTCGGGGCTTATTTTCCAATGAAGCCGGTCAGGGATCAGCACCTATTGCACACGCCTCTGCGAAAGCACACGAACCGGTATCAGAGGGAATGGTAGCGATTTTGGAACCCTTTATTGATACCATCGTCATTTGTTCTTTAACCGGCTTAGTATTACTTTCCTCGGGTGTTTGGAAAGAAAAGCATGAAAACGTTTTCCAAAACTCTGATATGGTCGTACTCAGGGACCATTTCAATGAAAACAATCAGGCCGATAAAACCGCGGTGGCCAAATACTTCAGCGGGGGCAAAAGCCTGCCCACCTTTAGTGGTGAGATGCAGGTGGTTGACGGGCAAATACAAAATAATGTAACGGTCTTTCATAACCGGTCCTGGGCGGAGGACATCCAAATATTCACCAAAACCGAAAAGGGCACCATGCCCTATAATGGAAGCCTGCGCTTTACCAAGGGCAAATGGGACAGTCAAGCAAGTATCATTTTTAAGGGAAAATCACTGCTGCACTCCTCTCCTCTGACGGCCATAGCTTTCACGAAAAGCTTTTTGGGGGAGAAAGGAAAGTATATCGTCACCATTGGGCTACTACTTTTCGCCTTTTCCACGGCCATTTCCTGGTCCTACTACGGAGACCGGGCCATGACCTTCCTTTTCGGCAGCAGATCAGTCATCTGGTTCCGGGTGGTGTATGTCGTCTCTTTTTTCATTGCCTCTTTCACCGACACCACCATTATCTGGACATTCTCGGGCATCGCCATTGCACTGATGACCTTGCCGAACCTCTTCGGCATACTGACGCTTCATAAAGAAATGAAGACTACCATTCAGGAATATTGGAATGACTTCGATAATGAATTTCCCGGGCAACACCCATCGGATAAACCAGAGGAACTAATCAAATAAATGATCTTAGGTGAGCCCACAGGGTTCACCTTTTTTTTATGCCAAAAAAACTTGCACTTAAAATTAGAATCCAGGTAATGCTAAAGTCCAGGAGCAAAAATTCAAGCGGAATTATTCCCCACTAAATGCAGCTAGATACCATAAGGAGTTTTATTTTTCACTACCGTACACAAAAATACTTAAAAGGATCTTTGCAAAACTCATTCAGTAATTCATTATACATTTCCTTTCCTGAAAACCACCTAAGGGCTCGTAATCCTATTTGGAACAATGAATACTGATCAGTCCGATTCTTTCTCAAAAAAAGAGCTAAACATGATTGGTATTCAGTATGGTAGGTTTCAAATAGAATGCAAATCAAAAAGGCTAAACAGACGAAAATGAGCATATTGGTCAATCGGTCTGCCTTTGCAATTCTGGTTTTGTGAATATGAAATCCGCGAGATTTGATATCACCAAATATGGTTTCGATACTAAACCTTCGCTTATAATAAGTCGTAATATCCAAAGCGCAATCCATATTACTAACCAAATATATTGGACTTTTATGTTTCGGAGAATGCCAAATTAAAGCTTGAATTGGTCCGTAACGGTTTTCTGTAAATTCTACGTCAGGTAATAGGAATGTTGTTAAATTCTTATCCGGAGTCAAGTCTTTTAATTTAAACGATTCTCCCTGTGCATTGTAGAACTTGTTTGATTTTGCAGTTCTCAAAACGTATTGCCAACCATTTGAAGCGCAAAGTAGCTGAATTTCAGCATGGTCAAATTCACCATCTCCCAGAAAAATAATTTTTTGATCGATCCCTCTAATAATTTCTGAAAGAGAGTTGATAACATCTAAGTGTAAGTTAAGCGGAAGATGACCTTTTTTACATTCTTTAACCACCCAGCAAATTGGGATTCCTCTTTTTTTATAGTAAAGACTGATCATTAAAACGGTACAACCATTGCCTACTTCAGACCCATCAATAACAAATACAAGAGGAATATGAGATAATGCATTGATTAGATGAATAATGTAGGGAAGAAAAAATGTTTTATGGTCAACATATTTACAATCAAGAAAGCGTTTAACTTTTTTAACGCGACTCTCCTTATCTATCGGTAAAGTAACATTTCTTCCGATTTTCTCCAGTGATGATTCCCCATGCCGGATAATAGTATACACTATCAATGAGAGGGTTATAATTCTTTTAGAGTGAGCAGCACCTTTATTT
The DNA here is from genome assembly GCF_001274635.1 of Persicobacter sp. CCB-QB2. Classification (GTDB taxonomy): domain Bacteria; phylum Bacteroidota; class Bacteroidia; order Cytophagales; family Cyclobacteriaceae; genus Persicobacter; species Persicobacter diffluens. The sequence continues at coordinate 406,004 of NZ_LBGV01000001.1, read as the reverse complement.
TCAGCAGAAATAAATATGGATTCAAATTTTTTTTAGATCTTTAAAGTTCATATCAAAGGAGGATGGGTTTGAGTGGGTTTGGATACACGAAAATGCGTTCTCCTTTTGATTTATCAAGATATTTAGTGAAAAAAATTGTGTACGGCAGCAAATTTTATTTCAGCTTGTTAATTTTGGATTTACTGATTCTTATGCAATCCCAACTTGGCAGGTTGCTTTCTCCGCCTTTCTCTGCTTTCTTGGATTCAGCTAAACGAGGATTTAAGCATAAATAATCTGGCTTAAGTATGAAAAACCCGACTTAACGTAAAAATCAAAGTCGAATCACGCAAAAACTCGGTTTTATTATTATTTATTGTATTTTTACAACATTATTTTTAATCATACTATTCCCATACAATGATCAAAAAACTGCTGAGCACGCTATGTTGTCTTTGGATATTTGCCCCCTGTTCTATTGCGCAAATTGATGCCCGCCAATACTTCACATTGGCGAAAGGCAAATACGACATCCAGGATTACACTGCTGCTTTGGAGTACATCAATCAGGCCATTGAAGGAGACAGCAGCTTTTTAAATGCCTTCCTTTTGCGAGCGCAAATTCATGATGCCAAGGCGAAATACTCCGCGGGAATAAAAGATTATACCTATATCATTGATCAGATTGGTCCTAATACGCCTCAATCTTTTAGCTATTTATATCAGCGGGCCATTTTACACCGGAAAAGGAAAGATCTCGTTTCTGCCGAAAAAGATATCAATCAGGTGATTCGATTAAATCCCAATTATGCCGATGGTTTTGCCGAAAAAGGTTACATCAACTTTCTGCAACGAAAGCCCAAGACCGAGGCGATTGCCTCCCTGAACAAAGCCATCAATATCAATCCCAACAATTCTGACTTCTATAAACGCCGGGCCTATTTATACGCCACCACCATTGATTTAAGACTGGGCGAACCGGATTTGGGGGCTGCCATTATCGACATTAACAAAGCCATTGCCCTTTCCCCAAGGGACAATGAACTATATAATATCCGGAGAAATTATTATCTGAAATCCAATCAGGATGATCTGGCCCTGAATGACCTTACCCGATCCATTAGCTGGGGAGAATACGATGAAAAGCAGCTTTTTGAAAGGGGAATGCTTTTCATGAAAAAAGGAAATTACGATCTGGCCGTTAAGGATTTTAATGCTGCTATTAAGTATAAAGATGAAACCGGACAAACCTGGCGATATCTGGGGTTGGCTTTTCATAATAAAGAAAATTACTTCAAAGCCATTGAGCTGTTTACCACGGCCCTGGATCGTTTTGAAAAAGAAATGAAAAAATTGGATCCCAAAGATGACCGGGATCGGCTATTCCGGGTAAAAAACCTATACGGTCTTACCTATATCGAAAGAGGCATGGCACATATAGAACTCAATCACTTACAGGAGGCTTGCTACGATTTTCGCCAGGCATTGGATTTCAGTCCGGAAAAGGCCAACAACTATCTCAACCAATACTGTGAGCCCTAATTCACCTAATTGCAGTTGGATTGTTTTTAAAACTGCGGAGAATTGCCCTAATTTGTGCACTGTTTTAATAAATGCCTTTAGGCAATCTTTTAATGAAAAAATACCTTAGAATTTTAAAATTCGCCAAACCTGTTGGCGTTAAGGTCCCCATATATATCACCCTGACTTTATTGACCACCATATTTAGCCTGGTTAATTTTACGCTTTTAATCCCGGTATTAAACTTACTATTTGATGCGGAAGGTGCCAAAGCAAATGCAGTAACGGTCTTACCGGAATTTGCGCTTTCCAAAGACTATTTCATTGGCTTATTCAATTACTATTTTACGCAGTACATCAACGACTACGGTCCTGCGGGAGCATTACAATATGTTTGTGGAGTATTATTGGTTTCGAATTTCTTATCAAACTTATTCCGCTACCTTTCTCAATTAATTTTGATATCGGTACGCTCCAGGGTGATTTATAACCTGCGCAAAATCACTTTTGATAAAATTAATAAGCTTCACTTAGGCTTTTTCAACAAACACCCCAAAGGTGACATTATCGCCAGAATTACTTCTGATGTTTCGGAGGTAGAAAACTCTGTGGTTCAGACCTGGACAGTAGTATTGAAAGAGCCATTGATCATCATCATGTACTTTGTCTTGCTGTTCAATATGTCTGCTAAGCTTACGCTGGTGGCCCTTTTGGTTTTGCCACTTTCCGGCGGAGTGATTGCCGGCTTAGCCAAAAGATTAAAAGGGGTCTCCAAAAAGCACGCCCAGTCTTTTGCAAGCATTATGAGCCGACTGGACGAGTCATTAGGTGGTATTCGGATTATTAAAGCATTCAGTGCGGAGGGTTTTGTCATTGGTCGATTCGAAGAAGAAATCAACCGATTCCGCAAACTGACCAACTCCTATGCCCGAAAAAACCAGGCAGCAAGTCCGCTATCTGAATTCCTGGGAATTTTTGTAATCATCGGCCTATTATTCTTTGGGTCTTCTATGATCCTGACAGAAAACCCGGAGCTTTCAGGGAGTATTTTCATTTCCTTCATGATCATTTTCTCTCAGGTACTTTCTCCGGCCAAGGCCATGTCTAATTCCTTTTCTAATATTCATAAGGGTTTAGTTGCTGCAGAGCGTGTATTTGAATTGATCGACTTAAAACCAGAAATCCAAAATGCCCCTAACGCTCAACCGTTAAAAGGTTTTGAAAAATCCATCAAATTTCAAAACGTAGGATTCACCTATGATGATAATGAAGAACAAACCATCAAGGATGTTTCCTTTGAAATTCCGAAAGGAAGCACGGTGGCTTTAGTCGGGCCTTCCGGTGGCGGAAAATCTACCCTGGCAGACTTACTTCCCCGATTCTTTGATATTCAGGAAGGAAAAATCACCATTGATGATCAGGACATCAAAGAAACAACCATTGAGAGCCTCAGAGCGGATATGGGAATTGTATCTCAGGAGTCTGTGCTTTTTAACGATACGATTCACAATAATATCGCCTTTGGCATGCCCAATAGCAGCCGAGAAGCCGTTACGGAGGCAGCCAAAATCGCTAATGCACATGATTTCATCACTAATCAGGAAGAGGGTTACGATACCATCATTGGTGAAAGAGGTTCAAAACTTTCTGGCGGACAACGCCAGCGCATCAGTATCGCCAGAGCTATTTTGAAAAACCCGGACATTTTAATTTTGGATGAAGCCACCTCTGCCCTGGATACCGAATCCGAAAAGCTGGTTCAGGACGCACTTAACAAGCTGATGCAGAACAGAACTGCCTTTGTCATTGCGCACCGCCTGAGTACCATTCAGCATGCTGACCAGATTTTAGTAATTCAGGATGGGCGATTAGTGGAACAGGGAAAACATGATGATTTGGTGGCCATGAATGGGCTTTACAAAAAATTACAAGCCCTGCAGAGCACATAAAATATGTGCTCTTTCCCAAAAAAATGATGGAATATCCATTACATTTTTATATTTTTCCATACAGGTAAGGAAATGGCCGTATTTAAAGAATCAAATATTACATTTCTAAGTTTACTTCCTAAAAGATTTATCATCTTTGTTTGAATGAAAGGTCTCTCAACATCACTACACGTATTATTTTTCTTCATCATGTGCATGATGTTATTTTTCGGGCTGAATGCCGAAAATTACGCTTTGCACATACTGGAATACTTTGACTGGATTGGTATTGTCATGGTGATTATATTCGCCATTTACCTTTTTTCAGTGGGAAATGTCATATGGAATTTCCGTAAGAAAAATAGCCGCATTAAGCTTCAGGAAAAGGAAATCACGAGACTCAAGGCAAAGATGTTCGATCTTGATGAGGAAGTGAAAGAACAAAAGCGTAATAAGACTGATGAAAGTTCTTCACTACCTCCCAGTAGTAGTTAGAACCTAATCATTAGCCTATGCTTGCCAAGACCTTTGGAAGCGCTGTTTATGGCGTAGACGCACAATTAATTACCATCGAAACCAGCATTGGAGACGGTACTAAATTTTTTATCGTTGGCTTGCCCGATTCTGCGGTCAAAGAAAGTCAACAAAGGGTAGAGGCGGCCATCAAATACAATGACTACTACATGCCCCGAAATGGAATGGTAGTCAATATGGCACCTGCTGACCTCAAAAAAGAAGGCGCTGCTTATGATCTGCCGATTGCCCTGACAACCTTAGAGGCCTCCGGCCAAATCCAAACCGACATTCTCCAGCAATACCTCATCATGGGAGAGCTCGCCCTCGATGGCAGCATCCGCCCCATAAAAGGTGCTTTGCCTATGGCCATTGCTGCCCGAAATGAAGGATTGAAAGGGTTCATTCTTCCAAAAAGTAATGCCAATGAAGCCGGAATAGTGAATCAACTGGAAGTCATCGGAGTGGATCACCTCAAAGACGCCATCAACCATTTATGTGGACACAAAACCATCCCACCCACCCGAATTGAAACCAGGGAGATTTTTGTAAATGAAAGTACCCTTTTTCAGGATGACTTCTCTCAGGTACAAGGACAGGAAAATGTCAAACGCGGACTGGAAATTGCCGCTGCCGGAGGACATAACCTGATCATGATTGGCCCTCCCGGGGCTGGAAAAACCATGCTCGCCAAAAGATTGCCCAGCATTCTCCCCCCTTTAAATTTACGCGAGGCCTTAGAAACCACCAAAATCCATTCCGTTGCCGGAAGATTAAAATCCGACGCCAGACTCATCGCCACCCGACCTTTCCGCGCGCCACACCATTCTATTTCCGACACCGCACTGGTGGGAGGCGGAACCATTCCACAAGCAGGAGAAATCTCGCTTGCCCACAATGGCATCCTGTTTTTGGATGAATTACCCGAATTCAAACGAACGGCTTTAGAGGTGATGCGACAACCACTGGAAGAGCGAAAGGTAAATATTTCCCGCGCCAAACTGAGCGTTAACTTCCCTTCTAATTTCATGCTTATTGCCAGCATGAATCCCTGTCCGTGCGGATATTTCAATCACCCTGAAAAAGAATGCGTTTGTAACCCCAACCTTCGACATCGTTATTTAAATAAAATTTCCGGTCCTCTATTAGATCGAATAGACCTACATGTAGAGGTGACTCCCGTAAATTTCGAACAACTAACCTCCGAGCAGCTTGAGGAAAAAAGTGACCGCATCAGAGAAAGAGTGATGCTTGCCAGAGAAATTCAACACCAAAGATTTGAAGACTTCCCGGAAATTCACAACAATGCCATGATGACCTCCACCCTGGTAAGAAAATATTGCAAAATTGACCATGACGGTAAACAGCTTATTAAATCAGCGATGGAAAAACTGGGACTTTCCGGCAGAGCATTTGACAGAATTCTAAAAGTCAGCAGAACCGTTGCTGACCTTGCCCATTCCGAAAACATTAAGGTGGAGCATTTATCCGAGGCCATCCAATACCGGAGTTTGGATCGCTCCATGTGGACCGATTAGGCCTATTTTTCGTGACTTGTGAATAAATAGTTGAGGATCTAATTGATTAATCCCAAAAACAGCCCTTACATCACTATTCTAATTTTTAATGTAAACTAGACGTAAGAAATTTAAGTATAATTCATAAATGCCCATTAATCGACCATTTATGAATCCAATGTTACGTCTCTTTTTTTGCCTTTTTTGCTTTAGTCTGTCACTTTCTGGCTATGCCCAAAAAATCCTTCAATATGAGGGTCAGCTCATAGATGCTGAAAACAATACCCCTATTCCATTTGCGCTCATCGCGGATCAGCATGGGAAATACGGGGGAATTAGTGATGAAAATGGGAATTTCTCATTTAAAGCGCCTGCTGGTATTGTTTTCACCTTCTCCTCCGTAGGATACAAAACCACAAGCAGTCCACTTCAGGCATCCCAAACCATCTCCCTCATCCCAGCAGCCAAACAGTTGGAAAATGTAATGATTCTCGCGAATGAATCGCCTGAAAAAATTCTGGAAAGAGCCGATAAAACGATTCAATTGGAGGAACTCAAAAGCCTTCCTCAATTCCTGGGAGAAACCGATATTATCAAAAATATTCAGATGCAAGCCGGGGTATCCACGGTCAGCGAAGGTACCTCCAGCTTTTTCGTCAGGGGAGGAAGCGCTGACCAAAACCTCATCCTTTTGGATGGTGTCCCGATTTACGAAGTTTCCCATTTATTTGGAATAGTATCCGTATTCAACCAGGACATGCTTTCTTCTTCAGACCTCTATACCGGAGGCATCCCGGCCAGGTATGGAAGTCGACTATCCTCTGTTTTAGATGCAAAGACAAAAAAACCGGATCTTCATCAATTAAATATTAGCGGAGGAGTTGGTTTATTGTCCTCAAGAATAAATGTCGAAAGCCCGATCATCAAAGAAAAACTCAGCGTTAGCATCAGTGGCAGGAGATCATACATCGATTATTTTCAAAAACAACTTGCTCCTGAAGAAGCTAAAAGAAACTTTATATACTTTGGGGATCTTTATGGACAAATCTATTTCAGACCCTCTGAAAAAGATCAGATTCATATTTCAGTCTATTATGGACGGGATCAATTCACTTCCATTGATAATTTTTCCTTTTCCTGGGGAAACAAACTGGCTCAAATAAACTGGGATCACTATTTCCACAAAAATTTCTACATAAAAACCGGGGCAAATTTTTCTGAATTTGGCTTCCAGATGAACAATCCGGCTGATCCCCAACTGGCCTTTTTATGGGAAAATCAGGTTCAAAACACACAGCTATTTTCAGAAATGAATTGGAAATATTCCAAAAGCGATCTCCAAATCGGGCTTCAGGCAAATTACAGTCACTACCGTCCGGGAGAGATTAGCCCGCTATCCACCTTTAGCCAATTTTTAGAGTTTAACCTCCCCCAATATCATAATACGGAATATTCCATTTATATACAGGAAAACTATAGTTGGGACAAACTGCAAATGAGCTTTGGTCTACGCTCCTCCGTCTTTCAGCATATTGGCCCCTGGGAAATCCGACAAAATGGACAGAAAATATCAAAAATTAAGGATTTAGCACCTGTGTCCTCTTTTTATCATATTTCTCCCAGGCTGAATATTCATTATCAGCCGAAAAAAAACACCGATCTCTTTTTCACCTTTCAGAATATGTACCAACCGGTACATCAAATTACCAATGGCACTATTCCTTTGCCATTTAACACCTGGATACCAAGCTTTAAAAACCTGAATCCACAAACCTCTATTCAGTACACTCTAGGAATAGAAGAACAGTTAAATGCTTCTTTTAGTACCCGAGTGGAACTGTTCTACAAAGAACTCACCAATGTTTCTGAGTTTTCCGATAATGCACAAACCATCGGGAATCCGGATTTAATCTATGACGTCAGACAAGGTCGGGGAATGGGTAGAGGGGTGGAGTTCACCATTGACAAAACTAAGGGGAAACTAAAAGGGCAGTTTAACTACACTTACTCCCGCAGTATTCGAAAAATTGATGGCGTGAATCAAGGAAAACAATACGACACTTCTTTTGACCGCCCCCATATCTTCAATCTTTGGATGACCTATAAAATCAATGAACAATGGAAAGTAGGGAGCACCTTTCAATATGCTAGTGGACGACCAACCACCCTTCCCTCCTCCAAATATCAATTCAGGGGTTATGCACTCAATTACTTCCCACAACGAAATAATTACCGAATGCCGGATTTTCATCGATTAGACCTTTCGGCTACCTGGACTCCCAAATCCAACCAGGATCGCCGATTCAAAAGCTCGTTGACCATGGGCGTTTATAATGTTTACAATAGAAAAAACTTGTTTACCATTATGGCATCCAACGATCCCAGTGGAAAAGCTGTTTTCAAACAAGTCTACCTATTCCCGGTAATGCCAACTTTAAGCTATAATTTTGAATTTTAGTATGAAAAATATTTATAGAAACTTAAGCCTTATTTTCCTTTGTACAGTAATTTTAGCCTGTGAAGAAGTCATTCAAATAGAGCTTCCGGCACATGAAAATATTTTGGTAATCGAAGGCCTGGTGGCTGATTTGGAAGGATATTCTTATGTTTCTCTTAATCAAACTTTTGGGTTTTATGATTCTTTATCTCCTCATGATATAATTACCAATGCCGAGATCATCGTTACCGAACACTACGGGGAGAAAACACTAAAAATCCCTTTCCTTTGGAATGAAAACAAACAAAAATACCTTCCACCAAATTGGGAAATTTTTAAGGGTAAAGTTGGAGCTACTTATCATTTATCTGTCAACTGGATGGGGCAAAAATTTAGTGCGGAGGACTATTTAGTGGAGAATAAATCAGAAATTAGCCTGAACTATAAGCTGAACTCCGGAAGAATGGAAAGCTTAAAGAATAATCCGAAGGAAGAAAAGGATAGGCGTGTTTTCGATTTAATGGTGAACTTTAAAGAACCCACTGAAGAAAAAAATTACTACCAAATTCGCTTTCTGGTCAATGGCATAGAATCCAACGGAAACCAATCCACTGTATATTTATTCGATGACGAACTTTTCGCCTCTTCCTTTAGTAACTTCAAAGCTCCTGTCACCTTTAAGCCGGGTGATAATGCTTCAATGGAGGTATTAGCCTACACGGAAGAAGCTTATAATTATTTCAAAGAAGTACAAGGGGGCATCAACAACGCCGGAGGCCTTTTTTCGGCCATCCCTCAAACCCTCAGACCAATATCATCTCAGAGCAGCCTGTTTTGGGTCGATTTATTGTCACCGGAATGAAAGCGGAAAACATTTATATTGAGGTAGATTCGGTTACCCGTAAAATATATAATGAGGCCATCAACCATCAACCCTAAGGAAGGAACACCTCTGGGTAATGCCCTTTAGCTAAACAGTCCAAATGGCCTCCTAGAGAAAATATCCTATAATTTGATATAAAACAACAAGAACTAGCATGTAACATTTGTGTGCTTTGTTAATTTTTTTGATATTTTTGTATAGTAAGGTTATAACCAAAATCTTTAAAAGTTAACCTGATCTTTCATAAACTTTAAGTCACCTATATTGTCATTTTTTAATGACCAAACATTGACCTATGCTACGCTACATTTTTATTGCTTTATTTTTTTGGTTCAGCATTCCCCATTTCTTGTGTGCACAAAAAGCTGATCCTAATAAATTTGATTTTAACAGAATTGGCAAAAATGTCAATTCCTCCTATCACGAAAGTTCCCCCCTTGTTTCCCCGGATGGTTCTACCTTATATTTTACCAGAACCAATCACCCGGATAATAAAAAGGGGACGGATGGCGGACAAGATATTTGGTTCTCCGAAAAACAGCCTAATGGCAAATGGGGGCCGGCCCAACACATGAAATCCCCACTCAATAACAGAAGGTTTAATGAGGTGATGTGGATTTCTCCTGATGGTAATTACCTATTGGTTCGCGGTGCCAGTAAGAAAAAAGAAGATGGCCTAGCCATTACTACCCGTAAGGGGGACAGCTGGTCCACTCCAACGCCATTAGATGTTAAGGACTTTCTGAAAATGCGAAAAGGGAGATTTTCAGGCGCCACCATGAACAGTGACATGAGCGTGCTCATTCTTTATTTTAGTGAAAAAGACAATGATAAATTTAGCGATCTTTATGTAAGTTTTAGAGTAAGTGGGACAGCATATTCTACTCCAATGCGCTTGGAAAGTTTAAATACACGGCGAGATGAGTTTGCCCCATACTTATCTCAGGATGATCGCACCTTGTATTTTGCCTCCAACCGACCTGGTGGCCACGGAGGAATGGATATTTACTGGGCAGAAAGAATGGATGACACCTGGCTGAGATGGAGCAAGCCCATGAACATCGGTAAGCCGATCAATACCGACGGATTTGACGCCTATTTCTCACTCGATAATGAAGGCAATGCTTTTTCTACCCGTACTTATCCGGGCACGGTGGGCAACTCCCTGGATATCCTGGGCTTAATCCCAAAACCTCCGGTTCTGACCTTATCCGGAACCATTTTGGACAAATCCACGCAAATGCCGGCACAGGTAAGCCTGGAATTAATCAATGTTCATGCAAAAGTAGATACCTTTTTCTACAATAATGAAGGTGGATATTACGAAATAAATCTACCACAGGAATATGAGTATGATTTCAAAATTGCTTTAGGCAGTAAGACACTGATCAGCCAACAACTGAAAACGCCTAAGATTAAGCAAGATTCTACCATGGTTCTGGACTTCGAAATTGATGCGCCAAAAAAATTGGCAAGCCTCAGCGGACTGGTACTCAACAAAAACACCAACCTGCCGGTGGAATGCGAGATAAAAATCAATGGCTCGGAGAATTTCACCACTAACAATGACGCTTTTGATGGCGCCTACGGAGTTGAACTCGCCAAAGAAGGAAGTTATGAAATAACCATTAACACCGAAGGATTTTTAGCGGTTTCCTTGCCTGTAGAGATTGAAGCAGAACATTTTGACAATGGCTATATCCTGGACATTTATCTGAGTCCACTAGAAGTGGGGACTACGGTAAGACTGGATAATGTATTTTTTGATTTTGACAAGGCTAGCCTGAAAACAACTTCCTATGGTGCATTAGATAAAGTGGTGGAGTTTTTAGAGGGAACACCCAGCATGCAGATTGAAATTTCCGGACATACCGACAATGTTGGGAATGATCAATATAACCGCAAGCTTTCTAAAGACCGGGCCAGAGCGGTAAAAACATATTTGGTCAGTCAGGGTATCGCCGAGTGGAGAATCACTTCTCAGGGATATGGAGCGGATAAACCGGAAGTCTCCAATGACTCGGATGAGAATAGAGCTATTAACCGAAGAGTAGAATTCACCATTCTTGATATGTAATATTTATAGCCAAAATAGCTTTTTTGCCCTTTAAAAAAGATTGATTACTTTTGGGAAAACAAATAATGTCATGACAAGAACCTTATCGATTTTCACCCTCCTCCTTCTTTTATGTTCCTGCAATAGTGAGGAAAAAAAACAGAAAGAAGAGCTTCAAAGCATCTATAATGAAGTGATCGATATTCATGACGAAGCTATGCCCCGGATGGGTCCAATTGTGCGATACCAATCAGAAATTCAAAAATTGTTGAAAGATTCCACCTCCAGCGAAGAGCAACATGCACAACTCAGACAGGTTAATGTTGCTTTATTAAAGTCTGAAAAGGCAATGATGGAATGGATGCATCACCTCAACACCCAATATGATACGCTGGACTATCAGGAGGCAAGACAGTATTTATTAGAAGAAAAAAATAATATTTCAGCCATTAACAAAATGATGGCAGAAGCCCAGGAAGAGGCAAAAAATATGGTTCCATAACAAAAAAGGCCGCTATTAATCAGCGGCCTTTTTTGTTTATGTTTTTTAGTGAGAGCGGGGAGCCATTTCCTCTTTTGGCTTCGCTTTTTTCACTACAATTGTACTTCCTTCAAAGTAAAGTTCATTCGTTTCTACAATTGCCATATAGGCTTCAGGATCATTCGGCATTTCTACAAAACCAAATCGCTTTGACTGACCTGTTTCACGGTCAAAAATAACCCGCGCAAAAGCTACCTCACCATACTGCTCAAATAATTCACGAAGGGAATCGCTAGTGGTATCCGCCCCTAGCTTAGCAACAAAAATGTTCATTTTGAAAATAATTAAAAGATTAAAATAGGAGCAATTATCCTTTGAGGAATACGGAAGGAATGAGAATTCAGCATATCCAGATTCTATAAAGAAAAATTTCTCTATGTCAATCAGTCCAACAATGACTAACAGACTAGAAATTAATTATTTAAGAACACATACCAAAGCCTCAAGGGAAATAATTACAAAAAATATAAATTTAGGTACAATTGTTATTTAACACAGTCTTTTAGAGCGTGCTCCACATCCTCTAAACTCACGCGATCTGAAGCCCCCCCCAGGTAATCCGGACAAAGGTGGCAATCTCGGCAATGTCCAAATTTTTAAGCTCAGGAATCCCGGGCATGGGCTGGTCATAAGTCTGCCCATTTACCACAATCTCCCCTTCCATTCCATTCTTTATCGTGCAAATGACGGTTTCCTTATCTGATAAGTGTTGAGAATCTTTCAAAGGAGGATATAATTTCCCCAGCCCACTTCCATCTTGCTGGTGACAGTTCGCGCAATAGGTTTGATACAACTGCTGCCCCCGTACCATATACTGCTTGGTTTTGGTGGTTTCTTCATCACAGGCCGTCAGTGCACAAAAAATAGCAATTGTGGAAAAAAAGTAGCGTTTCATATTCCTCTGTCATTATGCCCCAAATCTTTTTCAGGCGCTATGATATCTCTGATTAAGCGTTTCAATTCCTTGGGCTGAGGAAATCTGCGTGAAGTTTTAAAGGAAAACACCTGTTCGGCATCTATCCAAACCTCATAAATACCACCTGTTCCCGGCTGCAGCTTTACCCCCGCGATTTCGGTTTCGAAAGTCTGTAAAAGTTCCTGCGCCATCCAGCCGGCCCGAAGGAGCCACTTGCATTGTGTGCAATAAATAATTGTTATTTCCGGTTTCAAAAAATTGGATTTTAGTTTTCAAAATAAAAATACTAATCAATCCAGGAATAAAAAGCTTTAAGGCGGATTATTCATACTGAAATCCTCCTTTAGCCGCAAGACGGGAATAATGAAGGAGTTTTTACTAATTCGAGTTTTTTTCCAAGGAAGCCGATGATGGAGTTAAAAGCAAACTCACCCAAATATGGCAATTAAAAAATCAGCCCCCCCATAACCATATGACAACAATCCAACTTAGAAGGAGTCGCTAAATATAGCGGTGAATCATTCGGATTAAAATCATGTTTCAAAGCTCTCCATCCGGCTGCAAATTCGAATTATTGGCCGAGATTTTAGATAATTTCTCAACAATAGCGATGCTATTCTCTCAAAATAATCGACATCGCTTCTGCATTACTTCCAGTTTTCGCTAGTCATTTTGGCTTTTAAACACGCTAAAAGCGAAAAAAAAGGACACCACGAATGCAATGTCCTTTCTTGTTATATTTTTTTTGATTAAGCCTGAACCGTTTCCAACCAGGCTTCCACCTCTTCTTTGGTTGGGTTCTTCACCTCTTTCAATTTCATTTTCTTACGCATTCCGCAAACGTCCTGATGCAATTTATTGGCCTGCAATTCTGCAAAATCAGACTTCTGTACCAAGCCTAATTTCTGAAGAATCTGAATTAAATCTTCCGCAACACCCATTTCCAGGTAATCCGCCTCCGACATATAAACCACACGCTTCTCCGGCTTCATTTGTGGAAAGAATAATACTTCCTGAATGGAAATGTTATCGGTCAACAACATCACCAAACGATCAATACCAATACCCAGACCAGAGGTTGGTGGCATACCGTATTCCAATGCTCTAAGGAAGTCATGATCGATAAACATCGCCTCATCATCTCCTTTATCCATCAAGCCCATTTGCTCTTCGAAACGTGCACGCTGATCAACCGGATCGTTCAACTCAGAGTAAGCATTCGCTACCTCCTTACCGTTAATCATCAGCTCGAAACGCTCGGTTAATTCCGGATTATGACGGTGACGCTTACACAACGGCGACATCTCTACCGGGTAATCCGTGATGAAAGTAGGCTGAATGTAATGTGGCTCACATTTCTCTCCGAATATCTCGTCAATCAATTTCGCCTTACCCATGGTTTCATCTGTTTCGATGCCCAGATCTTTACAAACCTGCACCAAAGCAGCTTCATCCATACCGGTAATATCCACTCCGGTGTGCTCCTTAATCGCATCGATCATGGTCACACGACGGAAATTACCACCGAAATCAATTTCAGTACCATCAACAGAAACTTTGGTTTCACCATTGTTCACATTCTTTACAATGTACTGCAAACAACGCTCAGTGAAATCCATCATCCAGTTGTAATCCTTATAGGAAACATAAATTTCCATGGCCGTAAATTCCGGATTATGCGTACGGTCCATTCCTTCGTTACGGAAGTTTTTGGAAAATTCGTAAACACCATCAAAACCACCTACGATCAAACGCTTCAGGTACAACTCATTCGCAATACGCAAGTACAATGGAATATCCAAAGCATTGTGGTGCGTAATAAATGGACGTGCTGCCGCTCCACCCGGAATAGATTGCAAAATTGGGGTATCTACCTCCAAATATCCCGCATCATTGAAAAACTGACGCATGGAGTTTACAATCTTAGTACGTTTAATGAAAGTGTCTTTAACCTTATCGTTTACAATCAAGTCAACATAACGCTGACGGTAACGCAACTCAGGATCAGTAAAAGCATCGTGCTGTACCACATTTCCTGCCTCATCTTTGGTCTCTTTCACGATTGGAAGCGGACGTAAAGATTTAGTCAAAAGCTTGAATTCAGTTACGTAAACAGAAAGCTCTCCTACTTGCGTCTTAAAAACATAACCCTTAATCCCAATGATATCCCCGATGTCCAACATCTTCTTGAACACCTGATTGTACATCGTCTTGTCCTCACCCGGGCAGATGTCATCACGGCGGAAATATACCTGGATTCTTCCAGTGCTGTCTTTAATTTCTGCGAAGGAGGCATTACCCATGATTCTACGGGACATGATACGGCCGGCAACCGTAATTTCCTTAAAATCATCAGGGCGCTTTTCGAAGTTTTGTTTAATATCATCAGCAGTGGTACTGACTACAAATTCTTCGGCAGGATATGGGTTCACTCCCATCTGCATGAGCGCCTCACGCTCTTCACGTCTTCTGATTTCTTGTTCGCTTAAGTGCATAAAATTTTCACGTATAAGTTAAAGGTACTACCTGACTATCCTAGCAGGCTCAGACCCTTAGACACATTTCGGCTGCAAAAATAAATAAACTATACCGAAGTACAAAGCCACGCCTAGCTATTGCAAAAAGAAGTGTATTACCAAAGGAATATTCCAATTTTTCAAACATCAGTGGATAATCCCCTGTGAATTGCGTATTTTCTAGAAAAAATACCGAAACTCATGGAACACAAAAACTTATACGAAGCAGTCGTTTTTGAAGAAATAAGGGAACGAATCCATCAGGTAAAAGCGGACACCATTCCGCTTTGGGGCAAAATGAATGCCGCTCAAATGCTGGCACACACTGCAGAGGTACAGGAAGTCACCAATGGAAAACCTTTAAACAACACCCCTTTCCTGGTAAAACTTTTCAGCGGATTCATCAAAAAAATGGTCATCAACGATACGCCCTACCCTCACAACACGAAAACGCATCCCCAATACGTTCAGAAAGGAGAAAAAAATTTCGAAAAGGAAAAAGAACGTCTATTAATGGCAATTTCTGAGTTTTATAACACCCCCGAACAAATAGCTAAAGAAAAAAAACATCCGATTTTCGGTGCGATGAGTCTGGAAGAAAAAGGCTGGGGGATGTACAAACATCTGGATCATCACCTGAGACAATTCGGAGTTTAGCAGAACAGTTAATAGGTTAATTTATTTGCGTATACGCCAAATAACGGGGCTTTCAAAAGCAATATACCACTATGGATCATCATCCTACAAATTTGCCTCCCCGGCTGTTTAGGGAAATGGTATTCTTTTTCACGCAATAACCAAAATGATGTAGCTCCAGACCAAAAGCCAGGATGATGATTTTATCCCCCGCATCTTACAGGTGTTTCTTCTATTTTTTTATTGCCCCGAATTGATCGCCTCCACTTTCCACTCCGGCATCAGCCTGCGTGAAAATTTCAAAATAGCAAAAATCCGCCATTTTCTCCGGCTGGCAGCTATACGAGGATTTTAGCATGAATAGATCGGGTTAATTCGAATGAAACTGTCAATAACAAATCCTCCTCAGGGTGAATAAGGATCCCTTACATCCTCACAGGAAAGCGGAATATCAATCCGTTTGTTTTTGCATATAATCCTGCATGGTTTTTAAATTCCAGTCGGCCATGGAATACTTTCGATCCTGATCTGAGATTTCCGTCACTTCATAGGCAAAAGTATCTCCGGTTTTATATGTTTTGCCTGAAATGGCCATGATGAAACCATCCGGCGCCTGCCCCAACCCCAGTACATTCTGCTGCTTTCCTTTTTTCGCTCCTCTTTTGGCAAAAGCAGAAAAGAAAGGCGCATTATCATGATTGAATTCCGGCGCCAGCCAAAATTCTGCCTCACCATCCGGCCCTTTAGCCATATACTGATGACATTCGTAACCGTGCATGGTTTTGGTTTTTCCTGTTTTCGTAAAACTCACCTCATTAGATAGCAAAGTCGGATCCTTTACCCCTTTCTCTACATCTTCCACCTTTTCTTCCGCCATATCTTCCATAATTTGATCCACATCCAAAGCCATTGCCATCGCATTCTTCTCCCCGCTCTTCTCCTCTATTAAAGTAATGACGGCCTTATTTCCAGTATCATAAATCAATATGCTCTGCGAATCTTTTTCTTTTTCGGGAAGGACTGACATTCCCCAATGATCACTCTCCTCATAAGGAATCAACAGATGCAAATCTGACTGATCGACCTTTCCATTTTTATTGGTATTTGTCACTTTTAAGGTCACCGTTTTATCAAAAGCATAGGCCTCTGCCACATCCACCGGCTTACTCATATTGCCCATCATGGATTCAATCATCTTATTCGCCTGTTCCTGATGAACCTCTTCCATATGCTCTCTATCCTGAGTAACAGAAGTCTGATTTTTCTTTTTCTTCTTTTTGCCGAAAAAAAAGCCTTCCAGCTTATCAAGGCCCTGGTCGATTCCCTTGTCCACTTTTTGATCGACCCGCTGCTCTGTTTTCTGTTTTGCTTTGTCGGTAACCTCCTGAGCAGATACCGGAATTAATATCGATAAGGACAACAATAAAATCACCAAGACTTTCATAACAGATCGGATTAGTTACAGTAAGAAAAGCCGCATCCCCCCTATTTTGTTCTTCTATTCAGACTGATTCCCCCGATTCCTAATACCCGATCCCATCGCAAACAAAAAAAGACGACCTACCGTCGTCTTCTGTTTTTTTATATCTGAACTCTCCTATAGATAATCAGTATTCCCCTTAAGCATGCTTAGGTCAAACTGAGCAGCTGGGTAATCTTCTTCTAAAAAGTGAACCTTTCTTTTCGGACGGTTTTTTTTCGATTGCACTTTAACACCATCCTCTTTGTCATACCAGTGGGCATGTGCTTTCTTTTGGCCCGCTTTTGTTTTCATTTTACAAAAAAATTAATGGTTTACAATTTGGTCCTTCTTCCTTGGACATGTTCAATAATAGAAAGAAATACGAAATTTTTAAGCGCAAAAAAAATGCCTGCCAAGCTGAAATTCAATTCCACACCCAACAAGCAAGAGACTTTAAACCAATAGGTTAAATGATTTATTTCTCAGAAAAATATCAAAAAGAAAAAAATCTTACATAAATGAAACCTTATTTTAAGCTCATTTGGAAATTTCCCATTTCGCCATCGATTTTAAACCTGCGTATGCTGCAATTTCCCTTTGAATAATTTAATCAAATCCTCTACTACATGCAGCTTTGATTTATCTTTCGGATCAATGGTAATCCCGAGTAAGGTTTCCAAACGAAGGATCACGCGGTCAAGACTATTGGAATCCAATTTACAGTCTTCTGATAAATTTAAATCTTCATTTACGCGATCAATATCCCACAATACTTCTTGTGCAATCGTCATTTTTACGCCATAAGTAACGTTCATAAGCAAAGGGTTAAAAGGGTAAGTAATAAAATGAAAGTTTTTAAAATGCTAAAAAAATTACCAATATCAAAACAAACAAGTATCAAACATATCAATAACACAAACACAAAACCCATTTGTTAAATAAATGGAAATTCAAAATTATTTACCCCAATTAAATAATCCACCTGAAAATCAAAAAAGGCAGCTCAAACGATTGAACTGCCTTCCATTTTTAACATCCTTCACTCAAAAGATTGACCTAAAACCAATGACCAAGGCCAATCATGAAGGAAGACTGTTTCATCATTTTTTTTAGAATGAAATACATTTTTGCTCCAACCACTGTCCTTCTTCTTCAGACAGCAAAGGCAGCAGCTCCGCTCTCACCTCTTGCTGATATTGTACTAACCATTCTTTTTCTGCTACAGACAGCAAGTCTGCCTCAATTAATTTGGGTTCAAAAGGAGCTAAGGTCAATGATTCAAAAGCCAAAAACTGCCCGAACTCATTATTATATTTCTCCACTACCGTCACCAAATTTTCTAAGCGGATACCGTAGGCATCTGTTTTATAGAAACCTGGTTCGTCAGAAATGATCATTCCGACCTGAAAAGGCGTTCCGCCAGTCACCCCCTTATTTCCAAAGTTTATTGGACCTTCATGTACATTTAAAGAAGCCCCGACACCATGCCCCGTTCCGTGGCCATAATTCATTCCTTCTGCCCACAATGGTTGACGTGCCAAAACATCGATCTGAGGACCGGCATAGCCAGCTGGAAAGACCACCTGCTCAATCGCAATATGCCCTTTCAAAACCAGGGTATAGGCTTTTTTATGTTCTGCTGATGGCGTACCCAGGTAAAAAGTTCGGGTGATGTCCGTGGTACCGTCTTTGTACTGCCCACCGGAATCAATCAATAACATCCCCTCGCCATTTAACTTTTTCGCCTTCGGGTCTTGCGGACGATAGTGTACAATGGCTCCGTTGCCCTGAAAACCAACAATAGCGGAAAAACTCTCCCCTACGTAGCCTTCCTGTTCCGCACGAAATTCCTTCAATTTCTCTGCACATTGCGCCTCCGACAGCCCCTCTTTTGCCGCCTCTTCTTCCACCCATTTGTAGAATTTCACTAGCGCGACTCCATCCTTTTTCATCGCTGAACGCATGCCTGCCAATTCCGCCTCATTCTTCACCGCTTTCATGAACTGCACCGGAGATGCTTCCGCTGCAACGACTTTTCCCTCCGCCAACAATTCATACTGATGAATAGAAAAACGCGCCGGATCCACCTGAATATTGGTGAATTCCCCTTCTGCCAGCCATTTCTCCACTTCTTCATATGGCTCCACCGCAACTCCCGCTGTTTGAAGGGCAGCCGCTACCTCTACGCCAATTTTAGCAGGATCCACAAACAAAGTGGCCGCTGCGGACTCAACAGTCAAATAAGCATAGCCTACCGGATTACAATCCACATCTGCTCCCCGGATATTCAACACCCAGGCAATTTCATCCAAGGCCTCTATCATTAATGCATCCGCCTGCTTGGATTGCATTTCCGCTCTGATTTTTTCTAATTTCTCCTCGGTAGATACACCAGCCAATGCTATAGGGTGGTTATAAAATGCTGAGCCTGGCATTGCTGGACGATCCGTCCAAATTTTTTCAAAAGGATCAAAATCTGCTTTAATGGCAATGTTTTTATTTCCTAATTTTTGCTCTAATAGGTGATAAACCTGAAGGGAAAACAATTGACCATCAATACCGACCACGCTCCCGGCAGGTAAATTTTCTGCTAAATAGTCAATGAATTCCGGCGCGCCCTGCACCTTCAGCTGATGCTGCACAAATTCACTATCGGCCAGCTCTTCCTCCGCCTGAATTTCATAACGGGAATCCGTCCATACACCGGCATGATCCAATGTTACCACTGCCGTTCCCGCAGAACCGGTAAAACCGGAAATCCACTCTCTGCAGGCAAAGCGTGTTGCGATATATTCACTTTGGTGAGGATCATTTGAGGGAACGATTACCGCTGCCACTCCTTGTTGCTGCATTTCTGCCCTTAAAGCAGCAATTTTTTCATTTATTGTCATGGAAAAAAAATCTTATTGGATAAAGGCCAAGTTAAAAAAAATCCCGCCCAAATTGACTTCGGCAGGAAGAATATCCACAGGATAAATGTTAATACGGATGATGAATGCTAAACCCGAATTATGAATGTATTAATCCTCTTTTAGCTGCAAGGCGAAAAAAATGAAGGTATTTTTTCTATTTCGGGCTTTTTCCAAGAAAACAGAGGAATGTGGAGAAAGGAAGCGTAGCCAAATTTAGGCTATTAGAAAATCAGCAATATCAACCTTAGCAAACTGAAGTAAATCCCTTAGGCCAAGTCGCTGAATCTAGTGAAGAATCATTCGGTTTAATGAGATACAGCGCTATAATAAACGGGCTATTTGAACGGCCATTTTAAACTTTAGGGTCACCAAAGGCTCCACTTTAACCGCTCCCAAAAATTTCACCGGTGGCTCCAAACCGAAATCACGGATGTCTACTGCAGTTTCCCCGGAAATATAATACTGCCCGTCCTTCGACTTTTCCAGCTGCACCGGTGTGGTAAAAGCTTTCTTTGCGCCGGCAATTTCATAAGTTACCTCCATGTCTGCAGCAATAGAAGACCAGCCCTGCTCCGGAATTAGCAAGCGGTGCATTTCCATCTTTAAATTGGGAAACTCCTTATACTTTAATAAATGACGAAAATCCTTGGTCATGCCGGGTAGCCGACATTTAAACGCCTCTATTGGGACTGCTATTTCCGCTCCTTTTAAATGAGCTACCAGCCCCTGGTTTTCTGCCTGAAAATTTAAGTCAAAACGAACTTCCTCTAATTCTTCATGACGGTAATAACATGAAAAATGGCTCACATTGGTGGTTCCAAACACCTCCATTTCGCATTCTTCATCCCAAATCAATTGCCCTTTGAATTCCCCCTCAGGAAGCAATACCATCAAAAATGTTAAAAGAAAATTCCACATGCCTTAAATGTTAAAAAGCCGGTGATCCTACAACCACCGGCCCTATTTTATTTTTTAGCTTAGCTTCAAATGGCTTAGAAAGCAATTACTGCCTCTACGTTCACACCATTGAAAGATGCATCACGGAATTGCATACCCAACTGCTCATAGCCTTTAGTATACTCCTGATTCACAATTTCGGCTTTCACTAAGATATTCTTAGTCATGAACCAACCAGCACCAACAGCGATACGGTTAACATTGATATCATCAATATCTGCTTCGTCAGTGTAAGTACCGAATACAGTATTGTAACGAGCACCTACATAGAAATCTTCATTCTTACCAAAACGGTAGATCAAATCAGCACCAATCTGGTTCATAGTACCAACACCATCTTCGTGAGAATCAGACTGGTTATCATAAGTTCCGAAGAACTCCAAACCTTTATATTTCGCGAAAGTTGCGATTTGAACAGCTGTCAAACGGTTGAAAGTACGATTGATACGACCAGACCAGTCTCCACCTGAAACGCGGTTACCTTCAGCATCATAATAAGTCATTACATTGTAGTAACGAGAACCGGCACGGTCACCAGAGTAAAGGTACGCACGCGCATCACCAAATGAGTGATAAGCAGAACCAGTCAAACGGAAACGAAAATCATCATTGATTTGCTTATCGTAACCCAATTTACCATATAGAGAAGGAGCAGCACCTTCCATTTCCAAAGTAGTCTGGTTTAATTTACCATTAGACATACCTACCATAGCCAATAGACCATTCTCGTGACGGTAAAGTGCTTCCAAACCTAGCTCAGTAGAGAAAGCATCCATCATGTAGTTCGCTACAAATGGGTTGT
Source organism: Persicobacter sp. CCB-QB2 (assembly GCF_001274635.1). GTDB lineage: Bacteria > Bacteroidota > Bacteroidia > Cytophagales > Cyclobacteriaceae > Persicobacter > Persicobacter diffluens. The sequence goes on along the minus strand of NZ_LBGV01000001.1, from coordinate 384,428 downwards.
AGATGGCATTACCTGCATCAGAACGACGGAAGTGAGAATCACCATAGTTGATTTCCATCAAACCGGCCTTCAAAGTAAGGTTTTGCATCAAACCATCCAAGAAATTAGAGTTCAAGAATGGAAGTGCATCCAACTGCAAGTAACCACCTTTAACGTTTGCCTCAATGTGGTGACGAGAAGACAAATAAGTCTCCAATTTCATCGTAACACCAGGAGCAAAAGCTACATCAATGTTCAAGTTGGCCATTGGCAAGTTGAAATCCTGACCCAATTTAGCTAAACGGTAAGCTGAAGGCTGAACCTCATTTCCATTGGAAACTTCAACTCCATTATAATAGTTAGACTGCGTCATGCCCTGGAACATCATGTTGAAGTTACCACCAACACGAACTTTAGGCGCTTTAAATTCTTCGATCTCTACTTTCGCAGGCTCGAAAACATTAATTCCAGTTTTGTCATTAGCACGCAAGTTAGCAAATACATCTTCGCTGGCTTCTTGTGCGAAGGCATTACCTCCCAATAACATTAGGGCAGACGCACCCAATGCTTTAACAGTATTGTTAAATCTCATAATATAAATAATCTGTAAGGTTTAAATTGAATCGGAGTTCAAAAAATCAAGTTTGGAAATTGGCTGACCGAATGGCCCCGGGACCTGATGGGACCATAACCGAACAGCCTTGTATAGTTTATAGGAATACTACGTACTCCACTGTAACTTCATCCTCAGTGGTGATCGCACCGAACATAGCCGTAGGCGCCTCCACCTCATATGCTTTCATGGAAATTACTTCAGCTCCTTTAATCGCTACCTTTCCATCCACAGTTGTTAATTCAGCATTTAAAGTAACATTGTTCGTAACACCAGCAATGCGCAACGTACCGTCTACACTCACTTTACTTCCATCCAGGCTATTTACTTTTTTCATTTCAAAAGCAATATCAGCGTGTTTGCTTTCTTTAAGCGCTTTGTAAATATTCTTATCCATTCCGCTTTTACCGGATTTGATAGACTTTACAGGCACCACTACTTTTGCACCTTCCAAAGCTTCCAAAGTACCACCATTAGCGGTTGCGGTCACTTTCACATCGGCCTGCTCTACTTCGCATTCCCAATCGTGAACATTACTCACTCCTTTGATAGTAATTTTAAAACCCTCTGCAAAAGATGCAGATGCAGAAAATAGTACAATAAATACTACTGAAAATAATGACGAAATAAGTTTAGCTTTTCCCATGATTGTTAATTGTTCTCGATGATTACATCACAAAGATGTTGCCTATTTTTCATTTCATCTATTAATCAATGTCACTCTAATTCCTGACCAAGATCACCAAAAACGACATTGACAAAAAATGCATGATTATTATTCAACTAAACTTATTTTGCGCTTTTTGACAGATCAAATACTCAACAATTTCAACTACCTAATACAAATATTGTAAAATATAATTTTACCAATAAAAACACATGGATTAAGATTGAATAAATCATATCAAAAGATTCAAATTTATCTTTATTCAATACGTATATTCACATTTCAAATAATGATTTTTATCATAAGCACCCCTAACTAAGGGCATTTTAATGTTTTTATAATCCTGCTTCAACTTCCAACTACTCCACCCTAATCAATCCCAAAACCACAACACCTTCAACACAAGGGTCTTACAAAAAAAACACCTTCGGAATAAATTAAAATACCGATAAATCCTTCTGCCTTACCTAATGTTCATTAAAATTGCGCTGAATTATTCACCACCATACTGAGTGAGTCGTTTTAAACGATTTATCTCCAACTTATTCAGGTTTGATTTATTAATAGCCCAAATTTGAGCAAACTTGCTTTCTGCTTAATCTTTTGCTTCCTTAGAAAAAACTTAAAACAGAGGACTATCCCCCCCAACTTCCAGTTGAACAAGCATTTGTTCATTAAATAATCAGGCTTAAAGTGCCTTTTATAAAAAAGCCCGACAAAATTGCCGGGCTCGCCATAAGTGTAGTGTTATTGTTTGTTTCGGTTCTTTATCGTTGAGCGCGTCTGCGTTTCAGTTCCTGATTCACTAACATCAACTCCCTGCTACTTTGCCCTGCTACGGAAGTATTCTCCTCCGCCCTTCTGAAAAGATAAGGCATCACTTTTTCTACCGGACCATAAGGCACATATTTCGCTACATTATAATCTGCTCTTGCCAGATTATAACTCAAATGATCACTCATTCCCAGCAACTGCGCAAAAAACACCCTCTTATTGCCCTTAGCAATCCCATAACGATTCATCAACTCCATTAATAAATGCGCAGAGTCTTCATTATGAGAACAGGAGGCTAGACCTACAGTCGCATTGTGTTCCATACAATAACGCAAAGCATCGTCATACATTTGATCCGTAGCTTCCTTGGTAGGATTAATCGGATTCTCGTAACCCAATTCGGCTGCACGTTCCGCTTCTTTTTCCATATAAGCACCACGTACTAATTTTGCACCAAACTGAACACCATGCTCCTGCGCAAACTGATGCCCCTTCATCAAGCGATCCAACATGTACTTACGGTACATCTGGAAGGTGTTATATACAATAGGTTGGTCCTGATTGTACTTCACCATCATTGCATACACCAAATCATCAATAGCATCCTGATACCAACTATCTTCTGCATCTACAAAGATGGGTTGCCCCGCCTCATGCGCAGCTTTACACAAACCATCGAAACGTTGTTTTACGCGCTCAAAAGCGGCAGTTTCCTCTTCGGTTAAAGCCTTCCCTTCGCTCACCTTCGTCAGCAACTCAATACTCGCAACACCTGTAGGCTTAAAAACACAGAAAGGAATCGCTTTATTCCCTCTAGCTTTTGTAATCGTCCGCAGGGTTTCCTCATAGGTCGCATCAAAGTCGGACTCATTTGATTCTCCTTCAACAGAATAGTCTAATATTGTTCCAATTTTAAATCTATACAGATCTTCTATGGTTTTTTGACTATCTTCGATGGATTCACCCCCGCAGAACTGCTTAAATAATGTAGCCTTAATGATATTTTTTATTGGTAATCGGAGCTTTAATGCTACATTTATAAAAGAAGTTCCTAACTTTACCAGCGTGGGATAATTGATGGTCTTAAAGAGCAGATAGCTTCTTCTAAGGTCTCCATCAGTTTTAGCCTCAAAGGCAGTTGCTGTGTTGCTGAAATTGATTGGTTTCATTTCCACCATAAACACCGAAATAAGGGTTAATAATAATACACTACATTGTCGAAAAACTGCCGAATATAGTCAGTTTTTTTCATTTTTAAAAGAGCAACGCACCATGCAAATCGAACAACTTAGCGCTTGGACAGATGGAAGCGACCAGCCATTCATTATCGCTGGGCCGTGTTCCGCAGAGACGGAGGAGCAGTTATTCCAAACTGCTAAAGAGCTAAAAGAGAACGGCATAAACGTAATTCGTGCCGGCGTTTGGAAGCCCCGTACACGTCCGGGCACTTTCGAAGGTATCGGAGAAGATGCCTTGAAATGGATTCAGAAAATAAAAAAAGAGCTAGACGTAAAATTTGCGATTGAAGTCGCAAATGCACAGCACGTTGAATTAGCTTTAAAATATGGAATTGACATCCTGTGGATTGGCGCACGTTCCACAGTAAACCCATTTACCGTACAGGAAATTGCCGACGCACTTAAAGGCCATGATGTACCGGTATTGGTAAAAAATCCATTAAATCCTGATTTAGCACTTTGGATCGGCGCAATGGAGCGTTTGAACCAGGCTGGAATCACGAAGCTGGGAGCCATTCACCGTGGATTCTCCACTTCTAAAAAGACTAAATTCCGTAACCTGCCTCAGTGGCAAATGGCATTGGAATTGAAAAGAAAATATCCGGAAATGCCGATGATTTGTGACCCGTCACACATTGCCGGTAAACGTGATATGATCCAGGAGTTATCTCAGAAAGCCATGGATTTGGTATTTGACGGATTGATCATCGAATCGCACATTGATCCTGAAAATGCCTGGTCTGATGCCGCTCAGCAGGTAACCCCAACGCATTTGAAAGAGATCTTGGAAGCATTGGTTTTACGCCATACCAAATCTGACAATCCGGAGTTCCAGACGCACCTGGCAGAGCTTCGCGAAAAGATTGATGAATTGGATCGTGAAATCTTTGAAACTTTGGCGGATCGCATGAAAATCGTTGATGAGATTGGCGAGTACAAAAAAGACAATAAGGTAACGGTCTTCCAGATCAACCGCTATAAAGAAATGATGAAAGCTCGTGGTGAGTGGGCAGAAGAGTTGCATTTAAATGATGAGTTTATGGAGAATGTATTCTCTTTGATTCATGATGCAGCTATTCGTCGTCAGACTTTGATCATGAACGAAACGGAAGAAAAGGCTTAATCAGAACCACCTTTTCTATATAAAATTTAAGGGTACGGGTTCTTCCTGTACCCATTTTTTTTATGGTATAATTTATCGATATGCTTCCCAAGACCATCGACATTACCACCAATATTGGCCAAAGCCTTCAGCATTTTCTTAACGAAACCACCTATAGCCAATTGGCGATATTGGTGGATGAAAATACTGCGGCACATTGCCTGCCAATCGTTAAGTCATTTCTACCGGAAAACATCCTGACCATTCAGATCCAAAGCGGAGAAGAAAACAAGCATTTAGGCACTTGTCAGCAAATCTGGCAAGCCATGACAGATGCTGCTTTTGACCGCAAAGCCCTGCTCATCAATTTAGGAGGAGGAGTAATCGGTGATATGGGCGGATTTTGCGCCGCCACTTATAAGCGAGGCATCCGTTTTTTGAACCTCCCCACTACCTTGCTTTCACAGGTAGATGCCAGCGTTGGCGGGAAATTGGGGATAGATTTCGGTCCCTATAAAAACCACATCGGTATTTTCAAGGAACCGGAAACGGTCATCGTTTATCCCGAATTCATTCACAGCCTGCCGCAGGAGGAGCTGCGTTCCGGCTATGCGGAAATCATCAAGCACTGCCTGATTCAGGATGCGGACTATTGGAAAGTCATTACGCAACTACAATTAGAGGGTCAGGACTGGCCGGCTCATATTGATCATTCCGTTCGGGTAAAATATAAAGTCGTTACCGAAGACCCTACCGAGAAAGGACTTCGTAAAATCCTCAACTTCGGACATACTATTGGTCATGCGGTGGAAAGTCATTTCCTGAATCATGAAAATGGGCGTTTGCTGCATGGAGAAGCCATTGCCATCGGAATGATTGCCGAAAGCTGGCTATCCATTACAAAGGGTGAAATTCAGGAAAGTGAATTAAAAGAGATTCAGGATTACATTTTATCCATTTATGGAAAAGTGGACCTGAGTCAGGAAAACCTGGAGGAAATAGCCCTGCACTGTCTGCAGGATAAGAAGAACGATACCGGAAAAATTAAGGCTTCTCTACTGCACCAAGTTGGGGATTGTGCCTTTGACATTGAAATAACTTTAGCTGAAGTAAAAGCAGCACTACAATACTACCAAAGCCTTTAACAATGCTACAATTAAAGAAAAGCCGTCTCCTTAAAGGTGGCATCGTTCCCATGGAGGCTTCAAAAAGTGAGTGTAACCGCGCACTGGTGATTAATGCACTGGCGCCATCACCAGCCAAAATTGAGAATATTTCTCAGGCCCGCGACTCGCAAACCATGATCCGCTTATTGGAAGAGGATGGCCCGGTATGGGATGTTTTAGACGCCGGTACCACCATGCGCTTCCTGACAGCCTATGCCGCCCTGACCAATCGGGAGAAAACCATGACTGGCACCGAGCGCATGCAGGAGCGCCCGATTGGCATTTTGGTAGATGCACTCCGCAGTTTGGGAGCAGAAATTGAATACCTGAATCAGGAAGGCTACCCGCCAATGAAAATCAAGGGCTTTCAGGCTCAGCAGTCAGAGGTGATTGAAATGCGAGGAGACACTTCTTCTCAGTACATTTCGGCCATTCTGATGTGTGCTCCTATGCTCCCAAAAGGATTGGAACTTCGATTGACCGGCGATATCAATAGTCGTCCTTATATCGAAATGACCATTGACCTGATGGCGAAATTCGGCGTGAGCGTGGAAGAAGCCGACGAGCGTACTTTCAGAATTGCACCACAGACGTATCACACAGATCAATTTGCGGTAGAGTCGGACTGGTCCGGTGCCAGCTATTGGTTCTCTGCCGTGGCCTTGCAAAAGGACTCTGAATTATTCCTGAACGGACTTAGATCAGATTCTACGCAGGGAGACAAAGCCATTATCGAGTTAATGCAACCATTAGGTGTTGAAGCGAAATTCGAGGAAGGTGGATTGCGCATTTGGAACTCCGGCAAAGTAACACAAGAAGCCGTGGTTTTTGATTTTAATAAATGCCCGGATCTGGCACAGACAGTTGCTGTGGTTTGTGGCGCCTTAGGAGTCAATGCGCACTTCAAGGGCGTTCAGTCCCTGCGCATCAAAGAGACCGACCGCACCCTGGCGCTTCAGGAGCAATTAACCAAATTCGGTGTGAGCATCGAGCCGGTAAATGATCCTTATGAATTTACCATCAGCCCGAATCCGGAAGGCTTCCCGACGGAGCACAATCCACTGATCAACACTTATGAAGATCACCGCATGGCCATGGCCTTTGCGCCACTCAGCCTGCTGATGGATCTTCAGATTGAGGAAAAGGAAGTGGTAAAAAAATCCTACCCACACTTTTGGGAGGATCTGAAAAAAGTGACAGAACAAGCATAAAAAAATCGGCCGAAGATATTATTCGGCCGATTTTTTTTTATCCTCATCTGAAGGTTTACCGTAGATCGCTCCGGGCTCTCGAACAATAAAGCTTTCAATGGCATCCTCCACATATTGGTTTAAACTTTGCCCCCGCTCAGTGGCATGATAGGCCGCTGCCCGGTGGGTCTCCGGCTTGACCCGTACATTGAAAGACCCTTTATATGCCTTTTCCGGCTCCTTGCCCAAATCCCGGCAAATCTCCAGATAATCCTCCACTGCTTCTGCAAAAGCCTCCTTTAAGCCCTCCACACTCTCTCCCTCAAAGGTCACGACATCTTTTATCCCGAATATTTTACCATGAAATACATTGCTCTCCGCACTGTATTCCAACTCTGCGACGTAATCTTTATACTTTAAAACACCCATAACTCTACAATTTTTTTCATTTCCCCTTCATTCATCACCTTGCTCTACCATCAAAATTCCTAAATCAAATATTTCTCCCTTAACGATTTCACTACATCCCTAACCTGATAGGGTTTCAGAATATTCAGGGGATGGGGCTTATGCAAACGAATAATATGCCCGCTGTCCGGGTTCACAAAAGCCCGCCTTGAGCCCGCCGTTTTCCCTTTTTTATATTCTTCATAGCCCAAATGGTTCAATACCTTTGTTAATTCATCGTAGGTAAAATCCTTAGGAGACGCATTTAATTTCTCTATTAATTTCTCAATTTTACTCAAGGTAACTATATTTTAGTTGCACGTATTTTTTTGCCTTTTCGTTACAACTCTCCAAAAATAAAAATACCTTGCAACCAAATTTCAGTCGCAAGGTAAGTTTAATTTGAGAAATCGAAAATTTCCTCTCCCAAAAAAGGATGAACGCCTTCTATTTAAAATATCTGAAATCCTGCTGATCCTCAATCTTTTTCAAAGATTCCAGCATCAACTGAATCACATGCTCCACATCCTCTTTATGGGTCATCTCTACGGTGGTGTGCATATATTTCAAGGGCAGGGAAATCAAAGCTGAAACCACCCCACCATTACTGAAAGCAAAGGCATCGGTATCTGTTCCGGTAAATCGGGAAGAAGCCGCGCGCTGGAAAGGGATTTCCTTTTCCTTGGCCGTATCCATCAAAATCTTCAACAGTTTATTATGTACCGCAGGGGCAATGGTCAAAACAGGACCTTTACCGGCAGTGAAGTCGCCTTCCTTAACTTTACTATAAAGCGGAGATTGGGTATCATGACAAACATCGGTCACAATGGCTACATTCGGTTTGATGGATTCCGTCACCATTTTCGCCCCATTCAATCCCACCTCTTCCTGTACGGCATTCACGATATAAAGGCCGAAAGGTAATTGATCTCCACCTTCTTTCAGTCTCCTTGCCACCTCGGCAATCATAAAACCACCAATACGGTTATCCAATGCGCGTCCGCATAAGTAACGATCATTCAATTCCATCAGATCCTGATCGAAAGTGATCACCGTTCCCACATAAATACCTAAAGCCTCTACTTCTTCTTTCGAATGTGCCCCCACGTCAATGGTCAATTTCTCCGCATTAGGTTTCGGCCCTTCCTTGCCTCCACGAACATGAATCGCCGGCCAACCAAAAACACCATTGACCACACCCTTTTCGCCATGAATTTTGACCCGCATGGAAGGCGCTATCTCGAAATCGGAGCCACCGTTGCGCACCACATATAAATAACCCTTATCATCAATATAATTTACATACCAGGCGATTTCATCAGCATGCGCTTCAATCACCACCTTATAATCTGCCTTTGGATTCACCACCCCGACAACCGTTCCGTAATTATCTACAAAATATTCATCGATATACGGCCTCACATAATCCAGCCAAATCTGCTGTCCCTCCGCCTCAAAGCCGGTAGGCGCATTGGCATTCAGATATTTATATAGAAATTCTTGGCTTTTTTGGTCCATGACTTTAGTTTTTTATTAGAATAAACGAATTTTGAATTCAATTTAGTGATATTACGTGCACTGAAAAAATAGATCTGAAAATCCTGAATTTTTCCTTATGGCCATTATTCTTACCGGCATTTATATTTACCCCATCAAATCCTTAGCAGGTATTAGCCTTAACAAAAGTAAGGTGGAAGAAGAAGGTTTGCAGTTTGACCGCCGGTGGATGCTGGTGGATGAAAACGGGAAATTCCTCAGCCAAAGAACAATAGGAAAAATGGCACAACTTCAACCTGAAATCACACCGCAGGGCCTTCAGGTTGCTCACCGCATTGGCGGAGAGAAACTTTTTATTCCTCTGCAGGCGGAAGGTGCTCCAAGGCAGGTCACCGTTTGGGAGGATACTTTTGAGGCGCAGGAAGTCAATGAGGAATGTAACCAATGGTTTACTAAAAAGCTGGGGATAAATTGTGCGCTGGTGCAATTAAGCCCGAACCGAAACCGGATCGCTCCGGAAAAATACACAGGAGAAGACGAAGTAGCTGTTTCATTTGCCGATGGCTTCCCCATACTCCTATCTAATGAAGCCTCCCTAAAAGATCTTTCCGATAAAAGCAATACCGCCCTGGAAATGGAAAGATTCCGCCCTAACCTGGTGATTTCCGGAGCGGAAGCCTGGGCTGAAAACAGCTGGGAGACAATTCAGATCAATGGCATTACCTTCAAGGGCGTTAAGCCTTGTGGCCGCTGCAAGGTTACCACGCTCAATCCAAAAACGGGTGAACCTACCGGAAAGGAACCGCTGAAAACCCTTTCTAAACTCAGAAACTGGAAAAACAACGCCATTTTTGGGGAAAATCTATACCCGATGGAGGAAGGAGAAATCAAAATTGGCTATGCTGTTTCCATTCAAAACACTAAAGATAATCCCGTTAAAACAATATCATAACCCATGAACAAACCATCTGTATTCCACTTCATTTTTATTGGCATTTTGGCTTTCACACTCTTTTCCTGTGAAAGCACTAAAAAAGAATTACCCATTTTAGGACCGAGAACCACCGTGGAGAATATCGTGGACGGCCAAAGCCAAACTGATACCCTTTACCATAAAATCGGTGATTTCGCTTTTTATAATCAAGACTCCGTACTACTCACCAATAAAGACTTTGAAGGTAAAATATATGTAGCAGACTTTTTCTTTACCACCTGCCCAACTATTTGCCCGATCATGAAAACCCAAATGGTACGGGTTTATGAGGAATTTAAGGACGAAGCACAGGTAAAAATTCTTTCTCATACCATTGACCCGGAACATGATGACGTGGCCTTACTTCACAAATTCGCCGGCCAACTGGGCGTGGAAGCTCCGAAATGGAACTTTGTCACTGGAGAAAAGTCAGAAATTTACCGCATTGGACAAGAAAGCTATATGGTCAGCGCCCTGGAAGATCCCGAAGCTCCCGGAGGATTCATCCACAGCGGAGCCTTTATTCTTGTCGATCAGAAAGGGCATATCCGCGGACTGTATGACGGAACAAAAGCAGATCAGGTAGACCGCCTTATCCGGGACATTCCCAAATTAATGGCCAGCACAAAATAACAGCAAGCAGTCTTCGGACTGCTTTTTTATTCACCTCCTTTCCCAAGATTTCAGCGAATAATTCCAAGAAAATTGTGCTTTGGAATTCTTTTTTCTAAAATTGTTGTAACAACAATTATTGTTTAGCGTCATAAATAACAAATCATAATCAAGAAAGGAAATCATAATGAAAACCGTATTTCACAAAGCCACAGAAAGAGGACATGCTAATCATGGTTGGTTAGACGCTCACCACAGTTTCAGTTTCGCCCAATGGTATGATCCTGAAAAAGTGCACTTCGGAGCTTTGAGAGTATTGAATGACGACATTATTTCACCCGGAATGGGCTTTGGTACGCACCCTCATGACAATATGGAGATCGTCACCATTCCCCTGGAGGGAGAATTAAAACATAAGGATAGCACCGGGAATGAGGAAATCATTCGGGAAGGAGAAGTACAAATCATGTCGGCCGGCTCGGGTATTTACCATTCTGAATTTAACCCCAATCATGATCAACACACCAATTTACTTCAAATTTGGGTATTTCCGGAAAAGCGAAACATTGAACCGCGCTACGATCAAAAGATCTTCGACCAGGAGGGGCGTCATAATCAATGGCAGACGGTGGTAAGTCCCGATGGAGAAGGTGCGCTTTGGATCAACCAAAAGGCCTATTTCAACATCAGTAATCTGGAAAAAGGCAAAAACTTGAATTACGAATTCCGAAATCCGGAGCAGGGCGGATACCTTTTTGTTATTGATGGAAGCATTGAAATAAATGGTCAAAAGCTGGGAAAAAGAGACGCTGTAGGAATTTCGGAGACCGGTCAGTTTGAAATTAAATCCTTAGAAAATTCCAAATTATTATTAATTGAAGTACCTATGCTGGAATTAACTTAAATGTAAAAATAATCCAAAAATCGTTTAAACTCTAAATAATTCATTCGAGTACTTTTAAAAGGGAATTGTTTTCATCAAATTTGCAACTCAATTGCAACACATAATGAGAATAGTTCCCTTTTTCTTCTTTTTCCTTCTTCACATAGCCACCTGGGCACAATCCCCTTCCCTTTCCGGACGTGTTTTGGATCATGATACCAAAGAGCCGCTGATGGGAGTCGCCATTTTTCTTGATAATGGCAAGATCAATACCCTTACCGACGAAGATGGAAATTTCTTTTTCCCGCAGATAAAAGACGGACACTATACCGTACATGCCCAGTATCTGGGATACTTGCACATCTCCAAAGATTTAATCATTCACAAAAACATTAAAAGGTTCAATTTTCTGATGGAACCGGAAATCCGGCAATTGGATCAGGTAATTATAAAATCTGAGGAGGGAGAAAGATTTAAAAAACAGAGTCAGTCCGTAGAATTGATCGATCAGGATTATTTTGACAAAAACAGGGGCGCCACCTTTGTAGATGCCCTTACCAACAAAGCCGGCATTAATGCCATTTCCACGGGAGTCGGCATTAGCAAACCTGTCATCCGGGGTATGTTCGGCAACCGTGTGGTGGTCAACGATGGAGGAGTAAAACAGGAAAGCCAACAATGGGGAAATGACCATGGCCTGCCCGTAGACAACTTCAATACCAATAAGGTAGAAATCATCAAAGGGCCTGCTAGTTTGCTATATGGTTCCGATGGAATCGGTGGAGTGATTAAAATTGATGAACCGACCGTTCCTACCCTAAATGAAATCAGCGGACAAGCCATCACCAATTATCAGTCCAACAATAAGGCCATTGGCGGCGGCATGCAGTTAAAAGGAAATCACCATGGCCACTATTTCATTTTAGAGGGTTCTTATAATTCCTTCAATAATTACCGGGTACCTGCCGACGATTTCAAATACCTGGATTTCGTTTTCCCGCTGAAAGAAAACACTTTGGTCAACACAGGAGGTTACGACCAGTCCCTTGGCTTAAATCTGGGAACGGCGCAAAAATGGGGACGCATTAACCTGAATGTATCTGACTATCAACAAACGGTGGGCTTATTCCCCGGAGCGGTAGGTACGCCTACCTTCGGTTGGCTGGATAATTTCCCTACCTCCAGCCGAAATCCGGATATCCCCAGACAAGTGAACCAACATAGCAAGGCCATCTTAAATACGGATCTCAAAATTGGAGAGGATTGGTTAAAAATTACCCTGGGAGCGCAATACAACCAAAGACAGGAACAATCCAACCCCAACGCCCACCCGGCAGACTACCCGGAATACCGGGAACCCGGAAATGTAGCTCATGGCCTCTACTTACAGACCTATACCGCCGATATTTTATATAAATTAACCTCTGTTGAAGATTGGGAAATCAATCTGGGAGCTGGTGGGCAATTCCAACATCACCACTTCGACGGATTTGAATTCCTGCTGCCCAATTACCAAACCCAAAGCGCTTATTTTACCGGTTTCGTACAAAAAACACTGAATGAAAAATGGACGCTGAACGGCGGCGCCCGTCTCGACTTCTATCATTACGATGTCGATCAATTCAATGACAGCTCCCGCTTTGAACCCGGAAGCCGCTCCGGCTATTGGATAAACCGAAGCCCGGAAATCAACCGTACCGAAGCCAACTGGTCCGGCGCCATTGGTTTTGCTTATAACCATGATCAAAATTGGTCCACTAAATTCAATATCGGTAAAACCTTCCGCATGCCGACGGTGGCAGAATTAACCATGAACGGCGTACATCATGGCACTTTCCGACATGAACAAGGAGATGCTAACCTTAAAGCGGAGCAGGGAATTCAAATAGATTGGTCTGTTGCCTGGGAAAATTATGCCTGGAAACTGGAATTCAACCCCTATTTCAACTATTTCTCGAATTATATCTACCTGGCCCCAAGCGGAATATTTTCTCCTCTGCCGGATGCAGGTCAGATATATCAATACCGGGAGGCGGAAGCCATCCACACCGGATTTGAGTTTGCAGCCACCTTTCGCCCGACCGATAACTGGGAATTCACCAATGCTTTTGAATACCTGTACAACATCAACCTGGATACAAATTTACCACTCCCCTTTACTCCTCCGGTAAGCAATTACCTGGAGTCTATTTATCATTTCGGCCATGTACTGCATGTGGAAGACATTTATGTCGGAGCTGGTTACCGGGCCACAGCAGCTCAGAATCGCGTAGACCGGAACGAACTAACGACTCCCGGCTATCATTTATTTAATGTACAGGCCGGCCTGAAAGTTTGCTACCCCAAAACGCAGTTAAACGTAATTTTCAGGATAGATAATCTGACCAATGTCGCCTATTACAACCATTTAAGCAGGTACAGATTACTGAACCTACCCGAGCAGGGGCGCAATGTCAGTATTACGGTGAAATTAAATTTCTAATTGTTCATGCAACTTAATTGCATAAAATTTGACTCTCATTAATAATTGCAATATGTTTGCATAAAGGAAATCAAAAACACAATTTATCAAAATGAAGAAGTTCTTATTTGCTTTCGTATTGGGCGCATTCTTTTCATCATGTTCCAGCGACGACAACAATGACAACACGGTTGCTCCGGAAGTTACGATTAACCAGTTAGCGGAAGAAACGGAAGAGCATGACGGAGAAGAAATGGCATTAGTCGAGCCTGGAGAAGAGCTTTATTTAAACGCAGACATTACAGGTAAAAACAAAATTGCTTCTTACAAAATCGATATCCACTTCGGAGAAGGCCATGATCATGATCACCGTACTTCAAGCACGGATGTAGAATGGAGTTGGAATAAGATAGAAGAGTTGGAAGGTGATGTTTACGAAATCAAAATTGATGAAAACATTGTAATGGTTCCAGACGAAATTGAGGGCAACCATATTAAAGAAGGCAAATACCACTTTTCAGTTTTTGCTATTGATGAATTTGGTAACGAGACTGTAGCCAGACAAGATCTTTTGATCGAGCATCATGACCACGAACACTAAAATACGGATATATCCATAAGAAAAGGCTTCCAATTTGGGAGCCTTTTTTGTTTTGGAACAATTTTAGCGCATACAAAGCGAAATGATTAAATTTGCCCAAAACACACATTTATGAAAAAATTCACTATACTGTTTTTATTGCCCCTGCTCTCCCTCTTTGCCTGCAATACAGAGGAAAGCCAGTCCGGCCCGCAAATCAGCATCAATAGCCTGGGCACAGAGACCATTACCGTTGAAGATGAACAATTTTTTGCTGTTCAATCCGGTGAAGCACTCCCCCTGTCCGCCATGATCAAAGGCGACACCCCACTGACTGAATATCGCTTTGAAATCCATATTGACGATGGTAATGACCATAATCATAGAGGCAAATCAAGTGAGGTGGCCTGGGAATTCACCAAAACCATTCTCATCACGGACCAACCCATGGAAATTGACCTGAACACCACTGTTACTGAGGTTCCCTCCACGGGGATCAAATCCGGCAAATACCATTTCGGACTTTACGCCAGAGATGAGTTCGGTAAGGAAAACAGCGAATATATCGATTTCTATATTTTGGAAGAAGAATAAATGAATGGCCACTGATACACGGTGGCTTTTTTATTGCCCTTCCGTAAGCCTTGTTTTCGTTTTTTGGGGGGCTGTTACCGCAAGCGGTAACACCGGGCTGGCGTGGCTCACCCCATATGGCCTACCGGCCACCTGTGGTTTAAACAACCCCACTTCATCCCTGCCCCTGCGGGCCACTGGCCCTGCTGAAGTCGTAAATCATAAATATTTCTCTCGCAAGCTCACTCATTACCGGCAAGAAAGTGAGGGAATCAGAAAATTACCCCCCCTCTGACTGATATTTTTTTTAGCAAAAATTCAAAAAACAACCCCCTGAAAGCCTTTCGAATATTCCTGATAGTCTCAGCCATCAGGGCTAACTTCCCTACTGAAAATTAGACAATACATTATTTCATCAACCCTATTGATCATGAATACAAAAGACGTTTTCAGGCAGGCTACACTTTTCGCCCTACTGGCACTCCTGTTAATAACACCCCACTTAAACTATGCCCGGGACATCTATGTCACTAAAGACGGACAAGACACTAACGACGGATCAGAGTCAGCTCCATTTCTGACGCTAAAGAAAGCCTCAGAAACTGCCCAGCCAGGTGATATTGTTTATATTGGTGAAGGCACCTATGAAGAATGTCTTAGCCCTCAGCAATCCGGAACAGCCGGCAACCCCATCATCTATCAGGCCATTGACGGCCAAAAAGTAATTATTTCCGCCATGCAGGCACTGGAAGGCTGGACGAGCGACGGCGGCAACATCTACAAAACCCAAACCGACTGGGATTTAGGGCAGCGAAATTTTGTCATGAATGGAGATCAGGTACTGGATTTAGCCCGCTGGCCCAATAATACGGATGGAGATCGATTCACCCTAAACTCCCTTCGCAATGAAGGCGGAAGCGGTGAGGACGTTATGGTTGACGCCTATCTCTTACATTCCGAAATTCCTAATTGGGACTGGTCGAATGGCGGCTCGGTCATGTTTTACGGTGACCGCCCGGGGTCCGGATGGACCACCTGGCGCGCCTGGATCAAAAGCCAGTCTGCTGGCAGAATTAACTTTGATGCCATCAAAAATCAAAGCTGGATCATCTCGGCTCACCCTCCGAAAGATTTAGGCGACTACTTCCTGGAAGGCATCAAAGAGGCTTTGGACTATGACAATGAGTGGTATTTTGATGCTAACACCAAAACGCTTTATGTCATTTTACCGGGGGGAGCGCAGCCGGAAGATGGCGCCGTAGCCATGGCCCGCAGAGAAAAAACCATCGATCTCAAAGGTAAAAATTACATCCATGTCAAAAACCTGGCAGTCTTTGGCGGAAGCATAGAAATCGAAGGACAAAACAACCAATTACAAGGCATTACCAGTTTGTATGGTTCCATGACCCGAGGAATCACCAAAGACTTTAATTCCAAAGTGAATGCCATTAATGTAGCCTGGAATTCCTCCAATACCCTGATCGAAAAATGTGAAGTAGGTTTCGGTGATGGTTCCGGAATCTGGGATTCCGGTTCGGGCACCACGATTAAAAACTGCTACATTCATGATTTTAACATGCTGGGATCCTATGATGCTCCCTTAATGGTACGCGGTCAGAATAATGCCAAAGTGTTCAACAATACCGTTACCCGCGGAGGTCGGGATGCCCTTCAGATTATTTCCAAAGGCTCGGAAGTAGCCTACAATGATTTCTCCTATAGCAATTTAATTGCGGATGATTGCGCTCTGCTGTACACCATTGGCGCCAACCTCAATATGGACATCCACCACAACTGGTTTCACGATGCCTCCAGCAGAGGAAAGCTCTATAAAGCAGCCGGCATATATATGGACAATGACGCAGGGAATGTACGCGTTTACCGTAATGTCGTCTGGAATGTCAGCTGGACTAATATCCAGATTAACTGGGACGGAACGGATATCGACATCTTTAATAATACCCTGCTGAAGGCTGATCACGGTACCATGGGCGCCTGGCATAAACCGGGTACGGAATTCACCAACGTTAAAGTATGGAACAATATATCGGACCAGCGTTCCTCAGATGCCGACGGAAACCAACCTACAGGAGACAATTGGGAGCCTCAGTCTGACAAGCAAAATAATCTGAATGACAATACCTCTTTTACTGATTATTTCAATAATGACTTCACCTTGAAGTCCAATGGCCGCGCTATTGACTTTGGTAGAGAAATCGATGGCTATACCGATGGATTTGTCGGGAATGCACCTGATGCCGGCGCCTATGAATTTGGTGACAACTGGGTACCAGGGGTAGACTGGGATATCTACAAAGGCGTACAGAATAATGGCTGCTATGGATTGCCTGGTGAAGCCTGTGGAAGCAATGAAAAACCGGAAGAGCCAGAAGAACCTGAAAATCCTGACGATCCACTTGGTAGTAACAAGGGGGCAGTTTTATTCCAAATCAATCCCAATCCCTTTACTACGGACATTCACGTGCATAACCTCAGTCGAAAATCCATCAAAAACATCAGCCTGCTGAATAGCGGTGGCCGTTTGGAACAACGCTGGGAAGTAAGTAATGCATCCGAATCTCTGGACTTAAAGGTATATTCACCGCTCCCTAGTGGGCTTTACTTTCTAAAAATCACTACGGCCAGCAATAGCGAAACCTTCAAAATTTTGAAGAAATAAAAGGGGAAACGTCCCCAAAAAGCACAAAAAAAGAGGCTATCTCGAATGATGAGACAGCCTCTTTTTTATGCTCTTCAATGCTTTAGAAATCTTCATGCAGATCATCCACTGCCTTAAATTCATGCTTTTCGTAATTCAGATATCGGCTCGCGGCCCAATCCTGACCAAATCCCCAGGCCCCAAAGGCGCCACCGGCAGCAAATAAAATCACCGGAGCAGTACCACCACTCACCACTGCGCCAACTCCCGCTAACACGCCACCGATCACATATTTTACACGGGCTTTATTCCTCGCTCTTCGAAAAAGTTCCATTCGCTCCTCCGGATTCAGTGGGCGGTTCACCTGATTATTATAAGCCACGTGCAAATTTCTCACCGAAGTCTCGGTCAGGCTTCCTACAGGTAAACTAATAATTTTACCCTGATGATCCTGAAATTTCACCATGCGCGTCGCCTGGAAATTATCCCCTTTTTTAGAGAACATCTTCTTCTTTTGCTTATCCGATGTAATACGAATCGTACCGGGTACAGCAAAATATGATTGGTTATTTTTAGTTTCTAACTTCACATGATCAGCGACCTCAGTCACCTGAGCCTGAACGAAAAAGGACAAGAGCATCCCAAGGGAAAGTAGTATTAAGTTCTTCATCATAGCATTAGCTTTTTAACTTATTTCAATTTATACAAACAAAATATCCATCAAAAATATCTAAGATAATTTCTATCAATATCCATGCAAAAAGGCTCCAACTCATGTGAATCAACCTTTTTAATTTTGTGCAGCTTCTTTAAATTGCATGTTCAAAAATTGAGGAAAATGAAGAAAATTGATATCTGTCTCTCTCCGGAGATGATTCATTTATATGACCTGAAAGGTAAGGTTGCTGTGGTGGTAGACGTACTTCGTGCCACTACCTGCATGGTGACCGGTATAGCTAAGGGCATTCCAAGCATCACCCCCGTAGCCCATCTTGAGGAATGTAAGGTTTTACAGGAAAAAGGTTATATCGCAGCGGCCGAAAGAGGAGGTGCTAAAGTGGATGGCTTCGATATGGGGAACAGTCCATATTCCTATATGGAGGCAGCCACCACCGGTAAAAAGGTAGCGGCCACCACCACCAATGGGACCTTAGCCATCACCAAATCAGCAGATGCAGATGAAATTATCATCGGGGCATTTATCAACCTGGAAGCAGTGACCAACTACCTGGCTGCTCAGGATAAAGATGTGGTGATCGTGGCAGCTGGCTGGAAGGGTAAATTCAACCTGGAGGACAGCCTTTTTGCAGGAGCTTTGGCCGAGGCATTAGAAGGACAATTTGAATTTGCGGATGACGCCTCCCTGGCCATGAAAGTGCTATACCTTTCGGTGAAGCATGACCTTTTGGGTTTTCTGGCCGCCTCTTCCCATGCGAAGCGCCTGGCAAAAATGAACATTCAGAAAGACATTGAATTTGCGCTGACGCCAAATCAGTACGATATTGTACCGGTAGTCAGAAACGGAGAAATCGTAAAACCTTAAATCCTCATCCTCGGCTTATGAAAGTATGTATTGCGGAGAAACCCTCGGTGGCCCGGGAAATAGCGGCCATCATTGGTGCCAAAGAAAGGCATGATGGCTATATGCAGGGCAATGGCTATCAGGTGACCTGGACCGTCGGGCACTTATGCACCCTGAAGGAGCCGCATGATTATTCCGCAGGACTCAAAAGCTGGGGACTGAGTACGCTGCCCATTCTACCACAAAAGTTCGGCATCAAGCTGATCAAGGATGCCGGCATGCGAAAGCAGTTTAAAGTCATTGAGAAATTGGTTAAAGGCGCCTCTGAGGTGATCAACTGTGGTGATGCCGGCCAAGAAGGGGAGCTGATCCAGCGTTGGGTATTGCATAAAGCAGAATGCAAGGCGCCCATCAAACGGCTGTGGATTTCCTCCCTTACGCGTGAAGCCATCATTGAAGGCTTTCAGAATCTGAAGGACGGAAAGGACTTCGATCTGCTTTATGCGGCAGGAAGTGCCCGTGCCATTGGTGACTGGATCCTGGGCATTAATGCCACCCGCCTGTATACCCTGAAATACGGGGGAGGCAAAGGGGTATTGTCCATTGGTCGGGTGCAGACGCCAACGCTTTCCCTGATTGTGGATCGTTTTGAGGAGATTCAGAACTTCAGGCCGGAACCTTATTGGGAATTGAAGACCAAATACCGGGAGGTTTTGTTTTCCGCTGCCAAGGGAAGGTTCCTGCAGAAGGAGAAGGCAGAGTCAGCCCTGGAGGCCATTAAACAAGGGCCTTTTCAGATCACTGATTTTGAAAAAAAGGAAGGAAAAGAACACCCGCCGAGGCTTTTTGATCTGACCGCCCTACAGGTGGAATGTAATAAGAAGTTTGGCTTTTCTGCAGACCAGACCCTGAAACTGGTGCAATCCCTCTATGAGAAAAAGTTTGTGACATACCCTCGTGTGGACACCTCCTTCCTGCCGAATGACATCTACCCCAAGGTACCGGGCATTCTGGGAAGCATGAAGGCTTATGCCCAACTGACCGCCCCGCTTATGGGCAAAAAGATCCGGAAATCTAAAAAGGTCTTTGATGACAAAAAGGTGACCGATCACCACGCCATCATTCCCACAAATGTGACTGCCGTGGGCATGAATCAGCAGGAAGCCATGGTCTACCAGATTATTGCTTTGCGTTTCATCTCGGTATTCTATCCGGACTGTATTGTGTCAAAGACCAATGTGAAAGGAATGGCAGAAAAGGTAGAGTTTAAAGCCAGTGGCAAGCAGATTCTCTCCCCTGGCTGGAGAGAGGTATACGCACAAAGCAATCAGCAGGTAGAGGAAGAAGACGGCAAAAAAGGACCGGATGAAAACCAGCTGATGCCGGCATTTACCGTTGGGGAATCGGGGCCGCATCAACCGCAGCTTCAACAGAAAGAAACCAAGCCTCCGAAGCTATACACCGAGGCTACTTTACTCCGGGCAATGGAGACCGCCGGTAAGCTGATTGAAGACCATAAAGGCGAAAAAGAGGCAGAAGAAGGCAGTGATGATATTGATGTAGAAGAACTTCGGGCAGCCATGAAGGAGAATGGCATCGGCCGACCTTCCACCCGGGCCGCCATTATCGAAACGCTATTCAGAAGAAAATACATTCAAAAGCAACGCAAAAACCTGGTCCCCACGACCACCGGAGTACAGCTGATCCATACCATTCAGAATGAGTTGTTGAAATCTGTAGAACTGACTGGCCAGTGGGAATACAAGTTGCGGCAAATAGAAAAAGGCAACTACCCTACGACCACCTTTTTGGATGAGATGCGCCACCTGATCAACGGCATTGTACATGAGGTGAAGCACGATCACCGTGGCCCTATAGAGATGGCCGCAGAGGTAGTGAAGCAAAAAGGAAAAAGCAGCACTTCAAAACCTGCAACGAATAGTAA
Source organism: Persicobacter sp. CCB-QB2 (assembly GCF_001274635.1). Lineage (GTDB taxonomy): Bacteria > Bacteroidota > Bacteroidia > Cytophagales > Cyclobacteriaceae > Persicobacter > Persicobacter diffluens. The sequence continues at coordinate 363,547 of NZ_LBGV01000001.1, read as the reverse complement.
AACTGATGGCGTAGCCGGTATTCCATGCCCTAAATGCAAACAAGGGCAATTGATGAAGGGCAATACGGCCTTTGGCTGTTCCAATGTCCGTAATAAAACTTGTGACTTTGTATTACCCTTTCAGTTTTTGGGCAAGAAGATCACCGAAAAGCAATGGGTAAACTTATTGGAAAAAGGCAATACCGGACTGATCAAAGGCTTTGAGAAGGAAGGTAAGAAAGTGAATGGCCATATCACCTTCGGAGAACACTTCCGGCTGGCCTTCGAACTGAAAGTTGAAAAGCCTTTGGCCTGCCCCAGGTGTGGTGGGGAGGTGATTCAGGGGAAAGAAGCCCATGGCTGCTCCAATTTCAGACAAGGCTGTACCCTCAGAATCCCCATGAAAACCTATGGCAAGACCATCACCAAAGCCCAGCTGAAGGCATTGGTGGAAAAAGGAAAAACACCGGTAATCAAAGGGTTTAAGAGCCCAAAGGGACAGGTCTTTAATGCCTTCCTGAGTCTGAACGAGGATGGCTCCCTCAAATTTAACCCTGCAGACTAAACATTTGACAATAAATAGCCTGACTAAGGATTAAAAAGGGAGCATAGAATTTAACTACACTCCCTTTTTTCGTTTCATTAGGATCTGGATAACCCTACGCGCAAGCAAAACCAACAATTCTGGTCCTATAATCACAAAAACCTAAACAAAAGACAGGGTTAAGCTTGGTAATCGCCACGGAATTCCTTTAATTCAAATGTACACTGATCGAAGATGATTATCCGAGGCAAGGAGCATACAGACAGAGACAAGTCTATGCGCCATTGAATTTGCACCTATCGCTTGCCCTTGCCGGTGAACATAAACAAACCCCTGATGCCTCCGGTACTCAGGGGTTTTGGTTTTAGGCCTCTTCAGGTTTGGATTGGTAAATCCCTTACATTTTTTGTATATTCTTAGGATACTCCAAAAACTATCCTAACCCAAAAACCAAAGTCCAGCCTCTACATGAGCCGAAACCTAAACCCTCGCCTTGGGCTAATCGCCTTATTCCTGTGCCTTTGCTCCACGATCTCCTTTGCGGAGAAAAAAAAGGAACAGAAAAAAGAGAAAAATCATTCCATATTGCCCTTACCGGTAATCTATTACTCCCCGGAAACCAAACTTGCCTTTGGAGGTCTGGTATTTAACCTTTTCCATATGGAACCGGAGGATACCCTCACCCAAACGTCCTATGTACGATCGGCCTTCATTTATACGCTGAACAATCAATATCTTTTTGAGGTGGACAATGCCCTTTTCTTCCGGGATGACCGAATGCGGATGAAAAACTACTTTATACTGAGAAGCTATCCGGACTTTTTCTACGGCATTGGGCAGGACATCGTCGCAGAAGATGATAAAGAACAAATCGCCTTTTTCGATCTAAAGTACCGCGCTTCTTTCCTCTTTCGGATTGCCGAGAATATGTACCTGGGTCCCCGCTACCAGCTTTACAGTGCCATGGACATCGACCTTCCCGAAGAAAGCATGATCCGGGACATGGAGTTGACCGGCTATGGAGGCTACACTTCTTCCGGGCTGGGGCTGGCCTTTCAATGGGATACCCGGGATAATGTCCTCAATGCCACCTCCGGCCACCTGATAGAATTAGAGACCGAACACAATATGGGCTTGCTGAGAAGTAGCTTCCGCTATGATTGGATGGGGCTGGACATGCGCTACTTCCACCGACTACATCCTTCTGGTGTACTGGCCTTGCACTATCGGGGAGAATTTACCACCGGAGAGGTCCCCTTTGAAAGTCTGGCGAAGATGGGATCTTCTGAAATTATGCGTGGCTATTTCAAAGGCAAATACCGGGACAAAGTCACCATGGCCACACAAGTTGAATACCGACAGCACATTTGGTGGCGTATTGGCATGGTCGCATTTGCCGGTGTGGGTGATGTGTCTTCTTCCCTTGGGGAGTTTACCATTAACCACCTCAAATGGAGCTATGGCGCAGGACTGCGCTTCCGCGTGAAAGATGATGAAAACCTGAATATCCGCTTAGACTACGGACTGGGGAACGATGGCAACTCAGGATTCTATATTGAAATAGCGGAAGCTTTCTAAAGTAGAAGAAACAAAAGGGCGATCGGCTTAGGGATGAAGCGGGCTTGCCTGAACCACAGCGGCCCAAAAGGCCGATGGGGTGAGCCGCGCCAGCCCGACCGTGCGGTAGCGCGGGAAGCCCCAAATAAAGATTAGTCTTCTCTTGCCGCTGTCACGCCATGAGGAGCAGGCTTACCTTCTTCGTCGAGATTGACAAAGACCACCTTATCGATGGTGATGATCTCCTTCAAATCTTCTTTACGGCGTGCTACGCAGCGTACGGTAATAGATGTTCGCCCAAAGTTGACCACTTCACAACCGATTTCGATGATGTCTCCCTGTTTGGCGGAAGCCATAAAGTTAATTTCAGACATGTACTTGGTCACCAGGCGAGGCGTCGCCAGCTGACAACGAGCGAAGATATAAACCTCCACATCCAACCACGCTAATAGCTTTCCTCCGAAGAGGGTAAGATGAGAATTAAGATCTGAAGGTTGAACGAGCTTTCTGCTTCTAAATTTCATAGGTTATGCTTGTTGATAACCTGAATTTGCGGAATAAGTATCTAAAAAACAAACTAGCTCCGCATGCGTGGCAGGGAGATATGGTGTTTAATGGACAGCAATCGAATGGCGATTACTACCCCCATGGTCACAAAAGAAACCAGCACTTCGTCCAGTCCGTAACCATGTAAAATTACATATACGGCACCACCAAACAGGCAGGCAGTAGCATAAACCTCTTTCCGCAAGATAAGGGGTATCTCATTACACAATACATCACGGGTCGCACCGCCCACTACCGAAGACACCATCCCCATAATCACGGCGTAAGGCGCACTAATCCCAGCATCCAGGCCTTTCGTCACCCCTATCACGGTGAACACACCGATACCAATGGTATCAAAAAGAAAGAGCGTTTGCTTCAAACGACGTACAGGCCCGGCAAAGGCATAAACAATCCCCACCGCAATACCGACTACCGCCAGGTAGTTCAGATCATGAAACCAAAATACGGGCTGATTGCCTAACAACATATCGCGGACAGTCCCCCCGCCTAATGCGGTGATAAACCCAATCATCATAGCCCCGAAAACATCCATCTTCTTATCAGCGGCCGTCTGTATGCCGGAGATGGCAAAGGCTAGCGTACCTGCCAAATCCAAAAAATAAATAAACTCCTGATGCATTGCCTATTAAAATCCGCTATTTCTTTCCATATAAGACTGCAGGATTACTGCAGCACTTACCTTATCTATATTTCCTTTATTGGCGCGATCTTTCTTCTTCGCCCCGCTGCTGATCATGGCATTCATGGCGATTTTGGAAGTGAATCGCTCATCTTCCAAATGGATGGGAATGCTGGTCATCTTCTTTAGCCGATTAATAAAGGCCTGCACATTCCGGGTATTGTTCGTATCCGTATTATCCAAATTCTTAGGCCAGCCCACGATGATCGCGTCGACGGTCTCCTGTTTACTATAGTTCAGGATGAAATCCACTATATCCTTGGAATGCACCGTATCCAGCGGGCTGGCGATAATCTGCATAGGGTCGGTTACGGCTATTCCCACCCGTTTTGTGCCATAATCGATGGCCATCAATCTTCCCATAATCCTGTAATTTTATTTGATGCCGCAAAGGTATTAAAAAGATTATGACCTGCGGCAGTAAGTGGCAAAGGAAAAATGTTTATTTTTGCGCCCACTGTTAAAAATAGCATGGTTATTGACGCAAATCTTACATGAAGACGGACATTCAAATCGCACGCGAGGCAAAGCTTGCTCCCATTCAAGACATCGCCAAACAGGTAAATATCCCTACAGAGGAGCTTTACCCTTATGGAAAACACATTGCTAAGGTACCTCATACCTTGGTGGATGAGGAGAAAGTTCAGCAGTCGAATTTGATTTTGGTGACGGCCATTACCCCTACCAAATCAGGCAACGGTAAAACCCTTACCTCTATCGGGCTAACCCTTGGACTTAATAAAATCGGCAAAAAGGCCATAGTAGCCCTACGGGAACCTTCTCTTGGACCATGCTTTGGCATGAAAGGAGGAGCTGCCGGTGGTGGATACGCTCAAGTAGTGCCGATGGAGAAAATTAACCTGCACTTTACAGGAGACTTCCACGCCATTACTTCTGCCCACAATATGATTTCTGCCTTGTTGGACAACTACCAGCATCAGAATAAATTCAACGGTAAAATGTTGAAAGAGGTCGTATGGAAGCGCGTATTGGACGTGAATGACCGTAACCTTCGCCAGATGGTATCCGGCGTAGGGGGGAATGCCAATGGTGTGATGAGTGAGACCGGATTCGACATCACCCCGGCTTCAGAGATCATGGCCATTATGTGTCTGGCTACGGATCTGGAAGATTTGCGCCACCGCATTGAGAATATTTTATTAGGTTATACTGCTGACAACAAGCCTTTCACCGTGAAAGATTTGGAGGTAGCAGGCGCTATCGTGGCTTTATTAAAAGATGCCATTGACCCGAACCTGGTACAAACCACTGAAAACACGCCTGCATTTGTACACGGCGGACCATTCGCCAACATTGCCCATGGATGTAACTCCGTATTGGCCACTAAACTGGCCATGACTTTTGGAGAGTATGCGGTAACCGAGGCAGGCTTTGGTGCGGATCTGGGAGCGGAGAAATTCTTCAATATCAAGTGCCGCCAGGCGGGTATTGCTCCTAAGGCAACCGTAATTGTGGCGACCTGTCCGGCATTGAAAATGCATGGTGGTGTAGCGGAAGATGAGCTGAAACAGGAAAACACTGAAGGGGTAACTAAAGGCCTAGAGAACTTGGCCAAACATGTGGAAAACATGCAGTCCTTCGGACAGCCAGTAGTCATTGCCCTAAACCGTTTCCCATGGGATACGGATGCAGAATTAGCCGTAGTGAAAGACTGGGCTTCCACCAAAGGCATCCGCATTGCTTTAATGACTGCATTCGCCGATGGTGGTGAAGGAGGGATGGAGCTTGCCCAGGCCGTGGTAGACGCTGTTGAGCATGACAACAGTCAATTGGATTTCAGCTATCAGGAAGAGGCCGGAGTGGTCACCAAGCTGGAAACTATTGTGAAAAATATTTATGGAGGAGAGGGTGTAGTATTGGAAGGCCGAGCGCCATTAATGTTACGTCGCATCAAACGCCTAGGACTGGAACACCTGCCAGTGTGTATGGCCAAGACGCAATACTCCTTCAGTGACAACGCCAAAGCTTATGGCGTAGCGAAGAATTTCAAGATTACGATTGATGATCTGATCATCAATACCGGTGCAGGCTTCATCGTGGCCAAGGCCGGTGCGATTATGCGTATGCCAGGCCTTCCAAAGGTTCCGGCAGCGAATAATATCGACGTGATAAACGGTGAAATCGAGGGTTTGTCGTAATCCGATAACCCCACATTATCCATTCTGAAGCAGCATCCTTAATTGGGTGCTGCTTTCTTTTCACCGGCATAGGGGTATCTTGATGCAATTAAAGGCTATCCCATTTCAACCAATTCTTCCGAGAGGTTGAATTTTAATGCTTCATGGCATCCTGTTTGATTTAGCTTAAACAATCATCAGAAGCATAATCAACATGAAGCAAATATACTCCCTAATAATGGCCTTCGGCCTGCTCTTTGGCTTAAGTAATTGCTCCAAAAAAAACGATACCATCATTGAGCCGGAATTACTACCTATTGAAGGTTTTTATATGCTCACCCCTTACATTGGAAGCCTGAACCTCAACCCCATAGTGGACGGACAGCTTCAGGGGACTTTCAATGGTATTCCCATCAAAGAGGTTAGCCCTGTAAATGTCCCCAAGCCACAAACCTTTACTTCAGCCGTAGAGCTGGAAGAGGGACGGTTCCGGGTATTTGAGGTAGAGCTCCCTGATATACATGGGCAATTCAGATTCGATGGTTTCCATAATCGGATATACTATGAATTAACCTTCCGCGGGGAAACTTATAGTGGTAATAGTCTGAACATGACCAACGGCTATGGTCTTGGCACTTGTGACCATGATGTACTCATGGATTATATGGATGAGGTAATCGAGGAGCTGAACCAGTACAATCCCGACTATCAGGCCATTCGTGAGGACAAAATAGAATGCATGATGTTTCTATCCTCCATGGTCGGCACCTTTGAAAACCAAATCGCATTCCTTCACCTATACAAAGCCTGTTCTAGTTGGGTGGTGCACCCCGTACTCGATTGGCTCATTGAAGAATTCACGGAAATCATGCTCCTCTTTCAGGAACAACTGGACACCATTGATCAATGGTGGGATGTACATCCGGAACCCTTCCTGGAAACGGTGAAGCGCATGACTTCCATGAGCATTCAAAAGTTTTAACAACAAATACTGGGTGAAGCGTCACCTCATTTTCGCTTTTTGAAGGAGCCTACCCATTCAGGTCGGGCTCTTATTTCGATTCAAACCACCCACAAATGAGTATTATTATATCCTAATCAAAGTGTTTACCCTTGCTATGCTTAGCTCACTACTCATTGCAGGCTGAGTGTAATACCTCTCAAACATCCCTTTTTCGTTCCAAAGCGAAGGCCATAGCTATAGGATCTGGCATCCCTTTTCAATAAACCTCTGCTACCCTGACTGATCACGATGGTAGGTGGATTTTGACCAAAACAAGCCCTGCCCCCATTCACCTAATAATAAACAAATAACATCAATAAAACCAGACGTAAAATACTAATAATCACATCAACCACTACCATAACTTCTTCCTCAAAGGGATATAAAAAAAGCACTGACTCTAAAAATCAGTGCTTCTTTTCGAGTAAATACCCGCTTTATAATTCTTTCAAAAACTCGACATCCGGCCCTTTTCTACTACCGGGATAATAATGATCCTGATAGGCATCAAAGAGTAATTTCATACCAAAAACCATTAATACCACCCCAATGATCAAATTCAGTCTTCGTAATAGTTTAACGGTAATGATCTGACTCAACCGATGGGCGGCATAGGCCTTGGTTAAATCAACTGAAAATACGCTCACAATAATCCCCACAAAAAACAGATGTCGATCCATTGGGGTATAGGATTGATTTGTGGTAATGATGCCCACCATTGCGATCCAAAACAAGACAATCCCCGGGTTCATTCCATTCAGGAAAAAACCCTTTAGAAACTGACCGAAATGTCCCACTTTAGAAATAGTCGTTGTGGCACGATTCTCCATTCGCTGAGGAGCTTTGGGAGGCCTTAACAATAACAGTCCCGCATACACCACCATCACCAAGCCACCGACCGTCGCCATCATTTCATGCACCTCCGGATTATCTACCAAGGAGGTCACTCCGATATAACTCAACAATATATAAAGTGCGTCGGAAGTGGAGATTCCCACCGCCAGCGTGGCCCCTGCTCTAAAACCTTTATGAATACTTGTTTGAATTAATGCAAAGAAAGCCGGCCCTACCATGAACGCCAGCAACACTCCAAACATTACTCCTTTAAAAAATCCTAACATAATTAATTCCCATTCCCAATAACCAAATCCAAATTTTAGGACCAGTCACAAACGCACAAATTTAGGGCGCAAACTTTAATTTTCCCACCACCACAAATTATTTATATCTCATTATGACGATTTCATCATTCAAACAGGCTTTCTCCAGGCAATAAAGCGCCAAACCAGACACCTCATCCTTCCCTCTTACCACCATATCATTACGGCACGCCAAAAAAAAATTTACTACCAGAATTAGGCTAAAATACTAACCTCCTTCTAATTCATTAAAAAAAACAAAAAGAGCGCTATTTCTTCATCCGCCTTTCTTACCGCTAATTACCGATCTTAGTAGCAATAAACCGACACGACCGCCTCCCTTCACCTTTTTCATTTTCCAGCTTTTCAATTAATTTGCAGACCGAATTCAAAAAGCAAAAACATGTCAATTGCAGATAACCTGAATGCTTTCAATCAGCAACTAGCCGGCACTTCCGCCAAATTAATTGCTGTAAGTAAAACCAAACCACTAGAAGATATCCAAACCGCCTATGCCGCCGGACAGCGGGCATTTGGTGAAAACAAAGTGCAGGAAATGGCCGAAAAAGCAGCCAAATTGCCCGAAGATATTCAGTGGCACCAAATCGGTCATTTACAAACGAATAAGGTAAAATATATTGCCCCTTTCGTTCATTTGATTCATTCGGTGGACAGCATCAAGCTGATGAAGGAAATTAACAAGCAGGCTGCGAAAAACGAACGTGTTATTGACTGCCTATTACAAATTCATATTGCGGAGGAAGAATCCAAATTTGGCCTTTCTTTCGAAGAAGCGGCTGATATTATGGGGCAAATTGCAGGAGCATACCCGAATTTAAGGATTGTGGGATTAATGGGCATGGCGACCAATACGGAAGATGAGGCGCAGGTCAGAAAGGAGTTTGCCGGCCTTAAAAAATTCTTCGACATTCATAAAACAAAGGAACTATGTAAGAATGTAGACCTTAAAGAAATCTCCATGGGCATGAGCGGGGATTACCAAATTGCGGTAGAAGAAGGCAGCAGCATGGTAAGGGTAGGCTCCGCCATTTTTGGAGCAAGAAATTATGCAGTTTAAAAGTAATATCTAAAAAAAAGCCTGCAAAAGCCTGGGTAGGATGAAATCCCTTTTCCCGGTATTTTGCAGGCTTTTTAGCTTCCCAGTCCAATTTCTAAAAGAAAGTCTCTCATTTTAGCTTTTACCATTTCCTGGAAAAAACAGGTACTCAGATGGTCGACAGCTTTTCCAAATCTTCTTTTTTCAACTCATACTGATTTACACTTTGCTCAAAACTAAAAGAGCCCGGAATGGTAAAATAATTTTTTTTGAACTTAAAACCAATCTTCTTCAAAGTGGCATTGGGCGCTTTGTTTTCTGCATAGGGCTCACACCACAGTCGTTTTAATTGAAGCCGCTCAAAGAAAACCGGTATGGATTCCAACACCATTTGAGCACCAACACCCATTTTTCGATGAGATTCGTGCCAAATATGTAAATGCATATGCGCCTCTTCTCCAAAAGTGATCTGATTTACGTTACAATGCCCAATCGGCTCCCCCTTAAGGGTTGCGATCATGGCCAGAGACTCCTTTTCCTGATCCTCTGTATCCAGCTGCCGGTATAAAAAAGCTTCCATCTCTTCCCTGCTGGGCAAACAGTTTAAATCCACCCCCATTCCAAGCAGATGATCTGCACTTGAGGTAAACCAATAGTCTGAAATCAAAGCAATGTCTGACTCCAGTAAGTCCCGAATTTCGAGTAGGTTGTTTGTTCCCATGTCCATCAATTAAAAAAATTTATGGGAACAATTTATTAAAAACGGTAAGCCGCACCTATTCTAAAGCCGGAATTAATCAATAATTGACGACCTGTTCCATTCCCGGTCAACATCAGTCCATGAACATTTACAAAGGGCTGTAAAGATAGGAGTAATTTTTCCAGGGGTAATTGCAGCCCTAAAGCCAAGCCGGCCCCAACCCCGGACATGGATTTCCAAAAAGGAGTGTTCAGGTCTTTATCAAATAGTAAACCCGCCTCATAAAAGAAAAATGGGCTTACCTCGTGGTGAAACATCAATGGAATGGAAAGAAACTCCTGGTGAAAGGCATTCGGAGTCATATCACGGTCCGGCATAAATTCCGGAGCAGATTCTCCGATGCTTCGGTGGTACATTAATCCAGACTTTAAAGCAATTTCAGGGCTGAGGTAATAGGAATAATTTAACTGCAGGCCAAAACCATCCTTACCATTTGTGCTACCTCCTCCATCCATGCTGGATGATTTAATGTATGCGGCATTATGGTATCCAATCTCTAATCCAACTTGGTGCCTTTCCTGAGCATAAATATCGTTTAGCCCTGCCAAAATCAGGACAATAAAAAGTGCTAATCGTTTCATTTTTTTAAGTAGGTTACCCCCCAATGTAAAAATAAAAACAAAATACACTGTTAGAAAAAGATTAATCATTAACCATAAAACACAAAAAAGCAGCAAGTTTACGCTTGCTGCTTTCCGTATCTTCAAGAAATGAGAAAGGCGATTAATTAGCCATTCACTTTCCCCTTCAAAGTCACGACCTGAGTTGGGTTTGCTGGATCATTAGAGAAGATGGTAACCGTCTTATACTGATTTCCTTTTCTGCCTTTGGAGTTGAATACCACCTTGATGACTGATTGCTCACCAGGCGCTAAAGTCATTTTTGGCAATTCCGGTACCGTACAACCACAGTTTGCTTTGGTTTTACGGATATTCAAAGGTTGCTTGCCATTGTTGCGAATCACGAAATCATGTTCTACTTTTTGGCCTTCATTGACAGTGCCAAAATCATAAGTCGCACCGCTGATGTTCAGTTTAGGCGCCTGCGCCAGCTCAGAGCTGGTCATTGGAGGGAAATACTCTTCCACCGTAGCGACTACTCTCAAAGATTTCTTGGCATCAGCCCCTGCCTCATCAGTGGTAATGGTTACCTGATCGCTTAAGAACCCAAGATCATCTTTAGCTGCAGGATCATAGGTGATAGAAATCTTCCCTTTTTCCTGTGGCGCTAAAATATTCTTAGAAAAAGAAACCTCAATATGGTCAGGAGAGGTCGCTCCTTTCAGGGTCAAAGTTTTTTCGGAATCATTCATCATATCGAATGTCTTGGTGACCTCCTTCTGATTGGTTAATTTACCCATATTGAAGGAACGGTACTTTATACGAAGCGCTCCCAGCTGCGTAGGCAAATCATCCTTCGGCGTACGTGGCCTTGGCTCCACTTTCCCTTTGATGTACAAATACTGCACATTAGGATCTGCATTAGAAGTGATGGTCAATGATTTGTGGAAAGATCCGGGTCGACCTTTCGGGTTATAGGAAGCCTTAATAAATCCTTCCTTGCCTGGTAATATCGGCTCTTTTGACCAGGCCGGGGTGGTACAGCCACAAGATGCCCTTACATTGGAAATTTGTAATGGAATTTGGCCTTCATTCTTGAATTTAAATTCATAGGTTACCGGGCCATCCGCTTCTTTAATCTCTCCGAAGTCATGTGTTTGCTCTACAAAGGTGATTTTTGCCTGCTGTCCCATGGTCGCAAAAGAAATGACCATTGCCAACAACATTAATGGGAATCGTTTCATATTCAATCATTTTTAGTCTGAAATTCCAGACCACGTCTTTTAATGTTGGGGTTTTAACGCGAATTACTCTCCGCTGGATTTCAAAAATGAAGCGGTGAATAATTCGGCTTAATAAACCATCCCCAAATATATTCCAATTTTTTTATTTACGAGTGAATCGCCCGAACTGATTCTATTCTTTAACATTCAGATAACTATAATCCCCTCCTGCGGGTCAGCCGGAAATTCGTATATTTTTGTAACTTGCAGGCTATGGCAGCGAATGCTGTATGGAAGAGCAATTTTTTACATTAGATAAATCAATAAATCCATGGCTAGGATTTTAACAGGAATTCAATCCTCCGGAGGAACCCCTGAAAACCCAGGGCGTCCGCATTTAGGCAACATTTTGGGTGCCATTCAGCCTGCTATTGAATTAGCGCAGGAGGAGAAAAATGAAGCATTGTACTTCATTGCGGATTTACACTCGCTAACAACGATTAAGGATGCGAAGCAGCGTCTGCAAAATGTATATAATGTAGCCGCCACCTGGCTGGCTTTTGGCTTGGATGTAGAAAAAAACATCTTTTACCGCCAGTCGCATATCCCAACCACCACGGAATTGACCTGGTACCTGAGTTGCTACACACCATTCCCTATGCTTCAGAATGCCCACTCCTTCAAGGATAAGGCAGATAAGCTTTCTGACGTGAATGCCGGTTTATTTACCTATCCGGTATTGATGGCGGCTGATATTTTGCTTTATGATGCAGAAATAGTACCGGTAGGGAAAGACCAGAAACAGCACCTGGAGATGACCCGCGATATGGCGAGCAGCATGAACCACCGCTATGGAGAAGATCTGTTTGTTGTACCGGAGGCGAGCATCAGTGATAAAGTGATGATTATCCCCGGAACGGATGGCCAGAAGATGTCCAAATCCTATAACAATGTGATTGATATCTTCCTTCCAAAAAATCAGCTAAAAAAGCAGGTGATGAGCATTGTGACCGATTCCACTCCTTTAGAGGAGCCTAAGAATCCAGACACTTGTAATGTTTTTGCCATCTATAAACTTTTGGCTTCTGAAGAGCAAATTGCAGAGATGCGTCAAAACTATGAAGCTGGCGGTTACGGCTTTGGTCATGCCAAAAAAGCTTTGCTAGAACTGATCCTGGAGAAGTATGAGGCTCCTCGGGAACGTTTCAATTATTATATGGAAAACCTGGACGAGCTGGAAGAGATCCTACAAAAAGGGGAAGAAAAAGCAAGGGCTTTGGCCAATAAAAAAATCGACGAGGTTCGAAAGGCATTAGGTTTCGGGAAATAATCACGAAATTTATAAAAGCAAGAAAGCGGGGAAAGTTCAATGAGCTTTCCCCCTTTTTTATGGCTTTTTTTCAATCAGGGATAAACCTTTAAGGGGATCTCCGTTTATATTTCAAAGATTTCTTTAAATTTAATCAACGAAATCAATCAGGACCAAACAGGATTTAGTAAATTTCGGCCGATGAAAGATTACATGATTCTTATATTCCCAGAAGGAAGCCCAGAGAAGCACCAACCAGAGCAAGGGGGCAATGATAACATTCCGGATATCGGTCGATACCTGGAAAAATTATCCCTACAGGGACATTTAAAAGAAGCGCAGCCTTTTGATCCGGGCGCGGTCACCATTCGGGGTAGTCAGGGAGATTTTGAAGTAACTTCTATTCCACCGAATGAGGTGGATTCGGCAGGTTATTACATTATCACGGCAGAAAATATGCAGGAAGCGGTCAATATCGCCAAAAATGACCCTCGTTTTAACCAAGGGCAATGGCGGATGGAAATTCGTTCGGTGATGCAAATTGAAGGCATTGATGACGAAGCGGCCATTATTGACAATTCTTTAGAATAAAAAAAATCAACATAACAGGAAATAAAAAAAGACGACTCTCGCGAATCGTCTTTTTTTATTTATCAAAATCCCTCTTGTTTTACTGCCCGTAATTCGGCACATAAAGTGGACGCTTAATTTTCTTGGTAGGCGTCATAATAAAAGGCTCAGACTGCAACCTGATCTTCTTCACACGAGCGGAGGCGGCCAACTTCTTATTGGTTTCCTTCATCACATTGCTCAGGATTCCATCCACATGCTTTTGCATGGCTTCATTGGACAGGTGGTGCCCGTTCAACTCATTTTCGATATAGGATAAATCCGGATAAACTCTGGCGGTAACCAAATTATTTTCCGCATAAACCAAAGCCTCTTCCACATATAAAGATTCCTTCAATTTATCCTCCACCACTTCCGGATAGATATTTTCTCCTGAAGGGCCAATGATCACATTCTTCGTTCTTCCGCGGATATACAAATAACCTTCCTCATCCATATAACCTCGGTCTCCGGTGATCAACCAACCATCTTCCGTGAATACTTCCTCTGTAGCTTTATCATTTTTCAAATACCCCTGCATCACATTTGGACCCTTTACCAGGATATCTCCAACGCCCTTATCATTTTGCTCTACGATCTTCACCGTACAGCCTTGGGTAATTTTCCCGACAGAGCCCATTTTAGCATCCTCCGGCGGACAACAAGCCACTACCGGCGCCGCTTCTGAAAGACCATAACCCGGAGCAAATGGAATCTTAGCATCTTTCAGGAATTGCTCTACCTCCCGGTTCAGGCTGGCACCACCGATGATCGCCCCTTTCAATCGACCACCGAACATTTTCATGATCTTGGTCCCGATCAGGCGATACACCAAACGACGCCCCACCGCACTTTTTACCAACTTTGAGAATATCTTACTCTTATTGATTTTTGGCAAAACCTGCTTATGGAAGATCTTCTCAAAGATCAATGGTACGGCACACAAAACGGTTGGCCTCACTTCTTCCATAGCAGCCAACAACAATTTTGGTGTAGGCTTTCTTCTCAGGAAGTGAATTTCTGAGCCATGGTAAATACCACCAAGAAACATCGCAGTCCCCCAAAAGCATGTGCCAATGGCAAAATACCCAACACCACAGAGGTGGAGTCCATAATCCCAATCTGAGAAGAACTCAAAATGGCATTGGAAACTATATTTTTGTGGGAAAGCATTACTCCTTTGGAGTGCCCGGTAGTCCCGGAAGTATATAAAATTTCTGCCAGATCATCTTCCTGCACTTCCACCTTCTCCTGCTCACGCTTTTCGATTGGCTTAAGTGGCTCCGACAATACCCCAAAACTATCTAAGCTAAAAACCTTCAGTTTAGGCAAACGAGAAAGTGAAGTGGATTCATGAATATTCTCCGCAATAAAAATCGCTTTGGATTCAGAGTGCTTAATGATATGATCGATATCGTTTGGCGTTACTTCGTCCATTACCGGTACTGCCACCGCTCCCATGGTCGTAATCGCCAAAAAGGCTACGCACCAATTCGGGGAGGGTGCCCCCAATATCATGACACGATCACCATATACTATATTTGATTCCTCGAGCTGTAAACGCACATTCACTACTTTTCTGCCAAATTCGGCATAAGTAATCGGGCTTTGTCCCACATAAGCCAATGACTGCTTAGCATGGTACTGTTCCACGACGTGCGCAAAAAATTGATCAAGGGTTTGTTTTTTCAATCCCATTATTCCGTCTCTCATTATTATACAGGTCGGCAAAAATAGAAATTCATAAGGATATTTTTCGGAATCCGACTGAAAAATTACCATTGCGCTACCATAATTTTCACCGGCTCAAAACGGAAACCTCAGGAAGTCAAATCTTTGATATCTATTTCTTGCTCAGCTATTCACAAAACACTAAATTCTATTAAAACGTTTCAATCTGAATTTTTCCTTATTTCATACTATCGGACTCCTTATGATAAAAATAATTGATTGCCCCAGAGATGCCATGCAGGGATTGGAAGAATTTATTCCTACTGCCCTAAAAATAGAATACCTGAATCAATTATTGAAAGTCGGCTTTTCAGCCCTGGATTTTGGAAGCTTCGTTAGTCCAAAAGCCATCCCGCAAATGCGGGATACGGCCGAAGTTTTAGCACAGTTAGACAAAACCGAGCAGGAACTTATCGCCATAGTCGCCAATTCCCGAGGCGCAGAAGATGCCTTAACCTTTAAGGAGATCAGCCACTTAGGCTTTCCTTTATCCATTTCCGAAACCTTCCAGCAACGCAACACCCGAAAATCCATAGAGGAAGCCTGGGCAGCGCTGCAAAACATTCAAAACCGCTGCATTGGTAAGCGCCGCCAACTAATTGTATACCTCTCCATGGCCTTTGGAAATCCCTACGAAGAAGCCTTTCATCCCGAAATGCTCTTGCCATTTTTAGCAAAACTGCAAGAGATGGAAGTCCACACTGTTATGATTTCCGACACTATTGGCAATGCAGAGGTGAAAGCAATCCAAAACACCTTCCACTTGTGCCATCAGGCATTTCCTCAAATGGAAATTGGCATGCATTTACATTCCACCCCCTACAATTCAAAAAGCAAAATAGAAGCCGCTCTGGAGGCTGGTGTCACCAGATTGGATGGGGCGCTGGGGGATATGGCGGGTGCCCGATGGCCAAAGAAGAGTTAACGGGAAATATCGATAGCAAACTAATACTGGACACCTTAAAAGAGAAAAACATCAATTTCCCCATTAATGAAGAAGCCCTTCTGGGGGCTCAAAAAATCGGTCAAAAGATTTTTCATTAAAGAGGTAAGTGAGCTTGAATTGATATAAAGGGTGTATTGAGTCACTGATTAGCCGAATTGGTTCTGATTGCAGAGGTGGTGTTTTTTTTTTGCCACGAATTAAGCAAATTTTCACAAATGGATTTTTCGTTAGTGAAACCACCAATTGAAGTGTTTTTTAACCACGAATGGCACTAATTTACACGAATTATTTTGAGGATGGATTGGCGAATGCACTTTGACGTGGAGACTTGCCATTACAAGGACTGGTCTTGCTTAATTTTTTATTGTACTTGCTTTGGATGAGAAGTTGGATAGGAGATTTTTTTGCCACGAATTCTCTCATGGTAAAGTCAAGCTTTTTCGTTTATTTTAGTACAATTTTACTCTATTTTTTTCGAAAGACTCATTTCTCCAAATCATTCAATTATGCCACCTCAGCATTCCTCCAATTAGGTTCATATTCCTTACTGTATGGCCGGTCATCCCGAATGACCGCGTACATTTTCCTCACTAGTTTATCAGTTAGAGCGATCATCACAGAATAATGTTCTTTACCTTCTGAAATCTTTCTTTTATAGTACCTGTATTCCTCTGAGTCCTTTACATTAAGCAGGCTTAGAGCGCCCATAAAAAGCAGCGATTTCATCTTCCTGTTGGCTTTGTAGGAAACTTTATTTTTAGACCTTACGCTCGTTCCGGAAGTGTATCTAAAGGGCGCTATTCCGCTATGACAAGCAAATTTTTTTGCGGTTGTAATTTTGGTAAACCCCAAAGTCTCAATAATTACATTCAGTGCTATCTGCAAACCAATGCCTTTTATAGAGGTCAAAAGCTTCAAATACCTCTTTAGCTTTGGATCTTCATGTATTACCTCCTTTATTTCTTGGTCTAGTTGTTTGATTTGGCTATCCAGCAACTTGATCCTTGCCTTGTTTCTTTTCGCTCTTCCCTTATAAATATCGGGGGAAATAAAATCTTTATGATCCGACTGCTGGGCTTGAAATTTCGCTCTGTCTTTTACCAGTAATCGACGCTCTGAACGTAAATAACGAAGATATTCAATTGACTTTTCCCCTAATTCAATGGGGGAATACTTATCTCTAAAACGACGTCCGTATTCCGCTATTCGATATGCATCCACCTTGTCATTTTTCCCTCTTTGCAGCCCCTGGCTATGCTTAATTTCATAACCAGATTGTAGCCAAAGGCTCAAGCCTAATTCCGAGCATACCCGAATCAATGGATAGGTGTAAATTCCGGTATGTTCCGCAATAATGAGCGTGTTTTCACCCGACAACTGATAAAGCTTACACAACTCAAACAAACCGGTAGTGATGGCATCATCAGTATTATCAATAGGCTCAAATTCAATCGACTGATCCAGTGAAATAAGATGGAGTTCCAGACTTCCCTTACTTACATCAATACCTAAATAATGGTTAAAATCCATAACAATACAATTTTAGAAACCATGACTCAAATACCACCTAAAAACCTTATCAAATCTGATCTCTCATGCAGGTCCTGTCTGAGTCAAAGGGTTAGTTGTTAGAATTCGTATAGGTCTTACCTGGACGCAAAATGAAGTTCACTAACCCTTATGGTTTCAGGTTCTAGAATTGAAACCAATATCATTAAAGTTATATTTAACTCAAAATCAATCTCTAACATCTGATTGTAAATTACTTGGATTAATCCTACCCGTTTCTGCATTGCAAACCTAAGGTGACGCAAATTTTCACGAATGGATTTTTCGTAAGTGAAACCACCAATTGAAGTGTTTTTTAACCACGAATTCTCTCATGGTAAAGTCAAGCTTTTTCGTTTATTTTAGTACAATTTTACTCTATTTTTTTCGAAAGACTCATTTCTCCAAATCATTCAATTATGCCACCTCAGCATTCCTCCAATTAGGTTCATATTCCTTACTGTATGGCCGGTCATCCCGAATGACCGCGTACATTTTCCTCACTAGTTTATCAGTTAGAGCGATCATCACAGAATAATGTTCTTTACCTTCTGAAATCTTTCTTTTATAGTACCTGTATTCCTCTGAGTCCTTTACATTAAGCAGGCTTAGAGCGCCCATAAAAAGCAGCGATTTCATCTTCCTGTTGGCTTTGTAGGAAACTTTATTTTTAGACCTTACGCTCGTTCCGGAAGTGTATCTAAAGGGCGCTATTCCGCTATGACAAGCAAATTTTTTTGCGGTTGTAATTTTGGTAAACCCCAAAGTCTCAATAATTACATTCAGTGCTATCTGCAAACCAATGCCTTTTATAGAGGTCAAAAGCTTCAAATACCTCTTTAGCTTTGGATCTTCATGTATTACCTCCTTTATTTCTTGGTCTAGTTGTTTGATTTGGCTATCCAGCAACTTGATCCTTGCCTTGTTTCTTTTCGCTCTTCCTTTATAAATCTCGGGAGAAATAAAATCTTTATGATCCGACTGCTGGGCTTGAAATTTCGCTCTGTCTTTTACCAGTAATCGACGCTCTGAACGCAAATAACGAAGATATTCAATTGACTTTTCCCCTAATTCAATGGGGGAATACTTATCTCTAAAACGACGTCCGTATTCCGCTATTCGATATGCATCCACCTTGTCATTTTTCCCTCTTTGCAGCCCCTGGCTATGCTTAATTTCATAACCAGATTGTAGCCAAAGGCTCAAGCCTAATTCCGAGCATACCCGAATCAATGGATAGGTGTAAATTCCGGTATGTTCCGCAATAATGAGCGTGTTTTCACCCGACAACTGATAAAGCTTACACAACTCAAACAAACCAGTAGTGATGGCATCATCAGTATTATCAATAGGCTCAAATTCAATCGACTGATCCAGTGAAATAAGATGGAGTTCCAGACTTCCCTTACTTACATCAATACCTAAATAATGGTTAAAATCCATATCAATACAATTTTAGAAACCATGACTCAAATACCACCTAAAAACCTTATCAAATCTGATCTCTCATGCAGGTCCTGTCTGAGTCAAAGGGTTAGTTGTTAGAATTCGTATAGGTCTTACCTGGACGCAAAATGAAGTTCACTAACCCTTATGGTTTCAGGTTCTAGAATTGAAACCAATATCATTAAAGTTATATTTAACTCAAAATCAATCTCTAACATCTGATTGTAAATTACTTGGATTAATCCTACCCGTTTCTGCATTGCAAACCTAAGGTGACGCGAATATTCACAAATGATGTTTAGAATGGGGGTAGCTGCGAAAACTTCCATCACAACAATCGGCCTTGATCAATGGGCGGTCAGGCAAGGGTTCTGCTGGCGTTAAGAAGGCATCACAGCGACATTTCTGCAAGATTTCACCAGTCTCCTGTCCTCTTCAAATGTCGCCTTGATGGATTCCGGCAGCAGGTTCATTGGCCCGCCAACATTGATCACAGCCTTGATTTTTTGTTTCGTTTTTTATCAAGAAAAAATGAAAAAGGAAAGAAGGATATCTCCTTTTATCGGGGACTGGGCAAATTGCGCTGATTATGGATATAGTGTTTTTATTTGCCACGAAATATGGAAATGTTCAAGAATGAATTTTTGAAACTATTCGCTAGGGATCAGTCATCTTTAAATATTTAAATCTCAGCTCATCAACCCTACCTGTCTCAGGAAAATTTAGGCAAAAAAAAGCCGGGAAAATCCCGGCTTTTACGACAACATTATTTTCACAAAATAATTAGTGCTCAGTAGAAAGCGCAGCACCGAAGTAATCGCGATTCATACGCGCGATGTTCTCCAATGATACTCCTTTTGGACATTCTGCTTCACAAGCACCTGTGTTAGTACAAGCACCGAAACCTTCTTCGTCCATTTGATTTACCATCGCCAATACACGACGGCTTTTCTCTGCCTGACCTTGTGGCAACAAGGAGAACTGAGAAACTTTAGCAGAAACGAATAGCATTGCAGAAGCGTTCTTACAAGCTGCTACACATGCTCCACAACCAATACAAGTCGCTGCATCCATTGCTTTGTCTGCTATTTCCTTTGGAATCGGAATAGCGTTCGCATCAGGAATACCACCAGTATTGATTGACACATAACCACCAGCCTGCTGAATACGATCAAAAGCAGTACGGTCAACCACCAAATCCTTGATTACAGGGAAAGCAGCTGCTCTCCAAGGCTCAATAGTGATTACCCCACCGTCCTGGCTATTAAACTCACGCATGTGCAACTGACAAACGGTAATTTCTTCACCTGGTCCATGAGGACGACCATTGATGAACAAAGAACACATCCCGCAGATACCTTCACGACAATCGTGATCGAAGTATACCGGATCTTCGCCCTTGTGCAACAAGTCCTCGTTCATGATATCCAACATCTCCAGGAAAGAAGAATCAGGAGAAACGTTAGTAACAGGATACTCTTTGAATTCGCCTTTAGCGGCAGCGTTTTTTTGTCTCCAAACTTTCAGAGTGAAGTTCAGACCTTTATGATTACTCATGATTATTTCAGTTTAAATGCTCAAGGATTATTTGTAGGAACGTTGAGTCAACTTCACATTCTCGAATACCAACTCTTCTTTGTTAAGCTTAGCTGGCTGATCATCGCCTTGGTATTCCCAACATGAAACAAATGCAAATTCGTCATCTTTACGAAGTGCTTCACCTTCTGGAGTCTGAGACTCTTCACGGAAGTGACCACCACAAGACTCAGTACGGGTCAAGGCATCGTCCACCATCAACTCACCCAACTCTAGGAAGTCAGCGATACGCAATGCTTTCTCCAAAGTCAAGTTCATTTCTTCGTTGATACCGATCAACTTCACACCTGCCCAGTACTCTTTACGAAGCTTCTGAATCATGCCTTTCGCCTTCTTCAAACCTTCTTCGTTACGCGCCATACCGCAATATTCCCACATGATCAAACCAAGCTCTTTGTGGAATTCGTCTGGAGTTTTCTCTCCCTTGGAAGTCAACAAGATATTGATACGGTCACGTACTTCTTTCTCCGCTTCTTCGAAAGCCGGGTGAGAAGTAGGAACTTTATCGTAGGAAGTTTGCGCCAAATAATCACCGATAGTGTAAGGGATTACGAAATAACCATCCGCAAGACCCTGCATCAAAGCAGAAGCTCCCAAACGGTTACCACCGTGATCAGAGAAGTTACACTCACCGATGGCATACAAACCAGGAATGGTTGTCATCAAATTGTAATCTACCCAAAGACCACCCATTGTGTAGTGGATCGCAGGATAAATCATCATTGGTGTTTTGTATGGATTATCATCTGTGATTTTCTCATACATCTGGAACAAGTTACCGTATTTCGCACGGATCACATCCTCGCCATCACGCTCGATAGCCGTTTTGAAATCCAAGAATACCGCCAAACCTGTTTCATTCACACCTTTACCCGCATCACACATGTTCTTAGCGTTACGTGAAGCTACGTCACGAGGTACCAAGTTACCGAATGATGGGTAAATACGCTCCAAATAGTAATCTCTGTCCTCTTCCGCGATTTCAGTAGGCTTAATTTCACCTTTCTGAAGCTTCTGAGCCATTTCTACGGTCTTAGGAACCCATACACGACCATCGTTACGCAAAGACTCAGACATCAAAGTCAATTTAGACTGCTGCGTACCATGTACTGGAATACAAGTTGGGTGAATTTGCGTGAAACAAGGGTTTCCGAATTGAGCCCCTTTCTTGTATGCTCTCCAGGCTGCAGTACCGTTACATCCCATCGCGTTAGTCGACAAGAAGAATACGTTACCGTAACCACCTGTGGCCAATACTACAGAGTGTGCAGAGTGACGCTCGATCGCACCAGTCACCAAGTTACGGGTGATGATACCACGTGCTTTACCGTCCACCAATACAAGATCCAACATCTCATTACGAGTGTAAAGCTTTACTTTACCAGTTTTCACCTGACGAGACAATGCCGAGTAAGCACCCAACAACAACTGCTGACCAGTCTGTCCTTTAGCGTAGAAAGTACGAGATACCTGCGCACCACCAAAAGAACGGTTATCCAACAATCCACCGTACTCACGTGCGAAAGGTACACCTTGCGCTACACACTGATCGATAATAGCGTTAGATACCTCTGCCAAACGGTAAACGTTAGCCTCTCTCGAGCGGTAGTCACCCCCTTTAATGGTGTCGTAGAAAAGACGGAAGATAGAGTCACCGTCATTTTTATAATTTTTTGCTGCGTTGATACCACCCTGTGCTGCAATAGAGTGCGCACGACGAGCAGAATCTTGGTAGCAGAATGCCTTTACATTGTATCCTAGCTCACCAAAGGAAGCTGCGGCAGAAGCACCAGCCAAACCAGTACCTACTACAATAATGTCATATTTACGCTTGTTGGCAGGGTTAACCAACTTCAAATTGAATTTGTGCTGGCTCCACTTTTCAGCCAAAGGTCCCTGAGGAATTTTATTATCTAACATGATATGAACAATATTAGGATCTCAATTAACTAAAGAAAACATACAAAGGCATTACAGCGTAAAGAACCGCCATAACGATAGAGAAGATTGCTCCAAAACCTTTGATGAAGTTATTGTAGGACTTATGGTTTAAACCCAAAGTTTGGAAAGCGGACTGAAAGCCGTGGTTCAGGTGGAATCCTAAACCAATTAATCCCAAAACATAGATACCAACTGCAATTGGGTCTTTGAAAGTTTCGATTACCAATGATGCGATATCTCGGTACTGAACTCCCTCGATCGTTACCATTTTGAAATCATAAGCGATCCAACCCATTTTATACTTCGCCCAGAAATGAACTAAGTGCAAAACAAGGAAAACCAAAATCATAGATCCCAACAACATCATGGAACGAGATGCCCAAGAACTGTTTGCTTTTGCATCCTGAACAGCATATGATACCGGACGCGCTTTTTTGTTACGCAATGTCAATGTGATTGCATAAACTACGTGTGCGATAATTGCTGCGTACATTCCATAAGAAACCGCGTGGATCAAGCCATTAGTAGACATAAATGCTGCATAAACATTAAATGCATCTCCACCATCAGCTTTCAAAATCTGAAGGTTTCCAATAAGGTGTACAATCAGGAAAGTAACCAAGAATAGTCCTGTCAGGGACATGATCACTTTTTGGCCTAACGTGCTGTTAAGCGTTTGTTTTACCCAACTCATCTTTAAAAATTTAAATGAACATTAACCGGAAAATAATTAACTCGCATCAAAGATACATCTGTGACTTTTTCGCAATTATGAGGTGCATCATAATCGAATTATTTTGAATATTTCTAAACAAGGGAGTGTTTGCAGTCTGCTGAAACAGAACTTTTTGATGAACCAGGCAGGTTTATCAAAATTTTTCAAATTTGAGAATGTTTTTTAACCAACTCAGCTGCAAGGGAATCGTAAGTAATATTTGAGACAAAAATATAGTAGTAAGTGAATATTTATAGAAGTCTTAACCCTTTATCGCTTCCAATAATCTATTTTCTTCTCTATTTTTAGGACAATTAGAGGGTCTGATCATCATCACCTAAAAACAGTACTCAATTGAATTTAACCTGCATTAACCTTAGAGTCAGCGCGCTGATTTTCACGCTACTCCTATTTTTTACCCCAAAGCTATCCAAGGCCACTCACATTCGTGCAGGTGAAATCACGGCACGCGTCATAAATTGTGCACAGTTCACTTATGAATTCACGATTACCGGATATACAGACAAAGGATCAGACGTCCAATTTGGGGGCGGAGAAATCAATTTTGGTGATGGTTCAGAAATTTTACAACTCAACCCCAACGACTTTACCAACAAATCAGACTTAAGCCCTGAAGTGGGGCTTACGGAATTTGTGATTCAACATACTTTCCCTGGCCCGGGAGAATATATCATTGGCTTTAAAGAATTCAA
This sequence comes from Persicobacter sp. CCB-QB2, assembly GCF_001274635.1. GTDB lineage: Bacteria > Bacteroidota > Bacteroidia > Cytophagales > Cyclobacteriaceae > Persicobacter > Persicobacter diffluens. The sequence goes on along the minus strand of NZ_LBGV01000001.1, from coordinate 339,784 downwards.
CAGAAATGCCGATGTGGTGAATATGATCAACTCCGTCAACACGCCTTTTTATGTAGAGACCCAAATCATCATTGATCCCTTCCTGGGATGTAATGAAACCATCCGCATGTTGATTCCTCCTATTGATCGCGGCTGTACCGGAGTAACGTTCTTCCATAACCCGGGGGCTTTCGACCCCGATGGAGATTCTCTTTCTTTCGAGTTAACCGTCAACAAAAAGGATGTCGGTCGTCCGGTAGATGGCTACCGCTTCCCGAACGATCCCGTTTTTAATGGTTCTCCACAAGACAACCCAGGAGCTGCTGCCACCTATGCCATGGACCCCATCACTGGGGATTTAATCTGGGATTCCCCGGGACAAGAAGGAGAATACAATATTGCCTTTAAAGTAATTGAGTGGCGAAAATTGGGCTCGGGGAATTCGTGCCGATGGGCTATGTTACCCGCGACATGCAGATTATTGTAGAGCTGTGTGATAATGAGCCCCCGGAGATTCTGATTCCGGCAGATACCTGTATTGAAGCCAACACCACCCTTGAAGCCGACATTTTAGCCATAGACCCCAATAATGACCCCATCAAACTGGAGGCCTTTGGTGGTATTTTTGAAAATATCTACCCACCAGACTTACAGGCAACATTCACTCCAGCCGGCCCGGGCTTTCAGCCTTCCCCCACGGTGGGCAAATTCGTCTGGACGCCGGATTGTAATTTAGTAAGACGAAATCCTTACCAGGTGCATTTCAAGGCCTCGGATGACCCGACCGGAAGGAATTCCCAGGAAGTCCCACTGGCTTCCTTTAAGACTTATTTCATACAAGTGGTTGCCCCGGCGCCCCTTCTCCAACGAGCCGAATTGGTGGATGACCGAACGGTAGAACTGGAATGGGAAGACTACGCGAACAGCTCCACTTGCGGGACGGTGCGCCCGACCTCTATGCTCATTTACCGGAAAGTGGGCGAAAATCTGTTCGAACCGGACAATTGTGAAACGGGCATCCCTGAGGGCTCGGACTATCAACTCATTGGTAGGCGGGATGATGGACAAACTACTTTTGTGGATGATGACAATTTGCAGTTTGGCTCTGTTTATTGCTATCGGATAGTGATCGTTTTCACCGATAATCAGGGAGGGGAAAGTTATGCCTCAGAAGAAATGTGCATAGAAATAGGCCCATATGAAGGTAAATTCCCTTCACTGATCACCAATGTGGATGTGGTTCCCGAGCTTACCTCTGTGGACAATGGAGAAATCATGATCAAATGGACCTCCCCTTTTGATGCCGATCCGGCCCTATACCAACCTCCCTACCGTTATGAATTATTTACCGTGGAAAATGGTGAAATCAGCAGCGATCCTATTTACGCCGGGACAGATACTACTTTCACCCATACAGGACTGAACACCCTCGAACAAATATATACCTATCAGGTGAGGGCGATTGCAGCTACCAGCCCTCCTGACGAAGAGCTACCGCTCAGTGCGCCTGCCTCCAATATCCGTTTAAGGTTACAATCCGAAGGCGACCGTATGGACCTGAGCTGGAATGGTGATGTACCCTGGAGTATTAACGTTTCCGAACACCCGACACACCTGATTTTTCGCAATCATGTAAACCCGGACGACACCACTGCGGTAGAATTTTATGCTTCCGTGGATGTGACCAAAGAAGGGCTGCGCTTTACAGATCAGGACCCGGATTTCATTCAGGGAAGAGAGTATTGTTATTATGTAGAGACAAAAGGCTCTTATGGTAACCCAAAGGTGGAAAGCCCATTGATCAATAGAACGCAACTGGAGTGCGGCCGTTTAAATGACGGCATTCCTCCCTGTGAACCGCTTACGCTTATTGTGAACAGCGTGGATCAACTGGAACATTGTGAAAAGCTATTTGAAGAGAACAATTGCCAACCCATCACATTTGAGAACTTCTTAAGCTGGGAACCTCAAGTGAGTGGAAATGATTGCCAGAATGACATCCTGGAATATGAGGTTTATTTCTCCGAGCAACAAGAAGGAGATTTCCAATTGGTGGGCACTACCATAACGACCTCCTTCGTTCACCAGGGACTTCCATCCTTAAAAGGCTGCTACTATATAGTAGCCATTGATCGCAGCGGTAACGCCTCACCTCCTTCGGAGATCGTTTGTATGGACAATTGCCCTTTCTTTATTCTTCCGAATATTTTCACCCCTAATGCTGATGGCATCAATGATACTTTCTCCACACTGACCAGAGAAATCATCCTGAAGGGCAATGTAAATATGGAGGAGGCTAACAAGCAATGTCCACGATTCGTTGAAGCCTTAGACATTAAATTTTATTCGCCATCCGGCAATATGGTATATGATTATCAGGCATCCCTGAGTGACCCGAGTACCGATATTAATATCAACTGGACCGGGGAAACAAATGGAGGCACGGAACTAGAATCCGGCACTTATTTCTATGAGGTTGAAGTAGAGTTTGATGTATTGGACCAAAGTATGAAAAAGCAGAAATACAAAGGATGGGTGAGGATCGTAAAATGATCGTGTTGTTTGATGGGGTATGTAACCTCTGCTCCTGGGCCGTGAACTTTATCATTGATCATGACCCGGATAAAAAATTTGTTTTTGCCTCCCTGCAATCTCAGGTGGGGCAAAAACTTTTGAAAGAAGTGCATCACCCGGCACCAGCGGAACTGGATTCCGTCGTTCTGATTCAGGGCAATCAATGGTATGAAAAAAGCGAAGCAGCTGTTCGGGTGGCCAGGCATTTAAAGTTCCCCGTCAACTTGCTCAGCCTGGGCTTTATTCTCCCCAAATTCATCCGGGATTTTATGTATGATTTCATCGCTCAAAACCGATATCGCTGGTTCGGAAAACAAGATAGCTGCCGCCTCCCGAATCCGGAATTACAACAGCGATTCCTTTAAAAGGAGTACTCAGCCATATTATCAAAACTGAAACTTAGTCATTCCTGGAAAGTACTATTTCACCTCCAATGGATGATGGTTTAAGATAGGTGTTACCTGCAATTATGCGAAACTGGATAATTTCATTCAAATATTTATACCGTGAATGTGTGGTTTACAACCTCCTATTCACCTTAATTGGCGCTGGCCTGTTAATTCAATTCGGAACATTGAGTTTTTCATATATTTTCTGGCTTAAATTAATGGGATATGGATTCACTGGGTGGGTATATTACTGGAACAGAAAAAAATATCTTTATTTTTTCCATAACTTGAACATGAACCGTCGAAATTTGATAACATCTGCTGTCATTGTAGATACGATGACCACCATTATTTTTTTATCAATCGTCAATAGTATTTTTAATTGAGTAAGCTCGAAATAGACAGTGTTCAACTAGCATTTGAGGGAAGAAACATATTATCAAATGCATTTCTTAAATGTGAAACTGGAAACATTGTTGGGATTCTGGGAAGGAATGGCTCTGGAAAATCTAGCCTATTAAAACTAATCTTCGGAACATTAAAAGCCGATAACCAGTCGGTACGAATCAACGGAGTTTATACTAACCAACTATATAAGACTAAAGGAGCTGTTCATTATGTACCTCAGGATGGACTCTTCATGAACTATTTAACTTTTAAGGACTTGGTTAAGATCTTTAAACTAGAATCTAAGCTAGATCAGATGCTAAAGATTGAAGAACTAAGGGATAATCAAAATAAGAAAATCGGAAATATGTCAGGTGGCGTTAAGAAAATGGTTGAAATTTTGACTTTACTTTATGCAGATTCAGAATTCACCCTTCTAGATGAACCATTTTCCTATTTATCGCCTGTTCTTGTAGAAAAATTAATACCTCATATTATTCATCAATCAAAATCGAAAGGTATTATAATGACAGATCACCAGTATCAAACGATTTGGTCAACCGCCAACAAATATTACATATTATATGAAGGTAACTTGAGGGAAATATTTGAAGTTGAGGAACTCTCAAAATATGGATACATTAAGTGAAAAGCAGGTAACATTCACTATCATCCATAAACTAACTGAGTTATTTGCCAAAATCGGTAAGGTGGGATAATTTATAGATATTTGAAGCGTCTAGCATACAGATGATATTTGGACGGTCATGACCTCAAATTGCACGAATTTTCAGAAATGATTTATTAACCTGAGTTCGATTTATATAATTTATAAAAAAAGTACAATTCATAAAGGAAAAGCCATTGAAATTGAGTATATTTAAGTACCTAAAATTTAAATATTTAACTCAATACAATGACTATTTCACAAGATAAAATTACCGAAATATTTTTTAACATTGATGAGTTTTGTCAACAATTAGATCAACTCATAGAGGCATCTTCTATTGGAAATCCTCCCAAACGAAAGCCAAAAATGTCACATAGTGAAATTATGACGATAATGGTATTGTTTCATCTTAAGGGGTTTCGTGATATGAAGACCTTCTACAATAGCTATGTCCTTGTGCATATGAAATCCGAATTTCCGGAAACTGTAAGCTATAACCGTTTTACAGAGCTAATGCAGAAAGCTTGCTTACCTCTTGTCCTTTTCTTGAAACACTGTTGTATGGGAGAAGGAACTGGCATTGCTTTTATCGATTCCACTCCCATTCGAGTTTGTAAAAATAAACGCATTTTTAATCACAAAACTTTCGACGGAATAGCAGCTAAGGGAAAATCAACGATGGGTTGGTTTTATGGCTTTAAATTGCACCTGGTTGTAAATGACAGAGGGGAACTACTCTCCTTTATGATCACTCCAGGAAACGTGGATGATAGAGAACCTCTTAAAAAGGAGTCATTTATAAATTCTCTTCAAGGTAAGCTATTTGCTGATAAAGGATATATTTCAAAGACCCTAAGTGAGTTGCTTTTCGGCAATGGGATTCACCTTTTTACAGGAATTAGACGCAATATGAAGAACTGTCTGATGAGCTTTAATGATAAAATTTTGCTTCGTAAACGTTCCGTTATTGAGACAATAAATGATCAGCTAAAGAACATTTGCCAAGTAGAACATTCCAGACATAGATCATTTGGAAACTTCATTTCAAATTTAGTTGCAGGCTTGGTAGCTTATTCCTTCTTTGAAAAGAAACCTTCAATTAAATTTGAGACTGAAAACACTGGACAAATGGCTATTTTTTAAAATCGAACTCAGGTTATTATGATTTCGGCTGAAGAAAGCTAAGTAAACAGGTTTTGATTACCTGCTCATGTTATAAGCGCTGCACCCTTTTTTTTCGCACCCAACCTCAATTCCCAAAAAAACGATGCTCTCTAATTAAAGCGACCGGTCATGTTATTTGATTCATGCCAGGAAAATATATAAAATTACACTGGAACACCCGTGGTCGCTCTATTACCTGAAGATGAACCACCTAATATCTAAAATTTGCAGAAAATCAATTTATTACCGAATTTCGCCTCAGATAATAATTTTTTTATCAACATTTTAAATTCAGCTAAAAGGAGTTTCCGTTTCTACACTCCATTTTTTTGTTAATTTTTTCAATAATAAGTTTTTGCGCCCTAATTTAGCGCGCCAATTTTAAAGCAATATAATATCACTATGAAAGCATATGTTTTCCCCGGTCAGGGAGCTCAGTTTCCTGGCATGGGCAAGGAACTTTACGATACTAACGAAAAGGCAAAAGCACTTTTTGAACAAGCCAATGAAATTTTAGGCTTCCGTATTACGGACATCATGTTCGAAGGCACTGCGGAGGAATTAAAGCAGACCAATGTTACCCAACCAGCGGTTTTCTTGGATTCTGTCATTAAAGCATTGGTGGCGGAAGATTTCTCTCCTGAAATGGTGGCAGGTCACTCATTGGGTGAATTTTCTGCCCTGGTAGCTGCAAGAGCACTTTCTTTCGAAGATGGATTGAAGCTGGTAGCTCAACGTGCTGCAGCCATGCAAAAGGCTTGCGAAATCAACCCTTCCACCATGGCGGCGGTTTTAGGTTTAACCGATGAGCAGGTAGAAACCCTTTGTAATGAAGTGGAAGATGTGGTGGCAGCCAACTACAACTGCCCGGGCCAATTGGTGATTTCAGGTTCCAAAGAAGGCATTGAAATCGCCTGCGTAAAAGCAAAAGAGGCGGGAGCAAAACGCGCATTACCTCTTCCTGTGGGTGGCGGATTCCACTCTCCAATGATGGAGCCTGCACGCGAAGAATTAGCAGCAGCGATTGAAGCCACTAACTTCAGCGCCCCTTCCTGCCCGATTTACCAAAATGCTACTGCTGCACCAGCTACAGATGTAGAGACCATCAAGCAAAATTTGGTCGCTCAATTGACTGCTCCGGTAAAATGGACGCAATCCGTTCAAAAAATGGTAGAAGACGGCGCCACTGACTTTGTAGAGTCCGGACCAGGAAAAGTATTACAAGGCTTGGTAAAAAAAATTCACCGCCCGGCCAATGTAAGTGCGATCTAAAAAAATAAAAAAAGCGTCATGAAGCCCATGGCGCTTTTTTTATGTCCTCATTTCAATTTCATTATTCATTCTTAGCTATTTTTTTCTTAGGTTGCCAAGCCTGAGTAAAGCTGTGGCAATTTGGTACACTTACTCTAGATTATTCCTGCTTAAAACCTCTTTGAGCTGCAAGGCTGGAAAGTGAAGGAATTTTTCCATTTCATTTTTTTCCAACGAATCAGAGAAATGAGGAGAAAGCAAGCTTGCCCAAATTTGGCTATTATTGAATTGAAAAAAAGCCATTAATACGAGCTCCTGATGTTAGCGGAGAATAATTCGGAAAAAAATATACACCAAAGCAAAAAGGATTTATCATCCTTCTAAAATATTTAATATTTGAGCAGGCAAAAGATAACCTGCCGAGGAAGTGTAAAATCCTTTAGGCGCCCGGCACTCAAAATCTTGAAGAATTCCTTTTTTAGTTATCCCATCGGATAAATTATGGATATTGAAAAAATCATCTCCTCAGAATTAGAGGAAGCACAAAAAGTATTGAATGATTTCCTGAACAATCCGGAAAACATCAAAAATATTAAGGCCGCAGCAGAAGTAATGGCCGAATCCATCAAAAATGGTGGAAAAGTGATGTCCTGCGGAAATGGAGGAAGTCATTGTGATGCCATGCATTTTGCGGAAGAACTCTCAGGGAGGTACCGTGATGAACGCCCGTCTCTCGCTGGCCTGGCCATTGCAGACACCTCCCATATTTCCTGTGTGGGCAATGACTATGGCTTTGATTATATCTTTTCCCGCTTTGTGGAAGGCCTGGGACAAAATGGTGACGTGCTGTTAGGACTGAGTACCTCCGGCAATTCGCAAAACGTAATCAATGCCATTGAAGCCTCCAAGACCAAAGGCATTACCACCGTAGCCCTAACCGGTAAAGATGGTGGCAAAATGGCGGGTATGGCAGACATCGAAATTCGTGTCCCTCACTTTGGATATGCTGACCGCATTCAGGAAATCCACATCAAAATCATTCACATCCTAATACAACTTATTGAAAAATTATTAGGCCACGCCTAAACATTTCTACAAGTTGACAGGCTAAAATTAATAAAGAATATCCATGAGTAATTTTGCCGTAATTTTTGATATGGACGGGGTCATTATTGACAGTAATAATGCCCACCGTGGAGCCATAAGAGAATTTTTAGCCAATCATGGTCTGGAAATAGAGGAAGAAAGCCTGATCCGGAATGTTTTTGGAAGAACCAATGCAGACTGGATTCCCTTTGTTTTCGGAAGGGAACTTGCTGAAGAAGAGCTCACCGATTATGCCTTTGAAAAAGAAGCTATTTTTCGGAAAATTTTCGAAGAAGAGGAAGCTTTTGTCGAAGGAGTGGCGGAATTCGTCTATCATTTAAAACGAAGTGAGGTACCCATCGCGATCGGCACCTCCGCCCCTATGGATAATGTCGCCTTTACCCTTCAAAAGCTTAATTTGGAAAATGCCTTTGATGTGATAGTGGATGACGCTCAAATAACCTTCAGCAAACCTAACCCGGAAGTTTTCATTAAATGTGCACAAGAATTAGGCTTTCCTACCGAAAAATGCATCATTTTTGAAGATTCCATGTCAGGCATTGAAGCCGCTAAAAGGTCAGGCGCCAAAGTCATTGGGGTAACCACCACCCATTCAGCTTATGAGCTTCGGGAATGCGACATGACCATTGAGGATTTTAAGGATCTGAACATGACGATTTTAAAAGAATTGTTCTAAGAAAGATCAAAAAACCATCCTTGAACGCTTGCATTAAAGGAATTTGCTCGTACCTTTGCAATCCCAATTACGAAACAAGCGAAGCAAATTTTAAAAGCTAAGCGCAATTGCCTGAGTGGCGGAATTGGTAGACGCGCACGACTCAAAATCGTGTTCCTTCGGGAGTGCCGGTTCGACCCCGGCCTTAGGTACTGAGGTTTGATTATTCCTCTTCAAAATAATCTTCTACCTTGCTTCTTCGGAAGCTAAAGCATGCCTGGGTGGCGGAACTGGTAGACGCGCACGACTCAAAATCGTGTTCCTTCGGGAGTGCCGGTTCGATCCCGGCCCTAGGTACTAAGGTTTGATTGTTCCTCTTCAAAACAATCTTCTACCCTGCTTCTTCGGAAGCTAAATAAATGCCTGAGTGGCGGAACTGGTAGACGCGCACGACTCAAAATCGTGTTCCTTCGGGAGTGCCGGTTCGATCCCGGCCTTAGGTACTGAGGTTTGATTATTCCTCTTCAAAATAATCTTCTACCTTGCTTCTTCGGAAGCTAAATAAATGCCTGAGTGGCGGAACTGGTAGACGCGCACGACTCAAAATCGTGTTCCTTCGGGAGTGCCGGTTCGATCCCGGCCTTAGGTACTGAGGTTTGATTGTTCCTCTTCAAAAATAATCTTCTACCCTGCTTCTTCGGAAGCTAAATAAATGCCTGAGTGGCGGAACTGGTAGACGCGCACGACTCAAAATCGTGTTCCTTCGGGAGTGCCGGTTCGATCCCGGCCTTAGGTACTGAGGTTTGATTATTCCTCTTCAAAATAATCTTCTACCCTGCTTCTTCGGAAGCTAAATAAATGCCTGAGTGGCGGAACTGGTAGACGCGCACGACTCAAAATCGTGTTCCTTCGGGAGTGCCGGTTCGATCCCGGCCTTAGGTACTGAGGTTTGATTATTCCTCTTCAAAATAATCTTCTACCTTGCTTCTTCGGAAGCTAAATAAATGCCTGAGTGGCGGAACTGGTAGACGCGCACGACTCAAAATCGTGTTCCTTCGGGAGTGCCGGTTCGATCCCGGCCTTAGGTACTGAGGTTTGATTGTTCCTCTTCAAAACAATCTTCTACCTTGCTTCTTCGGAAGCTAAATGAATGCCTGAGTGGCGGAACTGGTAGACGCGCACGACTCAAAATCGTGTTCCTTCGGGAGTGCCGGTTCGATCCCGGCCTTAGGTACAAGCCTCTGATGAATTTCAGGGGCTTTTTTTTTATCTCGTTACATTCAACGTAATTTCCGCAAGAACACACTTAAGGCTTATTATCTGTGGAATACAGTTGAATTTACTAAATTTTGAAAAGCCCAAATGTTAGCAAACTGGCTTCCCCCTCAATTATCTGCTTCCTTGAGAAAACTCGAAAAGGTGAAAATCCCTTCCTTTTTTCCACCTTGCTACTAAATTTATCCATGCATTATGCAGCTTATACTCCTCCATTTTTTTTTAAATGCCCCAAAAAAGAAAAGCCATTCATTACTGAATGACTTTCATGATGTAGAACAAAACGCAATTGGATCTTTATATCAAATGAATGTTGAATAACTTCTTTTAGCAAATTTATATAATTGACCCGACAACAAAGAATCTCGAGATTTCAGTGACAATGAACGCACGAATGAGGCTTCATAGTCCGTCTTTCTTAACTCTTCATACTCTAATAAATCCGTTGTGTGCGGATGATAAATATCCGCCTCCTTCTCTGTCATGAAAACTACGTACCAGGCACGATCATTTTCACTCATCACCATGGCGAACATCTGTTGCTCACCTTCCGGTTTTTCTGAATGGGGTTCTTGTTTACTCATAAGCCTACCCTTAAAATGAGGATTTTAATTCTGCAATAATCACTGTTCACGAAATTTAATTACCTCGGGTTCACTAAACTTAAAATTAAATTCTACTGAACTTAAATTTAGCAATTTAATTATACGTCACAACAACAAAATCTCATATTTTTTTAATTTTTTTCAATTATTCATCAATTATTTGCGCTATTTCGTACTTATGTGATACAATCAACACTGAAACCCAAATGAAATTTTTAATCTATTTTATTCCACTACTGGTCTTTAGCACAATAAATGTCTGGGGACAAAGTCAATCACAAATCGAACTAAAAGAAAAACCCATGGAAATTGCCACATTAGGCGGAGGATGCTTCTGGTGCGTGGAAGCAGTAATGCAGAGATTACATGGCGTAGATACGGTAGTATCCGGCTATGAGGGAGGGCAGGTGAAAGATCCTACCTACAAACAAATTTGCACCGGACTCACCGGACACGCAGAGGTGGTGCAGGTATCCTTTGAACCGGAAATTATTTCATTCGAAGAAATTCTGGAGGTATTTTTCACCACCCATGATCCAACTACGCTAAACCGACAGGGAAATGACGTTGGTACGCAATACCGTTCGGTCATTTTTTACCATAGCCCCACCCAAAAAGCGACGGCCGAAAAGGTCATAAACGAGTTCAATAAGGAAGGTCTGTATGGTGATCCTATTGTGACGGAGGTATCGGCATCGACTACTTTTTACCCTGCGGAGGATTATCACCAAAACTATTACAATGAAAACTCTGATAAAAACCCTTATTGCACTTTTGTAGTAGCGCCAAAGGTTCAAAAACTTAGGGAGAAGTTTAAAGACAAATTAAAGCCTCAAAACTAGGCACAAGATCCAATTGTAACACTTAGCCAGAATTATTTACCGCCAGATTTAGTCATCTGCTTTAACCGAATCGCGATCAGTGCATTGCATTCGGGTCTGCTGAATACTTAATAGCCCAAATTTGGGCAAGCTTGTTTTCTGCTCATTTTTCTATTGCATTGGAGTAGCTCAAAACAGAGAACTCCTCCTTCATTTTTACAGACTACCAGCTATTCGATGATTGAAGCATGCATCATTCGGCTAACAAAAAAGGCCTCCGAAAAACGGAAGCCTTTTTTTTATTTTTTCTTTCCTCTCATCGCCTCAAACATATCCCACATTTCAGGGGTAATCCGATCCAGGCCATTAAACTCACCAGCACCTTGCAACCACTCTCCCCCATCGATGGTCACCACCTCGCCATTAATATAGGCCGAAAAATCCGACACCAAATAAGCGGCCAGATTAGCCAGTTCCTGATGCTCTCCTACTCTTTTTAGCGGCACTCTTCGGGAAGGATCAAACTTTTGCGCTAATTCTCCGGGCAACAGCCTGCTCCAGGCGCCTTCTGTTGGAAAAGGCCCGGGTGCAATGGCATTGGAGCGGATATTATATTTGGCCCACTCGACCGCCAGCGATCTTGTCATTGCCAAAACGCCCGCCTTTGCTGCTGCAGAGGGGACTACATAACCACTACCCGTCCAGGCATAAGTCGTTACAATATTCAGTATATTCCCCGGCCGACCTTTTTCCATCCAGTATTTCCCCATTGACAAAGTAAAATTGGAAGTTCCTTTCAATACAATATCCAAAATAATATTAAAAGCGCGGGCGGATAAACGTTCAGTGGGTGAAATGAAATTTCCGGCTGCATTATTCAGCAAAACATCCACGCCTCCAAATTTAGCATCAGCCGCGGCAATCACCGCCTCCACCTGCTCCACCTCCCGCACATCACAAGCCACAGGCAACACCTGCCCACCTGTGCGTTCCATCAAATCCTTTGCAGTATTTTCCAACACTTCCATTTTCCGGGAACAGATTACGACATTGGCGCCCAATTGCAAAAAATAATGGGCCATGGACTTTCCTAATCCGGTACCGCCACCAGTCACAATAATAGTTTTACCGCTTAATGCTTCAGGGCGAAGCATACCTTCTGTATAATTCATAGGGATTCAAATTTTGGGTTTAGTTTTTCCAACTGATATCATTAAACGCCTTTTTAAAGCGGCTTTATCAGTCTGTGGTTAAGGAAAATACCCAAATAATTTGATATTTTTTAGGCATTGCTGTAATTTTTTAACCTAATCAATTCCTCCTCATGAAAGTCATACGCTTCTTTTTCCTTTTAGGGCTTTCCATTTTCTTCGGCTATAGTTTAAATCGGCCCTGGGGCAAAGTTCCGGCATTAGGACACTTCCTAAATCCTTTTGAAGGCTTCTGGCAAAATGCGACTCCACGCAACACCGGCTTAAAAAGCCCGAAAACCATTAAATCCAAAGGCCTTCGCCAAACGGTAGACATCGCATTGGACTCCAGCCACATCCCACATATTTTCGCCCAATCCGATTGGGATTTGTACTATATGCAGGGTTATATGACGGCCAAGGATCGGCTCTGGCAAATGGATTTTCAAACCATGGCCGCAGCAGGCAGACTTTCTGAAATATTGGGAAAAGACTCGCTGATTCTCCAGTTTGATCGGGGACAGAGAAGAAAAGGAATGCTATATGCCGCTGAAAAAGCAAGGGACGCTTTCATGTCCGTGAAGACTTCCGCCAATATGCTAAAGGCCTATGCCGCCGGTGTCAATGCTTATATTGATCAGCTCAACAAAAAAGATCTACCCATTGAGTATAAGTTAATCGGTTACCGACCTGAAACCTGGAGCCCCCTAAAATCAGCTTTACTTTTAAAATATATGGCAGAAAGCCTTTCTTCTTCCAATGCAGATTTGGAAAATACCAACGCTTTAGCCTGGTTAGGAAAGAAGAATTTTGATCTGCTCTATCCACTGATGGAAAAGGGGCAAATCCCGATCGTCAACAAAGCCAACCAATGGAAACATTCCCCCGATTTACAGGAAGCTGAAATCCCCTTCAGCTATATCAATATGCCATTAGATGAAGGTCCAAACCCATTAAATGGCTCCAACAACTGGGCCGTCAATGGTAATAAAAGTGAAACAGCTTATCCCATCCTGTGCAATGACCCACATTTGGGACTTAACCTTCCTTCCCTTTGGTATATGATACAACTCCAGTCTCCGGACATCAATGTGATAGGCGCCAGCCTGCCTGGTACACCCGGTATCATCATCGGCATGAACGATCATATCTCCTGGGGCGTCACCAATGCACAAAGGGATTTGGTGGATTGGTACCGCATTACCTTTTTAGACGATCAGCAACATCAATATCTTTTAGACGGAAAAGCCACACCGGTAGAAAATCGATTGGAAGTTATCAAAATCAGAGACGAGGAGGATTTTGTAGATACGGTAAAGTATACTGCTTTTGGACCTGTTTATTATGATCGGCACTACCGCGCTGAGGAAGCCCGATCGGGTTACGCTTACCGATGGATTGCCCATGACCCCAGCAATGAAGTATTGGCTTTTTATAAAATCAATCGGGCGGTAAATTATGAAGCATTTAAGACGGCTCTATCTTATTACCAGGCGCCGGCGCAAAATTTTGTCTTTGCCTCAGTGGACAATGAGATCGCCATGCACGTCCATGGGAAGTTCCCGGCCCGAACCAATCATAATGGGCGTTTTTTACAGGAAGGAAACAGTCTTGAGAATGGCTGGAAAACTTATATTCCTTTTGAAGAAAATGTATTTGAATACCAACCGGAGAGAAATTTCGTTTTTTCAGCCAACCAGCATCCGGCTGATTCTACCTACCCTTATTTCATCACCGCGAAAAAATATGAATATTATCGAAATCGCCGAATTTTTCAATTGCTGGAAGAAAAGGAAAAATGGTCCGTATCGGAAATGATGCAAATGCAAAATGATAACTTCAACCTGCAAGCCTCAGAAAGTCTTCCCTTTTGGCTAAATCAAATCAATACGGAGGGCTTACCCGACTTTCACCAGAAAGCATTTATAGCGCTTAAAAACTGGGATTTTCAAAATGAGGCCTATGAAAAAGCCCCCACCTTTTATGCCGCCTGGTGGAAGGAGCTTTACCGATTACTCTATGATGAATGGGATCAAAAAGGACTTCCGCTACTGAAACCCTCCCATTATACCACCATCAAAATCTTGAAAGAAAATCCTGATTTTTACTTTTTTGATTTGCTATCCACCCCGGAAAAGGAAGATGCTCCGGCCATTATTCAGCTGGCATTCAAAAATGCTATGCACAAATTAATGCAGGAAGAGATCAGTGGTAAAAAATTAGAATGGGCAGCTTATAAGGGCACCTATTTGCAACATTTAGCCAGAATCAAAGCCTTCAACATTGCCGCTCCTGTGGCAGGAAATGCCGGCTCCATTAATGCGGCCACCCAACGGCATGGCCCCTCCTGGCGTATGATTACCGCATTGCATCCGGAGGGCAACAAAATATGGGGCATTTACCCCGGTGGGCCCTCCGGCAATCCAGCGAGTCCCTATTACCAAAATCAGGTAGAGGAATGGGTGAATGGCCAATACCGGGAGATCCCTTTTTTCAAAAACTTTAATGCGACAAGCAATTATGAAATTCAACATATTCAGGCCAAAGTCAAATAGCCTGCACAACCTCCTACAGTTCACTTTCATGGTGGTGATTAGCGGCTTCCTAAGCAGGCTTTTCCCTTTTTGGATCATATTACCTGCTACCGCCATAGTCGCTTTTCTATTCAACAAAAGTGCTTTTGCCACCGGCTTTCTGGCTATTGGTTTCCTATGGCTGTCGTATGCCATCTGGCTGGATCAGCAAAACCAACAAATACTCTCCCGGCAAATCGCCTTGCTCTTTCAATTACCGGAATATATGGACAAATTTATTTTCGTAATTACCGGATTTATGGGTGCCTTTTTGGGAGGCATAGGCGCTGCTACAGGAAGAAGTTTCCGTCGACTATTTGAACGCTATTGATTTCCTTTTTATTAGATTGCCAAAAAAAAGATGAGTTGGGATTTCGCATTAAAGCATTATCAGGAGCTAAGCAAAAAGGAATTGTTTGATCTGGCCAAACTGCGCATCGATGTCTTCATCGTAGAACAGCATTGCCCCTATCCGGATTTAGAGGAATTGGACCAAAACTGCCATCACTTTCTGGGAAAAAACAAGGACCAATTAGGTTTATATGCCCGCTTAATTGCCACCGAAAACCCTGCCATTAAGAAATTGGGCAGAATCATCGTCAGTCCGGAATTTCGCCCGCAAAAAGTTGGCAAACTATTGATGACAGAAGCACTACAAGCCACCAAAAGCGCCTTTCCCGAAACAGAGCAGATCGTAATTTCCGCTCAACAAGCCATTGTCAGCTTTTACCAGTCCGTTGGATTTATTCCGGAAGGAGACATTTATCTAGAAGACCGAATCCCACATATCAAGATGGTCTACAGCTATTAATGCCTAAGCAAGAAGGGATGAAAAAGGTATTTTGATGATCTATTGACAATTTTTCCTTAAATTGCGCGACATTTCCGCAGGCCAACACCTAGGAAAAGCACTTAATATCAATAGGTTATTATCAACAATCATTCAAAAGGAATACCGTGTTGAAGGAACAATCGAACATTCATAAAACCAAAGCGGCTGCCAATCAGCATCCGGACAGCCTTCCGCTATTGCTTACCTGCGATGCTGAGGGCAATATGTTTGAAGAAGAAAATTATGAGGTTATTGGCCGCTCAGGCACCCGCCTGGTAAGTTTGGAGCCCGAGGATTTTATTGAGTTACCGGAAGGAAGTGAATTTTTCACCATGCCTTGTCGCAACCCTTACGGACGAAATGTCCATACTGGCGAAATTGAATTACTGGAAGATGTATTTGCGGTAGCAGCCTTTGTTTCGCCGGCTTATACGCAGACCTTCATGCCGGCTTATGAAGAAACAGAAGGAGCAGAAACCCTTCCACTGTATGCTTATACTGCTGTAGGCTGGCTGGATGGCAAGTTCTACACTACCGCCGTGAGAATCGACCCGGACAAACGTCAGGATTTTGAGCAATTTGATTGCGAGGCCATAGAGCAAAAAACTGTTGAAACCCTGGAAAAATTTCCAGAAAATCGCCTGATTCAGCATTTAGGCAATAACTGTTCTTTGACCTACAGTTGCCCTGCCGCCCGGAATTTCTTTATGGGTCGCTGGGAAGCCCCGATCCCTTTATCCCCTGCCTGCAACTCTAATTGCTTAGGCTGTATCAGCTTTCAGCCGGAAGAACATGAAATTGATGCCATGCAAAACCGCCTGGACTTCATCCCTTATATTGAAGAAGTTTTGGAAATGGCCGTTCCGCATCTGGAAACCGCTCCACTCCCAATTGTCAGCTTCGGACAAGGCTGTGAGGGAGAACCCTTATTGGTTTGGCAATTGATCCGTGATACCATTATCGCCATCCGAAAAAAGACCAAAAGGGGCATTATTAACCTCAACACCAATGGCTCCAAACCAGAGGCCGTTGATGAGCTTTTCAAAGCGGGATTGGACAGCATTCGGGTAAGTATGAACTCAGTGCGAAAAGACCTGTACACCAATTACTACCTGCCCAATAATTACGAGTACGAGGATGTAATTGAGTCCATCAAGATTGCGCGTCAGCATGGGAAGTGGGCATCCATCAACTATTTCACCCTGCCGGGATTCACCGACAATATTGAGGAATATGAAACCCTCCGACAGGTGATTGAATACACTGACCTGAGCATGATTCAGTGGCGTAACTTCAATATTGACCTGAACTGGTATTTGGAAAAAATGGGCATTGAGGATACCGGCGATGGTATGGGCGTAGCTGAGGTTATGGAAGCCATTCATGAGGAATTTCCACATATTGCCTACGGCTACTTCAACCCGCCTTTAGAGGTGCAGGAGAAGTACAATGCACTCAGAAAATAATAAAAAAGCCCTTTCGACTCTATACCGAAAGGGCTTTTCTTTTATAGGGGCACTTATCCAGAATTAATTATCAGGATTATTTATGCTTAAGCCGGATTATTCAGTCTTGAATCTTCGTTTAGCTGCAAGGCGAGAAAAATTGAGGACTTCCCCTATTTCAATTTTTATCTAACAAAGATGACGAAAGAGGCAAAATCAAGCCCATCCAAACACAAATTCGAATGATTGAAAACAATGTTGGAATATTTCCCCAAAATAGTACTGGTATAACTTCAAAATAAAAGGTGTTCGCTTCTGTAATCAGGGCTTTTCATAAAAAGCTAGATCGGCCATTCAACAGCTTATATTTAATCATCAATCGTTTCTTTTTCATTTTTTCTTGATAAAAAACGAAACAAAAAATCAAGGCTGAGATCAATGTCGGCGGGACAACGAACCTGCTGACGGAATCCATCAAGGCGACATTTGGAGAGGGTAGGAGATTGGTGAAATATTGCTAAAATGTCGCTATGATGCCTTCTGGTCGCCAGCAGAACCTTTGTCTATCCGCCCATTGATCTAGGCCGGAGGGTTGATGTGGAAGATTTTATACCATAATGTCAATACTGTAAAAGGTAGTAAGCTAACTCATAAACAAGCGCTCAAATCAAATAGCCCCCATTGGGAACTAGATCATTTCTATAATTTGCCTATTTGTAGTTTTATGAAAAAGCCGTGCCGCTGCAATTCTTCCTGTTTCCCTTTACGAATTCCGGACTTTCAACACCTTCTAAATAGTCGCAATCACCTCTTCCAACACCTTTCTTTGTTTTGGATTTTTATCCAACTGATTAAAATCCTCCACATCCCGATAACCAATTGCCACTGCAAAGACCGTCTCGTGCTTTTCCAGCTTCAATAAGTCAGCATAAGCCGCGACATCAATCCCTTCCATAGGGGTGGAATCAATTCCCATCTCCGCACATGCACTTAAAAATACCCCAAGAGCCAGATAAACCTGATGCTTCATCCAGGCCTTGATCTCCGCTTCCGGCATGGGCTTTAGGAAATTTTTATAATACTCTTGCTGGCGCTCCGGCAAAGCCCCAATATGATTTTCCTCAAAATAAGCCAGATCACTGATTACATTAAACACCACTACATGAGAAGCATTTTCAACCTTAGGTGCGTTGAACAATGACACTTGCGCCAATGCCGCTTTAAGCTGCTCTTCTTCTACAAAAGTAAAGCCCCATGGCTGACTGTTGATAGAAGATGGGCTCAACTGCAGGATTCGCTTTAAATCAGCAATTTGCGCTGGACTGACCTTTTTGGAAGCATCATACATTTTAGTAGTATAACGCGATTCCATATTTTTCACAAAACTCATCTATGAATTGTATTATCTTATTCAAAATTTTCCGACAATATAATCATCTACAAAATAGATGCCCATTAGCAGGCAAAGTTAAAATTCCAGGCCACAAAAAAACCTTCATGCCAAAGAGGTTAACACGAAGGTTTCTAACTAAAAAACTAAACTTATATCTAAACAATGGTCGTTTTCACCGGCACAATATACGCCCGCCCCTCCCAAACTAAGGACGTACCCTCTGGCCCCTCCACTTTAAAGGCATTACATAATTCCTGACCATAGGCTTTGACCGAATTTATGGCCTCTCGTTCTAATTCTGTACTTTTTTCTTCCAGCCCCTTCAAGTTCATATAGTGCTGTAAACGGTCATGACATTCCGCCATTTTATCCTGTAAATCCCTCACTTCAACCGAATTCCCCTTGGCCACTTTCAGCTGTTCCTGTGTCTGCCAGCACAGCGCCTGAAACTTCATCACATACCGCCTGACGGCCCGAAGTCGCTGACGACTTTTTTTATGATCTTCTTTTAATTCAAATAAAAAAAAGGTCAGATGATGCATAAAAGTTTGGGAAGCGATGTGATCTGTCAATATTGGTGGCTTATCCTTTAATTCTTGAAAACGTTGGGTTTGGATTTCGTTCAATATGATTTTCATTAATTAATCAATATTACAATCCACTCAAAATCAAAAAGTTGCCAAACGATGATTATTTATGATGAAAGATTTACTATGATGCTTTCCAACTGATCATCCTCATAAGCAAGCCTAAAAATCATTCGTGAAAATTCGCGTCATTCGTGGCAAAAAACTCCTCCCCTACTTCTCTCCCAAAGCAAGCACCATAAATAATCAAGCAAGACCGATCGATGTAAAAGTAAACCTCCCCGGCAATGCCCATTACCCAATCCACTCTCAAAATAATTCGTGAAAATTGGCGAAATTCGTGGTTAATAAAATCTCACCACCAATCCAACCTTCACAATATTCCTTTTCATTTTTTCTTGACAAAAAATCAAGGCGACATTTGGAGAAGATGAAAACTAGTAAGCGCTTGCGGAAATGTCGCTGTGATGCATTCTTGTCGCCAGCAGAACCCTTGTCTAACCGCCCATTGATCAAGGCCGGGTGTTGTAATGGAAGGTTTCTCAACTACCTCCACCCTCATAAGCAAGCCTAAAAATCATTCGTGAAAATTCGCGTCATTCGTGGCAAAAAACTCCTTCCCAACTTCTCACCCAAAGCAAGCACAATAAATAATCAAGCAAGACCGTTCGATGTAAAAGTAAACCTTCCAGGCAAAGCGCATTACCCAATCCATCCTCAAAATAATTCGTGAAAATTGGCGAAATTCGTGGTTAAAAAAATCTCACCACCAATCCAACCTTCACAATATTCCTTTTCATTTTTTCTTGACAAAAAATCAAGGCGACATTTGGAGAGGATGAAAAGGAAATGTCGCTGTGATGCATTCTTGTCGCCAGCAGAACCCTTGCCTAACCGCCCTTTAATCAAGGCCGGAGTGTTGTGATGGAAGGTTTCTCAACTACCTCCACCCTCATAAGCAAGCCTAAAAATCATTCGTGAAAATTCGCGTCATTCGTGGCAAAAAAATCCTCCCCTACTTCTCTCCCAAAGCAAGCATCATAAATAATCAAGTAAGACCGTTCGATGTAAAAGTAAACCTTCCAGGCAAAGCGCATTACCCAATCCACCCTAAAAATCATTCGTGAAAATTCGCGTCATTCATGACAAAAAAATCCTTCCCTGCCTCTCCCCCAAAGCAAGCACCATAAATAATCAAGACCGATCGATGTAAAAGTAAACCTCCCCGGAAATGCGCATTACCCAATCCATCCTCAAAATAATTCGTGAAAATTGGTGAAATTCGTGGTTAAAAAAATCCACCCACCTTTAACTCCATCCTCCCTCAATCATGAGGCAACAAAAAAAATAAGCCCAAAACCAAAAAAGCCCGCCATAAGGCGAGCTTTCTAATTTTTTCGACTGTTCTGTCTCTGATCTTATGCTTCTGCTGTTTCAGCAGGAACGATAGATACGAAAGAACGGTTCTTGTAACCTTTGCGGAATGCTACTGTTCCATCAACCAATGCGAACAAAGTATGGTCTTTACCAATACCTACGTTCTCACCTGGGTGATGCTTTGTACCACGCTGGCGAACGATGATGTTACCAGCGATAGCTGCCTGACCACCAAAAATTTTAACGCCCAATCGTTTACTTTCCGACTCGCGACCGTTCTTGGAACTACCTACACCTTTCTTATGTGCCATGGTTCAAATTATTTAGAGATACCTTTAATTACAACTTTAGTAAAACCTTGACGGTGACCATTTTTCACCTTGTAACCTTTACGACGTTTCTTTTTGAAAACGATCACTTTGTTACCTTTTACGTGCTCTACTACTTCAGCTGAAACTTTAGCACCTTCAACAACAGGAGCACCAATCTCGACCTGACCGTCGGCATCAACCAACAATACTTTGTCGAACTCTACGGAAGCGCCAGCCTCTGCGTCCTTCATTAAAGGAGCGTAGATGTACTGATCTTGCGTTACTTTGAACTGCTTTCCGGCTATTTCTACAATCGCGTACATTTGTTAATTAAATAATTATTCGATTAATAATTAAGTACCGTTTACTCAAACGGAATGCAAATATAGGTGTTTTTCTGCAACTTACAAAGTCTGCCTGATTATTAGATTTTCCGCCTTCTGAAAATAAAGTTCAAAGAGCGAAAAACATCCTCCAGACCCAACTATAACTCACTGAAAAACAACCACCCAGCTCACACAACAAATACTTTACCAAACGCTAAACAGCAGATTTTCACCCATTTGCCCCGCTTGCAATTTAAGGCGTTTTTATTGAATTTATAAGTTAGCAGGCCATCACCTCTCACGACTTGCGCGTGGAGTTATCCGGTAGCCCATCAACAAATCAAAACTGAAACCTACAACATGAACCAAGAAAGCCCCTTATCACAAGAACCTATTCTTCAGGAAAATACCAACAGATTCGTCCTTTTCCCTATTCAGCATCATGACCTCTGGGAATTTTATAAAAAGGCAGAAGCCTCCTTTTGGACGGCGGAAGAGATTGACCTGAGTCAGGACTTAAAAGATTGGGAAAATTTAAATGAAGGAGAAAAACATTTCATTTCCCATGTACTGGCCTTTTTTGCCGCTTCGGATGGGATTGTGAATGAAAACCTGGCCGAACATTTTCTGAGTGAAGTACAGTATACGGAAGCCAAGTTTTTTTACGGTTTTCAGGTGATGATGGAAAACATCCACTCAGAAACCTATTCCCTGCTGATTGACTCCTACATCAAGGATCCGGCAGAAAGAGATAAACTTTTCAATGCCATGGAGACCATTGACTGCGTGAAAAAAAAGGCCGACTGGGCCTTGCGCTGGATTGACAACGGCAGCTTTCAGGAACGTCTAATTGCCTTTGCAGCGGTAGAAGGTATCTTTTTTTCCGGTTCATTCTGTTCTATTTTTTGGTTAAAGAAAAGAGGCTTAATGCCCGGCCTGAGCTTCTCCAATGAATTAATCAGCAGAGATGAAGGCCTGCACTGTGATTTTGCCTGCCACCTTCATCAAAAACATGTGGTAAATCAATTGCCCAAAGCAAAAATCAGAGAAATCATTAGTGATGCCGTAAACATTGAGCAGGAGTTCGTGACGGATGCCCTTCCGGTAAGCCTGATTGGAATGAATGCCAAACTAATGAACCAATACATCGAATTTGTCGCCGACCGGCTTTTAGTAGAATTAGGATGCGAGCGGATATATCAGTCTGAAAACCCCTTCGATTTTATGGAAATGATTTCCCTGCAGGGAAAAACCAATTTCTTCGAAAAACGCGTGGCCGAATACCAAAAAGCCGGCGTCATGCAACAGGAAGAAAATGCTGATACTCCAAAATTCAGTATGGACGAAGATTTCTAATCACCAATTTCAATCCTCCTAAAACCTACCTCCCGAATATGCTAGTCTTAAAAAGAGATGGCCGCAAAGAGTCCGTTCGATTCGACAAAATCACCGCTCGCATAGAGAAACTCTGCTATGGCCTCCACCAAAACTATATCAGCCCCCTCGATGTGGCCCAAAAAGTTATTGAGGGCTTATACGACGGGGTCACCACCGTGGAATTGGACCAACTGGCGGCAGAAGTATGCGCCTCCCTGACCACACGGCATCCCGATTACGCGCGATTGGCAGCCCGCATTGCCGTATCGAATTTGCATAAAGAAACCGCCAAGTCTTTTTCCAACACCATGAAAAGACTATACACCTGTGTAAATCCGGCCACCGGAGAACGTGCCCCCCTGGTCAGCAAGGAATTTTACGAGGTGGTTCGTGCCAATGCCGCCACCCTGGACTCCAACATCATTTATGACCGGGACTATCAGTATGATTATTTCGGTTTTAAAACTTTGGAACGCTCCTACCTCATGCGTCTGGACGACCGCATAGTCGAACGTCCGCAACATATGATCATGCGGGTGGCCATTGGCATTCATGGAGAAGATATTGAGGCCGCCCTGGAGACCTATGAACTCATGTCGCAGATGTGGTTCACCCATGCCACCCCCACCCTCTTCAATGCCGGCACCCCCAAACCCAATATGTCTTCCTGCTTCCTGCTCACTACCAAAGACGACAGCATTGAGGGCATCTATGATACGCTCAAGCAATGCGCACTCATTTCCCAATCGGCCGGAGGTATCGGGCTTTCCATTCACAACGTCAGATCCAAAGGCAGTTACATCCGTGGCACCGGTGGCAATTCCAATGGAATCGTGCCCATGCTGCGTAATTTTGACATGACGGCCCGCTATGTAGATCAGGGTGGTGGCAAGCGGAAAGGCTCCTTCGCCATTTATCTAGAGCCCTGGCATGCCGACATTTTTGAATTTCTGGAATTAAAGAAGAACCACGGAAAAGAGGAAATGCGGGCCAGAGACCTTTTTTACGCCCTTTGGATTTCCGATTTGTTCATGAAGCGGGTAGAGGCCAATGAAGAATGGAGCCTTTTCTGCCCGAATGAATGCCCGGGCCTGTATGATGCCTATGGCGAATCCTTCGAAAGATTATATGAAAAATATGAGCGGGAGGGAAAAGCAAAAAAAGTCATCAAAGCACAGGACCTTTGGTTTCAGATCATGGAATCCCAAATAGAAACCGGCACCCCTTATATGCTTTATAAAGATGCCGCCAATGAGAAGTCCAACCAAAAAAACCTGGGCACCATCCGCTCTTCCAATCTCTGCACAGAGATTATGGAATATACGTCAGAAAAAGAAGTGGCCGTATGTAATCTGGCCTCCATCGCACTACCGAAGTTCATCATCAAAGGCGTGTTTGACCATCAGCGACTGTTCGAGATCACCAAAGTGATCACCCGCAATCTGAATAAAGTCATTGATCGCAACTATTATCCGGTGCCGGAAGCCGAATATTCCAACAAAAGGCACCGCCCGATTGGCCTGGGCGTACAGGGACTCGCTGATGTATTCATTCAATTGCGCATGCCCTTTGATTCGCCAGAAGCCAGAGCACTGAACACCGACATTTTCGAGACCATCTATTTTGCGGCCATGACGGCTTCCAAAGAACTGGCAGAAGAGCAGGGCGCCTATGAAACTTTCGAGGGCTCCCCCGCCTCCAAAGGGCAATTCCAGTTTGACCTTTGGGGCGTAACACCGGCCTCCAACCGCTGGGACTGGGAAAGCCTGAAAGCGGAGGTGGTCAATAAGGGCATTCGAAACGCTTTACTGGTGGCCCCCATGCCCACCGCCTCCACTTCCCAGATCATGGGAAACAATGAGTGCTTCGAACCCTATACCTCCAATGTCTACACCCGCAGAACCCTTTCGGGCGAGTTCATTGTGGTGAATAAACATTTACTCAAAGATCTCATTTCACTTGGGCTCTGGAATGAACAGATGAAGCAAAAGCTGATTGCGGCCAATGGTTCTATTCAGACCATAGATGAAATCCCTCAGAACATCAAGGATCTTTACCGCACCGTATGGGAAATCTCTCAAAAATCAATTTTGGAGATGGCTGCTGACCGCGGGCCCTATATCTGCCAGTCACAATCCATGAATGTTCACCTGCAGGATGTAAACTTCGGCAAGCTGACCTCCATGCATTTTTATGCCTGGCGAAAAGGCCTTAAAACCGGCATGTATTATCTCAGAACCAAAGCGGCGGCAGATGCCATCAAGTTCACCCTGAAAAAAGAGGAGTTGCAGCCCACGGCGGAAGAAATCAAAGCGCAGAAACAGTCGGACATGAGTTGCTCTCTGGATAATCCGGAGGATTGCATGGCCTGCGGTAGCTAAACCGAATTATGCATGTTTAAATCTTCGTTCTGCTTCAAGACAGAAAATATCAAGGAATAGTCTCCTGTTTTAAGTTTTTTCCAGGAAAGCAGATAAAGGAGGAGAAAGCATGCTTACCCATATCGGGGCGATAAAATAACAAAACACCCGGCCCAAACTGAAAGCAAACCCTTTGAGCACCATCAATAAATCCAGCGGTGAGTAATTCGGCTTACAGCACGGTATTCAGAGGGTACTTTTTTTGGGGGGCTGCTGCCGCTTAGACGTCAGCATCAGGCTGGCGCGGCTCACCCCATCGGCCTTTTGGGCCGCTGTGGTTTAAACAGACCCGCTTCATCCTTGCCCCGGCGGGCTATCGCCCGCGAGCATACTCGAGACCTGCCGGCGCCGCTTTGCGAAGCTCCTTTTCGCAGCCTTCATGCGTAGCGGCTTGCATAAAGATCGACTGCCGAAAGCCCGACCGACGTCAGGAGGACTGGCCCAAATAATTTAAAAGTCGAATAGTCATGCAGGGCTTTTCATAAAAAGCTAGATCGGCCTTTCGAACCATTATATTTAATCATCAATCGTTTCTTTTTCATTTTTTCTTGATAAAAAACGAAACAAAAAAATCAAGGCTGTGATCAATGTCGGCGGGACAACGAACCTGCTGACGGAATCCATCAAGGCGACATTTGGAGAGGTCAGGAGATTTGTGAAATATGGCTAAAATGTCGCTGTAATGCCTTCTGGTCGCCAGCAGAACCTTTGTCTATCCGCCCATTGATCAAGGCCGGACTGTTAATGTGGAAGATATTGTACTATAAAGTTAGGCTGTCGAAAATCCTTTAACGTAAGGAAATCAAACCCTTTTCTGATCACGTCAAAGCCCTTTGTCAGGAAGAAACCTGATAGCTGTCCGAAATATTCGACAGCCTACTATAAAGTCAATATTGTAAAAGATAGTAACCTAACTAATAAACAAGCACTCAAATCAAATAGATCTTCATTGGGAACTGGATCTTTCCCATAATCTGCCCATTGGTATTTTCATAAAAAAGCCATGAATAATCATACTTAGGGTATGTTTAAAAACCAAAATTCGCAGCGAATAATTCGGGTTAAAAAATGTACCAACAAAAAAACGCCACTTCCTTCTACGAAAATGACGTTTTGAATATTCTTTGGCGCTACACTGATGCTTTCATAACGCGTGAAGGAAGCAAAGAGTTCGTTAAACCATCAACATACTGAGTACACCACCCATCATTAACAGTTTACAAAACAGACTGAGGTTTTTAAAATGCTTTTTTGTATCTGCCCTTAGCAGATAGATCACCACCAATATCAATGGCAGGCTCAGCCCCATAAAATAAATATTGAGGTGCACATTGTTGGTGCTGACCATCCAGCCCATCATCAATAGAATAAAAAGGGTGATAAACACCATCAGCAAACGCTTGGTATTGCGCATCCCCCAAAGGATGGGCACCGTCTTACAACCGTGCATTTTATCGCCCTCCACATCTTCCATATCCTTGATCAGCTCTCTGATGACCGTTAAGGCAAAAGCAAATACGGCATAAATGCCGGTAATAAGATAGGACTGCCCGAAATAGATGCTGACCTGCATCAATGAAAGGGCGGTCAGCATGGCGATGGTCAGATTACCGATCAGCGGCATTCTTTTCAGCTGATTGGAATAGTACCACAGGCAAAAGGCCGAAAAGGCAGCGATCAGGCCGGTTTTCCAGGAAAGGATCAGCGCAATTAAAATGCCCAGCCCGGTAATGATAAAATGGAAAAACATGGCTTTTCGCCGGCTGATATCCGAACCGATGGTTACCCGTTCCGGCCGGTTGATATAATCGATTTTCACATCATAGTAATCATTGATCACATAGCCACCAGCTGCGATGAATACAGTGGAAAGTACGATAAAAAACAGCGGAAGCCACTGCTGTAAATCTACTGACGCCGGAGAAACCCCTACCAGGGCTATGGCCACCAATATCTGGGTAAATGCCAGAATCAACAGATTATTAAAACGAATAAGCTTAAAAATTGCCCCCATAAACTTAAGGTTGAAAAGGTATCTGCACCTTTATTTCTTCATTTTCAAAATACAATTCTAAGGAATAATTGGCCAATTTCCGGCTCTTTTGGTTGGCAAAATTCCGGATTTCTTGGACTACTTCTTCCGGACGTGGCTTCACCATGACCTGTTCCCCAGGCTCACTTCAAAGCCTCCTGAAGAACGAATATGATTACGCTCCCATCCCGCTCCCACAGACGAATCCCCCTGCGCGCCGACAAATACCTGAATAAGTTCACTGTCTTCGGAGCCATAATCCACCAGCACCAATGGCCCCTGCATTTGGCCGGATTTTATTTGATCCCGCAGGCTTTCGAATATTTCCCGAAATTCCGCAGCATTAGGGCTGCCCTCATAATACTTTCCCATCAAGGGATAATCCAGGGCACCACTTTCCTCTACATTCAGCGGCTCAAATCCACCCAAATACCAATAAGAGAACAAGCCGATAAAAGCCAAAATGCCCGCCATGGGCAGTACTTTATTCAAAAAAAACTTCAAAACGAAAAATTGATTACGGTCAGTAAAAGCATACTCAATTTGCACAATCCCCCCGATGGAAGGCAAATTTTAGTGGAAAAAACTGAAATAAAAAAAGGGAGCTAAGCTCCCTGATTTCTTTATTTGATATGGACGACGGTTACACCCGCTCCTCCACGCTCTACATGTTCATCTTTATAGGCCCTTACCTGACTCATGGTGTCCAGAATATTCCGCACCACATCCCGCAAAATGCCGTCCCCTTTTCCATGCACTATGCGCAATTCGTCAAACCCCAACATGGCGCCTTCATCCACAAAGTTCTGGACATCAAAGAAAATTTCCTCTCCGCGACGACCCCGGATATCCAGATTTGCTGTGTAATTAGACATTTTGGCATTGATATCAATGCCCTTCATGCTCACACGACTGCTGCGCTCTTTTTCTTCTTTCTTCTGCACCCGGCGGGATACTTTCTCCACTCGGTTCATTTTCACGGTGGTTTTTAATCCACCTAAAGAAAGTTCCAGGTCTTTACCACGTACGCCCAATACTTCTCCTATAGTGCCGGAATCCTTCACCCGGACATAATTGCCCACCTTGATGGTACCGCCTTCAACCACGAATTCCGGCTCTTTTACCTCTGCTGCCGGTGTTTTTCGCTGGCCAATTTTAATATTGCCCTTGTATTTTTCCAGCTGCTCGCGCACCTCCTTGGTTTTCTCTTTGGAGGCTTTCTTTTCCTTAATCTCCTTAATGGCAGCCTCTACCCGACGATTGGCGCCCTCCATAATTCCTTTAGCCTCCCGTTTGGCGTCGTCAATCAGGTCTCGGCGCTTATCATCCAGTCTGGCTTTCAAATCTTCATATTCTTCCATACGAAGCTTCAGGCGACGGTCCCGGTCTTCCGCCTTCTTCAGTTTTTCTTCCAGCTTGCGTTTATCACTTTCCAGCTGCCCCAGCATTCGGTCCAGCTTCACCTGATCCACCCCCACAAGGCCCTGAGCATCTTTCAATACCTCTTTGGGCAATCCGATTTTACGGGCAATCTCCAAAGCAAAAGAGCTTCCCGGCTTGCCGATTTCTAAATCGTAAAGCGGTTCCAGTTTTTCCAGATCAAAACGCATGGCGCCATTCACCAGGCCTTTGGTTTTATCCGCGAAGCGCTTCAAATTGCCATAGTGTGTATTGATCACCCCATACATGCCCATTTCTGCAAACTGGCTCAGTAAAGATTCCGCTATAGCGCCCCCAAACTGAGGCTCAGTACCGGTACCGAATTCATCAATCAGAATCAGCGTCCGCTTATTCCCATTATTCACAAAATGACGCATATTGGTCAGGTGAGAAGAATAGGTCGACAAGTCATTGTCAATCGACTGCTCATCTCCAATGTCCAAGAATACGTTCTGAAAAATCCCCATTTTGGAATGGCCATCCATGGGTACCAAAAGCCCGCACTGCATCATATACTGTACCAGCCCCACTGTTTTCACACAAACCGACTTTCCTCCGGCATTCGGTCCGGAAATCACCAATATCCTTTGTTGCTGGCTCAGGCGAATATTTAAAGGGACCACAGGTTTACCCTGCTCCTGATGGGCCATCCATAATAATGGGTGACGGGAATTATACCATTCCACCAAGGTACGGTTATGCAATTCCGGCATATGGGCTTCCAGCTTTACAGCAAATTTGGCCTTGGCACGAATAAAATCCACCAAGCCCAAAAAGCGAAAAGCCTTTCTGAGGGAATCTAATTCCGGACGAAGGGCATCCGTCAGCACGGTCAGAATACGAACTATTTCTCTTCGCTCTTCATATTCCAGCTCCCGAATGCTATTATTCACTTCCAGCACTTCCGCCGGCTCCAGATATACCGTTTGCCCGGTGGCGGATTCATCATGAACGAATCCCTTGATGGAACGCTTATAGGCAACACTCACCGGTATCACCATCCGGCCATCACGAATGGTGGGCGTTACATCGTCTTTGGTATAGCCTTTGGCTTTAGCCTCCCGAAGGATTCGGTCCAAAACCCGGCGAAGCTGTACCTGCTGCCCCTGTATCTTGGCGCGAATTTGTTGTAATTCCGCACTGGCATTATTGCGTAACTGACCCTTATCGTCAATTTTGGCTTCTATCTGATGGACTAATTGCTGATTGAAGAATACTGCCCCACTGATATCAGACAGCAGTGGGTATTCCTCTGCATTACTTTTCAGAAAGCGGACAATGCCTTCAATGGTTTTTAGGGCCAGCAGCAAATCGAAAAACTCTTCCTGCGTCAGGAAAGTGCCCTGCAGGCTGGCTTTGTCCAATCCGCTGGTCGCATCAATATAATTGG
This sequence comes from Persicobacter sp. CCB-QB2, assembly GCF_001274635.1. GTDB lineage: Bacteria > Bacteroidota > Bacteroidia > Cytophagales > Cyclobacteriaceae > Persicobacter > Persicobacter diffluens. Next base: position 310,214 of record NZ_LBGV01000001.1, on the reverse strand, counting down.
CATTGGGAAAACTTTCCCCTGAGGTTAAAATTCTTCTAAACTCCTCCGTCTGCTGGAGCCAGGTTTGTAACTGATCAAAGTTTTTGGAAAAACGCATCTTCTCCACATAGGCCATGCCCAGTGGGCTTAGGCAGTTTTCTTTGATGATGCTTCTAATACGGTCAAAACCTAATTTCTCCTCAAAACTGCGGGGGTATAGCATTGATTTTCTCTCCTTTCGCTTCCTTAATCCTGAGGCTCATTTTCCTTCGCCTCTTTTAACTTATCTTTTTTCTTACTCGCCTTTTCCTTATCATTTGCCACTCGTTCTTTCAAGCTCAGGCTGTCCACAATGGCGGAATAGAAGGTTTCCATGGTCTCTGGAAAGTGAAGATAATATTCTAAACTTTGGCGGTAATCAACCGAATCAATATCATGCTGCTGGTAAACCAGAGGTTCTAACTCACGATAAAGCACTTTTGCAGAATCTCTTCCCACCCGCACTTCTTTTACCTTGGCCTCCAAAATATAGAAGTCCATCATGAGCTGTATCATCTCATTCTCAGACAACAAGCCCTTGGGCTTATCTACTTTCACTTTTTCTTCTGAACAGCCCAAAAGGCTACAGAATAGAACCGATAACAAAAAATATTTTTTCACAAGTGCAAATTAGGCGAATACTTTCTAATTTTGAAAATACAGCATTGGACAATATCCATATCATCTGAGGAATAAATGATATTTAGGCCAATGATTTTAAAAAAATACCAATGTTCGGATTCAGCGCCGACCTTCAAAAAATAGGATAAGGTGAAAGAAATTTTTCAAAAAATACGTAAGTACGAAATTCGAATCAGAAAGGCGGTAAAGAGCCACATGCAGGGAGACTACCATTCCATCTTTAAAGGAAGCGGATTGGAGTTTGATGATGTGCGTTCCTACCAATATGGGGATGACATCCGAAGCATCGACTGGCATGTGACCGCCAAGGGACATGGCACCTATGTCAAAACATTTAAGGAAGAAAAAGAGCAGACCGTTTTCTTTTTGGTGGATGTGAGTGCATCCCAGCAAATTGGTAAGCAAGGGAAGCAAAAAATAGACATCACCAACGAGATTACCAGTGTGCTGGCGCTCTCTGCAGTGAAAGAGGGCAGTTCAGTTGGGGCAATTTGTTTTTCTGATCAAAAGGAAAAGTATATAAAACCCGGAAAGGGAGAGTCTCAGGCTTATCAGTTGATCAGCAGTTTGTATAAACTGGCCCCAAAATCCAAAAAAACCAGTTTGGAGCGGGCCATGCAGTATTGTCTGAATTTGATCAAAAGGCGATCGGTAATTATTCTGATTTCAGATTTTATCGATGAGGGCTATGAAAAAAACCTGAAAGCCTTGGCCAAAAAGCATGACTTGGTGGTTTTGCATATCTTTGATCAAAGGGAGACCAAACTCCCAAGGTTAGGCATCATTCCGCTCTATGATAAAGAATCTCAGAAAACCATTTGGGTGAATACTTCCTCTCCTGCCTTCCGAAAAAAAATTCAGGATAAGTATGGGGACAGCCAAAACAAGCTCAAGGATTTTTGCCAAAAATATGAAGCCAATTATCTGAGAGTAGACACGGAAGATGACTACGTCCCACAATTAATCAAACTTTTCAAAGTCAGAAATTTAAGTAAGAAAAATGGCTAATCGCTTTTGTATTTTTTTAGTGAGCTTTCTTCAGCTGGCTTTTTTGGGAAAAACCCAGGCACAGGAAATTGAGCTAGACGGATTTTTCCTGAGGGATTCAGTAATGATAGGGGAAGATTTAACGTATATCGTTACGGCCCATTATCCCATGGATCTGAACATCCTGTTTCCGGATTCCCTATACAACTTTCATCCTTTTGAGTATAACTCCAGAGAGGTTTACACTACCGTCACCACCGAAGGGATCAGTACAGATAGCATCGTCTACCACATCTCTACTTTTGAGACCGATAGCCTGCAGCAACTCTCCGTACCCATTTACTGGGTGCAGGAAAAAGACAGTGTTCCGGTATTTACACCCATGGCTGAGATCAACTTCAAGCCCAGCCTATTGACTATGCCGGACTCCATTGCGTTGGAAACAGCTGCCGATTACTATCCGGTTATTTATCCCTTCAATTATCCTTATTGGATGGCCGGGACCGGTATTTTGCTTTTCCTAGCCATCATCTCCTTCGGATTATTTGGGGGTAAAATCAAGCGCCTGTTTAACATTCGCAAGCTGGAGCGTCAGCATCGACAATTCCTGGGCAATTTTGACCAGCATACTTCCAAGAGAGAGGAGGAAGCGCTTTCTTCCTTATGGAAGCATTATATGGAAAAAGTGGACAATCGTCCCTATCCTAAATTGACCACCAAAGAAATTGGGAAAATTCTCCAGCAGCCGGAAGTTTTGGAAACCCTCCGTCTTATTGATATGAATATTTATAGCCAACAAGCTCAGCAGATTGACACCCAAAATTACGACCGACTGAGAGATCTGGCCATTAGCAAATACGAGGACAAGCTCAACCAATTAAAAAATGACTGAAGTAAATAACGCATTGGATCATGAATGGTGGAGTTTGCAATGGTTTACTCCGTCCATATTAAATAATTTCACCTGGGAATTCAGCTGGGTATTATTTCTAATTTTACTCATCCCCCTGCTTTTTATTTTAAAGTGGTTGCTGAACATTAAGCTGAAGCAAAGACTTCCCATTGCCCTCACCAAAAGGGAACTACAATGGAGTGCGATTACGCTTCTGCGGTTTATTCCACCATTGTTTTTTGCGCTTGCCATGGCCCTTTTGTTAATCGCATTGGCAAGACCACAGAAGACCAATGAAAGAGTGGAACAATGGACCGAAGGGATTGACATCACCATGGTCGTGGATATTTCCGGATCCATGCAAATCGAGGATTTCAAACCCAATCGCTTAGTCGCTGCCAAAAAAGTGTGCTCTGACTTTGTTAAGGGCCGCTTTCAGGATCGCATCGGATTAGTCATTTTCTCCGGAGAGGCCTATTCATTGGCACCACTCACCACGGACTACAAATTACTGGAAGAGTATATTGAGGAAATTGATTTTAAAATGATTGCGAATGACGGAACGGCCATTGGTTCCGCCTTGGCTGTAGCTACCAACCGTATGCGGGATGGTGATGCTAAATCAAAAGTGATTATTTTACTTTCTGATGGAGAAAATACAGCTGGTAATATTGACCCGATTACCGCAGCAAAATTAGCAGCAGCCTATGGGATCAAAATCTATACCATTGCCATTGGAAAAGAAGGTCGAGTGCCCTGGGGGAAAGATTTCTTTGGACGCCCGAGAATGGTGGAAAATACCCTGGACGAAACCACCCTTCGTGAAATTGCAGATATTGGTGCCGGACAATTTTACCGGGTATCCAACAATAAAGCGCTGGAAAATGTCTTTGATGAAATTGACCAATTCGAGAAAGCAAAAATCATGGAGACCCGTTTCAAAGACACTCAGGACTTCTATGACGTTTATTTGAAGTGGGGCATTATCTTTCTACTTTGCTTTATCGGCCTGAAGTCTTCTTTTATGAACAATGTGCTGGAAGATTAAACCGAATTATTCATCGCTAGATCCCGTGGTGTGTTTAGAAAACGCTCATTACCGATGCGCGGTGGTTAATTTTGCTGAATCTTAAATAGCCCGAAATTGGCTAAACTTGCATTCACCTCCTTCCATTCATCTGCTTTGTTGGAAAAAACCCGAAATAGGCAAAATTCTTTCATTTTCCCGTCTAGCAGCTAAACGAGGATGGAGGCCGGAATAATCAGCTTTAGAGATTCTTCATAAACCCTTAAAGAAAAGGTCGTCCTGGAATACAGGGCGACCTTTTCTTTTGTTCATTGAGAAAATAATTTTAGGCATCCACCCAGGGCGTCAATACCACCCCAACCACATACTGATTCAGGCGTTCCTCCACAGAAACTTTAAACTGCCCTTTATATTCGGTTCTTAAATTTTCTAAACAGGCATCTAACTCCGCACTAAAAACTGATGGCTTAAAATTATCCGGCTTCAGAATCTCTAAAACCAAGTCAATATTATTTTCTTTGGCGTGTAAATGAACGGAAAAACCCAATTTATCGACTACTCTACGCTGCAACATTTGAAAGGATAGGCTCAAAAGTGGAAAAAAAACACAGGGTGAGATGTAATGATTTCTATCTATTGAATAAATAAAATTAATGTCCAATTGATTATTGAAGCGTAATCGCTGCAAATAAAAATACGATTTTAAAAACTGAACCTCTTCTTCAATAGATATTTTATCCAATTTTGCAACCCGATACTGATACCTGAAAAAATCGGATAATTTAACCAATGAATCGGTTAACCTACCATCCTCCAATAAGGACATAGAATATAGATTATTCAACGTATTGAGTAAAAACTCGTCACCAACCTGGCCGAGCATACTCCTTTCTATTTCCCATTTTACACTCATGTATTTTTCTTTTCTGTTCTAAAGTCTAACACAGAAAAATGAAAATTGCTCAGCCTTTTCGGATCAAATAAAAATTTGAATTATTACCTAAATATCAAAAGGATCAAACATGTAAGTTTCAACAGGAAATTAATCTCAAAATACTCTCCCAAACCCGCCCAACATTTTGATTTTCATCGTGTTAAACTTACAAAGCCTTTCGGCATTTTTTCATGACCAAATTATTCCACCACCCTATAAACCGATATTATTTCTTCTCTATATGAAAAAACTTAAATGCATCATCGTAGATGACGAGCCTCTTGCGCGGAATATCATCCAGAAGTTCGTCGAGCAAAATGAAGCGCTAGAGCTCTGTGCAAACCTGGAGAATGCCATTGATGCACTCAACTACATCAACGAAAACCCGGTCGATCTAATATTTTTAGATATTCAAATGCCAGAGCTAAACGGAATTGATTTTATGAAAACCCTGGTGGACAAACCCATGATTATCATGACCACCTCGGATCCGAGCTATGCGCTTGAATGCTATGAATATTCTGTGGTGGACTATCTATTAAAGCCCATCACGCTACAGCGTTTCCTCAAAGGAGTCAACAAAGCTTTAACGACTTACAATAAGGCGCCTTTGGAAGAAGTGGAGACCAATAAAGAAGAAGGCCCTTCTTTAATTGTGAAAGAAAACGGCATTAACCACCGGCTTTTTTTCGACGAAATTTATTATGTAGAAGCATTTGGTAACTATTTAAAAATTCATCATCCGAACAAAGTTTACATTCAGACCGAAACCATGATTCGCATCATGGAACAACTGGACGAAAGATTCGTCCGAATTCACAAATCCTTCATTACCAATACCGATAAAATTCAGAAAATGACCAGTAATCGGGTACAGGTAAATGGGGTGGAATTGCCCATCGGAAACACCTACAAAAATGGGCTCCGAGATAAAATGTCAAAAGTTGTATTCCAATAAATAAAAAAGCCGCTTTCAATAAAGCGGCTTTTCTTTTAGCTTATTTTTTCATCAAAGTAATAGCGAAACCTTTACCTCCACTCCCTAAGCCGAATTATTCACTGCTAAATTCATCAAAGCAAACCAAGAAACTTATCTTCAACTTATTACCCGTATCTTTCTCTGATTTTTAATAGCCCCAATTTCGGCAAGCTTGCTTTCGCCTCATTCATCTGCTTCGTTAGAAAAAACTCGAAACAGGAAACTGGCCTTTTATTTTCTCACCCTGTAGCTAAACAAGGATTGAAGCAGGCATTATTCGGACTAAATCTAGCGATGATTATTGAGGTCAACTAACCACAAGCAATCAAATAGAACCTGATTTGAAACTGGAGCTTTCCTATAGTATGTCCATTTTCAGTTTTATTAAAAAGCCCGATAAGAAGCGGCTTTATATCTCACCACCTAAACAGTGCTGCTGTTCCCGCTAATCAATAGATATCATTTCTAAAAGAAGCGTATTTTCTTTGTGAATTTTGGCTTTTGAAAAACCTCCGAAAAACTTCTATTCATTGCTGATTTTAAGGGCTACCAGGCTTTTCCCCTGATTCTTAAGTGCCTTCACCTGCTTATATTCCCGAACCTGTATTTGACTAATGTCTACCCAATGATCCAATAAATATTGCTGCACCTTATCCATAAAAAGCGATAATTTCCGATCCTCTTTTCCATTACTTCCCTGAGACTCCAAATTCACCTGAAACTGCCGGTTAGCAATCAGCGCATCCACAAATTTGTCCAAAACTAATTTATCCCTGATATCCAGTTCAGATTCGTTTTTTTCTACTTCTACCTCCCCTTCCATATCCTCATAATTGGACTGTAATTCGGGATTATTATTTACCTCCAAAGGATGTTGAGCCTGCTGCAACTCCTTCAGATTTACAATAAAGACCGTATCGGAATTGACGTGATTTAAATCTATGGGAATATCTCCGAGTTTAATATAGCCAACGGGTTCACTGACAAATTCCATTTCTTCCCCGTTTGGCATAACCAAACCGTAGAAGAAGAGATTATCGTTCAATTTTTTTGCTCTGATCAGCACCTCTTCTGGCATCTCCTCCAGCATCATTTGCTGCGCTTTATTAAAATGAAAGTGAGTGGAATCATCATAGCAGGCTGAAGAAGCCTGAACAGTGTAATGAAGAACAAACAAAAAGCTGGCAAGAAATATTATAGTAAGTTTCATAAGGATTAAAATCAGGAGTAAAAAAACATGGACTAGCGTCCTTTTCGTTGAAGCTTAATAATGCGTTTATCATGCTTCTCACTTTTTTTCATGAGCTCTCCCTGAAACTTCGCCAACTTCCTTTGAAACTTTCGGCGATCTCTGATCGCAGATTTTTGGCGCTTAACCGAAGTTTTTTTGGTTTTAACGATTTCTTTTTGGTGCTGCTTACCACCGGCAGAGGCTATTTCCGGAAGCGTCCATAAGGACAAAGCCAGAAATAATGAAAGTAAAGTTCTCAAAATCATAGAGTTAGGTTTACCCGAATTTATCAATCTTTATTCCATCTCCTTTTTTATCTCGAAAACTAGTCTCAACAAAGACAATTCCTTACCAAAAGCTTACATCACCTTCGAAATGTATTATTTCTTCAAAAATATGAACAAAAAAAATCCCAAATCTGGAATTAGTTCCAAATTTGGGATTTCCCTTTTGTATCTATGCTTACGCTCTACTCTTCTTTTCCACGTTTACCGTAAAAATTTAAGGAATGCGCATCAATCTTGATGTTATATAAGTCCTCAACGGTTTTTTTGATTTGCTGAATTCTCGGATCACAAAATTCCAAAATCTCCTCTGTGTCTGTAAGGATTATATGATCATGCTGCTTATTTCCATAGGAACTTTCATATAAGGCCAAATTCTTACCAAATTGATGGCGCGTCACCAAATCACATTCAATTAAAAGATCTAGGGTATTATAAACCGTCGCACGAGAGACACGGTAGTTCTTGTTCTTCATGTTAATGTATAAAGACTCCACATCAACATGCTCATCACGGGAATATATTTCCTCCAAAATCGCAAAACGCTCTGGCGTTTTACGAAGGGAGTTATTTTCTAAATACTTGGTAAATATATTTTTTACCTCCTCAATACGAGCGGGTGAGTTTTTCATAGGATCGAATTTACGAAGAATCGACAAAAAAAAGCGTATATTTCTTTTCAGAACAAAAAATATTTGGGCATCCTTTCCCCAAATTAAATCAACATGAAAAGCATTATATCCAAATTCTTAATTCTACTAGTGAATATTTACAAATATGGGATCTCTCCATTATTCCCCCCTTCTTGTCGCTACACCCCTACTTGTTCTTCTTATATGATAGCGGCTATCCAGACCCACGGTCCTTTTAAAGGATTATGGCTGGGCCTGAAGCGCATATCAAGATGCCATCCCTGGGGAGGAAATGGACATGATCCTGTCCCCCCAAAATTATAGTTTTTGCCAGCAGGCAATACCAAACAGCAGCCAGGCCGCAATAAAACCCATCCCTCCAAAGGGGGGATTGCTCCTAATTTAGAAATATTGGTCAAACACAATGCATATAGTGAACCGCTAAATACCAGCATACCAAAAATATTGGCATAAAAACTATAATGAGCCAGATTTCCTGAAATTTTAGGGTAGAGCAGCCCCAAAATCATCATCAACATTACGTGATACATCTGATATTTCACAGCTGTTTCAAAAGTATCTACTCGACCATGAGTCTGAAGAATGGACTGAAGCCCATGTGCTCCAAATGCCCCGATCATCACGGTCAGGGCACCCAAAGCAGCTGCAGTGGTTAATATGAGTTTTTGCATACAAAAAATTACATATGGGTAAAGCCTTGTGCTTTTAGTGGATAAACGTTGCCTTGTTTACTGACTAAATTCCTTCCCTTTTCCAAATCCTGAATATAACCAATGGTGTGGACATCCGGCAGGTTTTTAATCTTTTCGTAGTCATCCTGCTTAATACAAAACAGCAATTCATAATCTTCTCCCCCATTCATGGCGGCAATAACAGGATCTAACTGAAATTCCACTGCATTCTCATAAGTAATCTGGTGGATGGGTAATTTATCCTCAAAAACATTCACCCCAACATTACTTTGCTTACTGATATGCATCAGCTCTGAAGCCAGACCATCAGAAATATCCATCATAGCAGTGGGCACCACCCCTAACTTTCCTAACTCATGGATCACATCCATACGTGCCATAGGACGAAGCTGTCTTCCTACCACATAATCATATTGCTCCAATTTCGGTTGCATATCCGGGTTAGCCTTAAATTCAGCCTTTTCACGCATTAAGACCTGAAGTCCAATATAGGCCGCACCCAAATCCCCTGTGGCGCAGATAATGTCCCCGGCAGAGGCGCCACTTCTTTTCACTACCGTATCTTTTTCTGCGGTACCGATCGCCGTAATGCTGATCATTAATCCACCGGGAGAGGAAGTGGTATCTCCCCCACCAGGTCAACACCAAAGGTATCACAAGCTTTTTGAATTCCGTCATAAATGGCATCTACCGCTTCCACTGAAAAACGATTACTCAAAGCCACATTCACTGTAATCTGCTTCGGGATTGCATTCATCGCCGCAATATCTGAAATATTCACCGACACCGACTTAAAACCCAGATGCTGCAAAGGCATATAGCTTAAATCGAAATGAATGCCTTCCACTAACATGTCAGTGGAAATTACCTGATAAAAATCCCCACAGTCAATGAGTGCAGCATCATCTCCAATTCCAAGTGCCGTTGAAGCCTGTTTATGTGTTTTAAAATTTTTAGCAATTCGGTCAATAATCCCAAATTCCCCCAAAGCCCCAAGCTCTGTTCTTTTATTATTATCAGCTGTTGACATATCTCAAATATTAAAAACAAATTGGCTAAAACTACAATTTTTCATTCTTGGCTGCCAATTGATTATATTTGCAAAAATGCCTAAACTTTTGGATAGCGCCAAACGTTTGAGCGTTTAGCCTAAAACAGTAATAACCCACTGAAAGAGAAAAAAATGATTAATATAACAGAAAAAGCCATTTCACAACTACAGGTGTTAAGGCAGGAAGAAGGAAAAGATGAAAATCACCACCTGCGCGTTTCGGTAAAAGGAGGCGGATGTTCCGGATTGATGTATGATTTGGGATTCGATGATAATGTGGTAGAATCTGATCAGGTATTCGAGGACAAAGGGGTTAAAATCCTTGTCGATAAGAAAAGTCTCCTATATTTATTGGGAACAACGCTGGATTTTTCCGATGGCCTGAACGGCAAAGGGTTTCAGTTCATTAATCCGAATGCGACAAGAACTTGTGGCTGTGGAGAAAGTTTCTCTGTTTAAGAGAAAAAGTAGAAAAATATTACGCCCAAAAAAAAGCTCGATTAATTTCGAGCTTTTTCCATTTATCAGGCTTTTATTTTTCAAAAAACGCCATAATCCAAATTTTCAAAACGAAATAACGGATAAATAAAAATTTAATCACCCGAAAGATTTTTACTGATCTTTTTTCAATTAAGAAATATAATCCACCACTTTTCTATCTGTAATTACCTTTTTTATAAATTCCAAGACTTCTAAATGGGCCGGATGAGCAGCATATTCTTTTAATCCCGCTTCATCATCATGCAAAGTGGTCAGTACCAAATCATAAGCAGCTGGAGTTGAATTGAAATTTAAGCCGACCTCTATCTTTTTCAGTGCTTCAATTTCAGAAGGCAAAGCCTCTAATAAGTCCTTGATTTTCTGCGCATTTTCCTGCCTATTATTCCCCTCTGCCTCCTCATGAAGCTTAAACATTACAATATGAGTAATCATAGATTTATTTGTTAATTTGCGTAAAACTATTGTTAAATTTATTGTAAATTTAGGTTCAAAAAAAAGACATAAATCACCCTTAGCTTGCCTAAAATGCAATCGAAAACGTTTTCGAATATGATTGAAATCCTTAACTTTAGGCCTGCTGGTTGATCAGTTGTTACTAATCAAATTTATCGCAGATAAATCATTTTTTCCCCCTAATCCACCAAACCAACTATTTAGTCTATGCCAACAATTGAAAAGACAAGCTTCAGTGATGAAGTTCTAGCTCAATTTGAAGAAAGAGGAATTTCTACGGAGGCGGTATTAAAGCAAATCCAAAATTTTCATGAAGGCTTTCCTTTCATGGAAATTCTGAAAGCAGCTACCATCGATGATGGAATTTTAAAGCTTGATGAACAGGAGGTTCAGGAATTTGTCAATATCTTCGATGAAAAAATCAAGTCCACGGATGTTTACAAATTTATTCCGGCATCCGGAGCTGCCACCAGAATGTTTAAAAACCTTTTTGGTTACAAAGACAAATACCGCGATTATTCCCCTTCTGCGGCTGATTTAATAGAAGACAGTAATGTAGCTCCAGCTTATAATTTCTTTGACAATATCCAAAAATTCGCCTTCTATCAGGAGCTTAAGGAACAATTAAGCGTTGAGGGAATAGATTTGGATATTGCTGCAGAAAGGCATCATGTAGCGGTGATGGATAAAGTCCTGGGCAAAGGAGGTATGAATTATGGCGTTCTGCCAAAAGGCTTATTAAAATTTCATTCGTATGCCGACCATGTGGCTACCCCGGTGGAAGAGCACCTGAAAGAAGGGGCGGCTTACGCGAAGCAGGAAAATGGCTTGGTGCAGCTGCACTTTACGGTATCTCCCCAACACCTTGAGGCCTTCAAAGCTCATGTGGCGGAGGTTAAGGGCAAATACCAGAAGACCTTTGGCGTGAAATATGACATCAGTTATTCTATTCAAAAGCCGTCTACCGACACCTTAGCGGTGGATATTAATAATGAACCTTTCCAGGAAGAGGGAAAAATTCTTTTCCGCCCGGGAGGACATGGAGCGCTGATTGAGAACCTGAATGAAATTGACGCAGAAGTCATCTTCATCAAAAATATCGACAATGTTGTGAATGACCGTGTTGTGGCGGACACCATCACCTATAAAAAAGTTTTGGCAGGGGTAGCGATGAAGGCGCAGGAAAAGATTTTCCAATATTTAGAAATGCTGGAAAATCCGGAAAACCTTACGGCTAATGATATTGCCGAAATCACCCGATTCGTGGAAGACGAGCTTTGCACCATTTCTCATTTGAAAAATCCGGCTCGTGCTACCCGCGTAGAATGGTTGAAGACAAAATTGAATCGTCCTATTCGGGCTTGTGGAATGGTAAAAAATGAAGGGGAGCCGGGTGGCGGTCCTTTCTGGGCCATCAACAATGATGAAACCATTTCTCTACAAATTGTAGAGTCCTCTCAGATCAATTTACAAAGTCTGGAAAAATTAGAAATTGTAAATAATGCGACTCATTTCAACCCGGTGGATTTAGTCTGCCTGGTAAAAGATTATAAAGGGAATAAATTCGATTTAAAAGATTTTGTAGACCCAAAGACGGGCTTCATTACCCTGAAATCTCGTAATGGAAAAGACATCAAAGCTCAGGAACTTCCCGGCCTATGGAACGGTGCTATGTCTGATTGGAACACTATTTTTGTAGAAGTACCCATTAGTACTTTTAACCCGGTAAAAACGGTGAATGATTTATTGAGATCCAATCACCAGTAAGAAAAGAGAAAAGGGCTATCGGAATTCCGGTAGCCCTTTTTAGTACTGAACACTTTCAAAATCACGACATTGAAAATTAAAGTGATGCCGTATTATATTTTACAAATAGGATTGATTGGTTTTTAAAATATCCAATACCACTTTTTCTAAGCCGAATTATTCATGCCATAATCCATGTATAACTGCAAGGCGGAAAAAATGAAGGAATTGCTCCCCATTTCGAACTTCCCCAACAAAGTAGATAATTGAGGAAAAAGTAAACGCTCCCCAATCTGAGTGATTGATTAATCAGCAAAACCACTCGAATCAACCTCACATGCAACACCTAAGGACAAGCCCTCAAATCTATCGGTAAATAATTCGGCTGAATTCAAAAATGCTTCGAATATGCTGGATTCAAAAACGCCATTAATGAAACTGTTCCAATAAACTCTCCAGGCCCATAGACCGGGATGCCTTTATCAATAACAATCCTTCAGTAATGGGATGTGCCTCTAAGTAGTGTACCAAATCCGACTTCTTAAAGAAATGATGTCCGCCGGGAAATTCCCTTTTGGCAGCCGTCATAAACTCCCCTACAAAAAAGGATTCAAAACCATAATCTTCACATTGCTGACCAACCTCCCCATGTGCCTGATCTTTCTCTTCCCCGAGCTCATACATATCTCCAAGGATCACATATTTTGGTTCCCCGGACATCTGACTCAAGTTCTTTAAGGCCACTTCCATAGAACTTGGATTGGCATTATAGGCATCCAAAATAATGGTTAAATCCCCCTTCTGAATAATCTGGGAGCGATTATTCTCTGGTATGTAATTACGAATACCCTCATTTGCCTGCGCGGGAAGGACATTAAACCATTTCCCCACAGCCAAAGCTGCCGCAATATTCTCAAAATTGTAATCCCCAATCAGATGAGTCATCACTTCTTCCCCATTCTCAGAACGGTATTCCACAAAAGGATTAGCCTCAATAAAATCCACCTGTACGCTGTCCCCTTTATTGGGATACATTATGGGCTCTGCAAATCGGCGGGCCATATTTTCAAATAGCGGATTATTGGAGTTGATAAAAGCCTTTCCGTCATTAGCCAAAAGGAACTGGTACAGCTCACTCTTCGCCCGTAAAATATTCTCAAAACCTCCAAACTCCCCAATATGCGCTCTACCGATATTGGTAATCAATCCAAAATTGGGCTCCGCGATTTCACATAGCTCCCGAATGTCACCAAGCTTATTGGCCCCCATCTCTACTATGGCCAACTCAATAGATTCATCCCAGGCTAAAATCGTCAAAGGAACCCCAATATGGTTATTGAAATTCCCCACCGTAGCATAGGTTTTATATTTTTGAGAAAGCACCGCATTCACTAATTCCTTAGTGGTGGTTTTTCCATTGGAACCTGTTATCCCCAATACCGGAATCCCCAGTTGGCGACGATGATAGGTTGCTAATTGTTGCAAACACTTTAAGCCGTCCTCCACCAGAATAAATCGCTCATCTATGGCAAATTCCGGTTCATCCACTACAGCATATCTGGCACCACTTTCCAAAGCCTGCAAGGCAAAACGATTGGCATTGAAATTTGGACCTTTAAGGGCAAAAAAGATATTATCCTTCAGAATTTTCCGGGTATCGGTATTCACCCCAGAACATTCTTTATATTTTCTATAAATTTCCTCTAAATTCATTTGATGCTGCTATTCTTTTTTTAGAATTACGTTAAGTTATAAAAAAAGCCTGTTTTTTAATGCCCAACTTTCTCCAATACCTTCCCTTTCTGCTGTTTTTTTCCACTTCGGTTTCCATTGGGCAGCCCAGCTATCAATTTGACTTTTCATTTCCCCTAAAAAGCAGTGTTCAAAAATCATTAGCCTGGGCAGGAGGACTCAATAGCCCACAAATTAATAATTTTGACTTAGACGGAGATGGTATTGATGATCTGATCCTATACGATCGGGACAATAATCAATTAAAGACCTTTATCTGGAGAGAGGATCATTATGAATTTTCGCCCGAAAGCGCCCTTCCCTTTCCCACCGACATTTCCGGCTGGCTACTCATTCGGGACTTTAACCAAGACGGAAGGCCGGACATTTTCACCAAGCAATTATTTGGAATTTCAGTTTATGAAAACACCAGCAGCGGTGGAAACCTTTCATTTGAATTAGTAGCGGATCCATTGATCTCGCTCAGCAGTGGTATTTTTCAGAATTTACAGTGCTCCTCTACCGACATTCCTGTGATTCAAGATATTGATGCCGATGGAGATTTAGATATATTGGTTTACAATTTTGCGGTAGGTGGATTTGTCCGTCAACATGAAAATTTTTCCATGGACAGAACAGGAGTCGCCGGGCTTGACTTCGAACTGGTCAGCAAAAACTGGGGGACTTTTGAAGAATGTGATTGTCAACATTACGCATTCAATGGGGAAGGATGCGGACAGGCACCCCTAAAAATAGAGCATGTGGGCGGAAAAAGTCTTACCCTTATGGATCTCAATAATGACGGCCTATTGGATTTACTTGCAGGGCATGAACAGTGTCCTGAGCTATACTTTTTACCTAACACCGGAACACCGGAACAAGCCCTTTTCGAGTCCTTCGAAGCCCCTTTCAAAGGAATAAATTTCCCTTTCTACCCCACCGCTTATCAGGTGAAAATTTATGGCAATGAAAAACCCTCCATCATCGCCAGTAGTAATATTTTGGATGATGAAACGCTGGATATTGACTTTCAGAACACTGTCTGGCTATTAGAAACCTCCAATGGTGATTTGGAACTTACCTCCACCAATTTTCTTCAGGGGGAAATGTTGGATTTTGGAAGCCATGCCTCCGCCGTTGCGATGGATTGGGATCAGGATGGCCTAAAAGACCTTATAGTTGCTGCCCAGCATCCATCGCAGAACACTAAAAGTGCCGCTCAACTATTCTGGCTAAAAAATACGGGCTCCAATGCTGCCCCTCAATTTGAAACGCAAAGTAATCCGCCTATTGATCTTAGCATGCTTAACCGCACTTTCCCTCAATTGCAAGTCTTCGATTATGATGGAAATGGACAGGAGGACTTACTGATAAATGTGCATTCTGAGGACCAAAGGCGAAAAGAATTATACTGGGTAAAATCCGGTGGAAGTCTGTCCGATTTAAATCCCATCTCCATTGAATTCCCGACCAATCAGCACATCAGAGCTTCGGATAATTTCTATTTCTATAGAAAAAAAGGAATGGTGAATTTGGTAATCGCCAGAACAGAGGGCCGCTTAGAACTTTGGGAAGTCAATCAGAATCAGGCGATATTAATCAATAAAAGCTTTTTGGGAATTGAAGACGATTTTACAAAAGCCAAACCTGATATCTGCATTTTCAATTTTGAGGATGACTTCACTTTAATCAAAACGGATCTTAGTGGCAATATTTCCTGGATTCAGGATATTCATCAGGAACCCCAATTTTACCCCCATTTGTGGAGCACTAATGAAACCAGCACTGCTTTCCGTCTGGGAGAGGGCAATCATCTGAATCCGGTATTTTGGGAAAGCCATGCAATGCCCTACTTACTCCTTGGGCAAAAATCCGGTGGCTTGCTTTGGCTAAAACCCGGAACCGAAAATCAACAAGCTTGGGAAGTAAACTGCTACCCTAACCCTGTGAATAAAGGAAGTAAAATTACAATATACAGTAATCAAAATGCGGAAGTACACCTTTACAATATGGCCGGGCAGGCGCTCGTACCCGCATTTAAGATCTTTGCTTTTCAGGAAGAAAACTATCCCATCAAGCTGCAGGAAGGATTATATTTGCTTTCTTTTAAATCCGAGAGGGGGATTATCACCAAAAAAATTGTTGTAGATTAATGTCTGATTTTTTTCACATTCATTTTCACTGTTGGGAAAAAGCACCACAGGGATTTCAACCCATTCCTGATCTTCAAACTTTCGACGCCAATATCGCCGCTGAAAGCAATTTACTTTCCTGGGACAACTTTTCATCACTTCCCTTAAGCTCCCTTCTTTCGGATAATACGCCCCATTGTGTTTACTTTTCCGGCACAGGGAAATCGGGCAAAAGCCTGATGGATTTCATCAATTACCTTCGCCAGCATCCGCCAGAGGAAATCCGCCTGCTGGAAGCCAATCAATTTTTGGAAAATATCATAAAAAAGATCCCCAAGCGAGAGGATTAACCCTTTTTCCCGGCTAATACTGTGAGGAACCATCATTTCCTTATAAATTTGTATTTACTCCGGTTCTGGAGCTTGCTTACTCATTGAAGAAAATACAAATGCTAGCGATAAATAACCTTACCTATTACATCGGCGGACGCCCCATTTATTTTGAAGCCTCTTTACATGTGAAGCCCAAAAATAAGATCGCGCTTATCGGTGCCAACGGAGCTGGTAAATCCACCCTGCTCCGCATCATCGCAGGAGAATACACTCCGGATGAGGGAGATGTCACCAAAAGTAAGGAAACCTCTATTGGTTATTTGAATCAGGATTTATTATCCTTTCAATCTGACGACAGCATTCTTCATATCGCCATGAGCGCTTTCTCCGAGGCTTTAAAAATTCAATCCGATATTGAAGCCTTGATCCAAAAAATGGAGACTGCCTATGAAGAGCGTATGGTGGAAGAGCTGGCCACTTTACAGGAAAGGTTTGAAACACTTGGTGGTTATAGCCTGAAATCAAAGGCGGAGGAGATTCTGGAAGGAATCGGTTTCAGAACGGAAGAATTGGAAAAACCCTTGAGCCAATTCTCCGGTGGATGGAGAATGCGCGTAATGCTGGCCAAATTACTCCTGGAAAAGCCCGCATTGCTAATGCTCGATGAGCCCACCAACCACCTGGATTTACCTTCTATTCAATGGGTGGAGAATTATCTGAAAAATTATGAAGGCGCAGTCATTGTAGTATCTCACGACCAACAGTTCCTGAATAACTGCACCAATATTACAGTGGAAGTCTCCGGCGGAAAACTCAATTTATATTCCGGGAATTATGACTTTTACAAAGAAGAGAAAGTAGCCAGACAGGAAGTTCAGCGAAATGCTTTCGAAAATCAGCAACAAAAAATAAAGGAAACCGAACGTTTCATTGAACGCTTCCGCTCCAAAGCCACCAAGGCCCGACAGGTACAATCCAGGGTAAAAGAATTGGAAAGGATGGACATAGTAGAGGAAGTACAAGAGTCCAAAGCCAAAGTGAATATTCGCTTCACCTTTTCTCAGGCATCGGGAAGGTTTGTGGCCACATTTGACAAAGTGGACAAACGTTACGATCAGCTGGAAATCCTAAAAAATGCCACCGGCGTAGTGGAAAAAGGTGATAAAATTGCACTTGTAGGTGCCAATGGCAAAGGTAAGTCTACCCTGCTGAGAATTATTATGGGGACAGAGCCTATCCAAAGCGGGGAAGCAAAACTTGGCCATAATGCCATTCCCTCTTTCTTTGCTCAGCATCAATTGGAATCTTTAAGTCTGGAGAATGACCTGGTGGAGGAGCTAAAACAAACCGGCACCACCAGAACAGAAACGGAATTAAGATCCATACTGGGTGCTTTTTTGTTCAATGGGGACGATGTTTTCAAAAAGATCAAAGTGCTTTCCGGTGGCGAAAAATCGAGAGTAGCCCTGGCAAAAGTCCTTATTTCTGAAGCCAACTTCCTGT
This sequence comes from Persicobacter sp. CCB-QB2, assembly GCF_001274635.1. Classification (GTDB taxonomy): domain Bacteria; phylum Bacteroidota; class Bacteroidia; order Cytophagales; family Cyclobacteriaceae; genus Persicobacter; species Persicobacter diffluens. The sequence continues at coordinate 292,426 of NZ_LBGV01000001.1, read as the reverse complement.
TACTCGATGAGCCCACCAACCACCTGGACATTCAATCGGTGAACGTATTGGCACAGGCACTTCAAAACTATGAAGGATCCCTGCTACTTGTTTCTCACGACCGGAACTTCATCGAACAAGTTGCAAATAAAATCTGGTATATAGAGGAAGGTCAAATAAAGGAATATCCTGGCAACCTTCAGGAATATAATGCCTGGATGGAAAACCGAAGATTAGCTGAACAGTCCAGTGATAGCGAATCAAGCGCTGAGGATGAAAATGAGAAGCCTTCCAAAAAGCAGGAATACTCTCAATCTGAAAGAAAAAATATTCAGCGAGAATTAAGAAAGGCCCAAAAGCAATTAGATCAGGTGGAAGGGAAGTTAATGGAAATGGAGGTAGACCGCGAAGAGCTGGAAGCTCAATTAGGAAAACCTGAAATTTATGCTGATAACGATAAGGTGAGGGAAATTTCCCAAAAACTCGATGAAATTAAAGCGAAAGAAAAACAGCTAAATGAGGATTGGGAACTCCATGCCACCGCTGTGGGAGATTTAGAGGAAAAACTACTATAAATAAAAAGCCCTGAGGTGGTATCCACCCACTTCAGGGCTTTTTTTATGCCTAGCTGCTTCGGTGACCATGGGCAAAGGCCGATTTACTTACCGCCATTTTCAGGAAGCCACACTAAACGACTTATTATTAGCGCATAGCGGTTATTTTTATTGATTTTATGATAGTCCAAATTAGGGCGAGCGTTCTTTTAACCCGAATTATTCACCGCAAATTTATTTATTTAGTGCAGGTGGTTTATTTTCAGGTTATTATAATTTATTTTCTTTGGTTTATAATAGCCCCAGTTTGGGCAAGCTTGCTTTCTCCTCCTTCATCAGTTTCGTTGGAAAAAACTCAAAACAGGAAACTATTCCTTCATTTTTCCACCTTACAGCTAAGCGAGGATTTAATCATAAATAATCCGGGTTAATTCATCTGCTTCCCTGGAAAAAAAGCGTACAGGGAAAAATTCCAGCATTATTACTGCCTTACAGATGAAGGACGATTTAAGCGTCAATAATTCTGCCTTAAAAATTAAATTATCATTTCCCGTCTATGATGATTATATTCAAAAAATTCTACTGTTGTATATGAATAAAAAATACTACCTGCAGGCTTTGCTGCTCATGCTGTTTTGTGCCCCTCTTCAATCATGGGCCAAAAAGACCAAAATGCTTTATCGAGATCATGTTTACGAAGATCGGATAAAAGGAGTAAAGATATTTCCTAAAACGAATGACCCCATCGGAATGATGATCGCTCCGGTAATCCCTATTGGGAGTGGCATTCAGCTGGTTTTGGAGTTTGATGATATCAATGAAGATTATGAAGAGTACCGGGCAAAAATCATTCATTGCAATTATGACTGGAAACCCTCCAATTTGGTCAATATGGACTATTTGGATCAGTATAATGAATTTAATGTGACGGAATATGAGTTCTCTGAAAATACCCGGGTAGAATACGTAAAATATCAATTTCCTATTCCAAGACTTAAGGAAACCGGTAATTATTTGGTAGCTGTTTACCGCGATGCTGATCCGGAGGATTTAATTATCACTTCGCGTTTTGTCGTCTACAGAAATGTGGCCGCAATTAATTCAGAGGTCAGACGATCTGATTTAGTAATGAACAGAGACATCAACCAGCAGATTAATTTCGGCATTAATTATGGTTCCTACACCGTTTCAAATGCCTTCACCGATATTAAGGTGGTCCTACGCCAAAACCAAAGATGGGACAACGCCATTTTTAACCTGGAGCCTACCAATGTACGCAATGACCTTGGGCAGATCGAATATAATTTCTTTAATGGTGAAAATAATTTTATAGCCGGTAATGAATTTCGCTATACCGATTTAAGGTCAGTCTCCTATACCGGAAGGAATGTGGCCAGAATACGCCGCGAAACGGATATGAACTATGCCATGCTAAATGTTGACCAAAACAGAATGGGGCAACCTTATGTCAGTTTTGAGGATCAAAATGGGCAATTCTTTCTTGAAAACGTGGGATTGGAACAAGGTTTAAGCGGTGCCGATTACGTTCAGGCCACCTTCAGACTAGAAGCAGAAAATATTGCCAGCGGAGACATTTACCTCATTGGAGCTTTTAGCAATTGGGAATTGCAGCCCAAACTAAAAATGAAAAAAAACCCAAACTCCGGATTATATGAATGTACTACCCTTTTAAAGCAGGGATTCTACAATTATCAATATGTAATTTTGGGAGGAGGACTTCAGTGGTGGGAGCTAGAGGGTAGCTTCTGGGATACTGAAAACGATTATGATATCATCGTTTATTATAGAGGCCCTACAGATCGTGCCGATCAGGTGATTGGATATAAGACCTTCAATTCATTACAACAATAAATAACATTCGTTTTCCGCTGGTGTCCTGTGAGGTTCCAGCGGAAGACGCGTTATTCATTTTTTACCACTCGTAGCGAGTCGTTCTGTTAGTCAGATCAGTGTTGGCTACATCCAACATTCCAAGACCTTTATGGGTAAAAGCACCCAAGCCGCTATGGAATACAAATTCCTGAACTTCTTTCGCTGCATAAAGAGTAAAGGGGAAGGTATAACCTCGCACTTCATACTTCACATCCTGATCGTAAACAGGGTAGATTCTCGCGAATTTCTTCTGACTCTCTTTAATTTTTCGCAGATATTCGGCATCAGGAACAACCTGGAATTTAGTAAACTCAGCAAGTTGCTCGGTGGAGTAATGACCATAATCGGCTAAACGCCCCATGGTAGACTCATAGAGCATGTCGGAGAAGTCTTCCGTTTCCGGAGAAATAAATCTTTTTCCCTGAGAATCATTAAACCCAGGTACAATCAACACCAAAGGAGAGATACAAATAAACTTTGTTTCTTCCGTAAGCGCTGGGGTTTCTTCTTTTTCTACTCCCTCAGGGATTAAAATTAGATTACCCACTTCAACCGTAGGAAATTTAAACAACTCCGTCAGGAAGTAATTAATAAATTCCTGATCTGTAGAAGAAAACACCAATGTTACACGACTAGAAAAGAAGTGTAGCCCATTTCGGCTAATTTTGGTTTGACCCTTTAGTCCGGAAAAATTATAGTGATTGAAGCCACGGTATTTTTCATTCCCGCCTCTAACTACAATTCCCTTAACCAATTGCGCTAATAAAAACTGATGATGAAAAGGAACATTTGCTCCTTTATTTTTCAAAATAAATACAATACGAATTCTCAAGCCTTCTGAATTTTTCAGTTGAAAAAAATTGTAAAAAACTTTACAAGCATGGAACGATGCTAACATCGCTGGACACTGCTGTAACTACGGGCTTTTACTAAGGTTTAAACTAACCGTGAAATATTCGACTAATTTAAAATAATTCCTTTAAAAAATAACATCAATTAGATTTTTATTAGGAAATAATAACCCAGCAAACACACCCTGAAACTACAAATGAGAGGAAAGAATAATGCCTATCCTTTCCTCAAATTTCAACTTCAGGAGCTCAATACAAGCTCCTTTTAAGTTCTATTAAACGTTAAAACGGAAATGCATAATATCTCCGTCCTTTACGATATACTCTTTACCCTCTATTGAAATTTTACCATTTTCACGGCAACCCGCTTCGGTTTTAAATTCCTGATAATCGCCCAATTTAATGACTTCAGCCTTGATAAAGCCACGCTCAAAATCAGTATGGATGACCCCAGCTGCCTGTGGCGCTTTCCATCCTCTTTCAATCGTCCAGGCACGTACTTCCTGAACACCAGCGGTGAAGTAAGTAATCAGGTTCAGGATCTCATAAGCAGCGCGAATCAATCTGCTCAAGCCAGACTCCTGTAAGCCATACTCCTCCAGGAACATATCACGCTCCTCTTTATCTTCAATCTCTGCTATCTGAGATTCAATAGCCGCTGATACAGTAATGACCAAAGCGTTTTCGTCTTTCACGCCTTCACGCAAAGCATCAACGAATTCGTTTCCAGTGTGAATACTTTCTTCATCCACATTGGCCACATAAATCACCGGCTTAATGGTCAACAAATTCAAATGACCAATAATTTCAAGATCTTCCTCTGAAGCTTCAACTGAACGGGCATTATTGCCGTTCTCCAATGCTTCGGTATACATTTTTAAAACCGCTACCTCACGCTTTGCATCTGCATCACCTGATTTAGCAATTTTCTCTACCCGCTGAAGACGTTTTTCAATAGACTCCAGGTCTTTCAACTGAAGCTCAGCATCAATCACCCCTTTATCCGCCATTGGATCAACGCGACCATCCACGTGTACAATGTTTTCATCATCAAAACATCTTACCACGTGCGCAATAGCATCTACTTCACGGATATTGGCTAAAAACTTATTCCCTAAACCTTCCCCACGGCTGGCTCCTTTCACCAAGCCTGCAATATCCACGAATTCCATAGAAGTAGGAATTACTCTTTGAGGATTAACCAGGGCCTCCAATTCACCAAGGCGAGGATCCGGGACAGAAATCACCCCTACATTTGGTTCAATAGTACAAAAAGGAAAGTTGGCCGCCTCAGCCTTATTATTAGCCAAAGCATTAAAAAGCGTCGATTTCCCCACATTGGGTAAACCTACAATACCACATTGAAGTGCCATATGCGATTTATAATATAATTATTCTAATTCCGATTAAAAATATAGTACTGTTTGTAGCTTTCACGAAGCTCTACAAAAGTAACGCGCAAAATTGTATAGGCAGGTATAGCGAAAACCATGCCCACAATGCCTAATAAGTTTGCGCCTGCAAAGATAATAATAAATATTTCAAGAGGATGCGCTTTTATACTTTTTGAAAAAATAACCGGCTGCAGGACTAAATTGTCTATTAATTGTACCAAGCCAAAGACCGATGCGATCTTAATAATCATGATCAAATAATCGTGATAAGTAAAAAGATCTACACTGGTAGAAATCCCGACAATAATCCCAAAAATCGCCCCTAAAAGCGGCCCAAGGTAGGGAACAAGGTTGGCAATTGCGGCAAAAAGCGCAATTGTAGCCGCGTACCTAATATTAACAATCGTAAGGCCAACTGCGGCCAAGCCAAATATGGAGAACATTTGCAATTGCAAGCCTAATAAATAATTGGTCAACAGCTTTTCTGCTTTTTGGAAAGTAGAGACAAAAAGCTCAAAATATTTATTGGGAACGAAGGAAATCGCTTTTCTACGGAGGTAACCGTTTTCCAGTAAAAAGAAAAAGCTGATAAAAAATACGGCCAGTACGCCAACCAATAAGTTTCCGGTCAAAGAAATGACATTATTCACCAAGGTGGAAAACTCGATGCTGCTGAAAAGTTCCTCTATACTATTACCAATAGCACTTTCCAAAAAGCCAACAGGCTTACGGCTAAGTCCATTCTCAATTAAAAAGTCTTCCACATAAGCAATAGGCTCCAAGACTTTATCAATGAGATCATCCACATTCAGTTTGCTTAAAACATCAATCTGCTCAGAGATGAGGGGCAAAAACAGCAATATAAAGAGCGTAATTACCGCACTAAAAATGAGATAAGACAATAAAACAGAGGTGACCCGCGACAGTCTCCAGCCGGAAGCTCTGCGTTGGGAAAAATAATTCGTTAGCGGACTAAGGAAAGTGGAGACAATCAGTGCAATGGTCACATAAACGAAAATATCCGAAAAGAGCCAGGCAAGCCCAATGAATATGAGAAAACCAAGAATTACATAAAGGGTCAGATTGTGCCGCATTTCGTTCAGTGCTATTATTCGCTAACTTTTAAATCAAAAAACCCGACAATTGATAAAAATTGACGGGTTTATTTTTTTTAGATCTATACAGACCTACTTTCTTATTCTTCGGAATTAGACATTCCACTTAACTTCTTCATCATACGAATTGTCCGAAACCTCATCATTTTCATCAAATTGAGAAAAATCAAAATCAGGCATCAACTCTTCCTTCACAAAACCTACTGTGTCTTGCAGGGCATTAATGAATTTGTTAAAATCTTCTTTGTACAGGAAAATTTTATGTTTTTCATAAAACTGATCACCATCGTCTTTAAAACGACGCTTGCTCTCTGTAACTGTTAAGTAATAATCATTAGAGCGCGTTGCTTTAACGTCGAAAAAATAGGTTCTTTTTCCAGCACGTACCCTACGCGAGTATATCTCACCCTTATGATCCTTGTGCTCTTCCACAATCCAATTATTTAAGTGTCCAACAATTCGTTAAAAAAAATGTAAAAATCACACATATGATAGGACTAATATAAAGCTCCTCCTTGTTAAGTTGCAAGTCTAAGCCCATAAAATTTAATATTTTGTATAATAATTTCAAAAATAAAGTGACGCACCGAAGCAGATTTCCGTTATAATTGTAAGTATTTTTTTTTATTTATATGAAAATCGATCTCTCCTCCATCAATCAATTTGGGTCACTGGAATTATTAGCCAAGCAATTGGTAGAAGGCTTTATAACAGGTTTACATAAATCTCCCTATCATGGTTTCTCTGTAGAATTTGCGGAACACAGGCTTTACAATGCCGGAGAATCCACCCGGAATATTGACTGGAAAGTATATGCAAAAACGGATCGGTTGTATTCCAAACGATTCGAAGAAGAAACCAACTTGCGATGCATGCTTGTAGTAGATAACTCTCCTTCCATGCATTATCCACGTCCACAAAGAGATAAAATCAAATTCTCTCTGCTTCTGGCCGCTAGCCTGGCTCACCTGCTTCAAAAGCAAAGAGATGCGGTGGGCTTAACCACTTTCTCTGAAGATCTGGAGATTCAGACGCCTGTAAAATCTTCCGGCACCCACTTGCATAAGCTGCTTTTACAAATTGAGCAAATTATGGAGGAGCCGTCTGAAAATAAAAGCACGGATGTTCCGCATGTGTTACATCAAATTGCGACTAAGCTTCACAAACGTTCCCTGGTCATTATCTTCAGCGATATGTTTGACCGCAGGGAAAATCAGAATCAGCTATTTCAGGCACTTCAACACCTGAAACATCAGCGGCACGAAGTTTTACTTTTCCATATTACGGATCATAAAACAGAAATGGATTTTGAATTTGAGGATCGCCCTTATGAATTTATTGATGTGGAGAGTGATCAGGTGATCAAGGCACACCCAAGCCAAATTCGTGAATATTATCAGAAAGCCACCAAATCCTATTTTGAAAAACTAAAAATGAGGTGTGGCCTGGCAAAAATTGATTTTGTGGAAGTTGATATTAATGGAGATTATGAACAGGTATTGCTCTCCTATTTATTAAAAAGACAAAAAATGGTATAAAACAAAAAAAGCGGGGATCTACCCGCTTTTTTTTTATTCGGCATGAAGCCAAGCTTTTTTAGCTAACAATTCCTCTTCGGTTTCAGGCTGATCAGGATCATCTACACAACAATCCACCGGACAAACCGCAGCACATTGTGGCTCTTCATGAAATCCAATACACTCGGTACATTTGGTGCTCACAATATAGTAGAATTCATCCGACAACGGCTCCTGTTCTGCTGAAGCTTCCATCGAGGAACCATCTTCCAGCTCGATTTGACGAAGATTCGTCCCATCGCTGTAGTTCCATTCAATACCTCCCTCATAAATGGCGGTATTTGGGCATTCAGGTTCGCATGCACCACAATTGATGCATTCGTCCGTAATCATAATTGCCATAATATCACGTCTTTATTTAATTACACTATTCGTAATGGAAAGCCAAAATTAGTATTTTTTTTACAATCAGCATCGGCTTTACTGATTTTAATCATTTTAAATAAGCAGATTTTGTTAAATTCTAATATTACGACCCAGAGACAATAAATTTGCGACAGTCAATCTGCTAACAGAAATGTGTATTATATTTGTTCGAAAAACATGAAATAAATGACAGTCAGCGAACGAATAAAAGGATTAGCGGTTTTGGGGCAATACCTCAGAGGGCTCTCAAAAGCAGAAAAAGAAGGTTTATTTTTCAGTGCAGAGTCAAAAAACAATTGGTTCACCCCTTCCAATGTTGAAGAAGCCTTTAATGGTATTTTACTATTTTTAGAAGCATCAAAATTACAGGAGCTTTGCCAACAGCACCAGGGGCTTTCCAATAATTTCAGCGATAAAAAAATCGGATTGGTATTAGCCGGCAACATTCCCATGGTAGGTTTCCATGATTTGCTTTGCGTACTTTTATCCGGACACCGGGCCCTGATTAAACTCAGCAGCCAGGATGAAGTGCTGATGAAATTCATCATCAATAGCCTGAAAGAGATTTGCCCACCTCTATATGAACAAATTACCATTGCGGAAAGGTTGAATGATGCCGATGCTTTTATTGCCACCGGAAGTGATAATACGGCTCGTTATTTCCACCATTATTTCAGCAAGAAGCCCAATATCATTCGAAAAAACAGGACTTCACTGGCCATTCTTTCGGGAAATGAATCCGAAGAAGATTTTAAGGGCTTGGGAAAAGACATTTTCACCTTTTTCGGTTTAGGTTGTCGAAATATCTCCAAAGTGCTGGTACCGGAAGGATATAACTTCACCCCTTTTTTGGATGCCCTTCAATCTTATAAAGCGGTAGGGGATCATCATAAGTATGCCAATAATTATGATTACAATAAATCCATTTTGCTAGTCAACCGAGTGCCTCACCTGGATTCCGGCTTTCTGCTGCTTCAACAATCAGAGGCGATGGTTTCCCCTATTAGTGTTTTGTTTTACGAAACCTATAAAACGGAGGAAGACATTAAGCAATACCTTTCCCAGCATCAGGAAAAGATTCAATGCGTGGTAGGTAATGCTACTCCATACATTCCTTTTGGGAAAGCGCAGGCCCCCGAAATCGATGATTTCGCAGACAATGTCGATACCCTGGCATTTCTGCAGGATTTATAATTGATCACTATAAAAAAAAGGTCGGGCAAATGCCCGACCTTTTTTTTATTAATTTGATGATATCCTCCCTTTAAAGACCTCTACCCAACCACTGAACTTCCCGTGTTCTTTGGCATCTAAAGAGTAGAAATAAGTACCGTCCGGCAAGCCATTTGCTCTCCAGGCATTCTCTTTTCTGTAATCGTCATTCTTATAAACAATGCCACCCCACTGATTGGTAATCACCATTTTCCAACCACCTTCTTCATCTCCTTCCGGCATGTTTCGAACATAAAACGTTTCATTAACGCCATCTCCGTTAGGGGTAAAGACATTCGGAATCCAAACACTTGGGTCAGCCTCCAGGTAAATTTCATCACTGATCACTAAGCAGCCTTCACCTTTGCGATCTCTGAATTCGATTTGGTAACTACCCGCTGGTAACTGCTCCCATTGCTCTTCATAAACGTCTCCGATAATTCTTTGATCGTCTATGGCTATCCAATCTTGTTCTGGTAGTATTTGTCCTGGTTTTTCTGGCGCAATTTGATGAATTCTCACTTCATAGCCACCCAAACCAGATCGGAAGAAATCTTTCACACCAATAATACCTGAACCACGGTCTTCAAAAGATAACCTAATTACTTCGATACCTTCGATCGCCATTTCACTGCCCGGACCAATAATGGTGTAAACATCAGACCTGGATTCTACCGTACAGCCGGCTACGAATTGGAAACCTTTCACAAAGTAATCTCCAGGAACTATATTTTGATCAAAAGTGAAAGTATTGAAGTCGGTAAAATCCTCTGTGATTTCCTCCACCAATGACTCTGATGAACCTACTTTTTTGAATAACTGAAGCGTAGTTTCCACCTCTGCCGTTCCAAAAATATTGGTTACCTCCACCATTGCGGACTCATCAATACAGCCTTGATCGGTAGTATTTACATCAAAGGTTACGGATAAAACCCCACCTGTGATAGAAACAAGCAATTCATTAGGACAGCCTGCATCAGGAGAACCAGCCTTCAATACCACCTGATACTCTCCATTGGTCAAGCCCTCATAAGTCATTTTCTTATCAAACATCTGCTCAAATGCTCCCCCATTTAGGGAAATATAATATGGAGCCGGGGCAGAAGTTTGTGCTTCATCTACTCTGATGGTAAAGGCGCCATCCTTTCCATTTCCTTCGCAAGAAGGAGGGGTAATGATAGGGTCTCTGTAGTATACCAAATCAGGAGAGGTAACCTCTATTTCCCTGATGACAGAACATCCTTTAGCATCGATTACTTCAAAGACATATTCCCCTCTTGACAAGCCCGGTATAATACCATCCTCCGGTAGTGAGTAATCCTGTCCATTAAACTTATAAGCATATGGTTGCTCACCGCCCGAAATGCGAAGGTGAATTTCACCATCATTATTATTACATGAAGATGGTTCTATGGACCATTGAACATCAATATCCGAATTACCATCCAAGAATACTTTACCCGACTTCTGACAATTATTATCAGCGGAAGTCACAATATAAGTATACTCACCCGCAAGTAAATTCTGGAATAAACCATTATCCTGCTCAATCGTCTCCTCAGCCGTAATCAATTGGTAAGTGAAATTAGCCGCTTGATTTGGCGTCAGCACGATCATTCCGGTTTCAGGCTTGTCGCAGGTTGGATTGGTAGCATTTACTTCAATTTCCAGTGTACTACAGTCCACCACAGATCCACAATCATCACCAACAACCACTCTCAACATCTCTGTAGAACAGTCTTCATCCGTTACCTGAACATAGTATTCATCTGCTGCTAAATTCTCAAATAAGCCTGTAGAACTAGTCGCAATGGAATTTTGTGCATTATCAAATAGTTCAAAAGATTCTGTTCCGGTGGTTGGCGTCACAATGGTTCTGATCGTTCCGTCAGCCGTATCGCAAGAAGCATCGTTCACATCGAAAGAAGTATTCAGGCCAAGGGCCGTAGAAACGTTTGCTGTTTTGGTTTGAATACAGTCTGTATCTCCACCATCAATACCAATCATTACTTCATAGCTCCCAGCCGAAATGCCATTTCCATTGATCGCCGTTACTTCAATAAATGGAGTAGTGAAAGTTCCACGATCACCATCAATTTCATAGAAGAATACGGTTCCATTTGGTGCTCCCGTAACCTGAACAACGATGGCGCCATCTGCAGATCCATTACATTTCTCTGCATTGGTAGAAACGGCGGTAATCAAATCTCTGGAACACTCAAAACAATGATCCGGATTTTCGATCTCCACAAATAATGGATCGGATTGACATCCATTACCATCCTGAACCACTACCTGATAAGTTCCAGCAGTTAATCCTGTTCTTGTTGCACTATTTACCGAAGCATCATCGGCCCAGATATAAGTGTAATTGCTATCACTTCCATTGGAAGCCACCACGGTGATTTGACCGTCCGCAGCCTCACAATCGGACTCATCCACTTTGGAATCTAAGGTAACCTCCGGATAATTGGTTGCCGGAAGAATTTCAATTTCCAGAACATTACTTATACAGTCTCTTCCATCCTCAACGCTAACGGCATAAGTTCCCGGAGTCAATGCGGTTCTTACATTGGTGTTCAGACTCGCATCATCCGACCAAATATAAGTGTAAGACCCGTCGCCATCTTCAGCAGCCACTTCAATGGCACCATCTTCGGCATTACAGAATTGCTCATCCTGCTTGCTCACTAAAACAACCGATGGTCCATCACTTGCCGGCAAAATCTCAATGTCCAAAGGATCACTCATACAGGCAGCATCATCTGTTACTGTTACCGTATAAATTCCCGGGATAATCCCGTTCTTTCTCCAATGGTAATATTTGCGTCGTCTGCCCAGGCAAATGTATAATTTCCGTTTCCGCCCTGACCGATAACGGTGATCGTTCCATCTTTACCATTACAGGTGGATTCATCTGTTTTATTATCCAACTCTACCGTTGGGACATCTCCCGCTCGGTTCACCGTAACTATCACTGCATCACTAATACAACCTGAAGCATCCTGAACACTTACGGTGTAATCACCAGGAGCTAAATTTAGTCTTTCTCCAACCGTGATGCTCGCATCATCTGCCCAAATAAAGGTGTATCCGGTTGTGCTGCCGCCTTGGCCGGAAACGCGAATCTCGCCATCATTGGCATTACAAGATTGCTCATCGATTACCTCATCAATGGAAACTGTCGGTACATCTCCCGCTCTATTAATGGTCACGGTAATGGCGATACTTTCACAACCTGCATCATCCTGAACACTTACGGTATAATCGCCAGGAGCCAATCCTGTTCTATTACCATCCGTAATAGAGGCATCATCTGACCAGTTGAAAACATATCCGTTACCTGTTCCGCCCTGACCGGAAACCGTGATGGTTCCATCGTTCAGGTTACAGCTGGTTTCGTCTGTCGCATCGTCCAATACAATTACAGGAGTATTGGTGGATGGAAGAATTTCTACTACAATCGCTTCACTTTCACAACCTGCTTCATCAATAAGGCTAATGGTATATTCTCCCACGGCCAAACCGGTTCTTCTTGCTTCCGTTGCCGAAGCGTCATCGGACCACTTATAGGTATAATTCACTCCTGTACCACCCTGGCCTGCAACCTCAATCGTTCCATCTCCTAGATTACAACCTGTCTCATCGATTTTTTCAACCAAACTGATCATTGGCGTATCTGAAGATGGTAAAATCTCTATCGAAATCGGGGTACTTGTACAACCTGCCGCGTCTACTGCCTGAACTTCATAAATTCCCGGAGCAAGGTTTGTTCTAATAGCCTCCGTTTCAGTGGCATCATCTGACCAAATGTAAGTATATGGTGCTGTTCCATCCTGACCTGCAACGGTGATCGTTCCGTTATTCGCTCCACAAGTTGTCTCATCTGTTTTAGTATCCAATACAATGGTTGGTGCATCACCCGATGGGTTCACCGTTACTATCACTGCATCACTAATACAACCTGAAGCATCCTGAACACTTACGGTGTAATCACCAGGAGCTAAATTTAGTCTTTCTCCAACCGTGATGCTTGCATCATCTGCCCAAATAAAGTTGTATCCGGTTGTGCTGCCGCCCTGGCCGGAAACGCGAATCTCGCCATCATTGGCATTACAAGATTGCTCATCGATTACCTCATCAATGGAAACTGTCGGAACATTTGACGCTCTATTGATGGTCACGGTAATGGTGTTACTTTCACAACCTGCATCATCCTGAACACTTACGGTATAATCGCCAGGAGCCAATCCTGTTCTATTACCATCCGTAATAGAGGCATCATCTGACCAGTTGAAAACATATCCGTTACCTGTTCCGCCCTGACCGGAAACCGTGATGGTTCCATCGTTCAGGTTACAGCTGGTTTCGTCTGTCGCATCGTCCAATACAATTACAGGAGTATTGGTGGATGGAAGAATTTCTACTACAATCGCTTCACTTTCGCAACCTGCCTCATCAATAAGGCTAATGGTATAATCTCCCACGGCCAAACCAGTTCTTCTTGCTTCCGTTGCCGAAGCATCATCGGACCACTTATAGGTATAATTCACTCCTGTACCTCCCTGGCCAGCAACCTCAATCGTTCCATCTCCTAGATTACAACCTGTCTCATCGATTTTTTCAACCAAACTGATCATTGGCGTATCTGAAGAAGGTAAAATCTCTATCGAAATCGGTGTACTGGTACAACCTGCCGCGTCCACTGCCTGAACTTCATAAATTCCAGGAGCAAGGTTTGTTCTGATAGCCTCCGTTTCAGTGGCATCATCTGACCAAATGTAAGTATATGGTGATGTTCCATCCTGACCTTCAACAGTAATCGTTCCGTTATTAGCTCCACAAGTTGTTTCATCGGTTTTAGTATCCAAAACGATGGTTGGTGCATCACCCGATGGGTTCACCGTTACTATCACTGCATCACTAATACAACCTGAAGCATCCTGAACACTTACGGTGTAATCACCAGGAACAAGATTTAATCTTTCTCCATCCGTAATCGTCGCATCATCTTCCCAAATAAAGGTGTATCCGGTTGTGCTGCCGCCCTGGCCGGAAACGCGAATCTCGCCATCATTGGCATTACAGGATTGCTCATCGATTACCTCATCAATGGAAACTGTCGGAACATTTGACGCTCTATTAATGGTCACGGTAATGGTGGTACTTTCACAACCTGCATCATCCTGAACGCTAACGACATAGTCGCCAGGAGCCAATCCTGTTCTATTACCATCCGTGATAGAGGCATCATCTGACCAGTTGAAAACATATCCGTTACCTGTTCCGCCCTGACCGGAAACCGTAATGGTCCCATCGTTCAGGTTACAGCTGGTTTCGTCCGTTGAGTCATCCAATACAATTACAGGAGTATTGGTGGATGGAAGAATTTCAACAACAATCGCCTCACTTTCGCAACCTGCCTCATCAATAAGGCTAATGGTATATTCTCCCACAGCCAAACCTGTTCTTCTTGCCTCCGTTGCCGAGGCATCATCAGACCACTTATAGGTATAATTCACTCCGATACCTCCCTGGCCGGCTACCTCAATAATTCCATCTCCTAGATTACAACCTGTCTCATCGATTTTTTCAACCAAACTGATCATTGGCGTATCTGAAGAAGGCAAAATCTCTATCGAAATTGGGGTACTGGTACAACCTGCCGCGTCCACTGCCTGAACTTCATAAATTCCAGGAGCAAGATTAGTTCTGTTGGCCGCTGTTTCAGTGGCATCATCTGACCAAATGTAAGTGTATGGTGATGTTCCATCCTGACCTTCAACGGTAATCGTTCCGTTATTAGCTCCACAAGTTGTCTCATCTGTTTTAGTATCCAATACAATGGTTGGCGTATCAGATGAAGGTAAGATCTCAATAGCAATGGAAGTACTTTGACAACCATTGTCATCCTGAACATAAACTTCATAAGTCCCAGGCGCCAAATTATCTCTTGTTGCTGCTGTAACTGAAGCATCATCCGCCCAAACATAAGTATAAGGGCTAAGACCTCCCAGGCCTTCAACTTCTATAGTACCGTTATTCAAATTACAGCCCGTCTCATCTGTTTTTGAAATTAAATGAACCGAAGGTGTATTTGGCGCTGCAAGAATTTCAACTGAAAATGGATCACTCACACAACCATTACCCTCTGTAACTGTAACCGTATAAGTCCCCGGCGCCAGATCTGTACGAATTGGCAGATTGATCGTAGCATCATCTTCCCAAGCATAAGTATAATTACCATCACCACCAAGAACCGAAATCTCAATACTACCATCATTGGCATTACAGGTGCTTTCATCCTCACTGTCCACCAAAGTAATG
Organism: Persicobacter sp. CCB-QB2; assembly: GCF_001274635.1. GTDB lineage: Bacteria > Bacteroidota > Bacteroidia > Cytophagales > Cyclobacteriaceae > Persicobacter > Persicobacter diffluens. Next base: position 277,158 of record NZ_LBGV01000001.1, on the reverse strand, counting down.
ATTGGCTGATCAGAAGAAGGTAAAATAGTCACGGTAATTGCATCACTTGTACAACCTGTGGCATCGGTACTGCTCACCACATAATCACCAGGGGCAAGGTTATTTCTATAGTTAGAAGTTTCTGATGGAGCATCATCCCAGTGGTAGGTAAATGGTGCCGTCCCGTCAGTGGTTGACAAAGTAATTTCTCCATCATTGGCATTACAGCCACCCTCATCTATTTTATCGTCTACTAAAACTACCGGACGATTAGATGATGGTAAAATCTCAATATCTACTGGACTTGCTGTACATCCGTTAGCATCAGACACCGTAACCGTATATATCCCAGGCGCTAGCCCTGTTCTATCTGCCGTGGTAATGGTATTATCATCTGCCCAAACATAGGTGTAATCAGCTGTTCCACCTGATACCTGAACCTGAATAGTTCCATCATGACTATTACAGTTTTGCTCATCGGTTTTGGTAAAAGTAACCACCGGCCCATCTGCCGATGGATTAACCGTAATATTCAAAGTATTTGAATTACATCCATTTGCATCCGTAACATGAACCTCATAATCTCCGGGAGTCAGATTGTTTCGTTCTCCAGAATTAATGGTGTTATCATCTGCCCAAACGAAGGTGTAATCAGGGGTTCCATTTTCTACTTTCAATAAAATATAACCATCTGCTGCATTACACACCGTTTCATCTCGTACTTCCTCTAAAGTTAAAATTGGAGAATTAGTAGAAGGGTTAATAACCACTTCTAAAGGCGCACTTTCACAACCGAATCCATCTCTGGCAATGACTTCATAAGAACCCGGCGCTAAGCCTGTTCTTTCGCTAATCGTTATGCTGGCATCATCTGACCAAATGAAGGTATAGTTCAAATCACCACCCGTTGCAGACACTTCAATCTCTCCATCATTTCCATTACAGCTTTGTTCATCCTGACTTCTATCAAGGGTCACTACCACCGGGTCAATAATACCAAAATCAGAGTCGTTTGTAGAAACATTCGCCTGGCACAAAGCCTCTCCAACTATCACCTCAATCGCCGTTGGGATGGAAGAAATAGCGATATTACCGGTTCCGCCACAGGTTAATCGGTCCAATTGAATTTCAAATAAAACCTCCCCATTAGCGAGGGTTTGGGCATTCACCGCATCACTACTCCAGCTAAAAGTCAAATTACCGGGAGCAAAAACAATATCCGTTGTTGGGTTAATCGCTGGTGAAATAGCGCTATTAAAGCTATTCACCATTGGGTTCCCAAAAATCATATCATCCCATTGTACCGAAAACTGCATTCCATGTAAATCGGTCACTCCGTCAGAGGTAATGGCAAATACGATTCGATCGTTTTGATTTACAACCTGAGTAACATTGAAAGTCACATTAGTCAAGGGTGTAATCACCACATTCACCGGTAATGATTCCGAACAAGATCCTAAAGTGGCTTCAATCCAATACGCTCCATCAGCAGTAACTACTGCGCTAATTACATTGCCTCCTGCATTTGGATCGCCGTCGTAAAAAGTAAGGTTAGCACCAGAGGTTAGCTGATCTACGGCATTATTCAAATCAAAAGATTCACATGCTGATTGATTGGCAATTACCGAGAACTCTAAATTATTGATTACCACATCCAAGTCATCAGAAATGATCCCACAAATTCCACCCGCCTTTTCTGCGGAGAGTATAATGTTCACACTACCATTGGCAATATCTCCAACACCCGGCGTATAAGTTGGTGTCAAAGTATTCTCGTTAGTGAATACCCCGTCGCCTCCATTAGTAGACCAAACAAAAGTATCGTAATCGCCAGATATATTTCCAGACAATGTGACGATATCAGTAGCGCAAATTTGTTGGTCGGCACCGACATCGACAGTTATCAACCCGTCCACCGTCACCACTGCTACCGCATCTGCGATGGTAGCAGGACAAGCATTAGATTCACTGATTACCGATACCAAAGTATAGGTTGTTGTGGCTGTTGGGTTCAACGGAATATTATCCCCTGAGGTATAACCCGTAATCGCTGCTAAATCAGCCGTACCATCATTCAAGACTACGGTATAAGTGCCTATCGTATTGGTCAGGCTTACCGTTAAGTTAGCAGTCTCTCCCTCACAGATGGTTTGATCTGAAGCCAGACTCGCTGCTGACTCTTCAAAAATTTCTATAGATACATCATCTGAGGTGGCTGGACAAACCCCTGTACCTGTAATCGTCCAAGTGAAGGTATAAGTCCCTGCTACTGTCGCTGAGAAAGTAGCGTTTGGTAAATTTGCATTATCAAAAGCACCGGTTGTTGGAACTACTGTCCACTCTCCCGTTTCTCCAGCACTGGCATCAGGTATATTTCCATTTAACTGGTAAACAAAATCACAGGAAACATCATCTGAACCGGCATTCGCTGCAGTTACGGGTTCATCCACCGTCACCACTGCTACCGCATCTGCGATGGTAGCAGGACAAGCATTGGATTCACTTGTCACAGAAACCAAAGTATAAGTTGTTGTGGCTGTTGGGTTCAACGGAATATTATCCCCTGAGGTATAACCCGTAATTGCTGCTAAATCAGCCGTACCATCATTCAAGACTACGGTATAAGTACCTATCGCATTGACCAAGCTTACCGTTAAGTTAGCAGTCTCTCCCTCACAGATGGTTTGATCTGAAGCCAGACTCGCTGCTGACTCTTCAAAAATTTCTATAGATACATCATCTGAGGTGGCTGGACAAACCCCTGTACCTGTAATCGTCCAAGTGAAGGTATAAGTCCCTGCTGCTGTCGCGGAGAAAGTAGCGTTTGGTAAATTTGCATTATCAAAAGCACCGGTTGTTGGAACTACTGTCCACTCTCCCGTTTCTCCAGCACTGGCATCAGGCGTATTTCCATTTAACTGGTAAACAAAACTACAGGAAGTATCATCGGATCCTGCATTCGCTGCAGTTACGGGTTCATCCACCGTCACCACTGCTACCGCATCTGCGATGGTAGCAGGACAAGCATTGGATTCACTTGTCACAGAAACCAAAGTATAAGTTGTTGTCGCTGTTGGGCTCAACGGAATATTATCCCCTGAGGTATAACCCGTAATCGCTGCTAAATCAGCCGTACCATCATTCAAGACTACGGTATAAGTACCTATCGCATTGACCAAGCTTACCGTCAAGTTAGCAGTCTCTCCCTCACAGATGGTTTGATCTGAAGCCAGACTCGCTGCTGACTCTTCAAAAATTTCTATAGATACATCATCTGAGGTGGCTGGACAAACCCCTGTACCTGTAATCGTCCAAGTGAAGGTATAAGTCCCTGCTACTGTCGCTGAGAAAGTAGCGTTTGGTAAATTTGCATTATCAAAAGCACCGGTTGTTGGAACTACCGTCCACTCTCCCGTTTCTCCAGCACTGGCATCAGGTATATTTCCATTTAACTGGTAAACAAAATCACAGGAAACATCATCTGAGCCGGCATTCGCTGCAGTTACGGGTTCATCCACCGTCACCACTGCTACCGCATCTGCGATGGTAGCAGGACAAGCATTAGATTCACTTGTCACAGAAACCAAAGTATAAGTTGTTGTGGCTGTTGGGTTCAACGGAATATTATCCCCTGAGGTATAACCCGTAATCGCTGCTAAATCAGCCGTACCATCATTCAAGACTACGGTATAAGTGCCTATCGTATTGGTCAGGCTTACCGTTAAGTTAGCAGTCTCTCCCTCACAGATGGTTTGATCTGAAGCCAGACTCGCTGCTGACTCTTCAAAAATTTCTATAGATACATCATCTGAGGTGGCTGGACAAACCCCTGTACCTGTAATCGTCCAAGTGAAGGTATAAGTCCCTGCTACTGTCGCTGAGAAAGTAGCGTTTGGTAAATTTGCATTATCAAAAGCACCGGTTGTTGGAACTACTGTCCACTCTCCCGTTTCTCCAGCACTGGCATCAGGCGTATTTCCATTTAACTGGTAAACAAAACTACAGGAAGTATCATCGGATCCTGCATTCGCTGCAGTTACGGGTTCATCCACCGTCACCACTGCTACCGCATCTGCGATGGTAGCAGGACAAGCATTGGATTCACTTGTCACAGAAACCAAAGTATAAGTTGTTGTCGCTGTTGGGCTCAACGGAATATTATCCCCTGAGGTATAACCCGTAATCGCTGCTAAATCAGCCGTACCATCATTCAAGACTACGGTATAAGTACCTATCGCATTGACCAAGCTTACCGTCAAGTTAGCAGTCTCTCCCTCACAGATGGTTTGATCTGAAGCCAGACTCGCTGCTGACTCTTCAAAAATTTCTATAGATACATCATCTGAGGTGGCTGGACAAACCCCTGTACCTGTAATCGTCCAAGTGAAGGTATAAGTCCCTGCTACTGTCGCTGAGAAAGTAGCGTTTGGTAAATTTGCATTATCAAAAGCACCGGTTGTTGGAACTACCGTCCACTCTCCCGTTTCTCCAGCACTGGCATCAGGTATATTTCCATTTAACTGGTAAACAAAATCACAGGAAACATCATCTGAGCCGGCATTCGCTGCAGTTACGGGTTCATCCACCGTCACCACTGCTACCGCATCTGCGATGGTAGCAGGACAAGCATTAGATTCACTTGTCACAGAAACCAAAGTATAAGTTGTTGTGGCTGTTGGGCTCAACGGAATATTATCCCCTGAGGTATAACCCGTAATTGCTGCTAAATCAGCCGTACCATCATTCAAGACTACGGTATAAGTACCTATCGCATTGACCAAGCTTATCGTTAAGTTAGCAGTCTCTCCCTCACAGATGGTTTGATCTGAAGCCAGACTCGCTGCTGACTCTTCAAAAATTTCTATAGATACATCATCTGAGGTGGCTGGACAAACCCCTGTACCTGTAATCGTCCAAGTGAAGGTATAAGTCCCTGCTACTGTCGCTGAGAAAGTAGCGTTTGGTAAATTTGCATTATCAAAAGCACCGGTTGTTGGAACTACTGTCCACTCTCCCGTTTCTCCAGCACTGGCATCAGGTATATTTCCATTTAACTGATAAACAAAATCACAGGAAACATCATCTGAACCGGCATTCGCTGCAGTTACGGGTTCATCCACCGTCACCACTGCTACCGCATCAACGATAGTTGCAGGACAAGCATTAGATTCACTTGTCACAGAAACCAAAGTATAGGTTGTTGTGGCTGTTGGGTTCAACGGAATATTATCCCCTGAGGTATAACCCGTAATCGCTGCTAAATCAGCCGTACCATCATTCAAGACTACGGTATAAGTGCCTATCGTATTGGTCAGGCTTACCGTTAAATTCGCGGTCTCTCCCTCACAGATGGTTTGATCTGAAGCCAGACTCGCTGCTGACTCTTCAAAAATTTCTATAGATACATCATCTGAGGTGGCTGGACAAACCCCTGTACCTGTAATCGTCCAAGTAAATGTATAAGTCCCTGCTGCTGTCGCGGAGAAAGTAGCGTTTGGTAAATTTGCATTATCAAAAGCACCGGTTGTTGGAACTACTGTCCACTCTCCCGTTTCTCCAGCACTGGCATCAGGCGTATTTCCATTTAACTGATAAACAAAATCACAGGAAACATCATCTGAGCCGGCATTGGCCGTGGTAACAGCGGGATCAATAGTAATATTAATAAAATCTTCTACGGCATCACAGCTACCATTAACATTTGAAGTAATCGTCAAAGTCACTGAACCTGATGAAATATCATTCACCCCAAGCGTATAGTTTGACTTTGGATCTGACACATCATCAAAAATTCCATCACCAGAAGTGGTCCAGGTAATCCCGGTCGCACCACCTGAAAATGAACCATCCAAAGCCACTACCTCATTAGAGCAAACCGTTTGATCAGCTCCCGCGTCAACAATTGGAGTTGCATTTATCTGAACAATAACCTGATCCGTCACGGGAGCACAATTCCCATTAGGAGAGGAAACAGTCAAAGTAAATGTGATTTGACTTAAAGTTTCATCGCCAAGCACAAATGTATAAACCGCGGTAGAAGGATCTGCAGGATCATAAGCATTAAACGCCCCATTTCCATCATGGCTCCAATTTCCTGTAGCTCCAGTACCTGTTAAAGAAGACGTTGTAAATGCAAAAGTATTTCCTGGAATATCTACCTGACACACCTGCCCGGGGTCACCAGCATCAGCGGTTGGAGTTTCATCAATGGTTACCTCAACAGCCTCCTTCACGGTACAAGAATATCCATTCTCTACCTTTATATAATAGGTATTTGTTCCTAAATCTGAAACGGTACTACCAGGAAGTAAGGTCCCTGAAGCATCAGGATCTCCTAAATAATATTCATAAGTATTTGCACCATCAAAATCAGTAATTAGGGATTGCAGGTCAAAATTATCACAAGCATCTACCGAAATAGCTGATAAAGTTAAGGTTGGCAACTCATTAATAACCAAAGTAAAAGGCTCCGGATCACTTTCACATCCAGTGACTGTATTTTCCTGCGTCACATAGTATGTATAGGTATTAACTGCGCCCGCACCTCCATCAGTCGCTGGATTAAATGTAACCCCCGTGGCGATCAAATTAGTCCCGGCAGCATCGGAATACCAATTTATTCCTGTTCCGGTGGCGTCAATAGTTGCCGTAAAGGTTGGAATTGGATCAGCAAAACAAACTGTTTTATTGTCTGCATCCAGTACTGGAACGTTAATATTTCTTCCATCTCCTACAACAATATCGGTTAATTGCGCAACACAATTATTTGCATCTGTAAAAGTAATAGCGTAATTCCCATGGACAAGATCCTCAAACTGAACGGAAACACCTTCTCCAATATTTAGAAAAGAATCCGACTGTGGACCTGACAAATCAATATTGTAAGGAGGAGTCCCTCCTATGGCGCTAACACCCTGAATCTGGCCAGTATAAGGTGACTCACAATTAACATTATCTATGGTACCTGAAAAATCTGGAACTAATTCATCTGGTTCTCCTAAAGTGATAAACCTGCTGGTCTTTCCAAAAATACCTCCAATAGAAGTATCGGAAATATCTACGCGATAATCATTTGCACCTAACAAGGTTACAAAAGGATCATCAGGAATATTACCCGCAGCTCTACTAAACTCAAATGAGAAATCGCTAACCGGAACGTTGGATGAGGCTATAGGATATAAACTTCCATTATAGACCAAAAATAATTCATATAAGAAGGGACCTGTTCCTTGATCAACATTCAATATGATACGCCCGTCATTCCCCTCAAAGCAGGTAGGGTCAATTGCGGTATGACTAACCACTAATTGAGCTTTTGCTTCTTTGAAACCAAAAGAAAAAATTAGGGCAACAAGAAATAGTATAAACTTCCTCATAATTACTTCATTTCTACAAAAATGACCTGACTTTTACACAGAAGGGATTGCCCATTATTAAATGTTGCTAATACCTTGTATTCACACCCACCCTGTAATTGATCAAATAAGACTTTTTTCTTCCCTGAATTTTTTTCGGAAAGAATAGTCTCATAACCATTTTTAGAAATTTTCTGAAGTTTCACTTCAAAGCCTGAACTGGTGGTCACCATCAATTCAATGCTACCAGTAGCTTCTACTGACGAAGTTGGAGTTACTTTAATTAACCGGAGCTCATTTCCACAATCAGGAGACTGGGCCAATGAGTTAAAAGCAAAAAAAATAACAGCTATTACCGTAAATATATACTGCTTCATATGAAGATGTTGGGTGTTGTCTTATTATTATATACAGATCCAAAAAAAGGTAACCTTCTAAAAAATCTGATTAGGTTGATAATCTAAAAATGAACTAATTTTAAAAAAGAGGACATTTTAAGTTGAAAATATAAAAAAACTTACTCAACTGAGAAATTTCTTACGCGCAAATATCGAATATTTTTTATAATTGAACACGGAAAAACAAAAAAAACACCGCATTTGGCGGTGTTTTTCATCTTATAATAAGAAAGTTATCACATTGTGAATTCCCTTCTAAAGTCTTCCAATTCTTCCTGTAAAGGTCGGTTTTCCAAAGGCTTAACATACTCCCAAAGCTTGGAATCAGGGGAAACCATTAATTCCTTGAGAGATAAATGCTGATTCACAAAAATAAACTCGAGAGAAGGATAGAGTTCCTTCAACACATCAACGATATCAAGCACTTGCAAATTTTTCTCCACCATATTATAAACACCTGAAGGAGTTTTGGATCGGATCATTTGATACAGCACATTCACCAAATTACTTACATGAATAAACGCTCTTCTCTGTTTCCCGTCCCCATGAATTTGGATACGGTTGGAATAATGGGACTCAAACATGAACCGGTTTATCACGGCATCGAATCTCATGGTTTTACTGTAACCATAAACATTCCCGCTTCTGATAATAAAAGTTCGAATTTTATCCTTTAATCGGTTTACATGTTCCTCTCCACGAAATTTGGACACAGCATATAATGATTTCGGCATAGGAGCCGTTTCCTCTGTCAGCATTTGATCCGTATGATCACCATAGACAGAAACACTACTCAGGTAAACAAACATCTTCACAGAGTCAGACGCTTCCACCGCATCCACCACATTAGCTGTCCCCCAATGGTTGACCTGCTCAAAGGTAGAAACTTCGTTATTTTGAAGAGGAGTAGACACATGAGCGGCAAAATGATACACCACATCTACACCTTCCAAAGCTTTGGAAAGCTTTCTTCCGTCGAGAATATCCCCTTTAATAAACTTGATTTTGTGACCGTTTGGCGTAGGCCTGCCTAAAAACAAGTTATAATTTGCCCTACTGAGGTTATCATAAACAATGAGCTCATCCACCTCAGGGTGGTTAACAAGTAAGCGAGACAATTCCGTACCGATATACCCCGCCCCACCAGTTACCAATATTTTCATATAAAAAAATGCTTATTTCTAAAATTACTTTTTAACAAGATCCGTGTGCAAACCACACTCTACTTTATTCATCCCGTACCATCTGGCTTCGCGTTCTTGCATATCGGGATCCAATTTACGGGTACAGGGAGCACAACCAATACTCATATAGCCTTTTGAATCCAGCGGATGCTCCGGCAAATCAAACTCCTTGCGATACTGCCAGATCATTTTTGCATTCCAGTCCAGCATGGGGTGAAAACGAATGGAATCGTGTGGAGCGGGCTGCTCTACTTTCATCGCCTTCCGTACTGCACTTTGATCTCCGCGCACCCCATTGATCCAGACATCATATTCCCGTAAAACATTCTGCATAGGAGCTGTTTTATTCAAAAAGCAACAATAATCCGGATCTGAAGCGTAAAAAAATCGACCATCCTGATCTAATTGACGGCTCATCGAAACGGGCGTCTTCAGGTCTACCAAGTTTAAACCAAATCTCTCCGAAATTTCATCCCGAAACATCAAAGTTTCAGGAAAGTGAAAACCGGTATTAATAAAATATACCGGAATGGATTTGTCGATTCGGCTTAAAATGTGCAGCAACACAATACTATGCGTCTGGAAAGAGGATGAAGTAAAAACTCCTTTCCCTTCCTCTTTATACTGCATCAATTTTGTTTTAATTCCTTCGAAATCCAATGTGTTGTTTTTTTAGTATTGACTGGCAAATATAGTAATTATTCAAAGGGAATGAACGTCGGGGCAAAAACAATAAAGCAAGCAAAAGTTAAAAACGGATTAACAGAATAAATTACCGAAAAACATCACTTACCCCCAATTTTATTCCACTCCTTTCAATTTCCCCTTTCCAATCATTCCATAATTTTTCCGCAGCAATCATCCCACTAAGGGTAACCCCGGGAATTCCCTGCCCCGGATAAACGGTATCTCCTACTAAATAAGCCCCTTTCTTATCCCATCTAGCAGCATTCATTGCCCAGGGCTTAACAGATTTCAACTGAGGATATCCACCAACAAAGCCCCACTTTCTACCGGTCCATTTTTGCCAGGCTTTCTGAGTAGCACTATGCTGATAAATTATATTCTCTTTAGAAAAAATACCTTCCTTTTCTAATAGAGCTACAATTTCCTCCTCAATTTGCGTCTTTTCCAGGGTGAAATTGTGGTGAGGTTTTGCCAAATGTGTAGAAACGGAAGCCACCCGACAGCCGGATGTATCAGATCGTAAAGCATCCTGCTCATGACTCAAACTCACAAAAATAGATTGCGCACTTAAGCCACTCAATTTTTCCTTCAAATGAATTTGAAAATGCAAAGCCTTAAATTTCTGATCCGTCTTAAACCCAATCCCCATCTGAAAAGCACTATTCAATGCCTCAGGAGAAAACAAACGAGAGGAAAGTTCTTCCGAAAGCAAGCCTTCACTAATATCTGCCAAATTATTCACCGGAATCCCCCCCACTATAAATCTGGAGTGAAATTTTTCCTTTGAAGTAAGTACTTCATAGCCATCGCTGATGGATCGGATTTTCCGCACCTCTTTCCTCAACAACAAATCCCCACCCTTACTTTTCAAATAAGCCACCAGCGGATCGACTAAACTTTTCATTCCGCCATCTAAATAAAAATTACTGTAATTCGTATAACAAAGCGCTGCCGCCCCAAAAAGTGCATTCACCTGCTCCCGGGTGTTTTGGGCGGTAATCATCAATTGCTCATCCACAAATTCGCAGAAAGCCTGGTTCGATGCCAACCCAAATTCAACCAAAAGATCCTGAACTGTACTAAAAACAAACCGACCAAAGCCTATTTTTGAATAATCCATTTGACGAACAATCCGGGAAAGATCCTGCCATTTTTCCGGAGGAAAAGTAAGCTGTCGGGAAGATTGCTGCCAAACAAACTGACTTAACGCATAACACCGCTCCCAAAAGCCTCTTTGACCGGAAGGTCCAAAAACCCGCTCTGCCTCCTGTATCCATTTATCAATATCCTGATACCGGCTAATCCAACCCCCTTTTTTAAGTTTAACGCGCATCGGGAGTTCAAGCTTCCGGGCATTTATCCGAAGACCAATGGTATCTAAAAAGACCTTTAAGGGCATTCCTTCATCTAAACCCACCAGGGTGGTCGCCCCAGCTTCAAAGACAAAGCCCTTTCTCCAATAAGAAGTCGTGCAGCCGCCGGGAATCCAGTTTTGTTCAAGTATGGTGACTTTTAAGCCTTTTTGTGCCAGAAGACAAGCCGCCGTTAAGCTCCCCATCCCGCTCCCGACAACCAACACATCTGAAAATTTCGTATTCATAGTCTGAGTCATACCCTAAAAGCGTTAGGAGAAATTAAATAGTTTCAATTATCAAAGGCTTCAATGGCAATATCTTAAAGTTTTATAAGCCAAAGAGGCCTTTGTAGCCAGCTCAGGTGCAAATTGAAAATTTTATTATTAATTTTGGGGGTTCGGGCAACCATCTCAATCAACAATCAATCTATTAGATCAAAAATTTATGAAAACAGCGGTTTATCGAAAAGAACATTTCAATGCTGCGCATCGGTTGCATAATCCGGAGTTAAGTGATGAAGAAAATAAAATGCTCTTCGGAAAGTGTAATAACCCGAATTATCATGGTCATAATTATGAACTTATCGTTAAAATAACCGGCGATGTAGATCCTAAAACTGGCTATGTTTTTGATATGAAAGTACTTAGTCGGATGATCAAAGAGTTGGTGCTCGATAAGTACGATCATAAAAATTTGAATCTGGACACCGAAGCATTTAGAAATTTAAATCCAACCGCTGAAAATATTGCCCGAGTGATATATGATGATCTAAAACCACATATTTCACCCGATCAAGACCTCAAAATCACATTGTATGAAACAGAACGGAACTTTGTCGAATATCCCGCATAAGGAAAAGCTTGACTGGGAAACCATCGAAACGATGGGTGACGAGCATATTCCGGGATCCGTAGACACCCCTCTTCGCCCCGATGCTTTTGAGCTTGATGATAATGCTAAAATTGAGCAGATCTCAGCACATTTTAGGGAAATCATGCATATTCTGGGTTTGGACCTTGAAGATGACAGCCTCAGCGGAACACCTCACCGCGTAGCCAAGATGTATGTGAAGGAAATATTTAGTGGCTTAAACCCTGCCAATAAACCTGATGTCAAGCTGTTTGACAATAAATATGCGTATCAGGAAATGTTGGTAGAGAAAAACATTGAACTATACTCTAACTGCGAACATCACTTTGTACCGATTATCGGCAAAGCCCATGTGGCCTATATTCCAAACGGGAAGGTTGTCGGGCTCTCCAAATTGAACAGAATAGTTCAGTACTATGCCAAGCGCCCACAGGTACAAGAGCGACTGAACATGCAGATTGCGACTGAACTAAAGAAAATGCTACAAACGGAAGATGTGGCCGTAATCATCGACGCCACTCACCTTTGCGTTTCCAGCCGCGGAGTAAAGGATACTTCCTCCAGCACCATTACGGCACATTACAGCGGTAAATTCAAAGAGGAAGCCCGTAAAAAAGAATTTTTGGCTTACGTCAACGGAAAATAGAAATATTAGCTTTGCGCCTAATTTCACAAAAGCTACAGTACTACAGGTATTGTAGCTTTTTTATTTTTGGGCCCCACGCTAGCGTGTCAGGCTATCGGCAGTCGCTTTTTTTTGAGAAACAAACCGCAGCTTCCCCCAAAAAACTACTATCAAAAAAAGAGCTCCAACAAACGGCTACGCCTCTGCCTCTATCCTTGGCCCGAACACCCGTTCGCCATTTTTCACAAAATCACCCAAGCTTGAAAATCGCTTCTCTTTCCATTTCCACGACGACCTCCTATTTAGTGGTTAAAGCCGGATTATTCATGCTTCACTCCTCCTTTAGCTGTAAGGCAGCAAAAATGAAGGAATGGCTTCCTATTTTGAATTTTTCCCAACGAAGCAGATGAATGAGGAGAAAGCAAACTTACCCCAATTTGGGCTATCAGAAATTTAGCAGGCCCAATCGTTATAAATTGACAAACAACTTCATGTATCGGACTCTAAAGCTAGCGGTGAATAATTCGGGTTAATACTGTCACCCCTGGACAGTAAGCCAAAAAATGAGCATAAAAAAAGCACAATCCAAAAATGAATTGTGCTTTGTGGGCCCTACTGGATTCGAACCAGTGACCCCCTGCTTGTAAGGCAGGTGCTCTGAACCAACTGAGCTAAGAGCCCGTAACGCTCCTCAACGTTATCGAGAGGTCTCGAGCGGATTCGAACCGCTGTACGAGGTTTTGCAGACCTATGCCTAGCCACTCGGCCACGAGACCATTGAGCCTCCAGTCGGACTCGAACCAACGACCTACTGATTACAAGTCAGTTGCTCTACCAACTGAGCTATGGAGGCTAAATACTTTTTCAATTTAGAATTACTCGTTTGTAATTCCCTTCACATCTTGTGATGTGGGCCCTACTGGATTCGAACCAGTGACCCCCTGCTTGTAAGGCAGGTGCTCTGAACCAACTGAGCTAAGAGCCCGTAACGCTCCTCAACGTTATCGAGAGGTCTCGAGCGGATTCGAACCGCTGTACGAGGTTTTGCAGACCTATGCCTAGCCACTCGGCCACGAGACCATTGAGCCTCCAGTCGGACTCGAACCAACGACCTACTGATTACAAGTCAGTTGCTCTACCAACTGAGCTATGGAGGCTAAAGATTTTTTTATCGCGGAACCACACGTTTGTAATTCCCTTCACATCTTGTGATGTGGGCCCTACTGGATTCGAACCAGTGACCCCCTGCTTGTAAGGCAGGTGCTCTGAACCAACTGAGCTAAGAGCCCCAGTGCGAAAAGCCCAATGCTTTTCGCGTGGAGATACTGCATCCCAATCGGTTTACAGTTGAGGTCTCGAGCGGATTCGAACCGCTGTACGAGGTTTTGCAGACCTATGCCTAGCCACTCGGCCACGAGACCGTGAGCCTCCAGTCGGACTCGAACCAACGACCTACTGATTACAAGTCAGTTGCTCTACCAACTGAGCTATGGAGGCTAAATATTCTTTTTCGTTACGGAACCACACGTTTGTAATTCCTTTCACATCTGTGATGTGGGCCCTACTGGATTCGAACCAGTGACCCCCTGCTTGTAAGGCAGGTGCTCTGAACCAACTGAGCTAAGAGCCCGAATAAGTAAGCGATTTGGTATTCGCTTGTTTTATTGGGAGTGCAAAGATAGAAAACTTTTCTTTTTCACTAGCAGAAATTCCACTTTTTTGAAAAGATTTTTCTTTGCGAAAAATCGATATTAAATCAATCCAATATTTCAATAAAATGGCCATTAAGCGCCCCCTAAGGCCTTTTCTGAAGGGAATGCAAAGGTAGTAATCATTTGTTTTTATGCAAACCCTCAAGGAGAAAAAAAGCGCCAAAACTGGCGCCTTTTTATTATATTTCTAGCTTTCAGATGGTTAATTATTTACCACCTTCCATCTTTTTCTTCAATGCTGCCAATGCATCCAAGTCACCCATAGTGTCTTTTTCTACATTTGCATTGCTAGCGGCTGCTGGAGATTTCTTCTTGCTAGGAGCGGCTTTCTTAGGCGCCTCTGCTGCTACTTCTTTGAAAGTTGCAGTGTGAGACAATACAATACGCTTCTCGTCTTTAGAGAACTCAACAACTACGAATTTAGCAGTTTCACCTGCTTCCAAGTTAGTCTCGTCTTCTTTCACCAAGTTTTTAGAAGTTGCGAATCCTTCGATACCGTAAGGCAACTCAAGAACAGCTCCTTTATCATTCTTGTTCAAGATTGTACAATCGTGCTCAGAACCTTTAGTGAAGATTGTCTCGAAAGTATCCCATGGATTCTCTTCCAATTGCTTGTGACCTAAAGCCAAACGACGATTGTCAACATCAAGCTCCAATACTTTTACGTCCAAAGTCTCACCAACTTTAACGAACTCAGATGGGTGCTTGATTTTCTTAGTCCAAGACAAGTCAGATACGTGAACCAAACCGTCGATACCCTCTTCCAACTCGATGAATAGACCGAAGTTAGTCAAGTTACGAACAACACCCTGGTGCTTAGTACCTACTGCGTACTTAGTCAATACATCGCCTTTAGTCCATGGATCTTCAGACAATTGCTTGATACCCAAAGACATTTTGCGATCTTCGCGATCCAAAGTCAATACAACAGCCTCTTGCTCATCACCAATTTTGATGAAGTCCTGAGGGTTGCGTAGGTGCTGAGACCAAGACATCTCAGAAACGTGAATCAAACCTTCAACACCTGGGATGATCTCCAAGAATGCACCGTAGTCAGCTACGTTTACAATCTTACCTTTAACTTTAGAACCAACCTGAATCTCCTCAGACAATGAATCCCATGGATGAGCAGTCAACTGCTTCATACCCAAAGAAATACGTTTTTTATCTTCGTCGAAATCCAATACTACAACCTTAACCTTTTGGTCAAGCTGCAATACTTCCTCTGGGTGGTTGATACGACCCCAAGAGATATCTGTAATGTGAAGCAAACCATCAACACCACCCAAATCGATGAATACACCGAAGTTGGTCATGTTCTTGATTACACCTTCCAAAATCTGACCTTTTTCAAGGTTGTTCAAGATTTCAGCTTTTTGCTTCTCAAGATCTTTCTCGATCAATACTTTGTGAGATACAACTACGTTGTCGTTAGCGTGGTTGATTTTCACAACCTTCACTTCCATTTTCTTACCAACGTAAACGTCGAAATCACGGATTGGCTTAACGTCAATTTGAGATCCTGGCAAGAAAGCCTCTACACCATAGATATCAACGATCAAACCACCTTTAGTACGGCGCTTAACCACACCTTCGATAACGCTGTCTTCCGCCAAAGCACCCTGGATTTGCTCCCATGCTTTAACGATTTTCGCCTTACGACGAGACAATACCAACTGACCGTTAGCATTCTCTTGCTCTTCAACGAAAACATCAACTTCGTCACCTACTGACAATTCTGGAGTATCACGGAATTCAGCCGCTGACACCAAACCATCAGATTTAAAACCAATGTTCAATACTACGTCACGATCAGAGATAGAAACTACAGTAGCTTTCACTACTGACTTCTCTGTTACCGCGTTCATAGTGCCATCGATCATGGCTTCCATCTCTGCACGCTTATCGGCAGAATACTCATCACCAAAGCCTTTTGCACCAGCTTCGATTTCGTCCCAATTAAAATCGTTAGGATCTACTGACATAATAATATGTTGCTCTATAATACTGAATAACCCTAGAGCAATCAGGCCACTCAATTGATTAATAAGAATCCCTTTTCAGGGCCGCTCACTCGAACGAAGTGCAAATGTAAGATTATTTTTTCAGAATAACTCCCTTAGCACCAAAAAGAAATCACGCAGATGGATAAGAAAAGGATTCAGCTTAATCCTATTTAATTCAAAGTAAAGTCCGGATAATCATTTTGCGCTTTACTATTAAGGTTCTATTTTCGCTTTGAAAAAATTTTGAACCTTATGAATAAAAAAGTCTTGAGGCTGATCCCTGCTTTGGTATTTATACTAAGTAGCAGCTGGGCCCAAAAACAGACCCTTGATCTGAAAACCTCCATTTTAGGAGTATATTCCAAACTTTACCCGGATTACAGTAAGCAATTACAATGGGTAAAAGGAAGTAATGAATACAGCCTGATTGAAAAATTGGATGGAGAGGATCATTTAATGATGGTTCGCAAAAATGATGAGCAAAGCATCATCTCCCTTCCGGAGCTCAAACAGGCACATGAAGCTTTGGCCAATTTAAAAGCAATGCCTTCATTAAAGTGGGTTGATCCGCAAACGCTTGCCTTCCATGTAGGGCTGAAGTTTTTCAAACTAGATGCTACGAACAAAAAAGTAAGCCAGTGGGCCTCACTTCCGGAAGGAGCTGAAAATTTAGAAATCAGCCCAACCTGTGATGCAATCGCATTTACCCGGGAAAACAATCTTTATGTTTGGCAAGGTGATAATTTCAAAGCCGTTACCACAGAAGAAAATGAGGCGATCGTCAGCGGCCAGGTACCTTCCCGAAATGAGTTCGGCATTCATAATGGCGCCTATTGGTCAGAAGATGGAAAAACTTTGGCTTTTTACCAAAAGGATGAAACTGCGATAAGTATTTACCCTTTGGTGGACGTGACTTCACTTCCGGCTAAGGAAATGCCGATCCGTTACCCGATGGCCGGACAAGCAAGTGAGCATGTAAAATTGGGAATCTACAATTTAGAGCAGGAGAAAACCGTATTTGCTCAGGTGACCGGCCCTAGGGACCAATACATTACCAATGTCACCTTCGGACCGGAAGGCAAGTTTATCTATGCGGGCATCATGAACCGTGAGCAAAACCACATTACCCTTAACCGCTACCAACTTTCAGATGGTGCATTCGATAAAACTTTATTCGAAGAAAAAGAGGAAAAATACGGACAGTGGCATTATCCATTACAATTCGTTCCGAATCGTCCAAATGAATTCCTATGGGTGAGTGAAAGAGATGGTTTTGAGCATTTGTACCGCTACAACACCAAGGGAGAATTACTTAACCAGGTAACCAAAGGAGACTGGATGATTACCGAAATTTTAGGATTTGATAAAAGCGGTAAAAAAATCAATATGGTCGGAACAGCCAACTATGGTATGGATCGCCAAATTTATGTAGCAGATGTTAAAAACACCGGCCAAAAGAAAATCTCTCCAAAGTCCGGTGTTTATACTGTAAAATATAATAAAGCGAACAATCAATTCCTGGCCACTTTCAGCTCCAATGAAATCGCACGTGAGGAAAGTATTTTGGCTGCTTCCGGTAAAACCGTAAAAACCATCCTTACTTCTGAAAACCCAATGGAGCAATACCAGGTAGCAAAGCCAGAGCTTTTCCAAATCACTGCTGCTGACCAAGCCACTCCACTAAACTGCAGAATCATCAAGCCAAGTAATTTCGATCCCAATAAAAAATATCCGGTGATTGTTTACACTTACAATGGCCCGGGGGTTCAGCTGATTACCAACCGCTATAACACCGGCGCCTCCACCTGGATGTACACTGCTGCGGAAAAAGGATACATTGTCTTCACTGTGGATGGAAGGGGCTCCCACAACAGAGGCAAAACCTTCAAGCATGCCACGCACAAAAAACTGGGCACGGAAGAAATTGCCGACCAACTCGAAGGTGTCAATTGGCTAAAAGCCCAACCATGGGTAAATGCCGACAAAATGGCGATACACGGATGGTCTTATGGAGGATTCATGACTACTTCTTTGATGTTGAAAGCACCGGATACCTTCAAAGTCGGTGTTGCCGGCGGCCCGGTGATGGACTGGAAATATTACGAAGTAATGTACACAGAGCGCTATATGCAGACTCCGGAAACCAATCCGGAAGGTTTTGCTGAAGCTTCACTTTTAGACAAAACCCAAAACCTGAAGGGAGATTTATTAATCATCCACGGATCGATCGACCCTGTAGTAGTTCCTCAACACAGCATGGCTTTCCTAAAAGCCTGTGTAGACAATGAGGTAAAAGTAGATTTCTTTACTTACCCCATGCATGAACACAATGTAAGAGGAAAAAATCGGGTTCACCTGATGGAAAAAGTACTTGATTATATTGACGAAAAATTAGGAGAATAATTCCTTCCAAAACAGACAAAAGGCTGCCCGAAATCCCTCAGGCAGCCTTTTTTTATATTAGTCCGGATTATTCATACTTCAATCCTCGTTTAGCTGTAAGGCGGAAAAAATGAAGGAATAGTTCGCTATTTCAAGTTTTCCCCTACGAAACAGATGAATGAGGAGAAAGCAAGCTTGCCCAAATTCGGGCTATTAATAATTAACACAACCTTACTAACCTGACAATAAACGACTTAATCTGACCTACTAAATCTAGCGATGAACAATTCAGAAAACTCTCAAAAACCAAAAAAAAGGCTCAACGATGTACCTCGGAAAGCCTTTTTATATAAGTTATTTTCACTTTTTAATCATCATATAAATCATCCTCATCATCATTTACTAACTGAGGAACCATCACCCCTTGATCTTGATTCGGACTGGCGGCAGGATCCACCTCCTCTTGTTTCTCCTTGGCCTTTTTCTTTTTCTTCCCGAATGGCCACCAGCTCTTTTTCTCCTTTCCGCCTCCAATATTGGTAGCAGAAGTACCACCCTCTATGTGCTCCATCGGCTGGCCATTTTCATCCAATTGCGTAGGGGCCTGTGCCCTTGGGGCTGGAAGATAATCCAGGAAATACCTTAAATAAACAATTTGATCTTCATTGAAGTGATGCTCGACCGTATCTTTTTGTTGAGCCACCTGGGTAGTATCCGCAAAAAGCGCCGGATTCACTTCTCCAAACTCCACGGTATCTGCCGCAGCCATAGCATAGGTAGCCTCATCCATTTCACCATCCATAGGTCCCTCTACCTTTCGATCACGGGCATATTTATACTCCATTGGAATGGTCATGGGCTTATCTTTCTTTTGCCAAAAAGCATAAACCGGTGGTGATTTACGAATACCGCCCTTCGTTTTACGCCCCCTAGTTTCAGGAAATAGGGGATTGCCATCTCTGTCCATCGTAGAGAAGGTTTGGTCAGCGACCAGCGTATCGAAAATAAATGCACTATGATAAGCGGGGCAAATATTTTGCTTTCGGCAAGACATTGACCCCAGCATCACAAGCATTATTAGAATTAAATGCTGATAAGAACGCAAAAAAACACCTGTTTTAGATCTTGAAAGATTCTGGGCAAGATAATTAAATGTTCAAAGAACACAAAAAATAACCCAACCCAACAATTAGAGTTTGTCGTGATTTACTCTTTTACGTATAAATCACATCCCTTGTAATAATTCTTTATCTTTTTTCGTCAATTTACTCACCACCAAGTCGTAAGAATGATCAATTAATTCCATAAACAATTGATCACCGACCCTTCCATTGGCTTTGATTGAATTCCAATGTTTTTTATTTAAATGATACCCTCCCTTAATCTCCTCATACGCTTCCCTCAATTGAATCGCCCTTTCCGGATCACATTTCAGGCTTGCGCCTTCAAATTGCTCTAAATTACACAGGGCAAACATTTTCCCCATCACCTTAAAAACTAAAGTGGTATCATCAAAAGGCAATTCTTCAGTAACTCCTTTTTTGGCCAAACAATAATTTCGAAAGCTATCTAAATCCATTCTGATTAATTGAAAATTATAAACCTATTCTTGAACAAGGTATAAATTAAATAAATATTCCCAGCATACATTTTTTAAGCCGATAAATCCTTTTAAAACCCATGCCTAAAATGGTTTTTCGACAGAAGTTGTCCTGATTTTCAAGCCAAATAATATCAAAACTGAATCAATAACTATGTGGCGAATGATTTCATGCATTTCCATCTAATAAATTTACAAAAGATACGGTGGTAAATTAACCCGAAATATTCACGCTATAAATCCCCGTTTAGCTGCAAAATGGGAAAAATGATGCAATTTTCCCTATTTCATTCCCCCCCTCAATGAAGGAGATGAATGAGAAGAAAGAGAGCTTGCCCAAATCCGGAGTTAATTACAAATAAGCAATCACAACTATAGCAGACTAAAATTAAATCACTTAAACCGAATCGCTTAATTTATCGGTGAATATTTCGGATTTAGCCCACCTGGATCACTTTTCCTCTAGCTGTGCACATACATCTAAAATTAAAATCACCCAAAAACGTCAATGATTCAATGAAAAGTGATTAATAGCATGTTTAAAAGCACACAATCCGGCTGCAAATTCGAACTATTGGAAGCGATTTTGGATAATTCCTCAACAATAGTGATGAAATTCTCTAATAATAATCCTTTATCGCTTCTGCAATACTTCAAATTTTCGCTGCGAATTTTGGCTATTAAACACGGCCTAACAGTTCGTTTCATTTTCAAGACTGGAAAAGAGAAACAACTATTATCCAGATTGGAATTTGAAAAGCCCCTTTTTACTTTATTACAGCAGAATTTAGTAAGCTTTAAGCGATTGAAAACTTTAAAGCCATTCCCTAGACTTCAGACCATTCCGGATTTTTAACTATCTTGAGGCCTTAAAAATTTGAGATAAGTGAAAAAGTATAAATACATCTTTTTTGATCTGGATCACACCCTTTGGGATTTTGAAAAAAACTCCAGCCTGGTGCTAAAGGATCTTTTTGAAGAACATCAAATTTCTTCCACGGGAGAAAATATTACCCTGGAGGCCTTTTTGGAGGAATATGAAAAAGTCAATCACCAGCTTTGGGCCCTATACAACAAAGATGAAATCAGCAAAGAGGATTTAAGAGATAGTCGCTTTACTACCGTTATCCGAAATCTGGGTGGAAATCCGGATCTGATTTCCGCGAACCTGGGGGAGGTATATTTAGAAAAGAGTCCACACATGCCTCATGTATTTCCCAATACATTTGAAACCCTGGAAGCTTTAAAATCCCAATATCCGCTTTATATTATCACCAACGGCTTTGAGGAGGTGCAACACATCAAAATGGAAGCTTCCAAATTAGCGCCTTATTTTGAAGCGGTTTTTACTTCCGAAAAAGCAGGCTATAAAAAACCTCACAAGGGGATATTTAATTTCGCCATGGAGACGATTGAGGCTCAGCCTGAAGAATGTATCATGATTGGAGATAATTTCGATACCGATATTGCAGGTGCGAAAAAAGCGCAAATCGACCACATTTTCTTCAACCCCACACGCAAGAAACATGGCAAAAAAATTCAACACGAAGTACACGATTTAATTCAAATCCTGGACATCCTTTAAAATGAAAATAGATTTAAGAAGCGATACCGTCACCAGGCCCACTCCCGAAATGCTTGACGCCTTGTGGGCAGCGCAGGTAGGCGATGACTTATTTGATGAAGATCCGACGGTGCATGCGCTGGAAGAAAAAATAGCACAAATGTTCGGTAAGGAAGAAGCCATGTTTTGTCCTTCCGGCACGATGACGAACCAAATTGCCATTAAACTGCATACACAGATGGGTGACGAAGTCATCTGTGATGAACTCTCTCATATTTACCATTATGAAACCGGGGGAATGGCCTTTAACAGTGGCGTGCAAGCATCGCTCATCAAAGGGGATCATGGACGCATTACTGCTGCGCAAGTAGAAGAAAAAATCCGACCGGATGCCTTTTACATGCCAAAAAGTACTTTAGTCTCTTTAGAAAACACTTGTAACAAAGGCGGAGGAGCTTATTACCATTTAGAAGAGATCAAGAAAATTAGATCGGTTTGTAAACAGCACGAGCTCCCTCTGCACCTGGACGGTGCCCGCTTATTCAATGCACTGGTAGAAACAGGGGAAAGTCCTCTAGCTTATGGCGAGCAATTTGATACCATTTCCATTTGTCTTTCCAAAGGCCTTGGCGCCCCGATTGGCTCGGTACTTTTAGGCACCAAAGAACATATGGCCAAAGCATTGCGTATCCGAAAAGTACTGGGAGGCGCCATGAGACAATCTGGCTATTTGGCTGCAGCGGCAATTTATGCCCTTGATCATCATATTGCAAAATTAAAGGAAGACCATAAACGCACCAGAATCCTGGCCGAAGCCCTTGCCCCACTTCCCTTTGTGGATAGGGTGATTGCACCAAGCACCAATATTTTAATTTTTGATATTCGACAGGATTTGGATGCCATGGCTTTCTTAAATGTATTGGCAGAAAAAGATATTTATGCCGTCCCTTTCGGTGGTCAAAGCATTCGTTTTGTCACTCATTATGATTTCACAGACCAACACCTGGAAGAGACAATTTCCAGACTAAAGAAGATTGATTTATAATATGGCAATTTGGCGTTTCATCCTCTTAAATCTGATGTTTATTACCGGAATTTCGGCTCATGCGCAAGATTATCTTAATCTGCCAGCTAACTACCAGTTTAAAAACATCGAAGATTATCAACGCTATCGTAAACATGCGTATGAGGCAATGAAGTGGATGATTCGCCAACCTGTCCAACAAAAAAATGCGGAATGGGATCTTGCAGCAGCTTTCATTACCCAATATCTGGAAGGGAGCCCCGAAGTCAATATTCACCTGAAAGCGGTTTATTTAAAGGACATTATTTCGGATAAAAATCCGAAAATCAGTCAAAAACTCCTCATCCCTTATATGAGCGCCATGGCCATGACGCAAATGGATTTCCCCCATGCTTCCTCCGTCATGATTCAGAATAATGGCCACCAAATACTGCTTCGTTTATATGAAAACCTTCGGAAAGAAAATAAAAACAAGTATTTGGAAAAACTGCGCAAGAAAAATCGACAAGGAGATTTATACCAATGGATTACCACTATGGAATCTCAGGAAGAAAATACTAAAACAAAGGGATAGTTTTCATTTCTCCTGATTCAAAAAACATTAATATTGGGAATTGGAATCCTCTACCATTTTTCAGAAAACCAATGATCCATAGTGTCAATTTCTCCGAATTAAAATCCCCTCTCCCCAAAGCAGCTATCAACCGATGGCAAAGTCAAATTGAAGAAAATCCTGAAACTATTTCCCACATTTTAACATTTTTATCTACCGGAGATGATAGAGAAAAATCCAATGCGGCCTGGATTTCCAGAGGATTTTTTGATAATAATCCTCAAACATTACCCCAATACCTTCCTGAACTTATTTCTATTTTAGTCAAAACCCAACATATTCCAGTAGAACGGAATATCCTGGGAATTTTTCAAAGCCTCAATGCCTTTCCTGAAGTCCTTCATGAAGATTTATTAAACGTTTGCTTGAGCATTTTAGAAAAACGAAATTACCCTACCGCTAACAAAATTTTCGCCATGACCTGTTTGGCTAATATCATTCCCATATACCCGGAATTAGCCTCAGAAGTCATTATCCTTATTGAAGATCAATGGGACTACGGTACTGCTGGTTTTCAAAACCGGGCTAATAAAATCCTTCCTAGATTAAAAAGTCTACAAAAAAACCAATTCCAATAACTTATCCCGGATGTTACGCCGCTGTCAGGCTAAGCCGCCCCAAGAAACTCATCCCCAATGGTTCACCGAAAGATGCTAAATCTACCACACGAATCTCATAAGTGGTATTTTTTGATTGGTTTTACTGTTTTTTTAATAACCCACGATTGAATAGGCATGCTCCTTTATCTTCTGGCTCCCTGGTAAATAAACCAAAGAGCGACTATTCCTTCAACTTTCCCTCCTTGAAGCCAAAGGAGGTTTTAGGCATACCTAATTCAGGTAAAATTTCACAAAAAACTTACCCAGAGCAATTTATCGAATAACAATCGAAAAGTCACCTCATATTGCTTTTCAAGTTTCGCCCTCTTATTTTGTACATCCAGACTACTCCATAATACGCATGAGAAAAGCCTTTTCCTGTGAAGAGCGATTTGACCTACCTAAAAAACACGTTTGGGAATTTGCCATAGATTTTCAAAATGTCCCGCTATGGCTGAAAGAGGTCAGGACCATTGAGCAAATAGGTGAAAATCAATTTGAGGTATCTATTCATTCTGAAACAGGAGGGGAAGATTACCTTTCCAGATTTCGTGTGACCGATATCGACCCGGAGAAAGCCTTTACTATTGAATCCAAAAGCGGTGGCATACTGGTAAAATACCATTACAATTTTACCAGCTTAAACCAAAAGTGTAAAGTTCGACTGGATGTTTGTTGCGAAGGTAAAAATGCCTTTTGGGCTGCTTTAAGTCCCTTTATGGTATGGATGATCCGCTCTTCGGACAAAAGGATTTTACAACAATTAAAAAAGACGCTCCAAACTAATGAAGCACCTTCCTAAATTATTTCTTTTTAAATTTCACTTCCATTATCTGATCTCCAACACCAAGCCTTTCTACCGTTTCCATTCCATAGACAACTTTGGCAAAAATGGTATATCGTCCATCCAGTCTGGGAGTGCTGGTATAATTAATAAAAAACTGACAGCTTTCCGTGTCCTTTCCTGCAGAAGCTAAGCCTACACTACCTGCCTCAAACTGATGCTCATCAAATTCTGAAGGAATCACCCAATTCATTCCTCCGAATCCATCTCCACGAGGACAAGCTCCCTGCGCCACAAAACCAGGTACCACACGATGAAAAGTTTTCCCCTCATAAAAGCCCTCATTCCATAATTTTAAAAATGCCGTCACCGCAGCTGGAGCAGCTTCCGGCAATAACTCCAATACAAAGCCGCCTTGAGTAGTGTAAAACTCAAATTGTGGATGAGGAGGCAAGAAGGACAACTGTTGCCAATCAATCGATAGCATATCAGCTGGATTGGCCTTATTGGGAGTTCTGCCTTCCATCTTGGCCAAAAGGCCCTCAAGTTCATTATACGCTTCCAGATCAATTGGAAGCTTCAGTTCATTTTTAAGTTCACTTAGTCTTAATTGCCAATCCGAATAGTCTTCCCAATTCGACTGCAACCACAAAGCGCCATAATAAATCATGGCAACGTCTCTGCTTTGCATCCCTTGCCACAACACCCTCTTGAACAAATCTGATTTCGATTGCTCCGGAAATTGATTCGCCCATTCTATGATGGCTTCAAATACGAAAGCCTGCTCAGGAACAGAGGCCCTGGCCAAACCTTCTTGCAAAGCCTCCAGACCTGTAGGAAAGCGGGCATAAGCCTTCCATAACTCCCCTTTTACATAAACATTACGGGCAGTATCCAGCGCTGATGAGATCAATTTCATATCTCCGGTTTTCCCCAACCATTGTGCTTTGGGAATCATAAGCGGCATCTCCAAAGCCCAGTCGGATTTTACCCAATCAGCCTCCGGCAAAGCACTGACCATAATGGAAGCCACATTATATAGCGGATCTTTTAATAATTTCTTGATCAAAGGGATATCCGATGAATTCCAATCTTTGCCTATTGCCCGAATTGCTGCACACTTTTCCATAGGCGCCAATGTTTGCTTGTCCAATACATACTTCAACCATCCAGCGTTTCCTTTCATTTTCCCATAGGCTTCCAGCAAATGGCAACGCGTTTCTTTGTTGTCACTTTCCTCAAACAAAGCTTGAATTTGAGGAATGAGATCTTGCTGATCGATAATGTTTCTGGCCAGAATATTTGCCGCCAAAGATTGGACCTCCCTACCATTTTCATCTTGCAGGCATGTCAAAACATAAGCCTGGACCTGATCATTATAGGCCCCATTTTGAGCAGCATAGGTCAAGGCCCGTAAATTCCCCGGACTTGCCGGCTGATCCAGCAAAACCCCGACCTGTTTTGGAGCCAAACATTTCCCTAAGGCCATGCGAATTTCTTCCAAAGTACTTTCCTCCTGACTTCTCAATAAAGCTGCCTGCAAAGAAGGAAAGGCCTGTTGTTTTGCTAATTGCCCCAAGGCGAAAGCTGCCGCAGCCCGCACTTCTTCCTGATCATCAGCCAGGGCGAATTTCAAATCATTTAGTGCTTTTTCATCCTGGACAGATCCCAATGCTCTAGCCGCAGATCGCCTGATGTCTGCCTGATCGGATTTCAAAAAATACAATAGCGTATCAGTATTGCGCTGATTTTGGAATTCATGAATTTCCTTCCATTGTAAATACACCTTGCCCTGATCCGAGGAATAGGGATTACACGATAAAAAAACAATAGCGAAAAATATAAATGAAAAGTATGGTTTCATTTTAAGGTTAAGGTTGATGATTGTAAGCCAACACAAAAGCTACATTATGCCTTTTGGCCTCCGTTAATAAAAATTAAAAATAAAGAAAAAGCCAGGAGCTCCATACCCCTGGCTTTAAAATTTCTATTTTAACAAACGCCTCATGATTTTCCCAACACTGGACTTCGGAAGCTCTTTCCTAAAAGCAAACTGTCGAGGGCGCTTATAAGCCGTGAGATTCTCTTTACAATAAGCGGCAATTTCATCCTCAGTTAGGCTTTCGTCTTTTTTCACGATAAAGGCCTTAGGCGCCTCGGTGGATTTATCATCCGGCACCCCACAAACCCCAACCTCCAAAACCTTTGGATGAGAGGCGATCACGGATTCGATCTCATTTGGAAAAACGTTAAAACCGGAAACATTGATCATTTCCTTTTTACGATCCACCAAATATACGAAACCATCCTCTGCGATGTAGGCAATATCGCCTGTGCGCAAATATCCATCTACAAACACCTTTGCGGTTTCGGTATCATTATTCCAATAACCTCCCATTACCTGTGGGCCTTTTACGCATAACTCGCCCTTTTCCCCAAAAGGAAGTACCTCGTCATTTTCTCCTACAATCCTTAAATTTGTGGAAGGAAATGGTATTCCAATCGAACCCAGACGGGTATTATCATGAAATGGCTGGCATGAAACTACAGGAGAACATTCAGTCAAACCGTATCCCTCTCTTAACACTACGCCGGTTTTGGCCTTCCACTTTTCTGCTACGTGATCCTGAATTGCCATGCCACCTCCAATAGAAAGCTTTAGCCGCTTAAAGCTCAATTCATCAAACTGTGGCTGGCTCATCATCCCATTAAACAGGGTATTTACTGCGGTAAAAATGGTCACCTCATGCTTCTTCCACTCTCCAAGGAAGGCTTTCATATCCCTTGGATTGGTAATCAGGACGTTCTTACATCCATATTGAAAAAAGGTCATAAAGTTCACCGTGAGTGCAAAAATATGGTATAGAGGTAAAGCCGTCACCACGACCTCGGTACGCTCCTCCAGTAAATTTCGCATCCAGTGAATATGTTGCTCAGCATTAGCCAGCAAATTCCGATGAAGCAACTTTGCTCCCTTGGCGACCCCTGTGGTCCCCCCTGTATATTGAAGAAAGGCGATATCATCACGACCAATTTCCACTGGCGAAAACTTCAGCTTTTGGGCTTCCTTCATCACTTTTTTGAATGGAATGGCATTTGGCAAATGAAATGGAGGAACCATTTTCTTCACGCGCTTCACCACAAAATTCACCAGGGGACCTTTTAATGCCCCCAGCATATCCCCCAATCCGGTCACCATCACCAATTTAAGGGACGGCACTTTATGCATTATTTTTTGAAGATTATGTGCGAAGTTCTCGACGATCAAAATAGCCGAAACATTGGCATCATTAAATTGGTGTTCCATTTCTCTGGCCGTATAGAGTGGATTAGTATTCACCACCACCATACCGGCTTTCAAAACCCCGATCAGGGCAATCGGGTACTGCAGGACATTCGGCATCTGTAAAGCCACGCGATCTCCCCTTTTGAGGCCATTGGCTTGTAAATATGCCGCAAATTGGTCTGATAGCGTATCCAGCTGTCCATAGGTAATTTTCCCACCCATACACTCAAAGGCCACCAAATCCTGGTATTTATCCATGGCGGTTTTTAACATCTCCACCAATGAATTATACATCTCCCCTGAAATCTCATCCGGCACGCCGGCTTCATATTGATTAATCCAGGGTTTCAACTCATTTATATTCTCCATAAATCAAAAAGAAACCAAAAAATCTCAAAGAGTTTCTAGCAAATCCAAATTTTATTAGGCACAAAAATATGAATTTATTATAGTAGTCCGATAATAAAAAAAGAGCAACGCAAAATTCAGGCGAATAGATCAAAAATAAAGCTGAAAAATCTAATAATCATATCGTACAAAACGATAAGCCAAACCGATATTGAGCTGCAAATACTGCATTGGGCTATTATCTACAAAAACATGATTATAACGCAAGGCAGCCAGGAGCTCAATTGTCTCAGTCAAA
The DNA here is from genome assembly GCF_001274635.1 of Persicobacter sp. CCB-QB2. Lineage (GTDB taxonomy): Bacteria > Bacteroidota > Bacteroidia > Cytophagales > Cyclobacteriaceae > Persicobacter > Persicobacter diffluens. The sequence goes on along the minus strand of NZ_LBGV01000001.1, from coordinate 248,489 downwards.
TTCAAATAAGCACCGATTTCCGGCACCATTCCAAAGTAACTTCCTTTATCTATTTCTTCGGCATCATCCCCAAGAAAGACCTCAGCATTGAACAAATAAGTCCCTAAGGCCAATCCTGCATAGGGTTTAATCTTACTGTCCCAGGGTAAATAATAGTGGGACTGCACCAAAAGAGGGTAAACCTTAGTAGAAAGGCCCACGGGAATTACACCACCCGCCGGATTCTGAATAGATTTCCCTAATCGAAAATCATTGATTCCTGAGGAAAGCCCGACACTCCACTTTTCAGGATAAATAAAATATTCAAGCGTAAAGTGCCCACCCCGACCACTGTAACTGGAATATAAATCCTGAAATTCCCCTATGGGTTGTGCCATAGCATAAGAGGCGGTCATTCTAAATTTCTGAGCAAAAGAAAAACTGGTGCACGCAAGGCAAAAAATCAGGCTTAGGAAAATTTTGTTCATAGGAGCTGTAGGTTCTAATTGATGTAATAATTTACGAAGCCCTCCATAAAAAAGGCGGAGTCTCCTCCGCCTTTTTTCTCATCTATCTAGAAAAATCACAATTCTCCATTTTCGTACATTTCTTCAAGCGCCTTCCATTGCGCCTCGGTCAGCCCTCCCATCGCAAATAAGGAGATACCCTCTGCTCCATTTTTCAGGGAATGTCTTACTGCTGCTTTCAGGCTATCCGCCTGCGTTAAATCCGGTAAAAATAATCCACTATACAACTGAGTCTCCGAATGCTTCAAATTCGCTTTTCCCCACTGCACCTGCTCGCCTACCCAGGCCACTGGTGCTTCATAGAAACCATTATACAACATTGGCAATACCGCATCCATATGCCATGATTTCCATTCCTGTTTCACTGATGTCCAGTTTGGAAATACAGCTGCAGAAGCTAACTTCCCACGCTTATGCACCTCAGGGATCAAAATATCATTCGCCAAATGGGTGATCAAATCCATACGATATTGTCTCCAACTATCGCTTTGGGTGGGATCCTCCATCTCTAAAGGATCCTGCCCGAATTTATCCTTATAACCATTTCGACAACGCTCACAATAGCAGTAATCATACTCCGGGTATTCTTTATCCTGTACAATGCCATAATTATCCAAAGGCCTTTTGCCAGAATTACATCTGGGTGACGGATATAATCAAAATGAACCCCGTCAATATCATAAGCACAAAGTTCTTTTACGGTGCCTAAAATAAACTGCTGCACCTCCTCACTTGAGGGGCACATAAAACGATAATAATTGACATAGGCCGGCTTATCCGAAGAACTCTCTCCTTTTCTATTCACATTATACCAATCCAGCTTTGCCGGATCCTCATAATTTGCCGGATTATTATTCGGCATGGTCCACATCCACGCATGACATTCCAAGCCCGCTTCCTTTACCAAGGGAAGCATACGCTCCAACCAGGGCGCCTTCACCGGCAAACGTTTGCTGCCAAAAAATGCTTCATTTCCTGCATAAATTTCTAACAGGACCGCGTCAAAACCTGCTTGTTTCAGTCGATAAAACTCTTTCCTCCAAACCTCGTCGGTTTTCTCCAAATCTGGCGTTACCCAAACCCAGTTCTTCGTTTTCTTAGAAGTAAATTCCTGCTTGGAACTTTGACAAGCAAACATTACTAAAACTGAAAAAATACTGAGGGCCAGTAGCCTCAATCGTAAAAAATTTAGCTTTTTCATAAATAGTGATAATTTAATGTACTGACCATAATTTACCTTCCATATTCACATAATAGCGTCTTCCGGTAATGGAGGAAGTTGCTCCAAAACATAAGCTGGGTCCAGGGTAAATCTCAACCTGCTCGATGTCTTTTGGTAATTCAGGAAGGCTTGTCAATTCGGCCAATTGGTAAGTGTAGTGTTGGTGTTTGGCTTTGAATGCCAATTCCGCATCTGCGATTTCGTAAAGGTATTGTTGTAAGGTAAAATCAGGGTCCGCCAGGAACTCCTCTTCACCTTCCCCGGCTTTCAATTCCGAAAACTGCAAATAGCCCATCGATTAGGGCGGTGCATATCAATCTTTCCGGTCGGTGACCAAACCCAATTATATTCCGGCTTTGGTTTTCCATTCGGCCCTTTAACTTTCTCATATTGCCCATCAACCACCTCCAAATCGTAATGCACACGAGAAAAATTCAGTCTCCACTGGTCTCCTGCAATCGGGGCTCCACCTCTGGAGGAGAGCTCTTTCAAACTTGACCATGGCATCGCGATCTCCACAGACCAGGAACGATCAATATCTTGCGGATTATTCAAAGTACCATTCAAGGCTACCTTTGTTTTCATACCCTTAATATCCCAGTCGAAGATGGGTTTTCCGTTAAAGCGGTAAGGTCGGGTTAACATTAAATCCCACTCGGTCCCTAAAGCATTGATCTCAAATTCATAATAATGCTGCCCATCGCCATTAGCGTCAATGAAGACTTCGAAATCATTATCGAGATAAATGATGGACTCTCGCTCGGTTAATGTTCCCCATAGGTGAGGTTCTTCCATTTCGGCATAGAAATACAAAAACGCATCATCCCAAAGCATTTTTACCCGGGTCTGGTACTTTGGTTTTGGACGAATGTCCCCTTCAATATCAACGAAATCATTACTCCAGGGCACTTTAGACCAAGCAGTCTCTTCGGGCATCCCGTCAATTTTTATTGCTTGATCGGTCTTATAACAAATATAGTGTTGGGGAAAGTCCACAAACTGAGCGTGAGCGATTCCAAAACTCCATAGCAACAATCCCAGACAAAAAATCCTTAGCATGAAATAAAAGTATTGATGAAAAATTTACAATTAAGGTAAAGGCGGCTACTTACATGGGGATTACTTTTCGGTAATAAAAAGCTAATACATCTTGGAAAGGAACTAAATTATGCACTTTCTCCCAAAAAAAGAAGGTTGGCATTTTGCTTGCATGCTTAGTTTAGCAAATTTTTAAAGCAAGAATATTACTTTTGCGTTCTTATGATTGATGCAAATACACCTCCCAATTTTTGGGATAGCGGAAGAAGGTATAATGCCTATGTAGATTATTTGAAGCAAACCTATGGCGGACGGATCCAGAAGGTTTCTATCAATGCAGATTTTACCTGCCCAAACCGGGATGGTTCTCTGGGCAGAGGAGGATGTACCTTTTGTAATAATGATAGTTTTACGCCTTCCTATGTGAGGGAAAATCCAAGCATCACGACGCAACTGGAGAAAGGCTTGAAATTCCTAAAAAAGCGGTACAAGCGAACCGCGAAATTTGTGGGCTATTTTCAGGCCTATACCAATACCTATGGAGATTTAGAAGATCTCAAAAAAGTATATGAAGAAGCACTCGCCCATCCGGATATTGAAGGATTGGTGATCGGCACACGACCAGACTGCATCAACGAAGCGCAACTGGACTATTTTGAAGCACTGGCAAAAGAACATTTAATTGTGTTGGAGTATGGCATCGAGTCTTGCTACAATGACACCCTGGACAGCGTGAATCGTGGACACAGCTTTGAAGATTCCGTCAGGGCCATCAAGATGTCTGTTGGCAGGGGTTTTCATGTAGGAGGACACTTAATGTTCGGTTTTCCAAATGACAGCAGGGAAAGAATGCTGGCACAGGTAGCGTTGATCAATGAATTACCATTAGATTCCATAAAATTTCATCAACTGCAAGTAGTGAAAGGGACGATCATGGCCAAAGAGTACAAAGATCACCCTGATCAGTTCAATTTTTTCGACCGGGAAGAGTATATCGACTTTGTGATCGATTTTGTGGAGCGCCTTCGCCCGGATCTACAAATTCAGCGATTTACCAGTGAGGCTCCTCCTGCCATCAAAATAGCCCCTAATTGGGGTATGGTCCGGGGAGATACTTTGCTTTCCCAAATCGAAAAGCGATTGGAAGAAAGAAATACCTGGCAGGGGAAATTATTCTCCTCAAGCCATTAAAATGAAACTCACCCGGCAAAACGTCGGGTATTTTTTTGTCGGCAGCAACCTCATTTGCGCTGAAATCGGAAAAAAACACTTAAATTAAGTCATTTTGTCATCAAATAGGCGATAAAATGAAATTTAAATGACAAATTGTCATCAACAAAGTCTGCATTTAAGGCAAATTGTCCTAAAAATTGGAATGGTACAGGAGTTGATAAAAAGAGATTGTATTTGATAACGAAAACTTTAAACAACAATAGTTATGATCGCTACAATCAATAAAACTCCTCGCACTTTAGTTAACAACGCTAATGATATTCTTCGAGCTTTCGATAGAAACTTTAATTGGCCTGCAGGAAGTGATTACGCAGTCTCTAACAGCCCGGCCAATGTTTATGAAGAAGAGTCCGGATACAAAATAGAATTAATGGCTGCCGGTTATAAAAAAGAGGAAATTACTCTATCTGTAAAAAATGGAATTTTAACCATTAACGCAGAAAGAAAGGAATCAGAAGAGACTGAAACAGAAAAGGTAACTTCAAAAGTAATCCGAAAAGAATTTGAGAGCAAGCCCCTTGAGAGAAGCTTCAAATTACCCAAATCTATTGATCAGGAAAGTTTAACTGCTCAATTTGAGAATGGCATCTTAACCATTGAGATGAAGAAACACAAAGAAGTAGATATGGTTAAAGAGATTGCAATCAAATAAGCTTAATTCCAAAAGCCAAAAAAAACAAAAGCCTCTTCCTGCAATTTGGAAGAGGCTTTTTCATATTAGTTAAAACTTCTTTTCAACATTATTCGCGTGGTCATCAATTTAGATTCATTTCCGGCTTCATCTCGGAATTTGATGTACACCACTTTTTCTCCATCCTCTCCCGGAAGCTGAACAGATTTCGTTTCCTGATAAGGCTCCCATTTCCCTCTTGCAAAAGATGGGGAGAAATCAATCATCATCTGACGCGCCTTATCTGCTTTTATTTTCAGGATAACTTCCTTACCGGAATCATTGGTATATTTTGCGCCATCATTTATAACAAAATCCAATCCTTTAGGCGGCGTAACATCCGAAATTATAGAGGCAGAAACTATAGCGCTTTCATTACCTGGTTCATCCTTAAACTTAGCGTACAAAACCTTTTCTCCATCCGGATCCGAGAACTGATAACTCATAAAAGATTTATAGGGCTGCCATTGCACATTTGAAAAATCCTTTTTCTCAGACAGCACCATGTATTTCGCCCCCATTGCTTTCAGCTGCACCTTTACTAATCGCTTAGCATGCGTAGTAAAAGAAGAATCATTATTGATTCGAATTTTACACTGTACAGGAGGTTCCCGGTCCAGAATCACCCGACCATAAGAAGGCGCCGACTCCACTCCTGCCTCATTTCTAAATTTGGCAAAAACAGATTTCACCCCATCATTACCATCCAGTTTAAAATCTACATTAGCTTGATAAGGCTGCCATTTGGCATTTGAAAAATGCTCCCAATTCGATAGCATCATTTCACTGGCACCATTCACATTGAAATTCAGCTCTACCACCTGGTCCATGGCATTAGTATACTTAGTGCCATTATTAATTTTGAAACTCACCACCTCTACCGGAGAAGTATGGAAATTCACTTTACCGGACCACGGCGCTGAGATATTTCCGGCAAAGTCTCGTGTATATACAAAAACTTCCTGTTCTCCTTCACGGTCTTCCAATAGCCAAGCCACTAAACCTTCGTACTTTTGCCATTTAGACCGGTCCTCTAAAGCCTGATGATCCAAGGCTTGTGCACTGATCCGCATAAAGGCTGCGCCCTCCGCTTTCACCGCCACTGGCACTCTTCTGTCGCGAGCCGTAACATAATAATTCCCATCATTCACCTCTCCGCTGATAATTTTTGGAGGAGTAGTATCCAGCATAATGCGTGCTCGAACAGGATCCGTCTCGATCTTAGCCTTGTTTCGGAACTTGGCATAAACCATTTTCATTCCATCACCCGGCTCAATCTTGTGCATAAACTCGGTTTGATAGGGTTGCCATTCACCTCCGGCGAAATGTTCATCATTGGCGATCATCATTTCATTCGCCCCCTGTACCTCTAATGAAACCTTTACATTTAAATTATCACCGGTATGCCATTTTTGACCGTCATTAAGTCTGAATAAAACTTTGGTCGGTTTGGTTCGGTCCAGGGTTACAGATGCCGTAATCACCTCTGATTTATTCCCTGCACGGTCAGCCAACTGCAAATAAACCATTTTCAAACCATCCTCTCCGGCAAGTGTCCAGGGACGTATTTCTGTCTGGAAAGGTCTCCAGGGTGCTTTTGTAAAATCCACAGAATTACTCACCCTCATGGCATAAGCATCCTCACCAGCCTCAATAGTCAAAGCGGTTACTCTATCTTTTGCCGTCACATAGGGTTCTCCATCATTCACAATCAGTTTACCTACCGGAGGCTTTGAGTCCAAAAGCACCTCCGTACTTAATGCTTCAGACACATTCCCTACCTCATCTTTAAACCTCGCATAAATGACCTTTTTGCCATCTCCATCAGATAATTTAAGGTTCAGCTGCTCGGCATAATCCTGCCATTCTGCATCAGTGAAGCTAGCGTTTTCACTAATTTGCATAAAACGAGCGTCTTTGGCCTTTAGGCGAACAAAGGTCGCCTGTTCAGCGATAAATTCTTTTCCATTCGCCACCTGAATACCCAATCCTTTGGGTTCTGTCCTTTTAAGAAAAATCTTAGCTTGATTGACGGTCGAAATGTTTCCAATCTGATCCGCCAAACGAAGATAAACCGTTTTTAATCCATCTTCACTCGCATCAATCTCCCATGGAATAGTCGTTTGGTATGGGAATTTTTCCGATACCGTGAAGTCGGCATCATTACTGACTTCCATGTACTTCACCCTATTTTTATCTTCGACTACAACTGAAAGCTCAACATTTCCCTTGGGGTTAGAAACATACCTTTGACCATTATTAATTTTAAAGGAGTTGATTTCTGGGCCCTGACGATCCAACTTTATCTCAGCAGTAACCGCTTCGCGTGTTCTATTTTTGGCTTTATCCATGAAAAATACGCCAATCTTCTTAATCCCATCTTCCCCCTTCAAAGTCCATGGGACTTCCATAAAGCCATCTAAACCAGGCTGAAAACGCATCACCTCCGCCACCTGATGATCGACCACGCGGATCATTTCCACATCCAGGGCTTTAATCTTCAGCAAAACTTCTGTTTGGTTGGTTACCTCCTCCTGATCATTAATCAAAATTTGGCCATTGCGCGGGGCCTCACGATCCAGGCGAATCGAAGCTTCCAGCAAATCAGATCTATTACCGGCACGATCCTCCAAAATAGCATATACCTTTTTCAAGCCATCTCCGTCATCATCCAGTTTCCATCGCATGGTTTGCTCCAATGCGATTGGCTGGGTATTTTCCGGAGAAGCATGATTGGCTATAAACAGCTTGGCATTTTCATTGGATTCAACACTTAAAATCACCCGCCCCTGAACATCATTCGTGAATTCGCTTCCGTCATTAATAACAATTTTTCCCTTAGGCGCAGCACGATCCAGGACAATTGTCCCCACATCTGCCGGGGAGACATTACCTGCTTTATCTTTAAATCGTAAATAAAGCTTTTTCAAGCCGTCACCACCATTGAATTGGTAGCTCACGCCTTCCATAGAAAAATCAAGCCATCTGGCACCGGAGAAATCGGGATTTTCGGAGAGCTGCATTTGATCAATAAATCCTTTGGTGGAAGGATTTACCAGGTCAAAACTCACCTTTATAAAGGAAGAATTGGTGTATTTATTACCTCCATCAAGAATTACTCTTGCCACTTTATGAGATTGAGCTATTAGGCTAAGTGGTAGCACAATCATCAACAATCCCAGCAAAAAAAACCGGGAACATCCCTTAAATTGAATCATTGTTGTTGGGTAATTTTTATCAATAGGTCGAATTCAAATACTCATTAAAAAGTGTAAAAATCCTTCATTTTTAAGGAGCTATATCCTGCAAGGAAAAAATCCAAATTAAAAAGACTTAATCACTATATTAACAATTTTAAACAAAAATACGCAGTTTCATCCCATAAAGTGCAATAAAAATAGAATAGATGTTGAAGCATATCAATGCTTTTTATCACAAGCTATTGTAATACTTTATTACACAAAACCTTACATGGCCTAAAAACCTAAGGCAGCTATTCCCTTTTTTTACATTTTTTTTAATGCCGCCGCTATGGCATTTTTCAATAAACAAATCAAATAAAAGCCCGACGATTAGCGAACCATCACCTGCATCCTGTGAGCATCCAGTTTCAGGAATATAAAAATCAGTATGGTAAATGCCCATAAAGACGACCCCCCGTAACTCACTAAAGGTAAAGGAATTCCGATCACCGGGAAAAGTCCTATTGTCATGGCTACATTTACGAACCAGTGAAAGAAAATAATGGAAACTACGCTATAGCCATACACCCGCGCAAAGCGGGATTTTTGTCTTTCTGCTAAAAATATCAGACGGTACATTAAAAAAGCAAACAAAAACACCACTCCAACAGATCCAATCCAGCCGTGCTCCTCTCCAATGGTGCAAAAAATAAAGTCGGTACTTTGTTCGGGCACAAAATCAAACTTTGTTTGGGTTCCGTTTAAAAAACCCTTACCCCAAAAACCACCTGATCCAATCGCAATTTTGGACTGTGTTACGTTCCATCCTACTCCAAGCGGGTCCCCGTCCGGGTCAATCAAAGCTTTTACGCGCCCTTGCTGGTGAGGCTTCAATACATTATACACAAAATAGTTAACCCCAAAAGCTACCGAACAAAGAATACCGAAACCGGCTATTATGGTGATAATGCGCTTTTTGGTCCGCTCACCGAACCAGGCGAGCAGGAAGGCAATAACAGCCAACCCTCCAATGACATAAATGGTCGGATACAACAAGGCCATCAGGCAAACTACTCCTACGATAAAAGTCACCACCATGATCAGGGGCGTTAATCCCTCTCGGTAAAAAGCAAGAACCAATGCTAAAAACACCAGTGCAGAACCGGTATCCCCTTGTAAATGAATTAAAAGCATAGGAATCGCAATCCAGATAAAGGCATTCCGGTAAGTTTCTATCTTATCCATCCTCAGGCCAGGGTCAGACAAAAATTTAGCCACCGCCAGACCGGTTGCGAATTTGGCAAACTCTGCCGGCTGTAGCCGAAAAGGACCAATCTCCATCCATGATTTAGAACCCGCTACTTCCCGACCAAAAATTAACACCAGGATCAAGGAAAGCATCACTGCCCCATAAATCACATAGGCGAAGGAGTCATAAAACTTAAAGTCAACCGCAAAAATGATGGTAATCAAAATGATGGTGGTCCCCACCCAAAGCAATTGCTTTCCGGAGTTGATACTCAAATCAAAAATGCTGCGTTGCGCCTCCTCATCATAAACGGCGGCATAAATATTCAGCCAGCCGATTGTGACCAGTATAAAGAAAATCAGGATGGACAACCAGTCCACACGACCAAAGAAATTCCCTCTATTCTTACCTTGTAGCTCCATTCTAGTATAAAAAGTCCCCTTTTAACACATACTTTTCCATATACGGGCGAGAAATCTCCCCTTTTACATATTTCTCCAGCATCAAGCCCGCAATCGCAGTTGCAGCTCTCCCTCCCCAACCGGCATTTTCCACATAAACAGAAATGGCAATCTGAGGCTGCTCTACCGGCGCAAAGGCCATAAATACCGAATGATCCGGACCATGCGGGTTCTGAACTGTTCCGGTTTTCCCTGCAATGGGTAAATCTTTAATATAAGCCCGGGTAGCCGTCCCCTGAATTACTTCTTCCATACCGGCGATCACCTCGTCAAAATATTGTGACTGAATACCGGTTTCGTGTTTTTCAAGGTATTTTTCAAGTGGCCCCTGCCCTCCAATATCTTTAATCAGATGCGGCGTATAAAAATAACCTCTATTGGCTACTAATGCAGCCATATTGGCCATTTGAATAGGAGTGACCAAAATTTCCCCTTGTCCAATCGCCAGGGAGTGAACGTTAGATGCTTTCCAGCGATTTCGACCGTAATACCGATCGTAAAATGCAGAATTTGGGATAAAACCGGACTTCTCGCCGGGCAGGTCAATGCCCAACTTACTGCCTAAGCCAAAACGACTCATATAGGTGACCCACTTATCCAACCCCAGGCGGCTATCCACAAAAGTATTATCGTCCACCCGCTGATTCAATACCTCCCTGAAGACTTTTACATAGAAGTTATTGGAGGAATATTTAAGTGCTCGGCGCGTATCATATCTGCCCGGGGGCGCATGGTCCCCTATTAACTTATTATCACAATAAATAAATTCACCCGGGGCAATTACCCCTTCCTGTAGCGCCACCAAGGATTGTAACACCTTAAAAATGGAACCCGGAGGATAGGCCGCCATGATCGGTCGATTAAAAAGAGGCTTTAGGGAATCCTTTTGTAATACGCCCATATTTTTCCCGAATGAGCGCCCGGAAAGTAAGGAAGGATCATAATCTGGCGCACTGACAATGGCCAGAATCTCTCCAGAGGATGGTTCAATCGCAACTAATGAACCAATCTTCCCCTCCATTAATTTTTCAGCATATGCCTGAAGATCCAAATCCAGGGTGGTGGTCAAATTATTCCCTGGCACGGAAAGGGTATCATATTCTCCATCCTGAAAACTTCCTTTTACAATTCCACGGACATTCACCATTTTAAAGCTAATGCCGCGCTGCCCACGGAGATGTTCTTCGTAAGTACTCTCAATACCATTTCGGCCGATATAATCTCCTGCCTTATAATAATTAGTGGTATCCCGCTTAATCTGACGATCGGTAATCTCCCCAATATAGCCCAGGCTATTCGCCGAATAAGGGTATTGATACCCTCTTACCGTTCTTGGGGAAACATAAATTCCGGAGAAATCATCCAAATAAACCTCGATTTTGGCAAATTCTTCCGGACTCAATTGCTTGAACAAAACCTGAGGTTTCACCCAGGAAAAACTTCGGGCCTTTTTGAGCTTGGCCAGCTTTTCCCGCATTTCCTCCATTTCAATGCCCATCACCTTCGCTAAAGCTAAAGTATCGGAATTTCGAAATTCTTTGGCTACGACGGTGATGTCATACACCGGATTGTTCACCACCAACAACTCCCCATCACGACTGGTCATCATTCCCCTTAAGGGATAGTCGATGAATTTCTTCATCACATTGTTTTGAGCAGCCAACTTATAATCATCATCCAGCACCTGGATGAATAATAGTTTTCCTGCAAATAACAATGCTACTCCGGCGATGAGCAGCTGAACAATTATCCGTCTGTCCTCATTCATATCACCCTCCGTTGTTTGGTATAAAATAACAACTGCACTAACACCATTAACACAAATGTCAGTACCCCACTAAAAGAGGTCTTGGCCAAAATACTCATTAAGCGATCAAAACCTCCGGACTGAATTACAAATAAGGTGAAATGGTGAATCAGAATTAAGGGCAGTGCATACAGCGCAAACCAGTTGAAACCATAATCTGACAACATCGGGTTTACGCCCGCATCATATCCTCCCTTGGGCGTGATCAGCTGCATCCATTTCGGTCGCAAATACATGATAAGCACCGATGCGGCAGCATGTACCCCCAGGGTATCATAAAACCAATCGACCATTATCCCTAACACAAAGCCCAGCAGCAATAGGGTGGATTTCTCCATGTCCGCAGGCAGAAACAACAAAACTGCGATATAGAGAAAAATAAAACCAAAGCCGAAAAGGGCAATATTCTTCAAAATCAACACTTGAAGTAATAGAAAGATTACGAAATGTACAATTCGTAAAATAGTGCTGTTTTTCATTTTTTCTCCTCGGTTAAACGCTCAACTTCTAACTGCTCCTCTTCCAGATTATTCTCCACTACATAAAGGTAGGATAGGGAAGAAAAATCGGTAGATAACCTCACCTTGATATTATAAAAAATATCCTGATCCGTCAATTCAAACTCTTCCACGGTTCCGATCATCGTACCGGCCGGAAATATCCCGTCATAGCCGGACGTTCGAACGGTATCCCCTACATGCATCTCCACATGTCGCGGCACATAGTTCAGGTCGGCAAACTGAAAATCCTCTCCGGACCAGTTCACCGAACAAAGCACATTGGAAGGGTACGCTTTGGCCGAAACCAAAAACTTATTATTAAGGAGAGAGATCACAGTGGCATAATGGGGAGAAACAGATTTCACTTTTCCAATTACCCCATAGGGGCCAATCACCCCCTCATTGGGTTTTATTCCATCCAGCGAACCTTTATCAATAGTAATATAATTATGGTACTCACTGATCGAATTATTCACCACCCGTACCGGCGTGAAAGAAAATTGCTTCAGACGAGCTTCATCCGCTGAAAATTCATGTGTCCAATAATAATCAGAAGCTTCACTCACCTTCAGAGCTGCACGTAATGCCGCATTCTCTTTGACCAACTCCTCATTGATTCGGCTGAGTTCAAAATAATTATTGACCTTGGTTTTGTTCTGATATAAGGCACCAATAGCCCGATTAGAGCTATGAAAAAAAGCTATACTTTGGTAAGAATTTTTGGTCACAATCAGCCAAAAGCAAATCATTTCCAAAATCAAAAACAGCATCAAGCCGCGAAAGCGGTAAATAAAGAAAAAGAGTTCCCGCATCTATTTTGCAAATTCCAAATATCTCCCTAAAAAGAAAATTCAACATCCGGCCGGGCGAATGCCACCAAATGTTGAATTATAAAATTTTTCACGAAAAACTGTTTGACGGTTTTCCATTATTAAATTATCAAGTCATCAACACGGCACGGTTGTTTTCCATATTTTTCAGAGACTTACCCGTACCGCGAACCACTGCTCTTAATGGATCATCTGCCACGTGGATAGGCAATTTGGTTTTCAAAGCCAAACGCTTGTCCAATCCTCTCAATAAAGCACCACCTCCTGTCAGGTGAATACCATTATCATAGATATCTGCAGACAATTCCGGTGGAGCAATTTCCAATGCTTTTAATACCGCTTCTTCAATTTTAGAAACAGATTTATCAATAGCAAAAGCAATCTCGGAATAAGAAATGGTCACCACTTTTGGAATACCGGTCATCAAATCTCGTCCACGAATTTGATATTCTTCCGGTGGCTCATCCAATTCCGTTAAAGCAGACCCGACGGCCACTTTTACCTTTTCTGCAGAACGCTCACCAATCAAAAGATTGTGCTGACGACGCATATAGTCCAGAATATCACGGTTAAAAGTATCTCCGGCTACTCGAATGGACTGATCACAAACAATACCAGAAAGGGCGATTACCGCAATTTCGGTGGTACCTCCTCCAATATCCACGACCATAGATCCTACCGGCTGTTCGATATCAATACCAATACCAAGGGCAGCTGCAATAGGCTCATGAATTAAATAAACTTCCTTTGCTCCCGCATGCTCAGCAGAATCTCTTACCGCACGTTTCTCTACCTCAGTTATACCGGAAGGTATACAAATCACCATTCTATGAGATGTCGGAATGAAACGATTTCTGGTGTCAATCATTTTAATCATTCCGCGAATCATCTGCTCCGCCGCGTGGAAATCTGCAATCACCCCATCCTTCAACGGACGAATTGTTTTAATTGACTCATGCGTTTTTTCGTGCATTTGCATCGCCTCATGCCCGATCGCCAAAACCTTATTGGTTAAACGATCAATGGCAATTATTGACGGCTCGTCAACAACAATTTTATCTTTATGAATAATAAGCGTGTTGGCAGTTCCAAGGTCGATTGCAATATCACTTGTTAAAAAGTCAAAAAAGCCCATGCTCCTTGTAAAAACGAATTAATTTATATTCCCTACCAATTCACAAAATATACAAATTAGCTCAGCTATTCATGTATAAGTTGAATTTTTATTCAGTTTTCACCTCACTCTCCAGCTTTGGGCCGAAGCCTGAGCATAAAGGATGAGATAATCACCAATTTGTTCAAAGTTCCAAAATACCGAGCATAATCAAAAGCTATTTGTAACGATTTTATCTATTAAAAAATAATTAATAATACCAAACGACAAATTCAATGCTTAGTATCTAATTTAAAACCTTTTGCCCACCGCAAATCCATAGGAAATGGTCTGATATACATCTTTGTAATCATAAATAATGGAGGGAGCCAATTGCCAGCCCTTCTCCATCCGAATTTCATACTCCAAACCCACCTTCACCAGCCAAAAATCTTCGCCTCCCTCAGCAAACATCTGTTCATAACCCGGCCCGGCAAATACACTAAAACCTTTCAGCAACTCAAACTTAGCTACCGCCGCCAACACCACCACATTTTCACGTACAATCCACTGTTCTGACAGGGTCAACATGGTGTACCGATCCAATTCAACATCGGCCATCAAGCCCAGGCTCCAGCGATGATTTATTTTATAGACATAATCTAAGCCAAGGGTAGGCACCCAATTACCGGTATTCCTCAATCCCAGCACATCAATATGAGCATAATGCTTAGGTGGAATAAAAGTAAAACCTGTATAAAAATTTATTGCATGTCGACCGTGCACATGTCCACTTCCCTTTGCTTCATGAGGATGACTTTGCCCTTCTTGCTCAGCTTGCCCATAGAGTAAAGTTGACAAGAAGACACCAGTAAACATCACAAGTAGAAAAATTGCTTTCATCATATCTGTCAAATGGTTAGGGGCATCACCTTTTCCAAAAAGAGATACTCCAATCCTTTTCAATTAAATGAAAGACTATTATTTGCTAATAAAGTTCACCAATCTCCTTTCGCGCTTTTTCCCTTTTTCATAAATGCCATTAAAGCAAGCCGCTTTATAAATTGCATCAAGCCCGAGTATTCATATTTAAAGTCTCTTTTAACTGCAAGGCGAAAAAAATGAAGGAATTCATCCAATTTCAAGCTTTTTCCAACGAAGCTAAAGATTGATGAGAAAGCAAAGTTACCACAATGTGACCCATTGTTAATCGGAAAATATAATGAGTAGGCAGTGTTAATAGTTTGCTTAAGTAGGCCTGTTAAATCCATCGTTGTACAAGCCGGGATTAAACGGCTACCAACCAAAACGGATTTATTTTAGCAAATTTGGCCTTATTCATACTTCAATACCTCCCAAAAAATCTGCACCCCGGATATAAAAAAACCTCCAAAAGGAGGTTCATATTTTTATTGAAAGTTGAAATACAATGTCACACTATTGGTGGTCAGCCGATCTACTGCCACTGCGATAGGCCTATTGGCATTGGTTCCCTTCATATTCATGAGGCCATGGGAAAAACGAATTTCGGGAGAGAAACGGAAAAGCGGATAATACAGATCAAAGCCGAAACCCCATTCCAGTGCCAGGTCAAAACCGGCCATTTCGAAGGCAATTTCTTTTTCTCGCCTACCGGTCACTTCTACGGATGGATTAATCCCTCCGATAAAATAAGCACGAATGTTCCCTCTTCGCTGAGACTTCAATTTTAGCAGAATTGGCATCTCGAACCTTACGTTTTCAATATTATCCTGCTCTGCTCTGAAATCACCATTCCCCGGAGGCCCGATAGATACCGAATCACTAAACTGGTAAGTCAAACGATAAGTGTAAAAACCAGCCTTTGGGGTCACCCGCACATCCAAAGCCTCGGCCAACTTTAGGTTTCCTATAAAACCCACCCCTAAGGAGAGCTGACGTTCGGTCTGAATGGATAAAACCCCTTCTAAATCCACAGGGTTATTATTCGGATCAAAACCTATTCGATCGAAATAAGCCTGAGAATAGGTTTGCTTAAAACCTGAAAGCCCTGTAGACACAAAAAAACCGTAGTGAATCTTTTTCTGATCCACATAGGGCAGATTGATCTTAGGCCCGGCCTGTGCCAGGACAGTACTTAAAGGCAAGAAGAACGCTAATACAAATATTATTTGGTAGCGGTATAAATGGAGCTTATGCCAAAGGTTAGTGGAATACATTCTGTCTCTTTATAACCCACCTTATCCAATATCTTTGTGAATTTTTCACCATCGGGGAAAGCATTTACAGATTCCGGCAAATAGGTATAAGCGGACTGATCTTTTGAAATGATTCTTCCAACAGCAGGTAATACAAAGCGAAAGTAGGCGTTGTAAATTTGTTTAAAAGGGAAAATCTTAGGTTTTGAGAATTCAATGATCACCAACCTTCCACCAGGCTTCAACACACGACACATATCTGCCAAACCTTTCTCCAGATTTTCATAATTCCGAACACCAAATGATACGATCACGGCATCGAAATAATTATCTTCAAAAAGTAATCCCTCAGAATCTCCTAATCGCATTTCTATACGATCCTCCAATCCTTTGGCTTTGATCTTCTCTTTTCCGATTTCCAACATCCCTTCGGAAATATCTACCCCAATCACTTTCTTTGGATTGGCTGCAAGGGCCTCAATGGCGAAGTCTCCCGTGCCGGTAGCAATATCCAAGATCAATTCCGGTTGATATTTTTTCAAAATCTTTACCGCACGCTTACGCCAGTAAATATCAACCCCAAGGCTTAAAACATGGTTCAATAAATCGTATTTCTTGGAAATATTATTGAACATATCACGCACCTGCGCCTTTTTCCCTTCTTGCTGATCTTTATATGGAACTACTTTCATCAAAATGTCATTTTTAATTATCACATCTAGCTAACCTTTCGTAGACCCGATTTCCCTCAAAGTCACCGACAATAATGATCTGGCTCATGTGAAATTTATGCTACAAAGGTAATACGAATTCCTTTGCCGCAAAAAAAAAGAGGCGAGTTTCCCCACCTCTACGACAATATCATATATTTCTGAACTATTTCTCAATAATTTCAAACTCTACTCTTCTGTTCAATTCACGTCCTTCCTCTTCATCATCATTGGAAGCCAGTGGTCTTTCCTCCCCATAACCAACGGCGGTGATACGGGTAGCATCCACTCCTTTTCCTTCCAAATAATTCATTACCGCTTCTGCACGTTTCTGAGAAAGCTTCATATTATTTCCTGCAGAACCCACCGCATCGGTATGTCCGGAAATCTCCACCTTGATGGATGGGTTTTCAGAAAGCATACGCTCCAGCTTATTCAGTTCTGAAAAAGATTCTTTCTTCAGCTTAGCGGAACCAAAGTCAAAATAAACATTACGCAAGATCGACTTTTGTCCGGTTTGAATCCTGCTCATGGCCAAGGTGCGCTCCACCATTTGCTCCTCATCGTTCGCTACCGGTAATTTCAATTTCAGGTTTTTGAATACATAACCATCTTTTTCCGAAGACAAAGTAAAATTCGAGGTCTCTGTAGGCTTTAATTCAAAACGGTAAGCCCCATTTTCCTGCCTTACTCCTCTCCAGCTCATTCCGGTATTAGCCTCTCGCACATTTACCCGTGACTCCATAGCCGCCTTACTACCCTGATCCACAATCTTCACCTCTAAAATAACAGGCTGAATAACCGCCACTACTTCTTCGGTTTCTGCTGAGGTCAACATCACATCCGGTGCTGCCGCATCTTCTGCTTTTTCAATATCTTTTCCGGCAAGTAATTGCTGCTGCTCATCAAACTCATCCGGAATTTTAACCATATAAATATCGGTATAACCCATTCCATCTTCCCGAACGGAGGAGTAATACCCACGTTTACCATCCGCTGTAGACACAAAATAAATATCATTATCCGGGGTATTGATCGGGTATCCCAAATTCACAGGCTCACTCCATTCTGAGGCTGCGGAATCATAAACGGTTTTAAAAATATCAAATCCACCCATTCCATCTCGCCCTTTAGAGGAGAAATATAGCGTTTTCCCATCATAATCAATAAATGGGCTATCATCGTCATAAGGCGTATTGATGGTTTCTCCCAGGTTTTTCACCTTTGACCAAACCCCTTTATCATCCTTGGTGGCCATATAGATATCCAGTTCTCCCATACCGCCCGGGCGATCAGAAGAAAAGAAAAGCGTATTACCATCCGGTGAAATCGATATAGAATTCTCAGAAAAGGAGGTATTCACACGGCCTTCCACCGGAAGTGGCTCTGACCAATCATCCTCCGTCTCATTATAGGTGGAATAGTAAATATCTCCCCCATTAGAATCACGATAAATAAACAAGGTCTGACCATCTGCTGACAAAGCCAGGTTAGAATCATGAAAGCGGGTATTGACATTCGTTCCAATATTTTTGGCCGGTTCCCATTGTCCGTTTACCTTTCTGGAATAATAAATATCTTCGAAATAAAAGTTATCCTTATCCACGTTTTCATTCAGGTTCCCATCCTGACGACGGGAAGTAAAAATAATCAGGGTTTCATCCTCATTAAACACCGGGGCAAAGTCATAAGAGTCGGAATTAATGTTCTCCCCCAAATTCACGATGGTCCAGTGAGAAGGATTCACCATGAATTTTTTACCGTTTTCACACTCATAAATCTTGCGATCTACCCAATCCATTGGCACCAAATCCTGCCCGCGGTAATTCACCTTACTCTCATACTTGGATTTATACTTTCGGTAATAAAGCAAAGCATTATCAAAATCCATGGCATACTGATACGCCTCCCCAATCATAAAAGGGATATCAAAGCGATATTCAGGATTTAATTCATAGAGTTTCTTCAGGTATTTCACCGCACGTTCCTTGTTTACGGTCTCCAGATAGAGCTTTCCGGCCATAAACAAAGCACGCTGATTTTCAGGATCAAAATCCACCACCTGCACATAAATATCCCTAGCCTGAGTTTTTACGGCAGTACTTTTGTTAATCTCCTCCGCCATTTCCAATAATTGCCGAGCAGTTTCCTTATTGGGATCTACTGTTTGAGCAAATGCACTGCTAAAACCGAGGAGTAAAGAAACTCCTAATAAAAAACGATATTTCTTAAAATTCATCACCTAATTCGTGATCTGTAAGAGGTTGAAGTCAAAATTTCGAGCGGACACATGGATGTAATAATTAATAAAATCATGCATAAATGTGAATCCCACAAAGCCAAAATTAACAAATTAACACCAAGATTAAGCTATTAATTTGTTGAAATATATTAAAGATAGGATCCAATCCCAATGATTGCTTCCTAATTTTTATGATTTACAGTCAATATGGTTTAAATCCAAATGGTTAATTTGACCAATCCACCCCATGTAATAGATGAATTTTAAATGCGGTTTTTAGCTTCAAATTAGCCTGCTCCTCCCTCATTTTCACTTTAGACTTTTAGCACTTTGTGTTAAAGGGGAAAGGCATTAACTTTGCAGCTCAATCCGCAGTGTGAGCCATCAGGCATTTCGCCTTTCACTCACCGGCTTACACACTGACAGATAGCATAGTTATGAAAATTAAATCCGCGAATTTCGTCATTAGTAATACCGACATTAGTAAGTGCCCCAAGGCAGATAAAGCTGAGTTTGCCTTTATCGGACGCTCCAATGTTGGAAAATCAAGCTTAATCAATTGCCTGACCGAGCGTAAAAGTTTGGCCAAAACTTCTTCCACTCCTGGAAAAACCCAGCTGATCAATCATTTTGAAATTAACAACAACTGGTACCTGGTCGATCTTCCCGGATATGGCTATGCGAAAGTCAGCAAAACCAGCCGCAGCAAGTGGGGAAAAATGATTGAGGAATACCTCAAGAAAAGAGAAAACCTCTTGTGTACTTTCGTTTTGGTAGATTCCAGACACGAGCCACAGAAAGTGGACATGGAATTCATGAACTGGATGGGAGAAAACAGCATTCCCTTTGTGATCATTTTCACCAAGTCTGATAAACAGTCTCACACCAAGCTGCAATCCAACATTGCCAAATACCGCAAAATCATGAGAAAAAACTGGGAGGAACTCCCTACCATGATTGCCACCAGCTCCGATGATGGCCGCGGAAGAGAAGATGTATTGGATTTTATTGAGGAAGTGGCCGAAGGATTCATGTCCGGAACAGGAAATTAATTAATCTTCTTTCAAATAAAAGGCAAATCTCCTATGTTTGCCCCGCTTTTGTAAACGACATTACCAATTTGGATAAAAATATTTAGTATGAACTTTTCAGAAATTTGTGCAATTGCCGGAAAGGGAGGGCTTTTCAAAGTATTGAAACCTACCCGCGCAGGAGTTATTGTAGAGAGCATTAACGAACCTGGAAAAAAGATGGTGGCGAACTCTAACAGCCGCGTTTCTATCCTTCAGGAGATCTCCATTTACACTAATGATGACGAAGGCGCTTGCCCTTTGAGAGATGTGATGTTGAAAATCCGTGAGGAATTCGGTGATGATCCGGGAGTTGGAAGCACTTCTTCTTCGGAAGAATTAAGGGCTTTCATGAAGCACGTATTGCCGGATCACGATGAGGAGCGCGTTTATACCTCTGATATCAAAAAGCTGGTAAGCTGGTATAAAACGCTATTGGAGAAGGCGCCGGAAGTCTTCGAAGCTGAGGAAAATGAAGATACTCCTGCTGAGGCAGAAGAAAATTAATATTGAAGCCGCTTTCCTGTTAGGAAGCGGCTTTTCTTTGCGCTAACATTTTTATTCAATTCATTATTCATCTTTATAAAAAGAAAATTTACTGTGTACAAGTCTGTCATCCGCCCTTTTCTGTTTAAACACGATCCTGAAGCTATTCACCATTCGATAGTGAAATTCACCAAAGGTGCGTTATCCCTTCCTTTTTCCCGCCCTATTTGTCGAGCACTATATAATTTCTCGGACCCAAAACTAGAGCGTGAAGTTTTCGGGATTAAATTTGCCAATCCGGTAGGTTTGGCGGCAGGCTTTGATAAGGATGCCAAGCTGATTGATGAATTCGCTCAAATGGGCTTTGGTTTTGTGGAAATAGGTACGGTGACCCCTAAAGGACAGCCCGGCAATCCAAAACCAAGAATTTTCCGTCTTCCGGAAGATCAGGGGATTATCAACCGCATGGGTTTCAACAATGATGGCGTAGAGGCTACGGTAGAACGCCTAAAAAATCGCAAGACCAATATTATAGTAGGCGGCAACATCGGTAAAAATAAGGTTACCCCTAATGAGCAGGCCTTTGAGGATTACAAAATAGCTTTTGAAGCGCTTTTCCCCTATGTGGATTACTTCGTATTGAACGTAAGTTCACCGAATACGCCCAACCTGAGAGCACTACAAGAGAAAGAACCTTTAAAGCAACTCCTCTCAGAAGTAAAAAAGCTCAATGCTCAGAAAGATGCGCCAAAGCCGATTTTATTAAAAATTGCACCGGACCTGACTAATGAGCAGTTGGATGACATCATCGAGATTGTAAATGAAACGCAAATCGATGGCGTGATCGCGACCAACACCACCATCAGCCGGGAAGGCTTGAAAGAAAATGCTGAGCGCGTGGAAGAAATTGGCGCCGGGGGATTGAGCGGTGCTCCTTTAACCAAACGCTCCACCGAGATTGTAGCTTATCTTCACCAAAAATCCAATGGTGCTTTCCCAATTATTGGGGTAGGGGGAATCAACAGCCCGGAAGATGCGGTGGAAAAATTGAAAGCTGGAGCTTCTCTGGTACAGATCTACACCGGCTTTATCTACCAGGGCCCGGGATTTATCAAAGCCATCAACAAAGCGATCCTGAAGGCAGGCTTATAATTTTCAGAAATAAAATATCACGAAAGGAGGGCGTTGGTCTCTCCTTTTTTTTTGGATAATAATTTCTAAGAATCCATGAAGCTGAAATTTTCCTTATATTCGCATGAATTGATTAGATAAAAATCTGCGCAACGAAGGCGCTTCCAAGGTCTAAAATCACCTTTTTGCGCTCAAAATATTGATCTCTACCTGAGAATACCAACATTTTCCCATGGCTGAAAACACATTTTTCACACCCCCTGCGTCTCAGCAACCTGAGCCACCAAAGGAACCTGCTAAAAAGAGTAAAGCCAAAGCTCGAAAAAAAGAAAGTCCGAAAAAGTCCGGACCCAGCTTCTTCAGCAAGATCAAATCCCTGAAGGATGACAAACAGCTCCGTTTAGGAATTGGCATCACCCTCTTACTCAGTGGAATTTATTTGGCTTTCGCCTTGGTTTCTTTCCTTTTCACCGGAAGGGCCGATCAAAGTGTAATGGAGTCTTATTTCCAAAATGGCGTACTCCAGTCGGGGCGTGAAATTGAAAACTGGCTGGGTGCATTAGGAGCGGGCATCTCTCACTTTTTAATGTACCGAACCGTTGGTCTGGGCGCTTATTTAATCCCCTACCTTATATTTATCAGCGGGATTCAATTAACATTTTCCAATGTAAACTTGCCCATCAGGAGAAGTGCCAAATTTGTCCTGTTCACCTCTATTTGGCTATCCACCTTTTTCTCTTTTTGCCTGATTATGGCCAAGAGCAGGGGATATTCCGGCTACTGGTCTTTCATTGGAGGAGGAATAGGACATGAAATCGCCCTTATTTTTAATGATCTTTTCTCCTGGGGGACGCTGATCATTCTACTGATTATCCTTGGCTTCTTCATCATTTATTTCTTTGACATCAAAGAAGCTTTTCAGTTACCGCAATTTTCTGCACCCAGCATACTCAAAAAGAAAGAAAATTCCCTTCCATCAGAGGATACTTCCGATAATGAGTTTTTCACCAGTGAGGATCCCTTAGCAAGCGAGGAAGACCTTACCGAAAACGTTCAATCAGCAGTAAAAACACCACCTCAGGAAGAAAAGCCTGCCAATAAAGTCAACTTCTCCATCAATAAACCCATTCCGGAAAGCCCGGTGGCTAAGGAGGAATTGCCTCAGAAAAAAACAAGCACTCAACCTTTACCGGAAACAGCAACACCCCAGGAGGAAGAAGTGACGCCTCCGGTATTAAAACCGCAATCCTCCGCGAATCGCATTCTTATTCCGGACGAGGAAGAATTTAGTCTGCCTCAAACACCGCTGGAAGCACCGGTGGCGGAAGAAATACGGCCAAAACCATCTGCTGCTGCAGAAAATAAACCCATGACTGAGGTAAAAGAGGAAGAGGAGCCCAAATTATCCCTGAGTGTAGACATTGCCGAAGTGGATGATAAAGCGGAGGATGAGGAAGAGGAATCTGCCAATAAGGAATTGGTCATGGAGCCTTATGATCCCACTCTGGATCTTGGGAGTTACCAGTACCCACAAGCCGATTTGCTCAAAGATTACCCGGCCAATAATGCCGAAATTTCAGAGGAGGAATTAAATGCCAATTTTGAGCGGATTGTAGAAACCCTGGAGAACTTTAAAATCACCATTTCCGATATTAAAGCGACTGTCGGACCGACTGTCACCCTTTATGAAATCGTTCCGGCGAAGGGAATCAAAATCTCCAAAATCAAAAACCTGGAAGATGATATCGCCCTGTCGTTATCTGCCTTGGGCATTCGCATTATAGCCCCCATTCCCGGCCGCGGCACCATTGGTATCGAGGTACCGAACACGAATAAGGAAATGGTATCAATGAAATCCGTACTGAACACGGAGAAATTCCTAAAAAGCAATAAAGCCCTGCCGGTAGTAATCGGTAAAACCATTTCCAATGAGGTTTACGTTTTTGATTTAGCCAAAACCCCTCACCTGCTGATTGCCGGAGCCACCGGTCAGGGTAAGTCTGTTGGGCTGAATGCAGTATTAACTTCTCTGCTTTATAAAAAACACCCTTCGGAATTAAAACTGATCCTTGTTGACCCCAAAAAGGTAGAATTAACGCTTTACAATAAAATTGAACGCCACTTTCTGGCCAAGCTACCGGATGGGGACGACGCCATTATCACCGACACCAAAAAGGTGGTACATACCCTAAACTCGCTTTGTATTGAAATGGACAACCGTTACGACATGCTGAAGAATGCAGGTTGTCGGAATATTAAAGAATACAATGCGAAATTCATTGATCGCAAGCTAAATCCGCTGGACGGACACCGCCACCTGCCCTATATTGTATTGGTGATTGATGAGCTGGCGGATTTGATGATGACCGCTGGAAAAGAAGTGGAGACTCCGATTGCACGATTGGCACAGCTGGCCCGCGCGATTGGTATTCACTTAGTAGTGGCCACCCAAAGGCCTTCGGTGAACGTTATCACAGGTATCATCAAAGCGAACTTCCCGGCCAGATTATCTTTCAAGGTAACTTCAAAGGTAGATTCCAGAACTATTCTGGATACGGGAGGAGCAGAACAATTAATTGGCCGTGGAGACATGCTGTTATCAGACGGTAACGAATTAACCCGCCTGCAATGCGCTTTTGTGGATACCCCGGAAGTGGACAATGTTTGTGATTTTATTGGTAATCAAAGAGGTTACTCGTCAGCTTATTTATTACCGGAATATGTTGGAGAGGAAGGGGAATCGGCCGCTGCAGGAGTCGATTTATCTGAAAGAGATGCCCTTTTTGAAGAAGCAGCCTATATGGTCGTCCGCAATCAATCCGGCTCCACCTCCCTAATTCAAAGGAAATTAAAACTAGGATACAACCGAGCCGGGAGAATCATCGATCAGTTGGAAGCGGCTGGAATTGTAGGCCCACCGGAAGGATCCAAGGCCAGAGAGGTATTAGTGAGTGATGAATACGCTCTGGAACAAATGTTAAATGATTTATAATTAATAGCAAACTTTTAAGTACTTTCGCAGGAATTAGGCCTGATTTTTGTCGATTTAGTCATAATTACCGAATTATGTAAGGTTTTAAAAAAATCAAAACAGGTTATTAATTGGTAATAAGAATATCAGTAATCTATTCAACTATGAAAAATATTATCGCCTTCTTTCTGTGCTTCTTTACAGTGTCAACGACTTTTGCCCAAAAAGACCCCAAGGCACTCGAAGTATTGGATGCGATGAGCAATAAATACCAAAAGATGGACGCCTTCCGGGCGGAATTCACCCAAAAGCTTATCAATAAAATGGAAAATATTGAAGAATCTTTTAATGGGAAAATTTTGGTGCAGGGAGACAAATTCCAGTTAGAAGCTTCTGGACAGGTCATTTACAATAACGGCACTACTGTCTGGACCTGGCTCATTGAGGATGAAGAAGTCAATGTCTCTCACAACGATCCGGAAGAGGGTGGTTTTGAATTATCGACCATCTATAATATGTATAAAGAAGGTTATAAATACCTTTATCTGGAGCAGGTATCTGAAGGCGGTCAGGCAGTTGATGTAGTGGATTTGGTACCGGAAGATCATAGCCAAAGCATTTTTAAGATCAGAATGAAGATCGCACAAAAGAACCATGAATTGGTGGCCTGGGAAATTTTCGACCGTTCCGGTATTAATTACGAATACATAATTGATAAATTCGAAAGTAATCCTACCGTAGCGGCGGGTAGCTTTGAGTTCAATACCTCTGCTCATCCGGATGTAGAAGTTGTTGATTTGAGATAATAAATCTTCTTACAGAATAACAAAAAAGCTGCCCAAGAGGTGGCTTTTTTGCGTTTGGCCGAATTCCGCACCTCCGGGTTCAGAAATTCACAAAAAATAATCTTCTGTCCATTTTGAATGGTTTTACTGTATTTTTAACCCGAATTATTCACCGAAAAATTAAGTGAGTTGGCTTAAGTGGCTTTTTTTCATTTTAGTAAAATTATGATTGGTGATTTATTAATAGCCCAAATTGGGTTAAGCTTACTTTCTCCTCCTTCACCTGCTTCCTTGGAAAAAACTTGAAATAGAGGACAATTACTTCATTTTTTCAGACTTACAGGTAAACGTGAATTTATGCATGAATAATTGAGGTAAAGGATGCATAATTCGGCTTAATACGAACTTTTTCCTTTAATAACAGTCATAGTATTAGGTGATTGAAATGCTCACCTATTCATTTGATCGATGTTCGGAGTTTTTGTAGTGTTAAACTCCATCCAAAAGGGTAGTGATTGACTTCATTACCCTTTTTGTTATTTCTTCAAAACATTTCCTTTTTTAGCATCTGTTTGCAAGCATTTTATACTAAATTTGCGCCTCGGTTATTCTGAGCAATTATACAGGAATCAACCACGCAATTTATTTACTGATATTCAGGACTTTATCATGAACAGAGCGTCACTTTTTGAGCAGATCCAAAAGAAAAAATCTTTCCTTTGTGTAGGTTTGGATACCGATATTAAAAAAATCCCAAGCCATTTATTAGATACCGAAGACCCGGTCTTTGAATTTAATAAGGAGATCATTGACGCCACTAAAGAATTTGCCGTAGCTTATAAACCCAATATTGCATTCTATGAATCTTTAGGGGCTGAGGGATGGAAAAGTCTTGAGAAAACACTGAACTATATTCCGAAGGAAATTTTCACCATTGCGGATGCCAAAAGAGGCGATATCGGAAATACCTCAGGCTTATATGCACGTGCTTTTTTCGAAAACATGAGCTTTGACTCCGTAACAGTGGCTCCTTATATGGGAGAAGATTCCGTTACGCCATTTTTAGGCTATGATAACAAATGGGTGATTCTTTTAGGGCTTACCTCCAATCAGGGAAGTTTTGACTTTCAGCACTGCGACTTAGGCAAGAATGAAGCCCTATGGCAGCGTGTATTGAAAAAAGGAAAGGAATGGGGAACGGAAGATAACATGATGTATGTTGTGGGCGCCACGCGTGCGGATATGTTGAAAAAAGTTCGCGAAATCATTCCGGATCACTTCCTGTTGGTTCCCGGGTGGGTGCTCAGGGCGGTAGTCTTCAAAAAGTAGCGGAAGCTGGTATGAATGATCACTGTGGATTGTTGGTCAATTCATCACGTGGCATCATTTATGCTTCTAATGGAGAAGATTTCGCTGACAAAGCAGCAGAAGCAGCCCAAACGCTTCAAAAGGAGATGGCTGAATATTTGGAAAAATATCTGTAAAAATCAGATTCAAAATACATTCTAAAGGAGATTGAGCCTTCGGGTTCTTTCTCCTTTTTTTTATGCGTAAGATTGCCGGATAAATTCCATAAGCAATTCACCACAGCGGATGGTTCCCTCCTCATGCAGGAAGCTTTTTTACACTATATTTGGCAAAGCCAGCAGTTCCACCATCAACACCTTCAAACGGACGAAGGGGAAGCTTTGCAAATTTTCACACCCGGCTTTATCAACGATCAGGCTGGGCCGGATTTCGAGCAGGCGAGAATTAAGATAGGAGCAATAGAATGGCTTGGAAAGGTAGAAATTCACATCAAATCCTCGGACTGGATGGCGCACCAGCATCAGCAGGATCCCGCTTATGACGGCGTTATCCTCCATGTGGTCTGGGAAAACAATCAACCGATCCGCCGAAGAGACAATAGTCTTATCCCAACCCTAAGCTTAAAAGAAAGAGTTGGGGATAAAGCCCTCAAAAAATACCAACACTTTTTACAAACCGACCATCAACACCCCTGCAAGCCATTTCTGGCGCAATGCCCTGATTACTTTAAATGGGCATGGTGGACATGGCTTTAATGGAACGCCTACACCTTAAGCGAGACCAAATACTTGAATATCATTACAAAAATGAACAACACTGGCAACAAACGGCCTTTTGGGTCATTGCGCGCGCTTTCGGCTTCCGTTTAAACTCCGATGCCATGATGATGCTTGCTGAAACGCTAAGCTGGCGTAGCCTGGTGAAAACGCTGGACCAAAAACTTACCACGGAATGTTTACTTTTTGGTACTGCAGGACTGATCACCTCCAGCCCAAGGGATCAGTATGAAGCCGCACTCTGGGAGGAGTTTTCCTTTTATCAGAAAAAATTCAACCTGCAACCCATGAATCCGGTAGCCTGGCGATTTGCCAGAACGCGTCCTTTTAATTTCCCCACTATTCGACTAGCCCAATTGGCCAACTGGCTATTAAAAAACCCCATTCCTTTAAATGCCCTGCTAAAAAACCCAAAAGACATTGCCGAATCCTGGAATATCTGTGGATCCGCTTATTGGCAAAAACACCATCATTTCGCAAAGCCCTCCGCTAAAAATTTCGCACAACTTGGTCCTTCGGCTTTGGACACCATCGTGATCAATGCCATTGTGCCGTTTATGCTGGCTTATGGAGAACAAAGCGGGAGATCTTTACTCAAAGAGGAGGCATTGAATATTTTAGCAGAACGACCTTCCGAAAAAAATAAAGTAATCAAAGAATGGGCTGCACATGGCCTGAAGGCCAAGAACGCGGGGGAAGGGCAAGGGCTGCTGCAATTGGAACAGCAGTATTGCCAGCTACATCGCTGTCTGCACTGCAAAATCGGGCGCTGGTCCATTGGCAAGGGAGCCCTACAGGAAAAGCAAAAAGAGGCGACCAACATCTGATCGCCTCTGATTATTCCCTCCATTTCATCAAGTGTGAAACTCGGATTATTCCTGCTTAAATCCTCGTTTAGCTGCAAGGCGGAAAAAATGAAGGAATTTTTCCTATTTCGAGTTTTTTTCCAACGAAACAGATGAATGAGGAGAAAGCAAGCTTGCCCAATTTCGGGCTATTATAAATCAAAGAAAACAAATCGCCATAAACTAAAAACAAGCTATTTATGCTTAGTTAATAAATTTATCGGTTAATAATTTGGGTGAAACGCAATGTTAGGGGTGCTAATCATGCTCTGCTTCTTCCTTATCCATTTCTGAAAGCAGATAATAGGCAGCATTCAGCACCCATTGATCCTCAGCTTCCAGTGGCTCCATGGCTTTCACCTCTACAAATCCCAAATGCTTCATGCCGGGAACCACCTCCACTTGTTCAAAAATCTGTTCTTTATCCTGAATTTCTTTTGTTCGGAAAATGTAATATTTCCCGGCCTTCTCCACGATTGCCGCCTCCGGAAGCGTCGCTACGGTATGCTCCCCTACCTCAATCAGCCCTTTAATGTATAGGCCCGGTAATAATTTCGGGCTATCGGCGAAAGGTTCGGCGTGAACATGTACTGCCTTGCGGTCTTCTTCAAAATTTTTCCCCACGGATATAATTTCTGCCTCAAAGATCTCTTCTTTATACTGGGATAATGAAAATTTCACTCGCTGGCCTTTTTTCAATTTAAAGGCATCTTTTTCATATACCATCAGGTCTGCATGCACATGAGAAGCATCAATCAATTCAAACATCACCCTTTGCGGATCCACATACTGACCTGTGGCGATGTCAATCTCGGTGATCGCCCCATGGATAGGGGAAGTAATGGCCGCATACCGAATCACTTCTCCTTCCACTACCTTGGCGGCATTGATATTTAGCATTTGCAACTTCATCTTCAAGCCACTCACCCGACTTTTCAGCGTCATGAAATCCGCCTTGGCTTTCTGATATTGCTTACCCGAGGCCACTTTTTCCTGATACAGTTTTTCCTGACGTTTGAAATCATCCTCTACATAGGACAATTGCTGATAAGCTTCCTGATAATCCAACTGTGCCTGAATAATGTCGGGATGTTCCAAATAGGCCAAAACCTCCCCCTTTTTCACTAACTGCCCCTCTACCACTTTAATCTTCGCCACATTGGCTCCTATCACCGAAGACACATTGGCTCTTCCCTGCGGAGGGACTTCCAGACTTCCATTCGCCACGACCACCTCGGACAAATTGCGCATTTCCAACGGGCCACTTTTTAAGTCCAAGGCCTGAATTTGCATATTGGTCAGCTTCACCAGACCAGCATCTAAATGTTCCTCCTCTGCAAGACTGGCTTCCATGGTCGCCTGATCTTTACTTCCACAAGCCCCGAAAAGCAGGACTGCCATTAATATCAATATATTTTTCAGATTCAATTTCATCTTCATGTTTTTTTAAAGGGTTACCAGAAGGTATTCCAAATCAATTTGTGCCAATAGCAGCTGTTCCAATGCCTGATAATAGGCCTGATAGGCCTGCATGGCATTATCCAGGTTTTGAATAAAGGTGACATAATCAATCTCCCCAACTTCATAAGCCAGCTGAGCCGCCTGAATTTGTTCTTCTGCCACCGGCAATAAGGACTGCCGATAGTTACTGACCGACAGCTGCCACTTTTCAAAATTGATTTTGGATTGATTTAATCGTCCCTGCAATCTGGCCAGCTGTTCTTGTTGTACGGCTTCGGTTCTTTCTGCTACTTTTTTAGCGGCTTTCACTCTTCCCTTTTGGGCATTGAAAACCAGGGGTAGGGTAATTCCACCCTGCCATTGGTAAAAACCGGACTGCCCTTCCACCGTTTGCCAACCGTACTGCACACTTAATTTAGGCAGATAATTCGCCTGCTCCACCTTCACTGATTGCTTTGCCAGCATCGTCTGCTGCTCATAATACTGAATTAAAGGATGCTGTTGCAGCAACACACTGTCGGCATCCACCTCCGAAAGGAATTGCTCCGGTGCCTGCGCTACGGTAAAGAGGGTGTCGGACATCATCCACTGCTGCAGCGCAGCCAATTGTTCCTGATATTCCTTCTCCACCTGAATCTGCTGATTCTTCAGCATCTGCATTTTGTTCTGTGCCGCCAAATAGGCCAGCTTATTTGTGGCTTCGGTTTCATACAACATTTTGGCCCGACGCTCAAAATCATTGTTAATGTCCATAAAGCGATTCACCCATTGCAGGCGGGCATAATCTACTGAAGAGCGTACCCAATCCTGACTCACCCAGCGCTTCAAATCCTGCCATTGCAACTGTTGCTCCACCTCTGCCGCATTGATTGCCTTTTTATAATATTTGGATTTGGCGGACATGGAAAAGATATCAATATTTTGCTGATTAATCATAAAGGGCGTATAAACTCCCCTCCCGTTTTCACCGATCTCCTCGCCACCGGTGGTCAGCTGAGTGGTTCCAAAATTGAAAGCGGTTTTCTTCAATGCCTGCTGCTGTTCAATATTCAAACCGGCCTGCTGCATGATGGGGTAATTCTTATAGGCACGATCCAGCGCCTCCTCCAGAGAAAGCTCCTGCTTTTGATCTTGTGCTTTCCCAAAAAATGGCATTACCATCAATAATAGGGTGGCCATAACGGCCTTTGGCGGAACCTCTACCACTTTTGAATGCTCGTCTTTATGAACAAATTGATATAAAATGGGCAGAACAAATAAGGTCAACAAACAGGCGGTAAACAATCCCCCAATCACCACCGTAGCCAAGGGGCGCTGCACTTCTGCTCCGGCGCCATTGGAAAGCGCCATGGGCAAAAAGCCCAGAATATCCGTAGAGGCTGTCAGTAAAATGGGGCGTAAACGACGTGTGGTTCCCTGAAGGATTCGCTCCCGCAAAGGCAATTCTTCCAATTCATCCAGTCCATGAATTAATACTAATCCGTTCAAAACGGCCACCCCGAATAATACGATGAATCCGACACCAGCAGAAATACTAAAAGGCATTCCCCTTAACCATAAGCTGACCACTCCTCCAATAGTAGCCATCGGGATGGCCATATAGATCATGATGGTCTTTTTGACAGAGCCCAAAGCAAAGTACACCAGCACGAAAATAAGTACCAGTACCACCGGAACAAGTACTTGCAAACGTTCTTTTGCACGCTCCAGATTTTCAAAAGCCCCTCCATATCGGATAAAATAGCCCGGAGGCATCTTCAATTCCGCATCCAGTTTTTCCTGTATTTCATTCACCAACGACTCCACATCTCTCCCCCGAACGTTAATCCCCACATAAGTCCTGCGATTGGTGTCATCGCGGGAAATCTGCATCGGCCCGGGCTCAAAAGTAATTTCTGCCAATTCCTGAAGGGGAACTTTTGCCCCGGAGTCCAATCTTACAAATAAATGTTTCAGGTCCTCCAGATCATTTCGGTTTTCTTCTGCCAGCCTAACCACCAAATCAAAGCGACGTTCTCCCTGAAAAATAGTCCCTGCCACACCACCGGCAAAGGCGGTTCGAATGGCCTGATTCACCTCTGCCACTGAAGCCCCGTATTTAGCTAAAAGCTCCCGCTTGTATTTAACATTCAACTGCGGTTGTCCGGTGGTGGCTTCCACTTTCAAATCCCCGATGCCTTCAATCCCATTGATTAATTGCCCCGTTTCCCTGGCAATACGTGCCAGCACTTCCAGGTCATCACCATAGATCTTCACCGCAATGTCTTCGCGTACTCCGGTGAGGAGTTCATTGAATCGCATCTCAATTGGTTGGGTAAATTCGAAATTGATTCCCGGCACCGTCTTCACCAATGCCTCTACTTCCTCCACTAATTGATGCTTCGTCATCCCTTCCCGCCATAGTTCTTCCGGCTGTAAGTTGACGATCACGTCGGCTACGTCCATCGGCATGGGGTCTGTAGGCACATCCGCTACTCCTATGCGGCTTACCACATGTTTTACTTCCGGGAAATTCTTCATCACCAATTGTTCCACCCTGGTGGTGGCATCCACGGTTTCAGAAAGGGCCGAACCGGGCTTAGCGATGACATGGAAAGCAAAATCGCCTTCATCCAGCTGCGGAATAAACTCTCCCCCCATTTGGCTGAACACCCCCACTGCAAGGGCAAGGGCTACCACACAAACGGCCAAAAACTGCTTACCATGATCCAGTACTTTTTCCAAAAGCGGCTTAAAGCTGTTTTCCAAACGGCTCACCACCTTATCTCCAAAACCGGGCTTTTCATTAACTCGGGCATTCAAAAAGGTCGCGGCAATCATAGGTACATAGGTCAGACACAACAGCATAGCACCAATAATAGCAAAGCCAAAGGTGAGTGCCATCGGTTGGAACATTTTCCCTTCCACTCCTTCCAATGCCAAAATCGGCAGGAATACAATCAGGATAATCAATTGCCCGAAGAAGGCAGAGTTCATCATCTTACCGGAAGCCTCGGAGGCTACCTCATCCCGATCTTTTCGATTCAGGGCATGTCCGCCCAAAATTCTTTTGTGCATCATGAAGACTGCACTCTCTACAATGATTACCGCTCCGTCAACAATAATTCCGAAATCTATCGCCCCTAAAGACATCAGATTCGCCCACACCCCAAAGGCGCGCATCATCATAAAAGCAAATAGCAAGGATAACGGGATGGTAGAGGCCACAATCAAACCTCCCCGCCAGTTCCCCAGGAAGAGCACCAAAATAAAAATAACGATCAGCCCACCCTCTACCAGGTTACCCGCCACTGTGCTGGTTGTTTTCTTCACCAATTCCGATCGATCATGATAAGGCACAATCGTCACTCCTTCCGGCATGGACTTCTGAATCTCCGCTACCCGGACTTTGACATGATCAATTACCGCATTAGAGTTTCCTCCCTTCAGCATCATGACCATGCCTCCTACGGCTTCTCCTTTTCCGTCCACCGTTAAAGCGCCATAACGTATCGCACCGCCAATGCCAACCTCCGCCACATCTTTAATAAGAACCGGTAAGCCCTGCACATTGGCCACTACGACCTGCTCTATCTCTTCTGCTGAACGCAATAAACCTTCCCCCGAATAAAGTTGGCTTTATGGTTCTTTTCGATATAGGCACCACCGGTGTTGGCATTATTTTTTTCCAAAGCTTCAAACACCTCTGACACCGTAATGCCCATCGCATTGATCACTGCCGGGTCTAACTTCACCTCAAACTGCTTCACCGAACCACCAAAACCATTCACCTCCACGACTCCGGGCACCATGGCCATTTGTCGGCGGATAATCCAGTCTTGCATTTCCCTCAAATCAGTAAGGGAATATTGATCGGCATGATCAGCATCTACTTCCAGAAAATATTGATAAACTTCTCCCAATCCGGTGGTAATGGGTCCCATCTCCGGGGTTCCGAATCCAGCAGGAATTTGCTCCTTGACCTCATCCAGCTTTTCTCCCACTAACTGTCGCGGAAGATAAGTACCCATATCTTCTTCAAACACCACCGTGACCACTGAAAGGCCAAATCTTGAGATAGAACGGATTTCCTCCACCCCGGGCAGATTGGCCATATTCACCTCCACCGGATAAGATACAAATTGCTCGATTTCTTCCGTGCCCAGATCCGGCGCCACGGTAATGATTTGCACCTGATTATTGGTAATATCAGGTACTGCATCCAAAGGGAGATCTTTCATTGCCCAGATCCCCCCCAATATCCAGCCTACCATTAACAGGGCAATGACACCCTTATTACGGATAGACAGATCTATTATCTTTTGAATCATTGATTGATTTTTTTTGGAACGCAAGCCCCTCCACTGTTAAAGAACAGCAGAAGCCTAAAGTCGTTCGGAAAAGAAAATAATCACCAAGCGCAGGGCTGGTAATTTTTTGACATAGGACACCTTTCCCCTTTCACCACCAACGACATACAAAACAAGCCCTTACCAAAAGGTAAACACTTCGCCGCGGTTTATAAATAATTAAACAGGGGATTTCGCTCCATCCGTATTATTCAGATCGAGTCTAATAAAAAATGATATCCTGAGAAAATTCAATCAAGCCCGGGGAGGCTGAAAATGGTCGACATAGACTTCATCCACTACAAGCTGCAGGAGCCTAGGATTTTTGAAGCCCGCCTCCGATGGGATACGATCAATAGTGGGAATCTTCAAGGTACATCGGTCGGCGACTTTTTGGCAACAACCGCAACCACAAAAAGGAGAGCAGGTCTCTCCAAAGTCTTCTTCCTCTTCCGCATGATTTAACTGTTCACACTGGTGCATAGCTCCTCCGTGATGATCATGCGGAACAGCAGGATCATCCGAGCAGGGCACCATTACAATGAGTGCCATATACAAGGTCCATATGCGAAAAAAGAAACTCATTTAATAATTTTGACAAATTTAGAAAAAATGTGCGGCCATTGTACTATGCCCTCCAAGTCTTGCTAACAATTTTTATTCTATCCAAATTAGATTCAAACGGAGGAAATAATCTTTCACTTTTTTAAAATATTTAGGTAACATTGAATTTACAAAAAACGAGTACGTTTTCTAAGAGCGTGTTTATTACGTTTTCAAGCTTTATTATTTTAAGGAATATCATCCTAATTTATCGATTAAAGCCCTGAAGATCTTTCATCTAGCTTTAGGAATTTTTATCTTAAGACATGACCACAATCGAACTGGAAGAGGAGCGCAAAGAGATCATCCGCAGATACCGCAGGATGTTGAGACACGCCAAACCCGTACTAAAGGAGGGGGACGCCAAAATCATCAAAAAAGCTTTTTACACCTCCATGGAGGCCCATCAGGACATGCGAAGAAAATCCGGTGAGCCTTATATTTTTCATCCCATCGAGGTGGCAATGATCTGCATTGATGAGATTGGCCTCGGGACCACCTCCATTGTTGCGGCCCTGTTACACGATGTAGTAGAAGATACCGAGATTGAATTAACGGACATTGAAAGAGACTTTGGCCCCAAGGTGGCGCAAATTATTGACGGCCTGACCAAGATCTCCGGAGTATTTGAATATGGAACTTCCGCACAGGCCGAGAACTTCCGAAAAATGCTCTTGACCCTTTCAGAAGATGTGCGGGTAATCCTGATCAAATTAGCCGACCGCCTGCATAACATGCGTACTTTAGGGAGCATGCCGAGACATAAGCAATTAAAGATTGCCTCGGAAACCATATACCTTTATGCACCTTTGGCGCACCGATTGGGCTTATATGCCATAAAATCAGAGCTGGAAGATCTTTACCTGAAATATACCGAACAGGATACCTACCGAGAAATCGCCAGCAAGCTGAATCAGACTAAGGTCGCTCGCAATAATTTCATCAAGTCATTTATTAAACCGATTCGGACGAAAATTCAAACCCTGAACTACCCCTTTGAAATCAAGGGACGTCCTAAGTCCATTTATTCCATTTGGCGAAAAATGAAAAAGCAGAATGTACCCTTTGAAAAGGTATATGACCTGTTCGCTATCCGGATCATTGTGGACACCCCGGTGGAAGATGAGAAAAGTACCTGCTGGCAGATATATTCCCTGGTGACCGATTCTTATAAGCCAAATCCGGACCGACTAAGGGACTGGATCTCCACCCCGAAAGGAAATGGTTATGAATCGCTCCACACCACGGTCATGAGTAAGCCGGGGCAGTGGGTGGAGGTGCAGATTCGCACCCGACGCATGGATGAAATTGCGGAGAAAGGATATGCTGCTCACTGGAAATATAAAGAGAACTCCAAAGGAAAAGAAAAGGGCGGCGGACTGGAAGGTTGGATAGGTCAGGTCCGTGAAATGCTTGAGCAGAATGACTCCAATGCCATGGAGTTTGTGGATGATTTCAAATCTAACCTGTTCCAGGAGGAAGTCTTTATCTTTACGCCCAAAGGAGATTTAAAGATCCTTCCCTATAATGCCACTGCTTTGGATTTTGCTTTTGAAATCCATACCGAGGTAGGAGCGCGATGCATAGGCGCCAAGGTAAATCAAAAGCTGGTACCCATTTCCTATAAAGTGAAGACCGGGGACCAGGTGGAAATCCTGACCTCTACCAAACAAAAGCCCAATGAGGGTTGGCTAAAAATTGTGGTTACTTCCAAGGCCCGCTCCAGAATTAAGGATGCTTTGGCCGAGGACCGCAAGCGCAATATTGCTTTAGGTAAGGAGATAGTGGAGCGTAAAGTGAAGCAAATGAAGATGGAGTACAATGAGGTGACCATGCAGCGCCTTCGTGCTTTCTTCAATCAGAAGTCGATTCCGGACCTGATGGATAAAATCGGAAAGGGAGAAATTGACCCTAAAGAAATAAAAAAATTCCAGGAAGCCCGAGACAAGATTACCGCCAAGAAAAAAGCGGACAAGATCTCCGATGCCAGCACTTTTAAAAAAGAAATTACCAAAACCAAGGAAAGAGATGAAGATGTGCTCTATATCGGAGAGGACATGGACATCTTTGAATATAAAACCGCCAAATGTTGTAATCCGATTCCGGGAGATGACATCTTCGGTTTTATTACCGTGAATGAGGGAATTAAGATTCACAGAACCTCCTGCCCAAATGCGGTGGAGCTTTTATCTAATCACGGACACCGGGTGATCAAAGCCCGATGGGCGAGTCAGAAGGAAGAGTCCTTCCTGGTGGGGCTACGCATTGAAGGGACGGACCGCGTTGGCTTGATCAATGACATTTCCAAAATTATTTCCGAAGAACTAAAGGTCAATATGCGATCAGTTTCTATTGAATCAGACAAAGGAATATTTCGCGGAAACATTGAGCTTTTCGTGCAGGACACCAAGCATCTGGACAAGCTGATCGGCAACCTCCTTGACGTAAATGGCGTGATACAAGTCATTCGGGAAGACCGGGACAAATAAGCAGCAACACAAAAGTTATTTACAAAGCGATGGCTCCTAAAAGGCTATCGCTTTTTTTTGAAATGGGATATCTGGCTATGAAAAACGGATTAACCCGGATTATTCAGGCTTAAATCCTCGTTTAGCTGTAAGGCGGAAAAAATGAAGGAATAGTTTCCTAATTCGAGTATATCCAACGAGGCAGATGAATAAGGAGAAAGCAAGCCTACTCAAATTTGGACTATCAGAAACTTAATAGACCCAACCATAACAAACTCAAAAACAAACCCTTACAGCGAACCCCAAAAATAGCGGTGAATAATTCGGGTTAAGGATCGCTAAACTTACCCAAATATGTACCGCCTATTTCCGCAAAACACAATAAGGCGTTCATCACCGGCAAAATACAGGCATTTTGCATTTTCCAACAACTCAAACAGGAGTGAGCTTGATTTCTACCCCTTCATCAGCCTCCTTGAAAAAAATGTAAAACAGGTGACTAGGAGCCTGTCGGATTTATACCATTTTATTCTATTAGTCGAAATATTATTTAGTTTCGCTATTTTCAATTGAAGAAAATATATTTCCAATTCCCGAAATATAGCCTTTAGAGCTAGTTTGACTTCAACGCACAATTAATGGCCAAAATAATATTTTGTGAATTTTGTGAAGTCAATTATAATCCGACAGGCTCCTAGTCCTACATTTTTACCGCTATACAACTAAAGGAGGATTTACCCCTGAAGAATTTGGCTTCGCTATTTGTTGTGTTGCCTCTACATTCCGCGGTGCTTATGCGCGCAATAAAGATTTTGGCAGAAAGCTATCCTTTACTTACATCCATTGCCGGCACCTTTTTTTTGGGGGAAACCGTAAAATCTGTACAGTTGACATCTACCCACAAGCCACCACCCATGAGCTCCGTCCCAAAGTATCATCCATGGGGAACTCCCCTGATTTACACAGGACTCATCCTGTTTTGCATCTTTTATTTCATTCTTAACCTTTCCCTGAAATACTGGATTCCCTGGCTGCTTCTTGAAGTAATTGGAGCCGGGCTGAATATATGGCATAAAAACAAATACAAGTTTCCTTTTAGACGGGAGGTAATCGGTACCTTGATGCTCTTGCTCATACTGTCATCCTATCTGGCTTATTCTTATTTTACTTCTACTCCTTAACCCGACTGTGGCCCCGATTGATATGATCCACACATCATGCGGGAAATTTTACAGTATGCTCCCTATATTTTTTGAATAGACAAAAATGGCTGAGCCTGCGATCTTCCTTTGCTTCCTTTTAAAAAATCGAAATAGCCAAAATTATTCACCGCTAATTCAGAAAATCACATTAAACCACTAACCATCAATCGATTGGGTGTATTTTTTTGATTTTTAATAACCCAAAATGGGATAAGCGTGCTTTCTCCTCATTCATCTGCTTCCTCGTAAAAACTCGAAATAGGGCGCTATTCCTTCTTTTTCCCCACTATGCAGCCAAGCGAAAAATTAAGCGTGCATAATTCAGCCTAGTCCAGAGGATATTATCTCCGGATAAACTTTCGCATCTGACCGAAGGTGATTATATTTGCGAGGGGGCAGGTGATGCCCTCCTTTTTTTGTCCAATTGATAACCTGTTTTCTTCGGAAAGCGTAACGACAACCATTATGAAGTTTAGCTCAAAAGTACATGACGGGATTTTATCCCTACAGGTAGAAGGTGACCTGATCGGTCAGGAGGCGGGCTTGGATTTAATTGAACATATCAATGACCACATTTCCAGCGGCCTGATTTTAGCAGCCATGGACATCTCCGCTTTGCGCTATATGAACTCTAGTGGTATCGGGGTACTAATTACTGGCCTGACCAAGTTCCGCAATGCCGGAGGCGAGATGGTATTGATTAAACCTTCCGAAAGTGTAAAAAAATTGCTGATTATCACCAAACTGAATTCCATTTTCACCATAGTGGACACGGAAGAAGAGGCGATAGTTGAACTGAAAAATAAATA
Source organism: Persicobacter sp. CCB-QB2 (assembly GCF_001274635.1). Classification (GTDB taxonomy): domain Bacteria; phylum Bacteroidota; class Bacteroidia; order Cytophagales; family Cyclobacteriaceae; genus Persicobacter; species Persicobacter diffluens. Next base: position 209,326 of record NZ_LBGV01000001.1, on the reverse strand, counting down.
AAAATGAAGGTAGATATCCTTTTAGGATTACAATGGGGAGATGAGGGAAAAGGTAAGATCGTAGATTACCTTGCCCCTAAGTACGATACAGTTGCTCGTTTTCAGGGCGGACCAAATGCGGGCCACACCCTTGAGTTTGACGGCATCAAGCACGTTTTGCACCAAATTCCTTCGGGAATTTTCCGTGAGAACATTCTGAACATTGTTGGGAATGGCGTAGTCTTGGACATTGTAATCTTTAAAGATGAAATTGAGAAGATGGCTTCCTTTGACTTTGATGTAAAGGAGCGATTGGTATTGTCCAAAAAGACTCAATTAATCTTACCTACTCACCGCTTATTGGATGCTGCTTATGAGCAATCCAAAGGTGATAAAAAAATCGGTTCTACATTAAAAGGAATCGGTCCTACTTATCAGGACAAAATTGCACGTTTAGGTTTGCGTGTAGGTGATATTTTAGCCCCTAATTTCCGTGATCGCTATGATGCTTTAGTGGCACAGCACTGTCGTATTTTGGATTCCTATAATTTCGAATATGACCTGACGGAAGTTAATGCTAAATTCTTCGAAGCGGTTGAATTCATCAAAGGATTCTGTTTTGTAGATGGTGCCTATTTCATTAATGGCCGCCTGAACGAAGGACATTCCGTATTGGCCGAAGGTGCTCAGGGCTCCTTGTTGGATATTGACTTCGGTTCTTATCCCTATGTAACCAGCTCCAACACTACTTCTGCGGGCGCATGTTCGGGTATGGGTGTTGCACCAAATAAAATTGGTCGTGTATATGGAATCTTTAAGGCTTACTGTACGCGAGTAGGTTCAGGACCTTTCCCTACAGAGCTTTTTGATGAAACAGGCAAAGAACTTCAGAATGTAGGAAACGAATTCGGGGCCACTACTGGTCGTGAACGTCGTTGTGGCTGGTTAGATCTGCCTGCACTGAAATATGCAGCCATGATCAATGGCGTTACGGAGATGTTCATGATGAAAGCCGACGTTTTGGACGGATTTGAAGAAATCAAAGTATGTACTGCCTATAAATTAGCAGATGGTACCCTGACCGACGAGATGCCTTTCGATATTGACAATGAAGAGTTCGAACCGGTTTATGAAACCCTTAAGGGCTGGAATCAGACCTTGGTAGGACGTGATAATTACGAAGCGCTTCCTCAGGAATTGAAAGATTACGTGAAATACATTGAGGATTTTACAGGTGTAAAAATTAATATTGTATCGGTAGGTCCTGATCGTACAGAAACTTTCATTCGCGAAGAAATTGAGGTAAAATAAATTTACCCTTTTAAAATATTTTTAAGGCTGTCTTACACAAGGCAGCCTTTTTTTGTTTATTATTATATACCTTCAATGGACTCAACTCTTTTTCAATGACTTGAACGACTACTTTTTATCATTTTCAACACAGGCACTGGGAAGTATCCCATCTGAATAAATGCCTGAACCGCTCATTATTTCGAACAAATGCTCATGCAGGAAAAAGCACCATTGTACACCGTCATTACCGGCGCAAGTAAAGGTCTTGGAAAAGAATTAGCCATTGCCTGCGCCAGAAGATCCAAAAACCTAATCCTGATCTCTTTGCCCATGGAAGGCCTTCAGGAGCTCGCCAATGAGCTTTCTACTGATTACGGCATACAGACCGTCGCGCTGGAGGTGGATCTTTCTTCAGAAAATGGTATTGAAAACCTTTGCAGCAAAATTGAAGAGCATTATGCCATTGACACCCTAATCAACAATGCCGGCATTGGAGGAACGCGGCCTTTTGAGCAATCTTCGGAGAGCTATCTGGTTAACATTCTTCGATTGAATGTTCAGGCGCTGGTGCTGATGACCCACCGCTTATTACCTTTATTAAAAAAATCTCCTAAGGCATACATTCTCAATATTTCCAGTATGGCCGCCTTTGGCGCTATGCCATTCAAAACGGTCTATCCCGCTTCCAAGGCTTTCGTTTACTCCTTTTCCAGAGGCTTACAGGAAGAGCTAAAAGATTTCAATATCAGTGTTAGTGTGGCTCACCCCGGAGGAATGGCCACCTGCCCGGAAAATGCTCAACGAATGGCGAGTCATAACATTTTAGTCCGCTCTGCTTTTATGGATCCCGCAGAAGTAGCAGAAAAGTGTATCTCCAAAATGCTTCGCCGGGATAAGGTCATCCTACCCGGACTTTGGAATAAAATTCACCGATTGTTCTTCTTACTCTGCCCAGAATCGCTAAGATTAAGCATCTTCAGCCGGCAGATCAAAAAAGAAATGAAAATCAAGCCTCAAACAGCCGGACATTAAATGCCGCTAAAAAACATTAGTTCTGTTTTTTTCTTACACAGCACTTTTAACGCTTAGCTTCAAACTCCTACTCACAAGTAGCCTGAAAATACCTTTTTAGCCCTTTTTTCGCCCATCTCTTGCACCATTTATGCACATCGGTCATCTCCTATTACACCACCCTCCTTTTTCCCTGATGTACCTAATTACCTATATCCCGTCTTAAGTATATTATCGGCATAATGTAAGTTCGAACAATTTTAAATGCCTGAAAAACCCAAATTTTAAAGGCAGCGACATTACATTTCACCGAATTACCTTTTTTACCAACCGCCAAGATTAATGGTATTTTAGGCATTCAAAACCTTACTTATGCTAAAGAATTTTATCAGCAAAATTCAACATCACTTTTTCCCGGATGTAAAGGGCCTCAGTACCGAAACACTTCATGAAATTCGGCTAGTAATCACCTTCATTGTCTTTGGTTATTCTCTTCAATTGATATTAGGCGCCATCCTTTTTTCTACCGGAAACTACTTGATTGGCGCCGTATTAATGGGCTCCACCTTTCTTTTGATTCCAGTATATTTCCTGATGAAGGCGCAAAGAATTACCGAAATCAAAACAGGCCTGATAAGTGTTGCGATGATCACTAATATTGCCCTGGAATTAATATACGGTGGAAATGTCGGGGTGGAATACCTCTTTATAGCTGCTATCGCAGTGGTATTCTTAGTTTTTAAAAGAGAGGAAAGTAAAGCACAGCTCTTTATTCTCATTGCGGTTTTAATCTGCTTTTTTGTGGTTAACCTCTTCACCATTCCAATAGAGTACCAAACTCCTCTTAGTCCGGTTGAAAAACAATGGCAGAGAATCGGCTATGGCGTTTGTGCAGTATTAATGAGCTTCCTCGGTTTAAAAAATCTACAGAAAAATTATCGCTCCACACTAGAAAAAGAAGAAACCGCCACCAAGGAAGCCCGAAAACTAAGCATGGAGCTGTATGAAACCAACCAGGAGTTGGAGGCCTCCATGGAAAAAATTCAGGAACATGCGCTGAAACAATCCAAATTTTTCAACACCCTTAGCCATGAACTCAGAACACCCCTTAATGGCATTGTGGGCTTAGTCAGTGTGCTAAAGGAAAAAGGTTGTCAGAATGAGAAGAGTACGATTAATTCCCTGGCTTATTCCGCCACGGTATTACTTCATTTGGTAAATGACGTATTGGATCTCGCCAAATTTGATGACCGGGACATCCCAATCAACCCACAGCCCTTTGAGCTCTCTATTTTGGGAAAGGAGATCCTTAACATCCACCAGATCAGTGCGGATAAAAAGGGCTTAACGACCCAATTAGAGATTGACGAAAGCATTCCGAAGCTATTGTTATTCGATGGCCCCCGCCTGAGTCAGTGTATCAATAACCTGATCAATAATGCCATAAAATTCACCAATGAAGGTTTTGTGAAACTTTCCATCCAAAAAATCAAGCAGACTGATGCAAAAGTCCGGGTTCGATTTGCCATTGAGGACAGTGGGAAGGGAATCGCGCCGGAGAAAAAAGACATTATTTTTCGCCCATTTGAGCAGGAAACCGAAAATGTTTACAAAGAATTTGGCGGCACAGGACTAGGGCTATCCATTTCTCAGAAAATTCTGCATGCCATGGGTGGAGATTTATTATTTGAATCGGAAGTAGGCAAAGGGACTACTTTCTTTTTTGAGCTTGAGTTCGATGAAAGCCCGGAACACTCCTCCACTCCGGAGACGATCGAGGAAGTACAAATCGAGAATCTCAATATTCTCGGCGTTGATGATAACCCCATTAATCTGATGGTGCTCAAAAAATTATTGAGTCGAGCTGGCTGCAAAGTATTTACAGCCTCTCATGGGCAGGATGCAGTAAATAAAATAAAAGAAAAACCAGATATTGACCTCATCCTGATGGATCTACAAATGCCGGTAATGGATGGCTATGAAGCCACCCAAGTACTTCGGGATCAGGGATACAAACGCCCTATCATTGCACTAAGCGCCACCCTTCCCTCTAATTTGGAGAATATGAAAGACAAAGGATTTACAGATGCATTGGTAAAACCCTTTGATATTACTAAGCTTAAAGAAGTCATCTCTCAGTCTACCTCTTCGAAAAAATAATCAGGAACCCATTCCTCAGTGAAAAAAAAGCATATTTCCCGCTTTTTCCGGCACCAAATCTTCCATTTTATTACATCAATAAAAAAAAATAATCCTCCAAAATACGTAATTCATCAGGATAAAGCGTGATCAAGGGATGTAAGATTTGACGAACAAATTAAAATTTACTTCAAATTACTTTCACCGCATTTTTTTTTAATTTACGCAAAACGATCCCTGTATTTTCCTGTACAAGTCGCCATTGGCCTACCCCTAACTCAACTCCTCAAAATCAGTATCATAAAGCACATGGGGTGGCTGAGTGATTATACTTTATGCCTCTCCCATTTTTAGAAATTATTTGCCCTACTTTTTCGTTCCCCATAGCAGGAATCGGGAACAGGCTTTTCAGGCAAAATACACTTTACTATTCCTCTATATGAAGCACTCTCAGAAACTGAAAACCGTTTACGACAACCTTCAATTTGCGGTAAGCAAATCCATTTTACACCAGGAAATTCAAGCCACTTCATCTGAAGACATGCAAGTCCAGATAGGCGCTGACAAACTTATTAACTTTGGCTCTTGTTCCTATTTAGGATTGGAGTTTCACCCCAAGTTACGCCAATACGCCAAAGACGCCATTGACCAATTCGGAACTCAGTTTTCTTCTTCCCGTGCCTACGCCAGCATTAGCCTTTACAAAGAACTAGAAGCCCTTTTTGTGCAGATTTTTGAATGTCCGGTAGTCATTGCCCCCACCACTACTTTGGCGCATGCTTCCGCTATCCCTACTTTAGTAGACAATGAGGACATCATTCTGCTTGACCATCAGGCACACCGCTCTATCTCTGCCGCGGTAGACCTTTGTCGGGCCAGGGGAGTTCAGGCGGAATTACTGCCCCATAACCGCATGGACCTGCTGGAAAACAAAATATTGCATTACCGCAATACCGGCAGAAAGGTTTGGTATATGGCGGATGGGGTTTATTCCATGTATGGCGATGCCGCACCCCTGGAAGAACTCCAGCGCTTACTGGACAAATATGATAACTTATATTTATATCTGGATGATGCCCACGGCATGGGCTGGTATGGTAAAAATGGAAGAGGGTATATACATAATGCTTTACGCAACCACCCACGGCTGGTCATCACGACTTCACTAGCTAAGGCCTATGCTACCGGAGGAGCGGTGATTTGTAGCGAAAATGCAGCAATGATGAGCCTGATCCGTACCGTAGGGGGCCCCATGGTTACCTCCGGCCCACTACAGCCTGCCACTTTAGGGGCGGCTATTGCCTCTGCGAATATCATGCTTTCAGAGGAATTTTTGCCATTACAGGCCAAATTAATGGAGAACATTCAAACCGTAAATGATTGGTTTGAGGAAAGAGACTACCCATTAGTGAGAAAAAATGACACACCTATCTTCTTTTGGGGAACCTCTTATCCGGAGCTGGCACATGAGATGATTGCCTCGCTCAAGGCCGATGGCTACTGGACCAATTTAGGCACTTTTCCGGCAACCTCTATCCGTAAATCCGGAGTTCGATTCACCGTGACAGCATTACACCAAAAAGCAGACATCCTTGCCTTACTGAATAAAATGGAAGCCGCTTACTGGGAAGGCATTAGCCAACTAGAAATTAATGAGCAACAAATTTTCCGTCCTTTCAAGCTCAAAAAAAAGCAAAAAGTATCCATTATTCCAAAGCTACAACATGCTTTAAAACTTAAGCGCTATCGTTCTGTTCAGGAGATGGAAAAACACTGGCGCAGCCTGTTTCAGGATGCTGGGCAATTAAGTTATGAAGGACTTAGTTCTTTGGAAAAGGTTTTCACCCAGCTGCCAAAAGAGGAACGATGGAACTTCCACTATTTTGGTGTTTTCCATGACCAGCAATTAATTGCCGCGGGACTTTTCACAGAACTAAAAATAAAGCTGGATATTTTTTCTGGGGCAGAAGTGAGTGAGTATGCCGAAACCATGAGGAAGATTTATGGACCAAATTACCTTTGTGAGCGGGTATTAATGGCAGGAACCCTCATTACGGAAGGAGAACATCTTAAGTGGCAGGCAGCACTGGAGGATACATTAAAAGCCAAAAGCTTTGATTTAATCAACCAGTTCTATGAAGATCTCAAAGCACAATACAACACCAAACATGGCTTCATGCTTTGCTTTCCTCAGGAAAGTCAAAAAAGTGCGCTGCATCAAAAAATTGTCCAGAAAGGATGGGTGGCGGCACCATTGCCGGCCTATCATTATTATGACCTTAAACCCTTTTCCTCCATAATAGCGTACCTGCAGGCGATGAGTCTCAAGAAAAGAAAAAATATTCGCCAGAAAGTACTTCGACATCGGGAAGAACTCCTGTTTGAATGGAATGGCCAGGCGAATAACCTTCAGGATTACCAACTGTACCTGAATGTACAAAAAAAGGGAAGGGCGATAAATACCGCTCCCTTGCCAAAGGCCTGGTTTGAAGAAATGGAGAGAGATCCGCACTGGCAAATATTGAGAATCAGGCATCGGGTAAGTGACCAACTCATTGCTGTGGTTTGGATCTATGCTGGTAATAGCCATATAGAAATTAAGCTCATCGGGCTTGACCACTCCTTTTATTCTTTAAATCCTTATGGGCAAGTGCTTTACGAAGTACTGAACAGAGCCTTCCAAATGGGTTGGCAAACCCTTTTTGCCGGCTTTTCTACCGATATGGAAAAACGAAAATTCAATTCACAAAAGCAACAACTCCTCACCTATGCCCAGATGGAAGAATCTTTCGAGCTGGTGGATTTGGAATTTAACGGTGGACAAATAAAAGCTGGCTAATCAATAAAAAGGGAAAGCAACCAATACTGCTTTCCCTTTTTATTATTTGGAGTAATCCAATATGAATACCAAACTGATCTCATTACGCATCTGCATTGCAGGCCCGGAGGTTCCATCGTCCCGGCTTACCGCCACATCGTGATCATATACAAGTCTGGAACTAAAGTTAGTTGACATATAACGATTCACTCGAAAACGAATGTCATTTCGCCAATCCACTGCTACTTGCGAAAAAGCCTGAAAACCTGCAAAAAGGTTGACGGAGGAAGTATAAAAGATATTGGGTAATATTTCGGTTTCCTTTAAATCGAGGAAAATACCCGAACCGAGCTGGGATCTAAACTTTTTCCCGGCTTCCACACCATGTGCTCCATCTTGTGAAAGTTGATCATCCAGCAGAAAGGTTACTTTACCTTTAATCGGGGATACCAAAACGTTCAAATTCTTGATGCGGTTATAGGAGAAACCGAGCGAAAGTTCCAAATTGGCCGGCGCCATAAAATTGGAAATGTAATTCTTACTGTTATCATCATTGATGGTAAAACCCGGCTGAAACTGGGTACGAAAATCCTCCAGCGCGGAAAGCTGCCAGGAGTTGGTAATCTGCCGGGACTGCCGGGAGACTAACCAGATCTGATCATTGTTTTTCTCTAACTTCTGACCAGACCGAATCACCCCATATTGTAATTCCATTCTGTTTTCCAGCTCGACATGCCCTTTCTTTTTACTGGCCCAGACTTTAAACTCAGTAGTTGCATTCAGAGAGCTTTCCCCCCGGGGTTCCAGTTGGTTAAAGATACCTGCGCCATATGCACTCTTAAATACCCGCCGTGCGTCCAGTACTTAGGTTTCTCATCCGGTTCCACTTCATAGCCTTCCGGCACTAGCATAAATTTGGGATTCATTCTGAGCTCCATCGTATCAGTGGAAGCCTGATATACCGAAATGGAATCATTGTAATGATTCACATCTACCAGTAAAACTTTTGGAGGAAAGAAAAACTTGAGCGTATCGATGTTGGACAACTTCAAGGTATCCATCAGCGCCGTGGGGGCGATGACAACATACTCGGGTTCCAAAAGATAATAAAGAGAGTCGTAGCGTAATTCCTCAGTCACCCGTTCCAGGGAATCCATCCTGGCTTTATACTTCTTTCCAAAATTGAGGATTTCTATTTGTTCAATGTCTTCCTGATCCTGTTCGTCCTCTTGCTGAGCGAACACTGCCATTGGAAAAAAAAAGATGAAGAGCCAAAGCAGTCTTTTCATGCGGCTGAAATGTAAAAATTTGATTGATTTGCAAAAAAACCAAAAAAGCTTGGCCTATGCCAAGCTTTTAAGGAAAATCAAACAAATTCTTTCACCTTATTTAATGAGACATCTGTCAAAGGCTTCGTAATAAAAGTCAAAACATGATCATTGCTCATAATTTGATCAATATCTCTTTCGTTATCCGAGCTGGAAAGAATCACCACCCGGCATTTGTCTTTCACTGAAGAGGGGAATTTTTCAAACTCAAAGAGGAAAACAAAGCCATCCACAATGGGCATATTAATATCCAAAAAAATCAAATTAGGCAAAGCCTCCGGATTATCTGCATTATTTTTCAGGTAATCTAAAGCCCCTTTCCCCGAATTCTGAACTACAATATTCTCGGCAAAGCCTGCTATTTCAATTATTCTCTTACTTATAAAATTATCGGTGTCATTATCATCCACCAACATCACCAATTCTATTTTTTCCGAAGGCATATCATTACCATTTATTAAATGAGGTCCTTATTTTTGCTCCAACCTTTTGGGCGGTCAATATCCCAAGAAGCTCCCAATATAAGGATTTGCATTGGATTTGCACAAATTTAACTATATTCAATACACTACTGAGCCAGAGAATTAAGGATTTTCAACTCTTCTCCTATACTTAAAGACGCGTCTTTTTTATTATTCCATTTCAGGATGTCTTCTACAGACACCCCATACTGCTTGGAAATCTTATACATCGTCTCCCCTTTTTGTACTTTATGTATTTTATCACTGCTTATTAATTTTGGTTTTGCAGTAACACCTCCATTTTTGACCTTTAACTGTTGGCCAATGGATAAGGGTGCGTTTTCCGCTAAACCATTTAATGCTAACAGGTCCTCCACTGAAAGCTGGTATTTTCTTGAAATTCCATAATAGGTTTCTCCCTTGACTACAATATGATAGGCCGAGGTGCTAGCTGATGGTTCAGGTTCCGAGCGGCTTACCTTTTTTGGGGATGACTGGGGCTTTTCCTCCGGCACTTGCTCCACCACTACCTCTTCCGTTTTGGGAGGATTGTATTCCTTTTCGGCTTCCCTGCCGGCACTTTTTTCTTCAGCCGCTGGCAGGGGCTTCCATTCCTGCTTGGCCTGAGGCGATTGTTTTTGGGGTTCCTCTACTTCTACATACTCGATAGCTTGTCTGGACGCTCGCGTATCGCGCAGGAACAATTTACGACCCGGCTTTAATGGATCGAATTCATGCATGCGGTTCTTTTTTAACAACGATTTCAGTTTAATACCATAATGCTGCGCCACATCCCACATGGTTTCCCCATACTGCGCAATATGAAAGTCCACTCCTTTAGGTGCTTTTCTTTTCTTTCTTTTGAAATAGAAAATTTCCCCTTCATGCACCAGTCTGTGCGCTGGGATATCATTGTATTTGATAAACTTGATTTCAGAAACCTTTCCAATGTTGGCCAAATCAGAGATATCTTCGCCTCTTTGCGCTACAATCCCCCGGATGCCATTGATCTTTTTCACCCGATCTCCCACTCGTCTCCAAGCCGGATAATCTTTAATCTCCGCTGGTACATTCCCATCATTATGGGCGTAGGCCGGACTTAATCGGTCCAGCGCTCTGCTTGGTCCCTCTATAGGATACACAAAAGTATAAGTCTTCCCGGTGGGCACTCTTCCTTTTTTCAACCACAGGTTATAATCTTTCAGGATGTCTTCATCAATTTTCAGCTCATATGCTACCTGACGCATAGTCTTGCCGGATCCCCGGTTATAGGTTTTCAGATAATACTTTTGCGGTGGTATATTTTCCAAATAAGATTCAAAAGCAATTTTATGCGCTAAAGTCTTTTTCACATACCAGTGCAATTTGGTATCCACCTTCATACTTTTGGCGCCTTTGTATTTATTGTTGATATGCCGCTTAACACCTCCCAAACCAGCATAATACGATAACAAGGTATGCACCCAATTATCCAAATAGCGATTGTGCTTCTTCAAATAGTTCGCGGCTCCCTTGGTTGCCCCCGTAATACTCATCCGCTCATCTACACTGCCATCCACACGCATGCCGACTTCCAGTGCTGTTGGCTTTTTAAACTGCCAAAAACCTACCGCGTTTGAAGAAGATACCGCATCTCCAATTAAAGAGCTTTCCTGTATGGGCAAATATTTAAAGTCTTCCGGCAAACCCTCCTCTTTCATGACCTCTTCAATAACGGGCATATAGGCATAAATTCTTTGTAATTTCTGATCGAAATAAACGCCGCCTCTATGTAACTGTTCGGCCTCTTTCTTCAGTTCTGCCTGCAGGGATTTGGATAATTGAAGCTTTACACCAGCAAAGTACATGGTTTCAGAAACCTTTATCTTCTGCGCCATTACGGACTGCATTCCAATAAAAAGGGAAAGGATAAGGGAAAGGCCTCCCACAAATTTTTTAATCATGAATATTGGGTTAAAAAATTCTATTAGATCATTCTTGCTAAGCAAGCTCACAATAATACCAAAAAAATCGTTTTCCGGGATTGAATTTCGTCTGAATAATATTTGCCACAAAAATAAAGTGCGTATTCCAAACCCTATCATCAGCGGCAAATTCCAATGATGAGTAGAGGGCATGGATCACTTCACATCATCCACATGACAATGCCCTAGAATCAAGGATGAATCAAGGATTAGGACTAAAGCCCGTCAAAATTCCCATAGCAGTTTGCGCTTTATCCACCTCTAAACAAAGCTTTCTCCCGACTCACCTTGCCCCCTGATCAACTGCCAATTAACCCATTTTTTACAAAAACTGAACGATCCTAATAGAATCCGGCTTACCCCAAATTATGCGCAAGGAAGTACATTACAACCACTCACAGACAAGTAACCTTCGGTAGATTGCACATGACTTTCCTGTTTTGATCATCGCCCCTATGAGGGTGATCTAATTTTCCTTATTTCTTTACTTCGCAAGAAAAACTCGGAACAGGTCAATTTCCCTTATTTTCCCGCCTTCACGTTTAATGATCATTCAAGTATTAAGCCGGATTATTCACCGCCAAAACCACTAATCTCACTAAACATCAACCAATTGCAGGCAATCTTCTTTGATGATTAATAGCCCAAATTGGGGATGTTTGCTTTGACCTCATTCATCTGCCTCTTTGGGAAAAACTCGCAACCGGGAACGATTCTTTCATTTTTCCTGCCCCTGCAGCAAAAAGAGGATTTAGGTAGCATTTGATACAAAAAAAAGCTACCCAAGGTAGCTCTTCTTTATTTTTTTCGTGCCATCATCAGGCCATCCCTTAAGGGAAGTAAAATATTCTCCACCCTGGGATCTTCCTGTACTTTTCGGTTAAAGTCTAGTACGGCAGCAGTGTCTTTATCAAGCTTCTTTCGGTTTTTTTCCAGCACCTTTCCACTCCAAAGCACATTATCGGCCAAAATCACACCTCCCGGATTAAGCTTCTCCACGATCAACTCATAATAGTTGGCATAATTACCCTTGTCGGCATCGATAAAAACCAAATCAAATGTACCCTCCAGGGCAGGAATAATCTCCAATGCCGGACCACTCAGGATTTTGATTTTATCCAAAACTCCCGCCTGCTCCGCATATTCCTCCACCATATCGGTCAGTTCTTCATTGATGTCTACTGTCACCAACTCTCCGTCTTCGGGCAAGCCTTCCGCCATGGCAATCCCGGAATACCCCGTAAAGGTTCCAATTTCCAATATCCGCTTCGGCTTTAATATATGGGTGAAAATGCTTAAAAACCTTCCCTGAAAATGTCCGGATAGCATGCGGGGCATTAATACATTTACATTCGTATCACGATCCAAAGCCGTTAAAACCTCAGGCTCTTTATCGGTATGCGCATCACAATAAGCCTGTAATTCAGGATCTATAAATTCCATATTAACTCTTTCTATGCTTCCAACTCCGGTTGGTAAGTCAAATAACTAAATTGCTCTTCTACTAAAAATTCATTGGCTGCATCCATCAATTGCTCAGCCGTTACGGCCCGAATACCCCGGATGATATTATCCAATGACTCAATTTTGTTTTGATCAAGCAAGCCCTTTGCCATACTCAGCATCAATCCCATATTATTTTCCTCCGCCATGGCCAGCTGCCCTACTAATTGTTCCTTTACCTGTCTCAATTGCATGGGCCCAAGTTTTTTCTTCTTCACCTGTCGAATCTCCTTCATCACCAAAGCTTCACTTCTCCTCTGGCTGGCCGGATCCGTTGCAAAGAAAAAGCTCACCTGTCCTGCATCCGTATAAGGCGTAAAATTAGCCTCTATAGAGTATACCAGTCCAAATTTTTCTCTCAGAGACAAATTCAGTCGGGAATTCAGGCTTGGTCCTCCAAGCAAATTCACCAACATGAAAAAGGGTAATCGCTTGGGATGCTCAAAATGGGGCGCCGGCAAACCGATTATCGAATGAGATTGGGTAATATCTCTGCGTTCCACAATTTTCCTTACCGGCTCATAATAATCCGGCTTTATTCGTTGCTGAGGAGTGCCTGTAAGCTTGATGTCTCCCAGGAATTTTTTGGCTTTCTCAAAAACTACCTTGGCCGGAATGTTCCCGATACTGGAAAATACCAAATGTCCGGAGGTCAGATTTTTTTGAACAAACTTAAGGAAATCTTCCTGCTTAAATTGAGCGATGGAATCTGAAGTCCCCAATATATTGTAACCCAGCGGATGATTGGGAAAGACCAACTCATCAAAATGATCCTGAATAGCATCTTCCGTGGTATCATGATACATGGCCATTTCTTCCAGAATCACATTCCGTTCTTTCAAAATTTCCTTTTCCGGGAAAGTAGAATGAAAAGTGATATCCGTCAGCAGATCAAAAGCCTTATGAAAATGCTCATCCAGTACCGAGGCATAAAAGCATACCTTTTCCTTGGTGGTATAAGCATTCAGCTCTCCTCCTACTGCTTCCAGTCTGTTTAAAATATGAAAGGCCCGACGATTCGCCGTGCCTTTAAAAGCCATATGCTCCCAAAAGTGAGCAATTCCCAATTCCTCGGCACTCTCATCCCTGCTTCCAACATCCAAAATAAATCCGCAGTGCACCACCTTGGTGTGACTCACTTCTTTATGAACCACCCGAATGCCATTGGGGAGTTCTAAAATCTCGTATTCTTTCATAGCGATAGCCGCAAAGATAGAGATGTTTGGCCGAATAAATGCGCTTCTTAAAGAAAGATTTATGCAAAAACACGGACAAGTCAGGGAGATTTCTTAGCATTGAGGACAGGCAAACCATCCTTCTTTTTGGGACGATAATGCTTTAGCAATTTATTGTAGAATATTTTGGGGTCAAAAGGCTTGGTAATAAAATCTACCATTCCCCAGTCGTATACTCTTTTCTGAACTTCCGACAGGGCCGAAGCCGTAAGCGCAAGAATGGGTAGCTTTTGATAGTAATCCTCCTTAAAGGATTTAATCTTTTTGGTGGCTTCAAAACCGTCCATTATTGGCATTTCCAGATCCATCAATACCATGTCAAATTTATTTTTTTGGACCATTTCTACGGCTTCCACTCCATTCTGCGCCAATTGTACGATCACCCCAAACTTCGATAAGAACTTTTTCGCTACAAATTGATTCATCGTATTGTCCTCTACTAAAAGCACACGTACGCCCTCCAAATCTTCCCCCATGGTCGTTGTTTCTTGTTTTTCCTCTGCCCGTTCCTCTACAGAGTCCGGGAGACGATAAGGTAATTGAACCGTAAACTTTGAACCTACCTCCAGTTCACTGGAGACCGAAACACTTCCGCCCTGCATCTCGCACAACTTTTTAGTAATGGTTAAGCCTAAGCCGGTACCTCCAAATTTCCGGGTAGTCTCTGCGCTTACCTGTGAAAAGCTTTGGAAAATAGCATCCACCTTATCCTCCGGAATACCAATACCGGTATCAATGACCTGAAACTTTATCTGGCAGGCATTATCGCCCACCGAGGTGGCTGAAACTTTGATTTCTACCATGCCGACTGGCGTAAACTTAATGGCATTATTCACCAGATTAACCAAAATCTGGCGAATCCGAACCGGGTCACCAATGACCATTTTGGGCACATCCTCTTCAATGAAATATTTTAATAAAATTTTCTTTTCCTGTGCCTTGAAGAAAAGCATATCATAAACGCCTTTTACATCTTTCCAAAGATTAAAAGTGATGCTTTCGATTTCCAGCTTTCCGGATTCAATTTTGGAGAAATCCAGGATATCATTAATCAAGCCAAGTAGACTTTCCGCAGAAAATTTCAATTTGCTCAGGTACTCCAATTGCTCGGGTCTTGGATTCTCCTCAATTAATAGATGAGAAAGGCCTACCACGGCGTTCATGGGAGTCCTGATTTCATGAGACATGGTAGAAAGAAACTGGGCTTTGGTTCTGGAAGCCTCCTCTGCTCTTTCCTTGGCTTCAATTAATTCACCCCGAAGTTTTCGGTCTTCTGTAATAAAATGAGAAAACAGTATGATGCCCCCAATTTCATAATCATCGGTAAACCATGGGCGCATTTCCCATCTGGCCCATTCCTCTTTACCGTCACAACGAAAAACCTGCATTTCCTCCTCTTCCTCAATAATACCTTTCAAACCGCGCTTCAATAAAAATTCCATATAAGCGGGAGAATCAGGAAAAACGGTATGGTAGGATTGACCTACCAATTGCCGGTCTTTGGTGCGATAATCTTCCCGAAAGCGCTCACTTACCGCCAAAAACTTCAAATCCTGATCTAGCATAGCAATAGCAGCCGGCGCTTCGCCTACGAAAGTTTTTAGCGAAACGACATTTCTTCTAAGTTTTTCATCCCGTTCTTTCTTCAACTGAATATCAAAAAGGGTGAATAACAACTCCGTCACTTCCTCTTTCTCATTTCGGCGGAAGGGGCTTACTGTCAAATGAAACCAATGGTTTTTGCGCTCCGCATTTTTTAATCGCAAATCCATTTCCAACTTATCGGTTGTTTGCAAGTCCAATGAGGAGGAGGCTAGCATTTCCTCCATGCTCCGCCGGTCTTCCGCATGCAGGTACTTTCGCCAGTCTGCTTCCTCTCCCTCTAATTTTAAAACTCGATTCACGGAGCCTTTGGTATAAATAACCTCCTGTTTTCGAGCTTCCACCACCATTAAAAAATTAGGGGATGCTTTCATGATTTGCTCGACCATCAGCGATTTATCTTCCAACATTTTAGCCACCTTCACCTGCTCATCCACATCCTGAAGCGTCCCTACCAATTTGGTGATGCTCTGATTTTCAAACTCCACATGTCCCAATGCCCTGACCCATTTAAACTCACCTGCCTTTATAGGAATTTGAAACTCCTTTTGAAAGCAAGCGGTATTCTCATCCAAATCCAGAAATGTCATCAGCGCACTTTGGTTGTTTAAGCCATATAATGCAGGTAGCTTGTCAAATGAGATCTCAAACCCTTCTCCTAACTCATGAATTTGATTCATTTGGCTGGTCCACTCCACCGATTGTTTTATAAAATCGATCTCAAAGCCTCCCAGGCGAGCAATATCCTGTGTACCTTTTAGCAGATTCTCTGCACGTATTTCCGATTCAATATTTTGAGCACTTATCAAAAAACTTGCATCCACCATCCCTTGCACCCGCTGAATTTTCATTTGCATCCAGACCTCAACCTCATCATATCGTATCCATTGCACTGGCACTTCAATGATCTCCTCTTCGGAAATTCCTTCCAGATGTTGCTCAATATCCTGATGATTATCCCTTGTTATTAATGTTGAAAAACCGGCCTGCAATAAGTCCGCCACCTCATATCCTAATTGTTCAAGGCAAGAAGGAGAGACATAAATGATCTTGGCATCCTCATTTAGTAGCAAAATTACATTGCTCATTTTTTCAGTAATCGTGCGGTAACGGTTCTCGTGAATCACAAGGTGCTCCTGCGTGTTTGAAAGCTCCATCATGGCATCTCGTAACTCCACCTCCTTTTCTCGGGTAGTCTTATAAGCATTCTCCAGCGCTTTGTTTTTAGTATTCAAATGACGAAATAGAGGTCGCGTAATTAATATTATTCCCAAAAACACTAATAATGAAATGGCAAATACCAGCCCCATAGCCAGGTCAATCAACTGCGAGTTTTGCCTTCTGAATTTTAATATCAATAATTCGTACATCGCTTCCAGCTGCCGTTCATATTGAATCAAGTCCTTCTTAACGATGGGATGTTGTAAAAAGGAGAGGTGCGCCTCTCGCTCTTTTTGCAGATAATTAAAACTCATGTTGGCTTTAGACAGCATAGTTTCCCATTGAGCGCCATAAGTCAAATCCGAACATTTACTTTTAATTTCCAAATGGCCATCATGAATCCCTTTCCACCGCCAAACATCCGGACTGATTGAAATGGCCTGAATACGTTTTATTTGCTGATCCACCAAATGTGTAATGGCGCCTTGCTGGTCTAACTTCCGGTCAAAAAGAAATAATACCAATAAAGTGCTGGTAAGCAACACCAACAAAAAATAGGCAAATACTACGTTAAGGCGCTTGAGTTTAGAATGATGAATATGCATATATGGGCAAATAGAGGTTTTTATATAACATACGTCATTTTTATTGCACGATCACCAAATAGCTAGGACTTTCATCCTCAGAACCTTACAAGATAAATAAACCTATTTATCCCAATCTTACGCTATCCCGAAAGGTAAGATTTAGAGTGAAAATTAATTTTTCCACACAAAGCCCCTCATTATCAAACGCCTACCCCTAGCACTATTTTTTTCTCTCTAAATTCATAGACAATTCAAAGAAAACGCCTTACATTTGCTTCGCTTTCAATAAGCGCGCACGTGGTGAAATCGGTAGACACGCCATCTTGAGGGGGTGGTGACCTAACGGTCGTGGAGGTTCGAATCCTCTCGTGCGCACCAATAACTCCCTAAAAGCCTGTTTACAGGCTTTTTTTGTTGGTCGTGAAATTAGCACAATTCTCAACCTCTTTCAGGTACCACTCACGATCATTACCCTTAATTTCAGATTGGATCTGCCGCAAAATATTAGCCCGATTTTCCGCTCCTAAGCATGAATTTCAACTTTTCAAAAAGCAGGCTGATCGACTTATCATCTGGTAAAAATTTAGAGTGTATTTAAATGCGAAAATTTGATTAGTGCAGAAACAATACCCGATTATTTTAAGGGCAGCATCACTTTTGTTGGGAAATTATCCAAAATCGCATGCAATAATTCGAAATTTCAGCCAGATAGTGTGCTTTTAAACAAGCTCTTATCACACTCCAAATTTCCGCTTAAAAATAAGCCTAAATTATTCCCCGCCAGATTCAACAAACCCAACTAAATACTTTATTTCCAACATATTAATCCTGTTATTTCCGAATTTCAAATACCCATAATTGGGCAAAGCTTGCTTCCTCCTCACTCATCTGCTACTTTGAAAAAAATCGATAAAAGGAATTATTTCTTCATTTTTAGCGCATGTAGTTCAACAAAGATTAAAGCGGAAATAATCCGGTTTAGGCAGACAAAATTCGGATGAAGTCGTGTGCGGAAATACCTCCACCTTTATCATTAAAAAATTAATAACAAATGGCTGATTTGGTATAGAATTTGCTAAAATAACCTTGTGATTGATGGGGTAATGGAAAATGGCATTTGAGTGTAAAGGTCATTTTCCCCCTTTTAAGATGAGCACAATCTAAAAATTAACGTTGATATATTATTATTTCGGCCCGGACTGGTAATCCGGGCGTTTTTTTGTCCATTTTTCAACCATAAAGGGCCTCCCCCATATCTTTCACCAAATTTCCAATAAAAATACGGGATTAAGCACAGATGATCTTTTTGAAAACTAATGTAGATCATAGCTGATAATTCTCCGGCTTTTGCATATTTGCGGTGAACGTATGGAAATAAAATCTAAATGAATAATCTACAACTTTTACTGATCAGCAACTCTACCATGCCCGGAGAGGCATATCTAGGGTATTGTAAAGAAAATATCGCCCAGTTTTTAGGGGACGTTAAGGAAGTACTTTTCATTCCTTATGCTGGTGTTACGGTTAGTTATGAGGACTACACGGCGAATGTAGCGGCAGCGCTGAATCCATTTGGCATTGAGGTTACGGGCATTCACAGCTTCTCCAACCCCATTAATGCAGTGGAGGGCGCCAAAGCCATTATTGTTGGCGGTGGAAATACTTTTGAATTACTTTCTAAATTATACGATAAGCGCATTGTTGAAATCATCCGTAAAAAGGTGATTAACGGAACACCTTATATCGGATGGAGCGCCGGATCGAATATGGCTTGCCCGACCATTAAAACAACGAATGATATGCCGATTACAATGCCAATTTCATTCAAAGCCCTGAACCTGATCCACTTTCAAATTAACCCGCATTATACAGAGGAGCGCATTCCAAATCACGGAGGTGAAAGCCGCGCCCAACGTTTACAGGAGTTCCTGACCAAAAATACAGATATTGAAGTTTTGGGCTTACCGGAAGGCACCATGGTGGAAGTTCGCGATGGTAAGGCGACCTACCTTGGTGAATACAGCGGAAAAGTATTCTTCAATGCAGAAAAAGCAGAGGAAGTAAATCATCAGGATGATTTGTCCTTCCTTTTAAAATAGACTGGGTTATGCATGCTTAAGCCGGATAATTCATGCTTAAATCCTCGTTGAGCTGTAAGGCGGAAAAAATGAAGGAATAGTTTCCTATTTCGAGTTTTTCTAACGAAACAGATGAATGAGGAGAAAGCAAGCTTGCCCAAATTTGGGCTATTATAAATCAAAGAAGTTGATTGTAATAGACTAAAAATAAAATACTTATGATTAATAAATAAAATAAGCGGTGAATAATTCGGGTTAAATCCTTGTTTAGTTGCCTGATGGAAAAATGAAAGAATTTTTCCTATTCCGAATTTTCCCGAGGAAGCAGACAAATCAGGAGAAAGCAGGCATTTGATATGAAAAAGGCCTTGAGCATCACCTCAAGGCCTTTTTAATGCAAAAAATCTAATAATTAGATTCCAGTATAATTCCATGGCGTAATTACGCGCAACTCTGCCTTAATTTCTTCCGAAACATCCAGGCCTTCAATGAAGGCAGCAATAGACTCCCCGGTGATTTTCTCATTGGTACGCGTCAAAGCTTTCAGCGCCTCATATGGATTCGGATAAGCCTCTCGACGTAAAATCGTTTGAATCGCCTCAGCAACTACCGCCCAGTTATCTTCCAAATCCTGACGAATAGCAGCCTCATTCAATTCCAGTTTATTGAGTCCTTTTTTCAGGGAATTCAATGCAATTACCAAATGGCCTAAAGGAACCCCAATATTTCTCAATACGGTAGAATCCGTCAAATCGCGTTGCAAACGGGAGATGGGCAATTTAGCGGAAAGGTGTTCAAAAATCGCACTGGCGATACCCAAATTACCTTCAGCATTTTCGAAATCAATCGGGTTTACTTTATGTGGCATCGCCGAAGACCCTACTTCCCCTTCCTTAATTTTCTGCTTGAAGTAATTCATTGAAACGTACTGCCAAACATCACGGGAGAAGTCAATCAAAATGGTATTGATACGCTTCAGTGCATCAAAATATGCTGCCAGGTTATCGTAATGCTCAATCTGAGTGGTAGGGTGAGAACGAACCAAGCCCAAATACTCTGCTACGAACTGATCACCGAAAGATTTCCAGTGGATAGCCGGGTAGGCTACATTGTGTGCATTGAAGTTACCCGTAGCGCCACCAAATTTAGCAGCGAAAGGAACCTGCAGCAACTGACCTTTCTGAATGGCCAAACGCTCGGTAAACACTTCAATTTCTTTACCCAAACGCGTTGGAGAAGCCGGCTGACCATGGGTTTTTGCCAACATAGAAACATTCCCCCACTCCTTGGACTTATTTTCCATTAAAGCGCAAACTTCCTCGAACAGTGGCAACACCTGCTCTTCCATTGCCTCTTTTAAAGACAAAGGCACAGAGGTGTTATTCACATCCTGAGAAGTCAATCCAAAGTGGATAAACTCTTTGTGATCGGACAAGCCCAAAGCGTCGAATTTCTCTTTGATAAAGTATTCAACCGCCTTAACATCGTGGTTAGTCGTTTTCTCGATATTCTTAATGCTTTGCGCATCCTCTTCAGTGAAGTTGCGATAAATATCACGAAGCGACTCATACAATCCCGCATCAACACCTTCCAGCTGAGGCAATGGATATTCACATAAAGCAATAAAGTATTCGATTTCTACGCGTACACGGTAGCAAATTAACCCATATTCTGAGAAATATGGCGCCAATGGCTCCGTTTGTGCCCCGTAACGACCATCAACTGGCGAAACAGCAGTAAGACGATTCAATTCCATATCAAAATTAAACGTAAATGAGATATTATTTCAAAATCAAAAATAACATCGTTCTTTGAGAATACCCAAGTGATCTTAAGAATTTGCAATTAAAATAGCACCGGCTTGTTATTATCAAAAACCATATTCTTTGACAAAAGGATCTGAATGCACACGCTAATGCCAACAACCGGATTATCCAGGCTTAAATCCCTGTTTTACTTCATGAGGGGAAAATGAAGGAATAATGTTCCATTTCAAATTTTTCAAAGAGAAGCAGATGAAGAAGGAGAGCACAAGCTTGCTCATAATTGGGCCATTAATAAATCAGCAAATTGCCCCAAAATATAAGGGCTTTTAGAATTTTAGCGTAATGGAATAAATCTTGCGTTGAAACACCCCGCATGGTATTGGTCCGTCTTCCAATCCCTTGTAAAATAAGTAGCGAACGTGCGCAAAACGAATTTCAAATCACCTTATCAAATGCGAAAACTTTAGCAACCAAACCTCCTTGGCTATGGATAAAAACAATAGGAAGTATAGCTAAACTTATAGCATAAAGGGCGGTTAAAAAAATTTATTCCGTACTTTAGTTTCCTCAAGGAAACGTATAATCAACAAGCAATAACCTAAAATAATACCCATATGGCATTCAGTTTTTTTAAAAAAAATAAGGCCGAAACCCCAGCTACTGCCCAAGGCGGTTTACAAGTAAAAGCTATTATTCAAGAGACTGCCGATACGGTGAGTCTCGTGTTTGAAAATCCTAACTGGACCTATCAGGCTGGCCAATTTTTGAGCCTCAGTTTTGAACTCAATGGGCAAACCGAAACCCGATCATATTCATTATGCTCTTCTCCTGTAACTGATAAAGACCTCGCCATTACCATAAAAAGGGTGGAAGGAGGATTGATCTCCAACTATATTAACGATCAGGTAAAAGAAGGGGACTTTATCAAAGTCATTCCTCCGGAAGGAATTTTTGTACTAGCGCCAGCGGAGAGCCAAAGTCGAAATATTTTATTATTTGGTGCTGGTAGTGGTATTACGCCTTTGCTATCCATATTAAAAACAGTATTGGCCCAGGAGGCTGATAGTCATGTCACTTTGGTATATACCAATCGCAATGAAGAAAGCATCATATTTTCGGAAACGCTTTCACAGCTTCAGGCTCAATATGAAAATTTCGAAGTAATCCATACCCTAACGCGGGCTTCTGACCAATGGACGGGAGAAAGAGGCCGATTAAGCAAAGAACGAATTCAGGAAATCTATCAAAACCTCCCCCAAAAAACAGGAGCAACTCAGGTTTATAGCTGTGGTCCGGAAGCCATGATGGATTTGGTAGCTGAAAGCCTGCAGGCTGCGGGTGTTGCGGAAGCACAGATTCATCATGAAAAATTTTCCGGTAGCAGCGGATTAAGCGAAACAGAATCCGCAGAAATTGTGCAGCAAGAGGTGACGATTCTATTGGAAGGAGAAACCTTTAAAGTCAATGTACCGGCAGAGAAAACCATTTTGGAGGCTGCATTAGATCAGGATATTGACATGCCCTTCTCTTGTCAAAGCGGATTATGCACCGCCTGCCGAGGCAAATGCATTGAGGGTAAAGTGGCCATGGAAGAAGATGACGGACTCTCCGAAGACGAGTTGGAAGGCGGATATATTCTAACCTGTGTCAGTCACCCAAAAAGCAAAGGAGTGGTGATAGAAGTGGGATAGTTTTTAACCTTAATGGGAATGACTTTTTTCTATTTCAGGCACTGTCCCCACTAACAGGTGCGCCTGCCAAAAAAAAATCCAAAAAAGCGAGATGATACATTGGAATATTGAAAATAATGGTTGATATTAAAGTAGTCTTGCTATTGAGTTAGAATTAGATTAACGTTTTCGTTAGTCATTTTAGCTTTTAGGGGTAAAATTTAGTCGAAGTCCAGCGGTGAAATATCGTTGGGCTTTTTTTTGGCTTCAATTTACGGCAGGAATGAGCCACTAATCAAATAATATTAAAAAATCACCTTATTTAGAAAGTGGGCAGATTTCCCTTATTTTGCCCTAAATGAATAAAAAAGCGGTAGAATAAATTCCACCGCCTTCTTGCCATTATCCAAATATCTTATCGAAGAACTTCTTCTTTTTCTTTTTGCGTTTATGCTTGCGGAATTCCTTAGGTTCCCTCGGCTCACGCTTCTCCTCTCGTTTCTGAATACGCTCCTGTTTTTTAATGGGATCAGATTTGAAAATATCTTTTAGCACATCATTAAAGGATTTCGTCTCCGGCTCCTCAATCCAGTCCTCACAGTTCATGGCCTGCAATTCATAGTGGGTTAAAGATGGAAAACGCGAATGGGTAATCTGCCTGAATGCCGACTCTTTGTTTAGCTTTTGCATGAATTTACCAAAAACAGGAAGAGCGGTATTCGCCCCCTGGCCCAGGCGTGTACTTCTCCAGCGAATGGCCGGCTCATCATTCCCCACCCAGGTTCCGACCACTAATCGGGGCGTCATAGCCATAAACCAACCATCGGTATTGGATTGGGTGGTCCCGGTTTTCCCAGCCAGATCATTCTTCAAACCATAAACATAACGCAATCTTCCTCCGGTTCCATTATTCACCACATTTTGCATCATGGCCAGAATCTGGTGATCGGTAGATTGCTTAATGACACGTTCCCCTCTTTCTGCCGGGGCTTGTTCATAAATTACATTCCCCAAACCATCCACTATCTTTGTCAAATACCTTGGACGAACCTTGTAGCCTCCATTTGCTAATACCGCATATGCATTTACCATTTCCTGAATAGATACCTCCGGCGTTCCCAACACCGTGGAAGGCGGAACACGATCTTCATTATCTCGCTCAATTCCTGACAAGCCAAATTCCTCCAGATAATCTCCGACGGTCACCAAACCGGCTTCCATTTCCACCTGAACCGAAACTGTATTCACAGAATTGGTGAGCGCTCCTTTCATAGAATACAATCCTTCATACTTCCCATCTGCATTTCCGGGCGCCCAGGCATCCTCCAAATCCGGCATTTCTACTTCCTCTCCCTCTTCCAAATCCTCCGTAGAGGGCAATTTTGCCAGCAACCAACCTTTTTTCGGGTCTTCTAAATAATACTGCTTGG
The DNA here is from genome assembly GCF_001274635.1 of Persicobacter sp. CCB-QB2. Taxonomy (GTDB): domain Bacteria; phylum Bacteroidota; class Bacteroidia; order Cytophagales; family Cyclobacteriaceae; genus Persicobacter; species Persicobacter diffluens. The sequence continues at coordinate 185,301 of NZ_LBGV01000001.1, read as the reverse complement.
CAGCAGGGTAATAATTACAGGCTTTAGCGCCCTGATCCAGGGCAGTAGCATATACCAAGGGCTTTATGGTTGACCCCACCTGACGTTTATAGGAGTCTTTGGCATGATTAATCTTCAGATATCGATGATCAATCCCACCAATATAAACTTTCACCTCCCCACTTCTGGGCTCCATGGCGATCATTCCCATATTCAGGAAATGAAGAAAGTGAGAAAGGGAATCATTCGGCGTCATCACCAGCTTTTCACGCTTAAACTCATGCGTCAGAATTTCCATCGACACCGGCGTATTAAAGGCCTCTTCAATTTCTTCTTTAGAGGCATTACGAGCTTTGAGCTCCTTATAACGATTACTATTTCTTTTGGCGCGCTCAAAAACTTCCGGATGTCTGGCCCAGGGCTTTTTCCCTTTCCAGTGCGCATCAAAGCTTTTTTGCAGGTCCGTCATATGTTCCCGCATGGCTTCTTCAGCCAATTCCTGCATTCGGTAATTGAGGGTCGTATGAATCTTCAATCCATCCCGGTTCAGATCATAACGATCCTTCGCCTCCAGATGCAGATTAATAGAATCCAGAATATCCTTTACCTCAAATTTCAATTGCTCCCGAAAATAAGTGGCAAGCCCCTCATTCTCTCCGGTAGAGCGATACTTAATTTCCAAAGGTAATTGCTGTAGAGAATCTTCCTGCTGGGCATTTAAATAGCCGTATTTCTCCATTTGCGAGATCACCACATCTCTACGCTCTTTCGATCTTTCCGGAAAAACCCGTGGATTGTAATAATAATTCGCCTTCAGCATGCCAATTAAAACTGCTGATTCCTGTAGGCTGAGCTCCTTGGGTTCTTTGCTGAAAAACTTTCGCGCGGCGGTCCGAATGCCATAGCTATTGTCTCCAAAGGGAACCGTATTCAGATAAAGATTAATGATTTCCTCTTTAGAATAAATGGACTCAATCTGACGGGCAATTAACACTTCCTTAATTTTGGAAGCAGCTAAATCCAGCTTTCCATAGCCATCTCGGGGAAAGAGATTCTTGGCCAATTGCTGCGTAAGGGTAGAACCTCCACCAGCCGATCGTTGCCCCAAGATCACGGTTTTCACCAATACACGCCCCCAGGCACGATAGTCTACCCCATCATGCTCAAAAAAACGAGCATCTTCCGTGGCCACCAGGGCATGAACCAAATCCGGAGAAAGGTCTTCATATTTAATATTGGAACGTTCCTGTATAAAATACTTCCCTAAAATCCGACCATCTTCACTGTAAACCAAAGACGCCTGGGCATTTTCTATCTTCCGTAAATCCTGCTCAACAGGCAGGTCCCCGAAGGTTCCCCACTTTACGGACCACACAAATCCAACGACTGACAGGCAGCCAGCAAGGAAAAAACACAGCAATACCACCATGATCTTTCCGAAAATAGAAAGTCTTAAGAAACTATTCAGCACAATAATAATTTATACAAGCCGCTCGAAATGAACAGCAATGAGGGTTAATTGACGTGCAAAGATAGTTATTGCCTATGAAAAATCAGCGATCTGTGGTTGGAGAATTAAAAGGATTGGAAAAGTCTTCATTTTCCAAATACTCCTCATCGGTCAGGGTTTTTAGAAAAGCGATCAAATCCTCCTTTTGCGCAGCAGTCATATTAATTCCTCCTTCATGATTCATCAAGGGATCTGTAAACTCCGTAAAATTCACCTGATCCGAATAGAAATCCACTACTTCTTCCAGGGTAGCGAAACGATTATCATGCATATAAGGCGCCGTCACCGCAACATTCCTCAATGAGGGGGTTTTGAATTTTCCGATATCCACGGAATCGCCTGTCACTAAAAAACGTCCGGCATTTCCAGCATGAAAAGTAGCGTCCAGGCCGATATTATGAAAATCACCATCCCGGAACAAAACGGTGGAATGGCAATGGAAGCAATCCGCATCTTCGGTAAAAAACAAGTCGTATCCTCTCTTTTCCTGCTCCGTGAGCGTGCCCTCTCCCCGGTTAAATTTATCAAATTTGGAATTCCCACTTAATTGCGTTCTGGAAAACTGTGCCAACGCATAACCCAAAGTCTTGTAAGAAATTTCTTCATGCCCGAAGGCCAGTTTGGCCAAATGTCGGTATTCCTCATTCCCATTGGCATAGTCGAGATCCGCTTCAAAGAAATCACGGATTTCAAAGACCATCACGTCCTCCAGACTGCCTTCCTTACTGCCATTCCAAAGAAAATACTGGTCATAAGCCAGGTTCGCATGTGGCATAATGGCCAACTGCCCCTGCTCATTCGCCGAGGCAAAACCGGTCTTTTGCTGATGACAGTCCCCACAAGCCCTTCCTTTATCTTTGGTATTTAGGTTACGGTCATAATAAACCCTTCTGCCCAGTGCCACACCTTCCGCTGTCAAGGGGTTATCTGCCGGAATAACCACCTTAGGGAATTTTCCCGGAACATTCAGGCTTATTGGCGTTGCTGCGGAATGATCAACAGGTTCGTCTGCCTCACAGGCCACTAAAGACACAACAGACAGACAAAGTATCAAAATCCTTCTCATGATTATTCTCCTTTTATACTAAATGACCAGATATTTTGCCCGTTTTCCATTAGAATCGCCTGCTTTTCTGGTTTATTCATAATCGCCTGAAATTCAGTCAGCGAATAATGCGTACTTCCATGTGTATACCATTTAAGCAAATCCATCTCCAGGTTCACCTCCGTCAACCCCTGCCCCACAGAAAGACCCGCTGCCGGCACCTCCGCTTTGAAAAAGTGATCCAAATCCATATCTCCCATTTTCAGATTCCCCATATGGGTATTGTAACCATTCAAAGCTTCCGCTTCGGGTAAGGAAAAGCGCCCTTCCAGCTTCATAAAATGCAGCCCACCGCCCATATTTTCCGGCCAAATCATCGCCTGCAATTGATCCACCGGCACTAAAGACTGATCATTCCACTTATCCGTCAATCCAAAAATAAAATTGATTTGCTGATAATCCCCTAGAGGAAGGCTTTGCAAATTAATCGTGGCCTCCATGTTTTGAGGATTAAGTGATATATACCACATGCTGTCTATTTTCACCAACTCCCCGTTCGCTTTCACCAACTCCAATTCGGACAAATAATAATTGACTTTGGTCACGCTGAATTGCTCCCCCAAATCATTGGCATACAACATGGCATCCATTTTCAATTTGGCGCCATCCACGGTATGCAGCATATTGATTTTAAGGCTCGGATTTTCCACTTTGTCATCAGATCCGCAAGCCATTAAGAAAACCAAAATGGGAAGTGCAAAAAGTAGGTTTTTCATAGTATTATGCTTAAAAGTGGGGCGTATAATCCCCGGTTTGGTATTGACAATCTTTGTATTTCTTATTCAGAGTGGCTTTCCACCACGGCCCACGGGTAAAGCATAGCTTTGTTTTCACCCCAAAATTTCGCCAAAATCGTGACCATTCATTTTTATAGGGAGCAGTACCCTTGGGCATCACCAAATATTCAAAGCCCATTTTTCGTGTTTCTTCTGTAAAACAGGGATTTCCATTCAAGGTATTTTGGGTATTCTTTTTAATAATCACCGGGTACACTTTAGTAGAAGATTGGTGCTTTTTTCGTAATTCTTTCGATGACCGAAAGGCAGTGGCGTTCGTGCGGTCACTAAGCCTTTGCGCCTGAACCATAGAAATGTTCACCGACAAACCGCATAAAAAGAGAAAAAGGAAGAGTCCCCTACCAGCCATAGAAGTAACAAATGTTTAAACAATACCAAAATTCCTCTAATTTACAATATTCAACGAAAAAATCAGGATTGGGGATTGGAATCTGCAGAGAACTGTATTCAAGGGGTGGGATTGGCGATACCAAAATCTTGTCTATCTTTGTAGCCGCTCTTAACACATGAAATTTTTTGAAGGAAAATGAAGCGATTAATCAGCTTTGTCATTAAGCATATCCCACGAAAATACTTACAACTTTTTGCCCACTTCGGTGCAAAGTTTTTAGGATTGTTCTATTTGGGAAATAAAGTGGAATGTAATGTTTGCCATCACAGCTATCGGGAATTTCTCCCTTACGGTCGCAAACCTCCCCGTTCCAATGCCCTATGTCCCAATTGCCTTACTTTGGAACGCCACCGCCTGATGTGGATGTATCTGCAGGAAAAAACAGACTTCTTTTCGGCTCCCAAAAAAGTATTGCACGTAGCACCGGAGCTGTGTTTCATCAAGCGCTTTGAGGCCATGGATAATCTGGAATACATCACCGGAGACATAGAATCACCGCTGGCCAAGGTAAAAATGGATGTACATGAAATTCCCTTTGAGGCCAACTCCTTTGATGCCGTTTTCTGTAACCACGTGATGGAACATGTGGAGGATGACATTAAGGCCATGAGTGAAATTCGCCGCGTGCTGAAGCCCGGTGGTTTTGCCATTATGCAATCGCCACAGGACATGAGCCGGGAGGAAACATATGAGGATCCTACGATCACTGACCCTAAAGCCCGGGAAGAAGCCTTTTGGCAGTCAGATCATGTGCGCCTGTTCGGAAGAGATTATGGCAAGCGATTGGAAAAGGCCGGATTTGATGTCATTGAGGATGACTTTGTAAAGCAATTACCCGCTGAGGTGGTGCATCAATATGGATTGCCAGCAGAGGAGATTGTGTATTTTTGTAAGAAATAAGATAAGACAGGCAGAGGAATCACCTCTGCTTTTTTTTTGCCGGATTGAAGGCAAATTAACCCGAATTATTCACCGCTAGATTTAGTGAACCACCATAAATACCTACATTTCAGCACCTTCCGGTTGTTTTTATCGAATTATCAATGGCTCAAATTTGGGTATGCTTGCTTTCTCCTTATTCATCTGCTTCGTTGGGAAAAACTCGAAACAGGAAAAATTCCTTCATTTTTCCCGCCTGGCAGCTAAACGAGGATTTAAGCCTGATAATCCGGCTTAATAGATTTTCCTCCCCAGTATTTTCCTAAAACCCCCACGGATAAAACCCAGGCCATACCCCCCCAACTGCACGGTGGAAGTGATCATGCTCAGGGCGCCCACTTTTACTGACCGGTAATGGCGACCAGCATCAATGAAAATGGCCAAATACCACATCAGAATGCAAACCAGAAAAAAGGGAAACACTTCGGGCCACCAAAAATAAGTAGAAAAGGAAAACAACAAGCCTAGCACAAAACAGGCGGGCATAAAATGAATGGCTTTCAACTGCCCCGGATGTAATGCGGACAATATCCAGCGGCCATGCCCAAAGGCGAATACCTGTCTGAAAAATTGCTTCAGGCTGGTGCGGCGTTTATGGTACACCCAGGCCTCGGGAATCAAACCTACTTTAAATCCGGCCGCCCGCATTCTGATTGAAAGATCAATATCCTCACTCAATCGCTCCAGCTGGAATCCGCCGGTTTTCTCCCAAACAGCCCGACTCAGGCCCATATTGAAACTTCGGGGCTGGAATTTGGCATCCGCCTTTTTCCCGCCACGAATGCCACCAGTGGTAAATAGAGAAGTCATCGCATAGGTGGTAGCTTTCTGAAGATCATCAAAATCAGGGTGAGCGGCATCCGGTCCCCCAAAAGCATCTAAGCCCTCTTTTGCTAAAGCGGCATTCACCAGTGCCAAATAATTCGGAGGCAGGATAACATCAGAATCAAACACCAGAAAGTAATCACCCCTGGCGCGTTCAAAGCCAAAATTCCGACTAGGCCCCTGCCCACTGTTCGGCTTATAGAAATACTGCAATTGGAAATGTGGTTCATAGCGCTCTACGATGGCTTTACAATCCACGGAGGAACCATCCTCAATTACCAAAACTTCAAAATCCCGGTAATCCTGATTTTTTACACTTTCTAAAAATTCCTGAATTTCCTGTGGGCGGTTATACACCGGCACCACTACCGAAAAAAATAATGACATGTGGAAATGGGGAATAACTAAACTCTTCTGACACTTACTTCTTCCATAATCTTGGGCTTGGATTCTGAAAAACACTCCGCAATCAAATAATCCTTTTCATTATGGTTTTTCATCACCAAAAGTTCACTGATAAAACCGGACAAAAACAGCTGCATACCAATCACCACCGCCACCAAGGCGATATAGAACAAGGGCTGATCTACAATCTCCCTCACCGGTAAATCATAATACAAACAATAAACCTTATTCAGGATAATATATACCGTCGTGAAGAAGCCCATCATAAAACTTAATGTCCCCAATAAGCCAAAAAAGTGCATCGGCTTCTTCTTAAATCGGGAAACAAAAGTCACCGAAAGCAAATCCAGGAAACCGTGAATGAATCTTTCCAAACCGAACTTGGTCACCCCATATTGACGGGCGCGATGCTGCACTACTTTTTCGCCTATTTTGGAAAAACCGGCCCATTTGGCCAATACCGGAATATAGCGGTGCATTTCTCCATATACCTGAATAGATTTCACCACCTCTAATCGATAGGCTTTCAGGCCACAGTTAAAATCATTCAGCTCAATATCGGACAGCTTGCGTGTCACATAATTGAAGAATTTGGAAGGGATGGTTTTGGATATGGGATCGTAACGCTTGGCCTTCCAACCGGACACCAAATCATAGCCCTCTTCCTCAATCATTTTGTACAAACCTGGAATTTCATCCGGACTGTCCTGCAGGTCTGCATCCATGGTAATGACTACTCGCCCACTTGCAGCCGTAAAGCCTGTATTCAGAGCGGCAGACTTTCCATAATTACGATTAAATTTCAGCGCATGGATATTGGAGTTTTCAAGGCCTAATTGTTTGACCACCTCCCAGGAAGAATCAGAACTTCCATCATCCACCATGATTAACTCATAGCGGAAGTTGTTTTCCTGCATCACGCGATCCACCCAGGCTACTAATTCCGGCAGAGATTCTTCCTCATTATAAAGAGGCACAATTACTGAAATATCCAAATTCCTCATTTCCATTTTGGTTCAATAGACCCCAAACTTACGGAAATTTTGTGGAAAAGGCTGAGCGATCACACAGGGATTCGGTCCCAGGCCTGGAAAAACAAAACAATCCCGGGGATAGAAAAACACCTCTTGAGGGAAAAACTGCACTGGTTGATCCAGCCTCCTTTGATATTCCCAGTTTTTCAAATAATAGATCTCTTCTAAGTCTGGTGATAAATCAATATCCACCAAGACCTCCTCCTGCCCATATAGCTCCTCCATTAAGGTGGCCACTGAAGCCTGCTCCTGCATCAAAAGCAATTTTTCCCGAAGAAAAACATCCTGCCCTTCCACGCTGAAGCTCAGCCCGACCGTCATCAAAATTACCCACAATAATGCTTTCATACACTCCCTTTTTCAAAGGACTATGAGGAATGTAAGATTGTTTGAGCAAGTAGGGAAAATCAGCCAACACTGGGAAAGCGCCCAATCCTAAAAAATGTCAAAAAGCGCAAAAAATCGACATAACAAACTTTTTGATGAAAAAACACTACTTCAGGCAGAAGATTACATAATTTTTATCAGGACAAGAAATTCATCATATTTAAGTATAAATACTCAAGGAAAAATGAAACCCCTTTTTTTGCCTTAATTTTAAAAAAATCAAAGCTTTAGCATCTCTCTACAATCTTACATCTGTACTTTTTTGGAGATCACTGCAGTAAACAAATCCAAAATGTCCTGATTCCTTCAAAAAAGGAACTTCATTAATTTTACAGGCCTTAATTTTTTATTCTATTTTCGATAATAAGTCACATTTTTTCAAAAAAAATCTAAAAACGCTAAAAACCAAACATCACTATTCCTTTTATAAATTGCATTTTTATTGTGTAATTCCACACGAAACGATAATTTAGTATTGCGCAATTGGGAGTTAGTCCATTCCAATTTTCAATTGAAAAAATTAGACAGCGTAATGTCTAAGGCAAATATTATCTCTTTTAACAAAAGTTTTATCTATCAATTTTAACCACTTATGAAAAAGCTATTAATGCTTGCATCTGCAGTAGTATTTTCTGCTGCGGCTTATGCTCAGTCAAATTTGGGTGTTATTGACCAAAATGGCATCAATCAAGATGCTACCAACAATCAAACCGGTAGCAATCACACTTCTCTAATCGAGCAAAAAAATGGCCTTCAGGGTTCAATGCCTGGACAAAATCGCTCTACAACTAAATTTGGGAATCAGGACAATTTTGCCAATGTTGATCAAACTGGCAATGGTACAGATTCTTATGTAGGACAAGAAGGAACTGGTAATATTGCCACTGTTGCATCCAATGGAACTGGAGGAAGTTCCAAAGCTAATACTGTAGATGTTAACCAATTCGGCGAGAACAATTTCGCTACTGTTTCTCAGGATGGTCGCTCTTTATCTATTGATGCAAGACAATATGGAGAAGACAACAACTACATTGAGTCTACTCAGACCGGTAAAAACAATGATGGTACTATTCAGCAAGGTGTCGGTTGGGCCGAGAACAATGCCGCTTTCCTTAATCAGGAAAAAGAAGGTAACAGCGCTGTAATCCAACAGCGATTTGATGCCAACTATTCGAACGCCTCTCAAACGGGTAAAAACAATGAGGCCACTATCTGGCAACGCTCCAAGAACAAAACGACTCCATTTGGAACCAAAATGGGCACTAACCAAGCGGTGCTTACACAAAGTGGAAATAAAAATGAGTTTAATGCAGATCAGAAATGGCATGATAAAAATGTCGCTTTCAACGATGTTAATGCTGCGCAAAGTGGTGATGATAACATGGCTGATGTGGACCAAGATGCCGCTGGTGTGGATGCCAAGAACTACACCTTCCTAAGACAGGGAGGCGATGACAACACTAGTAATGTAACACAAAATGCTAATGCTGCAGCAAACTGGGCTTGGTCCAAGCAATCTGGTGACAATAACACAGCCACCTTGATGCAGGATGCGCAAACCGGCATGAACCATTCCAAAACCAATCAAGAAGGGAAAGGCAATACCGTAACTACAAATCAATACACCTCAGGATCCGGTTGGACTTCTAACGAATCTTTTGTGGATCAATTAGGCATGAGTGATAAAGCTACTGTAACACAAAATGCATCCGACAAAGGCTCTAACTATTCTGATATTGACCAAAACGGCAAAATGGGGGAATATTTTGTTACTCAGGAAGCATCTGATTATGACAGTAAAAACACTGCCATTGTTGGGCAGGTTGGTGAGCAAAATTTTGGTAACACGATCCAAATGGCTAATTCCAAAGGCGAAAACGTTGCATTAGTAGGACAATTAGGTAATAATAGTGATGTTTTCACCACCCAAATCGCCACTAGTGAGGCATTTAACGGACTAGGCATTTACCAAAATGGCACTCAAAGTACTGCTTACATTTATCAAGAAGCTTCCACAGGAGCTTCCCAACTTGCCGGAGTAGAAGAATTTGGCAAAAACAACTATGCTGAAATCGAACAAATGGGCTCTCAAGGCGCTGAGGTATTAGGTGGTATCTACCAAAATGGAGATGGAAATCTTGGTTTTATTCACCAAACTGCTTCTGCTGGATTTGCGGGTGCTGGAGTTGCTTTAGATGGCAAAAACAACTATGGTCATATTGATCAAAATGTAAGTATGGGTGGATCAGCATTGGCTGGCGTGTATGCAGCAGGTAAAGACAATGCTGGTTACACTGCACAAAATGCTACTCTGGGAGGTTCTGCATTCTCTGAAACTTACCTTTCTGGTAAAGGTAACGTTGGTATTAGCCTTCAAAGTGCTGCCTTTGGCGGTAGTGCAAATACTTTGATTGCCACTATGGGGAAAGACAACACTGCATTTACTGGTCAGGTAGCTACTTTTGGAGCAACTGCAGAAGCAAACACCATAATTACCGGAGACAATAATGATGCTGTAATCGGTCAATTAGTAACTAATGGCGCTACTGCTGAAGCGACTATCGTAGTAAATGGAAATAACAATGAAGCCGCTATTTTCCAAGATATCTTCACTGGTGGTACCTCAACAGCTTTAATCGACCAAGCTGGTAATAGTGATCAGGCATTGATCCTACAGCACGGCGGAAACCATACGGCTGTGATCACTCAACAATAATTAAAATTCAGGGAGTGATGATTCACTCCCTTAAACACAACTGTCATGAGACATCTATTAGTGGCATGTCTTATAATAATCTCAATTCATCAGCTACAGGCGCAGGATCCACAAGTAATTCCTTCTTCTGAAGAATACCTTTTGGTTGAAAACACTGCCCCATCTAGTTTGGGAGTTCGGGACCAGCGGGTGGTGATCATCCAAACAGGAACCCACCAACAAGCGGAACTTACCATTAGCGCTGCTGATTATGAAGCTTCCATTTTACAACAGGGAGGCAGTAACACCTATGATTTGAGTTTGGAGGGTCAGAATGTTCGTTTAGAAAATATTCAGGACGGACGTGAAAATCAACTGACACAAACCATTCAGGGAAATCATTTAAACCTCAATATTAATCAGGTCGGTAACAACAACCAACTAGAACATCATGAACTGAGAAGCGGCACCAATGCCGCCAACCCAATAAAGTATTCCATCACCCAAACGGGGGGAATGACTGCCACAATAACTTTTAACTAAAAGGAATACTCTTCATAAAAAGGCTAGCCAAATCTGATTTGGTTGGCCTTTTTTTATTTCAGCTCTCTGGCGATTCCCAAAGAGAAATCCAAAGCCTTTCAGTAATGCCCCTTGGAAAGGGCAAAGGGCTATTATATCCCTTCAAACACCTTCTTAGAAACTAAAAAACATACCGGAACTCCCCCTCAATAGAAAGGAAAACAAGAAAGGGGGCTTTGAATCTTGGGTGTAATTCCGAATACATTCCTCAGTATAAATAGCCTATTCGCAAATCTCCCTTCTCCGCCCAAAGGTACGTTTCAAGCGTCACAGATTCCCTTAAAAATATGAATCGCTTGGACTTTTTATCCATTACAGCCCCTAAATCACAAGGAGAAACTCTCCCATTCTTAACTATTGAGCATAAAAAAACCGGCCTTAGCCGGTATTATAAAATAAATATTTCCTTTTTTATTGCCAATCAGGATAAAAAGCATCTTCAAATACTAGCGTTCTCGATTCCAATTCGGAATCTGAAAGATTATTTCCTACGATTATATCTGCCGAAGCTCCTGCTTGGTTGGAGCCATTTTGAAAGATTAATGAAGCGCCATCCGGACTTACTCTGGGGAAAAAGTCATTAGTCCCTGAAGGCTTCCCAAAGCTCAGGTCCGTTATTTCCAGTGAATTAATATCTATACTGAAAATTCCCGCATCTAGTTGCCGACCATCCACACTCGTACTCCCTGATTTATCTACCGTATAGAGCACATGGCGACTGTCCAAAGTAAAGCTTGGCGAACGCATAGCCCCTTCCTGATTGGCGACTAACAGGATCATATTACCCCCATCACGGTCCATTAAATAAATATCATCCTCATCTACCGTACTTCCAATTACTCGGGTGACCAGCCTAGAATTATCCGGCGCCCATTCCACTTCCGCAAAATGCCGATCGGCAGGAGCGGTAGCAAATTCGGTTAGTCCCGTTCCGTTATAATCGATTCTGTACAACTTATCATAGTGCGGATAGATCAAATACTTTCCATCGGCTGACCAGCAAAACCCTCCACCATAACTATGATAATTATCCATGGGAAGGGTGGTGAGCTTTTTTGGCGTGGAGCCGTCTAAATCCGTTAAGTAAAGCTGCCAGCGTCCCTCCTCCAAAGAGGCGAAAGCGACTAAATCATTCAGAGGATTAATTCGGGGCCAATAAACACCACTAGCAAAGCGGGTTAATTGTACCTCCGCCTGAGATGCTACATTTCCGGAAAAAAGTTGTAATCCAGCGTTGGTCATTTTAGAAAATACCAACCGATTATTCGTCGAGGAGGCCGTACTGAAACTCCAAATGGGCCCTGCCTTTTCCAAACCTCCTTTTACAGTAGTGATCTGCCAAAAATAATTTTGTCCCTGAAAAGCATTTAAAGTATAAGTGGTATCGGTTAAACCTAATCGTTGATCAAAGATCTGATCCTGACTTCCCTGGTACACGACCAAATTATAGGTGATACCTTCTGCATTTAAACTATCCGCGGCCCAGGCCAATTGCACCGTGCTTTCCAGCCCCTGTGCGCCATCTTCAGGGGACGGGCTGTGAGGAAATACCAGGGCGGAATCATCCTCTTCCTCCTCCGTCTTCTCCTCCATTATCACCTGAATAGATTGTAACTCCTCAGAACGTATCGCCACATTCACGGCCCTGCCCTTCAGGTCAGATTTGGAGAAAGAGACCACATATTCCCCAACGGCAATGCTTGATATTCTAAACATCCCCAAATCATCGGTAATAGTTGCCGAACTTGCCGGAGTTGTACTTACACTCACCCCTGCAATAGGGTTCATTTCCTCATCCAATACAACGCCTTCTAAATCCCCAAATAAATCAGGACTAACGGGCTCGTCTCTGCAAGCATTTAAAACAAAGAGAAAAAAAAGAAATAAAGGTAAAAGTCGATATCTTGATGTTGTGCTCATAATTGTAGATTAAGCAACGAATAGTTTCAATAATTAATGGGAGAATAAATAGAAGCTAACCCCCAGGGCGCCATTAAAATGATAATCATTATATCGGCCACGCTTTAAGCCATCAAATTTGTCATTGGCATATAATTGCCAGCCAATGTCCAGAAAAAGGGAAAACCGATTTGAAAGCGCAACGTCCACCCCAGCTCCGGCCATAAAATAGGCACTCTGATGACTGCTTAAATCTGTATTTTCATAAGGAAAACCAAGATTGACATTGCTGAGTGCATAGCCCCCTCCAAACTTAAAATATGGGGACCAAATGGACTTTGGTCTGAGATAATATTGAACATCTGCTCCCAACTGCATATAATTCATTTCCAAACCCGTAGCGGTAAGGCCTCCAGCCTCAAAATTTAAGTTCAAACCTAAGCCTTTGGGCATCATATAGCCGGCTGTAAACCGCCCAAATGGACCAACGCCTTCCTCTAAAATATCACTGTAAAATAAGCTTCCTCCAGCGCCTAATCCCAACTTCAATTTCCCTCTGCGGTTTTCATCCAACTCCCCCCAATCGTTTTGCTGTGCATTCAATTCTTTTTCTACTAAATAATCCTGCACAGCGGGGTGATCTTCCGCAGTTCCCTGTGCGGGAGACCATAATTGTTCCAGCATGCCTTCGACCACCATGGTGTGTACCGCCTTTTCTATCGCCTGCGTCACCGCCAACTCCATGGGTTCGTTATAAGTGGTCCCCACCTCAGCCTCTAGCAGCCGCTTAAAAGCCACATATCGGAAAACCCCAAAATCAATCATTTGCGAAAGCACTGTTTTCGTGGTATAGACCGTTTTCAATATTTTACCATTGGTCGTGGATACTGCACGCAAATATACGGTCACGCGATCCTCGCGGTATTGCCCATTCCCTCCGGTTCCAAAATACTGTAAACCAGCACCTCCGGTGACCACATTGGCATCATAGGATATGATCCCTCCCTCCAACACAATATCCCCAAACAATAGTGGCGGGAGCTTTGCTTCTGACTGTTGATTATCCTCCAAATATGCCGCCTGACTGGAACGAATAATCTTCCGCTCATTTAATAAGTTGGAAAGCCCTTCCCGTTCAATAGGAACAAACCAACCCGATTCCTCCAGAGAGCGAAGAAGAATTGAAGTCGCCCCTTGCGTAACCGCCGTAGACCAGGAAGTCCCTGCTGCGGAGGGCTTATATTGACCAGTCTGATCTCGGAATTTATATACCGCAGCAATAATTTTCTTTTCCGGAGGAGGAAGTTCATTAAAAGCTTTTGAAGTAGGTGTCTTGGTGCCCAGGCGCGCCGGAGTAGTCTGAAACATATTATAGTGTGGACTACAGGCTGCGAGCAACAAGGCCGCAAAAAAAAATAAAATAAATTGCTTCATCAGAAAAAAGGAACATCTATTTGTGTGGAACCACCGGACCTGACATCTTCAATGTTGATATTAAAACCACCAAGGCTTTCCTCAATATCCACATCAAAATTACCTAAGGAAAAACTGCCGGTCTTTAAGGTACCGTCTTCGCCCAGGTATTCTTTTAGGATTTTTTCTGTTATGGCATCCACCAATCGGTTCTCCAAACCGGTCTGTAAATCATTCCATTTTTGATTTGGATCCTCGGATTCTATCAATTTATTGATGGCATCCTCCTTGGGGTCTTTGTAGGTATTTTGCGCATTAGCTGCATTGAGCATGGAGGAATAATTCAAATAAGACCCCCCAAAGGAGGTATTGATAGGCTGATAGACGAAGTCCTGCGCAGAGGCCCAGGAAGTGACCATGAATAAAAGCCCCATCAGCATGGCTATTTTTAAGCTTTTTTGTTTCATATTAATAAATGCCGTTTCCCAATAAATCAAATGCTTTCAGTAAATCCTGATTATTCCGAATAAAGCCATGAACCCGCCCTACTGCATAAGTAGAATAAGCTTCAATCACTTCCGGACGCGGACTAATCATAAAAACCCCGGCCTGTTCATTATTGACGGTAATAACGATTTCAGAGGAGTTACCCATCGCTCGTTTCTCTTTCACTTCTACTGTTAAGCCTTCAGAATATTTCGGCCAAACCCATTGCTTTTCAAATTGAGAAAAAAACTCACGACCGGGAGGCGTAATCGTTTGATCCACCAAAAAACCCGTTAGTGTTTCTTGAGGAGGAAACAATACCGACCACAGAAACATCATTATTACCATAATTAAATTGATTATTACACTCCCAATTTATTTAATATTTTATCCAAATTGCGCATCATGTAATTATTGTCATGGTAATTCTCTAAAAATCAAACGGAAAGTGAATTAAGCGCAAATTTTAACACCCCTGTTTCGGTCTTTCCGCAATAATTTGATGTAATAAAAACTACATTATGTAAATTTTTTATTAGAAAAGTTTAAAAAAAAGTCAGCAACTCTTGTAATATTTATATACAAAAGCCAAAGAGGCGAAACAAAATCAACCCCCTAAAAACCTACCATCCAACAGCTTAAATCAATAACAAAAAAAAACACCGGCGATTAATCTATTAAATATTAAATTACAATCCCTAAATAGCATTTTTCAACTCTAAAACCTCCAAGCAATGATAAGCCAAAGTACTTTTGACTTTATAAATGAGCTAAAGACCAACAATAACCGAGAGTGGTTCAACGAACATAAGCCCAAATACCAAAAGGCGCTGGCGGAATTTGTAGACCTTATGGGGAAAATGATTGCCATTGCTTCTGAATTTGATCCAATTGTCGGACAGCAGGAAGCTAAGAAAAGTGTTTTCAGGATTTATCGGGATATTCGGTTTTCCAAAGACAAACGACCTTATAAGGAGCATTTTGGAGGTTGGTTAAGTGGCAACCCAAAATCAGATCGTGCTGGATATTATATTCATTTGGAACCGGGCAAATGCATGATTGCCGGTGGTGTTTGGCAACCGCAGAGCCCCAGATTAAAAAGTATTCGGGAAGAAATCAGTTATAATGGGGAGCAATTCAAATCCATCGTAGAAGCTCCGGCCTTTAAAAAAATGTTTGGAAACCTACAGGGGGATGAGTTGAAAACAGCCCCAAAAGGTTATGACAAGGCAGATCCTTTAATCGAGTATTTAAGAAAGAAAGACTTTCTGGCGATCCATTACCTCAAGGACGAAGATTTTATGGATGACAAAATTGTATCCAAAGCGAAAAAAATATTCGAAGGCATCGCTCCCTTAAACGCTTTTCTGAATGAACCCTTTGACAATGGGGAGTAAAACGGTATACGATATAAAAAAAGGCTACCCAAAATGAGTAGCCTTTTCTTTTATCTGATTTTTTTATTTCCCTAACATTCCCGCCTTCAAAGCTTTGTCTGCTGGCTTATTCCCTAACCAGATTCCGTACAATGCCTTTTTGAATGCTACTCCCTCAATGGTAGTCATCAATTTACCATTTTTCAGTACCTCGGTTCCTTTTGCCGGAACATAATTAAAAGTGAAGGTATCCTGTTTTTCAATATCATCCGCGAATGCTCCCATGAACTGGTCAATCTCTTTCTGAATTGGGGCTAAATTCCCACCCGTAGAAGCTTTAAAGCCATCCATTGTAGAGGAAGTAAATTTATCACGAGTCACCATTCCGGAGATAATGGTTAACTGTACGGACTGTATTTCGTCAGCATTTACAATGGCCATACCATCATTTGATGCCTGCCCCAAGTACAATGCGCCCACATACAAATCCATAAAATATTTCGAACGAGTTCCTGCACCAACTAAGTCCAGTTTCTTCCCTTCAACTGTAACATTAGCGGCTAATTTAACTCCTGAAACTTCTTTTTGCGCTTCGGCCTGTAAGCAAAACAATAATGCAAAGGCCATTAGAAAATAACGTAATGGGTTCATTTGATTCATTTAATTAATATAATATCCAGTTTTGCAAAGATAGTGCTTTCACAAATGATTTAAAACCAAGTGCTGAGACTCCTTCATTAGAAATGAAATTGAATGTTTGATTTTCAATCAGTTTAAATAAAATATAAAAAAATAAAACTTAAAGCAAACACTAAGTTTCCAACTATCAAAACGGGAGTTCCCTTTCTAAAAAAATCTTCTAAATAAATGAAACAGCACCGAAAGGATCACCGAAACCAGCATCATACTGACCCATGGAATGTAAAGCTGGAAATTTTCTTTTTCCACACGGATGTCACCAGGAAGATGGCCAAACCAGGATCCCTTTCCCTGTAGAAGGTAAATGATTAGCCCGATAAGAAATAGCCCTGCACCGGCCATCATTAATATTTTCGCCAATGAATTTTCCATTTTTCAATCATTTTGTTGTTTGCTCTGGCTTCTAAAGGCCGCTAAATTCAGTAAGCCGATATTTCAGGCTTATTTCATTTTCAAACCACTCCTAATCGCGTTAATTCAGCGAAAATTATTCCCCGCTGGATTTACCAGCCCACAAATTATTTATTTTCAATCCATTACAGATATTTCTCTTTGGATTTTAATAGCCCAAATTTAGTTAATTATTCATAATTCGGCTTAATCCCAATTTCCTAAAAAATATCAGCTGAATCAGTCGCAGCAATAATCATCTGCCTTACCCTCTCAGCAGTCACCTGTGATAATTGGTGAAATAGGTAGCAAAATACCATCAAACCCAAAAAAAGCGTCCTGATTTCTCAAGACGCTCTTTATCTATTTAGAAGGAAGACTTTTAACCCGGATTATTCATGCTTAAATCATCGTTTAGCTGTAAGGCGGAAAAAATGAAGGAATTTTTCCTATTTCGAGTTTTTTCCAACGAAACAGATGAATGAGGAGAAAACTAGCTTACCCAAATTTGAACTATTATAAACTAAAGTTTAATAAACTGAAGACAAACTACTTACACTAATCTGATAAATTTAGCGGTGAATAATTCTGGTTAAGGCACATAGGTCACTTCCACCGGGAAGCGCTGATCAAAAGCCCCCAAACGCTCATAGGCCGTCTTACTTAAGGCAATCACCAAATTGGCATTATCACCGGTTGGCGGCAATTTACCAATCACCCGAACGAACACACTATAGTTATTCATATCATTCCTCACTTGCATAATCGTCCCAACTGGAGCGCTAGGGTGTAAAGCCAGATACTTCTTGGTGTCTTCCGAACCCGTCATGATGCCGGACATTCCTCTTTCCCGAATTTTCTTGAAATCCGTACCATCTTCAATTTCCTCACGGGAATAGGCAATTTCTTTCACCTCTGGGTTATCTGCTTTAGCCGTCACTTCCTTCACCTGTTTTGGATTTGTGGTGGCTGGCAATGTTTTCACAACTTCGGCTTCCTTCTCCGGTTTTCCCGTACCCAGGCCAACAATCAGATACTGGCCCTCTTTCAGGCTATTACTGTTCAAACCATTCCATTTCTTAATATTGTCTACCGACACCTTATATTTAGAAGAAATAGCGTACAAGGTTTCTCCTTTCGCTACCTGATGCTTTAGGTTACTGGCATCTGCAATATGGTTGGCAAATTTTACCGCATCCGTACCATCTGTAGGAATTTTAATTTTCTGCCCTAATGAAAGAGAAGTATTGGACATCCCATTGTACTGCATGAGCTGATTCGCGCTCACACTGTATTTTTTAGAAATACTATATAGGGTTTCTTTCGCCTGGACTACGTGAACAATCTCTGAGCCGGACTTAGATTTGGTGGCTTTTTCACCAACTGCTCCTGCTGCGGCCGGCACCTTAATTTTTTGTCCCACGCCGAGGTTCTCCGAAAGCCCTGGATTCATTTCCTCCAATTTGGCCACGGTAGTTTTATATTTCTTCGAAATCGAATAAAGGGTTTGTCCCTTTTCGATAGTGTGATAAGCATGCGACTGTGCTACCACATCGGTATTTCCAACAGTCCATGAAAATAGCAATGCAGTAAGGGCTAATGCGATTTTTTTACAGGTCATAGATACATAACTGGTTATGACGGTTGACAAAAATCAACTGATCAGAAACGACAAAAAAGCTTTGCAGGGTGATGTTAGGCAAATTTTCCGCCAAAATACTTTCTAGCAATAGCGCTCCTTTCCGATCATAAATATGAAGCTTATTGATCAAGCATTCTTCTTCGTAAATATAGTAAGAAATTACTATTTGAGCATCAGATTGGAAATAATCCACTCCTTTTTGGATGGTATCTCCGGCTTTTTTTTCAATAAAAACCCTGATTTTTTCAAAATACTCCGAATCCTCCGCATAATGCGCAATTTTGACGGGATTATCACCATTCTTCGGGTCAATTTTTATTTCCTCCCCCAGCCATTGGGCCTCTCCGCTTTCCAGCTCAATAAAGGCAGGCTTACGCTCGCCATCCTCCACAAATCCCCCATATAATTTCCCATCGATGATGTCCGCGGGCAGAAATTTCTCCGCTTCCCATAAGATCTCATTTTTTACGACCTCCAATAACCAAAGCTTACGGGAAGTGGGATTGGTATGATCCTCATAGGAGCGAATCAATAGCTTACCTTCCACGACTGCGTCCAGTGTCACCCACCAGCTTTCAGGCATTTCAAAAGGACCCCATAATTTCCGGGAGTCATCCAAATAGGCAAAAGTGGCTTGAAGTTCTTCCTCATTGCGGAATTCAAAGCCCAGTCCATTGCCTTTTTCTGCAATTTCCAGCTTCCAAAGTCTTCCGGGCAGGTCTATGGTTTGTAATTTGTTCAAAATTGGCGAATTTGACGTATTAAATACAGATGGACAAATAGAAGGATTTCGGCATGGATCTGCAAATTATCAAAAGTGAATTGCTGTAGCCTTTCCGACATTTGTCCGAAGCCAATTTCGAAATGATTTTTTTAATATCAATTCAATATGCAAAGTCATCAACCATTTTTCCTGAAACCGGGCCTCTCTTTGATGCTTATCTGCCTTCCATTTATATTGATGGCGCAAAGCACCAGGGTCTTTCACATGCACATAGACGATAATATCGACCCACGAATGAATCGCTATGTAAAACTGGCCTTAGAGGAAGCCGAAAATCAGGAGTCCGATATTATCCTGATTGAAATGGACACCTATGGCGGGGCCGTAAATGATGCGGATGATATCCGCACCGCTCTGCTGGACACAGAAACCCCGACCTACGTTTTCATCAATAAAGACGCCGCCTCGGCCGGTGCATTAATTTCTTTTGCCTGCGATAGCATTTATATGGCACCCGGGGCAAGCATTGGGGCAGCCACCGTAGTGGTACAAACCGGAGAAGCCGCGCCGGATAAATACCAATCTTATATGCGATCCATCATGAGATCCACGGCCGAAGCCAAGGGACGTAATCCGGAAATCGCCGAAGCAATGGTGGATGAAAGCATCTATATAGAGGGCATTTCAGATTCCGGAAAAGTATTGACGCTATCCACTTCCGAGGCCATCAAATATGAAATTGCGACCGCGGAGGTAATTTCTGTCACGGACGCGCTGGAACATGCAGGGATTTATGACTATGAGATAACAGAATTTGAACTCTCTGCCTTAGAAAAAATTATCGCCCTGGTACTAAATCCCGCTGTTAGCGGCATTCTGATCCTGATTATCCTGGGCGGCATTTATTTTGAACTTCAAACGCCTGGAGTAGGCTTTCCAATTGCAGCAGCGGTAATCGCATTGACCATTTACCTGATTCCGCATTACCTTCATGGTCTGGCCGCCTATTGGGAAATCATTTTGTTCTTTATCGGACTGGTGCTCATTGGCCTGGAAATATTCGTAATTCCGGGCTTTGGTATTGCAGGTATCTCTGGATTAATCCTGACTTTGGGCTCCCTAACGCTGATTATGCTCGGCAATGACTTCTTTGACTTTTCCGGTGTACCCACGGATCAAATCTATTCCGCAATGGGTGCAGTCTCCATTTCATTTGCACTTTCTTTAATTCTGGTCATTGTAGGCTCCATGCGACTACATAAATCCTCCTTCATCAACCGCCTGGCCCTGACCACCACCCAGGAATCCAGTGAAGGTTATCAGGTAAACTTCCATCAGGAATCGCTGGTAGGTAAAATAGGGGCCGCCTATACCGTGCTTCGTCCGAGCGGCAAGGTGGAGATTGACGGAAAAATCCATGATGCTTTTACCCGTGGAGATTTTATTGATGCGGGCACTGCAATTAAAGTCATTAGCCAGGAAAGCAATACGCTAAAAGTAAAAAAAGCATAAACCAATGCCCCAATTTTTGTTGATCGCCCTTTTGGCAGGTTTTCCCTTTTTCTCCCGGGCAGAGAATACGGACAATCCTGCTTTAATTCAACTGGAAGAAACGCTTCAGCGCAGAGCGGAATTTACCCAAAAAAGAAATCGTAAAATCTCCTCACTCCGGTCTTTATTATTGGATAAAAACCCGGGTGGAGAGGAGCGATTCCGTTTGCAACAAAAGCTATGGGAAGAATACAGCACCTTTCGCATTGATTCGGCATTATATTATTGCCTTCAAAATGAATCGCTTGGGAGCCAATTACCAAATGATCGGTATTTTAAGGATGCTGCCCTGAACTTATCTCATGCCTATATTTTAGCCGGTATGACGCATGAGGCCCTGCTGTTATTGGATCAGCTGGAAAAACAAGCCCTGAATGAGGGGCAAAAAACCGCTTATTATTCCAGCCGACTCACTTTATACAATTACTTACGCGCTTACCTTAGCAAGTCTCCGCAACTGGCCAACTATCAGCAATTATATCACCAATATCAGGACTCCTTGCTTAGTCAATTGAAGCCCACTGATGTGATTTACCCCGTGATTATTGCCGAAAACATGATGGCTGACGGGCAGATAGCCGCCACCATCCCCATTCTGCAGGAGGCATTGTCCAAATTTCAGCCCGCAGACCGCCCCTTTGCTTTTACTGCCTATACGCTGGCTACTGCCTACGGCCTTTTGGGTGAGGAAGACAAGCAAATTCAGGCTTTGGCGCTATCGGCCCGGTCTGACATTGAAAATGGAATTAAGGAACATGCCGCCCTGCGCGAGCTGGCTATTTTGCTGGAAAAAAAGGGCGAAAGCGAAAGCGCTTTTTACTATACCAAAATTGCCCTGGAAGACGCCACCTTCAGCGGCTCCAAATTACGAACTTTCGAAATCGGGCAAATTCTGCCATTGATCAATCAAAGCTATATTAACCTCCGTGACCGCCGAAAGCGCATTTACCTCTGGTCCCTTTGGCTGGGAGGAGGCTTCATGTTATTCATTTTAATCGCCTTTCTCTTCTTTCTCAGACAAAGAAAAAAGTTGCAAACCGCTTATCAGGAAAATCAGGAAATTAACCTTCGTTTGAAGTCTTCCGTAAAGGGTTTAGCAGAAAGTAATCAGCTTATTCAAACCAAAAATGAGCAATTAGCCGCCGCCAACAAGCAAAGGGAAACTTATATTGCCCAGTACCTCAAACTATGCTCTTCCTACATCGGTAAGATGGATCATTTTAGAAATCGCCTTCGCAACAAAGCGAGCAGTTCGAGCATGGATGACTTATTAAAAGTATTAAAATCGAAAGAATGGATAGAGGAAGAATTACTCGCTTTCTACCGGGATTTTGATCAGGCTTTTCTGGATCTCTACCCCAACTTTGTCCGGGATTTCAATGCCCTCCTTAAACCGGATGCTCAGGTGCATTTAAAAGAAGGAGAATTGCTCAATACCGAATTAAGAATTTTTGCTTTGATCCGTCTGGGCATAAATGAGAGTCCACAGATCGCAGAATTTCTTCGTTACTCCACCACTACCATCTATAATTATCGCACCAGTGCCAGGAATAAAGCGGCCGGCCCAAGGGATTTATTCGAAAATCAGGTAAAAATGATTACTTCCTGAATGTAACCCACTACTTATTCTACTACTTTATAATTATTAAATATGCCTATATATAACTCTGAATGCATATTTAAGCCACTAACCACCTCCTTTCCATCTACTTTCTCTATTAATGTTTTGGTGGGAATGCTACATTTGAGCATCAAGCATCCAAAATAAACATTCATGAGAAAGCTTCTTTATATTTTCACATGCCTGCTGCTATCGTATAAAGCCATAGCCGGCGAACTAAATTCCCCAAATGGAAATTTTAAGCTTAAATTTTCCCTGGAAAATGGAAAGCCTACTTATCAATTAGACTATAAAAATCAAGCAATCATTTTACCTTCTACCCTGGGTTTTGAACTGGTAAAAGCGCAGGACTTACTCGATAACTTCGAGTTGATTGCCGAAACCACCGATTCCTTTGACGAAAGCTGGAAGCCAGTCTGGGGGGAGCGAAGTGAAATTCGAAATCAGTACAATGAGCTGTTGGTCGCCCTGAACCAAAAAGGAACAGAGAGAAAAATTAATATTCGATTTCGCCTTTTTGATGATGGACTGGGCTTTCGTTATGAATTCCCCCAACAGGATAACTTACAATACTTCATCATTCAATCTGAAAACACCCAATTCGCCATGGCTGGCGACCACACTGCTTTCTGGATTCCGGGCGATTTTGATACACAGGAATACAATTACAATAAATCCAGGCTTTCTGAAATCAGAAGTTTAATGCAAGAAGCCATTACCCCCAATGCTTCACAAACCCAGTTCTCCCCCACGGGTGTGCAAACTTCACTGATGATGAAAACGGACAACAATCTCTACATTAATTTACATGAAGCAGCACTAATTGATTACTCTTGTATGCATTTAGAACTGGATGATGTAAACTTCATTTTCCAATCTCACCTAACGCCGGATGTTTTGGGCAATATGGCCTATATGCAAGCGCCCACCCAAAGCCCATGGAGAACCGTAATCGCGAGTGATCAGGCGGCGGACATTTTACAGTCCACCTTAACCCTGAATTTGAACGAGCCCTGCGCTTATGAGGACACGGAGTGGATTAAACCGGTCAAATACATTGGCGTCTGGTGGGAAATGATTTCCGGCATGAGCTCCTGGGCCTATACCGATTTACCTGCAGTAAAGTTGGGAGAAACCGATTACAATAAAACGGAACCTAATGGCACTCATGGTGCCACCAATGAAAATGTGAGACGCTATATTGACTTTGCGGCGGAACACGGTTTTGATCAGGTGCTGGTAGAGGGCTGGAATGAAGGCTGGGAAGACTGGTTTGGGAAATCAAAAGACTATGTATTTGACTTCCTTACCCCATACCCGGACTTTGATGTGGAAGCCCTGAATGAATACGCCCATTCTAAAGGAGTAAAACTGATGATGCACCATGAAACCTCCGGTTCAACCAGAAATTATGAGCGCCATATGGATCAGGCCTATCAATTTATGGTCGACCATGGATATAATGCGGTAAAAAGTGGATATGTAGGCAATATGATCCCAAGAGGAGAAACACACTACGGCCAATGGATGGTCAATCATTATCAATATGCCTTAACGAAAGCGGCGGACTATAAAATCATGGTCAATGCCCATGAGGCCGTACGCCCGACAGGTTTAAGCAGAACGTATCCCAATTTGGTGGGGAATGAATCCGCCAGAGGTACGGAATATGAATCTTTTGGTGGCAACAATCCTGACCACACTACCATTCTGCCTTTCACCCGATTAATTGGTGGGCCAATGGATTACACCCCAGGAATTTTTGAAACGGATATTTCCCAGTACAATCCGAACAATACTTCTTATGTACGCAGCACGCTGGCGCGTCAGCTGGCTCTATATGTAACGATGTACAGTCCTTTACAAATGGCGGCGGATCTCCCTCAGACCTACGAAAAGTATATGGACGCATTTCAGTTCATCAAAGACGTTCCGGTAGACTGGCAGGAAACAGTCATTTTGGAGGCCGAACCCGGAGACTACATCACCTATGCCCGCAAAGACAAAGCATCGGAAAACTGGTTCGTGGGAAGAACAAATGATGAAGAAGCAAGAACCTCCAAAATCAACTTCCACTTCCTGACACCCGGCAAAAAATACATTGCCACCGTTTATGCGGACCAAAAAGATGCGCATTATAAGGACAACCCAAAAGCCTACCAAATCAAGCAATATCAGGTAAATAGTAAATCCAAACTTAACCAATATTGTGCCCCGGGAGGCGGATACGCCATTAGCATTATGGAGGTCACTGACACCAGTACGCTTAAAGGCTTGAAAAAATTATAGTTTCCATCACCGAAAGGTCGTCTTTAATCAGACGGCCTTTTTTTTCACCATCCGAAGCATTAATTTCCTTATCAAAACAAACGATTTATTATGCAATACCTTCCAATTATTTTGAGTCTGCTACTATTGTCTCCTCTGGAGAGCCTGGCACAAAAATTAACGTCCATGCAGTGGCTGAATGAACCTGAAACATGGGAAATTGAAGATGGTCGCCTGATCATGCAGGTAACAGGCCAAAGCGATTACTGGAACAAATCTCACTATGGATTTATGGTCAATGACGGTCCTTTTCTTTACACCGAAAGAGGCGGAGAGTTCGAGGTGACCTTAAAAATTACCGGTGAATATGAAACACGTTTCGACCAAATGGGACTAATGTTCAAGATTGATGAAAACCATTGGGTTAAAACAGGGATTGAGTTCGTAGACGGAGTATACAATTTCAGCACCGTCCATACAATTGAAAAAAGCTCCTGGTCAGTGGTACCCTTAAATGAAAAGCCTGCTTCCATCTGGATTAAGGCCACCCGAAAAAGAGATGCTATTGAGATATTCTATTCCATGGATGGTAAAAAATTCACCATGAGCAATACGGCCTATTTTCCGGAATATAAAGACGTAAAAGTAGGCATGATGGCCGCCAGCCCTGACGGGAATGGCTTCAAGGCAATTTTTGAAGCATTCAAAATAAAGCACTTGCCGGACGAAAGACGCCTGGAATGGCTGCAACAAAATGCTGAATAAAAAAAACCGCCCCCATAGATTTGGAGGCGGTTTTTTTATATATCAAAGGATAATTTTATGCGGCTTTTTGCGCCGCACGCATTGCTTTTTGTGCCGCAATGGTCTTTCTTCTAATCGGGAACATGTTCTTGTATGTTAAACATCTCCAAATCCACTCCAAAGGACCGAAGGCAAACGTTCTCTGCCAAATTTTACTAAAAGCGATCTGGGCCACGTAGAAAATAACCGCGATCACCCAAATCTCTGTCAAGCTAAAGGCTCCAAAATAACCAAAACCAACGCCGTAAAAGAAAATGATTCCAAAAATGGTATGGGATAAATAATTCGTAAATGACATTCTTCCCACATCTGTTAATCCTTGTAGCGCCGCCTGTCCGAATTTAGATTCGAAAATAATCGAGATCATACAAACATATGAAAGGGACAATAACACCTGACCAGGCACTTCCACCGCTTTATAAGCAATATCACTCCACTGTGAAGGAACCTCTCCCATACTTCCTCCAATCGCATATTTACCAATAAGGGTCAAAGCCAATCCCGGGATAAAGAACTTCCAGAAATTCTTCATTTTTAAGGCAGAAGTCGTGAAGAAATTCTGCTCCGCTAAAAAGAATCCTAATAGAAACAAACCTAACACCTTCATTGGACGACCGGAAGGAATAAAATCAAACCATCTCCACAACACATTGTGCCAGTTCATTTTCAAGGTCTCCACCCAACTTCCAGACTGAAAAGCAGCCGTCACGGCTTCAGGGCTCATATCGATATAGGTCTTTTTGGCCAGATGTGTTTCAGGAACACCCCAACCTGGCGCCACATATAAGAGTACCACATCCACTACCAAAGAGGACATGAGTAAAATCAAACTGTACTTCAGGATATTATCAGAGGATAAGTTTCTAAACTGAATAAAAACAAAGCCCATCAAAGCATACAGCATCAAGATATCACCTGACCAAAAGATCATATGGATAAAGCCAAATAAGAAAAGAAACCATAATCTTCTCTTATAAGTCTTGATAAACGGCCCCTGATCTTCCTTGTATTTTCTAAACTGAAAATAAAAGCCTACTCCAAACAATAAGGAGAAAATAGTATAGAACTTTGTGTCAATAAAAACACTCAGAAAGGTCGATAAGTAGGAATCTAACTCATACCAGCGCAGGCTATCGTAGGTAGAAGAGGGGATAAACTTATAACCACTCCAGGATAAAATATTAGCGAATAAAATACCTAGAATGGCAAAGCCTCTCAAAGCATCAATAACAGCTACCCTTTGATTAGCCGAGGTGGGATTGATATTCTTCATAATCGGTTTTTGTTGATTCCTTTCACACTTATGCATAAAATATGCCAAAAAAGGTCTAAAATTTCCTACAAGAATATCCTTTATTGGTTTATGGAACTTTTTCGATTCAATCTTATGCAAAGAATTAGCTAGTGAAGCCAAATTCAAACCGAAGCTAATATTTTTTTAACAATTGAAAAAATAAAGGCATTCAATATGTAATTAACAACAAACACCCCCTCATTTAGAGAAAATATCAATTAACGTCTGAATGTCTTTGGCACGGTCTGTAGCCCCCAGATGTTCAAAAGAGTAATGTAAATTGCGTAGAGAACGCACCACAATATCCCAATGCGAACAAGACTCAAAAAATACGGGCTCCATTTTGAGTTGCAGATGGCGCACGTATTCTTTTAAATCTTCCCTTGAAAAAATGAGGCCTTTATTAAAGACATTAATATAAAATGGCATCGTCTCATGGGGATACATTAAAACGAATAAATTCGGCAAATTCACCCCGGTAATGGGCATGCCCAGCTTTTTGGCCACTAAATAATATACACTACAGAGGGATATTGGATTCCCTCTCTTGGTCAACATCACCTGATTAACCATCGAATTGGCCGGGTTGTGAAAATTGCGACTATTAGGTCCAAAGCCTAATTCATCAAAAAACACCTGATTAATATGCTTGACCTGCTTCACCGGATGCCCATCAGGGTTAAAACCTGGTCTGACCTTTCGAATAATCGCGTCCAGCATATTGTCCAACTCCTCCCTTTGCAACTCCGGATAGCTGTAACAGGCCATCCAATACAGGGCTTCCATCAAATCTTTCTGATCACCATCTCTCCAGTTTTCAAGCCCTTCCACCACTTTTTGATACTGAAGGTGATGCATCAGCTCGCTTATCTTTAACTGCACCTCCGGATTCCAGGTATATTCCTCCCAGGCCTTTTCCAAAAGCGGAAGCGCATTTACCCCCAAAGAAAGGATTCTTTCATTGATATGACTGGAAATCATTTGATCTTCATCATCCAATAAGGACACCAATGCTTTAAACTCCCGAGTTTTGATCATGAAATTGGCAAGTAGATATTTTGCGCCTGAGTCGGATAGAGACCTTCTCCATCAAAGACCATTTCCCGCGAAATAAAAAAAGGTCTTTCGTAATGAAAAACCTTTTTTTTGTCAAATGAACTAACACAAGTAAGAAAAAAGCTATTTTTTCTCTTTTTCGGCTTTATCCTTTTTACCAAACATAGAAAAATGAACGTAGCGTTTTGGGTGTTCTTTAAGATCCATTAACAGGCTGTCCATGCTTTGCACGGTATGGTTAATGTTCTCATACAGTGCCTCATCCTTCAATAATTTCCCCATATTTCCTTCTCCATTATTGACCTGGCCTAAAATATCCTGCAAAGCCAATAGGTTATTATTTAAGTGATCCACGGTTTCGGAGAGATCTGTAGAAGCAACATCCGCTGTAATTTTCTCTACATTTTTAAGTGTGGGATCCAAAGCCGCTAAGGTGGTAGTCAACTGAGCGGAAGTTTGAGAAATATTACTTAACATCAATGCAATTCGATACTGATTGGCCAATACCAGTGAATCCACGCTGGCGGAAGTCTGCGCTAAAGAATGCATCATATTCTTTGCTTCTGCCCCACTTCCCTGAAAATCAGTCAATAATTTTTCCAGCTTATCTACTATAGGTGCGGCCTGATCAGCCACCACTGCCGTAAATGGCTTTTCCTCTTGAGAAAGTAATTTGGCTCCACTTTCCAGCGGTTCGCTAATATTGGTTTCTACATTTAATTTAATAATCTTACTCCCTAACAAACCATTACTGGCTAATTCCGCCACCGTCTTAGGTCCCAGCTTCACCTTTCGATCAATCAGCATTTCTACTTTTAATTGATTCCCCTGATCCTGTAAGATTTCAATATCGGTCACCATTCCCACATTCAGTCCGTTCACCAAAACGGGATTTGAAGGAATAAGCCCATCTACATGCGTGTAGACTGCATAATAAGTATTGGAGCTGGAGAAGAAATTAATGCCTTTTAAAAACCTTAATCCCACATATAATAAAGAAAAGGCGACCAAAACCATGGCCCCCACTTTAAGCTCCTTGCTTTTTAATGTATTCAAAACTAAATGGTTTATATTGATTCTATCTCGTTTTTATAATCTCTGAATGCCCGATAAATACCGGAAGCAATATAGGTTTGCCCTAACTTATCGGATAAAAACTTTTCCTCATCCTGATTACTCAAAAAGCCGGTTTCAACTAATACGCTTGGCATGGAGGTTCTCCACAAAACTACAAATCCTGCTTGTTTCACTCCTCGGCTATGTCGCCCCACCCTCGATTTAAACTGCTTTTCAATTTTAGAAGCTAAATTAAGACTATTGTCGGAATATGCATTCTGATATAAGCTAAATAAAATATAAGATTCCGGAGAATTCGGATCAAAGCCTTCATAGGTCTGCGTATAGTTGTCCTCCATAAGCAAGGATTCGTTTTCTCTCATGGCCACATCCAGGTTACCTTCATTAGTATGCAAACCCATTACGTAGGTTTCTGTTCCTTTCACTTTGTGGCTATGAGGCGTGGAATTACAGTGAATGGAGATGAAAACATCTGCATGATTTTGATTGGCAATCAATGCCCGATCGGCCAATTCCACAAATTTATCTTCCTTCCGTGTGTAGATCACCTTCACATCCGGAATATTTTCGTTGATGATTTCCCCCAATTTCAGGGCAATTTTTAAGGCAACGTCCTTTTCTCGGGACTTATTACCGGAAGTACCGTTATCCTTTCCGCCATGGCCGGCATCAATTACAACAGTTTTCACCTGATAGCGGTGCTTGTCAAGTGAGGTATTGGACATTACCAAAAGGCCCAAGGTCAATAGTAACAGTATAGGAAGATTTTTCACCTTTTTAATGCTTGGAATACTAGAAAGACATTAACTTTACACAAAATTGTGAATTTTTCTAAAAACGGAAAAATAGGAGTGTATAAAATCCAATATCTAAGTCTACTGGTTTTTATTGGCTGGCTAAATATCGCCGCAAACCATAAAGAAAACCAGCAGATTACTGTACCATATTTACGTAGTGACTCAACAGATGTTGACTCGACATTAACCGATTCTCTTGCGCTGGACTCATTAGCTTTAGATTCATTAGCCCTTCAGGATTCCTTAAAAAGGGTTCCTAAAGGCCCGATTAAAGTTAAAATTGATTATCAGGCGGCAGACTCCCTTACCTTAAACCTTCGCACTCAGGATGTTGAAATGTACGGAGAGGGCAAGGTTACTTATGGTACCATCGAGCTTGATGCGGACCATATTCAGCTGAACTATGCGACCAATGTGGTGGTGGCAGAGGGAACGGAAGATACCGTGGGGAATGTTATTGGAAAGCCGGTATTCAGTGATAATGGGCAAGTCTACCAAACTGAAAACATGGCTTACAATTTTGATTCCAAAAAAGCCATGATTACCGGAGTAATCACCCAGCAGCAGGATGGATATATTCATGGAGACACCATTGTTAAAAACCCACAGGATGAGTTAATGGTAGACCATGCCCGCTATACTACCTGTGACTTACCGGATCCTCACTTTCATATCGAAGCCAGTAAGATCAAAATGATCCCGAATAACAAATTAGTTTCGGGTCCTTTTCAGGTGTACGTAATGGATATTCCCGTTCCGGCGATTTTCCCATTAGGAATGTTCCCCATGCCCGACCGTCGTTCTTCGGGGGTTTTAATTCCCTCTTTTGGAGAAGAACGTAACCGAGGTTTTTTCTTAAGAGATTTAGGGTATTTCTTTGACATTAATGACTATGTCAATTTAACCCTGTATGGTACCGTTTACTCCCGCGGAGACTGGGGCTTCCGCGCTGAGTCCACCTACCGGGACCGCTACAAGTATGACGGGGGTATTAACATTGAATATCAGTCCAACAGCAGCCTGAACAGTATTTTAAATGAAAGCGGTAGCTCCAACACCTTCCGGGTACAGTGGCGTCATGCGCCGAAATCCCGCCCGGGTCAGGGACGCTTCTCGGCTAACGTTAACTTTATGTCCAACAACTATAACCAGATAAACCCTGGTTACGGACAAGGTGGCCTGGACAACAACCTGAGCCAGAACTTTACTTCCAGCGTGCAGTACAGCGGAACACTGGGAAATGTTTTTAACTACAGTGCCTCGGGAAGGATCAACCAGAATGTAAACACCGGGCAAATGGACATTACCCTACCGGATATGTCCTGGAACTTAATGAACCGGATTTACCCTTTTCGTGGAAAAAACTCTCGTGGAGATAAGTGGTACGAGAAGGTTAACCTGAACTATAATGGTACGCTAACTAATCAGCTTTCCAATAAGCCATTTTCCAATCCCTCCTATGAGGTCTCGGACAGACCGGTGCAGGCTGATTCCATTCTGGATATCAGCTCAGCCAGTTTAGAGGATCTAATCGCCAGAGGTCAGTTTGGTATCAGACACCAGATTCCGGTGACTACTTCTTTCAATTTGTTTAAGTTCTTTACGGTTTCTCCTTCTTTTAACTCTACTATCCGACAGTACACCAAGCAATTGGACTATAATTATATTCCTGAAGAGGAAGCCGTAAAAGTAGACACCATTCCGGGCTTTTATAATGTTTACGATTATAATATGAGTGTATCGGTAAACACGCGTTTGTACGGTACGAAATACTTTAAGGGAGGTAATCTTCAGGCCATTCGCCATGTGATGACGCCCTCTATGAGCTTTAGTGCTTCTCCGGATTTTACGGATGACAAGTTTGGTTACTACCAAACGGTACAGGTAGCTCCCGGAGAGGAACGTACACTATCCCGATATGATGGATTTGCCTACGGAACGCCGAGTGCGAGTAATGCCGCCACGGCCTCTTTCTCTCTATCCAACACCCTGGAGGCCAAAGTCCTTGACAAGAAGGATTCCACGGGCGTCGGAACGAAGAAAGTCCCCATACTGGACAACTTCTCTTTCAGTACCAGTTACAATTTTGCAGCGGACTCCTTTAACTTATCGAACTTCAATATTGCTGCGCGTACGGCCATTTTCAATAAAAAGCTGAACATTAGTGTCAATGCCACAGTGGATCCCTACACCTATGTTTTGCTGAATGAAGGTACAGATGCCAATGGAGACCGAACGGTAGATCAGATCCGGATCAATGAATACGCCTGGAAAAGTGGCAATGGCATAGGAAACCTTTCCAGCTTTAGAGTGGCGCTGAGCACCAACCTTAACCCGAAAGCACGGGAAAAGGACCGTAAATTTCAGAAAGATGTAGATGATTCTGATCTGGATATTGCAGATAAAGAATGGTTAATCAGAAACCCACAGGCCTATGTGGACTTCGATATTCCATGGAGTTTGAGAATTAACTATGACTTTGGTTATAATAAAACCGGATTTCAGGATCCGAGAATTACCCAGGCCATGCGATTCTCCGGAGACCTGACCCTGACCGAGCACTGGAAAATTAACTTCAGCTCCGGTTTCGATTTTGAAGCCAGAGCCCTGACCCAAACCAATATTGGTATTAACCGGGACTTGCACTGCTGGCAAATGTCTTTTAACTGGGTGCCTTTTGGCGCTTACCAGTCCTATGTACTTACCATTAATGCCAAATCCTCTCTGTTGAGAGACCTGAAAATTAACAGAACAAGAAGCTGGCAGGATCTTTTCTAGCTCTTGAAGCAAAATAAAGCGGATGAAACTCAATCATCCGCTTTTTTTATGCCTGATAGCAAACGGTTAAAATAGCATCTCCCACCTGAAAGTAGCAGATCTTCAATTGAATTTTGAGCTGCTTAAAGTCCAACATGACATCTAATTCTCCACCCGTCGGTTCAAATTGAAAGCCAGGGACTAAAATGTGTTTTTGAAAATCCACCCCACCCAAACCATACCATTTATATACCGCCTCTTTGATGGTCCAAAGGGTGGTTAAATACTCCTTCCTGCCGGCGGCGTATTCCAATTCCGCCTCTGAACAAAATCTTTCAGCCACCCGAACCGGTTTTTCTGAAATTTTTTCAATATCCATCCCAACAGGTCCCTGGCTATAAAATGCAGATGCAGCCCATTGTCCGCCATGCGTCAAACTGATGTGGCCCGCCCCCCCTTTCAGGAAAGGCTTCCTGTTTTCATTCACGACCAACCCCCTGAATTCCACTTTCTTTTCTTCCAAAAGTGCCAATAGAGCCATTCTGGCCGCTAAAGACTCCCGCCTACGGGAAGCGTGCCGGATGCGCTCCAGTTCGGGAAATAGCCGGGTATCCAGGCTCTCCTGCTCACTAATTTCCCACAAACTATAAAAAAGGTTTTCCTTTAATTTTTCTATCTTAGCGATTGGCATTTTTTGATTTTGTATGGATTCTTCCGTCAAAATTATACAAATCCATGGATATTGGGAGTATCCCGCGCTATATCGAGAAATTTAAATCACGATTTTGGTTAAAGTAGAAAAAAAGTTCACCTTTTCAGGACATCGCGACTGCGTCTATGCATTAGAAAAGGGAAAAGAAGGTCATAAGTTTTTTAGTGGATCCGGTGATGGCATGGTGGTAGCCTGGAACCTGAACCAACCGGATCAGGGCGACTTATTGGCTAAAGTACCCCATTCTATTTATGCGTTAAAATACATTCCGGAGGAAGACTTACTGATTGTAGGGCAAAACTTTGAGGGTCTGCATTTTATTCGGGTAGGAGAGAAAAAAGAAATCGCAAGCTTAAAATGTACACAAGCCAGTATTTTTGATTTACAGGTTTTAGGGGATCAGATCATTATGGCGGAGTCTGATGGTCATATCACCCTGGTGGACCGGAAACAGCTGATCGTTAAGAACAGAATTAAGCTTTCCGAAAAAAGCGCCCGAACCATCGCTCTTTCTCCCGACGGGAAGCAATTCGCCGTTGGCTATAGCGACCATAAAATTCGGATTTTCAACAGTGAGGATCAATCACTGGTGAAGACCATAGCATCACACACCAATTCTATTTTCACCCTACAATACAGCCCTTCCGGTACGCATTTATTATCCGCTGGTCGGGATGCCCATTTGAAAGTATGGGAAGTAGAGAAAGATTATCAATTGAAAGAAGACATCATCGCGCATATGTATGCCATTAACCATATTTGCTTTGATCCTTCCGGCAAGTATTTTGCCACCGCCAGCATGGACAAATCCATTAAAATTTGGCGATATCAGGACTTTCGCCTATTAAAAGTGGTTGATAAATCCCGACATGCCGGGCATGCCACTTCTGTGAACAAATTAGCTTGGTTACCGGAAAAAAACTTCCTAATTTCCGGCAGCGACGATAGAAATATTTCCATTTGGAACATCACCTTTGAGTAAAACTATGAGAGTAACACCCTTAGAAATTCGCCAAAAATCATTCGAAAAAGTTTTTCGTGGTTACGACAAAGAAGAGGTTGATGCCTTTTTGCGGTCGCTTTCTTCGGAATGGGAAAAAGTCATAGATGAAAGCAAAGAACTAAAATTCAGGCTGGCTGCTGCGGAGAAGGAAGTAGAAAAACTTAGAGAGGTAGAAAATTCGCTATTCAAGACTTTGAAAACGGCCGAAGATACTGGTGCCAACATTAAAGAACAGGCGAATAAAGAAGCCGAAATTATCCTTCGCGAAGCGCAGATGGAAGCGGGAAAAATTGTCGGTCAGGCACAAATGGAAGCCTCTAGAATGGTGAATGAGGCCGAGGAAAGGGTAGCCAATATGAACCATGAGCTGAAGCAGAAATCTCATCAGTTCAGCACAGATGTGGAAGAAGAAATCAAATCCATGATGCAACATTACCGTGCTATTGATGGAATGGGAGAAGACTTTATAAGTGAGCTCAAAGGCAATTTGGAAGACCTTCAATTGCGTATTGGAAAAATGGACTTCAAAAAACGGGAAATCCGAAAGAAGCACGAACTCCTTATTGCCGGTATGGAAAAGATACAAAGCAAACTGGCGCAGGATCCTACCATGGAGCAACTGAAAGCTACTGAAAAAAAGGAAGAGGACAGTAAAATTACGGATCAACCGGACACTTTCGGCGTCCCTGAAATTGAACAAAAGAAGACAAAACCGGAAGCTCCAAAGAAAGATGATCATAATCAGGGAGGGGATTCCTCATTTTTTGATGATTTATAAGCCATGGGGAAAGTTACGCTAGAGGGAATGGAATTTTTTGCTTACCATGGATTCCACAAGGAAGAGCAAAAAATAGGAAATAAATATGGCGTGGATGTAGAAGTAAAAACCAACCTGCTCAATGCCGCCATTCATGATGATTTAAGTAAAACGGTTGACTACACACACCTTTACAATATTATTAAGGTAGAAATGGGCATTCCTGCCAAATTATTGGAAAATGTTGCCCAAAGAATTTTGATGAAGATCATGCGAGAAATCCCTTCGGTGACCCATTGCAAGGTGGACATTTCCAAATTTAACCCACCGATAGGTGGCGTTTGTTACCGATCCAAAATCACCATTGACAGAAGCCGTCAGGATTTTGAACAACTAATGAAGGATGTTTAAAAATTTCCTTCATTAGGCTTTAATTATTTTTTAGTTTTACCCCGCCAAAATAAAAACTTACAGCATTTTTCTTGCTTGCTACCATGACCAATAAGATCGCCCTTTTTGTTTCCTTGCTATTTTTTTCTTTTTCAGCACAAGCCAGAGGCTGGAAATTTCAAGATACCTTTTCCAATATTGGCTTGGAGTCACAATTGGGACTGAATTATTCTTCCATGTCCGGTGTTGGGCAGGAAGGCGGCTCAGGATTAATGGGATTTCGCTTTGGGTCCATGTTTGTGATGCCACTCACCCATGAAGTACATTCAAAAGTAGGCCTTTTTTATTCCCAAAATGGCGCCTCTTTTAAAGGGGAAGAAGGCGAATTTGACCTGAACATTCACTACCTACAGCTTCCCATTTGGGGAAAGGTCTCCATTAACCAGAAGAATCTCAACATGATCGGAGGGCCGCAGTTTGGCTTGCTGATGCATGCTTCCGAAATAGAGGATGGTAAAAAACGAAATGTTACCTCCCTGCTTAATCCATTGGATATTTCTGCTAATATTGGCTTGGAGTATGAGCTTAGACCAAATTTCATTATTTCTTCCTATTACACCATTGGACTTACAGATGTCACCGGCAATCGCGAAAACATCAAAGCCCTGCTGAATAGTGCTGTAACCTTCACTATGGGCTATTATTTCAAACTTTAGAATGATACAGCAGTGATTTGGGATCAAATTTGAGTAAAACCCTACCTGGCCCTTCCATACTTTGAGATCACTCTTTCTGCTTATTCTTGTTATGCTTTCAGTGAAAATTGGACTAAGCATGCAAGATAAGGAAATCATTAAGATTATTCAGAGTGGAAAAAATATGAGAAAGGCGGTATTGGCCCTATACAAAAGCTCCTATCCGGCTATTCGCAAATGGATTTGCTACAATAACGGTATCGAAGAGGATGCGGAAGATATATTTCAGGATGCGGTACTGATTCTCATTGACATGATTCAGGCAAAAACCTTTAAGCAGGCCGCCACCCTTAACACCATTTTGTATGCCATTTCCAGAAACCGCTGGTTGCAAACGCTCAAAAAAAATAGTCGCATAAAGAATTATGAAGCAATCGGGGATCATATGATTGCTAATCAGTCTCCAAAAATTGAAGAAGAATTAGACCGGGTCCTGACTTTCAATATCGACCGAAAAAAAGAAGTTCAAAAAATCTTCGATCAACTGCCCTCCGGCTGTAAAGAATTACTCACAGATTACTACTTTCATCAATTAAAATACGACGAATTACTGGGCTCCAGCGGCTTATCCAGCGAACAATCGCTTAAAAATAAAAAGAGTAAATGCCTTAAGCATCTGAAAGATTTACTAAACGAAAATCCCGCTCTTAAGGCATATATTCATCATCAACTTAGCCGGGCCAAAGAGGAATAATTACTCCTCATACATTTCCTTATCCAACATATTGTAGTGCCCCATAATAATGCGTTCGAAAGGACGTACCGGTAAAAACTTCCTCAATTTTGTTGAAATCTTCTCCGTAAAAGCCCCAACCGGATAGCGGAGTTTAGGTTGATCCGCCTGTAGAATCTTCAATGCCACTTCTCCCACCACTTCCGGCGTAGGAGCACTATCCATTCCGGAGGCGATCAATTTATTCATTTCATTGATCAGCTTGGAATAGGGAGAATCTGACTTTAAGTCGGCATTCTTTCTGGAATTGGAAATATTGGTATTGAAATCTCCCGGCTGAATAATAGCAACTTTCACCCCGAAGCCTTTCACCTCCATTCGCATGGCCTCCGTAAAAGCTTCCATGGCAAATTTACTGGCGGAATAAAACCCTCTGAAAGGCAGAGACACTTCTCCGGCAATGGAAGAAATATTGATGATATGACCTGAGCGTTGCTTTCTGAAAATAGGTAAGACGGCCTGACATACCCGCAATACCCCGTAAAAATTCGTTTCAAAGACTTCCTTAATAGTATCCACCGGCATTTCTTCCACGGCGCCTATAGTCCCTAAGCCTGCGGAATTCACTACCGCATCCAATCGACCTGTAATCTCCAGCAATTGCTTGATACCCGACTGAACGGAAGCCTCCTCATTCACATCCATCTGCAGGTATTCCAATCCGGAAGGATCATCCGAAATTGCTCTTCGGCTGGCACCAAACACCCGATACCCATTTGCTTTTAAATGAACTGCTATCGCTTTTCCAATACCGGAAGAACCGCCGGTAACCAAAACAACCTTTTCCACTATCTTGAAATTTGATCTTAAAATTATATGTCTGGTAAGTTAAATGAATTATCCCGAATTATGTATGCATAAATCTTCGTTTAGCGGTATGAATGGAAAAATGAAGGAATTTTACCTTTTTCGGATTTTTTCCAATGAAGCAGATATTGAGAAGAAAGCAAGCTTCCCCCAAATGTGGGCTAATAATCAAAAAAAACACCCACCATAGATTACCAACAAGCCGCTTGAATTGAACCAATGAATTTATCGGTAATTTTAATTAGGTCTGTTGAATACTGCAACATTCGGCTGATCTCCATAAAAAAAAGGGCAGTCGAAATGACTACCCTAATGATGATATTTTGATGGACTTAAATTTTCAACATCAATAAAAATCCACTTCCAGCTTCGGTAAAGCTGCTTTCAATTTATTCAAATCGGAATCCTTCACCTTAGTGTTGTAACAAGAAAGCTTCTTCAAATTCTTACACGCAGATAGTCTGCTGATTCCTTTGATACGGGTATTGAAAAAGGCCAGATCTTCCAATGCAGTCATATCTTCCACCCCATTGATTCTCTTCACCTTTGTCCCGGAAATATTCAATTTTTTCAATGACTTTAAATCCAGAATAGGCTCAAACAATGGAATCTGTGCATTTTCCAACAACAAGACTTCCAGATTAGCCAACTCGCCGATACCTTCGATATCCTCTAAGGGGTTGTTGGACAAATCCAGGTATTTCAGGCTTTGGTGTTTGAGTGTAGGTTTAAAATCCATTAGTCGAATATTTCGAGCCACCAGCTTTTGTAAATTCACAAAAGGATCCAAAGCCTCCAGACGCTGCACGTCCGGCTGATTGGAAATATCAATGGTTTTGCTCAAAATCAGTTCATGCAACTTATCGACATCCGGAGCGGTACCCATAGGCAGATTCTTCTCCAAGGCTTGTTTCCAGGAACGGGAAAGGCCTGCCCACCATTTGCCCAAAACTTCTCCTTTATAGATCACCAGACAGTCCGGGTGATTTTCTAAAAATAATTGGACGTCCTCATCCTCCACCCGACTATTATCAAATTCCACCCTTCTTAATTCGGGCAAATCTGTCAGGGCTTTCAAATCCCCCACTGCAGTTTGATTACCCTTAATGGTGTGCAGATTTTTCAGCCCTGTAAACTGATCTAAATGCCCCACCTGCGTACCGGAAAAATCAATTTCCTCCAACTGACTCAGGTGCTTGATGGCTGCAAGGTCATTCACTTTTGTGTTGGCAAAATCAAGCTTCAACAAACCGGTCATATCCGCAAGCGGATCTAATCGATAAACCCCTGTATTAGAAAAATTCAGCTTCTTCAGATTCGGCAATACTCGCAAAGGTTCCAGGTCCATAATGTCCCGACCATGCATATCCAGCTCTTCTACCCCGAAAACCGTTTGGTGTAACCATTCCCCGGTTGGTGCCTCCAGACTATCGGGCAGCATTTCATAGAACAACTCCGACCAGGCAGATGGCAGCGTTTCCCACCATTTCTGCAGCATTTCAGAATCTGCCACTACCAGCGTGCCGGACTTCTGTCGCATGAAATCCTGCGCCTGCTCAATACCAACGCCAGAATTATCGCAGTAAACTGTTTTCAGGGAAGACAAATATTGTAGAGGGCTTAAGTCCTCTACATGCGTATTCTTCACCACCACAACCTGAAGGCTACTCAACTCTTCCAGAGGTTTCAAATCCTTGATTGTAGAACCGGTAAGGTCCAGCTTTTCTAACTGGTAAAATTCGGATAGCAGGTCATAGTTCACCAGAGAATCTTCTGCCAGGCGCAATTCCTTGAGCCCGGTGACTTGTTTAATCGGATCCAGATCGTGAACCGCCGTTCCGGAAATATCCAACACCTGCAGGGCCTTATTGTACTTGAGAATTGCCAAAGAATCAAATGGTGTATAGCTCAGATTCAGCCGCTGCAAGGCTGACAATCGGGACAGGGTACTGGCCTCATGTAAGGGCGTAAATTGTACCGATAATTCTTTCAGCGACAATAAAAACTGAAGGTTATTCAAATCGCGAATGCGCGTATAGCTCAAATTCAGTTTTTCCAAATGAGTCAGGTTACGAATAACCCCTAAAGTATCAATAAAAGTATGGGAAATGTCCAGCGCTTTCAGGTTGCGCAGTCTGGACAGGGCACCGAACTCATACAACTCCATGCGATTCGACAAATCCAGCTCTTCAAGCTCTACCGCTTGCTTAATGGCCTGAATATAATCTGCTTTATTCATCACCCAAAGCGTATCGGTTCCCAAGCTATCCGCAAGCGCCAGGTTGTCCTCCTCAGCTACGGTCTCTTCTGTTGCTTCCACCGGGGCCGGTTCCCATTTCCCCCAGGAAGCCAAAGTGCTGGAATCCGGCAGGTAAACTTCCTGCCCTAATATACCTTTCCAGTTTTCCGGTAGAGCCAGCCACCATTTATACAATTCTTCGTCCTCATTCAGTTTGGTCGCATACACACTGATAACCTTCACCGATTTATCAGACTCATTCACGGACATCTCAAAGAATACCTCCTGGGTGTTGTTCACCATTTTGGCGCCTTTGATCAATTTACCCTGCAGGTTACGCTGCGTTTTCACCAGTAAGGTGTACTCTCCGGCCTCATTTACCAAAGGCTCGACGGCTTCAATAGAATAATTGAACTGCGCAAACCGATAGAAAAAGGTGATGTCTTTCAGATAGGCCTGAACATCTTTGTAATAAGGGACCAAGCGCTCTTCATCCAAATCATCTTCTACCTGCACTTTCGGGTTGTCCACCACCCGTAGATAACTCTCCTCAATGATGCGGTCTTTATCCTCCATCATCTCTGTGGAATCCCCGAGAATATTCACATATATCTGCCAGTAGCCAATCAGTCGCTCTGCGGATTCTTTATAATCCTCAAAGTGATCCTGCTGGGCATGTGCCCATCCGCCCTGTCCGACTATCAGCAACAGGAGCAACAGGCTCTTGATATTCCATTTCATTATTTTCATAGCTTATTCGTAGTCCAGGGGCCTGCTATTGGGCCAAAATATAGGCTTTAAGTTTTTCTTTATCCGCTGTTTCGGCCTTCACTAAATTAGAAATCAGCCAGCCGGCATTTTTTCCGGATCGATTAAATTCTGATAATTCAAAATACCAGCCTTCTAATTGAAAGAAATGAAGGTGTACATTGTTCACCCCCTTAAATTGCAGCCGTCCCCTTTTCATATCATATAAAAAGAGGGTCAATACATCCGGCGTATAATTTTTCGAGGCATAATCCTCCAAACGGGCAGGATCCTGCATGGCTTCATTCAAAGGCATAAAGTACAGCTCATGGCTGAGCGGGTTTAAAAATTCCTTTGGCGTACGTTCCATATCAAAAAGTCCCTGATATGGGGCAAACTGAATATGATCAATCACCCACTTCCAGCCGCCATTGGCCTCTTCTAATTTCAGGAAAAAGGTGATCGGCATGTTCCTGCCTTCAAAGCGCACGTCCGCATGCACTTCGGCAAACCAATCAGGGCTGTAAAAATCCAAAAATTCTGCCGGCTTCCCCTCGATCACCTCGACTCCGAAGGCAGTCAATTGGTCTACTATCGCCTGATTCTGCTGATCTATCAGCTGAGGTAAATATTTCTTTCGCAGCTTTTGAGAACGGTAGGTCTTGTCCTTGGTGTTGATTCGGACTCCTTTCAGATCCTCCTCCCCATTGAAGCGACGAATAAACTGATTCACCTGCTTGGTACGGGCATAAAATTCCTCCGCATCCAAATAATTGCCCACCTGCCCGAAAACCGGCAAAACCAGCAAACAAAAGGGGAGCAAACACAAAATTCTTTTCAGTGGCATAGTCAATATATAAAAACAGGCAAAATGCTGATCATTCTGCCTGTCTCGTTTGAGATTATTTATAAGTGTTGGTCACCCGAATATCTCCCAGTAAAACATCCCAGAAGCCGATAGTTCTACCCTGAATGACCGTCTTCTTACGCTCTACATACACGGTGATATCCTTCTTGGTGGTGTCCACATATTTCATCCCGTCTTTTCGCTTTCCTTCGAATCGCTGATAAATGGTGATCACCCCGACGTAACGACCATCGGCCTGCTTCACCAAATCCGAAATATATTGAATATGGAACCATTCGATGTTCACTTGATCATAGTTCAATAACTTCAGCCGCTTCAAATAGTCCTTCACCGGATAGGCCCGAATATCATCCGGTCGGTTAAGGGAAGAAACGTCAATCTTGGCACCCTCATCAAAAAGCTCCACCGCGCGATCAATGGCGGCATTGGCATCCACATCGCGGGTTTTCTTATCCCCGATGATGGTGATGTATTTACTCAGGTCTCGAACTTTCTCCAAGGCCAAAGAGTCAATCGCCTGCTTTCTTTCCGGACTGATATCCGGTTCATTATTTTGTGCCATGGCCATGCTTCCCAAAAAAAAGCACAGCATCATTAACATATATCTTTTCATGAATCTCTGTTTATTTAAAAAATCAACGACTTACTTTTTCAATTCCAAAAGGCGGATTTTCCCGTTCGCATCCTGCTCAATATTTTCAATACGGTAAGGAGCTTTCTTTTGCAATTTCAGGTAATCCAAATACTGGCTGATCGTCGTAGGTTTGTCAAAATCTTTTTCCCCGTCAAAAATGCCGATGATGATCAACACATCCACGGAAGGAGAAGCAAAAAGCTCCAGGGCTTTATTTACATAGCCATCTGCAGCTGCTGGAGAGTCGGCATTGGCAATACTCAGCATATAATCGTTCAAACGTACTTTTAGAGGACGAGCATCCACAGCACGCTGCTCTCTGGCGGCGATCATTTTGTCCAGCTGATTCACATAAGTCTGCACCTCCGCATAAGAAGAGTTACGTAATTTTTCCGTTTCTTCCTTTACATAGTCCAGGTCATAATTTTCAAAATTATCGACCAACATCTTGGCCTGATTAATACTTTCCTTTGCACCCAGCTTGGCTTCCACCTGTTTCAGGATCGCCTCCACCTCTTCATTACCGCCGGCAGCTTTACGTAATCGGTCAATTTCTGTCTTCACATGGCTGGATGACATTTTTTCTACATTATCCAATAAATATTGTGCTTGCTCCAGCAATGCACTGATATTTTCATTTGCCTCTGTGGCGCTTTCCACAGGTTCTGATGTAGCAGGTTTTTTCTTACAAGACTGTAGGCCGGCAGCACCAAAGGCAACTGCAAACACCAATAAGCGGGATCCTTTTGAAAAAAGGGATCTTTTCACCTCGCGGTTCTTCATCTTAAACTTTTGAATTTGGTTCTATTAAAAATCAACATCTATCTCTATTAGATCACCCCAATTTAAAACCTTCCAATACAGTATACAAAATTGCAGGTAGGATAAATCCGGAAATTCAATGTAACCACCCAAAAACCATGCATTTTCCACTACAAAAATTACAATCTAAGCATGGTTCTATTTTATATTTTAAAAACATTCGAAAATTTTAAAGATTTTTCAAGTAATAATCCTTTACATTTAGGGATTTGTAATTTAAATTTAAGGAGTAAGATTTTTTAATGGAATGAACTTTTTCCCCAAAGCTAAACCGTTAATCATCTCCTTTACAATTAACTTATTTTTAAATCGTTAGCTTAAAAATAGAAAATGAAGATTTGGGCGTTAGGATTATTGATATTTCCCTTCATGATGTACCTTGCTGAGGGAGAAAAAAAAGTGGAAAAGCAGCCCGAGCCCACCAAGACACTTGCAGAATCCCTCTCTCAAAATTCCCTAGAAAATATATTATCCCTTCAAAAAGTGGACTTTACCAAGCACACCTCAAAAGAAAACAGGGAATTCTTCCAGTTCAGACTTAACCAGCATATGGATTTGATCCGTCTCAAGGAGCAATTAAAGCCGGTTGACTATGCTTTGGTACAGGAAATCATCCAGAAAGACTGTCATCAGTGGTTGGACTCTTCTCATATCAGCATGCAATTAGAGATGGGGCAATTATTTACCGGCATGCTGGAACACGAAAACGGGTCTACTTATTTCGCCCTCGACCGCCAGGGAAA
Organism: Persicobacter sp. CCB-QB2; assembly: GCF_001274635.1. Lineage (GTDB taxonomy): Bacteria > Bacteroidota > Bacteroidia > Cytophagales > Cyclobacteriaceae > Persicobacter > Persicobacter diffluens. Next base: position 141,588 of record NZ_LBGV01000001.1, on the reverse strand, counting down.
TATTTATGGCTGGTCCGGATATTAAACATTAACCGAATTTCGCCCTGCTAAATTCAATACCCCTCGTCAATAACCCTACGCTCAACACCTTACAGACAACTTCCCTGACATATTATTCACTCCTACTCAGAGGAGTTTGCATGCTTCTCATTTATTTGCTGCATCGGAAAAAACCTGAAATAAAGGACTATCCCTTCATTTTGCTCAAATTGTAGTTAAAGGACGGTTTAAGTAGGAATAATTCAGTTCAAGCCTGCTCCATTGCGGGCATTTTTTTTATTCCTTCCCATCGGCTATTTTTGGAGCAATAACAGATTTTCCCCTATGTACGATGCCATTATTGTAGGCGCAGGAATCAGCGGCATTAGCCTTGCCTTCCAATTAGCCCAAAAAGATCAGAAAGTTTTAGTGCTGGAAGCTTCCCCACAGCTTGGAGGATGCATTCAGTCTGCCAAAGATGAAGCACAGGATCATTTCTGGATTGAGATGGGCGCCCACACCACCTACAATTCTTACGGTGCTTTCATTCGGCTTATTGAAGCCTGTGACTGGCTACAGGAGCTCATGCCAAGAGAAAAAGTACCCTATAAGATTTATAAAAAAGGAAAGCTGAAAAGTGTGGTGAGTCCGGTAAATAAGCTGGAAGCCTTATTTTCTGTTCCCCGAATATTCTGGCAGAAAAAAGAGGGAGAGACGGTGAAGAGCTATTATTCCAAAATACTGGGTAACCACAATTATGAGCGCTACTTCAAACATATTTTTGCCGCCGTCCCCTGCCAGTCAGTAGATGATTTCCCGGCGGACATGCTATTCAAAAAGCGGGAAAAACGCAAAGATATTTTGAAGAGCTTCACCCTGAAAAACGGCCTTCAGTCCCTGATTGAAAAGATGGCACACCACCCCAATATTAAGGTGATCACCAATACTAGGGTAAATCAGGTGGAATTGCTGGAAGAAGCCAAGAAGGCGCACCTTACCGACGGACAATCCTTTGAAGGCAAACAACTGGCCATCGCTACTCCGCCACATGTGGCGCAAAGACTGGTGAAAGATATCAATGAAGACCTGACAATGGCGTTGGCTAAGATCCCGGTGGCCTATAGCGAAGCCATGGGCGTGGTAGTGAAAAAATCAGATCTTAAGCTCCCTGAAGTGGCGGGAATTTTTGCCCCCAGGAGTGATTTCTTCTCAGTGGTATCACGAGATGTAGTGGGACACGAGCGCTATCGTGGCTTTGTCTTTCACTTCAAACCCAATGTAGGCAGTGATGCGGTGAAAGAAAACATTATTTGCGAAGTGCTTGGCATCCGAAAAGACCACTTTCAAAAATTATATAAAAAAGAGAACATCCTGCCATCACTAAGACTGGGACAAGATGAGTTAGTAAAAACCATTGACCAACAATCCAAGGCGAATGGACTGCATTTCACTGGCAATTATTTCCTTGGACTTTCCATAGAGGACTGTGTTCAACGGTCTGAGACGATTGCAGAAAGGATGTTACATCGGCCCTAAGTAAGCTATTGAGCACTACCTCTTCATTTATGCCTTTTTCGGATTTGAAGAAGATTTCAAAAATAACTCAACCCACTCAAACAGAGCAGGATAAAGGACAGTCTTTTTTAAAGGGATACTCCCCTGCCTTCACTTTGAATTCGATTTTTATCACAACACTTTGATTTCTTACACTTAATATCCATCGGCGGCATCAAAGGAAAAAAATTCAACTTAACCCAAAGCAGACATATAAAGTATTATAAATATAGACCAAAAAGTACTTAACCAAGCTCTGACTTATGACTGAAATCCAGATGATCAAAGGAGACATCACTACCCTAAAGGTGGATGCCATTGTCAATGCGGCTAACAACACTTTACTAGGAGGTGGCGGAGTAGACGGCGCAATACATCATGCTGCCGGGCCGGAATTGCTGGAAGTCTGCAGAAATCTTGGGGGATGTGACACCGGTCAGGCCAAGATCACTCAAGCTTTCCGACTCCCCGCCCATTATATTATCCATACGGTGGGGCCGGTCTGGCAAGGCGGACAGGAAGGCGAAGAGGCTCTATTACGCTCTTGTTATGAAAACTGCCTCCGACTGGGGCGGAAGATTGCTGCCCGAAGCATTGCTTTTCCCTCCATCAGCACGGGAGCTTTCGCTTATCCCCTTGAGCGGGCGGCGAAGATTGCTTTGCAAACGATCTACGCTTACCTGGCAAAGCATCCACATGTTTATGAGGAGATTTATTTCGTCTGTTTTTCCGATCATGATTTAAAGGTCTATCAGAAAATCGCAAAGGAGATTTATTGAGTACAGCTTTTAGGGTAGCCCTATGCTTTGTGGGGTATGCTGTTGAGGAGGTGTTTTTGCCACAAAATATCTCTTATTTTTGTAGTGGGCTAGAAGACTTGAACTATGAGGGTGCGAAACCACTAATTGCACGAATTTACACTAATTTATTAGAAAAGCTGAGGGGGATTTTTTTGCCACAAATTTTACAAATTATCTCTGATTTTATAAAGGAGTGGAAGAGGTTGAAATATGAGGGCGTGAATCTACTAATTGAACGATTTAACTCTATTTTTTGAGAAAAGTTGAAGTGATTTTTTTTTGCCACAAATTTCACCAATTATCACTGATTTTTGTAAAGGATTGGAAGGCAAGTAAATGTCACTACTAAAATGGGGCATTTGCTTCTGCTGTTAAATCGGATGGCATTTGCGGGCGATGAGCCCGCCGGGACAGGGATGAAGCGGGTCTGTTTAAACCACAGCGGCCCAAAAGGCCGATGGGGTGAGCCGCGCCAGCCCGGTGCTGACGTCTAAGCGGCAGCAGTCCCCAAAAAAAAACTTCTTTTCAGGCTATCAATAATTGCGATAAGGCTAAAAGCAAAATTCCATGGTGGATTCCCTAAATTGGGCTATGCAAAACAATCAAGCACTTTTTGAACTGCTGGAGCAGCATTACCATAGATTTCACCAACCGGATTTCATTCCTCATGACCCGATCACGATTCCGCATATGTTCAGCCAAAAGCAGGACATTGAGATTGCGGGATTATTCGCGGGCATTCTGGCCTGGGGGCAGCGGAAGACCATCATCAATAAATGTCGGGAGCTGATGGAACGGATGGATCATGCGCCTTATGATTTCATTCTCCACCATCAGGCGGATGATTTGAAAAAGCTGCTGGGCTTTAAACACCGTACTTTTAATGAGGAGGATTTACTTTATTTTGTGGACTACCTGCAAAGGGTGTATCAGAGGCATGAAAGTCTGGAAGAGGTATTTGTAAAGGGCATGGAGCTGGGAAATGGGGATATGGAATCGGCTCTGGTGTATTTTCAAAAGGACTTCAGTGCGGCGGAGCATTTTCCCCGCAGAACGCAAAAACATATCGCTACGCCGGCGAGAAAATCAGCCTGTAAAAGGCTGAATATGTATTTGCGGTGGATGGTGCGCTCTGAGGAGGGCGGTGTGGACTTTGGCTTATGGAAAAAAATTAAACCTGCCCAACTTATATGCCCTTGTGATGTGCATGTGGATCGCATTGCCCGAAGGCTTGGCCTTTTGCGCCGAAAACAAACAGACTGGCAGGCTGCCCTGGAACTGACGGAAAACCTGAAAACTTTTGATCCGGAGGATCCGGTAAAATATGATTTTGCCCTCTTCGGCATTGGTATTGAGGAAAAAGGACAGTAGCAAAAAAAGGGGCTTTCGCCCCCTTTCCTTCAATTTTTTTTCCGGATTAGATTACCCTCCCCAGTTAGATGGATCTACTCTCCAGGCTTTCAATACTTCTACCTCTCCCTCTTTCACATAACCGGAAGCCAAAGCGGTATCGATCATATCCGCATAGTTTGATAATACCGACAAGTCTACATTGGAAGCAGCGAAATTATCATCCGCAATCTGGAAACCGTAAGTAAAAATGGCAGCCATACCCAATACCTGAATACCTGCCTGACGCAATGCGTCTACTGCTTTTAATGAGCTTCCACCGGTTGAAACCAAATCTTCCAACACGACCACCTTCTGTCCCCCTTTTGGATCCCCTTCAATCAGGTTTTCCATGCCGTGACCTTTAGGCTTAGAACGTACATACATAAATGGTACCCCTAAAGCATCTGCTACCAAAGCGCCCTGTGGAATACCTGCAGTAGCCACACCGGCGATCGCTTCCACTTCAGGATAGTTGGCCTTGATCATGGCTGCCAAAGCTTCTTTGATATAGGTTCTAACAGCAGGGTAAGCCAGTGCCACGCGGTTATCACAATAGATCGGTGATTTCCATCCTGAGCTCCAGGTGAATGGCTTGCTCGGGCTTAATTTAATCGCTTCTACTTCCAACAAATGGGAAGCAACTTTCTGTGAAATTTCTTTAGGATCCATATTCATGTCGCAAATTTAAAAAGTATTTTGGTGGAAGCATTGTGATTTTGCATCTCAATGTTCACTTTTGGAAAAAAATTAACAGGGCCATAATTTGAGATGAAAGTTTTTATCAATGATCGGGTGATCCGCCTGATAGATCGGGATAAAGAGGTTTCCCATCGTAGTTATCAGCACCGACTGGATGGCAAGAAAGAGCACCTTAGCCCAGAGTTGGAGGGCAATGTTCTGATTAAGAATGCGGATTTGGTGCATTTGGCGCAAAGTATTGAGATCAGCCGGAGGAAGGATCAGGGAAACTGGAAGGCCCTGACGATGCAGTTCAAAGACCTTGAGCGCGCCAAGACCTTTTTTAAGGAGCAATTCAATATTGTGGAAGCGGCGGGTGGCCTGGTGACGAATGGCAAAGACCAAAAGCTGATGATCTTCCGCTTGGGCAAATGGGATCTTCCTAAAGGCAAGCTGGATAAAGGAGAAAAGCCTGCTGCTGCGGGCTTGCGGGAAGTAGAGGAAGAGTGCAATATTAAGGCGAAGCTGGGAGATAAAATATGTCACACCTGGCATACCTATGTGTATAAGGGCAAAAATGTGCTGAAGAAAACGTATTGGTATGAAATGACCTGCCTTTCGGACAAACATATGCGTCCACAGATAGAGGAAGATATTCATGAAGTGCGCTGGATGAGCGACTATGAAGTACAGGCGGCGCTGAGCAACACTTTCCCGAGCATTAAGCTGGTATGGAAGAAGTTTTTGAAGAAGCAGTGGGCGTAGGATAAATAGGATGTAGGCTTTTGATGGTGAGCACCCTTTGCCAAGCGAGCCTTTTACAGCCTGAATGGTGTGGGTTAATATAAAGGTCCACTATTTTAAGTCAAGATTGTTTCAGACGAATTTCCATGCGGTTTTTAAGCCGCATGATTCACCACTGAATTTACCAGCACAACTCAATCAACTCACAGCCAGTTAGATGCATTCGCTTTTCTTTGATTTTTAATGAGCCAAATTTGAGCAAACCTGCTTGCTTCTCAGTCATCTGCTTCGTTGGAAACAACTCGAAACAGGGAACTTCTCCTTCATTTTCCGCCATGCGGCTAAACGAGGATTTAGGCTTGAATAATCCGGCTTAAGGCAAAAATCACCCTAACAGACCCTTTCAAAAATCAGTGATAATTTGTGCAATCTGTGGCAAAAATCACCTCTTCAAAGCGGCAACGCTAATTAGGGGGTATTCATGTCGTTTAGTGGTTTGTTCCGCTTTCCTCCACTACCAAAGCCATTCACACGAATTATTGAGAGTAAAGTTACCTAAAGCAAAAAACCGCGGGATTTCCTCCAGCGGTTTTTTAATTATCCTTTTATTTTAACTCCTGAAACTCGTCCTTTTGCCTTATTAGTGATGCGCAATAAATAACGGGGTATCTTGTTGGAAGATAATTCCTCTGGCGGCAGATGGACGCTCCTTATAGGTATCTGCTTCGCGATCATAAGCACCCATGATGACCAGAGAATCACTTAATGTCTGTGAAAAATCATGGATATTGGTAGAAACCTCTTCTCCGTAAACGTGCTTAAGCCCGACATTTTTGAAATGACTTTGCACAAAATCCATGAGGTGACGTTCAAAGCCAAACATGGACTCATCTTCCTGCACCACAGACAAAATGGTCACCTCCATGTCTTTGCAATTTTTTCCGAAAAGCAAAGCAAACATTTTAATGGCAAAGATAGAGGCATCCTTTCCATCATAAGTGAAAATCAGATTATTCACTTCTGAGTAATTGGATGGAATAATCACCACCGGACAACGTGATCCGATCAATATTTTAAACAGCTGCTCCGAATTGTCCTCACCATCCACAAAATGGAAAGCAGAGGCATAATCGAAAAACACCATATCATAAAAAGGGGTCTTCTCTACAATTTCCTTCACGCCAAGGTGATCTGTTTTGAGCACCCGAAGATTGATTTTAAGCTCTTGAGCTTTAGCCTGAATTTCGCGCTCCTGCTTCTTTCGCTGGTCCTCGCATCCTTCCATCCCTAACAGGGCCACATCAAAGCTCACTTCATCATTCCCAATAGATGCTCCCATCTCTCTCAAATTATCCAGAGAGGAAAAATCCCCTTTCAAGGCTGCAAAAATTCTTGCCATATAGCTTTAATTTATATTCTAACTCTAAAAAATTCCTTATGATTAAATCCTACAAGTCCACACCAGTCGCTGAGCGTGATTAACTACATCACCGGTTACGGACCCAAATATAGACTGCATAATGCTGCCTCCGCTGCTTGCCAATGCGATCAGGTCGATCTCATTGTCTCTTGCATAAAAGAGAATACCATCCTCTTCGGTAAAGGCATTATAAACCTTGGAATAGTAACGCTCCAACTGATATTTCTCTGCAAAAGCCTTGATATGAGCATAATTGGTTCGATCATCCTCAAAGTTGGCTGGAGTATTTACCTTCACCAGATGTAAATCTGCCCCAGTGAATTCCTGCAGCGCCTTTAAGGCTTCAATAGCATGATCTTCCTTATGGTCATGGAACTTTCTTGCCAGCATAATGGAGCGAATATCCCTGAGGTGTGTTTCATTTTTCACCACCAAAACCGGTACTTTTGCATTACGTACCACCTTCTCCGCATTTGAGCCAATGATGATTTCCTCCAAGCCGCCTGCGCCTTTACTCCCCATTACGATCATATCCGCATGGAAACCTTCCAGCTGCGTATACAAATCGGAGAAAGTACTGCCATACTCTACCGCCATTTCAATGGCCACATCTGCAGACTGCTTGCTTTCCACAATTTTTTTCATCTTTTCCAAAGCAGCATCATGCTGCTGGCGGGCGACTTCTATTTGTTCGCCGGATTCCATATAAGGGACTCCTAATGCCGAAACATTCGGAGCCGACATCTCCACTACATGCACTAAAGTCAGGCCAGCATCTGCGCGCTTGGCAATCTCTATAGCGAGGGTTAAGGCGTAATTTGCCTGTTGGGAAAAATCTGTGGGAACTAATACTTTCTTGATCATGGGGGGCTAAATTCAAGTGTATACATGAAATTAGCATAATTCACAGAAAGCCATTCTGACAAATATCATGAAGAGGCGTGAAAAAAGTCAAGACCTGTGAAATCATTAATATTTCACCCCTACCTCCTATAATTATTTAAAAAATAAATCGTAATAGGACAAAAATGGAAAAAGTGAGCTCCGAAACGAAACTCACTTTTCTTATTCAAGTCAATCTTTATTGTTAATTCAGCGCTTCGTAAAAATCAGCTGTTTTTACTAAAGCCGCCTCATTAATAATTCGGATCTTCTTACCTTGAAGGGCTACCATTCCCTCCGATTTGAATTCGGATAATAAACGGATTACCGTCTCGGTTGCAGTACCAATAATATTGGCTAAGTCCTCACGAGTAAGCGCAATGTCCAGTAACACTCCTTGCTCATTTCCTTCCATACCGTAAGTTTCTTTCAGCATCAATAAAGTTGCTGCCAAACGCTCACGCACAGATTTCTGAGCAATGTTCAAGAGTTTATTTTCAAGGATACCATGGGATTTGATGATCGCCTTGGTGACCTTATTAAAAAATACCGGATTGCCCTGCAATAGGGAAAGGAAATTGGTTTTCGGGATATAACAGATGATAGAATCCTCCAGCACCGTAGCGGAAGTTGTATAAAACTCCTCACCGATCAAATCTTTATACCCTAAAAAATCACCATCCTTCGCTAAGTGAACAATATGCTCCTTACCATCAGAACTCATCTTAAAAACTTTCACTTTTCCGCCGTTCACACAAAATAATCCCAAAGGACGTGTCCCTTCATAATATAAAGTCTGTCCCTTTTTGTATCGGATACAGGATTTATTTTCTGAAACTTTTACCAATTCTTCAGAATTGACGCCGTCAAAAAGTGTCTGCGATACCCTTGGACAGGAATCACAGGTGTTTTTTGGAACTTTATTTACTGCCACAATTACCGCCTTAAATTTAAACAACCAAACAGGTCAGGAATCCAGAAAAAATACAATGACAATCATCAGGATTTTGACCATTAACAACTAGTCAAAGATACAGCTAAATACATGATTTTCCCAAGATTACGAAAACAATCTACTATTTAGAATGGTACTAAAAGCCCAAATCCATACACCAAAACGAACAAAAACGTACTGATGGCCAACTGCTTCAAAAAGGGGTCTAAATCACTGGGATGCGTTCGATTTTTCACCGCCCAAAAGTTTTTCAGGAACAAGGGTAACATTAACAAAATAATCCACACGGATTTTTTGTCTATTATTGACATGGAATAAACCAAAATAGCCGCCCAGCCGGCCAGCAATAAAAGGGCATGATAAACTACCGCTTTCTTACGACCCAGGCGTACAGGTATCGAATATTTTCCGGCTTCACGATCTGACTCAATGTCCCGGATATTATTTACATTCAATACCCCTGCACTAAAAAAACCCAATGCAGCCGCTGGCAACCAAATGCCGGGCGCCAAATTTCCGCTATGTAAAAAGTATACCCCCAATACGCCTACCGGCCCAAAAAATAAAAATACCGAAATATCTCCCAGCCCCATATAGCCATAAGGCCGAACGCCGGCGGTGTAGGTCACTGCGGCTCCAATGGCGAACAAACCTAATAACAGGAAAGCGAGAAAGAGCTCTAACTGAGCACCAAAAGACACATAAAGCAGGGCAATGCCGGACAACAACGAAAGCAGTCCACAGATAATCATTCCCCTTTTCATTTGAGGCAAACTAATCAAACCCTGCTGCACCACGCGTTGTGGTCCTTGCCGCTGATCTGAGTCGGCGCCATGCACCGAATCCCCATAGTCATTGGCCAGATTGGAAAGCACCTGTAAAAATAGTGTGGTGAGCGTTGCTAAGCCCAGCACGGACCAGCGCATATGCCCATAATAGGCCGCAATAAAACTGCCCATAAAAATACTGGAAAAAGCCAGCGGTAAGGTCCGCAAGCGGGATGCAGTGATCCAGGCCTTAATTTTAGCCCCTTTTCCTAGTACCATATCATTCTCCTTCATTATATGCTATTACCTGCCAGAAAAAAACAAAAGTCAGACTTTAGCCTGACTTTAATACTTTATGCAAATATAACATTATTCTACAATAGCTGCTACCAGTTCCTCTGACATTGGTTTGACTTTTGACCCAAAGTATTTAACCAACTCGCCATTTTCATTCACCAGATACTTATTAAAGTTCCAGTTAGGTTCCTGATCATTCCAGCCATTTTTGTCTTTCATTGACAACCACTGGTAAAGTGGATGCTGATCATCTCCTTTTACGGAAATTTTTTCAAACATTTGGAAAGTCACGCCATAGTTTCCGGTACAGAAGGATTTAATATCTTTATTGGAGCCCGGCTCCTGCCCACCGAAATTATTCGCCGGAAAACCTAATATAGTTACTTTGTCTCCGTATTTCTCCTGTAGCTTTTGTAAGCCTTCATACTGTGGCGTATAACCACATTTGGAAGCTACATTCACCAATAGCACTTTCTGTCCTTTAAATTCAGCGAAATCAATGGTATTCCCATCAATATCATTCATCTTAAAAGTGTAAAACTCTGAAACTCCTTCCGGACGCTTACTCTTGTTTTCTTTCACCGTTTCTACCTTTTCAGATGCCGCCGTCACGGGTTTCGATTTTACCTTTGCGTCTCCACAGGCCGTGACCATCATGGCCGCTGCCGCTAAGGCAATAAATACATTTTTCATGGTCGTATGGTTATCGTTGATTGATTTCGGTTTGATTTCGGTTTGATTTCGAAAAAATAAGGTTGGTATAAAAATACCGGATTGGGCAAATTAATCCAAAAAGGCTTCCAAAACAAAAGTCCTCCCGTAATTACGAAAGGACTTTTAAAAATGTTATATCAGATCTTTTTATTACATACGCTCCGGAGCTTCCACACCCAACAACAATAGTGCACGACGAATCACGTCTGCTACCTGCTGAGAGAAAGCCACGCGGAAGGCCAGCTTATTGGCATCTTCCTCGTTGAAGATCGACACCTCTGCGTAGAAACGGTTGTACTCCTTTGCCAATTCAAAACAGTAGTTGGCAATTACTGCCGGCGAATAGTTTGCTGCTGCTTCTGCAACTACCTCAGGGAAAGTGGTCAACAAACGGATCCCCTCAATTTCTGATGGCTCCAATGCTGTCACCTGACTGATGACCTCCGCAGAAGTATCAATCCCAAGCTCCTCTGCCTTACGTGCAATGGCTGAAATACGCGCATGCGTGTACTGAATGAATGGCCCCGTGTTCCCCTGAAACTGGATAGATTCCTCAGGATTAAACAACATGCGACGCTTTGGATCTACTTTTAGCAAGAAATATTTCAATGCTCCCAAGCCTAGTTTACGGTAAAGCTCAGTTGCCTGCTCTGGCGTAAAGCCGTCGATCTTACCTAATTCCTTGGTATGTGATTCCGCAGTATCAAACATCTCCTGCATCAAATCATCCGCATCCACTACAGTACCTTCACGAGATTTCATCTTACCGGAAGGTAAGTCCACCATTCCATAAGACAAATGGTACATCCCCTCAGCGTACTCACGTCCAACATTTTTCAAAATGCGGAACAATACATCAAAGTGGTAATCCTGCTCATTACCTACCACATAAATTGACTTATCAAAAGCAAAGTCCTTATGTTTCAAATCAGCAGTACCCATATCCTGCGTAATGTAAACCGAAGTACCATCACCGCGCAATACTAATTTCTCATCAAGACCTTCTTTACTCAAATCCGCCCAGACAGAATTATCCTCTTTCTTGAAGAAAACACCTTTCTCTAAGCCTTCATCTACAATATCTTTACCTAATAAATAAGTATTGGATTCATAGTAGAACTGGTCGAAGTCCACGCCCATCGTCTTGTAAGTGGCATTGAAACCATCATACACCCAGCCGTTCATCTTCTCCCAAAGGGCTACTACTTCAGGCTCGCCCTGCTCCCAGTCACGCAACATTTTTTGCGCACCTTTCATCAATGGCGCTTCTTTCTTCGCTTCTTCCGCATCCATACCATCAGCAACCAAGGCTTCAATTTCCTTCTTATATTCCTGATCGTACTTCACGTAGTAGTTTCCTACCAACTTATCGCCTTTAATGCCCGCAGATTCCGGTGTCTCCCCTTCTCCAAACTTTTCATAAGCCAACATGGACTTACAAATGTGGATACCACGGTCATTCACCAAGTTCACCTTCTGCACTTCATATCCGGCAGCTTTCAAAATTTCAGAAACCGAATAGCCCAGAAAGTTATTTCTCAGGTGGCCCAGGTGCAATGGCTTGTTGGTGTTAGGAGAAGAATACTCTACCATCACCTTCTGGCCATTTGGCGCCGCAAAACCGAAGTTTTCTTCCGCTACCATCGCGCCTAAAGTTTTCACCCATGCCGTGCGATCCAATACCAAATTCAAAAAGCCTTTTACCACATTGAAGTCAGCGATTACCTCACTGTTTTCCTTCACATATTCCCCGATCAGCTGAGCGGTCTCCTGAGGGTTCTTCTTGCTGATGCGCGCAAACGGGAAAGTCACAAAAGTGTGAGTTCCTTCAAAATCTTTGCGGCATGGCTGCAATTTTACTTCCTCTACTGGTAATGCGGCCCCGAACTGAGCCTCAAAAGCCTTTGAGATGGCTTCTTTAATCGCACTATTAATATTCATGAGCTTTCTTTAAAGCGTTTTGTTTCTTACAGAATGCAAAAATACCAATCCCCCTTAGAATCAAAAACCACGCACAGATATTGTGTTTAATTCAATCTCTTCCTTTTTCATGATAATCACAATGACATATAATGTGATTATAGGATCTCCTATCTAAGAGCGAGCTTAACAGCCAAAATTCGCAGGGAAAATTAGATGATTCTTGAAGTGATACCCGATTATTTTGAGAGCATAGCTTCGCTAATTTTGAGAAATTACCCAAAATCGCTTCCAATAATTCAAATTTGCAGCCGGATGCCCTGCTTTTAAACACGCTCTAATCCAAATGTTGAAATACATCCGAGAGCCTTCCCTAAGGGGTATTTAAAAACCAATCTTGTCCTTCCGCTTGCTCTTCACCGGGATTAAATGCTCATCCACCAATTCCCGGAAAGCACAATTCCCACCTCCGCGCGTCAGGACTATATCGGCCGTTTCCCGGATGACCTTCACCGCATCTGAGGGACAGGCAGAAAGTCCAACGGCCTCCATAATAGCCTCATCATTAATATCATCTCCGATATAACAGACCTCGGATTTGGAAATGCCCAGCTCCTGCAACCATTTCTCCAAAATCTGCATTTTAGGCTCCGAACCCACATACACATATTTTAAACCCAAACGTTCCGCCCGGTTCAACACCATATGGGGGGCCTTCCCATGACTAATGATCCCCACCTCAATACCAGCCTTACGCAAAATATTCATCCCCATGCCATCTTTGGCGTTGAACTTCTTGAATTCATCGCCAGTTTCGGTATAATACATCCCGCCATCGGTCAGGGTGCCATCTACATCGGTCACCACCATTTTAATATTGTATTCCATCGTAGTTTCAATTTATAAAGCAATAAAATTAAGGATTCAGAATGCAAAAAAAAACCGCCTCCTGAGAAGCGGTTTTGATCATCAAAAATGATCTGTATTATGGATATGATACATTCTTTACAAAATTATTTTCCGGCGTATCCCCATCGATAATTAATTGTACAGGAAAACCATTTTCACCTATGGTATAACTCAGGGGTTGCGTAAAGCCATCGGACTCCTCCCCGTTTGTTACATTATATTGAATGGACACCGGGTTATTTACACTACTAAAATGTAACAAGTCAAATGCTCCGGACTGTAAAAGCCCTGTAAATAATAAATCCGTCAATTTATACTTAATTAAAGCAGGAAAGCCATTGAAACTTTTGAATGGAGAAGGCTGTGCATCATAAGCAAACTGATAGGTGGTTTTGAAATAAACATCATCTCCCCCATCATTATATTTATATTCCTCTTCCATAGCGACAATCTGACCAGCAGCATCATAGGAGAACCTCATAGTTCCTAAATTGAACTCGCCCTGATTAATCGTTGCTTCTGTCATCCGGCCATCTTCATTAAAGGGAACAAAAGTCTGCACAACAGTCCATTCTCCTGTACGGGCATTTTCTAATCCAAATACCGGGGGTCGCATTTTGACATCAAAATCTACCCCCTTAGACTGGCTCTCTCTTGTAGGGACCGGATCCAGGTCCAGATAATAATCTATTTGCGCCACCTGCCCATCGTTCCAGCTTATCCGGTATTCCCAATAACTTTGACTACCATCCTCATTTTGAAAAATATAGGAGGTTAACTTCCCTTCTGAATTGTAAGTAAAATTAGCTCTAAGTCCCATAGGCACAATATAGAGATTGCTGACACTTTGGTCATCATTATACTCAAATCGGTAAAACGTAAAAGGTACACCATCATCATCCACTGAAATCTCAGTTGGTGTAGCAACAATTGAGGGGTCTACCCCATCATCATCTGATGAACAGGCGAAAAAACCGACAGTCAACAAGCATAAGGCTAATGTTCTAGAAAATAGTTTCATTGGTAAGGTTTTAGTTTGAATCAGCTAAACATTTTAGATTGCTGCCGATAATTTTTTTACCCCGATTCCTAACGATAGGTTATTAAATAGTTTAAACTATCCTGAGTTCCAAAGCGATTAGTGATGTACCTTATTTGCCCTGGATAGCCCAAATTATTATAGGCATATACATACTCATTTTCCTCTCGAAAAGTATTAAGTAAATTAAAATCCTCAATGGAGACTTTACGGGCATTGTTTAAACCACTGAAGGCACTCAGGCGGGTTTCCACCAATATATCAAGGATTACCACCATAGGCAGCGCTTCCAAAAAATGAAAAACAGAAGCCTGCTGATCATATTCAAAATCAACAAAAAGCCGGGGACTTCCTCCCGCCTCGGTATATTGATAATACTCCAGTCGATTCAGATTTTCCTTTTCATCATGTAAGAAAGTGATTTCGTCCGTCAGTATCTTTTCTTGACCGAATTCATAAAACTGAACACGCTCCACCTGTCCATTTCCGCTTAACTGTTCCTCTATTTCAAAAACAGGATCCAATAATTTTTTTCGCCCGTAAAAAAAGTAAATAGGAGTCTCAGAGGACGTTTGCTCCATCACATAACGAATCGTTTGTCGATCACGCCCCACAACTTTTAGCGATTTAATATCCACGCCCTGAGCACGTAAGGTATAGGACAAAAATTCACCATTTTCATCAAAAGCGAAAAAAAACTGAGATTGCCCTAAATAATCAAGTTCAATGTAGCGATTAGCAGAAGAGTACCTGAAAGACAGGATCGTGTCTCGTTCTTCCTCAAACTGCTGAATAAAATATTTTGGAAATTGCTCGATGGGCGCGTTCACTGCAACAGGAACCGGATCAACCTCTTCAGCGATAGAAGTACAACCAATCAACCCTACAAAAATAAAAACTGTAAATAATTGTTTCATGTAAACCTCCCTTCATCGCTGTAAAAAATTGATTTGCTATACCTTTAGTACTCAAGTTTCCAAAAAAAAGATTTATAACCTTCTTATCTTACATCATTTACTACCCACATCACTCAATCTTCTTTAATTCCTCCAATTACAGTTTCCAACACATTCAAATGAATGCTATTTCTACTGGGGACTCCCAGCGCCCTTCATTCCTTTTATTTTCCCCAAAGCCCGGACCTCTATTCTCTTTAATGCGGACAAAATCCCGGACATCAGCTGAATTCCTGATTGAATTTTTATAGTTTTGCAGCATTTCAAACCCTTTTGAAACATAACCCATGGGGAAACACGAAATTCTTGCACTGGCGCAGGAAGTTTTTGATATAGAAGCACAAGCGGTAAAAAATTTGTCTCAGCAAATCGATGAAGATTTTGTAGGAGCCATAGAAGCCGTATTAAAAAGTACCGGAAAATTAATTGTCTGCGGGATGGGCAAGTCCGGCCATATTGGAAATAAAATTGCCGCCACTTTGGCCTCCACCGGAACACCCAGCTTTTTCCTACATCCGGGAGAAGCTTTTCATGGTGACCTGGGCATGGTAACTCCGGAAGATTCCGTTTTACTGATCAGTAATTCCGGCAAAACCGATGAGGTCCTGAACCTGATTCCATTTTTCAAGGACAATGGCAATTTGCTGATTGGAATGACGGGCAAGCCGGATTCTATTTTGGCCAAAAATGTAGATTTTCACCTGAATGTAGCCGTAGAGAAGGAAGCCTGCGCATTGAAACTGGCTCCCACCAGTTCCACGACAGCTACTCTGGCCATGGGAGATGCTTTGGCAGTGGCCTTAATGAAAAAGCGTTCTTTTCAGGAAAAGGATTTTGCACGTTTCCACCCTGGCGGAAGTTTAGGACGCATGCTGCTCACCAATGTAGAGACGGTGATGCGCAAGGAGCAATTACCCATCGTAGCACCGGACACTTCCTCTTTGCTGGTTGTGCAAAAAGTATCGGAAGGTCGTTTAGGTCTTGCCATCGTTCAGGAAGAGCAAAAAATTGTAGGCATTATTACCGATGGAGATATCCGCCGCGCAATGGAAAGTCAGCAAGCCGCTTTCTTTGAGAAAACAGCCCGGGAACTGATGAGTGCGCATCCCAAATGCATTCATAAAGATGCCAAATTAGGAGAAGCAGACCAGCTGATGAACCAGCATAAAATTAATTCTCTTTTAGTGACTGAAGAAGATCAGCTACTGGGAGTGATTCAGATTTACGACCTAAACCAATAACCCATTGAAAACCATCGTTGTCATTCCCGCCCGATTAAAGTCAACCCGACTGCCTGAAAAAGTTTTACTGGAGATTAAGGGAAAACCGGTCGTGCAATGGGTCTATGAAAAGGCAATCGCTGCTGAAGGCATTGATGCTGTTTACATTGCTACCGACGCAGAAGAAGTCCGTAACCGATGCCAGACCTTCACTCAGAACATTCTCATGACCTCGGAGGCCTGCCAATCCGGAACAGATCGTATTGCAGAAGCAGCGGCTCAATTAGAGGCCGACGTGATCATTAATGTGCAGGGAGACGAACCACAAATCCATCCTGAAGTCATCAGCCTGTTGGCGGCCCAATTCAAATTGGACGGAGCATTACCAATGGCATCGGTAAAAACACCAATCAAGCGTTGCGAAGAGGTGAACAATCCCAACAATGTAAAGGTGATTACGGACCATAGCGGTCATGCCATTTACTTCTCCCGCTCTCCGATTCCATTTTACCGGGACCGGGTGGAAGAAATGCAAACCAACGGCTATGTGCCCGAAGATCTAAAATATTTCAAGCACCTGGGCATTTATGGGTACCGCAAGGATTTCCTTTTGCAATATGCGCAAATGCCCACTTCCTACCTGGAACAGGTGGAAAAGCTAGAGCAGTTACGCGCGCTGGAGAATGGGTTCAAGATCAAAATGATTGAGACCGAGCACTCTCCTATTGGCGTGGATACGCTGGAGGATTTTGAAAAGGTAAAGGCGATTATTGAAGCGGAAACAGAATAAATTTCAGCGATTATCCACATTTCCTTTCAATTTCATTAATTTGTATTGTTATAATAAAGCGCAATAGTATTTCATTCAATGGAACTTTATAATAAACTTAAATCCGGTTCGTTTATCATTTCCGGACCATGTGTGATTGAAAACGAAGACATGATCATGCGATTGGCAGAAAACATTTCGGCCATGTGTGAGCGTCAGGAACTGACCTATATCTTTAAGGCTTCTTTTGATAAAGCCAACCGTACTTCCATCACCTCATACAGAGGTCCGGGATTGGAAGAAGGCCTACGCATTTTGGAAAAGGTGAAAAATAATTTCAGCCTTCCCATCACTACTGATATTCACGAGACTAACCAAGCTGCTCCGGTAGCGGAGGTTTGTGATATCCTACAAATCCCGGCCTTCCTTTGCCGTCAGACTGATCTTTTAGTGGCTTGTGCGAAGACCGATAAGATTGTAAACATCAAAAAAGCACAGTTTCTTTCTGGTAAAGACATGCTTTATCCGGCACAAAAAGTCATTGATTCGGGCAACAAAAAAGTCATGTTGACTGAGCGTGGTACTTTGATGGGCTATGGTGATTTGGTGGTGGATATTCGCAACCTGGTAGATATGAAAGCCCTGGGCTTCCCGGTCGTGATGGACGTGACCCACTCTACGCAAAAGCCCGGCGGACTTGGTGGTGCTTCCGGAGGAAACAGAGAGTATGCCCCCTATATCGCTGCTGCGGCTAAGGCCGTAGGTGTGGATGGCTTCTTCTTTGAAGTGCATGAGAAGCCGGAAGAAGCACTTTCGGATGGCCCGAATATGGTGCCATTGCATGAGTTTGAAGACATTCTGAAGAAATTGAAATAAGGGGAAATC
Source organism: Persicobacter sp. CCB-QB2 (assembly GCF_001274635.1). Classification (GTDB taxonomy): domain Bacteria; phylum Bacteroidota; class Bacteroidia; order Cytophagales; family Cyclobacteriaceae; genus Persicobacter; species Persicobacter diffluens. The sequence goes on along the minus strand of NZ_LBGV01000001.1, from coordinate 123,708 downwards.
ACCCTTAACTGAAAAGGAGGCCAAACAGCCTCCTTTTTTGTTTTCCTAAGCCGAATTATGCACCGCTAAATTAACAAAACCAAATCAAGACACTTACTCTTAAATTCTTACGTGTGTTTTCTTTGGTTTTTGATAGCCCAAAATGGGGCAATCTTGCTTTCTCCTCGTTCATCTGCTTCCTTGGAAAAAAACTCGAAATAGGAAAACCATTCATTTTTCCTCCCTTGCAGCTAAACGAGCATTCAATCATGAATAATCCGGGCTATTTCTCCTTACTGATTTGATTCCGGCTGCCTATAAGGCGGAAATAGGTAATCCCATTGATATTTTTTTTTTGAATTCACCGAAATCGGAGATTTTAATGGAATAATACTATCCAAGGGTTCAGCGGCAGGCCCTTCCTCAGCAGAGAAAGATCTTTCTTGGTACAACAAACTGTCCTGCTCTGACGAAACTGATAAAATATGGCCATTAGGATATCTTTTTAAATCAAGACCAATCAGCAACAAACTCAAAACGAATACTCCAAATAAATATTTCATGATATTCAATTTTTAGGTGAAACCATTGCTCTTCACGGATAAGATACCGGGGATTAAGCCGAATTATTCACCGCTAGTTTTACAGTCTACCGAAAGAACCTATTTATCAATTGATTATAATTGGATCCGCTAAATTTCTGGTAGCCCCAATTTGGGTAGTTAGGCTTGCTTTCTCCTCATTTATCTGCTTCGTTGGAAAAAACTCGAAACAGGAAACTATTCCTTCATTTTTTCCGCCTAGCAGCTAAACGAGGATTTTAGCATGAATAATCCGGCTTAAAGGATGAATAACCCGGCTTAACAACCAGGAAAAAATCGCTCCCCGGAAACAAAAAAGGAAATTACGCTATCCCAATTATTTTAATGGATCTGGCTTTGGCATCCTCTCTCTTGGGCAAATATATCATTAGAATACCTCGTTCATAGCTAGCTGTCGTTTGCTCTTTGTCTACCTCTCTGGGCAGATTTAGGCTTCGCTCGAAGGGATGGATTCCGAATTCCCGATGAATAAATTGGGATTTTTTCTCTCGTTCTTTATGTTCCTTTTTTTCAGAACTAATGACTAAAAGATCCCCTTTCAGAGAGATTCTTAAATCATCTTTTGACAATCCCGGCGTTGCCAGGTACACTTTAAAGCTGTCCTCATCCTCTTCCACATTCATTGGTGGAAATTTCGAGGAATAGCCTTCATCATTGGTTTTCTGCTCTTCAGAAAACAGGTGATTTAATAAATCAGCGTGTAAAGAGGAAATTTTTCCGTTGGTCATCATAACTACCTCCATTTTTTAAGTAAAATAAAATTTGAAAGTGAATCACAATTTAAAAGGGTGCCGATAAGGCTGCAAAATTTACCGTTACCCCGGACGCTCTCTCCGAATCCAGGCTTAAAAAAATACCTAGAAAATCTCCTTCAACAGACTATGGAAAGACACAAATAAAGATTTCAGAACAAAGAATATCAACAAAGTGACGATCATCAAACTGAATCCGTTTTCGCCATAGTCAAAATAAGGAGCTAACAAAAAGGAAAGGAACAATAATAATAGGTTATACAACCACTGCTTCATCATTAAGCCAAAGGTTAAGGTTAATCACTCAGCCACTCCTGAAGAGCCTGACGCTCCTGAGGGCTCAACCAAGCTTGCATTTTAATTTTCTCTTTTTCAAACAGTAAAGGATCGAAAGTTAATTTTGAAAGCACCTCTTTGGCATAATCTAAATAGGATGTTTCCATAACTGAGATTCTTTTAAGGTTCAACAAAAAAATTCAACTATGCAGTCTATTTCACCCCAATCAAACTTTATACAATGCCCACAAAATGTGACATATTTTCTTATTATCTCAGCAATCTATGACATTCAGCTCCCTAATTCTTAAAAATTCACAATACTGAGGCTGAAAAATTGACATAAAAAAAAGCAACCCAACCGGACTGCTTTCTTGCCTTACTTCAACGGATAAGGCCTTATTCAAAAACAAAACCCTTCATTTCTCCTTCTTCCACATAATCCAGCTTCTTGCCAATCAGGAACATCATCTCCTTCTTCTGCACCACCACCTGCAGCCCTTCAATGACAAATTCCTTATCGTCTTCTTTAATTTTATCAAAGCCCAGGTAGGTATTCACGCCAGAACAACCACCACCTTTGGCTCCTACTCGAAGTACATAACCTTCGGGTACCTTTTTTGACTCGAAAGCTTCCTTAATAAAGGCCACCGCCTTCTCGGTAATTTTTATCGGTTCCATATATTTGTAATTCCAATTTTTAAGCCAAATTTGCGTAAATATAATGCTTTTGAGCTATTCTCTAATAAATGGCTCCATCGCATTGATTTAAGCCAACATTGATAAAACAAATAAATGGAATTTTTAGCGGAAAGCGCCAAACTAATCTTACCGGCGGCCCTGGTGATGTACGCCATGTTTTTAACCATCCGGTCCTTTTTACAGAAAGATTTCGAAAAGAAACTCATCGAGCTCAAGGTCAAAAATTCAGAAGTCATCCTTCCCAACCGCCTGCAGGCTTATGAGCGCATATGCTTATTTCTGGAACGCGTTTCCCCGCATAATTTATTGCCAAGAGTGAATCATCCGGGCCTGAGTGCGACAGAATTGAAGTCCGTATTGGCGCATGAAATCCGGGAAGAGCTGAATCACAACTTGAGCCAGCAGGTCTATATGAGTGATAATGCCTGGAACCTGGTCAAAGGCACTTCAGAAAACCTTATCCTCCTCATCAATGAGGAAGCAGGCAAGCTTCCCGCTGATGCCAAAGGATTGGATTTAGCGAAAGTAATCTTTGAGCGCATGAGCAGGGAGGAAGATTTCATTTCCGGAGCACTATCCGAAATCAAAAAAGAAATCCGGACTTTGTTTTAAGCCGGAATCAAATAATAAGGAAGCATTCCATCCCATTCTCTTTTGAATGTCAGGCATTAAGCTCCTGAGAGCAAAACAACTGTTAGCTGTGACCTCAAAACAGGAGCTATGGAAGACAAACAAGCGAGGGGATTTAATCGTAAACAAAAAAGAATGAGGCGAAGGAGAGGTAATTCCTTCGCCTTTTTTTATTTTTCTTTTTCGATATGAGCAAAAGACAAAGAATTTTGAACCGAGCGATTAACAGCGGCTTTTTCCGTTATGCCCTGCAAAGAGGCGCATCCCTGCTGGCTGATTACAAAAGCATTGACCAACTCTACGGGGATGTCCATTTTCATTTAACGAATCGGAATGGACAATTACGTAAGGCAACCGAGGAGATCAAACTATTCGCAGAAATGGTAGTAGCCTATGCCAAAGGAAAATATACCGGCATCCCCTGGAGTTCCATCACCATGATTACTGCCGGACTGGTTTATTTCATTAGCCCGATAGACGCCATACCAGACTTTATCCCGGTAGCGGGATTGGTCGATGATGTTTCCGTCATTTTGTGGATTTACAATTCCCTCAAACATGAGATTGACAAATTTAAAGACTGGAAGCTGCATGAAGAACAAACCATACTGGATCGGGAAGAACCGGATAAAAACCATATAGAATAAGCCGCAAGTCTTCCACCTGACCTTATAAACAGAGCGGGAAGTCCTTTTTTTGCGTTAGCTTTTCTGAAATATAATTTTTATAGAATATGTCAATCGCCATTCCTTTTGAAAAAATAGAGCAGGCTTATTCCTATGCCGAATACCGTGCACTCACTGATCAACTATTGTCCGAAGGTAAAACCACCGGAGACAATCAGTCCGAAGCCATGATCGAATACACGCAGCTTAATGTACAACGCATGAAGCGAGCAGAAAAAGTCTTTAAGCTCAATGAGGAGACCGAAAAACACCTTCAGGCTATTGATCGCCCCATTTATTGGGTGGTACTCTCTGAAGCCTGGTGTGGCGATGCCGCCCTCAACCTTCCGGCCATCGCCAAAATGGCCGAAGTGAATGATCACATTAAACTGAAAATTCTTTTAAGAGATGAAAACCCTGAGGTGATGGATAAATACCTCACCAATGGTGGCAGGTCCATTCCTAAACTTATAGCAGTAGATGCCGAAAGCGGAGCGGAACTCTTCACCTGGGGACCAAGACCGGCACCGGCACAGCAAATTGTATTGGACTGGAAAGCCTCCGGCAGTACCAATCCGGATGAAAAAAATGTGGCTATTCAAAAATGGTACGCCAAGGATAAAGGGCAGACTATTCAGGAAGAGTTTATCGCTTTGTTAAATCAATAAGCATGGCAAAAATTGCAGTATTAGTCGGGGCAACCGGCCTGATCGGAGGGCATCTTCTGAATTTACTGGTGGAATCACCTCATTATGACCAGGTGTACGTTTTGGGAAGGCGGGCACCGGCTTCCAGCCATCCGAAAATTCATTTCATCAGAAGCGACTTTTCGCCTTTGCATTTGACTCATGAGATACCAGACCATGTGCGGGATGTTTTCTGTTGCCTCGGCACCACCATTAAAAAAGCCGGTAGTCAGGCCGCCTTCCGGCAGGTGGATTACCAGTTTCCAATTGACATTGCCAAGGCCGCCAAGGCAAAAGGAGCCCATCACTTTTTAATAGTAACCGCCATGGGGGCAAAGGCCAATTCTTCTATCTTCTATAACAAAGTAAAGGGAGAAGTGGAACAAGCCATCGGGAAGCTCGACTTTCCTCGTTATTCCATCTTCCGCCCCTCCTTATTAATGGGGGAAAGAGAAGAGCAACGTACAGCCGAGGATATTGGAAAAGCGTTGGCCCCTCTTATGAAATTCCTCCTGCGGGGACCATTAAAAAAATACCAACCCATAGCCGGGCTACAAGTCGCTCAGGCCATGTACCAAAAAGCTCAGGAAGCAGGAGAAGGGAAAAACATTATTTTGAATGACCAAATGGTGTAATCATCCGATCTTTTGGGTAGCATAATGAGGACCAGAAAAATTCGCTCATAACAAAAGCCCGCCGATTATCAGCGGGCTTTTGATTTATTTTCCGAGTAGCCAATCCTCAGCAGCCTCCCGCTGAAGAAAATACTCAAATTCCACTTTTTCGAATAATTCCGGCGCAAGATCCACCGCTTGCTTCACTGATGCGTTACCAAAAAAATTCGTCGGCTCCAAAATCGCAAAGCGGCTAATGCCTCGCTCCAACGCTTCCGGAAACCATTCTTCCCTAATAAAAATTTGATTCCCTGGACGAAGGACTTTTAAATCCTGTAGATCGATCAGCAAACGGCTAACCCCTTTCTGCTGAGCGAACCTCAGAATTGTCTCTCCCCACTGCCTGAACTTTTGTTCCTCCACAAATCCCGAACATCCGGCCTCTACATAACCAAGGTCATGATGAAGCACTTTATAAGGTTCTGCTTCCACCTGATCTTGTATTTAAAGTATTCATTTAAAACAATGTTTATTACAACGAATGACGTAAGAAATGGTTTAATTTTACAGGTATTTTGATGTACAGGCCTGCTATAAGTCTATCCGGAAAAAACGCTTAGTAAAAATAAAGCATCCCGCTCCGGCTTTTTCCTTCGCCGGAAAAATGTAATTTCACGGCTATAAAATAATCATCATGCGGGTATTAATTCAAAGAGCAAAAGATGCGCACATCACAGCTGATGGCGTGGATAAAGGGGGCTTCGCACAAGGGCTGGTCGTTTTCATAGGGATAGAGAATGAAGACGGCCAAGAGGATATTCAATGGCTGGTCAATAAAATCATCAACCTGAGAATATTCGGAGACGAAGAGGGAAAAATGAATCGCAGCGTTTTGGATATAGGCGGCGACATCATGCTGGTGAGCCAGTTCACCCTGCACGCTTCCACTAAAAAAGGCAACCGTCCTTCCTTCATCAATGCGGCAAAGCCAGATCAGGCCATTCCCCTATATGAAACTTTCATCAAGCAAACGGAAGGAGCCCTGGGCAAGCCGGTGTTCACCGGAGAATTTGGTGCCGACATGCAGGTAAGCCTGACCAATGATGGCCCGGTGACCATTTGGATCGACAGTAAAAACAGAGCATAAACCATGGAAAAACAAGAAGACATCAGCATCCGACAAGCCCAGGAAATGGTGGATCACTGGATCAAAACCGTGGGCGTTCGCTATTTCAGTGAGCTCACTAATATGGCCATACTGACCGAAGAAGTGGGTGAACTGGCCCGCATCATGGCCCGCACCTATGGCGACCAGTCGTTTAAAAAATCGGACCTGGCCAAAAACCTGGGCGATGAAATGGCCGATGTGCTGTGGGTGCTCATCTGCCTGGCCAACCAGACCGGTATCGACCTTACCGATGCCCTTCGTAAAAACCTGGAAAAGAAAAATATCCGGGATGCCGACCGGCATAAAAACAACCCCAAATTAAAGGCCTAAAATTTTACCGCTATTGGAATATCAAAACAGCTAACCACTAGCGGTATTTTTTTGGGGGCTGCTGCCGCTTAGACGTCAGCATCAGGCTGGCGCGGCTCACCCCATCGGCCTTTTGGGCCGCTGTGGTTTAAACAAACCCGCTTCATCCTTGCCCCGGGCGGGCTCATCGCCCGCAAAGCTACCCGCCCCAAACCGGCAGAGGGATAGAAGCATTGTTGGAGCTCCTTTTCCCGGCCTAAAAGCGTAGCGGCCCTGGAAAAGAGCGACTGCTGATAGCCCGGTGCGAAGTGCATACGAAGCACTGCCCCAAAAACACGCCTATCACTTCATTTTCACAAAGAATGTCAGTCCGCCACCTTTCTTTTCACTCCTTGAAGAAGGAAACAATTTCAGGTGAAAATTTGGCCTCAGGCCTGACTTTGGCACTAAATCATCTTCTAATTCTGCTTTAGAGAATAGCATTTGGAGGGAATCTTAATTTTCTATTCTCCACGGATTCTTTTAACTTTAGGAGCCTTCTCTGAAGGCTTGGCTTTTCTGAGAAGCAGAAAGCATAAATATTATCAATCAAATAAAATACACTGCTATCATGGCAAAAGGAGTATTTAACGTTCCGACCCCTAAAAACGAGCCTGTGTTGAATTACGCACCAGGATCTAAAGAGCGCGAGGCATTAAAAGCAGCTTTGGAGGCGGCACGTTCCACTACGGTGGATGTACCGATGTTTATCGGTGGTGAAGAAGTACGAACCGGCAACACCAAGCCGATGAATCCTCCTCACGATCATCAACATATTCTTGGACATTACCATGAGGGTGATGCAGCACACGTAGAGCAAGCGATTGATGCAGCCCTGGCAGCAAAAGCAGACTGGGAAGATTTGAGCTGGGAACACCGCGCGGCTATTTTCCTGAAAGCAGCAGATTTGATTGCCGGACCATACAGAGCTAAATTAAATGCAGCTACGATGTTGGGACAGTCGAAAAGTGCTTATCAGGCAGAGATTGATTCTGCTTGTGAGATCATCGACTTCTTGCGTTTCAACGTTGCTTATATGCAAGAGATTTACGAGCAGCAGCCCAACTCTGCAGACGGTATCTGGAACCGTTTGGAGCAGCGTCCGTTGGAAGGCTTCGTATTTGCTTTAACGCCATTCAACTTCACCGCTATTGCGGGTAATTTGCCTACTTCCGCTGCGATGATGGGTAACACCGTAGTTTGGAAGGCTTCTAACACGCAGATTTACTCTGCCAATGTGTTGATGGAAGTATTCAAAGAGGCGGGTGTTCCTGACGGGGTAATTAACCTGGTACACGTTTCCGGTCCTGTTGCTGGTGAGGTGATCTTCAACCACCCTGAATTTGCCGGTATCCACTTCACCGGATCTACTGGTGTATTCCAGCACATCTGGAAAACTATTGGCGAGAACATCCACAAATATAAATCATACCCACGTATTGTTGGCGAGACAGGTGGTAAGGATTTCATTGTAGCGCATGAATCGGCTAATATCGATGCCTTGGTAATCGGTATGGTTCGTGGTGCATTCGAATTCCAGGGACAGAAATGTTCTGCTGCATCTCGCGCTTATATCCCACACACCATTTGGGAGGAAGTAAAAGAGAAGTTGGTCGCGAAGATTGCGGAATTGAAGATGGGCCCTGTAGAGGATTTCACCAACTTCGTGAACGCAGTAATCGACGAGAAATCTTTCGACAATATCGCAGGTTATATCGATGGTGCCAAAGCCAACGATATGGTGGAAGTAATTGCTGGTGGTAACTATGACAAGTCTAAAGGTTATTTCGTGGAGCCTACCGTATTGTTGTCACACGATCCTCAGTCTACCACTATGGTTGAGGAAATCTTTGGTCCGGTATTGACCATTTACGTTTACGATGCGAATGACTTCGGTTTGGCATTGGAAATTGTAGACCAAACTTCACCTTACGCCTTGACGGGTGCGATCTTCTCTCAGGATCGTTATGCAGCTTCTTTAGCTACAAAAGCTTTGCGTAATGCGGCAGGTAACTTCTATATCAATGACAAGCCTACCGGTGCAGTAGTAGGACAGCAACCATTTGGTGGTGGCCGTGCTTCCGGTACAAACGATAAGGCGGGATCAATGATCAACTTGTTGCGTTGGGTTTCTCCACGCACCATCAAGGAGACCTTTGTTCCTCCGGTAGATCACCGTTACCCATTCATGGACGCGGAATAATCCAAGACCGGAAATAAAAAATTAATCCCGCATGCGCTCCCGGGCTGGAGGGCAGCGGGATTTTTTTATGTTTGCACAATCGCCTTGCGACGGAAGGGGTTTTTTACTTAATTTGTTGCCCAATCACTTTTTGAACCAACATGGCTAAAGAAATTGAACGCAAATTTTTAGTGTCCTCGGATGCTTATAAGTCGCTGGCTTCCGGTACTTATTTCCACCAGGGATACTTGAATGCGGATAAAGACCGGACGGTAAGAGTACGGATTGCAGGAGATGATGCCTTCCTGACCATTAAAGGCATTACAGAAGGCGCTACCCGTTCGGAGTTTGAATATGACATCCCGATGGATGAGGCCGAGGAAATGCTCAATGAGCTCTGCATTCGTCCCACCATTGAAAAGCACCGCTATGTAATTCCATGGGCGGGATTCATTTGGGAAATTGATGAATTTCACGGCGAAAACCAGGGTCTGGTCATAGCGGAGATTGAATTGCCTTCGGAAGATACCGAATTTGAAAAACCGGACTGGATAGCTGAGGAAGTAACGGAAGATCCGAAATTCTATAATGCTTCATTGGTAAACTATCCCTTTAAGGATTGGCCGGAAGCAGAACAGAAAAAAGTTATTCAGGAATAAAAAAAGAAGAGGAAGCTTAGCAGGCTTCCTCTTTTTTTTTAGCCCTCCTATAAGATAATTCCGCTATTCATCTGACCTATTCTGGACTTTCTCCAATGTTACGGGAAGGTTGGCTCTAAAATCGGTTAAAAAAAGAAAAATCTTTTTATGCAACTGATCAGCGTATTGACACTTTGCTTCCTTCCTTTACTTTCCATTGCCCAAATTAAAGTTGCTGCCAAAGATGCCACCGCCGCAGAAATCAATGCTGCAAATCTCAAGTGCAATGGAAATGCTGATCAAAAAGAAATTAATGACGCCCTCAAGCAGGGTAAAATCGTAGAGCTTTCCTCCGGAACCTTTAACTGCAATGGGGAAATCAAAGGAGGAAATAATATTCTTCGCGGACAAGGAAAGAACGCCACCAAGATCATCACCACCGCTAAGAATGGAATTCATTTTGAAGGTCGTTTACTTGCCCGATTTAATGCCACAGGAGAGTTAAATGCCGGCTCAAATGCCATCAATGTCCGGGGTAATCCCAATATCGGTTCAGGAGATATTATTCTGATCGCCTCAGATGATCTGTATTGCGGGCTGAGAGGCTATTATATGAACGGTGAAGGCGCTGTGGTGAAATCAGCCATCGGGGGAACCATTAATCTACAACAACCATTGAAACTGGATTACAAGAAGAATGCCCGCATCGTGACCTACCAGTTCCATGATAATGTAGGGATGGAGAACTTTACGCTCGAAACCAGAAATGGAGAAGTTGCGCTGATGATCAAATATGCAACCAATGCCTTTTACAAAAACATCGACCTGATTGATCCTACGGAGAAGTGTTGGCAGGGCTTCAGCGTTAATAATGTTTATGGCTTTGAATATAGTAATCTGTACGCCTCAGGCATACTACACGGACGTTCCACCACGACACCTCATGGCTATGGCTTTTACATCTCCGGCGCCGAAGATGGCATCATCAAAAATTGCAAAGGGTATAATAACAAACATTCCTTTGAAATTTCCGGCTATCTGGAAGTACCGGTCAGCCGTAACATCCGCCTGGAGAATTGTGAAACCGACAATGACTGGCGGGCAGGATTTAGTACCCACGGTGCCGCCAGCGATATAGACTGGATCAATTGCACGGCCAAAAATGCCAATGGTGGGTTCCTGATTAGGAGTGACAATAACCGTATCATTAACCCGGTAGTGGAATGTCGTGATTATAATTCCGCTTTTTTTATTGGTGAGTACACCCAGCAAAATGGCACCTGGGACAAATTTGATGGCATTGGGGGAGACAACCTCTATATCGAAAACCCCACCGTAGACGGCGCCGGCGTCACTAATTGTTACTTTGAATTCCGGGACCCTATCCGGAATATGGAAGTGGTCGGTGGCTCTTTTACTGGGGCAAAGAATGGCCTACTCATTTTCTACGGTATGGAATGCAGCAATTTCACCCTCAAAAACTGTTACTTCAATATAAAAGGGTTAAAGCATCTATTCGAGATGCAGCCGGGTAAAGGCGAAACTACTTACAACACCACCCTGCAGGTCTCTTTTGAAAATGTACAGCTCTGCGGAGGCGGTGCCCCTCAGGACCTGTTGACTTCCCCCGTAGCGACAGATCTGCAATTCAGCGGAATAGATTGGAATTGTGATTAACTCCTATTTCACAGCCATTTGTCTGGTACCAAGCCGATACCTTAAAAGAACAGCGTATTGGTCAGTGGTTTGGCTGATTTATTTACAGCCTGAATTTGAGTAATGCTACTCTCTCCGCATTCAGCTGTTTCGCTGGAAAAACTCAAAATAAGAAACTATTCCTTCCGCTTTCCCGCCTTGCAGCTAATGCAGATTTTGAAGCAGCAACAAATCAGCTTAGGGAAGCTGTGGCTTTTTTGTCACTAATAAACAAAGAAAAAAAACTGCCCTAAAAAAATTATAACCCTAAGAGTAGCTCTACCTTCACCAACCGAAAGCAGCAAAATTTCACTCTGAATAATCCTTTTTTTATTCAAGACAAAATTATCTCAACGCATGAACACCAAAACATAAACCCCTGGTTATAAACAAAAAAGGAAACAACACCTCCCCAAGAAAGAAAAGCTCCCTTCCCTTAATAATGAAATCTTCCCCATCTCCATATTTTTCAACCCGTATTATATCTTTTATCCATACGGACCAAAGTCCGCTTTGCTTTTACAATAGGGGCACAACTTTCAAGAAGCTTGTCCGTTTTCATTGTGGTTTGTTGCTCCTAAATTCCTGATCAACACCACTTACCCTTTCACATCGGCCTATTTCATTTTTTCTATCCCCAATGAGGGAGGAATTCCTTTTTATTCTGTTTTAAAAAGAAAACCATCATGCAAATGAAATTCACCGGCTTATTATTCTTATTATTACTCCCCTCCATTCTCTTTGCACAAATCAAAGTAGCGGCAAATGATGCTACCCAGGCAGAAAAAAATGAAGCGGATTTTCAGTGTAACGGAAATGCGGATCAAAATGAAATCAACCAGGCATTTAAGCAAGGTAAGACGGTGCAACTTTCCTCTGGTACTTTCCGCTGCAATGGCACCATCGCCGGAGGGAACAATATCCTTCAGGGGAAAGGAAAAGATGCTACCACTATTATTTCCACCACGGGCACAGCTATCACCCTGAAAGGTAGCCGAAAAACAGGCCGTGGAGACCAGGGGCGTTTTAATGTTAGTGGAAACATTGCGGCAGGTGCGACCACCTTTACCGTCAATGGAAATCCGGAATTAGCCGTAGGAGAAAAATTCCTGATCTTCTCGCAGGATTTATACTGCGGCCTGAGGGGTTATTACAAAAATGGCGAAGGAGCGGTGGTGAAGTCCATCAGTGGGGGGACGATTACCGTCGAATCTCCAATCAAATTAGACTATAAATCAACACCGAGAATTGCCACCTATAATTTCGTGGACAATGTAGGTATGCAAGACTTTACCTTACGGGTTTCCAACAATTCCATCGCCATGTCCATGGAATTTGCCACTAATGTATTTTATAAAAACATCAACCTCATAGACCCCACGGAAGGCTGTTGGCAGGGCTTCCGAATTATGAATGTTTACGGCTTTGAATATACTGACCTTTATGCCGAGGGAATTTTGCATGGGCGCTCTACCAGCAATCCGCACGGTTACGGCTTTTATATTTCCGGAGCTGAAGACGGTCTTATAAAAAACTGTAAGGGTTATAACAATAAGCACTCCTTCGAGATATCCGGTTATAATGAAGTACCTGTAAGTCGGAATATCAGAATTGAAAACTGCGAAACCGATACGGACTGGCGATCAGGATTTAGTACCCATGGAGCAGCCTCCGATATAGACTGGATCAATTGCACCGTAAAAAATGGCAATGGGGGTTTCCTAATCAGGAGTGATAATAATCGGATTATTAACCCTGTTGTAGCGTGCACAGGAACCAACGCGCCCTTCTTTATCGGAGAATATACCCAACAGGGAGGAACATGGGATAAATTCGATGGCATTGGGGGAGATGACCTTTATATTGAAAACCCAATAGTAGATGGCGGAGGGTCTTGTAACCGTTATTTTGAATTCAGAGATCCTATCCGAAATGTTGAGATCGTCGGGGAACCTTTACCGGTCCCAATAATGGTTTATTAGTTTTTTATGGCATGGAATGCAGTAACTTCTCCATCAAAAACACCACCTTTAACGTAGGCGGCATAAGTAAACTTTTTGAAATGGCACCGGGTAGTGGAAGCCCGACCATCCATATTTCCTTTGAAAATGTGAAGCTTTGTGATGGCGCCAACAATCTGAATCTATTGACTACCCCCACGGAAACAGATCTCACGGTGAAAGGGGTTTATTGGGATTGCAACTAACCATAGCCTTCTAAGCTTAGGGAGTTATCCTCATATATTCCGCCCGACACATCTCCATTAATATTACCATGTGTTGAGATTCACTTATGAGCTTCAACAAAAAGTAAAAAATTACCTGGATTATGCCTGCCTAAATCTTCGTTTAGCTGTAAAGCGGAAAAATAAAGGAATTGTACCCTATTTCGAGTTTTTTCCAAAAGAGCAGATGAATGAGAAGAAAGCAAGCTTATCCAAATTTGGGCTATTAAAAATTAAAGAAAAACAGCTGTATTTTTTTGATAATGACCGGATTGTGGTAGGTCAATGCATTTAGCGGTGAATCATTCGGGTTAAAAGACTATGCATCACCTACTAAACACAAAAGGGCATCGAAAAACTCAACGCCCAATAGTATTATGTTCTGATTAGCAGCAATTTTCCTATGCTGAGCGCTGCATGCTCTTGGAACGCGCTCATCCTCTATTTGTAGAAAGGTAATTTGTGGGTAAAGAAGAATTGAAGACGATGGTCTGATACCTTATTGCCAAAATGCAAATTCATATAGCCCGCCTGAAGGTGAATGGTTTTTGACAGCTGATAGCCCAACATTCCGTAAATTCGATTTTGATTGAACTCAAAAGAGGGTTGCGTATTTAAAAGAATCTCATTTCCAGCAGTCAGGAAAAATTCACCTTGCTCCACACGCTCTCCCTGTAAGGGAATGGAAGCTTGCAGGCGGTAGCGTGTTCTTTGCCCCCTGCTACTCCCCTCAAAAAAGCGAAATTCATATCGAAGTCGATGTTGCAAATTAACCCGGCCAATTTTATTCTTTATTATGGACTGTACCGTTAATCGATATTCTGAGGATTGCTCCGGTTCAAACTCATCTGTCGCCTGAGTCCAACTTGAATGATATTCATTTCCTATACCTAACTGAAAATTAGAATTGAAATTGTAGGAAATATAAGGTCGGAAGAAAAAGTTTTGCGGTTCAGTGATCACTGAATAAGTACGAACCTGACTCTCTAAAAACAATTCCAATTTCGGACTTAAATCATAAAAGCCATTATACACATACCAGGAACCCAAATCTGAACTTTGCGCTTTTGCGTTATTCCAACCTAATATAATCATGGCCCATAGGGCAAGCCATCTTTTCAAACCGAATGTTATTTTAACGTTAACTAAATGTTTCCTCAAAATTACAAACATAAAACCAGACTCAACTACCCCATTCCGTTTATTTACAACCCATATTGACATAAAACAAAGCGACATTGGATATAGAAGACTACAGAACAAACCCTTATAATATCAAGCTTTCGGTAGATGATATTGTCTTTAAGGTTAAAATTTTACAAAAATGATCTCCAACATTAATTTCCTTAATGGTGCTTAGGATTTATTTCGATACTCTGATAGCCTTTCTAAACCCTGATCAACAAACAGACATTCCTTCCATTCTCCTTTTTAATCAATCTGATAATTTTTAAATTATATAGTACCTAATGATTCCTGTCAACTAAACCCTATAAATACCCAAATGAATTTTAACTTAACTGAAGAACAACTGGCCGTCAGAGACGCGGCCCGGGAGTTTGCCCGAACAGAACTTTTGCCGGGCGTTATTGAGCGAGACAACGAGCAACGATTCCCCAAAGACCAGATCCGAGAAATGGGCAAGCTGGGCTTTATGGGCATGATGGTAGACCCCCAATACGGCGGTGGTGGTATGGATACGATCTCCTACGTGCTCGCCATGGAAGAAATCTCCAAAGTGGATGCTTCCGCCTCGGTATGCATGTCCGTAAACAATTCCCTGGTCTGCTGGGGACTGGAAAAATACGGCACCGAAGAGCAGAAGCAAAAGTACCTCGTTCCGCTCGCCAAAGGAGAAGTCATCGGCGCCTTCTGCTTGTCTGAACCGGAAGCCGGAAGTGATGCCACCAGCCAGCAAACCGAAGCCCTGGATATGGGCGACCATTATCTGCTCAACGGCACCAAAAACTGGATCACCAATGGGGGCAATGCCTCCATTTACCTCGTCATTGCCCAAACCAACCGCGAAAAAGGCCACCATGGCATCAACTGCCTGATCGTGGAAAAAGGCATGGAAGGATTCGTGGTCGGTAAAAAAGAAGATAAACTCGGCATCCGTGGCTCCGACACCCATATGTTGAGCTTTACCGATGTCAAAGTCCCCAAGGAGAACCGCATCGGGGAAGATGGCTTCGGCTTTAACTTCGCCATGAATACCCTCAATGGCGGACGCATCGGCATCGCGGCACAGGCCCTGGGCATTGCTTCGGGTGCATTCGAATTAGCCCGTAATTACAGCCTGCAGCGTAAAGCCTTTGGCAAGGAAATCGCCCGCCACCAGGCCATCGCTTTCAAGCTGGCTGATATGGCCACAGAGATCGAAGCAGCGAGGTTATTGGTACTCAAATCTGCCTTTGAGAAAGATCAGGGAAGGGATTTCTCCAAATTCTCCGCCATGGGCAAGCTGATGGCTTCAGAAGTCGCCATGAAAACCTCCGTCGAAGCCGTACAAGTACACGGCGGCTATGGCTATGTGAAGGAGTACCATGTCGAACGCCTGATGCGGGACGCCAAAATCACCCAGATCTATGAAGGCACCAGCGAGATCCAGAGGATTGTCATCTCCCGCAAAGTGCTGGAAGAAATGGACGGCCTGTATAAAATGTAATATGCCCGTTGAGATGTTTTGGGGGGCTGCTGCCGCTTAGACGTCAGCACCGGGCTCGCGCGGCTCACCTCATCGGCCTTTTGGGCCGCTGTGGTTCAAACAAGCCCGCTTCATCCCTGCCCCTGCGGGCCTTCGGCCCTGTTGTCGGCAAGAAAAAGGGCAATCCATCTCCTCTAAAACAAAAAGCGCCTTGTTCAACAGGGCGCTTTTCTATGCTCCACTTTTATTGAAGCGGTAATGCTAAATCCAATTGATGATTTTTGGAGCTGATCAACCACTCTCCCACTTCCTTATGAAATAACCCGAATTATCCATGCTTAAACACCCGTTCAGCTGCAAAGGGGAAAAATGAGGGAATAGCTCCCTATTTTAAATTTTTTCCAACGAAACAGATGAATGAGGAGAAAGCAAGCATACCCAAATTTGAGCTATTGATAATTTGATAAAATTAATAATAACAATCTGGTAACTAAGCCTTTATATCGACCAACTAAATCTAGCGGTGAATAATTCGGGTTAATGCTCAAAAAAATTCCTGTAATGAATCGTGCGTAAACAACTTAAGTTGGCCCAAAAAATACGGCGGTAAATAATTCAGCTATAAAACAAAAAGGACAGCTCTAAAAGAACTGCCCTTGTGCGGATGGAGGGACTCGAACCCACACACCTCGCGGCGCTAGATCCTAAGTCTAGTGCGTCTACCAATTTCGCCACATCCGCTTAAGATATATATTTGATACCCGAAGGCCTGGTGAGGAGTACAAAAACTACTCCTAGTGCGGATAGAGGGAGTCGAACCCCCACGCCTCGCGGCGCTAGATCCTAAGTCTAGTGCGTCTACCAATTTCGCCATATCCGCTGCTTTTCGGTTTTGTGCGGGCGGAGGGACTCGAACCCACACACCTCGCGGCGCTAGATCCTAAGTCTAGTGCGTCTACCAATTTCGCCACGCCCGCAGGTCGTATTCCGAAAAGCTATAAATAAATCCTTTTTAATGGATTGGTGCGGATAGAGGGAGTCGAACCCCCACGCCTCGCGGCGCTAGATCCTAAGTCTAGTGCGTCTACCAATTTCGCCATATCCGCAGATAAGATATTCCAATGTGTGCGGGTGGAGGGACTCGAACCCACACACCTCGCGGCGCTAGATCCTAAATCTAGTGCGTCTACCAATTTCGCCACACCCGCAGTTGAATATCTTCATCCATTAAAAAGCCCCTTGCCGATCTTCCGTTGAAGATTCCGCAGAAAGTCCCAAGCCTGTAGGCTTGTTGTTTCCTTAAGGGATTGCAAAAGTACGCAGCTAAATGATATTTGCAAATAGCTGCTCGCATTTTTTTTAAAGAAAATAATCGTCAAAAATTAATCCTTTGAGAAAGTGGAGATTAAAATAAAAAATAATCGGCAATTTCTTTTAACAAGAAAGCTTATTTAACGGAAGACAAACCTTGAGCACAAGCCTGCCATTCATTTTCTTCTACGTCCCATTCTTTCCATCAATACCCTAATCTCCTTTAGAAATTCAATCATCGGGTAATTTGATCCATTAAGGCGGTCAAATTGAAGGAAAAATATCAATAACAATGCTTGAATAATTAACCCGTATTATACTTGCTTCAAAGCCAGTTTAGCTACGTGACGGAAATAGTGAGGCAATTGAATAAGAGGATTCAAACTTACCCCAATTTGGGCTATTAAAACTCAGCAAAAAACACCACCATCTAATCGACAATAAATAACTTGGGTAGTTTACTGGGTGCGACGGTGAATAATTCGGGTAAAATCCAGTTGTGCATAAATCCCGTAAAAAAAGGCTACCCTATAAGGTAGCCTTCTGGACTTTAAATTAAATACCACTTCCTGTAATCAGGGGCAATTATACTCCATCTCATATTCATCCACCTCGACATATTCCTCTCCTCCATTTCCATCCCAATAGGTCGATTTGTCTAGGCTACTTACCGGTAAGCCATTTTCACCATACACATAGGTGATTAATGTCTCCTGAAGAACCTGATTTCCTATTTTATAAATTAACTTAGTCGGATTATTCCTACTCCAAAAGTTTTCATGCCAAACTTGCGCCAATGGCAATGAGGCAACAAAAGATGGCTGCTGATCATATTCAAAAATAACCTCAACGTTTTCCTCAAAAGTAAACCCATACTCATCTACCAAAGTAACTTTCGAAATGGCCGAAACCATATTTCCATTTTCATAATGAAGGTCATATGTCATTTCATCCACCAATTGGCCATCAAAATCATAGATGTATTCCACCCATTGAGAAGGATACATCTTCGCCACAGGGTAAATCAGCTCATCGGCCCAGGTAATCAATGAATTACTTGCTGCTTTAGCCTTTCGATTCATAAAATTACGCTTAATCTTTCCACCAAAAGACTTTCTTAAGCTTGAACCCAAATATAAACTCTCCATTCTGGTCAATCTCCCTGAGGGGTCGTAACTATATAAGATCTCATTACTTTGATCATAAAGGCGGCCTAATTGCCCGGAAGGAAGATAATCATAAAGCATGCTGAGTTCCACTGCATTGTCCTGATACTGTTCATACATCGCGACTACTCTTCCCTGCTTATAATCGAAAATCGTTTGAGACTGAAATAGATTTTCATTATAATTATATTCTAAGGTAATTTTTGTCAAATCACAAATTACAGGAATATCATTAGGATTATCATAGGACAAATCATCTTCTCCTTCTCCGCATGAAATTAAGAATGGGATAAATAACAAAATTACATACCAATTGGCTTTCATAAATAGATTTATAAATATTAAAAAATAAATTTATACAAGTATATTAAACCACCCCCAACATACCTACTCCTTTATCGACTTTCCTCTCTCCCACATAATATAAACCAGCGCACAAGCCCCGGAAGCCGCTGCCAACCAAAAGGTAAATGGAAAATTTGCCGCCTTATTCTGATACACCGACTGCGAAATCAATGCTCCTAAACCAATCCCCAATTCCAGGGAAATGTACATGGTCGCAATGGCTCTTCCACGCTTTCCTTCCTCTGCCAAATCAATTGTCCAGGCATAAATGGAAGGGATCATCGTTCCGAAGCCAAAGCCGAATAAAAGCGCTGCCGAAAGCAATGAAAACAGATCATGCGCAAAGCCCAAATAAGTCATCCCGGCAATCAGGAACACCAAACCAAAAATCGACAGCGGACGACGCCCGTATTTATCCGACAACCTTCCCATAAATATCCGGCAACTCAGGGAAGCCAAAGTAAAGGTGGTGAAGAATATCCCCTTATTCTCAAAGCCTAAATGCACCGTCAAGTCCGGTACAATCGTGAGCACCACTCCGAAGGAAAAAACCGTAAACAGCATCACTACGGCCGGCACTACCACGCCACGATCAAAGAAATCCTCCATCCCAACATTCAACAAGCTCCAACGGAAAGGCTCTTTATTCGGTAGTGTTTCCTGCATGCCCAACAAAATCAAAACCGACAGAATGGAAACCATAGAGGAAGTATAGAAAAGTGCATCTATCCCAAATTCATTCGCGATCAAAGAACCCATATAAGGCCCGATGGCCATTCCGGTAGAACTGAAAAATCCATGGATCCCCATGGCCTCTCCCCTTCTCGTCGCTGGCACCACATCCGCCACATAAGCAGAAGTCGCCGTCGGTTTAAAGCCTGTAGACAATCCATGAAAAAGGCGAAGTGTCAGAAAGCCTCCCACTGTATGCATCAAAGGGTACAAAAAGCCCATCACAAAACAGACTACGGCACCAAACACCATCACCGGAATCCGCCCAATCCGGTCCGACAACTTCCCCGAAAATGGTCTTGACAAACCTGCCGTCAAAGTAAATAATGCGATGATCAAGCCTTTGTAATCCGCCCCACCCATCGCCGTCAAATAAGCAGGCAACTCCGGAATCAGCATATTAAAACTACTAAAAAACAGCAGTGAACTCATGCACAAGAGCCAAAACTGCGTATTATATATTTTTTGATTTTCCAATGCCGGAGCAGTCATATTTCTCGAAACCATATCCATAGTGATAAAAAAAAGGAAGCCGAAATTAATCAAGCTTCCTTTCATTTTTATAATCTTCCCGGAAGAATTAATCTTCCTTATCTCCTCCACCTTGCGCGGCTAACAGATAGGCTTTGATATAATCATCCAAATCGCCATCCAATACATTCTGAACATCCGTACGCTCCACTCCGGTACGCGCATCCTTGATCAGTTTGTAAGGGTGCAAAACATAGTTACGGATCTGCGAACCGAAATCAATGCCCATTTTGGAATCTTCAATCTCCGCACGTGCCGCATTACGCTTGTCCACCTCAATTTGGTATAGCTTCGACTTCAGCATCTGCATCGCAATTTCCTTATTACCCAACTGCGAACGCTCCTGCTGACATTCAATCACAATACCCGAAGGCGCGTGATGCAATCGAACCGCCGTCTCTACCTTGTTCACGTTCTGCCCACCGGCACCCGATGAACGGAAAGTATCAAATTTTATATCTGCCGGATTCACATTAATCTCAATCGTGTCATCCACCATCGGATAAACATATACCGACGAGAAAGAAGTGTGGCGACGTCCACCGGAATCAAAAGGAGAAATACGCACCAAACGATGCACCCCATTTTCCGATTTCAACAAGCCGTAAGCAAATTCTCCTTCAAAAGACAAAGTCGCGCGCTTCAGTCCAGCCACGTCCCCCGCCTGATAGTCAATCTGCTTTACCTTCATGCCGTTCTTCTCCCCCCACATGATGTACATCCGCATCAGGATCTCAGACCAATCCTGCGACTCCGTACCCCCTGCTCCAGGGTTAATTTCCAGCATCGCGCCCAACTGATCCTCCTCAGCGGACAACATCTTTTTAAATTCCAGCTCCTCTACATCCTTTACCACCTTGGCATAATCGACGTCCACTTCCTCCATTTCCACTTCACCTTCCTGGTAAAATTCATAGAGCGTTTCCAAATCGTCCAAACCGGTCTGGCAAATAGCAAAGGCATCCGTCCACACCTTCTTATTGCGAATACCCTTCAGAATCTTTTCAGCCTCCTTCGGATCATTCCAAAATTCCGGTTGTGCCGTAATAGTTTCCTCTTCTGCGATCTCAGTTACCTTACGATCGTAGTCAAAGATACCCCCTCAAGGCCGAGATGCGCGCCTTTAAATCCTTCAGTTGATCTACTGTCATGGATAAATATTGTGTTGAAAATAATTTATTGAATAGAAACGAATTCAACCCGTTTCCAATTTGAGTACAAACCTAAGCTTTTTATCCAACTATACGAAAAAATTATTCCGATGACTTTTAGGGGCTTCCCTCCTGACGTCGGTCGGGCTCGCGGCAGTCGCTCTTTTTGCGAGCCGCTACGCCTTAACCCGAATGATGCATGCTTAAATCCTCGTTTAGCTGCAAGGCGGGAAAAATGAAGGAATAGTTTCCTATTTCAAATTTTTTCCAACGAAGCAGATGAATGAGGAGAAAGCAAGCTTGACCTAATTCGGACTATCATAAATCAAAGAACAATACACATTACAACCTAAAAGTGAGTGCTTTCAATTAATTGAATTTAGCGGTGCATAATTCGGGTCAAGGCTGCAAAAAGGAGCCTCACAATGCCTTCATCCCTAAGCCGGTTGGAGTGGAATTCCCCCACAAACCTACTCCAGCCCCTGCAAACAAAGACAACCTCCTCCCACTTTTCTTCTCTCATCCATCCTAACTCCCATGCCCAACCTCAAATACCAAAATAAATACCGCATCCCCTCTGCCCGATGGCCTGCCTGGGACTACCGTTGGCCTGCGCTGTATTTTATCACCATCTGCACCCAGCACATGCGCCACTACTTCGGATACATCCAATCCAAAAAAATGCACCTCTCCCCTATCGGCGCCATCGCACACGTGCTCTGGCACGAAATCCCGCATCACAACCCCAACACCCGACTCCACGAATTCATCGCGATGCCCAATCACATCCACGGCATCATCGAAATCCTGGAGGAGGACTCCAATTCCGTACAGACAGGGCATGCCCTGTCTCTACCCAATACACCACAACCTGCCCAATCCCGCTATCAAAATATCGGATCCAGCTCCATCTCCACCATCATCGGCGGATACAAATCCGCCGTCACCAAACACTGCAACCGCCTCGACTATGAATTCCAATGGCAACGCCTCTACTACGACATCGTGATCCGTGACCGCCGCGCCTATGAAAACATCTCCAACTACATCATCCGGAACCCGGAAAAATGGAATAATGACAAATTTTACCGCAAATGAATGCAATCATCATTCAAATATCACATACGAAAAATCCCTTCCCGTACAGCCAGGGCATGCCCTGGCTCAATCCCCAATTCAACGGCACAAAAAAAAGCCGCTCCAAATAAATGAAACGGCTTTTAAATATTATCAATTCAACATCAAAGCTTGATCACCCAACCATGGGAATCTGCTTTTCTGCCATAACGAATTTCTTCAAAATAAGTCGCGATCTTCTGCGACAACGCACGATTATCCATATCCAACTCGAAATCCTCTCCGCGATATCCGATTTTAGAAACAGAACTCACCGTCACAGCCGTACCGACGCCAAACACCTCCTGAAGCTTACCTTCTCGATGCGCATTGATCACCGTCTCTACTGCCAAACGACCAACATGAACTTTTACGCCCCATTCTTCCGCCACTTGCAATACCGATGCACGCGTAATTCCTGGAAGAATCGTTCCGGACAATGCTGGAGAATAAAGCTCATTATCGATGACGAACATCAGGTTCATCGTCCCTGCTTCTTCGATATACTTATGCTCAATGCCATCCGTCCAGATCAACTGGTCATATCCTTGCTGCTGACCCAATTTCGCCGGATACAATGAAGAAGCATAATTACCTGCTGCTTTGGCCTCACCGGTTCCACCAGCCGCCGCACGGGTAAATTCTTCCTCCACTTTCACTGAAACTGGTTCAGAATAATAAGCTCCCACAGGGCAGGCAAAGATCATGAAGCGATAATTCTGTGAAGGCTTCAAACCTACATACTCATCCATCGCAAACATGTATGGACGGATATACAAAGCTGTTCCGGGCAAATTCGGCACCCAACCACGATCAATTTCCAACAATCTGGTCAGGCCGGACATAAAAATATCCACCGGTAATTCCGGCATACACATTCTCACCGCCGAACGGTTCAAACGCTTCGCATTATCCTCCGGACGGAACATCAACACGTTACCTTCTGCATCTTTAAAAGCTTTCATTCCTTCAAAAATGGATTGTCCGTAATGCAAAGCCATATTAGCAGGGCTCAGCGACATATTCCCGTATTCCACAATACGCAAGTCAGTCCACTCCCCATTGACGTAATCAGCGACGAACATATGATCGGTATAGACTCGACCAAATGGAATGTTATTAAAATCAACTTGTGGGAGGCGACTCTCCGCCACCAAATTTTCCGAGATTGTGAGCGTTTCTGCCATATTTAAAAAGGGTATTAAATTCCAGACGGATTCTCAAATTGATAAGAAACCGGCCTTGAAGATAACAAAATGATTGTGATAAAGGCGAATTCTGTTGGTTTCAAAACGAAAAACAGCGATTTCGTCTATAATCTCTTCAAAAGTAGAGAAATTCTGAGAGATTAAAGTTTCCTCTCGCTTATTTTTTTGGAACCCATGGAATCTCTTCCAACTTTTGTTCATAAATAACCATTCGGGCCAGGACAAATAAATAATCCGAAAGGCGATTCAAATATTTAATCACTAATTCAGGCACTTCGCTTTCTTCCGTCACCCGAATAGCGTTTCTTTCTGCCCTGCGACAGACACATCTGGCGATATGACAATATGAACTGGTCTGATGTCCGCCCGGCAACACGAACGAACGCATGGGAGGAACAGTTTCCTGCATTTTATCAATCGCCTGTTCCAATTGCTCAATATCCGACTCATGTAATGCCGGCAATACGATTCTGGAATCTCCTTCTGAGGCCAGATGAGAGCCAATGGTAAACAGGCGATCCTGAATATCTAAAAATAAAGCACGACGTTCCTCATCAGTAGTTAAATCACGGATTAATCCGATATAGGAATTTAACTCATCCGTAGTACCGTAAGCCTCCAGACGAATATGCGACTTGGGAACACGCTTTCCATTCACCAGGGCGGTCGTTCCTTTGTCTCCAGTTTTGGTATATACTTTCATAGCGTTTCTTAAAACGGTAAATTACACAATAAAAAATAGTTTAGATATCATATTAAAAGAAAAGGCCACCCAAAGGCAGCCTGAAATTATTTTTGTTCTTCTTCTGATAGCGGTTTAAAATTTAAAGAAACCGAATTCATACAATACCGAAGGCCTGTTGGCGGCGGCCCGTCTTTGAAGACGTGTCCCAAATGCCCGCCACAATTAGAACAGGTAATCTCGGTCCGAATCATGCCGTGGCTCTCATCTCTGGTCTCGGTCAGCGCATCCTCCTTAATGGGTTTAAAGAAACTTGGCCATCCACAATGAGAGGCAAATTTTGCATCCGACAGGAATAAGTCCTGCCCACAACCTTTACAAGAATATAAACCTACCTCATAAAAGTCATCATACTCGCCTGTAAAGGGACGCTCTGTTCCCTTCTCACGCAAAACATGATATTCCAGATCCGAGAGTTTGTCTTTCCAATAAGCATCATCCTGCTCTTTCATTGCGGTGTTGTTTTGGGCGAAAAGGGCATTACTGTAAATCAGTATCCCCAAAAATAACATTACTTTCCTCATTGATCATCAATTTAGTTTAGGATTGGTAATGCTTTAATCGACTGTTATATCTTTAAAGGTAAATGGTGGTGTAAAAACTCTGTTACTTTCATTCAGAGCCCTATCCTGGATCCAGATTTCAAATTTAACGGAATCAAACCTTAAATCGGTATTATTCAATCCTCTCGTATTTAACCCATATTTCAACTCTCCTTGTAAGGGTCGATTTTTATCCGTGGTATTGAGGTAAGGAAAACGACTATCCAGTGACAAACCAAATTCTTCCAAAAGATCGAATTCTTCGTAAGGTTGATCTGTTCCTGCGGGTTTACTATAAATTCTTAAAAAGAAATTTTTATGATTAGGGTTTAACTCAATCCGGAAAGTGTCCGCTCGAAAATTATCCCCGCTTCCTGAGGACAATATTTGCCAGTAAATATTATTGGTTTGACTGTTAAAAGGTGGATCTTCCGGACGACGATTCGCATAGGTAATCGGGTTTCCGCTCGCATCAAACAGATAATTAATCGGATTGAAGGGCGGCAAGGTATCCCAAACGGCCAAGCCCAAATCCCCATCCCCGTCTTCAAAATAAAGATAGATATTAAGAGAATCAGTGGTTTCTCCGCCAGACTTAATCTCCACTTTTTTAAATTCAATAAAAGGAATTGAAGGCAATTCCGGAGGAGCATGACAGGCCCCGATGATCATGGCTATTAACAGGGGCAGGAGATATTTTTTCATACAATAGGTTTTTGGGCCAAAACAATCTTTAATCTTCTACGAAAATTTTGGAGCAATCGACAAAAAATCATTCCTTTTCTAACATGGAATGTTACCGGTAATCATGAATAAGGAATCACCTTTTTTACGATGCACCTTACATGAGCCAGTAAATTGCTTAAAAAAACCAAAAAGCACAAAAAAAGCGGCCATTGGCCGCTCTTCCTCTCCATCAAAAAGGATTTACATCCTTATATCTTCTTTACCCCATGGGCAATGCTTTCTTTCATCCCCTGTGTAGATATTTCAACGAACTCTACCTGACCTTTCATTTCTCCAATGGTCTTGGATCCATTATAAGTCATACCGGATGCCAATCCACCCAAATATTTCTTAATGATCGGCTCTACAGGACCTTTATAATCTACCAATGTTTTTTCTCCCTCAACAGACACTACCTCCATGGATTTAACATTGTCCTTTTTCAATTTTTGGATCGCCGCATCGAAAGAGGCCATACCACGATAAGTCTTGTATTTCTTACCGTCCATGGAAACTACCTCACCAGGGGTTTCATCCGTACCGGAAACAATAGAACCCACCATCACCGTATCCGATCCGGCACCAATAGCCTTCACCACATCTCCAGGCACCTTAATGCCACCGTCACCACAAATCGGTACTTTACCTGCCACAGCCTGAAACACATTATCAATGGCGGAAAGCTGCGGAACACCACAACCGGTCATCACGCGGGTGGTACACATGGAACCGGGACCAATCCCTACTTTCAGGCCATCCGCTCCCCATTCCATAAAATCCAAAGCAGCAGCGGCAGTGGCAATATTCCCTACCATGACATCAATGTTTGGATATTCTTTCTTGATAAACAATAAAGTATCTTTAGCCATCTCCGAATGCCCGTGAGCAATATCTAAAACGATAATATCTACCCCCGCAGCAGCCAAAGAGGCCAAACGCTCCTCATAATCTTTAATCCCCAAAGCAGCAGCACATAGCAAGCCTTCGGCCTTAATCTTCATGACTTCTGAAGACTGCTCTTCAATGGTTAAAAAGCGGTGCAATACGCCCAAACCACCCAATTTTCCAACAGCAATACACATATCTGCCTCACATACGGTATCCATATTGGCAATCAGGATCGGAATATCGATAGAATGATTCTTGGTTACGCGCGTGCGGAAGGATACATCTCGACGAGACTTAATGGTATTATACTTTGGTACAATCAGTACATCATCGAAACTATACGCTTTTTTGATATTCATATTTTTATTATTTGGCCCAACCCTTCCAAAACCTTAGACACACGAATAAGCGCTGATATACCATTATGTACCAGCGTTTTAAAGGCCTCGAAAGTCATTGGGAATTACGAAAACACTTTTTCCGTGTTTAAATATCCGAAAATTGATTTGAGAAACAATAGGGATTAGAAAATAAATAAGCCCTTAGCAGAAATCTATTAAAAAAGCCCTACTAAAACTTATTTTCAATCAAATTTCACTTGAGTACACCCCAAAAATAGGAATGGAAATAAAAGTTTGACTCAAAAAATAATACCATTAAGCTGCATCATTTATTTTTAAAGTTCAGCCGATTCCTAAATGATTTCGAAAAAATGAGGCGGTTTGTCGAAATCAACCGATGGAACTTACATGAGTATTTCGCATCTGACGAAGGCTACAAGGGGGGCATAAAATCCCAACCGAAAATAATCATTAATAATTCCACTAATATATTGTACTTTAAATAAATACAAACTAATTACTAATCATAAAACTCTAATCTAGATTAACGAGATATAAAAAACATAATTCAGGTTCCTTAAAAAACTTACAACTCTAATTATTCACCTTTAAAAACGAGGGGTACTCAAGCAGGTTAGGAGAGGAGAAAACTATAAAACCTCCAAAGAATAATGTTTCGCATTTTTACACTTAAAAGTCACCCGAACCTGCTTTTCCTCCTGCTTTTATTCATTTTGCCATTTTCGGTTTTTGCAGAAAAGCATATCATTAGCCCTGCCAATAATTATGTCAAAGGCCCTGATTTAGGGGTTCAGCCCGGAGACACCTTGGCCGTACAGGCTGGGCAATACCCCTTCCTTGGTTTTGTGGAGATTGTCGGCAGCCCGGAACAGCCTGTGGTCATCATTAATGAAGGCGGTCAGGTGAAAATTGGTGAATTGCAGCATTATTATGGCATCAACTTTAGAGACAGTAAGCATTTCATATTTACCGGTACTGGAGATGCTAATTTTGAATATGGCTTCTGGATAAACAACCAGGAAAATACAGGATTTGGGATTTCTGGCGTATCGACGGATTATCAGCTTGATCATATTGAAATTTCCAATACCGGATTCGCCGGGGTTCAGATCAAATGTGACCCCATTTGTGATAAACCGGAAACCTGGGGGGAAAATTTCACCATCCAAAATATTAGCCTGCGTCACCTATTTATTCATGATACCGGGGGAGAGGCCTTATACATAGGCCATACTGGGACCTCCGTTAACCAAGGAGCATGCACAGGCCTCAGTCCTGCGAAAATGCAAAACGTGACCATCACCCATAATCAAATCGAGCGCACTGGCTGGGATGGCATACAGGTAGTAAATGCCATTAGCGATGTCAACATTTCTCACAATAGCCTGAAAGACTTTTCTCAGGAACAAATCCGAAATCATTCCTCAGGCATCTTTCTTGGAGAAAACACCATTAACTCTGTCATTTCGAACAATTATGTAGAAAATGGCTACGGGGTTTCCATTATCCTTTTTTCTGCCAACGACACCCAAGTTTACAATAATGTGGTAATCAATGCGTTTCAGGACGCCATTTACATTGCCAACCGAACCTCCGATGCCAATCGGGCCATTCACATTTTCAACAACACCTTATACAAACCCGGACATCATGGCATCATCACTTATAATTACGAAATTGGATTGACCTCCATTCGGAACAACCTCATCGTAGGCCCGGGAAAATTACAGGAATACCAATTTGCAAAAAGAATTAAGTCCTACATCATGGTGCCGGATCACATTTCTCCTACAATGGACACCCTGGCCAATGAACGGTACGAATATGCCCTGACTGCTTCTTTTTTGGACTCCGCCGCTTTTGACTTACGCCTGAATGATGATTCCCCGGCCATCGACAAGGGGACTGATCTACCGTTCCCGGTGAGTACTGATTTCGAAGGCAATAGTCGTATTTATGGCGCAATGGCCGATGCCGGCGCCTATGAGAATCAAGGTGGAAGTTCCCGTCTCAGCCAGCCACAAGGCCTTTGGCGGGAAGTATGGACCGATATGACAAATGGCAAAATCAGCGAGATTCCACTGGAGGAGGCCCCCACTTTTCAGGAAGCAATCAGTGAGTTCACCATACCACAGGATCAGGGAAATTACTATGGAGATCGGATTTCGGGCTGGCTAACGGCTCCCCAAAGTGGGCTATATACTTTCCATGCCAGCGCAGACAATAAGGTAGAGCTTTGGCTAAGTACCGATGAGCAGATGAATAATGCTGTTCGAATTATCAATCTCACCAAAAAAACTACCTATAATGCTTTTAATGAGCAAACCGCACAAAACTCCGAGCCAGTCTCCCTTGAAGCCGGAAAAAAATACTATATCGAAGCCCTTAGAAAAGAGACCGGCTCCAATGATCATCTTACTATTGGCTGGACCCTGCCGGACGGCGAGCAACAATTTCCCATTGGCATGGAATTCCTAAACCCTTTTATTCCTGAAGATCATTATCAGGGAAAAGGATGGCATTTGGAATTATTTCCTACCAGCGATTTCAGCGGAACCCCTAAGGTGGATATCTCCGGTGCCATATTTAACCATTGGAGAAAAAGCGCCCCTGCGGAAGGCTTTGCCCCAAAAGCTTTTTCCGCCCGCTGGTCAGGAGCGGTGGAAGTTAGCACGGAGGGCGACTACCTGTTTACCATGGACGCCAATGACGGAAGTCGCATATTCATTGATGGTAATTTAATCATGGATGCCTGGTTCAACCAAAAAAGAACTGAGCGGACGGCGCAGATCAACCTGAGTGCCGGCACGCATCTGATTCAGGTGGAATATTATAATTCCGGAAGCTGGGCGCATGCCACCCTGTCTTGGCAGGGCCCGGATTTTGCGAAAGAAGTCATTCCGCAATATCTGGTAAGCCCCTCAGAACCGAACAACAACCTCCGCCAAATGCCCATTTCCGAAAACCCCACTCCCTCTGCATTTCATTTCCCCAACCCCTCCTCCCAACACCTCCAATGGGACAGCTCTGACCCCAACTTCTTACTCAACATCACCGACCTGAACGGTAATACCGTTTTCAAAACCAATGCCCCTAGTGGGCAAGCCTACATCCCTTCCGGACTCTACATTTTCCGATATCGGGAGCATGGCAGCCTTCAATCTCAAAAGGTGATTGTTCAATAACCCGGATTATTTATACTTAAATCCTCGTTTAGCTGTAAGGCGGAAAAAATGATGGAATTTCTCCTATTTCGAGTTTTTTCCAACGAAAAAGATGAATGAGGAGAAAGCAATCTTGCCCAAATTTGGGCTATTATAATTCAAAGAAAATAAGTTTTAAGAATTGAAAATAAGCCACTTGCGCAAGGTTAAAAATATAGCGGTGAATAATTCGGGATAATTTCCAAAAAAAAAGGAGGTCATCCACCGTGGACAACCTCCTTTTGTTTTGTAAAAGCATGATTCAACATGCTCTTATGTAGAAAGGATTAGTGAATACCTTTCATCATTTTGATCATGAATGGTGACAATACCAAAAGGATTACCCCGGCAATCGCGGCTTCAGCACCAATGAAATAGAACAATGGAATGTCAAAGTTTTCCACAATACTTTTCATAGAAGCCGCCAGGAAGTTACCCAAGGCAATAGATCCCATCCAAAGCCCCATCATAACAGAGACGATTTTTGGTGGAGAAAGCTTGGTAATCATCGACAGACCAATTGGTGAAAGACAAAGCTCACCCCAGGTGTGTAGCAAATAAACCATTACCAACCAAAGTGGAGAAACTTTGTTTAAACCACCGCCTGTAGCCTCATCAGCCAAGGCCATTACAAAGAAACCAGCTGACAATAAGAATAAACCTATTGCAAACTTCACCGGAGTACGTGGATTTGCTTTGGCACGGCTTAATTTATCCCAAATTACGGTAAATACAGGTGCAAAAATGAAGATAGCAATGGCGTTGATCGCCTGGAAAGCAGAAGCAGGAATTTCCATTCCGAAAAGACTACGCTCTGTCATATCACGGGCAAACAAGTTAAAGGTACCCCCTGCTTGCTCAAAGCCTGACCAGAAAACGATGTTGAAAATCGTCAAAAGGAAGATAACTCCTACACGGCTCCACTCTGTTTTACCTTCCGTATTTTTGAATACTGTGAATAACAAGTAAAGAATACCACCACCACCTACGGTGTAAACCAAAATATCCTGACCGATTTCAGGCAAAGCAGCCCAACCTAGCATTACACCAATAGCCAAAAGCACGGTTCCAGCTACATAAAAAATGATGTCTTTCCAATCTGAAGCGGCGATACGCAAAGCGTCTTTTGGCGCTTTTGGAGGCAAACCAACGTTACCCAAAGTTTCGGCACGGAAGTAGAACCAAAGCGTACCGATCAACATGCCCACACCAGCAGACAAGAAACCATAGTACCAAGCAATACCTTCCGCTAAAGCACCGGCAACCAATGGTGCGAAGAACGCACCTGCATTAATCCCCATATAGAAAAGGGTGAAGGCACCGTCACGACGATCATCATTGGCATCATACAAGCTCCCAACCATGGTCGAGATATTCGGCTTGAAGAAACCGTTACCCAAAATCAATACCGCCAATCCAAGGTTGAACATGAATTGGTGATGTGCAGTAGGATCATTGCCATGCATGGCTGAATAAGCCAAAATAAATTGACCAATCGCCATAGCAATTCCACCTATGTAAATTGTTTTGCGCTGGCCTAGTACTTTATCGGCCAAAATTCCGCCAATAATTGGAGTTACATAAACCAAGGCGGTAAAGATACCGTACAAAGCCAGAGCCTGATCATCTGTATAGCCAAAACCACCATCAACCAGCTGCGCTGTTAAAAATAAGGTTAGAATTGCGCGCATCCCGTAGTACGAGAAACGTTCCCAGAATTCTGTCGCAAACAGCGTAGACAATCCCATTGGATGCCCGAAGAAGCTCCTATCGACTGTTTTTTCCATTTTTAAAATTATAAGATTCCTAAAATTCGTTTGGTTCTCTGCTTTCTGCAGCTCATTGCCCCCTAAGCCCAAAAAGATAAAAAGATGGTTGAAAAATGAATTGCCAAAATTTCCACCTTTAAATGCCTCAAAGCATTTCGCAAAAAAACAGTATTACATCTAGCTTGCGAATTTATCAAAAAAAAAGCATTGATATTGAATTTGAGGGGTATCAATTCGAGAAAAGGTCAAATTTGAAGGCCAGGCTTGAATAATTTCCCTAAAATAAAAAAATGATCTTCTTAAGATGCCAAAAGCGTTTGAAAGCAAACCGAGATTCCCTGCCTCACCAAACGTTCAAAAAAAATCCCTGACCAAAGCCAGGGATCAATATTTACTCTATAAAGTTTGTCGGAGGGTTGTTATCCACCGCAAGCGATAGCTTATTGCCGGAAGCCAGGTGAATATCAAGTTCTGCAGCTAATCGGATTATTTCATGTACCAAATCATGCCTTAGCGCCAGCTCCTCATTATAATCTGCCACATTCAGGTAAATATACACCAGCACATCGTAACTATAGGCCGTCACGTCATATAGATATACCCTTGGATTCTCCCGTATATGTTCATGCTCCTCAAAATATTTTCTTAAGCCATTCACATAACCATTAATTTTGGGTAAGGGAGAATTCTGTGAAATTCGTAATACCGTCCTAAACTTACGATACTCCCTCCTCCCCAGATTGTTGACCGTAAAATCGGCCATCTTACTATTAGGAATGGAAACCACAGAATTATCCGAAGTTCGAATGCGAGTAGATCGCAATCCTATTTCCTCTACCGATCC
Organism: Persicobacter sp. CCB-QB2; assembly: GCF_001274635.1. Taxonomy (GTDB): domain Bacteria; phylum Bacteroidota; class Bacteroidia; order Cytophagales; family Cyclobacteriaceae; genus Persicobacter; species Persicobacter diffluens. Next base: position 91,264 of record NZ_LBGV01000001.1, on the reverse strand, counting down.
TGAAAAATTATCCACGCTGATCCACTGCCCAACGGTGAAAGGCTGGTCTAACAGAATCATGACAGAACCAAAGAAGTTTTTGATCGTTTCCTGTGCCGCCAGTGCCAGGGCAATACCCCCTATTGAAAGCCCCGTTAGCAATTTCCCCATATTCACCCCGGCTTCTGACAACAGAATCAGAATTACGAATATCACAGTGACAATCTTCATCACCATGGCCAGGAAGGGATAAAGACCTCGCTTCTTAGCTGTTTTCTTTTTATGACTTCTGTCCGTCCACCAGTCCAGCACTCTGAAAGCTCCGGAGGATAATAAAATCAGAAAGAAAACTTTAGTAAAGAAACGTAGATAGGAGTAGAAATTAATCGGGAGTTCCGCCGCTGGCATAAAATTAAAAACCACCAAAAATATTCCTGAAGCCAACAATGGCGGGAAAATCATCATGGGATATTTCCTATCATCTTCATCCTCATAAATTGCCCGAACCAAGAAATTGAATACGGTTACTGGCACAATAAAAAAGATAATTCCCAATATGATGGTCAATAAAATCATGGCCACCTGCCAGCGTTCCAGTCCCCACATAGGATCCCGGGCGGTTTCTCCCACCCAGCGTTGCACTTTTTGAGCTACATTATCTATCCGCTCTTTTCCAAATAAATAAACTCCGCTATGAATATCATCCAACATAGCCACACTTACTTCGGAAAGGAGCCATTGACTACCTTCCTTCTCTAAATATAATTCCGGCAGCCTGCGGTGAATCACAAAGCGTTGCTCATTAGTCAGGGTGTCTGTATAATTTGGATCATCTGATAAATCCCTAAAATTGATGGCTATTCCCATTCCATCAAAAATCTCTTTCAGCTTAATTGCCGCCTCAATTTTCTCTGCGGTTTCTGCATCTCCTTCCATGGCTCGGGCTGAAAGATCAGGTCGATAATGATCGGATGCTAAAAAATAGAAAATAGTTTGAAGCGTCTGCCGTGGAGTTTTTAACCTAAACTCTTTTGGCGTCCCCTTATTTTCCACCACCGGCTTTTTTACCGGTCTGGGTTTTACATTTAAAGAATCCTCGGGTACAAATTCCTCCACCGGCTCATCTGGTAGCGTATCCGGTAGCACCACCAATTCATCCTGTATGTTTAATGATGGAAAAAGCCGGTCATAAAGAATAGGAATAGCATTGGCCGTTGGCTCAGAATAAAGCCATTTAGCCCCAATCTTTTCCAAATAGATTTCCGGGAAATCATCAAAGGGCTGAAATTTCTTTTCGCCACCAAGCAAACCATCCTTATAATTGCGCTTATCCGGCACCTCATCCCAGTCTACTCCACCCAAGCGACCAAATATTTGTTTCAACTGCAGTGCCATGCCTATTTTCACTTGTAAACTCAAGCTATCCCCGGCAATGGTGTATGCAGCCACCGATGGTTGGTAATGCGCTTTCTCCAAAAAATACAAATGAGAAGCCATAGTGGCCTTAGGCGTTTTGGTTGAAAATTTCACCTTCGCCTTTTCATTTTGTGCGGTTTCAGCACTTACATTTACCTGACTAAACAGTCCGATGCATAAAAACAGGAAAAACAAAATCCCTTGCGGACACTTGTGAGCAGCCCAATTTTTGATCACTTCCTCATAATTTGATGTTGTCAACAAAAATAAGCATTCGGCTTTTCAATACCTAACCCGGATTATTCATACTTTCCTTCTAAATATAAATGGAGGACTGAAAAAAAACGATAATTTCATCCAAAGGCGTTTTATTATCCTGAATTATCCTCCTTTAACTGTAAAGCCGGAAAAATGAAAAAATAGTTTCCTCATTTCGAGATTTCCCGAGCGCAGCAGATGATTGTGCAGAAAGCAAGCTAACCGAAATCTGGACTATTAAAAGCCCTCAAAACGATTGATATTTAAAACTTTGACGCACTTATCCGAATTTAGTGGTGAATAATTGGGCTAAAGCACAAGCCTATTTACAGACTGAATTGCGCGTATTTTATGGAAAATGCCTCGGTTTGGCAATCAGCTTTGGGGATGGGGCAAAAAAAAACGACTGTCATAGATCTCAGTCGTTTTTTCAAAATCCTTAATAGGGAAATTAAGACATCAACTCATTGGCTTTCTTACCAATTTGTTCTGCCACTTCATTAATTTTCTTTCGGCCACTTTCTGCCTGATGCTCTAAATCCCCTCCCCATTTTTTAGCTTTTTGACTAAGCTTATCCTGCGTGTCTTTTCCGGCTTCCGGTGCTAATAATAAGCCCGCTACTATCCCCAAAGAGATGCCGGTGAGAAAAGCAAATATTCCAGTTCCTGCCTTGTTCATAGTGGAAAAATCGTTTAATAAGAAATAATATCTATTTTTAAATACTAGAAATAATTTAAAATGTTGAGTGATCCTTTCTTTTTTTAAGATTCAAAGAAGAAATATTCAATATCACTGAAAACGACGCACTTCAATATCTCGGCGTAGATTTCAGGACCTATTACAAAAAAACACCGCCTTGAAGTATTAAATCGGTCATTATTTTAGCTAAATGGTCAAAACAGTTATTTCTTATTTAAATAATTTATCCTTTATTGAAGGTCTTTAGACACCCAACCATTCCAACCCCATATTCATGACCAAACATCCTTTGCTTGGGACGGGCCTTATGCTGCTCCTGCTGATGTTGACCTTTTTGCCAGGCCAGCTTTTTGGGCAGGCCAATAACACCCTCTCACTCACCGACAGGAAAGGGCAGAAAATTTATCCTATCATTTATAATCGATACAAGGAACTTAGAGAGGAATACCCAACTGTAAGCAGCCCAAGAATTCAAGCGCTCAAGGAAATGGCTTTTTATTTCAGATCGCAACAAAAAGCGGGAAAGCCTGCACGTTTCATTTTTTATGCGGATCAAAATGCTCAGACCATCCAATTTACCATGGCATGGGCCACAGTTGCAGCCTTTTACTATGGAGTGAATCAAGTTTCCTTTTATGCAGTTAGTGGTAGTGGCGAAGCCATTCAAGCCAACACCATCAAGGCCTTGGAAAAAATGGGCTTCATCGCCTACAATGATGAATACGGAAGGCTCCAATTTCAGCTTCATTATGGTTATCAACAACAACCATTAAAAATGAAGTCCTATCGCCCCCAGGAAAAAGGGACTCCTCTGGAAGATTACTGCACTGTTATTGTGGACGCAAGCAGCCCCCTTTTAAAAGGCTCCGACCTCACCGTTTACCTGCCCTACAACGAATTTGGTGAGTTGGATGATTTTGCACTCAACAAGCAAATCAGCCTCGAGATGTTCTATCTTTTTAAGCACTTAAGAGATTAGGTCACTCAAATTAGCCATGTAAGTTTTTATGCATTATTCATGAAAATCAATAGATTTATATTTTAATCAATTCAACCTTTACTTATGGATTTCTTTGAGCGAATGCTTTATCCTTGTCGATGGGGACTTACCCTCAGCGTATTGGCCATTTTTTTGGGGTTCCTGATCGGAGGCTTATTTGGCGCCAATGAAGATGCACTAAAAAATCACCTTAAAACCGAAGGACAAGCAGTTTTGTCGACCGTCTATCAAAACGATGAGGCCGCCATGAACAAGACTGTCGCCAAATCCTGGTCGTATTTAAAAAGAGCTCACCTACATGCAGGAGCTATCGGAGCAGCAGCCCTTGCGCTTCTATTGTTATTGGGCGCCTTGCCGGTAAGCTATATCTCCAAGCTATTCAACAGTTGGCTCATTGGTCTGGGGGCCCTGATTTATCCCATTTTTTGGCTATTGGCAGGTCTGAAAGCACCGGGTTTAGGAAGCACACATGCTGCTAAGGAAAGTTTAAATTGGTTAGCTATCCCCTCAGCCGGCGCCTTACTGATCGGTACTTTTCTGATTTTTCTGCTCTGCCTGAAGGTTTGTTTTCAGCCTAAAAGTCGCTATTAAAATCCGGACAATATTTGTTCATTAACGGACAAGTTGTACGAATGCGAACAGCTTTAAGCATTTATAAATGCTCTACACCCCTCATTTACAGTAGTTTTATTTTTGGCATAATCTTTCTAGTTTCTAGGGCAAACAGAACCACTATGAAAAATCAGATTACACTTTTTGCCATTGTATTACTCTATTTCCTGAGCGGAAAAGTGCAGGCTCAAAACCTTAAAATAAATGATGCCGATTCATTGACTTCTTTTACCATCACCAATAAAAATGGGGAAGAAATTGACGGAGAGGCCTTCTTTGAAGAGTGGGGCGAAAGCTTCGGAAAAAGATTTGAAGATGCGGAAGATATGGGCATTGCGGATTTCTTTTCCGGCTTTGGCCAATCCATGGCCGAATTAGGGGAAGCATTAAGCCGTATGAACATTGAGATGGTTAATGTGGATCCGGACAACTTCTGCGATGTAGAAAATGCCAAAGGCTCTTGTGAAGAATGGGAAGAAATCCGCCAAAAGCTTGAAAACAAACACAAATCCACCATTACCAATATTGATCGACTGAAGATCATGTTACAGGAAAAAGCCGTGGCCATGGAAATGGATTTACGCTTTGCCAACGGTAAAAAAATTGGCAATTACCGCTGGCAAGTAAAGGAAGATTAAACCTTTCCCATCTGCTCTAACGCTCGCCCACTTAAACGAAATGGGACCCATTCTTTCTGAGGGCGTGCGCCAAGGCTTTCATAAAATTCAATGGAGGGCTGATTCCAGTCCAGGCAAAACCACTCAAAGCGACCACAATTCCGCTCAACGGCCAATTCTCCCACAGCGGTTATCAACATTTTACCCACCCCTTTGCCTCTGAACTCCGGTTTCACAAATAAATCCTCCAGAAAAATACCTGGCTTACCCAAAAAAGTGGAAAAGTTGTGGAAAAACAGGGCAAAACCGGCTGGCTTACCTTCATATTCGCCAATCAATACTTCGGCAAAACCCTTATCGAATATATTCTCTTCCAGCTCGGCGACCGAAGTCACCATTTCATCCTCCAGTTTTTCATATACCGCCAAACCATATATAAAATCAAATATCAATGGGGCATCCGCACGCTCCGCCTTTCTTATTTTTATCGACATGCTTTTCTTTTAAAACTAAACAGTGTCGGAGAATAAAAAAAGGACTTCCCTCTCAGAAAGTCCTTTTTACCCTAAAATAGGAAGTTATATTTTTGGGGGAATGCTGCCGCAGGCGTCAGCACCGCGCTCGCACGGCTCACCCCATTCGGCCTGTCGCCCGCCTGTGGTTCAAACAAACCCGCTTCATCGCTTTCCCTGCGGAGCTTCGCTCCTGTAGTACTCGAGCATTGCCGGCAGAGGGATAGAGGGATTGTCGGAGCTCTTTTTTGCAGCCTTAAGGCGTAGCGGCTCGCAAAAAAAGCGACTCCCGAAAGCCCGACCGACGTCAGGAGGGCTGCCCCAAAAGAAAAAAAATCTGCTTTATCAGTAAATTGCCTTTTCCTTCAGTAGATAATTTTTGACATAATCGCTCACCCCTTCTTCCAGCGTATGGAAGGCTTTATTGTAACCGGCCGCCTTCAGCTTATCCATTTTCGCTTCGGTAAAATATTGGTACTTATCTCGAATATCTTCCGGCGTAGGAATGTAAGTAATGTCTGCGGGCTTATCCATGGCTGCAAAGGTGGCCAACACCAAATCTTTAAACGTACGCGCCTTACCCGTCCCGACATTGTAAATACCGGAATGCTTACGGCTGTTCATGAGGAAGATTTGCACTTCCACTACATCTTTCACATAGACAAAGTCACGCATTTGCCCGCCATCTTCAAAATCCGGATGATGGCTTTGGAACAACTTCATCGCGCCTTTTTCTTTGATCTGATTATAGGCATGGTGCACCACAGAGGCCATTCTTTCCTTATGATATTCATTCGGACCATACACATTAAAATACTTCAAACCTGCCCAAAAGAAAGGAGCTTTTTCCTGCTCTAAAGCCCAGATATCAAAATTATTTTTGGACTCCCCGTATAAATTCAGCGGCTTTAATTTAGGAGGAAAGCTGTGGTCATCATCATAGCCCAGAGCGCCGTCACCATAAGTCGCTGCGGAGGAAGCATACACCAGCGGTAGCTGATAGTCCACACACTGCTCCCAAAGCTTTTTGGTATAATTATAATTCAGTTTATCGAAAACCGACTTATCAAAAACCGTGGTAGCGGAACAGGCGCCATTGTGGAAAATAAACTCCACCTCTGCCTGATTGGCATCCAGCCAGGCATGGAAATCTTCTAAATCTACCCGCTCCCGGATTGCCTTATCTTCAAGATTCCGCTCCTTTGCCGAATTGACATTTTTAAAGTCATCAACTGCAACTATGGCTTTGAAGCCCAACTCATTCAATCTGGCAATTAAGGCACTGGCGATAAATCCAGCAGCTCCCGTAACAACGATCATAGGATGTAAATTTAAATGCGACTATTCTCTGTGCTGCAAATATCCCATTTGAAATGAAAAAAGCGAAAACATCGGCATTCAATTTTCACTTCTGCATCAAAGGATAAATCAAAACTTCCTTTATATGATTCAATTTTAATTATTCCAAGATCTTTCATTGTCAAAAAAAGGCTTGTAAATCATTCAGATAGCTTTTTTGACATGGTTTTTGTTTCACGCAATAATGAATTATATTCGCATGCTATTTTCAAAAGTGATATGGTATATTTAAGCAAAGACGTAAGCTTCTGTTCTGCACATAAACTCTACAACGACAAATGGTCGAAAGAGGTCAACGAAGAAATCTTCGGTAAATGCGCCCATGAAAACTATCATGGCCATAATTATGATTTAACGGTTACCGTTAAGGGAGAGCCGCATCCGGAAACCGGTATGGTGATGAATTTCCGTGATCTTAAAAGAGTCATTAAGGATGAACTGATTGCGAAGGTTGATCATAAAAACCTGAATATCGATGTTGATTTCCTGGAAGGAAAAATGACTACTGCAGAAGTTTTCATCAAGGCCATCTGGGAAGTACTGGCTCCAAAAATTGTGGAAGCCAGCGAGGGTAATGCGCAATTGCACAAGCTTAAGCTATATGAAACCCGCACCAGCTTTGCGGAATACTATGGAGAATAATGTTTACGGATGCTTTTAGGTCTGTAAAATTAGAAATAACTTCAGGCACCTGTTTTTCAGGTGCTTTTTTTATACCCAATACCCATTCATATGAAATACTATTTGATTGCCGGAGAGCGTTCCGGTGACTTACATGGTGGAAATTTAATTCGGGCAATCAAAAATAAAGATGCCAATGCCACTTTCCGTTTTTGGGGCGGAGACCAAATGGAAGAAGCTTCCGGTGAAAAACCGGTAACCCACTATAGAGACACCGCTTTCATGGGCGTGGTCGAGGTATTGGCCAATCTGCGGACCATTCAGGGATTTTTAAAGAAATGTAAGGCGGATGTAATGGAATATCAGCCGGATGTGTTGATCCTGATTGACTACGCGGGTTTCAATTTAAAAATCGCAGAATTTGCCAAAAGCAGGGGACTAAAAGTATATTATTATATCTCCCCGAAAGTTTGGGCTTGGAATACGAAACGTGCTTGGAAGCTGAAGAAAAATGTGGATCGCATGTTCTGCATAATGCCTTTTGAAAAGGAGTTTTACGCCAAATTTGACTGGGAAGTGGATTATGTCGGAAATCCGGTGGTGGATGCGGTGCAGGCACATCAGGTAAACCCTGACTTCCGTAAACAAAACGGATTGAGTGAGGAGCAGGACATTATTGCCCTGCTGCCGGGCAGCCGGAAGATGGAGTTAAAAAATATGCTGCCCACCTTTGCCGAGATTGCCAAAAAATACCACAATCATCAGTTTGTGGTGGCTGCTGTGGAAAATCTGGATCCGGCATTATATACGCCCATTTCTTCCTTACCCAATGTGAAGCTGGTGACCGGACAAACTTATGATCTTTACGCAAATGCCAAAGCGGCCCTTGTAACTTCTGGTACCGCTACGCTGGAAACCGCTTTATGGAAGGTTCCCCAGGTGGTATGTTATCGCATTAACCCGATTTCCTACCATATCATGAAGTTTGCCATTAAAATCTCCTCCACGATCAAATACATTGCCCTCATGAACTTAATCCTGGACAAAGAAGCAATCAAAGAATTGATTCAGGATAAAATGACAGTGGAAAATATTTCACAGGAATTGGATCAGCTATTGGATGAAAACAGTAGCCGCCGAAAAGAGATTATGGCAGACTATGAAAGGAATATAGAAATTCTGGGCACGGAGCCGGCTTCTGTCCGGGCGGCAGATAAAATGTGGACTTATCTCAATTAACCCGTATTTTTCATGCTGAAGCCGGGTTATTCGTACTTAAATCCTCGTTCGGCTGCCCGGCGGAAAAAATAAAGGAATAGTTTTCTATTTCGAGTTTTTCCAAGGAAACAGATGAAGGAGGAGAAAGCAAGCTTACCCAAATTTGAGCTATCAGAAACTTAGTAAACCCACCCACAATAAACTAACAGACAAGCTCTTGTGGAAGACCCTAAAACTAGCAGTGAATAATTCGGATTAAAAATACTTCTTCAAAGAAAAAGCCATCGACAATTCAATCGATGGCTTTTTTTAATCATTTATTTTTTTGATTACGCTACACGCAATTGGGAGATTTTTGACTTATCAAACTTCTCTTGTGCATATTCGCGGGTAATCACAAATTCTTTGATATCCTGACCAGGTAATTCAAACATGGCATCCGTCATGATGGCTTCACAAATGGAACGCAATCCACGAGCGCCCAGCTTGAATTCAACGGCCTTCTCCACAATATAATCCAAAGCCTCTTTTTCGATGGTCAATTCAATCTCTTCCATCTTGAACAACTTCTTATACTGTTTGGTCAGGGCATTTTTAGGCTGCGTCAAAATCATTTTCAGGGTTTCACCATCCAATGGATTCAGGTGCGCCAATACTGGCAAACGACCAATCAACTCCGGAATCAATCCGAAACTGCGCAAGTCCTGCGCGGTGATATACTGCAACAGATTTTCCTTGTCTACCTCCCCTTTCTGAACGTTCTCATCATTCGATGCAAAACCCAAAGGACGGGTATCCATTCTTCTAGCAATATCCTTCTTGATGCCATCAAAAGCACCACCACAGATAAACAAAATATTCTCGGTATTCACCTGAATCATTTTTTGATCCGGGTGCTTACGACCTCCCTGAGGCGGAACATTTACAGAGGTACCTTCCAATAATTTCAACAAAGCCTGCTGCACCCCTTCACCACTCACATCACGCGTAATGGATGGATTATCCGACTTTCTTGCAATTTTATCCAGTTCGTCAATGAAGACGATTCCTCTTTCTGCAGCCTCCACATCGTAATTGGAAGCCTGTAACAGGCGGGTTAAAATACTTTCAACATCTTCCCCTACATAGCCGGCTTCGGTCAGCACCGTCGCATCTGCAATACAGAATGGAACCTCCAACATTTGCGCTAAAGTACGCGCCAAATAGGTTTTACCGGTACCGGTTTCCCCTACTAAAATGATATTGGATTTCTCAATCTTAATTCCATCATCCAGGTCTGTCTTTTGCATCAGACGCTTGTAATGGTTATATACTGCCACTGAAAGTACTTTCTTGGCGTCATCCTGTCCCACTACATACTGGTCAAGATAAGCCTTAATTTCAGCCGGCTTACTCAATTGGAATTGCGGCGCCTTTTTGTCTTTACGTAACTTGGCATCTTCCTGTAAAATCTGAGATGCCTGATCGATACAATAGTTACAAATGTGCGCATTGATGCCCGAAACCATCAAATCCACATCCTTCTTAGGTCTACCGCAAAACGAACAAGTAATTTGAGCCATACTAATTTTAATTAACAGCATTCCGCATCTTGGCTGCGGAATGCTTTAAATGCTTATCGCGTTAAAACTTCATCGATAAGGCCATACTCTTTGGCGGCATCTGCCTTCATCCAGTAATCACGATCTGAATCGCGCTCCACCTCTTCGAAGGATTTACCGGAATGTTTTACCAAAATATCGTACAGTTCCTTTTTCAATGTTAAAATTTGACGGGCTGTGATTTCAATATCAGAAGCCTGTCCTTGTGCACCACCCAAAGGCTGGTGAATCATGATGCGGGCATGAGGTAAAGCAGAACGCTTGTTTTCAGCACCACCGGCAAGTAAAACGGCTCCCATAGAAGCAGCCAAACCGGTACAGATGGTCGCCACATCAGGACGCACATACTGCATGGTGTCATAAATACCTAAACCTGCATAAACACTACCACCAGGAGAGTTCACATACAACAAAATGTCCTTGCTAGGGTCTACAGACTCCAGGAAAAGCAACTGTGCCGTAATGATATTTCCAATATGATCGTCCACCTGTGTACCCAGGAAAATGATACGGTCCATCATCAAACGGCTGAACACGTCAATTTCACGGAAATTAGTCGGACGCTCTTCAATCACTGAACGCGTCATTCCTTCTACATGGTGTGCGTAGCTGTCATACAAGCTACTGGAAATGCCCTGGTGTTTAGTGGCAAATTTTCTGAATTCGTCTTTGTCAAACATCATTGGTGTTGGAGGTTAATTCAGGTTGTAAATAACAAAGATAAAAAAAAAGACCCATCACAAAGGGGGACTTGATCTTTTCCCTGTCAGGAATTTGTTAAATACGCCTAGTTTTGAATAATACTTTTATAAATACGTATTGAGATCCGCTTACGTTTGCCAAAGTATAAAAAAAGTCGGCACCTGAAAGATGCCGACTAAAATATCATTATTCAAAGGATATTACTCTGCAGAAACTGCTTTAGTAAACTCTTCGAAAGTAACGTCTTTCTCTACTACTGTTGCTTTCTCTTCCACCAATTTAATGATGCGATCGAAGCGAACCTGATTGTACAAGTTCATGTAGTTTTGTCCGTTGTTCTCTTTCAGGTAGTTATCCACGATACCTTTCAACATCTCCTCGATTTGCTCATTTTGCTCACCACCGGTCATTGCACCGAATTGAACTTTGAACATCTCAGTAGCTTTTGTCTTGATATCAGCATCTTCTACTTTGATTTCGTTATCAGCAGCGATTTTATCCGCCAACAACATCCACTTGAATTCTTTTCTATAATTATCGAATTCAGCTTCAACCTTCTCAGCAGTCAATTCTTCCTGAGTAGCAACCAACCAACGCTTCAAGAAAGCTTCTGGCAATTCTACTTCAGTACCATCTACCAATTTATCCTGGATCTGACGAGCAGTGTAGTTCTCTACCTGATTGTCATAGTTTTCACCCAAGATTTTAGAAACCTCAGCACGGAACTCATCTTCGTTAGATGCTTTACCCGGACCTAAGATTTTATCGAAAAATTCTTGGTTCATTTCTGCCTCAGCGATGCGAGAGATAGACTTCACGACCATTTTAACGTCGCCTTTGATCTCTTTTACATCCGCTTCCTCGCGGTGCAAGAAATTCGCCACTTTCTCATTTGAACGGTAAGCTTTGCGGATATCGAAAGTAATTTCGTCTTCTGCTTTAGCTCCGATAAAGATTTCTTTTCCTGTTTTAGTAGCCAAATCAGCAATATCAACCATCACATGAATCGCTTCCTCTTCACCTTCGATGGTCAATTCTCCTGTTACTTTATCAGTTTCTTCCGCTACTTCAGGAGAAGTTTGCTCACCACCGTTTTGCAACAAGTTCTCGATCGTCTCATTCAATTGCTTCTCATCAACGCTGATTGAATAAGAATCGATTGTAAGATCCGTAGTGTAAGTGATATCACCTACCAAACCTACTGAGTACGAAAACTCGAATTCTTTTTGCTTATCCCAGTCAATGTTGGCGTTTTCCTCAACGTTCGGCAACGGCTGACCAATAATTTGCAATTTGTTATCACGGATGTAGTCCTCTACTGCATGAGACAAAATGTGATTTACTTCATCTACCAAAATTGAAGTACCGTACATTCTACGGATCACACCTGCAGGAACTTTTCCTTTACGGAAACCTTTAATATCAGCCTGCTTAGCGTACTGCTTGATTTTTTTCTCAACTTTCTCACTGTAGTCAGCTTCGGTCAATTTAATATTGATAGAAGCTTCCGTGTTCGAGCTTTTGTCTAATGTAATATCCAAAGTAGTATACTTTTAATTGAGTTGCCAATTAACTGAAAAACCCCCGAATGTCAACCAATTGCATGCAGGGGTAATGAAATTCTCAAAACACCAAAAAACGGCTTAGTAGCCGTCTCATGTTTTAGTCGTGCAAAGGTAAGTAAAATCTTCAAAAACTCAATAACTGCGCTATAATTTGTCTGAGAATCACGGGATTTTAAGCCACTTTACCTCCGGACCTTACCTTAGTATAAAATTCATCATTTTTTTCAGGAATTCCCTTCAAATTTCATAACAAAACAGCACACCCATCACCTCAACCACTTGATTTTGAGTAAGTTTTTGATTATATTCTTAAGATCCAAACTATAATTTTACGCTTATGAACTTTAAACCTGCAAGAAAGGAGCCCGAGGTTAATCGGTATCAGTATGAAAAGGTTACCCGATTCATGAACAAATCGTTGGTCACCATTTCCCCTAGTGAGAATGCCTTTGATGCCATGGACTTCCTTTTGGAAAAGCGAATTTCTGGTGCTCCCGTACTGGATGATTCCGGCAAATTAATTGGAATCATCACGGAATCAGACTTTCTAAAAATGGTTTTGGATAGAGCTTACGACAACCACCCCGTTCGGGGCAATTTGGTAAAAGACTATATGACTACCGACCTGACCACGGTTAATTCGGACATGGATCTTTTCGATGTTGCCCAGATGTTTACCCGATCGCCATACAAGCGATTCCCGGTACTGGAAAACGGAAAGTTGTTGGGTTTAGTAAGTCGTCGAGACATTCTGAAAGCAGCACTTTTGGTGAAATCTACCACCTGGTAGTATGCTCCGCACCAGACAAAATAATAACCGCAGCGTTTTTCAAGCTCTGCGGTTTTTATATGCCCCATTCAGGATTGAAATCGTTGACAAATCACCTCTCCCCAATCAGGATCACTCAACTGGCTCTCCTGATAATTTCCAGAGGTAAAGTCATCAATGGTTGCCTTCCAAAAAAGTTGCGCTCGCTTGGCTGCGAATAATTGTCGGACATCCCACTTTCCCGGATAGCGCCGGAATATTTCAAAGGCCAAGGCTTTCCCAAAGCCTTTCTTCCTGACTGCGGGAATTACATAAAACTCACATACTTTATTATAATACTCCGTAGAGTTTTGAGCTATTGTAAAAAAAATGGTGACCTGTATATTTGTATCGCCAAACACCAACATACTAAGTCACCATCAAGAGCATCGAAACACTCCTAGCGCAAATATTCCATAAAATGTTAGACATTAACAAATGGGAGAGGGATTTCATGATAGAAAATTTAAAAGGACTACTGTCTTTCCGTGGTCGTAATAATTTCACTAACATGAGTCGGTATCTGCGGTACAATGAGGCCACGATTAGATCATGGTATGAGAAATATTTCAATTACCTTTTCTTCAATATAGAGCTCATTAAGACACTTAAAGATGAATTGCGCATCATTGCCTTTGATCCAAGTTATGTTTCCAAAAGTGGTCAACTCACCCCAGGTTTAGGGTACTTTTGGTCAGGCTGTGATAATTCAACAAAAAGAGGTCTGGAAATTACAGGAATAGCAAGTGTTGGCCTCGAAAGTAAAACCGCAATGCATTTAGAGGCCCATCAAACCTTTAAGAGTGAGGACGAGTCATTTAATTTGCTGACCTTTTATGCCAATTTGATTTTGTCAAATGCTGAATTGTACAAGCAAGTATCAGATAGTGTGGTTGTTGATGCTTACTTTTCGCGCTTTCCATTCGTCGATCCAATAGTAGAAAAAGGGTTTATTATCATTAGTAAATTGGCTAAAAACGCATTTCTTCGTTACAGAAATACCGAACCACCTACCGGAAAAAGAGGGCGACCCAAGGTCTATGGAGAAAAAGTGAAATTTAATAATCTTGACCAAAGACACTTTACACTATGTTTCAAAAATGAAAACACGGAGGCTTTCGAAGCAGAGGTTCATAGTAAAAGTCTTAAACGATGGATCAAGTGTGTGGTCGTCGTTACAGAGCTTGACAATGGGAAAACCAGACGAGAAATTTTATTCAGTACAGACATTAATCAAAGCGGTTCCGCAATAATTGAGCGTTATCGACTTCGATTTCAAATTGAGTTTCTATTTCGAGATGCCAAACAATTCACCGGTCTGACTCACTGCCAGGCGAGGAGTAAAAATAAGATACATAATCACATCAATATGTCTCTAACGGCGGTGTCCGTGGCAAAGGCGCTTCACTATTTTGATAATAAAACCGAAGAAAAGGAACCCTTCTCATTATCAAGTATTAAGATGCTATATTTTAATCGAAACTATATCCAAAGAATATTTAAAGGGTTCGGGATTGCCCCCGAACCGTACAATAATTCAGAGCAAATGCTCCAGATAGAGAGATTTGGCTGTATTGCGGCCTAATTCTTTACGGAGTATTGTTATTATAATCCGCTCCCAATCGGATATTAGCAAAGCCTATGGGAATTCCCTCCTGCACCCAGAGTAAGCCTAGATAAGGAGGAACCACGGGCGTGTCTAATGCAAAAACCCCGTATTCATCAGGCAGCTTTTCCGTTAAGGCTGAAAACTCTGCTTCATAAGCCTGGCACAGCTGGAGGTAGATTCCCTTATTCTGATCAGTGACCTCGATGATTTTCATATTATTGCGCTTTTAAAAAATAGCGATCTTCCTCTTCAAAAGGGTGAATATCCAGCACATTGGCCAACACCAAAATAATCAATTTCCTGGCAGCCATTTTTTTATTGACCTTCACCATCTGAGAGAGTTGAGCTACGGTAATATAGCGATGTTGCTCCAGATATGCCAGCAGCTTCTGCTCCACCTCCCCTACCTGAAAACGAATATCTTTAGGGTTTTGCCTACGTCGGATAATCTCCCTTACCGGTGCCGAGGCCTGAATACTTCGGTCTTCACGTCGAATATAAACCTTGCTGTTGTCTTCAAATTTTACGCGATACGGCTTTCGATCACCTTCCGGAACATGATAAATCAATATGGTTTTTCCGGTATCGAGCTTCACCTCCTCTTTTTCCATGGAAATGGTGGGATAAATCATCTCCTTAAAAGCCTTCTCCAAAACGTAGGCCTCTTCTTCCGGATATTTACAGCCCGCTAAAGCCCCGAAATCATCCACTCCAATCATGAGCTTGCCACCGGAAGCATTGGCAAACGCCACTACTTCCTTAACAATTTTTTCAGGATGGTTTGCCTTTTTCTTAAACTCCACAAACTGACCTTCCCCCTGCCGCACCAGTTTCTTTAGATCACGAATAGTCATAACGATTCTTCCCCGGGTAAAAATTGGTTCTTTGTTAATTTGCCTGCAATATTTGAACGAACCATTCAGGCCTTTTTCTGGGTAATTTGAAAATTATTTTTGACTCTTAGGCCCTCCTGATTGACATTCAGTGAGTTATTTTTGAAATTATTTCCTATGAAAAACATCATGTTCATCCGTCACGCCAAATCCAGCTGGAAAATCCCCGAATTATCCGATAAGTTCCGCCCCCTGAATAAAAGAGGGAAAGCCAATGCCTTAGAGATCGGCCAAAAGCTGAAGCAACTGCCTTATCATCCGGACAAAATCCTTTGCTCCACCGCCACACGCGCAATGGACACCTGCCTGGCAGTGGTTGAGCCCCTCCCCTTCCAGTGGCTAAAGACAGACCTGAGAGAGGAACTCTATGGCTGTGATGCCCATGATATGATCCGAATGTTTCAAATGCTACCGGATCAATTTGAAAAGCTCATCGTCTTCGGACACAATCCGGAAATTGCCCATTGCATAGAGCTCTTGAGTGGTATTTCCATATCGCACTATCCCACCGGAGCTAGTTGCTGGCTTCAGCTTCCGGTTGACCACTGGAAATCACTAAAAGCAGGAACAGGAAAAATTCGTTGGTTATCCAGCCCCAGAACTGCGATAGAAGACATGATCCCCGAACTAGAGCTTCCGGACATCCAATAATACCTCTGCGTATTTATCTGATTCTTTAATAATTTGAAGGAGTTTATCCGCCACCGCTTCCGGAGCACTTAAGAGCTGATCCTCTTTCAATTTCAAGAATTTGCCCAGTGTTCTGAACTCCTGCTGATCTGCCTTACGAATGGTAGATTGCATTTCCGTATCCACCACTCCGGGCGCTACCGAAAATACCTTGATTCCATTTTCATTCAAAATGCACTCTTCTGCCACTACTTTGGAAAAGAGGTCCAGTGCAGATTTTGAAGCACAATAAGCCGACCAGCCATCCACCGGATACTTACCCGCTCCGGAACTGATATTCAGGATGATTTTATCGGCGGAAATCCCGGCAAACTGTCTCACAAACTCATTCATCAGAATCGTCGGCGCAGTCACATTTAAATTCATCACTTTTTCCAGGCCATCTGAAGAAAGCCCACCCACGTGACCTATTTCCCCCAGGGTACCGGCATTATTGATGAGCACCACTTTTTGGGGCGCCTGAATTTTTTCAAAAAAATGAAAAACCTGCTGTTTCAAGTCTGCAATATCACCGAGGTCAAATTCAATATGGTGATAGCGATCGCTACTTTCCCTATAGCTACGGGAGATGCCGATCACAAAATTATTCTCCTCCTTTATCAATTGTTCTACCAATGCGCGGCCAATCCCACGGCTACTTCCGGTAATAATATAGTAGTGCATTTGCTTTAAATTTGGTGAATGAATTCATTGAAAAGATAAGCAATTCAGCGTTTAGGCAATAAAAAAAGAGGGCGAAAAACCCTCTTTTTTTTATTTCATTTTGGTGTTTTACAGAATAAACTGACTCAAGTCTTTGTTTTTTACCGCTCCATCGAGTTTCTCTTTTACCATTTCACGGGTGACCATCACATGGGCATTTGGCCCGATCACATCCGGAATATCGAATAAGAAATCATTCAACAAGCGGGACATCACGGTATGTAAACGGCGGGCTCCGATATTTTCAATTTCAGAGTTGATGTCAAAGGCGATTTGTGCGATTTCATCCAAGGCCTCATCATTGAATTCCAGGCGCACCTCCTCTGCCTCAAACAAGGCCATATACTGCTTGGTCAATGCATTCTTGGGCTCTTTGATGATCTGATAGAAATCCTCTTTGGTCAGATCCTGCAACTCCACGCGAATCGGGAAGCGCCCCTGCAATTCCGGGATAAGGTCAGATGGTTTGGACAAATGAAAGGCTCCGGCAGCAATAAAAAGAATATGCTCGGTATTGATGACCCCATATTTGGTAGTGACGGAAGAGCCCTCCACTATAGGTAACAAATCACGCTGCACCCCTTCCCGGCTGACATCTGGGCCACCGCTCCCTCCTTTTCCGGAAGATTTAGCTATTTTATCAATCTCATCAATAAAGATCATACCGGTGTTTTCGGCACGACGAATCGCCTCTTCTTTCACCTCGTCCATATCAATCAGCTTGCTGGCCTCTTCGTCAAAAAGCAATTTCTTCGCTTCTCCGATCGTGACTTTACGCTTCTTGTTTTTCTTCGGCATCATATTGCCCAGCATTTCCTGCAGGTTGATCATGGATGATTCATCCATCATTCCACCACCAACCATACCAATACCGGAAGTAGAAGGCTGACTCACATTGATCTCGATCTTGCGATCGTCCATCTCTCCACTCTGGATTTTCTGACGGAAATGCTCACGCGTTTGCTGATTCAGCTCGGCATCTGATTTTGGTTCTCCGGAGGTAGTAGATACGCTTTGCGAACCTGCTACTGGTGGAATCAAAGCATCCAAAATGATATTCTCCACCGCTTCCGTCGCACGCTCTTTCACGCCTTTTTCCTTCTCTTTTTTCACCAGGTTCACGGACTGCTCTACCAGGTCGCGCACCATGCTTTCCACATCGCGGCCAACATAGCCCACTTCGGTAAATTTGGAAGCCTCCACTTTGGTGAAAGGGGCTTTGGCGATTTTAGCTAATCTGCGGGCAATTTCCGTTTTCCCTACCCCGGTCGCCCCGATCATCAGAATATTATTCGGAACAATCTCTCTCTGCAATTCAGAACGGACATTCATTCGACGCCAACGATTTCTCAGGGCGATCGCCACATTACGTTTGGCATCCGCTTGTCCGATAATATATTTATCCAGTTCCACGACAATCTCGCGTGGGGTCAAATAATTTTTATCTTCTAGCATTTTTATTTCTTTACACCTGTAATTAAAATCTACAGACGGTTATGATTTTATTTTTTCCAGTTGGATAGATTGGTACTGAGGGTTACATAATGGGCTCCCGCCGCCGCATGATAAGCAGCATAGGTGTACTCCATTGTCAGTTTTTTTACGAGAATTCTTCCGCCCAGGGCGAAGCCTGATAAACCTTTTTTATCTTCCATCGCCAGACCTGCCCGAATATGCTGATTATAGCCCACCAGCAGGTTTACATTTTTATGAAACAAGAGTTCCGCTCCAAAATTGAAATAGCGAAAAACATCCCGTATGGTCGTATTCTGATCACTTTCCTCCTCCAGGTAAGCCGCATCATGGGGAAGATAGGAAGCCGAGGCTGAAAAGCGCAAAGGCATGTGTTCCGGCTTAAAGCTCACCCCCATTTGCACATCAAAAGGAATCGGGACCGGTTCGCTGTCAAAATTACTGGTACGAAAACCAAAATTCTTAATCACTAAACCTGCTGTAAAATCCGTTTTGGGATGAATAAACAAAATCCCGGCATCAAACAGCATGGCACTGGCACCATAGCTTTCTATTCGGGAAGAAATGAATTTGGCAGTCAGCCCTACTGAAAAATGAGACACCTGATGTTGCTTCGTCACTGACACTACATAATCGGCGGCGGTAAAAGTCCCCTCCGGATTTCCGGAAGGATCATAGCCCAACATTTCTCCATAGTTCAAATACTGGGCTCCGAAGCCCCAATTCCCCGTCTTTTCACTCGACAACACATAGCTTACCGCCCCTTGATTCAAGCCAGCATACAGGCCTGCATAATGCAAACCTAAATGATTATTAAATTCAGGCAGAGCCGCCGCCGGATTGGATAAAAAGACTGAAGGATCCTGCTTATAAGCCGCTGGCATCACTACTCCCATTGCTGCGGAATGCGCTGAATAGGGCATGTTCAACAAACCAAATGCACTTGATTTGATGGACTGTGCCAGAAGAGGTTGCTGAAACAACAGCATGATAAACAGTAAGCCAAAAAAATTTCTCAACAATTTAAAGGATAAATGGTGCATCGGGTCAATTTGTAAAAATTCCCTAAATCCGAACAATTCACTGCTATATTTTTTTGTTTCAAAATATATCGAATGCCCCTCTCCAGGGCGTTTCTTAAAACAAGAATAGTCCCAATTTTAGAAGTAATGGCTTTCTCGTCCTTTATTTTTAACCTTGCAGCATATAGACGATCAGGATCGTGAATTATTCAAAAAAACAAAAAAAGAGGAGAAGCGCTCGCTCCTCCAATTTTCTAATTATGCTTTTACAGATTTTTTATCTTCCAAAATGAAGTTCACAGGCTCGCTGACCTGCTCATTCAATAAGGCAAAATCCAATACCTCTTGCGCATCTTTCACGAACTGAATGTTCAGATCGCTGATGTATTGTGCCTCAATTTCCTCTACATCTTTTCGGTTTTTCTCACAAAGTAAAATCTCCTTGATTCCCGCTCTTCGCGCCGCCAAAATTTTCTCTTTAATCCCACCAACTGGCAACACTTGTCCACGAAGGGTGATTTCTCCCGTCATGGCCAGTTTGGAGCGGACTTTTTTCTGCGTATAAACCGAAGCCAGGGAGGTCAGCATGGTGATACCGGCAGAAGGACCATCTTTAGGCACTGCCCCGGCCGGTACGTGGATGTGCAAATCATATCGGTCAAATATACGATAATCGATGCCCAACCTTTCTGCATTGGCCTTCAGGTAAGTTAATGCTGCCATGGCGGATTCCTTCATGACATCTCCCAACTGGCCGGAAAGCGTAAGTTTACCTGCACCACGACTTAAAGCTGACTCAATGAATAGGATCTCCCCACCCGCTTGTGTCCAGGCCAGGCCAGTCACAACACCTGCGGTACGGTTATTTTCATACAGCTCCTTATCGAAAATCTGAGGCCCCAGAATCTCTTCCACTCTGCCGTTGGAAATGGACTTGGTGTACTCCTCCTCCATTGCCACTGATTTAGCCACATTACGGCAAATTGCCCCAAGCTTACGCTCCAGATTACGAACACCGGATTCGCGGGTGTAGCCATCAATCACCGACTTAATGGCGGCTTTATTGAAGGTAATATCCGCCGCCTTCAATCCATGCTCCTCGCGTTGCTTAGGAATCAGGTGCTTTTTAGAAATTTCTACTTTTTCCTCCTGGGTATAGCCAGTCAGCTCAATAATCTCCATACGGTCACGCAAAGCGGGCTGAATGGTTTCCAATGAGTTGGAAGTGGCAATAAAAAGAACTTTAGAAAGGTCAAAGCCAATTTCCAAATAGTTATCTACGAAGTTGTTGTTTTGCTCCGGATCCAATACCTCCAATAATGCAGAAGATGGATCACCACGGAAATCAGAACTTACCTTATCAATTTCATCCAGTACAAATACCGGATTGGCCGTTTTACAGCGCTTCAGGTTCTGTAAAACCTTACCCGCCATCGCGCCAATATAGGTCTTACGGTGACCTCGGATCTCCGACTCATCATGCAATCCACCCAAAGACATCCGTACATATTCACGCCCCAGTGCGTTGGCAATTGAACGCCCCAGGGAAGTTTTACCCACACCCGGAGGGCCATATAAACACAAAATCGGGCCTTTCAAATCACGCTTCAACTTCAATACCGCCAGGTATTCAATGATCCGCTCTTTGACCTTCTCCAAACCGTAATGCTCCTTATCCAGGATTTTACGCGCTCGCTTCAGATCAAAATTATCCTCGGTAAACTCCTCCCATGGAAGGTCTATCATGAACTCTACATAGCCCAAATTCACCGCATATTCCGGCGCCTGAGGGTTCACCCGGCTCAATTTATCCAACTCCTTCAGGAAGTGATCTTTCACTTCTTTAGGCCATTTTTTCTTTTCGCCTTTTTTGCGAAGTGTTCTGACCTCAGACTCAGGACCACCCTGTCCCAACTCATCCTGCAATACCTTCATCTGCTGGCGGAGGAAATAATCACGCTGCTGGGCATCCAAATCAGAATGCACCTTGCTTTGGATTTCATTCTTCAGCTCCAGCATATGAATTTCCTTCAACATATACTCCAATAGCAGCGTAGAACGCTCCACTCCGGAGTCTGTCTCCAAAATTCTTTGCTTTTCTTTTGGCGGCACCGAAAGGTTAGAAGCCAAAAAGTGGGTCAAAAATGCCGGGGAGTCGATATTGTCGATCGCAGATTGTGCCTCTTGCGGCATATCCGGATTTAACCTCAAAATTTTATTGGCGGAATCTTTCAGCGTCTCAATCAAAGCCGCTGCTTCTTCCGATTCTTTCGCCGGGAAGCTCTCGTCCAAGGTCAGGATACTGGCCTTAAAATAAGGGTCCTCGGAAATGATGTCCTGCAAAAGGAATCGACGAACCCCCTGAATGATGATGGTGGTGTTTCCATCAGGCAAAACCAGCATTTTCACAATGCGGGCCACGGTTCCTATGGCATAAAAATCATGTACCTTAGGATCTTCAATGTCTTTATTTTTTTGAGCCACCACACCAATAATGCGGTCGCCTTTATAAGCCTCTTTTACCAACTTAATGGATTTGGCGCGTCCAACGGTGATCGGAATCACCACACCCGGAAAGAGCACAGTATTTTTTATAGGAAGAATGGGTAATTCATCCGGAATATCGGAACTATTGACCTCCGCGGCATCCATTTCCTCATTAATAGAAATGAATTCTCCGGTTTCAGTCTCCTGCATTTCCGCTAGAATCACATTTTGGAACAGGTCTTTCTTTGAATCCATAGATATATTTATATGTCAAATTGACAGTTATTGCAAATTCTGCAAAAATTATAAAGATGTCACTATATTTGGGCAAGGGATGTGCCAAAACCCCTATCTTGCAAAGTATAGCTAATTATTGTATTATTCGAGCGCCAATATGCACTTTATGAGCAGAAATAAAACACAAATTGTCAGCCTGAGGCTTACCCCCTTGGTTTGGGCGCTTTTTTTTATGTCAATTTTACACCCTTTTTCAGAAGGGCTGGCACAAAAACGACAAAAAAAAGACAAAAATGTTATTGAGAATCCCCATGATTATAAATTACAGGAATTATTTCTTTTCCCCAATGTAAATAAGATTAGGTATTATTACGATAAATCTGAACTAAATAAGCTGAACAAATTAGACAAGGCCAAGGATAGCGATGCACTTTACCCTTTGCTATGGGACTACGTTTCAAAATTTGGTGTTGATAATTTCAGAAGAGATACCTACTGGCTATGGCGATTGGCCAATATTACAGAAGAACAGGGTCGATTTTATGATGCCCAACGGTTATACAAACTGGTGTTAAAACATCATCATGCCGGGGTGGATTTCCAGAAAGTCCAATCCAAATATTACAAAATGGCGGGTCGTAAACCGGAAGACTACGTTCCTTTAGATTATTATTATGACCTGGTGGAATTCAGAGAGAAACTGGATACGCTGAGGCCTCCGCAGGGGATTGACCTGAATATGGGATTCTATGTAAATTCCAATAAATCTGATTATGGCCCTTCTATCAGCTGGGACAATAGCACCATCATTTTCACCTCCCAACGCAATAGTATTCGCCGCAACTTTGATCCGGTACCCAATGAAGATCTATTCATTATTAAATCTTTGGGAGACGGGTATTGGGATGAGGCCCTTCCTTTAAAAGAACTGAATACCGAGGCCAATGAAGGCTCTCCTTACCTTTCGAAAGATGGCACCACCATCTATTTCTCACGTTGCAACACCCCGGAGACCTTCGGTAATTGTGACCTTTTTGTGGCACAACTTCAGGCGGACAGCACCTGGGGAGAGGTCAAAAACCTTGGTCGTAACGTAAACTCTACGGCCTGGGATTCTCACCCCAGTCTTTCTCCTTCAGAGGATACGCTTTATTTTGCCTCTGACCGTATTGGAGGATTTGGGATGTCGGATCTTTATTACACCCATAAAGACCGTAACGGAAACTGGCTCCCGGCAAAAAATATGGGGCCGGTGATCAATACCCGGGGAAGTGAAGTAAGCCCTTTCGTTCACCCAAAGCATAATGTATTGTATTTCAGCTCCAGTGGTCAGCTGATAAATTTTGGAGAATTTGATATTTACAAAGCGTATTTAGAAGAAAATAATCGCTGGGGCGAATCCAGTAATATTGGCCCGCTGGTCAATGGGAAGGGATCTGAGTTCTACTTTACCATCGACCAGGAGTCTGAAAATCTATACTATGCCAAATCCATAGAAAACAATATGGAGAATCTGGATTTGTATTCCTTCCCACTGCCCATGGGCGCACAGCCATTGGCGACCACGAAATTGACCGGTACACTGACAGATTCCCTGAGCAACAGCCCTTTTACAGACGGCATAGTTTCCATCATTGACATGGAAGAAGGGATTGCCATTGCGCCAAAGTATTTGAGGGAAGATGGTTCCTATCAATTTGAATTGATCGATAACCGACAATATTTAATGGTGATTCAGGGAGATGAATTCTTCAGGATTGAGAAGATTTTCACCCTGCAGGGAGACACTAACTTCGATGATCAGACGCGTCCGATTTCCTCCCGAATGCAGTTCGAATCTGTGGTATTTGACAATAATTCCTTTGAATTAAAATCGGCCATGTATTACGATTTGGACAAAATTGGGAACTTCCTGCTCGATAATCCGGATTTTAAACTCAAAATCTCGGGACATACCGATACTAAAGGAAATCCACAAGCCAATATTCAGTTATCCCAAAAGCGGGCGGATGCCATTAAAGATTATATTGAGTATTTTGGAGGAATTAGTAAAGACCGTATTGAGGCTATTGGTTATGGCGCTCAACAGCCACTGGTAGAGGAAAAAACGGAATCTGACCGGGAGCTAAACCGTCGGGTGGAGTTTGAAATATATCGACCAAACAATAAAGGCTGGAATAGAAACAAAGTGGAAGAAGATGATGGTATTCGATGGTAACATTTAAAACCGGATTACTTTCCCTTTTAATTTTTCATGAAAAAAGGAACCGAAATTGATAGTTCCCGTTAGAATTAGTGAACATCAATAGGCGAATAACTAAGAAGATCGTGGCTAAAGCAGTTACGGTCTTTTTTTTTGCCTGATGAATAAGAGCGTGTTTAAAAGCCCACCATCCGGTTGCAAATTCGAATTATTGAAAACGATTTTGGATAATTTCTCAACAATAGTGATGCTATTCTCTCAAAATAATCGGGCATCGCTTCTGCCATAATCAAATTTTCGCTGCGAATTTTGGCTTTTTAACACGCTCTAAGGCAAATTATGCACCGATAGATTCAGGAAGCCCCATCAAGAGGGTCACTATCAAGGCATTGCAGTTAAATTCATTGATTTAATAATTATCCAAATTTCGATAAGCTTGCTTTCTCTTCATTCATCTGCTTCGTTGGAAAAACTCGAAATAGAAAGCTATTCCTTCTATTTCTCCGCCTTGCAGCTCAACGAGGATTTTCCGAGTAGAGCGGGTTGTTACCTCCCCGCTCCCTCACAGACCCGTACGAGCGGATTTCCCGCATACGGTTCCTCCTAAATTGGTTTCGCTTTCAGAAAGCTGTGATAGATTTTTGGTTTAAGTAGTGGCCTCCATTCTGTAATTAAGCGATTGTACCGCTCCCAGTTCCATGCAGGACGTCCACCTCTGCGATTTAACCATTTGTGAAGCATACGCCGAACATGGTGATAGTAACCCTGCAGACTTCTGCTATTGAAGGTGATTCCATAGTAATTATAGTATCCGCGTAATTTCAAATTCAATTCATTGATGATTTCATCGAGCTTACGATGCCGGTTTGACTTTATCCAGTCTTGCATTTTAACGAGTGAGAGGTTCAGCTTTTTGCTAGCTGTTTTTCTTTTCAATATCATTTTTCCGTTGCGACCTGCGCTTAGAAAATGTGTAAATCCCAGAAAATCAAAACCTCTTTCGCCTTCGCCTCTTTTGCTCTTTAGGTTAATGATCTTTGTCTTGTCAGGGTGTAATTCAAGATTGTATTTCTCAAATCGCTTTGGCAAGACATTCATTACCCGATCGGCGTCCGAAGCATTATCAAAACCCAATACAAAATCATCGGCATAGCGGACTATAGTACTTTTTCCCTTTAATAATGGCTGTATTTGCTCGGAAAACCATTCATCCAGCACATGATGCAAATAAATATTACTCAGCAAGGGAGATACTATCCCTCCTTGAGGGGTACCCTCTGTTGGATATTGCAACTGCTCATCCTCCAGTATACCTGCTTTTAACCATTTATTTAGCGTTCTGCGTATCACGCCATCTTTGACCCGTAAGTCAAGAAACTCTCGAAGTTGTGCATGATTGATGCATCCAAAGTAATTCTTTATGTCAGCATCAATGATGTAATGCAATCCTTTAAAGCTTACTTCCCTAAACATATATTCTACCGCTTGATGTGCAGAATATCCATTCCTGAATCCGAATGAAAAGGCCTTAAATTCCTCTTCATAGATGGGGTTCAGGGTGCGGCGCACACTTTCCTGAAGTATCTTATCTTCAATGGTCGGGATGCCCAATGGGCGTTTCCCTGATTTCCCCTTGTCGATATAAACCCTGCGTATAGAAGGAGCTCGATACTTCCCCGTTTTAAATTCGGTTAATAGTGCTGGTATGCGAGTTTCAGATTCAAGATTGTAATGATACCAACATTTACCATCCACGCCCGGACTACTATTCTTGTTCAGGCTGTGAAAACAATCTGTTAGCATATTTTCGTCTATGAACTGACTTACATTCGTCAATGCAGTGTTCTTGTGTTTTCTTGCTCGTGCTGCTATCTCTAATTCTACTGTTGACATCTTTTTAGTTGCATCCGGTGCTTGTTTTAATGTTTCTAAATTATCGCCCCAATTTAAGGCATCCCCCAGACCAATCAAGGCCCAGGTTTTCCCTTCCCTACTTACTGGCTTTCTTGGGTAAAGATTTCCCAGCTTTCAAACGGTACTATGGAGATGCTAAGACTGCCTTTGCCCATCTCATTCCCTGCGGTTTCCCTCGGTACTGATACCACTACGATATGCTCTCATTCTTAGCATCAGACATGGTGAGCATATAGACCATGCTGATTTGGAAATATTTCGGTAGGGCATTTCCATATTGACCCTTGTTTCGTGTGGAGGCAGGAGGCTCTCCCGTGTTTCCATGCGTGCCTATTGTACCTTTGACGTAAACCAAGACCCCGGTCGAATCAATGCTACTTGTCATTACTGCTACATTGATGTTGCACCAACTATGAATAAGGTTAATGCTTCAACGATGAATTAAATTTCGAGGCTAAAAATACGCCTTTGGCACTCGCTGTATACGCTTCATGCTGACATTTCTACCAACTATGCAATACTCGCTTACGGTGGCTGACCAACCTTTCCGTGCAGGATTTAATACCTGCAGGCACACTAAAAGGTGTTTCATTTTATTTCTATACGCTTTCAAATCCCCACCTTATGGACTTGCACGGCGCAAAATCATGAATAACCCGGGCTAAAAAAAGCACAAAAAAAATCCGCAATACTGAATCAGCATTGCGGATTTTTTTTATCCCGATTACTATTTTTTTACCAGGAAAGCACTAATGCCGTCCAAATCGCCAGGGGCACTACCGTCCCTAAAACAATTTGAGTATTTCTCGCCCTTCTTTGGGCTGTCATTTGAGCTTTTTTGCTTTGTTGTTGCTGCAACTGCTGCGCTAAAACCGCCTGCTCTTCCGCCTTAATAGTATCTAATTTTTTCTTATAGGATTTTGCCTCCTGGTTATTGGGATACTCTGTCAAATAATGATCCACATCCTCCGATGCCAAACCATAATCTCCCAAGTGATAATGAGCAATTCCTCTTAAAAAAAACACTTCTTTTTTATAAGGCTGGCGCTCTGCTACATAATCCAAATCCTCAATAGCTCCCTCGAAATCACCCACTTGCAACCTGGTCGCTCCCCGATCAAGATGAATAGCGGAGTAATAAGGCATAATGTCAATCGCCTTGGAAAATGCCGCTATTGCCTCTTTAAATTTTTCTTCTTTGGCAAGTTCACGGCCCTCCTGGTGATATCGCTGATACTCCTCTACCCCTTGCCCAAAACCGACACCAGCGAGCAAAATCAATAGAAAAGTTATAGCAATATGTTTACCTTGTTTCATGAGTGTTGAACTATATTTGACATTTAAACAACAAAAATCTTACCATATATTCTAAAATAATGGCCAAAAAAATAGCTTTGATTGTATTTTCCGTGATTTTCATTGGAATTATTGTTTACTCCTTTCAAACCGACGATAAGCAAAACCAACCGGAAACCTACCTTGCTTCCATCAGTGAGCATCGCTCGAAGCAAAATGATTTTTTTAAAAACAGCGAACAATCCCCACTAACGGAGGAGCAGAAAAAATCATTCCAACATTTAGATTATTTCCCTGCTCAGACCGATTTCTGCCTACAGGCAAAAGTGAATCGCACATTTTCTAACGAAACAATAGCGGTACAGACTTCCTCCGGAAAAGCGAAGACTTACTTCCCCTATGCCCACTTAGAGTTTGAGATTCAAAAACAACCCTTTAAACTTTTAGCCCTGCAGCCCACCGCTCATCCCGATATGCTTTTGGTTGCTTTCACAGACAACACCACAGGACATGAAACCTATGGTGCCGGACGCTATATCGAAATTCCATTACCGAAAGAGGACCTGATTACTTTGGATTTTAACAAAGCTTTCAACCCTTACTGCGCCTATTCGGATGGCTGGAGCTGTCCAATCCCTCCTTTGGAAAACCATCTCAACATTCCTGTTACTGCCGGAGAAAAGGCTTTCCAGAAAACACATTAACCTAATCACCGCACAGATTCCCTCAGAATTATCGCCTCTCATTCAACTTTTTAGAAAAATTGGTAGACATCTTTTTCCAATCCAATAAAAAACGCGCATTTGCATTATTTTAAATGAGGGAATCTATTAATTTTGTTTTTTAGAATAGATTGATTTGCATAGCATTTTCTTATGAAGATTTCAGTTAACTGGCTAAAAGAATATATTGATATAAACCTGGCCACAGAGGCTTTAGGGGATGCCCTAACCGCTGGAGGTTTGGAAGTAGAAGGTCTTGAAACCATTGAGTCCATCAAAGGAGGTTTGGAAGGCGTTGTGATTGGGGAAGTTTTGACTTGTGAAAAACACCCTGATGCCGACAAGCTGAGCAAGACTACCGTAGATTTGGGGAATGACAACATTGTTCCGATTGTTTGTGGCGCGCCAAATGTAGCAGCCGGACAAAAAGTGGTGGTCGCGACGGTGGGCACCATGCTTTACCCTGATGGTGGCGAAGGTTTCAAAATCAAAAAAGCAAAAATCCGTGGAGAGGTTTCCATGGGAATGATTTGCGCAGAGGACGAATTAGGCCTGGGGACTTCCCATGATGGCATCATGGTATTGGACACCGACAAGCCAAACGGTACGCCGGCTGCCGAATACTTCGAGATCAAAAACGAGGAGGTATTTGAAATTGGCCTGACCCCGAACCGTGCTGATGCGGCTTCTCATGTAGGTACTGCCCGTGATATTGTAGCGCTGACGGGTGAAAAGCTCAGAATGCCTTCCGTAGAGGACTTCAAAGTAGATAACCATGATTTGCCGATAGCGGTAACAGTGGAAGACACGACCGCCTGTCCGAGATACAGTGGCCTGACCATTTCCGGCTTAGAAGTGAAAGAATCACCGGAGTGGTTACAGAACCGCCTGAAATCTATTGGCCTGGCACCTATTAATAATGTAGTGGATGTAACCAACTTCGTTTTACATGAATTGGGACAGCCACTTCACGCTTTCGATGCGGACCAAATCACTGGCAATCAAGTCATCGTGAAGCAATTGCCGGAAGGCACAGCATTCACCACTTTGGATGGCGAGACCCGTAAACTCTCGGATAAGGATTTAATGATCTGTAATGCAGAAGAAGGAATGTGTATTGCAGGAGTTTTCGGCGGTGAAAAATCGGGAGTTACCGAAGGCACCACCAAAATCTTTTTGGAGAGTGCTTATTTCTCCGCTGACAGCATCCGACGTTCTTCTCAGCGCCATACTTTAAAAACAGATGCTTCTTTCCGTTTTGAAAGAGGAACAGATCCGAACATTACGGTGTATGCATTGAAACGTGCAGCCCTATTGATTCAGGCAGTGGCGGGTGGCCAGATTTCTTCGGAAATTACCGACATCTACCCGACTGCTGTAGAAGATTTCGTGATTCCGGTGACTTACGCTTATATCAATAAGTTGATCGGTATCGAAATTCCAAAAGCGCGCATTAATCAGATTCTGACAGATCTTGACATCACCCTTCAGGATATTTCAGAAGAAGGCTTCACGGCCATTGTTCCTCCTTACCGAGTAGATGTTACGCGTCCGGCGGATATTGTGGAAGAAGTATTGCGTATCTATGGACTGGATAACATTCCATTGGAGGAAGCATCTGGCACCGACTATTTGGCCGACTTCCCTACCAACTACCCTCAGAACAATGAGCGTAAGGTAGCGGAAATTTTGACTGCCAATGGTTACTATGAAATCATGACCAACTCCATCACCAACTCCAATTATAAGGCAGAGGTGAAAGAAGAGGAGCAGGTGAAAATCCTGAACTTCCTTTCGGAAGATTTGGATGTAATGCGCCAGCAAATGGTATTCAACTTCCTGGAGGTAATTTCGCACAACCATAACCGCCGTCAGAGAGATCTGAAGCTTTATGAGTTTGGAAATGTTTACTTCAAAGAAGAAAACGGATACCGCCAGAACAGCCGTCTGGCCATGGCCATCACCGGTAATTTTGAAGCAGAAAACTGGATTAACGCAAGTCGTCCGGTAACTTTCCACGACCTGAGCGCCCAGCTTTCGAAGGTTTTCGAAGTGTTCAAAATCAGCAAGCTTAAAACAGAGAAGATCAGCAATGAGATTTTCGCTTATGGCTTACAGATTGGTACCAGAAAGCAACAGCTCGGATATGTAGGATTGGTACAACCGGAATTGGCAAAACAATTCGGCTTAAAAGAAGAAATCTTCTTTGCTGATTTGGATTGGGATGCCATCATGGCATTGGTGAATAATGACATCGTATTTGAAGCGGTATCAAAATTCCCTGAGGTGCGTCGCGACCTTTCTTTGGTTATCGATAAGTCGATCGATTTTGCACAAATCATGGAAGTGGCCCAAAAAAGCAGCAATAATTTGATCACCAACATTAACTGTTTCGACGTTTATGAAGGAGATAAGATTGATGCGGGCAAAAAAGCCTATGCACTATCATTCATCTTGCAGGACAAAAACAAAACCCTGAATGACAAGGTGATCGACAAAACCATGAACAAATTACAGTCGAGTTTCGAGAAACAATTAGGCGCGGTGATCCGCCAATAATTGTAAGAAAAGCATAAAAATAACCATTGCGGTAGGTTTTTTTTAGCCTACCGCTTTGATTTAGCTTATATGTTTCTGTATTTTGAAGATTAGAAATTTAATCTTTGGATTATTACATATAAATAAATTTAGATCTGGAATTTCCGTCCTAGGTGTTGATCGGCAATCAGCCTATGAAAAACAAGCAAATCCATAACGATTTACATGCGTTGGAACGCAAGGTGAGACTCATTCTCGCAGAACATCAACAACTCAAGCATGAGGTGCAGAATTTGCGTGCCGAAAATCAGCAGCTGCAACAAGCCCTTCAAGCCAAAGACGAGCAGATTTCCGATTTCAAAAACCAGTTAAATATAAGTTCAATTGCAGGTAACCTTAAAGATGGTGTATTGGATACCAGTGGCCTTAAGGTACTGATAGATGAATATATTTCGGAAATTGATAAGTGCGTCACGCATTTAAGCAAATAATTATGGGGGACCTATCGATCAAACTAAAAATTGCCGACCGAGAGTACCCTATGAAGGTCGCCATGGAGGACGAGGACAAAGTCCGACAAGTAGCTGCAATGATCAATGATAAGATCAAGGATTACCGTTCGCGGTATCGTTGTGATGATCGTCAGGATCTACTGGCCATGATTCTTTTTGATTCCATGGTGAATCAGGTAGAAAACCATGAACATGAAAACGCTATTGAACAAAAGGTCAGCTTTCTAAATGACTTATTGAACAACAGCCTGTAGAAACTATAACCTGAAGACCCTAAAATATATTTTTTTCAGACCAAAGCCGAATGTCCATCACTTAGAGAATCGTTTCCTGCTAAAACGATACGAAAATGGAAATATTCATTTACGTTGCAATCACTGCGGTTGTGGCGCTAGGTATCGGTGTTTTTGTTGGGCGAAGTTTGCTATTAAAAATGTTCCAAGCGCAAGAGCGTGAGGCGCATCAGAATGCAGAACGCATCGTAAAAGACGCCAAGATTGAAGGAGATTCAATCAAGAATACCAAAATTTTGGAGGCGAAGGAAAAGATCCTTTCATTGAAAGCGGATTGTGACAAGGAGATTAACAAGCGCAAGAATCAAATGAATACGGTTGAGAACCGGGCAAAGCAGAAAGAGCAGAACCTGAATAAACAACTGGAAGTCGCCAAGAAGAAAGATGCGGAGTTAAATCGTATCAAGAAGCAGCTGGATGGTGAATTAGCGACCATTGATGAGAAAAGAGCGGTTGTAGAAGCAGAGAGAAACAAGCAGATTGAGCTATTGGAGCAAATTGCGAGTCTTTCTGCCGAAGACGCAAAAGCGGCATTAATGAAGCAGATTGAAGATGAAGCCAGAACGGCCGCATCTGCAAGAGCAAAGGATATCGTGGACGAGGCGAAAATGACCGCCAATAAGGAAGCGAAGAAAATCGTCATCCAAACGATTCAGCGTACGGCTACTGAGCATGCGATTGAAAACTGTGTATCGGTTTTCAATATTGAGTCTGATGATATCAAGGGTAAAATTATCGGTCGTGAAGGACGTAACATTCGTACTTTGGAAGCGGCTACCGGTGTGGAAATCATCGTGGATGATACTCCTGAGGCGATTATCATTTCCGGATTTGACCCTGTTCGTCGTGAAGTTGCACGTTTGTCTTTACACCGTTTGGTTGCGGACGGTCGTATTCACCCTGCCCGCATTGAGGAAGTGGTTGCTAAAACGACGAAGAACATTGAAGAGGAAATCGTGGAGATTGGAGAGCGTACCTGTATTGATTTGGGCATCCACGGATTGCATCCGGAATTGATCAAATTGGTGGGACGTATGCGATTCCGTTCTTCTTACGGACAGAACTTGTTGCAGCACTCTCGCGAAGTAGCGAAACTGTGTGCTACTTTGGCCTCTGAGCTGGGATTAAATTCCAAGATGGCCAAGCGCGCAGGTCTATTGCACGATATTGGTAAAGTATGGCCGGAAGAGCCGGAATTACCGCACGCCATTTTAGGGGCGGAATTGGCTAAGAAATACAAAGAACATCCGGACGTGGTAAATGCTATTGGAGCGCACCACGATGAAATGGAGATGACTACTTTGATCGCGCCAATCATTCAGGCTTGTGATGCTGTTTCCGGTTCCAGACCGGGCGCGCGTCGTGAAGTGATGGAATCTTACATCAAGCGCCTGAAGGATATGGAAGCATTAGCGATGAGCTTTGAAGGTGTCAACAAATGTTTTGCTATTCAAGCCGGTCGTGAGTTGCGTGTATTGGTAGATTCCGAGTCGGTTACGGATGAGCAGGCTGGAGGTCTTTCTTTCCAGATTTCTCAGAAAATCGAGAAAGACATGCAGTATCCGGGGCAGATCAAGGTCACGGTAATCAGAGAAATGAGATCTGTCGCATACGCGAAATAAGCAGATTGAAAATAAAATTTTTAACCTCTTCGGAATTTCCGGAGAGGCTTTTTTTTGCTCTAAAATGTCGCCTCCCCTCCTTGCAGATTGATGACCACACGTACTTTGGCAAGGGCTAACGGGCCAGGGATGGAGGCAGTGGCGAAGCCAGTTGTGGGAGCTCTTTTTTGCAAGCTAAAGCGAAGCGGCTTCGCAAAAAAAGCGACTGCCGACAGCGCGCCCACGCTTGCCGTGGGGCCCCTAAATAAAAAAGAGGCCGTCTCAAAAGTAAAACCTAGTCTCGGAGAATCGCATATTTGAAAACGCTCCGGTGGGAGGGTACTTGCATTTTTGACAAAAAAAGAGGCTATCTCGAATTATGAGACAGCCTCCTTTCTGTTCGTATGTTTTTACTTATGCTTCCAAAGCCGCCATCGCCTCAATTACAGTCGCGCCAATATCTGCCGGAGATTGTACCACATGAATGCCGCACTCTCCCATGATTCTCATCTTAGCTTCGGCTGTATCATCCGCACCACCGATGATCGCACCGGCATGGCCCATACGCTTCCCTTTCGGTGCTGTCTGGCCAGCAATAAAACCTACCACCGGCTTCGGGTTACCCTGCTCCTTAATCCAGCGGGCAGCTTCTGCTTCATAGTTACCTCCAATCTCACCAATCATCACGATAGCATCTGTCTCTTCATCTGCCATCAACAATTCCACTGCTTCTTTGGTGGAAGTTCCGATGATCGGATCACCACCAATACCGATAGCAGTTGAAACGCCCATTCCGGCTTTCACCACCTGGTCCGCTGCCTCATAAGTCAAAGTACCGGATTTAGAAACAATACCAATACGACCTTTTTTGAAAATGAAGCCCGGCATAATCCCCACTTTAGCTTCTTCCGGCGTAATCACTCCCGGACAGTTAGGACCTACCAGGCGTGCGCCATGCTCTTTCACATAAGCCTTGGCCTTCTGCATATCCAATACTGGAATACCTTCGGTAATACAAATAATGACACCAATACCTGCTGCTGTGGCCTCCATGATCGCATCTGCGGCGAATGCTGGTGGCACAAATATGATGGAAACATCAGCCCCGGTAGCATCTACTGCTTCCTGAACAGTGTTAAACACCGGACGCTCCAAATGCTGCTGACCACCTTTACCAGGAGTCACACCACCTACTACATTGGTTCCGTATTCTATCATCTGACCCGCATGGAAAGTACCTTCAGAACCAGTGAATCCCTGTACCAACACCTTCGAATCTTTATTTACTAATACACTCATGAATATTTTAGGTTATTGTTTGATTTCTGCTTGCGTATATCAAAGATAAAAAGTCCCGTTGATTTAGAAACAGAAGATCAAAAAAATATGCTTCCCGAAAATAGAAATTAGCTTGGAATTTTACGGGATTGTTTGAATTAGAATTAAATAAAACCGATCAATCATCACAATTTCACCCTCAGCTGATTAATTTATCACAACAACTGGCTAAGCTCCCCAAAAAAATCAGCACAAAAAAAGCGGACTACAAAGTCCGCTTTTTATTGCATCAATATCTTTTTGAAAACTAGAATCTAAATTGCATCTGGGTAATGAACAATCCTTTTGAATCTACCCAATTAAGCCCCTCATCGTAAATCGGGCGGGTAGAGTAAGCCATAGACAACTTCACATTATGACCTGCCAACAGCCAGTGCGCCCCAAAGTCCCACTGGGTAGAGGCGTCATTTAAGGCTTCAAAGTCTTTATACTGCAAGGCAGTAAAAGGCTGCAGACGTCCCAATTCTCCTATCGTGAAAGGAAGAATATAGGCCACATTCAAATACCCAACATTACCGGTTCCCACATAATACTGCGAGATCCCGGCACCCTGGGGAGTACCAATGGAAGCATTTGGATCTAACGCTCCCGGATTCATTACTCCGATAGTATTAACATAATTTGGACCATAATCGTAATTATACCAGGCCGCATACACATTCAGCACTGCCCCCTTGGCCATTGGCTCTTCATAGAACACATCCGTTGCTAAGGCGAGGCTACTATGTGTTTTAATATCATCAGCGGTAGGGTTGGCCACCCCTTTTTCGATATAGCCCATATTGCTACCATCATAACGGAAGCCTGCGCCAATATTCAGGAATCTACCATTTTGCCCTAAATGCGACATGGTATTAAATGGAGAAAAACCCGGTTTCTCTTTGGAAAAGAAGTGCCATTCCAAATAAGCATTATAACTTAGCTCTGAAGTACGCAAATTATACGCGGTACCTTCTTTGTAATCCCCATTGGCAACTCCTTCCGCTATTTCTGCTCTGGTATTCAAACGACTGGAGGAAGAAGGCTGAAAGGGCTGGTTAATGGAAGCCATATACTTAAATCGGCCCGTCATCCCCTGAAAGAACACCCCCATCATCCGGATAAAATCATCATTAACGTTTACCTGTGGAAAGTTAAAGGAGGGATTATCCAAAGAAGTGGTTCTCCAATAACTCACCAAAGACAGACGAGAAAGCCCCATAAACATATGCTGACCTGCTCCGATAAAATTATCTGTTTGACCTAGGCGAATTTTCCCCCAAAAATCGTGAACGAAAATGGGTGCCTGTACTTTATCATAAGGCGAATGAGAAGTGATACCAATCTGCGTCCAGAAAAAGTACTTGTTCTCAATATTGGTGTAAGCCAACATTCTCAATCGTCTCATGGCAAAATCCTGAAAATTCGTCGCCGGCTGATCTGTATTGGAATTAATGGAACCCGGATTCATCTCCCCTGCACGGAACCATGTCTGCACTCCTAATCCATACTTGAAATAAGAGTTTTTCCCAATTGGAATAGTCATCCCCTTTGATGCCTGCTCTGCTGCACGCTGGATCTGAGATTTCTCTTCCTCAACTACAGGTCCCTCTCCTTCCGCAAAAGAAATAAAGGGCACTGTCATCAATAGAAGACAAATAAGTAGTGATCTTTTCATAAATTTTTCTAAAATTCGATTTACAAAAGTCGCCATCAATTCCGCTTTAGAAGCTAACATGGGTCAGTTTTCGACTTTTTTTAGGGAGAGATAAGTCATGAAAGTTTGAATTTTTACAATTCAGCTGCGGGATTACCAATTTTTTAGAACTTGATTGCATTTTCTGCCATATTGACCAACATTAATATTTTATAATGGAAGAAATGAAAAACCTGAAAGAATACACCAAAAGCCAACTGGCCTTACGCAATGGACAGGACAAAGAAGAAATATGGGTTGCCCACGAAGGAATCATTTATGACCTGACGAAGTCCCGAATGTGGAGAAATGGTCAGCACTATGAACACTGGGCCGGGCAGGACCTGACAGAGGAATTAGCCGATGCCCCTCATTCGGAAAAAGTCTTTGAAAAATTTTCCCCGGTCGGAAAATTGAAATAATGGCCAAGGTTTTGGCTGATGCAGATGACTTTTCGTTAATTACCAATAAAATCCAACATCTATTTCCATGCGCAACCGCCTTTTACTAATTGTATGCTTTTGTTTCTTGACAATCCCTTCCATTGCCCAATTAAAAATTGCCAAACTAAAATATAATGGCGGCGGGGACTGGTACGCCAATAAAACGGCATTACCCAACCTGATACAGTTTTGTAATCAAAATATTGGAACCGATATTGACAGGCAGGAAGAGATCGTAGAAGTGGGGAGTTCTGATATTTTTCTCTATCCATTCCTTTACCTCACCGGGCATGGCAATGTGGTATTCACCGATCAGGAAGCGGAAAACTTGCGTCGATATTTAATTGCCGGTGGTTTTCTTCATATTGATGATAATTACGGACTGGATCAGTTCATTCGGTTAGAAATGAAAAAGGTATTCCCTGAGCTGGATTTTGTGGAGCTGCCTCACGATCATAAAATTTTTCACACCAAATATGATTTTAAGAAGGGTTTACCTAAAATCCATGAACATGATGGAAAGCCCGCACAGGGTTTTGGCCTTTTATACGAGGGAAAATTAGTGTGTTTTTATACCTATGAAAGTGATTTGGGCAATGGTTGGGAAGATCAACGGATTTATAACGATCCGGAAGAAGTTCGGCAGCAGGCGCTCCGAATGGGGGCAAATATTATCACTTACGCCTTTACAGAAGAATAAGCACTTATTTTAATCACCCATAAACGATCGTTTGATTTTGCCGTGTGAAGCTTTTTTTCGTTTTAACAGCATGGATATGGTTGCCCACAAGCCGAATTATTCATGCCTAAATTTTCGTTTAGCTGCAAGGCGGAAATATAAAGGGCTGGGCTTTTCATAAAAAGCCAGATCAGTCATTCAACACCTTATATTTAATCTTCAATCGCTTCTTTTTCAATTTTTCTTGATAAAAAACGAAGCAAAAAAGTAATGGCTGTGATCAATGTCGGCGGGACAAAGCACCTGCTGGCGGAATTGATCAAGGCGACATTTGGAGAAGGCAGGAGAATGCTGAAATATGGCTAAAATGTCGCTGTGATGCCTTCTTGTTAGCAGTAGAACCTTTATCTATTCGCCCATTGATCAAGGCCGGATTGTTGGTGTGGAAGATTTTATACCATAAAGTCAATGCGGTAAAAGATAGAAAGCTATCTCATAAACAAGCGCTCAAATCAAATAGACTTTCATTGGGAACTAGCCCGAATTATTCACCGCCAGATTTAGTGGCTTGCCTTAACTAGCTTTCTGGCAATTTATTGCATTCAAGTCGACTGATTTTTTATAGCCCAAAATTGGTATAATTAAAATCAGTAATAAAACCTTCAACACCATTAAAATACCCCTCTCCACAGATCTATTAAATCTAGCGGTGAATAATTCGGGCTAATGAAGTTCTCCTCCGATGAAAACTCACCGGAGGATTTTTTTTGATTTTTTTTTACGGTCGAAGCAACCTCTTTTCTATTTGCTGCATCATATCGGCATAAGACAGAAAATTCATCGACCATGACACGTATTTTATTCACGCTCATTTTATCCTTGAGCATATTTTTCGCTCAGGCACAAACCAAAAATTTCGAAATAGGAAATTTTAAATTTTTGGAGGTTGGAGGACCTTTTAAAATATACTTCACCAGTGGTCCGGAATATGCCATAAAAATTGATGCCTCCGGTAAAACCATGGAAAAAATTGAGGTGGAATCCGATGGTGATGTCCTTTCCATCTCCATCAACAATAAGGGAAGCTGGAAAAACTGGGGAGAACCCACCATCTACTTACAAGCTCCAACGCTGCATGGCATTGAGCTGGGTGGCGCCTGCCAATTCTACACTAAAAATGTATTGAACAGCACCAATTTAGCCCTGCAAGTTAGTGGAGCCTGTGAATTCAAAGGAGAACTAATTGTCCAAAAGCTGGTTTCTGAAACCTCGGGTGCCAGCAGAATGTATCTGGTAGGAAAATCAGAATCTGCCACTTTTGAAGTATCCGGAGCTTCCAGTATGAACGCGGAAGATTTTATTTGCAAATCAGTGATCGTTGACCTCTCAGGGGCCTCCAATGCCAAAATTAATGGATCAGAAAAAATAATGGCAGAAGCCTCTGGCGCCTCAACATTACGCTACAAGGGCGATGCTCCTAGTATCATTGTAGAATCATCTGGCTCAAGTACGGTCAAAAAATTGTAAAAATTTAGTCCAGTCCTGCAACCTCTCCCGACTCTTCGGCATCAAACCACTGAAAACGAATCTTTTGAACCATGAAAAAGCCGGTATTTATCCTTTTCGCTCTGGGGATCTTATTCCTCTTTTCCCAATGCCGTTGGTCTTCTCATGTTTCCCTAAAGCCAACCGACTTTCGCAT
Organism: Persicobacter sp. CCB-QB2; assembly: GCF_001274635.1. GTDB lineage: Bacteria > Bacteroidota > Bacteroidia > Cytophagales > Cyclobacteriaceae > Persicobacter > Persicobacter diffluens. Next base: position 52,267 of record NZ_LBGV01000001.1, on the reverse strand, counting down.
TAGCGGGAAAATGTACATTCCAATCATCGAACAATATGTCATGGTAGAATGGGGACAGGAAGGTCGCCAAATTATGTTGGAGGACGCTTAATCTTATCTTATTATGAAACGCATATACAGCTTATTGCTCCTGATGTCTTTTTCCCTGATTGCTTTTGCAAATGACAGCGTGAAAGAGGAACGAAAAATATCGGATTTCCATGCCATATATATGGAAGGAGCCCTGAAAATCATCATCACGCAGGGGCCAGAAAATAGATTAAGTCTCGAGGGCGCCAATCAGAAAGTATTGGATGCCATGACCACCACAGTAACCGGTGGTAAACTAAAGCTCAAATTCCCTGACCAAAACTTTGGGGTAAGGCTACCCAAGGCCACGGTTTACCTACAAGTGAAAAATCTGGAAAGTATTGAAGTGGTAGGAGCGGTAAAAGTATTTTCCAAAACACCCCTTATCGCAAATCATTTGAATGTGGAACTCACCGGCTCTTGCGAAGCAAATCTGATGGTGGACGTGAAACACCTGGAATTCCAAAGTACAGGTGTGGGAAGCGCTACTTTTAAAGGGCAGGCCGAAAGCCTTTCCGTTAATATGGAAGGAACCGGAAAACTTAATGCAGAATCCCTGCAATGCCAGACGACTGATGTGGAACTGGAAGGCTTCTGCAAAGCCACCGTCTGTGCAGATAAAAAAATTAGCGGACATGCGGAGGGCTTCAGCAAAATCCGTTTCACAGGCAATCCGGAGGTGAACCAACTCGGCAAGTCTGACTTCTCAAAGATTAAACAAATTAATTAATAGGAATTATGAAAAAACCAGCTATCCTAACACTACTTACGACACTCCTTTGCCTTACTTTTGCCTTTGCTCAGGACAAGCAGACTGTGGAAGTGGGCAACTTTGACGAGATTCATGTAGGCGGAGCCTATGAAGTTTATTTCACTACCGGAGGGGAATGCAAGGTGAGTATGGAAGGCCGTTCTCAGGATTTAGAACGCACCAACATCTACACCAAGGGCAATAAGCTTAAAGTTCAGATGAAGTCGGGTACGAATAACACCAAAACCATTAAGGTGTATATTCAAGCTCCAAAGGTAAGTGCTTTGCACATTAGCGGAGCATCCAAATTCTACACCAAGAACAGCATCAAATCTGAAGATGTGGAAGTACATGTATCCGGGGCTTCCACCGTCAAAATAGAACTGGAAGGCAGCCATGTTAATTTGCATGCTTCCGGTGCGAGTAACTTAATGCTGGTGGGCAAGGCCTCCACCGCCGAGGTACATGCCTCCGGCGCATCCAATATCAAAGCACAAGACTTTATTTGTGAGCATGTCAACACCCATTTAAGTGGAGCAAGTAACTTAAGCATCCATGCTGAAAAGTCCATTGAAGGGAAATGTTCCGGTGCCGGAAATGTTCGCTATGCGGGTAGCCCCAGTCGGGTGATTGTGAACACCAGTGGAGCAGGATCCGTCAAAAAGATTAGATAAACACCTTTTAGAACAACTGTTCTGATTTTAGAGACTGCTCCGGCTTAGGGAGTAGTCTCTTTTTTATTCCCGAAACCTTTATTCCTGCCGGGACTTTTGAGGTATTAACCCGGATTATTCAGGCTTAAATCCTCGTTTAGCTGTAAGGCGGAAAAAATGAAGGAATAGTTTCCTATTTCGAATTTTTCCCAACGAAAGAGATGAATGAGGAGAAAGCAAGCTTGACCAATTTTGGCTATTATAACCCAAAGAAAAAAAATTATAATGAACTGAAATTAAACTACTTGCTCTTAGTTAATAAATTTAGCGGTGAATAATTCGGGTTAAAGGAATCCACCCCATAGGCTAAGCTGGATTATGCATGATGTATGCCATAAACCAATTTTAGCTGCCAAACAGGAAAAATGAGGGAATAGCTTCCATTTTCAAGTTTTTTCCAAGAAAGTAGAGCGATTAGCAGAAAGCTAGCTTGCCCAAATTCGGTCTATTAAAAAATCAGCAAAACCAATCCCAACGCATTGATAATAAATAAATTACAGTCACTTGTTGATTTTAACAATGAATAATTCGGCTTAGAAGATTTCCGTTTATCAGAAAGATAATATCCGGGGAATAGTTGATGCCTGACCATAAAAAAACCTGCAGCATCAAAGTACTACAGGCTTAAAATATCTTATTTGGTCGGTCGGTATTAACGCGCCGTCATTTTCAATTGTTTATCCACCTCTGCAATCTTGGTCTTCAGATCGTGATCTTTTTCCAGCATATCATTCACCGACTGTACGGCATGAATCACCGTAGAGTGATCCCGACCTCCGAAATGATAACCAATGGACTTCAAAGAGTGATTGGTATATTCTTTAGAGAAATACATGGCAATCTGACGCGCCACCACGATCTCCTTTTTACGGGTTTTAGCCTTCAGATCATCTACCTTCAGGCTGAAATATTCAGCAACGGTCTTCTGAATAAAATCAATCCCAACTTCTGTTTCAATATCATGTACAATATTCTTCAGGATCTGCTTGGCCAATGGCACATCAATTTCCTGGCGCACCAATGAGGCATGTGCAATCAAAGATATCAAGACCCCTTCCAGCTCGCGGATATTGGTATCTATCGTATGGGCAAGGTATTCCAATACCTCATCCGGAATATTGATACCATCCGCCTGCATTTTCTTCTGAATAATCGCAATACGGGTTTCAAAGTCCGGCGTCTGCAAGTCCGCAGTCAATCCCCATTTGAATCGGGACAATAAACGCTCCTGCAACCCTTTCAACTCGCGCGGAGGACAATCAGAGGTCATAATGATCTGCTTGCCTGACTGATGCAAATGGTTGAAGATATGGAAGAACATCTCCTGCGTCTTTTCCTTACCCGACAGAAACTGAACATCATCAATAATCAGCACATCCACCTGCAGGTAGAAGTTCTGGAACTCCCGCATCTGGTTGGCCTTCAATGCCTCAATAAACTGATTGGTAAATTTCTCGGAAGAGACATACAGGACAAACTTTCCGTTATAATCATCCTTTCTCAGGATTTCATTACCAACCGCCTGCACCAGGTGCGTTTTTCCCAAACCTACTCCTCCGTATAACATCAAAGGGTTAAAAGAAGTAATCCCCGGCTTTTGCGCCACCGCAAATCCTGCGGAACGTGCCAGTCGGTTACAATCTCCCTCAATATAATTCTCGAAAGTGTAGTTAGGATTCAGGTTGGAATTCTTGAAGGTCTTATCAATCGCCTGAATATCGAAGGGGCTGGTATAGCCACTATCTTTATCCTCTCCTCTTGTAGTGGAAGGCTTTGAGCTACTCCCTCCGCCATTGGGAAGGTTTACCGTATAGGGCTGGGTGTTTTCATTACCGCGATCCACGATCACCGAATACTCCAACCTACCGCTCTTTCCAATTTCCTTATCAATAGCCGCTCGCAATAAATATACGAAATGCTCCTCCAGGTATTCGTAAAAATACTGGCTTGGAACCTGAATGGTCAACACAGTGCCACTCAAACGCAAGGGTACAATTGGGCTGAACCAAGTATTAAAAGCTTGCTCCGATATATTGCTCTTTACAAAATCAAGGCATCTCTGCCAAACCGTTTGCGCATCCAAATTCATTATCCGAATAAAAATTTACCCGTTCCCGACGAGTGGTTCCAAAAAGGATACCAAAATTGATAAAAATTCATTTAAAAAAAAAGAACATTCCCTCAAGACCCCTTAAACTTCCATGTTTTTTCCACCGAAGCGCTTCTTCTTTTTCTGCAAATCATAGGTCAAATCAATTCGACCCAGATTTACACCCGACCATCCGGAGTGATTCACTAACACTTGCTCTCCTTCCGGATTGGTATAAAAAACGGACTCCTCCATAAAGGTATGTGAGTGCCCGCCCAAAATGATGTCCACTCCTGCAACCTGCTTGGCTAAAGCAGTGTCACAAACGGCACCCTCATAATCATAGCCCAGATGACTCAAACAAACGATTAAATCACAGCCCTGATTATTCCTCAGCTCCTGTACCATTTCACGAGATACCGCTATAGGATCCAGATATTGGGTAGCACCAAAGTTTTCTCCCCAAACCAAACCATCAAGCTCCACCCCTACGGCATAAACCCCGATCTTCAATCCTTGCTTTTCAAATATTTTGTAGGGGGCGAAACGATTCGCTAAAATGGTATTACTAAAATCATAATTGGAGATAATCCATGGGAATTCTGCAAACTGCAGCATGTATTCAATACCGGAAAGCCCGTTATCAAACTCATGATTACCAATCGTAGCCAAATCATATTTCATCTTACTCATCAGCTTCATCTCCAACTCTCCTTTGTAGAAGTTGAAATAAGGCGTTCCCTGCACCATATCCCCGGAATCAAATAGCAATACGTTTTGTTCTGCAGCGCGAATTTTATCCACTAAAGAGGCACGAGCAGCATAGCCCCCACGTCCGGCATACTTGGAAGCGGTGGCCGGAAAAGCCTCTATGCGGGAATGAGTATCAGCCGTGTGTAAGATGGTCAATTTCACCTGTGAATTCGCCGATTTCCCCAATGCAGGCAAACCGGTCGCTACCATGGCGGTTCCCATGGCCGTCTTTTTAATAAAATCTCTTCTTTTCATCTCCTGACTTACTCAATGATTACACGACCTTCCACTTCTGCATGAACAGGCTCCCCCTTAACAGTATGAGCTTCAATATAATCAAAGATCATCTGTCTTACCATATAATCGGAGGCCAATACTTTTTTGGTCTCCAAAAAGAATTTCATATTATCTCCTCCACCGGCAAGGTAGTCACTAATAGACACCGTATAGGTTCCGTTTAACTCCAATGGTTTTCCGCCAATCAATACCTGCTGGATCTGATCTCCCACTACATGCACCTGCGAGTTAGAAACCGATGCCGATTTGGTTTTCACCATATATTCCATCAACTGCATCACCTGCTCGCCGGTAAGTTCCAGAATATTCAATCGGTTTTCAAATGGCATTAATTCATATATGTCACGGGTGGTCATCGGTCCCGCCGCAATCGGCTTACGCAAACTGCCATTCGTCACCACACCCATATCCACTGGCTGCCCGTAGACCTTACTTCCTTCTACCTGCATCAGGTCAGCCATGAAGTTCCCCAGGTTGGATTCTACTCGCTGAACGGTCATGTCCACTGCATTTTCACCGATCACGGTGTTCATGCCGGCATCCAGTTTTTCTTTATAAGGCTGAATCATGGCCTCAAACTCCGGATCAGCTCCCTGAGCCGGACTTACCTGCACATCTACCCCGGTGACGGATTGCTTCACCAATACCTTTGGCTGGCAGGCTGCCAGAAAGAAGAAGGCCATCAAAATCAAAAGTGACTGGCCCTTATATGAATTCTTCATGATTTATCTCCATCAATTAATCAACCGACAAATATAGGAATTCCTTCCCCTCTCTAAATTAGATTCTCGATTATAATTTAAAGATAAAATGAAGAGAAAGTTAAGATGATCTAAGTCTGATTTCTTTATGAGGCATTCCATAATCATTACCCAAATCCTGCGCAAACACTTCCCCTCAGGAAACTTGTTAGAATCCATTCAATTCTTTTCGGGCATTATCAGGCATTTGAGCGGAAACCTTCAACTTGAGTGTTAGTCAAAAAGGATGACGAAAATCAACCTGTTCATGCCTCCTGATAATTTGATGATTAGAAAAAATGCGCTACTTTTACTCGACCGGTTCCCAATGTTATTTTTTTGAATCGGTATAAGATTAAACTAATGCAACATGGCTGAGATAAGACATAATTGGACTCGCGAAGAAATTGCTGAGATTTTTAATATGCCCATCATGGAACTGATTTACCGTGCCGCTACGGTTCACCGTGAGTTTCATGACCCTAATGAGGTGCAGGTTTGTACGCTACTTTCCATCAAAACTGGTGGGTGTTCTGAAGACTGCTCCTACTGCTCACAATCTGCCCGTTACAATACAGACGTGAACGTACACAAATTAATGCCTAAAGATGAGGTGATTCAGGCGGCACAAAATGCACGTTCTAATGGATCTACCCGTTTCTGCATGGGGTCTGCCTGGAGAAACATCCGTGACAACCGTGACTTCGACCGTGTATTGGAAATGGTTTCGGAAGTAAACGAGATGGGCATGGAAGTGTGTTGTACCCTTGGGATGTTAACGGAAGAGCAAGCTCAAAAATTGAAAGATGCCGGTCTTTACGCCTACAACCATAACCTGGATACTTCTCGCGAGCACTATGACAAAGTGATCACTACCCGTACCTACGATGATCGTTTGGAAACAATCGAGAACGTACAGAAGGCGAAGATCTCCGTATGTTCCGGCGGTATCATTGGATTGGGAGAAACCAATGAGGATCGAATCTCGATGTTGCATACCCTTTCTACTCTGCAGACGCATCCGGAATCGGTTCCTGTAAATGCTTTGGTACCGATTGACGGCACTCCACTTTCAGGCAACAAGCGGGTAAGCACCTGGGAAATGATCCGTATGATTGCTACTGCTCGTATCCTGATGCCTAAATCAATGGTTCGTTTATCTGCTGGTAGAACCGAAATGTCCTTTGAAGATCAGGCCCTTTGCTTCATGGCGGGTGCAAGCTCTATCTTCGCTGGTGACGAGTTGTTAACTACTCCAAACCCTGAAGAGGATCGTGACAAAGAAATGTTCCAGGTGTTGAACCTGAAACCACGCGCTTCCTTTAAAGAGGCAAAACATTTTGACTTAAACATGGCGGAGTAAACCTCTGACCTACAAACGATATCGAAGCAGCTCAAAAAAAGAGCTGCTTTTTTTATGTCCGGCGTGGGGGTAAAGTCTGCTTCGGCAATCTCATTAGGGAGAGGAAATAGGTTCCCTCCCTAAACCTACATTAATGATGATCGCCGTAAGTATTTTTCAATCCACCCTCAAACGCATCCCAATGGCTTTCTACTACCTGCTCGCAGATGTGCTTTACCTGATTGGCTATAGGCTTTTTGGCTACAGGAAAGCTGTAGTACAAAAAAACCTCAAAGCCGCCTTCCCCGAGATGACAGAAGAAGCACGTCTTTCGATAGAAAAAAAATTCTATCGCCACCTCTCTGATTACCTGGTGGAGACCTCAGCCATGTCTCGCCTGACGGCTCATGAGTTGAAAAAGCGCTTTCAATTCAACAACCTGGAGCTATTACATGAATACTACCGAAAGCATAAAAACGTAATACTCGCCAGCGGACATCAGAGCAATTGGGAATGGATGGCCCTGCTTCCGCTATACGTTGGGCAGGAGGCAAAAGCAGTTTATCGAAAACAGTCTTCCCCTTTTGCGGATGAGGTGATCTATGCCAACCGGAGCAAATTCGGGATGGAACTGGTGCAAGACAAGGACTTGCTTCCCTATCTCAAGCATCAGGACAACAAACAGCCCCAACTACTCTACATGCTCTGCGACCAGCGCCCCTCCGAAAGTAAAAAACCTACCATCCTGGAGTTTATGCATCAACCGGTGGCTGCCTTTCAGGGACTGAATTTCATCAGCCGAATGTTTGACTATGAAGTCATTTATGCAGACATCCGCAAAACTGCGAGGGGAAAATATGAAGTCACCTTCAAAGCACTGCAGCCTTCTGCTGAAGAAAGCGTGGTGGAATGCTTTTTCAAACAGCTGGAAAGAAGTATTGAGGCACAGCCTCACACCTACCTGTGGTCTCATAACCGCTGGAAAAACCCACCAGCAACACCCCTGGCTCTGAAAAAAAATCAGGCAGCAAAAGGGATTCCTCTGTTTCGTTTGAACCAGCTAGAGATTGCCTAATCCAAATTAATCACCACCAAATTCAGCGGACCAAACTAAGAGACCCCCTATCAACACACTTCGGTCGGTTTTACTGATTTTCAAAAGCCCGAATTTGGATAGATTTGCTTCTGTTCATTCCTCTGCTCCCTTGGAAAAATTAGAAATAGGGCATTATTTCGGCATTATCCCGCCTTGCAGCTACACGATTAAGTGTATATAATCCAACATGAGATTGCTTAATTCGGAGAGAGCAGGTCTATTTCGGCATGAAACAAAAAAAGGGCGCATCTTATGACACGCCCTCCCTGACCTTAACCTAATATGTTCTTCTAAAAGTAAAAACGATAGTACCCTCTTCGACCATTGGCCGTAACGCCCTCTATAATCACCCGGCCACGAATTTTTGAAAGCATGTCGACCAACTGCTCCGGGTCCTTGATCGGAATACCGTTAATATCAGTAATCACAAAGCCCTCACTAATGCCCAGGCGGCGGAACCAGCCCCTGCCGATTTCAATTACCCGAACTCCATGGTCTATTTCCAACATATCACGCTCAACCGTCGGTACCCGCTCAAAAGCGGCACCCAACTCCCGATCGGCATACACCTCTTTTTTCACAATACCAGTCTTGCCATCAATATTCGTGAGTTCCAAATGCGTATTTTGAATCTTGCCTGCCCGCTTATAGGTCAGCCGGATATCATCTCCTGGTGATCGGTAGCTGATCATCTCCTCAAATTCTGCCTGAGAGTCAATGCTCAGCCCATCAATATCCAGAATGATATCTCCCACCTTTAAACCGGCTTTCTTGGCGGCCCCATTGGCCTGCACATCCGCCAAAGCTACTCCATCATAAGCTTTCAGCCCTAATTCTTTCACTATCTTCTCATTCACATCTACCACCGTGCCACCAAAGAAGGCCTTCTGCACCTCGCCGTATTTAATTAAATCATCAACGACCTTCGTCACAATGTCCGATGGAACAGCAAAGCCATAACCGGCATAGGAGCCCGTCTGCGAAAGAATGGCGGAATTAATCCCCACCAAACGGCCCCTGATATCCACCAAGGCCCCGCCGGAATTACCCGGATTAATGGCCGCATCCGTCTGAATAAAGGATTCCAAAGGAAAACTTCCTTTATTCACATGGATCTGCCGCCCCTTGGCACTCACAATCCCCGCCGTCACGGTAGAGGTCAGATTAAAAGGGTTCCCAACCGCCAGTACATAAGCGCCCACCGGCAAATCACGGGAGGTGGCTATCTCCACATTGGGCATCCCCCGGCCCTCCACCTTCAGCACTGCCAGATCTGTAGAGGGATCCGTCCCGATTACTTTGGCTTCATAAGTACGCTTTTGGTGAATCACCTCTATCTTATCCGAACCTTCTATCACGTGATTATTGGTTACAATAAAGCCATCCGTAGAGTAAATCACCCCGGAGCCGGAGCCCACTCCCTGATAGCCGGAGCCTCCACCGCCCCGCATAAAATATTCATACCAGGAGCTCACCGCCCGACCCTGTACATAGGTTTTAATGTATACCACGCTATTGAGGCTTTTTCGAGAAGCTTCTACAAAGCCATTCTTCGGAAGCACATGCCCTTCTTCTGCGTAAGCACTGTTATTCGAAAACACCTCTCGTGCCATGGGTTCCTGATAGGAGTTGCTTACCTGTTGCATGGCTGCCTCCCGGGGCTGATCCCAACACTGGGTGATGACAGAGGCCACAATTCCTGCCCCTAAGGCTACGGTGATTAGTTTAATGCTGTCCTTCATCGATCAGTTTGTATATTTTTTTTCCATTCCACGGCCAATTTAGGTATTGATAGCCGTGCATAATGCTTCAAAAATAAACGCCCTTAATGAGCTTCCAATATTTTTCACATTTTTTAACCTAATCCCCACACAAAATTGCATCTTCGTATAATGGCTGAAGCAGTATGGCCTTCCTAAAAGCTAACAGGCCTTCTTTAATCAGTGATTTTTACTACTTTTGTGACCTATGGGATTACTATCATTTTTCTCTAAATATGTGGCGGCCTACACCGTCAAAAAACAAAACCAATGGGCCAGTCGCCCAATAGAGAGCCAGCATACTGTATTTATGGACTTGCTGGAAGGGGCAAAAAATACCGTTTTTGGAAAAGATCACGGCTTTGAAGAGATCGTCACTTATGAAGATTTCAAAGCGCGTGTGCCTATTCGTGACTATGAAGACCTGCGCCCTTACATTGATCGTGTAGTGGCGGGTGAAAAAGATATCCTTTGGAAGGGTAAACCGGTCTATTTTGCCAAGACCTCCGGAACCACTTCCGGTGCGAAATATATCCCCCTGACCAAGGAGTCTATCCCAAATCATATCAATGGAGCCCGAAACATGCTATTGAATTATATGCATGAAACCGGCAACTATGATTTTGTCAGCAGAAAGCTGATTTTCCTTTCCGGCTCTCCGACTTTGGAAAAGAAGAATGGCATCTTCACCGGCAGACTTTCCGGCATTGTGAATCACCATGTACCGGAATATCTGCGTCGTAACCAGTTGCCTTCTTATGAAACCAACTGCATAGAGGACTGGGAAACCAAGCTGGACAAAATTGTAGAAGAGACTACTCCGGAAGACATGTCGCTAATCTCTGGTATTCCACCCTGGGTGCAGATGTATTTCGACCGTCTACAGGAAAAACATGGGGGCAAGAAAATTAAGGACATCTTCCCTAACTTCAGCGTGTTTGTTTGGGGAGGGGTAAACTTTGAGCCATATCGTACCAAACTGTACCAGTCTATCGGGAAGAAAGTGGATACTTTGGAAACCTATCCGGCTTCTGAAGGATTCTTCGCTTATCAGGATAGCCAGACAGCAGAAGGACTGTTATTGAATGTGAAGTCAGGTATATTTTTTGAGTTCATTCCTTCTGAGGAGTACTTCAATGAAAACCCGACCCGCCTGAGTATAGGAGAAGTAGAACTTGGAGTAAATTATGCCCTGATTGTAAACAATAATGCCGGACTTTGGGGCTACTCCATCGGAGATACCGTGAAATTCGTGAGCAAAAAACCTTATCGGGTAATTGTTACCGGACGTATCAAGCACTTTATTTCCGCCTTTGGTGAGCATGTGATTGGAGAGGAAGTAGAGAAAGCCATGAAGGCCGCTATTGACCAATATCCGGAGACTGAATTGAGAGAGTTCACCGTGGCACCGAATGTGAGTCAGGATGAGGGACAATCCAGTCACCAATGGTTCATTGATTTTGCTCAAAAGCCCGCTGACATGCCGGCCTTTGCTAAGGTTTTGGATGAAAAATTGCAGCAGCTGAATGTTTATTACCAGGATTTGATTGTGGGAAATATCCTTCGTCCGCTGGAGATCGTTTCACTTAAAGAAGGTGCTTTTCAGGAGTATATGAAAAGCGAAGGTAAATTAGGGGGACAAAATAAGGTGCCGCGCCTGTCCAACGATCGAAAAATTGCGGATGCACTGATGGCCTATGCGCTTGAGGGGTAAAAGATAAAGAAAATCAAAAATCAAAAATAAAGTAGATACCGGCCTTCGGTATACTAAAGAATGAGTTCATTTTTTGAAAAGAAAAGAAATATTGCCATCCTCGGCTCTACGGGTTCCATCGGCACCCAGGCTTTGGAGGTGATTGCAGAGCAGCAGGAGCACTTTGAAGTTTCTCTGCTGACTGCAAGACGCAATGCGGACCTGTTGATTCAACAGGCGATTGCCTTTAAACCCAATACGGTAGTCATTACGGAAGAAAGCCTGTATGATAAGGTGTTTGATGCGCTGGATCCCCATGGCATTAAGGTTTATGCGGGGAACAACGCTTTGAACAGCGTGGTACAGATGGACGAAATTGACATCGTATTAACCGCCTTAGTTGGCTACAGCGGCGTAATTCCGACCATCAAAGCGATCGAAGCAAAGAAGCATATTGCTTTAGCTAATAAGGAAACTTTAGTCGTTGCCGGAGAGATTATCACCAGGCTGGCAGAAGAAAACGGCGTAAGCATTTTGCCTGTAGATTCCGAGCACTCGGCCATCTTCCAGTGCCTGGTAGGGGAGGAATACAATCCGATTGAAAGAATTATCCTGACCGCTTCCGGTGGGCCCTTTCGGGGAAAAAAAGCGGAAGAACTTGCCCATGTCACTAAAGCCCAGGCTTTAAAACACCCCAACTGGGACATGGGCGCCAAGGTCACCATTGATTCCGCCTCCCTGATGAATAAGGGGCTGGAGGTGATTGAAGCAAAATGGCTGTTTGACCTGCATACAGACCAGATTGATGTAGTGGTGCATCCTCAGTCCATTGTTCACTCCATGGTGGAATTTGAAGACAGCTCCATTAAAGCACAGTTGGGCTTGCCTGATATGCGCGTACCCATTCAGTATGCGCTAGGGTTTCCGAAGCGAATGAAGAACAAATTCCCGCGATTTAACTTCATGGACTATCCAAATTTGACCTTTGAGCAACCGGATACAAAAACTTTCCGTAACTTACAGTTGGCTTATGCAGCCATTGAAAAGGGGGGGAATATGCCATGCATACTGAATGCCGCGAACGAAATTGCCGTGCAGGCTTTTTTAGAAGATCGCATAGGTTTTCTGAATATGTCTGACCTGATCGAGAAATGCATGCAATCTGGTGAGTTCATTGCCCAGCCAAGCCTGGAAGACCTCATCAATACAGACAAAGTAATTAGAAATCTAGCATCAGAATTAATTTAAGAAATGGAAGGTTTGATTATGGCTGCCCAGATGATCCTGGGACTGTCGATCTTAGTGGGGGTTCACGAGTTGGGCCACTTGGTGGCAGCTAAAGTTTTTGGAATGCGCGTGGAGCAATATTCTATTGGATTCCCGCCTAAACTTTTTTCTAAGAAATGGGGAGAGACCGAGTACTCTCTATCACTGATTCCTCTGGGAGGATATGTGAAAATTTCCGGTATGATTGATGAATCACTGGACAAAGAGCAAATGAACCAGGAGCCTCAGCCTTGGGAGTTCCGCTCTAAACCAGCCTGGCAACGTCTGATCGTGATGCTGGGCGGTATTATTGTTAATGTGATCACGGGTATCTTCATTTTCGTGCTATTGACTTTTTCCTATGGAGAGAATTATCTGTCAAAAAGTGAATTGAACAAAAACGGTATCGTGGCTTATGACCTGGCACAGGAGATTGGCTTCCGTACCGGAGATAAAGTTGAAAATATTAATGGACAGGACTTCGAGCGCTTCTCAGATCTGAGAGATCCGGAATTGATGATGACCTCCGGTTCCTATTACACCGTAAAACGTAACGGGAGTGAGCACAAGGTGGTAATTCCCGCCGGCTTCATGGATAAGCTGGCAACAGCGAATGAGGATGACAAGCCCCATTTCATTGATTTCCGCCGTCCATTCACCGTAGGTGATGTGATGAACAACTCTGCGGCATCCGAAGCCGGATTGAGCAAGGGAGATGAAATTATCAGCATCAATCAGCAACCTATCGGCTTCTTTGATGAGTTGCAGCAGTCTTTGAACAGTCATGCCGACAAGGCCATCTCTTTAGAAGTAAAGAGAGGAACAGAGATCAAAACCCTGCAGGCCACTGTAGGAGAAGATGGCAAATTAGGCTTCATGCCGGACTTTGACATTAACTTCTCATCGATCCAGCCTACCTTTGGCGAAGCGATGAGTCTGGGTACGGAGAAAGCCTTCTCTGTCGTTTGGTTAAACATCAAAGCCTTTGGTAAAATCTTCACCGGTGAGCTTTCGGCTAAGAAATCATTGGGTGGACCAATCGCCATTGCCCAATCCTTCGGAGGCACCTGGGACTGGTTCCGTTTCTGGTCGCTGACCGGAATGCTTTCTATGGTTTTGGCCTTTATGAACTTATTACCAATTCCTGCATTGGATGGTGGACATGTAATGTTCTTACTTTTTGAAATGATTACCGGTCATAAGCCTGGTGACAAGTTCCTGGAGAATGCTCAAAAAGTTGGGATGGTGCTACTGCTCGGCCTGATGGTCTTCATTTTTGCCAATGACATCATCAAGCTATTACCTTCCGGTTGGGTGAATTGGTAAACTTTGCGTTTATTCCATAAAAAATCCCTCTGACTTCCGAGCCAGAGGGATTTTTTTTATGGTCCACTATCCCAAAACAACTTAATCCGAATTATGTATGCTTAAATCCTCGTTTAGCTGCAAGGCGGAGATTAGCCCGCATCATTCGACTTCACAAATTTCTATTTCGAAAAATTTCGACTTGCTCAACATATGCGCCTTTTTCGGGTTATCCCTGCAAATGGAATCCTGGATCATTCCCCTGACCATATTGCCGGGCATTGGCCTATTCATCGCAGCCAATACCAATGCCTCCGTGGCACTGGAACAATACATTCAGCAATTGCTGAAGGAAGACCCCAGACCACAAACCCTTGTCAAATTAAAAATCCAACAACTAAATTTCCTGAGCAAAGCCAATGTTTTCTTTTATCTCTCTGCCCTCCTTTTTCTCCTCTCCACCCTCAGTAAAGGAGTTCATCAGCATTGGTTAATTCAAGTTCCGAGTCCATTTCTTTTCTTTTTTGCCCTGGCCACCGTCTGCCTTACCGTAGGGATTCTTTTTCAAATCATCTTCGCCTCCCGGGCCGTCAAAATTAAAAAATGTCAATTTGAGGACCGGCTCAATGACATCTCCTGAAAATCATTTCAAAAGGTAATCGCAAGCTTCCAAAAGACTATGACAGAAATGATCTCCATCGGTTTCGACTACCTCTGGTGCCACTCGTACCGTGCCCATGCCTAATGCCTTTGCGGGTATCAAGTCCCTCTCCTGATCGCCCACCATAAAAGAAATCGTCGGGTCAATCTTAAAGCGGGCAATCGCACGCTCAAACATCAGCGTCCCCGGTTTTCTTGCCAAAGATTCCGTCTTGGTGGGGTGATGCGGACAATAATAAATGGCGTCAATCAATCTACCTGTATTGGCTTGTAATTTTTCATGACAGGCCAACACATCCTCCTTAGTGTACAAGCCTTTGGCAATACCTGCCTGGTTGGTGATCACCACCAAATAATAGCCTGCAGCTTTCAAACGCTGAAGCGCTTCTCCCACCCCAGCCTCTATCTCAAAATCTTCCAATCGAAAGGTGTAATCCCCTCTTTCCACATTTAACACCCCATCCCTATCTAGAAATATGCACTTGTTCATATTCAATAATTCCTTTTTCACATCCCAAAACTATTGAATTATGAGCATCAAAAAAGCCTAAGTCATATTTTATTGGGGAATCCATATGCTTTTCTTAGCTTTACATCTTTAATCTCCAATTTCAATCCCAAATCGGCAGCATTATTGCTGGCAGGTATTGAGACCCGATCAATGGGTGAAAAAGAACATTTTTATGAGTAAGAATATTGTCATTATCCCTACCTACAATGAAAAGGAAAACATTGAGGCAATCATCCGAAAGGTGTTTTCTTTGGAGGTAGATTTTCATATCCTTATAGTAGATGATGGCTCTCCTGATGGAACAGCGATTATTGTTAAAAAGCTACAGCAGGAGTTTGGTCAGCGACTGCACCTTATTGAGCGTTCTGGCAAATTGGGTCTGGGTACGGCTTATATTACTGGTTTTAAATATTGTCTGGAACAGGGGTATGATTTCGTTTATGAAATGGATGCTGACTTCTCGCATAATCCGGAAGATTTGGTTCGGCTATATAATGCCTGTGCAGTAGAAGGGGCAGATATGTCCATCGGTTCTCGTTATGTATCTGGTGTCAATGTGGTGAACTGGCCGATGAAGCGGGTATTGATGTCTTACTTTGCCAGTAAGTATGTTCAGTTTATCACGGGCATTCCTTTCAATGACACCACCGCTGGCTTCGTATGCTATAGTCGAAGAGTCCTGCAACATATGGACCTGGAGAAAATAAAATTTGTAGGCTATGCCTTCCAGATAGAAATGAAGTTCACCATTTGGAAGCACGGTTTTAACATTGTAGAGGTACCGATTGTCTTTACTGATCGTACGCAGGGAGAATCCAAAATGTCCGGAGGTATTTTCAAAGAAGCAGTGTTTGGGGTGATCAAGATGAAGTTGAGCAGCTTCTTCCGCAAGTATGAACCATGTTCATTACCCAAGCATGCTGTGGTGGAGGCAGCTTCAGAGATCGAAGAAAAAAAGGAAGAGGCCTCGCTGGTGGAGGCATAATTTCAGGGGAAGATATTTAAAAGCGGGCTATACAGTCCGCTTTTTTATTGGAATATGATTTGAGAACCCTCTTTCCAAATCCAAACCCCTTAGATTCTGATTATGATTTAATTAGAATTCACAAACCTAACTCTCCCTTTATGTTTCACCCAAAAGCAGTACCCCAACCCAATCCTTTAAAAACAAAACAGTTAGAATCAAAACAATAATCCCGCGACAACAATTCACAACTTAGCATGATCTGTCCCTTCTGAAAAAGACAATTGAATCATATAAATTCCAAGCGATGCTATAGACTTTTGATGGTTCTTTCTAATATGAATTATGTTTAAGCTTAAAGAATTAAACCGTACTTTTTCTCAAAACCTGCAATTAGCATGTTTCTTAACCTTTGCCGCGGGTTTGGTCAACATCATCGGACTATTGGAATTTGGCAGACTGGTCACTCACGTAACCGGCCACTATACCTATTTTGCCGAAGCCATTGGCAGAAAAGAATTAAGTCCCATTATCGAACAATTCGGCTTCATTTTCTTCTTTCTCACCGGAGCCTCCACCGCTTCTTTACTAATATATATTACCGGTAGAAAATATCCCAGGTATTCCCATACCACCTCTATTTTTCTGGAAGTACTTTTACTTTTCATGGTGATCTTCCTGCATAATCAATTGGGCAATATCACCAGTTCTTACATCCTACTATTCGCCATGGGCTTACAGAATGCGATGGTTACCCGTGTTTCCGGCGCAGTGGTACGCACTACCCACCTGACGGGTATTACTACTGATATTGGAATGGAGTTGGTGAGCTTTTTCTGGAAGAAAGGTGAGGAACGCAAAAAAATTGGAAGACAACTAACGCTGCAAATATCCATCGCTGCCTGTTTTATCTGTGGAGGCGCCATTGCGGTGTTTGATTACGGCTCCTTTGGCGTGGAAGGTTTGTTTATTCCGGTAGTCATTCTACTGGGCACTATGGCCTTCGATGCAGTGCGTCGAGATCCCCATTCGGAACCGACAATACATGCCTGAGGGACGCCCCAATATTGAGACAAAAAAATCCTGCGACCGAAATACCGTCGCAGGATTTTTTTTTGCGCCAAGGGCGGATAGCCCGGATAATTCATGCTTCACTCCTCCTTTAGCTGCAAGGCGGGAAAAATGAAGGAATTTTTCCTATTTCGAGTTTTTTCCAAGGAAGCAGATGAAGGGGGAGCAAGCAAACTTGCCCCAATTTGGGCTATTAAATTAAATCAACAACCACGATCTTATCACGCTGATCAATAATTCATTTAAGGAGAGCGACTAAATTAAGTGGTGAATAATTCAGGTCAATCGAAACGGATCGCCCTGATCGGATTCACCCGGGTGACCACTATGGTCGGAATCCATAACACCAAAGCCACCACCAATAAGGTCAAAAGATTCGCCGCCAATAACATGGGCCAATCCCAGGAAATCGGTACGTGATTCATATAATAGGATTCCATCTCCAAAGGAATCAAATGAAAATTTCCCTGCAAGAAGCCGAAGCCTAAACCGACCAGATTACCCAAAAACATTCCTTTGGCAATCAGCAAAAGTCCATTGTACATGAATATTTTTCGAACCTGAAAATCCGTAGCTCCCAGCGCCTTCAGCATCCCAATCATTTGTGTGCGCTCCATAATGAGAATCAACACCACAGAAACCATATTAAAACAGGCCACAAACAGGATAATAGTCAGGAAGATCACCACATTATTGTCCAGCAACTTCAGCCAGTCAAAGAAATCTGCATGCCGATCCGTAACTTTGGTAACGAATAAATCAAAGCCGGCCAGATCAAAGAGCTCCTCATGCACCTCATCGATATGATCCATACTTTTCAGGTGCACTTCCAGGCCACCTACCAGGGTGTCAGCCCACTGATTCAGGCGTTGAATCATTCGAATATCTCCCAGCACTACCTTCTCATCAAACTCCTCCAAACCCGACTCATAAATCCCACTCACATACACTTTCCGAAACCGCGGTGGATCCTGAATAAAATACATCCTTGTCGTGTCTCCTACCTGAAGATCCAGCAGATTGGCCAACTTCTGACTCACCATCACCTGCTGATCGTACCTTTTGGTAGCATCAAATTGAGGGAATGAGCCCGCCACCACATTCTCCAAAAATCCGGACTCCTGATAGCTTTCCTCCACTCCCTTTAAAATAATGCCGGCTACCTCATCGTTATCTTTCAGTAGCCCGGGTTTATTGGAATAGGGATAAACCCCCTGAATATCGGCAAAAGTTTCCCAATGTTCCAGTATAGGATTATTGGTAGAGATGGGGTCTTCTTCATAAGAGTTACTCAGGGAGTACCGAATCACCTGATAATGTCCACTAAAACTCACGACTTTACGAATAATATTCTCCCGAAATCCCGTAAGAATAAGAAAGGATATCAAGATGAGTCCCAGCCCCATGGCAATACTCACCACCGCAACACGGTGGATCACGGAGGAAAACGTCC
The DNA here is from genome assembly GCF_001274635.1 of Persicobacter sp. CCB-QB2. Lineage (GTDB taxonomy): Bacteria > Bacteroidota > Bacteroidia > Cytophagales > Cyclobacteriaceae > Persicobacter > Persicobacter diffluens. Next base: position 33,734 of record NZ_LBGV01000001.1, on the reverse strand, counting down.
CTCCTTCTACCTGATTAATTCTTTTGGAAATAAATAAAGATAGGTTCAATTTTATCTTTAATTTTAAATGTCTAAATCATTTCCCCTTTGATGGGAAAATCAAAAATGATTTTCATATTGTCAAAACTATCGAATATCAAGCAAGAATTATATTTAATGAAGGGTAAAGTTTGGATTTTGTGCATTTATGCATTGATTTTTTCATTTTCATGCAAGTCCCAGTCTGCGGAGCAATCTAGGAGTCTTCCGGAAATAAAAATGGGCGCCAGCCAGACCGATGTCTACTTTCCTTTTTTAGAGGGAAAGCAAGTGGGTTTGGTAGTGAATCAGACCTCTATCATCAAGGAAAAGCATTTGGTTGATTTTCTGATTAAGAAAAAAATAGAGGTCAGTAAAATCTTCGCTCCGGAGCATGGCTTCCGGGGAGATGCTGATGCCGGAGAAAAAATCGAAGATGGCAAAGATAAAACCACCGGATTGCCGGTGCTCTCTTTATATGGCAAGAGCAAAAAGCCCAGCCCGGAAATGCTGAACGGCATAGAGGTCATGGTTTTTGACATTCAGGATGTCGGCGTTCGTTTTTACACTTATATTTCTACCCTGCACCTGGTGATGGAAGCCTGTGCGGAACAGAATATTCCTTTGGTAGTGCTGGACCGACCGAATCCCAACGGGGACTATGTGGATGGTCCGGTACTGGAAGAAGGTTTTGAATCTTTTGTCGGCATGCACCCGATTCCGATTGTTCATGGCTTAACTGTAGGAGAATTAGCCAAAATGATCAATGGAGAAAAATGGCTCAAAAATGGCGTTCAGTGCGATGTCACGATCGTTCCCATGGAACATTATTCCCATAAAAGATTCTACGACCTGCCGGTAAAGCCATCACCAAATCTGCCCAATTACCAATCCATCCGCCTGTACCCTTCCCTTTGTCTTTTTGAAGGAACAACAATCAGCGCTGGTCGTGGCACCATGATTCCTTTCCAGATATATGGACATCCGGATCCGGAGGCAGGACCTTTCTCCTTCACCCCCAGAAGCATTGATGGCATGGCCAAATACCCAAAATTTGAAAATCAGACCTGTTATGGTTATGACCTGAGAGAAGACGAAAACGCGCGTACTTTCTCACTGGAATACCTTTTGGATGCCTACTTCCACTATAAGGATAAAGAAAATTTTTTCCTGAAAAATAAATTCTTCGACAAGCTGGCTGGCTCTGATCAACTTAGAAAGCAGATCAAGGCCAACCTTTCCGAAGATGAAATTCGACTGTCCTGGCAGGATCGGCTGACAGAATACAAGAAAATGCGCAAACAGTATCTGCTATATCCTGATTTTGAATTATAGGATAAATAACAAAGAATGAAGTCTCTAAAAATAATATTCATGGGAACGCCGGAGTTTGCGGTGCCTTCCTTACAAACCTTAGTAGAAGCCGGCCAAAAGGTGGTCGCCGTCATTACCGCTCCTGATAAGCCAAAAGGCAGAGGGCAAAAATTAGCCATGTCTCCGGTAAAAGAATATGCCGTGAGCCAGGACATTCCGGTCCTTCAACCCACCAATCTGAAGAATCCGGAATTCATTGAAGAACTTCGCAGTTACGAAGCAGACCTTCAGGTGGTAGTCGCCTTCCGCATGTTACCGGAAGTGGTTTGGAGTATGCCGACAGAAGGCACCTTCAATTTGCACGCCTCTCTTTTACCGCAATACCGTGGAGCAGCGCCCATCAACTGGGCCATCATCAATGGAGAAAAAGAAACCGGTGCCACCACCTTCATGCTCAAGCATGAAATCGATACAGGCAGCATCATGTACCAGATCAAAGAGCCCATCCATCCGGAAGATAATGTCGGGACAGTTTATGAAAGACTCATGCACAATGGCGCTAAGCTGGTCCTGAAAACCGTGGAAAAAATCAGTGAGGGAAATTATGACCTGCAACCACAGGATGAGTCTACGGAACTGAAACATGCCCCGAAAATTTTCAAGGAGACCTGCGAGATTCATTGGGATAAAACAACCGAAGAAATTCACAATTTAGTAAGAGGTCTGTCCCCTTACCCTGCCGCCTGGACGACCCTTCAGGACAAAACAATGAAAGTCTACCAGACCGAAATCGTGGAGGAGGAAGTGCCCACCGGAACATTCAAAACCGATGGTAAAAACTATCTTTACTTTGGTACTGCGGACGGTACGCTGAGCATTCTGGACTTACAGCTTCAGGGCAAAAAGCGCATGAAAATCACCGACTTTTTAAGAGGATATAAATTCAACTGATCCCATGGAAATCAACCTTATTGTTGCCACAGGGAAAAACCGGGCCATCGGGCTTAACGGCCAAATGCCCTGGCACCTGCCGGCAGATTTAAAATATTTCAAGAAAACCACTATGGGCTATCCGGTGATCATGGGTAGAAAAACCTTTGAGTCCATCGGGTGCCCACTGCCGGGAAGGCTGAACATCGTGGTCAGCAGGAATGAAGCCTATGAGGCCAGCGGTTGTCAAACCGTCACCGACCTGCCTGCCGCATTTGCGCTAGCGGAACAGGAAAATTCTAAAGCTTGCTTTATGATTGGCGGAGGCCAACTTTATCATGAAATTCTGCCCCATGCGCATCGCGTATATATCACGGAAATCCAGGAAAGTTTTGAGGCCGACACTTATTTCCCGGAACTGACCGAAGAGTGGAAAGAAATCAGTCGGGAGCGTCATCAGGCAGATGAAAAAAATCCATATGATTACGACTTCGTCGTTTTTGAAAAATAGAAAAAGAACAAACTAAATGAATGCCCTGTTCCAATGGTAACAGGGCTTTTTTATTGCCCTATGCCAAGAATTCTAATGGAATAAGTTAGGGATGACAATAAATTCTTAACTTGCGATTTAATTGAATAGCGCAAAACCATAGATGATAGATACCAACGACTTTGATGCGATCAGACCTTATCGGGACCATGAGGTACAGCAAGCCATACAGGAATTGCTGGAGTCAAAGTACCTGAATGAGGCCCTTCATTTTTTCTTTCCGAACCAAAACAAAGAAGAAATCACTTCCTTTGCAGGAAGCATAAAGGACATCCATAATTTTCAGGGAAAAGTAATTGTCCCTTTTCTGGACAATATGCTGAAAAGCCAGATCAAAGATTTCACCCAGGATGGACTTCAAGAAACCCGGCCCAACCAGCCCGGCCTTTATATTTCCAATCACCGGGATATTATCCTGGATTCCGGTCTGATGAATTATGCCTTTTTCCGCTCCGGCTACCCCACTACCGAGATTGCTATTGGCTCGAATCTTTTGCAAAATCCGGATGTTCGACGTCTGGCCAGGCTGAACAAAAGCTTTGTGGTAAACCGTGATGTTTCTCCTAAGGAAATGTATTTTGTCTCTCAGCGACTATCCAACTATATTCATCACCAGATTGAAGAGGAAAAACAATCCGTTTGGATTGCGCAGCGAGAAGGAAGGGCCAAAGATGGTAATGATTTCACGCAAACGGGCCTATTGAAAATGTTGTTGATGGGGGGTGCTAAAGACCCGAAAGAAGCCATCCGAAACATGAACATTAAGCCTTTTGCGATAAGCTATGAATTTGATCCTTGTGATGCGCTGAAAGCGCAGGAGCACTACAATAAATCCATGAATCCGGACCACCAAAAAGGACCTTTGGATGATATCATTTCCATGCAAACCGGACTGGTAGAATACAAAGGAAATGTACACATTGGGTTCACCGAAGGGTTGAACAAACATTTAGGTGCACTGGATGATATCAGTAATCGAAACGATTATATTTTTGCCGTAGCGAAATTGATCGATACCCTGATTCATTATCATTACAAACTGTGGCCGTCCAACTACATTTGTGCTGATTTGCTCAATGAGAATGATCATTATACCGATCATTATACTCAGGAAGACAAAGACCAATTTATCGCTTATATCGAAAATAAAATATTGAAAATAAACGGCCACGTCGAAGCCTACATGCCGTATATTTTAAGAATGTACACCAACCCGCTGACCAATCACCTGCATGCAAAAAAGGTATTGGAACAAAAGGGCTAAAAAACAAAAACCAACATTATGCATATCTACGCTGAACTGCTCACAATAGGAGATGAAATTCTATATGGTCAAACCCTGGATACCAACTCTCATTGGATGAGTGGTCAGCTGGATGAATTAGGCATTAAGGTTATTCGCAAAACCACCGTAGGGGATGTGAAATCCGAAATGATGCAGGCATTTGAGGAAGCTGAAAGCCGAGCGCATATTACCCTTATCACCGGCGGACTCGGTCCCACCAGCGATGACCTCACCAAACCCCTATTGGCCGAATATTTTAATTCAGGTATGAGCATGGATGAAGAAGCACTGGCAGAGGTGAGGCACTATTTCGAAAGTCGTGGCCGCCAACTAACAGAGCTTAACCGCCTTCAGGCCATGCTTCCTGAAAAATGTACCAAAATCACCAATAGAAATGGTACCGCTCCCGGGATGTGGTTCGAAAGAAATGGGAAAATTTTTGTGAGCATGCCGGGTGTTCCGCATGAAATGCGCATCATGATGGAAGAATCCGTACTGCCTAAAATCAGGGAGTATTTTCACCTGCCGGTAATTGCCCATAAGATGATCAAAACTGCGGGCATCGGAGAATCCTTTCTGGCGGATAAGATCAAAGACTGGGAAGACCGGCTGCCCGAAAACATTAAACTGGCTTATTTGCCCTCGCCCGGACAGGTAAAGTTACGGCTTACGGCTGCCGGAACAAATAAAGATGCCCTCAGAGAGGCACTGGAAGCAGAAACAGAAAAACTGTTACCATTAGCTCACCCCTATGTTTTTGGCTATGGAGAGGAAACTTTAGAAACCGTAGTGGGCAAATTATTAAAAGAAAAAGGACTAACACTCTCTACCGCCGAAAGCTGTACCGGAGGAAATATTGCGCATTTAATTACCACTGTCCCCGGCTCATCTGCTTATTTTAATGGAAGTATTGTCGCCTACCAAAACGAAATCAAAGAAAAAATATTAGGCGTGAAAAAATCTACCCTGGAGACCCATGGCGCTGTTTCCGAGGCCACCATCATTGAAATGGCAGAGGGAGTTAGAAAAGTGTTAGGTACCGATATAGGCGTGGCTACTTCAGGCATTGCCGGACCGGATGGTGGCAGCGCTGAAAAACCGGTGGGAACCGTATGGATAGCCCTTTCTGATGGAGAGCGAACCACTACCCGGCATTTCCTGATGGGCAAGAACCGGGAATGGAACATTCAACTTTCTTCCTACGCAGTGCTCAATATGATCCAACGCTTCTTGCGAGGCACCTGGTCCTGAATTTCATAGAACCCACCAAATGATTATATTTACATAGGGCGAATTTCAACCACTGAAAACACACCGAAACTCAAAACTTTCGTTGGTCTTTCAGTGATTTCGCCACAGAAGATTCTTCAACAAAATCTTCAATGGAACAAACGTAATTTGGAATTGGGCACTTTTTGTGTCTTTTATCAATTTTTTGACATGGCAATTGTAGAAATGGTATTGCCCCCAATGGGCGAGAGTGTATTTGAAGCAACCGTCAATTCATGGCTGAAGCAGGTGGGGGAAAACATCCAGCAGGATGAATCACTGGTTGAAGTTGCAACGGACAAGGTAGACACCGATGTCCCGGCTTCTCATACGGGTGTACTTCAAGAAATTCTTATTCAGGAGGGAGAGGTGGCGCAAATTGGTCAGCCTATCGCCTTGATTAATACCGATGGAGATGCGCCAGCAAAAAATGAAAGCACCGCAGCACAGGCGACACCCGTAGCTAAACCTGTGGCAGAGGATAACACTTCTGAAGCAGGCGGCGAAATAGAAATGGTACTTCCTCCGATGGGAGAAAGTGTTTTTGAAGCAACGGTAAACAACTGGCTGAAAGCAGAAGGTGACACCATTGAAGCGGATGAATCCATAGTGGAAGTAGCTACTGACAAAGTAGATACGGAGGTTCCGGCAAGTGCTTCCGGCGTGCTTACTAAAATTTTAGTACAGGAAGGAGAGCTTGCGAAAATCGGATCCCCGATCGCGCTGATCAAAACAGCTGATGGCAATACGACAGTGGTAACATCAAGCACCAAGAGTGAAACCATTACGGAGAAGCAGGCTGAAGCCATAAACGGACAGGATGCTCCGGTTCAGGCAACGGCAAGCAGAACCACTTTAGCGGCGAACGGGGAACGTTTTTATTCCCCATTGGTAAGAAACATCATCGCTAAGGAAAATATTTCTACCCAGGAGTTGGCACAGGTAAACGGTACCGGCCTGGAAGGACGTGTGACCAAAAAAGATATCATGGCTTACCTCCAAAACAGAGGACAAGCCAAACCGGTATCACAAGCTGCACCTGTGGCAAAAGCAGTTGCGCCTTCTGCTCCGGCCTCAAATTCCGCTCCTTTGGTAAAAGCGAGCCCAATGGCCAACGATGAAATCGTGGAAATGGATCGTATGCGGAAAATGATTGCGGACCGTATGGTGGACTCCAAGCGTCAGGCTCCCCATGTAACCTCTTTTGTGGAATCTGATGTTACCGAGGTAGTCAACTGGAGAAATGCCAATAAAAATCCTTTCCAGCAACGTTATAAAGAGAAGCTTACCTTCACCCCTATCTTCGTTCAGGCGATTGTGAAAGCTATTCAGGATTATCCGGCCATTAATGCCTCCGTGGATGGTGATCGCATCATCATGCGCAAAGATATTAATATAGGGATTGCAGTAGCACTTCCCTCGGGCAACCTGATAGTTCCGGTCATTAAAAATGCCGATAAACTGAGCCTTGCCGGTTTGGCAGAAAAAGTAAATGATTTGGCCAAGCGCGCCCGTGAAAATAAATTAAGTCCTGATGATTTAAGTGGCGGAACTTATACGGTTTCCAATATTGGGTCTTTCGGAAATATTGCCGGAACCCCGATCATTATGCAGCCTCAGGTCGCCATTATGGCCCTTGGATCTATTCAAAAGAAACCTGCAGTGGTTGAAACACCACAAGGAGATTTTATTGGCATCCGCCAAAAAATGATTCTTTCTCATTCCTATGATCATCGTGTTGTAGATGGGCAATTAGGTGGTTTATTTGTAAAACGAGTGAGTGAATATCTAGAGGCATGGAATAAGGACGTGCATATTTAAATCATTCGACGTAAAATATATTCAAAAGGCGGACTTGTTCCGCCTTTTTTTATTTCCACTAAATGATACAAAAGCTCAAATCAAATCGCACGATAGCCTTTTGCTTTGTCCGGATTATAAATGCCTAACCTGAATTACTTCATGCTTAAATCCTCGTTTAGCTGCAAAGTGGAAGAAATGAAGGAATAGATCCCAATTTTGAATTTTCCCCATGGCAGCAGGTGAATGAGGAGAGAACAAGCTCAACAAGATCTGGGCTGTAAAAAAATATGTAAAACACCTACGACCTACCAAAGGGAGGAATTGATTAACCCGAATTATTCATACCCTTTATATCTAAATAGATTTTGGTAGTGTATTTCCTGATATCTCTAGCAAATGGAGTGGCACTTAAAATGGTGAGGTGTTTTTATTTATTTATTCGGCTTTCAATAGCGAGATTTTAAGGTCAAAATACCAATTTGATGCATGAAATAGCAGATTAGAGTGGTTTGGACGGACCTCTTCCATGAAATTGGATTGTTTTTGCGAATTAATCTATTGCAGTAGTTCCAAAAATAATTTTTGTTGTGGAAATGCCTTGGAGAAGCTATAATATACTCGTCTAACCGTCGATTTTATCGTCCCACCAATTTTTAATAGGCATAGGCGAATTGTATCCACTTGCCATTTTTTTGCCCATTCATGCTTTGTCTGACTTATTTCTTTTTTTATTAATCTGAAAATTTCATAAGCCATCGACGATAGAATTAGTCTGAAAAAGTTCGGCCAAAAAAAATGATTGGACAACCTATCGGCGAAACACATATTTTTCACTTCTTTTATCCTATTTTCGCTGCTTTCTCCCCGTTTAACATAGAAGCCAAAATATATATCTCGTACACTTGCCTCATCCATATTACTGATTACAAATCGGGTGTTGAGCCCCTTTCCGGTCCATTCGACTTTAGCTATGCAATTTTGTTCTTGTTCCCAGGTTTGAGCCTGATATTGGAAATTAAAAAAGTGCTGATGTTTTTCGGAGCCATCTTCAAAAATATGACGCACAGCGCTTTGCACCTTCTCTGCTTTAGCCTTTAATATTGAATTACTGGCAATACCAATAGTATATTTCAAATTACATTCATTGGCTAATTTATAAAATGGAGCACAGCTAAACCCAGCATCTGCGCGAATGACAATTTCTATCTCGGGATAATGTGATCGTATTTTTTTAACTAACCTTTTTAAGATCGCGACAAACCAACGATTTGAATGACTATTGCCTGGACGTAATACTGGTAGAACTATTTGTCCTGTTTCCCCATCATGGACAAATAATTGATGATACATATGGTGCCCGTAATAGCCATTGAATAAGGCTAACTGCTGGTGCCCATGTGTTTTATCGTCTGTTCCATCAAAATCTAAAATGATTTTTTTCCTCCCTCTGAGTGAGTTAATGTAATGACTGACAAAGCTTTCACATAGCGAATAGATAACTTTTCGATCAACGCTCATCTCAAATCGGGATAGTGTTGGCTGAGAGGCAAGAGAACCATTTAAGATACTGGAAATCACGGGATCATTTTTTAAATAATTCACATCATTACAGTCCTGATATCCTAAGACTAAGCCGAAAATCCTCTGTTTGAACAAATCAACGGCTTTATGATGAATCAAACTTTGATTTCGGCTATCAATGTAAGCCTTACTTATTTCATTTATATAACCGAATTTCTTTTCTATTTTCTCCAATAGAACAACTCCTCCATCAGAAGTCATTTCATCACCATGAAAATCAACGAAAACGGCTTTACTCTTTTGATAAAATACTGTATTTTGATTGCTCATATTTGGGCTATAAATCGATGCTATATTTTTGATTTAACTAATTGTAATATAGTGATTTATAGCTTTTTTTGTGTGTTTTGTATGAATAATTCGGGTTAAGTTGAGTCTTTATGCAGCACTTTGCCGTGCATTATTCGAGAGAAAAACTGTCCGCCACTGTCCGATACTGTACACAAACGGACACTTTTCCCGGACCTTTTTTTTCAAAAAGTGCCTTATTTCGCTTAAATCGCCCTTTTTAATATTTGGCACTGGATTGGTTATTAATATGGCATAACACAACGATTTAACCGCCATGAAAAACCTTATCCTACTTCCACTTTTCCTTATTTGCCTTTCCGTAAATGGAATGAATTTTTCTCAAGATCAAATCACCAATAATAAAGTCTCTGTTGCTATCTCAGAAAACGGAGAAGCATTAGTGGTAGATCTTACCGGCGCACAACTGGATAACCAGCATACGATTGTTGATTTGGAAAAAATGGACATTTTCTCCTATCGGACCAGAGTTGTGAGGTATTTTGGCGGATTAATGAAACAAAAAACCTATGAAATCAAGACGCTTACCATCAGAACAGCAACTGAGGAAATAAATGAAATTTTTGACCGTGCTAACGTAAATCAATTGGTACATTTATTGTTAGGAAATCATTAGATTTAATATTTTTTTCCTATATGAAAACAAAAAAATGGATTTCGTTTTCATCAGAAAAAAATCCATGTAATCAGAAAGGAGGAAACTCATCTTTCATGGCAATCGTTAAATAGTTTACAATCAAACAGAAATTCAGCAGTTTATCTGAAAAAAATATTATTAAGTGGTCGGTCTCATAAGCCGACAAGATTGGGTGACACTAGAAAGTGTTAAGTTTTGTGCTCGCGGTTTGGTACCGCGAGTTTTTCTTTTTTAAGGCCGCGCTATTTGTTTCATAAAGCTGAATCATTCACCTGCCCGATTTTATAAAATTATTAATCTGGCCTCTGCTCCTATCCGGTCAAAAATAAAATATCCATAATCCGGTTTATGTGCAAACTGTTTATTCAGTGTTCGCGATCATATAAATTTTTAGAGGTCGGTAGGTAAACACATATTAAAATAGGTTGTTATAACTGTAAAAGCCATACAATCATGAAAATTTTCAAGGGACAGGATCTTATTGCCTTTACAACGAAATTCCAATCAGACTTAGAGTGCCAGGAATATTTAGCGGCACAAAAATGGGACCATGGTTATACTTGTAGAAAATGTGGCCATGGAGCAAGTCAGGTTCGGAAGAATCACTCTCGTACCTGCAATAAATGTAGCCATACAGAATCACCAACGGCAAATACACTTTTTCACAAAGTTAAATTTGGTATTAGAAAGGCATTTTTTATTTGTTTCGAAATGTCTACATCGACTAAGAGTTTTTCTGCCAGATATATGGCTAAAAGGTATTCAATCACCGAAAAAACGGCGAGAATGTTTATGCACAAAGTTCGGGAGGCAATGAAATCAAGTGAACAACATCCGATGCAGGGTACTGTCCACGTTGACGAATTTGTGATTGGAGGAAAGGAAAATGGGAAAATAGGCCGCAGCTATCATACAAAGAAGAAAAAGATTGTTTGTGCCCTTGAATTAACGGAAGATTTAAAAGTGAAACGGATGTATTCGATGAGAATAAAAGACTATTCCAGTAAGGAGTTGAGGCAGATTTTTGATCGTCATATATCACCAAATGCAAAGGTTACAGCAGATGAATGGAGAGGGTATGATCCAATTGCTGAAGATTATTCATTGACCCAGATTAAAAGTGAAAATGGGATGAATTTCAAAGCATTACACACGATGATTCATCAGGTAAAATCTTGGGTTCGAACAACCTTTTCATGGGTGAGCAAAAAGCACGTAGATCGGTATTTAAGTGAATTCAATTACCGATTAAATCGCTCACAAACAAAAGAAACGATCTTCCATAATCTGATTTCGAGAATGGTTAGGTCAGAAAAAATTTACCAGACCCAAATTTTATGCATTTAACTACCGACCTCTATAAATTTTAATTAGAGCATCTTGCCTCCTTTTTCCCACCCATAGCTAATTAATGACAGAAAGAGCCATAAACCACCTCAAGGAAAGATTTCTTAAAAAAACATGGGAAAAAGAGGAACAATTACCTTACGTACAACTGTCCGATTTCTCAACAAAAAGTGTCCAAAAACCGAACACTAACACACTGACTCACAAACAAAAACCACTCCCGCTCGCTTAAAAAGCCCTTTTTACATTTTGGCATCTCATTGGCATTATAAATAACGAACCTCGAACCTTAATACCATGAGAAGCTTTGTAACCACCCTACTCGTTCTTTTAATAACCGCCATCCATGCCCCCGCTATGAATTTTTCCGCTGAAGATGTAAAGGGCGATAAAATCACCGTAGCCATTACCGACGATGGAAAAGAAATGGTAATTGATTTAAGCGGAAAGCAATTAAAGGATCAGCACACTGCCATCGATTTAAACAGAATGGATGAATATGCTTATAAAACCCGCGTGGTGCGCTACTTCGGAGGTATGCTTAAGCAGAGTACTTATGAACTGGAAAAATTAACGGTTCGCATTGCCGGTGAGGAAATCGTCGGGGCCTTTGACAGAACCAACCTCAATAAAATTGTCCACTTACTGGTGCAGTTTTAATGGCGCTTTCCCCGAGATTGAATCCTTCTTTCGCAACGCTTCACCAGACCCCGGATAAGTCAGTAATTATTAGAAGGTCTGAAATTGAAAAATAAAACTCACAAATGCCTGAGTATATTGATTAGTCGCTATTCCAAAGTCTGTAAATCATTTACGGGCTTTTTTTGGCCAGTAAGAAAATCAACGAAAATCCATCCTAAGCAAATCTTTTAAGCCAAAGGTAACAGGAAAGGCCTATTTGGTTTACCTTCCACCCAAAATAAGAAACCATGCTTTCATTTCCCCTGCCTTACAGCTAAACGAGAATTTAAGCATACGTCATTCGGTTTAAACTGTCCGATTTGTAATCAGTACTGTCCTAAAAACGGACACTTTTTATTACAGGAAAAATCAAAAACTGCTCTCACCGTGCTAAAACTCCCTTTTCTATTTTTGGCACAGTATTAGGATTCTAATCAGTGAAACTAATACTATGAAAAGAATACTGATCATATTGGGCTTGATTATCGGACTTTTGGTAAGTCTACCAAAAGGGGAGCAATTCTTTCCTTTGGCAAAACTGGAGGTTCGGGAAAAAACTCATCTTTCTGAGGATAATGGGAATACTGGGATGTTGCTCCAATCCAATTATGAAGCGAAAAGCGATTCAGAACAGATAAAAAGCATTTGACTACAATGAATCAATCCTATAGAAAAAGATAATTTAATCGGCTTTGGCCGATAAGATTGGGTAACACGATTAAGTGTATTTGTACCCGTGGCTGGTAACCACGGGTTTTTCTATTTTTAGTCTTTTATTTCCTGATCACGATTTCTTCCAGTGGTCTTCTCACCTTAGCTAATGATGCATATTTGTCTGCTGATGAACGATACCCCACAGGGCACATCACCACCGCCGTAAGCCCCATAGCAGCTGTTTCCAAAACTTCATTTACCGCGGCTTTGTCAAAACCCTCCATCGGACAGGAATCCACCTCCTCCATGGCACAGATAGTCAATAAATTCCCCAAGGCCAAATAAATCTGGTGATCCAGCCAACCGGTCTTGGCCTCATCGGCCATACCATTGATAAAGCCTTTCACCATGCCGGAATAACCCGACAATTCTTCTTTGGGAATCTGGCGAGTCGAGGAGACTAAATCAATATAATCCTCTGCATAAGGTTCATCTACCTCATTTACCCGGCAAAGCACTAGTAAATGCGAAGCTTCTGCCACCTGTTTTTGTCCATAAGAAAGCCCCACCAATGACGCTCTCACCTCCGGATTTTCCACCACCATCACCTTCCAGGCCTGTAAACCCAAAGAGGAGGCTGACCAGCGTAAACCTTCCAGTAAACGATGCAGCTTTTCTTCCGTAATTTTTTGAGTGGGATCAAATTCCTTGGTTGCATAGCGCCACTGAAGTTTTTCAAGAATATCCATGAATTGTCTTGTTCTAAAGGTTGTTTGTTTGATTAATTATAGTGTCAAGCTTACGCATTATTTAGCAAAAATGTTTCCTCTACAAATCCTTTTATAAGGGGGGTAATCATAATTTTTTCACTTGCAAACATTTGCAAGTGAATTCAAAAAATTAAATTCAATGATGCACGAATACAATTATTTTTCTTTCTAACTTAAGGACCAACCAATTATTTAATCAACGCTATTTTTTTCATTTAACCCATCATCTTTTTCCAACAAAAAACCATTACTATTTATAATGAAGGTTCAGTTTAATATCGACTACTACACCCACTGGGGACAACGTGTTTATGTATGCGGTTCCATACCAGAGTTGGGAAACTGGGACCCAGAGAAAGCATTAGCATTGGAAGTCCTGCAGGGAGAACATTGGCGTGGAGAAATCTCCGTTAGCGGAAAAGTTACCCAGCTATCCTACAAATATTTTATCCGACAAGAAGAGCATACTGAGGTGAAATATGAATGGGGTACCGAACGCAAAGTTTCTTTTACGGCAACAGAACAAAAACAGGCTTTTTACCTGAAAGACTTTTGGCGCGCAAAAGACAGACCCGAAAATGCCTTCTTCACCTCCGCTTTCCAGAATGCTTTATTGAAACCCGCCAAGGCAAGTAAAACTAAAAAGAAAAAAATCACCCTGAAAAAAGGACAAGACCTTTTCCGCTTTCAGATCTCGACCGCGCGGGTGCCTGAAGGCCATAAAATTTGTTTATTGGGGAGTTCTGAAGCCCTTGGAGGTTGGGCGGAGTCGAAAGCACTGGTACTGGAACCTAAAGGAGAATCACTTTGGCAAGCGGAAGTTGCGCTGAATGGCATTGCGCTTCCGGTTGAGTATAAATATGGGCTTTACGACACCAAAGCAAAAAAAATCACAGCCTGGGAACAACGGGAGTTCAACCGTGTGCTTTTTGCGGAAGTTAGTGAAGAAAACAGCGTTCACATCATCTCCGATGAAGAATTCAGTTATCCGATGGGACCCTGGAGAGGGGCGGGAGTCGCCATTCCCGTGTTTTCTTTGCGCACCCGCCAGGGCATGGGAGTTGGAGAATTTCTGGATCTTAAAGTTCTAGCAGACTGGTCGGAAAAAGTAGGGCTGAAGTTAATCCAGATATTACCAATCAATGATACCGTTGCGGAACATACCTGGATGGACTCTTATCCCTATTCCGCCATTTCGGTATTTGCCCTGCACCCCATGTACCTCAACATGGAGGCTTTAGGAAAATTAGCCTCTAAAACCACCCAGGGGATTATTTCTGAAGTACGGGAAAATCTCAATAAACTGGACACAGTAGATTACGATGGGGTAATGCGTATTAAAAGACGCTATATCAAAATGATCTACGATGAAACCAAAGAGAAATTCTTCGCAGACAAGGAAGCGACTGCTTTTATGAAAGAGAATGGCCACTGGTTGAAGCCCTATGCCGCCTTCTCCTATTTGCGTGATCTTTACGGAACACCGGACTTCAAAGAGTGGGGGGCCTATGCGGATTACGATCAGAAAAAAATCGAAGCGCTTTGCAAGCCTGGCTCAGATCAGTTCGATGATATAGCCGTTCATTTTTACAGCCAGTACCATCTGCACAAGCAGTTGCTGGAAGCTGCTGATTATGCCAGATCCAAGGGAATTGTTTTAAAGGGAGATATTCCAATTGGGATTTATCGTTATTCGGTAGATGCCTGGATGGAACCAAGACTATACAATATGGACTGCCAGGCCGGTGCGCCGCCGGATGGCTTTGCGGTTAATGGCCAAAACTGGGGATTCCCAACTTATAATTGGGAGGAAATGGCCAAAGATGGCTATGCCTGGTGGAAAAGCCGGATGACCAATATGAGTAAGTATTTTGATGCTTTCCGCATTGACCACATCCTTGGTTTTTTCCGGATCTGGGAGATTCCATGGGATAATGTACAGGGCATTCTGGGTTACTTCAATCCATGTCTGGCAGTAACGGCGAATGAGATACAACACCGGGGAATTCATTTCGACTACGAACGGTTTGTAAAGCCCTATATTCGGGAACATTTCCTATTCGAAAGGTTCGGAGAAAATACCGCCATGGTCAAAGAAACCTATCTGGAGGAATATCATCCGGGATTTTTCAGAATGAAGCCTGAGTTTGATACCCAACGTAAGGTAGAAACTGCTTTAGCGACGGACCCCACCATGAGTATGGGAGAAAAAGCCCAAAGAGAAAAACTGAAAGAAGGCTTATTTGGGTTAATTGCCGAAGTGCTATTCATTGAATTACCCAACGGACAGGGCTACAGCCCTCGCATATCCATGCATTTCACCCGTTCTTTCCAGGATTTGGATGATTATACCAAAGCAAAACTGGATGAACTTTACATCGACTTCTACTACCACCGACAGGAATGGTATTGGAGGGAGCAGGCCATGATCAAATTACCTGCACTGAAAGAAGCCACTAATATGTTAATTTGTGGAGAAGACCTGGGCATGGTGCCGGATTGTGTTCCGCCGGTGATGGATGATTTGGGAATTTTATCACTGGAAATTCAAAGAATGCCCAAAAATCCAAAAGTCAAATTCGGCCATCCGGCAGATGCGCCTTATATGTCGGTGGTGACCCCTTCTTGCCATGATATGTCCACCATTCGGGGTTGGTGGGAAGAAGATTCGCACCAGACTCAGGAGTTTTATAACCAAATTCTGGGACATTGGGGAGGTTCTCCTTTCTATTGTGAACCATGGATTGCCCGGGAGATGGTCAATCAGCACCTATGGTCACCGGCCATGTGGGCCATTTTCCCAATACAGGATCTGGTAGCCATTGATGAAAGACTTCGTCGTGAAGATGCTCAGGCGGAGCAGATCAATGTTCCGGCTAATCCTAATCACTACTGGAGATACCGTTTCCATATGAACATAGAAGATCTGATAGAGGAGGAAGAATTTAATGAAGAGATCAGACAATTAATTTCCGAAAGTGGCAGAGCCTAAAAAGTAAAAACCATTTAAAAAATCCCGGAAATATATTAGTCTCCGGGATTTTTTTGGCCTCGCTATAACCTCCAATTTCAGCCTCACATCCCCCCCCACCTCATTCCTCCTCAAAATTTCCCGGGATTTCTATCAAAAAAACAGTAGCAATTTTGAAAGACCTGGAATCATGCATCACTCAGGTTATCACAGATTATAATCCCGGATTATTTATCCTTAAATCCCCCTTTAGCTATCGGGCGGAAAAATTGAAGGAATTTTTCCTCTTTTGAATTTTTTGCTTTGAAGCAGATGAATGAGGAGAAAGCAAGCTTGCCCAAATTGAGGTCATTAAAAAACCCAAACCCAATCGCAACAAACTAACCGTGAGTTAATTTCACCGAAACATCAATTATTAAGATGAATAATGCTGCTTAAATGCTTCCGTATATAAAATGTCTCCACGACTAAGTTTACGTGGGCTACCTGGTTGCTTACTGCCCATTTTACGCGGAAACTCCAGACTGTGGCTTATCAAAACAATCTTCAATTACAGGGTATTTAAACTATTTAGTCATAAAACTTACACTAAAAGCCTACATCCTTTAGAACAAAAACAACAAACACCTGACCTACACCTACTTACCATTCCACGAGAAATCACGACTGTTGATAAATTTATATTGCTATTCAAATTCACAGTCAACCAGTCGTTGATTTTTCGTATATTCTGTATAAGGAATAAAAGACGCCCCCTAACAAGGACCTACTAAAACTGTTCTGAACGGGGAAACTTCCCATAATTCCGACACACCCAAAATCAACATAAACCTGAATGCAAACAATAGACTCTTATATCATTAAATCATCTGCCCAGTTTCAATCTAACCAGGAGCATATGGCATCCCTCCTGGAGCAATTGGAAAAACACTTGGCTGAGGCTCGTTTCGAAGGGCCTGAAAAACACATTCAAAAAGCACGCGAAAAGGATAAATTCCTTTCCCGTGAAAGAATTGAATTGCTTTTGGACCGGGATTCCCCCTTTTTAGAGCTTTTACCCCTGGCGGGAATTGGGCGCGATGGATTCGGTCCCTGCGGTACTTTGGTGGCTGGTATCGGATTGGTCAGCGGGAAAATTTGCCTCATCGCTTCCAATATCGGAACCAAGAAAGGTGGTGCCATAGACCATGCCACAGTCCAAAAACACCAACGTATTGCCGAAATTGCCTGGGAGAATCATTTACCAGTAATTAATTTGGTAGAATCTGCCGGGGTGAATTTACCCGAACAGGAAAATATTTTCAATAATGCTGGCACCATGTTTCGGGAGATAACCCGCCGATCCAAGCTGGGAGTCCCCACCATATCCATCGTCTTTGGCAGCAGTACGGCTGGTGGTGCCTACATTCCCGGTATGTCCGACTATGCGATTTTTGTCAAAGACCGCGCGCAGGTATTTTTGGCCGGTCCTCCACTGGTCAAAATGGCCACCAATGAAGATGCTAAAGCGGAAGAGCTCGGAGGTGCGCATATGCATTCGAAAACCTCCGGTGTATCCGACTACCTGGCCGAAGATGAGTTGGACGGTATTCGAAAAGCAAGAGAAATCATGGAGTTTTATCAACCGGAAAGCCCACAGGCGGCAGATCGGGAAGTCAAACCTCCACAACATGATCCGGAAGAAATCCATGGGATTGTTCCGCCGGATATCAAACAGCCCTTTGATGCCAGAGAAATCATTGCCCGCGTGGTGGATGACTCTGCCTTTAGTGAATTCAAGCCTGACTTTGGAAGCACACTCGTTACCGGTTATGCCCATATCAATGGCTTTAAGGTGGGCATAATAGCGAATAACGGGGTCTTGTTCAGCGATGCAGCCAATAAGGGAGCGCACTTCATTCAGCTCTGCAATATGCATCGGATTCCTTTGATTTTCTTCCAAAATATTACCGGCTTTATGGTAGGGAAGAAATATGAGCAGGAAGGCATCATAAAACATGGTGCCAAGCTCATCAATGCCGTTGCGAATTCCGAAGTACCTGCCATCACCATAATGACAGGCGCCTCCTACGGTGCCGGGAATTATGCCATGATGGGACGCATGTACAAGCCCCGATTTTTATTCACCTGGCCCAATGCGAAAATTTCCGTAATGGGAGGAGAACAGCTGGCCGGTGTGATGGACATCATTCGCCGGGCAGGAGGCAAAACAGTGGATGAGGAACAGCTGGCAGCCGATAAAAAAGCATTGATCGAAGACATTGACTACAAATCCACGCCCTATTATTCCAGCGGGCATTTATGGGATGATGGTGTCATCAGGCCTTCGGATACGCGCACTTACCTGAGCATTTGCCTGGAGGTGATTCATCTCCAACAAATTGACAGCAGTCGGAATTTCGGCGTATTCCGCATGTAATACCAAGCAACAACAAACAACGATCCATATGAAAAATTTTAATGAAGAACAGCAATTATTGAGGGATGCCCTCCGCCAATTCATTGCCAAAGAAATCACCCCCAACGTGCAGGAATGGGAAGATAAGGAGGAATGCCCCAAACACCTTTTCAAACTCATGGGAGAGCAGGGATTTATTGGCGCCAATTTCCCGGAAGAGGTCGGAGGCAGTGGCATGGACTTTTGGGCCTCCGTCATTATCATGGCCGAGCTTTCCTATGCCAACATCGGAGGCTTTACCGGCTCGTATTATGCCCACTCCTTCCTTCCGCTACCCCTACTTAATGCTATCGGGACTACAGAGCAACAAGAAAAATACCTGCGGCCGGCACTGATGGGGGATCAAATTGCCTCCTTGGCCATTACCGAACCGGAGGCTGGCTCTGATGTGAAAGGCATCAAAACACATGGAGAGGACAAGGGAGATTACTTCCTTTTAAATGGGGCAAAGACTTTCATCACCAATGCTAATATTGGCGATTTTATGGTGGTGGTCACCCGTACCGGGGAAGGCCATCGGATGACTTTACTATTGGTAGAAAATCAGTGGGAAGGTGTATCCACCAGCCCGATTGATAAAAAGCTGGGCTGGCATACCTCCGACACGGCGCAGGTTTTTTTCGACAATGTAAAAGTGCCAAAAGCTAATGTCCTGGGAGAAGCCCATAAAGGTTTTTATTATCTGATGAATAATATTCAGGAGGAGCGCTTGCTGATGTCCGTAATGGCCACCTACTCTGCCCAGTACGCCTATGATCAGGCCCTACAATATGTTCGGGAACGCAAAGCCTTTGGCGGGACTCTGGGAGAACTGCAGGTCATTCGCCATAAAATTGCCCATATGGCCACTCAGCTGGAAGCCTGCCGCGCCATGGCGCGTTCGGCCATTGAATCCTTCATTGAAATCGGCCCGAAAGCCACTGAGCTGATCACCATGTCCAAGGTATTTACCGCGGAGGAATCCATGAAAATCATTAATCAGGCCATACAGGTCCATGGAGGTAATGGGTATGTGGAAACCTATGGTATTGCCCGGGCATGGCGCGACACTCGCTTATTTTCAATCGGAGCCGGCTCCTCGGAAATCATGTATGAAATTATCAGCAAATTTGAAATAGACCGTATCAAACACGAAAAACAATTTGTGGAATCCCGCAAAGGAAACGTCACCGCATAGAAATTTACGATGAGGCAAAAAGCCATTTTTCTCATGGATTTTTGTATTTTATTGTAACAACAATCAAACTATGAACCCGAAACCTATTTATAAGATTCTAATCGCCAACCGCGGGGAGATTGCCAGACGCATCATCCGTACCTGTCATAAGCTGGGTATAAAAACCGTGGCCATTTTTTCTGATGCCGACCGTCGAGAAGCTTTTGTCAAAGAAGCCGATGAGGCCATAGCACTTGGAGGCAATCGTCCGGATGAATCCTATCTAAAACAGGATTTAATCATTGAAGCCGCAAAAAACGCCGGAGCGGATGCCATCCATCCCGGCTTTGGCTTTCTTTCAGAGAATACCGATTTTGCGCAAAAATGTGCAGCTGCCGGCATCAACTTTATTGGCCCGCATGCGGAAGCTATTCGCCTGATGGGAGATAAAAAAACGGCTAAACAACTCATGGCCAAACATGAGGTTCCCGTTATTCCCGGATATGATGGCGATGACCAGTCCATTAAAACCCTAAGTGCTGAAGCAGAAAAAATTGGCTATCCGGTACTACTTAAAGCCACTGCAGGTGGTGGCGGAAAAGGAATGCGTGTGGTGAATGAGGCCAAAGAATTTCCTTCAGCGCTGGAGGCCGCCAAGCGGGAAGCCAAGGCTGCCTTTGGAAATGATAGTATGTTGCTGGAAAAATACTTCACTTCTTCCCGGCACATCGAATTTCAAATTTTCGGTGACCAGCATGGGAATGCCCTTCACCTTTTCGAAAGGGATTGTACCATTCAGCGCCGTCATCAAAAAATAGTGGAAGAAAGCCCATCGCCTGCCCTGGATCCTGTCACTCGGGGGAGAATGGCTCATGCCGCCGTAGCCGCTGCCAAGGCGCTGAACTATGATAATGCCGGTACGGTGGAGTTCCTCTTCGCTCCGGATCAGTCTTTCTATTTCCTGGAAGTCAACACCAGATTACAGGTAGAGCACCCGGTGACTGAATTAATCACAGGGCTGGACCTGGTAGAATGGCAAATTCTGGTAGCCCAGGGCCTTGCTTTGCCACTGGAACAGGAAGACATCCAGCAAAAAGGCCATGCCCTGGAAGTCCGCCTTTATGCGGAAGATCCGGCCAAAGATTTCTTCCCGCAAACCGGAAAAATACTGGATTTCCATTGCCCTGACCACCCTAACATTCGGATAGATGCAGGCATTGAAACCGGTTCAGAGGTGGGCATTTTCTACGATCCGATGATCGCCAAGGTCATCACCCATGGGAAAGATCGACAGGAAAGTATGCGCTTAATGTCTTACGCTTTGGAAAACACTTCTCTGGTGGGTGTCACCAATAATATTGCCTTCCTGAATGCCATCATGAAGCATGAGGTATTCCAAAAAGGCGATTTTGATACCTCCTTTTTGGTGAAACATCCTATCAAAACCCCCACTGATCCACGATTTCTGGAAGAAGCCCTGTGCGTCACTTTGATTTATGAATGGCAGGAAAGAAGCAAAAAACAACCTTACTTCCGCCATGTGCCCAGCGGCTGGAGAAACAATCTTTCCATGCTCCAGAAAATCTCTTATAAAATTGATCAGGAAGTCTACCCCATGGAATATAAGCGGATAGAAGCGAATACGCTGGAATGCTTGTTAGGGAAAAAAATATTTACCACAGAGATTATCGAAAAGGAAGAGGATAGATGGATTATCCAGATTAATGGCTTAAGAAGAAAGTGGCGCATTTTCACCGAAGGAAATGCTTACTTTTTGCATAGTCCTTCATTTGGGGCCATCAAAATCAATACCGTACCAAGGTACCCCTCTTCGGAATCCAACAGTGGAAAAGATGACTACACCGCTCCTATGCCCGGCCAGATCGTGAAAGTGATGGTCCAGCAGGGAGACTCGATAAAAGCCGGAGATCCCCTGGTCGTGCTGAGCTCCATGAAAATGGAAAACACTATTTTTGCCCACTCAGAAGGGGTCATTGATGAGGTTTTCGTGGAGGAAAATGGCATGGTGGAATCCGATAAAGTATTATTGACTTTAAAATAAAGGCATGCACGCTTATTCAGAATCGGAATCGAAAAATCCCCAAGATTATAATTTTGGTTTTCTTTTATGGGAGGTGGACGATCACTTCCTGTATATCACCCTGAACCGGCCGGAGAAAAAAAATGCCATGCCGCCACAGATGATGAACGAAATCGCCATGCTATTAAATCATGCGCATTTCAATGGGGACATCTGGGGGGTGGTCATTCAATCCCGTGGAGATGTTTTCTCTGCCGGCGCTGACCTAAAAGCCTTTGCCGGCCTTCCCGTGGAGGATAAGGGCTCCACCATTCCGGAGCCCCAAAGCCCGGTAAAATTGGGCGATGCCTTTCAGCAGTTGTATAAACCCTGTATCGCCATTGTGGAAGGGAATGTGTATGCCGGAGCCTTTTTAATCCTGGCGGGCTGTTCCCATGTGCTTTGTTTGGAAAATGTGGAGCTCAGCCTGCCGGAAGCCAAAAGAGGTATCTGGCCCATGCAGGTCATGGCTTCTTTAGCGCCTATTATCCCCAAACGCACTTTACTTGACTGGTGCATGCGAGCGGAGGTCATCTCCGCTCAGGAAGCGGAGCGCTGGGGCCTGATCACCTATGTGCTGGCGCCTGAAGACCTGGAATCGGTAAAGGAAAAGCTGATTGACCAGATCAAACAGGTATCCCCCTCGGCTGTAAGAAAAGGATTAGCCGCCTATGGTAAAATGCAAGACATCAATAGTTCCGAACAGCACGAATATTTGCACGACCAGCTCCAAAAGCTATTGGCTACTGAGGATGCCAAAGAAGGCCTTGCTGCTTTTAGAGAAAAAAGAAAGCCCCAGTGGAGGGGGAAATAGAACCAGCCAATCCTACTTTGCCGGATTTTACCGTCTGTGGGTATTGATTGTCCTCCCTGCTTATTAGTTTGCAAAAAATTAACAAGCATGACATTTAAGAAAATCGTTTTAATCATGGCCATGCATTCTGAGGCAGATCCTATTCGGGATGCCCTGGAACTGGAGGAAATGGACAAGCTCCACCCTTCCCTGCCCATGGACAGTTATAAAGGAAAAATCGGCCAGACAGAGCTCCTCTTGCTGGTTAATGGGGTGGATCCGCGCTTTCAGGTGGACAGCATCGGCACGCAGCCCGCCACTTTAGCCACTTTTGCCGCCATTCAGGCCTGGCAACCTGACCTCATCCTCAATGCAGGGACTTGCGGAGCCTTTAAAAGTAAAGGAGCGGAAATCGCTAAAGTATACTGGGGCAATAAAGTCATTCACCATGACCGTCGCATCAGCATTCCGGGCTTCAGGGAATATGGTGTGGGAGATTATCCTGTTTTTACAGATCAGGCCCTGGCCCAAAAGCTGGAAATGGAATTTGCGACCATTTCCTCCGGAAATTCTTTGGATATGTGTGATACGGATTACCAAATCCTGGATCAGGAGGAGCGGGTAGTCAAGGAAATGGAAGCTGCAGGAATAGCCTATGTAGCCGAACTGATGCAAGTCCCCTATTTGGGAATTAAGTCCGTGACGGATTTGGTAGACGGGGGAATGCTGGCGCAGGATGAATTCCTTCTCCACCTCAAAAACTCCTCCCTGGCCCTGCAGCAGAAAGTGCTGGCCTTACTACAGGAAATTTCTATAAAATAATAAACACAAAAAAAGCCGATCTGAAACAGACCGGCTTTTTTGCTCCCGAGGTTGGGCTCGAACCAACGACCCTCTGATTAACAGTCAGATGCTCTAACCAACTGAGCTACTCGGGATTCAGTTTATCAAATAAAATTCACCTATTGGCAAAATTTTGCTCCGAGGTTGGGCTCGAACCAACGACCCTCTGATTAACAGTCAGATGCTCTAACCAACTGAGCTACTCGGGAATAAACCAAATATTTTTCAATCTACCATTTTTGGCAAATATTGCTCCCGAGGTTGGGCTCGAACCAACGACCCTCTGATTAACAGTCAGATGCTCTAACCAACTGAGCTACTCGGGAATAAACCAATATTTTTTCAATCTACCACTTTTGGCAAATCTTTGCTCCCGAGGTTGGGCTCGAACCAACGACCCTCTGATTAACAGTCAGATGCTCTAACCAACTGAGCTACTCGGGAATAAACCAATATTTTTTTCAATCTACCAATTTGGCAAATATTGCTCCCGAGGTTGGGCTCGAACCAACGACCCTCTGATTAACAGTCAGATGCTCTAACCAACTGAGCTACTCGGGAATAAACCAATATTTTTTCAATCTACCACTTTTGGCAAATCTTTGCTCCGAGGTTGGGCTCGAACCAACGACCCTCTGATTAACAGTCAGATGCTCTAACCAACTGAGCTACTCGGGATTAAACCAAATATTTTCTTTAATCTACCACTTTTGGCAAATTTTGCTCCGAGGTTGGGCTCGAACCAACGACCCTCTGATTAACAGTCAGATGCTCTAACCAACTGAGCTACTCGGGAATTTATATTCCGTTTTCCTGCTGCCTTATCGGCGCCTTGTCTTAACGGAATGCAAAGGTGCATGATCACCTTTAATTATGCAAGCATGGGCAAACAATTTTTTTCTCAAAAAGTCCCCCACTAAGGCAATAGCTTCATTTTCAATTTTATTCGGTCTGATTTTTTTTTCAGCCGCCTGATTTGGGTAAAGGAATTTTTCAAGGACACCGGTCTGACAAAATAATGCACAAGAAGTTTAAAATGGCAGTATACCAATGACAATTCGACATTAAGCTGTGCCAAATATTACATTGCTAAGATTCTACTAAACAATATTTGTAGATTATGGCCACCTTCCTGTTAAAATATGTTAAGGTTTTAACCCTTTTCTGAATAATGGCGTAAGTTTTGACGAAATTTAATCAAAAATAGCATTAGCAATTTAAAAATATTCACCATGAGTAACCGCAAATTATTTTTAGCACTTTTTGCAGCCTCTCTTTTGGGAGGAGTCATCGCAGTGGGCGGATTCCATTTGGTGTCCCCTCAGCAAAACGCGACACCTGCTTCCAATAGTGAAACCGCCAAAGAGCATCACGTTAAGTTGACCAATTTTCTGGCAGAAACGGATATGGAAGTTCCGGCAGGGCTAAATTTTGTTGCTGCCGCAGAAGCCACCACCCCTTGTGTAGTGCACATTAAATCCACCATCACTCAAAATACTTCAGGTTATGGTGGAAGAAGGAGCCCCATGGAAGACTGGCTCAGAGAGTTCGGTTTTGAACCAAGGCAACAATCTCCCCGTCAGGGGCAAGCCTCAGGATCGGGGGTAATTATCTCAGATGATGGTTATATCGTCACCAACAATCACGTGATTGACAACGCTTCAGAGGTAAAGGTGGTCCTGAATGATAACCGAAGCTTTGATGCGAAAGTCATTGGTACGGATCCTACTACTGATTTAGCGGTACTTAAAATTGATGAAAGCAACTTACCCTTTGTCAGAATGGGTGATTCCGATAACATTAAAGTTGGAGAATGGGTATTGGCTGTAGGGAATCCTTTTGAATTGAACTCTACGGTAACAGCCGGGATTGTTTCTGCCAAAGGACGTAACATCAACATTTCCCGCAGTCAGTATGGTATTGAGTCTTTCATTCAGACCGATGCCGCAGTGAATCCTGGTAATTCCGGTGGCGCTCTGGTGAATTTAAAAGGAGAATTAATCGGAGTAAATACGGCCATTGCTTCCCTACGGCTCTTATGCGGGATATTCTTTTGCAGTACCGGCTTCTATAGTGGAAAAAGTTACGGCAGACCTTAAAGAGTTTGGAATTGTACAACGCGCCCTATTGGGGGTTCAGATTCGTCCTGTGGATGCTGAATTGGCCAAGGAAGAGGGATTGGATGAAGTTCAGGGTGTTTTTGTTGCAGAGGTTAATGAAAATTCCGCAGCTAAGGATGGCGGATTGGAAAAAGGCGATGTGATTTTAAAAATTGATGATTCCAAGACCAATAATGTAGCCGACCTGCAGGAGTCTATTGCCCGTCATCGCCCTGGTGATAAGGTCAAAGTAGTATTTAAACGTGGTAAATCAGAAAAATCCACTACGGTAACCCTGAAAAATATGATGGGAGAAACCTCCGTGGTGAAATACGCAGGATCCACCGCTATTGAAGGAGCTACTTTCGCTAACCTGAATCCTAAAGAACTGGAAGCGCTGAATGTGGAAGGCGGCGCCAAGATCGTGAGCCTTAAATCCGGTAAATTTAAAAATGCAGGCATTAAAGAAGGCTTTGTGATTACACAGGTAGATAAGCGCCCGGTCCGGAATACGGAAGAACTTTCCAGGGTATTATCTTCTAAATCCGGGGCATCCTGATCACCGGTCAATATGAAGATGGCGACCCGGTATACTATGCCCTAGGCTGGTAAATCTAATCGTTTTAAATTAAACTGTTTAGGCCTGAGCAAACGCTCGGGCCTTTTTCATTTTTGACAGCAAAAGTCGATTTATTTTGAAAGCAGGACGATTTTAAGTCCATTCTATTAGCACATCAGGAAAAATTATGACGTAGAGCACATTTTTGTGTTTTATTTAAACCTTTCCTTCTTAAAATTAATTATTTTTGCTTGCACATGGGGTTTACCTTTCGGTAATCCAAAAAAACCATTAAAGCTGCACCCTACTGGCAATTGGAAACCGGGGTGCTTTATTTTTTTAGCTCATTTTAAATCACTTATTCGTAGAACAAAAATGACGAAGATTCGACTAACCGAAGCTGATCGCTTTGAGCGTCGCCACAATGGCTCAAGAGAAATCCGGACCAAAAAGATGCTGGACCGTATTGGGGTGGAGAATATCGAGCAGTTGATTGACGAGACCATTCCTGCGGCGATTCGCCTGAAGAATCCACTGGACCTTCCTGCTGCTCAGACTGAGCACGGCTTTTTAAAGTCGTTTAAAGCGATAGCGGAAAAAAATAAGGTATACCGCTCCTATATTGGTTTGGGCTACCATAACACCATCACGCCGGGCGTTATTCAGCGAAATATACTGGAGAATCCAGGCTGGTACACTGCCTACACGCCTTATCAGGCAGAAATTGCACAAGGAAGATTAGAAGCGTTGATTAATTTCCAAACCATGGTCACTGACCTTACCGGTATGGAATTAGCCAACGCTTCTTTGCTTGATGAGGGTACCGCCGCTGCAGAAGCCATGTCCATGCTATTTGCTTCCCGCAAAGGCAAGCAAAAGAAGATAGCAACTAAGTTCTTTGTAGATCAGCACGTCTTACCACAGACCCTGTCCATTCTAAAAACCCGATCCAACCCAATCGGCATTGAATTAGTAGTGGATGATGTGGCTAAATACGATGCTAAGGATGAAACTTTCTTCGGGATTTTACTCCAATACCCTAATCAGGAAGGCAATATCAATGACTACCCTGCTGTAGCAAAAGCGGCCAAAGAAAACGGTCAGTTTGTAGCGGTAGCAGTAGACCTTTTGGCCATGACCTTATTAACTCCTCCTGGTGAATGGGGAGCCGATGTAGTGGTAGGAACCAGCCAGCGATTCGGTGTTCCGCTAGGATTTGGAGGCCCACATGCCGCTTTCTTCGCTACCAAGGATGCCTTTAAGCGTCAGATTCCGGGCCGTATCATTGGGGTTTCTCAGGATCGTGATGGCAATAAGGCTTACCGTATGGCTTTGCAGACGCGGGAGCAACACATTAAGCGGGAGCGTGCGACGTCCAACATTTGTACCGCTCAGGTATTATTGGCTGTCATCGCCGGTATGTATGGCGTCTACCACGGACCGGAAGGCATCAAAACCATTGCCACCAATATCCACGGACATACCCAGTTATTGGAGCAGGCAGTAAAGGCATTCGGTTACCAGCAATTGAATGAAAATTATTTCGATACATTGAAAGTTGCTGCTTCCCCGGCAGAAATTTCACAAATTCGTGAAGCAGCGGAAGCAAAAGGCATCAACTTTAGATACACCACTGATTCCGTGGGTGTGGCCCTGAACCAAACCACCGAGATGGAAAACCTGTTGGAGGTGATCGAAATCTTTGCTGCTGCGAAAAACGCTGACGCCAATGCTTTCGATCTTCAGGCAGCCGCAGAAGCTTTGGAAATGCAGTGGCCGGCACACTTGCAACGTAGCAGTGAATACATGACGCATCCGGTATTCCACGATTACCGCTCGGAGCATGAGATGTTGCGTTATATGAAGCGCCTGGAGAATAAGGACATCTCCTTGGTACACTCCATGATCTCCTTAGGCTCTTGTACGATGAAATTAAATGCCACTGCAGAGATGGCACCGATCACCTGGCCGGAACTGGCAGCCATCCACCCCTTCGCTCCTGCGTCACAGACAGCGGGATATTTCGAGATTTTCCGAAATCTGGAAGCCTGGCTGAATGAAATCACCGGGTTCGCCGGTACTTCCTTCAGCCAAATTCAGGTGCACAGGGGGAATTCGCCGGACTGATGGTCATCAAAGCCTACCATGAGGATCGTGGCGAGGGCCACCGTAACATCTGTATCATCCCGACTTCTGCTCACGGAACCAATCCGGCTTCTGCAGCATTGGCGGGAATGAAGATCGTATTAGTCGCTTGCGATGAGGCTGGAAACATTGATGTGGCTGACCTACGCGAGAAAGCAGAGCACATAAAGACGATCTTTCTTCTTTGATGATTACTTATCCCTCCACACATGGCGTGTATGAGGAATCCATCATTGAGATTTGTAATATTATTCATGAAAATGGCGGTCAGGTTTATATGGATGGCGCCAACATGAATGCGCAGGTAGGACTCACTTCTCCCGCTAATATTGGCGCGGACGTTTGCCACCTGAACCTGCATAAAACTTTTGCTATTCCGCATGGTGGTGGTGGCCCGGGTATCGGCCCGATCTGCGTGGCAGCACATTTGGTTCCTTTCCTTCCTGGAAACCCATTAGTGGCTGAAGCTGGTGGAGAGAAAGCCATTACCGCAATTTCTTCCGCTCCATGGGGCTCTGCAGGAGTATTGGCGATCTCCTATGCTTACATCGCCATGATGGCGCTGAGGGCTTAACCAATGCCACTAAACTGGCCATTTTGAATGCGAACTACATTCAGGCCCGTTTGAAAGACCACTATCCGGTGTTGTATGTAGGCGCCAATGGTCGTAATGCACACGAATTGATTGTGGATTGCCGTCAGTTTAAGCCGCTGGGCATTGAGGTGGAAGATATTGCCAAGCGCCTGATGGACTATGGCTTCCATGCTCCGACCGTTTCTTTCCCGGTAGCCGGAACTTTAATGATCGAGCCAACGGAATCAGAATCACTGGAAGAATTGGATCGATTCTGCGAAGCTTTGATCGGCATTCGCGCGGAAGTTAAAGAAGTGGAAGACGGCATCGCGATAAGGAGAATAATGTCCTGAAAAATGCGCCACACACGCAAGCGATGGTGGCTGCTGATCAGTGGGAGCTACCCTACAGCCGTGAGAAAGCAGGCTTCCCATTAGATTATGTGAAGGCCGCTAAAATATGGCCTTCTGTTCGTCGTATTGACAATGCCTTCGGAGACCGTAACCTGATGTGTTCTTGTATTCCGGTTAGTGACTATGCGGAGGAAGTAGAAGCTTAAAACAAGCCCAATACTAATAACTAAGAGCGTGTTCAAAAGCCAAAATTCGAAGCGAAAATTTGAAGTATTGTAGAAGCGATACCCGATTATTTTGAGAGAATAGCATCGCTATTGTTGAGAAATTATCCAAAATCACTTCCAATAAATAGAATTTGCAGCCGGATGGTGCGCTTTTAAACACGCTCTATAAGCCCGGAGAATTATTCTCCGGCTTTTTGCATAACAGAGAAAATAAAGCGGTGCCTTTCCTCTGAAAAATGCATAAAAAAACCGAACAAATTGCCCGGGCCTCCTCTGATTGCTATATATTATTTTTTCGCTTACCTCAGATAAAGCGTATGCTTTTGCCATCCTTGGACTTCACCTTAAAGGTTTTGAGCACCAATTGATCATCTTTTAACTTTTTGATCTGCATGCGCTCAGAGATGGTAGCGTGATCTTCCTGATCTTTGTATTGCAGAATTAAATATTTTCCATCCATTACCCAGTTCCCATGCGCATATGGGTTTTTGGTCCCCTCAAAATAGAATCGGCCATCACGATGGAAATCCAGGGTCTCGCCCATCTGGAAGCGATCATCGTATCTTCCATCTACCCGAACAATTTTCCATTTCTTTTTCGCCAATAGCTCAGTGCGCGGATCTACCTTAAATTTCTGCGCAAAGGATACTAGTGCAAAAAGACACAAAGCTATGCTGAGCAAAATTCCCTTTTTCATATTTATTGGTTTAAATGGTGTCAAAAAACATTTACTTACAAAAGCCTAGCGTTGGTCTCTTTCAGAAACAAAACCTCCCCATTCCAGGCGACTTTCAACCAAACATCCTCTTTCCCAATACATCCAATCGGTAGCCCGCAGAATAGTTTCCACCAAATCCCACCTGCTGAAGGCTGATCCATTAACATACTTTCGAAAAAGACGTAATGGCTTGCTTGCCTTCCCGGCAGAAATATTCACCTCCAGGCCCAAAGCATTAAGAAAAAAGCCAGTAAAGCCGCGAAAGTCCATTTACCCCGGGGCTTCGATCTTTGTAAAACAAAACCCTACCAAAATCCTCCAATAATGAACAGGATAACTACATTGACCAAATTATAATTTTTCTGGTACAAATTAGAAAAAAAGACCTGATCATTATAATCATAGCCTTGTAGTCCCTCCTTCTTGGCTATTTCGCCCATTTTTTGAGGACCGATTTATCCAGGGTACGGTTATAATACAAATTCAGGTAGTACATTGTACTGCCCAATCCTTCACTCCCTCCCGGATGTAAGCATTTCAACAGCATCACTTCACTGACCTGCTGTTGATCAATAAGAATTTCTTGATATTGTTCAAAGCTTCTGAATATCGCTTCTCACTAAACAAACTGTCCCCTAAATTCAATCGCTCGCTAGCTGATTGGGAACCAAAAGATTGCACCGACAGGCATAAAAAACGCCAAAAAACAAGATAATTTTCTTCACCAACTTTGTGATTAAAACATAACCTACTACATTTGCAGTCCAATTACGGAAAGAACGAATCGAAAAACAAACACTGCTTCAAATATGCAGGTTTGCTCCTTAAATCCGAAGTTCACCTCGATTTTTTATTGACCGTTTTATTCCACGATTCGTAGCTCAGTTGGTAGAGCATCTCCCTTTTAAGGAGAGGTCCTGGTTCGAGCCCCAGCCGAATCACAAAAAATATGATCTGTTAAGAAAAAATGGCATAACTTTTTCTTCCTTAATATAGTCAATTCAGACATAAATTGATTCGGTACTCAGTTGGTAGAGCATCTCCTTTTAAGGAGAGGGTCCTGGGTTCGAGCCCCAGCCGAATCACTTCTAAAAATACTCTTCGCATCAGCGAACGATTCGGTAGCTCAGTTGGTAGAGCATCTCCCTTTTAAGGAGAGGTCCTGGTTCGAGCCCAGCCGAATCACTTCTAAAATACTCTTCGCAAGGATTCGGTAGCTCAGTTGGTAGAGCATCTCCCTTTTAAGGAGAGGGTCTGGGCGAGCCCCAGCCGAATCACTTCTAAAAATAATTTCGCATTAGCGAACGATTCGGTAGCTCAGTTGGTAGAGCATCTCCTTTTAAGGAGAGGGTCCTGGGTTCGAGCCCCAGCCGAATCACTTCCAAAATAATTTCGCATCAGCGAACGATTCGAGCTCAGTTCATCTCCCTTTTAAGGAGAGGGTCCTGGGTTCGAGCCCCAGCCGAATCACTTCTAAAAATACTCTTCGCATCAGCGAACGATTCGGTAGCTCAGTTGGTAGAGCATCTCCCTTTTAAGGAGAGGGTCCTGGTTCGAGCCCAGCCGAATCACTTCTAAAAATAATTTCGCATTAGCGAACGATTCGGTAGCTCAGTTGGTAGAGCATCTCCCTTTTAAGGAGAGGGTCCTGGGTTCGAGCCCCAGCCGAATCACTTCTAAAAATACTCTTCGCATCAGCGAACGATTCGGTAGCTCAGTTGGTAGAGCATCTCCCTTTAAGGAGAGGGTCCTGGGTTCGAGCCCCAGCCGAATCACTTCTAAAATACTCTTCGCATCAGCGAACGATTCGGTAGCTCAGTTGGTAGAGCATCTCCCTTTTAAGGAGAGGGTCCTGGGTTCGAGCCCCAGCCGAATCACTTCTAAAAATACTCTTCGCATCAGCGAACGATTCGGTAGCTCAGTTGGTAGAGCATCTCCCTTTTAAGGAGAGGGTCCTGGGTTCGAGCCCCAGCCGAATCACAACCTAATAAATCCGCGTTAACACGCCCGATTCGGTAGCTCAGTTGGTAGAGCATCTCCCTTTTAAGGAGAGGGTCCTGGGTTCGAGCCCCGAATCACCGAAAGCCAGTTCGAAAGAGCTGGCTTTTCTTGTTTTGGATATTCATCAGCAATAACCGACGCACCGCTTTCAGGACAAGGCACAAAGTCTTTGGGCAGGGATAGAGGCGGAGGCGTCAGCCGTTTGTGGAGCTCTTTTTCGGCGAGTAATTCTGGAATAATAAGCGGTACTTCCCTCCGAAAAAAGCGACCGCCGAAAGCCCGCCGCTTGCCGTGGGGCCCCACAACGAAACAAGGAACTATCTCGTCATTTTTCCCGCCCTGAAGCTAAACGAGGATTTAGGGATGAATTACCCGGCTCAAGCATAGCTAAATCGGGATAAAAAAAACCCGAACCTTTTTCAGACCCGGCGCTCAGCATAAAAGTTTAACTGGCTTGTTCGCTTATCGGTTTCATTCAGTACCTCCTCTGCAAACCTGAATGTCGCTTGTTTGACCCCTTGAATATCATTACTGAAGGTATGTCCCAATCACATGATCCCCTGCCTCGGGGAAGGCTTGTTTCACTTTTTTCCCCTCCGGCGTTCCCAATTCTTCATACATTTTTAAAATAGAAGCTACCGAAACGGTCTCATCCTGATGATCTTTATCTTTATAATAGTAGCCCACAAAGGTGGGTTGGGTAATGGCTTCAAAGGTGGATTTGGTCATGGTCGCATCCATTAAGGAACGTAGTGCTACCAGAGCCTCCACCCGATATTTATTATCCCAATACTTCCCTTCCTCCTCCGTACCGCCGGTATCACGAAAATCCGAGCCCATCACCAGTTTGGCCATCTCCAGCCCCAAGGCTTAGTCAGCATTTTGGAGGTTGGATCTGCGATATCCACATTAGGGAATAGCAAACCAAAGCATCAATCATCTCCGGATTATTGGCCGCTAAATACAGGCCTAGGGTTCCGCCAGTAGAAGTAGACATCACCAACACCTTTTCGCCTAATTGCTTTCCGATGGAAATGGCGCGCTTAGCGGAATTCACCATTCCTTCCGGAGACATCTCTAAAAGCGGATTTTCGGACTGCAAACCATGGCATCCAATCGTGCCAAATACATGTTCAGGCCGTAACGTTTGGCGAAGTCCGATGCGTAGGCATCCCTTCGTAGCGACTGGCCGAAAAGCCGTGTAAATACACCACCGCCCAGGGTGTTTTTTTGCTTCAGGCTGTCATTGGCCAAACAATTTCCGCCTCATTATTAGGGCGAATATTGGGCACCGACTCCTCCGCTTTGCGCACACTGGCTTCTACCTGCCCCGGCGTCATGGCCGGCAGGCTGGTAATTTTCGGATCCAGCTCTGGCTTGGGCGCCTGTGGCCCCATAAAATACGTTCCTATCAACATCACGGCCAACCCTCCAAATACTAGCTTTTGGCTCTTTTTCATGCTTAATGTTGGTTTGCTAAAGTGTTAAACACTTCTTCGTTGAAATCTTCTAAAGAATTTAATAAAACATCGGCGATCTGGAATTTAGGATTCCCTTTCATATTTTCTTCCGGTACTCCGACTGCTAACATTTTGGCTGCTTTGGCGGC